>OY820905.2:0-3092500 GCA_963555755.3 Nitrospirales bacterium
TCACCGCTGCGCTGGTCCTTGCGATGCTTGATAAAAGCCGGCGGATCGAGAACAACCACATCAAACTTTTCACCGCGCTTCTGCAGTGCTTTTAATGCGTCGATTGCCGGTGATTTTAGCGCCGTAAATTGCTTTTCAAATCCCGCCTTCGCTGCGGACTCGCTGGCCAGGCTTAGCGCGGGCCCGGAACTGTCAACGCAGCACAGCGATGCCGCTCCACCACGAAGCGCCTGTAAACCCCAAGCCCCCAGATAGCTGTAGACATCCAATACACGTTTGTCCCTAGCGTAACTGGCCAGCAGCGAGCGACTCTCCCGATGATCGTAAAACCAACCGGTTTTTTGACCACCCATAACCGGGACCTTAAAAGTCGTCTCGTTTTCGATAATATCGACATACTCTGGCACTTCACCGTGAACAACTTCGGTACGCGATACCAGGCCTTCCGGTTCATTGTCGTTTTCATTGCGCAACAAAATCCCCGCTGGAGCAACCACATCGACCAGTGCGCTCACCAGGATATCGAGCACCGCCATCATTCCAGCCGTAGTCACCTGCATGACCAACACATCGCCATATCGGTCTACAACCAGGCCGGGCAGAGCATCCCCGTCGCCATACACCAGCCGATAAAAAGGCTCTTTATAACAGGATTCTCGCCACTTCAACGCCAACTCCAGTCGCTTGCCTATGAACGGGTAATCCAGCGCCTGGCCTGCTTTTCGACTAAACAAACGGCCACACAGAAGTGTGTGGGGATTGAAGTAAGCGCTCCCCAACACTTCCTGGTTGGCATTGAGCAATGTTCCCACCTGGCCTGCGGCCATCGATTTAAAGCCACTTCGCTCAATATCGATCTCATTACTGTAGACCCAGCAATGGCCATGTTTAATTCGACGATCGGATTTGGGCTTTAAACTAATAACAGGTAAAGCAGCCGTTTGATGTGAAGGCATAGAGGACTCAGGAGATAAAAACTTACCGGAAAATTATCCTGGAAAACGCCGTTGGGAGCGAAGAAGAGATGCAAGCTGTTGACAGGCGTAGGAAAATTTTATAACGCGTGCTCACCTCATGGGCGACGTGAGCTGGGGCCCGATAAAATACTGATAGCGTACTATATGCATTTCAAAATAGGCATTTGAAAATTTTCCTGGCACACCAATGTTTGGGTGAGCGCTTGGTTGAGCCAAAGCATTTTCCAGAATCATAGCTCGCCACCATACCTATATCAGCTTGCAAATACAAAGCCTTTAGACCAAGCCCGTCCGTCCAGCCGGTTCAACGTGTCGCGAGGAACTGAACTTCTCTAAACAAGCTTCTCTAAACAAAGATTAACTGGAATTACCCGCACCGGGCAATTAGTCTAATAACAATATAGTAATGGATCTATACCTTTGTTAGGCTTCGCCTTGAACATGCCGGGTTAAGCCCAACACTGAATCCAGGCATTAAATCACCAGTACGGAAACCCATTTCAGCCAAAAGCTGCATCGCATTACCGAATGTCATCTCCATACCCCCATAGACAATAGCCAGAAACAAGCCGAAGTAACCCGAAAATTAGCCAAGTCAAAACGTAATCGGGAATAGGAATTTTAAAAGGCCTTTTTGCCTAAACCGGAAAGTATCAAAGACCCCGTTGCGGGGTCAATTTGCAGACGTTACCGTCTGAAAGGCGGGAGTTCCACGGCGAGATGGTGCGGCAGGGCCCATTTTTCCAGGATCGGGTCAGCCTGTCGTTCCATTGTGGTGTGGGAGTGGGGGAACTGGGCAAAGGGGGAGTGTCGGCTCCGACACTGAACCGGAATCCTGGGGGAGCTTAGGCCGTTTGTAGGAACGGGTCGAGCCGGGCCGGGGCTCGTGGTGGAGCGCGGGTGGGCAAGCCCAGGTGCGCGAGAATCTTGGCAATCACGGTGGGATCTTCAATGGCGGCGAGGATGGTCAAAGGGCCGCCGCACTGTGGGCAGGTGGTAATGTCGATGGCGAAGACGCGTTTGAGTAATTGTGCCCAGCTCTTGCGGGCCCGCGTTGAGACCGAGGAGAGCTCGCTGTTTCCATCGGCGAGGTCCGTCGCCGGGTCCGGCCTCGCCGGGCACGATCTGGGAGCGCAGGGCCGCGTTGGGCGCCAGGACGCCATAGAAACACAGCTGGCGAACGTTCTCCCCATTCTCTTCCGGGTGCCTCCACCTTTGTCCCGAATCACATGGCTCGGGAACTCGCTCTGCTCAAACAGCCTCGCCAAAGCAGCCAATTCGATACAGAGGCTCCGCCGCGTCTGAAGGCGGGAAGAGAAGTGGAAAGGAGAACAGGCGGAAGTGCTGAATCGGCGAAACTCTCAACCCAGGATTTGACCGCATGCCGTCATCGGCGGTGTGTCTAGCGGGTTGAAGTCCCGCGAAAGGAGTTGTTCGTACACCTTTCTAGTACCGGGAAGCAGCGTCTGAGTAATCAGGGGTTGAAGTTTCCCATGGGCAAAGCCGCAGGCCGTAGCGCAAGCGAACCTAGATGTAGCCTCGTAAACGAATTGGAGATGCCGACCCTGTGGTCAGAAGGGGAAGGCCGCCGTTTGAGGGAGCAGAACGAACACCCACCCTCAGGATCTTCCGGGGTAGCAGGGATGGCATGTGGCGGAAGAGACACCGTGCAGGACGGGAGACCCGCGACGGTGCTGGCGCAGAACCAGCAACTGAGGCGTATAAGGGATACCGAAATCGCTGCGGGCCGTCGTGGGAGTCGGAGGGGTTCATAGTACCGTTGGAGAGCCTGGGACAACACAACCCGGCCCGAGGGAAGGGACCCTACTTTGTTCACGTTTCCGACGAGTGGAGGATCAGGGGATTGCCATTGCGCTAACCACCCCGAGCACGATCAGGACACTACAGAGGAAACTATCTCAGAAGGCCAAGTCTGAATTTGGCTATTGCTTGATGACAGACGCATGCCGCTGGAAGAAGAACATCGGAAAGCCGTGTATGGGAAAACCATACGCACGGATGTGTGTCCAGGTAAGGCGAGACTGTTCAGTGGGAAGCAAGCCCACCAGGGTAAGAGCCTGAGCCCTGTAGCTTGGATGGCAGCGTGGAGAGAAACCGAGACGCTGAAGCCCATCGACAAAGCCATCGTAGAGGATGGTGAGCGAGTTCCCGGGCCGTAACGCAAGTGAACGCAGAGGTAGCCTCGAAAGTATGAAACCTCGGAGGTCGAGTCCCTGTCCGTAGGACGAAGACGGCATGGACAGGCGAACCAAGGCTGAGACGCCTGGCCACTCCGGCGGGGTGAGAGCGACAGCACGGGAGCAAGGACAGACGACGCAACTGGAGAAGCCCTCCTCGTCCCAGGGAGAAATCCCTGGAGGAAGATCGGCTCTATAACCAGCTCTCTGGGAAGTGAGCCGAAGACGAGAGGGTGGCGGAGGGGCTCGTAGGAGCGAGGAAGCAGGGTCATGCCTGTGGAGCAAAGGAGCCCTACTGGCTGTAGGCTGTGATCAACATGGGAGGCAGGGACGAGATGACAACGGCGTCCATTACACTGCAAGACCTGCGACAGCGGCTCTACGTCAAGGCGAAGGCTGAGAAGCGATGGCGGGTGTGGGGCCTGTACGTCCACGTGTGCAAAGAGGCGACGCTACGCGCGGCCTATTCGATGGCCAAGAAAAACAACGGAGCCCCCGGCATTGATGGGGTGACGTTTGCTGGCATCGAGGCCACGGGGGTGGAGCCCTTTCTTGCACGACTACGGGACGAACTGGTCACGCAGACCTACCGACCGATGCGGAACCGGCACGTGGAGATTTCGAAAGGCGGTGGACGAGTCCGCGTCTTAGGGATACCCGCGATTCGGGACCGCGTGGTACAGGGAGCGCTCAAGCTCCTGCTGGAACCGATCTTTGAGGCGGATTTTCGTGATGGGTCGTATGGGTATCGACCGAAACGGACAGCCCACCAGGCGATTGGCCGGGTGGCTCAGGCGATGGTGCAGAACAAGACGCGAGTGATTGATGTGGATCTGGCGGCCTTCTTCGACACGGTGCGGCATGACCGGCTGCTGGCGAAGGTGGCCCGACGCATCCAGGATCCCGCGATCCTGCGGCTGGTGAAACTCATCGTCAAGGCGTCCGGCCCGCGTGGGGTGCCTCAAGGGGGTGTGATTTCCCCGCTGCTGGCCAACCTCTATCTCACGGAAGTGGATGAGAGGCTGGAGCAGCTGAAGGAGACAACCCGGCAGGGCCAGTATACGTATCTCGAGTATGTCCGGTTTGCGGATGACCTCGTCGTGTTAGTGGATGGCTATCGCCGCCACGCACAACTGGCGCAGGTTGCGGAGCGGAAGCTGCGAGAGGCGTTGGCCCAATTAGACCTTCAGGTGAATGAGGAGAAGAGCCGAATCGTGGACCTGAGTCAGGGAGGCAGCTTCGGCTTTCTGGGCTTTGACTTTCGGCGTGTGCGGTCGCGGCGTGGAGTGTGGCGCCCGCAGTACATACCGAAGGTGAAGCGGCGCACCGCGTTGCTGCGGAAGCTCAAGGAAGTGTTCCGACGCGGGCAATCCCAGCCGGTGGGACGGATGATCGCCATGATCAATCCGATCGTACGGGGCTGGGTGAACTACTTCCGGATTGGGCATGCGAGTCGGTGTTTCTCCTACGTGAAGGATTGGGTGGAGCGGAAGGTCCGGCGGCACATGATGCGAGTGCGCCACCGTCGAGGTTTTGGCTGGAAGAGGTGGAGTAAGGTTTGGCTCTACACGGTACTTGGCTTATATGGAGATTACCGAGTGCGGTACAACGGGTCGGCATGAAAGTCCTTCCAGGCTGATAGGTCACATAACCCTTGAGGTGAAGCATCCAGGAAAGCCCGGTGCTGGAAATCAGCACGCCGGGTTTGAGGTGGCGGGGACTGGAACCGTGACCAGGGGAGTCGGACTGAGGCCCATTCCGAAAGGGGTGGAGGAGCCACCGAACCCTACCGTTGGCGCGCCAGTCCTCGACCCTACTGATGAGGGGGCGCTGGGAAGTGCTGACTGCTATGGTCCGTGGTAGACGCGTGCGTCGAAGCGTTCGAGAGCAGCTCCATGTATGCACCAGTGCTCTACTCTACCCGTGACTTAATGCAATTACTCAGGCCTGACCGTTCGCAGTAACAGCAGTATGTCTAGCGGGTTAAAGTCCCGTCCAAGGAATTGTCCGTACACCTTGGTAGTATGAGGAAGCGGCGTCGTGGTCACACGGGGTCGTAAGTTTCCACACAGCAAAAGAGCAGGCCGTCACGCAAGTGAACCGATGAGTAGCCTCGTAAACGAAGTGGAGACGCCGACCCTGTGGTCAGAAGGGGAAGGCCGGTGGAAGGGTGCTGGAATAACGGAAGTGGCATCCCTCGACTCCCGGGGTAGCAAGGACGGCATGTTCTGGAAGACGTATCGCCCAGTGCTGGAGACCTGTTTTGGGGGTGGGGAGGCCACCGACCACTGTGTATAAGGCCACGAAATCACAGCGGCCCGGAACGGGAGTCGGAGGGGTTCATCGTACCGCGTGAGGCCGAGGGACAACACAACCCCGGTCGAGGGAAGGAACCCTGCTGTGTTCATGCAACCGAAGAGCGGAGGATCAGGGGATTGCCATGGCGCTAACCACCCCGGAGACGATCAGGACGCTGCAGAGGAAGCTGTATGCCAAGGCCAAGCAAGAACCGGCCTATCGCTTGTACGCCCTCTACGACAAGATCAGCCAGGAGGATATCCTCAATCATGCCTGGCGGCTTGTCCGAGCCAATCGAGGCAGCCCCGGTAGTGATGGGATCAGCTTCGAGGCCATAGAGAGTGGAATCGGGGTAGACACGTTTCTGCGGGAATTGCCCCGTGATCTGCAAGCCAAGACCTACCGAGCCCAACCGGTGCGACGCGTCATGAGACTTAAAGCGGACGGCAGTTTCCGTCCGTTGGGGATCCCGACGATCCGAGACCGGGTGACGCAAATGGCCGTGAAACTCATCATCGAGCCGATCTTTGAAGCCGACTTCTGTACGAATTCGTACGGATTCCGGCCCAAGCGATCGGCCCATGATGCGGTGGACGACATTGCCAAGACGCTCTGGGCCGGCTACACCCCAGTCATCGACGCCGACCTGTCGAACTACTTCGACAGTATCCCGCAGGCCAAACTGCTGGCCGTGGTCGCGGAGCGCATTGTGGATGGGGGCATCCTGCGCCTCATCAAGCAATGGCTCAAAGCCCCGGTGAGCGGCGACGACGCGAACGGCACCCGGAAGAGCGTAGGCGGCGGCAAAGCCAACCGCACGGGGACCCCGCAAGGTGGGGTGATCTCCCCGCTGCTGGCTAACTGCTCCTTGCACCTTCTGGATCGGACATGGCAACGGCGGCACCTCAAAGACAAACTGCAAGCGCATCTCGTGCGCTACGCAGACGACTGTGCGCCACGAAGGCGCACAAAAGGACGTCAGTCCTTTGTGCAGCCATGCTGCACAAGAGATGAGGGGAGGCCCCTCGAAGTCGCTGTACAGGCGGAGGCTTCAAACCACCCATGGCTGCTGCCTTTAAGAGAGGTGGTGGTGAGCGCAATGGGAAAAGGCAGGGCAAGACCCTGTCAGGTATGGACCGTCGAGTCGAACGTGAGTGAACCGCTGAGGACGTGTCGAAAGCGTAGGGATGACGTCAAAACCGGGGGGGGATCGTTACTCCGGGAGGAATCTGGCGGGCACCTGGTTACTGGCCAGATGGCGTCCGGCATGAAGGCGGCGAGAAGGCGGTCCAGGCTCTTGTGGAGAACGTGGGAACCTGTCACCCCGATGCGAAGGGAGAAACGCAAGTGGAGGTCCCACAAGCGTGAGAGTACCGAGGCGGGGTACAGGGGCGGAGCAACTCGTAGTAGTGAAGAAGGTTCTGTAATGGAGCTGGAGCGAAGGGGTTGCCTTATCGGGCTTGAGGGAAGAGAGCAACCAGCGATGGGAGGACTTTCGTGACTCAGGCCAAGCCATTTCCCATTACCCAACGTCAGGTGTGGGAAGCCTACAAACGAGTGAAAGCCAATCAGGGTGGGGCTGGGGTGGATGGCCAGACGGTGGCGGACTTTGAGCAGAGGTTGGACAACAACCTCTATAAGCTCTGGAACCGGATGGCCTCTGGGAGTTATCGGCCCCTGCCGGTCAAGCGGGTGGAGATTCCCAAGGCAGGCGGCGGCAGCCGTCCGTTGGGGATCCCGACCGTGGCAGACCGGATTGCGCAAACAGTGGTCAAACAGGCCCTGGAACCGGAAGTGGAAGCCCACTTTCACCCGGATTCCTATGGCTACCGACCGGGGAAATCAGCGCATCAAGCGATTGGGCAGGCGCGCAGGCGGTGTTGGCGCTATGACTGGGTGGTGGACCTTGACATCAAAGGGTTCTTCGACACCATCGACCATGACCGGCTGCTGGCCATGGTGCGTCGGCATACCCAAGCTACGTGGGTGCTGCTCTATATCGAGCGATGGTTGAAAGCTCCGGAGCAAGTGTTGGACGGGACGGTGCGGGAGCGGACCCGAGGCACGCCGCAAGGGGGTGTCGTCAGTCCGTTGCTGGCGAACCTGTTTCTGCATTATGTCTTCGATGCGTGGATGAGGCGGTACTATCCGCACATCCCGTTTGAGCGGTATGCCGACGATGGGGTGTGTCACTGTCGCACCCGGAAACAGGCCGAACATCTGAAAGGGGCGTTAGCGCGGCGCTTTGCGGATTGGGGGCTTGAACTCCATTCGGAGAAGACCCAGATTGTATACTGCAAAGATGCCGATCGGCGTCTGGGGTATCCAATCACCGCCTTCGACTTCTTGGGCTACACGTTTCGCCCACGGCGGTCGAAGAACCGGTGGGGGAAATACTTCATCAACTTCAGTCCGGCCATCAGTAATAAGGCGGGGAAGGCGATCCGCCAGGTCGTGCGGAGCTGGCAGCTCCATCTGCGGAGCGATAAAGCGCTCGACGATCTGGCGCGGATGTTCAATGCGAAGATACGCGGGTGGGTGACCTATTACAGTGCCTTCTACCAATCGGCGTTGTACCGGTCCCTCCGGCACATCGATCGCAAACTTGTGCTGTGGGCCACTCGCAAGTTCAAGCGGCTGCGAGGCCACAAACGGCGAGCCGATCAGTGGTTGCGACGCATTGCGTGTCGGCAGCCCAATCTGTTTGCTCACTGGCGGTTGGTGTATGGACAGGCTAGATAAGAAGAGCCGGATGAGCGGAGACGTTCACGTCCGGTTCTGTGAGCGCCTCGAGGGGTGGTTCCTCGGGGCGACTCGACTCGTCGTGATGTGTCGAAAAGATGTAGAGGAACCGCTAAAGGTCGTGCGCCACGTACTGGACCAACTGGGCGGGCCTGTAAGATAAACTGTGTAACTGGTATCATGACGGATCCATTGAATAAGGAGGACTGATGACCAGAGCCAAGACCCCAAGCAAAACCGATGTGCTGTTAGATGAGCTATTGGAAGGGTGTGCGTCACCCGAAGACATATTCGGCACACATGGGCTGGTGAAGCGTCTCACGAAACGGCTCGTAGAACGCGCCCTGCGGGCAGAACTGACCGAGCATTTGGGCTATGCCCCTCATGCCCCTGAGGGCCGTGGATCCGGCAATGCCCGCAATGGGAGCACGTCGAAAACGGTGCAAACGGCCCACGGGGATCTCCCGCTCCAGGTGCCCCGTGATCGTCAAGGCCGCTTTGAGCCGCTGTTGGTGCCCAAACGCCAACGGCGCTTGGAAGGGTTTGATGAGAAGGTCCTGGCGTTGTATGCCCGAGGGCTGACGACTCGCGACATTCAAGGGCATCTGGAAGAACTCTATGACGTGGAGGTGTCGCCCACGCTCATTTCGGCCATCACTGATGCGGTGTTGGAGGATGTGCGCATCTGGCAGAGTCGGCCCTTAGATGCTGTGTATCCGATTCTGTACTTCGATTGTCTGTTTGTGAAGTCTCGGCAGGAGGGCGTCGTTAAGAATAAAGCCGTGTATGTGGCCTTAGGGGTGAATCTACAGGGCGAGAAAGAACTCCTGGGGCTCTGGATCAGTGAGACCGAAGGGGCCAAGTTCTGGCTGTCGATCTTCACCGAACTCCAGCAGCGCGGGGTCCGGGATTGTTTTGTGGCTTGCGTCGATGGGCTGGGGGGCTTGCCAGAAGCCTTGGAGACGGTGTTCCCACACACCCAGGTGCAACTGTGCATTGTGCATAAGGTACGGCAATCCTTGCGGTATGTGGTGTGGAAAGAGCGACGAGCCGTGGCGCGGGATCTGCGAGCCCTCTATGGCGCCGCGACGTTGTCGGAGGCGGAAAGCGCGTTGGAGACATTTGCCGCCAGGTGGGATGCGAAATATCCGACGATCAGTGCGACGTGGCGACGGCATTGGAGTCGGCTCACGATCTTTTTTGATTATCCCCCAGAAATCAGGAAAGCCATCTATACCACCAATGCGATCGAATCGGTGAATTTTTCGTTACGCAAAGTCCTGAAAAGTCGGGGAGCCTTTCCGACAGATGAATCAATTCTGAAGGTGCTGTATTTAGGGATGCAGCGGATTGCGAAGAAATGGACGATGCCCATTCCGCACTGGAAGCGGGCTCTCAACCAATTCGCCATGCTCTTAGGAGATCGAGTGCCAACAATCTAGCCCACAATTCAGTTACACAGTTAACTTGACAAGCCCCCATTAACACTGCAAGACCTGCGACAGCGGCTCTACGTCAAGGCGAAGGCTGAGAAGCGATGGCGGGTGTGGGGCCTATACGTCCACGTGTGCAAAGAGGCGACGCTCCGCGCGGCCTATGCGATGGCGAAGAAGAACAACGGGGCCCCCGGCATTGATGGGGTGACGTTTGTTGCCATCGAGGCCACGGGGGTGGAGCCCTTTCTTGCACGACTACGGGACGAACTGGTCACGCAGACCTACCGACCGATGCGGAACCGGCCCGTGGAGATTTCGAAAGGCGGTGGGCGAGTCCGCGTCTTAGGGATACCCGCGATTCGGGACCGCGTGGTACAGGGAGCGCTCAAGCTCCTGCTGGAACCGATCTTTGAGGCGGATTTTCGTGATGGGTCGTATGGGTATCGACCGAAACGGACAGCCCACCAGGCGATTGGCCGGGTGGCTCAGGCGATGGTGCAGAACAAGACGCGAGTGATTGATGTGGATCTGGCGGCCTTCTTCGACACGGTGCGGCATGACCGGCTGCTGGCGAAGGTGGCCCGACGCATCCAGGATCCCGCGATCCTGCGGCTGGTGAAACTCATCGTCAAGGCGTCCGGCCCGCGTGGGGTGCCTCAAGGGGGCGTGATCTCTCCGCTGCTGGCCAACCTCTATCTCACGGAAGTGGATGAGATGCTGGAGCAGCTGAAGGAGACAACCCGGCAGGGCCAGTATACGTATCTCGAGTATGCCCGGTTTGCGGATGATCTCGTCGTGTTAGTGGATGGCTATCGCCGCCACGCCCGACTGGCGCAGGTCGCGGAGCGGAAGCTGCGGGAGGCGTTGGCCCAATTAGACCTTCAGGTGAATGAGGCGAAGAGCCGGATCGTGGACCTGAGTCAGGGAGGGAGCTTCGGGTTCTTGGGCTTTGACTTCCGGCGTGTGCGGTCGCGGCGTGGGGTGTGGCGCCCGCAGTACATACCGAAGGTGAAGCGGCGCACCGCGTTGCTGCGGAAGCTCAAGGCAGTGTTCCGACGCGGACAATCCCAGCCGGTGGGACGGATGATCGCGATGATCAATCCGATCGTACGGGGCTGGGTGAACGACTTTCGGATTGGGCATGCGAGTCGGTGTTTATCCTACGTGAAGGATTGGGTGGAGCGGAAGGTCCGGCGGCACATGATGCGAGTGCGCCACCGTCGAGGTTTTGGCTGGAAGAGGTGGAGTAAGGTTTGGCTCTACACGGTACTCGGCTTATATGGAGATTACCGAGTGCGGTACAACGGGTCGGCATGAAAGTCCTTCCAGGCTGAGAGGTCACATAACCCTTGAGGTGAAGCATCCAGGAAAGCCCGGTGCTGGAAATCAGCACGCCGGGTTTGAGGTGGCGGGGACTGGAACCGTGACCAGGGGAGTCGGATTGAGGCCCACTCTGAAAGGGGTGGAGGAGCCACCGACCCCTACCGTTGGCGCGCCAGTCCTCGACCCTACTGATGAGGGGGCGCTGGGAAGTGCTGACTGCTATGGTCCGTGGTAGACGCGTGCGTCGAAGCGTTCGAGAGTAGCTCCAGGTGAGCACCAGTGCTCTACTCTACCCAAATTATAATTACTCAAAAGAAAAGGCCCACTCGGCTTTTAGACCAAGTGAGCCTTCCCAAAAGGAGGATGAACCTGAGTTGAAGTCTCTCACGAATCCGGCGTGTTGTCTATTCCTCAAACGAGGGATCACCGTATGGTCTACAAACACTTCGTCCTCTGAGTAATCTCTGGTTCTGTAGTCTACCCGCTTTCAACAACTTACCGTGTCACCCTACCTGAACTACCGTCAGACAATGTAACAATGTGTGCAAGGTGCCTTGTTTCACTATTGACAGGCGTGACGGTCCAACACCTAAAGGGATGATTCCGTAAGCCGCCACCGAACTTCCTCTTCAGGCTGACCAGCTTCTTCCGCAGGCTCAACTTTGTCGTCTTTGTGAAGTAATCTCAGCATTTCCTGACAGGTATGATCCAACTCCACAGCCCCTATGCTATGGAGCCCAGCTCGGCGAGCAATTTCTCGTTGAGGTACACCTTGGCCCCCAACACCAGCGTCAGGATGATTCCGAAGAACTTCTAACACGAGGTCCTTCAGTTGGCTGATGAGTTCTGTACCACGTTGATGAAGATTCATTGTGTCACCTTTTGGGGTTGGTGGGGACGGGGAGTCAATCTATATTGTCTCAGGCGGAAAAGAAGCCGCAAATTGAGAAGGAGAACCTCAAGAAAATTGTTTGTCTTTGGGAAGAACTGTACCATATTCTTACCCTGTCTTTGCACTCCTCCGACAGGATCTAGCCTGGTTATCCAGGACCGTATCGGGCTAGGGATTGCTCAGGCGGATCTTCCCCCCATGTTTTCACCCTAAGCTGTTGGAATCCTTTAGGAAAAAGGTAGATTGCTCGCTATAATGTAGGCATGTAATTATTGAATTTGCATTGCTATAATGCGAAATATATGCTACATATAAAGCATGTATATCGCCAGCGTCCCCAACCGCACGTCCCCGCCCGCCATTTTGTTGCGTGAAAGCTACCGGGAGGATGGCAAGGTCAAGACCCGGACCCTGGCCAATCTCACCTCATGGCCCCCGGTCCGTGTGGACGCGCTCAAGCGCTGCCTCTGCGGGGATTTCGATGGAACGGGAGACGATGAGGCCCCAGTCAGCGATCGGATCTTTGGCGTGCTCTTCGCCCTCAAAGCGCTGGCCCAGCGAGTCGGGATTGTCTCGGCCTTGGGGCAGAAGGCTGTCGCAACGCTCGCGCTATTTCTCGTGCTGGCACGGGTCGCCCACCAGGGCTCGCGGCTGTCGGCGGTGCGGTGGGCGGCCGACCATGCGGTGGCTGAAGTCCTGGGCCTGCCCGCCTTTGACGAGGATGACCTGTACGAGGCCTTAGACTGGTTGGCACCCAACAAGCAGCCATCGAGAAGAAACTGTATCGGGCCTCTGTCCAGCGGACCGGCCAGCCCCCGGTCTTGGTGCTCTATGACGTGACCTCCTCCTATTTTGAGGGGGACAAGAATGAACTGGCCGCCTATGGGGATAACCGGGACGGCAAGAAACACAAGAAGCAGATTGTCATTGGCTTGCTGACAGGGCCGGATGGTGAGCCGCTGGCCGTCACGGTGTTCAAGGGGAATACGGCGGATCCCCGCACGGTCGCCGAGCAGATTGAACGGATCAAGACCCAGTTCAAGATCACCGACGTCGTGTGTGGGGGGGATCGGGGGATGGTGAAAGCCGCAGGCAAGGCGGCCCTCACCGAGCAGGGACTCAAGTACCTCACCGCCCTCACTGACCCGCAGATTCGCACCTTGCTGAAGAAAGATGTGCTCCAACTCAATTTGTTTGATGAGACGATACAGGAAGTGGAGGAAGGCGCTCGTCGGCTGATTCTGCGGCGGAACGAGGCGTTGCGCCACACGGTGGCCACGCGACGGCAGGACAAGGTGGCCACGCTGCAGCAGAAAGTCGCGGCGCGCAATGCGTTTGTCCAGACGGCCACGCGGGCCACCCCGGCGGCGGGACAGCGGCAGCTGACCCAGTGGGCCAAGAAGCACAAGCTCTCCACCTTCATCACGCTCGCCCTTCAGGATACTCAGCTCATAATCGAGATCGATGAGGCCAAGCAGGCCGATGCGGCCCTGTTGGATGGCTGCTCGGTGCTGGAGACGGATGTCGCCCGGGAGACGATGGAGCCCTCGACGGTGGATGCCCGGTACCGGGATCTGCAACGGGTGGAACGCGACTTCCGGACAATGAAGACGGGCTTGCTCGAACTGCGCCCCATCTTTGTGCGGAAGGAGTGCCGCACCCGTGGTCATGTCTTCGCCTCGATGCTCGCCCTGAAAGTGGCACGGGAAGGCGAGCGAGGCCTGAAGGAGGCGTTTGGGACGACGGAGCAGAGTGCCCAGGCACTCACGCTCGATGATGCTCTGGCGGCCCTGTCACGGTTGTGTTTCCAACGCCAGGAGATCGGCGGGCAAGAGGTGCTGCAACTGGCTCGACCCGATGCCCGACAGGCGGCCATCTTTACCGCATTGGGGATCACCCCTCCCACCACCACACGGCCAGCCAAGGGGCACATGTAGGCAGAAGCGCGGCCACGCCAAGACCGTGACTTCTTCAATGACATCAAGAGGTTAGAGCCAAAAACTCGCCTAAAACTCGGGGGAAGATCCGTCAGGGGAGAAACTTCCTGCCTCTGGGCAACCAGGCTGGATTTGTGAATTAGGCAATAATGCCAATTCGAAACCCACAGGCCCTGTTGCGTTCCCATCGCACGAGGTTGACAATACCTTAGCCACCATCATGGGCCAGTTATGCAACAACGCCCCCCTTCCCTGGATTTCATCTTTCTTAGGAGCGAGGATGCCCCCCACTTCAGTGCCAGTTATTAATATAGATCCGTTAATCAACGAGAAGGGGAATCGGCAAGAAATCGTCGACCACATCAGTGCCGCTTGTCGGGACTGGGGGTTTTTCCAAATCATCGGACATGATATTTCTCCAGAATTGATATCCCGCCTCTGACGTGAACCCCAGCGGTTCTTTGCGCTTCCTGCTGAGGTAAAACAGACGGTTGCCCGTACGAAGGACAATGCCCGGGGTTGGTTCAACCGGGAACTCACCAAGAATACTCGTGACATGAAGGAGGTGTTCGATTTCGGGTACATCCAGAATCCGAACCTTCCAGACGATGATCCCGCGAATTGGACACGGGATGGTTTCAACCAGTGGCCGGATGCGAGACTTTGTCCGGATTTCCGGCCAACCATGTGGGAGTACTTTCGGGCTTGTGAGCGCGTTGCTTTCTCATTGCTCGATGTGGTGGGGGAAGCGTTAGGTGTGTCCCCTGGAACGCTCACACATGATTTCAGGGGGAAGCATACAAGTTTTCTCCGACTGAACTATTATCCCACGCATGATCCATTGATTGGCGATCTTGATGTTTCAGCGACTGGACATTGGGGTGTGCATCAACACACCGATGCTGGTGCCTTGACCTTACTTAGCCAGGATGAAGTCGGTGGTCTGGAGGTCTGCGTCAACAGCAAATGGTTCCCGGTAGAGCCGGTGGAAGGGGCAATGGTTATCAATATTGGAGATATCGTCCAGGTCTGGAGTAACGATCTTTACCAGGCACCAGTTCATCGAGTTCAAGCCAGCGGGAATCGTGACCGCTACAGTTTGCCCTTCTTCTTTAACCCTTCATATGATGCTGTGTATGCTCCGCTGAAGGTTCTGACAAATAAAAAATCCTATCCCAGATATCGGCCCATTCACTGGGGTGAGTTCCGTTGGCAGAGGCAGCAGGGAGATTTTGCCAATTATGGTCAGGAAAACCAGATTGCCGATTACCGGATACACGAGGTAGGTTGAGGTCGTATGGTCAAAAACCTCACACGGGGAAAGCTTGAACAAAACCTGCTCATATGGACTCTGGCTGGGACGATTAGGAATTCGCCATGCACAGGCATACGAAGAATTGTGTGACGTTTAAGGTGAAAACTAACCTGGACAATATTGAGAAGCGGCGTTGTTGTATAATTCCTAAAAACACACCGGATATCAGCACCTTACGCATTTCAGAGAAAATAGAAAAATACAATAAATTCAATGAGTTACCTGCAATTATGCAACAACGCCCTAAACCGGAGGTTGTTTGAGAATGTATCCTTAAACAGTAGCAGGGTAGGTAGCCTTAGAAAGACAAAAGTTGGGAATCGCGTCCTGTTGGGCGCACCCCATTCAAAAACCGAGTTGATAGTTTAGCCTTTGGGACTAGAAAGAGTGTTTCATGTCAGTGTGATAGATTTGTGCTAAAGCGTACCCCATTAGATAGACTCAATAGAATTAATGGAGTCTATGGAATAAGGAAAAAGCTCTTTGAAACCAGTTAAATGCGGGAAACCAGACCGGTTTCAATACGTTAGTAATTCTTGTCAAATCGGATTCCTAAACCGCAGGTCGGACGTGCAAATCGTCTCGGGGTACCATTATTTTTCGTTCGTTTGGCAGTGTGCAAAAGGAACAGGTATCAGGTGCGTCCCCTTTTCCCTTTGGTTGGCTTCGCCTTGCGAGGAAACGGGAAGATATGATTCGAGTGTGACCTCAAATTCACATAACAGAAAAGCCCCACCGCCGAAACGATGAGGCTCGCTGTGTGTGTGACCCGTGTATCAATAACGTATTTACGCTCCTTTCTTCTTCATCCGGTAGCCAATGAGTCCGACTAAGCCAGTGCCTAAGAGAACTATCGTGCTGGGCTCAGGATTGGCAACGGAGTTATTCAGGGTGCTATTCCCTGGGGCGGAAAAGTTGGAGATGGTCGTGGTCGCTGATCCAAAAATGGAATCTACGGAATAGGCACGGAATCCAAAGACATTCCCGGCCAGTACGACAAAGGATGCTGTTCCCCTTTGGGTATCCAGTCCGTGGTCATCTGTGAGCTGGGTAAAGATGCCATTGAGCAAATAGCCGAAGGGGTCCCAAGAGGCATCCCAGTCACTGGTGGAAAAAGCCCAATTGAAGTTGACGAAGCCATCGGTCACCGCTGCGATGGTGAAATCTTGGCTGCTATTTGTCACAACTCGCCCATCACCGCTGATCAGGGTAATCGACGTGGGGGCTCCACTAAGATGAATGGACCCTCCATACTCGGTCGATGATGTCCAGTTGCTCACATCATAGGGACCGATAAAGTCTGCGAACGCGGGCATGGCACAGAAGGTGAAAATGCTAAGGGTTAATGCTGAAATGGTTAAGGTTTTCATGGGCAACCTCCTGAGTGTGAGTAATATTGTTGTTGGAGAGAACCGCGGGGTAATAGTTCTGAGTTACCTTCCGGTTCGTCCGTCATATTGCTTATGTACTTTGCATAAGGTATGCCAAATGTTGACAGCAAAAGGCTTTGGTGAGTTGGGTCTCATTGGCAGGCCGTTATAGCGAAATATTGTGTGATGGTGTTGAACACTATTGAAGGGCTGGGATAACTAGGTGAGGCTGAGCGTTGAAAACTGTAAAATCTACCGACAGTGAGATACGTACATTGACGTAGAACGTGTAGTTTGGCCAACAAAATCAGGGAGTTCTGTAAAAAAAATGAGGTGTCAAAATTTTTAACAGGGGTCGGAAAGGAATCAGCAGAAACGAGAAACAGGAGTGAGCACCAAACAGAGTGTGTGAAGGGAGTACAGCAACCACCATGGTAAATTTTTTTACACGTGGTAATTTTTTACACCCCTCATGCATTCCATCCATCCCAAGTAGGGGAACGTCACTATTCATACGGGCCAGGGGTCTTTTTGCGCACATTGTGAGGTGGTTCAGCCTAGAAACGGCAGTTGGGTGCAAAACAGCCGTGTAAGATATTGGCGTGCATAGTGAAAGATAAAAATGGGGTCACAGATGAAAATGGCTATAATGGTGGAGGCTTAGGACTTGCGAGAAAATAACTTGAACAATCTCGCATCCAATCTTCGGGCCATCTTGGAACCTAGAAACAGCAGTTGGATCACAAAAGTCCGCGCAAGCTCTTAGGACCTGCGAGAAAATAACTTGATCAATCTCGCATCCAATCTTCGGGCCATCTTTGAACGGGCCTCAATCGAAAAACTCTCACCATAGCTGTGCTATGCCTCGAGTGTTTCTCAATCGTTTCGTCCAAATCCGACCCAAATCTTGGCGCGATATTGATCAAGTTATTTTCTCGCAGGTCCTTAGGGTCCGTCACGAAATAACCGGGACAATTGGCCGAGACGATTTTGGAGCGAGCCAAGGAGCGAAGAGCGCGCATACCGGGAGTATGGAAGCGATGAGCGACGCCGGCGGAGCCCAAAAGCGTCCGGCCCTCCCAATTGTCCCGGTTATTTCGTGACGGACCCTAAGCGCACCTGGCAAAATACAAAAATGTCTTATCACCACCGAGGTGACTACGACTTTTTGTATTTCACCATGCACCCCAATGTCTTACACGGCTTTTTTGCGCCCAACTGCTGTTTCTAGGTTGAACGGGCCTCAATCGAAAAACCCTCACCATAGCTGTGCTATGCCTCGAGTTTTTCTCAATCGTTCCGTCCAAATCCGACTCAAATCTTGGCGTGATATTGATCAAGTTATTTTCTCGCAGGTCCTTAGTGTGCAGAATTATTGGGAAATAGGTGTTGTCCTGTTAATCCGTAATAGGCTTTTTCTAGCGTGCCCACATGCGACACATGCATGAGGAAGGGGATTCGCCATTCTCCATCGAGGGGGTGATATTCGTCAGGAATGAGGACTCGGTCCAAGCGTTCTGAGTGGGCGGCATAAACTTTAAATGGTATGCCTGCCACTGCTCCAATGTGACCATCATCGGTAATGGTTCCGGTCAGAGTTCGCCCATATTTGACGGCATCGCCTTTGGCGAGAGCGATAACACTGAGGGCCACCATCGCGGATAGGCTATCGCCATACATGGTTAACCCTGAATAAGGAAAGCTGAGGACCACGGTCCAGGAATCTGTTTGAAGATTGGCGGCCTGTGCGGCACGACCAATGGCCGTCGCCACGCCCTTTCGCGCTAAAGGTCCGAAACGCCCTAGCACTTTTCGAAATTGGACTTTGAGCCCATCATGGTCCGATCGTTTCTGAAAGTGAATCATCACATACATGACAATGCCCACAGGGTGATGGGCTTCATTAAAGGTCACTCCTAGGATGGGAACGGATTGGTGGCGAACCTGGGCTGGAGAGGCTATTTCTGACGCCAGGGAATGTGACTCCAAAGATAAAGCAAAAAAGATTCCCATTGTGAAAATTATAGAACGTTGGATGCTCATAGAGATGGCCGCCGGGTTGTTGTGACTTTGCTTTTCTCTCTCATGCAGTATACGTGATTTGACGCTGAGATTTCCTATTTCATCTTGGGATATGTTTTCTGATGGGCCCTCCGTCCCTCTTCTCGCTTTCGGAACTTCAGTAGAAGATCTCTGCTTGAGCAAATTCAATGCTGTAATCTGTCTTGGTACAGTCTTAGCGGGAGGTTCAAAAAGGTTAGTCCAGCAAGGCCGCAGGCCCTTTGGCGCGCGGAGCGTACGATAGTACGTGAGCACGACAAAGGGCCGAGAACGCCGCTGGCGGCCTTTTTCAACATCCTGCTAGGTGTCCAGGAAGCGATCGGCCAAGTCTGGCGTTGGCTTCCAACAGTGTTCTTTTTTCCCTAAGACCTGATACCGATGTTTGGCGACCCATTTGTAGACCATATCTCTGATGGGTCGGGGAATCACTAATAAGACTGATAGGATAGGCCACAACCCACCCAATCTTTTTGCGGTCAATAGAGCGGCTGTCGATTGGTGATAGACCTGGTTGCCCACAATCAGAACCATGGACGCCAATCGGTCCTGGTTGTGGGTCCCTAAATATTTGTTCGCTACGGATGATTGCAGTGAGGCAAAGCGAAATTGCTTGCGGGCGTCTCGTTGAATTACAAATTGTACACTGTTCGTGCACAGATTGCAGACGCCATCATACAAAATGATGGGCTGGTCCGATTCAACGGGTGATGTCATGTATTCGTCTTTCATTTTTCCTCGTTGGTGATCCAACTGCTATTTCTAGGTTCAATGGAGAGACGTATTCTCTACTGTAGCCCAGTGGGATTGACTTGTCAGCCTAGGAGCCTGTCCAAGATTAGACGGATCTACTGCGAATGCGCTGGATGTGGCCAGATCTTCCGATCCTTTTCGGGGAATGTTGAAAAAGGCCGCCAGCCTTCGCCAAGGCTACGGCAGACAAGCCAGCTGCGTTCTCGGGCTTTTGGCGTGCTCACGTACTCCGTGTACGCTCCGCGCCCCAAGCCTACTCCGCCGAAGTAGCCTTTGGCTACGAAGGCCGGGAAGCCCTGCGGCCTTGCTGGACGACCCCCCGCCTCCGCGAGGGCATGCTTTTTGAACATTCCCCGTTATCGTTGAATAGTCCAACTATTCGCCTCAAACGATCAAAATATCTGACTCAAACCAGCTCATCCTCGTGGCATCGCTAATCTCGGAAAGGCTCCCAGGCAGTCGGAACTTCACCAGACATTGTCTAAAAGATCAAACATCAAACCGTACATCCTGGTCGTGAGTAGAGGCTATTGGTCAGTCGACGGAAGGAAGTAAAAGAGAGGGTGTACGATTAACTGTGTAACTGGTTATCATGACCGTTCCATTGAATAAGGAGGAATGATGACCAGAGGTAAGACCCCAAGCCAAACGGACGTGCTGCTCGATGAATTGGTGGAGGGCTGTGAGTCGTCCGACGATCTGTTCGGGAAACATGGGCTGTAGTGGTCCAGTGAAAATGGACAGGGAGAAAAGGGGATTGTGTGAATAAGCCCAGACGGCCCTCGCTGAGGATTTGGCCTGGGTGTTGGAAAAATTTGTCGTCCATATTTGCCCCTCACTGGCCGATCACGGCTTGGTTGATACTGGAGTATTCCCTTGATCGGTCTTCGCCGCCTGTGCCTCAAACGTATTGGGACTCTGATAGCCCAAGGTCGAGTGAAGCCGCTCACTATTATAAAACATCGCCAGGTAATCAATCACGCTTAGCGTGGCCTCGGCCCGTGTGTCGGGTGGTTCCTCCGTGAAGCCTTCTTCTTTCAGGCTCCGGAATACCCGTTCCACAACCGCATTGTCATAGCAATTGCCCTTCCGACTCATACTGCACCCCATCTCGGCGTTCCGGAGCTGCTGTTGATACTCCGCACTGGCATACTGACTGCCGCGATCCGAGTGATGGAGCAACCCTGGCTTGGGGTGACGTTGCCCCATGGCCATCTGCAAGGCCTGCGAGACTCAGCACGTCGCCATGGAGGCCGCACAGGCCCCGCCCACGACTTTGCGGGAAAACAGCTCCACCACAATCGCGAGATACAGCCACCCTTCCTGGGTCCAGAGGGCGGTGATATCACTGCCCCACACTCGATTAGGCGCCGCGACCGTAAATTGCCGGTTGAGTATATTAGGGGCAAGGGGCAAGGCATGGCGGCTATCCGTCGTCTGCGGACACCGCCCTGTGCCCGTGGGCTTCAGATTCGCCTGGCGCATCAGGGTCCGTGTCCGATCGCGACCGATCGCATGCCCAGCCTGTTGCAAGGCCTGACTCAGTCGGCGCGAGCCCTAGCTGCGACGAGAGGCCCGATGGAGTTGCTGAACCTGAAGAATCAGCGCTGGATCTGCCTGCGCCCGGCCTCCTCCACGTTGCACAAACCGATAATACCCACTGGCACTCACCTCTAAGACGGCACAGCGCAGCCGGACAGGATACGTCTGCCGTTCACGGTGAATGAAGGGATATCTCAGATGTTGTGGGTGGCGAAGAAGGCCGTCGCTGTTTTTAAGATGTCGCGCTCCATCCGTAGGCGCTGATTGTCCTCGCGTAACCGGCGTAATTCGGATTGCTCGGGCGTCTGATGCCCCTGGCCGGGGAAGGCCGCGTCCTGATGGTGCTGCTGTTCGCGCTTCCAGCGCGAGAGCAATTTGGCCGTGATCCCTAAATTCTGGCCGGCTAGGGTCAGGGTATAGCCTTGTTCCATAACCAGGGCCACGGCGTCGCGCTTGAACGCGGCTGTGTACTGTCGTCGTCTTGTTTCCATTGAACCCCTCCTGATGGGTATTGTCCCTTTTCCAGGTGTCCCATTCAACTAGACCACTACAGCTGATGATCAACGAACATCCTCAAGGGGCGGGGCCTCTCGTCGGGCGGCAGCTGCGCTACCTCATCGGGTCACACCATGGTTGGCTGGGCGGATTTGGATTTGCCGCAGCGGCTCTGCAGCTGGCCGACCGTGACACGTGGATCGGCTGGGATGCCGAGCAGCGCCGAGCCCATCTGCATTGTGTGGTGGGGATGAGCCGTTTTCTGCTTCGTCCGAGCGTGCCATGCCGCAACCTGGCTTCGAAAGTGCTGAGTATGAGTCTTGCGACTTTGCCCGATGATTTTGAGCGCCAGTTCGGCTATAAGCCCTGGTTGGTCGAGAGTTTTGTCGACACCCGTCACTATTCGGGGGCCTGCTATCGGGCGGCGAACTGGATCGCGGTGGGGAAGACCAAGGGGCGCGGCAGACAAGATCGCTTCAAACAGTCGGCGCTGAGCGCCAAAGCGATTTATGTCTACCCCATCGAGACCGACTTTCGGGAGCGAATGGGGTTGCCCCCGAATGCCGGGCTTAGTCCGTTGAATCCGGCAGACGGTTTGGGGGGAGATCTTTGGGCGGAACACGAGTTCGGCGGCGCCCCCCTAGGCGATGCTCGGCTGAGCAAAAGGCTGGTAACCGTGGCGGCAGCCAAAGCCGAAGTGCCGGGCCGCGCCTTTAGCGGCGTGGCCAAGGGCGATTGGGCGGCGGTCAAGGCTTATTACCGCATGATCGACCAGCCGGAGGACTCGGCAATCACCATGCCCAACATCCTGAGGCCGCACCGCAGGCGCACCGTGCGGCGGATGAAGGGACAAAAGACCGTGCTGTGTGTGCAGGACGGCAGCGATTTGGAATACACCAACCTGGATCACTGTGAAGGGCTGGGTGAGATTGGCACCAACCAGACCGGTGCAAAGAGCCGCGGACTCCATTTGCACTCCATGTTGGCGATCGCCCCGAACGGACTACCCTTGGGAGTGCTGCGTGCTCAGTGCACAGCCCCCAAAAGCAGAGCACCGGAAGATGATCGGCCCGCGTTCGCCATTCCGATCGAGGAGAAGAAGACCTTCAACTGGATTGCGCAGCACCGCGATCTGGTTGAACTGGCGTCCGAAATGCCTCAGACGCGCCTGATCGACGTGTGCGACCGGGAAGCGGACTTCTTCGACATGTTCGACGAGCAACGCCAACACCCTCGCGTTGGCCTACTGGTCCGTGCCAAGCAGAACCGCACCATCACCGAAGAACCCTTCAAACTGTTCACCGCCATTCGTCAGGCGCCCGTTCAGAGTCGGATTCGCGTACACCTCCCACGACAGAGCGCCCGGCCTAAGAGAAGCAAACAACAGGCTCGACCCAAGCGGGCCGGGCGTACGGCGGATATGGCGGTACGCGCTATGCGAATCCAACTTCGTCCGGCACACTACCACGCCGCCAAGGAACCCATCGATATCTGGGTGGTTCATGCGCGGGAAGAGCACCCGCCGGCAACGGCTGAGCCCGTTGAGTGGTTCCTGCTGACAACGATCGATATCTCCTCGGCCGCGGAGGCCGAACAGTGCCTGCGCTGGTACGCTCTGCGATGGCGTATCGAAGACTGGCACCGCGTGCTGAAATCCGGCTGTCGCATTGAGGAGATCGCTCACGAGAGGGCAGAACGTTTGTGCCGGGCGATTGCCATTAACCTTGTCATTGCCTGGCGGATTATGCTCATGACCCTTCTGGGGAGAGAAACCCCGGAATTGCCGGCCGAGGTGCTGTTCTCGGACATTGAATTGCGGACCTTGCACGCCTACGCTAAAAAAAACGATTGAAGCCTCCGTTGCTGTTGGGTGACACGGTGCGACTGGTTGCGAAGATCGGAGGCTATCTCGGACGTAACAACGACCTGCCACCAGGTCATCAACTCCTGTGGCGGGGCTATACGGAGTTTCAGTTCATGTGCCTGGGGTTCGCGTTGGTGGAGGATGAATGAGATTGTCCAGTCTTTATTTATGGGGAAAGGGCAGGGCTAGCCTCACTCCACCAAAATTGTGATTGATCCACAAAACCTTGAGCGGCCCGCCGGCTGAGGCAGTACACGCTCTTGACGACCACCGCGCAGTGAATCCGCCGTATCCGAGTAGATCCTAGGGGCAGCAGCCTGTGAGTCTCGAATTCGTAATTTTCCCAAGGCGTCAAGACTTTCAATGAAGTTTCGCGGATAGAAAACAATAGGAAGAAAGGAGTTTAGGGCAGGGGACAGTGAGCAGTAGGGCAATGGAATACCATTTGAGGCCCGAATTAGGAATTCGAGATCCACAGGTAACTCGCCTGGACATAATCTGTTGGTTTGTCAGGGATCAGGATCCGAGTTCCACACATCGCAGGAGCCAAATCTGGCTTAAGTTGACAATACCTCTATAAATTCATCCCCATTGAAAAACTTGAGTTTTTCAGATACCCAAGGCTGGATGAGTTTTTTGACCACACGGGAAGTTTGATCGTGAGGAGTAATCGGAAATCAACAAGAAAGTGGACTTCAGAACAAGGTCACCACATATGCTACAGCCGTCCCGCCTAACAGGATTAGTCCCACATAACTCAACGCCAACATCTTGGGCCCGGGACGATGCTCTGGGGGAACCTCCTCTGACGTCACGGCACGTAAGTTGAGGTATCCGAGAATGGGCGCCGTAATAAACGTGAAGATGGTGGCAAAATCCACCATGGTGGTGAGGTTCCCAATAAAGAGGCCTAGCACTAGGGTACCCATCACGCCCAAACCGACGATGGCAATCCAGTACCCGCGACCGACCGGGGCATTTGGATTCGGAAATTGTCCGGCAGGCATTCTGAGAACTTGCACGCATCGATCGAGTGCCCTTGGGAAACCGTCCACTACGGTGATGGAAGTGGAAATCATGGTCGTCAGTATGGCCACCAATACCACTGGGCGCGTCCAGGTGCCCAGGGTCGTGGTGTAAAGCTCAATCAATTGCGTGCTGAATACGGTGCCCTGCGGGCTGAATTCCTGTCCTGCTCCAAACATCACGGTAGCGCCGAGGAGCAAGAAAGCGAAGGCGAGAAAGCCTGTGCCCAGGTAGCCGATTCTAAAATCCAGCAGTGCAGTCTCGACGCTGGTGCGCACTCCCGTTTCCCGGTTTTTCGCCAACGTCCAAAGCGAACTCCACACGGAGATGTCGATGGCCGAGGGCATCCAGCCCACCAGTGCAAGGATGAATGCCATTGACACGACGGCGTTATCACCACCCACACCTGGCCACAGCATCAGGGTTGAGAAGTCGGTTCTTGGCAAGGTCACCGCCGCAGCTAGCACCGTGGAGATCGCGAGGAGCACGAGAATGGCCTTCACGACCAAGTCGAAGACGCGAAAGTTGTCAATCCAAAGCAAAGCGGCGCACGCCAAGTATACCCCACCCCACGATATCCACTGGGGGATGTTCAACCCCAGGGCGGACTGCAACAGGAAGCCCGTGAACAGGATGACGGCGACCTGAACGATCACCGACGTGAAAAGCGTGAGGATGAAGTAGAGCCAAAGGGCCCACTTTCCGATACGGCGATATCCCTCGACGAGGCTCTGCCCCGTCGCCGCCGCGTACCGGGGGCCGTACTCGAAGAAGGGATACTTGAGGATGATAGCGAGGGCCACGATGCCCGTGAGAGCGAACCCCGCCAACGCGCCGGCGCGGGTCGATTGGTGGAGGTGTGACACGCCGATGGCGGCAGCGGCCCACATGAGGCCCGGCCCGAAGTTCTTCCAGAATTGTGGCGGAAAGAAGGGCTTGGATTCAGGCATAGCGACGGAGAAGATAATTGCCCAGGGCATTGTCAACTTAACAAAAATTCGACCCTGAACAGACAATTAGCCTGGACATAATCTGTTGATTTGTCAGGGATCAGCGTGCGCGCTCCACGCCTTGACAGAGCCAAATTTTGCCTAAGTTGACAATACCATTTTGAAGAATCATTTTTATACGGGGATGTTTCAATGGAATAGCGCCCTCTACCAAGGGACGCATACCCCCATTGTGAGTCAGAGCCTCTTTGAGAAAGTTCAAGGTACTTTCCGTCGACGGTTTTGTCAACTTAAGTCAAATTTGGCTGATTTTCTACCTCGAGCCAGTAACCTGAATGCCGAACAATCAATGAGTTATGAATTCGTGTATTGCCAAAATTTTGGTCAAATTCACTTAACTTGACAATACCGTGGGAAGTCATGGCTCCAATGCCGACGGCACGCCATGGATTTGGGGCCGCTGTAGTCGATGGAAACGTGTATGTGATCAGTGGTGGCCCTACACCAGGAGGTTCTTGTAGCAATCTCAATGAGATTTTCATCCCACCGGTTTCAGCCAAACCTGTGAAAACTTCTCGGACGCCGGCCCAGTATGTTGGATCCGTGATGGCTGTACTTGCGACGTTCAACGATGCTGGTGTGCTGCCCCCTGAGTCGAGTGTCCAGGCGAATCAATTGATTCGCGCACTTATTCAGTTTCAGACGGTCTTTGTGAAAAGTCCCGAACCTGCAGTTCGAGAATTTCTTTCTTCTGCATTGATTGCTCAAACAGGTGAACAGGCTACAATGGTTCTTGATTCATTTACCTTAACAGGTTGGACTTCTCAATCTCTGGAAGCTGTGGTGGATTATTCAAGGCAGTACCCCATGTGGGAAAACCCACAGATTGAAAATGCTTTTCGTGCCTACAACCTGAGTCCTGAGGATTGGGAATTGGTGCAGACCCTCTTTGTGAAAGCTCGTCAGAATCTAGCGCATCGCGAAAAAGATCTCCATGCGGTGTTTGCCAGTCATCGTTCCGGGATGCCTGGTGGTAATTTTTAGAGTAAGGACCTGAGAGAAAGTACCTTGGACAATCTCGCGCCAAGATTTGGGTCGGATTTGGACGGAACGATTGAGAAAAACCCGAGGCATAGCACAGCTATGTTGAGGGATTTTCGATTGAGGCCCGTTCAAAGATGGCCCGAAGATTGGATGCGAGATTGTCCAAGGTATTTTTTCTCAGGTCCTAAGGTTTTATCCCTGTTTAAGATGTATGACCTTCCCTGTCCTGGCTGATTCATAGCAGGCATCGGCAATTTTGACAGCTCGTTGGCCATCTAGTCCGGTGATAGGCATTGGCCTATCGTTTTGTACTGCATTGACAAAATCGGCGATCACCTTTGGGATTGTTACGGTAGATGGGAAAGGTTGGGAGATCGTGTGTTCGCCTTCCTGAATGTGGGTCAGAAAGTTTGAGGTCCAGTCAGCGATAAGCTGACCCCTCTTGCCAATGATTTCTGCACGGGTCACTTTGGTTTTACTTTGTCGCGAAATATCTAATAAACAGGGAATATCCCCATCTGTTTTTAAGCTCACCCATGCTCGAGTATCATGTCCCTGACCGTCTTCCCTGTCCATGTCGCAGTGCACCTGCTGAACTTCTTGCCCGGTTAGGAATCGAACCAGGTCAAGTTGGTGAATGCCAATCTCGAGCAACGCTCCTTGGTTTGAAATGGAATGTAAGTCGTGAACTGGATCTAGCGCTGACTCCAGGCGGTTAGTCAGCACAATGTACTGCCACTGGCCTATTTTTGATCCGTGTTGTTTTAGTGCGACAATGGTCTCTTCATAACGAAGGGTCTGGGCCACCATTACTGGGGACTTGGCTTGGGCTGCCGCCTTGACAATTTGCTGAGCTTCGAATGCTGTATGGGCTAATGGCTTTTCCACGAGCAAGGGTTTTTTCTGGCGAATGGCTTCCAGGGCAATAGGGAAAGCTTCACCAGGTGGTGTCACGACGATGATGGCCTGGATATCTGGATCAGCAATGAGGTCATGGTGGTCTTGGTAATGTCGAAGTCCATGTTGCGTTGCAAAGGTTTGGCCTCTGGATGTATCTCGTCGGCATACAGCCACCAGATGGCAATGCGGAATGCGATCCAGAAGATGTCGGGCATAGCGCTGGCCGTGCCGACCGAGTCCGATGAGTCCAAGGCCTAAGGAAGCCATGAGTTCCAATCCCCTTTGTCGTAGAGGGAAAACGAGATCTTCATGTTCTTTTGGGCTTTCTGCTTTTATGCAATGATTTTTCCCCAAGGAGTCTGTCCGAGATTAGCGATCGTCACGAGGGTGGTCTGGTTTGAGTCAGATATTTCGATCGTTTGAGGCGAATAGTTGGACTATTCAACCTAGAAACGGCAGTTGGGGGAATAGGAATTTTAAAAGGCCTTTTTGCCTAAACCGGAAAGTATCAAAGACCCCGTTGCGGGGTCAATTCGCAGACGTTACCGTCTGAAAGGCGGGAGTTCCACGGCGAGATGGGGCGGCAGGGGCCATTTTTCGTGAATCAGGCCAACCCTTTCGCATTATGGGGGGGAGTGAGTTGGAGCCTGGACAAAAGGAGAGCGTCGGCTCAGGCACTGAACCGGAATCCAGACTGGGATTAGGCTGGCTGCATGAACGCGGCGAGGTGGGCCGGGGCTCGTGGTGGGGCGCGGGTGGGCAAACCCAGGTGGCTCAAAATCTTGAAGATCACCGCGGGATCTTCGATAGCCGCCAGGAGCGTCAATGCCCCGCCGCACTGCGGGCAGGTGGTGAGGTCGATGGCGAAGACGCGTTTGAGTCATTGCGCCCAACTCAGGCGGGCTCGTGTTGAAGGAGCGAGGGAATCGCCATCCTCATGGGCGGTGTCCGTTGCCGGGTCGGCCTCGCCGGGCACGATCTGGGAGCGTAGCGCCGCGTTGGGCGCCAGCACGCCATGGAAGCGAATGAGATGGAGCCGGGGACGTGGGACGAGGGCGGCCAGGCGTTGCAGGAATTCCAGCGGGGTCATCACGAGGTGGGTGGTGCCATCGCGGTACGGGGTTTTGAGTTGGAGGACGACCTCGCCGGCTGGTGTACGGCGCAGGCGTTTGTGGCCCAAGGCCGGGCGCGTGATGTCGCGACAGAGCTGTTCGAGTTGTTGTTGCTGCTGGGGGCCGCAATGGGTGTCGGCATGCAGACTGAACCCTTGCGCACTGACACAGCCCTTTGGTTGCGGCGTCTCTTGACTGGCGAGGCGCAATGATGGGTCTTTCCACGTCAGCACTTTTTGACCGGCTCGGGGGCCAAGGGAAATGCGGTAGGTGCAGGCGGCTGCCTGCAGCGGGGCCAAGGCGGGATCGGCATCGGGGTTGGTCAGGTACGGGATTTCGGTGTCTTCTGCCATGAGCGCGCCGTGGCGGGTTAAGGCCTTCAGGAGGCGCGTGATGATCCGCGTGAGTAATGCCTGAAGCTGGTCAGTGGTGGGGGCCGGTATGGCCTGGAAGATCGGGACCCCGTCGGTGAGGCGATAGACGCCATCGAGCATCAGGCAATGAAGGTGGATATTGAGATTGGCGGCGGAGCCAAAGCGTTGGATGAGGGTGATGGCGCCAGTCTGAGCCTGGGCATGGGTCAACCCGGCTTCGTGGATCGCGAAGGTCGACAGGGCGTGGTGAATGACCTGCAACAGCGAACTCCTCCCTTCAATTCCGCAAACCCTCTACAACGGACCACCGATTTCCCAGTGACTACCCGGATAGCGGATAGTCATTCGTTCTTTTTCTGAATTCCTTCTTTAACAGGGAAAATACAGGGAATTTATTATTTTAGAAACCCAGGTTTTGGAGCTCAAACTTACCAGACCCCTTTGAATTCAAGGTGATTGAGAGATCTCATTTTCGGATTGAACCTTCAACCTAGAAACAGCAGTTGGATCACAAAAGTCCGCGTAAGCTCTTGGCGCACCTAGCAAAATAAAAAAATGTCTCATCACCACGGAGGTGACTACGACTTTTTTTATTTCACCATGCACACCAATATCTTACACGGCTTTTTTGCGCCCAACTGCCGTTTCTAGGTTCAAGAACAGGGAATTAACAGGGAATTTGGTGTCCATACAAAACGGCTAACTCAAAACTTGCTCATTGACTCTTCGGCAGCGTGAATGAGGAATTTGCCATGCACAGGGTCAAAAAGTACTGAACTCATATACGTATACGCATTTAGGGTAATTTAAAATTTGGGTAACTACTCAGGTGGATAGGCTGAAGGCTGAAGGCTTTTAGGGGGCAACCATGCGTGAGCATACAAAACTTCAGGTAATTATGAGTGATAGCCTTCAGTCTTTAGCCTTCAGCCTAAATACCTGAGTAGTTACAAATTTGGCAAAGCCGCATTATAATTTCACAACTTGTAGGGTTCATTTTTTTTGGAATCCTGCCGATATGATAAGGTACAGTAGGATAGGTTTCCTCTCTTTTGTGGATCTTGTGGGAGATTACTTAACCTTAGTTTGGATAGGGATAAAAGGAAACCAGCCATGAAAAAGATCGATCGATGGTCCATTCACGTTCTCAACCTCTTCGTGATCCTGATCCTGATGACTTCAGTGGCCTGGGCCCAAAACGTGGTACAACTACCTCACCAATCCCTTCCCAGTTTTCTGGGCTATGTGGAAGATGAATTTATAGTTGTGTTCACCCCTGAGGCCCGGAGAAATGTGACGGTCACCCAAGGTCAGGGTGGGAAGCCCCAGGTGAATCTACCTTCGATCAATGCCCTTACTAACCAGTATGGGGTTCAGCGCTTCCAACGACAATTTCCGCAGGCGAAACCGCAGGCGACGACTTCTCAGTTCGTTGACCTCACCGGGCATTATAAGGTCCTCTTGAAACCTGGACGAAACTTGAATCAAGCCCTTCACGCCTTTGAGGCCAATCCGAATGTCGATCATGTCGAAAAAATCGGTGTGCATACCCTCTCGCTGACTCCGAATGATCCCTATTATAAAGATTCGCCCAATGCCAGTTTCCCGTATGATCAATGGCACTATTGGGATCTTAACGGGATTGATGCCAGTTCCGCCTGGGATACCGAAACGGGGGATTCTACGGTGGTGGTGGGAATTCTTGATAGCGGGACTCGTTACTTCCACGTGGACTTAGGAGGCGACAGCGCACCCTGGGGTCCCGACAATCCCTTTGCCGGAGGGAATATTTTTATCAATCCCGGGGAAATTCCCAATAATGATACAGATGATGATAACAACGGGTTCGTCGATGACACGATTGGGTGGGATTTTGTCACCAATGCGGGTGGCGCCGGACTGTCCTGTATTGATCAGGACTGCTCAGGAACGGACAATGATCCTGATGATGGCGACGGCCATGGGACCCACACGAGTGGCACGGTGGCGGCTATCACCAATAATGATGTTCTGGTGGCAGGCGTGGCTGGAGGAAGTGGAGCCGGGAACGGGGTCAAGATCCTTCCTTTACGGATCGGGTTTCACGCCAAGTATCGAGGGCAAGTCACCGGTGTCGTCCGTATGGACTGGGCTGCGGAAGCCATGAATTACGTGGCGGGTCTTGTGGATGAGGGCATTAATGTCGCGGCCGTCAATTGCTCCTGGGGGTCATCGAACTCTGGAGGGCTGAACGCCGCCGTCGATAACCTGTTGGCGCATGGTGTGATGATCATCCATGCCGCCGGGAACAGTAACTCTAGCAGCCCCGACTTTCTGGGGAATAAAGCAGGAGTCATGAATGTGGCGGCGACAGATGCAAATGGCAATGGCGCCAGTTTCACCAACCATGGCTCCTGGGTTGATGTTGCCGCGCCAGGGGTCGATGTCGTGAGTACCTACCGCAGTCCCAGTGATCCTGATCCCGAACACCACTACATTGCAGTAATCAGTGGAACTTCGATGTCGGCTCCCCATGTCTGTGGGATTGCTGCCCTCCTCGAATCCTGTAATGCAGGTCTCAGCGGGGAGGACAAGTTCAAACTGATCGTCGATCATACGAATTCATATTCTGACAACCGAAAACTCGGCTCGGGAATTGCGAATGCTGATCTGGCCCTCGCCGCCGGCTGCAATGGGGTCTGCGATATTGTGGCCGATTTCAGCGCATGGCCAACCTCTGGTACCGCCCCCTTGATAGTGGATTTCACCAACTCGTCCACTGGGACGGACATTAACACCTGGTTATGGAATTTTGGAGATGGAGAGGGCTCGACCGAAAAAACCCCGACACATACCTACACGGCCAGCGGGACTTACACGGTAAGCCTCACGGCTTCCAGTAGTGTCTGCTCCGACTCGGAAACGAAGACGGCGTTTGTGACGGTGAGTGTACCACCCATTGCTGAATTTAGTAGCGATGTGATCTCGGGGACTGCGCCGTTGACCGTGACCTTTGCGGATCTTTCGACTGAGGCACCAACTTCCTGGTCGTGGGACTTTGGCGATGGGAGTGGAACCTCCACCGCCCAACATCCATCCTATACCTATAACAACGTTGGCACGTACACGGTTATGTTGACGGCGACGAACAGTGCTGGGGATGACACGGAAACCAAATTTGACTATGTCATGGTCACTCAACCGCCAGTGCCTACCAGCGATTTCAGTGGTACACCGACTTCGGGAACTGCGCCGTTGACCGTGACCTTTACGGATCTTTCGACTGAAGCACCAACTTCCTGGTTGTGGGATTTTGGCGATGGGGACAGCTCCACCACCCAGAATCCTTCTCACACCTATAGTATAGCTGGCACCTATACCGTGGCGTTAACAGTAACGAATGGTACCGGATCCGACACAGCCACCAAGGTAAATTATGTGACGGTTAACGAACCAACAGATCCCATGATGATGAGTGTCGTTGATATTGTGGTGACCAAACAGAATTTGGGAAAGGGCAATAAAGAGGGGGTGGCGGTCGTGACCGTCCGCGATGATGCGGGGAACCTTGTGGCCAATGCTACGGTTACAGGAGATTTTTCTGGTAAAACTTCGGACGAGGGATTAGAAGGCGTGACAGATGCGAATGGCCAAGTTGCGTTCTTTTCCAGTGTCGCTCGTGGTGGAGGAGAATGGTGCTTTGAAGTCACCAATGTCACCCATGGTACACTCACTTATGATTTGGAGGGTAATATTGTGACTCTTTCATGTGAAAGTGGGGATGTGCCCTAGAGTGGAAGAGGCTGACTTCCTATTTTAAACTGATCCAAAGTTGGGAAGAAAACAAAAATCAAAAGAGCCCCACGCCTTCGGGTGTGGGGTTTTTTTTTACGCCTCCCCATCACAATGGCTGTGTATGGCGAATTGCGGTAATTTCAACTTAACGATCGATGGGCACATTGAACCAGCTAAGCCAAGCTGCTTATGCGCACATCACTTCCTCCCAGACCTGAAAGGCCTGGGTCCGCAAAATGCGATAATTAACCGCCTGCATGAGGTGGCGGCCGAGACGAAAGAGATTCTGTGTGAGTCCGTGTAACATCAAAAACCGTTGAGCGTGAGTTGCTGAAGAAAACCCTCCCATATGATATTCTTGTTGCCGCGTGGGTTGGTGTGACACTTCCGCTCGGTTATTCGCGTAGACCGCATTGATATGCTCGACGGTCGGCATGACGACCCGGTGTGCGGCGCCGTAGCTTTTGAGTGTGTCGGTTATCATCCAGCGCGGCTCACGGCCTTGGCCTTTCAGTAAACGGCGGAAGAAGCGCACCGCCGCGTGTGTATTGCGTCGGCGTTGCACCAACATATCAATGGTATCGCCGTCTTGATCCACGGCTCGCCAGAGATACTGCTGTTCGCCTTGGATGGACACAAACACTTCATCAAGATGCCACGTATCACCAAGACGACCTTGTCGCGTCTTCAATTTCCGTGCATAGGCTGGCCCAAACTTTCGGCACCATTGACGAACGGTTTCATAGGTGACGGTGATGCCACGTTTGGCCAGCAATTCTTCGACTTCACGGAAACTGAGGCAGAAACGATGGTACAACCAGAGGGCATGGCTAATAATTTCAGAGGGAAAACGGTGACGTTGGTAGCTGGGCGGTTTATTTTTCATACAGCCCAGTCTGCCAAGTGCAACTTAAATTGACAATACCCTCAGACCCTCTGCGGAAGGTGAACTCCCGCAGGTCAGACGGCCGTGTCTCCAGATTGCCCCCACAACGCGGTCTTTGGTACTTTGCGGTTCAGTCAAAAATGGCTTTTAAAATTCCTATTCTCCCAATTGATAGCTGGATGATGAACGGATAATTAGAAATCTTTTTTCAGAAAGCCCTACTTATAACCCGCATCGTTAGGTGTCATGTGTTTTAGAAGAGGACATGCCCAAACGGTGGATATCCTTTAATTCGTTTTCCGTGATATCTCGCCAATGGCCAACAGGCATGTCCAGGGAGATATTCATAATTCTTACCCGTTTCAATTGAGTGACCCGATAATCCAAGTATTCACACATTCTTCTAATCTGACGGTTCAAGCCTTGAGTGAGAATGATCTTGAATTTGAACTTACTGAGCCGCTTGACTTCACACTTGCGTGTTACGGTGTCAAGAATCGAGACGCCATTACTCATTTTTTCAATAAACTCTTTGGTGACTGGTCTGTTGACCGTGACCATATATTCCTTTTCATGGTGATTTCTGGCCCTGAGAATTTTGTTAACGATATCACCGTCATTCGTCAGGAAGATCAGGCCTTCACTTTGTTTGTCTAATCGACCGATCGGGAAAATACGTTTGGGGTAATTGATAAAGTCGATGATGTTGTCCTTTTCTACTTTGGTATTTGTGGTGCAGACAATGCCTACTGGCTTGTTGAAGGCGATATACACAAATTCTTCTTTAGGGGTGGAGATTAAATTACCGTCAACTCGCACTTCATCTCCCTCGCTGATTTTAGTTCCCATTTCTGGCACCTTGCCATTGATGGTTACTCGGCTTTCTTCAATCAACTTGTCCGCAGCTCTTCTTGAGCAATAGCCCACTTCACTGAGGTACTTGTTGATTCTTGTTTGAGGTGTTTCGTTCATTTGTTGCGGACCAAGTTAAAACTTTCAGTATTATTAACATCGATTGAAAAGCTAATTCAATGGTGTATGTTCACGGATGTGAACGGTAAGTAGGACCGAACCCTAAAATGAAGCGCGCGGTATTTTTATCCCGACTTCCCTGCGGGCACAAGGAAACATTGAATCCGATTGTTTATCTAAACTTGCACTGGCGGATCTTCCCCCCATGTTTTCACCCTAAGCTGTTGGAATTCTTTAGGAAAGTACGGGTCAAGTACGGGTCAAGTACGGGTCAAGTACGGGTCAAGTCTTTTGTTGACTAATACTTTTCCGAGGCCGCCCCGGTGCCGAACCTCGTCGATGGGAACAGCGAGCTCTCCTCGGTCTCCACGCGGGCCCGCATGAGCTGGGCGCAATTACTCAAGCGAATCTTCGCCATCGACATCACCACCTGTCCGCAGTGCGGCGGCCCTTTGACCATCCTCGCGGCTATTGAAGATCCCACCGTGATTGCCAAGATTCTCGCGCACCTGGGCTTGCCCACCCGCGCTCCACCACGAGCCCCGGCCCGGCTCGACCCGTTCCTACAAACGGCCTAAGCTCCCCCAGGATTCCGGTTCAGTGTCGGAGCCGACACTCCCCCTTTGCCCAGTTCCCCCACTCCCACACCACAATGGAACGACAGGTTGACCCGATCCTGGGAAAATGGGCCCTGCCGCACCATCTCGCCGTGGAACTCCCGCCTTTCAGACGGTAACGTCTGCAAATTGACTCCGCAACGGGGTCTTTGATACTTTCCGGTTTAGGCAAAAAGGCCTTTTAAAATTCCTATTCCCGATTACGTTTTGACTCGGCTAATTTTCGGGTTACTTCGGCTTGTTTCTGGCTATTGTCTATGGGGGTATGGAGATGACATTCGGTAATGCGATGCAGCTTTTGGCTGAAATGGGTTTCCGTACTGGTGATTTAATGCCTGGATTCAGTGTTGGGCTTAACCCGGCATGTTCAAGGCGAAGCCTAACAAAGGTATAGATCCATTACTATATTGTTATTAGACTAATTGCCCGGTGCGGGTAATTCCAGTTAATCTTTGTTTAGAGAAGCTTGTTTAGAGAAGTTCAGTTCCTCGCGACACGTTGAACCGGCTGGACGGACGGACTTGGTCTAAAGGCTTTGTATTTGCAAGCTGATATAGGTATGGTGGCGAGCCATGATTCTGGAAAATGCTTTGGCTCAACCAAGCGCTCACCCAAACATTGGTGTGCCAGGAAAATTTTCAAATGCCTATTTTGAAATGCATATAGTACGCTATCAGTATTTTATCGGGCCCCAGCTCACGTCGCCCATGAGGTGAGCACGAGTTATAAAATTTTCCTACGCCTGTCAACAGCTTGCATCTCTTCTTCGCTCCCAACGGCGTTTTTCAGGATAATTTTCCGGTAAGTTTTTATCTCCTGAGTCCTCTATGCCTTCACATCAAACGACTGCTTTACCTGTTATTAGTTTAAAGCCCAAATCCGATCGTCGAATTAAACATGGCCATTGCTGGGTCTACAGTAATGAGATCGATATTGAGCGAAGTGGCTTTAAATCGATGGCCGCAGGCCAGGTGGGAACATTGCTCAATGCCAACCAGGAAGTGTTGGGGAGCGCTTACTTCAATCCCCCCACACTTCTGTGTGGCCGTTTGTTTAGTCGAAAAGCAGGCCAGGCGCTGGATTACCCGTTCATAGGCAAGCGACTGGAGTTGGCGTTGAAGTGGCGAGAATCCTGTTATAAAGAGCCTTTTTATCGGCTGGTGTATGGCGACGGGGATGCTCTGCCCGGCCTGGTTGTAGACCGATATGGCGATGTGTTGGTCATGCAGGTGACTACGGCTGGAATGATGGCGGTGCTCGATATCCTGGTGAGCGCACTGGTCGATGTGGTTGCTCCAGCGGGGATTTTGTTGCGCAATGAAAACGACAATGAACCGGAAGGCCTGGTATCGCGTACCGAAGTTGTTCACGGTGAAGTGCCAGAGTATGTCGATATTATCGAAAACGAGACGACTTTTAAGGTCCCGGTTATGGGTGGTCAAAAAACCGGTTGGTTTTACGATCATCGGGAGAGTCGCTCGCTGCTGGCCAGTTACGCTAGGGACAAACGTGTATTGGATGTCTACAGCTATCTGGGGGCTTGGGGTTTACAGGCGCTTCGTGGTGGAGCGGCATCGCTGTGCTGCGTTGACAGTTCCGGGCCCGCGCTAAGCCTGGCCAGCGAGTCCGCAGCGAAGGCGGGATTTGAAAAGCAATTTACGGCGCTAAAATCACCGGCAATCGACGCATTAAAAGCACTGCAGAAGCGCGGTGAAAAGTTTGATGTGGTTGTTCTCGATCCGCCGGCTTTTATCAAGCATCGCAAGGACCAGCGCAGCGGTGAAAAAGCCTATCATCACATTAACCAGCTAGCGTTAAAACTGCTGGACCAGCAGGGCTTGTTAGTCAGCGCCTCTTGCTCTCTGCACTTGCAGCGCGATGCGTTGACAAGGATAGTGCAGACTGCGGGATACAAGGCGGGCCGCAGTACATCGATAGTGTATCAAGGTGGGCTGGGCGCAGACCATCCAGTCAATGCGGCGATGCCAGAAATGGACTATCTAAAAGCGGTGTTTGCGCGAATCGATTGAGTGCTTGCATCATCCCTGATGCAGACGGTTTTAGCTGGGCCTGGATAACAGTAATAGCTAGCTTCTGTGCCGGTTCTGTCGCAAATAGCGAAATGGTGAAAAATCCTATGGGTTTTTGTCCCGTCCCAGATTAGAAAACCCCTGTAATTTTGGCAATTCCTGTTTGCAAAATATGGAGATCAAACCTTTCAATACCTTCAAAAACGCTATTTGCGACAGAACCGTTTTTTGACCATACGAGAAGATCACTCTTTTCGCAGCGAGGAACGCTGATGCAATCTCCCGTCTAATATTTGTGACAACGATTGCTGACTCTGTTCGTCCATCTGATTGCGAGACCAAACATGAGCGAGAATACTGAATTTGAAAAGGGAGTCAGGGCGTATGCAGAGGGGGACTACGCAACCGCTCTCCTTGAGTTCAGACAACTTGCCGAAAAAGGATATGCCGCTGCCCAGAACGATCTCGGTGCAATGTACGCTAATGGAGTGGAGGTGCCCCAAGACTATCAGGAGGCAGCACAGTGGTTTCACCGTGCTGCCGCGCAGGGGCATGTCCGTGCCCAGTACGCTCTGGGTGTGATGTATAAAAAGGGAGAAGGGGTGCCCCAAGATGCTGAGGCAGCGGTGCGCTGGTGGCGACGTGCTGCCGAGCAGGGTTATGCTGATGCCCAGAGCAATCTGGGTGTGATGTACCACAGGGGAGAGGGAGTGCCTCAGGACTATCTGGAAGCGGTCAAGTGGTATCACCGTGCTGCTGAGCAGGGTCATGCTGCTGCCCAGAGCAATCTGGGTGTGATGTACCATAGGGGAGAGGAGGTGCCTCGGGACTATCTGGAGGCGGTCAAGTGGTATCACCGTGCTGCTGAGCAGGGACATGCCTTTGCCCAGAGTAATCTGGGTGTGATGTACGCCAAGGGAGCAGGAGTTCCCCAAGACTACGCACGTGCGCATATGTGGTTCAACATTGCTGCATCATCAGGGAAGGACTATGCGAGGGAGATAAGAGAGGAAGCGAGGAAGATGAGAGGTAAAGTTGAAAAGAAAATGTCTTCCGCTCAAATCACCGAGGCAGAACAACTCGCAAGAGAATGTATCGAGAAGAACTACAAAGGGTGGTGCTGAACCGGGAAGAACGCTGATGACCTGTGGATCTCGAATTCGTAATTGTCTGCAAATAGTTAAGAATTTCAATGGACTTTCGAGGCGAATGAATTTATAGAAAGGACAGGGAGGCCGGATGAGTTTTTGACCATACGGGTTAAAAAACTCAAATGGAGAAAGCTAAGACAAAACCTGCTCAATGGCCCTCAGGCAGCGGCGAACAGGAATTCGCCATGCACAGGGTTGCGGACGGTTGGTAATCTGAGTCAGACTTATCGGCAGGGTCCGAAGCGGAGGTTACTATGCCCTCGGCAAAGAAGCCCACGCGCAAACAAGGTAAGAAGCGGCGGCAGGCTGGAAAAGAACAAAGTCAATCGTCCTCCCGCCGGAGCAAGGTCGCGACGAGTACCCAGGATGGTATTGTCAATTTAAGTTGCACTTGGCAGACTGGGCTGTATGAAAAATAAACCACCCAGCTACCAACGTCACCGTTTTCCCTCTGAAATTATTAGCCATGCCGTCTGGTTGTACCATCGTTTCTGCCTCAGTTTCCGTGAAGTCGAAGAATTGCTGGCCGAACGTGGCATCACCGTCACCTATGAAACCGTTCGTCAATGGTGCCGAAAGTTTGGGCCAGCCTATGCACGGAAATTGAAGAAGCGACAAGGTCGTCTCGGTGAGACGTGGCATCTTGATGAAGTGTTTGTGTCCATCCAAGGCGAACAGCAGTATCTCTGTCGAGCCGTGGATCAAGACGGCGATACCATTGATATGTTGGTGCAACGCCGACGCAATAAACAAGCGGCTGCGCGCGTCTTCCGCCGCTTACTGAAAGGCCAAGGCCGGGAGCCGCGCTGGATGATTACCGACACACTCAAAAGCTACGGCGCCGCACACCGGGTCGTCATGCCGACCGTCGAGCATATCAATGCGGTCTACGCGAATACCCGAGTTGAAGTGTCACACCAACCCACGCGGCAACAAGAATATCATATGCGAGGGTGTTCTTCAGCAACGCACGCTCAACGGTTTTTGACGGTACACGGACTCACCCAGAATCTCTTTCGTCTCGTCCGCCACCTCATGCAGGCGGTCAACTATCGACTGTTGCGCACCCAGGCCTTTCAGGTCTGGAAGGAAGCGGTGTGCGCATAAGCAGCTCGGCTTAGCTGGCTCAATTTGCCCATCGATCGTTAAGTTGACAATACCATATTTTGTCGTTGATGAGGTCGCGTCTCTCTGGAATAGGTGTGAGGATACAAAGGGAAAGTACGGGGCATTCCGTTCTGGCGTAGGATTAGCAACATGTTCGGTATTTTATATCATACCGCTTTCACTCTATAATTAACCAGTTGGGCAAGTACCAACAGGTATTTTTCAAGCAAAAGACCGGGTGTTGTTTATAATATCCGTTATTTTTTAAAACGCGACGCTTACTCCCATCCCACCGGAGAGGACGAGGCTCTTGTCGTCTAAATACAGCCCTTCCATCCCTCCGTAAAGAGATACCGTATCGTTGATAGACCCGTTGAAGTCCAGGCCGGAAAAACCGCCAACAACAGTATCTTCACCGCCAGGATTAAAAACAATATTTTCACCGAGCAATGTCGCGTTGACCTTGTCGCCACCGACTATCGAACGGGCTTCCACCCCAAGCCTTGGCACGAGGCGGTAGGACTGGCTGTTTTGGGCCCATGGTATCGTCATCGCCATCTGTATGCGGCCTTGCAATAAATGAAGATCGCGGTCTGCGACGACGAATTCGTCACTGGCGCCGCTCTCGGCAAAACCATCAAGAAAGAAACCGGTATAGCGCAAAGATGCACCCGGCTCGACTGTTATTTTATCTGTCACGGGCAGAGAGATGCTGGCAGACAGCTCGGGCGCGACAAAAAAACCGTAGTAATCGGCGGTCGCGGTTTGCAGGCCATCGTCCATATCCTGGTTGTTGGCGGTCACGCGCTCGCGGTCATGGTCGGTTATGCCGCCGGTAATCTTGGCGCCGATTGTTATATTGTTGAACTTGAAACTCCCGTAAGCGCCCACGAAATAGCCGTATATATCTTCTTGCTGGGCATTATACTGATGGTCGACCATATTGACCGAAGCGCCGAGAAAGCCCCCTACCACCGTACCGCTACTGAAACGCTTGTCCGCCCCGGCCACCAGGCCAGTGCCCCAGTGGTCGGTATCGACCGAAGGTGATTTGCCATTCTGTTCCCTGTATGATCCGAACCCATACCCCCATGACTGTGTTCCTGTCGACGATGGCTGGGATACATGCAAGCGCCCTAGGCGCCTGGCGGCGTACTGTGTCCCTGTCAATGATGAGGAGTTCAACTGCCCCAACCGCCCGTCGACTGCATCGTAGATGCCATTGGTGATGTCGGTAATGATCTCATCAGAGATTGAGGACAGGGTCGGGTCGACAACGGCGACCCGAAACCCCTTGATGACCATCGGCGCGCCTATGGGGTTGATGTGGGGCAATGCCCCGCTGTCACTGAACGTCTTGTCCACGGACAGTCCGTTTGTCACAGTCAAAGTGTTGGTATCACTGTCGAGCCGGATCGAGCCGATAATCACCGAACCGGGCAAGAGAACAATCTCGTTGTTTTCTGCGGCAGAATTACTATTTCTTAACCAAATGGCATGTGCAGAGCTGCCAGTAGCGCTGATCAGACCGCCATTGATGATCGTATTGTCATCTCCTGCTACTGTGTAAATCGCCGATGACTCCTCATCGTCATCCGTCGTCATAATCGAGCCGTAATTGGTGATCGTGTTGCCACTGTTAAAACCAACAGCCCAGGCGTCCGCCCCTGCGGTGGTTACCAAGCCAGTGTTGATGAATTCGCTGTCCGAAAAGAAAATAACGGCTGTAGTTTTGTCACCTGTCACGGCTATGACGCCGCGATTGATGATCAGGTTGCCGGTTGACAAATTAGACCCAACAATGCCTGCGCCAGCGTCGCCACTTGCCGTAATTGTCCCCTCATTAATAACTGTGCTGTCGTCTGGAATGAAGATGGCAAATGCTCCGGCGCCACTTGCCGTAATTGTCCCCTCATTAATAACTGTGCTGTCGTCCTCAACGATGATGCCAGCTGCATTATCGCCCTCTACCGTAATCTTCCCTTTGTTGATGATCGTGTTGGAGCCGTTGCCCGAGATACCATCACCCAAAAAACCGGGGTCAACAGAATTCAGGTCATTTTCTATCTTGCCGCCTTTCTCAACCGTACAGCTCTGCCCAACAAGCAGGGTCTGCTTATCATTGGTCACTGTTTCACCATTCACAATCGTGGGACAGACGGCTTGAGCCGGAGCCGCTATCAGCAAACTTCCAATAGCCAGGATGAAGGCGCCAAAAAAAAAGGCAAACGCATTATTATCCCGCCTCGTTCTTGCTATGTGTGTGAAGCCTACATAAACGGCGCTGAAATTGCTGGCTGTATAATTCAAAACCGTGGGCATTGTTTGGGACCTCCTAATGCTTGAATTTAGTATTTCAATATAAACAGGGTCATGAACACAGAGTAGGGTATTGTCAAGTTAAGTGAATTTGACCAAAATTTTGGCAATACACGAATTCATAACTCATTGCTTGTTCAGCATTCAGGTTACTGGCTCGAGGTAGAAAATCAGCCAAATTTGACTTAAGTTGACAATACCCCTCGCAGCCCTTGTGAATTGGGTGGCGCAGCACCTTCTCCTATGTGAAGGGCCACTTGTGCCCAGCGGTCAAACGAAAAAAGCCCCACCGCCGCAACGATGAGGCTCTGTGTTTATGTGATTCTTTTATCGATGATTCGTTTAGGCCAACACCCAGAGCCAGAACACCACTTTAGTTTCTTACGCCCTGTGTCCAAATTGTGCTGATACATATACTAATTTCGGTTCTTTCGCAAATAGCGTTTTTGAAGGTATTGAAAGGTTTGATCTCCATATTTTGCAAACAGGAATTGCCAAAATTACAGGGGTTTTCTAATCTGGGACGGGACAAAAACCCATAGGATTTTTCACCATTTCGCTATTTGCGACAGAACCGAAAAATGTGCTTGGCCTTCTCGTACACTTCCATGTAAGAAGGCCTGCTTCCAAATTTCTCCCACCGCTTTCGAATGGTATCTGGTAAGGAATAGGCGGTGGAAATGGCAATTACCCCTTGAATATCTGCGTGTTGAGTCGGGTCATTTCGTAAGGCCCCATAACGAATGGCCATGCAACCACCTAACCCATGACCAGCAATCACAATTTTTTTAAAACCAATTTTTCTCAGAAAATCACATGCCGCATCAATCTGTGGCATGACATCGTCAAAAACACCAAAACCAAAGAACAACCCTAGGTTTGCAAGGAGGGTATTCATGGTGATGGAGGAGTAGCGGTGTTGGGCTAGAATTTGAGGAAGGTCATGTTCCGTGTCATCCAGCAGATTTCCCAACAGCCCATGCAAACGAAGGATGACCGGTTTATTGTCAACATGTTCTTTATCTCTATCTATATGATAATAGAGCGCATCAATTTTATGTTCGTTGAATGGAATTGAAATGATGGTGCCTGAGATACCTACCTGATCCATACAGGTCTACAGTACAAGTCGTATGAATGGTTGGTTCGGGACTCTGGGAGCAGAAAGAATTGTCATCGAAGAACTCAACACTTTGGTCCACTGACATCCGTAAAGCGAATGGCAATACCTTTTAGCGTTTTTACCGTATAGTCATAGGGAAGCGCCACCCCAGCGCCATATCCCATTCCAAATCCGGTGCCGTATCCCCATCCCGGATATCCGTAAGACCCCATTCCCCACGGACCGCCCACCACCGGACTGTCATAGATGACCCCATGTTCGATATGTTTTTCGGGTTTGGAAAATATCACCGCATCGGCGCCCAAAGCCGCAGCTTTTTTAAGAATTTGGAATTGTTCACTCCGATAATCAGCGGAAGCACTGTCATCAACACTCAATTGTGCAATGGCGATATGCGCACATGGAGGTTCCCGATCAACAATTTCTACTTCCTGAATGGAACCCTTTGGGGGAAAGGTTTTATTCGTCAACAAAAAAATATCGACAGACGTACAACTTACTATCAGGAAGGCCATTCCCAACAACACCATTGGGGATAAGGAAACCTGTCGAGGACTATCCATGAATGTTTCCCCTTTTATTGAAGATACCGGCCAATCATCTTCCCTTCTATTTGTAAACGCTGTTCTTCGATGGCATGTCGCTGGTGCCGGTAGGCCTCAAGATCATTTTCATATTGTTGCCGATGTTCCCTCCATTTTTTAAACAGATGTGACTCACCTTGCCCCGTCTTCTGAACTTCCTTTAGCAGTCCCTCAGCAAATCGCAAGTGTGTCAGTTGAAGTTTCCACTGTTCCTCATGGAGTGTCCACCCTTTAAAATCTAAATCCCGAAGTTGTTGGATCAAGGAATCGTTCGTTTTAGGAGTTTCCCTTAAATGTAACATCCGGTTTTCAATCATAGAGATGTTTAACTGCAATTCGGCAATATGTCTCTCCAAATCTGAAATGATCATTTCGAGGGGACGAATATCAGATGAAGCCAGCGACATGCTACCTCCTCCAAGTGTTAGCGTCATGATCACTGCGAGCACGGTGGGTTTTGGCAACCGAATCATCTTCACCTCCATTCTTTTCATTTATCCAGAAGACTACAATATTTCTGATTGTCGTGTGGCTTACAATCGTCTTCTTGATCTAAGGGTCTGTCAAAGATTAGACAGATCTCGTATGGTCAAAAAACTCATCCAGCCTTGCGGTATCTAAAAAACTCAAGTTTTTCAATGCGGACGAATTAATAGAAGGGACAAGTTTTTGACGAATAGCGCGAGCATTCTCTAATAGTTGTCTTTGTGATCCGTAAATTCCTGAAGTTTGTGCACAAAATCCTTCCTTTCGTGACGAGGGACCGGTGTTTCTTGGAGCCATTCGTACATCTCATGAAGATGCGCTTCGGTGATTTGCCAATGCCCGTCGCTATCATCAATAAGACTCGTGACGAGGGTAGAGTGAAATTGCTGGGCCGCACGGAGTACGCTCGCTGCCACCAACGGTGAGGTCACGAGGAGCCGCGTTTTCATGATTCTCAATACCTCGCAAAACGCCGCGGCCATCTCTCCCGCGCAAAAGTACGGATCATAGGTGTTTCGATTCGTCCAGCGTGTAATCTCATGGAAGGCTTTGCGGACTTCTTGACGTGTGACAGGAATAGCCGTGTTTGTCTCGAACGTGGGGTGCGTCGGCAGGCGACTATGGGGTCGCGACCACCCCCTTGATTCAGAGGCCAGACGCAAGACGTCCAAATCAGCCTTGAGCGGAGAGGCAAACACGGGGTGAATCTGGGCTCGCGTGACCGGGGGAGGGGGAATCGTCTCCGTTTCAATGTCTTCTGTTGATGGCCGCGCTAGCCCACGCCATTCATCCCACACAATCGCGGTCGCCACCATGTGTTTACAGACATCCCCTTGATAGGGACAGGTGCAGCTTCTGCTCATCCCGTTGGCTGCAAACTTCAAATGAACCGCATAGGGCTTGGTGCCTTTTGCCACCGCGTCCGTTTCTTTTTCATCACGTTTGAGGAGGCTGACTTTATGGCTATTCGCATAGGCTTCCCCGCGACGCCATATGACTTCGGAGGTTTTATTGAGCAGTAAGTCGGTGGCGGATTTCACACTTTTTACATTTGTATGGCGCATTTCCCTCTCGTCAAAAACTTATGCGGCCGCGCGGGAGTAGTATTTCAGCAACCCCCCAAGCCTTTCGCGAGAGTGAATCGAGTTCCCCTCTGAGTGCCCTTCACTGGCCAGGGTATTGTCAACTTAAGTGAATTTGACCAAAAATTGAGCAAAGCACGAATTCATAACTCATTGATTGTTCAGCATTCATGTTCCTGGCCCGAGGTAGAAAATCAGCTCAATTCGACTTAAGTTGACAATACCTGAAAACCCTATCCGAGTGCTGTTGGCGTAGTTAAGTCATTCGCCAAACGTCTGGTGCAAGACCAGCCGAAGAGCAGCCATGCTTGCTGCGCCTCGCCTTTGCGAGGGACGACATTCGGGACGCTTACACTCAGGCGACACGGCGTCTGAAATGACTATGCGCACCGTGGTCTACCTACATTCGTAAAATGCGGTTATCTCACAGTAGTACGTCCCATCGGGGAGCTGCTCCTGATGGGTCACTATGTGGCTTGTGAACACGGCTGGGCAGCGGCTCGGGTAGATTCTGCGCGCGCCTGTGTTCGCTTGACGCAGGGCTGCTGCTTCCGCATGGGACGCCGTTGGTTCCCACCCGAATCCCTTCATGCGGAACGTTGAACCGCAGTTGGGGGGGGCCGCTGCTCCTCCGAGCGGGCTGTCGTAGGCGAACCCGGGCGAATGGGGAGGTGTTGATGGCGGCGGCGTTGGGGCTGTGGACGTGGTGGACCCATCGGGACGCACGACAACCGTGTGTCCGCCTGGAGTCACGATGACTACGCTGCCATCGGGAAGCACAACGACCGTGTTGCCATCGCCAGGTGAAACGGTTCCGCCATTCGGAAGCGGAATCGGTGCGGAAGTTCCCCCGCCGGCGGCGGTGGGCGGTTTGTCCCCTGCCCCCGCTCCCTCATTTTCGTCCGATTCCCCTGACTCATCGTACGCTTTCATAACTGCGAGGGCAGTCAACGCAAACGGGATGAGCGCGGGATCCGCGATTACGACCAAGACGAGAATCAGGATTGCGATGATCTTGAAGCCGATGACAGTGGCGGGATCGATCGCAGCCAGATCGATGCCGAATCCACCCAGCAGTGCTGCTTGGTTGATGCGGTCCATGGGCGCGAGCGTGGTCGGGTCGGCTATGGCACATCGCAGAAGCGCGTTAACTTCTTCCTGCGGCAGCGCCCTCACCCGATCGAAGAAATCGGTGTCGTCAAAATGGTTGAATCCCGCGGCACCACCCGCCAGGGTCCGCGCCTCAATTGCGTCAACGATTTCACGCTGCCGCATGATCCCGTCCGTGATGAGCTTGATTGTCTCTTTGGACAACTCGCCCTTCAGGCTCGTTGTCAGCAGAAGTTTGGCCAGCCGGTTCAAACGGCTGGCAGCCAGAGACATCGCCGCATAGTTTTCAGGGTGTTTGATTAAACATGGCCCCAAATCAGCGAACGTCACAAGCACATCGGCATATGACTTCAACCACTCGGGCGCATTGCCCGCTTGACCTGATTTAGCTGGCATCCTGTTTACTGCCTTAGATTTCGTAAATTACCTGGGCATCGACTTAGGTCATCGCACGAACTCGACCAAAACCTCTCCAAGGTCTCCCGGCCGCGAATTGATGTGGATTCGGCACAGCTTTGAAACCACCCTGGTCCTCACGCCCTCGCCGAATGAGCGTATGCCGCTATCGAACTGAATGTCAATCTTTGGAACGGTCGTTCCTGAACCTCCGATGATGCCTGTGAACGTAACGTACCACTCGTGCACGTTTCCGTCGTTGGGGTACAACGTTTGCCACTCACAGTGGACAAGGCGGTATTCCTTCGGAGGGTATTGTCAACTTAACGATCGATGGGCAAATTGAACCAGCTAAGTCAAGCTGCTTATGCGCACACCGCTTCCTCCCAGACCTGAAAGGCCTGGGTGCGCAACAGTCGATAATGGACCGCCTGCATGAGGTGGCGGCCAAGACGAAAGAGATTCTGGGTGAGTCCGTGTAACGTCAAAAACCGTTGAGCGTGAGTTGCTGAAGAAAACCCTCGCATATGATATTCTTGTTGCCGCGTGGGTTGGTGTGACACTTCAACTCGGGTATTCGCGTGGACCGCATTGATATGCTCGACGGTCGGCATGACGACCCGGTGTGCGGCGCCGTAGCTTTTGAGTGTGTCGGTAATCATCCAGCGCGGCTCCGGGCCTTGGCCTTTCAGTAAGCGGCGGAAGACGCGCACCGCCGCGTGTTTATTGCGTCGGCGTTGCACCAACATATCAATGGTATCGCCGTCTTGATCCACGGCTCGCCAGAGATACTGCTGTTCGCCTTGGATGGACACAAACACTTCATCCAGATGCCACGTATCACCAAGACGACCTTGTCGCTTCTTCAATTTCCGCGCATAGGCTGGCCCAAATTTCTGGCACCATTGCCGAATGGTCTCATACGTGACGGTGATGCCCCGTTCGGCCAGCAATTCTTCGACTTCACGGAAACTGAGGCAGAAACGATGGTACAACCAGACGGCATGGCTAATAATTTCAGAGGGAAAACGGTGACGTTGGTAGCTGGGTGGTTTATTTTTCATACAGTCCAGTCTGCCAAGTGCAACTTAAATTGACAATACCAATTGAACCTCATGAATAAACTGCTGCCCGGCATTTATCACTGGCGAGTTTCTCACCCCGACATTCACATCGAGGTCGACAGCTACTACGTCTCGGCCCTGAGGCTGGCGTTTCTCATTGATCCACTGGCGCCTCAGGAAGGCATGGAGTGGTTCAGGGTGCGTCCCGTCCCGGCGCACATTTATCTGACCAATCGGCTCCATGATCGCCACTGCCAGCGGTTCATCGAGTCCTTCGGCGTAACGGTCTGGTGCCATGAGGCTGGGTTGCATGAGTTTGCCGACGGCAGCCTTGACGTCACCGCTTTCCGGCACGGTGATAAATTACCAGGTGGTGTGCGCGCTCTTGAAGTCAGCGTGCTCTGCCCCGAAGAGACGGCTCTTCTACTTCCCACCGCCGGCGGGGTGCTTTCAATCGGTGATGCGATTATCAACGAAGACGGTGAGCTCGGCTTTGTGCCCGACTCGCTAGTTGGTGATGACCCACCCGCGATCAAGCGTGGCCTGAAAGCATCGCTCCTGCGGATTTGTGAGCAGGAGACGTTCGATCATCTGTTGTTCGCCCACGGCAACCCCATCATTGGTGGAGGCAAAGAAGCGCTCCGCACTTTCTGCCGGCGGTAAGCCATGAGCAACTCGGGTGCTGACAGTTTCGGCTATTCCAAATATAAGTGTCATAAACATGTTTTCCTGAAAGGCCTGACCTGCATTGGTGTTTTACGTAAGGAAAGGGATTAGGGTAAGTGGAATGAAAGTGTAGACCTATAGAATTGATGGGGGAGTATTTATTCCTTTCATGCCTTTGATTCCTCAACCGTGACACCATAGAAATCTCGACTTATCACATGCCGTTCTCCTGTTGTGGTGCCGGCTCGTACGATCTGCGTGGTTTTGAACTCTGTTTCAGCCGCCGCATTTAGCTCAGCTTCCACATCAGACAGAAAGAGGATTTCCTCTGATGGTAGGCCTACTTCCTCACGGATTTTCTCATAGGCGCGTTTCTCTCGCTTTCCCCCCACTCTGGTGTCAAAAAAGTGAGAGAAATAGGGGTTCTGTCGCAAATAGCAAAACTGTGAGAAACCATACAGGTTTTCATCTCGTCCCAGGTGAGAAAACCCCAGCAAAATTGACCATTTTCGTTTTGGCAACACAGAGAAATTCGCTCTTTTTTCCTTCAAAAATATTTTTTGCGACAGAACCTTTGTAACCCCCTTTCCCAGAGAGCATTGTTGTGATGAGCGCAATTCGGCCAAAATCTCTCTGGGTGCCACAACTACCAGCACAGTGGCACCGCCAAAATCCTGTCAGAGAAAACGGCATGAATATGGGCAATTGATGAGGGTGATGATCGCTGGAGAGAGCGTCAAGCATGGCTCCAAGGGAGCCTAACCTGCCGACTTGTTAGGAGTATTTTGGGAATGCGGAGAGAGGCCCATTTTGCGGTAGACTGGTTGGCGGAGGGGGTGGGATTCGAACCCACGGTGGCTTGCACCACGCCGGTTTTCAAGACCGGTCTATTCGTCCACTCTAGCACCCCTCCTCAACATTCTTAGGGTTCGCGCAAGAATACCTTCCCATGTTTGGGCATCGACCCATCCTGTCTGGCGGCGTGGCTCGTCCCTCCATACGAGGAGTATGCGCAGCCCTCGCGCCTTGCCAGACAGGGGCCTCAGCACCCAAACATGGGAAGGTATTCTTGCGCGAACCCTTATTGCACAGTTTCTTCGATGAGAAACCAACCCTTCTTTTTCATGCACACGTCAAAGCCTGCTTGTCCGCCTAATCCGGCGATGCCTTGGTCCTCCTCGCATTCGGATTGGGCTCGTTCAAATTCGCCTGGTGGCGCCCCGGGTTTGGACCAGGAGGTTTGAATGGTGGGCAGTGAACAGGCCGCGATGAACATGGTTCCTATCATAAGGAAGAAAATTGTGTGTTTCATGTGTTCACCTTGTTGTGCTGAATAGTTTATTATTTTCGAGTTAGCCCTGGTGTAAAGGCTACGGGATTGGGATCGAATTACGTTTTGGGTGGTGTCATGATTTCGACGCCATACATATACGGTTGAAGGGCTTTGGGAATTCTGACAGATCCATCCTCTTCCTGGTAGTTTTCCAATATTGCCACGACCGTTCGTCCGAGAGCCACACCCGACCCATTGAGTGTGTGAACCGGTTGGACTTTTCCACCCTGAGGACGATAGCGGATATTGGCGCGGTGGGCTTGGAAGGCTTCAAAATTGCTGCAGGAGGAAATCTCTCGATACTTCCCTTGAGACGGCAGCCACACTTCCAGGTCATAGGTTTTCGCTGCGGAGAAACCCATGTCGCCGGCACAGAGCGTCATGGTTCGATAGGGCAATTCGAGCGATTGGAGAATCGATTCAGCGGAATTCGTGATGCGCTCGAGTTCTTCATAGGACAGGTCGGGTTTGGTGAAGACGACGAGCTCCACTTTATGAAATTGGTGCATCCGAATCAGTCCGCGGGTATCTTGCCCATAGGAGCCGGCCTCCCGACGAAAACAGGGGGTGTGGGCGACATGCCGAATGGGAAGGGCGGATTCTGGGAGAATTTCATCCCGATACATATTGGTCACGGGCACTTCGGCCGTGGGAATCAGAAAGAAATCGTCGTCTTTGAGTTGAAAGAGATCGCTTTCAAATTTTGGCAATTGACCGGTCCCGATCATAGATGCCCGATTGACTAAATAGGGCGGTAACACCTCAGAATACCCATGGGCTTGAATGTGAACATCCAACATAAAGGTGGCTAATGCGCGTTCAAGCTGAGCACCGAGGCCCAGGACAATGGCAAATCGAGCGCCGGCGATTTTACTAGCCCGTTCGAAATCCAAAATGCCAAGGTTTTCCCCGAGTTCCCAATGCGGTTTCGGTTTATAGGAAAAAACCGGAATCTCGCCCCAGCGGCGCACTTCGACATTGTCGCTCTCCTGAGCCCCTTTGGGAACGGTATGATGGGGGATATTGGGGATTCGGAGCGCGTGGTTTTCGAGTTCCTGTTCGACGGTGCGGAGCTGTTCTTCCTGTGTTTTGATATGGTCGCCCACGGCTCGCATCGATGCCATGGCATCGTCCGCGGGTTGTTTGTTTCGCTTGAGTTGTGCCACCTCTTCCGAGCCCTTTTTCCGTTGATGCCGAAGGGCTTCCACCTGGGAAATCATGTCGCTTCGGGTGTGGAGTAATTTCTCCAATTCTGCCCAGGCGACATCGGCCCCTCGGGGGCCGAGTTGGTTTCGGATGGAGTCGAATTGATCTCGCAATGTCCGGAGGTCGTACATACGGTTGAACTCAAGTTGTTGAAATTGTGGTTGAAATTTAGCAGTTGTCTCAAAGGCAGTCAACGCAAGGGCGGACGTGGTCTACTTGCGAATGTAGGAGGATTTCACCTACTCTCACGGTATGGAATATGTGTTTCCCTATGAAAATATGTTTGTCGGTGGGGTGGTCATGTTGATCGTGGTGCTGCTGATTGTGCGTGTGAAAGTGGTACGACAGCGTCGAATGGGAACCCGTGAAGTTGATCAAGCAGGTGTAACCATCGAACAGACAAAAGGTCGTCCCCCGCTGATTTGATCTTTCCTGAATCCAACCCCTATAATCGGCCTCTTTTTTACCATGGAGTGTATTGAATGAATGGTGCAGCACGGTTACAACGGACGGATGGACGTCGGCGTGATGAAATTCGACCCGTCAATGTGACGCGTCCGTTTATTAAGCATGCGGATGGGTCGGTCCTCATGGAAATGGGTGACACGAAAGTGATTTGTACGGCGTCGATTGAAGAAAAAGTTCCCCCATTTTTGAGAAACAAAGGTCAAGGATGGGTGACGGCTGAGTATGCCATGTTACCGCGTGCCACACATCAGCGGACGCCACGCGAAGCTTCTCGAGGTAAACAAAGTGGTCGGACTCTGGAAATTCAGCGACTCGTGGGCCGAGCCCTTCGTGCAGTGACGGATATGACTGCGATGGGTGAACGTACTATTTGGATTGACTGCGATGTCATTCAAGCCGATGGCGGCACGCGGACGGCTTCTATTACCGGAGCGTTTATTGCATTGGCCGATGCCTTTGCCCAACTCAAGGACAAAAAGATAATCCCCGCCATTCCGTTGACTGATTACCTTGCCGCCATAAGTGTCGGGAAGGTTGGCGGGGAGTCTTTAGTGGATCTGTGTTATGAAGAAGATTCCATGGCTGAGGTGGATATGAATCTAGTCATGACCGGGCAGGGTCGTTTGGTGGAAGTCCAAGGCACCGCTGAGCGGGGAACATTCGGGAAGGATGACCTGGATGAATTTTTGGCATTGGGCTGGGATGGCATTCAACGATTGGTCAAAATGCAAAAAGATCTGGTCACGATATAGGGGCGCGTGGTGGAATTGGTTCTTGCAACAGGCAATCCTGATAAACAAAAGGAAATAGTCGCGTTATTGGGTGATTTGCCAATCACCTTTCGAACCCTCAACGAGTTTGAGCCTCTTCCTCCAATCATCGAAGATGGAGAAACTTGCGAAGCCAATGCCATAAAAAAGGCGACCGTGATTGCCAATCATACAGGCCTGTTAGCCTTAGCCGATGATACCGGGCTTGAGGTCGATGCGTTGGGTGGGCGACCGGGAGTCTACGCGGCACGATACGCCGGGGAGCATGCCACCTATCAAGACAATTGCCGGAAATTACTTGAGGAACTTCAAGGCGTTCCTGTTGGAAAGCGGGCCGCGCGGTTTCTCACGGTGATCGTCCTTGCCGAACCAACTGATTCGGTCGATGTGGTCGAGGGGGTGTTGGACGGAACGATTGCCGACACTGTTTCCGGCGTCGATGGCTTTGGGTATGACGCCGTATTTGTCGTTCCCGAGTTAGGCAAAACACTGGCCCAGATCACACTTGAAGAAAAGAATCAAATCAGTCATCGTGGCCGAGCCCTGGCAAAAGTCAAGGACGTGTTGCGACAGAAGATCCAACAGAGCATCGAGTCGGGGCGTAGCGCAGCCCGGTAGCGCGCCTGCTTTGGGAGCAGGATGTCGGAGGTTCAAATCCTCTCGCCCCGACCAATTTCATACTTCCTCATCTTGATCGGGCTTGGCCATGGTCGCTCGAATCATCAACGTTGATACCCACTCTGTTCTTGTGTGCGCCCGTAGCTCAGTTGGATAGAGCATCGGCCTTCTAAGCCGAGGGTCGCAGGTTCAATTCCTGCCGGGCGCGCCAAATGAATCAATAAAAACACTATGTTATGTGTTAAGTTTCGGGACGGCTTGAATTGATGAAAACGTTGGGTTACTGAAAAAGTTATTGGCTGTCTTTGTGACATCTGACCCCAGGTTGTGTGAGTGCGCATTCTCTTCGATCAGGGAACTCCGGTTCCTTTGTACAAGCTAAGCAGAAACCAAATCCCCCTTAAATGGCTTCACCTTAATCTGTTTAGCGCGCTCATCAATGTGGGCCAAATCATATTGATGCTGGACCCGCATCCACCCATCAGCAGTCCCGCCAAAGGCTTTGGCCAGCCGGATTGCCATATCCATGGACAAATCCGACCGTTCATTGATCAGAGCACTTAATGCTGTGCGGGACACCCCAAGCACTTTAGCTGCTTCCGTGACACTCAAGCCAAATGGTTCTAAGCAGGCCACCCGTACACCTAGACCGGGATGTGCTGGATTTTTCATTTTTGACTTCTTCATCGTTCTACCCTTTCTTCAATGATAATCTTCAAAGTCGACATCCAAGGCATGGCCTTCCTTACACCGGAAGGTAATCCGCCAGTTGGCACGCACGGTAACACTCCACGTACCTTTCCGGTTGCCTTTCAGCTCATGTAGATTAAAGGAATGAAGGGCCATGTCACCAATATGCTCGGCTGCATTTAACTGAGTCAGGATATATTTGATCCGTTCGACCATATCCCGTGGCAACCGACGGGAATCATCCTGTTCAACACAGCGTTTTAACCCTCGATGTTTAAAGCTTTCAATCACGCCTACACTGTAAAGTGTCGCGCAACACCTGTCAATAAAACCAAGGCGCTGGCCGCTCTCCTTTTTTGAAGGGGGACATTATCACGAAAACCTTAAATCTTTCGCAATTTCCTTCAATAAGCTGCTTGGCTCAGTGCAGGTGGTCAGCTCACGGTTGAGGGGATCATGCCGCTTTCTGTTGAGCTTATTGCCACAAGTGCAGAAGGTTCAGAGCTACCACAAAGCGGAAAACCGTCAATGAAGGGCACCTCTACAAACCAGGCATTGTTTGTGAGGGCAAGGAAGCCGCGCGCGCAAAACCGGAGTGTATGAGCGAATACATGAGGATTTGAGCACGCGGCTAACGCCGCCATCACGGAAAAGGACGGTTTTTAGGGTTCTGTCGCAAATACTCGACCGAGACGAAAAAGTTTTGAGGTATTGCCTGTACTACGCAGCGAGTGCATAGAACAGTTCTGCGGGAGATTTCTTGTTTCCCACCAACGTTTTCATCTGGCCTTTCTTGATCATCGCCATGACTTCAATGCCCGTTAACGTCCTTTGGGCCGCATAAAAGGTTTTGAAGCCTAACATCGGTCGCGTGAGCCTTTTGATGCGTCGGTGGTCTTGCTCGATAATATTGTTCAGATATTTGCACTGGCGGATTTTAATGCGTTTGTTATGGTCTCGATTCAACTGGTTCAGACTGGCTTGGTTGGCACCACTTTGATCAATATTCACCAGACTGGGTTTTCCGTTTTGAACAATCGCTTTTTTCAAAAAGCGTAAGGCCGCCTTGGTATCTCGTGTGGCCGTCAAGAGAAAGTCGATCGTCTGCCCGTGCTTATCAACCGCTCGATAATAATATGTCCATTGGCCTTTTATTTTGACGTATGTTTCATCCATTCTCCATCGATTGCCAATGCGTTTCTTCTTTTGTCGAAAGGCCGCATCCAATTGTGGAGAATAATGAAGGACCCAGCGATTGATGGTGCTGTGATCCACAGTGAAACCCCGTTCGGCCATCATTTCTTCAATATTCCGATAACTGAGAGCATACGCGAGATACCAACGAACGCTTTGGAGGATCATGTCGTGTTGAAAATGTTGGCCTTTGAAGGATATCGTTGGCATATCAGGTCTCCTTTGAAAAGACCTCATGCTACCACATCAAGCTATCTGCGACAGAACCATTTTTCTAACCATTTGATATTTAAAAGTAAATTGCTATTTCTCGATTGCATGCCCAATCATATTTTTCCTCACGGAAATCCTTTAAAAGTCTGATAGTAATGGTGTTTGGGCGGTTCGAAAAATATCTTCAAAGCTTTTGAATGGCCGGTCACAATTTTTGTTAAGCAAAGACTACCTCTTGGAGTTTTTCTCCTCTGCGCCGAGGGCTGACCTTGACGGTCACTTTCTGATCGAGTTTATTCAAAAAGCTCATGAGCCGCGCTTCGGAAAACCGATGATACCGCGCATTCATCAGTAGGGAGACTTCGGCTTGTCCAATTTCTAAAGTTTCTTGCACGTCTTTTTGTTTTTTCAGTCCACGGCCCTTCAGAATTTTTAGAATTTGAGAGCCGAGTTCTGCCCGCATTAACAGGCTATCAGCATCTTTCAAGCCTAAGTCGGCAAACACATTGCCGGAACTTTCCTCAAATTCTATTTTCCCTTTTTTCTTCATGACGGATACTCCTTTTCTAGTTCCAGGGCTTCTTTATAGCGCCGTGCAATCAAATCGACATCTTTTTTCGATGTGGCTATTCCTTTTGTACTTTTCTTTTGAAACGCGTGCAGAACATAGAGACGCGTTCCAAATTGAACGACATAGACTAGCCGGTATGTATTCGTTTCAAAGTCGTCTTTAATTTCAAATACTCCACTGGCAATACCTTTAAAGGATTTTCCGTGTGGCGGCTTCTCACCTTTTTGTGCAAGATATAATTCACCGCCCATTTGTTTTTGCACGTCTTCCGGCATTTTCTTGAGTTGCTTTTTACTATCTCCAACCCATACAACAGGCCGGATCGTGTCAGTCTTAGCCAAAAGCATTCTCCTTACCAAACTATTTATAGGATATTACAATATTGTAATATTTGCAATAAAAAACATCAAAAATAGGCATTTATTAGCAAAGAGTTAAATAGGATTCTAACGAAGTGCCCTGAAGAATAGAATTCCATTCTTCAAGAGTTTCGAATAAGCGGTTCGAACTGATTCCTGCCGGGCGCGCCAAAAATCCATTAAAAATCTTGATCTTAAAATTCCAGGGTAAATCGAAAAATGGTCAGTGGCCTAAAAGGACCGTTTCATATTTCCCCAGGCTGGTCAACATGCGATTGTAATTCGGAAGTAATTGACTTGTTTGCGAATTTATTCCATAAACCATCTATTCACCTAAATAGCACCTGGTTAAACGGGACGAAAGACCCTCGTTTTTTGGGGTCTTTCCGGTCTAGCAAATGGGCCTTTCGGTTGATTGCGGCAGGAATAAAATCTCATTAGAATACAGGGTTCTGTGTCCCGATCGCCGCGAATTATTCACACTCACATCGGTTTGGTCACTACCAATTTGGTTTTAGGCCGAACTCGGGAATGGGCCTGCTAAAAAATAGCTCGCTCGAACGCTAGGCAAGGGCTTGTCCTCTTGAAGAACTCAAAGGGTTGGCCCAAGAAAATGAATGAAATATCTTGTCTCAAATAATTATTGAAGGGGGAAATACCGATGTCAGCAGAACCGGATATTATTTACACAAAAGTGGATGAAGCGCCTGAGCTGGCGAGTGCATCGTTTTTACCGATTATTCAATCCTTTGCCAAAACCGCTGGGGTGAACGTTGGCACGAAAGATATTTCGCTGGCGGGCCGAATTATTGCGCAATTCCCGGATAGATTGAAACCGGAACAACGCCAACCCGATGACCTGGCGTTACTGGGTGAAATTGTTATGACGGCGGAATCCAATGTCATCAAGCTTCCGAATATCAGTGCCTCCCTTCCTCAAATCCATGCGGTTGTGACCGAGTTACAATCCCACGGCTATGCCATCCCGGATTACCCTGAAGATCCACAAAATGATGAAGAAAAGAACATCAAAGCTAAGTTTGACAAGGTGAAGGGCAGCGCGGTCAATCCAGTGTTGCGACAAGGTAACTCGGATCGTCGGGCCGCCACCTCGGTCAAACAATATGCACAAAAGCATCCTCACAGAATGGGCAAGTGGACGAAGGACTCAAAAACACATGTGGTGCACATGACCGGTGGAGACTTCTTTGCCAACGAAAAGTCGGTGACTATTACCGAGCAATCTGCGGGAAAAGGGCGAATTGAATTTGTGGGTGCGGACGGCAACACTACCGTGTTGAAAGATAAGGTCACGTTCGACAAAGGTGATGTGGTCGATGCCACGAAGATGAGCGCCAGCGCGTTACGTCAGTTTTTCAAGGACCAAATTGAAGATGCCAAGAAAGATCCTGATGTGGTGCTGGCGTTGCACTTGAAGGCCACTATGATGAAAGTTTCGGATCCCATCATGTTTGGTCATGCCGTGACGGTGTATTTTGAAGATGTGTTTACGAAACATGAAAAGGTGTTCAATGATCTTGGCGTGAATCCTAATAATGGGCTGGGCGATGTGTACGCCAAAATCGGCAAATTGCCCTCTGCCCAACAAGACGAAATCAAAGCGGACATTCAATCGGCGCTGAAGAATGGGCCTGACCTCGCGATGGTGGATTCGGACAAAGGCATCACGAATCTCCATGTGCCGAGTGACATCATTATCGATGCGTCGATGGCCGCGTCGATTCGCGCCTCTGGGAAAATGTGGGGCCCGGATGGGAATGAACATGATGCCAAGGACATGATCCCTGACCGTTGCTATGCCGGCGTGTATCAAGCTGTCATCGAATTTTGTCAGGAGAATGGCGAATTTAATCCTGCCACGATGGGCAGTGTGCCCAATGTCGGGTTGATGGCTCAAAAGGCGGAGGAGTACGGATCGCACGACAAGACATTTGAAGCCTCTGGCAAGGGAACTATCCGTATTATTGATGGTGCGGGCAAGGTGTTGCTTCAGCAGGATGTTGAGAAAGGGGATATCTTCCGCTGCTGCACAGTCAAGGATATTCCGATTCAAGATTGGGTGAAGCTGGCCGTGAATCGGGCACGAGCCTCCTCAACGCCAGTCATCTTCTGGTTGGATAAAACCAGGGCACACGACGCGCAGATAATTGAAAAACTGAATCGCTATTTAAAAGATCACGATACGAACGGTCTCGACATTCAAATCATGGCGCCCGTAGATGCCATGAAGCTTTCTCTCCAAACTGCCAAAGACGGAAAAGACACCATTTCCGCCACAGGCAATGTGCTGCGGGATTATCTCACCGACTTGTTCCCAATCTTGGAATTGGGCACCAGTGCTAAAATGTTATCAATCGTTCCACTCATTAATGGCGGTGGATTATTTGAAACCGGTGCCGGCGGATCGGCCCCGAAACATGTGCAGCAATTCTTAAAAGAAGGTCATTTACGCTGGGATTCACTGGGCGAATTTTTAGCGCTGACCGAGTCCTTCGCGCATCTAGGTAAATTTAAAAATAACAAAAAAGCTCAGATGCTAGCAGCTACGCTGGATAAAGCTACCGGCAAGCTCATGGAAAACCGCAAGTCACCAGGACGTGTGCTGGGCGAGTTGGACAATTCAGGAAGCCATGTCTACGAAGCGATGTATTGGGCCCAAGAACTTGCCGCACAGAATGACGATGCGGACCTCAAAGCAAAGTTTGCTCCAGTCGCCAAAGAACTTGAAGCCAACATTGATAAGATTCTTGAAGAATTGAAAACCGTTAAAGGCAAGGCCGTGGATATCGGTGGCTATTACCACCCCTGTCCAGACAAAGTGAAAGCCGGCATGCGCCCGAGTGCCACACTGAACAACATCTTGGCGACATTGGGTTAAACCAAGCCCAATTAACCAGACGAGCCCTGGCAAATGGAATTTGCCAGGGCTCTTTTTTTTGCCTTGCAAGATTTAGTAACGATAGCAGAGGAACTTCGAAGTTATTCGGATGAAACCCTGGATAATCTGGACCCTTTTCTCTCAATCTTCTTGATAGGCTTGGTGGCTAAAACATTTGTGGCACGCGATGCGAAATCGGCGAAGGTTACTGCCAAATTTGCTCGACGCTGTGCTTCAATTCTATATCGGTCCAATTTTTTGCCATCAAATGATGGACCAATAAATAATCCACTGTAATCAATCATTGCATGAGAGTCCACTGTAAGTATGGAAACGTGGCTATACATATTGTAAAAGTCAATATTGCCTTTTAGAAATTTGAGAAGGCCTGAGCTTAACCCCATATCTTTACCGTGTCGCAATAGATCGCGACACGCCTTATTGAGAGAATATTTGTTTTCAGCGATTTGGTCTATGATATTTAATCTTCGATCAGCACATAAAAACGCTAAGCAAATTGATTCGTAAACTTGTCGTTGCGTTTCGCCTGCAGGGGCTAGGTAGCCTGATATGAAGAGCTTCATTGATGTAAAATGAAGCGTAATCGCGGCGAAGATATATGATGAGCAATAAGCTGCTCGTTTACTCGTCTTTACCGTATCTCGCCATTCCTTCCATTGCTCAAGGGCCTTACCCCTTCCTTCCACGAACTGAGATATTTCTATTGGAAAACTCTTGATGTATAGGCTCCGTATGGAGGAATCATCTTCCATTAGTAGCTTAAGGTATTGATCCTGAATGTTTTCGGTATTCTCGGACATTTGGATGAGGGTCAGTTCTTTCGGTGCCAAATATAAAATCCAGCAGTTTGGGTTCTCGCGGTAAGGTTCTGGTTTTCGAAAATCTTTTGGTTTCAGGCGTAACGGATTTTTCCTAGTCCAACTCTTTTACAAGTGCAACGGGAGTCGCCACTCTCAGAGGAGCGCGTGCGTAGTCACGAATGTTTCGTGTGGCAATGACATCGGCGCCACAAGCCATGGCGGCGGCGACTTGCATGGCGTCTTCAAAGTCCTTCATGGGCAATTGGCAAGCGGCGTGAAAGCTTTCTCGCGTGGCAGGGGCAATATCAATGAATCGTATCAGATCGTCGAGATAATCACGGGCCTGATAGGCGCCTTTGGTCGGCGTCACAAGATAGTAGAAATTCGAAAGACTGTGCCACGCGACAAATCCTGTGCCATGACGATTTTCCAAAGCCTCTAGCAATTTGGTGGAGCCTTCGACGTGTGGTGTTCGGTTGAGTGCGATGTCAATCAAGACATCCGTATCTAACAGGACAATCATAGATATTTTTTTGCCAGTCGTCGGTAGCGGTCATCTTGTCGAGATGCGGGCGTAAACCGTCCTCGCCACTTGCTGGCGAAAGATGGATTTTTCTGTGTACTCATGTCACGGAGTGCGGTCTCAATGAGCTGAGAGAGGGAAAGCCCTTGGGCACGGGCATACTGTTTGGCTTTTGGGAGTAATTCTTCATCAATCGTGACAGTCAATTTGGTTTTCATGTTGATCTCCGTATACGTATATTAAAACAAAGTATACGTGTACTTGTCTGATATGGCAATCTCATCTGAGATTCCGTTCAGCGGCCTGGTGAGACGATCGTTGTTTTAAAGTGGGAATAGGGTTGAGTGTTGCATTAACTCATGATTTCTATTATGCCTATCTGGTGCCAATAATGATGAGCAGTAGTCACGGTTTTCTTTTTTCCGTTTGCTTTATGCCGATTGCCTATGTGTCTGTTATGTCATGCTCTCAACCTAAATAAGGCCTATCATCAGGACACTCACCGAAAATGTTATTCTTGCGAAACCTGTCATTTAGTCTTTGTCCCACCTGAATATTGTCTTTCTGCGGAAGCAGTAAAGGCTGGCTACGACCATCATCAATATTCACCTGATGATCCAGTTTGTCGGTGTTTATTGAGCCGACTCTTTCCATTTCATATTCAATTTTTCGGCAATTCGTGCATTGAATGTCTTGGGTATGCGATGTAAGGTTTTGTCTCCTTGATAAATTCCACTATATTTCAGGGCACCATCTTATTGATTTGGGAATAGAGAGACGATAGAGGTAGTTCCAAGAGATTTTCACGATTCCATGGTTTGCTCTAAGTGATGCATAATTTACAGTGGGATGTTAAAAGCTTTCAGGAACTGTCGGTCAGTCAATTTTTTTTCACCATGCACACCAATTTCTTACACGGCTTTTTTTTCGCCCAACTGCCGTTTCTAGGTTAAATGACCGAAACACCTTACCCAACCTCGCGTCGATCGTTAATTGGGGGCAGGCTTCTAGATATCTGAAGGGCTAAAAACTAGAATGTCTTTAATAGGATGAAAGCGCTTATCGGCTGAGACGAGGGCATCGGCTTGGATGCGAAGGGCTACGGCAAGGATAATGGAGTCATTGGTCATAAGCCCGTGCTGAGTTTGGAGGGCAAGGGCAGTCTCGACTGTATCGTTTTGAGTGCAAGCTTCGAACTTAAGGCCAAGTGTTATCAAGGCACGGACCTTCTCCTTGTACATCCCAAGACTCTTAATGAGCTGTGGCGTATCCGAGAGCTGCCGTGCAGGGTGGCGACCTTTTATATGCCCAAGCATGAAGGCTTCGGCTAACATCAGTTTATGGGAAAGCTCTTGCCAGATCGGTTGGGGGAGGACTCCCAGTACCTCACCATTTCCAATGCGATGTAGGAGGCGCTGGGCTTGAGGTGACGTTCCCTGTTCAGCGTACAACAAGATGTTGGTATCCAGTACGCAAAGACTTCCGGGTGCGATTTGATCCAGATTCATCAATCCCAACAATCTTCTTCTAGAATCTGACGGAACTGTCCGCGCGAGAGCTTGAGGGGGCGTTCGCAAAACATGTGATAAGCAGCCTCGCGCTCCTTTTGCGAGGATGCTTGTCCATTCAGGTAGGAGGTGAGCGCTTCTTCGATGATTTCATAGAGTGGCCGACCTTCTTCTGCTGCTCGCCGTTTGGCCAGGCGCATGACTTTTTCTTCAATTAAGGTGCCGAGTTTCTGTCTCATCAGTGTCCCCCTGAGCTTACAGCACTTGTCGATTTCCCTATTTAAGAAGATTAAAGAAGAAATCTAGATATGTCAAGATTTTGTTGCCTCTAGGCATATTTTGTCCATTCATAATAAAATCCCGCCAGCAGGGGGAGTATTAAAAGGAAGCAGTATGATTGGAAAATCCCCCTCACCCCCTTTTCCAAAGGGGGGATCTCAAGGGTTACCCAGTTTCTCTGCAATTTGGGCTGGTTATGATATGAAAGGTTTTGTTTCCTTGATAAAATTCCACTATATTTCAGGGCACCATCTTAATGATTTGGATATAGAACGACGATTGAGATAGGTCCAAGAGATTTTCACGATTTCGATATAATGCATAATTTACGGTGGGATGTTAAAAGTTTTCAGGAATTGTCGGTCAGTCAATTCTTTGAGGTCCTTCAGTTACGGGTGAATGTTTTTGTGGTTGAGCAACAGTGTGCCTATCCTGAGTTGGATGAGCATGATCGACATTCTGAGACTCGGCATCTTGCAGGGCGTGATGAATCTAGACAGGTGATTGCCTATGCACGGATTCTTCCGGCGGGTCTGAGTTTTCCAGAGGTGAGTCTTGGCCGGTTTGTTGTGAGGAAGGATGCGCGTGGTCAGGGGATTGGTCATCAACTTTTGAATGTTGCGCTGAAGGAAATACAAACCAGTTGGCCGGGTCATGCCATTCGAATCTCGGCTCAAGACTATCTCGAAAAGTTTTATGGGCAATATGGCTTTACTCGGGCGTCAGATGTGTATCTTGAAGATGGTATTCGTCATGTGGAGATGGTGAAGGCATCAATGTGAATTCATCCTCTTTTTGTCATTTCGAGTGGAAGGAGAAATCTATCTGAGTTTTTTGTTTGAAAGGGTTCTAGATTTCTCCCTTTGGTCGAAATGACAATTGGAGTTTTAACTCTGTGGCCTTTAACATTTCACTCATCTAAATTTTCAACCCTATGAATTCCCTACCTCTTGGTAATCTCTCACTCGATAAGTTTCTGGCCAAGTATTGGCAAAAGAAGCCGCTGCTGGTGCGGAAGGCCTTGCCAGGATGTTTGCCGCCTATTGCGGCGGATGAATTGGCGGGGCTCGCTTGTGAGGATCAAGTTGAGTCGCGCCTGATCATCCATGATGGTAGCTGCGAGAAGTGGAAAATGACTCATGGCCCGTTTAACGATGAGACGTTCCGCATGGTGCCAGAGAAGCACTGGACTTTGCTCGTTCAAGCGGTAGACTTCTGGGTGCCTGAGGCCGCCAAATTTCTTGATCAGTTTAATTTTATCCCAACCTGGCGCGTTGATGATTTGATGATCAGCCTTTCCGGTGATGGCGGTGGGGTCGGTCCGCACTTTGATAACTATGATGTCTTTTTGGTACAGGTGAGTGGGCGTCGGCAATGGGAAGTCGGTGGGGTGTTTGATGAACAGTCACCGCGTCGGCCTGATACCCCCGTGATGATCTTAACCGATTGGCAACCCGAAGCGAGTTGGATTCTTGAGCCTGGTGATATGTTGTATATCCCGCCTCGTGTGGGGCATAGCGGGGTGGCTGTTGGTGAGGATTGCATGACCTGTTCAGTTGGATTTCGCGCACCTTCTCATGGAGAAATCCTTCGGGAGTTTTCGGGGTTTGTCGGTGACAGATTGAGTGAGGAAGTCCGGTATGCTGATCCAGATCTTAAGCCCCAACCGCACCCTGGTCAGATTACTCCCGGTGCCTTAAAAAAAGTCCACCAAATCTTACACCAGTATATCGAAGACCAGGACCGAGTGGCGGAGTGGTTTGGTCGTTCCATGACCACGCGAAAATATCAAGAAGAGAATCCTGTGCTCGATACCTATAGTCTTGAAGATGTCCGCAAGCATATTGTTGTAGGCGGTGTACTTATTCGAAACGAAGGTTCTCGTTTTGCCTTTCAGGAACATGGAAATGAAACATGGTTATTTGTCGATGGCCGGTTTTATCAATGTCCGGAGACACAGGCGGATTTAATCAAATCTTTATGTGCGATACGAGATATTTGCTCTGATCATTTTTCCGGATCCGATGAAGATCTTTCTCTCCTCTTAGACCTGCTCAATCATGGGAGTCTGTATCTCTCTGACTGAATTCTTGATCAGCTCCTTGTGTCTTCTATTGAATCCTCTGAACAATCCTGTATGCTCCCGTAGAAATTTATTTCAAAAGGCTCTCCCCCTTGAGTGTTTACGCTTTACTTGGCTACCCTGATCTTCGGAAAAATGATTCAGGGAATGTTGAAAAAAGCCGCCAGCGGCGTTCTCGCCCTTTTGCCGTGCTCACGTACTATGAGTACGCTCCGCTCGTCAAAATGGCTGCGGCCTTGCTGGATAGACCCTTCGGAAAGACTCAGGGCATGCTTTTTTGAACATTCCCTCCCACTGACGATGCGTGGCTCATTTGGAGCTTTTATTGGCTGTTGGATTGCAATATTAAACAGGCCCATTCAACAAATATGAATACTTCCTCACCTTCCCCCCTCCGCGGTCTTCTCATCGCCCAGTTTTTTGGGGCGTTTAATGACAACGCCTGGAAATTGATGGTGGCGCTGTTGGCCATGAAGCAGTTGGCTTCACAAATGGGAGCTGGGCCAGAGTATGAGTTGGCGGCACAGGCTCAAACGACTCTGACCTTTGTCATTTTTGCCCTGCCGCTGATGGTGGTGTCGATTTTTGCCGGGGTCTTTTCTGATCGGTTTAGTAAGCGCTCGGTCATCGTGGTTATGAAAGCGGTAGAAGTGGTGTTGATGGGCTTAGGCACATTGGCGCTTTTTGTGAATCCGGAGGGAGGACTGTTGCCCTTACTCGTTCTAGGAGCAATGGCTGTACAGAGCGCACTGTTTAGTCCGGCAAAATATGGCATTTTGCCCGAGCTGCTTCCGCATGAACGATTATCGGTCGGCAATGGACAACTGGAGCTCTGGACCTTTCTCGCCATCATCGGCGGAACGGCCATGGGCGGTATTTTGTTGCAAATGACTGGGGCCTCACCGTGGTTAGCCGGGGCGGTGTTGTTGGTATTTTCTCTTGTTGGGTTGGTTTATTCGCTATCCATTCCGTCCGTGCCGCGTGCGCGGGCTGAAGGTGGGCTGTGCACAACGCTTCAAGGCGCGTGGGATGCGGTCAAAGCGGATCGAATTCTACGTTTAGGTATTCTCGGGAATGTGGGGTATTGGACGGTCGCCAGTTTGGTTGGACAAGATATCCTGGTCTACAGCAAGGCCGTGTTGCAGTTGACGGATTCTTTGTCCGGTTTGCCGTTGGCCACCTTTGGCATCGGTATTGGAATCGGGGCCGTGCTGGCGGGGAAGTTGTCGCATTCGAAGGTGGAGGTCGGACATATCCCATTAGGCGCGATTGGTTTAACCTTCGGTCTGTTTGCCATTGGCATTTTAAGTCCAGGGCTCATGGGCACGTTAATCGGCATGGCGTGGTTGGGATTGTCGAGTGGGTTTATCGTGGTCCCGATCAACGCATTGATTCAATGGCGTGCCCCTGAAGACCGACGCGGTGCGGTTATCGCGTTCAGTAATATCTTTGTCTTTGGCGGGGTCCTGGTTGGATCATTGGCCACTGGCGCGTTGGCGTTTCTCGGGCTGAGTGCCAGTGCCATCATTCTAGCAGCCGGAGTGGCCACCGCCGGATTAACCGTTTGGGCGATGTGGATTATGCCGGAAACGTTTATTCGCATGGTGTTATTTCTGGTGACGCATACGCTGTATCGACTCCATGTCGTTGGGCGTGACCATGTGCCCGATCATGGGGGAGCCTTGCTGGTTCCCAACCATGTCTCCTTTGTGGATGGGTTGCTCCTGTTGGCCAGTGTGGATCGTCCTATCCGGTTTATTGTTGATCGGCAGTACTATGAACAACCTCTCTTGAATTGGTTTGCCAGAATAATGGGGGCCATTCCGATTTCATCGGCTGGAACACCGAGGGAAATTTTGTCCGCTCTTAGAAATGCCGGTCGTTATTTAGATGATGGCGAACTCGTGTGCATTTTCCCCGAAGGCCAAATTACGCGAACAGGTAATCTTCTTCCGTTTCATCAAGGGTTCGAACGGATTCTAAAAGGCCGCGAGACACAGGTGATTCCGGTTCATCTCGATCGAGTGTGGGGCAGCATTTTTAGTTTTATTGGTGGAAAATTTCTGACAAAGTGGCCCGAACAGATTCCCTATCCCGTGACAATATCGTATGGCACGGCTTTACCGCCCACGATCACAGCCGCGGAGGTGCGAAACGTCGTGCAAGAGTTAGGCGAGCAGGCCTGGGCGTATCGCAAAGTCCATCGGCGACCGTTGCATCATTCGTTTGTTCGAGCTGCGCGACGGCATCCCTTTCGCTTTGCCTTTTCTGACTTGACCCGTCCCAAAGTATCGTGTCTTGAATCCTTAATCGGGGCCATTGCCTTAGCCCGTGCGTTTCGTCCGCATTGGGAACATCAGTACACCGTGGGTATTTTGCTTCCACCCAGCGTGGGTGGAGTGTTGGTCAATATAGCCGCGACGTTATCCGGACGCACGACGGTCAATCTAAATTACACAGCCGGGAAAAGCGGGATGGAATCCGCTGCCAAGCAAGCGCAGTTGGAAACCATCGTCACGAGTCAGTTGTTTATGGACAAAGCCGGCCTTGAAATCCCCGAGGGGATAAAGATTATTTGGATCGATGAGGTGCGAAAAACTATCGGGACGTCCGAGCGTATCACGGCCTTGCTGCTTGCGCTTTTCGCACCCATATCCAGGTTAGAGCGGGCTGTGGGTGTGACTCTTCGGCCGCAAGTAGACGATCTTGCCACGATCATTTTCAGTAGTGGAAGCACTGGAGAGCCCAAGGGCGTTATGCTCAGTCATTTCAACGTGGATTCGAATGTGGAGGGAGTGGCGCAGATCTTTCATTTGGAGCCGAACGATCGGCTGTTAGGCATTCTCCCGTTCTTTCATTCGTTCGGGTATCTCGCAACCATTTGGCTGGTGGTCAATCATGGTGTGGGAGTGGTCTATCATCCGACACCACTCGATGCCGGAGCGATTGGAGAATTGATTAAAAAGCAGCGAGTGACGGTGTTGATTGCCACGCCCACATTTTTGCAACTCTACTTACGGCGATGCACACCAGACCAGTTTGGATCGGTTCGCGTGATCTTGACTGGAGCAGAAAAACTCTCGGAACGACTTGCTCAAGCGTTTGAAGATAAGTTTGGCATTCGTCCGATTGAAGGGTACGGTGTCACCGAATGTTCTCCTGTGATTGCGGTGAACTGTCCGGACTTCCGTGCCGCCGGGTTTTTCCAACCGGCTTCCCGGCGTGGGACAGTGGGACGCCCTTTGCCGGGTGTGTCTGTGCGCATCGTGGATCCTGATTCATTTGAACCCTTGCCCATTGGGACCTCGGGTATGTTGCTGGTAAAAGGGCCCAATGTGATGCACGGGTATCTTGGGCGTGAAGATCTCACTGCTAAAGCGATGTATGAGGGATGGTATATCACCGGAGACATCGGGATGCTCGATGAAGATGGCTTCCTTACCATTACTGATCGGCTATCCCGCTTTGCCAAGATCGCCGGAGAAATGGTGCCGCATGGAAAGGTTGAAGAGGCCCTGCATCAAGCGGTCAATGCCGAAACGCAGGTCTTAGCTGTAACGTCAATTCCTGATGAAAAGAAGGGTGAACAACTCGTTGTTCTCCATACCATAGATGAATCGGCGATCCCCGACATGTTAGTCAAACTATCCGAAAGTGGCTTGCCGAACTTATTCATCCCCCGAAAAGACGCCTTCATCAAAGTCGAACAGATCCCGGTTTTAGGAACGGGCAAATTAGATCTTCGGGCACTCAAACGAATGGCGCTGGAAGAATTAGGGAAAAACTAGTTTTCCCTTGGTGGGAAAATTTCATTGAAAATTAGTTCTGTGGAAAAACTCGTGATTGTTTAAACTGGCTATTCCACGAAGTTTGCTGCAGGGTACCCACGTAGGTCCCCCCTTTGGAAACGGGGGTTAGGGAGATTTAAGCATTTCTTTTGTCCTCTGAATTCTCTGTCAGTTTATGCGGGATCTTTATTCCAAATACCTCAGCTAGGCTTCAAAATGTTTCGAATGTTGTAGCATATCAGAATGAGTCAACTCGTCTCTTTAATTGTTTGAATGTTGTAACTCTGGTATCCTCGCTTTATAACTCAAAGACGAATATGCCAAACAAGGAAATGATAAATTTTGTGTCTCAAGATCTTTTAACTCGCATAAAAGCAAGTCTCTCAGATGTGTTCGGGACTCGGCTGCAGGGTATGCTTGTCTATGGTTCACAAGCGAGGAATGAGGCCACGTCTCATAGTGACATCGATATCTTAGTCTTGTTGTCTCCTCCCGTATCGCTCGGAGAAGATCTCCGTTTAGTTATCGATGCTGTCTATCCTTTGCAACTGGAATTTGATCAACTCATTCATGCCTTACCTGTAAATGTTGAGACATACCGTGCTGGAGAGTTTGCCCTGTACCGAAATGCAAAGCGGGAGGGAGTTTTGGTGTGAGCGTAGAAGCCTCTGACTTCTGGTCCCGTGCTACCCAGGCCCTGCAAACCACAAAAGACCTTATTGCCTCCGATCCTGATGCCGCCGCGTCCCGTGCCTATTACGCCGCGTTCTATGCAATATCTGCCTTGTTTGCGTTAGAGGGGAAAACCTTTTCAAGACATTCTGCTTTGGAAGTCGCTCTCCACCGGGACTATATAAAGACAGGTCAGTGGTCTATTGAAAGAGGCAAGGAATTCACTTTCTTGCTGAACCTTCGATCCACTGGAGACTATGGAGGGGAGATGCATGTGTCTCAAGCAGAAGCCGAAGAAGCTTTGACCGCAGCGGACCATATACTGCAATCGGTTCACCAACGGTATCCTGAACAATTTCCACTTTGAAACATCTACCATAGTTGTTCCTCATGGCCTCTAGTCCCTATTGGGTTCTCAATGCATTTCATTTACCATTAGGTTTTGCCCAAGTTCGTGAGAATGCAATGATTGAGGGCGATATTGTGTCTCGTCTTCCTCCTGAGGCGCATATGATGTTAGTAGAGCGTCAGTTGGATGTACAGCGGCGGCCTTAGCGGGATTGAAACCTTTTTTCCTTCATCTTGTCGATCTCAATCCTGTGCAAATCTATGGGCATTTGTTAAAGTGAATCTCGATCCTTTCCACACTTCCAACAGGACGTAAAGTCTTTTTCGTGTGATTCGCCACAGGAAGAGCATGTCCAAGCAGTAGTTTCAGCCGGTTGTGCCTCCCGCCAGTGCTCCAGGAATTCTTGGCCTTTTGAAAAATCGTCGTTGTTGACCACCCACAGTTCAGGAAAGACTTCGGCGAAGGGGACTTCTCCTGCAAGGGACGACCCTTGCTGATTTTTGATGGTGCAGAGAATGCCTTCTTGCTCAAGCACCTCCTTGAGCGATTCGACTTCGACTAACATCGAGGATACGAAAAGTTTTTGCATGGTGTAATGCCTTCCTCTTTGAGGAGGAATCATCCTAGAAACGGCAGTTGGGCGCAAACGGCCGTGTAAGATATTGGGGTGCATCGTGCAATACAAAAAGTCGTGGTCACCTTAGGGTTCGCGCAAGAATACCTTCCCCGGTTTGGGCGTCGATCCATCCCGCCTGGCGGCGTTGCTCGTCCTTTCCATACGAGGAGTATGCGCAGTCCTCGCGCCTTGCCAGACAGGTGTCTCAGCACCCAAACCGGGGAAGGTATTCTTGCGCGAACCCTCCGTGGTGATGAGACATTTTTGTATTGTGCGAGGAGCCTGTCCGAGATTAGCGATCGTGACGAGGGGGGGCTGGTTTGAGTCAGATGTTTCGATCGTTTGAGGCGAATAGTGGTGACTATTTAACGAAAAGGATCGAAAGATCTGGCCAAATCCAGCGCACCCGCAGTAGATCGGTCTAATCTTGGACAGGCTCCTTGGTGCGCTCAGGGTCCGTCACGAAATAACCGGGACAATTGGGAGGCCCAGATTTGTGATTGGGGCAAGGCGCGACGAGGGAGCCTAGCGGGGCTCTGTGACCGAGGAGCAACGCTGCCCCGGGCCAAAGATGGGCCTCCCCGGAGGGCCGGACGCTTTTGGGCTCCGCCAGCGTCGCTCATCGCTTCCATACTCCCGGTATGCGCGCTCTTCGCTCCTTGGCTCACTCCAAAATCGTCTCGGCCAATTGTCCCGGTTATTTCCTGACGGACCCTTAGGACCTGCGAGAAAATAACTTGATCAATATCGCGCCAAGATTGGGGTCGGATTTGGACGGAACGATTGAGAAAAACTCGAGGCATAGCACAGCTATAGTGAGGGTTTTTCGATTGAGGCCCGTTCAAAGATGGCCCGAAGATTGGATGCGAGATTGATCAAGTTATTTTCTCGCAGGTCCTAAGAGCTTACGCGGACTTTTGTGATCCAACTGCCGTTTCTAGGATCATACGTGAGGGAAGGCTTAAATGAAATAGGTGGAGGGTATGAGTCCTCGTACTTTGCCCTTCGACCTTTCGACAAGCTCAGGGCTCAGGGCGAACGGGGGAGGTCAATCGATTGATGACACGCTACATGAGGAGAGAATCATACGCAATCGGGTCGGTTTTTTTAAAGGGGGTGGAAAGGGAAAGACGGATCATGCAGAATGTAGGGTTCTGGCCGCACAATACGATCAGGTGCACATAAATTTATGGCACTCCTCGTGGGGTATGTCGCCTCTCCTTTTGAGCGAATGGCGTCGTCTTGTATTTTTAGGTCGCTGCAGCATCTCATGCTGCCTCTTCCTGGCGTCATAGCCCCTTGGTCCGTGGGAAGAGGGCACGATACGATCGTGCAGCGACACAAGCAAGAAAGCTCACAGGAAGCAACGCCATGGCCAAGAAACTCCATGTGGCCAGAATTGGATGGCGGCAGGATAGAACCATATATTCTGTATGATCCGATTTTCCCCTAGCAGAATTCGTGCGGCAAGGGTGGCTGATTCATAAGCTGGTTTGTAAAAGCCCAGCCCTTGGCAGGCCAAGGCTCCACGTTTGGTGAATTCTGGATCATTAATAATCAATGGCAGGGAGAAGTCCTGGGAATAGATGATATAGACGCCCCCCCTTTCTAACAGGAACGAGGGCTACCATCAATGATGGATACCTCAACGTGGTCAGCTATGTTTTTGCAACCACATACACCCAAGGAGGCGTCTATGAAACAGAGTATAGTCTACGTGGGCCTTGATGTCGATGACACCCAGTACCATGGCTCGGCCTTGCACACAACCACCGGTGAAGGCCTTGATTTCACATGTCGGCCGACATTGAAGGGCTTGCACAGCCAGCTTGAGAAGCTGGGCAAACATTTTTCTGGATGCGCGGTCAGGTTGTGTTATGAAGCGTCCTATCTTGGTTATACCCTGCAACGGGATTTAGCCGAACAGGGGTATCATTGTGATGTGGTGGCCCCGACGAGTATCCCCCCCCTCGCAGCAAACAGATCAAAACCGATCGCATTGATGCGGCGCAACTGGCCCAATTCTACGCCCATGGCCTGCTCACGTTGATCAGTATTCCCGAGCCGGCACAGGAACAAGACCGGGATCTGCTGCGCACGCGCCAGCAGCTGGTCGAGCAGCAAACGGACCTGCGCAAGCATTGGCAAGCCTTATTGCGCCGCAATGGGGTGCATGACAAGGCGTAGACCCACAGTCGAACCTATTGGACCACCCATCACTTTTGCTGGCTCGAGCGGACCATCACCGCCACGTCCGGGAGTCTGAAAGTCAACCTGGAGCTCTTGCTGCGGCACCTGAACGGTTTGACCACCATCCTGGCGGGCTATGACCAACAGATCGAGGAGCTGGCCACCACGCCACGCTATGAGAAACCGGTGCACGCCTTGACGTGTTACAAAGGGATCAAACAGCCCTTTGCCTTCACGATGATCACGGAAATCGGGGACATCAAGCGTTTTGCCCACCCCCGCCAACTGGTCTCCTGGATGGGCATGGATATCCGGGAATATTCCTCCGGGGGCACCCACCATCGGTATGGCATCACGAAACATGGCCATCGCTCTGTCCGCACGGCCTTCATCGAGGCGAATCAACGCGGCTACCGCACCGCCATCATCAGCCCGAAGCTGACGGCCCGACGGGCCCATACGGCCCCCGACTATGTGGCGATTGCGGATCGCTGTTTACGGCGACTGCATAAGAAAGGCAACCGGCTGCGGTTTGCCGGCAAGCATCCGAACAAAGTCAAGGTGGCCTGCGCTCGGGGAATGGTGGGCTTTGTGTTGGAATCACTTCGCAACGTGGCCGCCTAGACAATCATCCAGAGATGAAACAGCCATTTAACGATGTTGTCAGCTTGAGTCCACTGGTTGATCCGGAGGAGAAGACAGAGATGGGGAAGCCCACGTGAATTCCTTAGCAAGGAAAGCCGCTGAGAATAGATTGTGGTCACCCCAACACGGACAACTCTTTATGCGTGACCCAGCACGCGAATACGAGGATGTGAGTCCACGGTCACATCCCGCTCAAGGATCAATCCAGTACAATTCAAGTTGACAATGGGGCGTCTATACGAGGAATTTTAAAGGGCCTTTTTGGCTTGACGGAACAGTATCCCAGAAGTCGCCGGTGGGGTCAATCGCCCAATCAGGGGCTCACGATGAGTATCGGCAGCGTTATCCACGATCAGGGGAGGGAACCGAATCGTGAAGACGAGGAGGCTTACCCCATGGTGATTTCCTCTTCGAATTGAAAAAGCCGCTGATAATATTCCTCAACCAGAGCCTCAAAATCCAATCCCAGTGTTTCCGTTGTGTTCATAATCGACGTTCGTTTTGTTTTTGTTGGTGTCAATGAGTCGAACAGAACTCCGTTTCCTTACAAGAAAATGAAAGTTTTCCTGCGTCGAGATTCCCGGGCGCTTCAAACCTCCGGAAAATGCCAGGAAACAGGCTATTTATCCTCTGCCTCCGCCGAACGAAGCTTCTCCTTGAGCCGCTCGCGCGCCGAATCCGAAATGATGCAGGGGAAGATTAGTCTCCCTCCGCAATCCTCTTGAATTCGGATACTGTTTTCTCGTCCGGCTTCCGGGTATAGGCGCTTACGCCGATGAAGACTGTCACGCTGGCCAGCAATCCCCAGGCGCTGCGGTCGACCATGCCGGTCATCGTATCCACCAAGCCGTTCATTCCCGACAATCCTTCTTCGCCGAACACCGGGATGAGCAGCGACGGGAGAAACGGGCTGATGAAAAGCAGAATGACCAGCCCCGCGACGATGCCGCTGATCGCCCCTGCCCGCGTCCCTCGACGAATGTACATGATGTCGATCGCCGGAGGCAGCAACAGCGCCGCGAAGGCAATCGCAAAGAAACCCAGCTGAACGATCATCTTCAGAGGATCATCATCCGGACTCCTCGCATGCGCTACGATCACCAGGACCAGCGCGACGACCGTGGAAACACAAATGACGATGCGCCCCACCCAGGTTCGTTCCGACTGACTCGCCTGCGGCCGAATGTAGCGATCGTAAACGTCACGGGTCGCCACGCCGCTCAGCGAGTGGAGATTACTGTCCGCCGTGCTCATGGCGGCGGCCATGATGGCCACCAGAATCAGCGAGGTGACGATCGCGCCGATCAGGCTCCCGGCTCCGAACAGTTGCGGCAGGTGATTGGTCAGAACCGTGACCAGGATATTGTCAAAATAGTCGCCCACGGCCGGGTGCGGGGCCACACCCGTCGCGGTCTCCGCCAGGGGATAAAGCGCCTGACCGCCGAGCCCGACCAGCATGACGCCAAACAGAAAACACGCCGTGAGCACAACAGCCAAAATCAGCGCGCTGCGTCGCAGGGTGTTCGTCGAGTCGGCGGCGTAATAGCGCATCCACTGCGCCGGTTGAATCATCGAGCCCGTGGACGTGAATAAAACAATCGTCAACAGCATCCAGGGGTGGAACATGCCCGTCGTCCCCGGCGCTGAAAGCGAACTGGGCGGCAATTCGGCAATTGCCGCAAAGAAAGCGCTGAATCCGCCCAACGCCGCAACCGTCGCGATTCCCGCCAACAACATGCCGCCCACCAGCAACATCCCCTGAACCACATCCGTCCAGGCGACGCTGCGCATGCCGCCAATCATGATGTAAACCATCGTGATGCCGGCCAGAATGATGGCTCCCGGCACATAGGAGCCCTCTCCGAACATGCTTTCCGAAAGAATTCCGCCCGCCTTGATCTGCATGATCACATAGGGCACTGCGTAAAGCGCTCCGAGCAGCGCGACAAGCAACCGCAAAGCCTTCGATTCCCCGTAGTAGCCGCAGATCATATCGGCCGGCGTCACATAGCCTTTGGCCCGACCGATTCGCGAGATGCGCGCCCCAAGGAAATACACCGAAGCTCCCGACAAAGGCACGTTCAGGCTGACTAACGTAAAAACAACGCCTTCCTTGTAGACCATTCCCGGAGCGCCCAGCAGCGCAAAGGAGCTGAAAAATGTGGCCATGATCGTGAGCGACGAAACCAACCAACCCTGCCCGCGCCCGGCCAGGTAGTAGTCCTCCTCGTTGTTCTGGCTTTTAAGATATCCCGCGACGCCAAACGCCAGCAGCATCAGCAGATAGGCGCCCAATACCACGTATCTGACTGCGCCCAGTGAATCTGCCGCTGCTTGTTCCATGACGCTTCGCTTCAGTCTTGGTTCTCGGCCGCCGGACTCGGTTCACCGGATGGTTTTGCCGTCGCAGCCAGCGGCTCATCGGCCACCCAGACCTTGGTGTAGAGCAAACCGACAATCACCAACTGAATCAAATACCAGAGAACGCCCCAGGCGTAGACCTTGGGGACGCCCATGAAAGTGAAGACCGCGTTGGGATCGGCAGGATCGGGGTTGATCAGCAACACGCCCGGCCCCGGCCCCATGATCATGGCGAAAAGGAAAACGACCGAGAGGATCATTCCCAGCTTCTTGCGTTTTTGTTTTTCAGCGGCGGACATGATGACAAAGGCCAAACGGAGCCCATGGAATTCGCCGAGGATGCTCGGGAATAGGAATTTTAAAGGGCCTGTTTGGCTTGACGGAACAGTATCCCAGAAGTCGCCGGTGGGGTCAATCGCCCAATCAGGGGCTCACGATGAGTATCGGTAGCGTTATCCACGATCAGGGGAGGGAACCGAATCGTGAAGACGAGGAGGCTTACCCCATGGTGATTTCCCCTTCGGCAACAACCCTATGGCGCGAAATTCAATCTGGTGATTGCTATGTGATTGCTAGCAAGAAACAGGAAGTTTGCAGAACGGATAAAACACGTATGAATAGTGGATGTTTGAGAAGTATTCAAACATGGAATGTCAGTAAGGGAAACAGACTTTATTTCAGATTACGCTCCTTTCCGCACTTCCAGCAGGACGTGAAATCTTTTTCGTGGGACTCGCCACAGGAAGAGCATGTCCAAGCAGTAGTTTCAGCCGGTTGTGCCTCCCGCCAGTGCTCCAGGAATTCTTGGCCTTTTGAAAAATCGTCGTTGTTGACCACCCACAGTTCAGGAAAGACTTCGGCGAAGGGGACTTCTCCTGCAAGGGACGACCCTTGCTGATTTTTGATGGTGCAGAGAATGCCTTCTTGCTCAAGCACCTCCTTGAGCGATTCGACTTCGACTAACATCGAGGATACGAAAAGTTTTTGCATGGTGTAATGCCTTCCTCTTTGAGGAGGAATCATCCTAGAAACGGCAGTTGGGCGCAAAACGGCCGTGTAAGATATTGGTGTGCATGGTGCAATACAAAAAGTCGTGGTCACCTTAGGGTTCGCGCAAGAATACCTTCCCCGGTTTGGGCGTCGATCCATCCCGCCTGGCGGCGTTGCTCGTCCTTTCCATACGAGGAGTATGCGCAGTCCTCGCGCCTTGCCAGACAGGTGTCTCAGCACCCAAACCGGGGAAGGTATTCTTGCGCGAACCCTCCGTGGTGATGAGACATTTTTGTATTGTGCGAGGAGCCTGTCCGAGATTAGCGATCGTGACGAGGGGGGGCTGGTTTGAGTCAGATGTTTCGATCGTTTGAGGCGAATAGTGGTGACTATTTAACGAAAAGGATCGAAAGATCTGGCCAAATCCAGCGCACCCGCAGTAGATCGGTCTAATCTTGGACAGGCTCCTTGGTGCGCTCAGGGTCCGTCACGAAATAACCGGGACAATTGGGAGGCCCAGATTTGTGATTGGGGCAAGGCGCGACGAGGGAGCCTAGCGGGGCTCTGTGACCGAGGAGCAACGCTGCCCCGGGCCAAAGATGGGCCTCCCCGGAGGGCCGGACGCTTTTGGGCTCCGCCAGCGTCGCTCATCGCTTCCATACTCCCGGTATGCGCGCTCTTCGCTCCTTGGCTCGCTCCAAAATCGTCTCGGCCAATTGTCCCGGTTATTTCGTGACGGACCCTAAGGACCTGTGAGAAAATAACTTGATCAATATCGCGCCAAGATTTGGGTCTGATTTGGACGGAACGATTGAGAAACACTCGAGGCATAGCACAGCTATGGTGAGGGTTTTTCGATTGAGGCCCGTTCAAAGATGGCCCGAAGATTGGATGCGAGATTGTTCAAGTTATTTTCTCGCAGGTCCTAAGCGCTTGCACGGACTTTTGTGATCCAACTGCCGTTTCTAGGATCATACGTGAGGGAAGGCTTAAATGAAATAGGTGGAGGGTATGAGTCCTCGTACTTTGCCCTTCGACCTTTCGACAAGCTCAGGGCTCAGGGCGAACGGGGGAGGTCAATCGATTGATGACACGCTACATGAGGAGAGAATCATACGCGAATCGGGTCGGTTTTTTTAAAGGGGGTGGAAAGGGAAAGACGGATCATGCAGAATGTAGGGTTCTGGCAGCACAATACGATCAGGTGCACATAAAGTTATGGCACTCCTCGTGGGGTATGTCGCCTCTCCTTTTGAGCGAATGGCGTCGTCTTGTATTTTTAGGTCGCTGCAGCATCTCATGCTGCCTCTTCCTGGCGTCATAGCCCCTTGGTCCGTGGGAAGAGGGCACGATACGATCGTGCAGCGACACAAGCAAGAAAGCTCACAGGAAGCAACGCCATGGCCAAGAAACTCCATGTGGCCAGAATTGGATGGCGGCAGGATAGAACCATATATTCTGTATGATCCGGAAAGACAGTAGGCTGAACAGGCCAGACAATATATTGATGGCTTCGAGCGGTTGTCCGAGGCTTTTCTCAGGCCATGGACTCTTCGGGTTCGTTGGGTTGTTCGTTTTCGCTTTCCGGATCAATGCCGGTGCGATACATGATTTCAAGTCGGCGGGTTTCTTCATTGCGACGAACGCGTTCATCCACACAGAGATTCACAATGGCATTCCAGAACGCGGCTTCGGCCATGCAGCTTTGTTCGAGACGCTGATCCCGAAAATTTCCCGCGAAACAGGTGTAATCCTTCAGCTCACCGTCGGTAAAGTCCCGGATGTATTGTGAAAGATCGGTCGTTGTCTGACTCATGCGATCGGGCTTCTCCTTGTGAACATTGTCCGTCGTGAGGGCTATATCGGACGAATCCCTATTGGATCTTAACCCCCTCATAAGGGGTATAAATCTGATGCAGAAGGAGAAGTTCGGCGAGGCAATTAGTTGGTGAGATGGATAAATTCGTGCGAAATGTGAGGGCCTTCGATCTTCACCCGTGCGACCGTAATGGGTAAGGTAAATCGTCGTGGTCCCGCACTGCCTGGATTCAGAAAAAGTATGCCATTATGTTCAGTTGCTGTCGGTTTGTGGGAGTGCCCAGAAATGATGAACGTGAAGGGTGAATGAATCGGATCCAGGTCCAATTGTGTCACGTCATGAATCACGAGGATCTGATGGCTTCCGATGGTGGTAGATTGTGTGTGTGGTATCGAGGCTGCCCATGGGCCTAAGTCATTATTGCCCTTCACGGCGATGACCGGTGCCAGAGCCTCAAGTGCGGTTAAGACTTCCGGCTTGCCAATATCGCCTGCGTGAATGATGAGATGGGAACCTTGTAAGGCGGTCAGCGCCTCGGGACGCAGCAGGCCATGCGTATCGGAAATGATCCCAACCGTGGTCATTGAGTTCGGTTGTTGGTCATGGGGACTCATGGAAATTGGCTAAAAACTTCACGAATAAAAAATCAGCGCGAGCCCGGTGAGGGCGAAGCAAAGCGCCAGAATGCTGATGATGAGTGTTCGTCGAAGAATCAGGTGGAGAGTCACGACCTGTTTGGTGAGGTTGTCGATCAGTTCAAGTTGTTGCGCAATTTTGCGGTCGAATTCTGTAAATCGTTCTTCCAGCGTTTTTTCTCGGGATTGAACGCCTTCCTGTTGTTGTTTGAGATTGGAAATGGTCGAGATGATATCTGGGATGCTGGGTGCGACCAGTTTGAATAGGAATTTGGCAATGGGCCAGGCAATAGGCATGCCCGATCTTAGCGTGACCAGCAGGAAAAGAGAAGAGCCTTCTTTCTACCCTAGAAACGGCAGCTGGATCACAAAAGTCCCCGCAAGCTCTTGGGGTCCGTCACGAAATAACCGGGACAATTGGGAAGCCCATCTTTGGCCCGGGGCAGCGTTGCTCCTCGGTCACATAGCCCCGCTAGGCTCCCTCGTCGCGCCTTGCCCCGATCACAAATCTGGGCCTCCCAATTGTCCCGGTTATTTCGTGACGGACCCTTAGCGCACCTGGCACAATAAAAAACTGTCTCATCACCACCGAGGTGACCACGACTTTTTGTATCGCACCATGCACACCAATATCTTACACGGCTGTTTTGCGCCCAATTGCCGTTTCTAGGTTATGAGGTTTGGCCAATTTTTCCTGACAAAATCACGTTCCTCAGAATCGGTGTTGACTTCTCCGTTCAGGCGAGCGTCCAATAGTTTTTCAAGAATGTTTCGAAATTGCGGGCCGGGTTTAAAGCCCATGGCTTTGAGATCCGTTCCATTGAGGAGAGGGTGAATGCGTTGGTATGTGGTGAGAAATGCGGATATCTGCCGTTTGACAGATTCTGATTGGGATTTAGCCATCAAAAATATGAGCGCTTCATCCGGAAGGTCACAGAGCATGCGGTAAATCTGAGCAGGTTTTGGGGCTGGACGCTTGCCGAGTTGGCGAAGCAGCAGGGTAGAGCCGCGGCCTACCCATTGCAATTTCTTGGCCTGGTGTCGGGGAAATGGTAACCGACGGAGCGTGTCACGGACAGCCTGTGTCGGTAACACATTCATCAGCGCCATCCAGTACACGACCCAGGAATCCATGGGTTGATCGAGATTCAACAGGGTATACCTTTCCAAGGACCTTGAAACGGCTTTGAGAACGTGAGTCAATTCAGACGACCCTTTTAATTGTGGATGGATGAACTTTAAGAGATCGAACTTTGCCATTCGAGCCAGCAATTGCCGCGGTTCTTTTTCAGAGAGAAGGGCCACAAATTCTTTGAACAGCCGTGTTTTGGAGAGGCGATGAATGAGTCCATTTTTCACAACATTGTTGAGTAAAGAGGTCGTTTCCTTTTCCAGGCGAAAACCTAAGCGCTGTTCGAACCGTATGGCCCGAAACACTCGAGTGGGATCTTCGACAAAACTTCTGTTATGGAGCACTCGAATAGTTTTGGTGTTGAGATCCTGTTGCCCGCCGTAAAGATCGACTAATTCCCCAAAGTGTCTGGTGGTGAGCCGAATGGCTAACGTATTGATTGTAAAGTCGCGTCGAGACAAATCCTCATTCACGGAACTTGGTTCAATTGTAGGGAGAGCGGTGGGATATTTGTAAGACTCTGTCCGGGCCGTGGCAATATCGAGCTTCAATCCATCGGCACATGTAACTGTGGCCGTCCCGAAGCGTTCATGAACCTTCACGCGGGCGTGATGCCTACGAGCGAATGCTCGTGCAAAGGCGATCCCATTGCCTTCCACCACGATGTCCAGGTCGAGGTTTGGTATTCCGAGGAGCAAATCTCGAACGAAACCACCCACAGCATACGTGCCAACGTGCCGGCGTTTCGCAAGGTCCCCGACGTTCTGTAAAAGAGAGACCATGTCGGAAGGAAGGTGAGTCGTGATAAGATCCATTGAGCAATTCTAACAGGATGGGCAAAACTTGTCCTGACCCTTTTATGTGACTCAGGATGAGACCTCGCCAAAGGAAGGCGAACAACAAGCGACTAGCAACGGTCCCTAAGGTCCCATGGTGAATTTTTCTACCTCTAAACTTTCTCTCTTGTGTGGAATGGTGTTGATTGCTCTGGGAGGGTTTGTGTTGTTTGCGTGGACGACAAACAACATTGCGTTAATTCAAATTCGCCCAACCCTCGTTCCAATGTCAATCAATGCGGCTCTGGGGTTTGTCTTCAGTGGGCTCGGCCTGATTTTGTTAAATGCACTCAGGGCACGAGAAGCGAAGGTTGTGGGTGTGCTGACGCTCATACTCAGTGGATTGGCCTTGGCGACGTTCATTGTGCCGTGGGAATTGTTCGGTGGCTCTATCTTCATGGCACCCAATACGACATTGTGTTTTTTGCTCGTGGGAATCGCCTTTCTTGCCGTAACCAATAGCCGACTCTCTTCCAACGGTACGTTGATTTCTGGTGTATTGGGAGCCTTCATTTTTGCTTTTGGCTCCGTTGCATTATTTGCTCACTTGATTGATCTGAGTCCGACTCAAGGGTGGGGGCGGATTATCAGGATGGCAGTGCATGAACCCGGAGGATTTGGAATATTGGCCATAGGATTGATCGCTTTTTCCTGGCAAAACGATAAACAGAAAGTGATCGGTTCTCCACAATGGCTGCCCGTTCTGGTGGGTGTTGGGGTGATGACAATCTCGCTGGGGTTGTGGATACATTTGGATGTCCAAAAACAATCATTTATTGCAACCGCGGTCCTCATGTTTGGATTCTTGATGGCATCGCTCCTGTCGGTCGCTGTCTATTTTATGCAAAGAGAGCATCGGTTGCTTGTGCAACTCCATCTTTCCCATCAAGGCTTGGAAAAAGAAATTAATGAGCGTAACCAGGTAGAAGACCATTTACGAATTTCTCGTGGAGAATTGCGCGGCTTGAGTCATCGCCTGCAGTCCATCCGGGAAGAGGAGAAAACCAAAATCGCTCGAGAGGTCCATGATGAGTTAGGCCAAGTCTTAACCGCATTGAAAATGGATCTGTCGTGTTTGGAAGACGAGAGTTCTCGCGATTCGAAAACCTTTCGTGAAAAAATTCTATCGATGGGTGACCTTATTGATCAAACCGTTCACACGGTCCAAAGGATCTGCTTGGAATTACGCCCCAAGATTTTGGATATATTTGGGCTGGCTGAGGCTATCGAGTGGCAAACCAAGGAATTTCAGCAGCGTACGGGAATCCCCTGTGACTTAGTCATGGAGAATGGAACGGTGGAGTTAGATTCGGAACGGGCCATCACCTGCTTTCGGGTGTTGCAAGAAGCCTTAACCAATGTGGCTCGACATGCCAAAGCCACTCATGTGCACGTTCGCATTGTCAAAAACAATGGTTTTGTGTTGCTGGAAGTGAATGATAACGGCCAAGGTATCGAGGACCATAAAATTTTCAATTCCCATTCCTTAGGATTAATCGGGATCCGTGAACGGGTTCTGGCCTTAGGTGGGGAAGTCAGCATCAAAGGGATAGCCGGTGAAGGGACACGGGTTTCTATTACAATTCCATATCCGCTATCCTAAAAAGAAGAGCCAACAATTATATTGGGCCAGGATGATAATAGGGAGGAGTCACAATGTTACAAGGTCCATCTTTTCCTCATCGACCGTTCAGCCTATGTTGCCTCTCCTTTATGCTGTTCTTGGGGGGATGGGGTGGAGGATTGACGCACCCGTATCTGGTTCAAGCCGCTGAACAGCAATCGTTGTATGAGCGTCTTGGTGGGTATGATACGATTTCCGAAATCATTGATGAGTTTTTGAAAAAGATGTTTGCCGACCCTCAGGTGGGGCGGTATTTCGTTGGAATGGGTACTGACACGAGGAGGCAATTAAGCCAAAAGAATAAGCTGTTGATGTGCAAGAATACTGGCGGACCGTGTAAAATTATCAACCGGGATATGAAACTGGCGCATGGTGGTTTAGGCATCACCGACAGTGATTGGCACGTCGCGGTCACACATTTGGCCACTACATTCAAAACCGTCAATGTGGGGGAACAGGAGCAAAAGGAGCTGCTTCAGCTGATAACCAGCCTGAAGGAATATATTGTGGAACACCCTGGGCCGTAAGTGTTCTTTTTGGTATACCGGAAATCCTTTCCAACGTGACTGGCATTGGGAAAATCAGATAACAGGTGTCTATTTAGGGCTCGCGCAAAAATAACTTCCCCTGTTTTGGCGTCGATCCATCCTGTCTGGCGGAGTTGCTCGTCCTTTCCATACGAGGAATATGCGCAGTTCTCGCGCCTTGCCAGACAGGCGTCTCAGCACCCAAATAGGGGAAGTTATTCTTGCGCGAACCCTAAGGTATCCGACGAGGGATCATGAGCGAAATCATCGGTAACATACGAGTCTTGATCGCGGATGACCATGCAGTCGTTCGTCAAGGTCTCAAACACATCCTCTCCAAAACCGATGATCTCCTGGTGGTCGATGAGGCAGAAACTGGCCTGGAAGTCCTTGAGAAAATCCGAACTGTGGATGTTGATGTCCTGGTAATGGATGTGGAAATGCCCCAGAAAAACGGGTGGGAGGTGTTGTCTGAATTAAAAATCCACTACCCCCAATTGCCCGTCATTATTTTAAGCATTTACTCCGAAGATCAATTTGGGCTCCGTTTTTTAAAGGCTGGGGCCTCAGGATATTTAACAAAGACCAGTGCACCAGACCAATTAGTCAAAGCGATACGCCGGGCGGCCCAGGGTGGAAAATTTATCAGCCCGAGTCTGGCGGAACGCTTGGTGCTGGATTTGGGAAAAGACTCAGAGGGTCCCCTGCATGATTCCCTTTCAGATCGAGAGTTTCAGGTGTTTCATATGATCGCCGTGGGCAAACCCTTAAAAGAGATTGCCGATGAATTGTCGATCAGCACCACGACCGTCAGTACACATCGCGCCCGCATCCTGGTGAAGATGAACATGAAAACGAACGCCGACTTAATCCTCTATGCCAGCCACAATGGGTTGCTGAGTTAAAGAAATCCAGAAAACACACCCTGGCTTCCTCAAGTCAAATTCCTAACGCCATCCCTTCCTTCCCCCCATTTACGTTGTCGTAATAATTCGACAAGAAAAATCGATTAACGACGACCTGAATATTCATAATTATGACGATGTGGCCGCCTATATTTTTCTTCTATAGTACGCGCCAAATTAACGGAATTATAAGAAGGTTGAATAGTCAATTTCATTCAAAGGAGGACGTTATGATGACGCACTGGAAGTCGATTGTTCTTATAGTTGGAGTCTTAGGAGCCTGGGCCTGCACGGGGGTAACATCTCCCGTAGCCGTGGCTGATACTTCTCTGGAGGAAATGCAGGACCAATATGGCCCGGTGTTGAAATTAGAAGGGAAGGCACGCAAGGAGATTAATGCCATTGCGAACATTATTGGACCGGGTTCAAAGATGGTTCCTATCGATGCCACAAAGGCAAGTGGGGAAATGTGTATGTTGGAAACGGTGACCAAACACAATATGATTCACTTTTCCCAGACTCCCGAACAAACCCATGAGGATGTTGTCTATTTCATCAATCCTGCCACCTTTGTTGCCAATGGCCTGGACGTCGCAAAACTACCCCGCCATCCCCATGAACTGGGAAAAATGAAGCCGCTGCAATGGTACTACTATGATGGGACGTATGTGGAACCGCATCAAGGATCACAACTGAACAAGGAATTTGTGATTATGAGCATTGATGTAAAATAACCAAGATTAAATATTGAAGAGCTGCGCGCGTCATGCTCTCCCTGGTCTAGGGCAAAGTGGTTTGGTATTGGGGGTTGAGGCCGTGAAAAATCGAATCATACTATCGTGTCTCTCTTTCTTGTTAGGACTGATTGTTTTCGTTTCTGAAGCGGCCACTGCTCCACCTCTCATGCTCGAACCTGAGGAGAGCCTGCGTATTGATGAAATTTATGATCTTGAATCACAACTCTTTTTATCCCTCTATTCGTTAAAAGGTAACGGGGAAATGGATTATGTGACTGGCCGAACAGTGGTCAAACACGTGCGCAGTACATACGGCAATCCAGTGTATTACTACCGCGCGCACCCGCTATTCTATTGGTGGAATCACACAATGTGGACCGATCCAGCCCTGGATGGGGTGAATGGCAATGAACGGGTTTATCAAGAAGACGTGGATTTTGATGTCAGCCGATATAAACCGTGTGTGTTTAACGGCCAAAAGTGTTAGAGAATTGGCCAAACACGAAGGAGTGATTTGATGATGAAACGGCAATGTGTTGTAGGAGTGCTCATATTTGCGTTATTTATGATGCTGAGTCCGTTCTCGGGCATTTCGCAGAGTTTTGCTGAGAATGGAGAAAATGGAAGTTTGGAAAGACAGAAGACGCTCTATGAACGTCTCGGTGGCTACGATGCCATTTCCGCAGTGGTGGATGAATTTCTTCAGAGAGTCTGGGATGACCCAACAGTCGGTCGATTTTTTGTTGGAATGGGTACCGATACTCGGAATCAATTACGGCAAAAAAATAAAAATCTCTTATGCCTTCCCATTTGACTAAGGTTAGTCCCTAGACTAGTCTGCTGGACTATGGACACAGGGTATGCTGCTGATATCTTGGATTTTTCTGTTAGGTTCCACACCGAAGAAGCGTGCTTCGAGTACTTGCGGGCGATTCGGTGGCCAGACGGGTTTATGTGTCCAGCTTGCGGTCATCGCGGTGGTTGGTGGCTCAAAAAATATTTCCGGTTTGAGTGTTCGTCGTGTCATAGACAGACATCACCGCTAAGCGGCACAGTGATGCATAGATCGCACTTGCCGCTACGGCTTTGGTTTTGGGCTGCCTATTTCGTCTCCACGCACACACCTGGCATCAGTGCTGTGCAATTGCAGCGTCAACTCAGTATCAAGAAGGTGGATAGCGCCTGGTATTTGCTCCACAGATTGCGACGAGGAATGGTACGACAGAACCGTGAACGGCTCGCAGGAACAGTTGAAGCCGATGAAACCCATATCGGTGGACCGGTAAAAGGCAAAACGGGCCGTGGCGTCGCGAAAGCGAAAACCAAGACGTTAATAGCCGGAGCCGTAGAAATTGTCACGTACACACAAGGGGATCACTTTCGAGAGAAAGCAGGGCGTTTACGATTAGCGATTCTTCAAGACGCTGGAGAGAACGAGATCAAAGCATTCCTCAATAGCCATGTCGCTGAGGGCAGTAAGATCAAGTCCGATGGTTGGAAGGGATACTCGGCAAAAGCCTTGGCAGGATACGAACACCTGAGACGGACCCAGGGTGACCCAGCAAGTGCTGGGAAGCACGCTCCACACATCCATAGAGCGTTCGGCAATCTGCAGACCTGGCTGAACGGGATTCACCATGGAGTGGATTCAAAATACCTGCAACACTATCTTGATGAGTTTGTCTTTCGCTATAACCGCCGTGAGACTCCAATGAGTACCTTCCAGAGTTTGTTGAAAATCCTGACCAGCAGCTCAAAACCCTTGGGATTCAATAAACTGAAGCAACCTTAGTTAAATGGGAAGGCATAAAATCTCTTATGCTCTAACACCGGTGGACCCTGTAAGAAAATTAATCGTTCGTTAAAATTGACGCATGAGGGGCTAGGCATTAGCGACCAGGATTTTAATATTGTCGTCAATCATTTGGCCGATACACTCAATGAGTTCAAAGTTCCTGCGCGAGAGCAACAAGAGCTTATGACCAAGATAGGCAAACTCCGAGCCTATATTGTTGAACGAAAGGAATAAAAACCATTCTATTGATTCCTTGTCAGTGAAAGATAAAAGGGGGCTAGGGAACAGGGCCACCTCATGAAGATTTTTTATTAATCACTAAATCCAGAGTCTGATCATCCCACCCACACATTTTTCTGAGTCGTTTTATGGACTGCCTGTTGGTTTTGGCCAGCTGTAATAAATTCAGCGCCACATGTCGGATGATGGCCATGGCATACGGGGCATTGCCCTTTCGAATCCGCGAATAGTCTTCATGAAACGACATGTCGAGCACCCAGTGGAGCGTGTTCTCGATCGCCCAATGACTTCTCACGCTGTGCAGCACGTTCTCCGGCGAATCCGCGAGTGAAGAGATATAATACCGGACATCGTTGGTCGTTTTTTTTGATTCTCTCACCGAGTGGATTTTGATCATACTGCGGATCGAGGCCCATTGGGGATGTCGGTGGTGTAACCATTCGACGTCAGTACCAACCCAGCATTCTCTGGTTTCGAGCCGTCCATGCCCCTTGTCATAATCCACATGGCTGGCGAGAGGCTGGGGCAGCTCGTGGTCAGCAAAATACGCCATGACATCTTCCGCTAAATGGCTTTGGTTGCCTTTGAGGGAAAAAATATACTCCCCGCCTTTTTGCAAAATTTGCTTGGCAATCTTCACCTGGCAGCCCATGGCATCGATGGTAATAATATGGCCGTGCACATCGAGCCACTTCAGCATGAGAGGGATCGCGGTAATTTCATTACTCTTGTGGGATACTTTTTCTTGCCCTAGAACAATGCGGGCTTCGGTCGCAACGGCACTCAGGACATGGAGCATTTTTGTCTCGTCGTCAAAGCTGTGCCGTAAGCTTTTGCCGTCAATGGCAATCACTTTCACGTCGGCTTTCTTGGCGAGGCCATCCACCCATTTCCGAAAGAGGCGTTCAAATTCTTCTGGGTCGATATGCCGGTAAAACCTCCGAACGGTATCATCGCTGGGGGTACCATTGGCATACTCAAGATATTGGCGCAAATAGGGGAGTTTGAGTGTGCCAAAATCCTCGACATCTTGCCAGCCTTCCGCGCCGCAGATGCAGGCGCACAGGCTCAGCAGCAAGATTTCTTCGACACGATACAGCTGATTCCGTTGAGATCGTGGATCGGTTAATGCCGCAAACTCATCGACGAAACTGGGTTCTGCTTCGAGGGGGGCCATGCCGTCTTTATACACGCTTTTGCCTTGTGGAACCGGCCCTTTTCTTTTCCGCCCCGTGGGAATAAGCCCCTCGGCCTCCGTAATCACCCCAATTTGGCCTAACGTGATTTTCTGGGGCCAGGGTTTCTCTTTGATCCGTTTGGACGTAATGGCATAGAGATAATACTTGCCCCGGATGTTGCGGAGTTCTGTATTTTTGGTCTTATGTTTGAGGGCCCAGTCGGGATGTGCCATGGGTTTTCAGGAGGCGTAGACGTATGACGTGCTTATAGTATATACCACGTAATACAAAAACACCACAAAAAAACATCACCTTCATGTCAGCAGGCAATGTTTCTCTGGTTGGCGGTGGCTTTCCAATACCACGTGATGCCTATGTTCTTTTTATTTCATGAGGTGGCCCTGGGCTAGGGAATTTCCCAACCCTTTTTTCGGTATTGTCAACTTAACGATCGATGGGCAAATTGAGCCAGCTAAGCCGAGCTGCTTATGCGCACACCGCTTCCTTCCAGACCTGAAAGGCCTGGGTGCGCAACAGTCGATAGTTGACCGCCTGCATGAGGTGGCGGCCGAGACGAAAGAGATTCTGGGTGAGTCCGTGTAACGTCAAAAACCGTTGAGCTTGAGTTGCTGAAGAAAACCCTCGCATATGATATTCTTGTTGCCGCGTGGGTTGGTGTGACACTTCAACTCGGTTATTCGCGTAGACCGCATTGATATGCTCGACGGTCGGCATGACGGCCCGGTGTGCGGCGCCGTAGCTTTTGAGTTTGTCGGTTATCATCCAGCGCGGCTCACCGCCTTGGCCTTTCAGTAAGCGGCGGAAGAAGCGCCCGGCCGCGTGTTTATTGCGTCGGCGTTGCACCAAAATATCAATGGTATCCCCGTCTTGATCCACGGCTCGCCAGAGATACTGCTGTTCGCCTTGGATGGACACAAACACTTCATCCAGATGCCACGTATCACCAAGACGACCTTGTCGCTTCTTCAATTTCCGCGCATAGGCTGGCCCAAATTTCTGGCACCATTGCCGTATGGTCTCATACGTGACGGTGATGCCCCGTTCGGCGAGCAGTTCTTCCACTTCACGGAAGCTGAGGCAGAACCGATGGTACAGCCAAACCGAGTGACTGATAATTTCGGAAGGAAAACGGTGACGTTGGTAGCTGGGTGGTTTGTTTTTCATGCCACCCAGTCTGTCAACTGCAACTTAAATTGACAATACCGTTAGATGGCAAGAAGGGAACAATCGGAATGAGTCAACAAATGGTTGGCCTAAACTTTTGTCATTATGTTTGCTCAAACGAATAATTTGCCCATCCGGGCGACCATTTCGTACGCACGATCCAAATCAAATTCAGAAAAATCCCTTTCTCGCAATACAGGTTTCAAGCGGGAGTCCAGTTGTCGCCTTAAATGCGTTAAACGGTCTACTCCTATATCGATCGGCTCATTGCCGGGTACGGTGAGCTTATATTTTACCAACGTGATTAATTCTTCGTCCTCTGGTTTCAACCCGTGTTTCCTGGCGAGATAATCAAGATCGTAGAAATCACGAATCGCAGCTTCCCTCCTTGTTAAGGCTGCTCGAAACTTCTCAGCAGTGGCTTCAGGCTTGGATATTGAATTCACTTCCACAGGGTTGACTCCTGGGATACCCGATACTGGATCGAGTAGGATCGTTCGCGCTTTGCCAAGCATAGGTGCGGTCAGTAATGGCTCGCGAAGGCTAATTTCGATACGGATGTTATTCATTTGGTTATCAAGCAATGAAATATAGCCGACACTGCCACAATACTGTGTCGAATTATTCGCGCCCTCTAATGGTTCTACAATCTGTAAAGGGGTCAAATCTTTGGTTGATAGTTTCGGAAGATTGGAGACTTTGCATCTATAGCCTACTTGTTGGCAATACGCTTTCTCCTACACTCCTTATGGGGTTGGACTAGGAATAGAGTATTAGTCAACCAAAGATTTGACCCCTATTCTGCCACTGCGGCGAGCGAAACCGTACAAGGCACTCTTGCGGTGAAGGCCGCTAAAGCAGCTGGCGTGCAACACCTTATTTGGTCAACCCTTCCTAACTGTAAAGAAATTTCCAATGGCAAGTACGAGGTCATACATTTTACCGGCAAGGCTCGTGTAGATGCCGAAGTGATAGCCGCAGGTTTTCCGTACAGCACATTCGTTGAGGCGCCGATGTATTTCCAAAACTTTCTTGGGATGATGGCTCCGCAGCCTCTTGGAGACGGACGAATAGGGTGGACCATTGCGATGAGTCCGGATTCCAAAAGTGTGCACGTTGGTGATCCCACCGAACTTGGCAGACTGGTTGCGCGGGCATTGGAGCAGCCAGAGATCTTTGGGCAGGGCCAATATCTGGCACAAGCCTCGGAAACAACGAGATAAAGGGGTCAAATCTTTGGTTGATAGTTTCGGAAGATTGGAGACTTTGCATCTATAGCCTACTTGTTGGCAATACGCTTTCTCCTACACTCCTTATGGGGTTGGACTAGGAATAGAGTATTAGTCAACCAAAGATTTGACCCCTATTGAAGCATTATTGTTGTTTCATGGTTATTACGGCATTTAGCTAAATATAAACCATCATCTCTTAACTGAACAGACACAACTCCACCACCATTTTTTGCTTTATGGCATTTTAAGCAGGAGAAATTTAGCTTCATTGTTCTAGTTTCTATTGCTGTTAACCGCAAGTGATTTGGCAGAGTTTTGGGATAACATGATAATTTTGAGGAATGTAATTATTGGTCTCAAAGGCTTTACCCCATGGCAGTAGTTTATTCTAGCAGTTCAAAAACACAGTACTTACTTACCTTATTTATCCTGCAAAAGAGGATGTATGAAGCCAGGGCTATTTCATATTAAAGTGTAACTTTATAGATAATAAGGAATAATCGATTTAGGCTGGCTTTTTCTTTTCGTTTACGGCATACTCTTTTGCATGCCAGACGAATCGCCAAGCGGACAGCCGGACATTGATCTGAGGCAAGTCGTGGTTCGCCCAATTGTCCGAGACGAAAAGGACGCCTTCAAGACCCTTCTCGACAGACACCACTACCTCGGTCATGCCCCGCTGATTGGCCAATCGATACAATATCTCGCCTGTGTGCAGGATCGCTGGCTGGCCTTGCTGGTGTTTGCGGCGGCGGCCCTCAAATCGAGACCGCGAGACCACTGGATCGGCTGGCCCCCCTGTTTTCAATGGCAACGACTCCATTTACTGGCCAACAACACCCGGTTTCTCATGCTGCCGGGCTGTTCGCAAAAGAACCTCGCCTCGAAAGTCCTGTCGCTCTGCGCGAAACGGATCTCGTCCGATTGGCAACTGTACCACGGCTACCCCTTGCTCCTCTTAGAGACCTTCGTCGATCCTGCCCGCTTCACCGGGACCTGCTATCGGGCCGCCGGGTGGCACGAGCTCGGTCTGACACGAGGGTTTCGCAAGTCGAACACGTGTTATGTTCAGCATGAGAGACCGAAGCGCATCCTAGTCGTGCGGCTGCATCCCCAAGCCCGAGAGATCCTTGCACGCCCGATGCTTGATCAGCCCTATCAGAAAGGAGAAGCGCCTCAGATGAGATTGAATACAAAACAGACGGACTCCCTCTTTACGTATGTGGTGCAGCTGACCGATCCCCGCCATTTGCAAGGGCAACGGCACACCCGACGCGCCCTCACGGCGATCATGTTCTGTGCCACCTTGTGCGGCGCGCGCGGCTATGAAGCGATCTCGGACTGGGCCCAGCAGTTATCGCAGCCGATGCGCAAGCGGCTAGGCTGTACTCAGCGAGGGGGGCGCTACCTCGTCCCGAGCCGCAGCACTCTTTACCGCTTTATCACGGCCGTCGACCCCTGTGAAGTCGATACCCTGCTCGGCCGGTGGCTGGACACCTTCGGCGGGGAGGATCAGGGCATTGCCATTGATGGGAAGACCATGCGGGGGACGTCGAAGGTCCCAAGCGAACAGCCCCACGTCCTCAGCGCCGTCACCCATCAAGCCGGGCGCCACCTCACCCAAAAAAAGTTCACTCCAAGACCAATGAGATCCCCTGCGTGCGGCCCCTGTTAGATGCGCTCGAGATCGCAGGGAAGGTGATCACGGCGGATGCGCTCCTCACCCAGAAAGAGATTGCCGAGTACCTGGTGCACGAACGCGGCGCCGACTTCGTCTTCACCGTCAAGGGAAACCAGCCCACCTTGAAGCACGACATTGAGGCCTTAGCGTTGCGAGCACGCCGGTGCGATTATGCCACCACCGAGAAAGGCCATGGGCAGATCACGACCCGCAGGATCTGGTGCGATGACTCCCTGAATGCCTATGTCAACTTTCCTCATGTCCAGCAAGTCTTCTGCATTGAGAGGGAAGTGACGCATCTCAAGCAGGGCCTCACGACCGTCGAAGCGGTCTGCGGTGTCACGAGTCAGTCCAAAGACAAGGCGGGGCCGAAGACCATCCTCTCGCAAAACCGAAAGCATTGGAGTGTGGAGAATAAGCAGCATTATGTGTTGGACGTCACCTTTGATGAAGACAGGAGTCAGATACGAAGTCTCAATGGCCCAATGGTCATGACCTGTCTGAGACGCTATGCCATCAGTCTCTTACGCCTGAAAGGCTACACCAATATCGCGCAGGCGTGTAGACTGCTCTGGGGCAAGCCCCATTTAGCCATCCGCATGGCCCTGCCCTGAAAAAGAGGGCACAAAAAACCTCATGGAATCCCTTGCTTATAAAAAGAATGAAATGGCCCTGTGTATGAAGCCAGGGCTATTTCATATTAAAGTGTAACTTTATAGATAATAAGGAATAATCGATTTAGGCTGGCTTTTTCTTTTCGTTTACGGCATACTCTTTTGCATGCCAGACGAATCGCCAAGCGGACAGCCGGACATTGATCTGAGGCAAGTCGTGGTTCGCCCAATTGTCCGAGACGAAAAGGACGCCTTCAAGACCCTTCTCGACAGACACCACTACCTCGGTCATGCCCCGCTGATTGGCCAATCGATACAATATCTCGCCTGTGTGCAGGATCGCTGGCTGGCCTTGCTGGTGTTTGCGGCGGCGGCCCTCAAATCGAGACCGCGAGACCACTGGATCGGCTGGCCCCCCTGTTTTCAATGGCAACGACTCCATTTACTGGCCAACAACACCCGGTTTCTCATGCTGCCGGGCTGTTCGCAAAAGAACCTCGCCTCGAAAGTCCTGTCGCTCTGCGCGAAACGGATCTCGTCCGATTGGCAACTGTACCACGGCTACCCCTTGCTCCTCTTAGAGACCTTCGTCGATCCTGCCCGCTTCACCGGGACCTGCTATCGGGCCGCCGGGTGGCACGAGCTCGGTCTGACACGAGGGTTTCGCAAGTCGAACACGTGTTATGTTCAGCATGAGAGACCGAAGCGCATCCTAGTCGTGCGGCTGCATCCCCAAGCCCGAGAGATCCTTGCACGCCCGATGCTTGATCAGCCCTATCAGAAAGGAGAAGCGCCTCAGATGAGATTGAATACAAAACAGACGGACTCCCTCTTTACGTATGTGGTGCAGCTGACCGATCCCCGCCATTTGCAAGGGCAACGGCACACCCGACGCGCCCTCACGGCGATCATGTTCTGTGCCACCTTGTGCGGCGCGCGCGGCTATGAAGCGATCTCGGACTGGGCCCAGCAGTTATCGCAGCCGATGCGCAAGCGGCTAGGCTGTACTCAGCGAGGGGGGCGCTACCTCGTCCCGAGCCGCAGCACTCTTTACCGCTTTATCACGGCCGTCGACCCCTGTGAAGTCGATACCCTGCTCGGCCGGTGGCTGGACACCTTCGGCGGGGAGGATCAGGGCATTGCCATTGATGGGAAGACCATGCGGGGGACGTCGAAGGTCCCAAGCGAACAGACCCACGTCCTCAGCGCCGTCACCCATCAAGCCGGGCGCCACCTCACCCAAAAAAAGTTCACTCCAAGACCAATGAGATCCCCTGCGTGCGGCCCCTGTTAGATGCGCTCGAGATCGCAGGGAAGGTGATCACGGCGGATGCGCTCCTCACCCAGAAAGAGATTGCCGAGTACCTGGTGCACGAACGCGGCGCCGACTTCGTCTTCACCGTCAAGGGAAACCAGCCCACCTTGAAGCACGACATTGAGGCCTTAGCGTTGCGAGCACGCCGGTGCGATTATGCCACCACCGAGAAAGGCCATGGGCAGATCACGACCCGCAGGATCTGGTGCGATGACTCCCTGAATGCCTATGTCAACTTTCCTCATGTCCAGCAAGTCTTCTGCATTGAGAGGGAAGTGACGCATCTCAAGCAGGGCCTCACGACCGTCGAAGCGGTCTGCGGTGTCACGAGTCAGTCCAAAGACAAGGCGGGGCCGAAGACCATCCTCTCGCAAAACCGAAAGCATTGGAGTGTGGAGAATAAGCAGCATTATGTGTTGGACGTCACCTTTGATGAAGACAGGAGTCAGATACGAAGTCTCAATGGCCCAATGGTCATGACCTGTCTGAGACGCTATGCCATCAGTCTCTTACGCCTGAAAGGCTACACCAATATCGCGCAGGCGTGTAGACTGCTCTGGGGCAAGCCCCATTTAGCCATCCGCATGGCCCTGCCCTGAAAAAGAGGGCACAAAAAACCTCATGGAATCCCTTGCTTATAAAAAGAATGAAATGGCCCTGTGTATGAAGCAGTGGGACTTGAATGGTCCAGCGTATTTTAGGTAGGTTAAAATGTTTTCTGATTTTTTAAAAAAAGCGAAAACCCCTAGCAGCTATCTTTCCCTAGTACGCTGCCGTATTGTAAAAAAATCCTACGAAGGAATCATCAAAAGATTGACTCCTTACCAGACTGGACATTGGGGAGACGATAACTATTCCTTTCGCCATCGGGCTATGACGTCTTCGAAGGTAACATCCCGCCACGGCTTTTGCCATTCTTTGTGGAATTTAACACTCTGTGAGTTTGGCCCTGGTTTAGGCAAAGACATTTGCAGCACTGCCGGAAGAAGAACAGCATCACCTACCACAACACATTCGCCTGGGGCCAAATTTGGCAAGATATCAGTTATTGCATTCGAATTATCAGGAAAGAGCCGTCGAACATAATTTTGATCGGAATTGTTTGTCAGTCGTAAAGCTACAAAATTGTTGCACTGTGCGAAGATTGCTTCAGACACTTCTGACGGTCTTTGGCTAACCACCATTAAGCTTAGTCCATACTTCCGCCCCTCTTTCGCAATTCGCTCCAATGACTTGCGGGAAGACCTATATGCTGCATTGTCATTTTGAGGAACATAGTTATGTGCTTCTTCGCAGACGATCATTACAGGAATATCATTTAAAGAATCTTCTGTATGGCGAAGTTTTGAATAGTGGAAACAGAAGTCGAAAATTAATCGAGAGACCAAACTAACTGTTATGCTCAACACCTCAAATGGAATTCCGCTATAAAGGGGTCAAATCTTTGGTTGATAGTTTCGGAAGATTGGAGACTTTGCATCTATAGCCTACTTGTTGGCAATACGCTTTCTCCTACACTCTTTATGGGGTTGGACTAGGAATAGAGTATTAGTCAACCAAAGATTTGACCCCTATTTGAGCATGTGAAAATATGCGAAGGCCCGACGTGCACCCTATGGTTCAATGACGTCAGCAAGAATCACACGCGACGGTGGTGCAGCATGGCGGTGTGCGGCAACCGAGCCAAAGCCGCAGCACACCGAGCAAAAAACCGGTCAGCGTGATTTGTCTAAAGGATCAGAGGCATTGGACGAAGCCACTCGCCTGGGTGTATTCACGTAGCGAAGCGGAGGATAGCGTCTTCGATATGTTAGATGGAAAGCAGGGAACAATCGGAATGAGTCAACGAAAGGTTGCTTAAATTCTTGTCATTATGTTTGCTCAAACGAATAATTTGCCCATCCGGGCGACCATTTCGTACGCACGATCCAAATCAAATTCAGAAAAATCCCTTTCTCGCAATACAGGTTTCAAGCGGGAGTCCAGTTGTCGCCTTAAATGCGTTAAACGGTCTACTCCTATATCGATCGGCTCATTGCCGGGTACGGTGAGCTTATATTTTACCAACGTGATTAATTCTTCGTCCTCTGGTTTCAACCCGTGTTTCCTGGCGAGATAATCAAGATCGTAGAAATCACGAATCGCAGCTTCCCTCCTTGTTAAGGCTGCTCGAAACTTCTCAGCAGTGGCTTCAGGCTTGGATATTGAATTCACTTCCACAGGGTTGACTCCTGGGATACCCGATACTGGATCGAGTAGGATCGTTCGCGCTTTGCCAAGCATAGGTGCGGTCAGTAATGGCTCGCGAAGGCTAATTTCGATACGGATGTTATTCATTTGGTTATCAAGCAATGAAATATAGCCGACACTGCCACAATACTGTGTCGAATTATTCGCGCCCTCTAATGGTTCTACAATCTGAAAACAGCTGAGCCTGTGTGGTAATGCCTGGAAAGCTTCCTTCAGTTCAGTCACTTGCTCTCTTCGCTCTGATCGTGACGAATCAACGGCCATGGGAATGGCAAAATCTAGGTCCTCACTCATTCGATAAAAGTCAGCATGCACCTTGGCCAGGCACGTACCTCCCTTAAAAACCAATTGTCTTTCTGCTTGTGATGTCAGATCCTCCAGTAGGACACTACAAAAGTAGTCTTTTTCGATGAGCCGAGCCGAAAATGCTGTCTCTGCGACAGTCAGATTGACAGCCTCCCGAAATAAATCCGGGTCCTCATGAAACGTGATCACACGTACCTCATACCATTTCGTTGACGACGACACACCAATAGCGGTTAACCTTACCTCGTTTTGGAAAACCTGGGATCCATGGGATAAAACTGGTTGATGGCTCCAATTCCCGAGCCAATTTTCGAAGGAGCAATGGTTTTACGCCTTCTCGTTCCAAGAGCACACCCATGCGCCGAATTGTTCCTTTATCTCCATATTGCAGAGTGACATTCACCAACTCGGACGCACGGACACGCTTCGCTGATAACTCTTTGCGAATCCACTCATACCCGCGCGGCAAGCTGTTGAACCGGGACCAGTCATACACAGCGTCCACCAGCGTCCGCACTCGCGAAGAATACACCGCCTTTATGTTCTCCCCCGTCTCAACTTCCTCAATACAGCCAAGCCGCTGATCGGCGACCTTGATTAATGTAAGCGCCACAGAGCCGACCCTTCGTTCGCCTGAAACACAGTTGTTATAAGCATAAATGCGGTTAGGCACTTGTTCGTCGAATCCGTAACGGTTGAATGCATTCGGCCCACAAATCTGAAAACGCCCCCCGCGGTCCTTGATCAAGGTATCTAGCGCGAGAACTTCACTGGGACTCCATTTTCCTCCCAACGGTAATCGTGGCGGCACAAGGTATAATCCGCGCCGCACTCGAGCGATCATTCCGACTCGAGCCAATCTGGAAAGAAGTTCCCGTTCTTGCTTTGTCGAAAGACGCAAGGGTTTGGTCAGTTCGCCAATGCGCAGTGTGCGCAAATTGCGCATTTGAACGTAAGCGAGTAGTTGTCTTTCGTACTGACCTAAACGTGTCTTCATGACTGTATTATATTTCGTAATAATTGCCTGTCAAGCAATTTATGAGAAATATAGTACAATGTAAAAAATTGGTAGTTTGAGGCGGGCTTTGAGCTTTTAATGGAAAAACATTAATATTTTCAATATGTTGCAATCTATACAGGTAGGCTAAGGTATCTATACCTTAGCCTACCTGCCTTCGAAACGACCGAGAAGAAGAATTTTTATCCCGGACGCCCTGTTACTGCCGCTTGCAGAGGCGATGGGCGACCTGATCTGCCACGCCGACTTCCAGCATGTGAAAATATGCGAGGATTCAACGTGCTCCTTATGGTTTCATGACGTCAGCAAGAATCATACGCGACGGTGGTGCAGCATGGCCGTGTGTGGCAACCGAGCAAAAGCCGCGGCACACCGAGCTAAAAACCGGTAAACTTAAGCGGGAGCTTGGGTCTTTGCTAGGTTTTAAGGAAATGAGGGAACGGTCGGAATGAATCAGCAAAAGGTTGGCCTCAACTTTCATATTGACGTGTGGTAGAGCAAGCCCTGGCCTCCATTCTCAAAATTAAGTTTGTAAAGGGGTCAATAAAGGGGTCAAATCTTTGGTTGATAGTTTCGGAAGATTGGAGACTTTGCATCTATAGCCTACTTGTTGGCAATACGCTTTCTCCTACACTCCTTATGGGGTTGGACTAGGAATAGAGTATTAGTCAACCAAAGATTTGACCCCTATTTTGACCCCTATTTTGACCCCTATTCCTTCAAACATTTCGTTGAATTTCCATCATGCCATCCGACCCAAAGACCTTGTGGCGGCTCACTGATACCTACAATCACCAGAAGAAAGGCCTTCAGTTCATGCTTTGATTTCTTGAAGCATTCTGCAATGCTATTCAAGTCTTCCTGGGAGGGGGTCGGAAGTTCCTGGGGATGCGTATGCCAGTCACCAACATAGTGTAAACCGTCTAAAAAACAACTCTGGATTTCTTTGTTCTCTTCTTTGCGATCTGGAAGAAAGAAAAATCTACCTCTCCGGTCTTTAGGCCGCGTCCCGGTAGCCTTACAAACCTCAATATTTGAATTGGTTAATCTTGCGAAGAGCTGTCCACCCGTCTCCTTTGACCATCTCCAACGTTGCCGACTTTTTCTAAAATGCTTTAGTACTTCGTCGGTAAATAAAAGCGACCCATTTGACCCGGCCAAAGTGTATGCCAACATTCTATTATCCATTACATAAGGGGCATTCGGGGTTAATTTCCCAATCAAAGCGGAGAACCCTCTCCCCATCGCCAATATCCCCGTGCTTGGTCAACCATTTTTCATTCCACTTTCCTCCTTTTTCTTTTACAGCTTTCCAATGGTTTACCCAAATTCTATGATGAGAACGCATGATTTTGTCTAAAAGAACATCAACCACAGTGTTGGCAATTAAACTATTGACGGGATTCATGGCGATAGAACCAAACTGTTGGTAAAATCCTCCACACCCCGGCTCTCGCTGATTTGTTGGCGGGGTTTCCCAACTGATCGGTGATAATTGGAACATTCCAAGTTCATTCATGCCGCAAACAAAACATCCGCCAATATCAAAGACAGAAAGTGCGTGTCCTGCACAGGCGTAGGGTTCGACCCAGCCAAACACTACTGGGGGAAATCTTGGGCTACGGCGAGCAAGTAGATTCAATGCAACCTCAGAGGGCCAATTACCTATTGTTGAAACAATTACATTACAATCAGCGAATAACTGCTGATCCTGTTCATATGCGTTCTGCCATTTCATCCCCATTGCTGTAACATTCAAGTGGGGGAATTTCCCCATTAGGCTTTTTTGCAAGCCCTCGGCTTTGTTCATACCGATAAAGTCTTTGCCTCCTAAATTATGTCGTCCAACATTATCCCAAGTTAGCGTATCATGGTCGATCAAAGTCATTCGACCAATCCCCCCCTGAGCAAGTAACTCTGAGATCTGTGAACCTAAGGCTCCAGACCCAATTAGAATTACACTTTTGTTGATAAACTTACTCTGGCTTTCCTCACCTCCCCTAGTATGGATCCAGTTACGATCACATCTCTGGACCTTCCGCCGATCTATGGCCCCTTCCGGTGTTAGGTATCGATTTGCCAAAATACTCGCAGGAATTTTTGAAACTTTTCCAGGCCGGAATCCCTTACTTATAGGGTTCGTCGTCTTCCGGTTAGGGATTGAGTGTGTTGGAGGGGAGGACCATAAACTAGTAATAACCGGCCCCTCTTTTGTGTCAAACCCGAAAACTACTGGAAATCCATCCGGGCTAGACTTTATGACCTTTGCGAGGATGTTGAGACTAGTTTCTCCGGTCGCTTGCGCTAGTTTCCGGAGATCGGAATTATTAGCGGGATAATTTTCAGGATAGAGAGGTTCATCAAGCCACAACAGAATTGCCGGTCGGAATTTTAAGTCTAGATCTGCTGCTCCTCCAAAAAATCTACCTAGCCATTGCTTTCCTTTTGCGGAGGTCTCAGTCGAAAATAGAATTTTCTGTCCTTTCCAATAGACAATTTCCCGCGTTGGTCCTGAGGGGCGGAGTGCACTCCACAAACGCGTTGTCTTGCTTTCTATTCCAGAGTTCCAATAACTAAGGAATTCGGTAGCGAAATCGATTCGGTTAGTCCCCTCTAGACAATCCTTTATTAGCGATTTAGCTTCTTCTAGGAGATGTGTTACTAATCTCGCATCATTAGAAATTTGGAATGTAGAATGTTCGGGAACCAAACACAATTTTTCATTTTTTTCGACATGCGGCCATTTCAGAAAGCGTTTTGAACCGATAAGGAAAAGGTTGGGAAGAGAAAAGGGAAACTCCCTATCAGTTATGATATCAAGTTCGATGGACTGCTGATTTACTTCAATAGTAGTTCTCCACCCACTTGTTGCTAAAGAATCCTCATAGGCTCCCAGCTCGGCTTCAGAGAGGATTCTTCCTGGCGGAATTTGATTCTGCATGAAATCATTTAGAGCACCAATGGCTTGCCGTGCTAAGACCGGGAATAACCACTGAGGTTTAGCCATACCGACCGCCACCCTCTTTTCTTACAGGCGCGCTAGGTTGATCACCAGTCACCGTTATATTCGTCGGTCCTGAACCCTTATCGTCTTCTTTGATAAAACTGTCAAAAAAATCTGTATTGAAAACTTTCCCCCAGGCTTTCAACGCTGCCTTTTTTGTGCAGTCATTGTCGTGTAAAACCTTTAACCAATCTACAGCCTTCTCCAGTTGTGTCCTAAGTTCAATCATCTTTGGATCGTTATCCGTCTTTGTGAGCGGCTCATCTACAACAGGGTGGCGAACCGTAAGGTTTAATTGGAGCCGCGAGTAAACGCCCTGGATTGTGTCATGGAAGCTTTTATCGTCTCGGCTGGCTTCAGCCCTGTATCGTTCATCGACTAATACTGACAAGATAAAGCCACTGGGCATGCTCCATGATTCACGGCTTTTGGCAAATGCCTTAAGGAGGCGGACAACACGACGCATTTGTCGTCTTTCCCCAGCTTCATCTGGACTTTTGGTCTTTACTTGCCTAGTGAACCATTCCGTAACTGCCTTGGGATTTGACTCCCGCCATTCGACGCTAGCCAATTCTAATTTAGTGTTTCCCCAGTCATCGGTTTTCTCTCGATAGGAGGGGATGTCGACGTTATGCCCCTCTTGATAATACACGCGAACACAATTTGTTCTGACTTCAGGCGGTCTATTGAACTTTTCATCTTGCACTGCTTCGCACACCATCTGTCGAACTTGAAGTGGAGTAAGTTCTGCACCTTTTGGGCCGCGCAATTCATCAGCCTTGAATACAACACCGTCATCGATATCATAGTCGTTCTTGGGTTGTTGAATAATCGTGGCCATGTCATAAGAGCCCTGAATTAGAAACGCTTGTGGCGTTGGTTTTTGATTTTCTTTTAGACCCTTAGTGACTCTCTCTCGATTGGCATCTCTATGTTCTCGTAGTTTGTCCTGGGTTTTCTCCGGAAGCCGTACTTCCTCATTATGGTAGGAATAAATTTCTTTTGAGCAATTAAACATTCACTATCCTCCTCTACCTAAGTGTATCTTCCAGATTTTTCTGGTCAAGAAACGCAAAACCTGACTTCAGAAGAACTGCATTTGTCTGTGTTAACGGGAAGCCGAGGGGATTTCATTGAAAATCCTAAGCAAGCACTCTCCCTTCGGGTCACTAGTATCATGTGCTAGTCGGTGGGCAATATCTGCATCGGTTTTTCCGAGTTCACTTAAAACATCGATAGCTTGGTCTGTCGCTTTATCAAGAGCCAAATGGACAACCTGAGACGGAGAAGGTGGGGATTGTGGAAGGCGAACAATCCTACAGGGCCTATTCAAATGGCGTGCTAGGAACTCAGCCATAAAATTATAACCAGCGGACTGCGAGTCAAGTGCAACAGAAAGAGCCTTTGCTCCGAAATGCCATTGAAATACCCCCCAAGAGACGGCATCTTTATCCAGTGCTTGTCCTTCTGGAGGGGCGCATGTACCAATTGACAGAATTTCTATAGGTCGATTTTTTGGTGCTAACTCGAGAGCTTCAATCATTCCAATCAGAACAGGATTGTTGGCCCATAGGCCACCATCGACAAAAGTGCGTATGTGAACAGAATCGTCTGGGTCTGGGATTGCCGCAATTGGGAGAAACATGGGAGCAGCACTGGTCGCGAGACAGATATCAACAAGTTTGTAGTTGTTATCTCTTGTCTTTGAAGAAACGTGTGGTGTCTTAAAAACCCAACTTTTCTGAGTGGCCATGTTCACAGCAGGGATACAAAGCGCGATCTTTCTTTCTATGAAAAGTCCCTCAAGGGTTTGGTCAGCAAAGAACTCAAAGAGGGCGTTTGTTAACGGGGTGACTTCACTAGAAGCATTTTTTGCGTTTCTTAAAACCCATTTCAGAAGGCTGAAACCTGTCTGGGGAATTGGGTCGGTGAATATTTTTGGGCCAATTTCTCGGTAAAGTGTTACTAACTGAGCAAGGGGAATCCCTTTAGCTAATCCACAGGCCAGAATTCCGCCGGTACTGGTTCCCGTGATAAGATCAAACCCTTTCCCGACATCTAGTTCATGGACCTTACGACTCCCTGAGAAACGGGTTGCCAATGTTTGTAACAAGGTGGCTGTATAAAGCCCTCTCATGCCGCCACCGTCTAAAGAAAGTACGCGGTAGGGATGGTTATCAATAGCCGACATGAGAAATCTTCACAAATTTGGAATTTTGCTTCCCAAAAATTAAATAAAGCTATGAAAAACTACCTGGTCATGACTTGTCTGGACCCATTTAAATTAGAGATAAATATTTCTAATGACTTTTCTAAGTTATTGAAAAATTTAACTTGAGTTAGATTTGAATGAATTGTCTTGGCAGGTTCTACTGTCATTCCCTAAATGCTACCTAAACCTAGGGGTAAAAGGAAAGGGGCAGAAATTGATTCCCGATTAAGGCTGTTTGAAAAGATCAGTAGAGGAATGGACCGTGACGATCACTGATTTAGACGTGGGGGTGTTGCTTTTGTCGGCGACGCTGTCGATAGGGACGAGGACGTAGGCTTCAGGGAAGTAGGTTGCCACGCAGGTGCGGGAAATGGGTTAGAAAAAAGAAAAAGTGGTCAAATCTTTTGTTGATGGTTGTGGATCGTTTGGCAATACCCCTCCCATCCACAAAGACTCAGGTAAATCTTCGTGGGCGGCGACTTGGTCGCCGCCCACTCTCACTTTTACGATTGAATGCGCATAAGAAGACCTAGGACCTCTCTACGATATCCTTCTGCAACGAGCCGATAATTCCCATGAGTTCTTTCTGTTCCTGTCTGGGGACCTTGAATTTTCTCAAGGTGGCTTTCAGATGCCCCGCGACGATATTGAATTCTTTCTCGGAAATACGCATGCCTGTATGCGCACCCTTCATATCCTGCCCTGGGTATTTGGGTCGGGGTTCAGGTCTTTCCGTGCCACATATACTTCGAAAAGGTAGAGTTTATCTGCTTGGCTTAAGGCATTCTTCAATGAACTGAATCAAATCCTTGATGTCCCCGTTATCAGCTTTTTTCATCGCCGTGATGTATTGTTCGCAAATCTCGTTCCCCTCAGCCATGAGTTGAATTTGCGGCCATTGGGGAATGGGGAGTTGACGCGAGTGGAAGAAAGTATCGGTGATGAGTCTTGCATGTCGTCCGTTCCCATTGGTGAAGGGGCCAATACTCAATCGACCAGCAGAGCCTGGTCGGGAGAAATAGGGTCAGATCTTGCGCTGCCACATTTCCATTTTAATAAGGGGAAGTGCTCCATCAAGAACTTTCGTAGACTTGTGCGAAGAAGTCAGCGAATTCTTCTATTGACGTCCCGGTCGTATTTTTCGGCGTACGGTTGACAGCCATAATACCATCATTAAGGGCATGGCTTAGCTCGACCAATTGGTCGCTGGCCTTGTCACTCATTCCGAAATCCATGAGGGGAATGTTGAAAAAAGCCGCCAGCGGCGTTCTCGCCCTTTTGCCGTGCTCACGTACAAAGTGTACGCTCCGCGCGTCAAAACGGCTGCGGCCTTGCTGGACGGACTTTTTTGAACATTCCCTCTACCTGATGATGTCCGTCCTTTCAGGGGTCTTTATTGGCCATCGGAGTGAATTATTCAACAGTCCCATGAGTCCTTTTTTCTCATCTTCTGGAGAGAATTGCACATATCCTAAATCCGGTTTGCCGATTTTCTCGCCGAAGACTTTGGTCACCTCGTTCATCGTCACATCGCGCTCACCCAGCAATTCGTGAGTGGCCTTGCCAGAAAAATCTTTTTTCCGCAGATGTTCCGCTGCAGCCGGCGCGATGTCTTTCGTTGCGATCATGGGCATTTTTCTATCACCTTTTATGCCACCGCCGTTCATGCCCATGTTTTTGATCATGCCGATGTTTGCTAACAAGTTTTCCATAAAATACGTGGGTCGGAGATGGAGCACATTGACATCATCCAGGGTGTTGAGTTTTTGTTCGACATCGTGCAAGCCTTTGATGGGGCCGGTTTTGTCCGGCAAGTGTGCACCATGGCTGCTTAGAAACACCACATGCTTGACGCCAGACTCCTGTATCGCCTTGATGATATTGTCACCCACCTCGTTGTAGTATTTTCGGAAATCCTTTGTCTGATAATCCGGCGGGAGCATGGCAAAAACCGCGTCGGCGTCCTTAAAGGCTTTTGTTAAAAAGCCTACATCTGCAATATCGCCAACTGCTGCAATCGCTCCACGATCAACAAACGGTTGTAGTCGCTCGGTAGAGCGGCCGATGACTGTGACCTTCTCACCCTTGTCGAGAAACATATTCGCTAATTTACTGCTGATATTCCCCGTCGCACCCATGATGACGTACATCGTCTATTCCTCCTGAATTTTGATTCGGTTACAATGTCACAGTCATCCAATGGTCCGGCCATCCGTCAGTTGAAGGAATGGCCGATGGGTTGAATCAGTTTGCCATCAACACGGACGGTCAGCACCCACGGGTTTCCCGCTATCGATTTTTGGTACTTCCGGTGGTGTCGTGAAATGAGCCGCCGCGATGCGAAATAGAGAACGCTGGCCAAATCTGTTCCAGAGCAAGCGTTGCACGTACACTAACTTGGGATTGTGCTCCTCTTCTTCGATAAGGGCTCGGGCGACAATCTGCCCCCACTCCTGGCCTTCTTTTGGGCTTCCCTCACGATCGACGGTATCTTTGTACTTTTCATGCAACGCTTCAAGTGTGGCTCGGGTTGGAACTTCCCCGCGAGAAAAAATAATTGCCAGCATTGCGGTCCAATAGCATTTGATGGCGCGTTTCTGCTGGTCGATGGGCAACCGGTTTGCGATTTGTTCCATCGCATACAGCGACGTGATCAGGTGGAGAATCAGGAAGTCTCCCGGCTTGGTCATGAACAGCAGCGTCACGGCTTCATAGAGGCCTTTCCAAATGGTGGCCATGTCCTGATCCCCAATCCAGGCTGGTGTTTCGTGGATCAGCGGGTGACCCTCGGCCAACACCTTGGCCACGTTGAACTGCGTTCCTGTGACGGCGAGCTCGGGATGAAAACCTGCGGATGCGCCGTACTTGTCGTCGGTGAGCGTTGCGTCGAGCCAACCGTGGAGCGCTTCGTAATCGGCTTCCCACGCGTCTGTAATGCGGAGGACGGAGTCCAGCACTGCCGTTTCTTTCACCGGGCCACGCGTCGGGGAATACGTCCTGTCTGGGTTGCACGAGAGGAACGAGAACGCCATGTAAGCCAGGCCTTCGATGATCATCCACCGATTTCCGGAATCCAATGCCCAACCTAGGTGTATGGTCCCGTGCATGAGTGAGCCCACGCAGCCTGGCAGAAGGATGGGCACGTATTCTCTCAGCAGTCGGTCCATTCCCAGTTCCTGCTCCTTCTGATCAAAAAACTCACAGTAGGAGGTGAAGCTGCAGTGCTGCCCAAAGTACACCTGCCAGTTGTCTTGGGTGATGTTGTGCTCTGAGGATCTCGCCCGCTCCAAGCCATAGCCATAGGTCGTGCACTTTGCGTAGGAGTCGTAATATTCCTGGATCCTTTGCGGCGATGCCCCAAGACGATTGAGGGCGATCACCGCATGCTTTACGTGGTTGGATAAGAAGCCGTTGAACTCGATGTGGTAAGACTGATCGTTGAGCAGCGCCTCCACGACGTTCGATGTCTTTTGTTCATCTGTGGACATGCTGTCTCCTTCCTTGTCTAAAAGCTTGTCGTGATGCCTTGTGGTGTCATATCCCTAGATTAGTTGGGCATCAAACACTTTACTTTCTCTTATAGGTGATCTCGAACAGCTTCCTTTCAGTGTCACCGGGGTGAGTCCCATACATGTCAAACGTCTGGGTATTCGCATCCACCAACTTCCATACTGTCCGATGGCTCATGTGTCCTCCACCCGGTGTTTCGTGTTGTCCTGTGAGGTTGATGGTTCTGCCATCGGGACTGGCCGTACCTTCCATCAGAAAAATTCCTGTAGCCATTGTATCCATCCAGGCTGTGACATATTTTTTCCGAATATTGTCGTAGGCGTCGATCCCAATCCCGGAAAATGGTTTGCCCATCATCTGGCCTGTGAATTCCTGGTAGAGAAAGCGGCCGTTCAGTAACATCTTCATTTCGGCGGTTCCAGTTGATTCCATTGGGGGCTTGCCCGGCTCCATCCATTCTTTCATGTGAGTCGTCCAGCTCCCGGCCAGGCTGGCGAATAGCTTATGCGGCTCTCCAGGCGTGGCCAGCTTTTGGTACATCTCCATCATGGCCTGCATATCCATCTGCATTTCAGAATTCTTTTCTTTGGCTAGTCCAGGAACCGTGGTTATGATCATGAACAAACAGGTGAGTGTGATGAATGTGAAACGCATTGATGCCTCCCTGTGGTTGACATTATTCGGTGATGGTCTTTTCACTGAAACGATACTCGCATGATTGTCCCACGCTCAAGGCACAACTCAAGGGTGTCTTTTCTTGTATCCCGCGAGGTCATGCTCGTGTCTTGACTTTCTGAGACATCCATTAATTATACCTGGTCCCGTTGAAATATGAGAGGCAGCTTCGAAAAAATTTCAATCTAGAAATATTGGGGGAGGAGGAAATATTTAAGAAAGTTTTGATCGGTGGAAAGGTTGATGCGGAAGGAAAGAGCGAATCAGGTTTAGCTTGCTCTGTCCTTCCGCCTTATTAAATAGGCCAAGGGTTGCCCCAAGGCAATGGTAGCCTTTTCTTTCAGGCCGCTTGGCTGGCTGTGTTCGCCTCAGGGTGCAGATGAAAGACCTTGTTCATGATCTTCCATTCCCCGTCGACTTTGAGCAGGGTGAATAAGTCGGTGAACCGGTAACCGGTCCAGTTGTCGAGTTCCAGTCGCACGGTGGCAACGGTGTCAATCAGGTCTATGCTGGCGATCCGTGCTTTTAGGCCCGCTGCCGGTCCGTTTTGGTCATTCCAGGCAAAGAGGTGCTCGATTGGGCCTGCGAATAGGTCTGCACCAACATACCCAAAGATCGTCGCGTCTTTGTGGAAAGAGGGTTTCATGTCATCGCCTTTGCCGGACTTGGCCCCATCGAGGTAAGGCTGGATGGCTTTTGCGATCGCGTCATACTCGATTACATTTGTTGTTGTGTTACTCATGATTCTTTACTCCTTTATTAGTTGTAGGGACTTTTGAAAGAGTCCCAGATTTTTTTGTTTGTTAATAATTTCCTAAACCTGAATCATTCCGCCGTCAGCCACGAGGTCGGCTCCGGTGAAGTAACTCGCATCGTCAGAGGCGAGAAACGCTGCGGTCGCGGCGATTTCTTCTGGCCTGCCCGGGCGACCGAGCGGCGTCTGTTGAACAATCTGGGCTCCGAACGCTTCGAGTTCGTCTTTGCTCAGACCAAGTTTGTCCACGAGCGGCGTTTGGATAAGCCCCGGGCTGACGACGTTCACCCGAATGCCGCGAGGCGCGAGTTCCGCCGCCAGCGTTCGTCCCAGCGAACGCACGGCCGCTTTCGTAGCCGAATACACGCTCGTTCTCCGTAGCCCGGACTGCGCCACGACGGAGGCGTTGAGAATGATCGACGCCCCTTCCGAGAGAAGCGGCAGGGCTTTTTGAACCGTGAAGAACAGACCGCGCACATTGATGTTAAATAGCCCATCGAAGTGTTCTTCCGTCACCGCTTCGATCGGAACAAATGGTGCAATTCCTGCGTTAGCAAACAGCACATCGATACGGCCGAATTGTTTTTGTACCTGGCGAACAAACGGTCCAAATCATCCAGGTTCGCCACATCACCCCGGATGCCCGTCGCCCGGTCACCGAGTTCGGCCACGGCAAGTTCCAATGCCTCCTTGTTGCGGCCGGTGATCACGACCTGTGCACCGTCTGCTATGAACCGCTGAGCGGTGGCTAATCCGATTCCGGTGCTCCCACCGGTAATTACTGCGATTTTGTTATTCAAATTTCCCATTGCGTTTTCTCCTTTTTGTTTTTGTTTCCGATTACGGATGCCTTTTTATTTTTAAATGTTGAGCGCAAGGAATGGCTGGCGCTCGCCCTTGACATACCGAAGGACATCGATGGTATCGATGAACACGGACAGACTGTCCAAGACAATCACGGTCATCAGCCAATACCCAAAGGCGCTTTCTGCCGGGGCAAAGTCCAAACTCAACCACAGCAAGAACACCAGAGGAATCCAACCGATATGACCAATTCCCATCAGACGGACAAACCCCCTTTCGCTGAAAATGACTGACATAATCACCAGGCCAACGATGGCCGTCGCCAAGACGATCTGCGCTTCCATCGTATCAATGAAAAATAGCGGCATGACTATGTTGGCCGTCACGAGCGCGCCTAACCAGACCTGCCAATGGATTGGCATGATCAGCATCGTCTTCGTGAAATTTATCATTGCCTTCATTTGTCTATCCTCCTTTCCAGGTCATGCTCCCGTCCGGTTCCCCGGGGAGGGAGTATAAAACCAGCATCTTCTAAAGTCTTACCCGATACCGTGGACCATTGAGGATGACCAGGTATTTCTTGCATCAGGGTGTAAAGGGAAAACCCTGCGACTTGAGTCGAGCCTTCCTGCCTTCCTACATAGAACGCGGGAGCCAGCTGCGCTTTGCCTTGTATGCCTGTCCTCTGGCGCAAGCGCAGTCGACCTTGTTCCTTTAAAACAAGAACCAAGTTCCCCGGAATCTTCCTTGTTAAATTTCGAGTATCACTTGGGCTAGATTTTGTCATGATTCCCACCACATGCTCCAAAGGCTCGGAGGCCGTTTCACTGTTATGTTGTCAGTTTTGTTAGTGAGAAAAAGGCCCGTGGGCTTTTTACCCACGGGCTTTTCCCGTTTCCATTAGAGATCAGACGGGGCTTTATCCCAGATCTCTTTCCAATTCGAGTTCGCTGTTTTGATGTAACCAGGAATATCCTCATTCCATTTACCTTGAATGTCTCGATCCAAGTTCAGATAGAGTTTTCCATTGACGATCTTCCACACCTGTGGATCGGCCACGAACTTCTTGCCCACTGCTACGCCATAGGCGCACCACCCACCATAGGCTGGGACGTACTTACTTGGATTGGCTTCGAACAAATCCTTGTTCTCTTCCGTGGCAAAGGCATAGGACACGCCTTGGTAATCTGCCACGTTGTACCCATTGCCCTTGGTCGGTTTGCCATCTGTGAAGTAGGCGACCGGGTCATAGCCACTGATCCCCGGTGTGTTGTGGGTGTAATCTTGTGCCAACACCGGAGTGGCCACGACCGCGACCAACAGGGCAACGGCTGGTAAGAATGTTTGTACGACTTTCATGGTGAATCTCCTTGACTGCGGTTAAGGTTGTTGTGTTTTATGTATACAGATCTGTATATTTATAAATTCATAGTCACGATGAGTGAAAAAACGTTACAGAAATTTTTAAACACATACCCTGTAATGGAAATTCATGATGTGATAGTGTTTTCTAATGAGAGCGAAACTTCCCAAACTGTCTAAAAGAGACCAGCTGATTCAGACCGCCGTAAAACTCTTTGCCAAAAACGGGTTTCATGCTACGGGGGTGGATACGATTGTGGCTGAGTCCGGTGTGACCAAGCGCACGCTTTATGCGCACTTTCGTTCAAAGGAAGAATTGGTCTTGGCGGCTCTTCGACAATATGACGGGGTGTTTCGAAATGAGTTTATGCGGAGGGTAGAGGAGTCGGCGAAAACTCCACGGGCAAAACTTTTGGCAGTGTTTGATGTGATAGAACACCGGGTCAAGCAAAACAACTTTTATGGGTGTATGTTCATTAACGCGATTGGGGAATATTCAGAAAATGACACTCCAATTCGAAAGGAATGCAAAGAATATAAAGACTTGATGAGAGGATATATCAGGGACCTCTGTGAGCAGGCTGGAGCATCAGATCCCAAGGAGTTGGCCGAGGAAATGACGTTGTTACTGGAAGGCGCGATTGTGACGGCTCAGGTCTCTCAAAACCTGTCGGCGGCAAAAATTGCAAAAAGAGCCGCCAAGACTTTGATCGAAAAAGCTATGCCAAAGAAGGATTAATAAGAGCGGCCACTGACCCGGAAGAGAAAGAAATAGGGTCAGACACGAATTGTTTCACGACAGAAGCGGTTCAAAAGGGTGGGTTGTACAGGGATCCAACCTGTGACCCACTGCTATGTTTCAGAAACATTTCCAAGGTTTGAACCTAGGGCAGCTAGATTCTTTTTTCGAGTATCACTTTCTGCAAAAACACATTTGCAGAAAAGGCTTCTGTGTTATCGAATGTCTCGGAAAAAGGCAGGAGCGAGGACAGGCAAGCGAAACTCAACGCTGAGAATAATCAGGAACACGCGGGCGAGGCTGCGCCAGATGCCCATTTGGACGAACTTGCGGGAATCGGTGATTACCGGTGGATCGAGCAGGATTGGTGATGCGTGTTTTATGAGTTGTTCGCAGAATGCAACGTCTTCAAGGATTGGCTGGTTGGGAAATCCACCGAGTTGCTGAAACAGTCTCTGACGGACGAATAGCGCTTGATCGCCGTAAATAATTCTTGAATAGCGACAACGGAAATTGTCCAGCCAGGACACAACGCGAAGGCGCCAATCGTCTCCTGAGAACTGATGCGAAAACCCACCGGCTTGAATGGATGAATCGTCTTTCATCGTATTGATGCGCTGAATGCCGTTCGTAGGAAGGACGGTGTCTGCATGCAAAAACAAAAGCCAATCATCGGGTTGAGTCCCATTCGAGCTAGCATGTCGTGCCCCGGCATTCATCTGTGACGCGCGTCCTTTGGAGGCCGTTAACACCGTGATGCCGGGTATATCTCGTGCAATCTCCTGGGTGCGGTCCGTGCTCCCTCCGTCCACGACTATGATGTCATACGCTCCTTGCTGTCGATGCAGCGAGGTGAGCGTACTGTGCAAGACCTTTTCTTCGTTGTAGGTGGGAATGATAACTGAGAGCATTCTTAACTCACCGGCGTGTGGAGCCACTTTGGAAGGAGTTGTTGTTGCGTGGCGAGGTATTCGTTTGGATCTTCATCAATGTCATCGAAACGTGACTGTAAGGTCAGCACTAATGAGTTCGTCAATAGTAAATACGGCTCGGCCTTGTGTCGCAGCTCGTCATGGTCAGTCGTCCCATCTGTGATGGCTTGATCAAGGACTCGGGTTCCAAAGCCATGGTGGGCTTCTTCTTGGTGAAGCAACACGTTGCAAAGTCTTTGGAACGGCGCACCTCGTTTCTTTAGCCCTGCTTCTAGTTTGAGGAGAATGGCTTCTCCCAGACTTTCTAAAATCACTTGTTCCGCCACGATTGTTTCAAGGAAATCGTTTCGATCGAGCGCATTCAGGATCAATCTCTCGTATTCGGTCAGCGGTGTATATGGTTCGGCGTGCGTGTGGTGACGGGGGTCAATCCACAAGGCTGCTTGAGAAAACACTGTGGCGTGAAATGCTTCTTGTCGAGCTTGGCTGGTAAGGAAGCGACGCATCTTTGGCGTTGGGGCCAACCTGGCTTGTGCGGCGGCGCAATGATGAGCCAGGCGCTCCCCCAATTCTAAAAACCGCAGCAGCTCGGCTAATGGGCGGCGTTCGTCAGGGCGAACCAGCATAAACCCTCTCCAATGGGTTGAGTCGCGTTGGCGTCATTGCAGCTTGAATGGGGTGGCGAAGCACTGAGCTGATGACCCGGCTGCACAGCATGTTGCACGATGATTGGTCGGAGCAGTTGCGGATACCATTGGTATCAAAGCGTGACAGGATCTGAGGGAGCGATTGTTCAAGAAGATTGCCGGCATGCTTAAGGGCGAGACAGGGTGCCACATTACCGGAGGCATCAATCGCAATGCTGTACTTTCCGGCATCGCAGGGCGCTAAAGATTTGCCGCTTAACCATGTGATGTTATCGTGGAGGTATTGGCGAAAGTAGCCTGATGGGACTAGGTCTGATTCAACCACCTGTTCAAAAACTTTACGGGCCACCGTCCGTTCGTACTGTAACGTCAGATCAACTTTTCCGTAGCGTTCGATATCCCAGTGGTACGCCCCGATGACTGGAATACATCCGTGTGCCCGTGCAAACCGAGCGACATCTAATACATCGTGCCTATTCTGGTCGCTCACAATGCAGGTGATGTACTTGGGGTGTGGATAGTTCTGTAAGAGTTCAATCCCATTTAACACCTCCGGTAATTGGTCTCTTCCTCGAATGCGTTGATACCGCTCGCGGTGTAGGGTGTCTAGGCTGATGGAAATGTTTACATTCAGTGGCTCCAATCGGTCAATCAGCGATTCCGTGAATTTGGTCCCATTCGTGATGAGTGTCAGGTGGAATCCTATGCTTGCCAAGTCCTCAAGAATCTCCGGAAGGTCGCGACGAACGAGCGGCTCACCACCTTGCACAAACACAAAGCGAAGCCCTTCTTCATACAGATGGCGAAACACTCGTCGAATTTCGTCACGCGTCATTTCATAACGACCTTGATTCAAGGGCAGGTCACAGTAGCCACAGGCAGAATTGCATCGGAGGCACACTTCCAAGATGGCCAAAAGTGGACGGCCAGCCAATAAGTTTGTCAAGGGTCTTGTGAATTGATTGATCAAGTGCATGAGTGGTCTCGAAATAGACAATACCTTCGACTAGGATCTTTCTAAACCCTCGCCCCTGAGGGGAGAGGGAAGGGTGAGGGGTTCGCTTATGAAGAAATTACCATACCATTACGAAGAAGGCGTGATCTCAATGTGTTGAATGATACCTGTATGAAACACCATCTGAAATAATTGAGAAATGTGCTCTTGCGAAAAATTTGGATGCGCTTCAACCGCGGAATGGAGAGCCCTTTCGATAGACTGTCCTTCATTAAGTGCCGTGAGAACGGAAAACTCAGCTTCTCCGACTTCGTTGATGTAGATCTGTCTGTCCTTTTTATACAAGAGAAGAAGCTGGGGATGATCCCATTCCGCTGGAGGTTTGCCTTCATGAGGCGTTCCCCGAAGTTTCCAGAGATCGTAAATAGCATATCGCGAGGCAAAAAGGCGAACGGCTTGGCCGAATCGAAACCGAATGGTCGCATCTTCGGTTAATGACTGAATTCGATCAGGAGCGACCGACTCATGTTGCTTGGTGTGAAACAGTTCTTTAAAGAGCCATTCATACCGCGCCAGGTCACCCAAAAAAGGAAGGTCGGGGAACGGAGACACCTCATCCAGAAACTCCGGGAATTCTTTTCCATATTTGGATAAATTGTATGTCGTCGATGGCCGCGCTTGAATAAAATGTTTCGTGAGGGCAAAGAAATCTTCATCCCCACATACCCACCACACAGCCTCGAATGTTTCGCCTAATGCCTCGGTTAATCGAACGGTGACACCATTGGCATAGACACCGATAGCATCCGGACCGGTCAATGTTCCCCCTGGCGTCAAGGTATCGAGTAGGCGAGGATAACTCTCGCTTTGATCTCCCTCAAGGGCCGCTTGGCTAAACAGTTGTTGATAGTCTTTGAGCGTCAGTCGATCCATGATGGCTTTCCCAAATGTTGCTGGCTTTCTTGGCTTCTTCTTCAAGGCGTGGAAATTCCGGAATGTCATCGTCCCATTCAATCAACACGGGAACCTCGGGTGCGCGAGCAATTACATGAGAAAATAACTGCCAGACTTCCGGGTAGACTTGCTTGGAGTGAGTATCGAAGAGGTATGTGCCCATATCGGAATATCCGGCCAAGTGGATTTGGCCAATCAACTCAGTGGGCACCGCATCCAAATAGGTTAACGGGTCGAAGTGATGGTTTTGTGAATTGACGTACAGATTGTTGACATCGAGAAGAATGTGACACCCGGACTCCCGTGCAATCAGCGTGAGGAATTCCCATTCGGTATACGGACAATCCGGGAACGAGACATAGGTCGAGACGTTCTCTAGTAGGATCTGGCAGCCAAGAGAATTTTGAACTGTATCAATATTGTTGAGGATGGTCTGGCGTGCATCATCCGTAAACGGAAAGGGCAACAGGTCGTGAAGGTTCGCGTCTTGTAGACCGGTCCAGCACAAATGATCCGAAACAATAAACGGCTGGATGCGGTCCACGAGGCGCTTCAGCCGTTGAAGATATTCGGAGCGCAGGCCCTCGCTGGATACAATGGATAACGACACGCCATGAAGGGCCACGGGATAATCCTGACGGATGGATTCCAGCATCTCCAGGGGCCGTCCCTCGGAATCCATATAGTTTTCAGTGAGGGCTTCAAACCAACGAACGCAGGTCTTCGGACGTTCGTGTAGATACGGGTAATGCGTGGGCCGGAGTCCAACACCGATCATGGGATGTGGGGAGGGTGAGGTGGTCATAAAACTCTCATATTCACGTGTAGTCGACGTAACGTTCAAAATATTACACTGAGTCCTATGGTGGTGAAATCGATAGAGGGACAAACCAATGGTTCATTCTGTCATTTCGACCAGAGGGAGAAATCTCTCCTGGCCCGAGGGGAGATCTCTCACATCCGTTCGAGATGACAACCTCAAGAACTGAATAGTTAAGGCGGAATGCCATTCAAATTCCAATTATAGTCTAAGAATTCTACCTGATAGCCCCCGGCTTGTAACTCTTTGGCAAGCACGGGGTCTTGAACGAATTGGCTGACATAGTGGGTGAGCGAACCTGAGCGAGCCACGAAGTCTTCGGTAAACCAATCGAAAATTTTTGACAGGTAGGCGACCTTTTGTTCCCGATCAAAGCGATTCCGTGTGGGATCGTTGATAAACCGACGAGCGCTGTCGTTGAGTTGTTCCTCGAGCTGCTCGGCTGTATAGGCCCAGGAGCGTAGTTTGGGGCAAGATTGCGACGCACACACAATCGCAAAGTGAATACGGGGCTCGCGAAAATTCTGGATGAGGATCTTTTTCTCAAGATTATTCAAATTGAGAGTCTCTCCACCGACCATATACTCCCGTCCAATAAAATATCGATATTGCCCAATTTTAGTGCGGGGTGAATAGCCATCCAGAATCCCTTTAATGGCAAAGGCGTTGTATGTGTTAATCCAGAAGGCCAGCCGGTCGTTTCGCGTGGGCAGGGCATTTGGATTCACTCGATTCAACTGGTCCAAATACACACTCAATCGTGAGTCCCTGGAAAGGCTAGGGTATTTGACCACTCCATCCGAAACGTGATCTTTCAGCGCTCCATTGAAAACAGCATGGGAGAATTCCTGAGGCTCAATAGGCTGTTGAGGATGAAACGATCTAGGAACTGTTGAACAGCCGGAAAGGAAAAGTAAGAGAAATAAAAAAATGGTGATCCAATTTTTCATGGCTTGTGGCCCATAAGTTTGTCAATTTACCGTATCAGTCCACGGTTTGTCATTCTCGCGCTACCGGGTCAGGCGATGGCTCATACAATTCTGAACGCGGGAATCCAGAGTTCCGCGCTTCGAATATTTGCTTCATTGTAAAAAAAAGGTTCACCCCTGGAGCCCTGCTAACAATTGCGGGGAGGCCTAACAGGGTTTCTACATCCTCGCAACCTTCTTTAAGGCTGCCAGTCGTCTTGAGCAGTTTCCGACGTGACCAAAGCTTCACCAACATTTCCCTACTTTTGATGCTGCCTAGTCCTTCCATTCAGGAGAGTGTTACACCCAGTCAATGGAATTGGAATGGCGAGGAGGTAAGATGCAAACGAGAAGAGGTCTGCAAGTTAACTTAATGGAGCGCACAGGACAATCACCGCGATGTGAAAAGAGGAAAGGGTTTTCTGGAAACAAAGAATTTGATCAACAATCAAGATGTCATATCTTATGAACCAACCTGCGGCCTTTCACCCGTGTCCCGTCATTCTCGCACTACAGGGCAAGACGAGTCACCACAAAGGTTTGAATGCGGGAATCTAGAGTTTCGAACTCAGCGACTAGATGCCGGCTTACCACCGTGGGCATGCCAGACAAAGGATGATAGGCATTCGGGTTGGGGGTAAGATTATCGTGTCTGACTGCCATGGGTCTCTTGCATCGCGTTGTCCGATTCCGCACAATAGTCAAGTTTTAATTAACTTGACGAGGTGTCCTATGGGAGGTCTGGAATATTTTGGATTGCTTATCCTTGTTGTGGGCGTTATTGGCCTTGTGGTGTTAATGAAGGGTAAGCGACCGAAGTAAGGGGTCCAGTGATGGATATGCATATTTTTGCATATGCGAAGGACCTTAAATATTGAAAACCACCTGTATTGGAAAGCTACGCGCCTCACGGGCATTCGTGAAAAGACTATCTTGGTGAAGGCGAGTTTGGAACATCGTTACTTCAGCACAGCTGCGAGAAAGCGCTCAATGGCAAACGTTGAAATTTGGCCGCACGGTCCGTTGATATTGGCATCGCATCCATGTGTTGCCCAAGGAAAGCGCAGGTATACATGAGGTACGCCTCGTTGACTGAGATGGCGGCTTAGGCGGTCGCATTGAGCCGGAGACACTCATTCATCTCGTTCTCCATGAATCAGTAACGTCGGAGGGCTCGTTGGCCTGACAAATTGAATGGGGGAAACCCCCTTGTATGATCCAAAAAAGGGTCAAACCTATTTATTAATTAATTGATTGATTTCCTCTATACTCTCTCCATGCCGAGGCCGACCCGCATTCAATACGCCGATGTCGTGTATCATGTCATGAACCGTGGAAGGGGGCGTCAGAGTATCTTTCATGGTGAGGCATACTTTCAGGCTTTTCTGACTACCCTCGAAGAGTCTCATCGTCGATTTGATGCGGTGATTCATGCCTATTGTTTACTGTCGAACCACTACCATCTGCTCATTGAAACCCCGCGAGCAAATCTTGGACGGATCATGCGGCACGTGAATGGGGTCTACACCCAGCGGTACAACCGGCTCACACACACGGACGGTCCCTTGTTCCGTGGCCGGTATAAAGCGATTGTTGTTCATGACGAAGCCTACTTGTTGCAAGTCAGTCGATATATTCATCTCAGCCCTGTTGAAGTGAAAGGGGCGTCGAGCCAGGGATTGGAGAGCTACCGGTGGTCCAGTTATCTTGCCTACATCAATCGCACAAAGGCTGAGCGTTGGTTGGAACGTGATACCACCTATCAGATGCTAGGGCATCGACAACAATACGCTGGCTACAAAGCGTACGTTGAGCAAGGGGTTGATGATGAGTTGAGGGCCAAGTACGGGAAGGAGTATCTTCCCTGCGTGCTAGGTGATCACGTGTTTAAATCAATGCTGGCGAAGAAGCACAAACAACTTCACGTATCCGGCAACCTCGTCAAGGGGTTGTCGAATCGTCCTGTCGTCAGGGAAATTCTCCAGGCCGTGGCGAACCGATTACATGTGAGGGTTGCCTCCTTAATGGGACGGCAATCTGGGCGCCCGTCATCCAACATGCCGAGAAAATTTGCAATGTATTGCTGTCAGCAATTGGGGGATGTGCCGTTACAAGAAATTGCTCGCGTGTTTGGGCTAACCCATGTAGGCAGTGTCTCCCCGTCGGTACAGGCTATAAAATCCTAATTGGAGGCAGGATACCTTCGAGCTGAGTTGAATAAGGTGAGAAAAGATTTAGGTGTTATGAAATAGGCTTGCCCGCTTATTGTTGTGTGGGACATCTTATTCTTTATTTTTAGCCTACCCCCCTTTCCTTTGCCGCATCTTTTTCAAGAGTTTTTTTCATTTCACTGTCCTAGTTGATGAAAATTTAGGAATTGGGGCATTGGGGATAACGAATTCTGATTAAAAAAAGGTGGAGTCTCCTTTTTAACAAATTTCGTACGAAAGGTCCTGTCCCGGGTTATTGGTCCTTGACGACTCCCACCGGAACACGAATATTTGAAACCATATTAATGATGTGATCAGGGGGGGCTTTTGTGAATGTGGCAACTGCAATGGCGACAGTAAAATTGACAATCATGCCGATGAACCCAATGCCCTCAGGGGAAATGCCCAAGAGCCAATTGTCAGGGATATTCGCGGATGGCTGCATCAGTTTGAAATACACAATATAGCTAAATGTGAAGATCATGCCGGTGAGCATTCCGGCAATGGCCCCTTCACGGTTCATGGATTTCATGAAAATTCCTAAAAACAGAGCCGGGAATATGGAGGCTGCTGCCAGGCCAAACGCAAACGCTACCACCTGCGCCACAAAGGCGGGCGGGTAAATCCCAAAAAATCCGGCAACAATCACGGCGAATGCGGCTGCCAGTCTGGCGCTGAGCAGTTCCTGTTTTTCCGTTAAGGTCGTCATAAACGTTTTTTTCAACAGGTCATGCGAAATAGAAGTTGAGATCACTAATAAGAGCCCGGCAGCGGTTGAAAGCGCTGCCGCCAGACCACCGGCAGCAACCAGCGCAATGACCCAACCCGGGAGATTGGAAATTTCCGGGTTGGCTAGTACCATGATGTCACGGTCCACATACACCTCGTTTGCGTTAGATGTCGGTGCGTTGTGGAGTGTGCGTTCGCCATAGTTCCCTCGACCTTCGGCATAGTGGGGCTTACCTCCTTCCAGCGCATCTCCTTTGTGATATTGCACAGCGCCATCGCCATTTTTGTCTATCCAGGCAATCAGCCCGATATTCTCCCAGTTTTTAAACCAGGAAGGGGTGCTCTGATACGGGGTGTTGTGTATGGTATCGACAAAGTTTAGCCTGGCGAATGCTGAGACCGCCGGTGCGGTGGTGTACAAAATGGCAATGAAGACCAATGCCCATCCGGCGGAACGTCTGGCATCAGAGACTTTGGGCACGGTAAAGAAGCGGACAATGACATGGGGGAGGCCAGCGGTCCCAATCATCAGAGCCGCGGTGATGGCAAAGATATCCAAGGTGGATTTGCTGCCAACCGTATATTCATGAAACCCCAGATCAACGAGAACGCGATCCAGTTTTGCCAACACGGATAGCCCTGATCCATCGGTCAAGGTGGAACCGAGTCCTAATTGCGGGATGGGGTTGCCGGTCAGCAAAATGGAAATGAAAATGGCTGGGACTAGATACGCAAAGATGAGCACACAATATTGGGCAACCTGGGTGTAGGTAATGCCTTTCATCCCGCCAAGTACGGCATAGAAAAACACAATGGTCATGCCCACAAAGACACCAGTGTTGATGTCCACTTCCAGAAAGCGGGAGAAGACAATGCCTACACCCCGCATTTGTCCTGCCACATACGTAAAGGACACAATTAACAAACACAGGACCACGACGATCCTGGCCCACCGAGAGTAATACCGTTCCCCGACAAAATCAGGAACGGTAAACTGACCAAATTTCCGTAAATAGGGTGCCAGGAGGAAGGCGAGTAGCACGTACCCCCCGGTCCAGCCCATCAGGTACACCGAGCCATCATAGCCTATAAACGCGATGATGCCGGCCATCGAGATAAACGAGGCGGCACTCATCCAGTCAGCAGCGGTTGCCATTCCATTTAAGATGGGGGGCACATGGCCTCCCGCCACATAAAACTCTTTTGTCGATGTGGCCCGGGACCAGATCGCAATTCCGATATAGAGTCCAAAGCTCAGCCCCACAAAGAGGTAGGTTATCATTTGGGTGCTCATGTGGGTGTCTCTCCCTCATCCTCATCAGGAAGGTCGTAGCTGTCGGGTTCAAAGTCGTCATCGATGTTGAAGGATTTTTCAAGCCGGTGCATTTTGTGGGAATAAATAAAAATGAGAATGACAAAAGCAAGGATTGAGCCCTGTTGGGCAAACCAGAAGCCGAGTTTAAATCCAAAAAAATGAAATTGGTTTAACACATCGACAAAGAAAATCCCGGCACCAAAAGACACAACAAACCAGACGGCCAGCAGTTTCACAAGAAGTGCAATATTGGCCCGCCAGTATTTTTCGGCTACAATTTTTGAAATTGTCTGCTTGTTTGACATGTGTACCTTCCCTGGTGTGAGGGAGGGTAGGGTATTCTCACCTTAGGTTCAACCACAAAATCAAAAAGGGTCAGACTCGATTAAAAGGTGAATTTTTGAGATTTTCTGCCAGAAGGTCACGTTCATTTGATCCTGGCCCCAATGCAATGTATTTCTGGTTGCCGTGTTGCCCTCCCTGACCCACTGTCGGCCAATTTTACAGTATCCCTCATATCCTCAAGACCTGCATGAAATCTAGCGTTTCTTTGCTGGCCCATAGAGATTGCCTTCGTTTTTCACCCAACCTGTCAAGATTTTTTGCGGAATGCGTAAACGACGTAAAGACTTATGAATCGAGGTGATTGTACGATTGGTCGCATCATTGTGCGGAATAACGTCGGAATTCTTTACATTTTTAAAGATCGGTGACCTCTGTCGTTTGTCCTTCTGAGGTTCTACCAATTGGAAACTTTGTGGAGGATAAAAGAATTTATTAGTCGATCGTGACCATCTCTTTCCTTTTTTGATCCCGTCAAAAGATGGTACAGGGTTTGCGAACAAGTATATCAGGGACCATAGGGGTGGCCTTGTCTCACCTATCTCTTATTGATTTGAAAATTGTGTTGGTGATAGATCGGCGAATGGCTCTCCAGCGTTCTACAATAGATTCTTCTTTCTCGGACTCCCGATTTAGGGGTGCACAGGTAAATAGGATGCCTTGACCGTCGTACATGTTGGGGAGGATGAGCGATGAACAATCAATTAGAAAAAACCAATCATTTTAAGGTGGCACCACAATATAAAAATGAATGGTGGAAGAAACCTTTTGCTTTATGGGTAGGGGGTATCTTCGTCCTTTGCCTAATAATTGGTTTGAGCTTCTTAACGAACACGGTTATGGGTGGTTTAGATCACTCTCTCCATGAGGGTGCTTCTGACTTGACCCAAAAGCATTCTCTTGGAAAGAGCATGGAGGGGTTACCTTCCTCCAGCTATGGGAACCCTTCGACTCACCATTCTCATGAAGAACCAAACCATCACGATCATGTCATGAAGACTGTGACCCATGATGGAGGTGGGGAGGGGATTCAATATGATCTGAATATAAAAACTGGAGACTCAATTGCGGCCAAACCCGTGATACTTTTGCTGAAACCCATACGAGTGAATAACCCATATGCTCCGGTCCCGTTGGCTGTGGTGCACGAGAAAAAATCCATCTGTTGATTGTCAGTAAAGACCTTTCCTACTTTGCACATGAAACTCCGGTGGAGAAGGAAGAGGGGTATTATGTCTTGAGTCATACCTTTCCAACGGGTGGAGAATATGTCCTTTTTGCCGACTATACCCCGATTGGGGGACACGAAAAAGTAAAGAGACATCATATTATTGTGACTCCATATCATCCTCATGATGTGAAATCCCGTGCTGGTGCTGATGTCAAAACGCAAGACCTCATCTGGGAAGCGAATGGGTATAGGGTTTCCTTAGCGACACAAAATGGCTCGGGCTCGTTTACAGCAAATACGCCAGTTGTGTTAAAGGCGAACGTGACTAAGAATGGCAAAGCCGTGAGGGATTTGAGCCCTTTCCTTGGGGCGTTAGCGCATATGGCGATTTTTAGCAAAGATACAAAAGAATTTCTACACGTGCACCCTTTGGAGGTTATTGGTGGGGGGCCTAATATTCTGTTAGCCACCAATTTCACGAATCCAGGCTTATACAAAATTTGGATGGGTTTCAATCATCAAAACACGATCCAGACATCTGCCTTTGTGGTTCAGGCACACTAAATTCACATGTGTGGCAACGGAAGGACCCACAACAGCGTAGGTACCCAGCACATCACACTATCGTTAAACCTAGAAACGGCAGTTGGGCGCAAAAAAGCCGTGTAAGGTATTGGCGTACATGGTGAAATAAAAAAAGTCGAGGTCACCTCGGTGGTGATGAGACATTTTTTTATTTTGCCAGGTGCGTCAAGAACTTGCGCGGACTTTTGTGATCCAACTGCTGTTTCTAGGTTAAAGGCTTGTCCGTACTTTTGGAATGTCAGATCAAGTCGATCTGCAGGAGTTTGTGCGGGAATCGGAACAATAAATTTTCTTTCCAGTTTTCCCGTATTGTCGTGGAACGGATTATTCCTTGGCGCTCGCGGCGCGGGTAATGGCGCGGTGTCGGCGGCGTTCGTTGTCGGTGAGATAGCGTTTGCGGAGGCGGATGTGTTTGGGGGTGACTTCGACGAGTTCATCATCTTCAATGAATTCTAAGGCAAATTCTAAGGTCATCTCGCGTGGGGGAGTAAGATGGATGGCTTCATCGGAACCTGCGGCTCGAATGTTGGTCTGCTTCTTTTCCCGAATGGCGTTGACTACCAGATCTTGCCCTTTGTTGTTCACACCAAGGATCATGCCCTCATACATGGGATCGCCGGGATGAATGAAGATCTCTCCGCGATCTTGCAAGCCCCAAAGCGCATAGGGCACCGCTCCACCCGGGCCTTGAGATATTTGGACACCCGCCGATCGTTGTGGCACTTCACCTTTAAAGGGTTGGTATTCCAGGAAGATCTGGGACATGACACCAGTACCGCGTGTCATCATGAGTAACTCGCTTCGAAAGCCCAGCAACGCGCGTGAGGCAATATGAAATTCCATGCGAATGGTCCCCACGGCGCTCACTTGCATGTCCATCATTTCGGAGCGCCGCTTGCCTAATGCTTCGATGACTGCGCCTTGGTAGCCCGAATCGACTTCAATGACGACTTCTTCAATCGGCTCAAGCATATCACCATCGATTTCTTTAAAAATGACCTTAGGCGGCGAGACTTCTAGTTCAAAGCCTTCTCGACGCATGGTCTCAATCAAGATCGCCAAGTGCAATTCTCCACGGCCGGATACTTTAAACCGTTCGCCGCCATCCACTTCTTCCACCTTGATCCCAACATTCATCATTGCTTCATGTGCCAGACGTTCTCGAATGTGTCGTGAGGTGAGAAATCGTCCACCATCTTTTCCGGACAACGGGCTGGTGTTATGGGAGAAGTTCATCGAGATCGTGGGCTCGTCCACATTGACGGTTGGCAAGGCGACGGGGTGGCTTGGAGAAGCCAAAGTTTCACCCACTCGCACGTCTTGCACGCCAGCTAAGGAAATAATATCGCCGGCTTTGGCTGAGTCACAGTTTATTCGTGCGAGACCCTGGTAGGCGAGAATTTTTGTGACTTTGTTGCGGATGTGTTTGCCGTCACGCGTGATTAACATAACGGGGTCGCCTACGCGTATCGATCCGTGGACGATGCGACCGACAGCAATGCGGCCAATGTACGAATCATATTCGAGGATCGTGACTAGCATTTGAAATGGTTTGTCCGAATCAGCCACGGGTGGAAGTACGCGATGAATAATGGTGTCCAGAAGAGGTTTCATATCTTGGTTGTTTTCATTCAAATCCATTGTGGTGCGACCTTGTTTTCCCGAGGCAAAGACAATCGGAAAGTCTAGTTGCTCGTCTGTGGCATTCAATTCGCAAAACAAGTCAAATGTTTGGTCGACGACCTCGTTCGGTCGGGCATTCGGTCGGTCAATTTTGTTGATCACGACAATGGGTTTGAGGTGGAGTTCGAGCGACTTTTTCAGGACGAACTTGGTTTGTGGCATGGGGCCTTCAAAGGCATCGACTAAAAGAAGGACGCCATCCACTAATCTTAGGATGCGTTCAACCTCGCTGCCAAAGTCTGCATGGCCGGGGGTATCGACGAGATTAATCAGAATGTCTTTGTATCGCATGGACGCGTTTTTGGAAAAGATCGTGATGCCGCGTTCTTTTTCAAGAGGGTTGGAATCCATGATGACCGTTTCGCCCTCTTTAAACACATGTGCCCCGGTCTGCTTCAAGAGGGCATCCACAAGCGTGGTTTTTCCATGATCGACATGGGCGATGATGGCAATGTTCCGAACGTCTTTACGTCGTGTTTGATTTGGCATATTCGTGAGTCTCCGTGGTGCATGCGTTTGCCTATTGGCATGCACGGCAATTCCTCTGTGCGTAATCTGCTCTCGAAACTGAAAGGTGATGCTTCAGCAAAGATACCGACAGGAACTGCCGGAAGAAGGCGTGTTCCAAACGAGAGGCCAGTCGAATGTTCAAACTACTCTATAGACCTTCAGATTGCAACTGAGTTTCTCTCCAAAGAGATTGTGGTCATTTTGTGAAGAAGCTTGTCGAGAAATCGGCATGTTGCTTGGGAGGGGATATCTCGCTTTTCCAGGGTGTTCAGAAGGAATCATCATTAAATTGAGCCATGGGTGAGCGATGTCTGGGGGAAGGTGCTGAATGTCACGGATGAAGAGAATGCCAAGAATTTCAGTCCCCGCCTTCGAAGGCGTCTTCATCAAATTCTGGCATGAGTGCTTCCTGCTTGCCAAGGCCACCCCGAAACGATTCTTGAATATTCATGACTTGCTTGGCGGTCACCGATCCCTCCAACGACTTTCCAAATTGGTTGAGGAATTGATTGCAGAGTTCCAGCCCTTTCTGAAAATGGCGCGGGATTGTTTCCTCGGTCACCTGTTGCCACGTGATATAAATGAGAAACTCTTGAAATCCTTGAGCCTGGGGTAGCTGCTCGCCAATCTTTTGAAGTCGTTCATACGCCTGTTTCGCTTCAGGTCCTGCATCCGAGGAAAAGGTTTCTTCGTCCTCAGCGATTTGGTCTGCCAATTCACCTAAATCATCGGCTTCTTGGGCTCGGTGAAATGCTTGTTGGGCCGCGATGGCAGGATCAAAGTTCATGGTTCCTCGTGACTACTTAGGTTGTTAGGCTGAAGGCTGAAGAAGGCTGAAGGTTAAAGGCTGAAGGCTGAAGGCGGAAGGCGGAAGGTTTTTAGTCGAAGCCTTAATCCGAGCGTGAAGTTATGAGTGGTAGCCTTCAGCCTATAACCTTCAGCCTTCAGCCTTCAGGTCCTCACTGTACCATCTTGCTCAATGCTTCTGCTATAGCCTATACACCATGTACGTAAAAGGAGGGGATTCGTGTCCGCGCTCATTCATTGTCAACAGATTTCCAAGGCCTTTGGTGTTAAACAACTATTTGCCAATCTTACCCTTGGCGTGGATGAGAAGGATCGTCTTGGGATTGTGGGTCCCAATGGGGCGGGCAAATCTACGCTTCTGAAGATCATGGCTGGGTTGGAAAAAGTTGACGAAGGGGAGGTGACCCGCCGCCAGCATCTTCGAATAGCCTATGTTGCGCAAGAAGAAGAGTTCCCAGCTCAGTCAACGGTGGCTGAAGTGCTTGAACATGCTGGTGAGGCAGCAGGCTTGCCGCAGGACGAATGTCTGGCTCGTACTCAAGAGGTGTTAGGACGGACGGGGTTTGAGCATGGTGGAGTGATTGTCGGACCGCTATCTGGCGGGTGGAAAAAACGCCTGGCGATTGCCTGTGGGTGGGTGCAATCGCCGGATATGATGTTGTTGGATGAACCCACGAATCATCTTGATTTCGATGGGTTGGCGTGGCTTGAATCACTCATGGCCCAAAGCCCATGGCCCTGGGTCATGGTGAGCCACGATCGGTGGTTGTTGGATCACGCGACGAATACAATTGGCGAACTCAATAGTCGATACCCTGAAGGGATGCTCCTCATACAAGGATCATACCGTGAGTTCCTGGATCAGCGTGAGGCGTATCATGAGACCCAGGCACAGCAAGCCCAGGCCTTGGCGGGAAAAGTTCGACGAGAAGAAGAGTGGCTTCGGCGCGGACCCAAGGCGAGAACCACCAAGGCGAAGTATCGTGTGAATATGGCGCATGCCTTGCAAAAGGAGCTGGCGGAAACCAAGGCTCGATTGCGGCAACAAGGTACCGCCATTGATTTTGTCGGCTCGGGGAGGAAAACCAAACGGTTGATTGCCGCGGAGCATCTTCACAAGGCTTTTGGTTCAATCACGCTCTTTCAAGATTTTGAGTTGATCCTGTCCCCTGGAATGGCCGTGGGCATTTTAGGGCGCAATGGGTCTGGCAAATCCACGCTTCTCAAGCTGTTGGCGAAGACAATCGAACCTGATCAAGGAACTGTTGGTCATGCCGATGCGTTGCACGTGGTGTATTTTGATCAGCATCGTGAACAACTCAATCCTCAAGACACGCTCCGAAAGACCTTATCGGATACCGGGCATACCGTCACCTATCGAGATCGCACTATCCATCTCGCGGCATGGGCCAAACGTTTTCGCTTTCAGCCAGAGCAATTAGATTTGCCTGTGGAACTTCTCTCGGGAGGGGAAAAGGCCAAGGCGTTGATCGCTCGGCTAATGTTGCAACCTGCGGATGTCTTGATTGTCGATGAGCCAACCAATGATTTAGATATTCCGACGCGTGAAGTGTTGGAGGAAAGTTTGCTAGAATTTTCAGGCGCCCTGGTCTTAGTCACTCACGATCGGTATATGTTGACTCGCCTGTGCACGCAATTTGTGGGATTGGATGGATACGGGGCACATGGGACGTTCGCCGAATATCAGCAATGGGAAGCATGGCTTCGGCGACAGTTGAAACATCGAGAAGAACAGGAGGAACACAATCGTTTATCGAATGTCCGATCAAAGGGATCCTCGACCAAAAAGCTGACGTATCGTGAGCAAAAAGAATACGATTCTTTCGAAGCCAACATTCTCCACGCCGAGTCTGCCGTAGAACGGTGCCAAGCAACAGTTGCAGATCCGACCGTGGTCTCGGATCATATCCAGCTACAAGATGCGTATGAAGCCTTGCAGTTGGCTGAACGCCAAGTTGCGAAACTGTATGAACGGTGGAGTGAATTGGAAGCTAAACAGCAGAGTGGCTAAGGATACGTTGTTTCGTCTTTTAATCTTTTTGTTGGCAATTTGATGATTCCGCACTTGAAGTAAAAATAAATTTCAGATTGTTATCTGTGTGGTATAGTGCGTTCATGAATCGATTCCCATTAGGTATTTTGCTTCTATGTCTTGCGCTCGGCTCAGGTTGCGCCGCCGGACCAAGCCCCATTCCGGAGGCGCTCCTTCCGCAAATAGACAAGAGCGTGTCATTTGCTCAACTCCTTGAAAACCCTGAGGCGTATGTGGGTACCGTCGTGGTGTTAGGTGGGCAGGTGCTTCAAGCCAAGCGGCTTGCAGATGCGACACGCATTGAGGTGTTGCAGCTACCGTTGGGAGATTCGGAAAGGCCGGTTTCCCAGCGCACGTCCTCTCAAGGACGATTTCTTGCCTTTGAAAAAACATTTCTTGATCCAGCCACCTTGTCAGACCAGCCTCAAGTCACCATTGTTGGCGAAGTGACGGGCCTCGCGACCGCCAGCCTCGATGAGACGGAATACCGCTATCCCACCATTGCCATCAAACACATGCACGTCTGGGATACTCAAGCTCAGGACCAACAACAAGGTTTCGGAGTTGGTTTGGGTATTGGCGGTGGAGGTGGCGGTTTCGGCGGCGGTATTGGAATCGGCACCGGATTCTAACCGCGCGTGCGTCAAAGCGTTCCGTTAACTCTCCAGACCTGTAGATTTATTTCCCCTCTTGTCCCCTTCATCCCAACCTTCTTACATTAGGGCACCTCTAAAAACCAGGCATTTTTTGTGAGGGCAAGGAAGCCGCGCGCGGAAAACCGGAGTGTATGGGCGAATACATGAGGATTTGAGCACGCGACTGACGCCGCCATCACGGAAAAGGACGGTTTTTAGAGGTGCCCATTATTGTTCCGCCGGTGATGGTGAAAGTTCGCTGACATCGAGTAGGACCCCTTAAGGTTTACTGTTCGAAGCGTAGCGGACATTGCACGAATGTTTGCCACACGTCCTCAATACATGTGAGGATCAAAAGCCAATCTTGGCAACTGTCCGGTTTGTTGAAAAAGAAACACGTTCGGTCGAAGGAATAGGCCTCAATCGTCTCTTTGTCCTGGTCAGACCGGGTCAGGACAACCACGGGAATATGTGCCAGAGTATCATCCCTCCTTATCTCATCCAGGAATTCTCGTCCTGTCATTCCAGACAAGTCCAAATCTAGGAAAATAAGGTCGGGTTTGGGAGCATCGAGATAGGGGTGCTTTTGATGGAGAAAGGCGAGTGCTTGGCCACTGTCCTCGGTCTGCTCAATATTGACCGAAATAATTTGCCCGACCGAAATCGCTTCTTTTAGACACTCCACTTCATAGTGGTCTTCTTCAACCATCAATATGTTTATGTCTCGTTTCATCGCGGCATGACGTTTTCGTTTTAATTGCCGGGCTCAAGATCATGGAACGTTTGTTCGATAGTATTTTCGGTAGCACAATTTTTTACATGAAAAACCGTTCCATCTAAAAAGAATCAAATCAAACAGAGATGAAACGTGACATTCGTAGGGGTTCATTTGTCTAGAGACACGAACGCGCTACTGGATCTTTGCTGAAATAGGGCCAAAGAACGGTTACTCCACCGACGATTGTAGAAAGGATACACCCAGTGCAAACGAAATTTCTCCAGTCTTTGAAGTATTGTCGGACCCTCCCATCCATACCCGTGTTGGCCATACAAATCCTGTCGATGTGTCAAGACTCCAAGGCCGATTCCAAAAAGATGGCCGAACTTATCAGCCACGATCCGGCTTTTGCGGCAAAATTACTCAGCCTGGCCAACTCCGGGTTTTATGCGCGAATTCAACATCGGATTACCAGCCTCACCCAGGGTGTCACCCTCTTAGGTCGAGATGCGGTAGCCGTTCTTGCCTTTAGTTTTTCGTTGTATCGAAACTTACGTGGTGAAGAATTCGGCAGTTTTGATCATCAACGGTTCTGGCGCCGGTCAATTTTGGCCAGCATCGCTGGACGGGCCATTGCCAAACACGCGTCATCTGAGAACTATGAAGAGGTGTTTCTCGGCGCACTGCTCCAAGATATCGGGATGTTGGCCTTGAGTGTGGTTTCGGCAGATGACTATCCTCGAGTGGTGAAGGATGCCACACACAGTCATCATCGCTTGCAAGAGTTGGAACAGCAACAGTTTGGCACTGATCATGTGGAGGTTGGTGTGTGGTTGGCCAACGAGTGGAAATTGCCAGAAGTGTTCCAAGAGGCGATACGCCAGAGTCATTACCTACATGGAACAGAACCACTAGAAGAGCACAGTCAAATCGTGAAATATGTTGCGCTGTCGGGCACCATCGCCGATATTTGGTGTTGGCCAGAAACTGACCAGGCCGTGCGTGAGGCAATGTCGGGCATTCAGGCACTCTTGAATGAAGGAGGAGAGGTGTTAGAGCCAATTCTGACCGAGATTGCCGAAAGCATTCCCATGATCTCTGCCTTGTTTGAAATTGACTTAGGGGCTCCTGAGGAAATCCAACAGACACTCCAAAAGGCCAAAGAGGTGCTTCTGAACACTAGTGGGGCCGAGTGTTGACCAGGATAGACCCAAACCTTTCCCTAATCCTTCCTTTTTCGGTGTACCTCTTTGCGACAGAAATCCCCCGGTAGAGCCAAGTTTGCCTCATTTTTTTTGCTGGCGTATGATTTTTTCCTGTGTGTGTGTTGAGAGTAGGCGGTGGCTGCTCAAGTATGATATTGTCCACGGTCCCAAAGTTAGTCACCAAAGGAGAATGATAGAATGGCAATCGTACAACCCTTTCGTGCCCTGAGGCCTAAACCTGAATTAGCAGCCCAGGTCGCTGCGCCGCCCTATGACGTTGTATCCTTGGAAGAGGCGCGGAAGGTAGCCGAAGGCAATCCGTATTGTTTCCTTCGGGTGGGACGAGCGGAGTTGGAATTGCCTGATGGTGTCGATCCCTATTCAACTGAAGTCTATGAAAGAGGAGCCGCCAACCTTCAAGGTTTGATGAAAGACGGTGTCATGGCCCAGGAATCGCAACCCGTGTTTGGGGTCTATAGACAGCGCTGGGGCAAACACGAGCAAACGGGGTTGGTCGCACTGGCGTCCGTGGATGAATACGATCGTGGGATTATCAAAAAACATGAACTCACACGTCCTGTGAAGGAGAATGATCGGGTTCGAATCATTGAAACCCATGAGTCTCAATCCGGGCCGGTGTTGCTGTTTTTCCGGCGCACGGCAAAATTCCAAGGTTGGCTCAAAAAGGTCATGGCCACCGCACCAGATTCACAGTTCATCGCCGAGAATGGGGTGGAACATACCGTGTGGAGCCTGCGAGACCAGGCTGCGGTTCAAACGATCATCGATGATTTTCAAGATGTTGACGCGTTGTATATTGCCGATGGGCACCATCGTTCGGCCGCTGCCAGTCGGGTTCGAGCTGCCTGGGCCAAAGATAATGCGAGGTCATCACATAAGCATGAAGAAGGATTTCTGTCCGTCATCTTTCCACATGACGAATTGCAAATCTTGCCGTACAACCGTGTGGTGCGGGATTTACATGGCCGCACTCCCAAACAATTTCTTGACGCATTGGCCTCTTACTATGATGTGCAGCCTACGACGAACCCAGGTGATGCGCCGGAGGCCGGGTTTGATATGTATCTGGAAGGTCAATGGCATCGCGCCACTCCAAAATTTACACCAGAACAACGGTCTGCAATGAAGAATGATCCCGTAAGCGCGTTGGCTGTGTCAGTCTTAACTGATCGCGTGTTGGGCCCTCTGTTGGGGATTAACGATCAGCGCTCTGATCCGGGGATCGATTTCGTCGGAGGGGTGCGCCCGCCCAAAGAGTTAGCGGCGAAGGTGGATGGCGGAGAGTGGGCCGTTGGGTTTTGGTTGTACCCGACGACTGTTGAGGAGCTTATGGCTGTATCCGATGCCGACCGCATCATGCCGCCAAAAAGCACATGGTTCGAACCCAAACTTCGGGACGGCTTGTTTGTGCATTTGTTACGGGATAGCTAGATTATTTTAGATTCCGTGAATCGTTTCGTTCCTTGATGTTTCAGAGGATGCGGCCATTCCCTCCATTGTTTGACCCTCCCTACGTTTCACTTTTCGTCTTTATCCTTATCTGGGAATGTTGAAAAAGTTTGTCAGCGGGGTTCCTTCGAAGTCAGAAGCAAAGCCTGGTGTGAAAGTATGAAAGAAAAACCCAAAGGGGATTGGACCGCCACCGAAGCTACAGATTTTGCCAAACACTGTTTGTTAGACCTTGGAGAATAAACAAGGGCTTAGTTTCGAGAAGTTTTGAGTTTTTTAACACCTTCTTAGGTCCCACAAACCCGTGTATAATTTCTTGAAATAAATGGTTGAACGCAACCCCGTAAAAGAGGTGATCGGTTAGCCGTGTTGGAGTATTTGAACCTAGAAACGGCAATTGGGCGCAAAAAAGCCGTGTAAGCTATTGGTGTGCATGGTGAAATAAAAAAAGTCGTGGTCACCTTAGGGTTCGCGCAAGAATACCTTCCCCGGTTTGGGCGTCGATCCATCCCGCCTGGCGGCGTTGCTCGTCCTTTCCATACGAGGAGTATGCGCAGTCCTCGCGCCTTGCCAGACAGGTGTCTCAGCACCCAAACCGGGGAAGGTATTCTTGCGCGAACCCTTAGTGGTGATGAGACATTTTTTTATTTTGCGAGGAGCCTGTCCGAGATTAGCGATCGTGACGAGGGGGTGCTGGGTTGGGTCAGATGTTTCGATCGTTTGAGGCGAATAGTGGTGACTATTTAACGAAAAGGATCGAAAGATCTGGCCAAACCCAGCGCACCCGCAGTAGATCTGTCTAATCTTGGACAGGCTCCTAGGTGCGCCAAGAGTTTGCGCGGACTTTTGTGATCCAACTGCGGTTTCTAGGTTGAAGACTGAAGAGGATTCGCGCCGAATCGGGGATCGCTTTAATGGGTTCCACGATGGGTTCATTCATACACTCATCCTTCGGTCCCACGATGCGTTTGAACAGGAGGGCACGGAGGTGACAGATATTGTGCATCAACTGACCGGTCGTTTCGATGTGCGACTGGATATCGCCCACTACAACTATGACCAAGGAATTCAGCCGCATGATCGAATCGTGAGGTGTTTATTTAAAAATGTGCAGATTTTTGCTTGGACTTACGATCCAGAAAATCCTACGAATGGCCCATTAAAAATATGGAAATGACCGCTGGAACCCATGTGCAGGAGTCGGGAGAACCTGAATCCTGTTTTTCTTTGAACATTCTCTGGAGTAAACTCGTCGATCAGTCGTGGGAGGTGTACACACAACAGCTTCTGACGTTTCAGGAGGCTGAATTTGAAGAGCGAACCGTTTCTTGATTGCGCAATAGCCATTGCCTTACCACGTGCCTTTTCCCCTTTGCATGTCGTACCCTAGTTGGATGCCGATTCCGCATTGCTTCGCGAATTGTGTAATCAATCTCCGGTGTTCGACATTGTCTTGAATCCGGTTCCCGTGACGGTGTCAGTCGAGACGGTGTAAGAAGGATTTGAATCTTTTCGTGTCAATGACAGGGCACTGGCCTTACTATCATGGTGGGGCCCGTGCCACCGTTCCAATCTCGTTTCTCTCATTTTTCTTTCTGACATTTTTAGTGCGAAACCTTTTTCAATTAGAATTCTTTCAGGTACGCGTATTGAGGCTTTGCTTGACAAAGGGTACCAACCTTCCCTAGAGTTCTAACCCAACATCGATACATGAGGCACGGGTGCAGGGAAGAAGGTGTAACTCCTTCGCGGTCCCGCCGCTGTAACTGGAAACGAACCCCGCAGATGCCACTGTCAAAGACTTAGTTTTTGATGGGAAGGCGCGGGAAGTAGGTTAGGATCCAGAAGCCAGAAGACCTACCCGAGCTGAGAATGTTGTTGTCGCCCATTGGGTGGACAACAGGATTCATGACCTTCGATCCCTCGGGCCTGGGGAGCGGGTGAGGATGAAGAAGCGGGTGCAATCCTCAGGGTCTTTTTGGCCTTGGGGATTTTTTATTTTGGCTGGTTTTACCTGTTCGCTCCTCTTTCCTGTTTCAAGAATACGGAACCGTTTCCCTCTCCTTATTCTTGCATGCCTGCCTCTTACTCTGCTTATCTTGCTAGTCTGTGAGCCTCTTTTTGGATTTTCTGATCAATCGGGTGCCATGAAACGTCGTCAACAGGGAATTCTCACCGGGATGCCATTTATGGCCAATGTGGCCCCGCGGACGTTTGTCGATGATACCGGGCGAAAAATTTATTTAGCCAAAACACCGAAGCGGGTGGTTTCCCTGGCCCCCAGCATTACCGAGATCTTATTTGCGATTGGCGCGGGGGACTCGGTCGTGGGCGTGACGGAATTTTGCGATTACCCACCTGAGGCCTTGACCAAAACCCAAGTGGGAGATTCCCGTCCCAATCTTGAAGCCATTCTTGCCTTAGAGCCTGATCTCGTGTTGGCCATGGAGGTCATTCGAGATGACGTGCTGAAAACGCTTCAGCAACTCAAGATCCCGTTGTATATTTTGGAAGCGAAATCCCTTGAGCATGTGTATGCGCATATCAAAACTCTTGGACGCATGTTACATCGGGTCCAGGAGGCTAATGCCTTGGCGCATTCCATGCGTCAAGACATTCAGGCTATTGGGGATCGAACCAGCTCATTGCCGAAACCGCGTGTTCTCTACGTGCTCTATTCTCAACCATTTATTACCGTTGGGCCAGGGAGTTTTATCCATCAACTTCTGGAGTTCGCCGGAGGCGACAATATTGCGAAGGATGTTGGGCAAGCCTATCCGCGTCTCAGTATGGAAGTCGTGATGCAAAAGGATCCTGAAATTCTCTTGTTCCCTTCAATGGGTGGGAAAGGATCTCTAGAATCTGACAAGGATCAATGGACGCGGTGGGACACGATGACGGCCGTGAAGAACGATCGTCTTCATTTTGTCCCGTGGGCATTGATTAGTAGGCCGGGGCCGAGGCTCGTTCAAGGTCTGGCCGCGCTGGCAAAAGTCATTCATCCTGAAAAATTTCAGGGGAACTGACAGAGCGTGAAAACCCATTGAGTACTCACACTTCCAATCAACAAGTCGATGCCCTTCAGTTACACAATGTGGAAACGAAGGGTGGAACCATTGCATACCTTTCAGCCATTCGCTGGTTCACGAGCCTCTCAGTGTTGGGACTCTTCAGTGTGTTGATCGGTGTGGGCTGTTTAACCGTGGGGGCTCAACCAATAAGTTTTGAAACAGTTCTCCAAATAGTAGGTATGGTGCTGCAAGAAGGTCGAGTTGATCATGAGTCCGCGGGTGTTTCTGGAGTGATCCTGTTACAAGTTCGCTTTCCGCGTATCGTGTTGGCATTTTTCGTTGGGGGATCCTTGGCTGCTGTGGGGGTTGGATTACAAGCTCTTCTGCGGAATCCATTAGCGGAGCCGTATGTCTTGGGGATATCAAGTGGTGCGGCCTTTGGCGCGACGCTGGGCATTCTTTTCGGTCTTGGCGGAACCGTCATGGGCCTTTCGGTTCTTCCGGTTTGGGCCTTTCTTGGTGGGCTTCTTTCTATCCTCGTGGTGTATCGAATAAGCGTCACGTATCGAATGTTGTCCGTGCATACCCTGTTGTTGGCAGGCGTCATTCTCAATGCGCTTTTTTCGGCATTAATCATGTTTGCGATCTCAATTGCTGACCCGAGTCGGGCGTTCAAAATGATGATGTGGTTGATGGGCACGTTAATTGCTGTAGAGTATTCCACCCTGCTTTGGCTTGGCGTGTTTTTGGGAGTTGGGGGCCTCCTGTTGTTCTGGTTAGCTCGCCCCCTCAATATCCTGACCATGGGAGAAGAAACAGCAAGGGCTTTAGGGGTTGAAATTGAACGAGTAAAAAAACTCATCTTTGTGGTTGCCGCATTAATGACGGGCGCCGTCGTTTCCATTGCCGGGCTGATCGGGTTTGTCGGAATGGTGGTGCCTCACGCGGTGCGAATGATTGTGGGGGCAGACCATCGTCTCCTTTTGCCGGCTTCTGCGTTGGTGGGAGGTATGTTCCTCATGGTTGCCGATACCGTTGCTCGCACGGTGTTGGCACCAACAGAATTGCCAGTTGGAGTGGTGACCGCCCTCGTTGGAGGCCCCATCTTTCTATATTTGTTAGTGAAACGTCGGGCTGGAGTCGCACTGTGAAAAAAACATCTGGACAACCCTTGGCCTTTGATGTTCGGGAGCTATCCTTTCGATACGATCTTTCTCCCGAGCGTGGTTGGGCCCTCAAAAATTTTCATTGTTCGATCGAGGCTGGAACGATTGTTGGCGTGATTGGCCCCAATGGATCAGGGAAGACCTCATTGCTCAAACTATTGATGGGGCTCTTACCTCCAGAGTCTGGAGCAGTTCAATTATTTGGACAAGACCTTAGGACATTGTCGCCGGCAAAGATTGCACAACAAATTGCCTTCGTTCCTCAGGAGACTTCCCAAGTGTTTCCTTTCACTTTAGGCGAATTGGTCCTCATGGGACGGTTTCCCTTTCATCAACCATTTGACGGATGGGGCTGGGATTCATTTGCAGATGTTCAACGTGCTACACAGGCCATGCAGGACATGGAGATTGAATCGTTGGCCGATCGTATGATTTCAGAAGTGTCGGGCGGTGAACGGCAACGCGCGATGATTGCACGCGCGTTGACGCAGGATCCCCAGATTTTGCTGCTCGATGAACCCACGGCATTTCTAGATCTCCACCACCAACTCGATATTGCTCGGAAGCTTCGACAATTGAATCAGGATCGTGGGTTAACGGTGATTATGGTGTCTCATGACTTAAACCTTGTGAGTCAGTGTTGTGATCAATTGTTTTTGTTGCACCAAGGAGAAATTGCCCAAAAGGGTTCCCCCAGTGATGTCATCAAATCCGAGGTTCTTGAATCGGTCTATCGGTGTCAGGTGCTTGTGGATCAGCATCCGCATTCGAATGCGCCACGAGTGACGTTGCCAGTGTGAGGAGGATTTTTCCCTCTCATGTTTCTTTAATCATTAACGAAAGGAACGGGATCGAAAAGTAAAAACGGTATGTGTCGGGGAAGATGGTGAAAATCCATCACGGTGCCGCCACTGTAAGCGGGGAGTAACTCTGCAGGAAAGCCACTGGCCATAGATGTTATGCGTGAGAGGTTGTTCTCACCTACGCGCATAGGCTGGGAAGGCGCAGGGAAGTGATGATCCGCAAGTCAGGAGACCCAACAGCCGTTGACTTCTCAACCCACCCTTCGAGCCAAAGGGAGGTCGATGTATGTTTGGGTTTCTAAGTTTCTTTTTCATTGTTTCGAGTATCCTTTTTTCTGCCATTCCCTCAACCGTGGTTTTCGCAGCGGAATCTTTATCAGGAAGTCCCGATGAAGATGTGCAAGAACTAGGCGAATATATCGTCAGTGATACACGTCTGCCTGCCTTTAAAAGCAGTACCTATGCCATTCCATCAAAAGTCTCCGTGATTACATCGGATGATATTCAGGCACTTGGTGCCAGGACCGTTCAGGAAGCCATTCAGTATTCTACGGGGGTCGTTCTTTATGATGCCGTCGGCAATAACTTTGAGCAAACGATTGATCTGCGGGGTTTTAATGGTCAACCATTTCCCTCCACTACCGTCTTTGTTGATGGTGTTCGAATAAACGATCCGGACACTAATACCGTCAACTTTGAACTAATTCCAATTGAATCGATTGATCGGATAGAGATCTACCCTGGGTCTTCAGCTATTTTTGGCAAAAATGCCTTAGGCGGCACTATCAATATCTTGACGAAAAATGGATCTTCGCAGCACCGATTAAAGGGCGGTGTGAATTTTGGTAGCTTTCAACGTCAGCTATTTTCTGCTCAAGCTTCAGGACCGATAAGAGAAAAATTTCAATATTTCACTTCGTTTTCGCGTGAATTAGAAAAAGGATATCGAGATAATTCTGGAGCAAGGATCTCTCGGTTTTTCGGGAAAATTGGGTACAAGCCTTCTTCCCATACCGATATTAATGCTTCTTTTACATACGTGAAAGATAGAATTTTCCAAGCAGGGTCTTTGCCCCTTTCCATTGCAACTGTTGATCCAACCAGGAATTTTACTAGCGGAGACTTTCATGATAGGGAAAATAATGCTGTTAGAATCAATATAAGACAACAGTTTTTGGGTGGATTTTCGATTGCAGTCAATGGGTTTTATCAACGGCTTCAGGAAGAGGGCCAAATTATAGGGCAAACTTCACAAATAAATGCCTTGTCGGATGTTGAATCTTGGGGAGGGACCATGCAATTGTCCAATCAATCTGAGATTCTTGGGCAATCGAATGATTTGGTATTTGGGGGGGAATTTACAAGAAATGATTTTGGGAATGACGATACCGCCTTTTTCTTTGCTTTCCCTACATTTCCGACTCTTACCAACACTGCTATCGATGAGGATGTGCTCGCTCTCTATTTTCAGAATACACTCACATTGTGGTCAAAAGTAATAGTAACGGGTGGTGTTCGATATGACCATGATCAATTTGGCTATACCGATAATATTACTCCTGCAAATAACATAAGCCGCCGTTTTAATCGAGCGACACCGAGAGCAAGCATTACCTACTTAATTTTTCCGACAACAAGTGTATTTTTCCAATACAGCAAAGGGTTTCGTGTGCCAACGGTCGCACAACTGTTTACGTCACGAGGTGTTTTCGGATCTTCCGATCCTAACCTGAGGCCTGTCAAGACGACAAATTATGAAGTAGGAATCAAAACTCGCTTGGGCAAACATTTGGAGGGAACAGTAACAGCTTTTCACACCGATGTCACAGATGAAATCATTACCTCCTGTGGGGATCCTACCTGTGCCCCTGTTGCCTCAAATAGAAATATCGACAGGAGTAGGCGACGGGGAGTTGAGGTGACGGTGAAAGGAATGTTCGACAAATATGTTGATGGAAGCGTTAATTATACGTTCACTGAGGCAACGTTTCAGTCTAATGTGACTACCAGTCCTTTCTTCCTCATGGGTAGCCCATTCATCGAAACGATTTCAGCCGGGGACTCCTTTCCTATGGTTCCCAAACATCGAATAAGCGCTATTGGAAATTACCATCCTATACCTGGGATGACCCTGTCTTTGATTGGCCTCTATGTCAGTCCGCAGTTCCTTCTCAATGATTCGAGTAATTCCAAAGCACGTCTACCTAGTTATTTCGTGTTGAATGTCAAAGCCTCAATGGAGCGTTCAGTGCCGGGTGGGATTTTGAAAGGGTTTTTAATGCTCAATAATATTACGGACGTCACATATTTCTCTCAGGGCATATATTTTCCAAATTTGGTCACTGGAGGTGGTGTGCTTGAACAATTTGTTGTCCCGGGATATCCATTTAATGTGTATGGTGGAATAAGCTTCGAGTTTGATGGTTTTTCAGGGTAGCCTATGAGAAGGAATTCCTTATATTGAATCACCCACGACTCATCATTGCCGGTACGCATAGTGGGGGCGGGAAAACTACCGTTTCACTTGCGTTAATGGGTGCTTTGGCTAGAAAAGGACGTCGGGTTCAACCGTTTAAGGTTGGGCCTGACTTTCTTGATCCGACTCATCATCGAGCGGCCACGGGGCGGCAGTCTTACAATCTTGATGGGTGGATGTTGGATGCGGCTACAAATCTGGAAATTTTTCAGAAGGCTGCGTCGGATGCAGATATTTCCATCATTGAAGGGATGATGGGGTTATTTGATGGCGCCTCGCCTACGGATGAGGCAGGGAGTACCGCTCAGATGGCCAAGCATCTTAAGGCTCCTGTCCTACTCGTCGTGGATGGCAGTGCGATGGCGAGGTCCGTTGCTGCTTTGGTGTATGGCTATTCTACCTTCGATTGTTCTGTTCAGGTTGTGGGTGTGTTGTTCAATAGAGTGAATAGCGAGGGACACTTTCGATTATTGAAGGATGCGGTCGAGGGCAGTTCCGCAGTTACTGTGGTTGGATATTTAAAGCAAGATGCTGAGTTGATTATTGAGGATCGACATCTAGGGTTACGGGTGGCGTTTGAGGGGCAAGAAACTGACGTGTATGACAAGCTTGGGAATGCTGCCTTGGCGACGGTTGATCTCGAGAAGATTGAGGAATTAGCTGCTCAGACTAGTGATTATGTTTATGAAAATAAGAAATCCAATGTGCCGGATGGGCAAGCTTCTAGAGTTACACAATCAATCAAAGTTGGCATTGCCTATGATTCGGCCTTTTGTTTTTATTATCAAGAAAATTTCAACGCCCTTCGCGACCAAGGCGCGGAACTGATTTTCTTCTCCCCGTTGGCCGACTCTGAATTGCCCAAGGTTGATTTACTCTATTTAGGCGGGGGATATCCCGAGCTCCATGCCAAAGCCTTATCGAACAATGTTGGCTTGCGCCAAGCCATCAAAGACTTGGCCTTGCGAGGCGGCGCGATTTATGCGGAATGTGGCGGGCTGATGTATTTGATGGACTCGATCCAAGGTTTTGATGGAGAGCAATTTCCCATGGTAAGTCTTTTCCCTTTCACGGCAAAGATGTCTCGTTCTCACATGATGATTGGGTATCGATATCTTGAAGTCGTCGAGACTTGTATGCTTGGGGCGTCGGGGTTTCAGGCTAGGGGTCATGAGTTTCATTATTCGACGCTGGTCCCTCTCGATCAGAACACACAGGGACACTATGTGTGTCGGATTGCCGATGCCTCTCGCTCACGAGAGGGAGTGGATGGGTTGGTGTTTCACAATACTCTGGCCTTGTATTCACACCTGCATTTTGGCAGCCAACCCCTCCTGGCCAAAAATCTTGTGGAATTTGCGAGACAAACGAGTCCGCGGTCTTACTCATGAAAAGAACTGGGCATTCAAACTTGATGCCTGTTTTCCACCTAGGTTGCGAAACCCATGTCTTTATCTCACAATGATCTAACCTCATCCAAGACATGTGAGCGTTGCGGTCAACTCTTTTTCTGTGGCCCCAGCTATACGTGCTGGTGTCATGAGATTATTCTGACTGAGCAACAACGTGATTTGGTTTCTGTAAAATTTTCTGGCTGTATTTGTCAGGCCTGCTTGGAAAAAATAAGCCGAAATTCATGAGGGAAATAGTGTTTCGTGCAATGTGATCAGAAGGCCAATTGATGAGGATCTCTAAAGTTTATACGAAAACTGGTGATGGTGGTCTCACTCGGCTGGCCGGAGGTCAAGAAATTGAGAAAGATGCGATTCGAGTTGAGGCGTATGGTACCGTTGATGAGTTGAATTCGATTGTTGGGTTGGTTCGCGTGTTCAATCAGAAAGAAGGCAATACGGGTGATGCCTCCACTCAGTTGGATGAATATTTGAAATGGATTCAACATAAGTTGTTCGATATTGGGGGATTGCTTGCGACCGCTCCAGGGCAAGAATTTAAGAATATGCCACAGGTGACTGTCCAAGATGTCGAGCAGTTGGAACATTGGATTGATCATTGCCAGGAAGATTTAGCTCCCTTGAAAGAGTTTCTCTTGCCGGGAGGGGGGCGTGTTTCCGGATTTCTTCATCAAGCTCGTACGGTTACCCGCCGAGCTGAACGTTTGTGTGTTCGCTTAGCCAGGGAGGAATCGATTGCGCCTCACATTGTTCCATTTTTGAACCGTTTGAGTGATGCATTTTTTGTGTTTGCGCGTTGGATTGCCCATCATACAGGAGAGCCAGAGTTTTTATGGGATCGATCAGTTACAAGAACATCATAGTCTTCAGCGTGCTGGTTATCCTTATTATCGGTGGGTTTGTTTTTTCAAAACGCAAGCCGGCAACCCTGAATATCCCAAATGATCCCAAGGCGCATGAGGCTCTTCAACTGGTACAATCTCATCCGGCTCGAAATGCTCCGACTCTTGAGCAGGCGGTTGATCAGTACCTTCGAGAATTGGAAGCCAAGGGGACGCCATTTCATAAGGGGGAATGGCAGGTTGGGGAGGAACAACCAGGAGTGTATGCAGTCAGAATTCTGATTCGGGAAAAAGGCTTCAATCAATGGATTGAACGAGAGTTTGCCTGGCGGGTAATGATGAAGGATCAAACCATTCGTGTCATATCATTAGCGGCGATTCATTTTATGCCGTTTCATGAGTTGCCGCCGTTGCCTCATCAAGACCAAATCTCTTAGGGGACCGTTGCAAAAGGCCGCCAGCGGCGTTCTCGGCCCGTTGTCGTGCTCACGTACATGAGTACGCTCCGTGCGCCAACGGGCCTGCGGCCTTGCTGGACGGTCTTTTTGAACAGCCCCATCCTTCTATGTGGAACAGTCCTGCTTCTCAAGAGCAATTTGTATAGTGCCGTCGTTGACTCTCAACGTAAAACACGATACCGCCCAATCATCAACCGGGTTTTTTAGACATTCTCCGGTTCGGACATTGAATGTCCAGCCATGCCATGGACATCGGACAATGTCTCCTTGAAGCGTCCCTTCGCCCAATGGACCACCAGCATGGGGACAGGTGTTATCCAGCGCAAACAGCTCTCCCTCTACGTTAAACAGCGCGACCTCACGGCCAGTGTCATCCAATTCCACAGATAGGCAGGATCCAGGAAGGAGATCGGACAATTTGGCCGCGTCAATATAGTTCAATGTTTTCCTTGCTCATGGATGGTGTCATGGCTAAAATAAAAGTCTAGCAAGGTTGGTATCATGCTGCAAGGGAGCGGCCTGTTGCTTCATTGCCTACGCTGATGCTATACACACACGGAACCAGATCGCGGCATTGGCATTGATGTGGAGGTCCAGGTAGCTGATGGAAATGACTCTCCTTCTGAATACCACCTATGAACCCTTGCGTGTGGTCAATTGGAAAAAGGCTATTACCTTATTGTGCCAAGATAAGGTCGAAGTCCTTGAATTTTATGAGCGAGATATTCGTGGTGTAACGATTACCTTCAAGCTCCCTTCGGTGATGCGGCTCCTCAAGGTGGTGAAATTTAGGTCCGCCCCTCGAGCGGTTAAATTTTCCCGAATCAATATTTTTACGCGCGATAAGTACACGTGCCAATACTGCTGGAAGAAGTATCGTACAGAAGAATTGACCTTCGATCATGTCGTGCCTATTGCCAGAGGTGGAAAGAAAACCTGGGAAAATATCGCGACTGCCTGTTGGCGGTGCAATAACAAAAAAAGTGGACGGACGCCGGCAGAAGCTCATATGCGCCTGAAAAAGAAGCCGGAGAAACCGCGCTGGAATCCGACGTTGACCATAATGATCGGGATTCGACATGCGCCAAATAGTTGGAGAGATTACTTGTATTGGCATATGGAATTAGACACGGATGAATAATATGTCGCTGTCTTCCTGTGTGTTCTTGTCTGATATGTGATCGGGTGTGTGCCGCTGTGTGATCCTGCCTGTGTGTTTCCTTTTTCAACCAATAGGTTAGATGGTGGTGTGGAGCCGATTGGCTGTTGTGGGTTCAAGAGATATTCAGCGGAATGTCTGGTGTGATGAGAAGGAGTCGTGATGAGTGAAAATGCAGGATTTCAAATTTCTCTGGATATTCAGGGTCGGTTATGTGTGGTCATTGGTGGGGGTGATGAGGCATTTGAAAGAATATCCCGCTTGTTGGATGCGGGCGCGAAAGTCATCGTCGTCACTCCCACCCTCAATACTCCTCTCAAGAAATTAACGGCCTCGGGAAAGATTATACATCGTGGCAGGCATTTTCGATCCACGGATACGCAGGATGCATTTTTAATTCTGAACCTGTTGCGTGAAGATACGGATCTGTCGAAATCACTATTTGACCTTGCTAAAACGGAGCGGTTCTTGGTGTGGTCGATTGATCAATCAAGCCGGTCCACTGTGATGATGCCGGCGGTGGTGGAGCGTGGCGCGCTTCGTATCGCCATTAGTACCAGTGGCGCCTCGCCAGCCTTGGCGAGTGTGTTACGTCAAAATTGCGAAGTTATCTTTGATGATGAATTCGGACAGTTCCTTGACTGGTTGGGATCGTTACGCGAAGAATTACAGAAGAATGAACCGAAAGAAACAAAGCGCCGGGAGCGACTCAGGGAAGCTGTTGAGGGATTTGGTTTGACTGGGAAGGTGACCTATCCGGGCTCGTGGATTGCGCATAAAGAACAATCGGCCTCTTCTTAGGTTCTGCGCAGAAATACGTTGAACAAATCAGAAATTCAAATATCGAAATCCAAAACAAATCCGAAATCCAAAACCCGAATGTCTCAAACGGCTCGACAGGGTGGGCGAATTGGCAAATTCGTTTTTCAGGCTCGTTCTGGCGGTCTTGCGGCGTTTAAGTCATTTGAAATTTGGTCATTTGAATTTGTTTCGAATTTCGACATTCGTATTTTGAATTTGATACCCGAGCGGCTCCTTCATCGAACAAGGGTGGTACATCTATGGTGTTGCTAGAATTCAGCATGTCTCCGTTAGGGAAAGGCGAAAGTGTGGGGAAGTATGTTTCTCGCTCATTGGAGATTGTCGATCAGAGTGGGGTGGAGTATCGCCTCAATCCCATGGGAACGGTACTTGAAGGCGAGTGGGATGACGTGATGGATGTGGTTCGCCAATGTTATGAGCGGATGAGAAAAGATTGCAATCGGATTTCATGCACGATGAAAGTTGATTTTCGAAAAGGAAAAAACGGTCGATTGAGTGGCAAGGTCGCCAGTGTCGAAAAACGCCTCAAGCGAAAGCTGAAAACGTAAAACCGTGATGCGTAAAGCGTGAAGCGTAATGCGTAAAAAAGGAAAAAGGAGTCTTCCTTTACGGATCACGCTTCACGCTTCACGCATTACGTTTTATGTCAGCGGTTCATACACCCGATTGACTCTTGGGCCGATATTGCACAAGACTTCATACGGAATCGATTCCTGCCAATTCGCGATATCTATCGCTGAAATCGTTTCTGTTCCTTGACTGCCCAACAATACCACATTACTTTCGACCCGAGCCTCGGGCACATCAGTGATATCGATCAGCGTCATATCCATACAAATTGTTCCCACAATGGGGACACGTGTGTTTTCAACGAGCACTTCGCCTCCGTTGGAGAGTAATCGGTTATAGCCGTGAGTATAGCCAATGGGAAGGATACCAATGCGGGAAGGTCGAGTTGTCCGATAGGCTCCGCTGTAGCTGAGGGATTCCCCGGCTGCGATGGTTCTGGTTTGCACGATTTGCGTGGAAAGGCTGAGCACGGGTTTCAGGGCTAATGGTATGGGAGTGATGTGCTGGGGTGGTAGATAGCCATACAGCAAGAGTCCGGGTCTGACCATATCTAGGTGCGATTGAGGGTGCAAAACCATGCCTGCCGTATTGGCCACATGCAGACATGGGATTGTGATTCCCTTGAGCCGGAGTTGCTCGGCCATTGCTTGAAACTGGCTAAGTTGTTGCAATGTGAAGGTAGGATCGGGATTGTCGGCATCGGCCAAATGCGTCATGAGGCTCTCAATCACCAACGGCCCTCGAAAGAGGGGAGAGTCGAGGAGGGTGAAGACCGCCTCAGGTTTGAGGCCGAGCCTGCTCATTCCCGTATCGACTTTCACGTGGACTGGAAAGGGAGTCTGGTCTGTTGAGAGCGCCTTCCCAAGTTGTTGAGCGAGGTCGGTGTCGGAAATAACTGGCGTGAGTTGATAGTGAAGAAGGTCATGAAGTTGCCTGGAAAATATGCCTCCTAGGACGATGATGGTTCCCGTCAATCCTGCTTCGCGTAAGGTCACCCCTTCCTGAATTGTGGCCACCCCAAATTTGGAGATGCCCAAGTGAGCTAACGTCTCGGCAATGACAATGCTGCCATGCCCGTATCCATCGGCTTTGACAATGGCTAAAATTTCACAGCCTGGGCCAAGGAATCGCCGCAATTCGACAAGGTTGTGAGCTAAGACGGGAAGTTTGATCGTTGCAATTGTGGGGGAGAGGTAAGAGGAAAGCGATGAGGTTGCTGGAGATAGAAAAGCTGTCATAATACCATTGTCACTACTCAGGTCATCTCCCTTTTGCCGCAGGCCGGTGTTGCTGTGGTGCTCAAATCCTCACGTAATTTTAAATACACTCCGGTTTTCCGCTCCTCGCGCCTTGTCCTGAGCCAAAATTGAGGCACCCTGAGTAGGGACATACCATTTTAAATTTCGAGTATCTCTTCCTCCTTTTTCTTCAATAATTCGTCAACCTTTTTGGTGTCCGCGTCCGTGACCTTTTGAATCTCGTTCTCACTACGGCGCAAATCATCTTCGGTGATGGTCGAATTTTTTTGGAGTTTTTTGAGCTCCTCATTGCCTTCTCGTCGAATGCCACGAATATGAATCTTGGTGTCTTCCCCGTATTTCTTACTGACTTTCACAAGATCTTTTCGCCGTTCTTCGCTCAAGGGCGGGATCGGCAGGCGAAGCAGTTTTCCGTCATTTGAGGGGGTGATGCCCAGGTCGGAGGTGACAATGGCTTTTTCAATCTCCTTAATAATCGACATGTCCCACGGTTGAATCGTGATCATGCGTCCATCCGGCATCGCGAGGTTGCTCACTTGCTTGAGAGGGGTGGGGGTCCCATAGTAGTCCACTTTGATGTGATCCAACATCGAAAGCGACGCTCGGCCGCCACGAAGACCAGCTAACTCTTTTTTCAGGTGCTCAAGCACCCCGTCCATTTTTGCTCTCACTTTTTCAAGGGATGGTGTATAGGGCATGAGCAATCACCTCATCATGAAGGTGGGAGCCTGTTCAAGATTAGAGAGATCTACTGCGGGTGCGCTGGATTTGGCCAGATCTTCCGATCCTTTTCGGGGAAGGTTGAAAAAGACCGCCAGCTGCGTTCTCGGGCTTTTGGCGTGCTCACGTACTGCGTGTACGCTCCGTGCGCCCAAAGCCCTGCGGCCTTGCTGGACGGCCTTTTTCAAACTTCCCCGTTTTCGTTGAATAGTCCCACTCTTCGCCTCAAACGATCGAAACATCTGACTCAAACCAGCACCCCCTCGCGATGATTGCTAATCTTGGACAGGCTCCTAGGGCGAATTTTGAGTCACGAGGGTGCCGATTTTTTCTCCGTGAACGACACGTTTCAGATTTCCTGACTGTGTGAGGTTGAAGACCAGCAGGGAAAGCTTATTGTCCATGCATAACGTGATGGCTGTAGAATCCATGACTTGTAAACTTTTATTGAGGATTGTTAAAAACTGGATTTCCTCAAACATTGTGGCCGAGGGATTGGTGGTAGGATCCGAATCATAAATGCCATTCACCTTTGTGCCTTTTAAAAGAATATCGGCTCCAATTTCCATAGCTCGGAGTGCGGCAGCCGTATCGGTGGTAAAATACGGGTTTCCGGTCCCGGCGGCAAAGATGACTACACGTTTTTTTTCGAGATGGCGAATGGCCCGTCGTCGAATATAGCCTTCGGCCAATTGCTTCATTTCGATGGCAGAAAGGACTCGTGTGGGGATGTCAAGTTTTTCCAGTGCGTTTTGAAGAGCTAAGGCATTGAGCATGGTGGCTAACATACCCATATAGTCAGCCGATGCGCGTTCCATGCCAGATGCACTGGCGGCAATGCCACGAAAAATGTTACCGCCACCAATGACCAACGCCACCTCGACATCCATACGGACGACCTCGCCGATTTCCTGGGCGAGGGTGGTGAGGATCTCGGGATGAATGCCATAGGCTTGTGAGCCTGCCAGCATTTCGCCACTAATTTTTAACAGGATACGGTGGTACCGAATGGGCGTCATTCCTGACCTAGTTGATACCGAGTAAATCTGGCGATGGAGATATTTTCTCCCAGTTTCGCGATCTTGCCCGTTAGGATTTCTTTAATGGTGATGTTGGGATCCTTGATGAAGCTTTGCTCAAGTAAGCAATTGACTTCATAAAATTTTTCCATTTTACCCTGGACGATTTTTTCCCAGGCTGCCTCGGGTTTTCCCATTTCTTTTGCCTGGCCGAGATACACGGCTTTTTCCCGCTCGATTTTATCAGCCGGGACATCCTCACGTTGGATATAGGTAGGATTCGTTGCGGCGACCTGTAACGCTACTTCTTTGATGAGGGCTTGAAATTCATCAGTCCGCGCTACAAAGTCGGTTTCACAATTAATTTCAACCAAGACACCAATTTTGCTTCCGGCATGAATGTAGGACGAGATCAAGCCTTCCTTGGTTTCGCGTCCGGCTTTTTTTTGTGCAGCGGCTAGGCCTTTTTGGCGAAGGAGGTCAATGGCTTTTTCAATATCGAGATTGGTCTCTTTGAGCGCATTCTGGCAGTCGAGAATCCCGGCTCCTGTTTTGGCTCGAAGTTCCTTCACCGAGACACTCATACTGGACATATCTTACGTTCTCCCTTTGTCGTGTGGTGCAAACAATTTGGTGTGGTAAAAAATTAAATTTCAGGCCATGTAGGGTTAGGCAGGAGTCTGTATTCCACCTGAGCTGCTCTCAGAGGTACGAGCAGAGATCATGTCTGCCATGATACTGTCTTCTTCTTGGGCAACTGGAGCGTCCTGTTTGTCAATCATGGCTTGACCCTCAATGCAGGCATTAGCGATCTGAGCGGTAAAGAGCTTTAGAGAACGAATGGCATCATCATTGCCGGGAATGGGAAAGTCGATGCCTTCAGGATCACAATTGGTATCGACAATGGCCACCACCGGTATTCCAAGGCGATTGGCTTCTTTGACCGTGATGTGTTGAATTCTGGTGTCGAGGATAAATACGCAACCAGGAAGGTTTTCCATGTGTTTGATTCCGTTGAAATATTTTTCCAACTTTCCTCGTTCTTTTTCCATCAAAAGAATTTCTTTTTTCTTAAGCCGGTCGTACGTGCCATCCGTCTGAGCGGCTTCCAACTTTTTCAGCTGTATGATGCTTTTTCGGATCGTTTGGAAGTTTGTGAGCATCCCGCCCAACCAGCGTTGCGTGACATAAAACATATTGCACCGCGTGGCTTCTTCCTCGACAATGTTTACGGCTTGACGTTTGGTTCCGACGAAGAGAACGGTTTCTCCCGCAGCAACGGTATCGCGAACAAAATTGTAAGCGCGGTGAAAAAGTTGAGCCGATTGCTTGAGGTCAATAATGTAAATGCCATTTTTCTCACCAAAAATATACGGTCTCATTTTGGGGTTCCACCGGTTGGTTTGATGCCCAAAGTGAACGCCCGCTTCTAATAGGTCTTTGATGGTCACCATACGAACTTATTCGCCCCCTTCCATGACGTCATGTAATTCATTGAGAGCTTACCTGGCCAGTTTTCAACACGACTAGATTCTTGGCCTACCGAGCTCTGCATACATGACATTGGTCTAGTTGTTGTAAAAGAATATGTTGCTGCCTAAACCTTAAAAATTTAGCATAAGGGCTGTTTTTAATGCAAGCAAAAGTGTTGATTTTTTTGTTTTCTGTTGTGTGCCGAAGGATGAGTGATGGTTCGGCGTATGTCTTCCAGAGTCCTGACCACCTGAAATTCACGTTTTTGACTTCGAAAAATTATTACAGGTAAAGTCACAGTGGTATGAATCAAACAGATGAGAGTGGTTCAGGGTGGTGTAGTGACGATTTGATCTTGATGGGACCGTTGAAGAATAGAAATTTTTTATACCGCCATTCACATGTGACTCATGGGCACCTCTAAAAACCCGGCATTTTTTGTGAGGGCAAGGAAGCCGCGCGCGGAAAACCGGAGTGTATGGGCGAATACATGAGGATTTGAGCACGCGGCTGACGCCGCCATCACGGAAAAGGACGGTTTTTAGAGGTGCCCTCATCTTATAAAACGCCAAAAGCAACAGGGGGAGGTTCAAAAAGGTGTGCTCAGCAAGGCCGCAGGCCCTTTGACGCGCGGGGCGTACTCATAGTACGCGAGCACGACAAAGGGCCGGGAATGAAGCTGACGCCCTTTTTCAACATTCCCTTGATGTTTCCTGAAAGGGAGGGGATATGGTTGAAGTTCCAATAAAAATGCACATTCAAAATTTGGCTCGAACGGCGAGTCAGGCTGCCAGGCCATTGGCGCTCCTGTCAAGCCGTCAACGGACATTGGCTTTGGAGGCGATGGCCGACCAGCTGGAGCAACGCGTCGATGAGGTTCTGGCGGCGAATAAACAAGATCTTGATGCCATCCCAAAAGATATTGGAACGGATGTCTATCGTAAAATTCGTGATCGAGTCACGGTGGTTAACGATGATGTGCTTCAGATGGTGGAGACGATTCGCCGTATCAGTGCCGAGCCTGATCCTATTGGACAGGAAACCCAAGGGTGGATGTCGGTTGATGGTTTGCAGGTAAGCCGCATTCGGGTGCCTATTGGCGTGATCGGGATCATATCGGAATTTGGGCCTGAGGTGTCGGTCGAGTCTATGGCGATGTGTCTGCGTTCCGGCAATGTGTGTATCCTTCGAGGGGGCAAAGAATGGTTTTTAACGAATTCTGCTGTGATGACCGTGCTTCGGGAAGCCGCTGAGGGGCAGGAGATCCCAGTTGGAGCGATGACCTTTATTGACCGGCCGGAAAAGGAGGGGGTATTGGAAATGACCCGCCTCACCAAGTTCATCAATGGGGTGATCCCCCGTGGCAATGCCGGGTTGCGAAAGGCGATCATGGAGCAATCTCGGGTCCCTGTCCTTGGGTATGATGGTGGACTCTGTCATGTCTTTATTGATCGGGAGGCTGAGCTGCCGTTGTCGCAAGGAGTCGTAGTCAACTCTAAAATCCAAGATCCCTTGGCATCGAATGCGGCTGATACCCTCTTGGTTCATCAAGGCATTTCTCGACAGTTTTTGCCTGGGATTCTTCGGCGTTTGCTCAGTGAATTTAAGATTGATCTGATTGGGTGTCCGAAAACCGTTTCGTTATTGGGGTTCATGGAGATGACAGGACATAAAGCCATTGAAAAAGCGAAAGAAGAAGATTGGGGACAAAAGGTTCAATCGTTGAGGTTGGCGATCAAGGTCGTTGACAGTTTGGATGAAGCGATTGAACATATCAACGCATATGGTCCTGGGCATACGGATACCATTGTGACCCGTGATTACGATACTGCCATGCGGTTTGTTCGTGAAGTTGATTCCAGTGCGGTGTTGGTAAATGCCTCGACACGGGTGCATGCCGGTTCTGAACTGGGCTTGGGGTCGGAAATTGGGATGAATACTACACATTTTCACATTCGAGGTCCCTTGACGCTGCAGTCTTTGACCGTGGAAAAGATGGTTGGGTTTGGAACCGGCCAACTCCGGTACCCCCATCCTGTACCGCGAGAATATGAAGATGCCATGATGCTTTCCGCCAAGTTTTAACAGCCTGTCTCCGTGATGCGTGAAGTGTTGGGGAAAAGAGGAATGCTCTGGTTCCTCCACGCATTACGCATCACGCATTACGCTTCACGTCCATAAGAACGCCGCTGTCGAACTCCTCGGTCAACATGCCCTTGTGAAAGGCCTTTCACTGTGTCGGTCGAAGCACGTCTTTTACAGCATTTAGCCACGTGGGGCCTTCGTGAATTCGTTCATGAACGGGACTACGACGTGTGGCAACGGGAATCGCTTTCTTCGCAGGTCTTGCACCAGCTTCATGAGTTGGCGGAAAAACGTCAGGGTGGTGCGGATGCCGCATCCGATCAAGAATTTTATGACCTGGTATCCTCTGTAACCGTTTTGCCGGTCGTGTATAGCCAGCGCTTTGGCTACTATCGAGCCGTCGGAATAGCCCTCAGCCATTGCCTTGAACCGGGGAAATCGGTTTTGGATTTTGGGTGTGGAGTTGGTATTCTCACCACCTGGTATGCGTCCATGTTTCCCGACTGTGTGTTCACTGGCGTGGATCGTTCGCCTCAATCGATTGCGGTGGCCCGGCAACACGCCGAAGACTTACAGTTGGACAATGTCTCGTTTCAATTTTGCGTGGTTCCTGAGGACAATGTGTCAGGAATGTTTGATTTGATTATTTCCACGCAAGCCCTGTTTCAATCGGAAACTGACCCTGGATTGCCTAGCCGGTCCTGGGAAGGTTTTAATCGAGGGGATGATCCTCAACGGCAAACGGCGTATGAGATTCGTACCGGTATTGGCGAGCGGTTAGATTGGTTGTTGGCGAGGTTGAATCCACTGGGCTGCATGTTGGCTTTTGAAAAGACTCGTCATCTTGGACGTCGGGTGCTCTTTCAGCGGGCGTTAGCCGCGCGTGGGTTGCGTTGCAAGAAGGATCCTGTGTTTCTCCGCTATTCCTCGGTCGATGAACACATCCTGGACGGCCCGTTGTATTCTCTGACGTTGGAGGCTACACCCTTCACTTTTGAGGAGGCACCTAACACTGAGCCCCAGAGTCATGTGTATCGATGTCAGGGGGGAAATGCTGAGTGGGTCTGGTCTAAGTTTGCTGAGGTGGGAACTCTTGATCAGCCAGTGCCTGTACAATTTGGTGCGCAAGAGATTCAATGGCAATTGTGTCGGACGGTGGCCGGGCTGTTGTGCGGACGGGTGTTCATCCCTGGGGTGTTTACAGGAGTGCTTGTGGGCATGAATGACGATGACGAATTATTGAAGAAAATTGTTGGCGAGCTTCTTCATCCAAGCAATCCTGAGAAGATTTTTCAGGAGGTGCTGCACGGTATTTGGTCAACGGAAGAGGCCTCGGAAACATCAGGTGCGCCATTATATGAGAATCATTCCTCCAGCGCTCAGGATATTTGGCAACGGCTTTCGGGTCGCGTGATTCTTCGGGAAATCACTCGGACCAATTCCGATGGCCAACAATATCATGTGGAACTGGGGCGCTGCGTCAGTCAATTGGTGTATGTGTATTGGGCCAATACCCTTGATCAACGGCAACTTGTGGTGATGGAGTCAGAGCGGGAGGCTGTATTGGATGAATATTTTTCCGGGTCAGGCGACGATGGCTGATTCCATGTTTCAGAACGCCGTTTGGTACGGGTAGGGAACGTTAATTCGGCACCATTACTGCCACACTTGGAGTTTTGTCTTCTGGATGTAGGAAAATGCTGGTTCGGCGAGGACTCAAAAATTCCAGAATCTTTGGGGGGACTTCGCGTGGCCGGAGGCTTCGGGTAATGCTGAGATTCATTTCTTCAGCAAGGTCGACCATGATGGCTTCTTGTCTCGTTCCTGCAAAATGGGAGGATAGCAATAGCGGTCTGGTCGGATTTTGCAAATTGACGCTAATCACTTGTCCGATGGTTCCATCGGATAATTCTACAAGAGTTCCCGGTGGGAACACCGTCATCGTTTGAATCAGCGTCAAGATCACTTCTTTTGAGAATTTTTGTGTCTTGGAGTCTATATACAGGTACAATTGGGAAAGCGCTTCATGGGGTGTGAGGCTTTTTTCGGTCTCGGCTGGGTTGCACAGCTCATCATATTCATCCGCCACCATCACGATTTGCGCAAAGAGGGAGATCTGCTCCTTGGATATTCCCTTGGGAAACCCAGAGCCATCCAGCCGTTCATGATGTTGAATAATGGTCTCGAGGCTGGGGAGCGGAAAATCTTTGAATTTTGCCATCAATTCTTCCCCTTTTTTAGGGTGGAATTTTGCGGACTCGGGATCTGGCACCATGGTGATCCCGGTCGAAAGAAAATTGACTTTCATGGGTAGCATTCGTTTGCCCATGTCGTGAAAGAGTGCTCCGAGGCCCAACATGTGAAGTTCCTCGGGATCTAATCCCATTTCCTTCCCAATGATCGAGGACATGATGCACACGTTGAGGGCATGGGATGACAGCCCCTCGGCCATGCCGGTCGAGCTGACAATATCCATCAGGGTCATGGTGGCTTGTTCATGCTGAAGGACGGCTCCGACGTTCCTGACCAGGTGGGCGGCACTTTTAACTGCCGCACGATTGCCGGTCCCAATCCGTTTGAAAATATCTTTACTTTTGCCTAAGACCTTCCAATAGGCATCTTCGACTTTCTTAAGATGCGTTTTTCTGTCCTGATACAGCCGTTTGCGGTTTTTCTTGATTTCGTCAAGGTCAGGGGCTTCGACGAGTGTGATCGGCTCTTCCTCAATATCTTCACTGTCATCCTGAAGCGCGAGAAACGTCTCTTCCTCTGAGAATACCTCCAGGGAAAGTTCTTGATCGATTTCGGGTAATTCCGTGTCATCTGGCTCTAGTTGTTCTGATGGGGTGGGATCTGATAACGCAAGGTCATAGTAGAGTTTCAGTTTCCGAATGCCTTGAATAATCTCATATGCCTTCCCATTTGACTAAGGTTAGTCCCTAGACTAGTCTGCTGGACTATGGACACAGGGTATGCTGCTGATATCTTGGATTTTTCTGTTAGGTTCCACACCGAAGAAGCGTGCTTCGAGTACTTGCGGGCGATTCGGTGGCCAGACGGGTTTATGTGTCCAGCTTGCGGTCATCGCGGTGGTTGGTGGCTCAAAAAATATTTCCGGTTTGAGTGTTCGTCGTGTCATAGACAGACATCACCGCTAAGCGGCACAGTGATGCATAGATCGCACTTGCCGCTACGGCTTTGGTTTTGGGCTGCCTATTTCGTCTCCACGCACACACCTGGCATCAGTGCTGTGCAATTGCAGCGTCAACTCAGTATCAAGAAGGTGGATAGCGCCTGTATTTGTCCACAGATTGCGTGTGGTACGACAGAACCGTGAACGGCTCGCAGGAACAGTTGAAGCACATATGTGGACCGGTAAAAGGCAAAACGGGCCGTGGCGTCGCGCACCAAGACGTTTGCCGTAGAAATTGTCACGCTACACACAAGGGGATCACTTTGAAAGCAGGGCGTTTTTTAGCGATGCCTATTTCAAGACGCTGGAGAGAACGAGATCAAAGCATTCTCAATAGCCATGTCGCTGAGGGCAGTAAGCAAGTCCGATGGTTGGAAGGGATACTCGGCAAAAGCCTTGGCAGGATACGAACACCTGAGACGGACCCAGGGTGACCCAGCAAGTGCTGGGAAGCACGCTCCACACATCCATAGAGCGTTCGGCAATCTGCAGTCTGGCATCAGTGCAACACTATCTTGATGAGTTTGTCTTTCTCTCGTATAGTGATCCAATGAGTACCTTGTTTGTTGAAAATCCTGACCACAGCTCAAAAAATAATCTCAATATCATTTTCGCAATTTTAAAACTGCTGGTTGCCACGGCCCACCACGAACATTCCAATTTTACGTTAGAGTCCACCGGAGTATCATAGAAAAGTTGGTAATGAGTTAATGTGTCATGCGTATTGAGCGAGGGATCAGCGGTGGTTGAAGGCATTTCAAAAACATCGCTTGGTATTTTTCCACCGGTTCGAGAGAAAGCAGGGCGTTTACGCGGAATCCCTTTCTTTCGGTCTTTCCCCATGGTGTTCGGTGGAGCATCACCCCGTACGACTTGGGCTAGGCTTTGGGAGTTTTGGGCTGCCTATATTCGTCTCCACGCACACACCTTCTTCAGTGCTGGCAATTGCACGCTGGAGTATCAAGAAGGTGATCCCATATCGGTGGACCGGTAAAAGGCAAAACGGGCCGTGGCGTCGCGAAAGCGAAAACCAAGACGTTAATAGCCGGAGCCGTAGAAATTGTCACGTACACACAAGGGGATCACTTTCGAGAGAAAGCAGGGCGTTTACGATTAGCGATTCTTCAAGACGCTGGAGAGAACGAGATCAAAGCATTCCTCAATAGCCATGTCGCTGAGGGCAGTAAGATCAAGTCCGATGGTTGGAAGGGATACTCGGCAAAAGCCTTGGCAGGATACGAACACCTGAGACGGACCCAGGGTGACCCAGCAAGTGCTGGGAAGCACGCTCCACACATCCATAGAGCGTTCGGCAATCTGCAGACCTGGCTGAACGGGATTCACCATGGAGTGGATTCAAAATACCTGCAACACTATCTTGATGAGTTTGTCTTTCGCTATAACCGCCGTGAGACTCCAATGAGTACCTTCCAGAGTTTGTTGAAAATCCTGACCAGCAGCTCAAAACCCTTGGGATTCAATAAACTGAAGCAACCTTAGTTAAATGGGAAGGCATATAATCTCAATATCATTTTGTGAGACAATTTTAAAACTGCTGGTTGCAAAAGGATGAGCCCACCACGAACATTCCAATTTTACATAGAGTCCAATTCGGAGCTCATCGAGGTTTTCAAGACGTTGGTAGGACATGTGGGTTGGACTCCGAAGTTGGTAATGAGTTAATAAGGGTCATGTCGTATTGAGAGAGGGATCAGCCAATCATGGTGAAGGCATTTCCCACAAAAAAAACATCGCTTGGTATTTTTCTTCTTTACCGGTACGATCGAAATGGTGGCATCTCAGTGAATTTCGGACTTCCCTTTCTTTCGGTCTTTCCCCATGGATCTAAACCTTGTTGGGGATGGGGCCTCACCCCGTCTGGCAGGATTGGGTGTATGGTTCTCTAGCAGTAATGGGAGTTTTGTTGTCTTAGATGATATTGGTTGACTCAAAAGAACATGGCGACGGTCTTCTTCACCCCTCCCTGGCAATGGGTTTCAGGAAATTTGGCCCTGTTCATCTAGAGGGTATACTCGGTAAAAACCCCTAGGCCTTCTAGCGGTTCTGTCGCAAATAGGGGATCGAGGCGAAAAGGTTGGTCGTGACCCGGATGACTACGTGGCGAGGGCATGGAACATTTCAGCAGGAGTTTTCCTATCTCCCGCGAGGGTTTTCATCTGCCCTTTCTTAATCATGGCTATGACTTCAATGCCTGCTAAGGTCCGTTGAGCCGCATGAAAGTTTTTGAAGCCCAGCATCGGTCGCGTGAGCCTTTTGATGCGTCGGTGGTCTTGCTCAATGATGTTGTTCAGATATTTGCATTGGCGGATCGTGATACGTGTTTTATTGTCTCGGTTCACTTGTTTGAGACCGGCTGTATTCGCACCACTTTGATCAATATTCACCAGACTGGGTTTTCCGTTTTGAGCAATCGCTTTTTTCAAAAAGCGTAAGGCCGCCTGCGTATCTCGTGTGGCCGTCAAGAGAAAGTCGATCGTCTGTCCTTGCTTATCAACCGCTCGATAATAATATGTCCATTGGCCTTTTATTTTGACGTATGTTTCATCCATTCTCCATCGATGGCCAACGCGTTTCTTCTTCTGTCGAAAGGCCGCATCCAATTGTGGCGAATAATGAAGGACCCAGCGATTGATGGTACTGTGATCCACAGTGAAACCCCGTTCGGCCATCATTTCTTCAATATCCCGATAACTGAGAGAATATGCGAGATACCAGCGAACACTTTGGAGGATCATGTCGTGCTGAAAATGTCGGCCCTTGAAGGTGATAGCTGCCATGTGAGTCTCCCGTGAAATGGCTTCATGCTACCATATCCCGATATTTGCGACAGAACCGGAAGCTGCAACCCCTGCGCAACCTGAAGGGGCATGGCTAGAGCCTCGCACTCATAAGCTGTTGAAAAATATGGTGGCGGTGGAGGGACTTGAACCCCCGGCCCGCGGCTTATGAGTCCGCTGCTCTACCACCTGAGCTACACCGCCAACGTAAGGTGTTTGTTGAAATAACAGTGCCTGGCAAGTGTCCCGATCTATATCATAGGGAAGGGGGATGGGACAAATCTTCCAGAACCGTTTTTCCGTTAGGGGTTGCACATGGGGTGTGTAGGAAACTCTGCATGGAGGTTCCTTTGTCAAGGCCTAGTCGTGCGGTAAAATGCGTACCGAAAAAAAATCAAAGATGGCGTATACTGAACCAACTTGAGGAAAGAAAGCTGTGAAGTGGCATCCTTTTCATTCAGGTATCTTTTGTCGAGTGTGTAAAGGTCAAAGCGTTCAATAAAACAAAGATGGGTGTAGAAAGTATTCTGGAGATAATGTATGGCTGAGATTATGGCTGCAAGCAAGGGGATCGATACTAATACGGCTTTTGTCGGACGTCAGCCGATTTACGGCCGTTCGATTGATGTTTTTGCCTATGAATTGTTGTTTCGGAACAATGAAGTCAACCGCGCCTCCTTTACGGATGGGAATGCGGCAACGGCTCAGGTCATGCTCAATACGTTTGTAGAGATTGGGCTCGATCATATCGTTGATCATCATTTAGCCTTTATTAATTTGACACGGGACTTTGTGCTCGGAAATTACTGTACCGCCCTGCCGAAGGATCGGGTCGTTCTTGAAGTCCTCGAAAATATGGTTGTTGATCAAGAGCTAATTGATTCTCTGAATCGGTTGTCCGGGTTGGGATATCGCCTCGCGCTGGATGATTTTGTCTATCATGAATCGCTCAAACCGTTGGTCGAGTTGGCAGATTTTATTAAGGTTGATGTCCTAGAGCTAGACCGAAAGACGGTGGCTCGGCATGTTGAGATTCTTCGCCAATATCCCGTGAAACTGCTGGCCGAGAAAGTCGAGACACACGAAGAATTTGAGTTTTGTCGGGATTTAGGTTTCGATTATTTTCAGGGGTATTTTTTTTGTAAGCCGAATGTCATCTCGGTCAAACCCATGCCCGCGAACCGAATGGCGGTACTCGCACTCTTGACGCAACTCCAAAACCCGACTATTGAGATTTCTCAACTAGAACGGATTTTCCAGGATGATCTTTCGTTGGGATCCCAAGTGTTGCGGTACATTAACTCGGCCTTTTTCGAAATGCCCAAACACATCGATTCGATTGATCAAGCCGTCTATATGGTCGGGACCGATCGCCTTCGTATGTGGGCCAGCCTCCTGATGCTGGCCAGGATCGAAGAAAAGCCGGTTGAACTATTTGTGACGGCCATTGTTCGAGCCAGGATGTGTGAACAACTGGCCCTTGCGCACCATGTTCCAGACGTTGACCAGTACTTTACCGTTGGGCTTTTTTCGATTTTAGACGGGTTGCTGGATCAATCCATGGACGACATTATTCCCACGCTTCCCCTTGAAAGAGAAATTCGTCAGGCCTTGTTGAATCGGCAGGGGGCCCTTGGTATGACGTTAGATTGTGTGTTGGCGTATGAACGAGGTGATTGGGATACCGTGTTATGTCATGGTTTTGAAGTTGAAACTGTCAAAGCTGCCTATTTGGAAGCCATTTCATGGACGTCCTATATTACTCCACTTCTCAAGAGCTAACCCTTTTACCCAGAGCGCTTATCGTCGATTTCTCCCATAAATGCATTGAGAACCCCAAGAGCTTGTTCGCCCAGTTCGGGTGCTTGTTCTTCTTGCTCAGGGGCCGGTAAGGCCTCCCCTTTGGGTTGGGGGGTGATGATTTTCATGAGATCGTCTTCGAGGTCCTCCGGCGATGGATCGATATCAGACTGAATTGCCGATAGGCGTTGAAGGGCAAAGATGGCCCGGGTATGATTATTCCAGGCTCCGGAATGTTCGCTGTCGTGGACACGAGTGATGAGTTGCCAAAAACCCGATTCCATTTCTTCTGCCATGGTCCCGTCTGCCAAAGTATTCAGTTTTTCGAGCAGGGCTTCTTCGGTGCGTTCGATGCCGCTGATGAAACTCACAATCGACCGCTCAATGGGTTGCGTGGAAAAAGTTTGAATGGTTTTACGCCATAGATCAGGACGAACTTCTGAGGTGTCCGGCATGGCCTTCGACGATTCTAATCGACTGTGAAGGGCCGTTAAGTAGTTGTGCAGGGCTTTGACTTTCCGACCGGATAAACTGCCCAAGGGGATTCCCCAAATATGAGCAATTTCATGATCTTGCATGGGGGTAAGCCCTGCATGTTCGAACTCGCGTTGTGCGGAAATCAACCGACGTCGTTGTCGTTCCCGACGACGGAGTAGGGTTTGATATTCAATGAACAGTCGCGTCGTCTGATAATCCTCTTTGGAAATTTCGTCTTGGTCCCATGCTTTGTCTAACCGTCGGATCTCCGGTTTTGGCAAAGCTAAAATCGAGGACTTTTTCCGATCTTCGATGGTCACAGGATCGGCTTGCAAACGAGTAGTCAGCAAGTCTTCAGCCGCATGGATGGCCGAATCAACCATCTCCATTTGCTTTTTCAGGCATTCGATTTGCAGCCAGGGACGCTCACGTTTTTGACGAAGGAAAAGGCGATATTGGTCCACACGGGCGCCCACTTCACGAATGGCTTCACCGATCCAGGGTTTAGAGGTTGGTTGGACTCCAGCCATGAATCGGGCGTCCGGTTGGTCTGCGGCTATATATTCAATATCTTCTTTGGTCACGTCCTGATATTGAAGAAGCAACAACCGAATCATGGTTCGATTTTGGACGGAGAGGGACTCGATGGTTGCCTCAATATCTTCTCGCGGGATGGAGACTGACACTGTTGTGGTGCTCATAGCAATCCGTTCTCTCTAATTTTGAGGTGATGGTCCCTGCTGGTTTTCCAAATACGAGGCCACGTATTCTCTCAGTTCTTGAATGGTTCCTTTGGAAAATAAATCTCGAGGAACTTCAACCATATGGAGTTGGGATGGATCGGCGCCACGTTCAATCGCCCATTCTTCATCAGCATACAGTGTGACGGCACCATCTTTGGCCAGGGTGACAAATAAAATATCTTTTTCTTCAGGTATTTCTTCCATGGTGCTCAGAATCCCTAGACCCTTTTGGATAGCATAGCCACGTCGAATCTGTCAAAAAAAGCCCATCGCGTAGCACCTTTAATGGCGATTTTCTACCAAACAACGTCTACGCCAAATGACGTATGCCGTAAAGGCCAAGAGTGAAATGAAGAACACGGTGCGAATTCGTCCGAATCCAAAGCATGCGAAGTTGGCGGTGGCATTAAGGAGGCCAAAAGCGGCATAGGCTAAATAGACAAACAAGGCCCAACGACGGAGGGTGAGAAAGCCATACCCAATGGCGATATGAAGCGCTGGTGACTGAGCTTTGACCAAGAGGCCTGGGATGCCAGTAGGTTTGCCGCAAAACACGGTCAGGTAGTATTCAGGGTTCGCCAAAATAATGTACAGGTCCATGAGGGCTGTGAACAGAAATAACCCGCCGAGATACCGAATATCATGGGCGCGATTCCAGGCGATTTTTAGTGTGCCCAATTGTCCGGGAGGAGTTGGGAGATACGCTTGGTAGGTTTGAAGGCACCACCAAGGCAAAATGATCAACATGGCAAAGAACCATCCCGCTCCTGCTCCCCCGATGGATCCGAGACCCCAGGTGATGGCTCCGAGCAGTCCTCCCGTTCCTAACACCCAGGTCATGTGAGTGGGATATCCGCGGATTAATTGCCCGAGTCCTGGAAGGACAGCAGAAAGGGTCGCGCCGAACGGAGAAACGCCGGAGTCATCTGGTGTGGGAAAATTCGATTCAGATCCCATGGGGTAACGATTCAGGTATTGAGGCTGAAGACTAACGCTCATCCTGCCCGAAGTGTTGATGATTGGTCCCTAAAAATCTTCGGCCTTCAGTCTATTCGCCTGGGTGGTATCTTTATGGGAAGGGCAAGGATAGAGGCGGAAGGGGCTTGAGGGCAAGCCGGGCAGAAGGGATCGAGGGCAAATTCGAAGGACGGAAATGTTGGCGAGTCAGAGTGGGGAAAGCATATCAGCCTAAAGTATCCGCCATTTCCTTCAAGCTCTTCATGATGCACGTGAAGATGGGAATGTCACGCTTGGTGTATCGGCTCCCCTCAGCTTCACGAAGATGCATCACCAGATCCAGAAAATCTTCGGGATGGTCCGTTTCAAAGGCCACGACAAATTCTTGGTCATCCAATCCAAAAGAATAGGTGGTGTTAAGCTTCACGGACGGGTATTTGTGCCCAATTTCAATATGCTCGTCCATCATGCCCTGGCGAGCGGCTTTGGTGAGCAAGTACCACTCTCGAGTCTTTTCGAAGGGGTACACAAAAATATACTTGCTGCGCCCTGGAGTGATTTTCAATCGGCGACTGTCTTGGTCTACATGAACATGGGTGTCGACATACACTGATCGTTTAGTCATGGAAAGATAGGAGTACGGGGTGGTGAGGTATTTTCCCAATCCAGTGGTGAGGATCTTGGTCATTTGCTCTTGGAAGAGTTCCAGTTCATAAGAAATTCGCCAAAGGAGAAAATCGCAATCACCGCGAATCCCGACCGTGGTGTAGGGGACGATAATCACTTTTCCCGAAAATTCTTCGATTGCTCGAATGAATTCCTGCTTACCAGCTTCTCGCTCATCCTGAGGGAGCCGTCGCCAGGCCGGATCGACCTTATGGTAGCTAAAATTGACGAATTGCCTTTTGGCTGGCTCTTTCCCTTCAGCCATGAGATCCCCTCCCTCGCAACATAAGAATAATGCAATAGACCGACCGTCGTATCTATCAATTTCCACCCAACATTGTCAACGAATTGAGGGAATATTCCTGTTAGGCCGAAACGGCGGAGATGGGTTGGGTTTGAATCGGAACGCCGTTTTGGAAGATCACCTGTTGGGAGGGATGGGCCGGGATTCGATCGCCGGGGAGAATGATCCCGATAAGATTGAGCGGATCCGAACCAGAGAGCCGAATTTCTTGGGCTCCGGCTTGTGGGTCTTTTCGGACGGCACGGAGGGCTTCTACGGCTTCAGGCAATCCAAATTGTTCACCTGTGAATCCCGAGACAAAGCGTCCTCCACGAATTTCCCCGCGTAATTCTAGTCGACGATAGATCATCAGTAAATCGCGCCACGCGATGCTGAGTGATTCGCGTTTCAGTAAATCTCGAAACACAATGCCGTACCGTTTGAGTAATTGACGTGCCCAGGCTTCGATCGGGTTGGGTGTTGGATGATCATGCCCTTCGGTTTCATTCGTGTGGGGTGTGAGTAACGACCATCGACCAATAGTGTGTCGTGGGCGTTGTTTCTGGTGTCGGCCTATTCCTCGGCGGCGTTTTGGATCGAGCAGTGCACGCAGATTGTCAAACCCATCCGCCGTGACAAGTCCCACACTCGCCAATTCCCATAACCCCTGTTCGACTTCTGCTTGGAGTTGTCCTGTCCCTCGAGTGATATCGATGAAAAAACTCGCTCCTCGTTGCGAGAGGTACTGATACACGGCTTGCGCGACCGCACTGAGTTTTTCTGGAAGTAGCGCTTGGGTTGCCTTTGGTCCTTTCCGGGATAGGGTGAGGAGCCATTCTGCGTCGTCTCGCGGGAACACGTTTATTGGGGCGAGGCTAGTTGGGATGATACGCTTTCTGTGTTTGGCATTGATAAGGTCGTTGTCAAAGTTTGGTGGGGTGAGGCGCCCCCATGTGATAGTTCCGCGGAGGCAGAGATAATCTAGTGTGTCCGGAGTGTAGCTGGCTATGCGGCTTCCAATGAGATGGGGTTCCCATGCCGACGCCGCGGCTTCAAAGCCGGAGAGTTGTTCCAGGATTACGCGCAATCCGTTTTCCCCATGTAGCCTAGCGGTGGGGGTGACATGCTGCCATCGGAATAGGAATCGCATGAAGTCGGAGGCCGAGACTGCCTCAATTTCTTTCCGAAGGGTCGTGACGGTTCGCCGATGAATGCGCGCTAAGAGTCGGCGATCACACCATTCTACTTCAGGTGTGGCTCCCTGTCCCCTGCCTCTGCCAATGCCTCTAAATATCCCTTGCAGCACTTGGCCTTGGGCTTCAAGTTGTTGGAGGGCTGTCTGCATCGTCTGAATAGGTAATCGAAGTTTCGTGGCTAATTCCGTGGCCGTCGTTGGGCCAATGACCTCCATCCAACTTCGAACAATTGCTGTTTGTGCTTCCTGTTGGTCTCCGGAGTAGGCGGTTGTCGAATCAGCTTCGGTTGGCTGGAGGTCTTGAGGTAAGGCGAGATCCGGATAGGCGATGGCTAGGGCAGAGAGATGTTCAGACACGGTCCATATTTGGGTTGGCCCCTGTGACTCACGTGGTGAATCGCGATGGGAAAACATAAGAGCTCGGCCTGACTCGATCAAGGCCGGAAGAAACTCTTTCCATTCAGTGGCGAAGTCTTCCGGGACCCACATCAAAAGATGAAGGGCTTCTTGCAGTTCGTCTGCATCGCGGACTAGGGGCCAGGCTTCTTGGCAGACCGACGCAATGGCTTCTGGACCAAGGGCTCCGATTGTGGCCGCTTCATCCGGTGACAACATCTGTCGCATGTTGACAGCTCGCGAACGTCGTTCTTCGAGTGGCGCATCATCGAGAAAGGCATAGGGGTTCGCATGTAAAATTTCATGGGAGAACGGGGAGGGCGCTGGGGTTTCGATGGCGAGACATTGTATCTCACCGTTTTCAATTCTTTTGAGTATGGTGGTGAGACCATTGATATCCATGGCTTCTTCCAAACAGTCTCGAATGGTTTCTTGCACGAGTGGGTGATCAGGTACCTCAATATTGCCCGGAGGCCGATTGTCTTGGCAGGCAGTCGCCATCGGAAAAATCGCGGTGAGCAAGTCCTCTGCTCGCATACGTTGCAGGTAAAGGGGGACTCGTTTGCCGTTTCGAAAACGCAAAAGTGCCAGCGCGCGTGAGGCATTCCATCGCCATCGTGCCAGAAACATGGGGGCCTGTAACACGGCTTGCGTGAGCACGTCCCGCACGGTGTTGGCATGAAGCAGGGACCACACGGTTTCCAAGGGAAAGCTGTGCTTTTCGCCTAATGACAGCACGAGGCCTTCGTCCGTGGCCGCGGCCTGGAGTTCAAAGTCAAAACTTACGCAGAATCGTTTTCGTAAGGCCAAGCCCCAGGCACGATTGATTCGTCCGCCGAAGGGGGAGTGTATGACGAGTTGCATCCCTCCAGCTTCATCAAAGAATCGTTCGGTGATTAAGGTCTGTTGCGTGGGAACTGCGCCCAGTACCTGAAGCCCGGATTGTTGATAGGCGATGAGTTGCTCGGCTGCGCGCTGATCGAGCCCACATTCGGTGTTCAGCCAGGTGAGCGTGTTGTCGTCCGGGTTGGTTTCCAGAGAATCAGGTGATCCTGAACTATTCTGCGTGAGATGTTGAACAACGGCTTGTCGTAAGTCTGCGACTTCCTGCGAGAGCTCAAAGGTTCGTGAAGGGGCTTCACCGCGCCAAAAGGGAATGGTGGGGGGCGCTCCGTGAGCATCTTCCACTCGCATTACCCCGGTTCCCACGCCACGAATACGCCATGAAGTGTTGCCAAGCAGAATGATATCGCCGGCCATACTTTCCACGGCAAAATCTTCATCCACCGACCCCACGGTAATTCCTTGTGGCTCTGCTACTACCGCATAGGTTGCGGTATCGGGAATGGCACCGCCGGAGGTAATGGCGGCGAGTCGTGCCCCTCTTCGAGGGCGTAATTGTTTGTGGACTCGGTCGTGAAAGAGGAACGCGTGTTGCCTGCCGCGATTCGGGATAAAGCCATGTGCCAGCATGCTGACAATTTCTTGAAAATCATTTTTGGTGAGGTTGCGATAGGAATATGCGCGAGTGCACAGCTCGTAGAGTGCTTCGTCAGACCATTCTTGCGCCGCCACTTCTGCGACAAGTTGTTGTGCCAAAATGTCTTTGGGGTGTTGCGGAATGATAATCTGATCCAGGTTAAAGCGATGAATAGCTCGAATGAGGGCGGCACATTCCACGAGTTCATCACGGGTCGTACAAAATAATCGACCTTTGGGTGTGGCGCCCACCCAGTGGCCTGCTCGGCCAATTCGTTGCAGGCCGGTCGCAATGGCTCGGGGCGATCCCACTTGGCACACGAGATCGACAAAGCCGATATCGATCCCGAGTTCTAATGACGCCGTCGCAACGACGACACGGGTCTGCCCGTTCTTCAATCGTTCTTCCGCCGACAACCGCACTGTACGCGACAGGCTTCCATGATGCGTGGCGACAAGATCTTCGCCTAAACGATCGGTTAAATGATGGGAAATGCGTTCGGCTAATCGTCGCGTATTCACAAATACCAATGTGGATCGGTGCTCTTGGACCAGCTCCGTCAGTCGATCATAGATGTCCGCCCAAATGGCGTTGGTGGCGATAGCGCCCAATTCATCTTTTGGCGTTTCAATGGCCAGGTCCAATTCTCGTCGCTGTCCCATATTGACAATATGGCAGGGGTTGGGGGTCCACGTTGGGTGTTCATCCTTGGAGGTGCTCCTTGTGCCTCCCGCCAAGAATTGCGCGATGTCTTCTAAGGGTTTTTGAGTAGCCGAAAGCCCAATACGATTGGGCTTCGTTTGCGTGAGGGCATCAAGCCGTTCCAAAGACAGGGCGAGATGTGAACCCCGCTTGTTTCCAGCGAGGGCATGTATTTCATCGATGATCACCGTGCGGACCGTTTTGAGAATTTCTCGGCTTTTGCGAGCCGTGAGTAACAGAAAGAGTGATTCGGGCGTGGTGATCAAAATATGGGGAGGGCGTCGGAGAATTGCTTGACGTGTTTTTGTGGAGGTATCACCCGTTCTGACTTCCACTCGGATTTCTGGAAGGAGGAACCCCGCCTCTAACGCTCTCGCCGAGATCTCGGTTAACGGCTGCCGGAGATTTTTTTGTACATCGTTGCTGAGAGCTTTAAGCGGCGAGACATAGAGGATCTGCGTTTGATCGGTGAGATCTTTACAAACGGCCTGGTGGAATAAAGAATCGATCGAAGCCAGAAATGCAGCTAAGGTTTTCCCCGAACCGGTAGGGGCTGCAATGAGGGCATGTTCTCCTGAACGAATGATCGGCCAACTAGCGGTCTGCACATCGGTGGGCCTGCCAATTTGCTCGATGAACCAATTGGCAATAATGGGGTGGAAGTCTACAAGGGGCGGCTCTGGTTCTAATGGAATCTGCTTTGTAGCCATTGCTTCGCTCAACTCAAATGGGCTTTGCCCTCACTGGTCAAGGTTCTCTGGGAAGACCGTATTCGCCGAGCGAAGCGACTCAATTTTTCGATCGACGACTGTAGCCTCTTCCTCCCGATTGGCTTGTCGAAGCAAGGAGCCATAACGCGTATACAGTGAGATGAGTCGCGGATGCGCAGGATTCAGTGAATGCTCCGTGATGCGAATGGCACGGATGTAAAAAGTTTCTGCCTGATCAAATTTTCTTTGAATGTGGGTGACGATTCCTAATGTGACGAGCGGTTGAACTAAATGTGGGTGTTTGTCTCCTAAGATGCGTTCGCTAATCCCCAAGGCTCTTTGCCAGAGCGGTTCGGCTTTTTTAAACAATTGTTGTGAAAAGTACAATGAGGCGAGGTTATTCAACCCCATTGCGATATCCGGATGATGAGGACCCTGAATTGTTTCTATGACCGCCAGGGAATTTCTGTACCGTAATTCTGCTTGGTCAAATTCACCAAGGCGCTCATGGACGGCGCCGAGGTTATTGAGGGTTGTGGCGGCATGGGGATCCGGTTGCTCGCCTTGTTCGAGGGTTTCCAGTGCGCGCTCGAAGAGGTCTTTGGCCGTCATGAAATCTTTTTTCTGATAGGCCAGCATCCCCGCCGTATTGAGTGTGTCCCAATTCTCAGTTTCGGCGAGGCCAGTGGCATAACTGCATACCACCAGAATGAACGAGATGAAACTTAATCGAAGGGGGAGTGAAATCATACTGGTCGGTTTTCTTGTTTGGGAATGACCCACGAGGAGTCAGAGCTGACTTGGATAAAACCGGTGATTTCCAAAACATGGGTTCCCTGTTTCCACAACAAAGAAAGTGTAACAGATATCATGAGCAATCCAAAGGATCTGGAGCCAATTTGGCGAACGAGTGTGTTAATACAAATCCAGATGGAGATCGAATGGCTAGGCTTCGGGATCCTGCAAAAAAATGTCATGAACACTCGTACAGGTCTTTCCTTTTTTTTTCTTGTTTCTTCTTGTCCCGGTCTTGTTCTTGGCATTGCTAGCAACTCCGCTCCAGGCCTGAGATGGAAAATGATTAAGGGTTTTTTGAATTTCTCCGACAAAGGAACAATGAGCCGTGATAGGTCTTGTCTCGGGTGTTGAATCGATAACGAACGAAATGACCATGGATCAATGGCAACGAAACTTACGGTGTTGGTGAAGGGTTCGCGCAACAATAACTTCCTATGTTTGGGTGTTGAGGCGCCTATCTGGCAAGGCGCGAGGACTGCGCATACTCCTCGTATGGAAAGGACGAGCAACGCCGCCAAACGGGATGGATCGACGCCCAAACATAGCCCAAACATAGCCCAAACATAGGATATTATTGTTGCGCGTACCCTACAAGGAGGAAATCACCTCTATCCCTTAATACACAGGTGACAACGGCAAACTACTTGAGAGGGTAGGGCGCAAAGCCAAGAGACCTGAGTGTGGATGATAGCCATCCAAGGGTTCGTCTGGTTACCGAACTGGAACTGTCTCAATTTGGTTTTGCAGTGTGCCCATTCTTGTTCGAGAAGTGGGCATTTTTTTTATTAAACAAGGAAATAACGGATGTATCGACATCGAGTGGGTGGGCCTAAATTGAAAGGCAAGCGGGTTGGACGGCCAGTTCAACCGGTGTCGACCAATGGGAATCATGACAAGGCCGTACGGAAGATTGATCCGGCCTTTGCCGGGAAAGACGCCGATCAGATCGTCCGTGCTTTTCTTCCCATCGTTCGTCGAATAGCTATCGAACTTGTTCTTCGCAACCCGGCAGCGCTTGACGTTGAAGATTTGACCAGTGCAGGGGTGATGGGGCTGTTGTCGGCGATGACGCGTTACGATCCTTCCCGTGAGATCAAGTTTCGGACTTTTGCCGAATACCGTATTCGGGGAGCCATGCTCGATGAGATTCGTTCCATGGATTGGGTTCCGCGATCCGTTCGCGCCAGAATTGAAAAATTCCAACAGGTCTCCGCGGAATTTGTGCGAACGGTTGGACGACCTCCCACTCAAGATGAAATCGCGGAACTGTTAGGTATTCCCCTCGACGATATAGGGGCTTCCCTCATGAAGGAAGCCACGGTGTTAAGTCTTGACGAATGGGTTGGGGACGAGGATGAAGTCTGCACCCTCAAAGATATATTGCCAGCCATAAACCAATTGGACCCGTTGGCCGCATGTATTTCTAATCAAGTGGGTGATGTGCTCCAAAGCGCTATGGCACGACTGCCGCAACGCCAACAATCAGTCATTCGTCAGTACTATTTTTCAGGCATGACCATGAAAGCGATTGGTGAAACGCAAGGGCTGACCGAATCTGGGATTTGCCGGGTCCATGCGGATGCCTTAAACCGGTTACGGGAAGAATTGCTCACCATTGGAGCTGATATCCAGGATACGGAAAAGTCTTAAGGGAATGTTGAAAAAAGCCGCCAGGGGCGTTCTCGCCCTTTTGTCGTGCTCACGTACTATGAGTACGCTCCGCGCGTCAAAAGGGCTGCGGCCTTGCTGGATAGACCCTTCGGAAAGACTCAGGGCATGCTTTTTTGAACATTCCCTCCCACTGATGCAAGCAGGCTTACCTGGAGCATCTATGGGTCATGAACCTGAAATATTCAACAGACCCAACTTCCCGTGTCTAAATCCTGGTGGAAGGTGTCAGAGGGCAGTAACCCTACGGCCTCTCACATCATGATTAAACGGTGATATATGGAGTGGGACCAAAAATCCCGGTGTGTGTGTCCGAGTTGCGGTTTCGTTGGTCTGCCTCAACGCGGGTTATTCTGGAACGTTGTGTTCAGAATGAAGTCTTTCCGAAAGACTTTATCCGGTCATTCCTTAACAAATCGTCAGTGTCCCGCCTGCAACAAGTCTCAACTGATTCCGTTAAAACCACCCTTTGGAAAAACGGTCGATTTTCTCTTTGCCGAACCTCCCAGGAGTAGTCGTTCTTCCTCCTGACTCCCAGGAATGTTGAAAAAGGTCGTCAGCGGCGTTCTCGGCTCTTTGTCGTGCTCACGTACTCACCCGTACGCTCCGCGCGCCAAAGCGCCTGCGGCCTTGCTGAGCGCACCTTTTTGAACATCCCCTACGGCTCGTGGAGGTTTATGAGATAAATCACATGCGGACGGCATAAGGGAAATTTTTCAATTATTTAACAGGCCCTGAATAGTCCGGACGACCCGGGTTGGGCTGAGAAATTCAGAGGCAGACGTTGATTGTTCTTGATGAGAAAGTGACGGATTGGTTTGGGGAGCCCCCTAGGTTTGGTGACGGTGAGGAACGTAAAACTCATGTCCTCCGATCGTCGCCACTTTCTGTCCTACTTGGGCCCATCGGGGAGTTCGAGCGATACGAGGATTATAAAACAGCACGGCTCCATCAACCACCTTTCGTCCATCCTGTACCAGTCGCCAAGCCAGGAGGCTATCCTTCATTCGCCGTTTGTTGAAATTGGCGAGAACTTGGTGCGGCTGTTGGCGATTCCAAGGTTGGAATTGTTTACGTTTGAGGACGGTGCCTTTGACTGTTCCATCGCTTTGATATTTCATGGCCATTCGATTTCGAATAACTGCTGCTACAGCCATTTTTCCTGCAAAACTTTCCCCTCGGGCTTCCAGATAAATGGTCAGAGCCGCGAGATCTTCCGGTGAGGGATAGGGCTGTCGTACATCTTCTTTTCCCACAAGGGTGGCTAGCGCGGGCCGAGGGTTTGCATCAGCCAAGAGCCCCCTGGCTTTGACCCCCGGTGCTACAGTGGAAGGTGTAACGCTAAGAATTAATACTCCAAGGGTGGCGCTGGCTATGATCGTTTTAGTTTGGCGTATGATTATAGAAGTATTCATTTGAGGTGTTCCCACTATTATATAGATGTATTAGTGTCGTTGTCACTCCCCGTTGTAAAAACTTCCAGTAGTACGCCAAGGTATTCCATTCAAGCCTTGATAGCTAGGTATAGAGCAATGGTTGTGCCAACCGTGTTGGTTAAGGCTTTGAGGTGCCCGAACCTTTTGTTTTCACGCAAGATTTCCCAATTTACCATCTTGATGATGGAAGGGACTCGTATCCAAGGCCAGACTCAAAAATGGAAAATTTTCTGACAGGAAGGGGCAGGATCTGACAGGCAATCCTTTGATTCTTTCAAAAAAATCAAAGACTTTTGATGTAAAACGGTGGTTGATAAAACTCTCGACACCTCTTAAAGAAGGTTGAACCTAGAAACGGCAGTTGGGCGCAAAAAAGACGTGCAAGATATTGGTGTGCATGGTGAAATACAAAAAGTCGTGGTCACCTCGGTGGTGATGAGACATTTTTGTATTTTGCCAGGTGCGCCAAGAGCTTGCGCGGACTTTTGTGATCCAACTGCCGATTCTAGGTTGAAGGGTCTGTCCGAGTCTACATAAAAATCTTGGAGAAGTTTGGCTGGGTTTGGTGTACTTTCTTGTAATTGCGAGATGGTAATCTAGTGTAAAATATCCTGACATGTTGCATCGCTCACGGAAGGAGGACCGATGAATAGTTTCAAACATACAAAGTACTTTTTGGTTGGGGCAGGCTTTTTCTGGTTTATGCTGAGCTGGTTTTTCCTTGAAGAAGGCATGTCTCTGGCTGCGGGTGTTCAGGGGGGAGCCAATAATCATTTGCATCGGGCAAAGATCTATTTGGCTGCTGGGGATTACCGAAGGGCAGTTGAAGCCTGTCAACGCAATGTTGATGAAACTCCGTCCGTGGAAAGTTACGTCTACCTCATTTATGTGTACCATGCGATTGATGGATACCAGGAGTGGCTTGCCCAACAGGATAAATGGGGCGATGTGGGACGGTTAGCGCAGTCGATGGTGAATCGTGGGGCGATGGAGTTAGTCGATCCCCCGAGTACGCTATCTCGGATGGCCAAAGAAATCTTGCATGAAGGCCTGCGGGTACAGTTTGATATTGTCGCCGGCATGGCGAATCGTCTGGATAAAGCCCGAGTGGATGAATTGTGGCTGGAGCGAAAGGCTTGGGAAGAGGCGCATCCTGAAACTTGGTGGGCAGGTGTTCCTGAGTCCTGGAATTGGTAACCACTGAAGAGCGTCTAGCGAATGTGAAAGGGGGGGGTAAACACTTCCTGTAAATTGATGATGCTTTTCCCGGGTCGCAGTTTAATGGGGTTGGTGAAATTGACTTTTTCACATGATCCCGAGGCGTTGTGTCGGGATTGAGGATAAAAGATCAGGGAGAGGTCATCGTCGTCTACCACATACACTGTTTGGCCTGGTGACCCAATGAGCGCGGTGGGCAGCATTCCCTCCCCTTCTTGAATCTGTGAGTATTGGAAATGCGGTTCACCCGCACATTTCTGTGACAAGTAATACGCCTCGACTCCTTCAGGACCTTTGAGACGGTTTTTCGTCACTCTCAGGGCCACGAGATGTCCCTCGATGGTAAAGGCAACCCATAAGGGACTGGCCTTGTCATTGAACATTCCCAAGACATTTCCCACCTTCGTATCGTTGGAATCGAAAACCGATAACTGGGTTCTCGGGAATAAGGTTTGGGCGTGACTCAGGCTTCCTGAACTCAGAATGAGGCAGGATCCCACGAACACACTTTTCAACCAAAAAGACATATTTCGTTGCATAGAAGGCACCTGTCTTTTTACTCCACATATTATAAAGGCTCAATTCAGCAGTCAGCAAGCCTATCCCCTTTATTATCTCGGCAATCGTGGGCAGACTTGAGACCAACATTCGATGAGGCTGGCGATCTTTTGGAAACAAGGTTTTGGCAACGGAACATTTCAATGGATATAGGGGGGTGTTGTTGATCGTTGATTGAGTTGGGCGTGAAGTTGACACCCTGTGAAGGGGACGGTAGGATGCCGGTCTAGGATTTTTTCTCCAATCGTTATTAAAGAAGATGAAGGAGGATGCTGTGTCGGATTTTGTTGCGCAAGCTGATGATGGAAACTGGGAGAGTGAAGTCCTCAAATCTTCTGACCTGGTGATGGTTGATTTTTGGGCAGTCTGGTGTGGTCCGTGCCAGATGGTTGCTCCCGTTGTGGAGGAGCTTGCGAAGGAATATGAGGGCAAGTTGAAAGTCATGAAACTCAATACGGATGAAGCCCCAGAAGTGGCGGGCCGATATCAGATTATGAGTATTCCAAGTATTCTCTTCTTTAAGAATGGCGAGCAAGTTGAAAAAATGGTTGGGGCCAGATCCAAACCGCAGTTTAAACAAATCATTGATTCCCTTCTCTCGCAACACTCGACTACGGTATAGCGTGTTGTTCCTACTGATGTGATGTGCCATGCTCCTTGAGCTGCGCATTTCCAATTTTGCCCTGTTTGATCAATCCCACCTCGAATTTGTCCCAGGCTTCATTGTGCTCACCGGAGAGACGGGTGCCGGAAAATCTCTTCTGGTAGATGCATTGGCGTTGCTGCTTGGAGGCCGGGCCGTCGGAGATCAGATTCGAACTGGGGCTGAAGAATCCAGTCTCGAAGCGATTTTCTCAGTGTCGTCCATTCAGGCAGTGCAGGATTGGTTACAAGATTCCGATCTTGCGACTCACGACTCTGAGGAACTGCTGATCCGGCGAGTGCTTTCCCGGTCCGGGCGCAATCGGGCCTATGTCAATGGAACTGCCACCCCTCTGCATCAACTCCAGGAGCTTGGCCGACTGCTACTTGATATTCATGGTCAGCATGATCAACAGTCGTTGCTCTCTTCGCGTGTACAGTTGGAGTTGGTCGATGCCTTTGGTGGGTTGGCTCCTCTCAGAACTGAGTTTGAATCGAATTTTGAGCGCTGGCACACACAGCAACGAGAATGGGATCGACTTCGTGAACAGTCAAAGGATCGGATTATCCGCGAAGAGTTTCTTCAACATGAATATGATGAATTGACCAACGCTCAACTCGAAACGGGCGAAGAGGAGTCCTTGCTGCTCGAGTATCGGCGTCTTCAAAATAGTGGAAAGTTGTCTGAGCTTTCGAATCAGGCATATGATCTCCTGTATGAACAAGAATCGTCGATTCTTTCCCACCTGCAAAGTCTCAATCGTGTAGTCCAAGATCTGGGAACCATTGATCCTGCCACAAAGGCGTGGAGCGACATGGTCGAGGGAGCCAGTGCTCAATTGGAAGAACTCTCTCATGCCTGCCGCGATTATCGTGATGGACTGGATCACGACCCTGATCGGCTGGGGCAGATTGATGAACGATTGGCTTTTCTCCAACGTCTCAGGAAAAAATATCACGACAGTCTGGATGGGTTGATTGCGAGACGGGATACGATCCAACACGAATTATCGGAGTTGTCTGACTTGGATCATCGGCTCCAGGTCTTAGAGGACGCTGTCACGCGTGCCTACCAGGAGGCCCACAATAAGGCCCAAGCCTTGTCCCAATCTCGCCAAAAGATTGCGCAACATCTCCAGCAGCGAGTGATGGCAGAATTGGCTGACTTGAAAATGGAGCAGACCAGGTTTCAGGTACAGTTTGGGGAACTGTCTGGGGAAAAGGCTATGGGCTCAACCGGGATGGATCGCGTGGAGTATCTATTTTGTGCGAACCCGGGAGAATCCCTCCAACCTCTTGGTCGTGTCGCGTCGGGAGGAGAACTTTCGCGGTTGATGTTAGCGATTAAAACCGTGTTGGCGGATGTCGATCAGATTCCGGTTTTGGTGTTCGATGAAATTGATACCGGTGTAGGTGGAGAAGTGGCTGCGGTGATGGGCCAGCGTCTTCGAGCCCTTGGCCAATCCCACCAGGTGTTTTGCTTGACCCATCTTCCGCAAATTGCGTCACAAGGTACACAACACTTTGTTGTGGAAAAGGTCATGGATCAGAACCGAACGACGACCAAGATCGCGCATCTGGGAAAATCTGAGCGAAAGAATGAAATCGCTCGTATGCTGGGTGGGGAACAACCCACCTCGACTGTTCGAAAAGTTGCAGCAGAGATGCTGGATATCCCCAACAATTAGCCTTGCAACATGTTGGAATTAATACATTCTCCGATCATTGTCTGACATGTTTATACTTTCCAAAAGAACACTGCGGCCATCCGTTTAGAGGCTATCTCGTGTCCCCAGCCAAAGTATGAACTCGCCGAATGAATCAAATCTGACTTATACGCCAGCAATCGATTGAAGACATACGACACTTCCAACATTTCCTCGAACATCGTTGGGTCCATCTGTGAGGGGAGCCCGGGAACTTGGCTCAAGCTTTCATATTGACGTGGGCAGGCATTGCCTCCAGGCTCTTCGCCCGGGAGGTGCAGGCGATAAAATGAGGTGCCGCAATGTGGGGTTGGCGGGCTCGGATGCAAATACAGGACAGCCGCATAATCGCAGATGCTTGCGGAATCGACATGGGGACGAGCAACGCCTTCCGCACCACCACAGATTTGAATGTGATTATGTCCTGAGATACCCATGTCGGAATCACTTTGGGGTTTCAGGGATTCAATGCCTAGTCCTTTTTTCACGCAGGCTTCAATGTGGCTCAATTCGTCATCTGTTAAGGCGTGAGGTGCTCGCATCCCTGGCCAGGGTTCGGGTCTCCAGGGGGAACCTAAGGTCCAGGTGCTGTTGGCGATGCAGCGTTGTGCGACCTCCAGGGCGTTGGGCAAGACATTGTCTTCCACCCAATAATCTTTCCCGAGTTGTGGCTCACGAAAGGTCAGGTCCACTGCCATCATGTCCTCCATTGCTGGCCGAGCTGTGGGAAAAAGATTTGCCTGTTTAGTCGTGACTTGTCAGAATGGCAGGATAATCAGGGGCTTCTCATTGGGTCAAGGATTGGCCTAATCGTGGTGTGAATTGGGACTCTTGATGTTCTCGTGTCGCACAGGGTAGATCAGCGAGCAAACCCGACATAGACGATTTACCGCTTAAGCCAAAGGGCAAGAAGGGGGATCATGCAAGAAGGGGTTCTGGACAGCGTTTCACAGGAATTGAACAATGCCATTGCTCGGTATCCCGATGAATCGATAGTCAAGACCTACCTTGACCAAGGTGAGTTTTTTTCAATTGATCAGTTCTTGCCGCAAGAGGTCATCGACCAATTCATGATCGAAGTCGAAACTGTCCGCCCCCGGCTAAACCGCAACTACGTCCCGACTCATAAAAAGGGGGGCAGTGTCAGTCATTATCTGCTACGCCAATCAGCACCATCCATTTTAGCGTTCTACCGCTCTCCAGCGTTCATCGAGTGGTTAAGCCGAATCTCAGGAGAGCCATTACAAATCTGTCCCGACGATGATCCCCATGCCTGCGCCCTGTATTTTTATACCGAAGCGGGCGATCATATTGGCTGGCACTACGATACCTCCTATTACAACGGCGCCCGATATACCGTGCTGCTCGGTCTGGTGGATCGATCCACTAGTCGGTTAAAATGCCGCCTGCACACCAAAGAACCAGGTCGTGAAGTGCAGGAATTAAGCCTCTCAACCGATCCAGGCCTGTTGATTTTTTTCAACGGCGACAAACTCCACCACGCGGTCACACCATCGGGTGAGGGAGAAGAACGCATCGTGCTCACGCTGGAATACGTGACAGACCCCACCATGAGTCCTGCTAAGCGTTGGTATTCCAATTTAAAAGATGCCTTTGGCTACTTCGGTCTGCCAGCTCTTCTTCGCCAATCAGGAAAATAAAATTCGACAGCGGTTCCTTGGTACGGCCAACCGTATTGAAACTATGACTTTCTGGTTCATTCGAATCTGACAATTTTTCTTAAAATTTTTTAACGATGAACTGTCCTCTTTGTGGAAATGAAGGGAATCTTTGTGAGTCGCATGTTGTTCCCGAGTTCTTATTCAAACCAGCCTACGACACAAGTCATCGTCTAAAATTCTTCAATAGGGGCAGCTCCGGTTCGCGGATTTTTCAGAAGGGATTTCATTCCAAGTTGCTCTGTCTTTCTTGTGAAAAATTTTGTTGGGGGTAGAGTAGAGCACTGGTGCTCATCCTGGAGCTGCTCTCGAACGTTTCGGCGCACGCGCCTACTCCGGGCCAGAGCAGTCAGAAATAACCAGCGCTCCCTCATCAAACCGTGCATGCGGTTTTCTCGCACACGGCTTTCCGATGTTCTTCAGGCCAAGGCATGCGCCGAGCGCCAGCCCGGTCCCACAGGAACCTTGTACAGCCCGTAACGCCCGTAAAGATCAGCATGCGGGAAGCGGCCTAGGCCGCTTCGTCGATCCTTCACCTTATGGCGTTTCATCAAGTGAGTTCGCAGCCGGGCTTCCGCATGGTTTCTGACCTTGTTCATCGCCAGACTTGAGTTACGATAGTGGAAATAGTTCGCCCACCCTTTCAGGCTGCGATTGACCGTTCCCACGATAGCACTCAAGGGAATGGCAGTCAGTTCCCGTTGTGTTAGTGCCGTCAGCCTCGCCTTGATTTTCTTCAGCGATGGCTCCGACGGACGAACATTCGGGTACGGTTTCCCAGAACGTCCCCCTCGACTCAGCTGAATCGTAAAACCCAGGAAGTCGAAGCTCGCTTGGGTGGCGTCCACGATAGTCGTCTTGGTCTCGTTGAGCGTGAGGCCCAATCGTGCCAGTACGGCTCGCACCACCTTCAGCGGTTCCACGACATCTTTTCGGCACAGCACGACAAAGTCGTCTGCGTAGCGCACGAGGTGCGCTTGCAGCTTGTCTTTGAGGTGCCGCCGTTGCCATAGCCGATCCAACTGGTGTAGGTAGCAGTTGGCCAATAGCGGTGAGAGCACCCCGCCTTGCGGCGTGCCTTTGCTGTTGGCATTCCCGCCACCCACACCCCGCTTCACGCCGTTGTCGTCTTCACCAATGACCGGGGCTTTGAGCCACAGCTTGATGAGGTGCAAGATGCCACCGTCAACAATGCGCTCAGCGACCATGGCCAGCAGCTTGGCATGCGGGATACTGTCGAAGTAGTTCGACAGGTCGGCGTCTATGACGTGGGTGTAGCCTGCCCAGAGCGTATGGGCAATGTCGTTCACCGCATCATGGGCCGATCGCTTGGGCCGGAATCCGTACGAATTCGCACAGAAGTCGGCTTCAAAGATCGGCTCGATGATGAGCTTGACTGCCATTTGCGCCACTCGGTCTCGGATCGTCGGGATCCCTAGCGGACGCAGACTGCCGTCCGCTTTGCGTATCATGACGCGCCGCACCGGTTGGGCTCGGTAGGTCTTGGCTTTCAGATCACGGGCCAATTCCCGCAGAAACGTGTCTACCCCGATTCCACTCTCTATGGCCTTGAAGCTGATCCCATCACTACCGGGGCTGCCTCGATTGGCTCGGACAAGCCGCCAGGCATGATTGAGGATATCCTCCTGGCTGATCTTGTCGTAGAGTGCGTAAAAGCGATAGGCCGGTTCTTGCTTGGCCTTGGCATACAGCTTCCTCTGCAGCGTCCTGATCGTCTCCGGGGTGGTTAGCGCCATGGCAATCCCCTGATCCTCCGCTCTTCGGTTGCATGAACAAAGCAGGGTTCCTTCCCTCGACCGGGGTTGTGTTGTCCCTCGGCCTCAAGCGGTACTATGAACCCCTCCGACTCCCGTTCCGGGCCGCTGTGATTTCGTGGCCTTATACACATTGGTCGGTGTCCTCCCCACCCCCAAAACGGGTCTCCAGCACTGGGCTATACGTCTTCCAGAACATGCCGTCCTTGCTACCCCGGGAGTCGATGGGTGTCACTTCCGTTATTCCAGCACCCTTCCAGCGGCCTTCCCCTTCTGACCACAGGGTCGGCGTCTCCACTTTGTTTACGAGGCTACTCATAGGTTCACTTGCGTTACGGCCTGCTCTTTTGCTGTGTGGAAACTTACGACCCCGCGTTACCACGACGCCGCTTCCTCATGCTACCAAGGTGTACGGACAATTCCTTGGACGGGACTTTAACCCGCTAGACATACTGCTGTTACTGCGAACGGTCAGGTCTTGTGTTGGGGGGTCAGGTCTCAATACTGTTCACTTAGATGAAAATCTGTTATACTTCGCCTCCACACGTAATCTGGGAGGAGGCAACATGGCAAGAAAGAAAGTCGGCTTGGGGGCGGGGGCTCGATTGGCGGATTATTTGAGCACGGGATTACTGGCTCGTGCCTTTCCGGTGGCCATCATCAACGAAGAACTTGACGCACATCATTGTAACAGTGAACGTGTCCGCACCTTTCCCGCTTCTGCCGTGGTGTACTACACCATGGCGTTGAGCTTATACAGCGAGGCCGCGTACGAAGCGGTGTTTGCCGCTGTGGCCCAAGGGCTGGCATGGAAAGACCACAAACCCGTTGCTCCCGTGACCGTTGTCAAATCAGCCATCAGCAAAGCCCGCTCACGGCTGACGTGGAAGGCGCTGAAAGCCATTGGACAGCGCTGCTTGCGCCCGTTGGCTCGTCCAGAGCATGCCCACGCCTTTTTTGCAGGCTACCGACTCGTCGCGATAGATGGCTCCAACTTTGAGGTCCCGGATGAGGAAGCCAATGTGCAAGTCTTTGGGTACCCAGGGAGCCGAACCGGGCAGGCCGGCTACCCCCAAGCCCAGTGCGCCATTTTGACGGAATGTGCCAGTCACGCCATTTTGGATGCCGAACTAGGGGCCTATAAGCAGGCCGAATGGGAGGTGGCCGCGCCCTTGGTGCGTCGCCTCACGCCCGACATGCTCTGCATGGCCGATCGCGGCTTTGTCGGGTACGCCCATTGGCAGGCCGGCCTTCAGACCGGAGCGCAACTACTCTGGCGCATGCCGAAGAGCTTGATCCTTCCAGTTGACAAGCTGTTGGACGATGGCTCGTACCTGAGCCATCTGTATCCCAGTGAACGCGCCAGAAGAAAGCGAATTGATGGGATCGCCATCAGGGTGATTGAGTATGTCTTACCGCAGGGGCCCAATAGCGAACCGCTGTACCGTCTCGTCACCACGCTGCTGGATGACCAAGGCGCACCCGCCCAGGACCTGGCTCAACTGTATCACGAGCGCTGGGAGGTGGAATTGGTGTTTGATGAGCTGAAGACGCACCTGAGGCAACGTCGTCGCGTCCTGCGCAGTAAAACGCCAGAGTTGGTGCGTCAAGAGTTCTACGGATGGGTGATGGCCCACTACGCCGTGCGCTGGTTGATGTATCAAGGGGCCACCCAGGCAGACATCCCTGACCGCACGGTATCTTTTACGGCCACGGTGCAGTTAGTGCGTCGAACCCTGCCCCAATCTGGGGCCCTTCCCCCCTGAGCGCCAAAAAACATGGTATCGGCTGCTGTTTGAGGCGACGGCGAAACTGTTGTGTGAATCCAGTCGTGGAAAAATCAAGCCGAGGATGGTGAAACGCCGAAACTCTCCATACGCACCGTACAAACGTCCGAGACCGCCCGTTGCGCAAATTGACTGGACACCATCCATCAAACCACCGAAGATATCTAAGTGAACAGTATTGGGTCAGGTCTTGCAATGCAACATCAAAACGACTTTGCGGGGTAGACATGAATATTGAGTTATTAATTCAGGTGGAAAAGGAGTCATCCTGAAGCGGTCCCTTTTTTCCGTTGCCATCATGAAGGAAGGTTCTTGGGACCGAACACCACTAGTTGGGGGAAATACGTCTGGTATTGCTGCCTATCGCGGGTGAGAAGGGGAAGACCCTCCACGGAGGCATGGGCTCCAATATAAAAATCTGGCAGAGGTGACCGTTTGGCCCCCTTTCGTTTTCTGTATTGAAGAAACACTTTTCCAGCTAAAAACAAAGCTTCTTTGGGGATGGGTCGCATGGTCAAACCTCCCTCCATCAGGGCGTGTTCTAAATCTTCAATTCGGGCAAATCCTATAGAGATTTCCGAGTAAATAATGGGGTTAATGTACAAGTCATAAGAGGCCTCATGGGAGGTTAATTGTTTTTCCGACCACGTTCCCCATTGCGGATCATCGACAAATACATCCAGAAGAATATTGGAATCCACCAATAATCCGTTCACCGATTCCCCCGCGTTAATCGTAAAATCTCATCGGTGGTCATTCGCACTTTTCCTATCCCTCGCAGGTTTCGAAATCGTGTAGTGGCTTTCTCTGTTTCCCCTTTTTTTACAATCACACGCCCCTTTTCTTCCACAAACTCCACTTCCGAGTGACTGGATAATCCAAGTTTCTTTCGGATATGGAGAGGAATGGTTACCTGTCCCTTGCTTGTTAACCGCATAGCCCACCTCCTGTTGAGTAAAAGTAATACTTAACATTGTAATACTCTTACTTCGTGAATTCAAGAATATTGAAGGCGGCAAAAAAACCAGGCACGATGTTTAGAATCACTTGCCTGTCGTTTAAACTTTTCGGGGCGCATGGAGAAAAATAGGGTTAGATGCGAGATTATCTTGTTTGAAGTGGGCAATGTCATCGAGCCCTTGCTCAAATTTCTTGTGCCTGAATGAGAAGTACTGTGGTGTTGTCTTTCCCCCCGAGGCGGTTGGCTTCGTCAATGAGCGATTGGCATTTTTCTTGGCCCGTTTGGGCGGGGCTCTTCTGTAAGACCTCGAGAATTTGATCGTCGTTCATCATTTTGTTGAGGCCGTCGCTGGATAGGAGGATTTCATCTGTTGGTTGAAATATGTGCTGTGCTATTTCGGGTTCCACTGTTGATTCCACCCCAACCCCTCGGGTGAGCACATGTCCTAATTGATGACTTGACGGCGTCGATCTTGGGAGCAAACCCACCTGGATGCGTTCTTCGAGTAACGTGTGATCTCTGGTCAACGCGGTAATTTTTTTATCGCGGATGAGATAGGCGCGGCTATCGCCTACGTGGGCGATGAACGCGCTTTCGTCGTTGGTGTTGGGCATGAAAACCAACACGACCGTTGTGCCCATACCCTTTAATGCTGGCTCAGCTTTGGCGCGTTTGCGGAGCGTGGCATGGGCATGGACCACGGCGGATTGTATTATGGCCGTGCAATCCACTGCTTCGCTTTGGTCTATAGAGGGGACATGCTCTGCAATGTATTGGTGAATGGTTTCGACGGCGAGTTGGCTGGCGACGTCGCCGCCGGCGTGACCGCCCATGCCATCGGCTACGATCCAGAGGCCGATTTCATCATCGATGCGCAACGTGTCTTGATTAGTTTGGCGGATCCGGCCAATGTCTGTGAGGCCGAAGCCCTTCCACTGTCTTGTTATCGCCATGCTGCCACGCTCACAGGTCCGTATCGTTGGGAGAACTTGGAATAGATGTGGTCCGCGAGGGGTTCTAAGTTTCGGACATCCGCTTCGTTGTAGTGACACAGTTTCACACCCGCGTCTTCATCACCGGCTTGCCAGGCATACCAAAGGCGTACGGCGTCCCATCCATCCAAGCCCTGAATGTCTGGTTCACGCGCGAAACCTAACTCACGTTCAATGTGTTTCAAGCCTCCGCGAAGGCCGAGTCGTCTGGAAGCGAAGCATAAGTCGAAATGGGCATGATTGAGTGTCAGATTTGGATACGTCGTCCGAAGATAAGGCAGGTCAAAGCCTGTTCCAAAAAATGTGACGAGCAGATCATACTTGGCCAATTCCTTTTCCAATCTTTCCTGTGTTAAGGAATCCCCTTTGACTAAGATCGTGGGCGTTCCGTTGGCGAATAATCCCACGATGGTAATGTCTCCGTAGTCTGCTGGTTCGCCGGTGGTCTCAATATCGAGAAAGGCCGTCCGGGATCGGAAGGCTTCGAGGAATCGCCAATGTTCCTTGGATTTAAATCGCCTGGCGAGCGTTCTCCAATTTCCCAGCGCGAATTCCCTGGAGATGTCTTCAACCTCACGGTCATACAAGATTTTTCTGGATGGAGAAATTCCAGGAAGGTCGGTGGATTGTAAAAAATGATCCCAATGCGTAATGCCCTGTTCCCAGAGTTGTTTTTCCGTGGTTTCGCCGATGCCATTGAGGAATATGAAGGAGGATTCGAGCATGAGTGACGTTTGGGAAGTCGTGGTGAATTCTTGATTTGACGTGAGTGAACAAGCTACAGTCAAACCATGAATTTATCAAGACAACTGGGGTTTCATTTTCGGAAATGAGGAGCTGTTTGTACCATGGAAGAAGAGAAAAAACGGATTAAAATTTCGATTGGCGGCATTACGGTTCAAGCGGAGCTCAAGCCAACACGGACGGCGAATGGCATCTACGATGCGCTTCCGGTCGAGGCGGCGGTGAATCAATGGGGGGAAGAGTTTTACTGCAATATCCCTGGGGTCAAGGATCACCGTGAGACCGCGACCACGAACGTGAAAGTTGGCGATGTGGCGTTTTGGGGACTCGGCAGCATGTTGGCTGTCTTTTTTGGGCCGACGCCCATGAGCACTGGCCAGGATCCGGTTCCGGCTGATCGCGTGAATGTGATTGGTCGTTTGCTTGATGATCCACAAGTGTTACGCCAGGCTGTTGGCGCGACCATGATGAAAGTGGAAAAGGCTTCGTGAGTTCATAATGCGAATGACGAAAGAACGCATACGGCATGTCTCTTCCGCTGTACTTGAGCGGCTGAAGAGTCAGCAATTGTTTGATGTGACTGGATCCAAGGAAAAGCTTATTGATGCATTGGAAAAATCCATCACTGATGAGTTGTCGGTTGAAGATCGGCTGAATGCTGAAGTGCGGAAAATGCTGAAACAATATGACGGGGAATTCGACAGCGGCCGGGCCGATTATCAAAAAATGTTTGTGATGGTGAAAAGTAAACTCGTGAAAGAGCGGAGCATTGTCCTGTAACGGCTGACGGTGTGTTGGTCTCAGTCGTATGGGAGTGGAGGGCAAATGAGTGGTGTTCTGTCTGACGAGAAGCAAATGCATCTGTCCCATGTCATTTTGCAGTCTTTGGAGGGAACGACTGAGGGGCGTTTCGTGGGGTCCTCCACGCTCGCACTACGGGAGATCAAGCTGGTACTGGCCGAGCATATGGCATTGGAGAAGGATATCGATAGGATTGTTCGTTCTCGGCTTCAGTCGTATTCCCGAAAGATTCCCGAAGGGACTTCGGAATGGGATGTGATGTATCAAAAGACCTATGAGGAAGAACTCCGAAAACGTCAACTGGGTTGATAGTTTTTTAGAAGGTTTTGGAGTTCACTTTTTTTTGAATAACTCAGGTTCAGGGTTCATAGGTTTTGCGGATCACGGGTTAAGGAAAGAGGAAGATTAAACCGTCTAATGATATTGAAGTGTGGCAAAGGGATTATGCAGAACGGAAAGTGGCCAACCCTGAACAGTGAACCCGGCAACCTGAGAAGTGACTTCCATTCTTACTGCTGGTTTGTCGGGGCCACCCTGTGTATGTTGTTGAGTCTGGGTACTTCCTCACTTCTTTTTGCCGCAGATGAAAAGACGACAGGGCGATTGATTGTTGAGGATGTGCTGGCTCGGCCGGGAAAACCAGCGATGCTCAAGGCTCGGCTCGTCCAGGATGGTCTTCTGGGGGTGACGGGATTGGGTGGGGAAACGATACGGTTTGTGGTGATGGGGCAACATGTTGGAACGACGTTAACGGGCGGGGATGGTCGTGCCTTTCTCGAGTACAAAACTCAAATGCGGGGGAACCATCCCATCGTCGGGGAAGTTGAGTCGAGCCCGCGAGTCAATGCCGTCACCGGTTTTGGGAATTATGCTTCATGGGAGCGGCGCAAACCGATTCTCTTCGTGGATGTCGTGACACTCTTCAAAGCCGGAGATGGAGGTGCACTCTTGCTTCCTGCTCTACCCATGTTTATCGCCGCGAAGTGGGGTGAGCCTGATGAAGACGCGCCACGAGAGCTCACGAAACTCGGGAAGTTTTATTATAACATCGTTTACCTATTGCGTGGCGACAAGGGAAATTTGGAGACCCTTCGTGCTTGGTTGAAAACCTCTGAGTTTCCTCCTGGGATTGCCCGTGTGATTCAACCCGGGTCAGCCAAATTGCTTGCATTCATTGAACAACTCAAGGAAGGCGGTTGGGACCACATTGAAGCAGGCATTGGCCAGACAAAAGAGTTTGCCGATACCCTGGTGAAAAACAGGATCAAGGCCGTGATTTTTCCTGACCCTTCAAAAAAAGAAAAGTTTCCCCGTCGGGCCAAAATTATTTCGACGTGGAAAGAGGTTCGGAAGCATTTGTAACCCGTAGTAAATCCGTCTAATCTTGGACAGCCTCCTAGGCCTACTGATTACCCCGGGCCATAATCGGAAACGATTTCGGGTCAGTCGCTTGCCATGAAAGCTCCAAAATCCAAAACTATTTTCATCTGCCAGGAATGTGGGTTTCAAACACCACGCTGGGCCGGTCGGTGTCCGGATTGTTCCCAGTGGAATTCGTTGAAGGAAGAGGTGACGAGCGGGAGAAGTTCAACCGGTATTCAAAAGGTCCTTCAAGGGGCTGCTGACAAACCTACGCCCATTACCGAAATTGCTATTGATCCCGAGCCTCGACTGTCCACGCAACTAAGGGAATTGGATCGGGTGCTTGGCGGCGGGGTGGTCCCGGGGTCGGTGATCCTGGTCGGCGGGGATCCAGGCATTGGAAAAACCACCTTACTCTTTCAGATGTTGCAGGGGCTGGGGCAAGGCGGCCAATCGTTGCTGTATGTGTCAGGGGAAGAATCGCCTCGGCAACTTAAGATGCGTGGGGACCGGCTGGGGATTTCGAGTTCGTCTCTCTATATTTTGGCGGAAACGTCCCTTGAAACTATTTTGAAAACCACGCATGCGATGCAGCCGGCGGCGTTGGTCGTGGATTCCATTCAAACGGTCTATACCGACCAAATCGCGTCGGCGCCCGGAAGCGTGAGCCAGGTGCAGGAAGTGGCGTGTCAGTTGATGTGGTATGCCAAGCGAAGCTCGGTACCGGTGTTTATCATTGGGCACGTGACGAAGGATGGGATGATTGCCGGGCCGAAACTCTTGGAACACATTGTGGATACGGTGCTCTACTTTGAAGGCGATAAAGGCCATACCTACCGCATTCTGCGGGCCGTCAAAAATCGATTTGGTCCAACCAATGAAATTGGCGTATTCGAGATGAAGGACTCCGGGTTGGAAGAAGTGGCCAATCCGTCAGAGTTGTTTCTGGCAGGCCGTCCTGAACAGAGTCCGGGGTCTGTGGTGGTTTCGACTCTCGAAGGCACCCGGCCCATCCTGGTCGAATTGCAAGCCTTGGTGACGTCTACGGGGTATGCCATGCCCAAGCGCATGGCCAACGGGGTCGAAGTGAATCGGGTTTCCTTGTTACTGGCGGTGATGGAAAAACGGCTCGGTCTGCATCTGTCCGGGCAGGATGTGTATTTCAATGTCGTGGGCGGCCTTCGTATTGATGAACCTGCCATCGACTTGGGGATTGTGGCCGCAGTGGTGTCCAGCTTTCGAGATCAGGTGATTGATGCCCATACCTTATTTTTGGGAGAAGTGGGTCTTGGTGGAGAAATTCGTCCGGTGACTCAAGTAGATATCCGAGCGCGGGAAGCGATGAAATTGGGATTTCAACGATGTGTGTTGCCTGAGGGTAATCTCGCGAAATGGGCAGGGGTACCCGGACTGGAAGTCATTGGTGTTCGGGAAATTGGTGATGTGTTGGATCAGGTCATGGCTCGTGCGTAACTCTCAAATGGCCTCGACCGATGATTTGGCCCAACCTGCCTGCCCTCACCGATTTGTCGGCATCGTATGTTGGGGGCTCTTCCTCGTGATGTTGTCTAGCTGTACCACTGTTCCGGTCCCTCAAACTTCCCCAGTTTCCTCGGAGACATCTGCAAAGATCATTGAAACATTGCAAGCGCGAGAGGCGAATGTGGTCAGCCTCAAAGGCCTCTTTGAAGCAGAGCTTGATGGGAAGGGCATGGCTTTTGCGCCCTCTCTTCAGGGCACGATTCTCTACCAACGTCCGGATCAATTTCGTATCAAAGGCTTTACCCGGTTTGGGGGGTTGGTGTTTGATTTTGTCCTGTCTCATGGTTTGTATGCGCTTCGCGTGAAGAATCAGCCAAGGCCAATTGTTGGCGGAAGTGATGATTTTCAGAGGTTGGGAGAATTGCGTCTGCCTGTGCTTTTGAGTTTGCGAGCGATCGAGGTTCTATTAGGAAAATTGCCATTGGTCGCTGAAAATTCTCTCGCGGTGCAGCAGGGGGATGAGACGTATCAATTTGATATTCCATCCGATTCAAGGACGAATCCGTCAACCCTTTCCCAACGCATTGTGATCGATCAGCGTTCCTTGCATGTTCGACAATTGGATTATGTGAATTCCGAAGGAGAGTCTGTCGTGTCCATTCGTACATCGGATTTCCGCCTTGTTCGTGATGGATCACAGGTTGAGTCCGGTACCATTCTGTTGCCATTTGGTGTCCAAGCCGAAGATCATGTGGAAGCCGGAAGTGTGGTGTTGGAATTTATGGAAATCATTGTCAATGAACCTCTCGATAAACAGGTGTTTACCCTCGCGGCTTTTTAGGGCTCGCACAAGAATAACTTCCCCTGTTTGGGCGTCGATCCATCCCGTCTGGCGGCGTTGCTCGTCCTTTCCCTACCGAGGAGTATGCGCAGTCCTCGCGCCTTGCCAGACAGGTGTTTCAGCACCCAAACAGGGGAGTTTATTCTTGTGCGAACCCTTAGCCGTGTGCACAATCGGAGAAACGGTTGGACATGAAAATTCTGGCTGTTGAAACGGCGACACGTTGTCACAGTGTGGCCATTGTTGATGATCATCAGGTGCTGGCCGAAGAAACGGATCCCGATTGTGCTTCGCATGCGAGTGTCTTGGTTCCCACCATTGATCGTCTTCTGCAATCCCTTGGCCTGGTGGTCAACCAACTTGATGGCTTAGCCGTTTCTTTGGGACCGGGATCGTTTACCGGTTTGCGCGTTGGGCTTTCCACAATGATGGGATTTCGTGTTGCCACGCAGCTTCCTCTAGTGACCGTCCCGACGTTGGAGGGGATGGCGTGGAATATGAGGGGGGAGAATAAACCCGTCTGCCCCATCTTAAAAGCAAGTCGAGGTGATGTGTATTGGGCCTTATTTCAGTGGAAAGGCGACCAGCTTGAACGCGTGAGCGAGGATCGCCATGGACCATTATTGCAACTTATTGATTCTATTGAAAATGCAACCATTCTATTTGGTGAGGGCTGGTTGGCGCACGCTTCTGATTTACATAAATTGCTAGGTGGAAAAGCCATCTCAGGGCCGGATGAGGCCATGCAGCCCTCGGCAATTAGTGTGGCATTTTCCAGCTTGTCATCCTTCCGTTCAAGGCAGTATGCTGGGGGGCAACTCTCCCCTCGGTATATTCAACGTGCTGAAGCCGAAGTGCAATGGGAGGCTAAGGGCCTGTGAAAAAATTACTTGGACAACATCGCGCCCAGATTTGGGTCAGATTTGGACGTAACGATTGAGAAAAAACCGAGCCATAGCATGCCTATGTTGAGGTTTTTTTGATTGAGGCACGTTTAAAGATGGCCCGAAGATGGGATGCGATGTTGTCCAAGTAATTTTTTCACCGGCCCTAAAGCCCGTAAAGCATCTATTTCAAATTCAAACTGATTATGCTCAACATGGATGTGGAACCTTCGTCGAATTTGTGCCTACGTATCAACCCTGTTGAATCCTCTCACCTTGATCAAATTGTGGACATTGAGCAGGAGGCATTTTCTGCTCCATGGACTCGCGTGATGTTTGAGGCCGAGTTGGTGGGAAACCCATTTAGCCGGTTGTATGTGGCGACTCCCATCGATGATCAGGGTCAGCCTGAAGATATTGCTGGGTATCTTTGCTATTGGATCGTGTTTGAAGAATTACGAATACTCAATTTGGCCGTGTGTCAACCGTGGAGACGTCAGGGGATTGCGCGTCGATTCGTGCAGTTTGCGCTGTATGATGCCAAAACTCAGGGTGTGGAACGGGCATTATTGGAGGTTCGGGCTTCGAATATCGCCGCTCAATCCTTGTATGACGGCTTCGGATTTCGCGAATATGGGAGTCGAGCTGCCTACTATACCGACCCTGCTGAGGATGCTATTCTGATGCGGCTTGATCCCATAGAGTTTGATGACCCATTTTAGCAGGATGTTGAAAAAGCATGCCCTGAGTCTTTCCGAAGGGTCCGCTAGCTGGGTTCCCTGCCTCTGCCGAAACGGCTTCGCGTTTGCGCGCTGTAGCCGCTACAACGCGCAAGCGTGCAGGCAGGTCAGCTTTGACGGGTTTTTTTGCACATCCTGTTTTGCAAGTGGTATTGGGATATTCGCTATCATAATTTGATGACCGTATTCTAACCCAGGACCTGAGGGAAAATAACTTGGACATCTCGTATCCAATCTTCGGGCCATCGTTGAACGGGCCTCAATCGAAACACCCTCAACATAGCTGTGCTATGCCTCGGGTCTTTCTCAATCGTTCCGTCCACATCTGCCCCCAATCTTGGCGCGATATGGTCCAAGTTATTTTCTCTCAGGTCCTCACGCCCTCAGGTAGGGCACAGAAGGGAGGATTCGTATGATGAGTGACGAACAAATTGTAGAGCACCTCCGTTCATCGAATGCAGATTATCGAGAGATGGAGGAATCGCATCATCGTCTCGATGCTGAACTGGAAACGTTATTGCAAAACCACACCCTCACACCTCAAGAAGAGTTACTGAAAAAACAAATTCAAAAAGAGAAACTTGGCAAGAAGGATCGTATGGCGGGAATGATCCGAGAGTACCGGGTGAGTCAAGGCCAGCCTACGGGTTGAAGTTTTCCCCGGGTGCTGTAGAAGTCTCGAGTTCGCGTTTTACACAAGGCCAATTTTTTTTATGATATCGATTGCAAATCCTCTTTCTCGTCATATTGGTAATATCAAGCGCCGGCTGCTGATTATTGGCGCGACGATTTTGGTGGCGTTCGTCATCATGTTCTCTGTGTCATCGGATTTGATTGAGTGGTTTAAGCGACCGTTTGCTGATGATTTGATATTTTATGGGCCGGCCGAAGCCCTCTTTGCTTCAATAAAAATCTCCTTCCTCGCGGCGATTGTAGTCAGCCTGCCGGTCATTCTTCACCAATGTTGGAAGTTTATCCAGCCGGCGCTGTTGCCCGGTGAGCAACGGTGGGGCATTCCGTTGTTTGTATTGGCCTCCGGGTTTTTTGCTCTCGGTTTGGTTTTTTGCAACTTAGTGATTCTTCCCCTTGTCATAAACTTCTTTGTGTCCTTCGGATTAGAGCGAGAATTAAAGCCGGAATTAGCGGTGGGGATGTATGTCGATTTCAACGTGAAATTTCTTTTAGCGTTTGGCTTTGCGTTTGAATTGCCGCTGACGTTAACGCTGCTGTCCCGAGTCGGCTTGGTTACGCCGGAACAACTCATCAAGTTCCGCCGCCATGCTGCGATGATTGCCTTGATTGTCTCCGCCGTCATTACTCCCGATGCGACGCTCTTTACCATGATGCTGATGGCGGTTCCCCTGATTGTGCTCTATGAAGCGGGAATTTGGGGGGCAAAGTGGTTTGGTCAGCGGAAACCTGCTGTCTCTGATGAGTCAGAGGACGCTGATAGCGAATCTCTTTCCGAGGATGAAGCCACTCCACCTTCTTAAGAGTGTGTGACCTTTTCTCAGTATGAGCCGTTATAAAAAACAACCCCTTTCCCAAATACAGCTCTTGGGCATTTTTCTTACCCCGGTGATCCTGATCGCCTCGTGGAGTGGCGGGGCTTTGGCTGCATCGGAACGTCATTCCAATCCGTTTGGGCATGAGGGTGCTTTTGCTCCAAGCATTCAAGCCTTAGCTACGACGAGTGAAGGAACGGTCTATGCGGGATCTTTTGGCTTAGGTGTGTTTGTAAGCCATGATCATGGTGATACGTGGAAGACCATCAATGTAGGGCTCGGTGATCGATTCATTCTCTCCCTCGCTGTTGATCAAAAAGGGATTGTGTATGCCGGAACCGTCCGTGGTGGTATTTTTCGAACCAAGGAAGATGGGATGTCCTGGGAAGCCATTTCTCAAGGCCTCAAGCGAGTGGAAGTCAAATCGCTTCTGGCTCATTCCCGAGGGATCTATGCAGGCACAGGGCGTGGGGTGTATCAATGGCATGAGCCTGATCAGACCTGGGTGGTGGTGGCCGATGGCTTAGATCAAATATTGGTCTCCAGTTTGGTCATGATGGATAATCAGCGTTTGTTCGCGGGGACAGCGGGAAAAGGCGTACTGTGGCTCGACACGACGAAGCCTGGGACGGCCACATGGCAACGGGTCAAGAGTCAGTTCGTCGATGCTAAGGAACGCCTCCGGCATAATCACATTCGGATCCTCGCGAAGAATCGAGACAATACATTATTCGTGGGGACGCAGGACGGCGGCATTTATCACAGCGTTGATCGTGGAAAATCTTGGCAAGCCTTTGGTCGATCATTGCCCAATGATTCTATTCGAGGAATTGTGCCAACGAATGCTGGGGTATTTGTGGCAACCGGACGGGGTATTTATACAACAGCCTTGCCCAAGGCAAAATGGACTTCCGTAAACACCGGTCTCACTGAACGCGCGGTTCAGGTCATGGTCGTGACCCCGGAAGGTGATTTCTTTGTTGGGACCAGTGCCGGAGCCTTTCGAAGCCAGGACCGTGGCCAACATTGGGTGAATGTGAGCGAAGGGTTGGGTACACAGTTTTCCATGCCGCGCCCCTATTTTTAATGGGAATGTTGAAAAAGGGCGTCAGCGGCGTTCTCGGCCCTTTATCGTGCTCACGTACTATGAGTACGCTCCGCGCGCCAAAGCGCCTGCGGCCTTGCTGAGCGCACCCCCCGCCTCCGCGAGGGCATGCTTTTTGAACATCCCCTGTCGCTCTTGTAATTTCCTGAGATGTATCACCTATGAACCGTATTATGAGAATTTCTCTGGTTCTTCAACAGTCCCATTAACTTTTTTAGATTTTAGAAGGAGTGTGTTATGAGTGACGCGAGTCAACACAAAGCGACAATCACCGTTTCGTCACAAGGTGAAACGTGGGGAAAGATTGTCTTACAATTTTATCCGGAAGTTGCGCCAAATCATGTGAATAATTTTTGCAAATTGGCTCAGGATAAATTTTATGATGGCGCCACGTTTCATCGCGTCATTCCGGGGTTTATGATTCAAGGCGGCGATCCCAATAGCAAAAACCCCGATCGTTCAACGCATGGTTCGGGGGGGCCTGGTTACCACGTGAACGCCGAGTTTAACGATAAACTTCATACGCGTGGAGTGCTGTCCATGGCCCGCGCACAAGACCCGAATAGCGCGGGATCGCAGTTCTTTATTTGTGTGGCCGATGCCGCGTTTTTAAATGGGCAATACACCGCGTTTGGGGAAGTGGAAAGTGGAATGGATGTTGTCGATCGTGTAGTTGGCGTCAAGCGAGATGGAAACGATAATCCACTTGACCGTATCGAAATGAAGGTGACAGTCAGCTAAGTTGAGGTCTTGGGTGATGGTTGAAGCCGGGTCTGGGATATTCAATATTGGCGTTTGATCATGAGGCCATGTCTGCAACCGTTGAGAGCATGTTGAAAAAGTTTTCGACTATCACAATCTTTCTTTCTCGTTGAAAAAGTAGCTCTTCCTTTCAGAAAAAACTTCCGTACTCTTTTCTTTCTCTTATCCCGTTTCCGGGTTGGGGCTTGGTGTGTGATCAAGCGAAGCCAAATTTCAATAAGACGCCATAACGTCATTTCCTGAGAGGAAAACCGTACGCAGCATGGCGGATTTACCCTAAGGGTTGATGGCTGTATTCTTCAATCATGTCAACAGAATAGAGATGCGTTGGTTACACCAAGTAAAATCGCGAGCAGCAAAGGAGAAAACCAAAATGAGGCAAAGAAAAGTTTTGGTAGGTCTCATGATCGCGTGTTTTTTTCTTGTCGGAACGAGTTCGGCTATGGCGGCTTTGTGGGACCGACATTGTCAAGTCGCGATCGAAGATTTGCAAAGATTGCAGCAAGAGATTGCGGTTAAAAAACAGGAAATTGATGCAGTGCGAGTGGTAAAAGCGATTCCTTCAAATTTCGTGTCTGGTCAATTGCAGGAGTCAATCGATACCTATAATGATGGGTCTCAAGCGGTGAATGAGCTGAAATTCCTTTTTCAGAATGTAGAATTTGCCGTTGCTGAGTTTTCACGATCCTGCCTCAAGAGTCATAGGGTTTCCCAATGACGGCAACAATCAAAAGATATTTTCACCCCATGATTCCTTCAATCATGGAAATGAGGGTCAGGAAATGAATCATCTCCGCGTTCATGCTATGGTCGAGGAAATGGTCAAGTCGATCCTGAATTCCCAGCACGGCTTTGTGCATGTGGGGAATGTATGGATGGAATGGGATGGGGAAAGGCTAACGTGGGACACCCCATTGTCTGAGTGGAATGTTAATGCGGTTTGGCAGTCGCTTATGCAACGTGCCACACAGCACCCTGATGTTGAACGTATTGCGAGTTGTGCCCATAACCTTGCAAATTTATAAGGAATGCGCCCAGACTGGTTAGGATACCAATGGCAAAAGACCAAATAGAGATGAGAAGATCGTAGATTCTTTGGCTATTTTTCAAATGTAAGAAGTGTATTCATGGTAAATGGAACTCCAAATCCAATATGTGAACGGTGCCAGGGCACGCTGGCTTCTGATCAAGAAGTCGACTTGCTGACAGGCATGACCTTAGTGGTGTATCGTTGCATTAATTGCGGGCGACGAACCCGATTAGAAAAGGAACCCCAATATGTTAGTATATAACTCGTACAGCTCACATTGCCCTTGCCCTTGAGGGGAGATTTGCTGGTGCGCCAAGCTTATTCCTCCGAAGTGGCTACGAAGCCCGGGAGTGCTGAGGCGACGGTGTGGTGGAGGGGCTAGTTCTTAAAGGAATGGCGAAACGGCGTTCGGTGGCCGATAAACTTCTAAAGAATTCATGTTTTCTCACCGATAAATAGTAGTAGAGGCTCGCTGCCCTGTAAGCCTTGAGGCGGGGAGGAAGATGACTAGTAAACTCATCTTTGTTGTCGTGGTTGTGTGCATGGCTTTTGTCGTTGGAGTCCTTGCGTGCTTTGGTTGGATGCATGGCCACGCATGGTGGCGCCGCAGGGAACACTACGGCAACCCCTAATCAGATCAGTGCTCTCCCCTCGTGTGATTCGATTATCCTATCCCTCTCACACTTGTCCCTTCTGAATATTCATCCATCGCATTCAAATGACCATCGAGTATTCCTGCCGTTCGTCGGGAATATCCGTGATGCCCGTCAACAGACCACAGGGAATGCCCTAATCTTTCCCTTATTTGAGGGTTCTTTGCCTCGTCCTTCTGGTTTATCATTTTTGTGGCGAGATTTGCGAGGATGAGTTTCTGTGGGGGGCTTGAAGGGTGAGAGACTGTTTTGCACGGCCATTTTGAGGAAAATATTCATGGGCACCAAGATTGCCTGCGTTATTAGAGAAATATTCAAGTTTTCCTTCAGGTATTTCAATGCGGAAGAATTATTGGATAGGGAAGGCAAATCCTCAACGTAACCTAGTGTGAGTACGTGCCTGAAAAATGGAGCTGGCGAGAGGAATCGAACCTCCAACCTGTGGTTTACAAAACCACTGCTCTGCCGATTGAGCTACGCCAGCCCGCTACAAAAAAAGAATCATATCATAGAGGAAAGGGCTGGTACAGTCGATGAGGAAATTCAATAATCGGATCATTCTTGAGGATTTTTTTTCTCTTTTAAGAAGGCTGGTCAATCCATGGTGATAAGAACTTTGAGCGTTCCACGTGTGGTTGCGCATTCCATGGCGTCTATTCCACGGTCGAGTGTATATCGAGCGTGGATGAGTGGTTCAACACTGACCTGGGTGTGTTGAAGGAGTTCTATGGCTTGGGGGAACAGCCCACAACGGGAACCCACCAGATTTATTTCGTGCACCACTAAGAAGGTGAAGTCGAATGTGGTTTGCCCATGGTAGGTGGACTTCAGCACAATGGTGCCTCGTGGACGAACGAGTTGGCTGGCTAATTTGAGTCCATCTGGGGTGCCGGTGGCTTCGATCACGGTATCCACGTCTGGTGAAATATTTGCAGCCTGGATGGTGGTGTGAATGCCTTGCTGTGTGAGCAAGGCTAATTTTTCCGGATGGTGGCCGATGACACTGAGTTCGCATTGCGTGGGCTGTAACACTTGCGCACAGAGTAGGCCCAGCTTTCCATCGCCAATGACGACGACTCGATCAGTTGAGGCAATGGGTACTTGTGTGAGGATTTGGCAGGCTGCCGCTAGTGGCTCGATGAACACAGCCTGATCATTAGAGATCTCTTCTGGCAAGGGATTCAGATTTTCGACGGGAAGGCACAGGTAGTCCGCGAAGGCCCCCATCCCGTCGGTCAATTCCCAGTGTGGTTCGGTTAGGACAGTGGGTGAGGCGCCCGGCCTGGCATGTTGGGCAGGTTCGGCAGGTGGCATTGATTTCTCCTACCACTCTTTTCCCCGTGAGGTGTTCATGTCCCATGGCTTGTTCAACCTAGACATTATGTATTGACCTGCCCAATCTTCAGGCACGTGGGGTAAGCTACGGGGGAATCACCCGGAGTTTACAACCACCATGAAGGAGGACAGGGCATGAACCAGTTTCACAAGTTTGTTGGGTTGGACACACACAAGGACACGATTGCGGTGGCGGTGAGTGAGGCGAATGGGGGGCCCACCCGGTACTATGGTGAAATTTCAAACACGCCCAAGGCGCTGGCCAAGTTGGTCAAGACCCTGACCGCCCAAGGGGACGCGGTGTCATTTTGTTATGAGGCCGGCCCGTGTGGCTATGGGATCTATCGACAACTCACGGCGTTGGGCCAGGCTTGCGCGGTGGTGGCGCCGTCCCTGATCCCCACGAAACCGGGCGACCGAGTGAAGACGGATCGGCGCGACAGTGAATCGCTGTCCCGGTTGCATCGGGCAGGCGAGCTCACAGCCGTCTGGGTGCCGGATCAGGAGCAGGAAGCGATGCGGGATCTCACGCGAGCGCGGGAAGATATGAAAGGGCTGGAACGGATCACCAAACAACGGCTCAATGCGTTTCTGCTTCGGCATGGCCGCAACTATGATCGGGGAAAATGTCGTTGGACCCAGGCGCATAGCCGCTGGTTGGCAGGCCTGAAGTTTGAGAACACGGTGCAACAGATTGTCTTTCAAGAATATATAGAGGCGGTGAAGCAGGCCGCAGGCCGCGTGTCCGGGTTGGAACACGAGATGGCGCAAGCGCTAAAGACCTGGGAGCTGGCCCCAATGGTCGAGGCCCTGATGGCCCTGCGCGGGGTGAAGCTGATCACCGCCATGACCGTGCTGGCAGAACTGGGGGACCTCAGTCGTTTTACCTCCCCGTCGCAACTGATGGCCTATCTGGGGCTGGTGCCTCGTGAACACTCCAGTGGCCAGACCCGGCGGCGCGGCGGGATCACCAAGACGGGTAACGGCCATGTGCGGCGGGTGCTGGTCGAAGCCGCCTGGGGATACCGGTTCCCGGCTCGTAAGACTGCGCATCTGCAACGGCGGGCCACACAGACGTCCGCAGCCGTGCAGGCCATCGCCTGGAAAGCCCAGAAGCGATTGTGCGGGCGCTATCGGCATCTGCTGGCGGCCGGGAAACTCACGGTGCAGGCTTGTACGGCTGTGGCCCGGGAGTTGGCGGGGTTTATCTGGGCGATTGCGTGTGAAGTCCTGAACCAACCGGCTGTGAACACTCGGTAAGACCTGAGCGAACTGACTGGTTAGCACCACCATGCACACAAGGAATATCCAGCCAGTCTTTGGGCCAGGGCAGGGGCGGCCGGTGGGAGAATCCTCGGCGTTTCTATGAGGCGCTCAACAGAACTGAGACGACCCTCGATCCTAGAGAGAGGCAGCTCCACGACGAAGAGAGGTCAGGCGGTGTCGACCCGCGTATATCAGAGTGATCCACCGTCGTTGATTGCCACCCCTGCCCTGTGCCAAGGACTGGCTGGATAAAGCCAGAACGGATGCGACATTGAACACTTGATTACCAATAGTTGACAGGTCAATACATATCAGAAACGGCAGTTGGGCGCAAAAAAGCCGTGTAAGCTATTGGTGTGCATGGTGAAATAAAAAAAGTCGTAGTCACCTTCGTGGTGATGAGACATTTTTTTATTTTGCCAGGTGCGCCAATAGCTTGCGCGGACTTTTGTGATCCAACTGCCGTTTCTAGGTTCAACTGTGCCCACGAACTCATGTCCTAACGTGCCACGAAAATCCCTGTAGCCTTTTACCAACTGAATGTCTGTGGCGCACACGCCGGCTTGGTGTACACGAACGAGGGCCTCTCCAGGCGGAGCGTTGGGCTTGCTGTATTTGGCTTCCAATCGGAGGGATGGGTCGAGTCGTACTGCTCTCATGTGGGCACCTCTAAAAACCGTCCTTTTCTGTGATGGCGGCGTCAGCCGCGTGCTCAAATCCTTATGTATTCGCCCATACACTCCGGTTTTCCGCGCGCGGCTTCCTTGCCCTCACAAAAAATGCCTGGTTTTTAGAGGTGCCCATGTTATGGAGATGTCATGTTCGCGCATGTTGTAGGGAGTTGGTGATCAATATTCCAAGCTTCGGTTCTCTGTTCATAAAAGCAAGAGTTGGTCTGTTTTATGATCCAATGCTCACAAAAAGGCAATGCCTGTTTTCTTGTAACTCCAGGTTTTAGTTGTCGGCGTCGATATAGGACTTAGGGGGTTTAGAAACTAAATCAGGGATTTCTACAAAGGAACGTCCTTATGGTCTCCGGAATTTACAACTCAATTTACAACTCGTTGTCCGGTTTGACTGCTGTTCAAACAAGAATTACGACGGCAGCTCATAACACGGCCAATGCCAATACCTATGGTTTTAAGAAACATCGCGCGTTGCACCAAGAGGTGCAACCTCAAGGGGGAGTGACGACCACTATTGAACAAGTGGATACTCCCGGTCCCGTCGTCTTTCGCGAAACGGAAAATGGTTTGATAGCCGTTGAACAATCCAATGTAGATTTAGGAGAGGAAGCTGTCAATCTCCTGCTTGGAAAAAGAATCTTTGAAGCCAACGCGAGAGCATTGGGAATTCAAATCAAAACGTTAGGCAATGTGTTAGATATTATTGAATAGCTTCGAGTTTCCGACACGATTTCCCTTCAATTTTTCGTGCCTCCTTATCTTCTTTTCCATTTTCCATAGCTGTTTAACCTGGCTTGAGCCTTTGAAGTCCTGAGGGTATTTCCCTCTCTCTTTCTTCTGTTTCCCGCCTTTCGCTTTACGCATCACGCTTCACGAATTTGTTTAACTCTTTTCATCTGCGGTTCCCCAAAGGACCTTGGACGCCTGTAAGCCCATACCGCTACTCGCGTGAGTGTAGATCCTTTGGGTTCGCGCAAGAATAACTTCCCCTGTTTGGGCGTCGATCCATCCCGTCTGGCGGCGTTGCTCGTCCTTTCCATACGAGGAGTATGCGCAGTCCTCGCGCCTTGCCAGACAGGTGTCTCCGCACCCAAACAGGGGAAGTTATTTTTGCACGAACCCTTGGACTCGTGTTCTTGCCCAGGTTAGTGCAACTATGCGAAAGTCTAGGCGAAATGCTTGAATAGTGGTGAGCGGGGTTCTCTTTGAAGAGATTGAAGAATATAGTGTAGAATCCACTCAAGTTGTGTAGTGTGACGTCGGGCTTCAACAGATACGTGGACCATTTCATTTCTAATTTTCTTAGACCATCAGGACTGATCGGTCTAAGTCCCTCACTTTAAAGGATAATTTCTTATGATCACGAAAACCTTTCAGGGATGTGTCAAAGGCAAATGCTTCGGCATGTTGACCGCAATCGCCATCGCAGGATGTTTTGGCAGTGTTGATTTCATCTCTCCATCCCAGGCGAGTGGAACGGTGCCGGAGGCCTTTACTCGCGGCTTTTCGGAAATTGTTGAAAGGGTCCAGCCTGCTGTGGTGAATGTGTCGGTGAGGGGTCGAGAAGCCCCAGGGCTTCGACGGTTACCACCTGGCCCATTTGGTGGCCCTCCCGGTGGTGGTCCCCCGATGCCAGGCCCTCCAGGCCGACCCCCTGGACCTCCAGGGCAGAGTGCCGGATCGGGCGTGATCATCAGCCCTGAAGGCTATATTGTGACCAATAATCATGTGGTGGAAGATGCGAACAAGATCACGGTCACTACATTTTCCGGGAAGGAATATACCGGAAAAATCATTGGGACTGATCCGAAAACCGATTTAGCCGTCATAAAAATTGAAGGTGACAATTTGCCCTTCGTGTCATGGAGTTCCAGTGAAACCCTCAAGGTGGGCAATTTGGTCTTGGCTGTGGGAAGTCCATTTGGGTTGAAGTCCTCGGTCACGATGGGAATCATCAGTGCCTTAGGACGTGGTAACGTCGGTATCACGGAGTATGAAGATTTTATCCAGACGGATGCCCCGATCAACCCAGGAAACTCGGGTGGTCCACTGATCAATATGAATGGTGAAATCGTTGGGATCAACACGGCGATTTTCTCGCGAACGGGTGGGTCGGAAGGCATTGGATTCGCGATCCCCGTGGATATTGTGAAAGACATTACCAATAGTTTGATCCAAACCGGGAGTGTCGTGCGGGGTTGGATGGGAATTGCCATTCAGGAAATGACTCCGGCGTTAGCCCAATCGTTTCAACTGCCGGATGTTTATCAAGGTGGTGTGCTGATTAGCGAAGTGCATGAGAACGGTCCTTCGGCGAAAAGTGGCCTGAAGCGTGGAGACGTGATTCTTGAATATCGTGGGGAGAAACTCAAAGATGTCAATCACCTGCGCCATATTGTGGCCCGAACGCGAGTTGGTGATGGTGTCGAAGTCAAAGTGCTGAGAGATGGGGTAGAGAAAACCTTGACGGTGCATGTGGGGGAACGCCCTTCCGATGACATCCTGGCCAGAAATGGAGGATCCACACCTCTCCCCAAAGTTGACAAATTGGATAATGTGCTCGCCGGATTAACGGTGGAAGCTCTTACCGCTGAATTGAAAAAGCAGCTTAAACTCCCAGAGGAGACGGCGGGAGTGGTGGTCAAGGACGTCCAGGCTGATAGTGCTGCGGCTGAGGCGGGATTACAGCAAGGCGATGTGATTCAGGAAATTAATCGTGACGTGATTACGAGTCTCGCGGATTATCAAAACATCGCTTCAAAAATTGAGAAGGAATCATTGGTCGTGTTGTTGTTGAGCCGGCGAGGAAATAATTTGTTTGTGGCGGTGAATCCTAAGTAAGCAAAGTTGGGTTTTATAAGAGATCATGGCCTGTGTGTTGTGCCGTGGGCTCAAGGATTGTTGGGGTATGGCTGACGTGTCCGGAATTAAGAAGTGGCTTCAAGATACGGTATTTAATCCTCTCGAGGATAAAAAAATGCCGATCATGGAGCATTTGTTCGAGTTTCAAGCTCGGCTGACCAAAGTCGTCATTGTTGTCGCGCTGTTTTTTGTCGGGACGTTTTTTTATGCCGACACCCTGGTGCAATGGCTGCGCGTTCCTTTGCAGAACATGTTTATTCCCGGAACTCTTGAATGGGTTCCCACGGACTTGCCGAAAATTCCGTTCGTGTTTTTATCTCCCGCCGAAGCCCTGTGGCAAAACCTGAAAGTCGCGGCATTATTCGCGCTGGTACTTTGCACCCCGTATCTGTTGTGGGAAACATGGTCATTTATCGTGCCAGGTCTCCATTCTCAGGAACGGCGCTTTGTGGCGCCATTTGTGGTCATCAGTGCCCTGGCTTTTTATTTGGGGTTGTCGTTTTGTTTCTATTTTGTCCTGCCCTTTGCCCTGAATTTTTTGATTTCCTACGGCGTGGCAGCCGGCTTCATTCCTCAAATTTCCATTGCGAGTTATGTGGGTTTCTCCCTGTGGTTTTTAATGGTATTTGGCCTTATCTTTGAGGTTCCACTTGCCTTGACCCTGATGGCCAAATTAGGGTGGGTTGATGTTCCATTTCTCAAGCGTTATCGAAAGTGGGCGTTCCTTGGCTCATTCTTGTTTGCGGCTATTTTGACTCCCACTCCTGATCCGTTTAACCAATGCATCATGGCGTTGCCCATGTATTTATTCTATGAAGTCGGGATCATCAGTGCCGGGTTCTTTAAGAAACGAAAACCCGAAGGGGATGAGTCTGAGACTGAAAAGTCGGCTGATACTCCAAAAAGTGGATCGGGTGCATTGCGTCCCCAATCAACTCCCGCTAGTACCGCAGGTGGAGACGACGACTACGTAGGCGTGCCGTAACAGGTGCTAGGGGTTGCAACACCATGATTCAAGCGGCCATCATCGTTGTGAGCAGTAAGATCCTCAGTGGGGAATCTTCAGATAAGGGCCGTGCTGATCTTGAACAGTACTTGGGTGACAATGAGATCCAGATCGTGGCGTACAAAATCGTTCCTGATGATCGGAAGGAAATCCGCGAGTGTTTATTGTCGATCTGTTCGACAGTTGCCCCTCAGGTGATTTTAACTTTAGGGGGAACGGGCGTTCGTCCTAATGATTGGGCGCCAGAAGCCACGCGTGATGTCATTGAAAAAGAGATTCCGGGGATCGCTGAAGTGATGCGCGCCGAGAGTTTGAAGAAAGTCAAAACCGCGATGTTGTCGCGCGGGACGGCTGGTATCCGGGGATCGACGATTATTGTCAATCTTCCTGGAAGTCCAAAAGGTGCGAGAGAAAATCTCATGACCTTTTTACCCATACTCGATCATACAGTTGAAAAAGCGTCGAAGGTGACGCAGCCTATTTCATAGCTAAGGACCTGCGAGAAAATAACTTGATCAATATCGCGCCAAGATTTGGGTCGGATTTGGACGGAACGATTGAGAAACACCCGAGGCATAGCACAGCTATGGTGAGGGTGTTTCGATTGAGGCCCGTTCAAAGATGGCCCGAAGATTGGATGCGAGATTGATCAAGTTATTCTCTCGCAGGTCCTAAGGTTCAGTTATTTGGAACGTATTCAGAATAACCCCTTATTCACTATCGGTCTTGGATGTCGGAGGAGCATATGTCTGGTGATTTAAAAATGTTTCAGCCTGCCCCTGGTGGCGGGGAGGACTCGTGTACATACATGTGGGCATGCGCCATATGCGATGAAAATGAGACCTGTCAAAAGGATAAAGAAGGTCATAGCAAATGGTTGGTGGCCAAGCGGATGGAACGGATCGATTACAAGATCCTGGTGATGAGTAATAAAGGGGGAGTGGGCAAAAGCACGGTCTCCACGAACCTGGCCGTGAGTTTGGCGTTAAAAGGCTATGAAGTCGGCATTTGCGACATGGATATTCATGGTCCGAATATTCCAAAGATGGTGGGGGGTGAAGGGGAGCGCCTCAAAATTAGTACGGGGGGCGGAATCATTCCGTTTCAAGCGTACAACATGAAAATTGCCTCGATGTCGTTTTTGCTTCAAAATTCTGATGATCCCATTATCTGGCGTGATGCGTATAAGTTTGAGTTTATCAATCAATTGCTTGGTGGCGTGGAATGGCAAGATTTAAATTTTCTGATCGTGGATTTGCCGCCTGGCACGGGCAATGAATCGGTGACGACGATTGATTTAATTGGGGAAGTGACAGGTTGCGTGATCGTGACGACTCCCCAGGAAGTCGCGCTCCTGGACGCCCGAAAATCAGTGACGTTTGCGAAGGATAGCGAGCTGCCCATTATTGGCATCGTTGAAAATATGAGTGGTCTTGAATGCCCGCATTGCCATCAGCAAATTGAGGTGTTTCGGAAGGGTGGAGGCGAAGCCTCGGCGCATGATATGGGCGTACCATTCTTAGGAAGAATTCCGCTCGATCCCGACGTTGTTACACAAAGTGACTATGGTGAACCGTACGCCATGTTTTGCTCGGATTTACCTACCGCGGACGCCTTTCATGAAGTTGCGAATCGGGTAGATGACTTCTGTAAGAAGAAAGGTTCACTCGTGCAGATTGCAACGAAAAGCCCGTTCAAAAAAGTCACCAAATAATATTAGCAAGAGAAACGATTCTTATGTCTGGTTTAACATTACTTCGTGACGCTCAGAACATTGTATTGGATGCAACCACCACCCTCGGCTGTGAAAAAGTGGGATTGCTGGATGCCTTAGGTCGCGTATTGGGCGAAGATATTATTGCCCCGCGTGCCAACCCGCCTTGGAATAATTCGGCTATGGATGGGTTTGCCGTCCGCTGGGAAGACATTAAAAAGGAACATGAAATCACCAAGCCAGCGGAACTGACAATCATTGAAGATGTTCAGGCCGGACAAGTTGCGACCAAGATCGTGGGACCCGGTGAGGCCATTCGGATCATGACCGGCGCGCCGGTTCCTGATGGCGCGGATACCGTCGTGCGCGTGGAATATACGGAACCGTCTGAAAACGGTGTTCGTATTTTTCAGCCAGAACCGCAGGGAGCCAATATTCGTCTTAAGGGCGAAGACGTGATGGAAGGGGAGTGCATCATTCCCAAGGGCACGATCTTGCGGCCTGGCGAGATTGGCATGTTGGCGATCCTGGCGAAATCGTTTGTGTTGGTGCATCAACGTCCTCGAGTTGCGATTCTGTCGACAGGGGATGAGCTGGCAGATCTCGACGAAAAATTCGACGAACATAAGATCGTCAACTCCAACAGTTACGGGATTGCAGCTGGTGTACAAGAAGCTGGTGGCATTCCCATCTTATTGGGAATTGCCAGAGACACACCGGAATCGCTCAAAGAGAAAATCTTACAAGGGCTAGGGTGCGACATTATCGTGTTATCCGGTGGCGTGTCGATGGGGGATTCTGATTTTACCAAGGTCGTCTTTGCCGAACTTGGCGCGGATATGCATTTTTGGAAATTGGCGATTCGACCGGGTCAGCCGTTGGCCTTTGGGAAGATTCAAGGAAAATTAGCGTTTGGTCTTCCAGGAAATCCGGTTTCCTCCATGGTGACCTTTGAACAGCTCGTTCGGGTGGCCATGATGAAAATGGGTGGGCATCGGAACCTTAAACGACCGACGGTTGAAGCCGTGTTTAAAGAAAAGTTTTCTAAACAACCGGATCGGCGGCATTTCTTGCGCGGGATTCTGGCATATGAAGATGGACAACTCACGGTGAAAACTACGGGCCCTCAAGGATCCGGCATCTTGACCTCAATGGTCAAGGCCAACGGGCTCATCGATGTGGCTGAGGAAATCGAAAAGGTGAATCCCGGTGATACCGTCAAGGTCCAGGTGTTGAGTCGGATAACATAATACGCCTTGTGAATGTACCGAGAAGGTAGGCGGGCGCGATTATACCTTTCATTCATACTTTATAGTTCAAAAGAGTTTCGTATCATGGCACCATCCATTCTTTGCTTTGCTGGCCGTTCGAATAGTGGAAAAACAACTCTCATCGAACGAGTGATTCCTGCATTGACCCGTGCGGGGTATCGCGTGGCGACCGTCAAACATGCGGGTCATGGTTTTGAGTTAGACACCGAAGGGAAAGATAGTTGGCGGCACAAACAGGCCGGGGCGAGCACGGTTATCGTGTTGTCAAAGGGCAGTATGGCCATGTTTGCCGATGTGTCCGAAGAAATGAAAATTGAAGAAGTACGTGATAGATTTTTGGATAGCCAAATTGACCTGATTATCGCCGAAGGGTGGAAGAGTGAAGGGTATCCCAAGATCGCAGTGGTTCGAGAAGACCTGAGTGAACTCAATACGTCGCTGGATGGGTTACTGGCAATCGTTTCGATGAAACCAATCACAGCCCCGGTTCCGTGTTTTGATCGGGACGATATTGAAGGAATTGCCGATCTGATTATACGCCACTATCCCAAACGTTCTTCTGCATAACAAATGAGCCGCAGGACTCTAACCTTCCTGATGGTGGCAGTTGGTATCTTCGCCTTAGCTGGAACCGCAGCCATTCCCCTGACCAACCATCCAGACTTTTGCGCCTCGTGTCATACCATCCGACCGTCCGTCGAAAGTTGGAGAACCTCATCACATAAAGACGTGACGTGTGTGGATTGCCACGTCCGACCGGGCCTTCATGGATTTATCGAAGACAAGGTTCTGGCCGGGCTTGGCGATGTTGCCATCACGGTCTTTGGTACGCCGACCGAACCGCACAACCTGCAATCCCATGTGACCTCAGACGTGTGCATATCGTGTCATCGTGCTATCCTACGCGTGTCGGAAAAATCCCCTCGTGATTTGCCTCCGCCTGTCAAAGACGTGGGGCTGATCATGAGCCATCGAAAACACATGGATGTGTTTGCGAAACGAGGCCAAGGGGAAGGGTGCACTACGTGCCACAGTCGTGTCGTTCATGGCAAGCCAGTCAAAGGCTATCCGATTGTAATTCCTCGCGGGCATATTACGGTTGACTTGAAACCCCATTATCCGGATTATCCCGAAGGCTCCGTATTATGGAAGTCGGCCTTGGCTGATTGCGCGCGATGTCACGACGGCACATCCACGTATGCCGGGAAGGTGCTCAGCAAAAAATGCGAAACCTGTCATCTTCCTGATAAGATTGGTGACTTCCTCTTTTAACTCAACGCGGCACACGATCCATGTCCTCTCCAATAGTCGAAGTTCGACAGCTCACCAAACGCTTTGGCGATTTCACCGCCGTTGATCAAATCTCCTTTGAGATTCAACCAGGCGAGACTGTCGGACTCATCGGTCCCAATGGCGCTGGCAAAACCACGACCTTTCAAATGCTGCTGACTGTGATGACGCCAACAGCGGGAACTATCCATATGTTTGGATTGGATCTCATGAAGCATCGGGAAACCATCCTCCGACAAGTCAATTTTTCTTCGACCTATATTTCGATGCCCTTTGCGTTAACCGTTGAAGAGAATCTCCGTGTGACGGGCAAATTATATAGCTTGCCAGATATCACTCTGCGAATCGATGATGTCGTAAAAAAACTTGAAATGGACGACATGCGGCATAAGCTCACTCGCAAGCTGTCATCAGGCCAAATGACGCTGCTCACCTTAGCTAAAGCCGTGTTGACCGAACCGAAAATCTTATTTTTAGATGAACCCACGGCAAGCCTTGATCCTGACATTGCGCACAAGATCAAGGCCTTTCTCAAAGAATACCGAGATGCGTCTGGATTGAGCATGTTGTACACCTCACACAACATGCGAGAAATGGAAGAAATGTCCGATCGAATAATTTTTCTGCAACATGGAAAAATCGTGGCACAAGGCACGGCAAAAGAAGTGATTGACCAGTATGGGCAAGGCGACCTTGAACAGGTCTTTTTGAAAATCGCACGGGACCGATAAAGATTCCCTACCTTGAACCTAGAAACAGCAATTGGATCACAAAAGTCCGCGCAAGCTCTTGGCGCACCTGATAAAATACAAAAATGTCTTATCACCACCGAGGTGACTACGACTTTTTGTATTTCACCATGCACACCAATATCTTACACGGCTTTTTTGCGCCCAACTGCCGTTTCTAGGTTGAATCATCCGCAAAATTTTATCCCTCGCCCCCTTGGGGGAGAGGGTAGGGTGAGGGGATAGAAACGTATTTTGCCTTCATTTCAATGCTGACGAATCCACAGAAATTAAATACAATATGAATTTCAGTCGCGTCACAGCACTCATCACCAGACATCTTTATCTGTACCGAAGGAGTTTACCAAGACTATTGGAAATCTTCTATTGGCCGTTGCTCGATTTAGTGGTGTGGGGATTCATCACCATGTACCTTGCGCAAGGAGGAAACGAGCTGCATGGAGCCGTCACGTTTTTCTTAGGCGCGCTTATCTTTTGGGATATTCTGTTTCGCGCGCAACAAGGGGTGACCATATCGTTCCTAGAAGAAATCTGGTCTCGAAACCTTATGAACCTTTTTGCCAGCCCGCTTACGGCCGGTGAGTTCCTCGCAGCGACAATGGTGATGAGCGTGTTTAAAGTCGCCGCGGTCTCGGTCATCATGGCGTGTTCAGCGCTATTCTTTTATTCCTACGATGTGTTTATCATGGGACTGACTCTCATCCCTTTTGTGTTTAATTTGATTGCCGCCGGCTGGATCATTGGCATTCTGACTATGTCCGTGATTATGCGATTTGGTCAACAAGCCGAAGTTCTGGCGTGGGGGTTAGTCTTTCTCTTCCAACCAATTTCCTGTGTCTTCTATCCAGTGTCTGTTCTTCCCAATTGGCTTCAACCAGTGGCCTTGGCGAATCCCGCGGCTCACGTTTTTGAAGGTATGCGTGATGTGTTGCTCAATCAAATAATTCCTTGGGAACATCTAGGGTGGGCGACTGGTCTGAATGGCCTGTATCTCCTTCTCATGATTGCCATCTATCAGTATACCTTTTCCGTATGCAAAGAGAACGGCATGTTAGTTCGTGTGGGAGAGTAGAATCTTAAGGACCTGAGAGAAAATAACTTGATCAATCTCGCATCCAATCTTCAGGCCATCTTTGAACGGGCCTTAATCGAAAAACCCTCAACATAGCTGTGCTATGCCTCGCGTTTTTCTCAATCGTTCCGTCCAAATCTAACCCAAATCTTGGCGCGAAATTGTTCAAGTTATTTTCTCTCAGGTCCTAATAGCGGCGTAAGGTGGGAAGCGCGGTTCCCCATAGGTTCATTCGCACGACACTCCACAATTCTTCCCATACGGTATTCAATTCGGGAGCAGAGCGCGTCACGACTTTGACAACCAATCCCGGAAGGGAAGTTTCTGATACTCCTCCTAAGACTTGACGGGAGTTTCTCTCGATCACGGTTACTAATTCTTCTTTGGTTTGGTCCCAAGTTGAAGAGGGGAACTTGTCGCTCACGATGAAAAGGGATCCGACATAGTTCCAATTCTGCTCAAACGTCAAAGAGAGTGTGTCTTGGGTTGGGGCAAGGGCATACCGTTCTTCAAGCGATTTTCCATCCGAAAGCGTGATCTTGATCTGATTCGAGAAATGGGAAAAGGCCCACCGTTCTCCTCGGGCAACTCGTCCAGCCGCCAAGGCATCCCAAAGGATAAGAGAAGCCCCTGCATCGAGCCGCACGGTTATCGTTTGGTCAAAATGCGAACTTGCAAAAGGAATCGTGAGTTCAGGCACCCATTCGAGAATGGCGTTGGGACCGACGCTCACATCAATCGATTGGACCGCCGGGCTCTGAAGAGTACGATAGATCTTTGTTGCGGAAGGTGTGGTGAAAAGAACGTGTGTATCTTCTCGCAGCTTCGCTACCAGAGAAAGATCATCTCCTCCCAGGAAACCCCCAGAGGGGTTGGTAAAGAATGTTGTGGCGCATCCCGTGTCATCGAGATACAGGGGAGGAAAGGAATACCAAGGATGAGAAAATCGCGAATGGGTGAGGACGGTCTTGCCATCCCGCTTGGCGTATTCTAAGGAAAGTTCACTCTTTTGGCGTTGGGGGGCAATTTGATCGGGGGATGGCCATCCCTGGAATCCCTGACGAATTTTTGTAGAATTCAGAGTTTGTTGTTGAGACATAAGCTGTCAAATTTTTGGTCGCGGTCGCATTTGTTGTTCCACCCATTCTGCCACCTGGTCGAGTCCTTCACCCGAAAGCAGGTTAGTAAAGATAAAGGGCCTTTCTCCCCTCATGCGCCGACTATCCCGATCCATAATTGATAGGTCCGCACCCACATATGGGGCCAGGTCGATTTTATTAATCACGAGGAGCCCCGATCGTGTGATCGCTGGCCCACCCTTCCGCGGAATTTTATCGCCTGCAGCGACATCAATGACATAGATGACCTCATCCACAAGTTCAGGACTAAAGGTGGCCGCTAGATTATCCCCACCGCTTTCTAAAAAGACTAACTCCAAATTCGGTACGCGGTTAATCAGTTCCCCAATAGCGTCTTGGTTATGAGAGGCATCTTCTCGGATCGCCGTGTGAGGGCAGCCACCGGTTTCGACACCCAGAATTCGTTCAGAAGGTAACACGCCCCGTCGAGTCAGAAACTCGGCATCTTCCTTGGTGAAAATATCGTTGGTGACGACAGCGAGTTGAATGCGGGATTGAAGAGTCCGAGACAAGGCCTCGACTAAAGCCGTCTTGCCAGAACCTACAGGTCCTCCGACTCCGATAACAGTGACATTCGTGTGTTGTGTTCGTGTAACGGGCTCTCCGCCCCCGAGTAGATGTTCGACGATATGCATAGTGGTTATGACCTAAACATTCTAGTGGTTAATTGTGAATGCCGCATGGCATAAATTTCTTGGATCGGAGCCCAAGACATCATGGGGGTGTGGACATCAATAGTCTGGCTAAGTTCCACCATGAGAGGTGTCCACTTTTCCAATAATCGTTGACCTTCTCGCTGCCCAATGGGAAGGAGTTTATACGAGGCCGACACAAAGCCGACTCCGGCTTGATACAGAAATCCGGCAATGGCGTGTTGCTGACTCCATCCGATACCTTGAAACATCACTCCGAGGACCACGGCCAAATGCCCGGGTGAATGTCCTGCATCAATGGCCTCTCGAAACGCTGTAAGGATTCCTTGCGTGTCGTGTGGCTGAGCCGCATTTTGTAACAGGCTGCGTCCCATTTGGCGACTGGCCGCGCGGGTTTCCCGGCACAATTTCATGGACTCAAGTGTCTTATCCGTTTTTAGCACGCTATCAAGATTTCCTACAGTGGAGGCGTGATGGGCTTGGGCCAGTGCAACCGCCTCACATTTGCCCATTCCCCACCACAAATAATCGGCGACATATCGATTGAGGTCTTCTGATGTTTGGACATTTCCTTCCTGAACGGCTGTTTCCAAACCCGCGGAATAGGCAAATCCCCCCGATGGGAAAAACGTATCGATATATCGGAAACCTTGAAGGAGGGAACACGTATCCATAAATCCTTGAGGAAAAATTAGAAAAGAAAATAACGCTGGGCCATCGGCAAAATGGCCATGGGCTCACAGGTCAAATGTTGGCCGTCAGCCTTGACGACATAGGTTTCAGGATCTACTTCCATGTGGGGAAGTGCATCATTTAGTTTTAAATCACGTTTGCCAATGTTTCGACAATTTTGAACGGCCACCACACGTTTTTGTAAACCCAAACTGGTGTGGATCTTCCGCTCGATCCCTGCTTGGGACAGAAAGGTTACGCTGGTGGTGAACGGGGCCCGTCCAAACGCGCCAAACATCGCGCGACTCAAAACCGGTTGAGGTGTAGGAATAGAGGCATTGGGATCGCCCATGGCCGCTTCAACGATAAAGCCTCCCTTCATGATGAGGTCAGGCTTTACTCCAAAAAAAGCTGGGTTCCACAACACGAGGTCGGCTAATTTTCCGGCTTCCACTGATCCTACTTCATGCGCAATGCCATGGGTGATCGCCGGATTAATCGTGTATTTGGCAACGTATCGCTTTGCACGGAAATTATCATTGCTGTCTGGTGATAGCTGGATGCCTGATGGATTCAGATGCCCCCGTTGGACTTTCATCTTATGGGCGGTTTGCCAGGTTCGGGTAATCACTTCGCCAATTCGTCCCATGGCTTGCGAGTCTGAAGACATGATGCTGATCGCGCCCATGTCGTGAAGAATGTCCTCGGCGGCAATGGTTTCCCCACGAATGCGTGATTCGGCAAACGCAATGTCTTCCGGTACACGCGGGCTTAAATGGTGACAGACCATCAACATATCCAGATGTTCGTCGATGGTATTGACGGTAAACGGCATGCTTGGGTTGGTTGAGGACGGCAAGACATTCGACTCCCCACACACGCGAATGATATCCGGGGCATGTCCCCCTCCCGCACCCTCCGTGTGAAAGGTGTGAATGGTTCGTCCGCCAAACGCGCGAATCGTGTCCTCCACAAATCCTGCCTCATTTAAGGTGTCGGTATGAATGGCGACTTGCACATCATATTGATCAGCAACATCCAAGCAGGTTGAGATGGCTGCTGGTGTGGTGCCCCAATCTTCATGCAACTTCAGGCCAATCGCACCGGCTTCAACTTGTTCGACCAATGCTTCCGGAAGAGACGCATTGCCTTTTCCCATAAACCCAAGGTTGATAGGGAATCCATCAGCTGCTTCTAACATCCGGCCAATATTCCAAGCGCCTGGTGTACAAGTCGTGGCATTTGTTCCGGTAGCCGGGCCCGTTCCACCACCCAGCAAGGTGGTCATGCCTGAGGACAAGGCTTCGGGAACCAATTGCGGACAAATGAAATGCACGTGACTTTCCACACCGCCTGCCGTCACAATTTTTCCTTCCCCGGCGATGACTTCAGTTCCGGGCCCGATCTCCATCCGTGGTGTGACACCATCCATCAAGTCCGGGTTCCCGGATTTCCCGATCCCCACAATTCGCCCATCTCGAATGCCAATATCCGCTTTGACGATGCCCCAATAGTCGAGAATCACGGCATTCGTCACGACCACATCCAAGGAACCCTTGGCGCGTGTGGCGGTGGGGGATTGTCCCATCCCATCCCGAATCACCTTGCCTCCGCCGAACTTGGCCTCTTCACCTGGCGTAGTAAAATCTTGTTCGACTTCCACGATGAGCTCGGTGTCCGCGAGGCGAATACGATCTCCAGTCGTCGGGCCATACAAGTCCACGTATTGACGGCGAGACAATTTCATGAGCCTATTCCTTCACCAATAAACCCTTGTTCAGCAGCCCGCGTGAGGGCTTGAGCCTTGACCTTGTCATCATCGAGTGACCCATTGGTCAATCCATTTATTCCATAAGCAATTCGGTTTCCTCCAAAGGCCACAAGGGAAACCCGTTTCTCTTCTCCTGGTTCAAATCTGACAGCGGTGCCTGAGGGGATTTTCAATCGAAAGCCAAAGGCCTGTTCTCGATCAAATCGCAATGAACGATTTACTTCAAAAAAATGGCAATGGGATCCGACCTGAATGGGCCGATCACCATGATTGGCCACTGTCAGCTCAACGGTAGCCCGACCTTCAAACGCCACGATGTCCTGTTCGGCCAACAGGAATTCGCCTGGAATGATAGGGGGGTGTTCATTTGGGTTTTTAGACATCATTTGCTCTCCTCAACTGAAAAGTCGTCACGCGTGATCCGTGGATGAAATGTACACGACTAGACTAGATGTTATCCGTTAGCCTCTATCTTGAGACGTTTGAGTTTGGAAAGTTGAAGGGTGGCCTTTGGAGCATTGTCTCGTCATTCCCGCCAGTTGTTAGCGGGAATCCATCTTGCATTTCCAACGATAGTGGGAAAAGATGGATCCCCGCTAACAACCGCGAGGATGACAGACAAAGATGGGGACCGACTTCCTTCACCATTTTTAAAAAACTAATTCACCTCTTGCCCTTCGCTTCACGCTTTACGCATAACGCTTCACGTCTTACCTGATTGGTTCGTGAACAGTGACCAGCTTTGTTCCATCGGGGAAGGTCCCTTCCACTTGGATTTCTGGCAACATCTCTGGCACACCGGGCATGACATCATTCCTGGTCAAAAGCGTCGCTCCATAACTCATCAAGTCGGACACGGAGCGGCCATCTCGAATCCCTTCTAATATCGCGGCGGTGATATACGCCAAGGCTTCGGGGTGATTGAGTTTCAGCCCACGGTTTTTCCGATCATTGGCGAGTTGAGCCGCGACGTAGATGAGTAATTTTTCTTGTTCTCTCGGGCTAAGATGCATAACGTCACACAACCAGGTGTTGTTTAACCTGTTCCTCTGTTAATTCCGATGCAGGGCCCGATGCCACCACGCATCCCTTGGCCATCAGTACGAAGGTATCTGCTAATCGAGCGGCAAATTCAAAGTATTGTTCGACCAATAAAATGGCGAATCGTCGTTGGGATTTAAAACCTTCAATGACTCGTTCGATTTCCATGACAATCGACGGTTGAATGCCTTCCGTAGGTTCGTCCAATAACAAAAGTCTGGGTTGAGTCAGCAGGGCGCGTCCAATCGCCACCTGTTGCTGTTCTCCGCCGCTCAGGACCCCTCCGGGCCGGGCCAGCAGTGCGGGCAAGGCCGGGAAAAGCGTGTAAATTTCTTCATAGGCCAATTCAGCGGTTTTTTGGTCTTTCGAACCCTGGCGGGCTTCAAACCCCAATCTCAAATTTTCTTCCACACTCAGATGCGGAAATAATTCACGACCTTGGGGAACATACGCGATACCTTGTGCGACCCGTCGATCCGGTGATTGTTTGGTGGCCTCTTTGTCGTTGAGGTAAATGTGTCCAGCCTGAGGTTTGAGCAACCCCATGATGGTTTTTAATAGGGTAGTTTTCCCCACTCCATTTCGACCCATGAGGCAGACGACCTGTCCTTCCTGCACTTCCATGGAAATGTCCCGGAGGATATGGCTTTCACCATAAAAGACATTCAGATTCTCACACCGGAGCATTGGTTTCCTTTTGCCGTCCTAGATAGATTTCTATGACGCGAGGATCATTTTGGATACTCTGCATTGGTCCTTCGCACAAGACGGTTCCCTCATGAAGCACGGTTACGGTCTTGGCAATCTGCCTGACAAATTCCATGTCATGTTCAATGACGATGACGGAATGCTTATCCGTCAACGATTGAAGGAGTTCTCCGGTTTTTTCGGTTTCCTGATCCGTCATTCCCGCGACCGGTTCATCAATGAGGAGGAGTTCGGGGTCTTGAAGAATGACCATGCCAATTTCTAACCATTGTTTTTCTCCGTGAGACAATTGACCGGCAAGGACTTGTGCTTTGTTCATCAGCCTGATGGTCTCCAAGGTCTGGGCAATTTTGTCTGATTCTTCTCGAATCGATGTGGACAACAAGGTGGCAAAAACGCCCTTGCTCTTCCGACGAAGCGAGAGGTCCAAGTTGTCCCACACGGGGAGGGTCGTATACACCGAAGGGGTTTGGAATTTTCGACCAATGCCTAACGCGGTGATTTCATTTTCCCGAAGACCAATCAGATCCGTCCCTTGTCCAAAGACGATACGACCGGATGCCGGCTGGACTTTTCCGGAGATGGCATCCAAAAGCGTACTCTTTCCCGCGCCATTAGGTCCGATCACCACTCGAAGCTCATGGTAATCCACAACCAGGTTGAGATTGTTCAGGGCCTTAAACCCATCAAAATCTACCGTGACGCCTTCGAGATACATAATTGAGCGTTGATGTCTGGACCCAATGACTGGTTGTAAAACTTTGGCATCGGTTTTTGCTGGACTGTGTTGTTCAATTTCCATTATTTACTCTGATAGTTCTGGGGTAATTATTCTGTGGCCTCAGCGATCTTTGGGCTCACCGATTTGGGTTTTTCCACTCGCACCATTGTCCATAGTTTGCTGAATACACCAACCACGCCTTTCGGGAAGAACATGACCACGGCGATGAAGAGCCCGCCCAGGAAGAAGGGCCAAAGCTCCGGGAAATGATTCGTGAGATAGCTCCGTGTCCAGTTCACGCCCACGGCACCCACAACGGCACCGGTCAACGTTCCGCGCCCACCCACAGCAACCCAAATAGCCATTTCAATAGAAGGCAACACCCCCATCTGATTCGGGGTGATGATCCCGACCTGAGGGACGTAGAGTGCTCCCGCTATGCCTGCTAAGCCGGCTGAGATGACAAACACAAAGAGTTTGTAATTCGCGGGGGAATACCCGGTGAAGAGTACCCTCTGTTCACAATCACGAATCGCGACTAACACTCGTCCGGCACGAGATTGGGTAATCCATCGACAAAGTAAAAAGGCCAACCCCAAAAAGAATACGGTGAGAATATACATGCCACGTTGGGTGTTAGGATCATTCAACGAATAACCCAAGATGTGTTTGAAATCAGTCAGCCCATTCGTGCCACCCAGATTCGTTTCATTGCGATTGAATACCAGCCAGGCCACCAACGCGAGCGCTTGGGTGATAATGGCAAAATACACACCACGAATGCGGCTGCGAAATACGAGGAACCCAAAGAGTGCCGCGAAGGTCATCGGGACCAGCACGACTGCTAACAAAGAAAACCCAAAACTGGAAAAAGGTTTCCAAAACCAGGGCAGCTCTTTCACCTGATTCCACACCATAAAGTCGGGGAGGTCGGTTCCATACACACCTTCTGCCCCGATTCCCAGCATTAAATGCATCCCGAGGGCATACGCGCCCAATCCAAAAAAGACGCCATGCCCCAGACTTAAGATGCCGGTATAGCCCCAAATTAAATCGATGCCGAGTGCTAAGATGGCGAAAGCAAAAAATTTTCCAAAGAGATTCATTGTAAAGTCAGACACATGAAACACAGAATCCTGAGGAAGGAGGTTGAGGAGGGGAATGCCCACCAACAGAACCAATCCCACGGTCCCAAATGACCGGCTTAAACCCAAACGTGATAATCTGGTTGCCCCGTTGGCGTTTACGGGTTCCTGATCACTCTTAGGAATCAAGGTGACGTCCTTTCAGCGTAAAGAGTCCGGAGGGGCGATATTGGAGAAAGAGAATGATGAGGACCAGAATCATTACCTTTCCATATACGGCTCCGAAGCTTGGTTCCAGCAATTTATTGAGCGTCCCAATCCCCAAGGCAGCGACAATGGTGCCGGCCAGTTTTCCCACTCCTCCGGTCACCACCACCATAAAAGAGTCCACAATGTAATTCCGCCCAAGCTCGGGATCGACGTTGCCCACCAAGGTTAAGGCGCTGCCTGCTAAGCCTGCTAACCCCGATCCAAAAGCAAAGGTGTAGGAATCAAATTTTCTGGTCGGAATGCCAAGGCAGGCACTCATATCACGATTTTGCAACACTGCTCGGATCCGAAGGCCGATGCCTGTTCGAAACAGTAACAAGTAGATTCCTGTCACACAGAAGATGGCGAGAAGAATGATAAAGAGCCGGTTATGTGGAAGCCGTACCCCGACCATGATCTGCACGCCTCCCTTGAGCCAGCTTGGCGCTTGAACGGCGGTGAGATCTCCAAAGATGACCCGCGCACCCTGAATCAAGACGAGTCCCACGCCCCATGTTACTAAAAGCGTTTCGAGTGGTCTTCCATACAGAAAGCGAATGAGGGTTCCTTCTAAGATCCATCCCACGAAGGCCGCGACGAGAAAGGCGCAGGGGAGGGCAAAGAAGAAATAGTAATCAAAGAACTGTTCCCCGAGGTAGGCTTTAAATATTTCTTGAACGACAAACGTGGCATAGGCGCCAATCATCATCATTTCCCCATGGGCCATATTGATGACGCCCATGAGGCCGAAAACAATGGCGAGCCCCAGCGCCATGAGGAGTAGTATGGAACTGAGGCTCAACCCTTGCAGTAGGGTTTCCACCCCACCGGCGATATCGTGCCATTTTTGTATTCGGCGGCTCGCTTCGGCCGCCGCGTTGGTCAACGTCTGCTGTTCCAGGTCGTCTGCCGGTTGTTTAGCTAATTCTTCTAAATCGGGAAGGGCAAAGGCACTACGCAAGTCCCCCAGCTTCGTAATGGCCGCAAGTCGAACTTGTGGGTCTGCATGTTCTAAATTTATCAGGTTGATGGCTTCTTCCAGGTCGTATCTGACCCAACGATCGTCCTCACTAGACAAGGCATTTTTTAGTAGCGGTAATGCTTCTGGGCCCCCGCGTGTTCCAAGATCCCGAGCCGCGGCTCGGCGTGCTTCTGAGTCTTCGCTTACCAAGTTGGCCTTATTCCGAAGAAGGTTGATGACAGGCTTCATCAATCGACGAACCCGCCTGTTTACATTGGAGCGGAGTTCTTCGAGCTGAGGGAGTAGGTCAGGTTCACCATGTTCAATAAGATAGGCCACCGCGAATTTTTTTTCAGTCCATTCACCGTTGGCCAGTACACTCATGGCGTGATCAACTCCAATGATTTCAATGGGTGTTGAAGATGTCCCCGGCTCTTGAGCGACGGCAATTGCTCCAAGACCTAACGAGTAGCATGAAAAGATCAAAATGGAAATGAGAACAATACGTTTCAAGGAACCTGTCATTGTCGTTCATTCAGTCGTTAGAAAAGACTGCATCTTTGTGGACCAAAATAATAAAAACTTGTATTTTTTCTTTCAGACATGGTCAGGTTAAATAGTGAAGGGAAGTGCCCACCTTCAGGTAAAAATCTCCGTCTGTCATCCCCGCAGTTTTTAGCGGGGATCCAGGTTTTCCGCCTACTGCAGAAAATTCGAGATGGATTCCCGCTAACTGCTGGCGGGAATGACGGGATGACGATGCACAGCCTACACCTCCAATCATCGAACCTGAATGTCACAAGACTGGGTCTGGTAGATAACGTCCAAGTTTTACATGTACAAAATGTGGATCCAACGTCGGGTACGACGTTGGATCCGTCATGCGTCACGCTTTTTTATAGGTCCCTTTGTGCTTGACCCAGTCACAGCCTTTATCAGGACTGCTGTATACGCTCCAAGGTTCCGCTTGAACGAGGTCGGTTTTGGAAATGATGGAGAACTGACCGTCTTTGCGAATCTCGCCGATGAGCACGGGTTTGTAGGTATGATGATTCGCTTCGTCCATTTTCTTCTTTCCGCCGGGCGCGTCGAATTCCATCCCATAGACCGCCTTTCGCACCGCATCCACTTTCGTGGTGCCGGCTTTTTCCACGGCCTGCTTCCAGACATGGACGCCAAAATAGGCAGCTTCGATGGGATCGTCTGTGACCCGCTTGTCTCCACCAGGTAATCCTTTCTTTTTACAGTAGGTCTTGAAATCGGACACGAATTTTTTATTCCCAGGAGTATCCACACTTTGATAGTAGTTCCAAGCGGCCAAGTGACCGACCAATGCACTCGTGTCCATACCGCGAAGTTCATCTTCGGCCACGCTAAAGGCCATGATGGGCACATCTTCGGATCGAAGTCCTTGATTGGCAAATTCTTTGTAGAAAGGCACGTTGCTATCGCCGTTAATCGTACTGATCACGGCGGCATCACCCCTGCGCGAAAATTTTCGAATTTTTCCGACAATGGTTTGATAGTCTTGATGATGGAATGGCGTATATTCTTCACCAATGTTTTTCGCTGGAACGCCTTTCGCCAGTAACATCGCTCGAAGAATTTTATTGGTGGTTCGGGGATACACATAGTCCGTGCCTAAGAGGTAGAACTTTTTATAGGCGCCACCTTCTTCGCTCATGAGATATTCCACAGCAGGGATAGCTTGTTGATTGACAGCTGCCCCGGTATAAAACACATTGCGTGAGCATTCTTCACCTTCGTATTGAACGGGATAAAAGAGTAAGCCGTTGTTGCCTTCGAAAACCGGGAGTACGGACTTTCGGCTGACTGATGTCCAACACCCAAACACCACCGATACCTTATCCACTAACAGAAGCTGTTTGGCTTTCTCGGCGAACAGATCCCAATTGGAAGCGGGATCGACGATTACGGGTTGAATCTGGCGGCCGAGGAGGCCACCGGCTGCATTGATTTCTTCTACGGCCATCAACACCACATCCCGTAAGGAAACCTCGCTAATGGCCATGGTTCCACTCAGGGAATGGAGAATGCCAATTTTGATAGGTCCTTTATCCGCGGCATAGGACAAGGCCCAACCGCCTAAATTACCGAGAAGGGCTGCCATGCCAATCCCCGCGGCCGTTGTGGTCGCATCGGTTAAAAACTGTCGACGACTTTTTTCTATTCCGGGTTCCACTACTTCGGTTGTCGTATCAGTCGTATTATTTGGCGTATTGTCTGGAAAAATATGTTCTGGCTTTTTCATATCGAGCTCCTTGAATTTTTCACAATGTAATTTTTTGTATGTTTCATCCTGGGATAACCCTACAATTGCAACTGAAGCGCGAGCTTGATAGCACTGACATCCGCACCCGTGGTCGTGGGTAAATATGATCGGCCTTTGGTCGCAATGTCGCCATATTGATAGAACAGGGAAACCTTCGCGTTATGTCCGTCTATGATATAGTTCAGCCCGACTTCGGTTTCGTCCCGGCTGGGGCTGTTGTCTGGGATGTTTTCCGTGAAACGGACGTAGGGTTGGAATCGTCCGATTCCAACTTCCTGTGGAAACAGAAACAACCCCGTCGCGGTCCACGCATCACCGTCGAAGATGCAGAAACATGCTGCTCCAGCAGCCAGGGCTGTAGCATTGAGGTCGGTTTCAAAGACCTTATACTCGCCCTCTAATGTGAGGACGCCATTATTTGAGAAAACCCGTTCATAGAGGGCATCAGCACTGAAACCAGTGAAATCGGAAGGATTTGCAGCGGTGCCCGCTCCACCGGATTGATGCTGGATGGCGAAGGCCACAGTCAAGATATCGCCTCCGTTGCCGTAATAAGTGCTGCTCGTGTAATAGGCGGGGTTTTGTTCGACATTTAAAAAGTTAAAGGTAAAGCGTCCGGCCCACAGAGGGCTGTCTCCTGTATTTCCAAATCCATCCAATCCATCAAAGACGCCCACGACATAGGTCAAACGTTTATCCTCTAGAAATGCGCCCCAGATATTGATCCCATCATCGCGGCCAAATCGCCCGGCTGCAGCTCCGATCCCGGCCGTAGGACTGCCAAGCCCTGCCCCAGGATTACCGAAGTCCTGTGGATAAAATGGGGTCTTATTAAATTCATAGGTGTTTTGATAATAGGGACCATCGAGTTCTGCCCGGTCCGAAGGGGCTAATAACCGACCTGCCCATACATTGAAATATTGATTGAACTCAAATTTGCCAATGGCATCGAGGACGATCATCGTTCCGCTAGAATTGGTGCCAAAGCAATTCGTACAATCCGTGTTAAATTCCATTTTGATGTATTTGTGAAGCTGGCCATTCACATACAACCGCATATTGTCCATTGCAAAGTTGGTGCTCCAATCATTGGCATTAGGCGCAGCATCTTCGACAGTGGCATAACTGGCACGAACGCCCATGCCAATACTGATCCACTTGGTCTTGTCAATTTGAATCTTCCCTCCGGCGTAAACCGGGGTTGCAAAAAAGGTCATGCCAATTAAAAAAACACTGAATAGGGGACACGTAATTTTTTTCATGAAAAACATCCTCCTGGTCGGAGCCTTCACTCCGGGGTTGCTTCTTGAATGAATAGATCCCAAGGAGGCATGAGTGGCAGACGAGGCCAGAGGAAGGTCTGCACGGCGAAATTGGGTGGCCTTCACTAACCGGCCAAATGTAACGAATCACTTCTTAAATTGGTCGGAATCTTCATTCCGATGTTTCTACGAATGTGTTGGCAATGACCCCAAAGAGGCGAGAGCGGCAGACGAGGCGTAACGCGAGGTCTACGTGGCGAGGTTGGGTAAGGCGATGTTCTTAGTCGGTTTTATCGCAAAAGTGTGTCTTGTACTTTTTCTTCCTTTTCCTTTTTCTCCTCCATCTCTTGCAGCCAAGTCTCCCAAGCCGAAATGATACCTTTCATAAGCCGAATGACTTGGCGATGGAAAGTCTTGGTTGGTTCATCCATCATGAGTTTCCTTCTACAACAAAAACCATGGTGTTAAAGAGTTGGATTGCTGTAAATTTTCATAGCGTTAAGGTAAAAAAAATCCTTTTGATTCCACTATTTGAACCAAAAGGACATCATTGTCCGGACCTGATTTTCGGAACCCTGGAAAACTTCCTCGTCTCCCCTCCGAAATACTACAATGCCATTTTTCCAATCACCTGTGCGTCAGTCCTGGGACTAATCGACCCAGAAGATCTTCCACAAGGTGCTGAGCAAAAAAAACGCCCTCTTGGTTGAAGCTACAAACCAAAAGGACGTCACTGTCCTTGCTCATCTTTTTCTGGGCACATAAAGAGAACACCCTCGTTCCCCAGGGCTATTTCATATTAAAGTGTAACTTTATAGATAATAAGGAATAATCGATTTAGGCTGGCTTTTTCTTTTCGTTTACGGCATACTCTTTTGCATGCCAGACGAATCGCCAAGCGGACAGCCGGACATTGATCTGAGGCAAGTCGTGGTTCGCCCAATTGTCCGAGACGAAAAGGACGCCTTCAAGACCCTTCTCGACAGACACCACTACCTCGGTCATGCCCCGCTGATTGGCCAATCGATACAATATCTCGCCTGTGTGCAGGATCGCTGGCTGGCCTTGCTGGTGTTTGCGGCGGCGGCCCTCAAATCGAGACCGCGAGACCACTGGATCGGCTGGCCCCCCTGTTTTCAATGGCAACGACTCCATTTACTGGCCAACAACACCTGGTTTCTCATGCTGCCGGGCTGTTCGCAAAAGAACCTCGCCTCGAAAGTCCTGTCGCTCTGCGCGAAACGGATCTCGGCCGATTGGCAACTGTACCACGGCTACCCCTTGCTCCTCTTAGAGACCTTCGTCGATCCTGCCCGCTTCACCGGGACCTGCTATCGGGCCGCCGGGTGGCACGAGCTCGGTCTGACACGAGGGTTTCGCAAGTCGAACACGTGTTATGTTCAGCATGAGAGACCGAAGCGCATCCTAGTCGTGCGGCTGCATCCCCAAGCCCGAGAGATCCTTGCACGCCCGATGCTTGATCAGCCCTATCAGAAAGGAGAAGCGCCTCAGATGAGATTGAATACAAAACAGACGGACTCCCTCTTTACGTATGTGGTGCAGCTGACCGATCCCCGCCATTTGCAAGGGCAACGGCACACCCGACGCGCCCTCACGGCGATCATGTTCTGTGCCACCTTGTGCGGCGCGCGCGGCTATGAAGCGATCTCGGACTGGGCCCAGCAGTTATCGCAGCCGATGCGCAAGCGGCTAGGCTGTACTCAGCGAGGGGGGCGCTACCTCGTCCCGAGCCGCAGCACTCTTTACCGCTTTATCACGGCCGTCGACCCCTGTGAAGTCGATACCCTGCTCGGCCGGTGGCTGGACACCTTCGGCGGGGAGGATCAGGGCATTGCCATTGATGGGAAGACCATGCGGGGGACGTCGAAGGTCCCAAGCGAACAGACCCACGTCCTCAGCGCCGTCACCCATCAAGCCGGGCGCCACCTCACCCAAAAAAAGTTCACTCCAAGACCAATGAGATCCCCTGCGTGCGGCCCCTGTTAGATGCGCTCGAGATCGCAGGGAAGGTGATCACGGCGGATGCGCTCCTCACCCAGAAAGAGATTGCCGAGTACCTGGTGCACGAACGCGGCGCCGACTTCGTCTTCACCGTCAAGGGAAACCAGCCCACCTTGAAGCACGACATTGAGGCCTTAGCGTTGCGAGCACGCCGGTGCGATTATGCCACCACCGAGAAAGGCCATGGGCAGATCACGACCCGCAGGATCTGGTGCGATGACTCCCTGAATGCCTATGTCAACTTTCCTCATGTCCAGCAAGTCTTCTGCATTGAGAGGGAAGTGACGCATCTCAAGCAGGGCCTCACGACCGTCGAAGCGGTCTGCGGTGTCACGAGTCAGTCCAAAGACAAGGCGGGGCCGAAGACCATCCTCTCGCAAAACCGAAAGCATTGGAGTGTGGAGAATAAGCAGCATTATGTGTTGGACGTCACCTTTGATGAAGACAGGAGTCAGATACGAAGTCTCAATGGCCCAATGGTCATGACCTGTCTGAGACGCTATGCCATCAGTCTCTTACGCCTGAAAGGCTACACCAATATCGCGCAGGCGTGTAGACTGCTCTGGGGCAAGCCCCATTTAGCCATCCGCATGGCCCTGCCCTGAAAAAGAGCGCACAAAAAACCTCATGGAATCCCTTGCTTATAAAAAGAATGAAATGGCCCTGCTCGTTCCCTTCACAGATTTGACTTATATCGAATTACATTCTAGGTGTCAAGAGTTCTATGGAACGGCAAAAAATTCTTAAAATGGTATTTTTAAGGAAAGTCGAATGATTTACCTATTTGTAACCTTCGTATATCTTCTGTACGTTGAAAAGGGCTGTTGAATAATTCACGTCAATAGCCAATAAACGCCTCAGATGAGCTCCACATCGTCAGTGGGAGGGAATGTTCAAAAAAGCATGCCCTGAGTCTTTCCGAAGGGTCTATCCAGTCCTGTCCTGAGCAGAGTCGAAGGAAAGGCCGCAGCCCTTTTGACGCGCGGAGCGTACTCATAGTACGTGAGCACGGCAAAAGGGCGAGAACGCCGCTGGCGGCTTTTTTCAACATTCCCTGAAAAGGTTGGTAGGAAGGTATTGCAGGTAGACCAGGTGGTATAATTTTATAATTGTCAGCGGATAAAAACATGAAAAATCGATTTCGTGTCATAGCGTCAGGAATTTTGTTTTCACTAGTATTCTGTCAATTATTAACTGGATGTCTTGGTTCTTCAGGAATCCGAACCATGATTCATGAAGATCCACAAATCCAAGTATATCTTGAATGGGTTCCGAAAGAATCGTTTCGTGCCTCGCACCCAAAATATTTTTCGCCAATCCTTATTAAACATATTTTAAGTGGAGTGATGGTTCAACCACCTCCTGGGATCATCGAAGGTCTCTTACGCGAGGACACCAAACCCTCTCCTATATTTTCCAACGATGATGTGGAATTCTTGGTTCCGCACTTGGTATCTGCTTTGTCGCAAGTGACCCCAGAGGAACAGGTGGTCTTTCAACGAACCTATTCCCAGGAATCCCAAACCACGAAAACGGCAGGAACAATTCATGTCAAAGAGGGACTCCTGTATTTGACTATTACGGATTTGGGACGGACGAAGAATAGTCCTACCGTAACCTTCTACAAAGGGAATCGAGATGTACCCGATTCGTCTGGGCTTAGAGATGTGCAAATCTCCTTTGCCCCAGAAACAGCGTGGCGGCAGGATATGGCACAGCATTCTGTGACAAAGGGACAGTCTTCCCTGAATTTACTTGTACTGGACTATAAAGTGTTAGCAAGTCTTTAAACTAGCCAAACGGACTCATGCTCCGCTGTTGATTCTTCCTCAGTAGCCTCTAACGTAGTAAAACCTAAGGTCTTTCTTAAATCCTACCCAGAAGAATCCTTCAAATCTCTCATCAAGACTTCTGATTCTCAATCAAAATCTCGTTTTGTAGGTACAAGTATATTCTTGACGAAAGATACATTTACCGCTAATAGAAACGACTGTCTTACATTGTTAGATTCATTTTCCTCATGAACAAACAGACCTCATCCATATCTCAAGGAGCATACATCATGCTACAGCCATTGCCCCTTTCTTTTTTCCGACTCGGGTTCCTGACACTCTCAGCTATCGCAAGCCAAAGCTCAAAGGCAAGAGCTAAGCCATTGTGGGGAAGCATCCTTTGGGCAAATGCGTTGGGAGCGGCGGAGCCGCAGCCCCGAATCGACTTTTCGGCGAGGGCTGTTTGAGTCCTTCGACAAGACTCAGGATAGACTCCGCGAGTTTCCTCGCCATCTTATTCGGGGCGGAGGCGGAGGAACCCGTAGGGCCGAACACGGGCAGAAATGGTTTTGGGCACTTTTGCCGAAACAAATGGACCTCGTCGCGCGGGGGCGACACCCCGCATTTAAAGAAAAACGTTCTGTTTTAATCGATTAGTCGTAACGAAATTGGGTCAGAAGTAGGGTCAAGCCCTTTTTACTAATATACTACTTTGTGGACGATTCTAACATTCCCTCCGAAAAATGAGACGCGACCTTTCATTTTTTCTATACACCAAATTGGATTGCTCCATACACCTCATTGTGCTACTGTCAGTGCTACGAAAGGAGGGTGAGCATGGCACGAACTAATATCGAATTGGAAGACAAACTTGTCAAAGAAGGGATGAAGGTTTTTCAGTGCAAAACCAAAAAGGAATTAGTGCATCTGGCGCTTCAAGAGTTGTTGAAGAAAGAAAAGCGAAAAGAAATTCTGCAACTTCGAGGCAAAGTGAAGTGGGAAGGTAATCTTGATATCATACGAAGGTCACGCCTGTGATTGTTGTTGATACGACCGTCTGGATAGATTTTTTTAATGGAGTGGGGACTCCGGAAGACCACCATCTTCAAAAACTTATTTCGGAAGACCGGTCAATTGCGCTGACCGATCTCATTTTCTGTGAAATCCTTCAGGGAATACCAAACGACAAAGAATACGAGCGCACACGAAATCTTCTTTTGCAGTATCCCATCTTTCTCATGGATGGTCTTCCTATCTTTGAACACGCTGCGATGATCTATCGCGCCTGTCGAAAGCGCGGGCTCACCATACGGAAAACCATCGATTGTTTGATAGCATCCGTTTGTATTGCCAATGATCTAGCCTTGTTTCAAAAAGATTCGGACTTTGATTACATTGCCCAGGTCACACCATTAAAAGTCCATCACCCCGTTCCAAGGTAATTCAGAAAAGGGGTCAATCTTAAGAAAAGGGGTCAATCCTATTTAATAATGTAATAGGGGGTTGTGGTCCATTCTCACATTCCTACCTTTCCTGCTATTCCGAACCCTAAAACAGGTGGGTAGAGTACTTGAAATAATTCACAGATGTATCAAGAACTCTGATCCCTTGATCCTGGGAAGGTAGCCATCTGGCTTTCTGAGGAAATTTCTCTCTTAGGACACGACTGAGTCTTTAAGGCGGTCCAGACGGGCTTGGTCTATATAGACCCAGGTGGTTTTTTCTTGTGTGACGTTGACAGAGCCAGTTGGGGGTCTGGTCTTGCACTGCCCCATTGAACGGGTTTGTTGAGTGATGCCCACCCTACAACATTGAAGTCAGCGATATTGCCTTATTTTTTTACAATTTTTTTTAATGGAGACTTAAACATGTTCAGAGCGTATCCACTATTTATTTTTTGTTCTTTGTTCGTTTTGATGGTGGGGTGCACAACTGCTCCTCCGACTCATATTCCTGTGCCTTCCCAAGTGCCTCCGGCTCTTTCCTCTTCTGAAGCGATCATTGTTGCCTCACAAAATGAGATTCTTGCCGATGTGGAGAAATCCAATGTTACAATGTACACCGGTGGAGGACTAATTCCGGCCCTTATTGACGTTGCGATCGAAAGTTCTCGTTCCGACACCACTGAAGAAATGATTGTTCCGATTCGGGAAGCCCTTGCGGATTACGATGTTGGTGCCCGCATGAAACAGGCTCTTGCTCCTGGGTTACAGACAATTTCCTGGCTACACGTAAAACATGTCGATACGCATTATGATAAACATCCAGATGTAGCGGCCCATCTTTTGCCACAAGGTTCAACTGATGCGTTGATTCTCATCAATACCTCCTATAAATTGACTTCGGACTTTTCTGCCCTTTCGACAAATGCCGAAATTAACGTCTACCCCCGCTCCAATGAATTAAAAAGGTTAACTCCTCCTCAGGAAGGTATGGAGGATTCCCTTGTGCCTTTTTATAAGAATACGGTGTCACGGTGGTATCCCTTGCCCTCAAATCCTAGTGACCAGGACCTCGCCGTGGGGAAATGGACTCGCGATCAGGGGAAGTTGATTAAGGAAGCCATGGATCAGAATATTGAGGGGATCTGCAAGGAGCTTCTTGCTGGACTTCGCAACTCCTATACGGAAAGATGAATTTTGTCGGGAAGCTGGTGGGGGTCCTGCCTATCAATCTAAACTTGGGTCATCCGGCTATCCTTGGCTTCTCGCTCGGGATTTTGCTGTTTTCTGGTTGCGCCGGTGATAAGACCCCCATTGAGTTGAGTTTGGCTCCAGTTTCCTCACAGTCCCACCTGGCGTCATCCTCTTCCGAGGAATCCTGTTCTTTTATTATTGATCCCGTTACTGATGACCGCCTGCGTCAGTATGATGTTGGATCGATGGGCGGTCGTCCTATCAATGCTTCCAATGTCCATTCCTGGCTGAGCCAACGTTTCGCTTTTCTACACACTCAATCTGATGAAACCACACCAAGTGTTTCTCAAGAGGAACCCTATGGTCTTCCTGCACTTCGGCTTACCACCTCGTTAAAGAAGCTGTATCTTCATACGTTGCCTTCAACCATTAACGCCAATGTCCTTTTAACTGTTGATTTTTCTATGGATGGTCAAACCCTTCTCAATAAATCGTATCGCGGACGAGTCAGCAATACTTTTTGGTATGGGGGTGCTGATGTGTATAACGAGGCATATGCCTTCCCATTTGACTAAGGTTAGTCCCTAGACTAGTCTGCTGGACTATGGACACAGGGTATGCTGCTGATATCTTGGATTTTTCTGTTAGGTTCCACACCGAAGAAGCGTGCTTCGAGTACTTGCGGGCGATTCGGTGGCCAGACGGGTTTATGTGTCCAGCTTGCGGTCATCGCGGTGGTTGGTGGCTCAAAAAATATTTCCGGTTTGAGTGTTCGTCGTGTCATAGACAGACATCACCGCTAAGCGGCACAGTGATGCATAGATCGCACTTGCCGCTACGGCTTTGGTTTTGGGCTGCCTATTTCGTCTCCACGCACACACCTGGCATCAGTGCTGTGCAATTGCAGCGTCAACTCAGTATCAAGAAGGTGGATAGCGCCTGGTATTTGCTCCACAGATTGCGACGAGGAATGGTACGACAGAACCGTGAACGGCTCGCAGGAACAGTTGAAGCCGATGAAACCCATATCGGTGGACCGGTAAAAGGCAAAACGGGCCGTGGCGTCGCGAAAGCGAAAACCAAGACGTTAATAGCCGGAGCCGTAGAAATTGTCACGTACACACAAGGGGATCACTTTCGAGAGAAAGCAGGGCGTTTACGATTAGCGATTCTTCAAGACGCTGGAGAGAACGAGATCAAAGCATTCCTCAATAGCCATGTCGCTGAGGGCAGTAAGATCAAGTCCGATGGTTGGAAGGGATACTCGGCAAAAGCCTTGGCAGGATACGAACACCTGAGACGGACCCAGGGTGACCCAGCAAGTGCTGGGAAGCACGCTCCACACATCCATAGAGCGTTCGGCAATCTGCAGACCTGGCTGAACGGGATTCACCATGGAGTGGATTCAAAATACCTGCAACACTATCTTGATGAGTTTGTCTTTCGCTATAACCGCCGTGAGACTCCAATGAGTACCTTCCAGAGTTTGTTGAAAATCCTGACCAGCAGCTCAAAACCCTTGGGATTCAATAAACTGAAGCAACCTTAGTTAAATGGGAAGGCATAACGAGGCATTTAACGACGCCCTGGATATCGCACTAGAAGAAATATTGGTGGACTCCCAACGTTTGTGCAAGGCCCAGAAAATGGAGGTTCGTTCCGGCCTTGCTCTATCAAAAGAGGGGGATGAAGGTGGTAGGAAATCTGCACTCCTGTTCTTTGAACCCTCGGACATCCCTTCGGCGCTTAATAAGACGACAAGAGAAAAGTTCAAGGGGCCAATTGGAAGCGTGGGGATTCGGCCCGGACCAAGGCCCATGATTTTAGAAATCCACCCTCCTACAAAAGGTTGGAGTGAAGGTGCTTGGAAAGGCATCCGGCAAGGTGGATCTTATGGAGCGTCCTTTTCTTTCCCTGTTTGTCGGCCGATTCCGGAATGCTCGAATCTTGATTGTGTGGCCACGGGGTTGGTGCTCTGTGGGGGTTTAATGATGACTTTTTCCACCGTCGGTGCTGTCACCGGAGGTTTGGTTGGGGCAGTACTCGCCGATTCCGCTGACGAAGTTGAACTTGCGGAAGAACAGACTACCACATTGCTCCTACAGGCCGAAGTTGACGATACCATTCAAGATTTCATTATTCACAATGCACGAAAACATCAGCGACAACATGTATTCCCGATATCTCGGGAAAGGCGAGATGCGTATATGGCTGGAAGCAACTTGTATTTTTTGCCATCTGGAGAAGTATCCACCGTCCTTGAGTTCAATGTTCTGAAGATTGGCCTTAAGGCTCCCGTGGATGGTATTAACCCAGACATGCAATTTTTTTTGTTGGTTCAAACCAAACTTCTTTCGGGGGAGGATTCTATATCTGAGGAAGGAAAGTCCGGTCTCACGACGGATGAAAATGTCCTGGATGAAAGATCTTTTGAGTATGTGAGTTTCCCCCAAACTTTTGCTGAATGGAAGGAACACAATGCCAATTTATTGAAACAAGAACTCGAACTTGGAATGGAAACCATCGCCCAGCAAATAGTCCGTGAGTTGTTGTTGGGGGAGAAAAAGGACCAGACTTGGACTCGGGGTCAGGACTCGGGGTCAGGACTCGGGGTCAGGTCTCGGGGTCAGGTCTCGGGGTCAGGTCTCGGGGTCAGGTCTTGGGGTCAGGTCTCAATACTGTTCACTTAGATATCTTCGGTGGTTTGATGGATGGTGTCCCAATTTGCGCAACGGGCGGTCTCGGACGTTTGTACGGTGCGTATGGAGAGTTTCGGCGTTTCACCATCCTCGGCTTGATTTTTCCACGACTGGATTCACACAACAGTTTCGCCGTCGCCTCAAACAGCAGCCGATACCATGTTTTTTGGCGCTCAGGGGGGAAGGGCCCCAGATTGGGGCAGGGTTCGACGCACTAACTGCACCGTGGCCGTAAAAGATACCGTGCGGTCAGGGATGTCTGCCTGGGTGGCCCCTTGATACATCAACCAGCGCACGGCGTAGTGGGCCATCACCCATCCGTAGAACTCTTGACGCACCAACTCTGGCGTTTTACTGCGCAGGACGCGACGACGTTGCCTCAGGTGCGTCTTCAGCTCATCAAACACCAATTCCACCTCCCAGCGCTCGTGATACAGTTGAGCCAGGTCCTGGGCGGGTGCGCCTTGGTCATCCAGCAGCGTGGTGACGAGACGGTACAGCGGTTCGCTATTGGGCCCCTGCGGTAAGACATACTCAATCACCCTGATGGCGATCCCATCAATTCGCTTTCTTCTGGCGCGTTCACTGGGATACAGATGGCTCAGGTACGAGCCATCGTCCAACAGCTTGTCAACTGGAAGGATCAAGCTCTTCGGCATGCGCCAGAGTAGTTGCGCTCCGGTCTGAAGGCCGGCCTGCCAATGGGCGTACCCGACAAAGCCGCGATCGGCCATGCAGAGCATGTCGGGCGTGAGGCGACGCACCAAGGGCGCGGCCACCTCCCATTCGGCCTGCTTATAGGCCCCTAGTTCGGCATCCAAAATGGCGTGACTGGCACATTCCGTCAAAATGGCGCACTGGGCTTGGGGGTAGCCGGCCTGCCCGGTTCGGCTCCCTGGGTACCCAAAGGCTTGCACATTGGCTTCCTCATCCGGGACCTCAAAGTTGGAGCCATCTATCGCGACGAGTCGGTAGCCTGCAAAAAAGGCGTGGGCATGCTCTGGACGAGCCAACGGGCGCAAGCAGCGCTGTCCAATGGCTTTCAGCGCCTTCCACGTCAGCCGTGAGCGGGCTTTGCTGATGGCGGATTTGACAACGGTCACGGGAGCAACGGGTTTGTGGTCTTTCCATGCCAGCCCTTGGGCCACAGCGGCAAACACCGCTTCGTACGCGGCCTCGCTGTATAAGCTCAACGCCATGGTGTAGTACACCACGGCAGAAGCGGGAAAGGTGCGGACACGTTCACTGTTACAATGATGTGCGTCAAGTTCTTCGTTGATGATGGCCACCGGAAAGGCACGAGCCAGTAATCCCGTGCTCAAATAATCCGCCAATCGAGCCCCCGCCCCCAAGCCGACTTTCTTTCTTGCCATGTTGCCTCCTCCCAGATTACGTGTGGAGGCGAAGTATAACAGATTTTCATCTAAGTGAACAGTATTGGGTCAGGTCTTGCAATGCCATGAGGGGGTCATGAGGGGGTCAGGCCTGCGCTATTGCAATAATCTCCTCCATTCCAATCCGGAAAAATGGCTTGAACTTGAATTCAAGTAGTAAGTGCAATTCTTTCTCAAATGAGTGGGACGAAGTGATTGTTAAAGAGTTGGTTGGGGGGGTGATCTCCGCGGGTTTTTCTCGGTTCGGTTGAGGGGTCAGGTTGAGGGGGTAGAGTAGAACACTGGTGCTCACCTGGAGCTACTCTCGAACGCTTCGACGCACGCGTCTACCACGGACCACAGCAGTCAGCAATTCCCAGCGCCCCCTCATCAATCCGTGCGTACAGTTTTCCCGTACACGGCTTTCCGATGTTCTTCGTCAGAACGCATGCGCCCGTTTCCAGCCAGCTATCGTGGGAAGCTTGAACAAGCCGTATCGAGCATAGAGCATGGCCGTGGGAAACTGCGCATACCCTGCCGTCCGGCTTTTCACCTTGTGCCGTTTGCGGAGGTGCGCGCGCAGTCGCTCTTCCACATGCCATTTCACTCGACCCAAGCCCTTCGAGCTATTGCGGTAGTGGAAATAGCCCGCCCACCCGCGCACGTACTGGTTGAGCGTCGCCACCACATCAGGGAGCGGAATCGGGGTCCCACCACGAGCCGTCATCTGTGTCACTCGTGCTTTCGCCCGCTGGATGGATCGGAGGGACGGCTCCACGTGCGGGTAGACTTTCCCGCTCGTGCGTCCCGTCCGGAGACCAAAGGAAAACCCGAGAAAGTCAAACCGTTCCTGCCTGGCGTTGACTTCCCTGGTTTTCTCCTCATTGAGGCTCAGCCCCAATCCCTCCAGCAAGTGGTGGAGGACCGTCATTGACGGAGCCACCTCCCCCGCACAGAGCACCACCAGATCATCGGCATACCGCACGATCTTGGCTCGGAGAGAGCGTCCAACCTCTGGACGTGCCCAGCTCCGATCCACCTCATGCAAGTACACGTTCGCCAAGAGCGGGGAAATCACGCCGCCCTGGGGTGTACCCCTCCGAGGGCCTTTGCCCCCACTCACGCGCGTTGTCCCGTGTCCAGCTTCCTCGACCACCGACACCGTTAGCCATTGCTTGATGAGGCCTAAGACGGCCCCATCCGCAATCCGTTTGGCCACGGCGGCCATCAGGTTGGCATGAGGAATGCTGTCGAAATACTGGGACAGGTCGGCATCAATGACAGAGTCGTACCCGGCGTGTAACGCCGTTGCCACCGCATCGACCGCATCATGGGCAGACCGACGAGGACGAAACCCATACGAGGTCTCGCAAAAGTCCGCCTCGAAGATCGGCTCAATGACCAGCTTGACGGCCATCTGCGCCACTCGATCGGTGATGGTCGGAATCCCGAGGGGCCGGTGGCCCCCATCCTGTTTGGGCCGCCACACCCGTCGCACCGCTTGTGCGCGATACCGCTTACTCTTCAGCTCGGCTTGCAGCTTCCTGAGGAACGCTTCTCTCCCTTCTTCCGCGTCGATGGCCTCCCACGTGCGCCCGTCTATTCCAGGAGCACCGTGGTGTGACCGGACCAAGGCATAGGCGTGACTCAGAATGTCCGCCTGGATTACCTTGTCGTACAACGCATAGAAGCGAAAGCTAGATTCAGACTTGGCCTTCCGATACAGCTTCCTCTGTAGTGTCCTGATCGTACTTGGGGTTGATAGCGCCATGGCAATCCCCGGATCCTCCACTCGTCGAAAGCGTGAACAAAGTAGGGTCCCTTCCCTCGGACCGGGTTATGTTGTCCCAGGCCCTCTAACGGTACTATGAACCCCTCCGACTCCCACGACGGCCCTCAGCGATTTCGGTCTCCCTTATACGCCTTGGTTGCGGGTTCTGCGCCCGCACCGTCGTGGGTCTCCCGTCCTGCACGGTGTCTCTTCCGCCACATGCCGCCCCTGCTACCCCGGAAGATCCTGAGGGTGGGTGTTCGTTCTACTCCCTCAGACAGCGGCCTTCCCCTTCTGACCACAGGGTCGGCATCTCCAAATAAGTCACGAGGCTACGTCTAGGTTCGCTTGCGCTACGGCCTGCGGCTTTGCCCATGGGAAACTTCAACCCCTGATTACTCAGACGCTGCTTCCCGGTACTAGAAAGGTGTACGAACAACTCCTTTCGCGGGACTTGAACCCGCTAGACACACCGCCGATGACGGCATGCGGTCAAGTCTTTTGTTGAGAGTTTCGACCAGAAAAATGGTGAAGCGCTAATTAGTCAACCCAAGATTTGAGCTCTGCTGATCCTGACCCCCACTCCGGTCTCCGTGAGGGGTGACCTGCTCAACCAGGTGGGCCGCAGTCTCCGCCATACGTCGGGCGCCACATGCCGGACAAAACCCTGTACAGAAGTCGGTAAGGATGCCTTGAAGGAAGGGTGGCCTCTTTGAGAAGAAAACTAATGAGAAACCTGACCGTTGATAATTGTCAGGGGTCATAGTATTGTTGAGCAATGATAGAAAGTTTTCGGCACAAGGGGCTTAAGGTACTGTATGAGAGTGATAACAGGCAGAAAGTTCCCGCCGCTCATGCTAAAAAAATCGGACGTATTCTTGCGCGCCTGAATGAAGCGAGCAAGGTGCAGGATATGGGCTTGCCGGGACTTAAATTACATCCCCTGAAGGGGGACCGTGCAGGAATCTGGACTGTATGGGTGTCTGGAAACTGGCGGATTACGTTTCGATTTGAAAGTGGAAATGCTTTCGATGTTGATTTGGTTGATTATCACTGAGGAGAAAAAATATGCGCATGAAAAACCCACCACACCCCGGACAATCTGTGCGATATGACTGTCTTGAGCCTCTTGGGCTAACGGTGACCGCGGGAGCGGAAATTCTTGGTGTGAGGCGTCAGACCCTGAATAATCTCGTAAATGGGAAAACAGGAATTTCCCCAGAAATGGCCATCCGATTGGACAAGGCTTTTGGTGGGGGATGCGAAACCTGGATTCGCCTGCAGGCGGCGTATGATTTGGCGCAAGCAGAAAAGAAGGCCGGGGATATTAAAGTCACACGCTATGTTCAAAAATCCGATGAGGTTTTGGTATGAGGAATAGGGGCCACTTTGGTTGAGAGTTTCGACCAGAGAAATGGTGAAGAGCCAATTAGTCAACCAAAGATTTGAGCGCTGCTGATCCGGATGATCCGGGGTCAGTTCTCACAATCCTACATTAAGAAATACCCTACCCTTTTTTCATTCCCCGGCCACCCCGCATTCACTACGCTCACTCCTTTTAACAAGCAGTGATTTATACATTAGGAAATAGGCTTGACCGCTTATTTTGCCCCCGTATTCGGCCAGTCTGTGAGCCCGAAGGTCCGGCAAAATGATGACCTGCCTACGCGAAGCCGCTCCGGCAGGCATGGAACGCTGATGGCTTGCCAGCCGTAGCTTTAGCGAAGGCTGGCGGCTTTCCTCAACATTCCTTAGGAAGATCTACGGTCTTTCTTAAATCCTACCCCCACTAATTCTGCTAATCTTTCATCTCAACTCCTGATTCTTACTCAAAAGCTACGTTAAATAGGTGCAAGTATATTCTTGACTAAAGATTCATTTATCCTTATTAGGTACGATTATATTAAAATACTAGATTCATTTTAATATGAACATATAGCCCCCATCCCTATCTCAAGGAGCCGTCATCATGCCATCATCCCGCTTTCGACTCTTCCCCGTAGGGTGGGCACTGCCCACCATAAAAAGATTGCAAACCCAATTCCCTCAGATCCCCCTCCTTTGTAAGGAGGGGTTAGGGGAGGTAGAGACGCCAAAGAGAAAGCCACTGCCAAAGTGGGCCCGGTCCACCAGACAGAACAGGCTATCTCCAATCCCTCAGATCCCCCTCCTTTGTAAGGAGGGGTTAGGGGAGGTAGAGACACCAAAGAGAAAGCCACTGCCAAAGTGGGCACTGCCCACCATGTATTTCATGCTCCCCCTTCTCCTGTTCTTCTCCCCAGCTCCGGGCTTCTCCCAGGAAACCGATCAAGACGTCCCCGTCGGCGCCGTCGGCGGAAGCGTGCACGCCGACCTCTTCACCGGCACGGCCACCACCAGCATTCCCATCGAAGTGCCCCCAGGCCGCGGCGGTGTCCAACCCGAACTCGCACTGGTCTATGGCAGCGCCAATGGCAATGGCTGGAGCGGCATGGGCTGGAAATTAGAAAAAGGTGTAATCGAACGGCAAACGAAACACGGTGTGGACTACTCCGGCGATGACTATGTCTTTCGCCTCTCCGGCATCAACGTCGAACTGGTGAATGTGGGCACAGATGAATACCGCGCCAAAATCGAAGGCGGCTTTACCAAGGTCGAAAAACTCACCGCGATCGATGGCAAACCTTACTTCATGGCCACCGACAAGACCGGCAAGAAATTTTACTTCGGCCAAGAAGCCAATACGCGCGTCGCTGATCCCAACGATGCCAACAACATCTTCCGCTGGTGTCTCGATCGTGTCGAAGACACGAACGGCAACTACATGACGCTCAGCTACACCGGCGACCAAGGTCAATCCTACCAGGCTCGTGTCGATTACACGGGGCATGGGATCACGGCACCAAACAACAGCGTGATCTTCCATTTAGAGGATCGGCCGGACGTCACACCGATGTACGTGCCAAACTTTGAAATGACCACAGCCAAGCGATTGAAAACGATTGAAATTCAAGCCAACGGAAATATTATAAGAGCTTACACACTCACCTATACCACCAGCATTAGTACCAACCGATCCTTGCTCAAAGATGTCACACAATTCGGAAGTGACGCCACAATCGATAGCTCAGGGTCGATCACAGCAGGAACAAGTTTGCCATCCATGACGTTGAATTGGCAGGGAGACCCCGAAGGGACCTTCACGCGGGCGCATAGGCAACAGGATTATCCCAACGATGGGCCGATCTGGAAAACCGGCGGAGACGAATATCCCATCTATATTGGGGATTTTAATGGCGATGGGAAAGCTGATGTACTGCAAGCCATGCGGGATAGCTACCAGGCGCAAGTGGCGCTGTCGAATGGGGACGGCACGTTTATCCGGGCGCATAGGCAACAGGATTATCCCAACGATGGGCCGATCTGGAAAACCAGCGGAAATGAATATCCCATCTATATTGGGGATTTTAATGGCGATGGGAAAGCCGACGTCTTTCAGGCTATGCGGGATAGCCACCAGGCGCAAGTGGCGCTGTCGAATGGGGACGGCACGTGGTTCCTCGTCATATCATGTGGAATTGAAGAGGAAACGTATAGGCGCTGCGATCATGTAAATCATGGTCATAAAGGTCTGGGGGTTTCGATAGCCTCGTGCTCTTGAGCGAGCAGCCTGAAATAACGAATTCAGCCCTTCCATACGGGCATTGGAGTAGGTTGACGTCCAACGCTGGAGAATCCGTTGGGTGTGGGTTTGCAGTGTGTTCAACGCTTTTCTGATGGCTTCGAGTTCTGGGGCATCGCTCAGCATGGAGTGGGCGTGATGAAGAAAGTGTGTCAGTCGCCACCGAGCGGCACGGAGTGTTTGAGCCTGCCTGACCCATCGCAACTTTTCCTTGATCCGCCAGGCAATGGTGGTCAGAAAGTCTCCGTCCTCCAATTCCTGCAAAGCCAGCTTCTGTTTTTCCGTTAACCCCTTGCCTTTCAAGACCGCCCACCGCGTGGCTTGGGGGAGTTTGGTCTGTTGCTGCTCACGCTTGCGCACCGCCTCGACGGCTTGAGTAAACAGTTGCACCACATGGAACCAATCCACCGTGACAGTGGCTTGCTCAAACTCTTCTTCGACCGCGGCCCAAAAAGCCGGCGACATATCACACACGACTTCCATCACGTTCTCCGCACGGCCGCCATGCGCCTTCAGCCAGGCCTTGAAATCCTTCACGGTCTGCTTGCCCTTGCCGGGCGTGGCAAACACAACAGGCTGCGTCCGGCGCTTCATGTCCACAAACACGGTGACATAGTTGTGGCCTCGCTTGGAGGCGGTTTCATCAAACCCAAAGGCTTCCAATTCCCGCAAGTCCAGTGCTTTCAGCGCTTGGCCAACGTAGTGCTGAATGATGCGCCACAATCGCTTGTCCCTCTCGCCCACCAGCCGGGCCGTGGCCGCAACAGGCATCTCCCGAACCAGACTCATCACCACCTGTTCAAACAGTAAGGTGAACCGACTCCCTTCACGCGCCCACGGAACTTCAATCCGCTTGACCCCGTGCTCGGGGCACCGGATGCGGGGCACCTTGGCGGTCAGCAGACAGTGGTGCTGAAAGAAGTTCAGGTGTCGCCAACGAAGCTCTTTGAAGTCATGCGCTTTACACTCCTTGCCGCACTCAGGACAGGGAAACAGAGAACCCCGATCCGAGGCCAGCTCAAGGTGTAACTCATGCGGGTTCTTCTCGGTATCCAGATGTTGAGAAACCACTTCCCACGGCGCACTCATCCCCAGCCCTAAAGAAAATATCTCACGTTCGTCCATCATGATCGCCCCCTTTTATTGGGGACGAATTAAGCCACATCAAACCAATTAATTCCACACCTCATGACGAAGAACCCGGCACGTTTACCCGGGCGCATAGGCAACAGGATTATCCCAACGATGGGCCGATCTGGAAAACCGGCGGAGACAAATATCCCATCTATATTGGGGATTTTAATGGCGATGGGAAAGCTGACGTCTTTCAGGCTATGCGGGATAGCCACCAGGCGCAAGTGGCGCTGTCGAATGGGGACGGCACGTTTACCCGGGCGCATAGGCAACAGGATTATCCCAACGATGGGCCGATCTGGAAAACCGGCGGAGACAAATATCCCATCTATATTGGGGATTTTAATGGCGATGGGAAAGCCGACGTCTTTCAGGCTATGCGGGATAGCCACCAGGCGCAAGTGGCGCTGTCGAATGGGGACGGCACGTTTACCCGGGCGCATAGGCAACAGGATTATCCCAACGATGGGCCGATCTGGAAAACCGGCGGAGACAAATATCCCATCTATATTGGGGATTTTAATGGCGATGGGAAAGCTGACGTCTTTCAGGCTATGCGGGATAGCCACCAGGCGCAAGTGGCGCTGTCGAATGGGGACGGCACGTTTACCCGGGCGCATAGGCAACAGGATTATCCCAACGATGGGCCGATCTGGAAAACCGGCGGAGACAAATATCCCATCTATATTGGGGATTTTAATGGCGATGGGAAAGCTGACGTCTTTCAGGCTATGCGGGATAGCTACCAGGCGCAAGTGGCGCTGTCGAATGGGGACGGCACGTTCACGCGGGCGCATAGGCAGCAGGACTATCCCAACGATGGGCCGATCTGGAAAACCAGCGGAAACGAATATCCTATCTATATTGGGGACTTTAATGGCGATGGGAAAGTCGATATCTTCCAAGCCATGAGGGATGACTATCAAGCACAAACCGCGCATGGCAATGGCCCCATACCAGATCTCCTCACCTCTATCTCCAACGGCCTAGGTGCGACAACAACCATCGAATACACACCTTCCACCGAATACACCAACACCCAATTACCCTTCCCTGTGCAAACGGTGTCGAAGATTACCACCGATGACGGCAATGGGAATGTCGCGTCCACGACCTACGAATACGATGGTGGGTTTCATCATATTGGGGAACGGGATTTTCGTGGGTTCAATCATGTGAAGGTCATTGGACAGGCAGGGCCTTCGGGGGAACAGACGATTTCCGAGACGTGGTTTCATCAGGGCAATGATCTTGCCGTGGATGTGAACGATCCCAATGTAGCGGATGGCTATCTCAAAGGGGCGCCATATCGTACGAAGGTCACGGATGGCCTGGGTAACCTCTTCACAGAGACCACCACGACGTATGTGGCGGATGCTGATGGGCAAGCGCCGTTCTTTACGCCACCGGCATCGGTGGTCACCTCCATCTGCGATGGGAATGGCTGTGGGAAAGAAACCCGCACGGACTTCACTTACGACGTCTATGGCAATGTCACCGAAGAACTGCAATATGCCGATACCGGCGATTCCTCGGATGATCGCACGGTTGTGCGCACGTTTACGCCCAATACCACTGACTGGCTGCTGAGCCTGCCATCGAGTGAAACGATCTATGCCGGGCTCGGCACGGGCGGCACGCAGATGGCGCAAACCGATTTCTACTACGACGGCACCACGAGCTGTGCCGTGGCCTCGACCAATCAATTGCCCACCGTTGGCAATCTCACGCGCGTCGTCCGCTGGCTCTCCGGCGGCACCAGCCCCGAAACGCGTATGGCCTATGACAGCATGGGCAATGTCACCTGTACGCGAGATGCTAATGGCAATACCACCACCATGGCCTATGACCCCTCCGGCACCTTTGCCACCTCCGTCACCAATCCCGTAGGCCATGTCACCAGTACCACCTACTATGGGGTGAATGGCGTGGCCATGGATCTGGGCCTGTATGGACAAGTGAAAACCGTGACCGATCCGAATAACGCGGTAGTGCTCGCAGAGTACGATGCGTTAGGCCGTCGCACCAAAGTCACCCAACCCGATGGTTTCTGGACCACCACCAGCTATGTGAGCTTCGGCACCGTGGGCACTCAGCATGTCAAAACAGATTCCCAACTGGGCCTGTCCACCTGGAGCTACTTTGATGGCTTAGGACGAACCATCAAATCCAAGAGCACCGGCACGGATAGCAACATCATCGTGACCGAGACGGAATACGATGCTCGTGGCGCGGTCACCCGCAGTAGCACCCCGTATTTTGAAACCGGCGGCACCCCACTCTGGTCCACATCCATCTACGATGCCATGGGCCGGGTGGTGCAAGCCACCGCTCCCGATGGCACGCGCGGGCTCTCCTGTCATGATGATTGGGTCTCCGTCACCATCGATGCCAATGACCATAAAAAACGCACCACACGAGATGCCTATGGTCGTGTGCAGACCGTGCACGAATACACCGGCACCTTTACCACCTGTGACACCGCCGTGGGCACACCCTATGCCACCACCACCTATGCCTATGATGGGCTGGGCAATCTTCAGACACTCACGGATGCCAAAGGCAACCAGAGCACCATGCAGTACGACACACTCTCACGAAAAACCACCATGCATGATCCGGACATGGGGGATTGGACCTATCAATACGATGCCAATGGCAACCTCACCCTCCAGACCGACGCCAAAACCCAACAGATCCATTTCCAATACGATGCCTTAAACAGACGCGTGCAAAAAGATTACGGTACACAGAAGACCCTCGGCTCAGGCAATGTGGTCTACACCTATGATGGCACGACCGATAATCGGAAAGGCCGACTGCAACAAGTGGACGATGCCTCCGGCACCACCATCTTCTATTACGACATCACCGGCAGAGTCACCAAAACAGATAAAATCGTGGATAGCACCACCTACACCACCCAGAGTGCCTACGATGCCTTAGGCCGAGTCACCAGCCTCACCTATCCCGACACCAGCACCGTCACACAAACCTACAATGGCCCGCAGCTCCAAAGCGTCCAAGAAGGCACTATCACGTATGCGAGCTATGGCGGGTTCAATGCCCTGGGCCAACCATCCACACTCACGCTCGGCAATGGCGTGACCACGGCTTATACCTACGATGCCCAGAACTTCCGGCTCAAAACCCTCAAGACCATAAATGGCGCCACCGTGCTGCAAGACTTGGGCTACACGTTTGATAGTGGCGGCAACGTCACCTCACTCACCGATGCCGTCAACACCAATCAAACGTTTGTCTATGACGACCTCGATCGACTCACCAGCGCCACCGGTGGCTATGGCACGTTGAACTACAGCTACAACGAAATCGGCAACATGCTGAGCAATTCCCAACTCGGTACCTACGGCTACAACACCAGTGGCAGTACCAGCGTGCGGCCCCATGCCGTGACCACTGCCGGCACCAACACCTACGACTACGATGCCAACGGCAACATGATCCTCGGCGCAGGAAGAATCATCACCTACGACTTCGAAAACCGGCCCGACAGCGTCATCAAAGATGGCACCACGACCACCTTCGTCTACGACGGCGATGGCGGTCGAGTGAAGAAGAGCGATGGCACAACAACGACCACCTATATCGGCAAGCTCTACGTCTGCGAAGGGACCGCGCTCCCGTTGTCCTGCGTCAAATTCATCTTCTCCGGCGGGCAACGCATCGCCATGGAGCAAGTGCCAGTGGGAGGCGGCCCCGGCTCACTCAGCTACTTCCACGCCGACCACCTCGGCTCCACCAGCGTCCTCACCGATGCCAACGGCGTCAGCGAAGAAAACAACACCTACTATCCCTACGGCGACACCCACACCCACACCGGCACCTCGGATGTCGCCTACAAATACACCGGCAAAGAAAAGGACACCACCACCGGCCTCTACTTCTACGAAGCGCGGTACTACGATCCTGTTCTTGGGCGGTTCATCTCACCGGATACGATCGTGCCGAGTGCCACAGATCCACAAACCTTAAATCGGTATGCTTATGTTTATAACAATCCAATAATATATACCGACCCATCAGGGAATTTTGGGTTTTTTGCAGCAATTGTTATTGGAGCAATTGTTGGTACAGTGTCGAGTGGCATTCAAAGCGATTGGGACATTGGTGCGACCCTAACCGGGGCTGCAATTGGCGGGGCATCAGGTGCCGTTGGTTTTGGAGTTGGGAGTTATGTGAGTGGTGCTGTGGGCGGAGGTGCATTCGGAGCTATAGCTGGAGGTGTGGCAGCAGGTGCTGCTGTTGGAGGGACCAGTGCGATATTATATCGGGCTGCAGGGTATAATACGAATATTGGACTAGCCATTGGTGTGGGTGCTGCGGGAGGCCTCGCAGGTGGCGCGGTGAGTGCGGCCGGTTTAGGGAACATTGCCGGAGCTGCAGCTGCAGGTGCCGTCTCTTCGACACTTAGCGGGTCTGATCCGGGAATAGGAGCATTGTATGCAATTGGAGCAGCAACCCTTGCTTATGGAGTTCAACAGGTTCAGGCTTATCAAAAAAATCAACAAATCGAAAGTTATCAATACAAAAAGGATCAACAAAACTTCAGGGCAACATTGGTAGCCGACAAATCTCAGCCACCCATAACCTCAACAGTTTTCAAAAACTCAATAATGGTTGATGGTAACGGGACGTTGTCTTTCCTTGTAAAGACAACAGGTATTCCCGAGGGAGGTTTTATAGGGGGTAACGTCGAATTTGCCCACTTGCAAATGACGAATACTGGACAAGATTATAATAATCTTAATTTTGACTTTAGAATATCATTTGGGGTGGGAACTTCGGTAAATGACGTTGGGCTAGCCGGTGTGCTCGTAGATGTAAGTAGGATTCCAGCTGGGCAATATTTGCGAATTGTTCCCGACCATTTATATGGCCAGGGGCGAGGTCCTGGTTTTGCGGGTAACAACCAGGGGCCCGGTGGGAATTCTTTTGGTCCATGTAGGGGAATTCACGGTTGTGGTGTCAGTCAGACTTATACCAAATAAGCCTAACTAAAGATGAAAGAGTTAAGGGAAATCAACAGGAAAATACTATGGGAATGTTTCGGAAAAGAATTTTTAAAAAAATAGGTGGATTGATACTAGCTGGTTTCCTCATTGGAGGCAGTGCCCTCTCAATGCCCGTTATTTCCAATGCCGAGGGGACGACTTTTACCATTCGTGGTCTAGACCTTTCCAAAGTGCATTTGGTTGTCGATGTCCCTCATGAATATTATGAGAGATTCTGGTATCGATGCCGAGACCATCTAACTCGGGCTGGGTTAACTACGACTTCTTCAAGGACATATAAGGAGTGGGAACCTGTCCTTAAACTGACTATAAATGTTCTGGCTTTAGGTGAGCCGCCAGTGAATTCTTATTTATATATCGCCAAATTGGAAGTCAAGGAAACGGTTATCACGGAAAGAAGTCCCAAAGTCCGAGCTTGGGTCCCAACCTGGGCAATGGGAGATTCTGACGAGCCTGAACTTGTGAATACTCCTGTTACAGTTGAAAAGATGGAAGCGGACTTAGATAACCTAATGAAATGGTTTATTCAACAATATAAATTTGCGAACAATAAATCGGGTTAAGGGGTCGGGCTGAGTATTGACATACTTCTTCAATGGAGAATCAAAGCAAAGGAAAAGGGGGAGAGGTTGAGGTTCTATCCTTCTTCTTCTCAGTGCTGTACTGGTCATCCTTGTTTGGGGGGAGGCGTGCGTTGGAGGAAGGCATCGAGGAGTTGAATGATAGGCTTGCGTTGGGCGGGGGAGAGTTGTTCCACCTGACTGAAGCGCCGCCATAAGCGACTGTCGCGCACCCGGCCGTTCGGTTTCTCTTTTTCGACCCCTAACAACTGATCCGTCGAGACCCCTAGCGCCTTGGCCAATTGCGGTAAGAGATGTGCCGGGGGATGCTCGGCATGTTTCTCGAAGAGGGGTCAGAAGAGGGGTCAAATCTTTGGTTGAGAGTTTCGTTTCAAACTCCTCGCAGCTCTTTCATCCACTGCTTTTTTTCTGGGAGCGCCATCTTCTCTTTCGAGCAGGGGGCGTAATCTAAAGTTTTAGTCAACCAAAGATTTGACCGCATGCCGTCATCGGCGGTGTGTCTAGCGGGTTAAAGTCCCGCGAAAGGAGTTGTTCGTACACCTTTCTAGTACCGGGAAGCAGCGTCTGAGTAATCAGGGGTTGAAGTTTCCCATGGGCAAAGCTGCAGGCCGTAGCGCAAGCGAACCTAGACGTAGCCTCGTGACTTATTTGGAGATGCCGACCCTGTGGTCAGAAGGGGAAGGCCGCCGTCTGAGGGAGTAGAACGAACACCCACCCTCAGGATCTTCCGGGGTAGCAGGGGCGGCATGTGGCGGAAGAGACACCGTGCAGGACGGGAGACCCACGGCGGTGCGGGCGCAGAACCCGCAACCAAGGCGTATAAGGGAGACCGAAATCGCTGAGGGCCGTCGTGGGAGTCGGAGGGGTTCATCGTACCGTTAGAGGGCCTGGGACAACATAACCCGGTCCGAGGGAAGGGACCCTACTTTGTTCACGCTTTCGACGAGTGGAGGATTAGGGGATTGCCATGGCGCTATCAACCCCAAGTACGATCAGGACACTACAGAGGAAGCTGTATCGGAAGGCCAAGTCTGAATCTGGCTTTCGCTTCTATGCGTTGTACGACAAGGTCACCCAGGCGGACATTCTGAGTCATGCCTATGCCTTGGTCCGGTCCCACCACGGGGCACCTGGAATAGACGGGCGCACGTGGGAGGCCATCGACGCGGAAGAAGGGAGAGAAGCATTTCTCAGGAAGCTGCAAGCCGAGCTGAAGAGTAAGCGGTATCGCGCACAAGCGGTGCGACGGGTGTGGCGCCCCAAACCTGATGGGGGTCACCGGCCCCTCGGGATTCCGACCATCACCGACCGAGTGGCGCAGATGGCCGTCAAGCTAGTCCTTGAGCCGATCTTCGAGGCGGACTTTTGCGAGACCTCGTATGGGTTTCGTCCACAGCGGTCTGCCCATGATGCGGCGGATGCGGTGGCCACAGCGCTGCACGCGGGGTACGGCTCTGTCCTTGATGCCGACCTGTCCCAGTATTTCGACAGCATTCCCCATGCCAAACTGATGGCCACCGTGGCGAAACGGATTGCGGATGGGGCCGTCTTAGGCCTCATCAAGCAATGGCTAACGGTGTCAGTGGTTGAGGAAGCTGGACACGGGACGACGCGCGTGAGTGGGGGAAAAGGCTCTCGGAAGGGTACACCCCAGGGCGGAGTGATTTCCCCGCTCTTGGCGAACGTGTACTTGCATGAGGTGGATCGGAGCTGGGCCCGTCCAGAGGTTGGACGCTCTCTCCGAGCCAAGATCGTGCGGTATGCCGATGATCTGGTGGTGCTTTGTGCGGGGGAAGTGGCTCCGTCAATGACGGTCCTCCACCACTTGCTGGAGGGATTGGGGCTGAGCCTCAATGAGGAGAAAACTAGGGAAGTCAACGCCAGGAAGGAACGGTTTGACTTTCTCGGGTTTTCCTTTGGTCTCCGGACGGGACGCACGAGCGGGAAAGTCTACCCGCACGTGGAGCCATCCCTCCGATCCATCCAGCGGGCGAAAGCACGAGTGACACAGATGACGGCTCGTGGTGGGACCCCGATTCCGCTCCCTGATGTGGTGGCGACGCTCAACCAGTACGTGCGCGGGTGGGCGGGCTATTTCCACTACCGCAATAGCTCCAAGGGCTTGGGTCGAGTGAAATGGCATGTGGAAGAGCGACTGCGCGCGCACCTCCGCAAACGGCACAAGGTGAAAAGCCGGGCGGCAGGGTATGCGCAGTTTCCCACTGCCATGCTCTATGCTCGATACGGTTTGTTCAAGCTTCCCACGATAGCTGGCTGGAAACGGGCGCATGCGTTCTGACGAAGAACATCGGAAAGCCGTGTACGGGAAAACTGTACGCACGGATGTGTGTCCAGGTAAGGCGAGACTGTTCAGTGGGAAGCAAGCCCACCAGGGTAAGAGCCTGAGCCCTGTAGCTTGGATGGCAGCGTGGAGAGAAACCGAGACGCTGAAGCCCATCGACAAAGCCATCGTAGAGGATGGTGAGCGAGTTCCCGGGCCGTAACGAAAGTGAACGCAGAGGTAGCCTCGAAAGTATGAAACCTCGGAGGTCGAGTCCCTGTCCGTAGGACGAAGACGGCATGGACAGGCGAACCAAGGCTGAGACGCCTGGCCACTCCGGCGGGGTGAGAGCGACAGCACGGGAGCAAGGACAGACGACGCAACTGGAGAAGCCCTCCTCGTCCCAGGGAGAAATCCCTGGAGGAAGATCGGCTCTATAACCAGCTCTCTGGGAAGTGAGCCGAAGACGAGAGGGTGGCGGAGGGGCTCGTAGGAGCGAGGAAGCAGGGTCATGCCTGTGGAGCAAAGGAGCCCTACTGGCTGTAGGCTGTGATCAACATGGGAGGCAGGGACGAGATGACAACGGCGTCCATTACACTGCAAGACCTGCGACAGCGGCTCTACGTCAAGGCGAAGGCTGAGAAGCGATGGCGGGTGTGGGGCCTGTACGTCCACGTGTGCAAAGAGGCGACGCTACGCGCGGCCTATTCGATGGCCAAGAAAAACAACGGAGCCCCCGGCATTGATGGGGTGACGTTTGCTGGCATCGAGGCCACGGGGGTGGAGCCCTTTCTTGCACGACTACGGGACGAACTGGTCACGCAGACCTACCGACCGATGCGGAACCGGCACGTGGAGATTTCGAAAGGCGGTGGACGAGTCCGCGTCTTAGGGATACCCGCGATTCGGGACCGCGTGGTACAGGGAGCGCTCAAGCTCCTGCTGGAACCGATCTTTGAGGCGGATTTTCGTGATGGGTCGTATGGGTATCGACCGAAACGGACAGCCCACCAGGCGATTGGCCGGGTGGCTCAGGCGATGGTGCAGAACAAGACGCGAGTGATTGATGTGGATCTGGCGGCCTTCTTCGACACGGTGCGGCATGACCGGCTGCTGGCGAAGGTGGCCCGACGCATCCAGGATCCCGCGATCCTGCGGCTGGTGAAACTCATCGTCAAGGCGTCCGGCCCGCGTGGGGTGCCTCAAGGGGGTGTGATTTCCCCGCTGCTGGCCAACCTCTATCTCACGGAAGTGGATGAGAGGCTGGAGCAGCTGAAGGAGACAACCCGGCAGGGCCAGTATACGTATCTCGAGTATGTCCGGTTTGCGGATGACCTCGTCGTGTTAGTGGATGGCTATCGCCGCCACGCACAACTGGCGCAGGTTGCGGAGCGGAAGCTGCGAGAGGCGTTGGCCCAATTAGACCTTCAGGTGAATGAGGAGAAGAGCCGAATCGTGGACCTGAGTCAGGGAGGCAGCTTCGGCTTTCTGGGCTTTGACTTTCGGCGTGTGCGGTCGCGGCGTGGAGTGTGGCGCCCGCAGTACATACCGAAGGTGAAGCGGCGCACCGCGTTGCTGCGGAAGCTCAAGGAAGTGTTCCGACGCGGGCAATCCCAGCCGGTGGGACGGATGATCGCCATGATCAATCCGATCGTACGGGGCTGGGTGAACTACTTCCGGATTGGGCATGCGAGTCGGTGTTTCTCCTACGTGAAGGATTGGGTGGAGCGGAAGGTCCGGCGGCACATGATGCGAGTGCGCCACCGTCGAGGTTTTGGCTGGAAGAGGTGGAGTAAGGTTTGGCTCTACACGGTACTTGGCTTATATGGAGATTACCGAGTGCGGTACAACGGGTCGGCATGAAAGTCCTTCCAGGCTGATAGGTCACATAACCCTTGAGGTGAAGCATCCAGGAAAGCCCGGTGCTGGAAATCAGCACGCCGGGTTTGAGGTGGCGGGGACTGGAACCGTGACCAGGGGAGTCGGACTGAGGCCCATTCCGAAAGGGGTGGAGGAGCCACCGAACCCTACCGTTGGCGCGCCAGTCCTCGACCCTACTGATGAGGGGGCGCTGGGAAGTGCTGACTGCTATGGTCCGTTGTAGACGCGTGCGTCGAAGCGTTCGAGAGTAGCTCCAGGTGAGCACCAGTGTTCTACTCTACCCTTTTCTTTTCATTTTCCTTTTTCCTTTTGTTGACCCCTTTTGAATTGAATCAAGCACTCTAACCCCTTGACCATGCCTATGGTCGGGTGGCCACGGTGTAGGAATACACCGGCACGTTTAGTACCTGGGATATCGCTGTCGGTACACGAATACCATATCGCCGTCCTCCCCAACATCGATGCCGACAAAACCCGCAACCTCGCCAAAAGCGTCACCGTCGAGCATTGAATGTAGGTGAGCTTGTCAAAAATCGAGTTAGAGCTCGCTAGAATTGTTTAAATTTGATATACCTCTACCAAGATTGAAGTTTTTGAGTCTTAGCTTTGGTGTCCCTCGAATAGTTTCTGGAGACCCTATGAATACAAAAGAAATGGAAGAATTAAAACGACATTTTGGTGTTGTTGCAGAAGGGCTTCGGCACGAACTTCAGCAGGTGGCAGAAGGTCATCACGTTATCCTTACCCAGGTTCAAGAATTTCGGGAAGAAGTCAAGGAAGAGTTTAAAGAAGTTCGGGCTTTAATGAAATTTTCTTTTGCCGAACTTGATCATCGCATCCAATCACTTGAAACGGATGTTGGTGTTCTCAAATCCAGACTGGACCGCCTCGAAGCTCACCAAAGATAGTTCCAATATCTGGCCGGTTTGGCGGGCAGTGCCATATCCTACTAAAAAGAGTGCACCACCTCCTGGTTGCCTAGAAGAGAAGGGGGCAAATCTTTGGTTGAGAGTTTCGTTTCAAACTCCTCGCCACACTTTCATCCACTGCTTTTTTTCTGGGAGCGCCATCTTCTCTTCCGAGCAGGGGGCGTAATCTAAAGTTTTAGTCAACCAAAGATTTGACCGCATGCCGTCATCGGCGGTGTGTCTAGCGGGTTAAAGTCCCGCGAAAGGAGTTGTTCGTACACCTTTCTAGCACCGGGAAGCAGCGTCTGAGTAATCAGGGGTTGAAGTTTCCCAGGAAGGGGAAGGGGTCAAATCTTTGGTTGAGAGTTTCGTTTTGAACTCCTCTCCTCTCTTTTATCCACTGCGTCGCGAAAAGGGGGCAATCCTATCAAAGTTAGCGCGGAGGACCACGTGGCGTGAGCCCGTGGGTGAAAGCGCTCCCCGCTGGAGGCGGGGGACTCCTTGCCAAATGAGCTGTTCGTGATGACACTAGCGCATGGAAGTTCGCCTCAGTGCCCATGGTGCGTATCAGCATCAATATCATGTGGTGTGGATCCCCAAATATCGCCGACGCATTTTGCGGGGGGCGATCAAGATCTTTGTGCAGGAACATTTACCTCAGATCCAGCACTATCACCCGGATGTAATTGTCCAACAATGGAGCGTTCAGGTTGACCATATTCATGTGGTGTTGGTCATTCCTCTGAAATATGCGGTGTCGAGCATTGTGGGCAAGATGAAAGCGAATCTAAGTCGGCAACTTCGTCTGCGGTACCCCGAGTTGAAGCAGGCCTACTGGGGCGCGGTGCTGTGGTCTCCCGGGTTTTTCTCGTCGACAGTTGGGTTAAATGAGGCGGTTATCCGGCGGTACGTGGACCATCAAGAACGAGTGGACAAAGGGCACATACAGCTCAAGTTTGAATTTTAAGTGCCACGGGGCGTGAGCCCGTGGGTATCTACTCCGAACCCTAAAACAGGTGGGTAGAGTACTTGAAATAATTCACAGATGTATCAAGAACTCTGACCCCTTGATCCTGGGAAGGTAGCCATCTGGCTTTCTGAGGAAATTTCTCTTAGGACACGACTGAGTTTTTAAGGCGGTCCAGACGGGCTTGGTCTATATAGACCCAGGTGGTTTTTTCTTGTGTGACGTTGACAGAGCCTGGTTTGGCGCCTTTGGGTTTTCGCACATTACTTCGCAGCGTATAGATGACCTCGCCTTTACCGCTTTTCCGCAAATCGCTATAAAACAGCGCCAGTGTTGCGGCATCCTTTAATGTTTCAGACGGGACCTGTTTTTTCTTTTCCAGTTCGATAATCACGTGTGATCCTGAGGTGCCGCGAGCATGGAGCCACATGTCGTCTTGTTTGGATACCTTGAAGGTCACAGCATCATTATCTTTGGCGCTTTTTCCAACGAGTATTGAAAACCCGTCTTCCGAGAGGTATCGGCGATAGGGTGTCGCTGTTTTCGGTTTTTTGGATGAAGGCACTTTGGGCTTTGCTAGCTTGAGTGTTGGGTTAGGGAGTTCTGGGTTAGGGATTTCTGTTGGCTTCATCTCGCCACGTTCTGCTGCTTGAAATTCCTCATTGAGTTTGGCGAGTTCGGTCTGGGCTTTTTCGAGGCGTGGGCGTACTTCGCGTTCGGCACCCGTGAATTTTCGGTGTTTTCGAAAGTAGTCATTGAGATTCCAGGTTGGGTCTTTCGAGGGGTCTAACGGGAGTGTGAGTTCTGGGAGTCCTTCATCATAGTAATCAATGAGGGTGATCTGGGTTTGTCCCTTTTGTATCTGGCCCAGTTGCCCTTTGAGGAGTTCCCCGTAGCGGCCATATTCGCAATATCGATGCGCTTTCACAAGGTCTTGTGTGAATGCATTGACCCGGCGTTGTGTCTTTTTCATGGCTTTGCGCAAGGCAGCGAGTTGTTGCTCTTGGTGTTGCCGTAGCGCCTGTTGTTGTTCAAGGGCAAGATACGTTTGTTCCAGCATTCTCGAAATGGGAAATGTCCCTGGTGATGAATCGGATGTGGAATCAGCATCAGACTTTTCTCGGTCTTGTGTGCGATCCATATTGAAATAGGTCTGGATTCGTTGCGGTCCCTGCCTGTCGGGTTTTAATGATCGAACAACTTCGTTTTTTTGGTTCACGAGGAAAAGATTCGCCGAGCGACCCGTGAGTGCGACGACAAGAAAAAGCGTTACTTGCTTTACCAAAAGTACAATCAAAACCACTCGATCATCCGGGACCTGCACCACCTGTTCAATCTGAGCGCCGAGAATATGGCTTCGTAAATACTGGCAAAATGGTGGTGGCGTTGGTGGGTTTGGCAGGCGTTGGGTTAAGGCATGGAGTCGTGCTGTTTGCGGGTGGGTGGAGATAAAGAGTGTGATGGTCTGACCAGGTCGTCTGATTTCAAATGAGAGAGAGTCCGGTAATGGTTGATGAATCTTTTGAATTTTTCCACCGACCAAGGAAGGCGTGAGTTCCGACAGAACCTGTGAGAGATGTTCGAGAGAGATAGCCAAAGGCGGATGTACACCTTTACGGGGTAGAGGGCCCCTAATACAGTTTTCACATGAGAATTTCCCATCACCCCAACCTTCTCTCTACGCCGAGCCTCTTTCGCCGAAGTGGCTACGAAGGCTGAAAACGGCTTCGCGTAGGTTGGTTCTCCCGGGGCGAGGGTTGGGGCAAAGTTATTCATACCCCACAAACAGGGAAGAACTAACTGGCCAACACAGGAATGTCAAGATGAGTGGAAAAAGAATCTTCACAAAGAAGAGCTATCGTGATGCTGGATGGCCATTTGTTCGAATGGCTGATTTCAGTTGTTGGATGAAGGTGGAAACGTGTTTGAGCAGTGCGGGGTCCTGTTGATGCTCCGCGATCTTTTTGACGAGGGCGCTGCCGACGATCACCGCGTCGGCAAATGCCGCCATTTGCCTAGCGTCATCTGGTGTGGCAATCCCAAAGCCGACGGCAATGGGTTTTTTTGCTTTCTTCTGTAGGGCACGAACATTTTTTTCGATATCAGCAACACCGTGAAGTTTGGCTCCGGTTATGCCGGTGATGGAAACATAATAGATAAACCCTTGCGTGCGACGAATGACTTCAGCTTTACGATTGGAGGTGCTGGTTGGCGCCAACAGATAAATCAAGCAGGGGCCATGGGCTTGGGCTATCTCGTGCAAGGTATCCGCTTCCTCAGGCGGCATGTCAGGAACGATGACCCCATCGACCCCCGCTTCCACCGCTTCCTGGCAAAATGTCTCTTCGCCCATGGCCATGATCGTGTTGTAGTAGGTCATGAGAATGAGCGGAACTTGAGTCTTGGTGCGCAGCGTTTTCACCGTGCCAAGAATGCGTCGGAGTGAAGTGCCAGACAATAAAGCCCGTTCAGCTGCTTTTTGAATCACCGGTCCATCGGCAATGGGATCGGAGAAAGGAACGCCGAGTTCGATGAGATCGGCTCCGGCTTTTTCTAAGGCGAGGACAAGCGATTCAGTCTCTGCCAAAGAGGGGTCCCCGGCCATGATGTATGGAATCAGGGCCTTCTCGCCTTTTTGGCGAAGCTCTTCAAATTTTTGGGAAATACGATTGGTCGATGAAGCCATTATTTTCATGAAATGAAGTCAGCAATTTCAAATGTAGTAACGTGGAGTTTAACTATCAGACGCAGTCCCCTCACGTCATTCCCGACGTTTGTCATCGGGAATCCAGGTTGCTTTTCCTCTTTTTCGGATGGATCCCCGCTAACTACCGGCGGGGATGACGGACATTATTTATCAACATCCTGCTATAAGGGGATGCCGCGCATCCGAGCAATCTGGTTGACATCTTTATCCCCACGACCGGAGAGGTTGATGATGAGTATTTGGTTCTTCTTCATCGTCGGAGCAAGTTTGACCACTTCGGACACAGCATGCGCACTTTCCAACGCTGGAATAATTCCCTCTTCACGAGACAATAAGTCAAAGGCTTCGAGGGCTTCTTGATCATTGGCGGAGGTGTAGCGAATGCGGCCCGAGTCATGATGCATGCTGTGCTCGGGTCCGACTGCTGCGTAATCGAGGCCAGCCGAAACTGAATGCGTGAGATTGACTTGTCCATCTTTATCTTGAAGCAAGTACGTCATGGTTCCATGGAGGACCCCAGGACTTCCTCCTGAAAAACGAGCAGCATGTTTGCCGCTTGTTAATCCTAGCCCGCCAGCTTCGACCCCAACCATCTGCACCTTCTTATCCTTCACAAATGGATAGAACAATCCAATGCTATTGCTTCCACCACCGACACAGGCCACAAGACAGTGGGGAAGTCTTCCTTCCGCAGCGAGAATTTGACGGCGTGTCTCGCGTCCAATGACGGATTGAAAATCCCGAATCATCATGGGGTAGGGGTGTGGACCTAGGACCGAACCAAGCAGGTAATGTGTAGTGCGAACGTTGGTTGTCCAATCGCGCATGGCTTCGCTAATCGCATCTTTCAGGGTTCGACTTCCGGCATGGACCCCCGTGACTTTTGCCCCGAGTAATCGCATGCGAAAGACATTCAGGGATTGGCGTTCCATGTCTTCGGTGCCCATATAAATTTCGGTTTCAAGCCCAAACATGGCGGCGACGGTCGCAACCGCAACGCCGTGTTGCCCGGCACCGGTTTCCGCGATGATCCGTTGCTTTTTCATGCGCTTGGTCATGAGCATTTGGCCAACGGCGTTATTGATTTTATGCGCGCCAGTGTGACAGAGGTCTTCGCGCTTGAGGTAGATCTTTGCGCCGCCTAAGGTCTTGGTCAGTTGTTTGGCGAAATACAGCGGAGTCGGTCGTCCGACATATTGTTTTAAACAGTCTTGGAGTTCTTTTTGAAACGTTCGGTCTCGACGCACGCGGGCATACACGGCTTCAAGTTCCAACATGGCCGGCATGAGGGTTTCTGGAACATATTGGCCCCCATACTTGCCGAACCGACCACGTTTGTCAGGAATAGATGGCATGGGTATCGATCGTAAAAGGGTATTTTCTTAACCCTCGCCCCTGAGGGGAGAGGGGAGGGTGAGGGGTTTCTTCTCTGAGGTGGAGTATAACTATTGCTTTGGAATGGAGACAAGTTTGGCAGCTTGAATAAACGCTTGAATTTTGGCTGGATCTTTCTTGCCTGGACGGGCCTCAACGCCACTACTCACATCAACCCCATAGGGCTGAACTTTTTGAATGGCCTCTTGCACGTTGTCTGGGGTTAAACCACCGGCCAGCAAAAATGAAAATGATTGTGCGGCTTCCGCGGCCAGTGCCCAATCGGAGGTCTTACCGGTTCCACCATAGGCGTTATCTGAAAAGGCATCCAAGACAAATCCTCGAACTCGGGCTCGGCCCTTGTATTCAGCCATGGCCAAAAAGGTGCTGCGATCACGAAGGCGGATTCCCCGTATTACCGGACGACCAAGGGATTCGCAATAATCCGCGGTTTCATCTCCATGGATTTGGGCCAATGCTAGTCCACATACATCCATGATGTCTCGAACCACTTGAGCCTCCTCATTCACGAAGACTCCAACCGGCAACACAAACGGGGGCAAATTGGCCACGATAGATTTTACGACGTTTGGTCTGACATGGCGTGGGCTCTTTTTGTAGAAGACAAAGCCCAATGCGTCGGCTCCGGAATCAACGGCCTGCAACGCATCGATAGGGTTGGTGATGCCGCAGATTTTGATTTTGCACGGTTTCATGGGGTTGGTTTCGAGAAAACGTGAGAGGCGTGGGTCTACAATCCTGTTTTAACTTTCGAATAAGCCTTCCCCTCACCCTAACCCTCTCCCCAAAGGGGCGAGGGAATGTGCGGGATATTAGTTGATACTGGAAAATTTTTAAATCCAGCGAGGGCCTTGGGTGGGTTCCTCTTCTTCGCATTTCTTTTGTGGTGTGGCTAAGAGGCTCTGTATTTTTTCTCCGATGTTATCGGCACGCACGAGTGATTCGCCAACTAGCATGACCTTTGCGCCGGCTTCCAGGATCTGTAGGACATCATCCCGCTTGTGGATGCCACTTTCGCTGACAATGATTTTGTTGGATGGAATACGTTTCGCCAGTCTTGCGGTGATTCCTAGATCTGTAGAAAAGGTTTTGAGGTTACGATTGTTAATGCCAATGAGCGTGGCCTGCGGAATTCGTTCTAACACCGTATCGACTTCACGTTCATGATGCGTTTCGATGAGCACGTCCAGTTTCAAGCCCTTGGCGATGGCATAAAAGTCTTCGAGTTGAATCCGGTCGAGTGCGGCGACAATGAGCAGTACGGCATCCGCGCCGTAGGCACGAGCTTCGTAGAACTGAATATCGTTGACCATGAATTCTTTGTTCAGCGCGGGCAAGCCCACCTGGTCTTTGACTTGTTTGAGATATTCCAAACACCCTTGAAAATATTCTTGATCGGTGAGGACGGATACGGCGGCGGCTCCGTGGTCTTTATAGGTTTGAGCAATCTCGACAGGATTAAAACGGTCGGCAAATTCTGGACGCATCAACCCCTGGCTTGGGGAGGCCTTTTTGACTTCGGCAATTAAGGCGGGCGAATCGGGCGTACATGCCACCTCTAGGGCCGAAATAAATCCTAATGGCCCCGGGCGATCGGCAATCTTGCTTTTGAGGCTGGTCAGGTACCCGCGGCTTTTCTTGCGACGCAATTCAGCTTTCTTATGATCGAGAATCCGATCGAGAATCATGTTGAACCTTGGTTCGTGAATGTGACGAGTTTTTCCAACTTCTCATAGGCGGCTCCATTCTCGAGTACTTCTGAGGCACGCTCATACCCTTCTTTAAGGGTTTTGGCTTTACCGCAGGCCACAAAAACTGGAGCCGCGTTCACTAACACCACTTCACGTTTGGCATTGCGTCGTCCTTTGAGAATGTCTTCAATCACATCGGCATTCTGTTCCGGTGTTCCACCCGTCAATTCCTTTGGGTTCACCTTTTCTAGCCCAAAATCCGCGGGAGATATGTGATAGCTGGAGACACGACCAGCTTTCCCTTCAGAGACATACGTAAAGTCGGTCAGCGTGATTTCATCCAATCCGTCTTTTCCATGGAGCACGAAGCAATGTTGCGTGCCTAAGCGAATCAACACTTGCGCAAGTTTTTCAGTGAGGGATTGCTCATACACGCCGAGCACTTGAATGGTGGCTCCAGCCGGGTTGGATAATGGGCCCAGGATGTTCATCATCGTCCGAATGCCCATGTCGGCTCGTGGCTTGACGCAATGCTTCATTGCACCATGATAGAGAGGGGCAAATAAAAATCCTATTCCGACTTCGTTGACACATGCCTCTACCCGTTCTGGGGAAAGATCAATTTTGACGCCCAAGGCTGACAATACATCCGCGCTTCCTGATTTGGATGACACAGATCGATTGCCATGCTTGGCCACGGTCATTCCACCACCTGCCACCACAAGAGCCGCTGCCGTTGATATGTTGAAGGTATTGGCGCGATCCCCTCCGGTTCCGCAGGTGTCCACCACCTGCGGGTCGCCCACATGTATTCGAAGGGCCATCTCCCGCATGGCTTTGACCGATCCCGTGATTTCTTCGACGGTTTCACCCTTCATGCGAAGCCCCATGAGGTAGGCGGCAATCTGCGATTCTGAAGCCGTGCCCTGCATGATTTGGAGCATGACTTCCTGGGCTTCTTTTTCCGTGAGGTTGATGCCCTCAGCGAGTTTATTGAGTGCGTCTTTAATCATGGTTGTTGCCCTGGGGTTCTAGCCACCTTCCTTTTGGGATTCGTGCCATAAACTCGAAATCCGAATATCGAAATACGAAACAAATCCGAAATGTAAAACTCGAATGTCTCAAACGGTCCCCACGAGTTTGGGAAATTTGCCATTTGGTGATTTGAATGTGTTTAGGATTTCGATATTAGAATTTCGTATTTGTTTTAATAATGTTTATGCAACCATTGGTTCATCGTTAAAAGAGTCGAGTTCAAGAAAGTTTTTGAGCAGATCCATGCCGGCTTTCGTGAGAATTGATTCGGGATGAAACTGCACCCCTTCGGCGCCTGTGGGTAGATGGCGCAGTCCCATAATCTCTCCTTCATCCGTCAGGGAGGATATTTCAAAATCACCTGGCAAGGTCTCCCGATTGACGATCAGTGAATGATAGCGGGTTGCTTCAAAAGGGTTCGGCAGGCCATCAAAAATTGTTTGGCCATCGTGATTGATCATGGAGGTCTTGCCATGCATTAAACGGTCGGCTCGAATAATTTCTCCACCAAAGGCATAGGCCAAAGATTGGTGGCCCAGACACACGCCGAGCAGGGGAAGCTTACCTGCAAAATGCCGGATGACTTTGACCGACACTCCGGCCTCCTTGGGTGTGCAGGGGCCTGGGGAAATGACAATGCGTGTGGGATTCAGACGTTCAATGTCGTCAATTGAAATTTTATCGTTTCGGTACACATGAATATCCGCTCCCAACTCCCCAAAGTATTGCACCAGGTTGTAGGTGAACGAATCGTAATTGTCGATCATGAGTAACATAGGATTACCGTCATGCGTGATCCGTGATGCGTGAAGCGTGAAAAGGAAAGAAATGTATGTTTAACGTGTTACCCATTACGTCTTACGCATCACCTTAATTATTCCAGCCCCCGTTCAGCCATTTCAATTCCGCGCATCATCGCGCGAGCTTTACTGCACGTTTCTTCATATTCTGTGGTCGGGTCGGAGTCGGCAACGATGCCAGCCCCGGCCTGAACGAATGCCTGTTTGCCTTTGATCACCACCGTGCGAATATTGATGCAGGTGTCCATGTTGCCTGAGAAACTGAAATATCCGACAGCTCCGGCGTAAGGACCGCGTTGGGTCGGCTCCAATTCTTCAATGATTTGCATAGCCCGAATTTTTGGCGCGCCGGAGACCGTCCCAGCAGGGAAGCATGCCTTCATGACATCATAGGCGTTATGATCTGACAATAGAGTGCCCTTCACTTGCGAGACAATGTGCATGACATGCGAATACCGTTCGATGGTCATAAACGAATCAAGCGTCACGGTTTGGAATTGAGCCACACGTCCCACATCGTTGCGTCCGAGATCGACGAGCATCACATGCTCGGCCCGCTCCTTTTCATCCGCGAGGAGTTCTTCGGCCAGGGCTTGGTCTTGGGCAGCCGTCGCGCCGCGCTTTCGTGTGCCGGCAATCGGTCGCACCACAATTTGGTCATCCTCGCACCGCACTAAAATTTCTGGTGACGATCCGACTAATTCCACTCCTGCGATACGAAGGTAGAACATGTAGGGGGACGGATTGATCACGCGAAGGGCACGATAGATTTCTAACGGTGTTGTCCGAATTTTTGTCTGCCACCGTTGCGATATTACAGCCTGGACAATATCTCCTGCTTGGATATATTCTTTCGTGCGCATCACCATCTTTTCAAAATCCGGTTGAGTCATGTTGGACGTGAAGCGAATCGGTTGCGAACGCTGTTTGGTCGAACGGCGTGGAAGAGGTTTTTTAAGTTTGGATATAATTTTTTCAATGCGGGTTGTCGCGTCGGTGTAGGTTTTCTTTAACGCTGATTTGGCATGTGAGGTGATCAGCGCATTCGCCACGACTTTAATGGTATGGGCGACGTTATCAAAAATCAGTAACGTGTCGGTGAGAAGAAAAGCCAGCAAGGGTAGATTTTCGGAATCCTTAGAGTGGTGGGGAATGGGCTCAAAATGTCGGACCACGTCATATCCGAGATAGCCCACCGCACCCCCCACAAACCGGGGCAAGCCCGGTACATGAACAGGCTGAAATGGGGCCAACATGTCCTGGATGTGGGTCAAGGGATTGGCATCCAACGGAATGCTTGTTGTCTTTCGGCCATTTTTGATCATCAGCTTGCCGCGCTCTTCCCAGATAACCTGAGTGGCACTGCTACCCAAAAAGGAATACCGCGCCCAGTTTTCGCCGCCCTCGATGCTTTCGAATAAGAAGGCGGTATCCCCAGTGTTGATTTTTGAAAAGGCGCTGACTGGGGTTTCCAAATCCGCCAAAATTTCCCGATATACCGGAACCAAATTTCCCTGGCCTGCGAGTTGGCAGAAATCGTCAAAACCCACTGAATAACAAGGTTTTTTCATGTTTGGCACGGTATCATGGGGGAGAAAAGCAAGTCAATGAACAGGAAATTGACGCCTCCTAAATGGGGCAACCAGAAGAGAACCCGACAGAGCAGGCAAGATAGGCATGGAGGTTCAAACAGGGGAATGAGGAGTCTACGTGAGGAATATTTTGTGGGAGAAACAAAAGTGCCTCACCGTTCGACCCGTGAGGCTCTTATCAGATGTGGGGATGCTCGGCTTACGCAGTCTTTTTCAGTCTGTAGCCAATGAGGCCGACTAAGCCAGATCCCAAGAGCAATATCGTACTGGGTTCAGGAATGGGATTCGTGGAATCATTAGTCCCGATGGTGAATTTGTAGAAATCCACGTCGTTTTCGTTATTCTCATCGATGTACCCCATCACCGTCAATTGAGGAGTTGTGTCAGCAAACGTCGTGCGGATCTGCAATCGATATTGTCCTGTGCACTGTTCCTTAGGATCGGTAATGTCATCACAAATTACATCCAAATCAAAACTCGAATCTGGCGTCACACCAGACCAACTGAATCCTGATACTGATAGGAACGTCTTCACTGCACTGCCTTGATCCTCTGCAGAGGCATTGTTGCTGTAGAACGCCACGGCGGCAAAGTACATGCCTGGAGTCAGTACCAGCTCACCAATGAACGGATCGTGGTCTGCGAAGGGATCTGAGCCAGGGTCGGTACCAGCATTGAAGGCTCCGATCATGAAAAAATGGCTGTCATCATTGCTGGCAAGCAGTAGACCTGTCGAATTGAAAATCCATAGCGCTGGATCCAGACCTTCATCGTCATCGCTTGTGGCACCGATGTCTGACGCGAAATCAATATCGAAGAACAGGCCCAACGGGCCTCCCAAAATGGTGCCAATGTCTTGCGCAGTCGCGGTGGTATCATTAAGGCCAGAGGTCGACGAGCCTTCGACATCGAAAGACATGCCAAAGGCCATGCCCGTGCCCGCCAGAACCATCAAGGCACTCAATACCCATGTTTTCATCATGCCGATCTTCATCTCTGCGCCTCCCAATATTAGAAATTGTGGTATGTGTAACCTTTTCGATGCAACTCTTGCGAGAATAATGCCACTTACTGTGCGTATGTTAATTGGCGACCCTTTCTGTTGAGATTGGTCTTTGTTGAGAGCGGTTGCGCGATATTCATACGAGTTTGTGTCGCATGAGGCTTGGGGCTGTGCTGGCTCACATTGTAGGATATTCCGACACCATTGGCCCATAATCTATCTTCAGATGTGCGAAACGCCTGTGTTCATAGGGTAATGAGCCCATTCACGCTTTATGTAAATAATTCCGACGCTACGGCGAATGACGCAGGCGAATCACTGAAAAAGCGTGAGTGGCAAGCCCCAATTATCAGACCTGCCAGAAAGCCCCTTGCTTTGCATGGGGATGAATAGCAGCCCGGGGCAAAGTTTATTGTTAGGTTTTTGAGAAGCTCCGCCCTTTAGGTGGGGAGCTTCATTTTTTGAAAATAAAAACGTTACGGGGTGACGGCTTACAGGGGATTCAAAACACATTGAGAAATGATACAGTGGGACAAAGAGGTCAAAGGAAGAGAAATATGAAAACCGAGGGCCCCTCATGCCGATGTTAAATATTGCCCGCCTTGGCCACCCGAAAATTCGTGGTGGTGCCGTGAAGGTATCGAAAGAAGAATTGCAATCGTCAGAGATGCAGGAATTCATTGACGACCTGGTCGAAACCATGCGTGATGCAAAGGGGGTGGGGATTGCGGCTCCCCAGGTGCAGGTGTCGAAGCAAATCATTGCAATCGAAGTGTCGCCGGCGAACCCGCGGTACCCCAACCAGGCTGAGGTGTCTCTCACTGTGCTGATCAATCCCAATATCATCGAGAAGAGTACAGAAACCGAAAACGGATGGGAGGGTTGCCTCAGTGTGCCGGACTTACGGGGACTCGTGCCACGATGGACTCAAGTGACAGTACAGGGTATGGATCGACATGGAAAGGTAGTGCTGTTTGAAGCCAAGGGTTTTCATGCTCGCGTGGTCCAACATGAGGTCGATCATTTGAACGGGCTAGTGTTTTTAGATCGTTTACCAGATCTACAAACTCTCACGCACCTTCGAGAGTATGAACAATTTTGGAAAATTCATGACGTGTAATTCTTTAAAGAGTTGTGAATGAAAATTATTCGGTTTCGAGATAACGCAGGTGATGTTCGTTATGGCGAATGGGTTGCCGAGGATTCCGCTCGACTTATCGAAGGGAATCTCCTTGACACTTATGAGGTGACCGAGCAGGTGGTGCCAGTTGAAAAATTGTTGGCACCCGTAGTGCCGAGGACCATTTTGTGCATTGGGCTTAATTATCGACAACATGCGGAAGAGACGGGAGCCAAAATTCCTGAGTACCCTGTGCTGTTTATCAAGGCTGCCAATGCTCTCAACAATCCTGGAGATCCAATCGTGATTCCTCACATTGCTCCTGGACAGGTGGACTACGAATGTGAGTTGGCGGTGGTGATCGGGAAGACTGCTAAAAACGTTCCGCGCAGTGAAGCGCTTGACTATGTATTGGGCTACACCTGTGCGAACGATGTCAGTGCCCGTCGCTGGCAGAAGGAGGGTGGGGCCAAACAATGGTGTCGTGGGAAATCTTTTGACACCTTCTGTCCACTCGGTCCGTGTGTCGTCACACCGGATGACATCCCGAACCCTAATAATCTCAAAATTACCACCACACTCAACGGCGAAACCATGCAAGACTCGACCACGTCCGACATGATTTTTGATGTGCCAACGTTGATTAGCTTTTTAAGTGAAGGTACGACGCTCTTGCCTGGGACCGTCATTCTTACTGGCACCCCTCAAGGCGTTGGTTTTGCGAGAACCCCACCCATCTTCCTGAAAGATGGCGATCAGGTGACCATTGACATTGAGGGCATCGGCGCACTCAGTAATCCCGTTCAAGAGGAAGTATGACGCTCTATTGTTTCCCTGGCTCTCAGTTTCCATTCAGGGGATGTTCAAAAAGGTGCGCTCAGCAAGGCCGCAGGCCCTTTGACGCGCGGAACGTACTCATAGTACGTGAGCACGACAAAGGGCAGAGAACGCCGCTGACGCCCTTTTTCAACATTCCCATGCACATTGCGTTATGAGGGATCTCCTTCGTATGATCAGCCTGATAATCGTTCGATGATAATGCGTGACGAGGAAGACTCCTCGGGATAATGAAAGGCCTCATGATGAATATTGCAGATCTATCCCAAACAGACTTTAAAGCATTGGTGAATGGAATCGTGGATGATCGATTGTGTGAGCTACTCGGAGACCCAGATTTGGGTCTGCCCTTGGATGAAACCGTCCGGGCTCGTCTGAAGGCATCCCTGACTTCTTCCGAACGAGTCACCGGGGATCAGATCGCCGAATCCCTCGGACTTCGGTGGTAACAGAAGATGGCATGGTATCGTGTTGCATATTTGCCTGCGGTTATTGACGACCTTCGAGCCATCGATCACGGGGTCGCGCAGCGTCTCTTGGATAAGACCAAGTGGCTTGCTTCAAATGTCGAAAATCTTCGGCATGAACCCTTAGCACCCGACTTGCCTGAACTATCCCAATATGCCGTTACAGACTGGCGCATTCTCTACTTCGTTGACCGCGAAGACCAGATTGTGAACATTCATCGGATCAGTAGCCGTAAGGAGTTGTATAGACGAAGGGCTCTATAAGATTCTTCATAAATAAAGGGCAGAGGAAAACCTTATAGGCACCTCTAAAAACGTGAGGTTTGGCTCGTTTGCCCTGCCATGGACTGTCGGTTTCCTGGATCAGGTATTGTCAACGTCACTCGCTTTTGGCAGACTGACGGGGATTGTCAATTTACCTGGCGTTTGGCAGACTGGGCAGCATGAAACCCAAAAAGCCCAGCTACCAACGTCATCGCTTTCCCTCTGAAATTCTCAGCCACGCCGTCTGGTGGTACCATCGTTTCTGCCTCAGTTTCCGTGAAGTCGAAAAATTGCTGGCCGAACGTGGCATCACCGTCACCTATGAAACCGTTCGTCAATGGTGCCGAAAGTTTGCCCCAGCCTATGCGGGGAAATTGAAGAAGCCACAAGGTCGTCTCGGTGATATGTGGCAGCTTGATGAAGTGTTTGTGTCCATCCACGGCGAACAGCAGTATCTCTGGCAAGCCGTGGATCAAGACGGCGATACCATTGATATGTTGGTGCAACGCCGACGCAATACACAAGCAGCGGCGCGCTTCTTCCGCACAAAGGAGGGGAGTGAAAAACCCCAGAAGTGACCCACACGATTTGGAGAAGAGCCATTCTTCTAAATTACCTCATCTTTGGTTTTTCCTTTATTTCTTTCCCTGACTCATAACCTGAACAAGTCCTGGTGGCCGTTGGGCAGCGAGGTCGGCGTAGAAGTCTTGGCCTTCGTGGTTGATGACGATGAAGGCGGGGAAGTCTTCGACTTCGATTTTCCACACGGCTTCCATGCCGAGGTCTTCATATTCGAGCACTTCTACCTTCTTGATGCTGTGTTCGGCGAGGCGGGCGGCGGGGCCACCGATGGAGCCGAGATAAAATCCGCCGTGCCTTCCACAGGCCTCGCGCACTTGTTGGGAACGGTTGCCTTTGGCCAGCATGACCATGCTGCCGCCGACGGCTTGAAACTGATCCACGTAGGAGTCCATGCGTCCGGCTGTGGTGGGGCCAAAGGAGCCGGAGGCGTGGCCTTCGGGTTTCTTTGCGGGGCCGGCGTAGTACACAACGTGATCTTTAAGGTATTGCGGGAGTCCGTCTCCGGCATCCAGCCGTTCTTTGAGTTGGGCGTGGGCAATGTCTCGTGCGACTACGATGGGTCCGGTGAGTGAAAGACGAGTGGACACAGGGTGTTTGCGCAGCTCGGCGAGGATTTCTTGCATGGGTCGATTCAGATCAATCTTGACGACTTCTCCCTTTAGGTCTTGTTCGGTGATGTCGGGGAGGTATTGTGCGGGATTGGTTTCGAGCTGTTCGAGAAACACGCCGTCTTTGGTGATTTTCCCGAGGGTTTGTCGATCGGCCGAACAGGATACGCCCAGGCCGACGGGGCATGAGGCACCGTGACGTGGAAGGCGAATGACGCGGACGTCATGCGCAAAGTATTTGCCACCAAATTGTGCGCCGATGCCGGTCTCTGCGCAGAGTTGTAAAATTTCTTTTTCCAAGTTTCGGTCTCGAAACGCGCGGCCCTGGTTGTTCCCGGAAACGGGAAGATCGTCAAGATAATGGCAACTTGCGAGTTTGACGGTCTTCAATGTGAACTCCGCGGACATGCCGCCGATGACCAATGCCAGGTGATACGGCGGGCAGGCGGAAGTACCGAGAGTACGAATTTTTTCTGCGACAAAAGTGAGTAGGGATTTTGGATTGAGCAGAGCTTTGGTTTCTTGATACAGAAAGGTTTTGTTTGCCGAGCCTCCGCCCTTGGCGATAAACAGAAAGCGGTATTCGCCACCCGATTCGGCGTAGAGGTCGATCTGTGCGGGGAGGTTATTGCCGGTATTTTTCTCGGTGTACATGTCGAGAGGAGCCATTTGCGAATAGCGCAGGTTGCCTTGATTGTAGGCTTCAAAAATACCGCGGGAGATGGCTTCGGCGTCATCACCTATGGTAAAGACCTGCTGCCCCTTATACCCTAAAGCGATTGCCGTGCCGGTATCCTGACAGCCCGGCAACACCCGTGCCGCCGCGATGTTGGCATTTTTGAGCAGTTCTAACGCGACAAAACGATCATTGTCCGAGGCTTCAGGGTCATCCAGGATGTTGGCTAATTGTTTGAGATGACTGGATCTCAGCAAATGTGAGATATCGTCCATGGCTTCGCGCGCTAGGAGGGTCAGCGCTTTTGGATCCACTTTTAAGATTTCTTTTCCTTCGAAGGTTGTGGTGGAAACAAAGTCCGACGTGAGCTTGCGATACGCTGTTTTATCCTCTGTGTGTTCAAAGATTTCTTGATATTGAAATTCTGGCATGGGTAGACTCCTTTAATCGTCTGGTTGTTCACCCCTCACCCCAGCCCCCAGCCTTCGCCGAAGCGGCTTCGCGCAGGCAGGTTTCCCCAAAGGGGGCGAGGGGGCTATGAGTAACATTTTGTCTAGGGCTCAGGGGCCAATCTTGCCATACTTTCCTTTGTGAATGCACCTCAGTTGTTTACTGGTGTGAGAAAAGAGGAGATTTCTCTCAAGGGTCGAAATGACAGAAGGAGTGTGACAAGCTTGGATCGACTGCGTATAATTCCTTTCTCATGAGTGCTGAAGTTGTTTCGATTCCCTCTCCTCCTGATCCGGTGTTGGTTGCGACGACGTTGCGCACCAGGTTGGGCTTGCCCTCTGAATTGATTAGCATGGTGTCGTTGGCAGGCGATGCGTCAAATCGCCGATACTTTCGGTTGCATGTGAAGGGGAGTCTGGCCCCGTCATTGATTCTGATGCAGCTTGCCGATCCGGAAGGCTTTAAGGCGTCGGAAGAAGCGGTGAGTGGAACGGCGGCTGAGGTCACCGAGCTGCCTTTTCTGAACCTGTTGCGACCGTTGGCTCACGCTGGAGTGTCGGTTCCGAATCTTCATTTTTATGATGACGTGGCGGGGCTACTCTATTTGGAAGATTTCGGTGACATGACCCTGTTTCAGGCCTGTGCTGAGGGTGGCGAGTCGGTCATTCAACAACTGTATCCGAAAGCTATTGATGCTCTTGTTCGAATACATCTTCGCTTGCAACCGGAAACGGCGGAAGCATGTGTGGCGTTTTCCCGATCGTTTGATGTGCCCCTCCTCATGTGGGAGTTCGAACATTTTCTCGAGTACGGCATTTGGGCGCGACAGAATAAAAAGCCGATGTGTGCGGACCATGTGAAAGTTTTTCGTGAGGCGTTTACCATGATGGCCGAATGTATGGCGAATCAACCGACGGTGTTTACGCATCGTGATTATCATTCGCGCAATTTGATGGTCGATGGTGATCGGCTCGGGGTGATTGATTTTCAAGATGCCTTGATGGGGCCGGCGACATATGACCTGGCATCCTTGCTGCGGGATTCATACCTGGCGTTGGATGAATCGTTTATTGATGAGATGATCGATCGGTATCTTGAAGGCATGTGTGCAGAGTTGGATCGGGACACTCAAGAGCGGATGTTGTTCACCGATCGGGCTGCGTTTCGGCGGCTTTTTGATTTGACGAGTATTCAACGGAACCTCAAGGCTGCGGGCCGCTTTGTGTATATCGCTCAAGTCAAAGGGAATCCCAAGTTTCTCGCGAATATTCAACGAACCCTGGGGTACGTGCGCCGCAATCTTGAAACCTATCCCGAATTGGAACCTCTACGCGTGGCGCTGACGCCCTATGTGCCGGAATGGCAATGAGTCATTCCTCATGGGGATGTTGAAAAATGGCGTCAGCCTTCGCCAAGGCTACGGCAGACAAGCCATCGGCGTTTTTGGCACTGTGTCGTGCTCACGTACTGACCCGTACGCTCCGTGCGCCAAGCCACCTCCGCCGAGCCACCTTCGCCGAAGTGGCTACGGAGGCCGGGAGTGGCGACGTTGGCCGGGAGCGCCTGCGCCTTTCCTTCGACAGACTCAGGACAGGGCTGAGCGCACCTTCCTTCGGCGTTGGCTCAGGACAGGTTTTGAACATCCCCTCTTGCTCTTGGCGTTTTATAAGATGACCCACGCGTTAACGGCATTATTGAAATTTACGTACTATTCAACAGGCCCTTTATGAAAGCTATGGTTTTAGCCGCTGGGCTTGGTAATCGGTTGCGCCCTCTCACGAATTCCCTTCCGAAACCTCTCCTTCCCCTGGGTCCTCATTCCTTGTTGGTGTGGAACTTATTGCTGCTGCGAAAGCATGGCATTTCCGAGGTCATGATAAATCTTCACTACCTTGGTGAACAGATTCAGGCAATTATCGGGGATGGGAGTCAGTGGGGGCTTCACGTGACGTATTCGGTGGAACCGGTATTGTTAGGGACGGGTGGCGGCCTGAAACAGGTGGAATCATTTTTTGAGGGAGAGCCTTTTCTAGTGGTGAATGGCGATACGGTCTTCGATCTTGATCTGTCGGCTATGATTGCCCACCATCTTCAGGCTGATGCGATTGCGACCATGGTCCTTCGCGATGATTCTGATGTGGAACAATGGGGTGTGATTGAAACGGATCCCCAGGATCGTGTCTTGACCATTACAGGGAGGGGCCAATCTGCTTCAGTCGCCAGGGAAGCCATTATTCAGCGCATGTTCGCTGGCATCCATGTCATCGATCCAGTTCTCTTGCGCCATATTCCTCAAGGTGTTCCTTCCTCTATTATTGATGCCTATGTGCTATGGCTGGAACGTGGGGCCATGGTCTCCAGCTATCTGTTGACCAGCTATTGGTCGGATGTAGGTACCCCAGAGCGCTATGCCCAAATCCAACAGGATTTCGATTCCGGCCTTCTTCGCCTGCCCGAATAACTTTCCGAGAAAGGGGCGGTTGAATAATTCACGTTAATAGTCAATAAAAGCTTCAAATAAGCCACACATCATCAGGGGGAGGGAATGTTCAAAAAAGTTCGTCCAGCAAGGCCGCAGCCCTTTTGACGCGCGGAGCGTACTCATAGTACGTGAGCACGGCAAAAGGGCGAGAACGCCGCTGGCGACTTTTTTCAACATTCCCAGAAATTGTGACAATCTGTTGACGAATCTGTCTACAGTTGTGTCAAAATGGTGACTCGTGCTTCTGATTGTACGGGATATATGAGTAAACACAAAAAACCTCGTCCCTCGCCTCAAGAAGAGTCAGCCGACTTAGGATCGCTGACCCAACACCTTCGCCGATTACAGCAGCAACTTCAGGAGCTGGCTCTGTCTCCCAAAGGCTTGTCATCCACTCAAGCTCAGGGGCTTGCTCTAGAGCTTGAAGCCGTCACCCACTCCTTCCAAAGTTTGGATGGAGCACAGCCAGTTTCAACGGTAGTCGGTGAAGCCTTACCCGGCTCGGCCCCTGTTTCTCAAGAACAAGGGAAAGCACACCATCCTGAGGCCCTCTCTCAGCTCGATTGCCATTTTGTCACAAATGCTCAGGGACTTATTCAACTTGCGGATCAATCGGCGGGACAATTACTTGAGCGGCCTCCGAATAACATCATTGGTCAAAACCTCCTGGAATTGCTTGCTCCGGATGATCGATTTGTCCTTCAACAGCACCTTCGGAAGCTTGAAGATGGAGAACCGGGTCTTGAATGGGAAATGTCTCTGGCCCCTTTGAGAAAGAATCCGTTTGCCGCCTTTATTACGATTTCCGCGTTGCGTGCTCCCGATGGTGCTGTGACCTCGGTGCATTGGCTTGTTCGGAATCTTTCCGCGCACAAACGAGCCATGACTAGCGATGAATTAACCCATGCTCTGGGCGAGCATGTTTTGGAAGGTCTGACCTTGCCGGAAGTTCTTTCTCATGTGTGTCACCATTTCGTGCAATTGTTTGCGTATCCCCTGGTGTGGGTGGCGTTAAAAGAGTTGGACGGGGAGGTCACGTTGGCGGCGCAGGCAGGGGCTCATCCCTCGTTGATGGAAAAGGTGGAGTTGGAATTGTCCTCAGCCGATGTGGCTTGTGTACAGGCCGTCCTTGCGTCCCAATCGTCACAGGTTTACCGGATGGATGAGGCCGATTGGCCTCGGGAGAGCTATGCGGAACGGTATGGATTCAAGTCAAGTTTGTCGGTACCTCTCTGCGCGCGGGGTCAGGTGTTCGGTGTGCTGACGGTTGGGGCGTCTCGTCCGGATGCGTTTGATCCATTCACCGTGAGTTGGTTTGAAAAATTGGCGGGTCAGGTGGCGGTCAGTTTGCTGCTGGTGAAGGAGTATGAATACCTTCGAGTGCGTGGCGCAGCGATTGCCTCTGCCGAGCATGCGGTGTTTATTACTGACCCTGATGGTCGAATCGAATGGGTGAATGATGCCTACACTCGGTTGACCGGATATGGCGCGTCTGAACTGATAGGGACGATTCCCCGGTTCTTGAATTCCGGCAAATCGCGAACGGCGATGCGGCAAGCGCATCGACGTAAAGATTCGGGAAAAGTTTGGCGTCATGAGTTAGTCGAGCGTCGCAAAGATGGGCGGTCTTTTATGGTGGAGCAGGTCTTTACGCCCTTGCGAAACGACCAGGGCCAGATCACGCATTTTGTGGCCATTCATCAAGATATTACGGTTCGCAAAGAGACAGAAGCGAAGTTTGTTCATTTAGCCCACCATGATCCTCTGACGGATCTTCCGAATCGGACGATGTTTTATGATCGGCTCAAGCAAGCGTTGGCGCAGGCGCGGCGACATGGCCGTTCCGTGGGCGTGATCTTTTTGGACTTGGATCGATTTAAATCTGTGAACGACGCCTTTGGGCATGAAATTGGGGATGCGTTGCTCCGAACCGTTTCCGATCGGCTCACACATTGTGTGCGGGCGACGGATACGGTCGCCCGACTAAGCGGCGATGAGTTTACGATGATATTACAAGATTTGGAGCGGGGCCAGGATGCCGGCCATGTGGCGCAAAAAATATTGGATGCCTTGTCCCAGCCGTTTGAATTCAAGGGCCATACCATAGTTGTCCATGCGAGTTTAGGCATTGCTCTGTATCCCTTTGATGCGACTGCTCCGGATCTTTTGATTGCCAAAGCTGATCGGGGCATGTATCGCGCTAAAGAAAAAGGGGGAAATTGCTATCAATTTGTGTCCGAGGAATTAAACGCGCAGGCCTTTGAACGGTTGATGTTAGAGAAGAGTTTGCATGCGGCGTGGGAACAGGAAGAATTTCTCCTGCATTTCCAACCGGAAGTCGATTTAAAAACGGGACAACTCCTAGGTATGGAAGCGCTGATTCGGTGGCAGCACCCGGAGTTGGGTTTGATCTTTCCCCATCAATTTCTTCCTCTGGCCGAAGAGACCAAGTTTTTCCCGTCCATTCAGGAATGGATTCTGCGAAAGACCTGTTTGCAAAGTCAGGAATGGAACACACTTGGTCTGCCCTCCGGACCTATGGCCGTCAATGTTTCCCTGATCCATCAGGATCCGCAGACCCTATTAGACATCATTCAATCGGTGCTGCGGGAAACTGGGTTTGACGCAAAGGCCCTCATTGTTGAAATTCCTCAGTCAATGGTCTTTGTGGCTCGGGAACCGGTGTCACTTCTCGTTCACGAGTTGACGACTTGGGGAATCACCTGCGTGCTCGATGACGTGTCTGATGGCCATTCCCTCTCTGGACAAGTTGAGCGCATTCCCTTTCGACGCATCAAATTAGCTTCTTCTCTTGTCTGTGATTTGCCCGGTGCCTCGGATGCCGTAGAGACTGTTCAGCAGTGCTTCGCCATTGCGAGGAAGGCCGATCTGCCCATGAGTGCCAAGGGCGTGGAGTCGGCAGCCCAAGTGACATTTTTGCGTGAACATGGGTGCCATCATGTCCAAGGGTATTTGTGTTCGCGTCCCTTACCAGCGGATGAAATGACCACGCTTCTCCGTGGGTGGTGTGGCTCTGAATTTTAATTGGGCCTGCTCATAAAGAACTGGACAAGATCGTGCTCAGATTTGGGTCTGATTTGGACGGACTGATTGAGAAAAAGCCGAGGCCTCGCACTGCGAGGTTGAGGTTTTTTGGATCATACCGAAACCATGGTTCTAGCCCAACCGCCATCCAATCTGGATACAGGGAATTTCTTGCCCCTGCCTCTGCTTCCTGTGAGAATGCTTTCTTGGGTACGATCGTATCGTGCCCTCCCACGCACCAAGGGCCCCTGACGCCCGAAAAAGAGGCGAATGCGATGCACCAGCGCCACCAAAGACTTCACGACGCCATTCGCGTCACAGCGGATTCCGCCGAAGAAAAAAATGGCTTTCTCCCAGTTGTCATTTCGACCAACGGGAGAAATCTCTTTCGCACCCCTGCCTCGAGATTTCTCATTCCATTCGAAATGACAACTTCCTTCAGGAGCGTGGACCGGAGTGCCCCCGGGTCGGGATTTGAGCTCTCCCACGCACGGAGGTGTCTACGCACCTGCGGAATCCGGTGTAAAAGGAGAGGCAACATAACCCACGAGGGCGGCCACACAATTATTGGCACCAGATCGTATTGTGCTGCCGAAACCCTAAATTCTGTATGATCCGGTTTTTTCGATTGAGGTGCGTTCAAAGATGGCCCGAAGATGGGATACGAGATGTCCAAGTTATGTATTAGCAGACCCTTCGGCAATCCGTGCCTCCGTTGGATTAATGCAACGAATGTTGAAAAAATACATCAGGTCGTAACTGGTGTAGGGAACACTATGCAATTCCTGACATTTATTGTAACCAGGCTATGAATTGATGGTGAAGCGGTTTGTTTGGTAGTGATTTGGCTGTTTATTTCTCTGGAGTAACACTTTTTGAGGATGGACACTAAGGGTTCGCGCAAAAATAACTTCCCCTGTTTGGGCGTCGATCCATCCCGTCTGGCGGCGTTGCTCGTCCTTTCCATACGAGGAGTATGTGCAGTCCTCGCGCCTTGCCAGACAGGTGTCTCAGCACCCAAACAGAGGAAGTTATTCTTGCGCGAACCCTAAGTTTCTCAGGGTAAATGGGATTTCTCCTGGACATCAAACAGACAACACTAGAAAATGGTCTTGATTTTGCAGGTTAATTAAAAGTATGACACCATACATAGCTATGAGACTGGTCAAAAGCGTAAAATTATCGGGGCATAGAGAATGCGGAAATTCCAAAAGAGAGGTGCGATATGACACTGTTTATTAAATCCATTGGGGTAGCGGTGTTGGGGATTGGCTTGCTAGGGCTGACATCCGGGTGTGCAAAGAAAATGGTTCGAGGGGCATCAGGGTCGGGCCAACGGATTGCCCTGGCCACTTTGAAAGCCTCGCCGGGTGGGCAACAGTCGAAGGCGTTGGGTGGTGTGTCAGGCCTCGATCAGGCACGTATGAGTCAAGAATTTGACCTGGATGCGGGGCAAAGGGGGGTGGCCAGGGATATGGATCTCACCAGCGCAACGGGCTTTCCCAATGGTTCTACGAGTCAAGCTATGTTGACGACCCCCGCTTCAACGTCTTCTTCTCGTTTTGACTCGCCATTTACCACCGCAGGGTTGCCATCCTCCGAATCCTTTGAAGAAAGTCAGGGACTCTCCAACTCCCAGGTTGGCTATGATGATCGAGATGCTGGTGCGCTTTCTCGGCGCCTGGCTCCGCGCATGGGCGTCACGTTTTCCAATGGACTCCGCGATATTTATTTCCAATTTGATAGTTGGCGGCTGACGGATGGATCGCGACGAATCCTGGAAGCCAATGCCGAATGGCTCAAGGCCAATACGCATGCGCGAATTGAGATTGAGGGCCATTGCGATGAACGGGGAACGCAAGCCTACAATCTTGTGTTAGGCGAAAAACGAGCGTCAATGGTTCAACAGTATTTGTCGTTTCTCGGTGTGCCACATCATCAGTTAATCGTGACATCATTTGGTAAAGATAAACCGAAGTGTCAAACCTTTTCCGAAACCTGTTTTCAAAAGAATCGCCGAGCTCACTTTGTGTCTGATTTGAATGCGGCCGTGCATTAACCATGCTCTGATTGAACGGTAATTGAGACGCGTAGAACGTCCCTCGTCGCCGATGATTCGTATCTTGAGAACAAACGAAGTTCGAGATACGAAATACATACCCCGAGATCCGGATCAAGCAGAGCATTATGACCCTTCCAAAGTCGGAGCGCCCTTTCGACAACTCCCGAGAGCTTTCCCCTACAGACACTGAATCTATAAAAGCCTGTCCCAAACTTACTGATGTGAGTAGGATTCTTGAGCCTGCCTTGTAACGCTTAGGGTAAATCGCAAATTGCCTCAAGCTCTTTTTGCGGTCCAATCGTCCCTTCTCACCCTACGAACTCTGGTAAGTAACCAGATGCGCCAAAACAGGTATGAAACAGGACAACCCATAGGGCAGCAAAGGCTCTCAGGCCGGTGAGCGTATTTAACCTAGAAACGGCAGCTGGATCACAAAAGTCCGCGCAAGCTCTTGGCGCACCTGATAAAATACAAAAATGTCTCATCACCACCAAGGTGACCACGACTTTTTGTATTTCACCAGGCACACCAATATCTTACACGTCTTTTTTGCGCCCAACTACCGTTTCTAGGTTTATGCTTGCCCGTTCAGGCGTGTTAAGGATGGGCGATTACTAAAGGGGAGTTATTATTGCGGTCGATGGAGTTATACCCGGTTTGAGTACCAGGGCAGGGCTCACGCTTCACCCAAACGAATTCCTTGATGTACTGGAATAGTTGGGAGCAGAGCAAAGGGGGTCCGCACAGTGAGAATCCGTTCCCCCCGCTGTTCGATGTATGCCTCATCAATGGGGCCAAGCCAGTTGTCTGCTTTTTGGAGATATGTAATTTTATGTGGGTCGATTCCCATGACTCGACAACAGGTCGCATCGACAGCTGGCAGGTTTCGACCCATGACAAGAACGCCTGCTTGTTTGGGCGTACCCATGATGGGCCCGTCACCCTCCATGCCCACGATACCGTCGACGATTGCAAAGTGAGGTTTGAGCGTCGCGGTAATGTCCAGAATGGAATCTGGGATGCCCGCACGATGCAATACATTTTTGGGCCACCCATAATATATCCCTGGCATGACCCCAAATAAGTTTTTCATAGACAAGGTGGCGCCCGCCCAATGATGGGTTTTCATTTTGGCAAGAGACACAATCCAATCAATTGATTGAAAAATCTTCGGGAAGGTCAATGTGGCTAAATTGGTGTTTCCACCTTGATTCGGCAGGGAGACTCCATCCTCATAGTTCAGGTTCAAAAAGGGAATATGATCTTCGTACAGAACGTCTCCTAACCCGGAGATTTCCAATACATCGAGCGTGTCGCGACGGTGTCCAGGCCCTTCCCCTACAAAAACCCGACTGGCTCCGAGCGAGAAGAAAGCTTCAACGGCTCCACGGACAACCAAAGGGTGGGTATTGATATGGCTGGAACCCTCGTGGGTCTCAACGAGGTTGGGCTTGAGCAAAATCCGCTTGCCTTTGATTTCAGCGGAAGAAACGCCAAGCTCCTGTAAGCCGACTGTGATGATCGAGCGAATGTCTGAGGTGTAACTGGGCGCGCGAGCAAGGAAGGTTTGAGCATGAAGTTGCGGTCGCTTGAGCCACTGAGCCAGGGTCAATCCTGAAGCTGCTAACAACCCTCCAGCAAGAGAAGTGCGAAGAATTTCACGTCTAGTCCAACCACTATGCATTTCTGAATGATCTGGCATACTCAAACTTTCGACATCGGACCAACAGCCTTTTGTGTCGCTGTAAGAGGTGGTCCTAAGATTTCGGACAGGGATTTAGGCTACAATTGATGACCAAAGGAGGGTCATGGATTATGAGTCGAACCCGAAAGAATCATCCGGCCAATTTTAAAGCCAAGGTGGCGTTGTCCGCGCTCCGCGAGGAGGCACCGATCTCGGAACTCGCGGTAAAATATGGCGTGCATGCCACCGTCATTCATCGCTGGAAACGTGAAGCCCTGGCCTCCCTGGAGGCGGGGTTTTCCGGCAAGTGTGAAAAGAGCCACACCGATCAAGCGGCGCACATTCATGAGCTGCACGCTAAAATAGGCCAACTGAGTGTGGAGCGGGATTTTTTAGTCGCTGCCTCCAACCGATTGGGGTGAGGAGGCGTCAAGACATGGTAGAGCCCTCCAATAAACAACTGAGCATCCAGACCCAATGTCAGTTGCTCTCCATCAGCCGCTCTGGCTGGTATTATGAATCAAAAGGGGAGTCTCCGCTGCACCTCACGCTCATGCGTCTGATTGATGAGCAATTTTTAGCCACGCCCTATTACGGCAGCCGTCAGATGGCCCGCTGGGTCCGGCGTCAGGGGTATGAGGTGGGGCGGCACCGAGTGCGGCGGTTGATGGCGTTGATGGGCGTGCACGCGATTTATCAGGAACCGCGCACGCGTGCACCTCACCCGCAGCATCGGATCTATCCCTACCTCTTGCGGAATCTGGCTATCACCCGGGCCCATCAGGTCTGGTGCACAGATATCACCTACATCCCGATCAAGCGAGGATTTTTATAGCTGGTGGCGATTATGGATTGGCAGAGTCGCAAAGTGCTCTCCTGGCGCCTGTCCAATACGATGGATACGCATTTCTGCGTGGAAGCGCTGGAGGAGGCGCTGGCCTTGTATGGCGTGCCGGACATATTCAATACGGATCAAGGCTCGCAATTTACGTCGTGTGAATTTACCTCGGTCCTGCAAGACCACGGGATCAAGATTTCCATGGATGGGAAGGGCCGGTGGATGGATAACGTGTGTATTGAACGGCTGTGGCGGAGCCTGAAATATGAATGTGTATACCTGCATGCCTTGGAGACCGGCTCTCAGGCTCGGTACCAGATTGGTGCCTGGCTCAGCCATTACAACCACACACGGCCTCATTCAACCTTTAATGGACAAACCCCTGATGAAGTCTATAATCTCTCTCATCTTCAGAGGCCCGCCCCTGAAGAGAAGAAACAAGCGGCATAACCTCAACCATCAAGTTGTAGCTTCACGTTGCCGCAAACCTGTCCAACACAGTGGGACCACCTCTAGGGATGATTCACGTATGCCGATATTAAGAAAATATGGACAAGGCCAAACGTGATTCAAAGAGGATCAGGAAAAACAGGGATGGACTTTGAATCTCATGCTTGGAGTCAAAATAGGACGCAAGTTTTTTTTGAGTAAACCGACAAGACACGTAGAGTAAACGATAGACCGAGAACTCCTTCTCGAAATGGCAAACCCGTTGTGAAGCGGGGACGCAAAGCCACGGATCAGGTGGTCAATCTGATAGCCGGGTTACCGAAGGAAGGGACGCAGAACACCCATTGGGTTGGAGTTCTCCTCGAAACATGAGGAGACCTGTATGCCCACAGAGTGTTGGTATTTTGATGAGCCCAGTCCATGTGAATCAGGTCAGATTGCCTGGAATCACGTCTTTCCTCGTTTCATAACCATACAACACATTCCTGCCGGAATACATCCTTGGGCCATGATCGTCAGGCCTCAGGCCCATAGCCAATCTCTGCTCAGAACCATTTGTAATACAGCTCCTAAGTTCAGTGGAAAAAAGCCGCCTGGTCGCTCAACAGGTCATGGAGCATTTGGCTTTGGCAGTGGTGTGAGAACATCTTCAACTATTCCACCGTGTCATCGACGCTCACAGGCTGAGCCATCACCAAAAGATCAAAAAGAAAAACGTGACGGACAGCGAGGTCGAACGTGGCAACAGGAGCATATGAACTTAACATCTAAACATTTTCCAATTCGGGATCCCCTTCCCGATAAAGGCAAACCCGTTGTGAGGCGGGGGCGCAAAGCCACGGATCAGATCAGCGATCTGACAGCCGGGTTGCCGGAAGAGGAATAAGGTAAAGGGGTAGCTAATGTTGGTGGGAAAACGGGCCACACCGCGTTAGTGATTTCTTAAACCTATTATGCCCGAAAGGAGATTCATTATGATGAATCATGTCATGCAATTTGTCCGAGATGAGGAAGGGGCCGCTGCCCTTGAGTATGGGTTGTTCGCCGCCTTGATTGCTGCGGTGATTGTAGGAGTCGTGGGTCAGCTTGGTGGGTCAATCCAAGGTGGGTTACAAACGGTCGCGGATGCCTTACCTTAATCAGGGTTGATTCCTAAGGGTTTCCCTCTCGTGGCCTGCCCTGGTCTATATGATCGGGTGGGCCCCAAGGGAGGCAAGTGATTCTTATTGTACCCTTGAATTCTACTGCACAACCATTTAAATTTTACTCTTGTTTGTTCTTGCCAACTTTTTTAGATGTTTCCCTCCATTCATATGGTCTGGACCGAGGAAGAAGTAGGTAAGGATTATGAGGAACGAGCTATGAAAGAAATAGCAAAACAGAATGTATTCTCTCGAATAGGCGGAAACCAACGGGGAAATACGGTAGTTGAGGTGTCGCTGTTGCTGGTTCCGTTTATGATCTTAATGTTCGGGATCATGGAATTTGGCTTGTATTTTTTTCACCAACATACCCTGCAGCATGCCACCAGAGAAGGCATGCGATTGGCCCTTGTAGGCGAAGTTTTGTTGGATGAAAATAATGATCCATTAACACGGGAAGCGTCCATTATTGAGACCATTCGTGAGCAGGCTGCATTAGCCATGGACCCTAACGATGTTCAAATTTGGATTTACAAAATCGGCGATAACTATGAAGACCCGGAAGACTGGGAGAATTTGGTCGCCAATGCAGGGGAACCTGCGGATTATATGAGAATTAGAGTTGAATATGATCATGAGTTTCTGACACCTCTCCTTGGAGATATTTTTACAGAAAACGGTGATCCGGTGAAGCTTTCTGCAGAAGCCACCTATCGGAATGAACTCTTCGAGGAGGTGTAAGTGCCATGGAAATGAAAAAATTACGATCAGAAAAAGGTATGGCAACGGTCGAGTTTAGCATCTTGCTGTTGAGCGTGGTTCTCCTGATGTTTGTGACTATTGATTTCGGTTCGTTAATGCACGCGCAGGCGGTGGTGACGAACGTGACAAGAGAAGGAGGCAGTCTTGCGTCACGAGATTTAAAAACCGGTACGGATTTGATGAATTTCTTAGCGTCGTCAAGTGCCCCCCTTGATTTTGATGAGAATCCTGAACGTTTCAAGATTTTCATTGCGAAAGTTGATGCAGGCGAATCCGAAGAGGACCCTAACCCAACTTGTACCGTAGTTCAACCTAATCCCCTAGAAACAGGGGGAACGCTAAGTGGATCTGACGTGGAGTCTCCAGCATCAAGTCCGACGTGTGATTTGACACAAACGCTCTACGATTATTTGGTGTTTGATGATGTAATTGGTACCTCTCCTATTCCGCAGTTTACCGTTGTCAAAGTGTACTACAAGTATGAGCCTTTGACTCCGATGGAGGCGTTGTTTCAGGCATCAGGAGGTACGGTGCTAAATTTTGATTCTGACAACAATGGAGTCAACGATTCCATTCTCCTCAAAAGCAAGGCGGTGTTTTGAAAACAAAGATTTAGGACGACGACTCTGAAACGATAGAATCCTTTCCCCCTTTCCAAGGGCGTAGGTTCCGTATCGAAAAGTCTTTGTCCATGACGGAGGATTGCTGTAATGAAACTCTGGAATAAATATAAAAGTTTGTTGAAACGTATGAAAACTCCTGATTCCCAGGAAACCCAGAAAGACGATCTCTGTGTCTGGAACCAGCAGGGAATCTTTGCCCTGATCACTGTAATGTCAATCGTTGGGATGTTGGGTTTTGCAGCTTTGGGAATTGAGGCGGGGCGATGGTATGTGACCCGGGCTGAACTCTCAAAAGCTGTTGACGCCGCTGCGCTAGTTGGAGCTAAAAATTATTCTAACCCACATCTCGTCACCGAGGATCTTATGGCTGAGGTCGGGCAAGCGAATTTTACTCCTGGCATGTTAGGGACTGATGGTGAAGCTCAAATTTCGGGGACGAAGGAATCAGAAAGCAAAGTCCAGGTTGTAGGCAGCACTAACGTGCTGAATACCATTTCACGTGCGTTGGAAGCCGATGCAAGTGTAGCCACAGGATACTGGGAGAAAACATTAGTTGGTTCCTCTGGTTGGGCTCAACAGCGTGAGACAGAAATTGTGTTGCTGTTAGACCAATCAGGGTCCATGAGTGGGGCGATGGGAGATCTGAAAGCGGGAGCCCAAAGTTTTTTAGACTTCTTCGAAGAGACCGAAGACAATGACTGGTTTGCATTTATTACCTTTGCCTCAGGTGTGACTGTTGATTTTGCAATGGGCCATGATTTTTATGGACCCATCAGCGATGCCATTGACAATATGTCCGCAAGTGGGGGTACCAATACGGAAGATGCCCTTGATCAGGCCGATGGGCCTAGTGGCTTTTCAGATCAGTCTAATAAGTCAGGTGATGAAATCGTTCAACAGTATTTGATCTTTTTTTCTGATGGAAACCCCACGGCCTTTCGGGGAACATTCACAAGAGATGGAAATGACTATGATGCTGTTGGCTATGCAGCAGACTGGGATATCAGTTTGATGAATCCCGATGTACAGTTTCAATATTTGAGCGTTAAACAATATGAAACAGGCGATGGGCTTTCTTCAGGCTCAACCCTGTGCCAGTCTGGCACCCCTCCTGAAGGGTATTCCAATACCAAATGGGGGGTATTAGACGATGTCGAGTACGGCGTGAATGGGTATAGTGAGTTTTCAGATGTCGATTATTCAGATCTGTTGAATACGACGAATCCTGAGATATGTAGTTTAGCCAAGTCGAGAGGAAAAGATTACGTTCAAGCCATCACCAAGCAGATGGCGATTGACCATGCACAGGAACTGAAGGACACTGGCATCAAGATCTACACGATTGGTTTAGGCAGTATTGATCAAAGTTTTCTCTCTCGGATTGCAAGTGGCTCTGGCTATGAATATTACGCGGCAGACTCTGAAGAACTGACAGCCCTGTTTCAAAAAATTGCTGCGAACATCAAATTGCGTTTAGTCAAGTAAGATTTCGCCAGGTGCTGGTTTGAATTGGCTATCATGAAGGAGTGGCTCTGTTGTGGTACAGATTCTCCAGTTTTTAACCGATGAAGAAGGTGCCGTTGCGGCAGAATATGCTCTGCTGGCTGCGTTAATTGCGGCAGCCATTATTGGCGTGGTCGGTAATCTAGGGCAAATAGTCCAGCAAGTTTTTACAGACTATATAGCTGCCGTGTAATCCGCTATGGATGGTAGCTGTGAATAGGACAAACAAGAGTTTGGAGTACGGTAGTGTTGAAAAATGGCCGTGCCGGCTGAAGTGTGCAGGTCGGGACGGCTGTTTTTCTTTTTGAGTTAGCCATGATGCCTCTGTTCTTTTCTCTGTTGGCTATAGTGTTAGTGGTATTCGCTGCTGTCACGGATCTTCGATGGCACAAGATTCCGAATATCCTCACGTTTCCCTGTATGGGATTGGGTTTTGTAGGTCATGGGATTGCTTACGGATGGGGTGGGATTGTGTTGAGCCTGGGTGGCTGGGCCCTTGGGCTCCTGCTCCTTTTGGGATTTTACGCGATGGGTGGAATGGCGGCTGGTGATGTCAAGCTTCTAGCCGCGGTTGGCTCGATTATTGGGCCTGAGAATGTGTTTCAGGTATTTCTGATCGCAACCCTACTCGGGGGGCTCTATGCCTTAGGGGTGATGATTCAAGAGTCCGGATTGCAGGGCATGTTCCGTCGAGTATGGGCCATGCTGACGACATTGGTGTTAACCGGAAAGGTCAAAGGAACGCTTGCTGATCTTCAGCAATCCCAAATGAAATTACGCTATGGATTGGTTATTGCTCTTGGGACCATTGCGATACAGTTGCCGAATTGGACTGGAGCAATTTGAAGAAATGCGAGCTGCGTAATTTTTCTTATGCCTTAATCTAAAGAAGAATGAGTACTTGCCGATAGGGAGAGGGAAAGTGCTTTTCCTATCCTGGGGAAGAATTAAATGTTGTGGGCCATGAGCAAGAAAGACGTGTGAAATGTTTCGTAATCGTTCTTTCCTATTTTTCGGATTGGCCGCGGTTTTAGCCTTGGTCACCTCCATTATGGCGTATAGCTGGTTTCAAGGACAGAAACCTGCCCCACCAGTTGAAGTAACCGACAAAAAATTTGAAGGCACGCAGATTGTGGTTGCCAATGCTGATTTGCCATGGGGAACTCCGCTCACCAGCGATATGATGAAACTCATTGCGTATCCAGCTGAATATTTACCCGAGGGTCAATTTGAGAGTCTTGAGACGCTTGAGGGCCGTGTGGTCTTAACCCATCTGAAACGTCACGAACCTATTTTGGAATCAAAACTGGCTCCACGTGATATTACAACAGGGGGTGTGATTGGCGTGATGCACCCTGAAAACCGTGCCATGTCGGTTCGAGTGAATGAAGTTGTAGGCTTGCCTGGCTTTGTGAAACCAGGTGATCGAGTGGACATTATGGTGACATTCAGAAATCCGGTGAAAAAGAAGGGCAAGGTCACGAAGACTGTATTAGAAAATACCCTGGTGCTTGCAACTGGAACCGAAATGGAACGAAAGGGGCCAGGTGAAAAACCCAAGGCGGTGAAAGTGATTACGGTCGAAGTCTCGTTAGTTGATGCGGAAAAGCTGGCATTAGCGTCAAATGAAGGGAAACTGCAATTGGCCCTTCGAAGCCCTTTGAATGCAGAGCCTGAATTAACAAAAGGCGCAACTACTCAGTCGTTAATGACCTCGTATCGAACGGCCACTCGACCTCGACCAGTTGTTGTGAAAAGAAGGGCTGCTCCACCACAAAGGGTTGAATTGATTACGGGGGAGGAACGGAAGCATCTGAAATTTTAACCCGACTTCCACTGTCCGTGAAAAGTGATCCGTAAACCGTGAAGCATCAGATGGAAGCGCTTCTTCTTCTTTGCAGAACTGATGGTCCTATTACTCATGAACGCCAATTGACTGCCCTAATCTGATGAACAGAACGACGAATGTAAAATATTTTGTGGTTCCCCAATTATGGGTTGCACTGAAGGTCAGTGCCCTCCTCGGGGTATTGTTGCTCATGCTTTTGGGGGAACGCTCATCGGTTATGGCAGAGGGACTAGCCCTTGAGATTGTCCAGGCTGCCAAGCCGCAAACGTTAAACCTCGTGGTTGGGAAGTCGGTTGTGTTACGGAGTCAAAAGCCGTTTAGACGGGCCTCATTAGCCAATCCTGAAATTGCCACGACACTTGTGTTGTCTCCAAAGCAATTGTATGTCAGTGGGAAAACGCTTGGAGTCACAAATCTGACGTTTTGGGGAAACGATGGGAAGGTGTTTGCTGTCTATGATGTTCATGTTGTCCCTGATATTGACCAATTAAAGGCTCAGCTTCATGACCTATTCCCTGAAGAAAAAGACATACAAGTGAGAGCCGCGCACGATCATATTACCCTTGCAGGTTCTGTGTCAGGTCCTAATCTGCTGACACAAGTGTTGGATTTGGCAGAAAGTTATGCTCCGGAAAAAGTGAAAAACCTGATGAGTGTTCAAGGGGTTCAACAGGTTATGCTAGAGGTCACGATCGCGGAAATGCAGCGTGGGTTACTCCGGCGATTGGGAGTGAACATCACCAGGGTTGGGCCTCGCCAGGAGAGCTTCTCAATTGGAACTCTCAACGATTTAAGCTCGTTCGATACCGATGATGATGGCGTGTTGCAGCTTTTTACCTCGGCGGCAACGAATTATGTTTTTGGATTTGGTATTGGGAAGGACCAATTAACCGTCTTTTTAGATGCGTTGAAGCGACATGACTTAACCAAGATTCTTGCTGAACCCACTTTGGTTGTCATAAGTGGGCAAGAAGCCAATTTTCTTGCGGGAGGGGAGTTTCCCGTTCCTGTTCCTCAAGCCTTTGGGGTAACGACAATCGACTATAAAGAATTCGGAGTCAGCTTGAACTTTAGTCCTACCGTATTGAGTAATGGAAAAATCGCATTAAAAATTGCGCCAGAGGCATCTGAGTTAGATTTTTCAGGCGGCATTCAATCTCAAAGCTTTCAAATCCCTGCCATTCTGACTCGGAAAGTCGAAACAGTCATTGAGATAATGGATGGGCAAAGTATTGCTATTGCGGGTCTTATGCAAGAGAACATTCAGGAATCAATTAATAAGTATCCAGTCTTAGGCGATTTGCCAATTCTCGGTGCCTTGTTTCGAAGTACGAGTTTTCAAAAAAATGAAACTGAATTAGTGATTATTGTGACGGCTCATTTAGTCAAGCCCTTGGATAAGAAGACACAACCACTCCCCACCGATGCCTATTTGGAGCCTAACGACTTTGAACTGATGCTGATGGGGTATATGGAAGGGCGGAAACCGCAGAGTTTGCCGGGGTCAGAAAATTCGGCATCTTCAGAAACGAGTGCTGTGACTCCTCCTGCTCCTGTAAGTCTCGGAGGAGGGCTGGAGGGGCAGTTTGGACATCTTGCTCCTTAGAAGAATTGGGCGGGGATTTATGAATAAACGGCTATTGTTGAATGGGCTTTTGCTGACGCTTTTCTGTTTTGGACTCGAAGGGTGTCTGGTGTGGCCAGTGATGACTGAGAACTACGGACAGCGTCCGATTGAAATGGGGAAACGAGACCAAGTCTTGTCCCCGACTGCTCCTCAGCCCACGAAGTTATCCAGAGATTTTGGGATGGCTCAGAAGGTGGCTCGGGATAGCCAAATCTTAAATCCTGAGTCCCCTGGTCGTTTAGAGCCAGTCGAGGGGCTAGATGGGGATGTGGGTGTAAAAGCGGTGACGCGCTATCGAGAATTCTTTGAGAAACCTCCTTTTGCAGGGAATGCAAAAAAAGGCTCGAAGGCGGGTGGAGGTAAGAAGAAAAAATGAGCCAGCAATCATGGACCCCAGTTCGGCTCGGTGCCGACAAAGAGGGGAAAAAGCGCGACAACGTGTCGGCCCATATTCTTGTAGACTTGGTGATTTATCAGGAAGCCGTCAAGAAGACGTTCCAAGACATTCTTGATGCCCACCCAGAATTTCGGGTGAAAGAACCCAATGAAACAGCCGTGCCCCGACTCGTGATTTTGGAGCTTGATGAGGATCCCGCGAAAACCTTCGCTTTTGTAGAATCAGTGATCCAAGAAGTCGATGGGCGAGAAATATTTCTCACGTCGCCTCGGACGGATTCCTCGTTGTTGCTTGAAGCGTTGAGGACAGGGGCCAAAGAATTTTTTCCTCAACCCCTTCAACGGGATGATATTGAAGTTGCATTGAAGAAATGTGTCATCCGATGCCATCCCACCCCTCAAGAACCACAGAAAAAAATCGGCAATATCATCAGTGTCCTTGGGGGTAAGGGTGGTGTCGGGACAACCAGTGTGGCCGTTAATTTGGCTTTAAGCCTTCAAAAAGTCGCTTCAAGCCGATCAGTCGTGTTGGTTGAAGTGAATCAGCATGGTGGTGATTTAGCCATATTTTTTGATATTCAGACGGCGAATAGTCTACGTGATATTGCATCTGACCTTTCTCGGTTAGATGCCGCGCTTCTCAATCAAATTCTGTTAAAGCATTCATCAGGGATTCGTATTCTCCCCTCAGGGTATGACGATCTCAGTAGTGGTCGTCTTTCCCCTGATTCGATTGAGCCCATTCTGAAGGTGCTTCAGTCTTTGTTTGACCAGGTGGTCATCGATTGTGGCCATGTGCTCGATCTTTCCACGAAAAAGGCAGTAGAAATCTCTTCGACCGTCTTGGTGGTGTCAACGCTCATTGTGCCGGTGGTACATCGAACGAAACGCATTCTTGACCTCCTTCGAAACTCGGGGGTTGACGGAGGCAAAGTGAAGATCGTGTTTAATCGGTATAGTTCTGACGAAAAAGAGGTTCTCAAGGAAACGGAGGATGCTCTGAAATTAAAAACATCTTGGGTTATTGCCAATGACTACCCTGCATCTAGTGGGGCTATTAATAATGGGACCCCCCTTGTTTTAGCATCGCCTCGCTCTCTGATCACACGGGCCTACCACGATATGGTTGTCTCGATGGGGTATGGGAATGAAGACAAAAAGGAAAGCTCGAATTGGGTTGGGCGTTTGCGTGGCATTATGGGTGGTCGAGCCAAACCTAAACAAGTTCAAGCGTCTTAACTCTCTCATCGCCTGAAGGAACCGCAAAGCCGTGTTTAGTCCAAACTGGGATGAAAGTGGTATCGGGGTTGCGGATCTTGGTGATCTGAACCATCGCTTGCACCGTCAAGTGATCGAATCTCTCGATCTCTCCGTTATCTCCAAACTCGATCCTGATCTCCTGAAAGCCGAACTCAGTAATCTTGTCGAGCATCTTCTCGATCAGGAGTCGATTCCCCTTAATACTCGAGAACGCGAGCAACTCATTTCCCAAATTCAAAATGAGGTCATGGGGCTGGGTCCGCTTGAGCCTTTGGTGCAGGATCCCACGATCAACGACATCCTGGTAAATCGTGCCGACCAAATCTATGTTGAGCGTGCCGGGAAACTTGAACTGACTGATGTAAAGTTTCGTGACGAAGCCCATTTACGCAAAGTCATTGAAAAAATTGTTTCGGCTATCGGTCGTCGAATTGATGAGTCGTCCCCAATGTGTGACGCCCGTCTTGCGGATGGGTCACGGGTCAATGCGATTATCCCGCCTTTGGCCTTGGATGGGTCCTCAATCTCCATTCGGAAGTTCAGTAAAGATAAACTGCAGATTAGCGATTTGGTCAATAAACGATCATTGACGCCGGAAATCGCAGAGTTGCTGGAGGGGATTGTTCAGGCCAGGTTGAATGTCATTATTTCCGGTGGAACAGGGTGCGGGAAAACTACTATCTTAAATATATTGTCTAGTTTTATCCCTGATGATGAGCGAATTATTACCATCGAAGATGCCGCCGAGTTGCAGCTTCGCCAAGATCATGTCGTTCGGTTAGAGACCCGTCCGCCCAATGTCGAAGGAAAGGGTGAGGTCACTCAGCGGGATTTGGTGAAGAACTGTTTGCGAATGCGACCTGATCGGATTGTGATGGGAGAATGCCGGGGGGCGGAAACATTGGATATGCTTCAGGCCATGAACACGGGGCATGATGGGTCTCTCACCACGATCCATGCCAACACGCCGAGAGATTGTTTAACTCGGATCGAAACACTGGTGGCATTGGCTGGGTTGAATATCAGTACGAAAGGACTTCGCCATTACATTAGTTCCGCCATTGACGTGGTCCTTCAATTGACTCGCTTGTCGGACGGGTCTCGAAAGATAACCAGTTTGCAAGAGGTCACGGGCATGGAAGGTGAAATTATCACGCTCCAGGAAATTTTTACATTTGAGCAGACTGGCATCACGGAAGAACGAAAGGTCATAGGAAAGTTCGCCGCAACTGGCGTGAGGCCGAAGTTCGCGCAGAAATTCCAAGCCTTGGGGATTGAATTGTCTCCAGAAATCTTTGACCCCCTGAAGGTTTATGAAGTGTAACGCTGTATGGGAATGTTGAAAAAAGCCACCAGCGGCGTTCTCGCCCTTTTGCCGTGCTCACGTACTAAGAGTACGCTCCGCGCGTCAAAATGGCTGCGGCCTTTCCTTCGACTCTGCTCAGGACAGGGCTGGAGAGACCCTTCGGAAAGACTCAGGGCATGCTTTTTTGGACCAGTTGCAATTTTGGTGGAATTGGGACCTATTCCATGGCCCGCCGCAGGTCATGGGGACCGTGTTGAGGGGTGAACAGCCTGCTCAGGCGTGGCAGGAATGGCGAGATTTCTCCCAAGGGTCGAAATGACAAGAGGCGGAAGTGGTAAGGAGCAAGTCTGGTTGGATGAACAACTAGAAGGCTTCCTTCTGTCATTTCGAGTGTAAGGAGAAATCTCTTGGCCCGAAAGAACGTGACCCGGGGGGGAATGGGGGAGAGTTCTCCCAAGGGTCAAAATGACAATGGACGAGGGGTGATACGGGCGGAGTGTAATAGGGTTTCGCCTTACTCCACCAAAATTGGGATTGATCCGCTTTTTTGAACATTCCCTCCCCTTGACGATGCTTGGCTCATCTGGAGCTTTGATTGGCTATTGGAGTGCAATATTCAACAGGTCCTGTATCAATCGGTAGGCTTCGGAATGGGGTTTACATGGTTTTGACAAGCAGGGAAGAGATCATCATATGACGCTATTTATCAGCTTGGGCATTTTTCTGACCCTGCTACTCTTCTTTGAAGGTGGGCGTTCTGCTTATCATGCTTATCTCAATCCCAAAACCAAGGCACTGAAACGTCGATTACGTGGGGCTGCTCAGGCTCCGTCAACGCGATCAGCAGCTAATCAAGTCGAAGTGTTGCGTAAGAGGGCAGCAGGTGGGCTTCCCTGGCTGGACGCCTTGTTGGCTCGTTTGCCTCGATTAGATTCGATTGAACGTACCCTTCAGCAGGCGAACAGTTCCATGCCCCTTGGAGTCTTCATGCTTCTGACAGGGGTTTTTGCGTTTCTTGGATTAGGCATTGCGGCATTTAAAAATACCAACCTTCTCATTATGCTTCTAGCGACTATCGGTGGGGGGAGTTTACCCTTTGTCTATATGGCAAGGCAGCGCAGCCAACGATTTCATGAGTTTCAACGTCAATTGCCTGATGCGCTTGACCTTGTCTCACGGTCATTGCGTGCGGGGCATGCTTTTGGGGTGGGTATGAAGATGGTCGGGGATGAATTTCCGGATCCAATAGGGCCTGAATTTAATCGAGCGGTCGAAGAAATTTCCTTTGGAATTGAGGTGGGTGAGGCATTGAAAAACCTGTCGAATCGCATTGAGTGTGTTGACCTTCGTTTCTTTGTCACCGCTTTAATTGTCCAACGAGAGACAGGGGGGAATTTGGCGGAGATTCTAGAATCGATTAGCCGTCTCATTCGGGAACGATTTGAATTGTTAGGACGAATCAAAGCCATATCGGCTGAAGGACGTCTGTCTGGTCTAATCTTGTTTCTTTTGCCGTTCGGAGTTGGTGGATTATTGTGGAATCTCAGCCCCGCCTATATGGAACTTTTGGTTACGGACCCTCTCGGAGTGAATATGTTGACCGTGTCCGGAGTCAACCTCGTCATTGGGGGACTCCTGATGAAAAAGATGATTGCGATTAAGGTGTGAGTTGAACGATGGATCAAGCGTTGTTGATCAGCATCATGCTTTTCATGGTGACCCTGCTTGTCATGGTGGGGGTTTTTTCTAACATTCGCTCACGGCAAACGGCCAAGAATTGGGGCGAACGCATTCGAGGGAAAACACCCGAGGTCGAGACGACGGAGGCGCAAAAAGGAGTCGCGTATCTCAGTGGAGCGTTTTTTAAACTCTTGGAACGGTTGGGGCATGCCACCAAACCCAAAGATCAGGCTGAGACGTCTCGACTTCGAAAAACCTTGATCACCGCGGGCTATCGAGGGGTTGCAGCCCCTTTCATGTTCTTAGGCAGTCAACTGTTTTGTGCGGTAGTGTTCGGACTGTTGTTTTTTATCTTTGGAACTGAGGTGGTCAAGGATATTCCCTCAAATTATGTGCCTCTCTTAATTGCGGGATGTGCATTAGGGGGATTTAAGGTGCCCCAACTCTGGCTGTCATTCGCGGTGAAGGGACGAAAGGAAAAACTGTCAGATGGTTTTCCCGATGCCTTGGATTTGATGGTGGTATGTGTTGAAGCTGGCCTTGGACTCGATCAAGCTCTTGCACGGGTTGGCGAAGAAATTAATACCGGTCACCCTGCATTAAGTGAAGAGTTTCAAATTGTGAGCTTAGAATTGCGAGCAGGTTTTTCCCGCGGAGAAGCATTACGAAATTTGGGGGAGCGAACGGATCTTGGGGAGATTCGAAGTTTAATTGCCTTGCTGGTTCAAACCGACCGGTTTGGGACCAGTGTTGGGCAGGCACTTCGAGTCCATTCAGATTCAATGCGAACGAACCGACGATTAAAGGCAGAGGAATTAGCCGCCAAGTTACCGGTGAAGTTGATGCTTCCGCTGATTGCCTTCATATTTCCGGCGTTGTTGGTGGTGATTATTGGGCCTGGAGCTATTCGATTGATGCGGAATCTTCTCCCTGCAATGGGGGGAGAGTAGTGACAGTGATGAAATGTGGAAGATTGTAGTCCTTTCAGGTCAATGACAAAGGATTGTGATATGAAATGTCTACCAACATACTTATTCGTTATTTTTTGTAGCATGTGTTTAGGAGGTTATTCTGGATGCGCCACGGAATGGACCGGTCAATTTAAGACCCCGGATGGGAATTACGAGCAAATCCTCGAAAAGCAAAAGGCTGGCATTGAGCAACAAGAGCCTCTTAGTACTTTGCCAGATATGACGGTTGAAGACCATGAGAAGCTTGGGGATGCCCATATGCGGCAGGGCCGATTCGGATTGGCCGTGGCGCAATACGGACAGGTGTTGGCAAAGGAGCCAGAACGGACACGCATTCGGTATAAGATGGCGATCTTGTTGCTCCAGAATGGGCAAGCCAAAGAGGCCTCTAAGCATTTCCAAAAGATTCTTGACCAGGATGATCAGTTCGCTTTGGCCTATGAAGGCCAGGGGCAGGCCCTGTTAATCCAAGGGGATTTATTTGGTGCCGATCAAGCCTTCCGGAATGCCCTTAACGTGAACCCCAAACTTTGGCGTTCCCACAATTACTTGGGAATTATGGCCGACCGACGCCATCTTCATCTGTCGGCCATTGAGGCGTACAAAGCGGCATTGGCCATCCAACCACGAGAAGGGGCGGTCTTAAATAACTTGGGGATGGCCCATTATATGAATCGGCACTATCGTCAAGCGGCAAGAACCTTTTACCAGGCCATGCAGGCAGGCATTGACTCGCCCAAGGTTGCAAATAATTTGGGCTTGGCTCTGGCAAAGCTCGGCCGTTTTCCCCAAGCCTTTGATGCATTTAAAAAAAGTACGAATCAGGCCAAGGCCTATAATAATGTTGGGATTGCGCTCCTTGAAGCAGGGCAGCCACGGCGTGCGATGTCGTGTTTTAAAAAAGCCATTGATTTGGAACCGACGTATTATGAAAAAGCCAAAGACAATCTCGATCAAGCGAAACGGGCTGCGAGCCAGGTAGGTAGAAAATCGTCATCCAAAAGGACTCCCTGTCTGTAATTAAGGGGAATTGTGCGACGGTGGGCACGTGTTCTCGGCCATGAACTTATTTTTTCTTCTTTGATTGTTTCGCGACGATAGAAAATCGTGGTGATGTGATCCCTTCACTCCGACAGCGTGGGCAACGGCTTGGTCTTTTCAGGCGAGTTCGATTCCGAAACGCATACCCGCAATCCTGACATTCTGGTTCTTCCATGACAAATTGTTGTGACGTGCTGCGTTCAAGTGAACGCATAATATGAGCCAGGTGGTCTTCCACCAGTCGTTCGGCCAGGTGAACTTGGCCGGCCAGATCCCGAGCAGTACACGCATGCCGGGTGAGCAAGTCCATGAGTTGTTGACGGGTGGTTAATGGGGCAGGGTTCATCTAAAATTTATTTCGTTAAAATTGTTTCCGCCCGGCATCAAGTTTCTTGGCCTCTTCGTCGCGATTCATGAGCTTCAATAAGAAAGAATAATCTTCCAGAATCGGTAGAATTTTGGGATGATCCATTCCAAAGGCATTTTCCAGAATTTTTTGCGCCTATTTTACGAGGGGCTCCGCTTTTTGATATTCATGTTTGGCTTCATACAGTCAGGCGCGACCTGTGAGACTCGTGGCCATTTCAGGATGCTCAGCTCCAACGAATTTTACCCAGATGGGTATGGCCCGCCAGAAATACGGTTCGCCTTTCGTGAAGTCCTTTTGCCTGCGATACACTTTCCCCAGTTGATACAAGACCGACGCGAGCCGCCTGTCTGGCTCTCCCAAAATTTCTGCCAGGGGCAGGGCTTTAAGCAACTCGCCTTCCGCATAATCGTATTCACTATGCTTGATGGCTTCTCGAACCTCTCGCATGGATCTATCCCACGCTGATTCGTTGTCGCACCCATGTCAAGCCCAGAAGGGAAAAATCAGACAAAGAAACAAGGAACGTCCCATAGTTTTTGGTATGGTAAAAAATTTTGGTGGCTCCAGACAAACTCAGATTAGCACCTCAGCGTGGTGCAAGGGTTTTTGCCTTTTTCCTGGACATTACGCTGTGTCCATTGTAGCCTTGATTGGTTAAGAGTATTTATTCTTATTACGTTCGAAATTTCCATAAAATTGAGTTTTCAGGTATCCCACTCATGAGTCTTATTTCTCAAATTGAAAATTTTCTGCGGCGGGGCTTATGGCTTCCCGATTTGGGTACCCTTCGAGGCTGGGCGTCATTTTACATTCGGACCCTTCGCCTTGTTGTCGTGGCTTTTTCAGACTTCCGTGACGGAGCGTTGAGTATTCGTGCGACAAGTCTGGTGTCCACCACTCTGTTATCCCTTGTCCCATTTTTGGCCGTGACGTTTTCCGTGCTGAAGGCTTTTGGAGTCCATCAGCAAATCGAGCCCATCCTTGCACAGGGCCTGGAACCCTTAGGCGAAAAAGGCGCGGAAATTTCCGCGCGCATTATTGAGTTTGTGAATAACCTTAAAGTTGGTGCCTTGGGCGCAGTTGGTGTCGCCGGGTTGTTTTATACCACGTATTCGCTGATCGATAAAATCGAAGAAGCGCTCAATCACATATGGCGCGTCCGGCACTCGCGTCCTCTCGCAAGGAAGTTTACGGACTATTTGAGTGTGGTACTCGTTGGTCCTGTGCTCATCTTTACCGTTTTTGCCTCGACGGCCTCGGCGCAAAGTCATTGGCTAGTCCAATGGATTTTGAAAATTGAGCCACTGGGTACCGCGTTAGGGTGGGCGACGACCCTCATGCCTTTTGCTTTGCTTTGTGTGGGATTTAGTCTTCTCTACAAATTTGTCCCAAACACGCAAGTCCAAATTTCTTCAGCTTTTGTTGGAGGAGTGACGGCCGGAATTCTCTGGCAATTTGCGGGTATGATCTTTGCCTCATTCGTTTCGGGATCGGTGCGGTATAGCGCGGTGTACTCAAGTTTTGCCATCCTGATTATTTTTCTCATTTGGGTGTATGTCGGATGGCTCATTGTCTTAACTGGGGCTCAGGTTGCGTATTATCATCAACACCCCTCGGCTTATTTGACCAGGTTACGGTGGAAGCAAAATACTGCGGCGTTTCGTGAGCACCTCGCACTGACCATGTTAGTCCATATGACCCGTCGATATTTGGGTCATGAGCCACCCTATCAGGAACAGGAATTGGCTACTAAACTTGGGGTGCCACTCTCCGCGCTGGAAGACATCGTGGAGGATTTCATCGATCACGGATTGGTCTATCGCACGGTGGAACCCAAGGGCATGATGTTGGGACGACCGCCCGATCAAGTATTCGTGTTAGAAATTCTCCAATTGGTGTGTCACAGGGAATATCCTCCGGTGGAACGTGATCAAAACACGATTGACCCTGTCGGTACGCTGTTGCAACAGCGCGATCAAGTTGTCCGCGATACGCTCAATGGGATGACCCTTCAAATGCTTTCTGCTGAAGAACCGGCCGAGTTGGCGATTCCCCAGCCATCTTCCCTCTTACTTGACCAAACAGTCTCGTAAGCTTGCCATTGAGTTCCCTGTATGTATAAAGGAGCCTGATGATGAAACTGAACCCTCTGACGGTTGACCCCATTATTCGAGCCACATATGGAAACAGCATGCGGCGGTGGGGGAGAGGGGACTATCAGCCGACTTCAAGATCGTCACAAGAACCCAAGTGGTGTGTCGTGATGGCTCGGATTAGTTTCTCATGAACTTGCACAAAAAGATTTGTGTAGGCCTTGTCCAACTCGCCTGTTCACCTGAATCACAAGAAAACCTTGATCGGGCTGTGGGCAAGATCGAGGAAGCAGCTCGAGGTGGGGCAACACTTATTTGCCTTCCGGAGTTATTTCTGTCCCAATATTTTTGCCAAAAAGAAGAAACCGCGTTCTTTGATTTGGCAGAACCTGTGCCTGGGCCTTCCACTGATGCCTTAAGCAAGATTGCCAAGCAGAATAAGGTCGTCATTATTGTACCGATTTTTGAACGGCGAACGGCTGGAATTTATCATAACTCGATGGTCGTGCTTGATCGCGATGGATCAATGGCAGGTCTCTATCGCAAGATGCACATTCCCGACGATCCGGCCTACTATGAGAAGTTTTATTTCACTCCAGGGGATAAAGGGTTTCAGGCGATTCAAACGAGTGTGGGGAAAATCGGAACGTTGATTTGTTGGGATCAATGGTTTCCCGAAGCTGCTCGGTTGACCACGCTTCAAGGTGCGGAGATGTTGTTCTATCCGACAGCGATTGGCTGGCATCCTTCAGAAAAATCGCAAGAGGGCGCGACACAACGTGAGGCGTGGCAAACGATTCAACGCAGCCATGCCATTGCCAATGGCGTGTTTGTTTCCGCGGTGAATCGTGTTGGGTATGAAAAACCCGAGGACGGCGAGGAGGGCATTGAATTTTGGGGAAGCTCGTTTATTTGTGATCCATTTGGAAGTGTCTTAGCCGAAGCGTCAACAGATAAAGAGGAAGTGTTGCTTGCGGAGATAGACCTTGGCCGAGTGGAAAAGGTCCGCCGCCATTGGCCCTTCCTCCGCGATCGTCGGGTCGATGCGTATGGAGGCATCACCAAACGATTCTTAGATGAAGACGATAATGGGGAGTGTTAAGAAGGAAAAGGGTTAACCCCTCACCCCAACCCTCTCCCCACAAGGGCGAGGGAGTGAAAAAGTCTGGCCATAATTTGTGATCCATGTGAAACGTCATTCTGATCCCCTCGCCCCCTTGGAGGGGGAGAGGGTAGGGTGAGGGGGAAGTTTGAAGAAGCCACTTTCACCGACACGCAATCTAGCCAAAGGCATGCGCCGGCGTCCGACAGATGCTGAAGGAGTATTGTGGCGAAAATTGCGAGATCGCCAGCTAGGCGGAGTTAAGTTTCGTCGGCAACATCCAGTAGGGCCTTATATCGTCGATTTTTATTGTCCTGAGCGAAGTCTTGTCGTAGAAGTTGATGGTGGACAACATGTAGAGAACCAAGAGGCCGATGAACGGCGTACAAAAGAATTAGAGAAATTAGGATATCACGTTCTTCGATATTGGAATCATGAGGTTTTGAAGCTCACTGAAGCAGTCCTTGAGAAAATTCTTCAAGAAATAGAAATCCCTCACCCTAACCCTCTCCCTTCGAGGGAGAGGGAATCGGGAAAATCAAATAGTTCTGATACTCAAGGCCAGATCATTCTCAGTACCTCTACTCACAAATATATATCAAGTGGGGAGTCAATTCCTCACCCTAGCCTTCTCCCTTCGAGGGCGAGGGAGTGAAAAAGTCTGGCCATAATTTGTGATCCATGTGAAACGTCATTCTGATCCCCTCGCCCCCTTGGAGGGGGAGAGGGTAGGGTGAGGGGGAAGTTTGAAGAAGCCACTTTCACCGACACGCAATCTAGCCAAAGGCACGCGCCGGCGTCCGACAGATGCTGAAGGAGTATTGTGGCAAAAATTGCGAGATCGCCAGCTAGGCGGAGTTAAGTTTCGTCGGCAACATCCAGTAGGGCCTTATATCGTCGATTTTTATTGTCCTGAGCGAAGTCTTGTCGTAGAAGTTGATGATGGACAACATACAAAGAACCAAGAGCCCGATGAACGGCGTACAAAAGAATTAGAGAAATTAGGATATCACGTTCTTCGATATTGGAATCATGAGGTTTTGAATCTTACTGACGCTGTCCTTGGGAAAATTCTTCAAGAAATAGAAATCCCTCACCCTTGCCCTCTCCCTTCGAGGGCGAGGGTAAAGAAAAATCCTGGGATTGGAATTGGGTCTTCCAGCCGAATGCCTTCGTTTTTGGGGTGGAGAATGCCGGCGGAGTGGGAGTTGCATGAGGCCACGTGGTTGGGGTGGCCGCATAATGCTTCGGATTGGCCCGGGAAATTGGCGGCCATCCATTGGGTGTATGCGGAGATTGTTCGGAAGTTGGCGGATGGAGAAAAGGTCCGAATTCTTGTCAATTCGAAAGTTCATGAAGATCGGGCCAAGCGCTTTCTTCGCCGGGCTCGCACCAATTTAGGCAAGGTTGAGTTTTTTCGCATTCCCACGAACCGCGGATGGACCCGCGACTTTGGTCCCATTTTTGTTAAGCAGGATCCGCCAAATTCTGAAACCGCCATCGCTCGGTTTCGATTCAATGGTTGGGCTCGCTATCCCGATTGGAAAAAAGACAATCAGGTTCCAGTTCGCGTGTCGAAGCGTTTGAATTGTAAATTATTGCCGATCCCATTCCAGGGAAGGGAAGTGGTACTTGAAGGAGGGTGTATCGACGTCAATGGCACCGGCACACTACTCACCACTGATGAGTGCTTGCTTGATGCTCATATCCAAGTGCGTAATCCTGGCATAAGTCGAGATGATTATGAAATGATATTCGGCCAATCATTTGGCGCGACCAATGTGGTGTGGTTGAACAAAGGCATTGCGGGTGATGACACACATGGGCATGTTGATGACATCTGTCGATTTGTCGATCAACACACTGTCGTGCTGTGCCAAGAGCGCAATATCCACGACGAGAACTACCGGTCATTAGCCGAAAATCGAGAACGTCTTGATAGTGCCCGATTGGAAGATGGGGCGAAAATTGAAATCATCCCGTTGCCCATGCCCAGTCCGTTATGGTTCGATGGCCGTCGATTGCCCGCGAGTTATGCCAATTTTTACATTGCCAATGCGGCGGTACTCGTACCCACTTTTAATGATCCTCATGATCGACTGGCTCTGGGAATTTTGAGTGACCTTTTCCGGGATCGCCCTGTTGTTGGGATCCATGCCGTCGATTTAGTGTGGGGGTTTGGCACCATTCACTGTTTGACTCAACAGCAACCTTCTCTACGCCCTAGGTAACCTTTCGTTTACGCCCCATGTCGCCTAGCCAATCATTTGTCCTTCCTGTACCACTTCGACTCGGGTGGATTGGCACAGGTGTGATGGGTGCGGCGATGTGCGGACACTTACTGGAGAAACAGTATCCTATCACCGTCTATTCGCGAACACGTCAAAAAGCCGAAGGCTTGCTTGAACAAGGTGCTCAGTGGGGAGAATCTCCCGCACATGTCGTGGAACAGGCTGATGTGGTATTTACCATGGTTGGGTTTCCGCACGATGTTCGTGAGGTGTATTTCCGTGAATCCGGTCTTCTGAATCACCTTCGATCTGATATGGTGTTGATCGACATGACGACGTCGCCTCCCAGCCTTGCTGTCGAAATTCATGATGCGTGCCAGACGAGGGATGCTCACTGTATTGATGCTCCGGTATCCGGTGGTAATGTGGGTGCGCAGCAGGCAACCTTGTCAATCATGATAGGGGGTGAATCGGACATTGCCGCAGCGGTTCGTCCACTGTTTGAAATCATGGGTAAAACAATTATCCATCAAGGTCGAGCCGGTGCTGGGCAACATGCGAAATTGTGCAATCAGATCACCATTGCCGGGACGATGGTTGGTGTGTGCGAGTCCTTGTTGTATGGGTATCGAGCCGGCTTGGATTTGGAGACAATGCTTCAGTCCATTCGAGGTGGCGCAGCCGCCTGCTGGACGCTGGATAATTTAGCTCCACAAATTCTGCAGAGAAATTTCAACCCTGGCTTCTTTGTCGAACATTTTGTGAAAGACATGGGATTGGCGCTGGAAGAAGCCAAGCGAATGGGGCTGGTCCTTCCAGGATTAGCGCTGGTGCACCAGTTATACCTGATCGTGCAAGCCTATGGGCATGGTCGAGCCGGGACGCATGCTCTGATGTTGGCTCTCGAACAGTTGTCGAATATCCATCTAACGAAGAAGGTTGATTCCCCGAGCTAAGAAATTTTCGGTTTTCACTGCTCTTCATGCCTACCTTTGATGATTTGCGAAATACATTAGCCCGTATCGATGGACGAGGGTATAAGGCCTATAAGGATCTTGCCGGGGCTTTTGTCCATACCCACTGTACTGTGTGTATTGATCATGTGCAGGGAGATCCCTTTGCTGCTCCTTCCAAGATTCGCGTTCGTGTTCCATCCACGGTTGCTAAGATTCCTCCCGATCTTTTTTCGAATAAGACCCGGCGCATTGCGTTGCAAGATTTTTTGATACGAACCGTAGACGAGTCCATACGTGTGATCTGTCAAGGGCATCGAGGTATTGGAAAAAGTGGCCTCATATCGATCGATGTGGGTGGCCAAGAGGTGTTGGAACGAACCGCGATGGTGGTGACAGAACAGTGGATTGAAGCGAGGATGGAAGTTGGTTTGCCTGCCCAGGGCCGGACAGTTCTGGGTCGCCAGGCTGAAGCCATGTTGTGTCAGGAGTTGCCACACATCGTTACTAAAAGTATGAAGTGGGACGCTCTGGATCAACAACGAGCAAGGGCTTTCGTGGATTGCGTGGAAAATCAGGAGGCTATCCGAGAACAACTTGACTCCCTGGGTCTCATTGCATTTGTGGCTGATGATTCACTATTAGCACGTGCCAGCGGTGCTTCAGATCGACCGCTGGAAGGTAGTCGTGCCCACGCCTTTCTGTCCCCTGACTCTCTTCGAGTGAGGATTCCCCTCCCTCATGTTGTTGAACAACAAGGCCAATCCACCCAGAAGTTGAGGGGATTGGGCATTCCCAAGGGCGTCACCCTTATTGTAGGAGGAGGCTATCATGGAAAGTCTACGCTGCTGCGTGCCTTGGAACGTGGGGTATATCCGCACATTCCTGGTGATGGGCGGGAATATGTGGTCACGGTGAGTCATGCGGTGAAAACGCGGGCAGAAGATGGACGACGCATTGAACAGGTGGATATCAGTGGGTTCATCACGAATCTTCCTTTTGGTCAGGACACTACCCATTTTTCGACTGATAATGCGAGTGGCAGCACCAGTCAAGCGGCGACCATTCTTGAAGCGATCGAAGTGAATGCCACGGTTCTGTTGTTGGATGAAGATACCTCCGCGACCAATTTCATGGTGCGTGATGCGCGGATGCAAGCGTTAGTCCCAAAAACCCATGAACCTATTACGCCGTTTATTGATCGGATTCGGGAACTGTATGATCAGCATGGCGTCTCGACGATTCTGGTCATGGGTGGATGTGGTGATTATTTCGATGTCGCCGATACCGTGATCATGATGCGAGAGTTTCAGCCGGTGACCATGACAGCAGAAGCTCATCGGATAGCGAATGAACAAAAAACCCAACGTCGTATGGAAGTGGTGTCGCTTTTTGCTTCCGTTCGTTCACGAATGATCCACATGGATAGCGTGGACTCCTCATCAGGGAAACGCGATACGAAGATAGATGCCAAGGCTCTGCATCATGTGGCCTTTGGTCATGATGCTATAGATTTGAGTGGTGTGGAACAGTTGGTGGATGTGAGTCAAACGCGAGCGGTTGGATATGCCATTCAGTTACTTGTGCAACGAACAACACGTTCTCGATTTCGTATCGCAGATGCTGTTGCCATGGTGGATGAGATTTTTACTCAAGAAGGGTTGGATTGCCTAGATCCGTATTACAAGCCGGGGCACCATCCTGGAAATTTTGCGCGACCCCGCCCTTATGAAATTGCCGCGGCGATTAATCGTCTGCGGAGTGTTCGTCTCTCCCAAGAATAATCCTAGAAACCGCAGTTGGATCACAAAAGTCCGCGCAAGCTCTCAGGGTCCGTCACGAAATAACCGGGACAATTGGCCGAGACGATTTTGGAGCGAGCCAAGGAGCGAAGAGCGCGCATACCGGGAGTATGGAAGCGATGAGCGACGCCGGCGGAGCCCAAAAGCGTCCGGCCCTCCGGGGAGGCCCATCTTTGGCCCGGGGCGGCGTTGCTCCTCGGTCACAGAGCCCCGCTCTGCTCCCTCGTCGCGCCTTGCCCCGATCACAAATCTGGGCCTCCCAATTGTCCCGGTTATTTCGTGACGGACCCTAAGCTCGCCTGGCAAAATAAAAAAATGTCTCTTCACCAGGTGACCACGACTTTTTGTATTTCATCATGCACGCCAATATCTTACACGTCTTTTTTACGCCCAACCGCCGTTTCTATGATAATTACGCCGCTTCCTCAGCCGCGACGCCCCAAAAGAGGAGTAGAGCGCCCAGGCATTTTTTCTCAGACAGGCTCAAAGGTGATTGGGTCCGTAGGCGTGTATCAGATAGGACAATGAGGCGGGCCGTACAATCGTAACGGTAGGTGTCTCATGAGAGTTTTGGGGAATACAACGTTCAGATCCCTGAAATTTCTAGAACTCCACCTTTGTCGACACTTCAACTCCCAATACAGAAAGGCCCCGTACGATCGTGAAGGTTTCGATGGTCATCGCTTTGCGGATGAATGTCCTGTACATGATTCATGAGAGGACCCTCTACGCAGCAGCGTGACGAAATCACGCTGCTGCGTGGGCTGTGCCACGAGGGGGCACCGGGGCGGGTGGCGCCTCGTGGAAAAATTTTCCCTCTAAGGCTTCTTAAATTTGGGCCTTATTCTTTTCACCAATTTGCGGTTTTTCCTCATACTTTCCTTATCGGTTTGTAGGCAGAAACCTTCCAACATATTCAGGGCACCTCTAAAAACCGTCCTTTTCCGTGATGGCGGCGTCAGCCGCGTGCTCAAATCCTCATGTATTCGCCCATACACTCCGGTTTTCCGCGCGCGGCTTCCTTGCCCTCACAAAAAATGCCTGGTTTTTAGAGGTGCCCTTCAGTTGATTGGCGATGGTATCGGTTCCAGGAACCTGGTAAAAGTTGAAGAAACTTGGTCAAGGTATTGGCTGCGATCAAGCTGAGAAAAATTCAGAAAGGTGGGAACCTAGGAGCCTGTCTGAGATTAGACGAATCTTCTGTGGGTGCGCTGGAGTTGGCCAGATTTTCTGATCCTTTTCTGGAAATGTTGAAAAAGCCGCCAGCCTTCGCCAAGGCTACGGCAGACAAGCCAGCTGCGTTCTCGGGCTTTTGGTGTGCTCACGTACTCCGTGTACGCTCCGCGCGCCAAGCCTACTCCGCCGAAGTAACCTTTGGCTACGAAGGCCGGGAAGCCCTGCGGCTTTGCTGGACGGTCCCCCGCCTCCGCGAGGGCATGCTTTTTGAACATTCCCCGTTTTCGTTGAATAGTTCCACTATTTGCCTCACACGATCGAAACATCTGACTCAAACCAGCATTCCCTCGCGACGGTCCCTAATCCCGGACAGGCTCCGAGAAACCACCGTTGGGTCACAACAGTCCCCCGCAAGCGCTTGGCGCCCCTCGAAAAACAGAAAAAAGTGTCATCACCACCAAAGTGACCACGACTGTTTCTCTTTCACGATAAAGACCAAAAATCGTAGGGGTTTTTTTTCGCCCAACGGCTGTTTTTCGGTATCAAGTTGATACGTCTTTTTCCCGAAAAAGCGAAAGAAGGATTTCAAAGGGGATAGATACGATGGTCGCGAATCAGGAAAAATCTTCGACGATCTTTTGGTGCTGGGACTTTCGAGTTCAGAATACCGTTCTTCACCCTCACTGGGTTCGTCGTATCTTCATACTCAGTTTTTTGACCGTTATCTTGTCGTGGTGCCTGGCTGCTCCGATTGTAGCGGCTGAACCGGTCCCGCCGAATTCCGTTCAGCGTGTGACAGTTCCTATTTTAGGGACGACCCTCAATAAGCATTGGGAGCAAATTGGTGTGGTGGCTGAGGTGACCATTCAGTTTGTGCATCGGCGTGATCATGACGGTCTTCGTGTGCAATTTCACACATCACCGGGCCGGTTTTCCCCAGGAGCCCAGCGAGCTGTTCAACAAGCGATTGATCAAGTCGCAAAGGTGAGCCACTTGGATCCTAAGTCTTGGACTGTGACGCTTACCCTTCCGCACCAGGGCTTGACCATGTATGGAGAAAGTTTGTCGGGAATGATCGGCTTGAGTGTCTTGGCTCTGGCGAAAGGAGATCCGTTGCCACAAGATCGCGTCTTAACGGGGACGATTACGCCAACTGGCCAAATTGGTGTGGTGGGGGGAGTCCCGTTAAAAATCCAAGCTGCCTATGAGATGAAACTTCGACACGTGTTGATTCCCGAAGAAATCGATGTGGCAGATGGAGACTGGCGTACACCGTTTTTAATGCAGGTGTCCCCCGTTGGGACGATTAAAAAAGCCTATCGTGCGCTCACCGATCGCTCCTTAGAAGCTGCCTCTGCTTCACAAGTCATTTCAAATCTTGCCTCGAAATAACCTTTTTCACTGCCTCATCCCTTGCTGTCTTTGGTGTACCGAAAAAGTTCTGTCGGATGGTATCTTGACAGGACCCACAAAAATGATGATTCTGCAAAAAGGGGCCGATGATTGTTGAATCGTTTTCATGAAATGGACTGTTGAACTTGGTATTCCCCGTAGCTTGCTACGGGGTTACCGCTTAGGTCCCCCCTTTGGAAAAAGGGGGTAGGGGGATTTTCAAAATCATATTGTTCCTCTGAATACCCCGTCAGCTTGCTGCGGGGATCTTTTATTTAAATAAAAATTTCTATAAGACCAATACCATTTGATGAATTGAGAGAACCTAAATAGCCATGGGCGTTCAAAAAGGCTCGTTGTCTGACCCGCCCAACCCAGGCGCGCCAAGATGCGCCCTTCCACAGGCAAGGCCGCAGTCGCTCCTGGCCTTCGTAGCCAAAGGCTACTTCGGCGGAGTAGGCTTGGCGCGCGTAGCGTACTCATAGTACGTGAGCACGGCAAAGGGCCGACCTGCCTGCGCGAAGCCGCTTTGGCGGAGGCTGGGAACGCTGCTGGCGGACCCTTCGGAACGACTCAGGGCATTCTTTTTTAACAGCCCCCGAAAGGTGAACATGAAACCAGGGTTTGCGGTAGATATTGATAACGTGCTGGCGTTGGCCGAACAAGAGGTTCAACGGATTTATCACGAATTGACCGGGGAGTTATGGCCAGGGGAACTGTACGCTAGTGCTGGGGGATTGGATGGGAGTGTCATTGATCGGAAATTGATTGAGAAAATCTTTGACTATTTTCACGAATGCAGTATTCCGACTCTTCCCGTGGTGCCAGGTGCCAGTTTGGCGTTACATCACCTTCAGCAGCAGTTCCGGATTGTGATCATTACGGCTCGTCGTCCAAGTACGCGACCGCAAACAGAAGAGTGGCTTCATAGACATGAGTTTCCTTTTGATGAACTGCATCTCACCGATGATAAGACCGACGTGGCTGAAGGGTTGGTGTTTGCAGTGGATGACCATCCTGAGCATGTGCAAGATTATGTCAGCCGAGGGATTAAGGTCTTTCTGATGGACCAGCCATGGAACCGGTGTTTTTCGGCATCTGGAGTAACGAGGGTGTTAAATTGGGAACAGTTACTTCAGACCTTTCAATGAGGGGCTGTTGAAAAAGTCCGCCAGCGGCGTTCTCGGGCCTTTGTCGTGCTCACGTACTGCTGTACGCTCTGCGCGCCAAAGGCCCTGCGGCCTTGCTGGACGGGCTTTTTGAACAGCCCCTTTTGTTCTTGGATATTCATTGAACCTAGAAACGGCAGTTGGGCGCAAAAAAGACGTGTAAGATATTGTCGTGCATGGTGAAATAAAAAAAGTCATAGTCACCTCGGTGGTGATAAGACTTTTTTTATTTTGCCAGGTGCGTCAAGAGCTTGCGCGGACTTTTGTGATCCAACTGCTGCTTCTAGGTTGAATAAGTCAGATGATATTATCCCTTGAGAAATTCGAGTTTTGGAACTGTCCCATTGACCAATTTTTCTTACAATTTTAATTGCTAAACCCGGAAGGTTTAAGACCCCATGTCAAAAATTGAAACAGTGGTACTTCCGCAGGTTGGCTCGATTCAGCTTGTCATTCAATCAAAACGACATATTCGCTCGCAGGAGAAGTGTGGCGGCCTTGATGCCGAATCGAATGAATGGTTTTATTGGAATCGCCTGTGGGCCTCGGAGGTCGCGTTATCGGAATATCTCATCCAAGAATTCTTTTCGGATACACTACACGGGAAAACAATTTTAGAGTTGGGATGTGGAACCGGTCTTGCGGGGATGGTCTGCGGTAAATTAGGGGGGGTGCCGACATTTTCAGACAAAGTGCCGATGGTCATGGATTCGATCCAAGACGCGTGTCGGCTCAATGCCATCCCTAATTATCATACGTGCATTTTGGATTGGGCCAAGATTTCTAAACCCCTCGATCGTTATGATCTGGTTTTGGGCAGCGAAATTTTTTATGACAACGAGTTTCTTGAGGATATTTGTAGGTTATTGGTAGAGGTCTTGCCGACTGGTGGAATTGGGTTGTTTTGCGATCCCAATCGGCTGGGAGTGGAAGCCGTTGAATCTTGCTTTGCTTCCAAATTTCAATTGACTCTGAGGAACCTTGACGTGGAGTGGCCGCGACCGCCGGCAAAACAGACAACGACAAAAACCGTGTTGCTCTATCAATTGGTCAAAAGATAGAAACTACCCAGGTGGATAGACTGAAGGCTGAAGGCTTTTAGGGGGCAAAAAAGCGTGACCATACAAAACGTCAGGCATTATGAGTGATAGCCTTCAGCCTTCAGCCTTCAGCCTTCAGCCTTCAGCCTAAAGAGCCAAATAGTTACAAAAAGTAAACGAATAACCTGTTACGGTGTGGTCGATTCTGACGCCTTGGATGACCTGATGTGCTTCACGCGTAGGATTTGTTGCGCATCTTGACTTTTTTGCTGTTTCAATGCCCGGTAGATTTGAGATCCGTCGGCCAATTGCATGGGAATTTCGCGCGGGATCACTGTCGTGCACGGGTCGGTCTCAGATCGTTCAAAAGAGGTTAGGCGAGTAATAGATTGTTCTGCATGCCGAATTCGCAAAATTGTTGAGACACAGGTTCCTGTTTTCGCAGATTTTGTCACAATTTCTGCTTCATTCCAGGTTTCAATCTCGTACAGATTGGTATAGCTCAACAAGGTGGCGGTATATCCCGGGGCCAATTTTGCGGTTGAGACCGAACATAAATTCCATTTTCGGTGACAGGAAATTTGTGAGGTTTGCAGGGCTTCTTTGACAGGAAGATTCGGTAGCGCCCATGTCCCATGAGCCGAAACCATCTCCTCCCAGTTCGCATCTTCAAAGCGATATTTTGGGATGAATGGAAGGATCTGGTCCAGGGTCCTATTATCATCCGTGAGGTGTTCCAGGGTTTCCTTATTGATCGTTCCCGTTTCTGAAATGCCGACGTATTTCTGATAGGCGCGCAAGGCGTCTTGTGTTGGCTGATCGAGCTCCCCCGAGAAAGGGCCAATCCCATATCCAAACCGACCAAGATAAATTTGGGATCCCAGGACTAACAAGCGAAATTCTTCAGGGCTGAGTTGTTCCAATTCTTTTGCTTCTTGAATGTGCTGAGGGGTTTTTTGAACATCTGCTTGCTCTGGATGCACCTGTGTCGGTTGTGCGATTTCGGCAAACCCGGCGGATGAGTAACTGAACACCATGACTAGGCTGATAAGAGCTCGACTCCAACGCGTGGACACAATTCTCCTTTAGTTAAAATGCTGGAATTTCGTATGGTAAAACCAAACCTCATGATGGCAAGACAAACCTTGGAGGGTCAAGTGGCAAACTATTGGGAGGTGGTTGCGTGAAAAAGCGGAGCGAGGAATGCAAGGAGAGACTCAGCTGGATTGTAAGGGTTCGCGCAAAAATAACTTCCCATTTTGGGGTGCTGAGACCCTTGTCTGGCAAGGCGTGAAGACTGCGCATATTCTTAGTATGGGTCTGTTGAATAATTCAGGTCCATGACCCATAGATGCTCCAGACAAGCCAGCTCGCATCAGGGGAAGGGAATGTTCAAAAAAGCATGCCCTGAGTCTTTCCGAAGGGTCTATCCAGCAAGGCCGCAGCCATTTTGACGCGCGGAGCGTACTCTCAGTACGTGAGCACGGCAAAAGGGCGAGAACGCCGCTGGCGGCTTTTTTCAACATTCCCAGTATGTAAGGGAGGAGCAATACTGCCAGACGGGATGGATTGATGCCCAAAGATGGGAAGTTATTCTTGCGCGAGCCCTACGTTCAAAAGACAGCCCGGATAAGAAAAAGTGAGAATGTGAAACAGAGGACCTCGTGTCGTATCGACGTGTGGCAGATCATGCCGGTGGTCTATGATTCTTCCCGCTTCTTCTTTTTCCGTTCCGTGTGACGATGGCATCAACTCGGGTTAATGTGTTGGTACGAAAATACTGTTATGACTCAGCCTTCTCATCGTTCGGTGGGGGCAATAAATTTTGTCCAGGTGTCGGGTTTTGCCTTTTCCGATTTTTCACCGCACGCTCAAGCAGGGCCACTGAATCTTTGAGTAAATCGGCTGCGCAGGCTAACGTAACTTGAAGCTGCTGCATGGCTTCGGGCCACATGCCCGCAGCTTGAAGATCTTGAAACCGGCTATGCTGATCCTCAAGAATGGCTTTCTTGGCATCCAGCATTAAACTTTCGGCCTCGAAGTTTACTTGGTGCTCCATAATTACGCCTCCCCTTGATTGTTAGTATTCACGTGTTGCTCTACCTATTGAGCAAAGGGAATGCCAACACGATAGCGGTGAGGCGTTCGTCGATCTTTCTATCTATTGAAGAATGTACGTTGAGAATTTTCCAGTTTTTGTGAGTGCCCGGGCATGGAGTGCATGAGCGTTATTGTAAAAAATCTTGATACCTTTCCTGTGCCTCGCCATGTTTATGCTTGAAAAACTTCATAGATTGAAGGACTTACACCTTGCCCGTCTCCTGTAAAAAATCCCGACACAACTGACGGGAAATTTTCCACATTCAAAATTAAGCCAAGCCGGGTTGTTGTTGGCCCTGGTTGGGTTGGTCTGTTGTCAATTGTTGCGTACGCACCGGAGATTTAATTTTTTTTTATCAGGAGAGGATGTCGGAATCAACTTGATGAGGGACAGTGCGTGAAAGGGCTGAGGAGCAGGTGGTGATATTGGTGGCAGTGAGACTTCCTTATGAAAGAGAAGTCAGATCCAGTTTATTGCATTTCGATGGCCCCACCATTGAGATCGTAGTCTACACCTTTAAGTTCAATCTTATTGCCGATATGCCAGTGTTCTGCTGTCACCTCCGAGACCATGCCTCCCGGTAAGTAAAATTTAGCCTGTGGAACAGAAATTCCGGTTTGACTCTCTTTCTTGACCGCAAGTATGACGCCCTTCAGGGTTTTGTCCACCAGAATGGCTGTCTCACCTTCAATCTTGAGTTCAAAACGATCTTGCTCGTTCGAGGTCCAGGCATTGTGTTCGAGTTTGGCCACTTGCGTGCCAGCAGGATTGTATAAATCCATTGATAAGAGTATGGCGCCATCATCGCTAAGGGCAACCCGAATGAGGTCATGGCCTTCAGCTTGAAAAATGCCATTTGTATTTCGTAGTTGATTAGAGCCAATCGTGATATCCATGCTGTCCTCTTTGCCGAAAAAAATGTGTATTGGTGGAACGAACCAAAAACCCGTTTCATCGGAAACTCTGCACCTTACCGAACCAAAACGGAAGCGGTCAACTGTGATGCAATGACGTCGTCGTGCTGAAGGCCGACGTATGCTTATGCCCATGAGTAGTGATGAGAATGAATGTAGGGTCTTCTCCCAAGTGAGTGGGTAAATTGGGTCGAGTCATGTCCTGAAAGGCTCGCGGGAGAAGAGGTTGGTGGATTTTTTGACCGTGGGAAAAGTGGCCAGGCTTTCTTGAGGCTTCACCCTGATCATCCCTCCCCTTTGGAAGGGGACCTGCCGGCGCGCCGGCGCGCTTTGGCGAAGGCGTGGGCGAGGTGGGGTAGAGCCCGTGGCAAGGAGCGAGCTGCAGCCATGCTGAAAGCCCGGACCGGATTCGACGGCAGGCTGCTGACGTGGTCACGAATCTGGATGGGGTGCTCCAAGAGCGACCTGAGCGGCTGTCGTGGCCCTCTACCTCCCCTACCCCTCCTTACAAAGGAGGGGACTAAAAAAACCCCTAGAAGTTACCCACACGATTTGGAGAAGAGCCAAAAGAATAGATCAGTCGGGTATGATTTCATTCTTTATTCTGTCTTCGTATTAAAGAAATATCTCACCCCATCTACGTGCACGACCGGCATGACCATTCCTTGTTCCAAGCCATCGTGTGAAAAACCATAGATAATCGATTCCCAGGGAATCAGCGTTCCGGTAAAGAGGATTCCTATTTCGAGAGATTCGCCCTTCGTTATTCGCTCTTTGAGAGAAGTGAGTAGGGCAGGTGGGGGGATTGCAACCATTTCATTTGGCAGGCCAACCGGTTTAAATCGTACAATGCCCCAGGTTGTCTGAGTCGGGTGAGGGCCCATCACGACTTTAATCCCTTTGTGCGTATCGTGATATTCGCCAAGAATGCCCGACCACACAAAAGCAATGCGTTGCGTCAGTAACGAATGTCCTTCGCGGAGATCGTCTCGCCTTCGGTTTAGAATAAAAAGTCTCGCGCCATGTTCTTTCCCAGGTGGATCATGTAATTGATCCCATTCCGGCGGATGCTTTTCTAATTCGTGTAAAAAATCTTCCTGTTCCTGGGCCGTGAATAGTGCCCGAATCGAATCGCCTTGGACCAACGAGTACATGTGTGACAGGGGTAGTTGATGTAGAGGCTGAATCCCTGAGGGAGGTTCTGCCACAGCGAGTGAAGGGAACGAAACGAACACACAAACAAGAACGCATAGGGAATTAAGGGCACCTCTAAAAACCCGGCATTTTTTGTGAGGGCAAGGAAGCCGCGCGCGGAAAACCGGAGTGTATGGGCGAATACATGAGGATTTGAGCACGTGGCTGACGCCGCCATCACGGAAAAGGACGGTTTTTAGAGGTGCCCTTAATTGAATAACTCTGGAGATGGGTACCCTTCGATCCCTCCCCTTGCTGACAAAGGAGGGGAACAAAAAATGGATCATCAGTTAACTCGTTTCTTTGATTTACTTATACGACTCTAACAGGGTTCTTTGTTCATGAATAAACAAGTGCAACTTGTTAAGTAGGAGATAGGCGGTGATGGAATCTCCTGCCCGTCGGCGAGAATCGGGTGAAGTTCGTGCAACCAAACGCTGCCCCTGTGCTACAAGGTACACGATATGATCGCCACCAAGATTTTCGATGAGATCGATGGTGCCTGAGAGGGTAATGTGGATTGCACCAGGCGGATCGAGTCCAACATCTTCCGGACGGATGCCCAAAATGGCTGAGCCGGAGCCTAGGGTTGGAGTGATATCAACTCGAGCGTTGAACCTCAGTGTGAAATCTCCTGCTTGAAATTCCAAATTCTTGTGGTTGGCTTGAACCGTCCCTTTAATGAGATTCATAGGAGGATTTCCAATGAACCCCGCGACAAACGGATTACTGGGTTGATGATAAATCCGATCCGGCGTTCCGATTTGAAGAATGCGGCCTTGATCCATGACCACGATTTTCTCCCCTAGCGTCATGGCCTCAATTTGATCGTGAGTCACGTAGACCATGGTGACGCCCAACCGCTGATGCAGTTTCTTCAGTTCCACCCGCATGGAGGCTCGTAATCGGGCATCCAAATTGGAAAGCGGCTCATCAAACAGAAACAACTTGGGCTTTCGCACAATGGCGCGGCCCATGGCCACTCGTTGACGTTGACCACCGGAGAGTTCTTTGGGCTTCCGGTCGAGCAAGTCATGAATTTCTAGCAACTCCGCAGCTTCGCCTATTCTCTCCTCGATGACAGACGAAGGTTCCTTTCGCACTTTCAAACCAAAAGCCAAGTTTTCTCTGACCGTGAGATGTGGATAGAGCGCGTATTGCTGGAAGACCATCGCAATATCGCGATCGCGTGGGGGGAGTGCATCAACGGTTTGGTTTCCAATAGATACTGAACCACTTGTTTGTGCTTCAAGCCCGGCAATAATCCGAAGGAGAGTAGATTTTCCGCAACCCGACGGACCAAGCAGCACGACAAACTCACCATCAGAGGCCTCAAGCGAAATGTCGTTCAAGACGCTCGTGTTGCCGAAAGATTTATGTAGGTGAGTGAGTGCGAAGCCTGGCATTGGTTAACCTTTGACTGCTCCTGAAGAAAGGCCGCTAATAATCCCTCGTTGGAACAACAGAACCAAGAAAATTAATGGCAGCGTCGCGAGCACAGAGGCGGCAGCAATTTCTCCCCACGGCATGGTGAATTCACCTTGGAACAAGGCAATGCCAACCGGGAGTGTTTGTTTGGCGGGATCGGTCAGAAACAACAGCGCAAAGAAAAATTCGTTCCATGCGTAGATAAACGTGAGGATGGCCGCGGTAAACAGACCTGGTGCTGCGAGAGGAAGCATGACCTTATACAGGGCTTGCCATGTGGTGCAGCCATCGATTTGAGCGGCTTCTGCGAGCTCATGAGGAAGTTCTTTGAAAAACGTTGCAAGAATCCATACTGCGAGGGGAAGAGTCAGCGTTACGTAGGGCAGGACCAAGCCCCAATGAGTATTGAGCCCACCGATGTGTTTTAATATTTGCCACACAGGTCCGGCAATGACAATTTGCGGAAACATGGCGACACAGAGTAACCCGCTCAGGATCCACACTTTGCCATGGAGACGAATCCGCGCCAGCGCGTAGGCGGCTGGGGTGGCGATGGTCAGTGCAATGATGGTGGTGGAACTCGCGACAATCACACTGTTCCAGATGTAGTTGAAGAGTTGATGATCAATGATCGCCGATTGATAAAATACGATACTGCCATCGGGCCACCAGGTTGGGGGAATTGCTTCGACTTGGATCTGAGATTTTAAAGAGGTCAGCACAAACCATATAAAAGGTAATAGGCTGCCGAGGACAGCAACAGCAATCCCGATGATCAATGCGAGGCGTTCTGAGAAAGGCTTGGTCATGCCTTCTCCTGTTCTAATAGTTTTGAGCCTACCGTGCGAACATAAAACAACGAGAGAATTAAAATCGCCACAAAGACGGTGACGGAAATGGTCGTTCCGTATCCAACACGCCCTTCGGTGAAGAGTGTTTTATAGGCGTAGAATTGAATCACCTGCGTGGCATCGCCTGGTCCACCCTGAGTCATGACAAAGACCAAATCAAACACCCGAAACGCATCGATCGTCCGAAACAAGAGTGCGGTGAGGAGGGCGGGTTTCAGCAGGGGAAAGGTGATGTGCCAAAACCGTTGCCACGCAGTCGCTCCATCAATGCGGGCAGCATCATACACCTCATCCGGGATCACTTGAAGGCCAGCTAACACAAGCAGGCCGGCAAACGAAGACGTTTTCCAGACATCAGCCAAGACAATCGCGCCAAAGGCCATCCACGGATCTGCCAGCCAGGGGACATACGCGTCCACCTGATCGCCAAAGAGCATGAGGTTGACGAGACCATATTGATCGTTCAACAAAAACCGCCACATTTGTGAGGCCACCACGGTAGGGATGGCCCAAGGAATCAACACGGCAGCCCGAACCCATCCTCGCCCTTTGAAATGCTCATGAATGACCAGCGCAATGCCAATGCCCAGGAAGAGTTCGAACGTGGTAGAAAGAATGACAAAGCCAAGCGTGACGATAAACGCCTGATGCGCAACCGGATCTTGAAAGAGCTGCACGTAATTGCCAAGCCCGATAAATGGCTGCCCCAGACTCGGCAAACCTAAGTAGATGCGGTGGAGACTCAGAAAAAACGAATCCATCGCCGGATACAGCGAAAAAATCGCAACAAACGTCAGTGCCGGAAATACCATGAACCAGCCAGCGCTCTGCTCTGAGGTGCGTTTGGTCATAAAGGGAAAAAAACAACCTGGATCCCCGCTAAAAACTGCGGGGATGACGGTTTAAGGTTATAAAGGCATATTTACTGTTCATTTTTTTGCTATCAGTCGAATGAATAAGAAGTATCATGTTTTGTGCCAATCACTGATTCCCAATCGCGTCATTCCCGCGGTAGTAAGCGGGAATCCAGGTTTTAAGTTTTCACCGATTGTCCATTCTCCCGCCTTCGGCACCGCCAAGACACGCAGACAAATTTGGTTCTTATTTCCTCGCCCCCTAGGAGGGGGAGAGGACAAAGGTGAGGGGGTTGTCTTCGACTAAAGCAACAACATCATAAGTAATCATTGGCCCGCACCCTGCACCAAATCCAAAAACCGATTAATTTGCCGATCCGCTTCCTTGGCCTCTTCCAAAATATCTGTCTCAGGAAACGCCAACACACGACTAAAGTACCGCTGCAGAATATGAGAAACGATCGGATACACCGGCGTGCGTGGCCGAGGTTTTGCCGTTTGAAAAACCGGAAACAAATCTTTGTATTGGGGGTTCGCCTGGAGGACTTCGGAATCAGAATACAGCGCAATGCGTGAAGGAGCCAACGACGCATGAAGCGCAAAATACTTTTGCATCTCAGAGCTGCTCATAAACTCGATGAATGTCCACGCTTCATCAGGATGTTGAGAATACGCGCTAATCCCATACAGCCAACCACCTAAGGCTGAAACACTTTTGCCTTGCGCAAAATGCGGAAGGACCGTCACACCAACATGGCCAACGATCTTGGAATGACGCGGATCATTGGACAACCCCCACGCATAGGGCCAATTGCGATGAAACACGGCTTTCCCTTGAACAAACACCGCCAGAGATTCCGGCTCTTGATACGTGAGCACCGCCGGTGTTGCAAGCTGCTGAATGATCTGCTCTCGCACAAATTTCACCGCTTCTGTGGTGTCAGGCGAAGCCAACGTAGATTGAGTGCCATCCTCAGTCAGGAAAGAACCATTGTGACTGCCGACAATTTCCAGCATGTCACACACCAGCCCTTCGTATTGTTTGAACTGCCCGCTATAACCCCGTAACGCCGGTTGTGCGGATCGTTCACCTTCCACAATCGTTGTAGCCTGGCGTACCAATTCATTCCAAGTGACGGGAGGCGAAAATCCATATTTCTCCAACAGATCCTTCCGGTAGTAGAGGATCCCGCTATCGATGCGAGAAGGCACGCCATAGATGTGCCCTTGATAGGTGCCGGCTTCAATCGTCGCTCTCAAGAACTTGCGACGTTCGGAAGGCGTGAAATGATCGTCCAAAGGCAAGGCCCACCCCGCCGCCGCAAATTCCGACGGCCAAATGACATCCATGAAAAACAAATCCATGGACTGATCCCTATTTTTGAGCTTTTGCGTCAGGAGATCGTGATAGGCGGTCGAAGAATGAGGCGCGATTTCCCTCTTGATGGTGATGGTGGGATGCGCGTGTTCAAAACGCCCAATCGCCTCATCCCAAACCTTTGGATGATCCGCCTTCCACGTGACAAAATGAAGAGTGACTGTGTTGGCATCCGCACCTTGCGCGAAACTATGAGTAGCTCCCGCACTAACGACAAACCATAACCAAAAAAATGCAAGAAGAAGCCTTGGCCAGTCTGCGCGTTTCGGAGGTTGAATGGATTGCGAAAAGGTTTTCATGGGAATGTTCCTGTCCTGTATCACAGGGCCACTTCAGGAGCAAGAAGATCTCATAAATTTCCCCCTCCTTTGTAAGGAGGGGATAGGGGAGGTAGAGTCTTCAATCAGCAACAAACTTGCAGTTGTTTTGTTCTCAAGACAGATCTTTTGCTTTCCGAAACCCTCGCCCCACTGGGGAGAGGGAAGGGTGAGGGGAATCTGTATCCGATCAGATACACCACTGTATCCATTGTATCCATTCAGATACAAATTTGACGATTGACATTGACGCTTAAATAAAAATGAGCAGTCGTGACGCATCAACAAAGCCTCAAGCCGAGCTGGCATGAATCTTGTGGCTTCATAGTTATTTGTCTATGACAACTGCTAGCATTGGTAGGGAACGAGCTTATGAATAACACACGAGACTTCATTCATGATCAAGGGCATTCAGTGGTCGGATTCTACCCTGCAAGTCGCAATACTGTGGAGAAGAGTCCCGCTGTCCGGTCAACTACAGTGGGCCTGTTGAATATTTCAGGTCCATGACCCATAGGTGCTCCAGAGAAGACGGCTCGCATAAGTGGGAGGGAATGTTCAAAAAAGCATGCCCTGAGTCTTTCCGAAGGGTCTATCCAGCAAGGCCGCAGCCCTTTTGACGCGCGGAGCGTACTCTCAGTACGTGAGCACGGCAAAATGGCGAGAACGCCGCTGGCGGCTTTTTTCAACATTCCCTTGAGGGAAACCGGAATAGGCTGACAATGCCTACAGTGTTTGTCCCTTTCCAGATGGTTGAACATTTCTTGCTAAATATTGGAAAACCTTATAGTTTTTCCGAAACTCTAAAACGTAGTGAGTCGGGATAGGCTGACCGAGCTACTTAATAGTTAGGTTGTCAGGGCACAGGCGCGCACAATGAGAACTACAGCGAAGAAAGGTCGATTCTTCCGGTTGGAAGAGGCAGACACAATCGCTCTGCTTCGCGAGCACAGTCTGTTCGACGAAGACGGCGATCTCATCCGCGTAGAGTACGCGAACCCAAAGCGGGAGTTCTCTACCAGGCACGCCGTTTTGGAACTGCGCCCACGCTCGCGGATTATGTTCTACTCTTTAGGTGAAGACACAGCACGCGAAGCGGCCATTGCGACCCTGCAGAAGGCCGTTGCCATTTCGAAGGACCTCAATCGACGACCGCTTCCGGTCCGAGGAAACTCGGATGCGACCGTGGTCATCTACAGGGAGAAGCTCGGTGGCCTCCGTGTTGTCGAGCGCCGCACCTTCTACCAGCAGCGTAAGTACCGAGGGGACGCAAAGTTCTCGAACGCCTTCCGCGCACGTAAGATCCGAGTAGAAGAGAAGGACATGAATCGTGCAACCTACCGAAGTTCAAGCAGGTGATAACTTGCCATTAGAGCCTCCTGATAAAGTTACTATCCTATGGCTACTTAAGCATGTGCCAGTAACGTTATGTGTGGCGTTTTTCACCCTATTATTGGCGTCATTTAGTTTTGGTGTTAAAACGAGCCATATTCTCCTGGTACGCGATCTATATGGATTAAAAAAGACGCAGTCTTTAGAAGAAAATGCGCCATCTAAAAGTAAACCTAACAAGCCCATCCAGCAGACGCCCAAAAGTGACGCTGCTGATGGGTAACGTTATGTGCTTAGTAATGGAGGTGATGAGTTATGAGTACTGCTAAAGAAGAGGTAAAAGCACTTCTGGATAAGCTTCCTGACGATTGTTCACTGGAAGATGTCCAGTATCATCTTTACGTTGTTGAAAAAATCCACAGAGGAATCGAGCGTGCCGATAAGGAAGGGGTGCTCAGCCAGGACGAGGTAGAAAGGAAGCTTAATACATGGGCCTCGAAGTAAAGTGGTCACCGGAGGCGGCAGAGGACCTCGAATCGATCGCGGAGTATATCGCCAGAGATTCAGAGCATTATGCCAGAGCAGTTGTAACAGAAATATTATCGATTTCTCGTAATGTCGGTGAATTCCCTTTGATCGGTCGTGTTGTGCCGGAAGTTGGAGATGGGACGATAAGGGAAAGGTTCGTGTACAGCTACCGCTTGGTATATCGGATCGAGTCTGAAAGAATCCTGGTTGTAGCAGTAATCCACGGCAAGCGGTTGCGAGAAAATGTCGCAGAGCGACTTGAAGACAGCACATAACAAGCCCATCAAGCCGACGCTCATTCGCAGCGCTTCGTTCGCGCGGCTTATAGGCGACGTTAGGCGCCAGACATATATGTAAGGAGAAAATATGGATATATTAGGTATTGTTGGTATCGCAGTTGGCGTTGCAGGTCTTATATTTGGACTGGTTGAACACTCACGAAGAGTTAAGCTTGACGTTGCACTTCGCACACAATTTTCCACATCATTAAATCGAGTTCGGGCATTGGTAACCTACAATGATGACATAGTACAACTTACTGAAGGCCTGGATTCTCCGAAAATCACAAAGTGGGTGTGGTCAACTAACAAAGGTCTTTCTGATCTCTATGTATCAATGGTTGGTTACTATATCGCCAGCCATCCCTCATTCACATATGATGATATTAAGAATTGTAGTAACTACTCAGGTGTGATGATCTTTGTAGTGAATTGTGCAGGCATAAAGGGGTGGCCGATCATGGCTTGTGAAATGGCTTGCAGCATGTTGCCGCCCTGCTTTCTCGCGGTAGAAAGGTAGCTTCGTATGCGGGCGAACTGCCTCGCGCCTTGAAGCGTTCGAAAACACCCGGATATTTTGAGGCGGAGCTTGATCATGCGGATATCCTGTTCTGCCAGATTATTAGTGAAGGGAACCTGTCTGTCATGGAGGAACGCGAGCACGGAGGCTTCATGCTCGCCAAGACGGGTGAGGAGATTTTGGGCCTTGGTCTTTTTGGGCCGGCCTCGTGACTTTTTCTGTGGCGGTGCCGGAAGGGGGTTGGCCTGCCATCCGAGGGTGAGAAGATCCCTGTATTGTTTCAGCCAGGGGGTTTTCTGTTCTTCCGTTAACTGTGCGAGTTGCTTGCTGACAAACACGTTCATCGTCAGCAACAGGTCAAACATGTGTTTGGCCCATGGTTGTTCGTGCTGCTCGAACAGGCACGTGAGTTCCCGCAAATGATGGGCGTTACAGAGGCCGTGGGCACAGTCATAGGAGAGATAGGGTTTCCAGAAATCGTGGATCAGGCGGCCAGCAAAATCCGGGAGGATCTGGAACTGCTCGATCGCCTCTCTTCCCCGTTTGGCGTGCACACCGTAAAAGGTCAACGTGGCCGTGCTGGCACTGTGGAGCCAGTGGAGCGTCCCGGCCGTGCGGACGCCGCTTTCATCGGCATGGAGGATGGGACTCTTGCCGAGCGCTTCTTTGACCGCAGTCTCGAACGGCGCGAGGTGCTCATAACTTCGGCGGGAGGCCTCGTCAATGGTGGCGTCGCTGACCGAGGCGCCATACAGATCAGCCATCATCTGGCTGACACGGCGTAAGGGGATCAACTGTTGGTTCTGGAGGTAGACCAGGAGGCTGCGAAATCTGGGACCGTACTGTGCCGGCGCAGGCAGGTCATCAGGAAATGACGCCGTGACCGAGCGGCCGCATTGGGGGCAGGTTTTGATTGCTCCCCGATATTCGGTGACGTCGAGTTTTGGCTCCGGCAGTTCAAAGAGCTGCCGGCGTTCATAGCCGGTGACCGTCTCGTTGGTGAGGTCGGCATGGCAGGAACAGGAGTGAACAGGCAGGTGGACCAGGTGGTCTGGGGTTTCCACCTGTTTTAACGTCTGGCCGGCATGTCCCTGTTGGCCGCCCGGCTTTTTCCCGGAAGGTATGCGCAGGCTCTTGGTTCGGGGCTTGGCCGGTCCATCGGACGAGGGCGGTTTGCTGCTGTTGCGACTGTGTTGGTCGAGCCGCTGTGCCAGTTCGGTGACATGCGTGGTCAGCGCCTGCCCCTGTTCCTGCAGCGCCAGGATCAGTTCGACGAGCGCCTCGGGGTTGCTCTTGGCCAGGATGAGGAGTGCGTCGCGGGTGAAGGTCATGGCTTGCTCCGGCAGAGGGCCTGTCGGAAGTGGCGGATGAGGGGATAGAGATAAATTGCCTTCACCGGCACGCGCAGAGCCTTGTCACGGTCCTGCCGGGACCGGCCTTTGGTCTGCCCGACATAGAGCCAGTTCGCGGCCTGATAGCAGATACCTTTGAAGCGGTCTCGCTCCACAAAGGTCTCCACCAAGTGGACGGGATGGCCGTATTTCTCGATCCAGTCCTGCCGGAGACGTCTCATGACCCGGCCCAGGAGATGGCTGGCCAGATGCGGCACACGCACCCAGGGCAGGATGAGAAAGCGGGTATTGTTGGTCATGAAGTTGAGGTTGGCGGCTCGGGTGTCCGGCTCCCAGCCGATAAAGGTGTCGCGCGGGGTGGTTTTCCAGGCGGCGGAACCGAAGAGGAGGCAGGCCAGATCCTGCCCGGAGCGATCCCGCACCAGGTACTTGAGATGTTCACCGACCGTTCGGGTGAACCCGAGGTAGTGATGGTGGCTCAGGTAATATCCCACACAACTGGCTTCGTAGGAATGTGAGGTTGGAATATGAATGGACAGGGGCGTCAGGGTCTTGAGAGCTGCGTCGATGTGCGGGGCTTCGGGAGGCATAAACCCCTTTCGGAAAGGGGGGAAGATGTTGCGTCGAGAGGCGACACGAATCGGGGGCAGCTTCAGGAGCCCGCGATGTTCGAGTTTGTCGATCATGCTGCGGGCGGCAAAGGTTTTCAGTTGTCCGGACGGGGTCTGCCAGCCCCAGTGCCGACAAATATGCTGGGTTATTTTATGGCGGCTCCAGTCAGGGTGCCGGCAAACCAGATGGCGTAACCAGCACAGATCAGATTGGGGGAGGCGACGACCTTGACATGTAATCGCTTCATTCATGGCCCCGATTATGCCATGGGTGGAGCCGTTAGTCCAGAAAAAAATCAGGCTATAGAAAATTGACCTGAGTAGTTACGAATTGTATTGAAAGTGGAATTATTACTACTGCTTGGGAAGAACAAAACTGGAGAGAACATGTTGCAGTACGCAAAGAAAATAAAAGCACGGCACCACCAGAAGCCATAATTAAGGACAACTCTATTCGGAGATATATAGTATGAATTTATATGGTTCCTCGTCATATCATGTGGAATTGAAGAGGAAACGTATAGGCGCTGCGATCATGTAAATCATGGTCATAAAGGTCTGGGGGTTTCGATAGCCTCGTGCTCTTGAGCGAGCAGCCTGAAATAACGAATTCAGCCCTTCCATACGGGCATTGGAGTAGGTTGACGTCCAACGCTGGAGAATCCGTTGGGTGTGGGTTTGCAGTGTGTTCAACGCTTTTCTGATGGCTTCGAGTTCTGGGGCATCGCTCAGCATGGAGTGGGCGTGATGAAGAAAGTGTGTCAGTCGCCACCGAGCGGCACGGAGTGTTTGAGCCTGCCTGACCCATCGCACCTTTTCCTTGATCCGCCAGGCAATGGTGGTCAGAAAGTCTCCGTCCTCCAATTCCTGCAAAGCCAGCTTCTGTTTTTCCGTTAACCCCTTGCCTTTCAAGACCGCCCACCGCGTGGCTTGGGGGAGTTTGGTCTGTTGCTGCTCACGCTTGCGCACCGCCTCGACGGCTTGAGTAAACAGTTGCACCACATGGAACCAATCCACTGTGACAGTGGCTTGCTCAAACTCTTCTTCGACCGCGGCCCAAAAAGCCGGCGACATATCACACACGACTTCCAGCACGTTCTCCGCACGGCCGCCATGCGCCTTCAGCCAGGCCTTGAAATCCTTCACGGTCTGCTTGCCCTTGCCGGGCGTGGCAAACACAACAGGCTGCGTCCGGCGCTTCATGTCCACAAACACGGTGACATAGTTGTGGCCTCGCTTGGAGGCGGTTTCATCAAACCCAAAGGCTTCCAATTCCCGCAAGTCCAGTGCTTTCAGCGCTTGGCCAACGTAGTGCTGAATGATGCGCCACAATCGCTTGTCCCTCTCGCCCACCAGCCGGGCCGTGGCCGCAACAGGCATCTCCCGAACCAGACTCATCACCACCTGTTCAAACAGTAAGGTGAACCGACTCCCTTCACGCGCCCACGGAACTTCAATCCACTTGACCCCGTGCTCGGGGCACCGGATGCGGGGCCCCTTGGCGGTCAGCAGACAGTGGTGCTGAAAGAAGTTCAGGTGTCGCCAACGAAGCTCTTTGAAGTCATGCGCTTTACACTCCTTGCCGCACTCAGGACAGGGAAACAGAGAACCCCGATCCGAGGCCAGCTCAAGGTGTAACTCATGCGGGTTCTTCTCGGTATCCAGATGTTGAGAAACCACTTCCCACGGCGCACTCATCCCCAGCCCTAAAGAAAATATCTCACGTTCGTCCATCATGATCGCCCCCTTTTATTGGGGACGAATTAAGCCACATCAAACCAATTAATTCCACACCTCATGACGAAGAACCATTTATATTACGTATCAGTAGTGTCCCAACGTTTGCTGTCTGGATCGATCTAAGTTATTGATGAAGCAGGCATTAATCATGATTTTTCCTGGTCTCGATTTGAACTGCACGAACTGGTTTTGCCACCCTGCGAGGAATCTTTTTGCAGGAGGGTTGAATGAACCAAGGCCAGTTGGTATTTGCACAATTGACGCAACATCTGCCGCTCACGACATTCCGACGCTGTGTGGCACGGTACCAAGGGAGCTATTGTCAAATCTAGTGTCTGAAGCGTTACTCACGCGGCGACCGGGTCCGTGGTTGTCTGTTCGATTCCATCGATAAATTGAATGTCCGCAACGACTTTGGGCCACTCTCGGAATCCTCGCAAGCGCCTCCATGTTTTCTCTGCGCATTGACCTAACTTGAACATCCTGTGCAATATGCCATCTCGCGTGAGACATCCCTTTGTGCGGATCGTCCGATGCCGAATCGTTCCAAAGGTCGATTCGATGGGATTGGTGGTCCGGAGACTCGGCCAATGGGCAGCCGGAAACGTATAGAACATCAGGAGCTCCTCTCGATCTTTCTGCAAACAGGCTGTGGCCTTGGGATATTTGAGCGCATAGGTGTTGAGGAATACATCAACGGCTTGCTCCGCCAACCCTTTGGTCTCAGACCGCCAGATGTCTTGTACGGCCTGCTTGGCTTTGGATTGCACACTTTGGGGCAGCGCATTTAAGACATTCTGTGTCTTGTGGCACCAACACCGTTGATGCCGCGTCACCGGGAAGATTTCTTCCAGGGCCGCCCAGAAGCCGAGGGCGCCATCCCCAACAGCCAAGGCGGGCGCGTTCAGCCCGCGGGCTTTCAGATGCCACAGGACTTCCCGCCAACTTTGGGTGGACTCACGAATCCCGTCTTCCATCGCTAAGAGATGTTTCTCCCCGGAGGCATTCATGCCGATCACGACCAATGCACCTAAGCGCTGCTCTTCAGCTCGTACGCCACTCTAGATCCCATCGACCCAGATATAGACCCACTGGTCGGCATCGAGTCGACGTTGTCGCCAGAGGGTATACTCCTTCCGCCAGATCTGCTTGAGCCGAGCCACCGTACTGGCGGACAGCCCCTTGGCCTCTGGGCCCACGAGGACTTCCAGAGCCGGTTGCCTCTCTCCCGTCGAGATGCCTTTTACGTACAGCCATGGGATCGCCGCTTCCAAGCTAGCCGACTTGCGCACATACGGGGGGACCAGCGCCGAGTGAAACGTGACCGGTTTGCCCTGGCGACTCCGTACTTTTGGGACTTGTACGGTCACCGGCCCAATGCCCGTCTGAATGTCGCGCGTCGGATGATGGCCGCTGAGGACAACCCTCGCATGCCCCTGTTCCGTTGACTGGTCTGCATAGGTCGCCAAGAGCTCGGCCACCTCTGCTTTCAGGGCTTGGGCAAGAAGCTTCTGCGCCCCTGTTCGAATCAACTCCGTCAGCGAATCGGTCCTTCCTCGATCTTCTTCCTCTGATTTGGTACATTCCTGCATCGTGGCGTCTCTCCTTTGTGGTTGTGGTGGATGTCTCGCAACACCCATTTCAACCCGAGACGCCGCGTGTTTTCAACTGATCCTAGACACTACTTTCAAGTATAACTCTACCAAGGCGAGCACAAGGTGAAAGCGTTTTCGTGTCTGGACCAATTTTTTTGTATGGCCTTTGCACAGCTGACCTTTCGCGAGAGCCTACGCGACATCGAAGCCTGTCTGCGTGCCCAGCGCTCGAAGTTGTACCACCTAGGCATTCGCGCCGTCGTGTCGCGCAATACCTTGGCCAATGCCAACGCTGTGCGAGACTGGCGCATCTATGCCGACTTTGCGCAAAGTCTGATGGGGATCGCTCGACAGTTGTACATAGAGGTGGTCCTAGGAATTCGGACAGGGTTTTAGGCTACAATTGATGACCAAAGGAGGGTCATGGATTATGAGTCGAACCCGAAAGAATCATCCGGCCAATTTTAAGGCCAAGGTTGCGTTGTCCGCGCTCCGAGAGGATGCGCCGCTATCAGAGCTGGCTGTAAAATATGGCGTGCATGCACCGTCATTCATCGCTGGAAACGTGAAGCCCTGGCCTCAATGGCAGCCGGGTTTTCAGGAACGCTTGCGAAGAATCACACCGATCAGGAGGCCCACATCCATGAGCTGCACGCCAAAATTGGCCAACTGAGTGTGGAACGGGATTTTTTAGTCGGTGCCTCCAACCGGTTGGGGTCAGGAGGCGTCAAGAAATGGTAGAACCATCCAATAAGCAGCTGAGCCTCAAGACGCAATGTCAGTTGCTCTCCATCAGCCGCTCGGGCTGGTATTATGATCCCCAAGGGGAATCCCCGCTGAATCTCAAGCTCATGCGGCTAATCGATGAGCAATTTTTAACCACGCCCTATTATGGCAGCCGTCAGATGGCACGCTGGTTACGGCGCCAGGGGTATGGCGTGGGGCGTCACCGGGTGCGGCGCTTGATGGCGTTGATGGGCGTGCACGCGATTTATCAGGAACCGCGCACGAGTGCGCCTCACCCGCAGCATCGGATCTATCCCTACCTCTTGCGGAATCTGGCTATCACCCGGGCCAATCAGCTCTGGTGCACAGATATCACCTACAGTGCGCCCAGCCTTCGGAGGTGTCATGGAGGACACTGCCGGAGCTTGAGCATGTTTGGAATGTAGAAGGACTGCCTATGGAAGGATGAGTCCGATACCCGCTTTTCGCTACGGAAAAGCGAGAGCCGAAACGGCGGTGACCTGCTATGCACTGGCAGGGTGACGGAGCCCGTGGGAAACGGGGCGTGAGGCGAAGTCGTTACGCCAAGATGCGTCTCTAGGCTGAGTGCGGGAAGGTTGAGGGACACGAACCGGTTCATGCGCGTCTGTGGGTTGAAATGTCACCACCTCCTACACGGCTTAATAGGGGGTTCACGGACAGATATCGGGTACAGGTATGAGCTGATATCGGGTGGCGGTGCGAAATGTAAGCGTGCCGCCACTGAGCAGCGTGGAGTGCGTAGCTAGCACGCGGCGTCTGTGACGACTTGCGGCAAGCAAGGAGAAAGATTGCGACCGGCAACCTCCCCCGCATGGTGGAGTCCAACATGTGAACTGGGGAAGGCGATGAAGGGGATGCCAAGGGAGTGCGATCCCGATGCCCCCATCGCTGGCGGAGCTCCCGTAGTAGTCGGAGACAGGGAAACCCTGTTACAGGGCGAAGGGGAGCAGCTCAAGGAGCTTGCGGGGCAGATTAACTGCCGGGAGAGAGGTGAAGACCTTTGAGAATCAGTGAAATGCAACGCAAGCTGGCGACGTGGTCGGCCGAGAGGTCGCCATGGCCATGACTCATGCTTGAGTGGAGAGCCGTATGCGCTGAGAGGCGCACGTACGGTTCGGGGAGGAGAAGCGGGGAAATAGCATATGACTACGCCCTGCTTCTTACTCTACTCCCGATCAAGCGAGGATTTTTATATCTGGTGGCGATTATGGATTGGCAGAGTCGCAAAGTGCTCTCCTGGCGCCTGTCCAATACGATGGATACGCATTTCTGCGTGGAAGCGCTGGAGGAGGCGCTGGCCTTGTATGGCGTGCCGGAAATATTCAACACGGATCAAGGCTCGCAATTTACGTCGTGTGAATTCACCTCGGTGCTGAAAGAACACGGGATCAACATTTCCATGGATGGAAAAGGTCGGTGGATGGATAACGTGTATATTGAACGGCTTTGGCGGAGCCTGAAATATGAATGTGTGTATCTGCATGCCTTTGAGAACGGCTCTCAGGCTCGTCACCAGATTGGCGCATGGCTCAGCCATTACAACCAAACACGGCCTCACTCGACTTTCGATGGACAAACCCCCGATGAGGTCTATAATCTCTCTCATCTTCAGAGGCCCGACCCTGGAGAGAAGAAGCAAGCGGCATAACCTCAACCATCAAGTTGTAGCTTAACGTTGCCGCAAACCTGTCCAACAAAGTGGGACCACCTCGGTTCATCATTTACAACAAGCGTCAACCAGCCGAGATGAGTGAAGCCGAGATCGGCCAGTTCCTTTCAAGCCTGGTGTGTGAAGGGCTCGTCAGTGCCTCGACTCAGAACCAAGCTTTGAACGCCCTGTTGTTTCTGTACCGGGAAGTTCTCGGTAAGAATATCAAGTACGTGAACGGGGTTGTCCGTGCCAAAAAGCCAAGAAGGTTGCCCATAGTTCTGACAACAGAGGAAGTCAAAAGAGTGCTTCGTGGCTTAAGCGGCACGCCATGGTTGATGGACCTGCTCATCTATGGAGGGGGATTGCGTTTGATGGAGTGCTGCCGTCTGCGAGTCAAAGATCTTGACTTTGCGCAGAATCAGGTTGTCGTGCGGAGTGGCAAGGGGAATAAGGATCGCTACACCACACTTTCAACTGCCATCAAGGAACCTCTCCTTCGACACCTCCAAGGGGTCAAGGGGCAACATCAGACTGATCTCAGGAAAGGTCTGGGGAGTGTCGCCTTACCCCATGCCTTTGAGCGGAAATATCCCAATGCCGGGAAGGAGTGGGGGTGGCAATGGGTGTTCCCGGCCACAAGCCACTACACCGACAGAATCACTGGCGTCAAGCGCAGGCATCATCTGCATGAGTCCGTTTTGCAACGAACCTTCAAGGAAGCGAGACTCAAAGCCGGGATCGCCAAATCGGCAAGTTGTCATACGCTTCGCCACGCCTTTGCGACCCACCTCTTGGGGGACGGGTATGATATTCGGACGGTCCAAGAGTTGCTGGGTCACAAAGATGTGAGCACAACGATGATCTACACCCATGTGTTGAACCGAGGCGGGAAGGGAGTCCACAGTCCGACCGATCGACTCGGATTTGGCCTGGAGAACCTTTGAGGGAAACCGGAATAGGCTGACAATCCCTGCAGTGTTTGTCGGGTTCCCAAGAGTGGTAAATTTCTTGCTAAGTGTTGGAAAAGCTTATAGGATTTCCGAAATTCCAAAACGTACTGAGTCGGGATAGGCTGACCGAGCTACTTAATAGTTAGCTGGACAAGAAATAGATGACGCTGAAACGAAAGCGTAGGACCGGCTTACAGAAGAAGGCAAAGCGCGGCTTTCGAGGCCATCCGATCGCCACGGTCGCCTTCTACGGACCCGATGCCGATCGCGCCAGCAAGGTCGCCGTTGGAATAGTTGTGGACGAATCCGACGAAGTGGTCGACATGAAGCGTTGGCTTTCGGACGACGTGGACGTGCGAGCGGATCCTTCGATCGGCGAGTCGATCGAGGAATTCATCCGGGGGCACGGAGTTCGTAGTGTGGTAATGACCGATCGCATAATCGGTTGTCCGCACGAGGAGGGACCCGCTTATCCAAAGGGACAAACCTGTCCAAAGTGCCCGTACTGGGCAGATCGTGACCGTTTCTCTGGCGAGCGAATAGAATAATGCTGAGCACGCCAGCTAACAATCCGTTGAAGCTGTCGGTCACGCTCCTTGCTTGCGCAAGGGTCGTGCCCGCAGCTTAACGACAACGTTAGGCGCTAAAAAAGCCAACATAAGTTGGCAAAGGACTTTTCGTGACGATCCTGGAAAAGATCAATTTTGCTGGGGCGACAATACTTGCCATTCAAGCTTTCATCATATTTGTCGTAGCCTATCATCGACAGCAAAGTCTACATTTGCAGGCGTTTTTTGTTCATTGGGGCATAGTATGGCTCTGTTTGTTCATCTTTTACCTCCTCGATTTGATATACGAAACACCTGCATTAACATACGTTGGTATGAGTGTCGATACCATAGGCAACTTTGCGCTCGCCTTCGCGGCTTATGCGCTATTTAGAGCCGATCAATTCAATTGGTCAGACAGATTGCTCATTTACGGTTACGGAATACTACCAATAGTTATCGTTTTCAATATCGCAGTATATGTCCTCATCCCGAACTCAGATATTGTTTGGATTATGTTCTACAACTCGCCCAATATCCTGATGGCCGCTGGCTGCTCGATAGCAATAGGCATCGGACTATTCCGTGAACCCACCGCAAAAGTAGTCCGCTGGCCCTTAATGATCGTTTTTCTCACATATGCCTTCCTTCAAATTCCCGCGTATTATTTGGATTTTCTAAAGAATGTGCCGGAACTTGATGCGAGTAAGAACGCCATGTCGGTTTTTCTCGCATCTGGTAAGTTCGTACTAATTGTTGCTTTCACTACCATGGCAATTTCTAATACTGAAATTGGGAGCGAGAAGTTTGTTAAGACAATTCAAATAGCGACTTGGATTCTTACGCTCGGATTCAGCCTTTATATATTGCTATTTCGGTTGCTGCAGGCCCTCTCGCTTTCTAATGGAGGTTAGTAGCCCTGCACCTAACAAGGCGTTGAACCGGACGTGCCACAGCTGTCTTTTTTGTGCCGGCGGTTCATTTTTGTCCCAAAAAAGCCAGCTGCGGCACGCCGGTTAACTTTGTCGTTATGCTGCAAAATGACTACTCGTTCTGATATCGAAAAGCGGTTCGTCGAACAGATCCGCTGCGTTGACGACCTCGCACAGATCGTCCTCAAGGGCCATCTGGTAATGGAAGAGGTGATGACCGAGGCGCTTGGTCGTTTTGTCCTGAACCCCGAATTCATTGAATCGGCAAGACTCCAATTCCATCAGAAGGTCAAACTATGCCGCGCAGCGTCCGCGAATGAAAAAGACAACTCAATGTGGGCTCTGATTGATGCCCTAAACAGCCTAAGAAACCAATTGTCACACTCACTGGACGCAGAAAAGAAGCAAAAGAAACTTCAGACAATTCGCGAACTATACGATCGCGAATTTCCAGATGGTAACCCGGACGAAATCGAAGACATGAACCCAGACTCAGCATTGTGCATGCTCGCGCTCTCTGGATGTTTGGGTTTCGTGTCGTCGCTCCTTGCCGAAATCAAAACATTTGAAGAGATGGTCAATCTTCATCGTCCACCACCAAGAGCTTGATCGCACAAATACAGCATAACAAGGCGTTGCACCGGTGCACGCTCGTCTTTCGGCTTTTCAACGTCTTCACCTTCGTTTACGCTTTTTGGTTGTTCAAACGTTAATCCCATTGGGCCGCGTGCCCGGTGAACTTGGTCGTTAGATGCTATTCGTCCTGTGAACTCAGGAAGGAGGTACCATGCCTTTAAGTCGCTATCTGGCAGAAAAAGGGAACGCGTTAGAATTCAACCTATGTGTTTTCGAAGGAAAGGACGATTGGTCTGACGAAGTACGAGAGAGGTTAATCGAAGAAAGCATACAGGTTTTGGATGACCTGACATTGGATCCCGTTTTAAGCTTTTCACTACAGGTTGCCTACGAGACTGCACGGGAACCCGACGATTCGATCAAGAAGGTTCTTGCAGGAGGCGAGGCCCTAAATAGCTTTTTGGAATCCGAGAAATTTCTTCTGGAGTCATCGGGGTTTCAGGCGGGAACAGTTGATTCCGTTGTAGGCCTTGTCAGGGAGAATCTAGAAGCCGGGCTTAGTGGGCTCGTCCCGCCGAGCGATGTATTCAAGGCTATAGTTAGATTGAAATTTGCCTTAATTGAAGCCAAAGAAGGGAAGCGGCCATTCCGCTGGCACCACGTTGCCCTAAAGCTCGCATTAGGATTCTCTGGAGCAAGTCTTATCGGGCTCAACGCCAGTGGATTGGCGCTAACCGTGGGAATTTTCGGACCACTTACTGCTCTCTCCAGTGCTGTGGGCGGGATCATTCTTGGCGAATCAGGAAAAGGGGCGTTAGAACTGATATCGAGGTGAGTCCGACCTGGAGTTCAAGCAAATCAGAACTAGGGTCGGAATATGCCATCTAACAAGATGCTGCAGCTGACGGCCAACCCGCTGCGCGGCTTGTCTGCAGCTGAGCTTGGTCGTTAGCCTGACAGATTAGTTGTATAACAAGCTCCCGACTGGGAGGCGAAATCATGCAGATCCGAGAGGCTAGTTTGCATTTTGATCCAGCAGGAAAAGGAGAAGGGCATGAGTGGGCGAGAAACCATGAGGCGAGCTAGGCTTGGTTTCCTGGCCGTTCTGCTGATCGCAGTTGGCTGTCAGGTAGCTGGTACACAGAAGGAGGGTGGAAAAACCATGAGTGGTCGTAACCTTACTCCGGAGCAGCAGGCGATGGTCGAGATATGGGAACGACACATGGCCGCCGAGTTCGAGGAGAAAAGTATCAACGCGACGATGGCGACAATGACGTCTGATCCCTTCGTCAATCATGTCCCTGTCATGACAGGTGGCGTTGGCTCTAGTGAAGTCCGCCACTTCTACAGCACGTATTTCCTCCCCGGTCATCCACCGGACACCGAAACCTTACCGGTCGCTCGCACGGTTGGAGATGACCGCGTAGTGGACGAACTGATTCACAAGTTTACCCACACGATCGAGATGCCGTGGATTCTCCCCGGCGTACCGCCTACGGGCAAACGGGTCGAAGTTGCCGTCATCGTGGTTGTGCAGTTTAAAGAGGGAAAGATCGCCGGTGAGCGCATCTACTGGGACCAAGCTTCCGTACTCGCGCAGGTCGGCATGATCGATGCGGAGAAACTGCCCGCGACAGGGATCGAGGCCTCCCGCAAAGTCGTTGACCCCGCACAGGAACCATCCAACAGGTTAATCAAGCGGGTGAGTGAATAACAATGATGGGGGCAAGGCTTGAATTCACACATTAACTTCCTTCTGGTCTGCCCTATGACGTGGGAGCAATCGGTGTGTGGAAAAGTTGAGGTAGACCCTGGAGCTCGATTTGCGTGTGCCCATGGCTCAAAAGGTATTCACTTACAACCTGACCCCTTAACTATAAAAAGTTTTATACCAAGGGAGGTAAATATGCGTACCAAGTTGATGGCCATCATAGTTTTAACTGCAACGCAATTTTTTATATCATCACCTGTGTTCTCAAAAGAAAACGATTTTACAACTCTTCGTGTGGCTTTATATCCCTATGTTCCCAATCGGCATTCCTTATTTCATAAAGTTGAAAAGATATTCGAGAGTCGTAATCCAGGTGTCAACCTGGAGTTAGTTGAAGATTCGGCTCTCCTCGAGAAATATTACTCAGGAGGGTTACAGAAAACAGTTGCCGATGTTTATGAAGTAGACACTATACTTTTATCCGATCTGATTAAGTCAGGAAAGATTTCACCTATTAAGCTTCCCAGCGGCTCATTTACGAAAGAAGCAATTGCTGCTGTGACTAGACACGGTGATGTTTACGGTGTTCCTCATTGGCTATGCGGGAATTTTCTCATTTATAAGAAGGGTGATATAGAAATTGAAAGTTCAAAAACCTGGAAAGATTTAAACGAGGTTCTAAAAAAACGGAATGAAAGTGTATTTGTTGATTTTAAGGGAAAATCAACCTTAGGAGAATGGTACCTTACAGCTTTGTCAGGACAGCAAGGGCTAGAGCAAGCGCAGAAGCACGTTTTAGAATCTGAAGAATTAGATGAACAAGCTGTTAGTTCTCTAGCTTCAATGTTGAAATCCTGTCCTGCGGGCTTTTGTCGTAATGATGATCTTCATGATCGTGCTGGTTATTATTCAAGGGCATTTATAGCAGGAAAGTCTAGCGGTTATGTTGGATATTCTGAATCAATTCACTATGGAATTCAGTATGCCATAGATAATTGCACGAAAACCTCAAGCTGTTTGTCAATAGATGACATTGCTGTTCGTAGGCTTCCTGGATTTTCGGAACGTTCGGTGAATGAAGGTATCGGGTGGGTCGATGCGTTAGCCACAGATTCAAGCCTGGATGCTAAAAAGAAAATTTTAGCCACAAAGTTTATTGAATTTATGGTGTCTGAGGAAGCATATAAAGTAATTTTAGAGCCTGAATGGGGAGAAGCACCCAGATATTTAATTCCAGCACAAACAGGTATCAATATACAGAACGCGCCGTTATATGGTTCATTCTATGAAGCTCATTCTGGGAGGGCCACGGGAACATTGGTAGGGCTAAATAATAAGTTACGCGCAATGGGGAAGAAACTAAATTGTGAACTACCAATTAGCAGAACTGATATTGTTACATTAGAACAGTGTACTCCCTAAAAATGCCTAACAAGACAAATTAACTCGAAAAAGGTGGCGCTACCATTTTTCAATCTTCACGAAGCCACTTCAAGACCATCTTCGACAGAGAAGGGGTCAAGTATTGACTGCATACATTAACTTCCTTCTGGTCGGCTGCGATGACGTGGGATCAATCGGTGTGTGGGAAAGTTGAAGTAGACCCTGGAGCTCGATACGCGTGTGGCCATGGGTCAAAAGGTATTCACTCACAACCTGACCCCTTCATCGTGCCACACCTTTCGCCATTCATTTGCCACGCATCTGCTGGAAGGCGGCTACGATATCAGGACAGTGCAAGAACTGCTGGGCCATCGCGACGTCAAAACGACCATGATCTATACTCATGTTCTCAATCGTGGGGCAGCTGGAGTCCGCAGTCCGCTGGATGGGTTGTGAGCCTATTCAAATAAGTGGCATTATCCTGATCCGCATAAGATGCCAAACTAACTGGACTCGTGGATGCAACCAATTGAAAAGACAACGATTCCGGCGTATTGTTCAGAAGGCGCGATGCGTGTTATCCGGACAGAAACTCGAAGACCCGTGCTCTTACACGGATCCATCTAAACATTGTTAGACGCCCTCGTATCGTCACAGCAGGAGCGACATGGCAAAAGCATCGCTGCCACTTCCGAACGGAGCGACTGTGGAAATCGAAGGCTCCATCCATGAAGTCAAGGAACTGCTCGAGTTCTACGGAGGGCGCGCTGGAAAGGAGTCCGGTGCACCCAAGAAGCGCGCATCCAAGAAAGGGACGAAGGCTGCCGAGCCAGCAGCACCCGAGGCCAAGGGCGTGGACATCACGGAGGTAGTTAATCTCGTCAAGAGTTGCGACGAAGCCGAGGACATTGAGGCTCGAATTCTGGACAAGAGCACCCAGGTCGCTCGCGTTCTGCTTCCGCTCTATATGGTCCATGAGTACTTGGAGAACGCGCATGCCTTGTCATCGGGCGACGTTGCTGCAATTACAACTCAATTGAGCGTTCCAGTGGCTCAGCCGAACGCTTCAAGAACGCTGTCAGGTACTGCGTCCAAGTACGTCATCGGCGACACCTCTCGGAAGAAGGGAGCTGCAGTCCGGTACAAGCTCAACAGGAGAGGTGTCAAGCACCTCCAGTCTGTCATAGCCGGCGATGCCGGTTCAGTCTCGAACGAAGCCACTGGCCACTCGACCCGAAAGAAAATACCGAAGAAGGCTGTCGAGAAGACTGGACCGAAGAAAAAACCCGCGAAACCGAAAGCGGCAAAGAAGCGAGCCTCCCGATCCTCAACAAAGGGAAGCAAGACCCGGCGCCCTGCCCCGGGCGAGATGCTAAGGGAACTTGTCGCAGGGGGATTTTTTCCCAAGTCGCGAACAATCAACGCAATCCAAGAACACGCCCAGCACAACCTTGCTCATACGTATGGAGTCAACGAACTATCCACTCCGCTACGCCGCGACATTCACAATAACCTCCTAGTCAGGACAAAGAACTCCGATGGCCAGTACGAATACGCCGGGTCCTAGTTCTGGCCTAGAAAGTGCTCTCGAAAACGCTCCATCCAAGTTTCGGAAGAGGATCATCGAATCCTATACTGAAATTAAACGCAGGCACCGCGAAGCAGGATCGGGGTCGGGGATCGACGCGGCCGGGCTGAGCGCTGGTAAGTTTTGCGAGTCGGCCATAAGGCTACTTCAGCACGAACTGACTGGTGACAGTGTCCGCTTCGGGAAACACATTCCCAACTTCCCGGACGCTTGTCGCAAGCTGATCGTCCTCGATGCCTCGACAGGTCCGGAATCACTGCGGGTCTTGATTCCGCGAGCGCTGGTTTTCCTTAATACTATGCGTGGGAAGAGAGGAATCGGCCATGTCGGCGGAGACATCGAGGCCAATTCAATTGATCTCGCAACAATCGTACGCATGTGCGACTGGGTACTGTGCGAGCTCATTCGTGTCTACCACAACCTTCCAATCGAAGATGCTCAAGCAGTAGTTGATTCGCTTGCGACCAAGCAGCTTCAGGACATCTGGGAAATCGGCGGAAGGAAGCGAATACTTCGCACAGGCTTGAATTTTAAGCAGGAGGTTCTTCTTCTTCTCTACTCGCAGCCCGACTCAGCCGCCCTGGCCGAGGAGCTGTTCGAATGGAGCGAGCATTCGAACAGCTCCGTTTTTCGCAGAGACGTCCTCAAGCCGCTCCACAAGGCGAAGTTAATCGAATATGACCAAGCGGAAGAGATTGCATACCTATCCCCTCTTGGCGTCATAGAAGTCGAAGAAGTTCTCGATGACCGCCCGGGCGTCTAACACGAGCTTGCAGTCGGACTGGGCAACAGCCAGGCGTTACGACCTTTGGTAGTAAGGGAATAAGGGGGTCAAGATAAGGGCAGGGCCATTTCATTCTTTTTATAAGCAAGGGATTCCATGAGGTTTTTTGTGCCCTCTTTTTCAGGGCAGGGCCATGCGGATGGCTAAATGGGGCTTGCCCCAGAGCAGTCTACACGCCTGCGCGATATTGGTGTAGCCTTTCAGGCGTAAGAGACTGATGGCATAGCGTCTCAGACAGGTCATGACCATTGGGCCATTGAGACTTCGTATCTGACTCCTGTCTTCATCAAAGGTGACGTCCAACACATAATGCTGCTTATTCTCCACACTCCAATGCTTTCGGTTTTGCGAGAGGATGGTCTTCGGCCCCGCCTTGTCTTTGGACTGACTCGTGACACCGCAGACCGCTTCGACGGTCGTGAGGCCCTGCTTGAGATGCGTCACTTCCCTCTCAATGCAGAAGACTTGCTGGACATGAGGAAAGTTGACATAGGCATTCAGGGAGTCATCGCACCAGATCCTGCGGGTCGTGATCTGCCCATGGCCTTTCTCGGTGGTGGCATAATCGCACCGGCGTGCTCGCAACGCTAAGGCCTCAATGTCGTGCTTCAAGGTGGGCTGGTTTCCCTTGACGGTGAAGACGAAGTCGGCGCCGCGTTCGTGCACCAGGTACTCGGCAATCTCTTTCTGGGTGAGGAGCGCATCCGCCGTGATCACCTTCCCTGCGATCTCGAGCGCATCTAACAGGGGCCGCACGCAGGGGATCTCATTGGTCTTGGAGTGAACTTTTTTTGGGTGAGGTGGCGCCCGGCTTGATGGGTGACGGCGCTGAGGACGTGGGGCTGTTCGCTTGGGACCTTCGACGTCCCCCGCATGGTCTTCCCATCAATGGCAATGCCCTGATCCTCCCCGCCGAAGGTGTCCAGCCACCGGCCGAGCAGGGTATCGACTTCACAGGGGTCGACGGCCGTGATAAAGCGGTAAAGAGTGCTGCGGCTCGGGACGAGGTAGCGCCCCCCTCGCTGAGTACAGCCTAGCCGCTTGCGCATCGGCTGCGATAACTGCTGGGCCCAGTCCGAGATCGCTTCATAGCCGCGCGCGCCGCACAAGGTGGCACAGAACATGATCGCCGTGAGGGCGCGTCGGGTGTGCCGTTGCCCTTGCAAATGGCGGGGATCGGTCAGCTGCACCACATACGTAAAGAGGGAGTCCGTCTGTTTTGTATTCAATCTCATCTGAGGCGCTTCTCCTTTCTGATAGGGCTGATCAAGCATCGGGCGTGCAAGGATCTCTCGGGCTTGGGGATGCAGCCGCACGACTAGGATGCGCTTCGGTCTCTCATGCTGAACATAACACGTGTTCGACTTGCGAAACCCTCGTGTCAGACCGAGCTCGTGCCACCCGGCGGCCCGATAGCAGGTCCCGGTGAAGCGGGCAGGATCGACGAAGGTCTCTAAGAGGAGCAAGGGGTAGCCGTGGTACAGTTGCCAATCGGCCGAGATCCGTTTCGCGCAGAGCGACAGGACTTTCGAGGCGAGGTTCTTTTGCGAACAGCCCGGCAGCATGAGAAACCGGGTGTTGTTGGCCAGTAAATGGAGTCGTTGCCATTGAAAACAGGGGGGCCAGCCGATCCAGTGGTCTCGCGGTCTCGATTTGAGGGCCGCCGCCGCAAACACCAGCAAGGCCAGCCAGCGATCCTGCACACAGGCGAGATATTGTATCGATTGGCCAATCAGCGGGGCATGACCGAGGTAGTGGTGTCTGTCGAGAAGGGTCTTGAAGGCGTCCTTTTCGTCTCGGACAATTGGGCGAACCACGACTTGCCTCAGATCAATGTCCGGCTGTCCGCTTGGCGATTCGTCTGGCATGCAAAAGAGTATGCCGTAAACGAAAAGAAAAAGCCAGCCTAAATCGATTATTCCTTATTATCTATAAAGTTACACTTTAATATGAAATAGCCCTGAGATAAGGGTGGCAATTCTTGACTTCATATATTAACTTCCTTCTGGTCGGCCCGCGGACGTGGGCGCAATCGTTGTGTGAGAAAGTTGATGTAGAGTCTGGAGCTCGATACGCGTGTGGCCATGGGTCAAAAGGTATTAACTCACAACCTCACCCCTTAACTATTCAAATAGGTGGGATTACCCGGATCCGCATAAGATGCCAAAATAATTGGACTCGTAGACGTAACCAATTGAAAAGACAACGATTCTGGCGTATTGTTCAGAAGACTCGCTGCGTGTTATCCGGACAGAAACTCGAAGACCCGTGCTCTTACACGGATTCATTTAAACACTGTTATGCCTCCTCAATTAAAAACCAGGGAGCGATTCTATGAGAACAATTAGATTGTTGATTATCGTCATCGCAGTAAGCAATGCCAACACGGCTATAGCGCAGCAAATCCCACCACCCGTTGACCTCGGTATTCAGAACATTCTCCAAGAAACGGAAGTCTGGTGCTGGGCGGCCGTAGCTCAACAAATAATACTCGCCTTAAACGGACCTCAGGGTACGCCACCACAATGCGCGATGGTTGCTATAGCTAATAACGCAAACCCTCAAATCTGCTGCCAAATACCGCAACAGTGCCTGGTCGGAGGTAGTCTTCAACAGATACAAGGTCTAATTGCACATTTCGGTGGGCACTATTCAGCCATTGCTCCGCCAGCAGATCCCATGACTATATATAACTCGCTAGCATCGGGGAAGGCGATAATTATGGCAGTACGGTCTAGTCCTTTTAGTGGTCACGTCATTGTAATACGCGGGATGCAATGGGTTCCAACCCAGTTTGGCTTCCAGCCGGTACTACATATAAACGATCCAATGTCGTTTTTTACGCAACCAGTACCATTTCAGAATATCGTTGGATATTGGCAAGCGGCGATAGTCGTTCACTAGATGCATAACAAATCGTTCAACGCGGACGCTAGATGCATAACAAATCGTTCAACGCGGACGCTTGACTGTGGCTTGCCGTTTGCTGCGGCTTCGGTCGGCCTCAATCAAGCGCCGGAAAGGTGAGGGGGCAATAAGGGGCAGGGCTATTTCATATTAAAGTGTAACTTTATAGATAATAAGGAATAATCGATTTAGGCTGGCTTTTTCTTTTCGTTTACGGCATACTCTTTTGCATGCCAGACGAATCGCCAAGCGGACAGCCGGACATTGATCTGAGGCAAGTCGTGGTTCGCCCAATTGTCCGAGACGAAAAGGACGCCTTCAAGACCCTTCTCGACAGACACCACTACCTCGGTCATGCCCCGCTGATTGGCCAATCGATACAATATCTCGCCTGTGTGCAGGATCGCTGGCTGGCCTTGCTGGTGTTTGCGGCGGCGGCCCTCAAATCGAGACCGCGAGACCACTGGATCGGCTGGCCCCCCTGTTTTCAATGGCAACGACTCCATTTACTGGCCAACAACACCCGGTTTCTCATGCTGCCGGGCTGTTCGCAAAAGAACCTCGCCTCGAAAGTCCTGTCGCTCTGCGCGAAACGGATCTCGTCCGATTGGCAACTGTACCACGGCTACCCCTTGCTCCTCTTAGAGACCTTCGTCGATCCTGCCCGCTTCACCGGGACCTGCTATCGGGCCGCCGGGTGGCACGAGCTCGGTCTGACACGAGGGTTTCGCAAGTCGAACACGTGTTATGTTCAGCATGAGAGACCGAAGCGCATCCTAGTCGTGCGGCTGCATCCCCAAGCCCGAGAGATCCTTGCACGCCCGATGCTTGATCAGCCCTATCAGAAAGGAGAAGCGCCTCAGATGAGATTGAATACAAAACAGACGGACTCCCTCTTTACGTATGTGGTGCAGCTGACCGATCCCCGCCATTTGCAAGGGCAACGGCACACCCGACGCGCCCTCACGGCGATCATGTTCTGTGCCACCTTGTGCGGCGCGCGCGGCTATGAAGCGATCTCGGACTGGGCCCAGCAGTTATCGCAGCCGATGCGCAAGCGGCTAGGCTGTACTCAGCGAGGGGGGCGCTACCTCGTCCCGAGCCGCAGCACTCTTTACCGCTTTATCACGGCCGTCGACCCCTGTGAAGTCGATACCCTGCTCGGCCGGTGGCTGGACACCTTCGGCGGGGAGGATCAGGGCATTGCCATTGATGGGAAGACCATGCGGGGGACGTCGAAGGTCCCAAGCGAACAGCCCCACGTCCTCAGCGCCGTCACCCATCAAGCCGGGCGCCACCTCACCCAAAAAAAGTTCACTCCAAGACCAATGAGATCCCCTGCGTGCGGCCCCTGTTAGATGCGCTCGAGATCGCAGGGAAGGTGATCACGGCGGATGCGCTCCTCACCCAGAAAGAGATTGCCGAGTACCTGGTGCACGAACGCGGCGCCGACTTCGTCTTCACCGTCAAGGGAAACCAGCCCACCTTGAAGCACGACATTGAGGCCTTAGCGTTGCGAGCACGCCGGTGCGATTATGCCACCACCGAGAAAGGCCATGGGCAGATCACGACCCGCAGGATCTGGTGCGATGACTCCCTGAATGCCTATGTCAACTTTCCTCATGTCCAGCAAGTCTTCTGCATTGAGAGGGAAGTGACGCATCTCAAGCAGGGCCTCACGACCGTCGAAGCGGTCTGCGGTGTCACGAGTCAGTCCAAAGACAAGGCGGGGCCGAAGACCATCCTCTCGCAAAACCGAAAGCATTGGAGTGTGGAGAATAAGCAGCATTATGTGTTGGACGTCACCTTTGATGAAGACAGGAGTCAGATACGAAGTCTCAATGGCCCAATGGTCATGACCTGTCTGAGACGCTATGCCATCAGTCTCTTACGCCTGAAAGGCTACACCAATATCGCGCAGGCGTGTAGACTGCTCTGGGGCAAGCCCCATTTAGCCATCCGCATGGCCCTGCCCTGAAAAAGAGGGCACAAAAAACCTCATGGAATCCCTTGCTTATAAAAAGAATGAAATGGCCCTGCAATAAGGGGGGACAAGTCTTGACTTCATATATTAACTTCCTTCTGGCCTACCGCATGACGTGAGATCAAACGGTTTTTGGGAGAGTCGAGGGAGACCCTGGAGCTTTATACGCCTGTGGCCATGGGCCAAAAAGTATTAACTCACAACCTGACCCATTCATTTGCCAGGCATCTGCTGGAAGGCGGCAACGATATCAAGACAGTACAAGAACTGCTGGGTCATCGAGATATGAAAACCACAATTATCTCCACCCATGTTCTCAATCGTGGGGCAGCTGGAGTCCGCAGTCCGCTGGATGGGTTGTGAGCCTATTCAAATAAGTGGCATTATCCTGATCCGCATAAGATGCCAAACTAACTGGACTCGTGGATGCAACCAATTGAAAAGACCCCGGTTCTGGCGTATTGTTCAGAAGACTCGATGCGTGTTATGCGGACAGAAACTCGAAGACCCGTGCTCTTACACGGATCCATCTAAACATTGTTAGGTTTCAGCGGAAGATCTTATCGGTGCTTGCTCCGAATCAATTTCAGGTTAACGAAGCTTGGATCGCGTTCAAGCTAAATGACGCTCCGATTTCCATACAGGAAGATGGCGACTTTAACGTTCTGGCTCTAATGGATGCAGCGAGTTGCTTCATTCTAGGCACAGAGTTAGTGCCCGCAGATTCGACAGAACCATCTCAATTGGAGTCCATGCGATTGCTGAAGGGTGGGCAATCTCATAAAGATCAATTGCCGAAAAAACTCTTAATTCCAAACAAGCAAATTGCAGATATACTGACAAGAGAAGCCGAGCGGATCGGCATCGTCGTAGTTCGTGTTCCAGAAGAGCAGCTTTTGGCGTTCATAGATGAAGCACGTGAGGGATTTCAGGAGCACGTAAATGGGGGCCGGACGCACTGAAACCTAACAAGCGCGATCGAGACCGACGCTTGGCTGCGCCCTTCCTTCGCTACCGCTTCGGTCGATTGCAATCAAGCGCGGCTCATCGCGGACGTTAGGCTGCATAGCCCACCCTATTCGTGAAGTTACTTGCCCGCCCGAGGAGGAAAGTCGAAATATGATTTCATATGCCTTCCCATTTGACTAAGGTTAGTCCCTAGACTAGTCTGCTGGACTATGGACACAGGGTATGCTGCTGATATCTTGGATTTTTCTGTTAGGTTCCACACCGAAGAAGCGTGCTTCGAGTACTTGCGGGCGATTCGGTGGCCAGACGGGTTTATGTGTCCAGCTTGCGGTCATCGCGGTGGTTGGTGGCTCAAAAAATATTTCCGGTTTGAGTGTTCGTCGTGTCATAGACAGACATCACCGCTAAGCGGCACAGTGATGCATAGATCGCACTTGCCGCTACGGCTTTGGTTTTGGGCTGCCTATTTCGTCTCCACGCACACACCTGGCATCAGTGCTGTGCAATTGCAGCGTCAACTCAGTATCAAGAAGGTGGATAGCGCCTGGTATTTGCTCCACAGATTGCGACGAGGAATGGTACGACAGAACCGTGAACGGCTCGCAGGAACAGTTGAAGCCGATGAAACCCATATCGGTGGACCGGTAAAAGGCAAAACGGGCCGTGGCGTCGCGAAAGCGAAAACCAAGACGTTAATAGCCGGAGCCGTAGAAATTGTCACGTACACACAAGGGGATCACTTTCGAGAGAAAGCAGGGCGTTTACGATTAGCGATTCTTCAAGACGCTGGAGAGAACGAGATCAAAGCATTCCTCAATAGCCATGTCGCTGAGGGCAGTAAGATCAAGTCCGATGGTTGGAAGGGATACTCGGCAAAAGCCTTGGCAGGATACGAACACCTGAGACGGACCCAGGGTGACCCAGCAAGTGCTGGGAAGCACGCTCCACACATCCATAGAGCGTTCGGCAATCTGCAGACCTGGCTGAACGGGATTCACCATGGAGTGGATTCAAAATACCTGCAACACTATCTTGATGAGTTTGTCTTTCGCTATAACCGCCGTGAGACTCCAATGAGTACCTTCCAGAGTTTGTTGAAAATCCTGACCAGCAGCTCAAAACCCTTGGGATTCAATAAACTGAAGCAACCTTAGTTAAATGGGAAGGCATATGATTTCAAATCCCAGGATACTCAGAGTGCGACCCCCTTTACAGCGAGGTACTGTGTTGTTGCCAACTCGCGAAACGATGCTCCTGATTAGCCGCGCATGCCTTGCGACGGCATTGCTCGTGATGATGGCCGCCTTGGGTCAGTCGGTTCACGCCACAGGCGGAAGTCAGACGAGGTTTCAGCGCATTTCGACGCAGTTCATCGCAGCATTGGGTACTCCAGGTGCAACCTCCGGGAGCGGCGCGCAGTCGTGGGGTCTCTGGCCTCTGGATCCGGGCCCTCGTGGAGTGAGGTTGAGCAGCTTTGAGCAGTTAGAGGAGGCGGGTGGAGTGGCCCCCGCACGCTGGAAATTCGACCACACAGACTGGTGGCTGGAGGAACACGGCTTAATAATGGAGCAGCCGAGATTTCCGATCCCTCCTGGCAAATACCTGGTCACGGGTAACCGCGAGGTCACGACCGTGCTGACCATTCATCCCGCTGACAAGGATGGAAATAGGCGCTGGGAGCTCGATGACCACGCGACGCTCTATGACGTGACGCACTTGGGCTGCCGCTCCGCGCGGTATACACCGATGACCGGTGACGGTTCGTGTTCTCCGGTAAACGTGCAGAAGACTGCGTTTCCGGTCACTCCAGGGGGGACGATGCCTACAGTCGAGGGCTGCAAGAAGCAAGACTATGCGGTTCTCTTCGTGATCGCTGTGGTAGTGAAAAACGAAGGTCGGTGATGCCGGCAAGATTCGTAGCGTATAGCGAGATGTCGCCCAACAAGCGCAGGCAGTCGAGCAAACCACTCGCTACGCTTGCGGTCTGCCGCTGAGGCGTTGCGTTAGATGTCACACGCGACTAAAGGGCTAACTCGATATGGAACAAACGACAGAATTTCGAGAGATTACTGCGAATTCGGAATCACAGCAGCCAGGCCTAAGCTTCCTGCTGACGTTCATAAGGGCACCTCTAAAAACCGTCCTTTTCCGTGATGGCGGCGTCAGTCGCGTGCTCACATCCTCATGTATTCGCCCATACACTCCGGTTTTCCGCGCGCGGCTTCCTTGCCCTCACAAAAAATGCCTGGTTTTTAGAGGTGCCCACAACATGTAACCTGCTCTGTGCGACAATTTTTCAGGTTCTGAGTCATATACCTCCGTGGAAAGAGGATTCACCGATCGAGGATTTTACAGGAGGCATCCTCTGGATGCTGAGCTTAACTTGCCTGCTGATTGCATGTCGTTACACATCCTCTAAGATCGAGGCTGATTTTTTGGCTGATGTCATGTGCTGCCCTTTCTGTACTGGCGATGGATGAGATATTTGCATTCCACGAACGTCCCGAACAACAGGGATTATTCAACGACGACTATTTTAAGGTAATTTGCTGGCTCGCGACGGCCTTCGTATTCCGCCTTGTCTTCCGCATGGAGGAGCCTTCTCTTACTGCCAGGCGTGCCATATTCACAGGCTATCTGTTCCATAGCCTGTATATTTTGGTTGAGCTAGGGGATGGGGAGTTTTTTCGAATACCTTTTCTATCGATACATCTTCTTAAGTGGTCGGAGGAATTTTTCGAACTCTTTTTCCTGGTGTCATACCTGTTAGCTTTTGTCCTTATCCACATGAGCCATAGTAATGATAAAGAGAGAGTCGGCCAGAGGGAAACTTACCTAAATCCTGCACTAGATATGAATGCACTGCGTTCGGATCGGCATTGTGTCTCGAAGGGGTTCGACGGATTGGTCTAGAGAGCCCGGACATGGTGGAGTTACTCGAGAATGAGCTTACGATCGAAGGTAAACCATAAGCCTTCTCACAACCGCATGGAGCGGCCACAGTATGCACAAAGTGCCTGAAGTGAAACGGCAGCCGCGTGCCGCTCATGCGGGACATTAGACCACATCCGTGACCTGCAGAGGAGGTTCAAGACGATGACCAGCTTGCGAACTTTTCACCGTGTACTCCTTCTATTCGCGCTGGTGCTCTTCAGCGTTGCGTCAACAGTCTTTGCCCAGGCTAGTCGGACAGTATCGATTCACCAACTAAGCGACGATTACGGTTTCCCGTACGGTGGCACTCAGTCCATGAATCTTAGTGGCTTCGTGGGATACAAGGGACGTCTCTTTATCGTGGGTGACAAAGGACTTGATCGAAGTCTCTATGAGATTCGTAAGGAGGGAACGCAGTGGCGCATCATTTCCCGGGTTCCCCTAAAATTCAGTAGTCCGTCTGATTTGGAAGGGGCATTCTACTCTGCCACCGGGTTGTTTCTGGTAAACGAGAGCCAGCAGCGCGTGTACTGGTTTGATTTCGATGGAAACAGTGCGAAACGGCGACGATTGACGATTGATTTCCCTCAGTCAATGAATTCGGAGAATTGGGGTAATGCAGGATTGGAGGGCGTTGCGTACGATGATGAACGTGGCCTTCTATATCTTGCAAAAGAGCGATCGCCACGAGCAATACTGGTTTTCGCTGTAAAGGAATCAGACGGATCCAGTGCGTTCATAAAGCAGTTTGACATACGACCTCCAGCCGGTGCTTCGGGCACGCATAGCTTTTCAGATCTGTATTTCGAGAACGGTTTTCTCTATGCGCTGGAACGACGTTCATTGTCAGTCGCAAAAATCGACACAGTAACCGAACAAGTCGTCGGCCGCCTCGATTTCAGCTGCATCATCGATACGAATGGTGGCCTCTACGATGGTGATCCCAATAGATACGGGTTAGCGGAGGCCTTGTTGCTCACATCTGACATGGTCCTCATCGGACTCGACAACAACGGGAAGCCGATCAACGATGCTAACAAGTTCGCGCAGCGTTTCAATCTGAATGGCACGCAGCCGACTATTTTGCAGGTTCCCAGGCCTGCGGGCTTCTAAGGGCTCGCGCAAGAATAACTTCCCATTTTGGGGTGACGAGACACCTGTCTGGCAAGGCGCGAGGACTGCGCATACTCTTGGTATGTAAGGGACGAGCAACGCCGCCAGACAGGATGGATCGACGCTCAAAGATGGGAAGTTATTCTTGCGCGAGCCCTAAGGCTGGGATGAGGGGGCAACCTATTAGACGGCTCTGGTTAAGTGGACACACGGCTCCGCTCTTTTTCTCTATGCTTCTTAAATCCTGGCTTCTTAAAAAGGGGACGCTACCCTTTTTCGACCCTTTTGGGGCGAGGTTCATTGTGGATGGCCAGGATATTTCAGCACTGCTCATTGAAAAAAGCCTCGCCGTACCCTGTGACGGGGGGATGAAGACCAATGATTGGTGTGAATAAGGAGGATGACATGCAAAACCAAATTAAAATTTTAATTTTTTTATCTGAGAGTAATAACGGTAGATGCACGTATGCGGAATTTAAAAGGTTCGATAATGACCCGACCCACCACTTAGCCACATTTTTACTAGACCTGATTTTCACCGGCAAGGTCCAGGATAATACGGGCACCGATGAATATATTTTGACCGATGAAGGGAAAACGTATCTCGTAGAATTACAAACGTTGTCTGTTTTGTCCAAAAGTGTGTCCCAAAAAAGTAAATAAAAAGCCCCAGGGCTCCGAAGAATCCTGAGGCTTGAGTCGAACGCTACACATGGACGGGATGAGCCTAGCAGATCGGGGTTGTCAATCCGAGGGTATTCTTCTGGTCGTGCGGTGTAGCAAGGGGGGAGGAGGGTGAGGGTTTCCTCTATGCAGGGAAACACCACACGAAAAGATGGGGTCAGACTCGATTAAACACAAAGACGTCGAGTACCGTTAACCAAAAGGCATTTACCCAAAATCCGCGCGAACTTTTTTCGCAAAAGGTTCAAGCCCATGTCATCACCAACCCGAGGGATACTTTATCGAATTTTCGATTGGCTGAATCGCCTCATCTGTCGTGTCTTGTATAAGGTTCGCCCACCATCAGGGTCGCCCCTGCCTGAAAGTGGCCCTGTGCTCTTGGTCTCCGATCACTCTTCCTACAGCGATCCGATGGTGTTGGCGGCTACCGCTGGTCGCCCGATTATTTTCCTCACTGCCAGAGAGATTTATCATCGTCCCTTTCTGGGATGGTTTTGCAAGACGGTCCGGTATATACCGGTGCGCCGGGACGTTCAGGATGTCGGGGCGGTGCGGGCCATGCTCCGGGCTTTAAGCCAGGGCGAGGTTGTTGCCCTCTTTCCGGAAGGGGGCATTGACGAATATCGGGAAGAGCGTGGACATTTGGGAATTGGATATTTGGCGTTGAAAACGGCGGCCCCCGTGGTGCCGGCTTCCATTGTATGGGACCAAGCCAGTCCCCTCACTCTGGGGCGAAGTCTTTGTACCCCTCGGAAAGCAACGGTCCGCTATAGCGCGCCGATTTTATTCCCATCTCTCGCACACCCTGATCGTGAACACATTGAGCAGGCCACCGCCAGAATCATGGATGCCCTTCGTGCCCTCAGAGATTCCCAGACCTCCACTCTTTGCTAAGCAACTGTTGCTCTCCCTCCGTAGGGGTCAACCTTCTTTTGTGGGACAGGTCTCATGTTTTGCACGCGAATGACTCGGAAATATAAACCGAAAAAGAGAAAAGGGTCTTCTCCCAAGTGAGTGGGTAAATTTGGGCGAGTCATGTCCTGAAAGGCTTGCTGGAGAAGAGGTTGGTGGGTTTTTCGACCGTGGGAAAAGTGGCCAGGCTTTCTTGAGGCTTCACAAGGCAACGATCTCTTGGTGAGATACAGGGGGCTCGATAGTCCGGGGATCAGCAGAAGGATTATGCAACGAATTGTCGGAGCGTGTGATAAATATGAGTATTTCAACGTTTTGGTACTTGGTTACTTCGAAAACTCAGTACCTACGTTTGAGAATTATGACCTGTCCGCGATGTTCACAGAAGTAGGCTTTACCTGGAAACATCGATTGGCGTGGGTTGACCAGAATTCAAGCACCTATGATAGCATTCATTTTGCGGAACCAGTCTTGTCAAATCGTGGATTTTCGGCACGTCTTTTCCGGGAAGTTGAAGATGCAACACAATGGCTTCTTCGCGACACTACTGATTCACATAACCATTCGCTCAACCGGACGCCTGAAGGCGATGGTTCGCTCGCACGTTAGGGCTATAGGGAAATCATGACGTGAATACTACAGGGCACCTCTAAAAACCGTCTTTTTCTGTGATGGCGGCGTCAGCCGCGTGCACAAATCCTCATGTATTCGCCCATACACTCCGGTTTTCCGCGCGCGGCTTCCTTGCCCTCACAAAAAATGCCTGGTTTTTAGAGGTGCCCTACAGAGCAATTCTCCATTGATGCATGAATTGGAATAAGAATTGAACTAGGGAAAGGGGTCAAGAAAGAGTCCAGACTTGACTTAATACTTTAACTTCCTTCTGGTCGCTTCGATGACATGGGCGCAATCGGTGTGTGAGAAAGTTGAGGTAGATTCTGAAGTTCGAACCGCGTGTGGCCATGGCTCAAAAGGTATTCACTCACAACCTGCCCCCTGAACGGACCCTTACATGAGTGAATTTGTCGAATATCTCACGGAAGTGTTTGTTGATTTTGGACCGATTCAGACGCGGAAGATGTTTGGGGGCTACGGCATTTATCACCAGGGGGTCATGTTCGGACTCGTCGCGGATGACACGCTGTACTTGAAAGTTGATGATACCATTAAACCGTATTTTGCAACCAAAGGTTTACGCCAATTTGAATATGACAAAGGTGACAAGGTTGTGAAGATGTCCTACTATTTGGCACCCGATGACATTCTTGATGATCCGCAAGAAGCGGCAATTTGGGCTCAGCGATCTTTTGATGTGGCCGCGAGGTTGAAGATCGCAACGATTCGGACCCGTCGCTATATTCCGTAGTCGTGACACATGAGGTGTGAGGAGGTTTTCGAGATGAGACATTTCGAGGAGCGTTTCAAAAATCTAGGAGTGTGTTTCTGTATGCTGCCGTTACTTGGTTGTACTGGTCTCCAGTTTCAACCTGCGACTCCAGAGGAAAACAAGGCGCTGGTATATCTGTATCAGCCCTCTGAATTTTTCCCTGATGGAGAGCACAATCTCGTGGCGGTGAATGAAAAAGTCGTGGCGGAGATTGAACCTGGATGTTATTTTGTTCTGGCGGTTTCCCCAGGTCGGATTTCCGTGACCCGAAAGCTGACGTCATCGTTTGGGCTGTTGTCGCCGAGTTCGCATATTGGCTGGTGGGAGGGTTTCGTCGAGATGGAAAATTTTGGAGCGAAGAGTGGACATCGATATTATATTCGTTTTCCCGAAGGGGTGTATGTGGATGAAGAGGAGGAAGCTCTTGAAGAAATGGAGGAACTCAAACTGCTTGAGCCTTACCAGGAATAAGGGTTGGAATTGCATCATAGCCCTGACCTATTCACAACATATTTCTCGGCATACACTCTTTCACGGCCACGGTCCAAGGCGGAAATGACTTTTGCTCTCACCCGACAGCCAGCTTTGTCGCTTGAGAATGGGGAAGTCACTCATGTTTCCCGTCAAAGCATCGATCTTCCGCTTGCGTTTCACCAACATGAAGCATATTGCCAGGCCTTACAACACATGGGAGTGGAGGTTGAACGACTTCCATCTGTAGAAGGTCATCCCGACAGTGTCTTTATCGAGGACAACGCGATTATCCTCGATGAACTGGCGGTGCTTTCTTCCATGGGCACTGTTTCACGGCAGGGTGAGATCGATTTCCTTCTTCCTGTTCTTTCCAGACATCGTAGTGTCGTTACGATATCACCACCTGCCCTACTTGAAGGCGGTGATGTGTGTTGTATTGGCACAACATTGTTGGTGGGAATTTCTTCTAGGACCAACTGGTTGGGAGCAGATGCTCTGCGAGCGATCGTGGAACCGTTCGGGTATCGAGTGACTCCCATTGAAATTCAAGGGTGCCTCCATCTGAAAACAGCATGTACACCTCTTGATGATAAGACGCTGTTGGTGAATCCGACTTGGCTGGACTTGGATGCCCTGAGACAGTTTCAGCTTGTGCGGGTACCATCCGCAGAACCGCTCGGCGCGAATGTGTTGCGCTTGCCTCAGGGAATTCTGGCAAATGCTGCATTCCCAAGGACTCTCGATTTGATGAAGGCCGAAGGGCACACGGTCCGTGACATCGAAATAAGTGAGTTTTTCAAAGCTGAGGCTGGGCTGACATGTTTGAGCCTCATCTTTGATTGAGTGTGTATTGTGACATAAAGGCCTTTGTGTATGCCCCAAAAGGAGTCTTGCTGTGATACGAAGATCGTTGTTTGTCGTGTTCATGTGGACCATTCTTTTTCTTCCGGTCGCCTATGGTGAAAATCCCGACAATTCTATTTCTGTGACGGCCACGGATTTTCAATTTAGGCCGAATACCTGGAGCATTGCTTCGGGCCAGGACATAGCCCTTTCTTTTACCAATAACGGCGTGCAAGAGCATGAATGGGTATTACTCAAACAGGGAACTGAAGTGACTCTACCCTTTAATGACGATGACGAAGAAAAAGTCTTCTGGGAATTGGAAACCGGTCCTGGTGCAACCAAAGTAGGAATATTTACTGCTCCACCTCAATCCGGCACCTACACTATTGTCTGTGGAAAACCTCGACATATTGAACGGGGAATGACCGCTACTCTGATCGTCCAGTAATGTGTTCTTCTTTTGTGGGATGACGGACCCTAAGGATCCACCGGCCGCACCTCTTCTCGGTTTTGCGATTTTCGCTATTCGCTATATATTGCCTGAACGATCAACGAATTGAGGATTCACAATCGTTCTTCGTCCAGATCAATAGCATCGACCCATCTTGTGACTGTGGGCAGTTGGTCCACAGTCACCCCACGTATTTCGGCAATGCCGGCAAGTAAGGCGTTCAAGTGGGCTCCATTTCATTTTTCGGTTCTCCATTAACAACCATGTCATTCCATTGGTCTTTATCTTCCGGGGTCAATGCCATGCCATGCCCCTTGTACCCAGAAGGCAGGTTGAAGTGTTATTTGGCAAGGTCGTGGATGCTATGGGCATGGGGTTTGCTAGATTAGAGTGTGATACGAATGGAAAAGGTTATTTCCATTCATTAACACCTTTTACACGTTGATTCAATGACCTTTTTCTCATAGAGGAGGAAGTATGGAAATTTCTGGTTACTGGGAAAAAGATGCCCGGGTGATTGCCGTGTCAGGGTCAATTGACCCATCGGAATGGGTTGTCCTGACTGCGGCGTTTCTGGCTGCACAGATTGCCCAGCGTCGACACATTGTTTTGAATTTAAGCAAAATGGATGGTGCGGAACCCTGGGTTGTCGTGAAATTGTTTACGTCATATCTTCAACTTCGGCAACAGGGCATTCGTTTGAGTCTTGTGAATCCCCAACCTTTCCTACGTAGGAAATTAGAACCAACCAATATCCCCGCCTTTGTTGACTACTTCTCTAGCGACCTAGAAGCCTTGAAGGCCGCATAATCCTTTGAATATTGGGAATGTTGAAAAAAGCCGCCAGCGGCGTTCTCGCCCTTTTGCCGTGCTCACGTACTATGAGTACGCTCCGCTCGTCAAAAAGGCTGCGGCCTTGCTGGATAGACCCTTCGGAAAGACTCAGCAACCGTGATTAAAGTCAAGGGTTGAATATTGATTGGGGTTCCATGCTGTTTGGGTTTTGACCATCGTATTCAGAATGACCAGAAGTTTTCGCATACAGGCGGTGAGGGCCACTTTGGGTTTTTTCCCTTGTGCAATCAGGCGTTGATAAAATGTTTTGATGACCGGATTAAATCGTGATGCGGACAGGGCCGCCATGTAGAGGGCGGCGCGGACTTGGGCCCGGCCTCCCCAGACCCTTCGGTTGCCGCGCACGTTTCCGCTGTCGCGGTTTAAGGGGGCAACGCCCACCAGCGTGGCGATTTCTCTTCGGTTGAGCGTTCCGAGTTCGGTCAGGCTACTGAGGAGATTCATTGACAAAACGTTGCCCACCCCCGGCACACTTCGAAGGAGCGAATCTTTCTCTTTCCAGCCGGGGGTCTGTTTAATAATCTCGGCAATATGACCTTCGATTGTGTGGAGCCGTTTTTCCAGGGAGGCGATATGGGCGTTGATATCTTTGCGGATCCATTTGGCTGCTTGCTGGAAGCGGGTTTTTTCCGCCGTCTGCATGGCAAGCAACTGCCGTCGCCGTGTCACCAAGGCCGTCAATTCCTGGGTGGTGGCGTCTTTCATGGGCCGGACCGCCGGTTGGATCGCCGCCCCGAAGCGCGCCAAGATTCGGGCGTCCAGGGCATCGGTTTTGGCCAGGGTGCCCAGGGCCTTGGCAAAGTCCCGCACCTGACGGGGATTCATGACGACCGCCGGCAACCCGGCGGTGGTTAAGGCCGCATACAGAAGCGTTTCCAGCCCCCCTGTGGCTTCCATCACGATGAGAGTGGGGTGAAGGACGTGGAGCCGCTCCACCAGCGCGGCGATGCCGGCGTCGTTGTTGGCTACCGACCAGGGAAGCGAATTGGCATTGTCTGCCACGTCTAATCGAGCTTTACAAATGTCGATACCGATAAACAATTCTGAGGATTTTGATTTCATCGCTCTGTCTCCCAACCTTGTTGATACGGGCTTGGTGTCCCAGGCAACCGTTCGTCAGAGAAAGGGCATGACGACCTGCGCTGAGTCACGGGCTGATTCCCATAGGGCAAACGGTCTATCATGCCAGGATTCACAATACCGTGAGGGTACAGCCTTTTCCCTACGTTGGCTATGCCCTCTTCAGACAAGAGGCAGCTCGGGTGAGTTGGCCTACAACCCTTCCTTGCATTATACAAGGGCATGCTTTTTTGAACATTCCCTCCCACTGACGATGCGTGGCTCATCTGGAGCTTTTTGGGGCTGTTGGAGTGCAATATTCAACAGGCCCATATTGGACGAGTTGTACGTAGGAGAGGTTGCCTACTTGATTTATGGGCACCTCTAAAAACCGTCCTTTTCCGTGATGGCGGCGTCAGCCGCGTGCTCAAATCCTCATGTATTCGCCCATACACTCCGGTTTTCCGCGCGCGGCTTCCTTGCCCTCACAAAAAATGCCTGGTTTTTAGAGGTGCCCTTAACTGTAAAAACAAATTTCCCTTGATCTGTTTTTACCTTTCACAATGATTGTTGAGCAAAAATGGTCGTTGGGGTTACTGGATGTCGGAATACAAGAGGACGGAGAAATTCGACAATTACTGAAAGATCGATGGGTGGTTCGTGGAAATTTTGTTGCGCTGCTGTTACACCTACCGTACACTCGATTGCAGGTCTACTATGACACTTGATGTACTGAAAAAAAGTATCCATGAGAAATCCAACGCGAATTTGGGTGTGTATATTCACATTCCCTTTTGTCGTGTGCGATGCCAGTTCTGTGCGTTTTATGTGCAGACGTATCGAGATGAAAAGGTGGAGGCTTTTCTTGACGGGTTGGATCGAGAAATCCCACTGTATGGGCGAGAGATGGGTTTTGAAAATATTTCTGTCACTTCTGTGTATTTTGGTGGGGGGACGCCGACGGTATTGTCGTCTCGGCAATTGGGTCATGTGTTGGATGAAATCCGAAAATGGTTCGTGGTTGCGGCTGATGCCGAAATATCCCTGGAAGCCCACCCAGGAACGGTCGATCAACAGAGCTTAAACATGCTGCGTTCGAGAGGATTCAATCGGCTTAGCATTGGAGCTCAATCCTTTGATGACCAAGAACTCCTCCAGTTAAGTGGGCGATCAACGCGCCGGACCACGCAAACAGCGATGGAATCTGCTCGACAGGCTGGGTTTGAAAATATCAGCTTGGATTTGATGTATGGGTTTCCCGGACATACCGCCGATTCTTGGGAGCAGACAGTAGATGCCACCATTGCCTTAGCCCCGACTCATCTTTCCTGTTATGCTTTTACTGTCGAGGAAGGTTCGCATTTGTACGATAAGGTCAAGCATGGAACGGCTTGCCCACCGGATGAGGCCGTTCAAGCCCGTCTAGCGATGCTCACCGGTGAATATCTTAGGGCAGCTGGGTATGAACAGTATGAAATTTCAAATTTTTGCCAATCTGGCTTTGCCTGCCGACATAATCTTCGTTATTGGCAAGGTGAATCCTATCTTGGGTTAGGTCCTAGCAGCCAGTCTTTTGTGAGTGGAGTGCGGTTTGGAAATGTGGCGGATCTGGATTCCTATTGCCTCGCACTCATTCAGAAAGAATTACCCATTGACCATTTGGAAGCGCTCAACACACAGGAAATCCAACGTGAGCAAATTGTCTTTGGGCTGAGGACAATGAGAGGCGTGCTTCGCGATCAGGTTGGATATCTGTCAGAGAGGGATGTCGGGTGGGCTAGGGCTTTCAGTGGTCTGAAAGTGCAGGGTTTGCTCGTTGAGGAAGAGGGGTATGTGCGATTAACGGAAAAAGGTATCCAGTTTGCGGATACGGTTGCTGTGGCATTGATTTAAGACCTATGACCTTCCTGAAAGAGATGGCGTGAGGCGAAAGGGTGTGGAAAAATTAGGTTTGTCTACCGGTTCACGATTTTCCCACCCCGTTAATTTTGGTCAGGCTGACTGACTTCTTTCGAATCTTCTTGGTCAATCGTTAGACAGTGAGTGTCAAGCCAGCTTCCAGAACACTCCAACACTTCACGAACCATGGTTTCAGGGTGTTTCGTCCGTCGAATGGTCCATTGGCACACGTATTCCAGCAAATGTTGACGGTCAAATTTTTTGGTAGATGTTTTGGCTAAGGAAGCGAGTTCTTCCATCCCGGTTTGAACAATATCCTCTACCACATCATGACTATATGATGTGCGGGTGGTCACGTATTGAGTTATTCGTTGAATTTCCTGTTGATTCATAGTTACAAAGCCGTTGGGATGATAGGATTAGGCAAATGTTTCAGTCTTGATGGTGAAGGCTCATTCTAAATGGTTCATCGTGAACCCCACAACGTTACTTTTATCCTTATCTTTTCATTCTACTTATATGCACATTTATTAGGCATTTTGCTTTGATAGGCATGGTTTCTAGGTCGATGGTTTTTATAAACAAGGTTATCCACATTTGATTAACAGTTTTTGGGGACATGATTTTTTGTGAAAGTTTTCATTCCTTTTATTGATTGAAAGTAACTACTCAGGTGTGATGATCTTTGTAGTGAATTGTGCAGGCATAAAGGGGTGGCCGATCATGGCTTGTGAAATGGCTTGCAGCATGTTGCCGCCCTGCTTTCTCGCGGTAGAAAGGTAGCTTCGTATGCGGGCGAACTGCCTCGCGCCTTGAAGCGTTCGAAAACACCCGGATATTTTGAGGCGGAGCTTGATCATGCGGATATCCTGTTCTGCCAGATTATTAGTGAAGGGAACCTGTCTGTCATGGAGGAACGCGAGCACGGAGGCTTCATGCTCGCCAAGACGGGTGAGGAGATTTTGGGCCTTGGTCTTTTTGGGCCGGCCTCGTGACTTTTTCTGTGGCGGTGCCGGAAGGGGGTTGGCCTGCCATCCGAGGGTGAGAAGATCCCTGTATTGTTTCAGCCAGGGGGTTTTCTGTTCTTCCGTTAACTGTGCGAGTTGCTTGCTGACAAACACGTTCATCGTCAGCAACAGGTCAAACATGTGTTTGGCCCATGGTTGTTCGTGCTGCTCGAACAGGCACGTGAGTTCCCGCAAATGATGGGCGTTACAGAGGCCGTGGGCACAGTCATAGGAGAGATAGGGTTTCCAGAAATCGTGGATCAGGCGGCCAGCAAAATCCGGGAGGATCTGGAACTGCTCGATCGCCTCTCTTCCCCGTTTGGCGTGCACACCGTAAAAGGTCAACGTGGCCGTGCTGGCACTGTGGAGCCAGTGGAGCGTCCCGGCCGTGCGGACGCCGCTTTCATCGGCATGGAGGATGGGACTCTTGCCGAGCGCTTCTTTGACCGCAGTCTCGAACGGCGCGAGGTGCTCATAACTTCGGCGGGAGGCCTCGTCAATGGTGGCGTCGCTGACCGAGGCGCCATACAGATCAGCCATCATCTGGCTGACACGGCGTAAGGGGATCAACTGTTGGTTCTGGAGGTAGACCAGGAGGCTGCGAAATCTGGGACCGTACTGTGCCGGCGCAGGCAGGTCATCAGGAAATGACGCCGTGACCGAGCGGCCGCATTGGGGGCAGGTTTTGATTGCTCCCCGATATTCGGTGACGTCGAGTTTTGGCTCCGGCAGTTCAAAGAGCTGCCGGCGTTCATAGCCGGTGACCGTCTCGTTGGTGAGGTCGGCATGGCAGGAACAGGAGTGAACAGGCAGGTGGACCAGGTGGTCTGGGGTTTCCACCTGTTTTAACGTCTGGCCGGCATGTCCCTGTTGGCCGCCCGGCTTTTTCCCGGAAGGTATGCGCAGGCTCTTGGTTCGGGGCTTGGCCGGTCCATCGGACGAGGGCGGTTTGCTGCTGTTGCGACTGTGTTGGTCGAGCCGCTGTGCCAGTTCGGTGACATGCGTGGTCAGCGCCTGCCCCTGTTCCTGCAGCGCCAGGATCAGTTCGACGAGCGCCTCGGGGTTGCTCTTGGCCAGGATGAGGAGTGCGTCGCGGGTGAAGGTCATGGCTTGCTCCGGCAGAGGGCCTGTCGGAAGTGGCGGATGAGGGGATAGAGATAAATTGCCTTCACCGGCACGCGCAGAGCCTTGTCACGGTCCTGCCGGGACCGGCCTTTGGTCTGCCCGACATAGAGCCAGTTCGCGGCCTGATAGCAGATACCTTTGAAGCGGTCTCGCTCCACAAAGGTCTCCACCAAGTGGACGGGATGGCCGTATTTCTCGATCCAGTCCTGCCGGAGACGTCTCATGACCCGGCCCAGGAGATGGCTGGCCAGATGCGGCACACGCACCCAGGGCAGGATGAGAAAGCGGGTATTGTTGGTCATGAAGTTGAGGTTGGCGGCTCGGGTGTCCGGCTCCCAGCCGATAAAGGTGTCGCGCGGGGTGGTTTTCCAGGCGGCGGAACCGAAGAGGAGGCAGGCCAGATCCTGCCCGGAGCGATCCCGCACCAGGTACTTGAGATGTTCACCGACCGTTCGGGTGAACCCGAGGTAGTGATGGTGGCTCAGGTAATATCCCACACAACTGGCTTCGTAGGAATGTGAGGTTGGAATATGAATGGACAGGGGCGTCAGGGTCTTGAGAGCTGCGTCGATGTGCGGGGCTTCGGGAGGCATAAACCCCTTTCGGAAAGGGGGGAAGATGTTGCGTCGAGAGGCGACACGAATCGGGGGCAGCTTCAGGAGCCCGCGATGTTCGAGTTTGTCGATCATGCTGCGGGCGGCAAAGGTTTTCAGTTGTCCGGACGGGGTCTGCCAGCCCCAGTGCCGACAAATATGCTGGGTTATTTTATGGCGGCTCCAGTCAGGGTGCCGGCAAACCAGATGGCGTAACCAGCACAGATCAGATTGGGGGAGGCGACGACCTTGACATGTAATCGCTTCATTCATGGCCCCGATTATGCCATGGGTGGAGCCGTTAGTCCAGAAAAAAATCAGGCTATAGAAAATTGACCTGAGTAGTTACGATTGAAATAAAAGTAATGGTTGAAGTTAAATTACATTCATTATATTTTACAGTGTGATTGGTTATTGAAAAGGCTTTAACCTTTGCTTGAATTGATGAATCGAGTGTCATGAAAATAAAAGTATGACTTGAATGGCGAAATGGGTACGTTTGGCTGTTATCCACAGTATTGAATGGGGTAATTTTACTAACGGTTTCGAATAATGGCATGCGGAGCATGCGGACTGATGAATGTTTGTGTTGGCATTCCTGTTTATTTCCAAAGTGGTCATGAGGATGCACCAAGCTGCCAAATAGTCTGAATTCCCAAAACGATGAGAGTAAAGGTTCCCCCAACTAACAGAAATAGGAAAACAAGAAGTCCGATCACAAAAATCCAATCGCTGGTAGTTGCGCGGGTTGTGGTTTGGGTGGTATAGCGGCGCAACAATTGTGCATTGATTTGGTTGCTTCGAAACCAAATGGAAAATAGATCCCCAAGCCCAGGAATGGCGCCAATCACGGTATTGATCCCCACATTGAGCGCCATTCGGGCTAGGACGATTTTTGGAACATGCAGTTGAGCAGCAAAAAACAGGATTGAGGAGCCAATGAGGTTGGCGATGATATCGCCTATTCCTGGCACGAGGCCCAAGAGGGGATCGAGGCCGATACGAATCCGAGTCCCAGGAATGCAAAAGGCAGAGTCGAGTAAACGGGCGATGAACTCGGCAAAGGCTCGAACTTGTTCTCGATCTGATTCTTCCTCAAGAACGGGTTCAACCGTGGGCCTTCTATATTGAGTATGATCGTCCAAGAGGTTCTTCCTATTTTGGCATCTCGTACCTAGGAGCCTGTCCCAGATTAGACGAATTTACTGTGGGTGTGCTGGATTTGGCCAGATCTTCCGATCCTTTTCGTTGAATAGCCCAACTGTCGGGTCTAGGTTGAAGCTGACTCGAAATTAGATTTAACAAATCAGGCTTCCTGGAAATTGTCAAGGGGGTCTTGGTCTGGTTTCATTTCCAATATGGAGTAAGGGGGTGAGGAGTGAAAAGCAAAGAGTCCTTTGGTATCCAGCTCCTTCCTCCTGACTCCCTACTGATTCTTTCCCTGGAAATGCGTAACTATTTCATGAGTGCTATTCAATGACGACTTTTATTCCCAAACGACCACGATTGTCGAAATCGCGCTTTCTTTCCGGTCGCCAGTGCCATAAACGCCTCTATTTTGAAGCGTATACTCCGGAGTTGGCTGCTAAAACTGATGGTCAACGTCAAGCCATGTTGGACATGGGCAAACAGATTGGCGACACGGCGCAACAATGTTTCCCCGGCGGGCAACTCGTGACTGAGGGGTATCGGCAATCAGCGGCTGCCTTGGAGCGGACCGCCACCTTCATGACCAACCCCGACATCCCCGCCATTTTTGAAGCGGCGTTTCAGTATGAGGGGACACTGATTCGGGTGGATATATTGGAACGAAGCGGGGAGCAGACGTGGCGTTTGATTGAGGTCAAAGCCTCTTCTCGTGTGAAAGCCGTGCATTATCATGATCTGGCTATACAAACGCATGTGTTACAGGGAGCTGGCATTGCTATTTCACATGTCTGTTTGATGCATATCAATCGGCATTATGTCTTTCAAGGCGGGGATATCGATCTACATCAGCTCTTTGTCGTGGAAGACCTTACCGAAGAGGTCTTGCCACGATTGTCCGGTATTCCTGATCAGTTGGAACAGATGCGTGCCGTATTAACTCAGGAGGTTCCGCCGGTGGTGAAGCCGGATGGCCATTGCCATACGCCTTATGAATGTCCGTTTTGGGATCATTGCACGCAGGAAAAATCCGAACGCTGGATTTATCACTTGCCTGGCACCAAAGAGGTGGTGAGGCGAATGATGAAGCAGGGTATTGAACTGATCGATGACATTCCTTCCCGCGTGAGGTTGTCCGCATTGCAGCAGCGTGTAAAGGACAATGTGGAATGGCTCTCTCCAGAGTTAGAGCAGACCTTGAAGTCGGTACACTATCCGATCCACCATCTTGATTTTGAAACATTCATGCCGGCGATTCCGTTGTATTCGCAGACACGTCCCTATCAGCCCGTTCCTACCCAGTGGTCGAATCATATTGAACGCGAGGATGGGACCCTTCAGCACGAAACCTATTTGTGTACGGACCACCGGGATCCTCGAGAAGAATTGGCCGTCGCCCTTCTCTCTTCCTTAGGACAGGACGGGAGCATTTGCGTCTACTCCGATTATGAGAAGTATGTGTTGACTGCCCTGGCAGAAGTATTGCCTTCTCTACGAACAGAATTGCTTCAACTCACGCATCGGTTGTGGGACCTTCTTTCCGTCATCCAATCGCACTATTACCATCCGGGGTTTGCAGGGTCTTTTTCCATCAAGTCGGTGTTGCCGAGCTTGGTGCCTTCCTTAAGTTACTCCGATCTGGAGATTCGGGATGGGGCTACGGCTTCAGCGATGTATCATCAGATGGTCTTCAAGGAAGCGGATTGGGTGGAACGGCAACGAATAGAATCAGCATTGCATGAATATTGCGCACGCGATACATTGGGCATGGTTGAATTGCGTCGAGTCTTAGCTGAGAAGGTTCAACACAGAGTCCCCCCAACGTCCTGACCATTTTCATAATTTCCGCATGATCTCTTCCATTGACCCAATTGGACCACCTTGTTAGAATCCACCCACATGTCTCGACACTGGGCATGTGCAGCGAACGTCGTGCCAGGCCCTTCCTTGCCTGATGTATGCTTTCCTTATTCACATTCTCATTAATTGTCATCATGATACGGATTTTAGTCTTACACGGTCCTAACCTCAATATGCTTGGTGTGCGCGAACAGGACCTGTACGGGCATCAAACATTGAATGATATCAATGGGTTGCTGGATTCATGGGCCAAGGAAGCCGGTGTACACTTAGAAGCCAAGCAGTCGAATCATGAAGGGGACCTGGTGACGTTCATCCAGGAGGCGCGAGGGCAATTTGATGCCATTGTGATTAATCCTGCGGCGTACACACATACCAGTATAGCCTTGCGAGATGCCGTGTTAAGCGCCGAGGTGCCGACGGTCGAGGTGCATCTCTCGAATATTCATCAACGAGAGGAATTTAGGCAGCACTCTTTTTTAGCTGGGGTGGCGCTTGGGCAGATTAGTGGTTTTGGTCCGACGAGTTATGTGTTAGGAGTGCGCGCTGCACTCGATCATGTCCAATCGAAACAATCAACTTCGAAGTAATGACTATTTGGCTTTTCTCCCAAGCGAGTGGGTAAATTTTGGCGAGGCATTTCCTGAAAGGCTCGCTGGAGAAGAGGTTGGTGGGGTTTTTGACCGTGGGAAAAGTGACCAGGCGTTCTTGAGGCTTCACGCTGGTCATCCCTCCCCTTCCCCTCCTTTTACAAAGGAGGGGAGTGAAAACCGCCAGAAGTCACCCACACGATTTGGAGAAGAGCCTACTATTTTTTAGTGGGGTATCTCCTCGTTATGATCGAAAGGGAAAAAGAATCGTGATTTCAACGTCTGATTTTCGGAATGGGGTCCGGCTGAAGTTATCTGGGGCACCCTTTTCCATTATCGAGTTTCAGCATGTGAAACCAGGAAAAGGAGGCGCTTTTTGCCGCACCCGATTGAAAAATTTGAAGACCGGCCAAGTCTTGGATCGAACGTTTCGATCCGGCGAAAAAATTGACGAACCCGATCTTGACGAATGCGATATGCAGTTTCTCTATTCGAGTGGTGACTCCTATACGTTTATGGATACGTCAACCTATGAACAGTTTACCTATGAGAAAAGTCAACTTGGAGACCGCACCGATTTGCTCAAGGAAGAAACCATTGTGCAAATCCTCATATTCGAAGGAACACCCATTTCGGTTGAATTGCCGATTTTCATGGAACTCAAAGTGGTCGAAACCGATCCAGGCATTCGCGGTGATACGGCCAGTGGTGGCACCAAGCCAGCCGTGGTCGAAACCGGTGCCACGATTAAAGTTCCCCTGTATCTTGAAATCGGCGAGATCATTAAGGTTGATACCCGAACGAGAGCATATGTTGAACGAGTGAGGTAGTCCCACACACGAGTGAAATCACATCAACTGCTCCAAGCTCAGACCTGATGAAAAGTGACCAACGCAAAGAGATCCAAGAACTCGTTGACATTCTAACCGAGCAAAATCTGACCGAGATTGAAATCGAACGCAAAGATTTGCGTATCCGTATTCGGAAAGATCGTGCGCCGTTGGTTTCGTCCACCACTCCAGTATCGGCGCCATCGGTTGAACCGATGCCTGCGCCTCCCGTCTCTATTGATTCCCCTGACATTGATAATGGGCGGCTCCTCACTGTCACGTCCCCAATCGTTGGGACCTTTTACCGTTCGGCATCTTCCGAAACCGACGCCTATGTCGAAGAAAATGATATCGTCAGTAAGGGGCAGGTCCTCTGTATTGTCGAAGCCATGAAGCTGATGAATGAAATTGAATCCGAAGCCGACGGACGTATTGTCAAAATCCTTGTGGAAAGTAGGTCGCCTGTTGAATATGGCCAACCCTTGTTTTTGATCGAACCCCATTCTGTTCCATAAGCCGGTTTTTCATTGATGAACTTTTTTGTAACGGCTCAGGTGGATAGACTGAAGGCGGAAGGTTTTTAGCTGAAACCGAAAAGCCCTTGAATGGCGTACTCCTAGCGTTACCTGATGAATGATGGTTTTCAGCCTTCAGCCTCAATACCTAATCAGTCTCCTCTGATGTCGCCGATGTGTAGGTTTGACCGTGATTAAGAAAATTCTCATTGCCAATCGTGGAGAAATAGCTCTGCGCATCATTCGTGCGTGCCGGGAAATGGACATTAAGTCGGTGGCCATTTATTCGGAAGCAGACATGCGATCGCTTCATGTACGGCATGCGGACGAACAGGTGTGTGTCGGCCCCGCCGATAGTGCCATGAGTTATCGGAATATTCCCAATGTGTTGAGTGCCGCGGAAATTACCGGGGCGGATGCCATTCATCCAGGCTATGGGTTTCTTTCCGAGAATGCGCATTTTGCGGAAGTGTGCGAGTCGATTGGCATCACTTTTATTGGACCGACCTCTGAACACATTTCGTTGTTGGGCGATAAAGCCAAAGCCAGAGAAACCATGATGAAACATGGTATCCCGGTTATGCCGGGAAGTGACGGTGAAGTGCATAATCTTGATGAGGCGCGACGTATTGGCAAAAAAGTCGGCTATCCTTTGATTGTGAAAGCCTCGGCGGGGGGCGGCGGGCGAGGCATGCGGATCATTTCACGCGAAGAAGATTTGGATAAAGCGATCCTTGCGGCCCAACTCGAATCCCGGGTGGTATTTGGTTCGGATGGCGTCTACCTCGAAAAATTTTTTATCGACCCGCGTCATATCGAAATTCAAGTGTTGGCGGATGAACACGGTCACGTGATTCATTTGGGCGAACGGGAATGTTCCGTACAGCGTCGATACCAAAAGTTAGTTGAAGAGTGCCCATCACCGGCAGTGGATGATTCTCTGCGGCAAGAAATGGGGAAGATTGCGATCAAGGCCGTCAAATCCGTTCGGTATCGTAATGCTGGAACCGTGGAATTCTTGCTTGACCAGAATCGAAAATTTTTCTTCATGGAATTTAATACACGCATTCAAGTGGAACATCCGATTACGGAAATGGTCACGGGGATCGATCTGGTCAAGGAACAAATTCGTATCGCAGCCGGGTTGCCCCTCACGATCCGTCAAAAAGATGTGCACATGACCGGGCATAGTTTCGAGTGCCGGATTAATGCCGAGTGTTCGGATACGTTTACGCCAAGCCCTGGTCCGGTTCCACGTTTTCACACGCCTGGGGGTCCTGGCATTCGAGTTGATACCGCCATGGAATCCCCTGGGTATGTCGATCCGAGTTATGATTCGATGATTGCCAAACTCATTAGTTATGGGCGCGATCGCGAGGAAGCGCTCGCTCGGGCGAAGCGTGGCCTTGATGAGTTCGTGATCGAAGGCGTCAAAACTACCATACCCATTTTGCGGCTGATTTTGAGTGACCCTGATTTTCAAAAAGGTCGAGTGTCAACGGGGTTTCTAGATCGGTTCATGGCCAGCCGAAGTTTATAACACTTCTCTTATTTTCCGTGGCAACTCCCTTCCTTCATGGTGTGTATCTTCTCTTAGACGAACAGTGGTCTTCACAGGTTTCCCTGGTCGAAATCGTCGAGACTGCCGCAAAGTGTGGCGTTCGTCTCTTTCAATATCGAAACAAAACGGATTCTATGCTGGACTGTTATCAAAAGGGAATGCCGTTACGACACGCGACGGCGGATGTAGATGCCACCTTTATCGTGAATGACCGGTGTGACTTGGCGATAGCCCTTGAGGCGGATGGCGTTCACCTTGGTCAAGATGATCTTCCATTCGATGTCGCGAGGCAAATTTTGGGAGAGAAGAAAATTATTGGGATCTCAACACACCGGCCTGAAGAAGTCGAAGCCGCGACGAAAGAAGGTGCGGATTACATTGGCTTTGGTCCCATTTTTTCAACAAGGACAAAGGCGGATCATGCACCGGTTGTCGGGATTACAGGGCTAGGGCAGGTTCGCTCGTTGACCACCCTGCCCATTTTTGCCATTGGTGGGATTACATTAGATTCCGTACCGGCCATCCAACAGGCCGGTGGAAATGGTGTGGCGGTGGCTTCGGTCGTGTATCATTCCGTGAATATCGAAGAAACCCTTCGTGGATTGGTTAAGTGCTTTCCTCTCAGGTCCTAAGTATCGTCATAAGTTGAGTGATGGCCGGATCCTCCGTCAACTGTCTTATTCCTTGTTCCCAATCAGTCTCTAACAGCGGCTCGAATGGAATCGGTCCAACAACGGGAATACCACTCAATTCACGAATCAATTGACTCGTCGATTCGTATTGAAGCTGTTCGACTTCGGACCGTAACGCTGACGTTGTCTGATTCAGTACGATGGCCAAGACTTGTATTTTTCGATCACGAAGCGCTTCAAGGGTCAACAATGTGTGATTGACCGATCCGAGTGTTGGTCGGCTCACCACGACGCATGGCAGTTCCAAATACACGATTAAATCTCGCACAGTCTGCTGCGCAGTGAGCGGAACCATTACTCCTCCTGCACCCTCGACGAGGAGGAGGTCACAATTCCTTGAAAGTTCATGATACAGATTTTTAATGCATTCAAAGTCGATAGGTCGTTGAATCCGCCTGCTCGCTGCAAGAGGGGCAAGAGGGTCAGGAAATTGATACAGAGTGACCACATCGCATGTTTCATCAGCGGCAAGTAACCTTTGTAGGCGCCAGCCGTCTGTTTCGGGTTCACGACGTGATGGGCAAATTCCGGTCTCCACGGGTTTCATGACTCCAAGCCGAAGTCCCGTCTTTTTGAGTGCCACACCCAAGGCAGTGGTCAATACGGTTTTGCCGACGTGGGTATCAGTACCGGTGATGAACATGCCCCTGTTGCGGGCAGGAGTGATCTGAGGCGTTTTACTCATGTTGTGATCGTCTTCACCAGATCCGATTGTCGAGATTGAACACTTGTCCGGAAATATCGTTGGCCGTGGCGAGGTGATAAATCTGGTTGGCGGTCTCGTTGAGATTCGGAGTGCGGCCCAAAATATGATCGTGACAAGACTCAGTGGTTGGGAAGGCTTCGCCTGACAGCGTTGATTGGTGCCAACCGGGAAACACTGCATTCACGCGAATATTGGATTCTCCCCATTCTTGAGCCACGGATCGTATCAATCCTAGTACCCCGGCTTTGGTGGCCGCATACGCCGCTTGACCTGTAGTTCCTTGAGCGCTGGCAAGCGAGCTGACGACCAGAATCGATCCTGACCCTTGGGCTTGTAAAATGGGGCCGACTGCTCGAAGGCAAAAAAACAAGCCAGTCAGATTGGCGTGAATGAGTTCATCCCATTGTTCGGAGGTCATACGAACTGTCACCGCATTGATTGTTTGACCCACCGCCCAAATTAGGGCATCAAGTCCGCCCCATCGTTCCCTGAAACGTTCGATACTGTTGGTAACTTGGCGTGGATCTCGGACATCAGCGTGAAAAAGAGAACCGTCTTCTCCTTGTTCCTCAAAGTGCAAGTAGACGTTCCGAGCCGACTGTTCGTGACGATGGTAGTGTACCCCGACCTTCCAATTGGCCTCAGCAAACCTCAAGCAAATGGCGCGTCCAATGACCCCGGAACCACCCATGACCAACACGGTTTTAGGACGAGCATTATGCATAGAAAGGGCCGGAGGCGTTGTATCTTCTGAAGGAATTTTCATTGGTTGGCAAGAAAATATTGATTATCGCGAACAGGCCAAGTGAAGGCAAATTCATCATGATGATCAGTTTCTTGCGGCAGTCAGATCTCTGTGTTAGTGTGATTGGCGGTATTGAAGTAGGAGTTCCCGCCACACGTCAGATCGACCAATAATTCGATTTCCAAGATGGTTTCCGAATAGACTGAAAAGGGTAACGTTTCACAGTGATATTCTCAATAATGACTGGGAGCCTGAGTCGTGCAACGTAACTCGGGTGTTCTGGAGACGATAGCCCAGATATGTGTTGGAGGGGTATGGCTGGCCGTATTGTTCAGTGTGGGGTTAGCTTTTGGCCAATCTTTACCAAGGTTCATTCATCAACCGGGGGAGTTTTTTCCTGATCAAGCCGGCAATGAATGGCGCTATCAAGGCCGAATTGTTGAAGGGGCCGTGAATCAAATCGCCGATAAAACCTTTGTGAATATTTCTACTGTGACCGGGAAGGAAACGATTGATGGCGTCAATGTGACAGTCTTTCATGATTCCAATCCTGGGAACCAAGGCTCCACGGATAGTTATTATCTGCGGGATGCGGCAGGCATTCGTTATTATGGATCGAAGCCTGGTACCCGGCTAGAAAAACAATTGGTGCCGTATCAGATTATCCGATTTCCCTTGGAAATCCCGAGCTCTTTTGAGCAACTGCATCGAACGAATTTAAATCTCGGATTAGACCTTGATCATGATGGCCAAGCGGAAAAAGTGGATGTATTTGCGACCGTGACCCTTCATGGCCAGGAAACTATTACTGTCCCTGCTGGGACCTATGAGAATGCCGTCCGGATGGAATCGAAAATGAAACTCTTGGTGCATTTGTCGGGTGCTGGGACGCAGGTGAAAGGTTTCGATTCTATGACGGTGTGGTTTGTGAAAGATGTCGGGTTGGTGAAATATTCTGAGCGGCAAATGATTCCCAACCCTCGCACGGGAAAAGATCGATTAATAGAAATAACCGAAGAGTTGCAAGAGGCAACATTGCAGGGTGGCACACAACTATTGAGTGGGCGCAAAGCCTCGACGCATAGTGTTCTCACTCGTCACACGTTGGACCATGAATTGTTGCAAGTACCCTTCCCCTCCCGCCTTGGTGCCCACCCCTGAAAGTCGATGTCCGCCAAAGGGCTGCCGTCCAACTAATGATCCGGTGATGGGGCGGTTGATGTAGAAATTTCCCACATCAAAATGACTGAAGGAAGGCTATAAGAATCCGGATAGATTTCCACCTATGCTCGCGGGAATGCTTGGATAGAATGATTACTCGCCATACATTTCGGTGATAAGCTGTCGAAGTAATGTGGCATCTTGTGACACTAACTTGTCCAGCTTTTTGATCAACCGACGCTTGGAAATCGTACGGATTTGGTCAACGGCAATCTCTGCAGGTTTCCCTGCACATTGTATTTGAATTCGACTGCGCCAAGCAGGATGGAGCTTACTTGTGAGCGGACAGACCACAACAGTCTCAAGGGCCTTGTTCATCGCATCATCACTCACCAGGACCACGGGACGAGTTTTTCTGATTTCAGAACCAACAGTTGGATCAAGATTGGCTACATACACTTCATATCGTGAAATGGTCATACATGACTATCCAAATCAACATCCAGATCTTGCCAATCAGACCACTCACTGTGTTCTTCATGAGCCATAGCATTGTACGTATCTTCCCAACTAAGCTTCCCGTTGGGAACCGCATGGATCAAGATACCTTCTTGGACCTCTTGCAGAATCACACGCTCACCAAAACCATATCGTGAAATCATCCCCTTGGGTAACCTGATACCTTGAGAATTGCCAATTTTTATGAGTTTGGCTTTTTTCAGCATGGTGCTCTCCATCTTCCTGAAATCTGATTGCCCTACACTTTATCCCAGACTGCCATTCATCCCCATTTTCCCAGAATGGAGATTTAGACATGCTTTTCAAATAAAGTATATCCTGTAATTACATAGTGGGCAAGCTCCATGTGGGATTCAATGGCGGCGAGAATGATCAAGGGGTCGCTGTACTCCATACAGGTGGTGATGTCGACCAGCGAATACCCGTTTGAGTAACTTCGCCCAGCTCATACGAAACTGCGTTGAGCCTGCGAAGGCCTCGCCATCCGCATTGGAGGAGGCCGTGGCCTAGTCAGACTCGCTGGGAACCTTCTGAGACCGTAGCGTAGCGTTAAGCGCCAGCACGCCATGGAAGCGAATGAGATTGAACGCAGGTGAGAGGTTTCGATTCTATGACGGTGTGGTTTGTGAAAGATGTCGGGTTGGTGAAATATTCTGAGCGGCAAATGATTCCTAACCCGCGAACGGGAAAAGATCGATTAATTGAAATAACCGAAGAATTGCAAGAGGCAACATTGCAAGGTGGCACACAACTATTGAGTCGGCGCAAAGCCTCGACGCATAGTGTTCTCACTCGTCACACGTTGGACCATGAATTGTTGCAAGTACCCTTCCCCTCCCGCCTTGGCGCCCACCCCTGAAGACCCCGTCGAGAGAATGTAGGAATATTTGAACTGACCCCGCTGACGCTGAGGAGCAGTTGCAGCATCAAATGTATTTGGGCTCCGAGGCCTTCATCTGCCAGGCTCAAAAACGGCCCCGCGCGACCCAGGATCTATCCGAGGTCCCTCGGGTGCATCGACGCTCTCCTCAGAAACCCTTGACGTGGTATGTCCAGACCAGCCGCAACTCTTATCGTGGGATAGCCCATGCGTATGCTTCTGGGGGATACACGCTAAAGGAAATTGGTGAGTACTTTGCGGTCCATTACAGTAGGGTCAGTCGAGTGGCAAAGCGAGTGGAGGGAGAGAAGCTGGCTTGATGTGGCATTGCAAGACCTAACCCAATACTGTTCACTTAGATGAAAATCTGTTATGCTTCGCCTCCACACGTAATCTGGGAGGAGGCAACATGGCAAGAAAGAAAGTCGGCTTGGGGGCGGGGGCTCGATTGGCGGATTATTTGAGCACGGGATTACTGGCTCGTGCCTTTCCGGTGGCCATCATCAACGAAGAACTTGACGCACATCATTGTAACAGTGAACGTGTCCGCACCTTTCCCGCTTCTGCCGTGGTGTACTACACCATGGCGTTGAGCTTATACAGCGAGGCCGCGTACGAAGCGGTGTTTGCCGCTGTGGCCCAAGGGCTGGCCTGGCAAGACCAGCAACCTGTGGCTCCCGTGAGCGTTGTCAAATCCGCCATCAGCAAAGCCCGCTCACGGCTGACGTGGCAGGCGCTGAAAGCCATTGGGCAGCGCTGCTTGCGCCCGTTGGCTCGTCCAGAGCATGCCCACGCCTTTTTTGCAGGCTACCGACTCGTCGCGATAGATGGCTCCAACTTTGAGGTCCCGGATGAGGAAGCCACTGTGCAAGCCTTTGGGTACCCAGGGAGCCGAACCGGGCAGGCCGGCTACCCCCAAGCCCAGTGCGCCATTTTGACGGAATGTGCCAGTCACGCCATTTTGGATGCCGAACTAGGGGCCTATAAGCAGGCCGAATGGGAGGTGGCCGCGCCCTTGGTGCGTCGCCTCACGCCCGACATGCTCTGCATGGCCGATCGCGGCTTTGTCGGGTACGCCCATTGGCAGGCCGGCCTTCAGACCGGAGCGCAACTGCTCTGGCGCATGCCGAAGCACTTGCTCCTTCCGGTTGACAAGCTGTTGGACGATGGCTCGTACCTGAGCCGTCTGTACCCCAGTGAACGCGCCAGAAGAAAGCGAATCGATGGGATCGCCCTCAGGGTGATTGAGTATGTCTTACCGCAGGGGCCCAATAGCGAACCGCTGTACCGTCTCGTCACCACGCTGCTGGATGACCAAGGCGCACCCGCCCAGGACCTGGCTCAACTGTATCACGAGCGCTGGGAGGTGGAATTGGTGTTTGATGAGCTGAAGACGCACCTGGGGCAACGTCGTCGCGTCCTGCGCAGTAAAACGCCAGAGTTGGTGCGTCAAGAGTTCTACGGATGGGTGATGGCCCACTACGCCGTGCGCTGGTTGATGTATCAAGGGGCCACCCAGGCAGACATCCCGGACCGCACAGTATCTTTTACGGCCACGGTGCAGTTAGTGCGTCGAACCCTGCCCCAATCTGGGGCCCTTCCCCCCTGAGCGCCAAAAAACATGGTATCGGCTGCTGTTTGAGGCGACGGCAAAACTGTTGTGTGAATCCAGCCGGGGAAAAATCAAGCCGAGGATGGTGAAACGCCGAAACTCTCCATACGCACCGTACAAACGCCCGAGACCGCCCGTTGCGCAAATGGACTGGACACCATCCATCAAACCACCGAAGATATCTAAGTGAACAGTATTGAGACCTAACCCCAAACCTGACCCCCAACCATGTGGCATTGCAAGACCTGACCCAATACTGTTCACTTAGATGAAAATCTGTTATACTTCGCCTCCACACGTAATCTGGGAGGAGGCAACATGGCAAGAAAGAAAGTCGGCTTGGGGGCGGGGGCTCGATTGGCGGATTATTTGAGCACGGGATTACTGGCTCGTGCCTTTCCGGTGGCCATCATCAACGAAGAACTTGACGCACATCATTGTAACAGTGAACGTGTCCGCACCTTTCCCGCTTCTGCCGTGGTGTACTACACCATGGCGTTGAGCTTATACAGCGAGGCCGCGTACGAAGCGGTGTTTGCCGCTGTGGCCCAAGGGCTGGCATGGAAAGACCACAAACCCGTTGCTCCCGTGACCGTTGTCAAATCAGCCATCAGCAAAGCCCGCTCACGGCTGACGTGGCAGGCGCTGAAAGCCATTGGACAGCGCTGCTTGCGCCCGTTGGCTCGTCCAGAGCATGCCCACGCCTTTTTTGCAGGCTACCGACTCGTCGCGATAGATGGCTCCAACTTTGAGGTCCCGGATGAGGAAGCCAATGTGCAAGCCTTTGGGTACCCAGGGAGCCGAACCGGGCAGGCCGGCTACCCCCAAGCCCAGTGCGCCATTTTGACGGAATGTGCCAGTCACGCCATTTTGGATGCCGAACTAGGGGCCTATAAGCAGGCCGAATGGGAGGTGGCCGCGCCCTTGGTGCGTCGCCTCACGCCCGACATGCTCTGCATGGCCGATCGCGGCTTTGTCGGGTACGCCCATTGGCAGGCCGGCCTTCAGACCGGAGCGCAACTACTCTGGCGCATGCCGAAGAGCTTGATCCTTCCAGTTGACAAGCTGTTGGACGATGGCTCGTACCTGAGCCATCTGTATCCCAGTGAACGCGCCAGAAGAAAGCGAATTGATGGGATCGCCATCAGGGTGATTGAGTATGTCTTACCGCAGGGGCCCAATAGCGAACCGCTGTACCGTCTCGTCACCACGCTGCTGGATGACCAAGGCGCACCCGCCCAGGACCTGGCTCAACTGTATCACGAGCGCTGGGAGGTGGAATTGGTGTTTGATGAGCTGAAGACGCACCTGAGGCAACGTCGTCGCGTCCTGCGCAGTAAAACGCCAGAGTTGGTGCGTCAAGAGTTCTACGGATGGGTGATGGCCCACTACGCCGTGCGCTGGTTGATGTATCAAGGGGCCACCCAGGCAGACATCCCTGACCGCACGGTATCTTTTACGGCCACGGTGCAGTTAGTGCGTCGAACCCTGCCCCAATCTGGGGCCCTTCCCCCCTGAGCGCCAAAAAACATGGTATCGGCTGCTGTTTGAGGCGACGGCGAAACTGTTGTGTGAATCCAGTCGTGGAAAAATCAAGCCGAGGATGGTGAAACGCCGAAACTCTCCATACGCACCGTACAAACGTCCGAGACCGCCCGTTGCGCAAATTGACTGGACACCATCCATCAAACCACCGAAGATATCTAAGTGAACAGTATTGAGACCTGACCCCCAACCTGACCCCCAACCCCGAGACGTTCACCGTGGAAGGGTACAACAGCTTGTTTCGACATTTTCTGGCACGCTTCCGTCGCAAAACGAAATGTGAGAGCAACAGCGAAACCATGTTGCGGTATTCGGTCATGCTGTTGATGGCCCAATGGAACGGCGAGCTAGGATATATCTTAAATTAACAATGCCATATTCTGTATGATCCATCTTTTCTTTGTATGGTGATATAAACCCTTAGTTAATTGTATAAATTGACTTAATTGAAGTGATATATTATTGTAAGAGTATATTACTCTATTTGTAATTGAATTGGGGCATATACGCTCATGTTAAATGTACCGTTAACCTAGGGAGTACCTGCAAAGCCGTTTCAGCGTTCGAGGGCCTCTTCCGTACTTCTCGTCAAGTAACGCGTAGGGCCGAAACTGGCCACCTTCCCCTTCCCCTTTCTCTACAACGCGGGTTTCTGACACATCTCCGAAAGGCATACAGCCTGATGGAGATCATCGTCAGCGTGTGGTCACAGGATGACATGAACCTAAGGATCGAGCGATCCCAGACACCTAAAGGAGAATCTATGACCATCACCCATCACCCGATCTTATCCTTCTGTCCCATCCTAAGGGGCGTGAGTCGTCGCCCCTGGTGGGGGCTGCTTGGAGGCATCCTGCTGCTGCTGTGTACCGGCCTGAGTCTCCCCGACCAAGTCCTGGCCCAATCGGCTTCGCTCAGCGCGGGGGGCTACCACACCTGTGCCCTGGGAGCCGACGGAACGATCTCTTGCTGGGGGAATGATTACTACGACCAAACGATTGTGCCGACCGGGCTCGTTGCCGCGGCCGTCAGCGCGGGCCGCAACTACACCTGTGCCCTGAAGGCCGACGGGACGATCTCCTGCTGGGGGAATAATGACTTCGACCAAACTGACATACCAGGCGGGCTCGGGCCCGCCATGGCGGTCACCACCGGCGACTTTCACACCTGTGCCCTGGGGGCTGACGGGACGGTCACTTGCTGGGGGCAGGATAACAACGGCCAAACGACGGGCGTGCCCGACGACCTCGTCGCCACAGCCGTCAGCCTGGGTCTCCACCACACCTGTGCCCTGGAAGCCGCCGGAACGGTCTCCTGTTGGGGGGATGAATACTTCGAACAAACGTGGGTGCCGGACGGGCTCGGACCCGCCACGGCCGTCAGCGCGGGCGAATCCCACACCTGTGCCCTAGGAGCCGACGGGACGGTCACCTGCTGGGGGCATGATCAATTCGGCCAAACGACGGTGCCGAACGAAATAAAGGATAAGCTTGACCCGAGTTTTATGGGGGCCATGGCGGTTAGCGCGGGCGGGCGTCACACCTGTGCCCTGAGGGTCGACGGGACGGTCATCTGCTGGGGAGACAATCGTGAAGGCCAAACGGACGATGGGCCGGCCGGGCTCGTTGCCACGGCCATCAGTGCGGGCGAATCCCACACCTGTGCCCTGGAAGTCGGTGGAGGGGTCATCTGCTGGGGATACAATGGCTCTGGCCAAACGAATGTGCCGGGTGACCTCGTCGTCACGCTGGACGCCATTACCGTCACACCAGAGAATCCCACAATCGCCGTGGGGGCCACCCAAGCCATGACGGCTACTGGAACCTTTAGTGATGGGAATACCGCTGACCTCATGTCCAGCCTTCCCTTGCGGGCTACGGCGCTCAGCGCGGCTGGGGGTCACACCTGTGCCCTGGGCGCCGACGGGACGGCGAGCTGCTGGGGGTTGAATGATGGCGGTCAAATAAACGTCCCGGACGAGCTCGGGCCTGTCAAGGCGATCAGCGCCGGAGGCTTTCACAGCTGTGTCCTAAAGGCCGACGGGACCGTCTCCTGCTGGGGAGCCAATGCTGACGGACAACTAGAGGTACCGAACGAGCTCGGGCCTGTCAAGGCGATCAGCGCCGGAGCCTTTCACACCTGTGCCCTAAAGACTGACGGGCCTGTTACCTGCTGGGGGCGGAATGGGGATGGCCAAACAGATGTGCCAATAACCCTCGGACCCGCCATAGCCGTCAGCGCCGGAACCTTCTCCACCTGTGCCATGGAGGCTGATGGGATGGTCATCTGTTGGGGGCTGAATGACGAAGGCCAAACAGATGTGCCGAACGAGCTGGGACCCTTCAGAGCGATCAGCGCAAGCGTGTCAAACGCGTATTACTGTGCCCTTGGGCCAGACGGGAGCGTGACCTGCTGGGGAAATAATAATTACGACCAAACTGATGTACCCCTCAACCTCGGCCCCGTCACGGCAATTGGCGCAGGCGGCGCACACAGCTGTGCCCTAAAGGCCGACGGGACCGTCTCCTGCTGGGGAGCCAATTTCAACAATCAGTTGAATGTGCCAGCCGGACTCGGCCCCGTGAGGGCGCTCAGCGCGGCTGCGGGTCACAGCTGTGCCCTAACAGTCGACGGGACCGTCTCCTGCTGGGGGTTCAATCTCTACGGCTCATTGGACATCCCCGTGTCTCGCCCCACTTGGGAAAGTTCGGATCTGGTTGTGGCCACCATCGACGAGACCGGGCTTGCCACGGGCATGGCGGTAGGCACCACCACCCTGTCCGCGAACCTGTTCGGCGTGTCGGGGCAGATTTCCTTGACGGTGGAGGATCCAACCCCGCCGGAGATTACGCCCTTGGTCACCGGCACGCACGGCACGGATGTCTCCATCGGGCAGACGTTCGGGTGGTATACCTCCGACGTCACGGTGACCTGGGAGGTGAGTGATCCCGAGTCGACCATTACGGAACAACTTGGCTGTAACGAAACTATCATCAGTGCGGATACGGATGCCGCCGGCGTGACCGTCACCTGTACGGCCCAATCGGCCGGCGGGGCGCGTTCCGTTACCGTGACGATTCTGAAGGACAGCACCCTGGCGACGGTGAGTCTGCTGACGCCCCCCGATGGGGCCACATATGTGGTGACACAACCCGTGGTGGCCGAGTGGAGTGTGAGTGATGCCAGTCCCGGCTCGGGAGTGAGTACCTCTACTGGGACGGTACCAAGTGGCCAGTTGATTGATACCACCACGGTGGGGGACCAAACCTTTACCGTTGAAGTTACGGATGGGGCCGGACTCATGACCACGGTGACGCATCAGTATACGGTCGTCACGCCAGTGGAGGCCCTGGCCACCTTCGTGGGCCACGTGCAGAGCCTGGGCCTGCCGCATGGCCTCACGAACAGCCTGGTCAAAAAGCTGGAGAATGCCAGCCAGGATCTCGACAACGACGATCCTGCTCGGGCTGCGGGGAAACTCCAATCGTTCATAAAGGCGGTGAATAGGCAAACGGGGAAGAAGATTGCCCCCGACGATGCGGCAGCCTTGATTGCGCAGGCGCAAATTATCCTGGCCGCGATCATTCCGTAACCGGCACCGCTTCCTCAGGGGAGAGGCCACGACTCGTGGCCTCTCCCCATGAATCAAGGGGACCGTTAGAAGAAGCCGTATCAACCAACCCCTCGCGAATAACGCTGGGGGAACACCAGCAAGCCAGCGCGTGGCCCCATTAATGAACCTGAGGATCGAGCGATCCCAGACAATTATTAGGAGAATCTATGACCATCACCCAACACCCGACCTTATCCTTCTGTCCCATCGTAAGGGACCTCTGTCGTCGCCCCTGGTGGGGGCTGCTGGGGGGCATCCTGCTGCTCCTGCTCGGCAGCCTGAGCCTGCCCGACCAGGTCCAAGCCCAATCGGCTTCGGTCAGCACGGGCGGCTACCACACCTGTGCCCTGGGGGTCGACGGGACGGTCACCTGCTGGGGGAAGAATACCGACGGCCAAACGACGGTGCCGACCAACCTCGGGCCCGCCAAGGCGGTCAGCGCGGGCCGCTACCACACCTGTGCCCTGGGGGCTGACGGGGCGGTCACCTGCTGGGGGTGGAATATCAACGGCCAAACGACGGTGCCGGACGGACTCGTCGCCACGGCGATCAGCACGCGCTACTACCACACCTGTGCCCTGGGGGCCGACGGGACGGTCACCTGCTGGGGGTTGAATGACAGCGGCCAAACGACGGTGCCGGACGGACTCGTCGCCACGGCCGTCAGCGCGGGTGGCGACCACACCTGTGCCCTGGGGACCACCGGGACGGTCACCTGCTGGGGGGGGAATTTTTCCGGCCAAAGGACGGTGCCGGACGGACTCGTCGCCACGGCCGTCAGCGCGGGCCTCACCCACACCTGTGCCCTAGGAGCCGACGGGACGGTCACCTGCTGGGGGCGGAATACTTACGGCCAAACGACGGTGCCGGACGGGCTCGTCGCCATGGCCGTCAGCGTGGGCCGCACGCACACCTGTGCCCTGGGGGTTGACGGGACGGTCACCTGCTGGGGGTCGAATACCTACGACCAAAGGGATGTGCCGTACGGACTCGAGCTCGCCACGGCGGTCAGCGCGGGAGAATACCACACCTGTGCCCTGGGGACCGACGGGACGGTCACCTGCTGGGGGTACAATAACGACGGCCAAACGACGGTGCCGTCCGAACTCGTCGTCACGCTCGACACCATTGCCGTCACACCAATGGATCCCATCATCGACGCGGGGGCAACCCAAGCCATGAATGCCACCGGGACCTTTAGTGATGGGATGGAGGCCGATCTTACCCCTGGACTCCCCATCCTGACCACAAGGGCCAGCGAGGGAAGGGACCACACCTGTGCCCTGAGGGCTGACGGGACGGTCACCTGTTGGGGATCTAATAGCGACGGCCAAACGATGGTGCCAACCGGACTCGGGCCCGCCACGGCGGTCAGCGCGGGGGGCGCCCACACCTGTGCCCGTGGGGCTGACGGGACGGTCACCTGTTGGGGATCTGATAGCGACGGCCAAAAGAATGATGTCCCATTCGGCCTTGTCGCCAGGGCAATCAGCGCGGGCGACGCCCACACCTGTGCCCTAGGGGCTGACGGGACGATCAGCTGCTGGGGGAATGATACCTTCGAGCAAACGACGGGGCCGGACGGGTTCGTCGCCTCGGTGGTCAGCGCGGGCGGCGGCCACACCTGTGCCCTAGGGGCTGACGGGACGATCAGCTGCTGGGGGAATGATACCTTCGGGCAAACGACGGGGCCGGCCGGGTTCGTCGCCTCGGCGGTCAGCGCGGGCGGCGCCCACACCTGTGCCCGTGAGGCTGACGGGACGGTCACCTGTTGGGGATCTAATAGCGACGGCCAATCGGATGATGCCCCAGCCGGCCTTGTCGCCACGGCGGTCAGCGCGGGGGGCGCCCACACCTGTGCCTTGGAGGCCGACGGGACGGTCACCTGCTGGGGGCGGAATAATGACGGCCAATCGGTGTTGCCGGACCAGCTCGGGCCCTTCACGGCCGTCAGCGCGGGCTACGAACACACCTGCGCCCTGAGGGGTGACGGGACGGTCACCTGCCGGGGGAATAATGCCTACGGCCAAACGGAAGAGGCCGTGGATCGCCCTACTTGGGGGAGCACAGATCTGGCCGTGGGGACCATCGACGCTAATGGCCTCGCCACTGGCGTGGCGGGGGGCACCACCGACCTGTGGGCGGACCTGTTCGACGTGTCGGGGCTGACCACGTTGACGGTGGTGGCTGGGGAGGATACGGTGCCCCCCGTGGTGACGGCCCCTTCGTCGATTACGGTCGAAGCCGTGGATAGCGACGGAACGCCCGCTACCAATTCAATCATTGACACATTCCTGGGCGCCGCCACGGCTACCGATGAGGTGGACGGGCCGTTGCCCACAACCAATGATGCGCCGGCGAATTTCCGGCTTGGCATCACCACGGTCACGTTTATCGCGACGGATGCGGCAGGGAACACGGGCAGCGACACCTCAACCGTGACGGTGGCCGACACCACCCTGCCCGTGATCACCTTGCTGGGGGCCTCCTCAGTGACGGTGGAAGTGGGCAGTCTCTACGATGCGAGCGTGGATGCGGGGGCGACGGCCGCGGATACGGTGGATGGGGATCTCACGGGCAGCCTCGTGACTGGCGGCCTGCCGGTGGACACGAGTGCGACGGGGACCTTCCAGGTCACCTATGACGTTTCGGACCAGGCCGGCAACCCCGCCACGCAGGTGACCCGCACGGTCCATGTCGTGGACACCACCCTGCCCGTGATCACCTTGCTGGGGGCCTCCTCAGTGACGGTGGAAGTGGGCAGCCCGTATACGGATGCCGGGGCGACGGCCGCGGATACGGTGGATGGGGATCTCACGGGCAGCCTCGTGACTGGCGGCCTGCCGGTGGACACGAGTGCGACGGGGACCTTCCAGGTCACCTATGACGTTTCGGACCAGGCCGGCAACCCCGCCACGCAGGTGACCCGCACGGTCCATGTCGTGGACACCACCCTGCCCGTGATCACCTTGCTGGGGGCCTCCTCAGTGACGGTGGAAGTGGGCAGCCCGTATACGGATGCCGGGGCGACGGCCGCGGATACGGTGGATGGGGATCTCACGGGCAGCCTCGTGACTGGCGGCCTGCCGGTGGACACGAGTGCGACGGGGACCTTCCAGGTCACCTATGACGTTTCGGACCAGGCCGGCAACCCCGCCACGCAGGTGACCCGCACGGTCCATGTCGTGGATACCACGCCACCCGTGATTACGTTGGTGGGCACCAGCCCGGTGACGGTGGAAGTGGGCAGCCCGTATACGGATGCCGGGGCGACGGCCGCGGATACGGTGGATGGGGATCTCACGGGCAGCCTCGTGACTGGCGGCCTTGGACACGAGTGCGACGGGGACCTTCCAGGTCACCTATGACGTTTCGGACCAGGCCGGCAACCCCGCCACGCAGGTGACCCGCATGGTGACGGTGATGAATACCCCCCCCGTGGTCACCAGTCTCTCGTTAAATTCCGCCTCTATCAATGAGAATGACAGCGTGACGCTCGTTGGACATTTTGCCGACCCGACGAGCATTGATAGCCACACAGTAAGCATCACCTGGGGAGAGGGGTTACCCATTACAGTCGTGAATCTTCCTCCGGGCTTGCGAACATTCCAGGTCGTGCATCAATACCTCGATGATGTACCGACCCATACGCCGCTGGATAGTTCTCTCATTCAGGTAGCGGTGACCGATTCGCAAGGAGGTGTTGGAGGGAATTCCACGAATATTGTCGTAAACAATGTAGCGCCGGTGATTCCAGTAGATGGAATTAGTGGACCGGTTGGGCCCATTGCGTTAGGGGTGGCAGCCCTTGTGACGGCAACCTTTAATGATGTGGGTAGTTTGGACACGCATACGTGTACATTTTCTTGGGGTGATGGCACGGCAGATGACGTCGTGGCGCTAGTTGGGACAGGCAATACGTCATGTGCCGCGTCGCACCCCTATGCTGGTCCCGGCATCTATCAAGTCACCACCACCGTGGAGGATGATGACACGGGGACGGTCAGTCGCCCCTTTGACTTTGTGGTGGTTTACGATCCGGATGGCGGGTTTGTCACCGGTGGAGGATTCATTGATAGCCCAAGAGGCGCTTATCAGCCCGATCCAACGTTGACCGGCAAGGCGAATTTTAGTTTTGTGTCGAAGTATAAAAAAGGGGCTAAGATTCCGACCGGCAATACGCAATTTCACTTTAAAGCGGCAAGCGTTAATTTCCACAGCTCCAACTATGAATGGTTAGTCGTGGCGGGCGCGAAAGCGCAATTTAAGGGCTCTGGAAAGGTCAATGGGCACTTCGGGTCGGATGGGGTGAGTGGATACGGGTTCCTGTTAACCGCCACGGATGGGCAACGAGCGGGCGGTGGCGGCGTTGATAAGTTCCGTATCAAAGTGGTGGACAAGGCCACCGATACCGTTGTGTACGACAATAATACGAGTGGGTCAGACGATATTGATGCCGCCAACCCCCAGGAAATTAGCGGGGGCAGTATTGTCATTCATACGAAGAAACATACGAAGAAACAAACGAAGAGATAACCGAATATTCCCACCAAGGAGCCCATCCAAGATGACCGATCGTCACGAGGTTGAGCTGGTTGGAGTCAGATTGTTCGATCGTGTGGGGCGAGTGGGGACTATTGAACGACAAGGATCGGACAATCTGGCCAAATCCATGGGGGATACGACAGACGCAGGCGAGTCCGTCACCTGTACGGCCCACTCGGCCGGCGAGGAGAGCTCGGTCACCGTGACGATTTTGAAAGACAGCACCCCGCCGGCGGTGAGTCTGGTGACGCCCCACGAGGAGTGGGCCACCTATGTGGTGGCACAACAGGTGTTGGCCGAGTGGAGCGTGAGTGATACCATCCCCGGCTCGGCGCTAAGCACTTCCAGAGGGACGGAATCGAATGGCGACCCGCTGGATACGGCCACGGTGGGGGACAAGGATTTTACCGTCGAGGCCACGGATGGGGCCGGATTCATGACCACGGTGACGCATCAGTATAAGGTGATTTCGCCCGTGCAGGCCCTGGCCACCTGTATCGGCCAAGTACAGAGGTTGGGCCTCCCGAGAGGGATCACGACCAGTCTGGTCAAGAAGTGTGAGAATGCCAGCAAGGATCTCGACGGAGCGGCTGTCACGCGGGAGCACGAAGAGACAGAGCTGGCCCCGTCAAGGGAGACTGGCGATGAAGCCAAACCGTGGACAGATCAAGATGAGGAGAATCAACGGCTGCGAAGAGCTGCCCGCGATCATCAAGCAGCGCGAGGGCGCGAAGAGATACCATTCACCAAACCGACGCTAAGAGGACTACGCCTGGGTCGAATTCCTACGAGAAATAGGGACACATCCGGTCGTGGCGGCGAGCAAGAGAAAGGACAAATCATCATGCATCATTGGAGAATTGAGCTTCGTTCGAGGAGTATCTGGGGGCTGAGATGTGTGGCCCTGCTGTTGGCGGGGCTAGCAATGGCCACAGCGGCCGACCCGGCCCTCGCGGCCTCCCCTAAGGAATATAACGTAGCCAAGATGAGGTACGAGAACAAAGGAGGCTACACCGCCAAGGTGTACGCCGTCTTCAAGCACACAAAGGGCAGCAAGACGATGCGGTGCAAAGTGGAGCGCGGCCCCCGCGACTCGGCCGTAGTCGCAGCAGACGAAGCTGTTACATACAGAATGAACACAAACGGCCCATGGCAGGCAGACTCGGGCAATCCATCCGCCTGCCCTGACAGTCCGAACGCTGGGGCTGAAGTATGGCTGCAGATTCACATTGTGAATGGCGATGTGGAGAGCTGCCGAAAAAACGGGGCCAGATACTTCTACTCCGCGAACGGCGGCACCGTCAGGTACGTGACCAAGGGCACCACGCTGAACAACAATCGCTGTCGGAACGACAGCCCCGCGGAGAGCTACAGAATAGACAACTAGGCCCTGTGAAAGCGAAAGTGTAGTTTGGTGCCATTTGGTTTCAGTCTTCGAGACCGACAGGTGCCGCGAGCGCCGGTTCACCCTAGGCCGCCTCCGGGAGAGGAATACGCTCGTCCATGTCGAGTTCGAAGAGCCCATAGGGGTTGACGTGGCTGTAGATCGGGAATAGGAATTTTAAACGCTATTTTAGGGGAATCGGAAACGTTTCGAAGAGACCGTGGGCTGTCAATCAGACCGTGGGCTGTCAATCAGGCCAGTCGCGGACTCAACATGATGGGAGAGAGGCTTCGAGCATGGCGTTCCTGGCCCTTGGACACATTTGGCGCACAGGCGATTCCCAAGAATGGCGACACAGAGGGGCATCTGAGGTGGTGAAGACCAAGGGGGATTGTGGGCTCAGCGTGTGAACCGGAGCGAACGAAGTAAAAACAGTTGGTGTAACCGAACGCCGCAACGGTCATCAGCACCGCCAACGGCAACATCAACTCAAGCGGCTTGGTGAACTCGAGATTGGCGGCAACGATGAACAGCGGCTTGAAGGCGTCCACGCCGAAAGCCAAGCTGAACACTGAATAGGAGACCGTCGTGGCGATGAACGCCGGGATCAGTGCTTCGGCCTCAAAATCCGGATCCCGGTACATCACCTCGATGGCGAAGATCGCGCCGGCGAGGGGGGCATGAAAGATCGCCCCGATGCCCGCGCCCAGGCCGGCGGCCATGAGCATGCGCCGTTCGCTGTCGGACAATTTCAATCTTGTCGCCAAAAAGGATCCGAAACCCGCGCCGATCTGCGCGATCGGTCCTTCCCGGCCGCCCGACCCGCCCGTCCCCAGCGTAATGGCGGACGAGATCATTTTGATCAGGGGCACGCGGGCCCGGATGATGCCCCGATCGTGGTGATAAGCCTTGATCGCTGCATCCGTACCGTGGCCTTCAGCTTCGGGCGCAAATCTGAATACCAGCCAGCCGCTGACCAGCCCGCCGGCGGCTGGGATCAGAATCAACAGCCACGGCGTAATATCGGTCTTGGCCTCGTCGTCGTGCATCTCAATCGGCGATATCTGATGCAGTTCCGTTTCATTGGCTGGTCCCTTTTGTTCATAGCCGACCGCCTGCGCCAGCGCGAAAAGGGTGACCACCAGGCAAAGCAGGTGAAACAGGATCGCCCCCAGGCCCGCCACCACACCAACCACCGCCGCCAGTCCCATCAACCGACCCAGCGCCCGGCCACCTGATTCCGGCAAGATGCCGACGCGATGTAAAAGGTGCTTGATATCCATGGCAGAAGGCAAAGCGTAGCACGATCAGCTGTCGATTACACGAATGAGGCGCTGGAAAAAGGAGTCGCCGCACCGTTTTCAATGAAATGACCACTCGATGGTCGACCGCTATACTGTCGCGCTTTCGATGGACCTGGAACCTGACCCCATGTCGCCTCGACGCCCAACCCGCCAGATCACGCTCGGAGACGATACTCACGGCTATGTGAGGATCGGTGGCGATGCTCCCGTCTCAGTGCAGACCATGACCGCGGGTTACACTTACGACATCGATGCCTGCGTGGCGGAAATCCACAAACTCGCCGCCGCCGGCGCTGATATTGTGCGTGTCGCCGTACCGGAGAAGAAGGACACCGAAGCGCTGGCGCAAATCCTGCCCCAGGTAAACGTGCCGATCGTGGCGGATGTGCATTTTCATTTTCAACGCGCGATTGAGGCCATCAAAGCCGGTGTGCATAAGATTCGACTCAACCCGGGCAACATCAGCGACCGCGAACAGGTCGTGAAGGTGATCGATGCGTGCAAGGAACGATCGATTCCTATTCGCATCGGCGTCAATGAGGGCTCGATCATTGAACGCAAAGACAAACAGAAGCGCATGGAGGAACTGGGCAAGTTCTTCAGCGACAGCAAGCACGGGCATCTGCTGGCCATCATGATCGCCAAGCTCGAAGAATACCTTGATATCTTTGAGCAACGGGATTTCCACGACGTCTGCATTAGCGCCAAGAGCATCGATCCGCAAATCGTCATCGACGCCTACACGGAAATCAGCAAGCGATTCGACTACCCCCTGCACCTGGGCGTCACGCACGCCGGGCCGCGGGAGGTGGGACTGATTCGCAGCGTCGTCCCGCTTGGACATCTGCTGGCGTCGGGTGTCGGCGACACCGTTCGCATCAGCTACGCGAACGATTCTTCTCTCGAAGTTGAGGACGCCATCGAAATGCTCTGCTAACTTGACAAGCCCATTGGTAATACCAACCACGTCAGCAACGCACTCAACGTTAGAACCATTCGTTTCAGCACCCTCCCTAGTCTGGTCAAGCCGGGATTCTCCCCCATGGTTACCCCGGGTCGCCGACGCCAGTGGCTGAGTCTGGGGGGGTCATCAGCCCGATTTGCCGGACGCCGGGTAACGTGACAGTCCCTCAACGATTCATTCGTAGCCCTCGATTCGGGACCTTTACAGCTTGGTACCGTCGATGCCCTTGATGGCACATTTCACAGCGTTGACAGTGCCGCCTGCCTTGTATTTGAAGATATCTTTCTTGCCCATTTTATACCAAGTACTTTTACCCTTGTGCCGCCACTTCCAATAGGGATTCGTACCATCCACATATTTTACGCTGGCGACGGAACACTTATCTTGCATACCTGAACCGGCACCGACTGACTTGATCTTAAGACGAACTTCAAATCCGTTTTTCTGCAGCGTCCCCAACGTGGTGCCAAGCTTGCCCTCCAGGAAAGACGTGGAAAACCAGAAATTCACGAATGCCGCACCGAGCGGTTCACCATTAATATGGGAACCGAACTTATCGAGTTCGATCCAACTCGATTGACCGGAAAGCCGTGCGCGCAGCCAGACGGTATCCACGGTATACCCAGAGGTATTCCAAAGTGTGAAATTAAACGGAGCATTATAAGCTTTAGCTTTCAGCTCTACGTCCAGGCAGTCGCCGTTGGCTGTGTCTGCATTACTACATCTTCCTTTGCTTGCATCAAAATTGCTGGTGCCTGCCCAGCCGTTATAGCCTACGACTAGAAGAATTATGAGTCCAAGCAATAGTTTCCCGGTGATCCTCTTCATGATTTACCTCCTGTGCGCCGGTCAAAACCGGCAAGGTGTTAAAGTGAAAGTCTTCAACGTTGAAGGATTAGCGACCCACAACGTCCCCGAGTCATGCGCGAGTCCGCTGGGTAACCACGGCCGCGAAGCGTTGACAGGGGGGCGGGCAGGCTGGGTATTGAGCCGCGAAAGTATCTTGCTTCGGGGTGCCGACCTTGTAGGAGAATGGGGAAGGCGACACCGGTTGTGCCGATTGCGCGAGGCACAGCGGGACCCTGCGCGGTCAGAGACCCCATGCATGTTCGTACGCACCTTGTTTGGGAACCGGGAGATCCCACCACCGCCCGCGCGACATGGCGCTGCGGGCCGCATCGGGAAGTCCAAGGACGTATGCCGATGATGCACGGTCGTGGGAAGTCGGACACCCGTGTAGTACCCAAGAAGTCCCCGAACAACGTTGGCCGACCAGCGGCGGAGGGGATGGAGGGAAGACGGGTGGCCAAAGGGAACTCGCGTGAGCAAACCATGCGCCGGACGCAAGGCCGGGCACGCATGCAAAGCGCGCTCGCGCGGGTACGTCAAGCGGCAACACGGGATACGTCGTTGCGGTTCACTGCGCTCCTGCACCACATTTACAACATCGATACCCTCCGGGAGGCCTACTTCGGCCTCAAGCGGCATGCCGCGCCGGGGGTTGATGGGGTGACGTGGCGGCACTATGGGGAACACCTGGAGGCGAACCTCCAAGATCTTTCCGCGAGGCTGCAACGCGGAGCGTACCGAGCGAAGCCGACGCGGAGAACGTTCATCACCAAGTCTGACGGTCGGGACCGACCGCTGGGCGTGACCGTGCTGGAGGACAAAGTGGTCCAACGGGCGACGGTCGAAGTGTTGAATGCTATCTACGAAGTTGATTTCCTCGGGTTTTCGTACGGGTTCCGCCCGGGGTGTAGCCAGCATCATGCGCTGGACGCGCTCTATGCGGGCTTGCTGACGCGGAAGGTGAACTGGGTGCTGGATGTCGACATTGCCGGGTTTTTCGACGCCATCAACCGGCAGTGGCTGATGAAGTTCCTCGAGCACCGGATTGGGGACCGGCGCGTGGTGCGGCTCATCCAGAAATGGCTGAACGCGGGCGTGCTGGCAGAGGGGAAGCGAATCGTGAGTGAGAAGGGCACGGTGCAAGGCAGCAGCATCAGTCCGCTGTTGGCGAACGTGTACCTGCACGATGTGTTCGACCTGTGGGTTCAGGATCGGCGGACGCAGTGGGCGTATGGCGAGGTCATCGTCGTACGGTTCGCGGATGATGCCGTGCTGGGCTTTCAGCATCGTGGCGTCGCTCAGCAGTTCCTCGAAGATCTTCGCAAACGTTTGGCGGCGTTCGGACTGGAGTTGCATCGCGACAAAACGCGGCTTCTGGAGTTCGGGCCGTACGCGGCCCAGAACAGAAAGGACGCCGGGCGGGGCAAACCGGAGACATTCACCTTCCTTGGCTTCACGCATATCTGCGCGAAGAAGCGAAGGAATGGCATGTTTACGGTGTTGCGCCAGACCATGCCAAGAGGTTGCAAGCCAAACTGAAGGAGGTGAAGATCCTCCTTCGGCAACGCTTGCACGACCCTGTCCCGGAAGTGGGCCAGTGGTTGGCGTCGGTGGTTCGGGGGCATTGCCAGTACTATGGCGTGCCGATGAACGGCCCGGCGTTGGCGCTGTTCCGTTTTCGCGTGACCTGGCTCTGGTGGCGGTCGCTTCGGCGACGCAGCCAGAAAACCAATGTGACGTGGGAGCGAATGAAGCGCCTGATCGATCACTGGATTCCTCCGGCCCGTATCTGTCATCCGTATCCCCTGAGAAGACTTGGCGTTATCACCTGAGGCAAGAGCCCAGTGCGTTAGCAGCGCTCGCTGGGATCCGTGGAGGGGGTGTTCAGTAATGGGCATTCCTACTCCGACTTTTGATACCCAGGCCCAGGGCATAAACATCCCGTCGTCTTGATAAATAGGCCATCACTAAATGATCCGCAACGGCTGTTGTGGCGCTAAGTTCTTCACGGAGATGCGGTACACGATCACCAATCCCAGGAGTATTCACAGTTTCCTGTGCCGGGACCTACATAAGACTCGGTGAGCGGTTTTTTGACCTTACGACAACGGTTCCCATTCAATGTCGTGCCCTTGGAATAGTAATACTGGTCATTCTGATTGTTCGCATAAATCATCTTCTGGCTTTTCCGACAACTCTCCTTGTCCCCCCCCGCAATCTTAAACTTCAACCAGACCTCGGACCCCTCTTCGAGAACATCAATTTTTCTCAGGTCTGCGCAGGACTCTTGCCCTGCCATCAGATCGCCAGCCCATTTCCTGCGATTCTCCACCCCGTCTTTTTCCCAAAACACTTGCATATCATCCACGGTATACCCCCGGAATTATAGTACAGTAGGACAACGACGTTTTTGGGAATTGTCATCAGTAAATGATGCACTGACATTAAGAAAGATGACCGGAAACCCCCACGCAACCGTGATGTCCCATTTGTATGCCATGTTGACTTTCTCCAACTAATGGTACCGGGTAATATCGTGCAACGGTCAGGAGTCTGTGTGCACGACAGGGGATACATACCACCCGTTCGTAGATCGCGGGGAGTTTATCGCCTATCACACTCGCTAATCAATCAGGCCAATAATCGGAGGCTTTACAATTTCCAGTGCCAGGGCTCACCAGAGACTGAGTAGGGGGCTTCGATTTCCTGCAACGATTCCCATTCAAGGTCGTCCCCTTTGAATAGTAAAACTCTAGAGTATCCCCAAATTTACTTTTCACAAAAATCATTTTCTCGCTTTTTCGACAACTCTCCTTGTCGCCACCCGAAATCTTAAACTTCAACCAGACCTCCGACCCCTCATCGAGACCATCCACTTTGTTCAGGTCAGCGCAGAACGCCTTCCCTATGGTCAGATCTCCAGCCCATTTCCTGCGTTTCTCAACCCCGTCCTTTTTCCAAAACACTTGCACATAGTCCACGGTATATCCCCCTGAATTGTAGTAAAACAGGATGTCGACGTTTTTGGACTTGTCTTCAGAAAATGATGCATTGGCATGGAGAAAGATTCCCAGAAATGCCAACGCCACCGTGATGACCCATTTGTGTGCCATGATGCTCACCTCCTCAATGAATGATGTGACCGGTTTCTATCATCGTGCAACGGTCATTGGTTTGTGATGTGCCCCCAGGGAATAAAGCACCCTTTGAAAGACGCGATATCGTAAATGGGTATCGCCTTCGCTATTCAATCAACCCGCAGTAGAATCATATGAACAATTTCCCGTGCCGGCATCAAGCGCAACATTGTTGGGCGGCCTCCCTTTCCGGCAACGATTCCCATTCAACGTCGTGCCCTTTGAATAGTAATGCTGGGGTACTAGTGTGTTCAGTGAGGCGCTCTTCGTAAAAATCATTTTCTCGCTTTTTCGACAACTCTCTTTGTCGCCACCCGAAATCTTAAACTTCAACCAGACCTCTGATCCCTCTTCGAGACCCTCAATTTTGGTCAGGTCAGCGCAGAACCCTACACCAACCGTCAAGTCTCCACCCCATTTCTTGCTTTTCTGCACCCCGTCTTTTTTCCAAAACAATTGCACATAGTCCACGGTATACCCCCCTCGATTAAGGTAATACAGGACCTCGACGTTTTTGGATTTGTCCTCAGAAAATGATGCACTGGCATGCAGCCAGATGCCCAGAAACACCAACGCAACCGTGATGACCTTTTTGTGTCTCATGTGGCTCACCTCCTCAATAATTGTCCCGATCAATATTTTGCTAGTGTCAGTTGCCTGTGTTTTGTCACACGGGAGAGAGAACACAACACCCTTCGAAGCACGCGAGACCCTTAACGAGTCTCGCATTCGTTACCAATAGTTGCCCCAAGGACAATTTCCATTTTTATTATCCCTATATGAAATTCCAGTGGAGGAGGGTTTCGCTTTCCTGCAACGATTCCCATTCAATGTTGTGCCCTTTGAATAGTAATGCTGAGTTTTTACCTCTTCACTATCCTGAAAAATCATTTTCTGGCTTTTCCGACAACTCTCCTTGTCGCCACCTGCAATCTTAAACTTCAACCAGACCTCTGACCCCTCTTCGACCCCATCAACTTTGCTCAGTTTTGCGCAGAATCCTTGAGCTGACATCACATCTTTAGACCATTTCTTGTCTTTCTGCACCCCATCCTTTTCCCAAAACAATTGCACATAGTCTACGGTATACCCACCTGAATTATAGTACAGCAGGACGTTGACGTTTTTGGACTTGTCTTCAGCAAATGCGGCATTGGCACTGAGCACCATGACCAGAAACACCAACCCAACAGTGATCACCCATTTGTATGTCATGTTGACCTCCTTCAAAATGAATGTCCTGAGAATGATCGTGCAGCGGGCATTGCCCTGTGGTGCACCAACACCACACCCTTCGAAGCACGCGAGACCGGCAACGGGAATTGCAATCGTTATCCAGGTTGCCTTCATAGTTTGCATCGGTTATTGGTCAAAGGAATGAAACGTCATGGTGCTATCCACCTCGCTTTTAGAAATCAGCCTATGGCGGCAACTATGGCGTGTGAGAAGGCCAACACGAGGGCCACTACAGCCAAAAAATTGGTTCCTCTGATGGTTGTGGGACACATGAAGTGTTGCCTCCTTGGTCATATGTTCTGACAGTATCAAGGGATGATCTTGTCGACAGGGTTCATCATCCCAGGTCGATCGTGATCTAAGGCAGTTGGCTGACCCTACAGCGATTGTTTGTTGCCAATTCTCCACTCGTCTTATAGGTCACCTTCGCGTTGGAAGCGGGAAGGTAATAGAACTTCTTGTCGTCCTTGCGGCAATTCTTACGTTCGCCAAGCTGAATGCCGATGATTGCCCACACCTCATCGCCCGACTTGATTTTGGCTTCGGTCCTCCCATCAGAAACCTTCCCAAGCTGAAAGCTTCTGGTCTTGCCGGCGTTGACGCAATCGTTGTCCTGCATCGTTTTAAACTTCTGGCCGTTCGGCTTCTTCCAATGAATCGACACGCATGCCCGGTATGTACCGTTGTTATAGTAAGTGATTTTATCGATATTGTAGTCTGTCGCGTGTGCAGGCGACGCTGCAACCGCGCACATGCCAAGCGCAACAATTGAGAATAATTTTTTAAAGAAGCTCATACGGTTCCCCTCCCAGAAGGTATGGGACCTCGACGTTCAGTCAGGTCCCGCTTTTGCTCAGTTTGCCACATTGGTGTCCATGAGAATCAATCGGTTTAGAAGGAGCTCAGGCGATTCTTTTTGCTGCTATCATTCGGGCTATGATCCTGCCTTCAAGGTTTTGAAGTCACTTTCTGAATAGCCGCACTTTAGTGTGAGCGCGGGACTCTGTTTTCCACTGTTAAGTACCGAGCAGCGCTTTTTCGGTCCTTTATTCTTAGTCCCTCTGGTCTCCTGACCTTCCGCGCTACCCTCACACCAAAACACCGACACTTGCCTATTCGACGTGCCGGGCTTAAAAAAGTATTTGGCTTCTTCTCCGGGTCCAAGCCGAGCCTTTTTGCATACCAGAGCATTTGCATCTGCTGCACAACTAAGGCTTGCCGATTTTACCCCGGCACACCCTGCTGCTGTAAAAAAAACCTCTATTTTCCTATCCGACCCGTTATAGACCTTGCTGCCGGCTTCAACCGACAGGGGTAACAAGACTCCGGTCAAACTCAGCATCAACATTCCAATCTTCACTCTCATGGTGTATCCTCCTGTGTTCTACCCCAAATATTCGGGTATCAGGCGATTCTTGTCGCCAATGTCATTCGGGCTATGATCCTGCCTTCAAGGTTTTGAAGTCACTTTCTGAATAGCCGCACTTTAGTGTGAGCGCGGGACTCTGTTTTCCACTGTTAAGTACCGAGCAGCGCTTTTTCGGTCCTTTGTTCTTCGTGATCTTGGACGTAAACTCTTCCCCCGTGCCCTCACACCAGGCCACGTATACTCTCCTATCCGACGTGCCGGCCTTGAAAAAATATTTGGTGTCTTCACCGGGGCCAAGCCGAGCCTTTTTGCATACCGTAGGACTCAAACTTTTAGAACAACTCAAGCTTCCCTGCTTAACCCCAGCGCACCCTACAGCTGTAAAAATTACTTCTATTTTCCTATCCGACCCGTTATAGACCTTGCTCCCGGCTTCAACCGACAGGGGTAACAAGACTCCGGTCAAACTCAGCATCAACATTCCAATCTTCACTCTCATGGCTTATGCTCCTTTGTCTGTCCCGTAGTTGCATCTTTCAGTGCCTGAGGGTAGGTGGTTTTGTCGTCATGGAAAGCAAACCATTCAGTGACTTATTTCGGTGACTTCTTATAGAAGGCCGTTTCTGTATGAGAGGCCCTAGGAAATGAAAGCCATCATCTGCCAAGTCAGTCACGAGAGAGGAAAGGATCACTTTTTCGAACCATTCATCTCTCCGCTCAGTTGCCCTTGAGCGCGTCGTATTCTGCCTGGCTGTAGTTACACTTGACGTTTTTATCAGAATTAGCCGAGCAACGCTTTTTGTCGCCCTTATTACCGGTGTTGGCGTAATTCCAATTCGAAGCTGTGCCACCTCGGTAGCATTGGATGACCAATACCGATCTGCCCGTCGTGCCGTCCTTAAAGTGATACTGACTGGATTCACCCGACGCCAACACCTTCTTCTTGCAGACGGTCTTCACATCTTTTTGAACGTCGTCGCACGAAGGGGTCGGTTTGACGCCTGCGCACCCCGCAGCCTGCCAGTACACCGTGACCTCCTGACTGGTCGAGTTATAGACATGGGATTTTGCCCACAGGTTCAAGGGCGCCACGCTCACCAAGACGGCGAGCGTCCATGTGATGATAAAGATTTTCATCGCTCACACTCCTTTCATGAATAGGCTCTTCAAACAAAGTGTCCCGGGACCGGAAACGCGACTGAGCAGGTGCCCTACCAATACACGAGGCATGATGTATCACCCTGCAATACATGCCAATGCCTGGAGTGCTAAGAGCGGATGCCTATGATCGTTTATTGATAGAGAGATAAAATTTGGCATCGTCTGCACTCTCACCACAGTTACTATAGCTAGCACTCATCGGCAGGGAGTTGTAATCCAAATCCGTGATATTGATGGATTTATCTCCTTTGCGTTCGAAATCAACCCGCCATTTATATTTGGATTTTTTGGTGCATTTTTTCTGGCGAATATATACTTTCAACTCACCAACTCGTGCCGTGCTGCCGTCTTCAAGATTTTCGACAACCCGTAAGTAGGCTTTCGCTGCCTGTCTCTTGCCATTCTCCGTCGTAACAGTGATGTTACATGATCCTTTTCCGGAAACGATCCTGTTGCAACGTGAAAAATCAACCGTCGTGAGTTTTCCATCCGTGCTTGCGAGAGAAATGGCGTAGCTTTTTTCATTCTTAAAGTCTACGCGTACAGATACTGTCGCGACAGAAGGGCCTGCGGCCATAGCTAGCCCGTAGGGTGCAATCAAACAAAGTACGACATACACCAAGATTTTCATTTTTTCTCCTTTCAATTCCATGGAGGGACGGTTTTCACACAAGGGCTTAGCGGGATGGCTGCCCAAGATGGGGGCCAAGCGCATGTGTTCTCCTCCCAATGAGAAACCGTCATGCATGGTGAGAGCCGATTCCTACTAGCCATGAGAGAACCTGGTTCACCCATAACTCCGACCATGCTCCATTTCCACCGAGTGATTCTCTGTCATCCTATTTGCGTGATACCCTTTTCATCGGCAACACCCTTTTGAGTGTTGTTAGAATTGACCACCACAGTTAGAACAAAACTTTGCGCCAGCCTGCATTTCTACACCACAGTTACTGCAAAATTTACCTTGCGGGAACGCCTCACCACACTGCTGGCAAAATTTACTGCTTCCGTCATTGATAGTGTGACATTTCTGACAGCTGATGGTTGAGACGCTTTGCGATGTAAGATCCGGCTTACTTTGAGAATAGCTATGACCCTGTTGAGCACCTGCGAAATCACCCAGAAGCCTGCCCAGCCAACCACCTTTTCCACGACTTCCTCCACCATGATGCCCCATCAATACACCTCTATTCTTCATTGCTCTTTTTTGAAATGGTCACAATCTTTCCTTGGGAGAAAGGTTGTTCATCGTCACAGCTCCTGCCATGAATAAAATTTTTTCAGTTGGATCGGAAGAGTTGGCCAGGCCATGACTTTTTTGCCTTGAATAGGGCCTCGGACCATGCGGTAAAAGGGCGCAAGAGAGGAGATGATCATTACCCATATTCGACGCATCCTGAGAGTTGGAGAATAATTCCTATCGGGGCTGTTGAATATTTCCGTTTCAGACATCGAACGGTTCGCCAGGAAAACCTGATTGCAACGCCTGAAGAGAATGTTCCATAAAAGCATGTCCTAAGACTGCCGAAGGAAAGGCCGCAAACCTTTTAACGCACCGAGCGTACCCTCAGTACGTGAGCAACAACGCCGCAAAAAGCGGGAAGTCTGTGAGTCCAATGGTCGGCAAAATGGTGAGAACGCTGTTGGCGGCCCATTTGACCAAGCTCAGAACTGGGATTTTTTAACCTTCCCCTTAGTCATTTCCGGTTCAGTGTAGCTGGGGCCAGGTACGTCGAAAATTCCAGGCAGTGCGTAGCGTCTCCCCCTCAGCAGCGACCCCAAACCTTTCACCAGAGTCGTGCGGCACCAGACTCAGGTCCCGCTTTTCCCCAGCTTCCCACATTTGTGTCCATGAGAATCAACCGGACTAGAGGGGGCTCCAGCGGGTTTCTTGCCATCAGCCCACGAGACTGACACGTGCCACTCATTACTCGTGGTGGTCCCGTCGGTCTTGGCCTTGATCACACAGGCCGGCGTCAGAAACAGGCTCCGGTCTTTCTTGGGACCGGCCACGATATTGATTTTCAGGTTATAGGCGCAACTGGCCGGCACGGTATAGACATCGTATTGGCCAAGACTGGTATCGGAGTCAAACTTGATGTCAATGCCTGAACACGGGGCCCCCGTGTCCGGATGGTCTTGCGAGGGGGTCCCCGCATCGGGTTGGTCGGATTTGGATTTTAAGACGACCGTAGTGACCACATACCCCCCTTTATTCGCATAGACGATGCCGCCACAGGGCTTGGTGCCATCCTTACAGTATGGGTGGGTATAGGAACTTTTTTCCGTTGCCGCTCCAGCCAAGACCGGTAAGCACATGACCGCTGCCAAGGCAATCAGCACCACCCAGCCCTTCGTCAACCCTTCGTGTCCGACAGTGTTTCCGGTAAATTTCATTTTGCCCCTCCTTGAGTTTCTGGCAGTTGGTAATATCGGCCGCGCGGCCAACCAGCTCGCGATCGTTTGGTTGACCCGGGAGTTCTCCTGAGGTCACCCCGTTAACAATCCCCCTTTCACTTCCTTAATTCCCATTTTCTTAATTCCCCTTGGTCTCGTCATCAGAAAATGATGCGCATGCCTTGAGATAGATTAACCGAAACACCCCAGCAACAATTATCATTGGTTTGTTGACCATGGTGGCCTCCCATGGGCATCTTGCAACGATGGATGGTCCGCGTGAGTCGCCTATCGGGCTGATACCAAACGGGCCTTTTCAGCCCCCATCATCATTGAACATGTCCTTAGACGAATTGTAACTACGCCTACAGGGGAGATTCGTTCTATTCCTGAATGCCTGAATACACGCGCGACCTTCTGCACGTCGACACCTATGTTGGTAAGCGTCTCTCCCCTGGTGTTGAACACAATACCGCCTTCCCCGCCTCCGGGTTTGTAGAAATATTGGTGTCATCCTTTCGAGAATTCTTGGTTTCTCCTGCATCTATCGCCACTTTCAGCCACACCTCCGCCCCCTCAGGAATCGTCACATCTTTGTCAAGGTTAAAACAGGCATAATCATGTTGCTTGAGCCGACGATTAAATTGTTTCTTGTGCTTTTTCCCATCTATTTTCCAGTACACCCAATCCCTGGAAACCACGTCACTGCCACATTGGGCGTAATAAATTTTGCTAATATTTCCTTCTTCAACACCATAATACCGGGGCCACATTCATGATTCCGGCGACCAGGACCAGGAAGGCCAAAAAATGGGTTCTTCTAACTTTGGTGATACGCATGACGGGTGTTTCCTTGCTGAAAGGGAATAGATGATATAGACGCCCCCCCTTTCTAACAGGAACGAGGGCTACCATCAATGATGGATACCTCAACGTGGTAAGCTATGCTTTTGCAACCACATACACCCAAGGAGGCGTCTATGAAACAGAGTATAGTCTACGTGGGCCTTGATGTCGATGATACCCAGTACCATGGTTCGGCCTTTGCCACACACACTGGTGTCGTCGTGGATTTCCAATGTCGGCCAACGCTGAAGGGCCTGCTCCGCCAGCTTGAGAAACTCGGCCAGCATTTTTCTGGATGCGCGGTCAGGTTGTGTTATGAAGCGTCCTATCTTGGTTATACCCTGCAACGGGATTTAGCCGAACAGGGGTATCATTGTGATGTGGTGGCCCCGACGAGTATCCCCCCCCCTCGCAGCAAACAGATCAAAACCGATCGCATTGATGCTGCGCAACTGGCCCAATTCTACGCCCATGGCCTGCTCACGTTGATCAGTATCCCCGAGCCGGCACAGGAACAAGACCGGGATCTGCTGCGCACGCGCCAGCAGCTGGTCGAGCCGCAAACGGCCCTGCGCAAGCATGTGCAAGCCTTATTGCGCCGCAATGGGGTGCATGACAAGGCGCAGACCCACAGTCGAACCTATTGGACCACCCATCACTTTTGCTGGCTCGAGCGGACCATCACCGCCACGTCCGGGAGTCTCAAAGTGAACCTGGAGCTCTTGCTGCGGCACCTGAACGGTTTGACCACCATCCTGGCGGGCTATGACCAACAGATCGAGGAGCTGGCCAGCAGTGCCCGCTATGCGAAACCGGTGCACTCCTTGACCTGTTACAAAGGAATCAAGAATACCTTTGCCCTCACGATGATTACGGAAATCGGCGATATCACACGTTTTGCCCACCCCCGGCAATTAGTCTCTTGGATCGGCATGGATATCCGGGAATATTCTTCAGGGGGCACCCACCATCGGTATGGCATCACGAAACATGGCAATCGCTATGTCCGCACGGCCTTCATCGAGGCGAATCAACGCGGCTACCGCACCGCCATCATCAGCCCGAAGCTGAAGGCCCGACGGGCCCATACGGCCCCCGACTATGTGGCGATTGCGGATCGCTGTTTACGGCGACTGCATAAGAAAGGCAACCGGCTGCTGTTTGCCGGCAAGCATCCGAACAAAGTCAAGGTGGCCTGCGCTCGGGAAATGGTGGGCTTTGTGGGGGAATCACTTCGCAACGTGGCCGCCTAGACAATCATCCAGAGATGAAACAGCCATTTAACGATGTTGTCAGCTTGAGTCCACTGGTTGATCCGGAGGAGAAGACAGAGATGGGGAAGCCCACGTGAATTCCTTAGCAAGGAAAGCCGCTGAGAATAGATTGTGGTCACCCCAACACGGACAACTCTTTATGCGTTACCCAGCACGCGAATACGAGGATGTGAGTCCACGGTCACATCCCGCTCAAGGATCAATCCAGTACAATTCAAGTTGACAATGGAGCGTCTATACAAGGAATTTTAAAAGCTCTTTTTGACTGGACTCCAAAGTACCCAAGATCTCTGTGAGGGATCAATCCCCAGCGTCTGCCATCTGAAATGCTGGAGTGCATCCTGAGAGTAGGGTCTGACGGGCCCTTTTCTAGGGATCAGTTTTGCTCTCTTGTAGTATGTGGGTCGGGAAAATGGAGCACTTTTTGTCCTGCCCGGGGGCCAAGGGCGATGCGGTAGGTGCAGGTCGCCGCATGTAGCGGTGCCGGGGCCGGATCGTGATCAGGATTGGTCAGGTAAGGTAAGGAATCTCGGTATCTTCTTCCTTGAGCGCGCCTTGGCAAGTTAACCCCTTCAGCAGTCGCGTGATGATCCGCGTGAGTAAGTTCTGAAGCTGGTCAGTGGTGGGGGGCGGCACTGGCTGAAAGACGAAGATGCCGTAGTGAGGCGATTGACCCCATCGAGTACCAATCAGGATGGAAAACAGCTATTGAGTGGGCGCAAAGCCTCGACGCATAGTGTTCTCACTCGTCACACGTTGGACCATGAATTGTTGCAAGTACCCTTCCCCTCCCGCCTTGGTGCCCACCCCTGAAAGTCGATGTCCGCCAAAGGGCTGCCGTCCAACTAATGATCCGGTGATGGGGCGGTTGATGTAGAAATTTCCGACATCAAAAGTTTCACGGGCCCGTTGGATGTTCGCCGGGCTTCGGGAGTACACCCCGCCTGTCAGGGCAAAATCCGATTGCATGGCCATAGCCAGCGCATCTTCAAATGATGGGCATCGAAGGACCGCCACGACCGGCCCAAAAATTTCTTCTTGAGCCATCCGGTGATGGGACTGGATTTCTCCCACGATCACGGGTCCTTGAAACCATCCTTCACTCTCAATGACCCGGTCCAGCAACACCTTGCCTTCCTGGCGGGCAATGTCCACATATTCCCGTACTTTGTGTAGTGCCCGTTGATCGATCATCGGCCCCATTTGATTGCTGGGATCTTCGGGGGGGCCGATATGCAGGCTGTTAGCGGCTTGGGTGAGTCTTTCAATGAACTCGTTGTAAACCGGTTCAAGAACAATGGCTCGTGAGCATGCGGAACACTTTTGCCCCTGATATCCGGTGAAAGAGTACAGTACCCCGTGCACGGCTTCGTCCAAATCCGCGGTTTCATCAATAATGATGGCATTCTTTCCACCCATTTCCGCAATGGCATGTGTGACATGATGTTGTCCGGGTTGCATCTTCGATGCCTGGTTGATGATTTGAAGTCCGGCCTCTTTTGATCCGGTAAATGCAATGACATGAATCTGAAGATGCGAAACGAGGGCTTTGCCAATCTCCGGCCCGCCGGGAAGGAAATGAAGTACGCCATCAGGCAAACCCGCTTCTCGAAAAAGCTGCGATAGATGATAGCCCATCATCGGTGAACGCTCGGATGGTTTGAACAGCACGGCGTTACCCGTGACGAGGGCGGAAGATACCAGTCCGGTTGGAATGGCCAAAGAGAAGTTCCAAGGAGAAATCACAACCGCCAATCCGCGAGGCCGCCATTCGAGATGATTCAGCTCCCCAGGTTCTTGCCCAAGCCGTTGGGGTCGGCCTAATCGGCGCATCTCCCGCGCATAAAATTCCAGAAAATCGATGGCTTCGGCAATGTCGCCATCTGCCTCTCGCCATGGTTTGCCCGTTTCAAAAATTTCCCAAGCCGCGAGTTCATGCCGACGTTGCCGCATAAGTTCGGCGACCCGACATAAATAATCCGCGCGAGTATCCGCCGACGTTGTCCGCCATTGTTTCCATGCAATCTGAGCCGATTGAATGACTCCCTCGATTTCCGCAGGAGCGTAGCTTGGCATCCTGACAATAATTTCGTTCGGGCGGCTCGGGTTGGTGGAAACCAGTTCATCCTTGAGTTGTCCTACGGTGGGCGGAACATAAAAATTCACTGTCTTTCCCAGTTGTCCCTTGACGCTCTCAATTGCTTCCGACATGGCCTGGCGAGCTGCTTCCCGTGAAAAATCGGTGTGCGGTTCATTTTTAAAAGATGGACCCATGTCTTGTTCATGAATCATGGCGTGTTGTCCAGAGACCTGAGAGGCGTGTGGAGGGGCCAGTAATACGTCAAGTGGTGTCTCATGATCTCGCTGCTTCGAGATAAAGGATTCATTCGACGTGTTTTCCAGAAGTCGCCGTACGAGGTACGCCATTCCGGGGATCAATTCCCCAACTGGCGTATACACACGAACGCGCCTGCCATATTTCACCACGGCATGTTGTAATGCATCGGCCATGCCATACAGAGATTGGTATTCATAGTTGTCGGGAGCGAAGTCATGAGCTTGGGCAATGGCTTCGGCATGGGCCAAGCTTCGTAAATTATGCGTGCCAAACGCGGGACGGAACAGAGTGGGGTGGGCGAGTAGTTTGCCACTGATGTATTCAAAGTTGGCATCGGTTTCTGCTTTGTGCCGCAACACCGGGATTGGCCAGCCACGCTGCTCGTTTTGAATATTCTCCGCATCCCAGTACGCCCCTTTTACTAAACGAATGGTAATAGGCGTGCCACGTTGTCGTACCCAATCAACCATGCGATCGAGTGTCATATCCGCATCGCGTAAATAGGTTTGGAGCGCAATCCCCGCACCGACTGAGGGTCAGGTCTTGCAGTGCCACATCAGACCAGAGAAAAGGGGATGGCAGGGGAATTGGGAATAGGAATTTTAAACGGCCTTTTTAACTGGATAGAAAGTAACAAAGAACCCGTTGAGAGGTCAATCAACAGCCTCTGCCATCTGAAAGGCGGGAGTCCTCCGGTAAACGGGGTGGAGGGGCCCATTTTTCATGGATCATGCCCAGTCTTTCGTTCCATAGTGGGAGGTGGGGTGGGGAAATGGGAAAAGGGGGGGTATCGGTTCGAGCACCGAACCGGCATCCAGGGGGAAATTAGGCCGTCTGTTGGAACTCGTCGAGGCGACCTGGGCCTTTGGTGGGGCACGGGTTGGCAAGCCCAGGTGCGCGAGAATCTTGGCAATCACGGTGGGATCTTCGAAAGCCGCAAGGAGCGCCAACGGGCCGCCGCACTGCGGACAGATGAGGATGTCGATGGCGAAGACTCGTTTGAGTACCTGCGCCCAGCTCATGTAAGTCCGCGTTGAGGCTGCGGGGGCCTCGCCGTCCGCATTGGAGGAGGCTGTGGCCTGGTCAGACTCGATCTGAGACCGTAGCGCGGCGGTGGGTGCCAGCACGCTATGGACGCGAATGAGAGAAAGTCGAGGACGTGGGACGAGGGCGGCCCGGCGTTGCAAGAATTCCAGCGGGTTCATCACGAGATGGGTGGTGCTATCGCGGTACGGGGTTTTGAGTTGGAGAACGACCTCGCCGGCTGGGGTGTCGCGCAGGCGTTTATAGCCCAGGGCGGGGCGCGTGATGCAGCGATACAGACATTCGAGGGTCTGCGTCTGCTGGGGACTACATCCTCTGTAGCAACGTTTGCGTAGGTGGCTTGACCGTGAGCGCGGAGTCGGCACAGCGCGCGGGCATGAGATACCAGATACGTTTTTTCTTCCAGGAATGTAAAAAAGTCACGCCACGTGTTGGACTTCTTTGTCGATTTGCCTCCCAATGGCACCTTCGGCAATCGTGAGATCATAGCGGGTCTGAAGATTCATCCAAAACAGCGCATTGTTTCCAAAGTACCGGGATAGGCGGAGGGCAGTGTCCGGAGTAATCCCACGTTTTCCATTGAGAATTGAGGTCAGGCGGCCAGAAGGGACGCGCAATGCCAACGACAATTTGTTGGCGGATAACGCGCGGGCTTTCAGCTCACGTTTGAGAATTCGACCAGGATGGACGGCTACCATGAATTTCACCCCTTGTGATAGTTAACAATATCTACGTTGTACGCATGCTCACCCTTGAACTTGAAACAGATACGCCAAGGGCCGTTGATTGTCATTGCCCACTGACCCTTGCGGCTCCCAGTGAGTTTATGCAACCCCACACTTTTTAATGGGCTAAGATCACTGAGGGAAGTGGCCGCATCCAAAGCCGCAATAAGATCTTGGGCTGCCTCAGGATCCATGCCTGGGAATTTGGTTCGTTTGCCCTGTTCAAAGAACCTCCGGCTCGTGGTATTCGCCCAGGATTTTATCACCTCCTTATTATACTACGTTGAACGTAGTATGCAATGCATTCTTCCCACACAACAGAATGAAACAGAAGAGAGGTAACCTTGAAAGCTGGCCTTCGTTTCTGCTGCAAAAGTATGCCTCCGTTCGTTGCTAGATCGTTGGAATCTCGTCGCTAGTCGTTCGTATCTCGGTTTTTTCCCGACTTCTTTTCCTTTGTCCCATCGTCCCCGTTGTCATTTCGACCCTTAGGAGAAATCTGTCGTTCCGTAGATGGGGAGATTTCTCCTAAGGGTCGAAATGACAGAGGAGGGCCTCTTCTGCTGGCGAGGGGATATCCGGCTACACAGTGCCCCAAAGGCGGAACTCGGAAAAGGATCGGCTGGGCAAGACGTCCGGCGGAGTTCTGCTGGATGAGGTGGTGGGTATGGAGTTTCTTGACCAGCTTGGCGGCGGCATTGGTGGAGCGAAACCCGGCCAGTCGCATGATCTCCTGGTAGGTGGGCATGCCCCGGTGCGTGCAATCGAAGGCGACAATGGCGGGGAAAAAGCGAGCGGGGAGCCATGAGGGCTTAAGGATACGATAAACTGATGTTCACTTCAAGAGGCAACATTGCAGGGAGGAACACAGCTATTGAGTGGGCGCAAAGCCTCGACGCATGGTGTTCTCACTCGTCACACGTTGGACCATGAATTGTTGCAAGTACCCTTCCCCTCCCGCCTTGGTGCCCACCCCTGAAAGTCGATGTCCGCCAAAGGGCTGCCGTCCAACTAATGATCCGGTGATGGGGCGGTTGATGTAGAAATTTCCGACATCAAAAGTTTCACGGGCCCGTTGGATGTTCGCCGGGCTTCGGGAGTACACCCCGCCTGTCAGGGCAAAATCCGATTGCATGGCCATAGCCAGCGCATCTTCAAATGATGGGCATCGAAGGACCGCCACGACCGGCCCAAAAATTTCTTCTTGAGCCATCCGGTGATGGGACTGGATTTCTCCCACGATCACGGGTCCTTGAAACCATCCTTCACTCTCAATGACCCGGTCCAGCAACACCTTGCCTTCCTGGCGGGCAATGTCCACATATTCCCGTACTTTGTGTAGTGCCCGTTGATCGATCATCGGCCCCATTTGATTGCTGGGATCTTCGGGGGGGCCGATATGCAGGCTGTTAGCGGCTTGGGTGAGTCTTTCAATGAACTCGTTGTAAACCGGTTCAAGAACAATGGCTCGTGAGCATGCGGAACACTTTTGCCCCTGATATCCGGTGAAAGAGTACAGTACCCCGTGCACGGCTTCGTCCAAATCCGCGGTTTCATCAATAATGATGGCATTCTTTCCACCCATTTCCGCAATGGCATGTGTGACATGATGTTGTCCGGGTTGCATCTTCGATGCCTGGTTGATGATTTGAAGTCCGGCCTCTTTTGATCCGGTAAATGCAATGACATGAATCTGAAGATGCGAAACGAGGGCTTTGCCAATCTCCGGCCCGCCGGGAAGGAAATGAAGTACGCCATCAGGCAAACCCGCTTCTCGAAAAAGCTGCGATAGATGATAGCCCATCATCGGTGAACGCTCGGATGGTTTGAACAGCACGGCGTTACCCGTGACGAGGGCGGAAGATACCAGTCCGGTTGGAATGGCCAAAGAGAAGTTCCAAGGAGAAATCACAACCGCCAATCCGCGAGGCCGCCATTCGAGATGATTCAGCTCCCCAGGTTCTTGCCCAAGCCGTTGGGGTCGGCCTAATCGGCGCATCTCCCGCGCATAAAATTCCAGAAAATCGATGGCTTCGGCAATGTCGCCATCTGCCTCTCGCCATGGTTTGCCCGTTTCAAAAATTTCCCAAGCCGCGAGTTCATGCCGACGTTGCCGCATAAGTTCGGCGACCCGACATAAATAATCCGCGCGAGTATCCGCCGACGTTGTCCGCCATTGTTTCCATGCAATCTGAGCCGATTGAATGACTCCCTCGATTTCCGCAGGAGCGTAGCTTGGCATCCTGACAATAATTTCGTTCGGGCGGCTCGGGTTGGTGGAAACCAGTTCATCCTTGAGTTGTCCTACGGTGGGCGGAACATAAAAATTCACTGTCTTTCCCAGTTGTCCCTTGACGCTCTCAATTGCTTCCGACATGGCCTGGCGAGCTGCTTCCCGTGAAAAATCGGTGTGCGGTTCATTTTTAAAAGATGGACCCATGTCTTGTTCATGAATCATGGCGTGTTGTCCAGAGACCTGAGAGGCGTGTGGAGGGGCCAGTAATACGTCAAGTGGTGTCTCATGATCTCGCTGCTTCGAGATAAAGGATTCATTCGACGTGTTTTCCAGAAGTCGCCGTACGAGGTACGCCATTCCGGGGATCAATTCCCCAACTGGCGTATACACACGAACGCGCCTGCCATATTTCACCACGGCATGTTGTAATGCATCGGCCATGCCATACAGAGATTGGTATTCATAGTTGTCGGGAGCGAAGTCATGAGCTTGGGCAATGGCTTCGGCATGGGCCAAGCTTCGTAAATTATGCGTGCCAAACGCGGGACGGAACAGAGTGGGGTGGGCGAGTAGTTTGCCACTGATGTATTCAAAGTTGGCATCGGTTTCTGCTTTGTGCCGCAACACCGGGATTGGCCAGCCACGCTGCTCGTTTTGAATATTCTCCGCATCCCAGTACGCCCCTTTTACTAAACGAATGGTAATAGGCGTGCCACGTTGTTGCACCCAATCAACCATGCGATCGAGCGTCACATCCGCATCGCGTAAATAGGTTTGGAGCGCAATCCCCGCACCGGCATAGGTGCGATAGGCAGGTTCTGAGAAAATCCGCATGAAAATTTCGTAGGTCAAATCTTTCAGCTCATATTGCTCCATATCAAATGTAATCGAGGCCGGTAGCTGTGATGCAAGGTCCAAAATGGGGCGCAGTCTTGATGCCACGCCTTCGAAACTTCCATCAGGGTCAGCCGAATTGAGCTGGGAGTACAGGGCAGAAATTTTGATTGAGAGATTGGTTCGGGGGAGCAAGCCGTGATGGTCCTGTTCCAACAACGGTTGTCTCGGCCATCGTTGTGCGTTTTCGTGATACACCCGGAGGGCATCGAGACAATGGTCTCGATAGGAATCGGCTTCGGCCTCGCTCACCGTGGCTTCCCCAAGAAGGTCTACGGACGCGCATCGTCCGGAACGCCAGAGTGTACCGAGTACCGGCATGGCATTGGTCATGGAATCGCCGGCCATAAACGTATGCGCCATGCGCGTGAATTGCCGTCGAAGGACGAGGGCTCCCACATGCGAACCAATCCAAGAAGACGGAAGTTTCTGAAGTGACCACTTCAGTGGCTTGGGAAGAATCGGTGTGCCGCCAAAATATTCGGCCAAGAGGCGTGTGAACTGCTCGTCAGTTTTCAAAGTAGGGAGGACATCGACAAAACGAAAAAGCTGAACCTTGAAATCCTCATCCCGCATCCCCCAGGCCATCAGCAGATCATTCCACCACCGTTGGCTCAGCATCGTCGCCGTACTGGTCTTCGAGTGATCAGCCAAGGTCCGACCAATATTTCGGATGCAGGGTTCAAGCAGTTCTTCAGAGATCATACTAGCCCTCTTTTCTTTTCATCATATTATACCTTGTCGGTTGGGCAAGGGTAAGAGTACAGGGTTGCAGCCATGTTGGATGGGCATTGCCCACCTTCCCTGTATTGGATTCTATCTTCGAGAATTAAAAAGGTGGGCGATACATACCTCACGAGGTTGAAAACGTTACGGTGGGCATGCCCAATCATAACCGCTAGATCCTTGCTTTTTTGCTTCAGCCTGCATAGCCTAACGCTAAAGGAGGGCGATCATGGAAAACCAAAGTCAGTTCAAAATTGAGCTCGAACAGGAAGAAGATGGGCGATGGATTGGGGAAGTTCCCTCGCTTCCTGGTGTTATGGCCTACGGATCAAATCGCGGAGAGGCTCTCGCTGCGGTTCAGGCGTTGGCACTACGTGTGTTGGCTGACCGATTGGAACATGGTGAAGCCCCTCCTGATCAACTGATGAATGTGTCCTTTGTCGCGGCATGAGCCGCTGGCCTTCCACGCAAGCGTCTCGTGTTCTCTCCGCGTTACTCCGCATTGGCTGGTCAATTAAACGAACAACGGGCTCTCACAAGATTTTAGAACGTGAGGGGTGGTCAGATATCGTGTTTGCCTTCCATAGTCGCGATGAGATAGGGCCGAAAATGCTCACTCGTCTTACGAAGGTGACTGGGCTAAAACCTGAAGACTTGTGATTTGCACGTTTCTCATTTCTTAAAAAATGTCTCTGTAGCGTACGATTACTTTTCCTTGCACGCTTTGACCCGCCGGCCGGTGATACTGCCGTTGTGGCCCATGTTATTTACGAAGGTCCCTGATAAGGCCCGGTCTTTCTCACTGAAAAGCAAACTTTCTTCTTGAATGATCCCACGTGGAAATTCCCACCTGATGTACACCGTATCGCCTTGGACTTGAATTTTGGCCGGTTTGGGGTCCATCCGGTCGTACTGTGAGGGTGGAGGGTAGATCATGACGGTTGTATAATCGCCATGGTTTTGATGGTTGTGAATGAGCCACTGCCAGGTTCCGCAAAGCCGTAGTAGGCCCCTTTTGCGTTTTTGATCGGTTTGCCATTGTCGCAACTGATTCCACATAACACGCGTACGGTGCTCCGTTTCCATCTGTAACGTGACCAGGGCTGCTTGTAAATATGCCTGATGCAGGGGCAGGTAATGTTGATGCAGGTAGCGGGCAGCATAGGATTCCTGATTTCGCACTGATGGTATAGGAAAGTCGCTCTTCTTTGATGCTTCGATATCCCAATATTCATGAAGGCGTTGGATGACCCCTTGAGCCCCTGCCTTCTCTGCTATGGTGAACCATCCCTTATTTTCCCTTGTCCAAATCGAATAGTGCAGATAAAGGTATTGGGCGTAGCGGGCATAGTGGGGCAGTTCGACTATTGCCGGCTGTTGTGTTGCTGCTAATTCGAGATAGGTGTTGGCCAGCGCGAATACACGGTGGAGTTCAGGCTGTGTTGAGACCTTGGTTAACCAAGTAAGATGATCGTTGGATGTATCGTGAAGGAAGGACATTCCACGTTTGTGCCCTTGGTGGAGTTGCATTTCCATTTCGGAACTGAAATGCCACGTGGCAACTCCTGCTGCTAAGTTGACCATCTTTTGAGTGATGGTGGCTGGCAACGGCGGTTTTTTGTGTCGTCGGCCACGAGACTTTTTGTGAGATGTCGCTTGGATAAATGGGCCCATGGTTGCACGAACAAAGGCTTGGGCGTGTAAGTTGGACGTAACCGCTGTAATTTTTTGGGTAGGAGTGTTTAAAAATTTTTCGAAGTTCGGTTCTTGCGCCAATAGAGGCGTTGGGCCAAGGCTAACCTCACCTGCTAGAACCATTGTTAAGGCAAGAAGTCCCATCCAGTGGAAGGTTGGTCGTGGTGTTGGTTCAGTGAAAGACGTAGTGTGTGACGGTGTTCGAGGAAAAAGGCAGAGTTGCAAAAAAGGGGATAGCCTTAGCTGAATAAGAGGCACGATCACACGTGGGGTTAGGGTTCGCGCAAGAATACCTTCCCCTGGCTGGGTGCTGAAACACCTGTCTGGCAGGGCGCGAGGACGACTCCTCGTATGGAAAGGACGGGCAACGCCGCTAGACGGGATGGATCGACGCCCAAACATGGGAAGGTATTCTTGCGCGAACCCTTAGACCTTCAGAAACTTGTCAACGAATGCCAGGGTTTTCTCCCATGCGTGCTTGGCTGCTTCCGCATGGTACACCTCTGCTTGTAATTCATTAAAGAAGCTGTGGGTGGTTCCTGGATAAGAGACCAGCTCAAAATTTTTTCCGGCTTCTTCAGCCGCCTGTTTCAGTCCCTCGATTTCCTCGGATGTCACGGTATGGTCTTTTTCAGCAGCATGATAGAGTAGAGGGGAGTACATATCTTTGATGGGGTCTAACGGGCTGGGAGGCTTAGCGTAGAAGGCGACGGCTGCTCGCAAACGCTTCCGCCGACAGGCAAATTTAATGGCCAAGGTGCCGCCAATCCCAAAACCAATGATGGCGTGAAAGTTGCGTTTGGTTTGTTCAAGCATATCATCTTCAGCGATATTGGTGTTGAGCCATTCACAACTGGCATGGATGTCTTGCATGACAGCATCTTGGTCCATACGTTCGACTAACGCATCGGCCACCTCGGCATTGGCGGTAATCATGCCCCCCTGCCGCCCATACATGTTGGGGACTAAGACGACATAGCCCTCACAGGCTAAACGGGAGGCCACATCCTTAATTTGCCCATTCAGCCCCCAGCGTTCGTGGAGAAGGACAATTGAAGGATATTTGCTCTTTGGCTGTGCAACCGGTCCTAAAGGCCAAAATTGCAAGCCTTGGACTTGGTGCTCCTTGGGGATCCGTGTTGCGGCATAGGGATCCACCATTTTGTCCTTATGGGTGTCAAAAATCCCCTTACTCGAGAAGCGAACCGAACTAAAACCAATTTGGTCAGGGGTAAAGGGTGTCACATGTTCTGACATGAGGTTTTTTTACTTTCGTTATGAATTGGTCGCTAAAGAGATAAGCTGTTGAGACCGAAAAGTACTATATCGACCGTGTCAAAGTCTTGTCAACGAAGCCCCGATGTCATCAAATTTGGGAAACGACATAATCAACATAATCAACAGGACCCGAAACATGAAGCCACCTATGGCTCAGCTCTCAGCCTAGGAATGGTAAATGTTCACTCAAAGTAAGGATGGCCCCAATGCGTAATTCAGGGTTGAAAACGACGATGTCCGTGATAGTGACCTTCGCTGTGTTGATGACTGGTTGGGGTTGTTCGCAAATGTCAGCGGAGGAGAAAAAAGCCGAGCATGAAAAGCGGGGGCAAGCCTATTTTGCTGAGGAAAAGTATCGGGAAGCGATGATCGAATACAAAAATGTCGTGCAAATCGATCCGAAGGATGCAGAGGCTCATTATCAATTGGCGCTCATTCATATGAAAATCGGCGGCATGACCGATTTACAGCAAGCATTTGGAGAATTGGCGAAGACCGTGGATTTGGATCCGTCGATCCAAGAGGCGCAATTAAAATTGGGCGAATTTTACTTGCTGGCTCGACAACCAAAAAAGGCACGCAAGCATGCGGACCTTGTTCTGGCATCGGCGCCTCAAGATCCCAAAGGGCATTTGTTGCGGGGACGCAGTCTCATCATCGACAAAGAATTTGACCAGGGTGTTGAAGAATTTCAACAGGCGATTCAACTCGATCCGGAAAACGTCAATACCTATATCGATTTAGCTAAAGCCTATATTGGCATGAAACAGCCGGATGAAGCGTTTGCGGCTCTCAAGCAAGGTTTAGCCAAAAAACCCAATTCCACGCCACTGGTTTTGGCCTTGGGGGATATCTATCTCGTGACAGGGAAAGCTGAAGAAGCTGAGACGCAATATCGAAGAGCCTTAGAGCTTGATCCGGAGAGTGAAGCCTTATTCATTAAACTCTCGCGGTTTTATCAATTAATGCGAAAATGGGAAAAAGCAGAAGAGACCTTACAGCAATTGGTCGAGAAGAACCCCAAAAGCGAGGTCGCCCACGTTAAACTGGGGGATTTCTATGTGTACATTGGACAGCGGGATAAAGCCATCGTCAATTTTGAAAAGGCCTTTGATCTAAACCCGGATTTCGAAATCGCTCAAGAGAAAATCATCAGCTACTATCTTGATGGTGGAAAGCTTGAGAAGGCGGAACCCCTTATCCAGAACATTCTCGATAAGGATAAGACAAACCTATTGGGCCGAGTGATGCACGCTCGTGTACACGTCATGAAGGGGAAGATGGACGAAGCAATTTCGGATTTACAGCGAGTGATTAAAGAAGAGCCCAGGTTGGCCATCGCTCATCACTACCTGGGTATCGCGTTCGCCGCCAACAACGATGGGGCGCAAGCGGTTCGTGAACTCAGCGAAGCGGTGAAACTTGCCCCCAATATGATTCCTGCTCGGAATGCCTTGGCAGGTATGCGCTTGGCCGAGGGGTCGTATGACTTAGCCATTGAAGAGGCCCAAGCCGCGTATCGACTCAATCCCCGAAATCTCCCTTCGGTACGCGTGCTCGCCGAGGCGTTCTTTCGAAAGGGTGAGATTGCGAAGGCTAAACGGGTGTATCAAGGCATTGTGAATAACCTTCCCCAAGATGCCTCAAGTCATTATCGTTTAGGGTTAATTGCCGGAAGGGACAAAGATTTAAATGGGGCAGTTGAGCATTTCGAAAAAGCTGTCGAAAGCAATCCGAATTTTGTCCAGGCTGTCTCGCAAATCGCGGCGGTATACCTCACACAGGGAAAAGCCAAAGAGGCTCGGGAACGAGTCAGTCAACAAATCCAAGCAGTTCCTGACAATCCATTATTCCACAACCTCCTGGGGGGATTATGGATGCAGGCAAAGCAAATGGATGAGGCAGAGACGGCCTTTCGGAAAGCCATTAGCATTGATGACACTGTCCAAATTTCATATATGAACTTGGCCGAATTGTACCGACGAACCGACCGTATCGATGATGCCGTCAAGGAATATGAAACGGCGTTGGCAAAAAATCCGAAACTCATTTCCGCCCATATGATGTTAGGGATGATTGCCGAACAACGTGATGATCATTCAGGGGCCAAGCAGCATTATCAAGAAACTCTCAAGCTTAACGACTCCTTTGCTCCGGCCGCGAATAATCTTGCCTGGATTTTGGCGGAAGAAGGCGAGAAGTTAGACGAAGCCTTGTCGTATGCCCAAACCGCCCGTGCGCAGCGCCCGAATGATCCGAATATCGCAGACACCTTAGGATGGATTTATTACAAGAAAAATGCCTATTTAAAAGCTGCATCACTCTTGCGTGAAGCCGTAGATAAATTGCCAGACAATCCGGTGATTTACTATCACTTGGGAATGACGCAATTGAAGAAAGGGGATCCAGTTGAGGCGAAAAAAGCACTCAACACGGCCCTGAAATTAAGCGACCGGTTCCCAGGGGTGGAGGAAGCCAGGAAAGCGTTGGAAGAGTTGTAATACGAAAACAGTATTATTAAGATTGAGAAGGGCTTCGTGGATGACACGAGGCCCTTTTTTTATGTGGCAGAAAGTATTGTAACTTTCGCCCCGTATGTCTTAAAACTCCCTCGCCCCTGAGGGGAGAGGGTAGGGTGAGGGGTTAGCTCATCAGGAAGTGAAAAGGCTATGGAGATACGATCAATGGACCTGGAAGGTTAAAACGAAAACTCAACTAATTCGGTATTCTTTAACCCTGTGTCGACCATGTCTTGAATGGCCAAACGTTCCTCGGCTTTGTGAATATCCTGGAAGCGGCATCGAGTGTTGGGGTGGGGAGGAACGAATAAGGTGCAGCAATCCTCGTCGGGTTCGATGGATGTTTCATAGGTGCCGATTTGCTGTGACTCGTTCGTGATTTCAATTTTATCCATTCCAATAAGCGGGCGCAGGATAGGAAGTCGGGGGATTTCGCTGACCACCTGAAGGTTCTCCGGTGTTTGGGATGCGACCTGCCCCAGGCTATCACCCGTGACGAGTCCCCACGCCTGTTCATTGGCTGCGAGTTGATCAGCGATTCGCATCATCATGCGGCGATAGAGGACTATTCGAATGGGTGGGGATGAGTCCAGGACGATTTGTCGTTGGATGTCACCAAACGGCACAAGAAATAATCGAGAGTAGAGTTGGTAGCGAGTCAAATGTTTCGTCAGGTCACGGACCTTTTCTTCAGAGGCCCGTGAAAGATAGGGACGCCCGTGAAAGTGCACAAAGGTCACCTTACACCCGCGTTTCATCATGCGATAGGCTGCAACCGGGGAATCAATACCCCCGGATAATAGACACACCACTTTCCCGCTCATCCCGGTTGGAAGGCCACCAGGCCCCGGTTGGCGATTCAGTGTAAAATAGGCGGTATGATCAATGATCTCGACGAAAATGTTGAGATCCGGCGCCTTCAAGCGCACCGGTTTTCCCGTGACTTCACACAAATAGGCTCCAACCTCCCGATTCACCTCAACCGAAGTTTTACTAAACCGCTTATCGCCCCGTTTAGTGGTGACGCGAAAGGTGTGAAAGGATTGTGTGGGCAGGGTGTCCTCAATGGCTTTGCAGAGGGGCATCAAGTCGGGTGAATCATAGTCAATGGGAAGTGCGTGGGCTTGGGCAAAATTGACTGCGCCGAAGGTATGACGAATCCCTTCCTGGATCGCATCCCACGGCGTATTGTCTTGATAGGTGATACGGATTCGTCCAGGAAGCGATTCGACACGAAGGCCTTCGTTGTGACGCAACGTATTACGAAGATGTTGGACGAACCGTTTCTCAAAGAATCCGCGGTTTCGGCCTTTCAGCGCCAGCTCATGATAATGTACCAAGGCGTAAGGCATTAGTCGCCGGTCTCCAAAAATCGCTCGGCATCCATGGCGGCCATGCACCCGGTGCCAGCGGCAGTAATCGCTTGGCGATAGTGAGAGTCTTGGACATCGCCGGCCGCAAAGACCCCTTGTACATTGGTAGCTGTACCGTGTGATGTTAGGATGTAGCCGTTGGCATCCACATCGATCTGTCCACGGAAAATTTGGGTATTCGGCGTATGCCCAATTGCCACAAAGACCCCTTTGCATTCCAGTTCGTCCGTTTGATTGGTGATGGAATCCCGAAGACGAAGGCCGGTAACCACATCGTCACCCATCACTTCTTCCACAAACGAATTCCACTGAAACGATAGCTTTTCGTTTTTCATGGCTCTGTCTTGCATAATTTTTGACGCGCGAAGTTTGTCGCGACGATGGATCACCGTCACATGGCTCGCAAACTTGGTGAGAAAGGTCGCTTCTTCCATGGCACTGTCACCCCCACCGATCACCGTTATGGGCTGACCACGGAAAAAGAAACCATCGCAGGTCGCGCAAGTCGAAACTCCATGACCAAGGAGTCGACTTTCCGAAGGTAGACCCAAGAGGTTTGCTGAGGCACCGGTGGATATAATAATCGACTTGGCCTGGATTGTCTCTTCGTCATTAATCGTGAGGGTAAAGGGTCGGCGGCTGAAGTCGATTTTTGTCACATCAGCAGCCTGAAAAGTCGTACCAAACCGTTCTGCCTGGGCCCGCATATCTTGAATCAATTGCGGTCCCATAATTCCGGTGGGGAAGCCGGGATAATTTTCAACATCAGTAGTGAGTATGAGCTGGCCACCGGCTTGCGCCCCCTCGACCATAAACGGAGAGAGGTTAGCCCGAGCCGTGTAAATGGCCGCCGTTAGCCCCGCAGGCCCCGATCCAATAATGACAACATTGTGCATGTGAAAATCTTTCGGTTAAAAATAAAGAGTGTATGGTGTCAAAACGTAGCCTTTATCTTCCAGGCACATTTTGAATGAAACAATACATGATACCGATGTGAACGATTGTATGAAAAGCTGCTCCAGTCCAGAGAAAAAAGGTTAGGATTCGCGCAAGGATAACGTTCCTCTTTTTGGGTGCTGAGACACCTGTTTGGCAAGGCACGAGGACTGCGCATACTCCTAGGGAAAGGACGAGCAACGCCGCCAGACGGGATGGACGACGCCAAAAAAGGGGAAATTATCCCTGCGCGAACCCTTAGCGGCGTTTTGGTTGTAGGGCCTGTGCAGATAGGTCCCGATAGAGGTGGCGGATAATTCGGCGAAGCTGCTCTGGCGATAAAGTGCCATCAATCAGGTCATCGGCAAATCGCTTCTTTTGGCTCAAAGGCATTTGCCCTCGCATACGAGCTAAAGCCTCTTGCCGGGACAGTCCGTCCCGTTGGCACGCCCGGGCGATTTGGGTAGTCCGGTCAGCGGTAACCAGGAGCACGCGATCCATGCGTTCGTGGGCCTTTGCTTCAATGAGCAAGGCCGCATCATACATAATCACCGCATCCGGGCATTCCTTCGTGATGAGCCTCGTCAGACGAGCCTGCTCACGAGCCACGCGAGGGTGTACGATTCGGTTCAAGATCTTCAACTGTTTGGGACTGCGAAATACTCGTGCGGCCAAGGCTTCTCGATTTAACGTCCTGTCTGCATGCAGAATGTTTTTGCCAAAGGCGGCCACTAAGTCTTTCCAGGCCGCTCGACCAGGTTGGACCACGGCCCTTGCCACTTGATCTGCATCGATAATTTCCGCCCCGCACTGTTGAAACAGCTTCGCCACGGTGGTTTTCCCCGAGGCCAATCCTCCTGTTAATCCGACCAATACCATAGCACGACATAGTAAAGGCATTTTGGCACTACGTCGAGGGCTGATGTTGAAACAAGACTGGTCCGGGAAACTTGACCACCAAACTAAGCTTCCTGTATGTGCCTTAGAAGAGTGTATATTGTCCCAAGGAAGGACTGTTACATCTTGTGAGCCCCCAGTGTTTAACAACTGCGTTCCCAAATCAGTCCCCAAATGAGCCCCCCTTTGGAAAAGGGGGTTAGGGGGATTTTAGAAATAATTTTTTTTCATACCGTGCTAGTTGGGGCGGGGACTCCTAAAAGGAATTTATGGTGATAGTTAGGCAATCCGTGCCAATGAGAGTGTTCATGATCGTGCTCTGTTTGTGGTGCGGGACTAGCCTGGCCGTAGCTCAACAGGGCTCAATACCTCAAGGCCCTGAACCACATGAGGGAGAAACCTGGACCGTAGCCTTGGATGGAACTGGCCACTTCATGTCGATTCAAGAAGCGATTGATCAAGCACACAACGGGGACATCATATATATTAAAGCCGGAGAGTATGTTGAAGATGTCACGGTGCACAGTAAGGAAGGGCTCAAAATCATTGGCGCGGGGATGAAGAAAGTGTTCATCGCCGGGTTAGAACGTGTGGGAACCCTGCATATTGGAAAATGGCCCTATGGCGCCACCAATGTTGAAATTAGTGGCATGACGATTCAGCAACACGGTGGTCTCGGCGTCGGCATTTTTAATGGCGCCGGAGTGACACTCAGGGATATTCACGTCAAGGGGCTAATCTTCAGCCAACAAGTCCAGAGGGTGCGAATTGAAAATTGTATTGTGGGTGGCAGTGAAACCACCGGAATATCCTTTGCCGACTCAGACGCCATTCTCATTGGCAATCTCATTCACGATAATGATCATGGGGTGTCCGTTGGCGGGAAGTCGAAAGTGGAGCTTAAACACAATGTAATTACCCGAAGTTTGTTTGAAGCTGTCTTAGTCGCTGATAAAGGTCAGGCTAGCGTTGTTCAAAATACACTGGTCAACAATGGCGGCGGCGTGAAATTTCAAGACGAATCTTCAGGAGAAATCCGAGGCAATATTATCACTCACTCAAAAGTAGGCGTGGCGTATTCCTCTAAAAACAAGGTGACCAGATCTTATAACGTATTCCATAACAATAAAATCCATGATCAAATAAATGGAATGACCGTCGAATTGGCATCAACCAATAACGCAACGACTGCCCTCTACGTCCAACCTCATTTTGTTGGCCCTGAACGCGGAGACTTCCGATTAAAAACAGACTCTCCCCTTTTGGGTGTTGGCGATTTCCCCTTTCTTGGGGCTCTGGGTTCTTTAGTCGAATAACATTCTTTCCGTTTTTCCTGATCTTTCAGTTCAACAGCTCTTCCAATCAACCTAAAAACGGCAGTGACATAGCAGCTCTCCCGTTCCTGCTTCGACCCTTCGACATACTCAGGACTCAGCACAAACGGAGTGTCGTGGCCGCTACCCGTTGGGTGAGAGTCCGTTCGTCCTGAGCGCTGCGGTCCTTCGGTTTCGCCATACCTCACGAGAGACCGTGGGCGTATACACCCCCAGGACTTGGGCAATCGTGGTCTGAGTCTGACGGGTGTACGGTAGGGCATAGATCTAATACCGTGCTTTTTGATTGAGTTGGAAGTAGGGTCTCATGAGTGTTCCTTTGATTGGCTGACCGAAAGGGACGGTGCAGAGCCTACCGCAGCTCGCCCTTAGGGTTCGCGCAAGAATAACTTCACATTTGGGGGTGTTGAGACGCCTGTCTGGCAAGGCGCGAGGACTGCGCATACTCCTCGTATGGAAGGGACGAGCAACGCCGCCAGACGGGATGGATCGACGCCCAAACATGGGAAGTTATTCTTGCGCGAACCCTTAAGACCAACTCTCAAAGTTGCCCTGACAAGTTGAATGCACGCCCAAATAAATGACAGGTCTGCAGATAGGCTTTCCCGCACGCACGCTCTTTCTGTGATGGCACCTGGTGCAGGGTGATCGGGGCAACGGCGGCGAGGGTGTCAGTGATCGGCGCCGTGGCAGGCGGCTCTTGAAACGCAGGGATGGGGTGGCCCGGCGCCTGTTTGACTTGCTTGGCAGGCAGGGGCACAATCCCGTGTGCTTCTAGCTCCTCCATCAACAAGGTCATACAGGACGGCACCTTGTACTGGCCAATGGGCGTGGTCCAGCGGAGAGTCTCACCCACGGTGCGCGCCAATTCCTTCCGACTCAGGTTGGGGAATAGCTGGACGATTTTCTGCACCTGCGCCAGCTGTTTTCAGGTGAACCCTAAGGCAAAAAGGGGTGGCATCCAGGATATGCATGATGGCCCGCCAACGCAGCTGCAGGAAGCTTTGAACCCGAGCGTACGCTTGATGGAGAAGGGGTTGAGGCGACTGAGAACACAGTGTAGAGGCTTTCCCGGGTGTTCTGGAAAGGTGAAGATCCATAAGCTTGGCCTACTTGTCCGCCACCGTTTCACTACCAAGACTAGGTGCTTGTGGCACCTTCGGATTTTTTCAACGAAATCCGCCGAAGGGCTGGTGAAGGTGTAGAACCAGAGGAGATGTTCTTGAAGTTTAAATTTGGTAATTATATACTTGTGTGACCTAGATAATTATGATATGATCCTTCTATAATAAAAAGGAGATTGTCATGATTAAGCAATTCGCCAGCCTCTACGAAATGATGGGAACCTTCCCAGACGAGCAATCCTGCATTGATCATCTCCGTAGCATCAGATGGAAAAGTGGAGCCTACTGTCCTCACTGCGGTGCCAATAAGGTTTATCATTTCACGGATAACAGGAACCATAAATGTGGGATTTGCTTGCGCCGCTTTAGCATAAAAGTTGGGACTATTTTTGAAGATAGTAAAATCTCTCTCCGGAAATGGTTTATGGCCATCTATCTTATTACTTCACATAAGAAGGGCATCGCTTCAACCCAATTAGCTAAGGATATTAAGGTTACTCAAAAGACTGCCTGGTTCATGCTTCAAAGGCTACGGTTTGCAACAGAAACTAAATCCTTTCGTGAGCCATTGACTGGGCAAATAGAGATTGACGAAACCTACATTGGCGGTAAAGAAAAGAATAAACATGCCTGGAAGAAGAAGGAAGGGACTCAGGGACGAAGCACTAAAACTAAGGCTATAGTAATTGGCATGATCGAGAGGGGTGGGGAAATCCGAGTAAAGAAACTTCCCGATGGCAAGACCAGCACAGTTAGCAAGCAAGTTTTTAGTAACGTCAAAGAAGGTTCAAGGGTCATTACTGATGACTTCAAATCGTACGGTCTTCTAGCTAGCAAATATAAACATGAAGTTGTCACGCATAGCGTAGGAGAATATAGCGTTGGGGATCGGCACACTAATACCATTGAGGGTGTCTGGTCTCTTCTGAAGCGAGGAATAATCGGAATCTATCACCATGTCAGCCCCAAGCATTTACCCTTTTACCTGCATGAATTTGCTTATAGATATAACACGATAGGTTTAACTGAAGGGCAAAGAGTCAATGCGCTGTTAGGCCAGTGTGGTGGACGCATTACCTATAAGGAGGTGATTGCATGAGTAAGGAAACGGAAGAGAGCAGTGGGTACGAAAAGCCCATCAAGATAGATATAAGCACAGAAGAAGCCATACAACGCTTTGCAAAAGTTACAAAGGAAGAAATTAGTCAGCAGAGCGGGAATAAGGACGTGCTCCCAGAGGGAGAGACTCAATTAGTCATGTTTCGTGGCAAAGAGATTCGCCAGGTTTTACATGATGATGAATGGTTTTTCTCCATTGTTGATGTAATTGAAGCCCTGACTGGATCTGATCGTCCGAGTAAATATTGGAAGGACTTAAAGAAGCAACTCATTGAAAAAGAAGACTTTTTTGAGATTTCCGATAGAATCGGAAATCTCCCCATGCCCACATCGGATGGGAAAATGCGTGGGACAGAGTCGGCGAATGCCGAAACCATCTTTAGAATTGTGCAATCCATCCCTTCCAAAAAAGCCGAACCTTTCAAGAAGTGGCTAGCCAAGGTTGGCTATGAGCGAATTCAGGAAAGTCAAGACCCAGAAATTGCCATTAAAAGAGCAATGCTCACTTATAAGACCAAGGGGCATACGGATGAGTGGATCAACTCTCGCATACAAACAATAGCTAGCCGAAAAGAATTAACCAGTGAGTGGAAAAAGAGGGGCGTGGAAGATGGGCATCAATTCGCAATTTTGACCAACACTATATCTAAGGGGACGTTTGACTTACAGGTTCACCAACATAAGGCAAAAAAAGGACTCGAGAAGTCTCACAATCTGAGAGACCATATGTCTCCTCTAGAACTGGCGTTAACAATGCTTGGCGAAACGACAACTGCTGAAATGGCAAAGACGCAAAACGCACAGGGGTTTCCTGAGAACCAGAATGCAGCTAAAGCTGGTGGGGATGTTGCTGGAAGCGCAAGGAAAAATATTGAAAAGAAAATTGGCAAATCGGTGGTCACCAAGGAAAATTTTCTTCCTGGCCCAAAGCCAGAGCAAACAAAATTCCCTGAATAGCCCTTCCCTTTTATTTCCTGCAAAAAAGTAGGTCAGTCATGTATATAGTTACCTTAATTTTCCATTCATCGTGTGAGGCAACCTCAATCTGTCTGGACAGATCTTACCGTCATCGGGTCAACGTCGGGGGAGTTTGCACACACTATGACAAGGCATTACTGGGGTTGTGCAGGGGAAAGGCCTATCGAATAGGGGTTAGATCTTTCGAGTTAGGGCCTCATGATTCGGGCCCGTCTTCATCATTCTTCCTTATCTTCTGGTTCCCCCGAAGAAGGGGGTTTCCGGCAATTGATTGGGACAGCCGGGTTAGCGGGGTCGCTCCCGCAGCCAACGGCGGATGCTTCGAAACGAATACTGTTATAGGTTGAGGCCCCTTGGAAGGTCACCAGATCCATTGGGATATCCATGCTAGGACTGCGAACGCCGCGAATGTCTTTTCCCACTTTGATGAGGGAAAAATCTTCCCCGGTGATAGGGTCTTTGTAGACCGCCTGGAGATAACGCTTGGGCCGTTTGGTCAAATCTTCCAACTTGAGGGGATATCGGTTAGACCTGGTGGCTTTTTGCACTTCATAATCAGCGACATAGCGTTCGATGGCTTCTTTGATCCGATTACCGCGAAAAGCCAATTCAGCCTCCCGGTCGCGTTTCATGACCACTGACCAATGTTGAGTGACCGCCATCAGCGTGATGCTCAGGAGGACAATGATAAACATCATCATTAAATACGTCGCGCCGTGTTGGGTGAAGGGTAGCCAACGACAGCTCTCATCGCGTGGTGTCGGAAAAGGTAGACGAGATTTTTTCACCGCGTTACACCGGCCATCGTTCTTCCCGCCAGGCCATGTCCCAAAACATCCATTCATAGCGGGAACTGATCAGAAAGGCTTCGATCAGTCGATCCTTTTCGGCTTTTCCAGCGGATTGGGCTTCACGATCGACAAGGGCTCGCATCCAACGGGTGACCTCTGCAAACTCGGGGGACCCATACAGCAGTAGCCAGTCCCGATAGGGATGTTTGGGAGAAGGCTCTCCCTTCCGCAATAAGTGTTGTCCCACCACGCAGTACACCCACGCACAGGGCAGAGCTACCACAGTCAGTTCCGCCAATGTGCCAGTTTGAGCCACACTGCGCATGTGGCGACAGTACGCATAATTGGTGGGAGACAGCGGGGTGTTGCACATATCCTTGGCAGTGAGCTTCCACTGTTTGCCGTAGGTTTCATGCAGCCCGCGTTCGACCACAATTGTTTCTTCGACCAGTTTAGCAAAATAAAGGGCGGTGTCGGGATCGTGTGCCCGGTGCGCTCCCAGAGCAAACACGCGAGCGAGCTCTTCCAAGTAGCGGGCATCCTGAAGAATATAATATTGAAACTTTCGGGTCGGCAGGGTCCCTTTGCCCAAGGCCTTCACAAAGGGGTGCTGCAACTGGGCATCCCAGATGGGCTTTGCTAACGTTCGCATGTGATCCGTGAAGCTCACAAGATGACTCCATATTCTGAGGTGTGGAAATTTCGATTGATATTTTTGGTTACAACAGCTTTCGCGCAGCTTCAAATGCCGCGTCCATATCGGGCATGGTCGCGAGGTCGGGTGTGATTTGCAGATATTGAATGACATTGTTCTGATCAACCACCATGATCGCGCGAGCCAGCACATGCGGACCTTCTAATAACAGGCCATAGGTTCGACCAAAATCTCCGCCCCGATAATCGGAAAGAAACGTGACATTGTTGATCTTGGCGTCTTTGGCAAAACGATCTTGGGCAAATGGCGTGTCCACGCTAATCGTGTACAGATCGACTTGCGCATCGAGGCCGCGATTCTTTTCGCTGAGGTAATGCGTTTGTTGTTCGCAGACTTTGGTGTCAAGTGACGGCACCATGCTAATCACCCGCACTGTGCCCTTGGTCGAGGCAATGTCCAGGAGTGACAAATCTCCTTTTGCCACATTAACCGGTCGAAGTGAGTCACCTTTAGAAATGCCTGTCCCGGATAATGCAAGGGCAGTCCCTCGAAACTGAATGCTCGAACCCTGTCCCGCGGTGGCCGTTCCTGTGGCGACAGGAATGGATTGGTATGAAAAGCTAGAATCGGTTTCGGGAGACAAAGACCCACATCCGTGTAATTCTAAACCGATGATGAAGCTACAAAGAATGATGGAAAATCGTGCGATGGTATTCATGGGTGGCACCTCCGGGATGCGCGTGTTTCTCGGAATCAATTTGGCGAGGAAATGTGAAGTCAGGATAGGTATACGACGAGGTTAGATGGGTGTCAAGATGAAGTCTTTTGCGGGGTTTCGGCCTCGCACGACAAGGCTCTTTCGGCTTGGCTCAGGCCAGGCCTTTTGTTTCGGAAAAAGGACTCAAAACCATTTTGCCCGTGTGCGGCTCTTCGGGTGCCTTCGCCTCCGCAACGAATCATTTGGCTGCGCAACTCGCTCCGCCAAGGCGGTGTTCGCCAGTGTGGCCGATTTGGTGCTGCGGCTCCGCCGTACCCAAGGCGACCGTGTTGTCATTTCGAGCAGAGCGAGAAATCTCTTCGAAGGGGGGAGGATTAGATTTCTCCCGCTGGTCGAAATGACAAACGGAAAGACGGGATTCCCGCTTCAAACCGCGGGGATGACGGTGGCGAATTGGTGGGGCGGTGGTTGTATTGAATAAAGAAGCATGTTGTGTCTTTTGGAAAAACATAAGAAAAATTACGAAAATTGGAGTTGTCTGTGATCACGGCTGAAATTATTGCGGTGGGGTCTGACTTCTCTGGAATTCTGCCGGGACGGCTCCAGGATTTTCTTTGAAATGGAAACGATGCAGAATCTTTTGCTTGCCAGGTGTAAGCCACCTGCATACCGGCTTAACCCCAGTTGCTACTAGATTTTGTGGGTCCTCTGAATTTTTTGGAGCGGAGCCGGGTCGACTGCGATAGCATTTTCCAGGAGTCGATGAAACAAGAGGCCCCGAGAGCGCGAGGTCCGACGATTGAATCGAAAGATAAATTCATTCAGGTAGGCGTCGAGGTACTTATGATCAAGGCGTCCCTGGTATGTGCCCAGTAGCCAACGTTTCACCAGTGAAATGGCACGGTGGACTCGTGGCAACAGGTTGTCCGCGTCTGGGTCGTGATTTCCCCCAACATCGGGCTTTCGCATTGGTTTGTGCGCATACCCTTCGTCTGCCAGACAGCAATAACTTGTGAGTCCGTCGGTTATAATCGTACTGCCAGGCTCAACATGCTGCTGAACGAAATTCTTGACATCCGCGCTCGTCCGGCCCTTAAGCGTTTGCATTCGCATTCGCCCACTTCCTTTGTCTTTGATTTCCACGGCAACGCCAACAAGTTGCTTGTTTCCTTCTCCACCCAACTAGGCTTCATCCACTTCAACTTGCCCGGCAAGACGGTTGCGGGAGGGGCGACCCATCGCAACCCGTAATTTATGAAGCATGAGCCACGCAGGCTCGTGACCGCTCATCCCCAACACCCTTTGCAACGTTTGAGCGCTCGCTCCATTTTTCTGGCTTGTAAACCACCAGATTGCCTGAAACCAAATGCGCAACGGGATACGAGAATCTTGAAAAATCGTTCCGGCCAAGGGTGACTGCTGATATTGACAGCTGGAGCACATCGACAACCCTCGCTTGGTTTTCCACCTCTTTTGATTCCCACATTTCACACAGGTATACCCGTCTGGCCATCGAAGCTTCTCAATATGGGTGCGACAGGCCTCCTCAGTAAAAAAACGGGTCATCAGATCGGCCATGTCCTTGGGGTAACTCACCATGTCGCAAAACACTACATAGTGGGGCAACTGGAGTCAAGCCGGTATGCAGGGCCGAAAGCGATTCAACCTGGGGTATGGTGTGAATGGTGGAGTCCTTTGCTTGGACACTGTACCGGGCAAGTTGTCTCGCTGACCGTAGGGGGCTATGTGGTAACGAATCATTCCGTCATAGGCCCACATGAGCAGGTCGAGATTCCCGTTGCTTGGCTTTGTGGCGTGTATCGAGAGCAGCAAACACCATATTAAACCTTAACAAAGAACCGAAAACCATTAAAGGATAGTGACCAAAGAGGAGGACAAAGAGATGGGAAATCTTCTGGAAACCTTAATGAAACAGGCCGCCATAGATGCGGAAGAACAAGCCGATTTAATGTCCGATGACAATGCGGTGGTCCTTAGCGCAGAATCTGAATCCTTTGGCCTTGGCCAAGAGATTTGGTGGAAGCCAAAGCTAGCCACAGACGAATTGGGACCAGGGACAATTCTTTTCCGAAAAATTGACTACACGCTCCTTCATAAGCCGACAGTCAATCAAAGACCACAAAGGAAAGAGGACTTACCTTGTTCCTTCTATGGCCAAATGGTCTCTAAGGTGCTCGTGGAATTTCAGGGAATGGAATGTCTGGTTATTCCATCCACCATCACCAGGCGGGGAGCCCATTCCCTTGATCCCCTTTTAGGAACATCCGAAGACACTGAGAACTTGGTGTTTTGCAAATGTGAGGTACCAACTGTGGGCCCCGAGGTCGGGTTATGTGAGTGCATTTGCGGAAAACCACTTGAGCTGTGCATTTGTTGTATATGCGGGGCAATCGTCAAAATCCCAGTAGTGGACTCTGCATTTATGGAACCATGTCTTTAAAGCTGACCCACTGTCGGATGATGGCTTCGTCGTTCCGGGCCCTAGGACCTCCTACGATCGGATAAAATTGTGAGGGACTCGGATAACGAGAACGTCCTAATCTTCCTAAATGCGGACGAGAAGTGCTGATATTGGGCTGGTCGATGATTTGGTGTGGTGATGGGCAAGTGTGGGGCAGTAGTCCGAGAGGTCCCAACGCCCACGGAACCAAATTCGGTCACCAAGACAGGACAACTTATTGCCTACCAAAGGAAGGGAGGTAAACTTTAATGAAGGATACCCAAACACAAGAAAATTTTATCGAGTTGCGTGCCAAAAATTGGAGTTTTGATCGGATCGGAAAGGAATTAAAGGTCAGCAAGCCGACACTTATCGCTTGGAGCAGGGAATTCCAACTGGAAATTTCCAACCTGCGAGCCCTGGAATTGGATAGCCTTCAAGAAAAATTTGCGTTGACCAAGATGAAAAGACTGGAACTGTTTGGAGAAAAACTAAATTCCTTAAAGGAAGAACTCGACCAGCGGAATCTGACAGACCTCTCAACCGAAAAACTGTTGGAGTTTATTCTGAAATATGGATCAACGCTCAAGAGTGAGGAAGTTATGGTTGAATTTCGTCAAAAAGAGGACGTGACCGAAAACCTCATGAAAAACCTGGGGCACACCGTAGCCAGATGGGAAGCATAGATGTGTACCAAAACTTGACCATTTTTTGACCACTCTATACCAGAACAATAGTCCTCATTATCTCCCATATAAGCCATCACTTCTGAAAAAAATAAACATGCTCAAAGGCAAAGCGTTAGGGTGTCATTGTGCACCACTGGTCTTGCTCCGAAATTGTGGACACATCTGAAAAGCGCCATGATGTGGCGAGGGTGAAGACAGGTGGTCCAAAGGCTCAGTAGGGTCACGCCACCTGTGATCACATGACCCGCATGACCAGTTGGGCGAATCAGGGCCAACACAGCATCCCCCCAGTACGACTTCGCCTCGCATCGCTTCTTCCTCCAATTCAGGTTCGGGCAAGCCATAGACGATCTCCAAGACACATTCACTTCGGCATTTGGGACAATGGGAGGGTCTTGGGTACTCAGTCATGGCTAGAGTTTAATGGTAGAGAGGCTGAGCTGTCTAGGTGGGGGATATAAACGTTGGGCTGAGAGAGCCAGAAGGTTAAACCAACTTATAATACCCGCAATGCGATAGCTGTAAGGTTCGCAGGAGAGGAAATTTTTCTGGTATGGCGTTTTTAGACATCAGCCCTTGGCGTTGAATTTCCTTGCGGATTTCGGCCATTACTTCGTCTAATGACTGAATTATTCCCCCTGCAATTTTGTCTCTATTTTTGGGGTGCGAATTGAAAACCGCGATTTGTCTGACTGGCGTGTCCTTTGGAAGCCACATGAACACCTTTGTCAGAATGTACTTCTTACCCGCAGAGAACTTCTTCTTATATCTCCGCTCGCGTTTACTCCAACTGTCAGCGTCTAATGAAGGTTCGTAATGGACTAGGTCAGGGGTGATAGGACTAAACCCGATTACGTCCAATTCCATTTCCCACCCACCATGTTTCAGACGGCCAACCTTAACGTTCTTCTTTACTAAGTACCCTTTCCAGTCTAAGTATTCAGCTAAGAGGTCTTCGATATGTGCCATAAGGTTATGACCGCAGATCTAAAAGCCGAAGGGGACTATTCCCTTTTACGCTACAATCCTTGTTAGTCATAGAGTTTCCCAACCTGGATTTTGCGGTGTTACTGAGCCGGCCGGTAAATAGTGCGTAGTTTCTCAGGCAGCATAACGAACATGCCTTTCGCGGAATAGGTTTTGGACAACCTCCGGTTGTTTTTGTCGCCGATACAGATGACGGCGCACGGTGGCCATCATCTCCGGCTTGTGCCGGGGCCGACTTTTCCCCAACGCATTGGTCTTGACATCCTGGTTGAGTAGCTCATCCGGGTTGAGTGCCGGACAATACCCCAGCAACAGGATCAGTCGCAGGCGCTTCGCGTTCCGGGCCACGAACGCTTTCGCCCGACGGGACTTGTGCGCTGGATGCCCAACCACGATCAGATAGACCGGGCCGGGGGCCTGCTTCAGCAAGCGGCGCATGAACGCCACGAATCCCGCAGCGACGAATTTGCCGGTAAAGACCATGAATGCCAGCGCCCCCTTGTTCGTGATCGCGGAAATCATGTTGCACCCAAATCGTTGTCCGGTCGCTCGAATGACCGGGGTCTGGCCCACCGGCGCATAGCTCGTCCCGGAGACATGATCACTCCGCAAGCCCATCTCATCCCCCCAGTAAATCGTGGCCTTCGCGCGTTTGGCTTGCCGGGCGATGGCCGGATAGTCTTCCTCCACCCAGCGCGCAATCGCTTCCTCGTTGCGTTCGTAGGCCCGCCGCACGGGCTTCTGGGCACTCAGGCCCCAGGCCTTCAAATATCGACCCACACTGGTCAGCGAGATCCGGAGGCTATATCTCTGGGCAATCAACTGCACGACGGCCACGCGCGTCCACAGGTAAAACGGCAACTTTAATTGATCCGGCATCTTGCCAATGACCAACCGCCGGATGTGGGCCGCCTGCTTGGCGGTGAGCCGTCCTTGCCCCCTCGGGCGACCTCGGCGTTTGGGCTTGAGCGCCTTCAGCCCTCCCACTTTACTCAACGCCACCCACTTGTGTACCGCTCGCAAACTCACTTGATACTTTTGGGCCGCATCGGTCTGCTTCATTCCCCCCCGAACCGCTAGGACCGCCAGCCGACGCAGATGCGCTTGCGGGGCGGGTTCCAACGTTCTGGCATCGATCTTTATTCCCATGCCAGGCAGTATACCACTACGCACTATTTAATGCACTGATCAGTAATAGAAAAGAGTCGATTCCACGTACACGTTAGACCGTCGCTCCGGTTTTCCCCATTGTTAGGTTTCATTGTTTTCGTGGTCCGTTAGTTCTTGGGTATCAGTTTCTGGGACAGCCGTAGGAAGAGGAATGATCTTGAGCCCATATATTATTATAGTGTATTAAATAGATTAATGATATAGTGCAGGCACGTGACTCACCAATAATCATGGAGGTCTCATGCCTGCTCAAATACCCATTCATTTATCAGCCGACGAAACGAAGCAACTTAAAAAGAACCGACGGAGCCGCAAGACGTCGGTCCGCTTATTGGAACGCTCACGGATTGTCTTACTCGCGGCCGAAGGGATTCCCAATTACCAAATCGCCAGAACCCTGCAGATTGATGTGAACAAGGTGGGGCGGTGGCGAAATCGTTTCGCGGAGCGAAGGCTGGCCGGCATTGAGAAAGACTTGCCGCGCGGGGCCAATCATGGCGGCAAGAACTCCGCAGCACAAGCGAAACTGCGGTCGAAGATCATTGCCCTGACGACGCAGGCCACCCCGAAAGACGCCACCCATTGGTCGACCCGCGGGCTGGCCCACGTTCTGGGGATCAACCATTCCTTCGTGAATCGAGTCTGGCGGGAAGTGGGGCTGAAACCGCATCTCACGATGCAGTTCAAGGTGAGTACGGATCCAGCTTTTGAGGCAAAGCTCCACGATGTGGTGGGACTCTATTTAGCACCGCCAGAGAAGGCGGTGGTGTTCTGCATCGATGAGAAGAGTTCGATTCAAGCGCTGGATCGGACGCAACCAGGCTTGCCGATGAAGCCTGGGCGATGCGGCACGATGACGCACGACTATAAACGGCATGGCACCAGCACCTTATTTGCGGCATTGAATACCCTGACAGGAGAAGTGATTGGTCAATGCCGCCAACGACATACCCATAAGGAGTTCCTGACTTTCTTACAGAAAGTCGAAACGCAGACCCCTAAGGACTTGGCCTTGCATCTGATTGTGGACAATTATGCGACCCATAAACATCAGAAAATCAAAACATGGCTGAAGCGACACCCACGGGTGCAGTTGCACTTTATTCCCACGAGTTCGTCGTGGCTCAATTTAGTGGAAAGATTTTTTGGGTTATTGACAGCCAAGCAATTGCGGCGAGGGGTCTTCACCTCGGTCAAAGAGTTGGAGAGAACCATCATGCAATTTATCGCCACGCATAACCACAACAAGAAACCGTTTGTTTGGACCAAGTCGGCGGAAGAAATTTTGGTGAAAGTGGGACGGGCGCGTCAAGCCCTCTCATATCAGTAGTCAGTTTAATACACTACATTAGCGTCTGGCGCACATACCAGCCTAACTCCGTGAATTTAAATGCCGTCTTCCCATCCTCGAATTCACCTGCAACGCGAATAATCCGTTTGTCGAGCAATCGAGCTGTCGCCAAGGCATACCAATTAGCAAGCTCCTTAACCTCTCTCCCCCAAACGGAATTTGGTTCATACTCAAAGGTTTCCTTGAGTAACTTCACCTCTTCAGCACTCAGTTGCGCTGTCGCGGTCTTAACGCGAATATCCTTAAGCAGATTTCGTTCACGGAATCGCACCTGAAGTTCCTGGTTGAGACAAATACTCGCATTATTAACATCTGTGAAATCGAGTTTCATGTGCGGGATCATGCTAACGTCGAATAGAAACTTATCCGAATCGTCACGAAGCAATAGCACTTCGTTTGGTTGCCGACATGCAAGCGCAATCCCAACTTCGTACATTACGTTTGCATTCCTGTACGGAATACCTGATACCGTGTCCTTGCCGATTGATGAAATGTCAGCAACGATCATTTGTGAATGTGCAATGCCATCCATGATGTCGGTGAGAATCGAATCTCCAGACTTTGAAATATCAACTCGATAGGCAGTTAATTTAACTTTGTTAATCGCAATACCTTGAATCGCGGGCAGAATTACTTGGTTAAATCGGTCGTCGTATTGAGGAGCAAAGCTCATTGCAACGAAGATTTGCGGCTTAAGATCCATACCCCAATATGTTTCTAGGAATGCATTCGGATACATTTTGGGTACCGTAGCGTTGGTTTAATGTACTTGTTAAGTGGCGGCCAAGCCACAAGCATGAAGACTAACACTGGCACTCAGCCGTGGCATTGCCCCCGTTTCGTGGCCAGATTCGTAAAGAGTAAATAGCGACATTAGATCCCTGCAGGGTTCTTATCTCCCTGGAATGCCCCCCTATCGCCCCCAAACCACCCCCCCAAACACCAGCTCGTATCGACAAGTTCTTGCAAACGACCTAATCCCAACGGGTTCATTTCCTGGCGTGAACCTCGCGGGGTGCGACAGAAAAATCTATTTCGGGTACGAGAGTTTAATCACTCCCAATCAGGATTTTTGATTCCAAGGGTTCGGGCGTTCTCCGATACGGCGCGTTTCACTTGGTCTGAGACACCTCCAGGAAATTCAGTAGAAATCTCTAGCACAACCTTCACGGTAGCATTGGGATCGGAGCAGAGAACGGTAACAATTCCGTCGGCAAGCTGCACCAGGTGCATCTTTGCGGTTGCGGCTGGAACCTCGACCGAAGCATGGAAGAGTTTTGGCTTGGGATCACCGGAATCCGGGCCAGGTGGATCTGGATGTGGCGGTTTTGGACCTGACACCCCTGGTTCAGGTTCTCCTGGAATAGGTTCTGGAGGTTCCGGATGTGGGCGCGTTTTTGCTTCATATTCGTGAGCAACATTGGGCTCAATTAGAAGCAACGTATCGTCAACTTGAATGTTTGCACTGCCAAGCTCAAAGCCTTCAAAAGTGTCCCCGGACTGGCCATAGGCGATGCCGAAGAAGTCTCGGCTAGCCGCGCCAGTATGGATAGCGTGTGCCAGCACTTCGCGGTTCTTGAGGCGTGGGAGATAAAGGTAACGCATCGTATCCTCCCAGAAGGCCATTACTTTGGCGGCAGGCTGTTCTTGTTTCCAATAGAGTTCTTTAAGTTTGGCACGCAAATGAATTGGTGACCAGGCTTGAATTACCCATTCGTTCTCGACGCAGACACGTTCAATCTCACCACCAACCGAACCGCCAGTCGTTGTAATCAAGAACGCCTCAATGGTCGGCTTCGGATCGGTTGGTGTTTCCTGCACGGGACAAAGGAGCCACCGATAGCACTCGCGGGCTGCACGCGGTAATACGTCTTCTGCCGTTTTTAATTCTTTCTCAGCTTGGTTCTTTTGCAAGAGGTCAATGTTCAGCCGACCTTCCTTCACATCGTCCACGATCGACCCCCAAGCAAGAGCCACGCGGGCAGCATCAGTGAGGCGCGAAAGCGTCCCAACATCTGCTGAAAGGAAAATCAGGCGATTGGCGCGGTATCGCGGTTTGGTTCCATTGTTGCGCACATAGTCGAGGACGGCCTCGAAAGCGAGGCGTGATTCGTCGCGGGAATACCTGGTCTCCGGTGAAAAAACGACCAGTCTGAGCGCGCTATCGTCTGGGACATCCCCGTGAGGTGTAAAGATATGGACGCCATCGAAGAATGTCGCATGACCGACCACACGCTTGAGTGCTGCAGCAATCTTGCCACGGACTTCCGTTCTTTCGTCGAAGCGGCGTTTACGGTCTTCCATCTCGCGCCGCAGATTGGCGCGTGTATCAAACCAGAAACGAGTTGTATCCTGAGTCTTATCGCCAGAACTGTTGAGGTAGTGGAGCCGATCAGCCAGACGGTTGAGTGCATCGGAATAAACGGAAGACGATTGGCCTGGTTGCAGGCATCCGAGAAGGATGCGAGCCCGGTCAATGCCACGGATACTAACTGTAGTCGCCACTGAGGAGGGGGCACTGCCAAGGAACAATGTGCGGGCTACCCGGCGGGCTGCGCCCACCTGACCAAAACGCGGTTCCTTGTTCTCTAATTCCGTCGTTTCGGCTCGGTCACCATCAATGTCGCGCTCGATCACAGCGTCCCACCCTCCGGGTAGATAGTAGGTCAGCTCATTACGAGTGCTACTATCATGGAGCGGAAGGGTTCCGGGCAGGATCATGAGGTCCTTGTTGTCTTCTTTCCAGAGACAGTAGATAACTTTTGCCATAAGCTTCAACACACCACGGGTCCGCTGGAAGCCATCAATAGTAGTCCAGTCTTCGTAGAGGCGGACGAACACTTCCGGGTGGAGGGGGTACGCATTCACCAGCCGATCATAGTAACGACCTTCTTGCGTTTCCGTGGGCATCTTTGAGCCTTCAGCCACATAAGCGTCGGCAAAAGCGCGACAGACTTCATTGCGAGCTGTTGTATCGCGCAGTGGCTCAAACAAGCGTCGCCGTACAATCTCGAAGGCTTCTTCGGTTGCAACGGGTTTCCACAGAGCCTGAATGCGACCAAATGTTCCCTCCAAGGTCCGAAGCGTCGCCACGCCCTTTTGGCTCCCTGCCTCAACATCTGACTCAGGAAGGGAGGCAAGGAAAACCGCATTCGGAACAAGTTTTACCGCTTCAGTGAGCGCCTGAATGAAAGAAATGTTACTGTCATAACTTCCACCGCTTAAAGTTTGTCCTTCCGGAAACTGGCGGACATAGGCTACTAATTCGTCGATAAGAACAACGCACGGGGCATAAGCAGTAAGCAACTCCCGCAGGACGTCTTTACCTGGAGAAGTGCCAGTCGCGTCCGCGTCTTTGAGAAGTGCGAATCCCTCGCTGCCACCAAGCTGCCAGGCCAGCTCCCCCCAGAGGGTCTTGATTGCTTGTTTGCCGCGCTTCCACGGCTGGCCAGGGGCATGAGCGGTTCCATCCAGCACTGCCACACGCGCCTGAGGGACGTCCAACAATTCGGCTTGGTCAAGCAGTGCAGGAATACCTGGTAATTCCGAGAGCGCGCATTTGCGGGTCGTAAGGTGATAGACCGCGAGCATGGTGTGGGTTTTACCGCCGCCGAAGGCCGTCTGGAGTTGGACAACCGGCTCGCCACCCTTGCTGATCAGGCGCTGCGCTACTTGAGTGAGTAATAGCCTCATCCCTTCGGTGATAAAAGTACGATCGAAGAAGGCAACCGGATCCTGATATTCGTGCGTCGCTTTGCCGCTATAGACGGCCGTAATGTCTGCGGCGAATTCAGATTGCTGAAAGGTTCCTTCCAGCACGTCACGGTGAGGGACAGCGATTTCTCTCCAGGGCTTCATGGCCTGTCTCCTTCCTAATCGAACAGAGTTGTTTGCTGTGGGCCTGGCACCTTGGCAGCGGCGGACTCAATCGCACTCCAACTGGTAATAATCTCGTTATAGGCACGGGCGTCCTCGGTCCATCCTTCACGCTCACAGAGCGTGTAAAGGCGATACGCGAGCTGTCGCGCGGCTTCAGCCTTAGCCTGAACGGCGGAGAACACCGCGCCAGCACCACTCTCACCTTCTGTTTTGAAGACGCGGACAAGATGATGCAACGCTTCCCACACCTGCAAACGTTGATCGGTGGTTGGATCCCAATCAGCAGGGTAGTCAGCCCACTTGAGCAGACGCACGACACCCGCTGTTGCAAACAGCACGCCTGCTTGTTTCACACCATCCACACTCGTACCCTTTGCGCGGGCGAGTATGTCCGCGTCACCGAATTTGCCTTCTTTCCAGCCATACTGCTCAAACCAGTGCAGACAAAACTGCGTATCGTGATCGAAGTCATCTTCGGCCAGAAAGCGGTTGATAAGCTGAAGTGCAGTCTTAACGCTCATCGGCTTTCCGTCGGATTCAAGCACGGCGGAGTATTTGGAAAAGACCGCCATGCCCGGACCAATGATGGCCTGCGAAAGGTCCACTGGTGCGACGAGCGAGCGTTCTCCACCGGAACCGCGTGTCATTTCGTCGAGAGCCTCTGGTAGAACCTGGTTGAGCTCACGCTGAAACGCCCGACGGGAGGTGGTGATGGCATCATCAGGCCGCGGACGGCAAACCAGGACGATGCTGGAAGCCAAAACGTTAGATTCCATACCTCGCAGGCGATTGGTTAATTCCGTTCGCATGGGCCATGTGCCGTTTATACTGAATCCTGCTCGGAGCACCGCGTCGAGAAAGGTTTCCCACCCCGTACTGGAAATGCCTTCTCCGACAGCGATTTCAGATTGTTTGAATGCATAATAGATGGTGACGGGGAAGGCTGGGTGCGACTGCTCAGCAAGGCGGTGCATCGCTTGCGTCATTCCGTTCATGAAGAATTTCCCAGCTGATTCCTTATTACCATGCCGATACGCAAAGGCCACCAATTCATCGGACTTAGGTACAGCTAGTGTGGAAAAGAGGTCGGAGAAAATCAACTTTAGTGAACGGCGCAGCCAGACATAAAAAAAGTCCGATAGATCCGCGTAAGGGACATTGTCATAATATGGTGGATCAGTAGAAACAATCTTACCAGCGGTTACCGATTGGTTCTGAGCGTCAGCAACAATAACAACTCCGTTCCCTAAACTTGGGTTACGGTCGAGGACTTTGGTTATCCATTCCAGGTGGTTGTGGAAACATCCACTCGACGAAGAGAAAGCGTTAATCTCAGCAAAGTCCCATACCATTGGAATGGCTTGTCTACCAAAAGTATGGCCGGTGCCATCACGAGTTGAGTCCCAAGCGCATGAAATAGAGCCGCGATCTGCAAGTTTGTCTATGGCAAACGATAAGTACACAGCAATCGAATCCGCATAGGCGGTCGCGGCTATACCGCCAGCGTCGAGAGTGCCACTATCATTCGCCATGCTAGTGGCAATCGCATCCTGCTTCGCCCGCTCGTGTACCTCCCCCACCAAGTCAGAGAATGTTGTCAGCACGAGTAGCTGACGATCGGTGAAGAGTTGGTCGAACCGCTCCATCCCGTAAGGCTTCACGCCGATATACTGCGTGCTGCCAGAGATCAGCACTTCCGGTTTCCACTCCGGATTCGGTTTGCGCGCGACGGATTCATGTTCCGACGTCGGAGAGAGATAGACCCGCCCGCGTTCACCCTCGGCGACGATCGCCATCATGCGTGCACCCATGCGCCCCGCTTTGCCCTCAGCCTTGATGAAGTTACCCTCTATCGGCGTGCCGGACATCAGGCACTTGAAATTCGCGCCGCGCGCAAGCTTGGTACCCTTCTTCGCCGCCACCGCATCCTTCGGATTGCCCGCCTTCACGGTGAATTTGTAGCCGCCCTTCTCAATCACCGGCGCAACATACGCCTCCTTACCTGCCCTGGTGGAGAGGACAAAGGTGGAAGCGAGAGGAACGTCCACATTGCGAAACGCTGGGTTGGGGCTTTTCACTGTACGCGCCCAAAGCCATGCAATGACAGTGAGTTTCTTGCCAACGAGTGGCTTGAGGTCAGGGCGATCTTTAGCCATTTCGGGTGTTATTTCGACGGGTGGATAAAGATGACCGATGCGTTTCTGTGCCTCGTCACGCATCCATTGGCCGTAATAGCGCACGTCTTCTGCAAGACCCTGCGCGCCTTTCCATTCCCGGCCGATTAAGTCTTTCTTGATCTTGGCTTCTGGGTTTACTGGAGCTCGCCCCGCAAACTTGGGTGGAATCTCGATCATGGCCTTGTTGATAAGCACCGCTACGGGGTTAAGATCAGAGGCGTAGGCTTCAAGACCGAGGCGTTGCGCTTCCAGGGGGATTGCTCCGCCACCCGCGAAGGGATCGTGAAGTCCTGGGAGTTTGCCAGGATTAAAGAGTTCGGCCGCCTGCAGGTGATCTTTATTGAGGTCACAGGTCTCGCGCCAGGATTTGCGAATCTCTGCGCGGGCTTTTTCCAGCACATCCTCGTTTGTGGTGTTTTCCCATTTGACAAGTTCTTCGATGATCGCAAAAAGCCGCTTGCGGCTTGCAGCCCAGCTTGCTTTAAGATTATTGGGTGGGATTTCCCCTGCATGTTCTAGCTCCCACTTCCACGAAGGATCGTTGACGAGCTGAGCAAAGATCACCGCACGAGCCGCCGCTAAAGGGCGGCGAGCCCACCATAAATGCAAGGTGCTGGGATGGCCATGCCGGATTGATTTTTCGCGGACACATGCAGCATTGATCGCATCGAGAGGCAACGCGACTTCAATGAGTTTCTTGGGAGCTTTGACGGGATGAGTCATGTCACGTTCTTTCAGCGCGGGCGAGGAGGTCCTTGAGGTCATAATTGATAGATGCCACTCCCCACCCAGGCTCACGGTCAAAGGGGTTGCGGATATAGTGTGGTCCTTCCACTGTATCATCTTCGCCCACGATAACGATCCCCAGCACAAACTTATCTCTTTGATTAAAAGCGTGTAACTACTCAGGTGTGATGATCTTTGTAGTGAATTGTGCAGGCATAAAGGGGTGGCCGATCATGGCTTGTGAAATGGCTTGCAGCATGTTGCCGCCCTGCTTTCTCGCGGTAGAAAGGTAGCTTCGTATGCGGGCGAACTGCCTCGCGCCTTGAAGCGTTCGAAAACACCCGGATATTTTGAGGCGGAGCTTGATCATGCGGATATCCTGTTCTGCCAGATTATTAGTGAAGGGAACCTGTCTGTCATGGAGGAACGCGAGCACGGAGGCTTCATGCTCGCCAAGACGGGTGAGGAGATTTTGGGCCTTGGTCTTTTTGGGCCGGCCTCGTGACTTTTTCTGTGGCGGTGCCGGAAGGGGGTTGGCCTGCCATCCGAGGGTGAGAAGATCCCTGTATTGTTTCAGCCAGGGGGTTTTCTGTTCTTCCGTTAACTGTGCGAGTTGCTTGCTGACAAACACGTTCATCGTCAGCAACAGGTCAAACATGTGTTTGGCCCATGGTTGTTCGTGCTGCTCGAACAGGCACGTGAGTTCCCGCAAATGATGGGCGTTACAGAGGCCGTGGGCACAGTCATAGGAGAGATAGGGTTTCCAGAAATCGTGGATCAGGCGGCCAGCAAAATCCGGGAGGATCTGGAACTGCTCGATCGCCTCTCTTCCCCGTTTGGCGTGCACACCGTAAAAGGTCAACGTGGCCGTGCTGGCACTGTGGAGCCAGTGGAGCGTCCCGGCCGTGCGGACGCCGCTTTCATCGGCATGGAGGATGGGACTCTTGCCGAGCGCTTCTTTGACCGCAGTCTCGAACGGCGCGAGGTGCTCATAACTTCGGCGGGAGGCCTCGTCAATGGTGGCGTCGCTGACCGAGGCGCCATACAGATCAGCCATCATCTGGCTGACACGGCGTAAGGGGATCAACTGTTGGTTCTGGAGGTAGACCAGGAGGCTGCGAAATCTGGGACCGTACTGTGCCGGCGCAGGCAGGTCATCAGGAAATGACGCCGTGACCGAGCGGCCGCATTGGGGGCAGGTTTTGATTGCTCCCCGATATTCGGTGACGTCGAGTTTTGGCTCCGGCAGTTCAAAGAGCTGCCGGCGTTCATAGCCGGTGACCGTCTCGTTGGTGAGGTCGGCATGGCAGGAACAGGAGTGAACAGGCAGGTGGACCAGGTGGTCTGGGGTTTCCACCTGTTTTAACGTCTGGCCGGCATGTCCCTGTTGGCCGCCCGGCTTTTTCCCGGAAGGTATGCGCAGGCTCTTGGTTCGGGGCTTGGCCGGTCCATCGGACGAGGGCGGTTTGCTGCTGTTGCGACTGTGTTGGTCGAGCCGCTGTGCCAGTTCGGTGACATGCGTGGTCAGCGCCTGCCCCTGTTCCTGCAGCGCCAGGATCAGTTCGACGAGCGCCTCGGGGTTGCTCTTGACCAGGATGAGGAGTGCGTCGCGGGTGAAGGTCATGGCTTGCTCCGGCAGAGGGCCTGTCGGAAGTGGCGGATGAGGGGATAGAGATAAATTGCCTTCACCGGCACGCGCAGAGCCTTGTCACGGTCCTGCCGGGACCGGCCTTTGGTCTGCCCGACATAGAGCCAGTTCGCGGCCTGATAGCAGATACCTTTGAAGCGGTCTCGCTCCACAAAGGTCTCCACCAAGTGGACGGGATGGCCGTATTTCTCGATCCAGTCCTGCCGGAGACGTCTCATGACCCGGCCCAGGAGATGGCTGGCCAGATGCGGCACACGCACCCAGGGCAGGATGAGAAAGCGGGTATTGTTGGTCATGAAGTTGAGGTTGGCGGCTCGGGTGTCCGGCTCCCAGCCGATAAAGGTGTCGCGCGGGGTGGTTTTCCAGGCGGCGGAACCGAAGAGGAGGCAGGCCAGATCCTGCCCGGAGCGATCCCGCACCAGGTACTTGAGATGTTCACCGACCGTTCGGGTGAACCCGAGGTAGTGATGGTGGCTCAGGTAATATCCCACACAACTGGCTTCGTAGGAATGTGAGGTTGGAATATGAATGGACAGGGGCGTCAGGGTCTTGAGAGCTGCGTCGATGTGCGGGGCTTCGGGAGGCATAAACCCCTTTCGGAAAGGGGGGAAGATGTTGCGTCGAGAGGCGACACGAATCGGGGGCAGCTTCAGGAGCCCGCGATGTTCGAGTTTGTCGATCATGCTGCGGGCGGCAAAGGTTTTCAGTTGTCCGGACGGGGTCTGCCAGCCCCAGTGCCGACAAATATGCTGGGTTATTTTATGGCGGCTCCAGTCAGGGTGCCGGCAAACCAGATGGCGTAACCAGCACAGATCAGATTGGGGGAGGCGACGACCTTGACATGTAATCGCTTCATTCATGGCCCCGATTATGCCATGGGTGGAGCCGTTAGTCCAGAAAAAAATCAGGCTATAGAAAATTGACCTGAGTAGTTACAAAAGCGTATAGTATTTCGTTGTAGCTAAGGGTGACAGTGCTGGCCCCCTTCACCCTACCCTTCACTTCGATGTGGCGGGGTTCTGGCTGGAGGCCACCTGCTGAAGGCGGGTAAGACGTAAGATCCCATCCGCATTTGTCGGCAGAAACATCGACCACACGGCATCCTCTGGCTTCCTCAGCCCGGCGGACTGCATTCATGGCAATCCGCTCAATGCGGGCACGGGCAGCGGCGTCAGCAGCAAAGGTCGCGGCAACCGGATCGACAGGCTCATCACCGCGACGTGTGCGCATCAGGCCAGCGGGAACGACGAGAGCTCCACCCAGCACGACCGGAGTGCTATTGACCATATGGCGCATACTCTGGAGCTCCTTCTTGCGATTCTCAAGTCGCCCTTGAAGGTCAGTGATGGTACGCTGGATGTTTCCCAAGTTGAGGCGCACATCTTTACCTGCTTCCCTATCCTCTCTGAGTTTCAGCCATCTATCTTGCCAGAAGGCAATTTCCTTGGTGAGGCGTTCGTGCACCGCGTTCAAAGTCTTCTCGACATGAGCAATCCTACGGCCTCCCACTTCGTTGTAGTGCCCTGGCACCAGGGTGGCGGCCGCGAGCGTGACAGCGCGGGCCTCCTGGTTAGCAGTAATCCACGGTGCCGTGAGTACATCCTGCAGAAGTGGACGTTCTGATTCCGACAACGGTTCGAGATCAAGGTGCGGAGCCCACCCAGCGAAAGTGGCTTGGCCGTCAGGAGCCACATGGATAAATTGCATGCGTTTGGAAAGAACCATTCCATCACCTGACTTGATCTCGTGAGTGAGGAGGAAAAGCAACCACGGTTCCACCCCCTCATCCGTCGGATCGACGAGAATCGCACCCTGGCGCAAGAGATTGGCATGTTGTTCGAGAATCAAATCGGACATCGAGAGCATCAGTGGGTGGCCTGGGTGCATGAGAATAGCACGGGTAAGCCCGGGTTTGTCGAGTGGCTGAATGGTCTCTCGCTCAAAGGACACGCGGTCGTAGCGTTTGAGCACTGGTTCATATTCCCGACGGTTGCGGCCAGTGATGCGCCGATCCCGCTCGCGGATGGCAACGGGAACGTGAGCAATTTCAAAACGACCGGATTCGCGTGAATGGGCTGCGCCGCCAAGGGAGGTAAAGGCTTGGAGGAAAAAGGAGCGTACAAAATAGGGTTGAAGACGCCGCGCTTCCGCTTTTTCCATCTCTTCCTTCACGGCGAAGAGGCGATCCTGGCTCATCGTTTCCTGAGCGAGCGCATTGCGGTTCAGTAGCGATTTCAGATGGTCGTGGTCGAGGACATCATCGATCTTTTTCGTCAGGCGAGAACGCACTTCAGGTTGGTCCCCATACCGGATAGCTTCCATGAGAAGGTCCTTGAGGCTTGTTTCCTCGAATATCTCACCGAGGATGTCAAAGACCCGGCCCTGGAGGGCTTCGCTTTCAACTTCGAGCTTCTGGAGAAGACGGTGATACACATCGCCCTCACGCGTTTCTTTCGCCACGAGATTCCACAGGTGGCACACTTCATTCTGGCCAATCCGATGGATCCGGCCGAACCGCTGTTCCAGGCGGTTTGGGTTCCAAGGGAGGTCGTAATTGACCATGAGGTTGGCGTTCTGAAGATTTACTCCCTCGCCAGCGGCATCGTTAGCGATCAGCACGCGCACGTCAGGGTCTGATCGAAAGAGCGCCTGGAGACGGCGGCGTTCGTCGCGGTGTGTCCCCCCGTGGATGGTAATGATCGCCTCCTGGTTGCCGAGCACGCCAGCAATCTTGTCATGGAGATAGTTAAGCGTCGCGCGATGCTCGGAGAAGATAATAATTTGGCGCTGTCGGCCGGAAGCATCGCGCATTTCGGGATTGTTTTGAATAATCTTTGAGAGCTCCTCCCATTTGCGATCCTGCCCTGAGGCAACAACGGCTTTCGCCTGGTATTCGAGCTCTTCGAGAATATGGATTTCCACTTCGAGTTCAGCAACGGTTTGAGCTGCGGTTGCTTGGTCGATCAGGCTCTCTTCGAGATTTCCCTGTTCATCGGCATTGAGATCGTCGTCATCTTCAGGCACTTCTTCAAGTGTTTCAACGATGGCACGACGGCCTCGTATACCTAGTTTTTCGTCACGGAGGCGTTTCTCCAGACGGTCTTTGCGGTTTTTCAACGACTGATAAATGGCTTCAGGACTTGAGGCAAGGCGTCGCTGCAGTGCAGTCAGTGCAAAACCAACTGTGCTCTTGCGTGACCCTTGAAGCTCGTCGGCCTTTCCCATTTGGGTCTGCACGTAATGGGTGACAGACTCATAGAGCGCAGCTTCAATGTCTGAGAGATTGTAGTTGACGGTGTACGCCTTGCGTTCCGGGAAAAGGGGCCTTCCATCAAACTTGACCATTTCCTCTTTCACCATACGGCGCATGAGATCGGAGGCGTCCACCTTGTGAACGCCATCACGGAATTTGCCATAAAAACGATCAGAGTCTAGCAATGACAGAAAAAGCTGGTAGTCCTCTTCTTTCCCGTTATGCGGCGTCGCTGTCATGAGGAGCAAATGGCGTGTATGCGATCCAAGCTTTTCGGCAAAGCGGAAGCGGGCGGTCTTTTGGAGCTTCAATCCGTAATAATGGGCTGAGAGCTTGTGAGCTTCATCGAAGACAACGAGATCCCATCCGGGAGCACAGAGTTTCTCCTGAAGCTCCTCATTGCGGGACAACTGGTCGAGCCGGACGATTAACTGATGTTTGTCCTCGAATGGATTGCCGCTGGGTGAAGCCTGTTCCAGAAGGGGGGAATAGATTTGAAACTCCAGACCAAACTTCTCGAACATTTCATCCCGCCACTGCTCCACCAAGCTGCCGGGCGCAACAATGAGGATGCGGCGGGCGTCCGCACGCATGATGAGTTCCCGAGTGTAAAGCCCCGCCATGATCGTTTTACCCGCGCCAGGATCGTCGGCCAGCAAAAAGCGGAGTGGTTGTCGCGGCAGTAACGATTCATAGACAGCTGTGATTTGGTGCGGTAGTGGATCGACGTTCGAGGTATGCACGGCCATCATCGGATCGAACAGGAAGGCCAGGTCGATGCGCTTGGCCTCGCAGGTAAGCTGAAACGCAGAAGCATCACCATCAAAGGAGAAGGGGCGCTCCGTCGTGGCGACACTAATGGAAGACTCATCGGCCCGAACAAAGAGCCGCTCTTTCATGGCACCATCGGGTGTACGATAGATGACCTGCACTGCACCATCGCCATGTGGCACAATCGCCACAACGGAAACAATTTGGGTTGGTTCAACCCCTGTGAGGCTAAGACCAGAAGTGAGTTCTTCCAGCTTCATGCAGCAATCCCTCGAAGCCAATCGGGGCGGTACAATGCGTACACGCCATGCCGTCCCCGTACATACTCTCGAAAACTCTCTGGGTATCCTACAAACAATCGACGAAACATGTTTTCCAAATATTAATTAGACTGGTGGGTTACATTGCTTGCTCATTTCCCCTTGGGCAAAATCCCCTTCTTCTCCATCTCCTTCAGATACTCTTCCATTAACTCAATGGCTAATCCTTTGACGGTCTTGCCTTGAATCGCCGCCGCCGCTTTCGCACGTCGCATTAAGACCCTAGGAATATCCCGAAAAATCCAGGTTCCAGGCTCTTCTATGGGTTCCTTATATCTCGGCATAGGCGGAAGCCTAGCACTATCTCAATGCCCATTCAACTATCTCTTGACATATAACGCTATGTAGACATATACTAATATCTTATGGAAAGGAGGTGAGAAGTATGGCGATGGTGAAATTGTTAGTGCATTTGCCCAAACCGCTCAAAGCCAAACTCGATGACCTGAGACGGCAGGGCTACACGGCAAGCGGCTATATACGAGCGTTGTTAGAACGGGAACTTTCACACACGACAAACACGAAAGGATGAATGAGGGATGGATTCTGCACAGAAAAAGTCGTACCCCGCGCCTCGGCCATTGAAGAAAGTGCGACCTAACATCTTCACGTACCAGGGCAAGGAAGGGCACGACCAGTTTATGGTTCGATTGAAATACAACGAAAAGACAATTCGGAAATGGGGCTTTCCGAATATCACGAAAGCCCAGGCTTGGCGGAAACGTCGGCAAGCGGCCATCGAAGAAGGCCGCTTGTTTCCTGAGGAGATTCAGAAGCAGGAAGCCCAGGCGAAAATCCAGCGCGTGACCTTTGGAGTCTATGCCGGTATTTGGATGAATGATTGTCGGGCCAGAGGGCTGAAACACACCACGCTGATGCGGTATCAGGGCATGTTGGATGCGCACCTGCTGCCAGCGTTTCAGAAGGACGCGTTGACCGAGATTAACCGGATTAGAGGTCGGGAACTGGTGGCAGACTTGAATGAGCAAGGGCTGAAACCCAAAACTATTAAGAATGTCTTGGGGGGCCTGTCGGCTCTTTTTGCTCAGGCTATTGAAGATGAGATCGTCGATCACAATCCAGCAAGTCGGCCATCCAAACTCATTAAGGTCCCGAAACGTGCCGAGCATGTTCAGGTCTTTACCCACGAAGAAGAAATACATCTGCTTGAGACCGCCCACACGGAACCATTCCGACACTATTACCCCTTTATCCCCTGCATACCGGCTTGACTCCAGTTGCCCCACTATGTAGTGTTTTGCGACATGGTGAGTTACCCCAAGGACATGGCCGATCTGATGACCCGTTTTTTTACTGAGGAGGCCTGTCGCACCCATATTGAGAAGCTTCGATGGCCAGACGGGTATACCTGTGTGAAATGTGGGAATCAAAAGAGGTGGAAAACCAAGCGAGGGTTGTCGATGTGCTCCAGCTGTCAATATCAGCAGTCACCCTTGGCCGGAACGATTTTTCAAGATTCTCGTATCCCGTTGCGCATTTGGTTTCAGGCAATCTGGTGGTTTACAAGCCAGAAAAATGGAGCGAGCGCTCAAACGTTGCAAAGGGTGTTGGGGATGAGCGGTCACGAGCCTGCGTGGCTCATGCTTCATAAATTACGGGTTGCGATGGGTCGCCCCTCCCGCAACCGTCTTGCCGGGCAAGTTGAAGTGGATGAAGCCTATTTGGGTGGAGAAGGAAACAAGCAACTTGTTGGCGTTGCCGTGGAAATCAAAGACAAAGGAAGTGGGCGAATGCGAAGGCAAACGCTTAAGGGCCGGACGAGCGCGGATGTCAAGAATTTCGTTCAGCAGCATGTTGAGCCTGGCAGTACGATTATAACCGACGGACTCACAAGTTATTGCTGTCTGGCAGACGAAGGGTATGCGCACAAACCAATGCGAAAGTCCGATGTTGGGGGAAATCACGACCCAGACGCGGACAACCTGTTGCCACGAGTCCACCGTGCCATTTCACTGGTGAAACGTTGGCTACTGGGCACATACCAGGGACGCCTTGATCATAAGTACCTCGACGCCTACCTGAATGAATTTAGATGGTTCTACGGTTGACTCCGGTTAACCAGATCGCCAAGCGTTAGCGGCGCTTTATTCACTGAGATCCCGAGGAGGGTTTGAAACGCAGCCATCGGCGTCTTGCGCCGGTTGAAGCGGAAAACAAACTCGTCCAGATAGCTCTGGAGATACTTCGGCTCAACCCCGTGATGCGTGCCATTGAGCCACGCCTTGAGGTTGCTGAAGACCCGGTGGATAGGGGGCGCAACTTTGTGCGCTCGCCCCGGTGTCCGAACAATTCGCACACGATGCTTGTATCCCACCAGCGCCGCATCGGAATACCCGCGCCAACCATCGGTTCGGAGTGTGGAGCCGGCCTGAATATTTTCTATCAAAAACCCACGAATGCTGCTCTCGCCTGCATCCTTTAGGAGCGAGAGACGCAACCGCCCTGCCCGTTCACATTGTTTTCCCTTCTTATCAGTATAGGGGAGAACCTCAACGGCACCGATCAGCAAACTCTTGTGCTTGGCTGCAGTTGAGCCTCGACCTTGCTTGCCTTTTGCTGGTCCGCCGATGATCGCCTCATCGGCCTCAATCAAGCCAGAGAGCTGGCTTCGGTTCTTGTTGACCATTCCTTGACGCAGCCGATGCAGCATATGCCAGGCTGTGGTGGCGCTCGATAGGCCAAGCTGTCGTGAGAGCTGGACGGCACTGATTCCTGGCGTATGGGTCGTAACGAGATAAGCAGCCCAGAACCACTCCTGGACGGGCACGTGGGAACGGTGCATGAGCGTGCCTGCCATAGGCGAAGTCTGACGACCACACGTCCTACACTCGAAAACGTAACGCTTGGAGTTTAGCCAGGCCGACTTACCCGTGCACGTTGGACAAACAAACTCATCTGGCCAGCGACTCTGCACCAAATATTCAAGGCAAGCCTGGCGTGAAGTGAAGCGTTGGCGGAATTCCCGCATGTCCTTCGGATACTGCGGACGACCCATACCTGCATAGTCGCAACTGTCTCAACCGGAGTCAACCGTAGAACCATCTAAATTTATAAAAAGAGGCTTAGGATTCCTAATCACCCCCATTATTAATAAAAAGGAAGTGGGCGAATGCGAATGCAAACGCTTAAGGGCCGGACGAGCGCGGATGTCAAGAATTTCGTTCAGCAGCATGTTGAGCCTGGCAGTACGATTATAACCGACGGACTCACAAGTTATTGCTGTCTGGCAGACGAAGGGTATGCGCACAAACCAATGCGAAAGCCCGATGTTGGGGGAAATCACGACCCAGACGCGGACAACCTGTTGCCACGAGTCCACCGTGCCATTTCACTGGTGAAACGTTGGCTACTGGGCACATACCAGGGACGCCTTGATCATAAGTACCTCGACGCCTACCTGAATGAATTTAGATGGTTCTACGGTTGACTCCGGTTAACCAGATCGCCAAGCGTTAGCGGCGCTTTATTCACTGAGATCCCGAGGAGGGTTTGAAACGCAGCCATCGGCGTCTTGCGCCGGTTGAAGCGGAAAACAAACTCGTCCAGATAGCTCTGGAGATACTTCGGCTCAACCCCGTGATGCGTGCCATTGAGCCACGCCTTGAGGTTGCTGAAGACCCGGTGGATAGGGGGCGCAACTTTGTGCGCTCGCCCCGGTGTCCGAACAATTCGCACACGATGCTTGTATCCCACCAGCGCCGCATCGGAATACCCGCGCCAACCATCGGTTCGGAGTGTGGAGCCGGCCTGAATATTTTCTATCAAAAACCCACGAATGCTGATCTCGCCTGCATCCTTTAGGAGCGAGAGACGCAACCGCCCTGCCCGTTCACATTGTTTTCCCTTCTTATCAGTATAGGGGAGAACCTCAACGGCACCGATCAGCAAACTCTTGTGCTTGGCTGCAGTTGAGCCTCGACCTTGCTTGCCTTTTGCTGGTCCGCCGATGATCGCCTCATCGGCCTCAATCAAGCCAGAGAGCTGGCTTCGGTTCTTGTTGACCATTCCTTGACGCAGCCGATGCAGCATATGCCAGGCTGTGGTGGCGCTCGATAGGCCAAGCTGTCGTGAGAGCTGGACGGCACTGATTCCTGGCGTATGGGTCGTAACGAGATAAGCAGCCCAGAACCACTCCTGGACGGGCACGTGGGAACGGTGCATGAGCGTGCCTGCCATAGGCGACGTCTGACGACCACACGTCCTACACTCGAAAACGTAACGCTTGGAGTTTAGCCAGGCCGACTTACCCGTGCACGTTGGACAAACAAACTCATCTGGCCAGCGACTCTGCACCAAATATTCAAGGCAAGCCTGGCGTGAAGTGAAGCGTTGGCGGAATTCCCGCATGTCCTTCGGATACTGCGGACGACCCATACCTGCATAGTCGCAACTGTCTCAACCGGAGTCAACCGTAGAACCATCTGAATTTATCTTTCGATTCAATCGTTGGACCTCGCGCTCTCGGGGCCTCTTGTTTCATCGACTCCTGGAAAATGCTATCGCAGTCGACCCGGCTCCGCTCCAAAAAATTCAGAGGACCCACAAAATCTAGTAGCAACTGGAGTTAAGCCGGTATGCAGGGTAAGCCACGAGGCTCACAAAATGAACCGAGCTCCGCATCAGGTGATGCGGGGCTCGAGGATCATGAGATTCTACTAGGTGTGAGATGCGTGGTGACTTACGCGGCTTTCTTGCGTTTCCAGGCCACTAACCCGACAAGGCCCGTGCCGAGAAGAATCATGGTGCTCGGTTCAGGCATGGAGTGGGTTCTTGAAGAACATGGACCAGACAATTCAGAAATAACCGTTGTGGCCGCACCAAAGCCTCCATCATACGAGTTAGCACGGAATTCAAAAACATTTCCGCCCCCAACGATTATTGACTCCGATCCGCTTTGGCTTACCCCGCCAAGATTATCCGTCAATTGAAAAAAGGTCCCGTTGAGTAAATAGCCAAATGGGTCCCAAAAAGCCTCATCACCCCCATTAAACCCGGTATCAGTAGTGAAGAAATCCCAATCGAACATGACCATACTATTGGCGAGAAGGACAATGGTGAAATCTTGGTTGAGGTTACTGACTCCATTATTATTACTCGTCATAGAGATGGAACCGGGGGCTCCACTGGTATCAATGACTCCATCCCCTGATGTAGTTGCTGTCCAGTTCACTGGAGCATAAACTCCGTCGAACAAGGCAAAGGCGGGGGTACTGAAGTACAAGAGCCCACCTAAGATAAAGCTACATATGCGTACGGTCTTCATGTTTTTCCCTCCTAATGAGGCAAAGGGTTGTGTAAAAATTACGTGTTGTCTATCCGAACTATTCAGCAATTTGGATGCCATGAAGACGCTGTTCGTCATTGGACGCAGTTGGTTTTTCTGTATTCCATCTCGTTCCTTTCAGTTCAGCTCAGTTCCGCCACGTTGGTCCTTTAGGACATGGCCTAGGCTGTGTATTGATTTCCACCAAACTTGTAAATTTTTTTGACACTTTGTTGAGCGAAATCGTTGTGTGTGGTCAATTTATCGTGTCCAATCAACATGTTAGCTCTGATTTCAATAGTGGAAAAATTTCCAACAGTGTTTCTGGAAGGTTGTTCTGGATTGCTTGTGAGCCCTTTCAAATCAACGAGTTGACAAGAATTTAACAGTGAAAAAAATCCTGACAGGGTAGGGCCAAGTTTTGAATTTGGGAATTAAGAGTAATGGTTGGTCTTGAATCTACGTCAAAGGACGTATACGGTCGTGGAGTGAATTTATGCGGGCTTTCGGCCCCGCGCGACGAGGTCCCTTCGACGAAATTCAGGACAGGCCTTTTGTTTCGGGAAAAAGATCCAACGCTATTGTTGCCCGTGCGCAGCTCTGTTGCAATGCAACGGTCCAGTCATTTCGAGCAGAGCGAGAAATCTCTTCGAAGGGGGAGGATTAGATTTCTCCCGCTGGTCGAAATGACAAACGGGAAGGTGGGATTCACGATAAAAGACAGCGGGAATGACCGTGGTGGATTGGAGGGGCGGTGGTGAATGAAGAAGCATGTTGTGTTTTTTGGAAAACATAAGGGCACCTCTACAAACCAGGCATTTTTTGTGAGGGCAAGGAAGCCGCGCGCGGAAAACCGGAGTGTATGGGCGAATACATGAGGATGTGAGCACGCGGCTGACGCCGCCCTCACGGAAAAGGACGTTTTTTGGAGGTGCCCATAAGAAAAATTACGAAAATTGGAGTTGTCTGTGATCACGGCTGAAATTATTGCGGTGGGGTCGGAGTTACTGCTTGGGGGGAGGACGGATACGAATTCTGTGTTTCTGGCTGAGCTGTTGGCGGAGCAGGGGATTGAGGTTCGGTTTAAGACGGTGGTGGGAGATGAGATTGATGACCTGTGTGGTGCCCTTACGGTGGCTTCGAAACGGGCTAAGATTGTTTTGGTCACCGGTGGGCTCGGCCCCACGGTCGATGATTTGACTCGGGAGGCGGTGGCAAAAGTTACGGGGAAGTCTTTAGGCCTTCGGTCCCAAGCGCTTCGATCTATAAAGGCGCGCTTTCAATTGGCAGGAAGGACGGTTTCGGAAAACCAGCGGCGACAGGCTTTTCTCCCATCCGGGTCTGACCTTCTCCGCAATTCTGCCGGAACGGCACCCGGCTTCTTTCTACAATGGAAACGATGCCAAATCTTTTGCCTGCCAGGTGTGAGCCACGAAGCTCGAAGAATGTTCACAGAGTCTGTCGTTCCCATTTTGATTAAACAAGAATATGTGGGGCTGCCAATTGAAATCCGAACCCTTCATACCTTTGGCCTGATCGAAGGGGTCATTGATGAACGAATTAAAGGCATGGTTCCGGCATCGAGTGGCATTCGGTTAGGGATGTTGGCTTCCCCACTTGGCGTCTCAATTTCGTTGACGATGAATCATGGCCTCAACGTCGTAAAAGGTAAGGCTTCAAAGAATGATGAAAATAAAAATAAAGCTTTACTTGAACTATATGCAGATGAAATATCTCGTAAATTAGTTTCCTTTGTGTACGGGTTTGATGATCAAACAATGGAAGAAATCATTGGGGAGCGTCTCACCGCAAAGGGATTAATCCTGGCTCTTGCTGAAAGTTGTACGGGCGGATTGATTGGGCACCGACTGACACAAGTGCCCGGAAGCTCAGCCTATGTCGATCGTGGTGTGGTGTGTTACAGCAACCAAGCCAAAATGGAGTTGCTTGGTGTATCGGAAAGGGTTCTCATGAAGCATGGGGCGGTCAGTGCTCAAGTCGCCAAGGCAATGGCCAAGGGGATTCGGGAGCGCAGTGCCGTGGATCTTGGGCTGAGCGTAACGGGTATTGCGGGACCAGGGGGGGGAACTGAAACAAAACCTGTCGGCTTGGTGTATGTTGGGTTAGCCACCCCCAAGAAAACATTTACGAAAGAATTCCGATTTCATGGTGATCGAAATATGGTTAAACTGCGGTCGTCTCAGGGGGCATTAGATGTGCTGAGACGGTGGTTGGTCGGGTTACCGATTTCGGAAAAGTGAGGTGCCTCAGTGGCGTTGCGAACATTTCTAGCCATTGACCTTCCGTCGTCCTTGCATTCGGCTATTGGTCAAAAGGAAGAAAATCTAAAACGTGTATTGACTGGAATTAATTGGGTAAAATCTGGAAATCTCCACATCACCTTGAAGTTTTTTGGTGATACGCCCGAGTCAAAAATTAATGAAATCCAACAAGTTGTGGAGCAGGCGGTGAACGGGACATCGCCGTTTGAGATCACATTAAGAGGGTTTGGGGTATTCCCTGAGAAACGTGCGCCACGAACGGTGTGGACAGGCATTGAGGGTGAGATACAGGTCCTGGAAGATCTGGCCGCCCAGATAGAATTAGCCGTGGTGCCTTTGGGTTTTCCGCAGGAAGGGAGGCCTTTTCGCCCCCATTTGACGTTGGCCCGTATAAAAAAAGATCATCATGCCGTGGGACTGGCGATTGAGAAGACGGGGATGTTGTTTGATCCTTTTATTTTTGGTCGATTGCTTGTTGAGCAAGTCAGTCTTTTTAAAAGCGAACTCCGACCAACTGGGTCGGTGTATACGAAATTATGGGCAGTTCCGCTGGCCAAATCTTAAAAAAATTATGTTCTTTTTACCAAAAGGCATTAGGGAATGTTCAAAAAGCATGCCCTCGCGGAGGCGGGGGGTGCGCTCAGCAAGGCCGCAGGCGCTTTGACGCGCGGAGCGTACGGGAGTACGTGCGCACGACAAAGGGCCGAGAACGCCGCTGACGCCCTTTTTCAACATTCCCATTGGCCAAAACTCGACAATTCAGTATGATAGGCCTCTACGAGGTTCATTTTCATTGAGGAGGCGTTATGAGTCAGCGAGGTGGTGAAAACGAAGGCAAAAAGAAGGCATTAGAACTTGCGGTGACCCAGATAGAAAAGCAGTTTGGGAAAGGCGCAATCATGAAACTGGGAACAGGGGAGGCTTTGGACGATATCCCTGTGATATCGACTGGGTCGCTTTCCCTGGATTTGGCACTTGGGGTTGGCGGATTGCCACGGGGCCGGGTGGTGGAAATTTATGGTCCGGAGTCCTCGGGTAAAACAACCCTCTGCTTGCATGCCATTGCCGAAGCACAAAAGGCCGGCGGAACCGCTGCGTTTGTTGATGCTGAACATGCCTTGGATATTACCTATGCCAAAAAACTTGGCATTCAAACAGACGACCTACTGGTGGCCCAGCCTGATACGGGTGAGCAGGCCTTGGAGATTGTCGAGACGTTGGTGCGGAGCGGGGCCATTGATATCATCGTGATCGACTCCGTAGCGGCGCTTGTTCCCCGGGCGGAGATCGAGGGGGAGATGGGCGACTCGCACATGGGCCTTCAGGCGCGTTTGATGTCTCAGGCGCTGCGGAAGCTCACTGGGGCGATCTCCAAGTCCATGACCACGGTGGTTTTCATTAACCAGATTCGCATGAAAATCGGTGTGATGTTTGGGAATCCCGAAACGACCACGGGTGGAAATGCCTTGAAGTTTTATTCTTCCGTGCGGTTGGACATTCGTCGCATTGAATCGATTAAGGACGGCCAAGAAGTCATGGGGAGTCGCGTGCGGGTGAAAGTCGTGAAAAACAAGACCGCGCCTCCATTTAAACAAGCCGAGTTCGACATCATGTTTGCGGAAGGCGTATCGAAAGTAGGCGAACTCGTTGATCTGGGCGTCGATAAGAAAATCGTTGATAAGGCTGGGGCGTGGTACTCCTATAATGAGGAACGACTCGGTCAAGGTCGCGAAGCCGCAAAAACCTTTCTGAAGACGAATGTCGATATTGCCGATGAAATTGAACAAAAGATTCGCGAAAAAGCAGGGTTGCTGAAAGTGACGCCAGAAGCAGCTCCTGTGGCCGCACCATCTGAGAAAAAAACTGCCGCTCGTGGAACTGCGTAAATGTCGAATCGTGAAGCGTAATGCGTGAAGCGTGAAGAAAAAAATATAGTTTTCCCCACTCATCACGCATAACGGTTCACGCATTACGGTTTCCACTCATTAAAGAATCGATCGCTTATGCCCCTTAGTGCTAATGAGCTTCGTCAATCATTCCTGGATTATTTTTCCCAATACGATCACACCGTTGTGCCGAGCGCTCCGCTCATTCCTCAAGCCGACCCTACTCTTCTGTTTACCAACGCTGGGATGAATCAGTTCAAACGTGTGTTTCTCGGTGAGGAATCTCGCTCCTATTCCCGTGCTGCCTCTGCACAAAAATGTATGCGGGCTGGAGGCAAGCACAATGACCTTGAAAACGTCGGCTATACCCGGCGGCATCATACCTTCTTTGAAATGTTGGGCAATTTTTCGTTTGGGGATTATTTCAAGGAAGATGCCATTCGCTACGGGTGGGAGTATTTGACGAAAACCCTTGGCTTGCCTGCTGACCAACTCTGGATAACTGTTTTTCAGGATGATAACGAAGCCTTTGAGTTATGGGAGAAAAAGATCGGTGTGCCTTCCGCACGTATCGTCCGGTTGGGGCACAAGGAAAATTTTTGGCAAATGGGTGATACGGGACCCTGTGGACCCTGTTCGGAAATCCACATTGATCAGGGCGTGGATCTTGGGTGTGGACGGCCAGAATGTGCGGTTGGGTGTGACTGCGATCGCTATTTAGAAATCTGGAATCTTGTGTTTATGCAGTTCGATCGCGATGCCGAAGGCACGCTCCACCCTCTGCCGAAGCCAAGCATTGATACTGGGATGGGGCTCGAACGGTTGGCTGCCGTCGTTCAAAAGGTGTCGAGCAATTATGACAGCGATGTGTTTATGCCCCTTCTCTCGGCCATTGCCGAACGGACGGGCCACACGTATGGAAAAGATGCGGTGTCGGACCGATCGTTGCGCGTGATTGCCGATCATTTGCGAGCCATTGCGTTTATGATTACCGATGGCATTTTGCCGTCGAACGAAGGTCGGGGATATGTGCTGCGCCGTATTCTTCGACGTGGGTCACGCCATGGCCGTTTATTAGGGATTAAAGAACCTTTCCTTCATGAGTTAACGGGTACCGTGGTGAGTCAGATGGAAGGGGTCTATCCCGAGTTGCGTCAAGCTGCGAATGTCATTGTCCAAGCCGTCGAAGGGGAGGAAGAGCGATTTATCGGGACATTAGATCAAGGACTTCCGATTTTGAATACGATGGTCAATGAAGCGAAAGCCGAGATTCGTGGTTCCCTTGATGGCGAGAGCGTGTTCAAGTTGTATGACACCTACGGGTTCCCGTTGGATTTGATCGAGGAAGCCGCGCGTGAACAAGGGTTGGTGACGGACCTTGAAGGGTTTCAACGGGCCTTGGATGCACAACGCGATCGTGCCCGGAAAGCAGGTTCATTTGCCATGGAAGGGGAAAAACCGATTATCACCGAGCTGACCCAGCAGGTCGGCCCTACGGAATTTGTGGGCTATCAGGTTTTGGAGTCGGAAAGTGTAGTCCAAGCCATCTTGATAAATGAACAGTTAGCTGACGAGGCTGTCGAAGGCGACGATATCGAGGTTGTTCTGACCGCCACGCCATTTTATCCTGAAGGAGGCGGGCAAGTTGGGGACCAAGGGACTTTAGTAGGTCCCGACGGGCGTATTGATGTTCGCGAAACCACGAAGGTCGGCGGAACTCTCTACCTTCACAAGGGCAAAGTGATAGCGGGTCGTGTACGAAAAGGTGAGCACATAGCCGCTTCGGTAAATGTCGTGACTCGTCACGATGCGGCACGAAATCATACGGCGACACATCTCATGCATGCTGCTCTTCGCGAGATTCTCGGTCCGCATGTGAAGCAATATGGATCGCTTGTGGGGCCGAACCGATTGCGCTTCGATTTTTCTCATTTTAAGCCTTTGGGGACGCGTGATGTTGAAGAAATCGAATCGTTGGTCAATCAACACATTCGCGAGAATACCGCAGTCCAAACCGATGTGATGGGTGTCCAAGAGGCCACACAGGCGGGCGCCTTAGCGTTCTTCGGCGATAAGTATGGCGAGCATGTCCGTGTGGTGGGCATCGGCGAGTTTAGTAAGGAGTTATGCGGCGGAACTCATTGCCACGCCACGGGCGAAATTGGGACCTTTCGTATTATTTCCGAGGGTGGCGTGGCCGCTGGAGTGCGGCGCATCGAAGCGTTAACGGGTGTTGGGGCATTGGAGCATAGCAAAAAGGTCGAGTCCGAAGTCCGTGAAATGGCTGAACTGCTGAAAACGAGTCCCTCAGATGTCCTGACCAAGACCCGCAAACTTGTCTCTCAATTAAAAGACAAAGAACGCGAACTTGAACAACTCAAACTCAAAATCATGGACCAAGGTACGGGCAATGCCGAAGCCGATGTTCGGGAAGTGAAAGGTGTTCAGGTTCATGTGCAACGCGCTGACGGGTTGTCCATGCAGGAACTGCGTCTGTTTTCGGATAAAGTCCGCAATAAGGTTCCCGAAGGCGTGATCGCTTTGGGTTCCGTTGCGGATGACAAAGTCTCCCTGTTGGTGATCGTGTCCAAGGATCTTTCGAAGAAAATCAAAGCCGGTGATCTCATCAAAGAGATGGCCACCGAAGTCGACGGCTCCGGCGGCGGGCGCCCAGATATGGCACAAGCCGGTGGGAAAAACCCGGCCGGGTTAAAGCAAGCCTTAGAGAAAGTCTACTCCCTGGTTGAAGCCAAGTTGTAAGGCCCAGCCTTGTCCCCCCACGTTTCCCTGAATTAAATCGAGTCTGACCCTATTTTATTCTGATCTTGGTGTTATGAAATAAGCTTGTCCCCTAATCTGACCCCTTATCGTGAAGAACGCGGTGCACTTAATATTTGAATGTGGCCCTTTTGCTTTTCGCACGTCCCTCTTGGCTTCAATGTTAGGGGCGGGCATGGCGAAGTGCCTCAGCTGCTGACTGTATGACCATGACCTCGTTCCATGGTATGGCGTGGAACGGCATTTGACCGTTAAGCTGGAGACCAGCGCGTTCAAACTCAATGTTCCGGTGTGATGATACACTCACCCACCATTGAACCCCACCGTAAATCATGCCGTAGCAGCGGTGGTCCCCGGACCTTGATTGCACGGCTTGAGACACCATGGGAATGAGACGCTTCGTTTCGTGGTGGACAACCGCGTAGCCGAAGATTGGGTACTGCGAGTACTCCCCAGGATTTTTAGAGATAAGAAGTTCTCGCAGTTTCTCTTCGTGTGGGCCAAGGGATACTGCAGCGAATGTTGGCAATGAGCTCAGGCTCGCACGGAACAGGACGCTCAAGTGAAAGAGCTTGAATGAAGCATAGTCGAAACACGCCCAGTGAACGTCCTCGACATTCCAAGGGTTCGGCAAGGGCGCAGCCTCGACCCACTGGGCTCGAAATGGCTTCTCGCAATATTCGTTGAAATGTTGTTCGCATTTTTCACAGAAGAGGTGTTCTCGAATTCCATTTTGCTGTGCTTTCCACCCGCGATTGCCGCGCCCATTGATGCCCATGAGGTGACCCTTTGTGTTGTAAAGGTTGGCGTAGAGAAATTCCGGTACGATGTGTGAATTTCGTAGCTCTCGATCAAGATGGCACAGGCGACACAGCGGCACATCAACCTCTAACGTGCGAATTAACCGGCTGGCGCGATTTTACCGAACCAGCTGGTGTTGAATGAAAAGTTAGGCATAAAATTCGACTCCGATCTCAACGACAATTTCAAGGTTCGGTCAGGGCGATATAAATATTGATCGCCACGCTATCTGTAATTATTCCCGGATAGGAATTGGTAATCATGTTGATTACATTCTGCTTAAAAAGGGGTCAATCTTAAAAAGGGGTCAATCTTATTTAATAATGTGTATAGGACCAGGTTGAGGTGAACACGACTTTTTCTACTTCACGATGGCCACCAATATCATACATGTCGGTTTTGCGCCCAGCTACCGTTTCTATAATGTTTTAACTTTCAAAAACGACTTTTCCTCCCACTCCAACTCCCAGCTTCTGCCGAAGCGGTTTCGCGCAGGCAGGTCTCCCAATAGGTGTGGGGGGCTTTGAGGTGCCTATGTTGAGGTTAAAACACTGTAGTAAAATGCGGAAAACTTATCGTTCCTGGGCGAGTGTAATGCGGAGTTCTTTGAATATCCCTGGCTTACTTTTGATCGAGGGCAAACTTGGAAAAAGAAGAAAAGTCTTCCAATCGATCAGTAATAATCACTTTGATGATTTCATAATTCAGGTCGGTATAGTCATGAACGGCTACATTGCGAAACCCAACCATTCTTTTCATCCGTTTCGCAAGTTCACGGTCCAGCAGACCTGCCTTTTCCAGCAATTCAAACGCTTCCCGGCTTTCCTGAGGAATGCCGAGCCCTTTTTTTCTCACCAAATGCATGCCCAAATCAATAGAGGCTTCACACGCACGTTGAAGATTGAGAATAATGGAGTCTTGTCTGGTGACGTCCTCAAAGAGATTTTTCTCGCTGTTGGCATACACTTCCTGAATTCGAGTTAAGCATCGTTCGATGGTGGCGACTTTATTGAGTATGACATCATCGGGCATATACGGATCCCCGTTTTTGAATATCGTCTAAGATCGAACGCCGTTCTTCATTTAGCCGAGCATATGAGGAATACACTAATGTCTCAAAATGCTCTTGCTCCGCATTATTAGCCGAGAACAAACATTGACCAGTTGAAATGACTTGCATTCGCATCACGGTTGAAGCTTCGCGTAAATCGACTAGATCAACATTTTTTTGAACCAATGAGGCGATTTCTTGTTCGAGGTCAAAGCGTTGAACAGGTGATAAAGGGATTGACGCAAGAAACGCCACGTCGACATCGCTCTCTTTATTGGTGCCCCCTTGTATTTGTGAACCAAAATGATAGATTGCAATAAGGTTCGGGATTGCCCCCTTCAATTTCGCAACTAGAGCCTCGATTTTCGCCATCGAACCAATCCCCCTGAAAATTTTTCTCGCACACACACTCGATCACAGGGTGAAGGTATTTAACCTTTTTGCTAAATACCTTCAAAAGTAATTCTATTGTAATCACAGACAATGAATAATGAAACCCCTTCTTCGGTAAGGCTTAACCAATAAAGTTGAAACGCAAAGCGTGAAAGTTGGAAGCAGCGGTTGGAAATCTTGGGACCCTTTTACTGTCGCAGGGGCGACTGTGCTCAGGGCGAACGGATTTCTCACCAATTGCGGCAGCCTCGTATGCTGACTCTTCATGGGGGTGGGGCACGGGAAGCGGGCACGATGAGATCGTGCAGCTACCAAAAAAGCCAAATGGGGACCCCTACAAGGAGGATGCTGCGCTCTGCTTGGGCATCATGACAGAATGGTCACTCAATTGCTCCCGATTCCACTAAAATTTCCACTGGTCCAAAAAATTGTTCGGAAGGGAGGGGATCTTTGAGTTTATAACAATAAAGTGTCAGTTTCTCGTTGCGTTAACCGACATCGATAAGCAGAATAGGCGGTAGTATGGTTGTCAATGATACATTTTGAAAACTCTTGATTGGATTCTAGCTTCAATGCGTAGATGGACGATGACGATTCTGGCGAGTGTTGTTCTCCTTGGTATGGGAGGAGGGCTTGTCTTTCTTTTCCAGCTTCAACCTTTCGGAAATCCCTCCCAGCGTCAGATTATTGAAATCCCTACTGGTTCTTCTTTTACTGATGTCGCAAGTTTGCTTCATCAACGGCATCTCATAAAAAGTGATTGGGCCTTTACCTGGATGGGGAGACTCCTAGGAGCCGATCGCAATATCATTCCGGGTGAATATGAGTTTCAAGGCGGGATGGCCCCGAATGATGTCCTTCACAAAATCACCAAGGGTGAGGTTCTCCAATATGCCGTAACCATTCCCGAAGGGTATTCGATTGAGCAAATCGCTGAGGTGTTGCAAGAGAAGGGGCTCGTTGAGCAGGACGTATTTGTTCAATTAACCAGAAACTCGCAGTTCCTCGCCCAGCTCGGGTTTCAGCTTCATGACTTGGAGGGATACCTGTTTCCTGACACGTATCATTTCACTCGTCATATGAAACCCGAGGCCATTATTCAAACCATGGTCGCCCGATTTAAACAGTCGTGGACTCCACAGTTGCAGGAACGGGCTTCGGAACTTGGCATGTCCTTGCATCAAACTATGACGCTGGCTTCGGTGATTGAAAAAGAAACTGGGCTTTCACAGGAACGTGGATTAATTTCGGGGGTCTTTCACAATCGACTCAGGAAAAAGATTCCCCTTCAAAGTGATCCGACCGTTATTTACGCCTTCGATCGGTTTGATGGCAACCTGCGTAAAAAGGATTTGGATGTGGACAGTCCGTACAATACCTATCGTGTGCGAGGACTTCCTCCGGGGCCGATTGCCAATCCGGGTGAAGCTTCGATTCATGCCGCCTTGTTTCCCATTCCCACCAACTATCTGTACTTTGTGTCCCGCAATGATGGAAGCCATCAATTTTCCGCCACCTTGGCCGAACATAATCGGGCTGTGAAAAAGTTTCAGTTGCAACAGCGCCGGCGTTCTTCGTAAATTCGACGAATCATGATTTATATTTTCATGAGTGCCTTGCGAAGTTATGGCACTTGCTTTTTCTGATGAATCAACCCCTCACCCTTCCCTCTCCCCTCAGGGGCGAGGGTTACATGACATATACTCGTTGAAAGTTAAAATTCTTTACCATGTCTTTTGAACAACGTTTAACCGAACTGGGCTTGATCTTGCCCGCTCCTCCCAAGCCGATGGCCACGTATGTTCCTTACGCGCAGGTTGGAAACCTGCTTTTTCTTAGTGGGGTGGTTCCAACCCGCGATGGCCGAATTGTGTATCAAGGAAAACTGGGGCGTGACGTTTCCAAAGAAGAAGGCTATGAAGCCACGAAACTGACTTTACTCAATGCGCTGGCCAATATCCGTTTGGCCGTGGGCACTCTAGACCGGGTGAAGCAGATCGTGAAGATGACGGGATATGTGGCCTCCCATGATGGGTTTGTTGAGCAACCCTCTGTCATAAATGGCGCGTCGGATCTACTCGTGGAAATTTTCGGTGATGCCGGGCGGCATGCGCGGGTCGCTGTTGGAGTCGCGGAATTACCCCTTGGGGTTCCTGTGGAGCTCGAGTTGATTGTTGAAGTTTTTCCTGCCTCTTAGGGTTCGCACAAGAATACCTTCCCCGGTTTGGGTGCTGAGACACCTGTTTGGCAAGGCGCGAGGACTGCCATACTCCTGTATGGAAAGGACGAGCAACGCCGTCAGGCTGGATGGATCGACGCCCAAACAGGGGAAGTTATTCTTGCGCGAGCCCTAAGCAACTCTATGCCCCGGTTGTGATTCGTCGAACGATCGATGAGTTCGTCAAAGCCAAGGATACTCGACTGATAGGTATTTTGAAGGACCTGCTTCAGTATCCTGATGTGTATGTGCAAGTACGGGGTATTCCTTTGTGGACTTTGGAGTCACCGACGCTCTTCCCTTTCTCACCGAATCTTAGGGCTCGCGCAAGAATAACTTCCCATCTTTGAGCGTCGATCCATCCTGTCTGGCGGCGTTGCTCGTCCCTTACATACCAAGAGTATGCGCAGTCCTCCCGCCTTGCCAGACAGGTGTCTCGTCACCCCAAAATGGGAAGTTATTCTTGCGCGAGCCCTTAGTCGCCAATCCCAACGGGTTGAGGTTCACTCAGCCGCTCATCGAACCATCAAATTGTTGACTACTTCCTCACACTAGCTTCTTTTCCCTCTTCATTTGACAACAAAAATTTCTCATTGTTAAAGTGATTTCATAGGTTCACTCAATCCCGGTTGAAACTCATGGGCACCTCTACAAACCAGGCATTTTTTGTGAGGGCAAGGAAGCCGCGCGCGGAAAACCGGAGTGTATGGGCGAATACATGAGGATTTGAGCACGCGGCTGACGCCGCCATCACGGAAAAGGACGGTTTTTAGAGGTGCCCTCATGTTGTGGTCTATCCGTGAGGTTCAAAGGCCTTTTGGCTCCCTGTCTTGAGTATTCGTGTTGTGTCATCTTAGAAAGGTTGTATTCCCAATGAAAACGATATCCTGTCTGACCCTGATGGTCTCTTTGGTTTTAGGCGTCGGTGTCCCCGTGAACGCAGAGCTTTTTCCTGCATCAGGTCCTCCAGGCACAACCGTGACTGTTGGAGGCGATGATTTTGGTGAGTTTGTTTCCACTGCGGTGAATCGCGTGGAATTTAATGGCGCATCCGCGTTGATTCAATTATGGGAAAAAGATCTTGTCATGGTAAAGGTGCCCATTGGGGCAACGACCGGGCCCGTGATCGTAATCAGTGGAACGAAAAAACATTCGATGGGAGAGTTCTCGGTTCGTCAGATCAGGATTTCTAAAATCAGTCCTGCCGAGGCTGAGCCGGGTTCCGTCTTGACCATTGAAGGTGAAAACTTTGGGAACACGGCAGGGTCGCGTGATCCGAACACCATGTTCGGAGTGAATCGAGTGCTGATCAATGGTGTGAAGGCGCAAGTTATTAAATGGCGTCCCAATAAGTTGGAAGTGACGATTCCGACGAATTCGACATCTGGTGATGTGGTGGTGCAATTGGCATCTTCCGACCCTCTGCCTGATGGAGCCTGTTGTGCACCTGTTCAATATATTGAAAGTAATCGCATGCCGGTTACCCTCATTCCACCCATTAACTTTTCGCCTGTTAAAGGGCCAATTGGGAGTAAGGTCGTATTAAGCGGTCAAGAGTTTGGTGATGCCAAAGCGCCTGGGGATATGGTGTTGTTCAATGGAAAGGCTGCCACGATTGCACAATGGGCTGCGCGAACTATAGTGGTTCATGTGCCGCTCAATGCGACGAGTGGGGTGTTCTCCCTCAAGCGTGGTGTGAAAACGAGAAATCTTGGGAATTTTGATGTTGTCGAATCGCAGGTTACTGAGGTGTTCCCGCAGGAGGGCCCCATCGGGACATTGCTTCAAATTAAGGGTAAAAATTTTGGTGTCTATTCTGAATCGGGTTCGACGGCCTATGCCTTTGATTTTGAACCGGGACAAAATCGTGTGGAAATTGGCGGTGTCCCTGGTGTGATTTTTCGGTGGCAAGACAATGAAATCAATGTGTGGGTTCCCTATAGCGCGAAAAGTGGACCGATTGTCATTAAACGAGGGGGCACCGTTCCCAAGGCCGATGGCACTTGTTGTGCCGATCGAGGCACGGTCACTCTTCATGTCGGAAATTTTACGGTAAAAACTCCGACCGTCACTTCCTACTCTCCCAATGAAGCCGGATTAGACGAAATCGTCACCATTAAAGGGGATGGGTTTGGTGACTTTTTAAAAATTGCCGAGGCTACCCGATTGAGTTTGCATCATAGTGCGCATCAATGGAAAAACTACCAATTAGGGGCCGACGTCTCGCGGAGTGAAGTGATGATCAATGGCATGGCGGCTGTGGTGGTTTCTTGGAAAGACGATGAGATTAAGGTTCGCGTTCCTCGCCGACATGTGTTCGGGTTCGGCCATCCCGGAGGGTTTTACGAAGATCCGACTAAGGGGGAAATCGTGGTGCGGCGAGGTTCGTGGGATTTGAAGGACAACGGAACATGCTGCCAATCGAAACAATGGGTGAGTGCCGTGGCAGGACAATTCACCATTCTTCGTCGAGGCTTGCCGCATAAAGATTATTTTTACGATTACACCACGGATAATTAATTCCTTGAGTCTGTCAATGAACCCCAAAGACATTATACGGTGTACCAAGATTTCGGTGGTTCTAGTAGGGGTTACACTAGGATTGCTTTATTCTTCCAGTGCCCTGGCTTCGGAAGTTTTCATGGCACGCACTCTTCAAGAGAGTGGTACCAAGGTGACCTTGCTTGATACCTTTTTTCTTGACACCCAAAACGGGTGGGCTGTGGGTGCCGGCGGCATGATGCTTCGCACCGAAGATGGAGGGGGAAATTGGGAAACTATTCCCCGTCGAACGCCGGCCTTACTCATGAGTGTATATTTTTCAGACGATATGCATGGATGGGTTATTGGGCACAATGGGACCATTCTTCATTCACAAGATGGTGGACTGAAATGGTGGCCACAAATAAGTGGTACCTCGTCACCGCTCTATGGATTATTTTTTCGAGACGAAACCCAAGGCTGGATTGTTGGGGCACGAGGAACCATCCTACATACTCAAGATGGTGGCCAATCCTGGGATGATCAGCCAAGTGGAACATCAGCGGACTTGTTTGGGGTGCAGTTTCTGGATGGGCAACAAGGGTGGGCGGTTGGAGCGCTGGGCGTCATTCTCACCACGACGGATGGTGGCAAGCATTGGGTGCAACAACTGACCGATAGTTTGACGACCTTTTTCGATATTCAGTTTGTCGACAAACAGGTTGGATGGGCTGTTGGAACCCAACGTGCTATTTTTCAAACGGTCTCGGGTGGAAAGAAATGGCTGGACAGGACTCAGCCCTGCGGATCGCCCTGCATTCGTCCCCCAGACTTTTTAAAAATTCGATTCACCGATTTTCGCACTGGATGGATTATCGGAGAACGAGGTGCGTTTCTTGTTACTAAAGATGCGGGGTTCAACTGGACCCAACCAGAATTATCTGAACCGTATTCTCTGTACGGCTTAACTTTCCCCGAACCCCACACAGGCTGGGCGGTGGGAGATCAGGGCGTCATTCTCAAATTATCTGCCCCTGGCTCCTGACTCAATTCCGATTACACCATTAAGGCATTCTTAGATTCTTCTCAATACTAGCCCAGGGGGCAGGACACCAAAAGAAGGTTTAGGTCACTCCAGAATAATAACGCAAAATATCAGAAGCCGAGATGACACCCACAATCGTTTCACTTTCCTCCACTGCCAAATGACGGGTGGCCTTCTCTTTCATGAGTCGGACGGCCTCGACGATGGGATCACTACTTTCAATGGTGATGATGGGCTCGCGCATGCAAGTCATCACCCTGGTCGTGAAAGGATCCACTCCTCCTGCCACAACCTCTCGGGTCAATTCGGTCTCGGTAATGCAACCAATAAAGTGGTCTGCCCCTTTGACCAGCAGCGAGCCGATCTTCTGTTGTTGAAAGAGCAGTGCCGCGTCTTTCAGTGTCGCGTCCAAATGAATGAAGTGGACCGTTTTTGACATGTAATCGGCTACTCGTGGACCAGTCGCGGTTTTGATGCGTTCCCCCCTAACCAGGACTGTCCGGCGAGATTCAAGATCTCCAATACAAAGTTCTAGTACTCGTTGGCGTTGCCTTAGGGTTTCTCGCTCCGTGGCGTGAGCGATACCTTCCGGTGCCTCCTGCGGCAAATTGACCATCCCTGCCGCCTCCCCAATTTGGGCATAATCATAGGCATCCACCAGCGGGGAAGATCTTCCAAACACCCCGTGGATTATTTCTTCTGTTTCTAAGTCGAAGTCTATCAAAGCCGAGCCTGAGGGTTGGTTCACCAGGAAGGGCTGGAGGGTGACAAGCCGCTTTCGCACGCGCTCGAGATCACGGTCCAAAGATGCCTCTTTTTCAGATGGAGTATGAAGCGGTTGTTGCATATCGTCTCCTCCCATAGAATCAGAAAGGCATAATACTTCGGCAGGTACGGTCCGAGCAAGGTGCCTTCAGCGAGGCCAGGCAATCACGTTCAAAGACGAGAGCCAAAACTCATTTACCTTCTCGTGAGCCCTGTTTGTAGGGGAGGGGGAGAAAAATACGCGAACCGGTGGCCACGCCTTTCCTGCCCCACGTAGTGTGGGTCGAGCTGCCTACAAAGATCTCTGCAGCACGCAGCGGGGTTTTCAGAGGTGCCCTTTACTCTTTTTAACTCCTCGGTCTGCTATATTCCCCTTATGTCTACCCAGGATGATCCCCCCAAATCACAAGACCCGGCGGCTCCTGTCTTTCGGCCGGGAGAGTTCGTGGGCCGTGAGGGCTTAGTTCGTAATGTGGTATGGCGGTTGAAACGGCGGGAATCGTTGAGCATTTTTGGGGGGCCCAAATTAGGGAAAACATCTTTACTTCATCAACTCGCCTGGCACCTCAATCAGGGCCCCCTTCCTCCTGGCTCGACTAGACCGGCGGCAGTCTACTTTGATTTGGCCGTCGAGGCTGATTGCCAACAGCTGCGGTCTCGTTCACAGAACGGTGACGCCATTGTGCTGCTTGATAATTGTGACAGCTTGGTCGAGGGAGACAATATTTCCCTTTCAGACATCAAGCTTACTCAGGAAGGGGCCTCAGTTTTTGCCGGAGCACGGGCCTGGAAGGAATTTGAAAGGACAGAATGGATAGCGAAAAAACTCAAGCCTATCCCCTTGGCAGTTTTTTTGGAAAAAGAAGCGGAGCAAATTTTCTGTCGAAGCCTTTCAACAGCACAAAAAGCCTGTGCCCTTACTTACGGAGGGACTCACCCATTTCTGCTCAAAATATTACAGGCTGCATTGCTGTGTGGGACCAAAGATATTCGGCCCGAACAGGTTGTGGAAGATGTAAGAAGGTCACTCTTTCCTTTTTTTCAATGCTGTGTAGACCAAATGCGAGACCCCCTGGAGCATGAAGTGCTGACCTATTTGACTGGTGTGGCCAAACCCGTGAATCCAAAGGAGGTCGCACGGGCCGTTGGAATGTCGACTATCAAACCTATTGCGGATACCCTTTGTTCTTTGGGTTTGATCAGTCGTTGGATACGAGATGAAGAAGCCACGCTCTCAGCGAACAGTCGGCTTTTTAATGAATGGTATTTGGAAACCCTGAGGTGCCCTGATTTGACAGACACCTAAAAATGAGGTCAGGATTCCCTAAGGAGGTGTCGGATGAGCCATCGGAAACATTGCACGCCGGATTTTCAAACGCGAAGCGGTGCAGTGATAGAAAGCGGGAACAGGCGGGATTCACAGATTGCCCGCGAACTTTTGATCAAACGCAACCAATGACCAAAAAGGGCGTTTATGTTTCTTATTCACGGGCTCGGATCCTGTTGGAAAGGAAAATGGCTGATTACTCATCTCAACATGAAAGGAGAGCTAGTCCATGGTTTCGATCACAGAAGTCATGAGTAAAGAACTCAAGAAAATTTCTTATAAAGCGTCAATTGCCGACACCGCTCAAAAAATGCGTGATGAAAAAGTTGGAGCCCTCTTCATCGAAAAAAATGGAGAACTCGTTGGCAGTGTGAGCGATAGAGAACTTGTACGAAAGGCCGTGGCCGAGAGAAAAGATTTAGAGACCACCCCGGTGGAGAGTATCATGACGACCCCACTGAATAGCATGGACACCACCGAGACTCTTCTGGATGCGCAGAATAAAATGAGGGAGCTTGGTGTGAGGCACCTTGCGGTGCGAGATGCAGGGACAGTCGTCGGCATTATTTCCGTAGGGGACCTCTTGGCGTATTTTACGTGGCGGACGTAGAATACGGTACCCAGGCGTGCCAAGGAAAATACCATATGTACTCCAAAAATAGGGTTGCCTAAACCAGGATGGGAGAGCAAAGCCGATTTTCTAAGATTTTCCAATAGCTGAAATTGAGGAAAAAGAGAAAAAACGTGTAGACGGGTAGAGATGGGTAGCGAAAACTCTCCCTTCATATATGGTCCTGGGTTTGGTCTTGGAGGGGGCTCCCCAAAAGGCCTCTAATATGCCATAATTCGTCCTTCAAACCGGTCACTAGCCCATCACGCATTTACGTTTATTAGGAGGTGGAATGTGGGTCCTACAAAAGTCATACCCAAAGACAGTGCCCTCTACGAGGTCAAAACAGACAAACTGGTTCAAGAGGGCCTTCCAACCCGAAAGGATCAGGAGGCGTATGCTGCTAAACATTACATCGCATTGCCGGTCGTTGATAAAGCCGGGAAACCTTGGGCTCTTGATGGCCAACCGGTATACTGCTACCGGGGATCACAATACGAGACCTTCGATGATCAGAAAGTCCATTTAACCCGATGTCCTGATTGTGGCGGAATGGGAATTCGAGATGACGATAACCTAGTGGAATCAGACTGTATTCGTTGTATCCAGTGCGGGCATGAGTTTGATACTCGCCTTGAGATGATGGAAACCTGAGGGACTAAACGGCTTTTCCACATCTCTCTTGTTCAAGCTGTCTTGCTTTTGCTATTTTAATGTAGGCAAAACGAAAAATAACGTTTAATAAAAAAGGGGACATTTAATGGGAGAAACAGATACGGCCGCTCCAGCGGCTCCGGCAATACCAATGATGGATTTAACCGCCCTTGAGGTCGATCCCGACAAGGGGGAGCGGTTCTACAAGGCGGCCCTTATTCACGCGAAACAAGGAACGACGTATCGAATGGTTTCCAAAATCCTGCAAGACGGAAAGATGGACATTGTGTACTTTGCGTGCGATCTGGAGGCGGATGGTACCATGTTCGGGAAAAGGCGCATTCGGCGGATCGAGTCCCAACCCCTGGAACGATTTGATGTGGAAATTGAAGCCATAAAAAAAGAAATAGCAGGAAATGGGGAAGAGGTCCAAGGAGTTTGGGCACATGATTTAACGGGCATTCAGGACGTGGGGGAACAATTTGCCAGCCTGGATTCTTGGGCGCTCGAAACCGCCAAAGAGATCGTGCCTTCTTAAAGGGGGATGTTCAAAAAGGTGCGCTCAGCAAGGCCGCAGGCACTTTGACGCGCGGAGCCTACTCATAGTACGTGAGCACGACAAAAGGCCGAGAACGCCGCTGACGCCCTTTTTCAACATTCCCTTGATTTTAGATCTCATACACTAAAGACCAAGAGCAACAGGGGATGTTCAAAAAGGTGCGCTCAGTCCTGTCCTGAGCTTGTCGAAGGAAAGGCCGCAGGTACGTTGACGCGCGGAGCGTACTCATAGTACGTGAGCACGACAAAAGGCCGAGAACGCCGCTGACGCCCTTTTTCAACATTCCCTTGATTTTAGATCTCATACACTAAAGACCAAGAGCAACAGGGGATGTTCAAAAAGGTGCGCTCAGCAAGGCCGCAGGCCCTTTGACGCGCGGAGCGTACTCATAGTACGTGAGCACGACAAAGGGCCGAGAACGCCGCTGACGCCCTTTTTCAACATTCCCTTAAAGGTTTTATACCCGGAACACTCCTGGGCGCGAAGGGCCGGAGGCATGTAGATTGAAGACCACGGTTAACCGCCGATGGGCTTCACGGAGCGTCGCTTCAACCTCTTCTGGTTTTTTTCTCCTGGCCACAATAAATCCAAGGTATCGTGTGCCCTCCGGCAATGGAATAAGGTGGTCACCCGGCTCCGCCGTCATGACAAGCTCCTCAACCCCAGGAACCTGTTGAGCCGCCTCCTGCCCGTCCACCCTCTCTAAGATTCCTTCTTTCGGTATAGGGATCATCATAACTCCTGTTGCACCCTCTTGGAGATCCAAGGGGGGAAGCTCCCTACGAAGGGCGTGGGACAAGATTAATTCCTCCAGGGACATTCCTGTCCCAAACTGCAAGGTCCGAGAACATTTTCCTCCAATGCTTCGTGCTGCCACCTCAATGACCCAAACCCCCTGATCGTTGATGCGGAGTTCGCCATGAACCGGCCCTTCTCGAAGACCAATCGCGAGCGCCGCTTGTGCGAGCGTTTCGTGTATCTGTTTTTGTAGGGCAGGTGTGAGGCGAGACGGCGTGACATAAATCGTTTCTTCAAAATAGGGGCCGTCTAGAGGATCGGGTTTATCAAACATGGCAAGGGAACGGAGTTCACCATTGGTGAGCAGTCCCTCAAGCGCGACTTCCGTACCCGGGATGAAGTCTTCTATGAGAATTTGGCGATCAGCTTCTTCTTGTCCCGGCCTCTCTAAACTCTTTAACAAATCTCGAATCCTAATAAATGCCTTGTGAAAACTCTCTGGGTCATCCGCCCGAATGACTCCACAACTGGCTGATAACGTGAGGGGTTTGAGTATGCAGGGAAAGTTCACATGCTGAACAATGTCCTCTGGTATTTCGTCGATACTGTACACGACAACATGAGGAGTGGGTAAACCATGTTTCCGTAACAACTCTCGCATCGTATGTTTGTTTCGGGCGGCACACACTGAGTCAATGGAGTTGGAAGGGAGCCCTAAGGCAGCCGAAATCCTGGAAGCCAGAACGGTGGTGTTATCATTGACGCCAAGTACCACATCAATTGGACGAGTTTTGGCAAATTCAACGGCGGCTGAAACCGCTGAAGCTGGATCGTGTAGGTCGAGGGGGAGAAACCCTCCAGAAGAATGTCCGAGAAAGTCAGGTGCAGATTCCCCACCGACTGTAAGGGAAACGCCAACCTTGGCGGCCGCATCCAGAAAGGCTTCCCCTCGGTAACTCAATAAGGGAAGGAGAAGAAGAAGATGGGGCATGTTCAGGGCAGCCTTCAGGCAGGATCACTCACTGACCAGATTCTGCCAATTTTGAGGTACACTGGACAGACCGGAATTGGGAACTCGTCGGCTCCGCGCAACAAAACCATGGTTCGGTCATACGGGGTGGTCTTACCCGTTGAGGATTGAGTGCGACTGTCTTGTTGAGTGAAGAGAATTCGACTCCAGCGGTGTCACACACCAGTTCCCACAAACGGTAAAACGTGCTTTCCGGGTCTTCCTCAGTTTTGGCCCCTTCCTCTACAACCTTTATCACACTCTGTTGTAACGGGTCCATGCGTGGATCAGGATGGGTCCAAATAAATTGAAAGTTCTCTTGGTCCAGCCGGTCAATCCATTCCGAAATCGGTGCGGGATGGATCTTTGGGGGAGCCAACAGCGCCGATCCAGGAGGGACTAGGAGACGAACACTATATTGCACAGGGTCTATACAGTCGATAAGCCCATTCTGCTCGATCAAATCGAACATCTCACGGTAGTCCTCCAACGTCGTCCAAGGCGTGAAGGCAACCAACGAGGGGCGAAGGGCGATACCGACAGACTGAAGGATGTCCTGAGCGGTGAAGGTGTCTTGACGCGTGTGCCCTTTTTCCAAATGAGAGAGCACGATTTCGCTGAAGGACTCCACAGCGGAAATAACAAAAATGCAACCAAGTTGACTGAATTCTTTGAAGAGGGTCCGGTGTTTGAGGATATGTTCAATTTTGGTGGTGAAATCGAAAGTCAAATCGGGAAACTCATCATGCATGGCTCGAACGATGTTCAGGGCGTGGCCAGGGCCATTGAGAAAGTCTGGATCCCCCAACGTGATGTGTATTGCACCTGCCTTCACTTGTTGCCGAATATCCGCCAACACGACTTGGGCAGGAACCAAGAAAAATCGGCCTTGATACACCGGGACAATAGGACAATGAAGACAGGTATGCAGGCACCCCCGACTGGCTTCGACATAACCAACCACACTTTCCTGTCCCTGGTATTCCAATCGAGCATATTCTTTGAGACTCGGGAGTTGTGTTCGTTGAGGGATGGGGAGGGAAGGAGATTCTAGCTGGTCACTGTCTGAAGAAGGCGAAAGCCTAAATATCCGTTTAAGGAAGGGCTGCTCAAGAGAACCGGAAACACTCACACCTTCCAATCGTATCCTAGAGACCGCATCAGTGCCTTTCTGTCCATTCCAAGACGTTTGACGATCGGCCAGTTCTTCGATGAGGTTGACTAAAGGAGTTTCATATTCTCCCCCGATCACGGAATCCGCAAGGTGATCAAGTAAAAACTTCGCGTTCAATGACGCGTAGAGCCCATAAAAACAAATATGGGCTCTTGGGTTTGTCTGACGAATTCCTTCTGCTACCCTACATCCTAAGGCTAGGGCGGTATGCATGGGAACTGAAATGCCAATGAATCCTGCTTGTTTTACAAGCGTGTTATCCAAACTTTCCACGGCCAGATCTATTGTCGAAGGTACATATCCCCTCTCCTTAAGGAATCCCAGAGGCTGAGCCAGGCCAATGGGCTGATGTCCCAACTCATAACAAGAAATGAGGAGAATCGCCCCAGGTTGCTGTAGGGGCCAGACACTACTGATGGTTGTAGCAGAATTGTTCATGCGGGCTCGCTTTATTCAAGAAATTTTTTTCTGAGGGTACGAAGGCCTTTTCAATTCGCCACGAGGTCTTTCAACAAACTCTGAAGAGGAAGGGTTTGAGGGGACACCACGTGTAACATGGAGCCATCATACCGAAAACCAGACCAGTTGGGAAAGAACCCTGTTCAGAGTGGTGTGTCAAGGCTTATTGAGGTGACGAGCTGACTTGCTTTACAACCTATCCATGGGCCAAGCGAGAGAAACGCCTCTATGAGAACATCGGTGATGAAGTAGGCCTACCATCAGAGAAAATCCTCTTTTTGTCTGATATGGAAGCTGAGCGAAATGTGGCGGCTGAAACAGAGTTCAAAACTACGCAGATCGGCGAGCTGGTACCACGGCAAGAGAACGGCATGTGATAAGTCGGGAATAGGAAATTTAAAGGCTACTTGAATTCACATAATAAGTGCACCACCTTCACGGTTGCCTAGCTGGTATATTCTCTGGCCGACCAAAGAAGGCGGTGCCCAGATGACACAACGTTATACTCAGCTGACCGAACCTGAGCGCTACCACTTGTACACGATGCGAAAGCCAACCAAACCCTTTCGAGAGATTGCGAAGGGAATGGGGCGATCCCACACCACCCTGAGTCGGGAGGAAACGCGGGATCATACAGAATATATGGTTCTATCCTACCGCCATCCAATTCTGGCCACATGGAGTTTCTTGGCCATGGCGTTGCTTCCTGTGAGCGTTCTTTCTTGTGTCGCTGCACGATCGTATCGTGCCCTCTTCCCACGGACCAAGGGGCTCTGACGCCAGGAAGAGGCAGCATGAGATGCGGCAGCGACCTAAAAATAAAAGACGACGCAATTCGCTCAAAAGGAGAGGCGACATAACCCACGAGGAGTGCCATAAATTTATGTGCACCTGATCGTATTGTGCTGCCAGAACCCTAAATTCTGCATGATCCGAAACGCGGAACACCGACCAGCGTGGCTATCGCGACCAACAAGCCCAGCAGAAGGCGGGCCAGCGACACAAGGACAAGCCCAAAGCCGTGAAGCTGACGGAGTCGGTGCTGGCGTATATTCACGAGAAACTTCACGCCTGGTGGAGTCCAGAGCAAATATGTGGACGCGTGGGGCTCGAGCAGGGCGTCTCGTTACGCCCAGAAACGATCTATCGCGTGGGGCTGAAAGACCCGCAGCAAGGCGGGCAACTCTATCGGCACTTACGCCACCACGCCACGCCGTACCGCAAGCGCTATGGCCGCAAGGAATATCGGGGACGCATCCCGGGCCGAGTCGAGATTGCCGAGCGTCCGACCGTCGTGGACACCCGCGCACGGGTCGGCGAGTGGGACGCCGATTTAGTGATTGGCCGCGGGCATAACGGGGCCATCGTGACGCTGGCCGAGCGACGGTCTCGGCTCTATCTGGCGCTGCCGAGCGTGCGCAAAACCGCGGACTGGACCACACGGGCGATCCCCTCACTGTTAGCGGCCTTTAAGGACTGGACCCCCACCATCACCTATGACAATGGCCGAGAGTGCAACGGCCACGCCACCATTGCCAAGGCCTTGGACTGCCAGGGCTTCGTTGCTCGCCCGTACCACAGGTGGGAGCGAGGCTTACACGAGAATAGCAACGGGCGGCTCCGACAGTATTTTCCCACGGAGATGCCGCTCGACACGGGGTCCACGGAAGCGGTCACTGCCGCCGTGGAGGCCATGAATCATCGACCCCGGAAATGCTTGGCGTTTCAAACGCCTTGGGACGTGTTCTCGCGACTCACTCAATCAAATATTCAATTGAAAACCTGTGGTCCACTTATGGGTTGAATTCGCCCTATTTTTGGTTAATCGGAAAAGTACGGAAGAGGCAGGGAGGTGTGGGGTCAGGCATGAGTATTGACTTAATAATTCAATAGGAAAAAGAAGTCACCTTTAGGTGCCCCGTCCCCCTCGTTCTTTGGAAAAACATTTTTGGGCAATACTTGAATGAATAAGTCAATACTCAGCCTGACCCCATGTCCGGTTCAGCCTAGTTGGGGTTCGGTATAGTCCAGGGAGGGCGCCGCGTCACCCGATCCACGTAACCGGGCTTTGTGATGCGGGGCGTCAATCACTACGTGCCGATTTTTCGCCGAAGTAGTGCCCGATCACAAGTGTCACGACCGGTAGCAGTACTGAGCTGAGCATGGAGAGCAAGAAGGTTGCGGGCTCCTTCAGATCTTCCCAGTTCGAGAATAAGACTCTTCCAGTCAACGCCGCAATGAATAAAACGAAGGAGCCGACAACAAGATACGCGATTATCGAACGATCCTGCGATCTGCGCCGCAGTTCGTAGTCTGCAACTGCCTCACCGCCTTCCTCAAGCAGGGCCGCGGTCTCCTCAAAGATGGTGTCCAGCTCATTGCTCAAAGGCTTCTCCCTCGTGATTCGTCTCGAATGAGGTGGAGCACCACTAATCGGATTCACTCCGACTATTCACCCATCGACACTACCGAATGATCGCTAATCGCGACTAGCTACCGACATCGAAATTGGCGACTGACATTCTTGTGTCGGAGGTCATGACTTCACAACTTTTGTTGCCGTCTTAGCGATCTGTCGAGACTTTTGCAACAGCTCGCGGATCATCTCCTCCAACCGGGTTCGGCTGGGATCTCCATCGGGGAGAGATCGCAGCTCTTCGCGATACCTCTCCGCGCGGGCAAAGAGGTCGCGCGAGTCTTGTAACAGACTTTCGGCGGTAGACTTTCGGTCTGACATAAGGTCACTCTCGCATTTCCGTACAGTGCCTGCAAGCTCGCATAACGATGCGGCGTGCCTCGACAAGTATCCAATCCACGGGAGGTGCTACAGGACGATTCTCCCCTGAAAGCGGATGAGTAAGATGGCCGCTGATTTCGTGGAATCGGGCTGTATTCGGCGAGCGTAATCCGGGAAGGAGAAGTGTAGAAATCGCGTGGAGCGGATTGAAGCTGTAGAGCACTAGCGAAGACACTCTCTGCCGAGCCCGTTCGTGGGAGAATGAGCACAGCAATCCCTCAGGGAAAGCACGGCGAAGTTCCCTGGCCGGATGGGGAATAGGAATTTTAAAAGACCTTTTTGACTGGATAAGAAAATACCAAAGAACCCGTTGAGGGGGCAATCCGCGAACTCCGCCGTCTGACATGCGGGAATTCACCCTGCGAGTAGGGTCTTACTGGCCCTTGTGCCCAGGTTTATGCCAGGCCTTTCGCTCCATTGTGGCGTGTGAGGGTGGGAACTGGGCACAAGAAGCGTGTCGGCACAGGAACTGAACCGGAATCCAGGGTGGGATTAGGTTGTCTGGAAGAATTCGTCGATGTGGGCCGATGTCCGAGGTGGAGTACGCGTGGGCAAGCCCAGATGGCCAAGAATCTTGGTAATCACCGCCGACTCTTCAATGGCAGCAGTGAGCATCAAGGGGCCACCACCGAGGGGACAGGAGGCCATGTCGATCTTGAACACCCGTTTGAGCAACTGGGCCCAGCGGGAATAGAGTAGGTAAATTTATAAATAAATGGGTTAGACCCCTTATCACATCGATCCTCGCCCCCCTGGGGGCGCGGGTGTGCTCAAATCAGAGCCCTTGTTTGGTGTTATATGTTTCAACTCGTTGGGTTAACTACTTTCCACCATCAAATCTTTGGCAGCCAGTTGTTGCTTGATGGCTAACGTGATCAAGACAATTTGCTTCTCGCGCCTTGGTGTTTCGGCTGCTTCCTTGATCAGTTTACGAGCTGCTTTGAGATGCTGAGCGGCTTCTACATGGAAATGAACTGGCAGAAGGTCTTTGATCGCGTCGACGATTTCCGCGCGTGAAAATCTCAGTAGATGATCAAGAGGTTTTTTATGGTCCGCATACAACAGTCGGAGCGCGCGTTCATCGGCTTCAATAGAACTGCGAATGTTTTCCAAGGCGTTAAGGACTCGTAAGAACGCTGCCACGGACTCGACTTCAGTCGGTTCCAAATTTATTCCATTGACGAGACCCGTATTGTTGAACACTTCGCTGTTATAGAAATCCACAGCTCCCTCACCGGTTGACGTTTTCTAAATGTCCTACACGAAACTGAACTATGCTTAAGGCTGCGAGAGGAGCGGTCTCTCCCCGTAGGATTGAGGGGCCTAGCGAGATTAGTGTGAAGTGGTATCGTTGAGCGTCGTGTTGTTCCTCCAATGTCCACCCTCCTTCCGGGCCCACTGCCAGAACCATTTCTCCTGTAAAGTCTTGATCCAAAGGAAGACTGCTCAGTCCAGGCAGGTTTTCTCGTTCTGCCAACATACACCTCACCGTTGCATGACGAAATGTCTCTAGAAAGTCATGCAACGGTGTTGGGGGGGATATATCGGGAACTTCCCATCGTTCCGATTGTTGGGCGGCATCCAGCGCAATACGGGAATAGCGTTCTTGTAAGGAGTGAAATCGATCAGCTTTTGGCCGAATGATGACTCGTTCCGTGAGTAAGGGGACAATGGTGTTTACGCCAAGCTCTGTGGCTTTTTGAATGGCCCAGTTCATATGATCGCCTTTAAGCATAGCCTGGCCAAGAATAATCTTGGCTTCTGAGGGTGGAGGACCGTGTTCGGTTTTTCGAATCTCTCCTTCCAGTGCAGACTTCTTTAATTTTTCAATGTGGACGTGATGCCGCTGCCGTGTTTCATCACATACGACCAATTGATCGCCTTCACGATAACGGAGGCTTTTCGTGAGGTGATCGAACAACGGCCCTTCAATGGTGAGGCGTGTGTTGGTAATGCTGTTGGAGGATATAAAGAAGACTGGCATGAATAGGGAAAGGATGAGAATTGTAACTCAGGTGGGTAGGCTGAAGGCCGAAGGCTTTTAGGGAATAATCATGGGAGATCATACAGCACTTCGGGCCTAATGAGCGATCGCCTTCAGTCTGTAGCCTTCAGCCTACATACCTGAGTTACGAAGAATTTAATCAAACATATTTTTGACCTTGTCGAATAATCCATCTCCACTGGTTTCACCTGTGAGATCGCTTTCTTTGCAAAACGCGGCTAGCAATTCACGTTGCCGAGTCGAGAGTTTTGTGGGAATTTGAATTTTAATTCGCACCAGTTGATCACCCGTGTGATTGCCTTTGAGGGCTGGTGCCCCAATCCCTTTGAGGCGCAAGATTCTATCATGCTGTGTACCTTCCGGAATTTTTACGCTAGTTTTCCCTTTTAAGGTCGGTACTTCGACTTTGCCTCCCAGAGTAGCAGTTGCAAAGTGTATTGGTAAGTCAACAAGGATATCATTCCCCTTGCGTGTAAAGACTGGATGCGGTTTCACGGTGACGGCTACATACAAGTCGCCAGGAGGGCCGCCATTCATTCCGTGCTCACCTTCGTGGGATAACCGAAGCCTCATGCCGGTTTCAATGCCGGCTGGAATGGTCACAGAAAGATTGCGTTCTCGGTGAACTCGTCCTTGTCCACGGCAGGTCATGCAGGGTTCTGAGATGATTTTCCCCGCCCCTTGGCATTGCCCGCAAGTTCGATTAATCGTGAAAAACCCTTGCTGAAGCCGAATTTGCCCTGATCCTCCGCATCCGGGGCAGGATTTTACCGCATTGCTCGACTTAGCGCCTGTGCCTTGGCAGGTATCGCATGATTCCCAACGTGGGATTTTGAGTTTGGCTTCTTTTCCATAGACCGACTCTTCGAAAGTTAGGTCAAGATTATATTGGAGGTCATGCCCTTGCTCAGCCCGTGATCGACCGCCTCGTCCACCAAAAAAGTCTTCAAAAATATCACCAAAGATGTCACCAACCCCACCACCGCCACCACTGAACCCTTCAGGTCCGCCAAATCCCTGTGGCCCTCCTGCATGACCGAACATGTCGTACCGTTTACGGTTTTCGCCATGACTCAGCACTTCATAGGCTTCGTTGGCTTCTTTGAATTTCACCTCGGCCTTTTTCTTTTCCTGAGGGTCAGTATGAAGGTCAGGATGAAACTTCCTCGCGACTTTTCGAAAGGCCTTTTTGACCTCATCGTCCGATGCGTCACGACCGACGCCAAGCACTTCGTAGTAATCTCGTTTGGTCACTGATGCCATCTTTGCTGATCTGGGCTCATGGTGGATATTCGCGCCCTCTGATTCGATCAGAGGGCGCCCAGCTTATGATCTATTTCTTTTCTTGATCGACTTCTTCAAACTCGGCATCCACGACTTTTTCTTCATCACCATTCGTACTACTCGTGGTGCTGTCGCCGCCGCCTTCGCTATCTCCTGGGCCACTACCCCCTTCACTGGAAGCGGCCTTGTACATTTCTTCCGCCAATTTATGAGAGGCCGTTTGCAGAGTTTGCATGGCCGTGTTCATCGCTTCGATATCGTCACCTTCCATGGCGGTCCGCATAGCGGTGATGGCTTCTTGGATTTTTGTTTTGTCTTCTTCTGGGATTTTATCGCCGTTCTCCTGAATATTCTTTTCTGTCCCGTAAATCAGGCTGTCAGCTTGATTCTTGATTTCAACGATTTCTCGTCGTTTTTTATCCTCTTCGGAATGCGCCTCCGCGTCCTTAACTAATTGTTCCACTTCTTCTTTGCTGAGGCCGCTGGAAGCCGTGATTTTGATGGATTGTTCTTTCTGTGTGGCCAAATCTTTAGCCGAGACGTGAACAATACCGTTGGCATCAATATCAAAGGTCACTTCAATTTGTGGCATGCCACGTGGTGCTGGAGGAATACCCACCAGATCGAACTGGCCTAACAACTTATTGTCGTTGGCCATTTCGCGTTCTCCTTGAAACACACGAATGGTGACGGCTGTTTGATTATCAGCTGCGGTCGAAAAGACTTGGCTCTTTTTCGTGGGGATCGTCGTATTGCGATCAATAAGCCGCGTGAACACGCCACCGAGGGTTTCAATGCCCAGCGAGAGTGGGGTGACATCCAACAATAAGACGTCTTTGACATCTCCTCTGAGTACGCCGCCTTGAATGGCTGCTCCGATGGCCACGACTTCATCAGGGTTCACGCCTCGATGGGGTTCTTTGCCAAAAAACTCTTTCACCCGTTGGATGACTTTCGGCATTCGTGTCATTCCACCAACGAGAACAATTTCGTTAATTTCGTTGGCTGACACTCCTGCATCAGCAAGTGCCCTTTTACACGGTTGGATCGATCGATCGATCAAATCATCCACCAATTGCTCCAACTTGGCCCGGGATAATTTCAGGACTAAATGTTTGGGGCCGGTGGCATCCGCCGTCACAAAGGGCAAGTTGATTTCCGTTTCTTGTGATGAGGATAATTCGATTTTTGCACGCTCAGCCGCTTCCTTCAGGCGTTGCAAGGCCATGCGATCGTTTTTGAGATCAATGCCTTGATCCTTTTTGAATTCAGCAACGAGCCAATCGATAATCCGAATGTCAAAATCATCACCACCCAGGAACGTATCCCCATTGGTGGCTTTGACTTCAAACACGCCATCTCCAATTTCTAAAATCGACACGTCAAATGTTCCGCCCCCTAAATCGTAGACCGCAATGCGTTCCTCTTTCTTTTTGTCCAAGCCATAGGCCAGGGATGCGGCTGTCGGTTCATTGATGATTCGGAGAACATTGAGCCCGGCAATTTGCCCGGCATCTTTCGTGGCTTGGCGCTGGCTGTCGTTAAAATAGGCAGGAACGGTAATAACGGCATCCGTTACTTTTTCTCCAAGATAATCCTCTGCGGTCTGTTTGATCTTTTGAAGAATCATGGCCGAGACCTCGGGCGGACTATAGGCTTTGCCACGAATCATTACTTGGGCGTCCCCAGTGGAGTTTTCTTGGATTTTATAGGGAAGACGCTTAAGGGAGTCCTGAACTTCTTTGGAGGAAAATTTCCGTCCCATCAATCGCTTGACGGAAAAAATAGTATTTTCCGGATTGGTAATGGCTTGCCGTTTGGCAATTTGTCCGACTAAGCGTTCGTCTTTATCATTCACCGCCACCACTGAGGGTGTGGTGCGTCCGCCTTCAGAGTTGGGAATGACATCCGCGTCGCCTCCGCTCATGATGGCGACACATGAGTTAGTTGTACCAAGGTCAATTCCGATAATTTTGCTCATTCGTGTTCTCCTTCTTTATTCGGCTCTGTATTCTCTTCTTCTAATTGCGTCGCTGAGTCCTCAGTACTTGGGGCTTGGGCGACGGTAACCATCGCTGGACGTAAGATTCGGTCTTGGAGAAAATAGCCTTTCTGATACTCATCGACCACACAATTTTCAGCGACGGTGGAAGATTCGACGTGGCCAACGGCTTGGTGCTTCGCAGGATCAAACGGTTCGCCGACGCTCTTTTCAACCTGCCTGACACCTAATTTCTCTAAGGTATCGAGGAACTGCTTGTAGGTCAGCTCTATTCCCTCCAGCAACCCTTCGTTATTTGATTGTTCTTGGCGGTACTGAATGGCTCGTTCAAGATTGTCAACGGTGGGAAGCAGGTCTTTTAATAATTTTTCGTTGGCGTAGCGAACAGTATCGTTTTGATCCCGTTGGGCACGCCGCTTGTAATTTTCAAACTCAGCGGCTAATCGCAGATACTTGTCATTGAGGATCTGAAGTTCCTCATTTTTGGCTGTAAGTTCGGATTGTAAAACCGTAGGCACTTCTGGGATTTCCGAATTTTCAGAAGACGTCTGGGGTGTGGGATCAGTCGCGATGTCTGCTATGGCCGCGTCTTGAGATTCTCCAGCTACCTGATTGTCGTTGCTTGTTGATTGGTTGTCTGAAGGTTCCACAGTCTGTTCCTTCGCTGATCGCTGAAGACCCAAAATTTTCAAAATGTTGAGGTTTTCCAATGTAGCCTTTAGGTATCGCCCTTTAAAGAGTGGGACACTCGCTTGTATTTCGTGCCATTAAGAACCTGAACTGGAGAATTTCCTGTCCCACCGTGGGATTTGGATCAAAAGGCTGTGGGGCAAGTTTCGACATTCTTTTTTTTCTCCCTATACAGGGCTCTTCTCAGATAGGCATGGCAATGTCGAAGTCAACCCAAAGGGTGAAAAAATTAGGGAAATATTTAGGGGGTGTGGATAATTTGAACCTAGAATCGGGGGTTGGGCTATTCGCCTTTGATGCGCTGGTAGAGAAGGTTTAGTCCTTCAAGTGTCAAATAGGGACACACCTCTTGGATCGTCCGAGATATGGGGGCGAGGACTGGAGCAAGACCTCCGGTGGCAATAACTCGTGTTGTTTGTCCGATTTCTTCCTGGATTCGTGTCACGAGTTCATCTACCAAGCCCGAATACCCAAAAATAAGGCCCGATTGAATGCTGCTTACGGTATCGGTCCCAATCACGCTTTTTGGCCTGACTAACTCTACATTTGGAAGTTTGGCGGTATGGGCATGCAGGGCTTTGGCTGAGCTTTTGAGTCCTGGAGCAATGGCGCCTCCCAAATATCGTCCGTCTTGCGTAACGGTGCAAAAGGTCGTCGCCGTACCAAAATCCACAATGATCAGCCCTGTTTGATATCGAGCGTAGGCTGCAGCGGCATTGACCAGACGGTCTGTTCCAATTTCTTGAGGGTTGGCATATTGAATGGTCAGGTGAAAGGGAAAGTCTGTGTTGACGAGCAATGGACAATGGTGGAAGTAGGTTTCGATCACTTGGTCGATGATGGGTGTCACCGGAGGAACTACGCTTGAGATTATCGTGCCATCAAGACTTTGTGGCTGGATACCTCTTTCTCGCATCAGAGAGAGAAACAACGCTCCATATTCGTCCGAGGTCTTCGTGGTACTGGTCGCGAGTCGCCAAGAAGCCTGAAGGTTGCCCTTATTAAAGACGCCAAACGCGATTTGCGAGTTGCCGATGTCTATCGTGAGGAGCATAGATTACCCAAGGACCTGAGAGAAAATAACTTGATCAATATCGCGCCAAGATTTGGGTCGGATTTGGACGGAACGATTGAGAAACACTCGAGGCATAGCACAGCTATGGTGAGGGTTTTTCGATTGAGGCCCGTTCAAAGATGGCCCGAAGATTGGATGCGAGATGCCCAAGCTATTTTTTCTCAGGTCCTAACATGTGTCACGTCTGCCGAACGTACCTCGATAGTTTTCTTGGCACCCTGCTGAAAAGGTGTGACATGAAGTGAGCCATCTATTCCTATCGCGGTTGCCCGCCCATGAATTTCTCGAGTTCCCGTGAGAGTACAGCGAACATCTAAGCCCAGCGTTGAACATTCGGCGGCATATGCCGAATGGACTGCATCAATATTGTTTAAAGCCAGTAGATCATACCACCTTTCCAATTGGTTGAACATGCAAGTCAGAAGTGTGTTGCGATTGCATGGCTGTCCGGATTCTTGAAGCAGCGATGTCGAGGTTGGCTGAAGGTTTTCGGGGAAATCATCGAGGGTGGTATTCACATTTACGCCAAATCCTATGATCACCACACTAGGGGTATTGCCTCGACTGGTGCCTTCACACAATATTCCGCCGAGTTTTTTATTACCGATCAAAAGATCATTTGGCCATTTGAGGGAAGGTTTGATCAACTGTTCTGTTTGGATGGCTTCAGATATGGCCAAACCCGTAACCAAGGGAACCCAAGTCATATGTGGCTGAAGTCGAGGGGCTCTCAAGATAACGGAGCAATAAATATTCTTGTTGGGCGGAGAGGCCCAGGAACGACCCAATCGTCCCTTCCCCGCTGTTTGATGCTCGGCCAGAATAACGGTGCCGTGCGGTTCGCCTGACGCGGCTAGCGTCAATCCGAGTGTGTTTGTGGAAGGCGTTTCAGTAAGGATGTGTACCCTGCGCCCGAGGGCCTGAGTCCTAAGCCCTGCTTGAATGACACCAGCGTTTAACGCATCGGATTTTAATTGAACGAGCATAGGCGCTAAAAGATTCTTTGAAATTAGGCCAAAAATGGTATGTCTAAACTGATGTCTACCGCGGGGGCTGAATGTGTTAATGCCCCGATGGAAATATAATCCGCACCAGTTGCGGCAAATTCGACAACATTCGTGAGAGTGATTCCTCCCGACACTTCGACGATGGCTCGGCCTTTGATTTGGGTCACTGCCCGATGGACTAACTCAGGAGACATGTTGTCGAGCAAAAGAACATCAGCCTGTCCGTCAAGGGCTTGGTCAATGTCATCAAGAGATTCAATTTCCACGCATATCCTGAGTCCGTGGGGACCGTTCGTTTTGGCTAATCGGCACGCTTGAGTAATGTCCAGGCCCTGGGCTTTGAGAATGGCCAGGTGATTGTCTTTGATCAGGATGCCATCGTTCAACGACATACGGTGGTTCAGCCCTCCGCCCATGGTCACGGCCCATTTTTCAAGTTTCCGAAGGCCGGGAGTGGTTTTTCGTGTATCCAGGATTTTTGCGGGATACCCGCGAACGGCCTCGCAAAATTGTTTGGTGAGAGTCGCGATGCCTGAGAGATGCTGAAGGAAATTCAGCGCCACACGTTCGCCGGTCAGAATGGACCGCGTGCAACCTTCTAGTGTGGCAATCACTTGACCCGCGGCAATCGTGTCCCCATCCCCATGCGCACCATGTAGTACGAGCGTAGGATCCAACACCTCAAAAACTTTTTGAACGACGGGAATCCCCGCAACAATCAGTGCGTGTTTGGCTTGTATGGTGGCGCGCGTTGTCGCCTCAGATGGAACAAGGATGTTTGTCGTCACATCCCCATGAGAGATGTCTTCTTCTAGTGCGGCTTTGACAATGTGTTCACAGTCAAAGGGAGAAAGAGGAGTGTTCGACATAGTGCCTCACTATACCATTCTCTGAAGTTGCTGTTCACTACTTGAGAGAAGCGATAGTTCAGCCGTCAGAGCTTCAAGGCGTTCCTTGGATTCTTGAATGACGTCGGGCGAGGCTTTGGCGGTAAAGTCAACGGAAGCCAGGCGGCCTTGCAGGCGTGTGGCTTCTTTCTGTTTCGCTTGTGTTTGCTTGCGAATACGATCCAGGGCTTTCTTGAGATCGACTTCACCTTCAATGTGGATGCCGATGGTGAAGCCTCCGACTATGAGTCGCAGAACATGATCGGTTGGCCAATCATCTTGTTCTGTGACGCGAAGTTCCCCTCGCCCCAATTGTTCCAAGTACGTGATAAGGGTATGAAGTTGGGACACTTGGTTGGGATCTTTGGCGGTTCCGTATAAGGTCAGCTTTTTCGATGGCCCGTATTCTAAAAGCGCTCGCCCAGTGCGTGTGATGGTCACCACCTGTTCGATAATGTGAAACGCCTCTTCGGCTTTTGGATCAACCCAATCCTTTTGTGATGTGGGATAAGCCTGGATGACAATGCTTTCCCCTTCATGCGGTATGGCCTGCCAAATTTCTTCGGTGAGAAAGGGCATGAGCGGATGAAGTAAGCGCTGTAGGATTTCAAATGATTCAAAAAGCGTGTGGCGCGTGGATCGGCCTTCCGGTGTATCGCCGGCTAGGAGTGCAGGTTTGATCAGCTCCAAGTACCAATCACAGTATTCGTGCCAAATGAAATGATAGAGCTGACTGGCCGCTTGATCAAACCGGTAGTTTTCCAAACTGGTATTGACGGATTCAATCACGTAATTGAGTCGAGTGAGAATCCACCGATCGATCAAGGGTCGGTCATGAAAGGGGAGGGCTTCGGTCTTGCCATCTGCGTTCATGAGGATGAACCGCGCGGCATTCCAAATTTTATTCGTAAAGTTTCGATAGCCCTCGATGCGTTCTTCTGACAATTTAATGTCGCGTCCTGGTGACGCCATGGATGTCAGTGTGAACCGTAAGGCATCCGTGCCGTATTGCGACATCTTGGTTAAGGGATCGATGACATTCCCTTTCGACTTGCTCATTTTTTGGCCCTCGGCATCCCGGACCAACGCATGAATGTAGACATCTCGAAATGGAGGCTTGCCGGTGAACTTTAACCCCATCATGATCATGCGGGCGACCCAGAAAAACAATATGTCGAGACCCGTGACGAGTGTGGCGGTAGGGTAGAAGGTTTTGAGATCGGGGGTTTCATCCGGCCATCCCAAAGTTGAGAAGGGCCACAGGGCAGAGGAAAACCATGTGTCCAGCACATCAGGGTCTTGAATGAATTCCGCATTGTGACAGGTTGGGCAAGTTGACGGTTCCGTCCGGCCAACGATTGGAGTGGCATTCGGAGGAATGATGCTGCTTCCCGCACCCTGTTCAACTTGTTTGACTTCGGGATAACAGGTTGTGCAATACCACGCGGGAATTCGATGCCCCCACCAGATCTGCCGAGAGATACACCAGTCTTTGATCCCGCGCATCCACCCGAGATAATTATTCGACCAAGCTTCGGGGATGATCCGAATCTCCCCTGTCTCAACCGCTTTAATCGCAGGGTCGGCAAGGGGTTGAATCTTGACGAACCATTGTGGAGACAGAAACGGCTCCACCACGGTTTTGCATCGATAGCACTTCCCAATGGCCATTTGATGATCGTCGATTGACGGAAGGAGTTCCTGCGCTTGCAGTGCTTCGATCACGATTGTTCGGGCTTTTCCCACTGGCAATTCCACTAATTGGGCTCGCAACGAAGGTTCGACTTCGGCCTTCTCTAATCCTTCAGGATCAATCTGTGCGCGGTAATTCAAGATGGAAAGATGCGGGAGCTGATGACGCTGGCCAGCCTCGAAGTCATTAAAGTCATGGGCCGGAGTGATCTTAACTGCGCCGGTACCAAACTCCCGGTCCACTAAAATGGCATCACCCACGATGGGAATGGTTCGTGAGGTTAGGGGAAGCCGAATTGATTTGCCAATAAGCTGATTGTAGCGCGGATCTTCGGGATGAACTGCCACTGCGGTATCGCCTAACAATGTTTCAGGGCGCGTGGTCGCGATGGTCAAAAACGTGTTGGGATCATCCGCCAGAGGATAACGGATGTGGTATAGCTTACCTTTCAACTGCTCATGTTCGACCTCAATATCCGATAGCGCGGTCAGGCATCGAGGGCACCAATTGATCAGGCGTTCGCCACGGTAGATCAATCCATCCTGATGGAGCCGGACAAACACTTCACGAACGGCTTTGGATAGGCCGTCATCCATGGTGAAACGCAAACGCGACCAATCACACGAAGCGCCAAGATGTTTGAGCTGGCCAATGATCGTGTTGCCGGATTGTTCCTTCCACGTCCACACCCGTTCGATGAAGGCATCTCGCCCAAGTTGTTCACGGGAGTTGCCTTCTTCATGGAGTTGTCGCTCAACGACATTTTGTGTCGCAATACCCGCATGGTCGGTTCCAGGAAGCCAGAGGGCGTTTCGACCCTGCATGCGGCGCCAGCGAATCAGGATATCTTGTAACGTGCTATTAAGCGCATGCCCAATATGCAAGGATCCGGTGACGTTTGGCGGGGGAATGACAATTGTATAGGACTCGGCAGGAGCGCCAGACTTGGCTGTGAAGTACCCCTGGTCAAGCCAATGTTGGCTCCACCGAGCTTCGACAGCTTGTGGCTCGTAAATTTTTTCGAGTTGACGGGAAGGCATAGGTAAGAAAATAGGCGAAAAAGAGATCGAATTTTAACATGGGCCCCTGGGGCCCGCAACCACCAGGGCTATTTCATATTAAAGTGTAACTTTATAGATAATAAGGAATAATCGATTTAGGCTGGCTTTTTCTTTTCGTTTACGGCATACTCTTTTGCATGCCAGACGAATCGCCAAGCGGACAGCCGGACATTGATCTGAGGCAAGTCGTGGTTCGCCCAATTGTCCGAGACGAAAAGGACGCCTTCAAGACCCTTCTCGACAGACACCACTACCTCGGTCATGCCCCGCTGATTGGCCAATCGATACAATATCTCGCCTGTGTGCAGGATCGCTGGCTGGCCTTGCTGGTGTTTGCGGCGGCGGCCCTCAAATCGAGACCGCGAGACCACTGGATCGGCTGGCCCCCCTGTTTTCAATGGCAACGACTCCATTTACTGGCCAACAACACCCGGTTTCTCATGCTGCCGGGCTGTTCGCAAAAGAACCTCGCCTCGAAAGTCCTGTCGCTCTGCGCGAAACGGATCTCGTCCGATTGGCAACTGTACCACGGCTACCCCTTGCTCCTCTTAGAGACCTTCGTCGATCCTGCCCGCTTCACCGGGACCTGCTATCGGGCCGCCGGGTGGCACGAGCTCGGTCTGACACGAGGGTTTCGCAAGTCGAACACGTGTTATGTTCAGCATGAGAGACCGAAGCGCATCCTAGTCGTGCGGCTGCATCCCCAAGCCCGAGAGATCCTTGCACGCCCGATGCTTGATCAGCCCTATCAGAAAGGAGAAGCGCCTCAGATGAGATTGAATACAAAACAGACGGACTCCCTCTTTACGTATGTGGTGCAGCTGACCGATCCCCGCCATTTGCAAGGGCAACGGCACACCCGACGCGCCCTCACGGCGATCATGTTCTGTGCCACCTTGTGCGGCGCGCGCGGCTATGAAGCGATCTCGGACTGGGCCCAGCAGTTATCGCAGCCGATGCGCAAGCGGCTAGGCTGTACTCAGCGAGGGGGGCGCTACCTCGTCCCGAGCCGCAGCACTCTTTACCGCTTTATCACGGCCGTCGACCCCTGTGAAGTCGATACCCTGCTCGGCCGGTGGCTGGACACCTTCGGCGGGGAGGATCAGGGCATTGCCATTGATGGGAAGACCATGCGGGGGACGTCGAAGGTCCCAAGCGAACAGCCCCACGTCCTCAGCGCCGTCACCCATCAAGCCGGGCGCCACCTCACCCAAAAAAAGTTCACTCCAAGACCAATGAGATCCCCTGCGTGCGGCCCCTGTTAGATGCGCTCGAGATCGCAGGGAAGGTGATCACGGCGGATGCGCTCCTCACCCAGAAAGAGATTGCCGAGTACCTGGTGCACGAACGCGGCGCCGACTTCGTCTTCACCGTCAAGGGAAACCAGCCCACCTTGAAGCACGACATTGAGGCCTTAGCGTTGCGAGCACGCCGGTGCGATTATGCCACCACCGAGAAAGGCCATGGGCAGATCACGACCCGCAGGATCTGGTGCGATGACTCCCTGAATGCCTATGTCAACTTTCCTCATGTCCAGCAAGTCTTCTGCATTGAGAGGGAAGTGACGCATCTCAAGCAGGGCCTCACGACCGTCGAAGCGGTCTGCGGTGTCACGAGTCAGTCCAAAGACAAGGCGGGGCCGAAGACCATCCTCTCGCAAAACCGAAAGCATTGGAGTGTGGAGAATAAGCAGCATTATGTGTTGGACGTCACCTTTGATGAAGACAGGAGTCAGATACGAAGTCTCAATGGCCCAATGGTCATGACCTGTCTGAGACGCTATGCCATCAGTCTCTTACGCCTGAAAGGCTACACCAATATCGCGCAGGCGTGTAGACTGCTCTGGGGCAAGCCCCATTTAGCCATCCGCATGGCCCTGCCCTGAAAAAGAGGGCACAAAAAACCTCATGGAATCCCTTGCTTATAAAAAGAATGAAATGGCCCTGCCGCAACCACCAGGGTCATGGAATCGCCAAGCGGACAGCCGGACTCTGTCCATTGTAAACAAGACACCACGGGGCCGAAGCCAATCCATCCTCTCGCAAAACCGAAAGCATTGGAGTGTGGAGAATAAGCAGCATTATGTGTTGGACGTCACCTTTGATGAAGACAGGAGTCAGATACGAAGTCTCAATGGCCCAATGGTCATGACCTGTCTGAGACGCTATGCCATCAGTCTCTTACGCCTGAAAGGCTACACCAATAGGCTGTACTCGCGCAGGCGTGTAGTGAAGTCTGCTCGGCCGGTGGCTGGACACCTTCGGCAAGCCCGGGGGACGTCAGGTCCCAAGCCATCCGCATCAAGCCGGGCGCCACCTCACCCAAAAAAAGTTCACTCCAAGAAAGAGATCCCCTGCGTGCGGCCCCTGTTAGATGCGCTCGAGATCGCAGGGAAGGTGATCACGGCGGATGCGCTCCTCACCCAGAAAGAGATTGCCGAGTACCTGGTGCACGAACGCGGCGCCGACTTCGTCTTCACCGTCAAGGGAAACCAGCCCACCTTGAAGCACGACATTGAGGCCTTAGCGTTGCGAGCACGCCGGTGCGATTATGCCACCACCGAGAAAGGCCATGGGCAGATCACGACCCGCAGGATCTGGTGCGATGACTCCCTGAATGCCTATGTCAACTTTCCTCATGTCCAGCAAGTCTTCTGCATTGAGAGGGAAGTGACGCATCTCAAGCAGGGCCTCACGACCGTCGAAGCGGTCTGCGGTGTCACGAGTCAGTCCAAAGACAAGGCGGGGCCGAAGACCATCCTCTCGCAAAACCGAAAGCATTGGAGTGTGGAGAATAAGCAGCATTATGTGTTGGACGTCACCTTTGATGAAGACAGGAGTCAGATACGAAGTCTCAATGGCCCAATGGTCATGACCTGTCTGAGACGCTATGCCATCAGTCTCTTACGCCTGAAAGGCTACACCAATATCGCGCAGGCGTGTAGACTGCTCTGGGGCAAGCCCCATTTAGCCATCCGCATGGCCCTGCCCTGAAAAAGAGCGCACAAAAAACCTCATGGAATCCCTTGCTTATAAAAAGAATGAAATGGCCCTGCCGCAACCACTAACATAGTTGTTATTCCAGGGGAAGATGTGGTAGAAACCAAGGACATGAGCGAAAATATCTTGGACATATGGCGCCAAGATTTGGGTCGGATTTGGACGGAACGATTGAGAAATACCCGAGGCATAGCGCAGCTATGTTGAGGGATTTTCGATTGAGGCCCGTTCAAAGATGGCCCGAAAATTGGATGCGAGATGTCCAAGTTATTTTCGCTCAGGTCCTACATTGAACCTAGGGAATCTACTTGTATTCCCTTTTGTAGTCCATAAATCGAAAGGATGGCACATGCCTAAAGGACGTGAAAAAGACCGAGAACTTCGTCGCAAACACCGTAAAAATCGAGACCGTATGAAAGCCCTAGAAAAAACACAGCGACAGACCAAAACAAAGAAGTAAACCTTTCTTCGGGGTCTGGGTGACAGCCAACAACGATACTCACCGCGAATTGATTATTCTTTACTCGCCGTTTTTGTTTTTTTGCCCCCAATCGTAATCGATCCAAGCAAGGTGTCTGTGAACAGAGCAGTTTCAATAGACATCTTTAATTTTAGAGAATCCGTATTTCATCCGTGTAAGCCTCATCCTGGTTGTCAATTTTGATGGCCGATCACTATAGTTTTTCAGGAGAGCGTATTCGAACTTTCTATGTTCCCATCACCGATTAAAGTTATTTTCTTTGATGCCGCAGGGACCTTGTTTCATGTGAAAGGGTCGGTGGGGGAGGTGTATCTTCGCTATGCGAAAAAATATGGCGTCTCTCAATCCCAGGAGATGGCTGCGAAGGTGAATCAGGCTTTCAAGGAATCGTTTCGTCAGGCACCACCTCCGATTTTTGCTATTGAGCACCCTGAAAAATTAAAGCAGTGTGAAAGGTTGTGGTGGTTCGATGTTGTGCACGGGGTGTTTTATCGTGTGGGCATGTTTAACGGGTTTGATGAGTATTTTGATGAGGTCTTTGAGGCGTTTGGAACAGCAGCTGTTTGGGAGGTCTATCCTGAAGTACCAGGAGTTCTACAGGAACTAAAGTCGCAAGGGTATGAACTGGGTGTCATTTCGAATTTTGATACGCGGTTTTTTGGGATTTTTCGTGGTTTGAAATTAGATCAATACTTCGACACCGTCACTATTTCCAGTTTGGCGGGTTCGGCCAAACCTTCTCCGAAAATTTTTCAATATGCCTTAGATCAACATGTGCTTGATCCGGAAGACGCATTGCATATTGGGGACAGTATTACGGAAGATGTCGAGGGGGCAAATCAAGCGAAGTTAACCGGGATTTTTCTTAATAGAGAAGGTGACCCCGTGTCCTCGATGGGGTATTCATTGAAAAATCTATTGTCCCTCCCTTCTTTTCTCCAGTCTTTGTGAGGATGGAAATTTGCCACTATGAAATGGTGCTATAAGAATCAATGTTTGATGCCTCAAATTTTTATAGGCAATTGTGCGTATGCCTAAGGTAGAGTTTCCATATTTTGGTCGTTTCCCTTTCCTTGACTTCCCAAAATCTGGCTTGCTAGAATTTCCTTCATAAGTAGCTGGTTTTATTTAACTTTTCATTGTCGAGTGTTTCGGTTCCTCAACGGTTACAATCGGATAACAATATTACATCAAGTAACACTTGAATATTAGTGGGGGAAGTTTATGAGGGATTTTTTCAATAGTGATGATCTCATTCAGCAGCCGCACCGGATGGCTTTGTCAGCGGAAGGTGTTGAAGAAGAATGGGGAGCTGGGGAAGATCAGGATCAAGACAAGTTTCCACCTGCTCCTGCTGGGGTCAAGGCCGTGGCGGGAAATGGGTTCATCACTGTTTCGTGGGAACCGGTCCCTGATGCCATGTACTACAACATGTATTACATGACGAGTAAGGGCGTGAGCATCAAGCCTAACGAATTAGCGCGTCCGATTGCCGGGAAAGATGATTTTAATCCGGTCATTGGGGTGGATAAAGAAAAAGGGAATTGTATTGAAGGTTCCTCGACTCCCTACACGCATAGCGATCTCTCAAATGGAATGTGCTACCACTATGTAATCACTGCCGTAACGGAAGATGGGGAAAGCCCCTGTTCCGAAGAAGTCATGTCAATTCCTTCTCCCTACTTGTGTGTTATGCAGTTTGGTGAAGAAGGCGTTGACGATGGGGAATTTCGTTCTCCCACGGGAATTGCGATTGACAGTGAGGGTTGTATTTATGTGGCTGATACGGACAACCACAGTATTCAAAAATTCGATAAGGATGGCGTATTCTTGAGCCGCTGGGGTGGAGATCCGGACTCCGAAGATGGGTCCTTTTACTACCCAAGAGGGCTCACCACGACTCCGGACGGATATGTGTTTGTCGCCGATAGTGGTAATAACCGTGTTCAGAAATTTGATCCCGATGGCAATTTCATGAAGGCGTGGGGCAAGTTCGGCTTTGCCTGGAGAGGCGCCGAAGCTGGAAAGTTTGATGTGCCTTGGGGCGTGACGACTGATCAGCAAGGCCATCTGTATGTTTCGGATACCAGTAATGCGCGGATCCAAAAATTCGAGTCAAACGGTACGCCGCTGGTGAAATGGGGACGGGATGGTAGCTTTGATGGCGCGTTCTTTTACCCTCGCGGGTTAACGGTTGATTTCGTTGGAAATATCTATATTGCCGATGAAGGAAATCATCGGATTCAAAAGTTCGATCCCCGCGGGAACTTCCTGGCCAAATGGGGCCGCGAAGGAAACGGTCCCGGACAATTCAAATCGCCTTGGGGCGTGGCCTGTGATCCGCTGGGGAATGTGTATGTCGTGGATAGTGGCAATCATCGCATTCAAAAGTTCGATTCAAATGGAACCTATTTGTGTAGCTGGGGCAATCGCGGATTAACCGAAGCTCAAGTGAATTATCCTTCCGGCATTGCCGTTGACAAAGAAGGGTATGTGTTTGTAGTGGATAGTGGCAATCATCGTGTCATTAAATTTGTCCCAACTGAAGAAGAAATTACACGCGGGCGGGAAAAGGCTGAAAAGGATCAAGAAAGCACGGATGGAATGCCCATTCCATTTTTGGTAGCTAAACCTGGGGATACCGAAGCCATTCTCAGTTGGTTAGAGGTTCCCGGTGCGGTTTCGTACAATTTGTATTTCAGCACAGATCCTGGGGTCACCAAAGAAACGGGCACAAAAATTGAAGGCGTGACCAGTCCGTATTTCCATATCGGTTTGACCAACAATACGCCCTACTACTATGCCCTCACCTGTGTGGATGAATCCGAAAATGAGGGTGCAATCTCCGAAGAACAAGAAGTGGCTCCGCTGTTGATTGACTTAGCGGCACCACAAAATCCAGATTTGGTCATGAACCACGGTGCTTACATGACCAGTTCATTGGATATCGTCGCCACGATTTCCGCCAAAGACATGGATACCGGTGTGGCCGGATATTTCATTTCTGAAAATCCCATGACACCAAGTGCCACAATTCCCGGATGGATCGAAGTTGAACCCGAATATATGTTTGGCGCATCTATTCCGTTTTCACTTTCACCGGGGGATGGGCCTAAAACCGTCTATGTATGGTTCAAGGATGTTGGCAATAATACATCAGTTCCCGCCAGTGCCAATATTCTCTTAAATACCTCAGGGTATGTGTGTACGGGAACGTGGGGTAAGCCGGGTCGAGGAGCTTCCATGCTCCACGGTGGGGAATTTATGGCTCCTCTCTATGGAATGGCTATGGATCGCCAAGGGTCGGTATTCGTCGTTGATAACGGCAATAATCGTATCCAGAAATTTGAAAACTCGGGAAACTTTATTTTGCTGTGGGGGAATTTTGGCACTTCCAATGGCAATTTTAATAATCCCACTGGGCTGGCGTGTGATGGTAAAGGTGATGTGTATGTGTGTGATACCAACAATCACCGAGTCCAAAAATTTGATGGAAAACTTGGCCATTTCATCAGGAAATTTGGTGGACGGGGCAATGGCGAAGGCCAATTCAACGCGCCATGGGGAATCGCCGTCGATCGAGTTCGAGGCTACATTTATGTTGTTGATAGCGCGAACTTCCGTATTCAGAAGTTTGATGAGGACGGGGAATTCATCATGCAGTGGGGGAGTTTTGGCAATAAGGATGGTCAATTCTATTTTGCTCGAGGGATAGCCGTGGATCCAAATGATGGCCTTATCTATGTGGTGGATATGGGCAATCATCGGATTCAAAAGTTTGATACCAGCACCAACGTTCTTCCCCAACTTGTGGCCAAATGGGGGGGAGGCATTGGCGCCGGGCATGCCAGTAGTCCACTAGCCCAAGAGCCTGGGCAATTCCGTTCCCCTTGGGGAATTACTATTGATGGAATGGGCGATGTGTTTGTTACTGATACCGGAAATCAACGCATTCAAAAATTCGACCGTGAGGGGAATTTCGTCACTCAGTGGGGTGGTTTTGGCAATTCAGAAGGCCAGTTTAATTTTCCCTACGGCTTGATCGTCGATCCCAAAGGTCATGTGTTTGTCGTTGATAGCGGTAATATGCGCGTTCAACACTTTATGCCGGCTGAAGATGCAGAGGAACATATCCGCGAAGAAGCTGAATCTCTTGACCTGTTGCCTGAAGGTGCGGAATCCTAAGGGTTCGTGCAAGAATAACTTTCCCTGTTTGGGTGCTGAGACACCTGTCTGGCAAGGCGTGAGGACTGCACATACTCTTCGGTATGGAAAGAACGAGCAACGCCGCCAGTCGGGTTGGATCGACACCCAAACAGGGGAAATTATTTTTGCGCGAGCCCTATAAGCTCCGCACCGTGTGATAATCTTGGGCTTCCAATCTTGGGTGAGAGATTGGAAGCCCTTTTCATAGGACCCTTGTCTAGTCCTGAGCTCATCATCGATTTTTTCATGAATTCCTGGTATGGTGCCTGATGGGTGTTTCCTCACATGTTTCCGTCTGAATTTCTTGAGGATTTCAAAATTTTTTTCTGGCCTGGAACCATGTTTCATACTCCTCACACATCACTAGCTAGAAAAGGTTGACGACGATGGGGCTTTGGGATCGAACGCGAATTGGACTGACCTTCGATGATGTGGTGCTGGTTCCGGCCAAATCAGAAGTGGTGCCGAGCGAGGTCAAAACGCATACACAGGTCACGAAAAACATTACCCTCAATATTCCACTACTCAGTGCCGCAATGGATACCGTCACAGAAGGGCGATTAGCCATTGCGCTGGCACGAGAAGGGGGGATTGGGGTTATTCACCGAGCCATTTCTCCCGAGGCCCAGGCCCTGGAAGTGGATAAGGTGAAAAAATCAGAAAGTGGCATGATCCTGGATCCCATTACGATTTCTCCAAACCAAACCATTCGGGATGCTCACCACATCATGTCTACCTACCGCATTTCAGGGGTTCCGGTGACCCAGGACAAAAAGTTAGTGGGGATTTTGACGAATCGCGATCTCCGTTTTGAATCGAGAATGGATCTCACTGTTTCTCAGATTATGACGCGCAAGAATCTTGTCACCGTTCCCGTAGGGATCACCTTGACCAAAGCCCGTGAAATTCTTCATGAGCATCGGATTGAAAAACTTCCAGTGGTGAATGACGCGTTTGAACTCAAGGGCCTCATCACCATCAAAGATATTCAAAAACAAATTCAATATCCCACAGCGTGTAAGGATAAGCATGGGCGATTACGTGTTGCCGCAGCAGTTGGTGTTGGCGAGGATGTTGAGGAGCGGGTCGAGCGGCTGATGAAAGCCGGGATTGATATGATTGTCGTCGATACGGCGCATGGACATTCGCAGAGCGTGATCGATACGGTGAAATATATTAAAAAACACTATCCCGACATGGATGTGCTCGCCGGAAATATTGCGACGGCTGAAGCAGCCAAAGACTTAGCTGATGTTGGGGCCGATGCCGTCAAGGTGGGGGTGGGCCCAGGGTCGATCTGTACCACACGCATTGTGTCTGGGGCCGGGGTGCCGCAGTTAACGGCTATTGCCGATTGCGCGGAAGCCCTGACTGGAACAGGAATCCCAGTCCTGGCCGATGGTGGAATAAAATATTCAGGAGATATTACCAAGGCGCTCGCTTCAGGGGGCTCTGCGGTGATGATTGGGTCGTTATTTGCTGGAACGGAAGAATCTCCTGGCGAAACCGTCCTCTATCAAGGTCGAACCTACAAGGAATATCGTGGAATGGGATCCCTGGGCGCACTCCAACGAGGGGGGCGGGATCGATACCAACAAGAAGGCCAAGCTCCAGGTAAACTTGTTCCTGAAGGAATTGAGGGGAGGGTCCCGTTCAAAGGGCCTTTGTCGGATGTGGTCTATCAGTTGGTTGGTGGCTTGAAGTCCGGCATGGGATATTGTGGATGCCGATCTCTTTCCGAATTGCAACAAAAGGCCCAGTTTATTCGATTAACGCAAGCCGGATTACGGGAAGGCCATGTCCATGATGTCGTCATCACTAAGGAAGCACCCAACTACAGGGCCGATGTTGAATGAAAACCGTGATGCGTGAAGCGTAATGCGTAAAGCGTAAAAAAAAACTTTTTGTTTTTCCCCTTACGCATTACGCATCACGGCTTACGCATCACGATTTCCCCAATAATTAGATTGTCCTTCATGCGCAGGACTCCACAACATTGTAAATTTGCAGACCATCCATGGCGTCCTGTCACGATACGATTGTTATTCTTGACTTTGGGTCTCAGTACACCCAATTAATTGCGCGTCGTATTCGCGAAACCCGCGTTCACTCTGTCATTCTTCCTGCCTCAGCATCCCTTCATACGATTCGTGAACATCGACCCAAAGGGGTTATTCTTTCCGGTGGACCGGCGAGTGTCACACGTGTCGGACGACCACGTTGGGCCAAGGAGATTTTGCAAGAAGACGTGCCCATCCTTGGGATTTGCTATGGCATGCAGTTGGTGGCGCATTACATGGGAGGGAAAGTCGGGCAGGCCAAACGGCGAGAGTTCGGGCGGGCGGAGTTGCAGATTCTTGATGGCTCGGACCTGTTCAAGGGACTCGATAAAAAAGGGCCATTCTCGGTGTGGATGTCGCACGGAGACTGGATAGAAAAGTTGCCTACAGGGTTTACACCAATTGCCAGGACGGAAAACTCTCCCATCGCGGCCATGAAATCGGCCAATCATCAACATCGCTTCTTCTGTCTGCAATTTCATCCGGAAGTCGCCCACACGGTTCACGGGAAACACATTCTGAAGAATTTTGTGCAGGGAATCTGTGGCGCCAAGGCCACCTGGACGATGGGGTCTTTTCTAAAAAATTCAATTGCCGATATTCGCACCCAAGTTGGTCGGGACAAGGTGATCTGTGGGTTGAGTGGGGGAGTGGATAGCATGGTGGCTGCGGCTATGACTCATCGAGCCATTGGAAAACAGTTGACCTGTGTCTTCATTGATAATGGCGTGATGCGAAAGGATGAAGTCAAGCAACTCAGAAAGGTATTTGGTACGCAACATTTTCAGTATCGGATGGTCGATGCATCGGCACGATTTTTGAAGGCGTTAGGTCGAACCAGCGACCCTGAAAAAAAACGAAAAATTATTGGTCGACAATTTATTGAAGTCTTTGATCACGAAGCCAAAAAGATTGGGAAGGTTCGCTATCTTGTTCAAGGCACCTTATATCCCGACGTCATTGAAAGCGTGAGTCAGACAGGCCCGTCTGCCACGATTAAAACGCATCATAATGTGGGGGGCTTGCCAGCAAAAATGAAATTGAAGCTGATCGAACCGCTTCGAGAGCTCTTTAAAGATGAAGTGCGAGGGCTGGGAAAGGAATTAGGGTTGCCCGATGACCTGGTTCTTCGGCATCCCTTCCCCGGGCCTGGGTTAGCGATTCGGGTGTTGGGCGCTGTGACTCCTGAGCGATTGGCAATCCTTCGTGACGCGGATGTCATTTTTATTGACGCGTTACACACACATGGTCTGTACCGTAAAACGTGGCAAGCCTTTGCCGTCTTGTTGCCCATTCGGACCGTTGGCGTGATGGGTGACCGACGAACGTATGAACATGTCATCGGTTTGAGAGCTGTGACAAGTGTTGATGGGATGACTGCTGATTGGGCTCAATTGCCACATGAATTTTTAGGTAAAGTTTCCAATCGGATCATCAACGAAGTGAAAGGCGTCAACCGAGTGGTCTACGATATTAGCTCCAAACCACCAAGTACGATTGAATGGGAATGAGCAAAACATCAGAAACAAGTGTTCGCCTTCAAAAAGTCATTGCCGCGAGTGGGTTAAGTTCGCGACGAGCGGCGGAAACGTTGATTCGAGAGGGAAAAGTGACGGTGAATGGCGAGGTCGTGCGCTTGATTGGAACCTGTATTAATCCTGTGATTGATCACGTTAAGGTCGATGGAACCCATATTGAAACCGCCGAGCCAGAGGTTTTTGTCTTACTCAATAAGCCACCAGGTTGTGTCACAACCATGAACGATCCTTTGGGCCGCGGCACAGTTGCCGATCTATTGGGTCGCGTAAGAGTACGCGTCTTTCCAGTCGGCCGTCTAGATTTTGATGCTGAAGGTCTTTTACTCCTCACGAATAATGGCATGATTGCTCAAGCCTGCCTCCATCCTCGCTATCATGTGCCCAAAACCTATGTGATCAAGGTATCGGGTGTGTTTTCGGATGAAGAAATCAAAATGCTGAAAGAAGGGGTGGCGCTGGAGGATGGAGTGACTTCGCCGGCAGATGTGAAAAAAGCTGGAAAAGCCAAATCTAATTCTTGGCTAGAAATCACCATTCGCGAGGGAAAGAAACACCAAATTAAACGGATGGTCGAAGCCTGCGGACATCGGGTCCTGCGAATCAAGCGTACACGCTTTGGCCCACTCCAATTACGTGGCTTAGCACCTGGCACCTTTCGCTATGCAACAGATGCCGAAGCCAATGCCTTGCGGGCCATTCTTCATCGATCCACGACGGAGGAAAAACCTCGCTCTCCACGTGCCAAGCCATACTTGAAAAATCGTGTAAAACCTAGCGATACTTCCTCCTCTAAAATGCCACGAAAGCCGTTGAAAAAACTCTTCCCACGTGATGCGGCGAAGCCGCGATTCACTTCAGCAAAAAGACCAACTGGTACAGGAAAATTTGGTCGACAGGGTTTATCAAAAAGACCCTTGAGTCCGCGAGTAGCTTCAAGGAAGGCTCAACCGGCCAAAGGAAATGATAGACGCTCGGGCTTACCGAAAAGACCATTCAACCAGCGAGGGGATTCCACTAAAGCTCCAAGAACCTCGGGGAACGCAAAACGTTCAAGTTTCTCGAGAAGACCGTTGAGTTCGCGAGGGGCTTCTGGGAGAGTTCAAACAACGAAGGGAGGTGGTAGGCCGTTCGCCTTCCCCAAAAGATCGTCGAAGCCAGGAGTGGCGTCTGCCAAAGGTCATACACGTAAGGGTCCGAGTGGCCGATCCACCTTCTCGAAAAGAGGATCGGCTCCAATAAGAAAAACGGCAACCAAACGGCGAGCACCAAAAAGATAGAGGACGAGAGTGACACGAACACATACTTGTGGTGAATTGACCGGAACACATGTTGGCCACACTGTGACGCTCATGGGCTGGGTCCATGGTCGTCGCGACCATGGAGGAGTGTTATTTATAGATGTGCGGGATCGCTATGGCGTAACCCAACTCGTGTTTGATGTCGAGAAAGAGGCATCCATTCACAGTCAGGCAAATGATTTACGAAACGAGTATGTCATCGCTGCAACCGGGCAGGTCAGAATTCGTCCTGAAGAATCCCTGAATCCTCAATTGGCAACCGGGGAAATTGAAATTGAAGTCTCCACGCTGACCGTTCTCAATCAGTCCAAAACGCCACCCTTCCTCATTGAAGACGATGTTGATGCGACAGAATCTATCCGCCTCAAACATCGCTATCTCGACCTGCGACGTCCAAGGATGCAGCAATTGCTTCAGCTTCGTCATGATGTGACCTACCACGTGCGTCAACATCTTCATCAACGCGGGTTTCTTGAAGTGGAGACTCCCATTCTTACCAAAAGTACGCCGGAAGGCGCACGGGACTACCTGGTTCCGAGTCGAGTAAATCCCGGAGAGTTTTTCGCACTTCCACAATCGCCGCAATTGTTCAAGCAAATCCTCATGGTTGGTGGGACCGATCGATATTTTCAAATTGCGCGCTGCTTTCGGGACGAAGACCTCCGCCTCGATCGACAACCAGAGTTTACGCAAATTGATATAGAAATGTCGTTTGTACAGCAGGATGATATTTTGGCGTTGGGCGAAGAGCTCATTGCTACAGTGTGCAAGGAAGCCGCGGGCATTACTTTGCCGACTCCATTCCCGCGCTTGACCTATCAAGAAGCCTTGGACCGTTATGGAACGGATAAACCCGATCGGCGATTTGATCTTGAACTTCGAAATTTAAATGAAGTGGCCAAGCACGTGGAGTTCAAAGTTTTTCGCAATACCGTTGAATCCGGTGGGTTGGTAGGGGGCTTAGTCGTGAAAGGAGGCGGGCAAATTGCTCGAAACCAAATCGATCGCTTGATTGATGTGGCCAAAGGTTTTGGGGCAAAAGGGTTAGCCTGGGTCAAAATTACCGAGGGGTGGAAGCTCGATTCCGCCATTGCCAAATTCCTCAAGGCCGAACCGTTTCAACACGCGCTTCCCGATGCCGAACCGGGTGATCTCATGCTATTTATCGCTGACAAACCCGCCGTGACCTATGACGTGTTAGGTCGACTCAGGTTACATCTTGGCGAAGAATTGAAGTTGGTGGATCGTGAACGATGGGAACCGTTGTGGATCACGGACTTTCCTTTGCTGGAATATGACGAAGGGGAGCGTCGATACGTGGCACTCCATCATCCGTTCACCGGACCATTTGCCGAAGACCTTTCCCAATTAGAGACCAACCCCCTCGACGTTCGTGCTCAGGCCTATGACATGGTGCTGAATGGATTCGAAATAGGCGGGGGAAGTATTCGTATTCATCAACGCGATGTGCAGCAAAAAATGTTTGATCTCTTGGGTATCACAAAAGATGCGGCTCAAGAAAAGTTTGGGTTCCTGCTCGACGCGCTGGATTACGGCGCCCCACCCCATGGCGGCATTGCGTTTGGATTGGATCGATTGCTCATGCTTCTTGGCAAAACCGAATCCATTCGAGATGTCATACCCTTCCCCAAAACCCAAAAAGCCCAGTGCATGATGACCGAAGCACCATCATCCGTGAGCCAGGCACAACTCAAAGACCTTCGAATAAAGCTTGATTTGGATAGTTGAAAGTCTTGCGCGAGACCTAAGTCAGGCGGGTGCAGCTTGGGCTTTATAGACATTCACCACGATGCTATGGAGGCCGGTGGCGCCATTGGGTTGAGGTCGGGTAATTTCTGAGGTTTGGACTTTACCAGTGGTGTCGATGGCACGGACGAAGACCAACGTTTTTTGAGGCGGCACATCCTTCCAGTGATAATTCCAGATCACCCAAGACCATGGTGAATGGGGTGGTTCAATCTCCGCTTCAACCCAGGTTTTTTCTTGATCAAAACTCAGTTGAACGTTCGAAATCGAATGTGGCCCTCCGAACGCAATTCCCCGAAAGTGAATGTTGGGGCCGGGTACGTCCTGATAATGTCCAGGACTATCGAAGCGTGAAAAAATGTGGATCGTTCCCTCATCGGTCCACCCCTTGCGTTGCCAATAGCCTTGATAGTCGCCGTTGTAGACCTCAATCTCGGTGATCCATTTTACGTTTTTTATTCCATACAATCCTGGCACCAGGAGTCGCACGGGAAAACCATGAGCCTTCGGAAGCTTCTCACCGTTCATAAGATAGGCGAGCATGACTTCATCTTGCATCGCACGTTCAAACGGGATGCTATCATGATAGGCATCCGCTCCTCGAAAAATCACATCGCGCGCCGTTTCGGCATCCGCCCCGGCTTCAAGTAACAATTCTTTTAAAGAAATGCCTCGCCAAATGGCGTTGCTGATGCTCGATCCGCCAGGAAGGGTATCAATGCATATCAACGTTGAGACTTGGGTAAACGATCGACGATTCAACAGGTCACGCCAACGTAAAACCATCCGATTCGAAACCGCCCCTTTGATCACCATCTGCCATTGTTCTTGATCCAAGTCCCGCGACAAGTTGTACGGAGAGTCCATGTAATTGACGGTGTAAAACTGATCATTCGGCGTGAAATACAGCGTGTCGCGAGCCGGCACCGCAAACATGCTGCCGAGATCACACCCACTGGTAATGCTGGTGAGCCCAGCGAGGGCGCTAAATCCACCGAGTTGAAAAAGCTTGCGACGAGTTAAATCCATACCAAAGAACTTGTGGTGAGTAGCTAATTCCTAAATAAGATATCCATGTATATTTAAATTATGACCGAGAACATGCAGGGCTGCAAGGCCTCATCACCACCGAGGTGAACACGACTTTTTGTATTTCACCATGCACACCAATATCTAACACGGCATTTTTTACGCCCAACTGCCGTTTCTAGGTTCAAGCAAGGCAGGCTCGTATAGTCCAGCGGAAAGAGGTGGAGAAACAGTTCCAGGTCTCCTGTTCAGTCAAGGATTTTTCCATAAATTCACCACTCGTGCTTTCGAAGATGAGGCTCTCTCGCATTTGCCCGATCTGATTCTTACGCCTGGTGATGAAGGCCCTCGGTGACCTCTTCGTACACGCTCCGTCGATGCCCTATTGCCATGACTCGAATCACTTTATGCCTGCGATCAATAGCGTACACAATGCGAAATCGTTTGACGCGGTATTTCCACAATCCCTCCAATTCTTTGACAAGCGGTTCCCCCTCATTGGGATTTACGCATAAGGGGTCTAGCCCAACAAAGGTACACAAACGGCCATAGGATTTCTTCAAGGTGCTTGTAAACTAGGATTGAAGACTGCTTCCTATACTTCCAAATTTTGAGCAGGCTGGCATGCTAATTTTGGGGGCTTGATACCGAAGGAATCCCTGAGTTTTTCATCTGAGAAGTCGTATTCGCCAAGAAGATTGATATGTGCCCAGGACATAGGGGAATGGGTCGCAATCGATAGGAGCAGGTTGTCTCGATTCTGTCCGCTTTCTATCCCCTCTAGTTTTTGTGAGAGATACAAGTAATTCCAACAAATAATGGCGTTTTTGATGAGCCGATTGCAGCTTTCTGCAATTTCCTGCTCCTCTTTTGCGGCATGAAGGAATTCCGTGGATTGCCAACAGCAATGGCACGCGTGAACCGATTAGCCAGCTCGACTTTGTTGAGTTGTTTTTCGGATCATACAGAATTTATGGTTCTAGCATTTGAAATCTTGGGGGAAGGGGACTAAGCCGCAGAATATCTGCCAGGGTGAGCCGCACAGATGCCCATTCGCCAAGTGAAGGGATCCCCCTCTTTGCCAAAGAGGGGTGAGGGGAGATTGTAGTGGTCTAGTTGAATGGGACACCTGGAAAAGGGACAATACCCATCAGGAGGGGTTCAATGGAAACAAGACGACGACAGTACACAGCCGCGTTCAAGCGCGACGCCGTGGCCCTGGTTATGGAACAAGGCTATACCCTGACCCTAGCCGGCCAGAATTTAGGGATCACGGCCAAATTGCTCTCGCGCTGGAAGCGCGAACAGCAGCACCATCAGGACGCGGCCTTCCCCGGCCAGGGGCATCAGACGCCCGAGCAATCCGAATTACGCATGTTACGCGAGGACAATCAGCGCCTACGGATGGAGCGCGACATCTTAAAAACAGCGACGGCCTTCTTCGCCACCCACAACATCTGAGATATCCCTTCATTCACCGTGAACGGCAGACGTATCCTGTCCGGCTGCGCTGTGCCGTCTTCGAGGTGAGTGCCAGTGGGTATTATCGGTTTGTGCAACGTGGAGGAGGCCGGGCGCAGGCAGATCCAGCGCTGATTCTTCAGGTTCAGCAACTCCATCGGGCCTCTCGTCGCAGCTAGGGCTCGCGCCGACTGAGTCAGGCCTTGCAACAGGCTGGGCATGCGATCGGTCGCGATCGGACACGGACCCTGATGCGCCAGGCGAATCTGAAGCCCACGGGCACAGGGCGGTGTCCGCAGACGACGGATAGCCGCCATGCCTTGCCCCTTGCCCCTAATATACTCAACCGGCAATTTACGGTCGCGGCGCCTAATCGAGTGGGGGGCAGTGATATCACCGCCCTCTGGACCCAGGAAGGGTGGCTGTATCTCGCGATTGTGGTGGAGCTGTTTTCCCGCAAAGTCGTGGGCTGGGCCTGTGCGGCCTCCATGGCGACGTGCTGAGTCTCGCAGGCCTTGCAGAGGGCCATTGGGCAACGTCACCCCAAGCCAGGGTTGCTCCATCACTCGGATCGCGGCAGTCAGTATGCCAGTGCGGAGTATCAACAGCAGCTCCGGGACGCCGAGATGGGGTGCAGTATGAGTCGGAAGGGCAATTGCTATGACAATGCGGTTGTGGAACGGGTATTCCGGAGCCTGAAAGAAGAAGGCTTCACGGAGGAACCACCCGACACACGGGCCGAGGCCACGCTAAGCGTGATTGATTACCTGGCGATGTTTTATAATAGTGAGCGGCTTCACTCGACCTTGGGCTATCAGAGTCCCAATACGTTTGAGGCACAGGCGGCGAAGACCGATCAAGGGAATACTCCAGTATCAACCAAGCCGTGATCGGCCAGTGAGGGGCAAATATGGACGACAAATTTTTCCAACACCCAGGCCAAATCCTCAGCGAGGGCCGTCTGGGCTTATTCACACAATCCCCTTTTCTCCCTGTCCATTTTCACTGGACCACTACAGATTTCTCCCGTGCACCTCGGGCTAGGCAGGCGGGGTGACGTCACCCCGCCCGCCTCAAATCCTCCCTACCCCCCTTTGCAAAAGGGGGCAGAAAAGGACCAACGGTTGCACCAACATGGGATTGATACCATTGTAGTCAGGATTGCGAATCGGTATGGGTAGAACCATGTATTCGGTATGTTCCAGAACAACTTTCTGCCAAGGGAATGGATCGACAGTATTCAGCGCCCAAGGAGGAATGAGCGTGAGCGGCCAAAAGATCCAGAAGTCTAGGCCACTCTAACGCGGAAAAGGGGTCAAGTCACTTGCTTCATGATAAAAAAGTAGTTAGACGCTGGTCATGCCTCGACCTCCTCGGATGGAATACGAGCATGCGGTGTATCATGTCATGAATCGTGGCCGGGCTCGGCACCCGGTGTTTCATGATGCCCGGTACTATCGAGCCTTTCTCGACACGTTGGCCGAGCTGCATACCCGCTTCCAGGGTGTGATTCATGCCTATTGCTTGATGGGCAATCACTATCATGTCTTGCTGGAAACTCCCAGGGCCAATCTCAGTCGCATGATGCGCCATCTTAACGGGGTGTATACGCAACGGCATAATCGTCTCAAACGTACTGATGGCTCTTTGTTTCGAGGCCGCTATAAAGCCATTTTGGTGGAGCACGATGCCTATTTGCTCCACGTGTCCCGGTATATCCATCGAAACCCTCTTGACGGCATACGGCCGCTGGTCACGAATTTGTCTGATTATCCCTGGTCGAGCTATCCGACATATATCGGTCAAGCGAAGCCGGCACCGTGGTTGTGCCGGGAACCGACGTATCGCCTGCTTGGGCATGTGCACCGGTATCGCGGGTATGCTCGCTACGTGCTAGAGGGCAACGATAAAGAAATCGAGTATTTTTACCAACGGGGTAATAGGGCGGCCATTATGGGAGGGCAGGAGTTCAAATCTTGGGTCTATGACGAATTACTGCCGGATCTTGAAGCGGAGGAGAAAGGGCAGGTGATCCAGCCGAGTCTTGCAATCGACACTATGATCACTGGGGTGGCCAAGGCCTATCGCACGACACCAGACCGGCTGACCATGGTAGTGAAAGGGCCGCAAAAAGGGAATGAGGCTCGGAAACTGGCGATGTATCTGTGTCAGGAATTAGCGGAGGTGAAACTTCAGGACATTGCGCCCTGCTTCAATCTGCGTCATAGCGGTTCGGTGAGTTTTATCACCCACCAGGTCAGAAAGAAGAAACGAGACGAGAAGGGATTTGCCGCTAGAATGAACGAGGTGATTGAAAGTATTCTGAAGCAATCGACTTGACCCCTATTTTGACCCCTATTTAAGGCCCAGGTTGGCTATCGACGACCACGACATCGCAGCGGGCCACCCAATGTCGCTGTTCCAAACCGGCTGCAGCGTCAGTTCAATACCGCCACACCGAATGAGGCGTGGGTGACAGATATCACGCATAGTGCGCCCAGCCTTCGGAGGTGTCATGGAAGACGCTACCGAAGCGCGAGCATGTTTGGAATGTGGAAGGACTAAACAAGGAGGAATAAGTCTGATACCCGCTTTTCGCTACGGAAAAGCGAGAGCCGAAACGGCGGTGACCTGCTATGCACTGGCAGGGTGACGAAGCCCGTGGGAAACGGGGCGTGAGGCGAAGCCGTTACGCCAAGATGCGTCTCTAGGCTGAGTGCGGGAAGGTTGAGGAACACGAACCGGTTGATGCGCGTCTGTGGGTTGAAATGTCACCACCTCCTACACGGCTTACCAGGAGGTTCACGGACAGATATCGGGTACAGGTATGAGCTGATATCGGGTGGCGGTGCGAGATGTATGCGTACCACCACTGAGCGGCGTGGAGTGCGTAGCTAGCACGCGGCGTCCGTGACGACTTGCGGCAAGCAAGGGCAAAGATTGCGACCGGCAACCTCCCCCGCATGGTGGAGTCCAACATGTGAACTGGGGAAGGCGATGGTGAGGATGCCAAGGGAGTGTGATCCCGATGCCCCCATCGCTGGCGGAGCTCCCGTAGTAGTCGGAGACAGGGAGAGCCTGTTACAGGGCGAAGGGGAGCAGCTTCGTCGAGGTGTGAAGCAGACTAGCTGACTGGAGAGAGGTGAAGACCTTTGAGAATCAGTGAAAGGCAACACACATGTATGGCCATGAGCCACGACGAGGTGGAGAGCCGTATGCGCTGAGAGGCGCATGTACGGTTCGGGGAGGAGAAGCAGGGAAATAGTTCGACTACGCCCTGCTTCTTACTCCACTCCTCACCCATGAGGGTTGGCTGTATCTAGCGGTGGTCGTGGACTTATTCTCCCGGCGCGTGATTGGCTGGTCAATGAAGTCCAGAATTACCAAGGAACTGGTACTGGATGCGCTATTGATGGCGGTATGGCGGCGCAACCCCAAAACACAAGTGATGGTGCATGCAGACCAGGGTAGCCAGTACACCAGTTATGACTGGCAAGACTTTCTGCGCGAACATGGCCTGGAGGGAAGTACGAGTCGGCGCGGGAACTGTCATGACAATGCAGTTGCCGAGAGCTTTTTCCAACTACTCAAGCGCGAGCGAGTTCGACGTCACGTCTACACAACTCTCGATGAAGCCCGCAGTGATGTATTTGATTATATAGAGATGTTTTACAACGCTTGGCGCCACCACGGTTTTAATAACCAGCTGTCGCCGGTAGAGTATGAAGAGCAGTACGAAAAACGGCTGGCGAGCGTCTAGAGAACTGGGGGCGATTCAATCGACACCTACCACGGAGCGGGCTAAGGACAAATTGTTGCAATTACGAGTAGAGAGCAATAAAATCAACTCAGCTGGTAAACTGAAAGCGTAGCGTGTGTCAGCTGAGACCGTAAAACCGGATCATACAGAATTTAGTGTTCTGGTAAATTTGTAGCTGCTGCATCTCTCCTGAGCCAGGTCGGAGGATGCTTCTTCCTGGCGTTCTGGACCATTGCGGCGTGAGAAGAGGGCACGACCTGCCTGCGCGTTTGCGCGTTGTATCGGCTACAGCGCGTAAACGCGCAGGCGCTCCAGGCCTGCGTAGCCTTCGGCGGAGTAGGCTCGGCGGAGGCTGGTGAGATCGTGCAGCGACACAAGAAAGGGAGGGTGGCCATTAGCCACCAAATAGAACGCGGAGGGCTACAGACTGCTCCTTGATCTTTGGAACAGGGTTATTGGTGGGCGATTACTAATTCATATTTCTGGAACCCTAAATTCCGTATGACCGGGAGTTCGCCCAAATCATGGGTGATTCTCGGAAGGGTTCACACCTAGGAGGAATCAAAATGCAATTCTCGGCGAGAGGGCTTACGGTAGCATGTAGTATCGCTGTGCTAGCAACCCTGGCTAACCCGGCAGCCGCGGCAGCCGGGGCAGCCTTTGCTGATCAGTACTTTCTCAAAGTTGATAACATCAAAAACAAAAGCTGTGAGAAAAGCAGCCCAGACATCCTTGTTAAGATCTTTCACTGGAACAACTCGACCAATTCGAGAGGGGAAATCCAGAAACAACAAGATGTCGCAGCAGGAAAAAAGGGTACTTTCGTCTTCGAAATAATTGACCAGAAACCCAAGTATAGGTACATGGAAGTAAGAGCGTACGGTACAGCTGGAAAGATCGCAAAAAGCGTTCTCAAGATGAAACCATCTCAGGGTGGGGTGTATTGGAATCAATTCGATGGTTATGAAGGCGACAACTTCAATATCAACAAGAAAAAGAGCGGTGGTTACAGCTTCAACCTGGATGTCAAGATGAAAGTTTGCCCGTAGTAGAGGATGAGGATAGGACAGATAAGCTGCGTTTTCGCTCAACGTCCGAGTATGGATGCTATGTCAAGGTCCTGCGGGGAGCCCGAGACGGGGTGCGGTTCGACGAGTCAGTCAGAACGTCAGAGATGGTGTACCTCCGGCCACTGGACAGACCAGACCCGGGACTGGAGCGGGTGGCAGAGGCCAGTGGGTTCTCTCTCCATGCCGGTGTGAGCCGTGAGGGACAAGAACAAGAGCGATGGTACGGACTTCGACGGGGTTATCAGGAAACTCTGCGATGACGACAGCTGATCGCCGATACGAAGCGGAGGTGGGCAGCAGCGAGATTCGTGACGGCTCATGCCGCTGTATCTAATCTGTTCAACCTCGGGAGACCCCATGGGGTACTGGGGGTTTTCCCTCGAAATAGGACATAACAGCCGTAAGTCATTGATTTTCGAGCTTCAAAGCAATGAAATTCAAAATCCTCAAAAAAAGTAATACACCTCTAGAAGCCGCGGCTGGCGCGGTCTATAGCGGTTTTTGGGATCATACGCAATATATGGTTCTACCCCTAACGCCATCCGGTTCTGAATACCTGGAACTTCTTGTCCCTGCCTTTCCTTCCTGTGAGCTTTCTTTCTTGCGTAGCTGTACGATCTGATCGTGCCCTTCCCATGCACCAAGTGCCCCTGACGCCTGGCAGAGGCAGCGCCTGCCTGCGCGCCGGAGCGCTTCGGCGGAGGCGGGTGAGATGCTGCAGCGACACACCAGACTTGACGACGTGCTTCGCTCCAAAGGAGAGGCGATATAACCCACGAGGAGTGCCCTTAAAATATTTGCACCTGATCGTATGGTGCGGCCAGAACCCTCAATTCTGCATGATCCGGAAAACCATATATTGCGTATGATCCGTTTTTTGTCCGTTTTGGACGAAAAACCCCTAGGACCCCTCAAAGGCTCGCGAGAAAGTGCTAGAAGAGGGTTGCATCCAGATCGCACAAAACGGTGGAATGGATTTCCAGCATGGTGGTAAACTGGATCAGGATAGAAACATCGATCTTGCGGATACCAATAAACAACGGAGCGGGTGAATCATGCATGATGTTTCCCCGGTAAAATATTACCGCGATGAAGGCTTCGTCGAGGACAAGATCGAAATCAACGACGAAGACCTTGACGCTATCATCGAAGAGTACTTGATGCGTCATACCAAGTTCGATTTCGATGAACTTGAAGTCGTGAATAACCGGCCCCTGAATATCTGGTCTAGCGTGTATACTCTACAGCAACCCTTTCCATCTGCTTTATGAATAATACATTTTCGTACATTCGTGCAATTCCGTATGGTTTGTATATGAATGTCATTCAACACGCTTTTTTCTTCTACCGTTTCGGTCGGCTGAATACAAGGATAGAGGTCCCGCCACACGTTACTGTAGCATCATCGGAGCATTTGTTTTTTATCGTCGGCATCCTCTCGGTTATGCTCCTGTTTTATTTCATGAAAAAGCTACCTTCCGGCGCACCGCGAAGAACACTGTTTGCCTTCTTTATTGTCGCTGTGTGTTTAGGAACAATTGGGTCTGTTGGTGGAGGGTTATTTGGACCAATAGGCGTGCTTATATACGGACTCGTTCCGTTCCTCGTGATACTGCCCATAGGGTATGGGCTGGCTCGGGGTGTACAGCGGTTCCTCAAAAAGTAATTTGTAACTGGGGTACTGATAGGTTGTGACAGCCCTATGTACCGTCAGATTGGTTTGGCACTTTTCTCCATGTTTCTACGATCAGTTCCGGCAAATTTGTCGGATACGCGTCAGAAGCGGCTGTGTCAGACTGTCTTGCAGCAAACAAGCGTCTAGCAATGTCAATTGGCATCCCCAAATACTTGCACCCATTCTCCAAAGTTGAGGTTGGTGGTGACGATAAGGCTGGTCTTCTCATACAACTGGCTGATTAGATGGAACAACAAGGCGCCGCCGGACTTGGGGAACGGCATATAACCCAGCTCATCCAAGATAACGGCATTCACCTGGCTCAGCCGCCGAGCCATCTGACCCGGGTTGCCAGCGGTCTGCTCCTTGATAAGCGCATTCACCAGATCCACCGCATTAAAGAAGCGAACCCGTTTACTCTGGTGAACCAGGGTAAGCGCGCTGTTAAGTGCATCTACCGGCGGATACCAGATGCCGTCCCAGATTGATCAGGTTATAGACAGCTGCATGGGCGGGCGCGAATCTCTGGGCCTACACCTTCGATTTGAACTCCGAGATGTGGGACCACCGCATACTCCGCTCCCTGACCTTGGTCGCTTCATGTGACTGCTCTGCCCGATTGTTTGCATACCGATCAGTCTCATGAATGGCCTCCGGAATCAGCTCCCTGTGGGCAACGTCATAACTGCGCAGCTTGTCTGTCACGATGTGGAGGTGCCCCTTTGTTCATCATATAGTACTGCCTAGGGGATCTAATCGGGTTCAATTGATTCTGTGATCGTGGTCACATTTTCAAAGGGTTACTGACGAATTCGTGACGCCTAATGCCATTCGAAAAGGGGTCAAATCTTTGGTTGACTAAATAAGACTTTCTCTTCCCTACTCTTGTCATTCAAGATATTCCGAGTGGAAAAAAAAGGGGTCAACGCGGATTCATACAATAAGTGCAATTTCTCTCGCCACCCGAATTGGGTAGGATGAGGGGCTGAACCAATCCATGTCACCGGAGGAACTGCACGTATGACACACTACCAACACCTAGGCACCGAAGAACGGTTTTACATCTGGCAAGCGCTACGGGAAGGGAAAACACAACAGCAGATTGCTGAGGCCCTTGGCCGTCACCCCTCAAACAGTCAGTCGAGAACTCAAACGGAATACCTATCCGCAGTGTCATGTGTATACCTATCACTGGGCCAGGCAGATCGTGAAGCATCGAAAACACGACGCGAATCGACAGAAGTCTCGCACGCTCACGGATGAACACGCGCACTTGATCACGCAGCTCGTGCGGCAATACTTAAGCCCGGAGCAAGGCAGCGGGTACCTGAAACAACACCATGCTCTCAGCCTCAGTCATGAAACGATTTATCGGTTCATCTACAGTGATGCCACCCGAAAAGCGGAATTACAACCATTTCTTCATCAAGGGCGTCGCCATCGCCGCAAGCGATATGGCTCGGGAGCCCGCGCCTCCTGTATTCCCAATCGCATTTCGATCACGGAGCGTCCCCAAGAAGTGGACAAGAAAGAACGCCTCGGGGACTGGGAGTGTGATACGGTAATTGGGAAAGATCGAAAAAGCGTGCTGGTGACGGTGGTGGACCGAGCCTCATTGTATACGGTCTGCTCTCGAGTCTTGAACCGGTCCGCCCACGTGGTGAGCCGGGCCATCATCCGACTCCTTCGCACCTTCAAAGAGCGCGTGAAGACCCTCACCTTTGATAATGGCTCAGAATTTGTGAAGCATGAACGGATTGCCCGCGCCCTTGAGGCCACCACCTTTTTTGCCCATCCCTATTCCTCCTGGGAGCGAGGCATCAATGAAAACACCAACGGACTCCTTCGACAGTTCTTCCCGAAACACACGGATTTTCGGACGATCTCCTGGCAACAGGTGACTGAGGCCGTCGACCTCCTCAATAATCGTCCAAGAAAAACACGAGGGTATCGAACCCCCAACCAACTATTCAACAATCACTTCGTCCCACTTATTTGAGAAAGAATTGCACTTGCTACTTGAATTCAAGGACGCGTTTGAGTAATTGGGCCCAGCTCATACGAGCCCGTGTGGAGGCAGAGAGGGAATCGTCGTTCCCCTCGGTGGTGTTCAGCACCTGGTCGGGCTCACCGGGGACGATTTGGGACCGCAGCGCCGCGTTGGGGGCCAGCACCCCATGGAAGCGAATGAGATGCAGCCGGGGACGCGGGACGAGCGCGGCCAAGCGTTGGAGGAATTCCAGCGGGGTCATCACGAGATGGGTGGTGCCATCGCGGTAGGGCGTTTTGAGTTGCAACACGACCTCGCCGGCCGGGGTGCGGCGCAGGCGTTTATGGCCCAGGGCCGGACGGGTGATGTCGCGACAGAGCTGTTCGAGTTTCTGCCGTTGATGAGGTCCACACCAGGTATCCGCATGCAGGCTAAATCCCTGGGCACTCACACAGCCCTTTGGCTGTGGTGCCTCTTGACTGGCCAGGCGCACGGCCGGATCTTTCCATGTCAGCACTTTTTGTCCCGCTCGGGGGCCAAGGGCAATGCGGTAGGTGCAGGCGGCTGCCTGCAGCGGGGCCAAGGCGGGATCGGCATCGGGGTCGGTCAGGTACGGAATCTCGGTGTCTTCTTCCATCAGCGCGCCGTGGCGTGTTAAGGCCTTTAGGAGGCGCGTGATGATCCGCGTGAGTAACGCCTGCAGCTGGTCAGTGGTGGGGGCCGGGATGGCCTGGAAGATCGGGACCCCGTCCGTGAGATGATAGACGCCATCGAGCATCAAGCAATGGAGATGAATGTTGAGATTGGCGGCGGAGCCAAAGCGTTGGATGAGGGTCACCGCGCCGGTCTGGGCCTGGGCATGGGTCAAGCCGGCTTGGTGGATCACGAAGGTCGAGAGGGCGCGGTGAATGACTTGCAACACCGGGGAAAGCCGCTGCGGCTGGGTCGCGAACAGATGCCGCAAGGGGATAGGACACGAGACCACCCATTGGCGCACGGGCACGTGAGGAATAACCTGCTCAACCAGGTGGGCCGCGGTTTCCGCCATGCGACGGGCACCACAGGCGGGGCAAAACCCTCGGCGTTTACAAGAGAACGCCACCAGCTTCTCATGGGCGCAGTCCCCACATCGCAGGCGCAGAAACCCGTGCGCTCAGGGCTCGCGAAACAATACCTTCCCATTTTCGCATCCCAGCTTCAGGCCATCTTGAGCCGATCTTCACTCGCACAATCCTCCACGTGGGCGTTGCTACGCCTGCGGTTTTGCTCCCTCAGATCGACTCAATCTGACCCAAATCTGGACGGGATGTTATCCAAGGTATTTTTTCACGGGCCCTAATTCGGTTGGACTTGGGTCTCTGGTTCGGCTAAATGCTCGCGGACTTCTTTGACGTAGGTTTTGAAGGGGTTGGGCATGGGGAAGGGGGGCTGGCCGCGGAGTTGAAAGATGGACCAGTTGATGACGTAGTGGGGAAAGCGGCGTTCTAGTGATGGCTCGAGACTGGGTTCTTCATTCCATTCTTTGCCGACTAATTGACGGATGAGTTCACTTCGACCAAAGGCGCGGGTATTGCGAGGAGGATTTTGCATGGCGAGATCGATGGCCGTGTTGGTGGTGACACGTGGAACGCGACCTTCTTCTTCAAGGCCAAAGTACAAACTTTTTTCTGGATTGAGGTTATGATATTCCAAGTCCAGGCTCTTGAGCCACGGATCATCCCATTCGAGTTTTTCTTCTTCTTTAAACGATTCTAGGAGCCACAGTTTCGAGGCCCAATCAACTCGTCCCACCAGTTTCGTGTAATCACCGCGAAGATCACGTAAGACAGACTCCCATTGATCCAGAACCCAATCGGTATCGTCATCCTGTCCGGCATACTGATCTTGAGCGGCCTTGAGAAAGTCTTCTTGAATATCGATCGCGGATCTTGTCTGCCCATTGGCTAAACGCACGTTCCATTTTCTGGTACTGTCGCGAGAGATATCTTTCAGCGTTTGAATGGGTTCTTCCAGATCCAGCCCCACCGGAGCATGGCCATCTTCAATAAGCTGGAGCACAATGCCGGTCGTCCCCATTTTCAAGGCCGTGGCCACTTCAGCCATGTTCGAATCGCCAAGGAGTAAGTGAATGCGTCGAAATTGATTGGGGTCGGCTAATGGTTCGTCACGCGTATTAATGAGGGCGCGATTGTTTTGTACCCATTCAAAAAAATCATTCACGATATGGTCGGCGCGCTGTGAAATTTGAAATGGCACGGTCGGACTCCCGTGTTGATCTCGAAGGCCAGACCCTTTCTGGGACAGTTGTTCAATCGGTACCCATCCATCATAAATCTCTGTGACACCAATGCGTCCAGCGCCGGTAAAAATTTGGCGCGTCACCAGAAACGGAATGAGTTTATTCAAACCTTTGAGGTTAAACGGAAAATCGCGTGAGACCAGGTAGTTTTCATGACATCCGAATGTCGCATCGGTTTCATGATCGATATTATTTTTGATGAGTGAAATATTCTGGTCCAGGTTGAGTTCGACCAACGTACGTTGGAGCAACCGATCGCCGGCACGGTCCGATGCTACAATATCGGCGAGGGTGTGACATTCCGGGGAGGCAAACTCCAAATGACCCATATCCACATACAGTCGCCCGGCATTGAGCAAAAACCCGCCATTGCCAGGAGGTTCATCGTAGCCGCGATAATGCAGGTCCAAGACGCCTTGCTTGCGAACGCGAAATACTTGATCGATTACACGATGGGCGAGCCAGGAGGGCGAGTGATCAGGATCATCGCTGTTGATAAGGAGTCCGTACTCTGTCTCAATACCGAAAATGCGTTTGAACATGGTAATGCGAGATATCCAAGTTATGTTCTCTCAGGTCCATGGCAGAGGAAGCAGTGAGTGTAATTCTTGTTGGCCGACTGGACGATATTTAGAGCTTCCGGGGCTGCGCCGTTCCAGAACGGCACATTCCAGAGTTTTTTCGGTTAAGACGGTTTTGAGATGTTCAAGGATTTGTTCCTCAGAGAAAGAATCACTGCCCTGGTCATGGTCTGGTGTTTCCGAAGATGACGATTCAGCGTGTTCATTCTCCTGACTTTGGGATAGCGCGCCAAGCCCCCAGGCTCGAACCGCGACTTCAAGAACGGCGTGAAAGGTGGAGACTGCGGATGTGATCTGCTTTTTGAGATACGAACGCATGGTGTCTTGAATGGTTGCGGATGCTCCAAGAACGGCCATTTCATTGTGCTCTTCGAATGTGCCGTCATAGTCGACTGTAAAATATCGATCTTGGTTGGGAAGGGTTCCCAATTCTGCCAATAGTAGCTTCGTGATATACGGGGCTTTGAAAATCTCTTCAAAAGCCTGTTTGATCGAGGGAGCCAGGCCATACTTGATGAGTCGGGCACCGTTCACATCAGCCGGCGATCGCTGAAAACCTTCCACATGGGCCATGTCCAAAATGGAAAACCGAAGTTTTTCGAGATCCGCCGGATGTCCCATCCCACCGAGGCCAATGCGATCGTATATTTCATAGAGCTTCGGTGTTCCGTGACTGGTGGTCAACAGAACAATCCCGTCTACATAGGACACGGCGACAATCGGACTGCCTTGACGAAATTGGTCATCAAGGTATTGGCGTCGATTCCCAACCGCTTCGATCCATCGATATGGTTCTTCATACATATTGGGCAACCTTTGAAGTGAACAGAATTTTCAGATGTTCGGATGGAATGGTTTCGACACCTTTTTCCGTGATGCGTTTGATGATGGGATACAGGTTGGCTTCGTAATTGACGCCGCCAGTGGCCGAGTCGAATTCAGCAGCGCTGGTGAGTAATCGCAGAATAATGATTGTGGCCTCTTCTTCATCAAGCGTGGCCAACGGATGCCCACTCCATCGGTTGAGGTAATGAAGGATGCCACGAATGGTGGGGGACCCGGATCCGGACATCGCATGATCCACGCCTTCAAACTCTGCGCCAAGGATATCGTGGAAATAAATTTTTCCACATCCTAGTTGGAGGTCATATCCGGCAAAAACCGGGACCACGGCGCCGGTTCCAGCCAAAGCCGCCGGAGCATTTTCTTTGAGCAGTTTGGACAAGGCCCGCAATTTTCCTTCAAAGCTGAGATCTTGTAGTTGGCTTCGTCGAAAATATTTGAATGAATGTTCAAGCACTCTCGCCATTTCAAATGCGGTGGCGGGAACGCCGGCAATGGCCATGACGCAATACCGATCGATCTCTAACACTTTATCCGTCCGGTCGTACATGACCATATTCCCTGCAGTCGCTCGACGGTCACCCGCGACGAGGACGCCATCGCGATACTTCAATGCCAGGACGGTGGTTCCCTGGGTGATGGTAGAATGAGCCGTATGACCAGGTTCCCCAATATTCGGCGCGGGGATGTTAAATTGATAGCCGCGTTCTTTGAGGAGTTGAAAGAAATCGCCTTGAAAACCCATGGTGATTATTCCCCTGTGCGTTGACGGTAGCGTTCGGCTTGTTTGGGATCCACTTTTCGCATGCGCTTGAGTAGGTTGTCTCGGCTCGGAGATCCTGATTCCGGTTGTCGAGGTCCGGCTTCATCTTCTTTGGGGCCGGGAGGTCTTGGCCCTGGATCAAGTGGGCGTTCTCGTCGTTCCAAGCTGGTTGGATGCTGGTTCCCTAACGGCTCCATTATATGATGAGTATGTTCTGGATACATGGTGCACCTTCCTTTAGGGCCTGTGTCGTACATATTATGACATTGAAACCACATCTGCGAGATGTTTGGCATTGTCGATTTTCTGCCAAAGTCGCGTGATGTGGGCAGGATCAAAGAGGTCAGACATATCTAATTGTTGCGGTTGAGTCAAACTTTTGAGGTGAATGCGCTCCCATTGGACCGATTGAATTTCATGCCGGAATTTCTTGACGCATAACCCGCGAATGCTGGCTCGGGTCGTCGTGGGGCCCTGCTGAATGGCTGTTCGAATTTCGTCCTCGGCGCAAAGCCGGTAAGCTTTTCCTTCTTGTTCAAGCCCTAAATACAGCCCCCGCTCAGTGTTGACATTATGATACTCAAGGTCAAGGCTAGCCAACCACGGATCAGTCCACTCCAACCGTTCCTCCTGGGCAAACGATTCCAGCAACCATTGCTTGGTGACCCAGTCTATGCGTCCGATTAATTCGGCACGATTGTGTTCCAGTTGGGCGAGGGTCGTTTCCCAATTCGTGAGAATCCAATCACTGTCCTCATTGACTCCTGCGAATGCGCGGTTGGCTGCGGAAAGATACGCCTTCTGGATTTCCAATCCTGCGATCGCTTTGCCTGACTTCAAGGGAATGGTAGCTTTCAAGTCTGGATCGCGTGAAATCGTTTTAATGGCCAAAACGGAATCCGCTAATTTAAATTGAGGCGCAGCGTTTTTAGCAATAAGGTCGAGCACGAGTTGTGTTGTCCCAACTTTGAGTGCCGTGGCAAATTCACACATATTGGCATCACCGACGATCAGATGAAGCCGGCGATATTTTTGTCGATTCGCATGCGGTTCATCGCGCGTATTAAGGATGGGCCGGTTGTGCATGGTATCTACGCTCAACTCGGTTTCCATGAAGTCTGCACGTTGAGAGAGTTGAAACACGCCAGGCTGATACGAACTGTCCTGTGCTTCGATTCCGAGTTTTCCCGCGCCAGAAAATAATTGGCGAGTGATGAGGAAGGGGATGAGGCCGTCGGTTAATTGATCAAAAGGAAGCGTTCTCGAAATCAAATAATTGTCATGACATCCGTAACTGTGTCCATGAAAATCCGTATTGTTTTTATAGAGTTGAACCGCTGGTGATCCAAGTGTGGCGTTTCGGGTATTCGCGGCATGTTGAATGATTCGTTCACCGGCACGATCATGAGCAATAAGTTCATGCAATGTGGAACATTCTGGCGTGGAATATTCCGGGTGCGTGTGATCGTTATAAAACCGCGCACCGTTTGATAGCACAAGGTCGCTTTTCATTTCATAAAACGAAAAGGGCCGATTTGCATCCAGGGTAGCAAATTGTTCTTCTTCCACATCCTGTTGGAGGCCTTTGACTCGGAAGCCGCGTTGATCTTTGTGCGGGTCCTCACCTTGATAATCCCAGGTCTGTTCAAATTTGTCGGATAAATAGGCGCGAACCAGCTCCATGGATTCGACAACGGGATCGGACTGCTCTTGATCTTCCCGGATAATGCCGTACTCAGTTTCAATGCCAAACAGTCTCATGATAGTTGGAGGAAATGTTTTGAAACTAAATAATAGTGCGCGTGAGCCATTCTTCGGTTCTTCGGCCTTTTCGGAATGACGAGACACCCACGACTTGATCCGGATGATGATCAAGCAGTTTCAGCCATTCTTCCGCTGAATCATCAGGGGGAAGAATTTCGCCGTCGCGAAATTCGTCGCTAATGGACTGGATGACATCCTCTAAGGTCAGGCCATGAGCATCATCGTTGATGGTGCGTTCAATGGCTCGTTCTTTGGCCCTTTGAGCGAGGGATGCCAAAATGGCTCCACTGAGCAGATCGCTTCGGTAGAGGGTTTCGTTCTTACCATTTCGTAATCGAATGCTGAGAACACGATTGTCATCAGATTTTTTAAACAAGGAGTCGATGGTTTCCTGGATGAGCGCGTTGCACGCGGTTTCCGCATCGTTGGCATGTGCGGCCAAAAGATCCTCAGAAAAAGGCAGCGCAGGTGTCAGGTAAATCCGAAGAATGTCCTGAGCTTCCTGTCGGGCTGGCCGTTCGACTTTAATTTTTCGATCAATACGTCCTGGTCGAAGGACGGCGGGGTCGATTAAATCCGGGCGATTGGATGCCACGATGACTACCACATCTTGAAGAGAATCCACGCCATCCAGTTCAGCACAAAACATGGGGACGAGCGTATTGGCAATGTTGTACGACCGCACAGCTCGCCGAGTGCCTAAAATGGATTCCGCTTCATCAATGAACAAGAAGGGGAGTAGGCCTTCTTTTCGTCGTTCGCGGGCCTGAGTAAAGAGGTCACGAATAATGCGTTCGGATTCACCCACCCACATATTCAAGACTTCCGGGCCTTTGACATGAAGAAAGGCCCCGCCGGTGATAGGGGGAAGTTGACTCGTGGCGGAATCCTCTGAAGTAACAGCCGCTTGGTGTTGAGACACAAGATTAGCCAGGCTTGCGGCCGTGGCTTTCCCAATCAGCGTTTTGCCACAACCCGGTGGCCCGTATAAAAGAAACCCCTTGGGTTGCGTAAATTGATACGCCTCAAACGTCTTGGCATGCAGCAGAGGATATTCAATGGCTCGGCGAATAGCCTCAATGGCCTTCTGTTGCCCACCGATTTGTTCCCAGGTGACGTTGGGTGTTTCATCGAGCATATGCTTGGTGTTTTGGGTGCTCTCGATTCGTTCGATCCCTAATCGCTGCGTGGGATCGAGTCTAAGCTCATCGCCAGGCTTTAACGAAATATCTTTGAGAACATGGCTTAGGTCAATAAGTTGCCCAGGTCGCCCGGCTTCAGAATCGAGGCGAACCCGACCATCTGTGAGCAGTTCTTTGATTTTGACAATCGGACCGCTCCGATCAAATCCCAACGTGCCAATGAGGGCGTAGGCTTCATTCACTAAAATTTGCGCGCCAATCTCGAGTTCATCTGGATTTAGTTGAGGGTCAATATTGGCATAGAACTCACTGCCCCCCACGGAAATACGAGCGACCCCCTCAGTAGGTTTATCAAGTAGGGTGCCAATGCGGTTTGCAGGTGCCGTGAGTTTCTCCACGACGCTTTGCAGTTTTTTTATTTCGGCTTCCCGTTGTTGTTGCGACACGCCTTCCTGCAACAGTTGATGCTGAATTTTATAGAGCAACTTTTGCTGGGGTGCGTCATCTGGAAGCGTGGCTAAGCATTCATCAATGAGAACGAGAGGGTCTGTCTTGGTCGGCTGTTCCCCCCCTGACCCCGTATCCTCTGGTATGTGAGATGGCATTCGATCACTCATCGCGTCTTACTTCCGGTTTATATTTAAGAGTTCCCCTACCTCATGGTCCTTACTATTCTTTATTGTACCTATCCATTCCCTTAACGCTACAAGAAATTTCTTGAAAAATGAAGTAGGATTGCTAAAAGGGTACCACCTTATGAAACGATAACACAAAAACTTTGGCCGAATGGAACTTGGCTTCACCCATAGCTCGTTGCCTGTTAATTCATCCAATAGTGAATAATGGTACGGTTTTAAGGTGAGGAGCCCGATAAATCGGGCAAATACAGTACACTTCACACATGGTATCTTATGATCACAGGCAGGTGGGGATGCGAGGCTGTGCGTGTAGGCTAACGAAAGAAATCGTGCCCAATGCTCGGTTAAATTAGGCCGACTTCCGGATTAATTGAGGGGTGGTTTCTCCTCGAATCACTCTATCGGTGATGACGACCTCTTGAATCCCTTCCAACGCTGGTGTGTCATACATCAAATCAAGCATCTTCTCTTCCAGAATACTTCGTAACGCGCGGGCACCGGTTTTCAATGTAGCGGCTTTATGAGCAATGGTCTGAATCGCTTCGTCCGTAAAAACCAGGTCGATCCCATCGAGTTCAAACAATGCCCGATACTGTTTGGCTAGTGCATTTTTTGGTTCGGTCAGCACTCGTACCAAATCCGACTCACTCAAGTCCCTGAGTGTTGTCATAATGGGAAACCGTCCGACGAATTCAGGGATCAATCCGTACTTCAGCAAATCTTCCGGTTGAACAAGAGGGAGCAATTCACTGGCATGTGATTGGGTTTGCGCTTCAGGGTTGGCGCCAAACCCAAGCCGTTTATGACTGGTGCGTTGGGCAATGATTTGATCCAAGCCCACAAACGCTCCACCACAAATGAACAAGATGTTCTTAGTATTGATCTTAATGTATTCTTGATCGGGATGCTTTCGCCCGCCTTTGGGAGGAATATTGCACGTGGTCCCCTCCACGAGTTTGAGCAAAGCTTGTTGCACACCTTCACCCGAAACATCACGAGTAATCGAGGCGCTTTCGGACTTGCGACTGATCTTATCGATCTCGTCAATGTAGATGATTCCGGTTTCGGCTCGTTTGGCATCAAAGTCACAGGATTGCAGGAGCTTGAGCACGACGTTTTCGACGTCTTCACCCACGTACCCGGCTTCAGTGACCGTCGTCGCATCGGCAATGGCAAACGGCACTTGGAGCATACGGGCAAGGGTTTGCGCCAATAAGGTTTTCCCGGTTCCCGTCGGACCAATGAGTAGGACATTACCTTTTTCTAACTCGACGTCTTTGATTTCCTTCCCACTGAACACGCGTTTGTAGTGATTATGCACGGCAACAGCCAGGACTTTTTTCGCTTGCTCTTGTCCAATAACATATTGATCGAGAACGGCTTTAATATCGGGTGGCCGGAGCAGTTTAAAATCTTGAGGAGGCGATAGGACTTCCAAAGGTTTGGGAGCATGTTCCGCCAGAAAACGCCCACAGAGTTGAACGCATTCGTTACAGATTAACAGGGTGGTATCATTGCGACACGTTCCACAGGTGTATTTCGAGGGGCTTTGAATAAATCCGGAAACGGCATTTTGCGCCTTCCCGCAAAAAGAACACATTGGTTCAGAGGTCCCGTGTTTCGAATCCCAAAACGGCATGGATTACTTCCTTGGTTGAAGCCAATAAACGTTCAGTTAATGTGAATGTGGGCAATACGAATTCACTACGTAATCAACCTGAATTCATCATAGCCTGAAGATGGGCGTATTTCAAATAGAAAGGTAACAGACTATCACTCGTCCCTGATTGGCCGATTCTTTTGACCAATTTACGGAGAAGATGGTAGATAGGTTTCAGGTAAATCATAATTGATCTTTTGAGTATTGGGTATTTCGTGCAAGATATCTCTCCCACTCTTTCCTCGATTCTTCAACAACCAGGCAATTTGGCTTTATCAGGCAATCTTACCTTTGCATCAGAGACAGGCATTGCCCATGTTTCACTGCGCCGACAACAGAGTGGACATTGTGTTGTCTATGGCCCACACGGACGACGAATTCTTTTGACAGACCCAGATGGCAACCCACTTCATGAATGCGAATGGGCACAGTCTTCGGATGGTAGTATTCGTTTTGTGTCGGCTCGACTGTTCCTTGATTGGAATCAGTGGGTAGGGATCAAACCTTCCGGGCTGATCAACACCATGACCATGGACCTCTCCACCCGACCTGGTTGGCAATCGCTGACCCGCCAGGATTTACGCCACATGGCCTCAAAGGCGATGGGTGTGACACTAGGGGAAGTAGAGTTTTTCTATACCGACGCTGATTTGCTCATCGAGCCATCTGGACAGGCCACGATCCAACAGCGAAAGGATGCATTGTATATTTTGGATGATGGCACGTTTTATCATGCACGTTTTATGTCCTGCATGAGTGCCATGCACTGGGAGGCAATAGATTATCTTCCGGTCGTTGAGCTTTTTAAATCGTTGTTGCCGGGAACGGGGAGTGCGACCTTCGAATTAATTCGTGGGCTCTATGATGACCAAAATCCTCACAGCCCGAGACCACTTCAGTATCGCGGCATCCCAACCTATCCCTCTCAAGCAGCTTTTGGTCTGTTCAGTAATTTTTTCACTGCTTCATACTCGGGACACGAAAGTCCTTTTTCAATATTTATGGATACACCGCGTTCTCATGAAGTATCGTGGTTGCCGAATGCGGACCCGCCGGTTCGCTATATTGATTCCCCGCACAATGTGTGTTTGACGATTAAGCAAGGAAAAATTCAGAAAGCCACACTGACGACAGATTCGACAGGTCTGCCATTCTCCACTCCTAATTCACAAGGGTTTGCCCCTTGTGCCCGAACATTGGCCATACAAAACAATCAACTGATACTTCAGGATTACACATCGACGGAAACTTTTCCGGTGAGTTCGAATTGGGGTGTAATCTCTGATCAAGGTGAGGCCTTAGCTCCTCAATTATCAACGGCTTCGGATTGGAGAAATCTTTTCCCTGAGGGGGTACCTGCCATAACACCCCAAGAAGCATTTTCCGCAGTGCTTCTGTATCAAAAAGATGAGTCGGTGATTGAGGAATATGCAAGCCAACCCTTTGTGGCGGATTTCCTTGATGACCTGTTCGAACAAGATGCTCGCCTTGCCCACCAAAAAGCCGAGGCCAAGCACCTCATGATCCACGGTTTTGATGCGAGTATTGGGACCTGTTTAGTACTCGACCATCCACGATCCCACACCATATTTTTCACCCATGCGGCGTTGGCACAAAAACAGGCACAGTTGTTGTGGAATCAACTGGCTCGAAGCAATCGGTTGGATTGGCTCCCATCGTTTCGCTTTTGTCCTGCCGCGTCTGCTGGAAATGAAGGAACCTATGATTGGCTCTATCGATGGATCTCCTTTGCCGAATATGGCCAAGATCAAACCCTAGAACACAAAATCCGGGAAATCTTAGTAACCTTGGCCCCACGGGGTGTGGCCTTTGTTGCCGGTCCCGAATCCATTCCTGCCCTCGTAGCGAATCATCCTGTCCAAATTCTCTTTGGTGAGAAATGCTCTGACCTTCAACCCTTTCACATGCATCGATCCATTTTACCGAAATCCCACCTCAATCCGCGTCTCCATATTTGGTGTCTGCAGAAAATCTAAATGGTTGGCTGTCCACAATTTTTTTACGGGTGTGGTTGAGTAATAATAACATTTAAAAATGGAGTACAATTGTGACTTATTTCATGAAACGCAAAGAGCCATAGGGAATATTCAAAAAGGTGCGCTCAGCAAGGCCGCAGGCGCTTTGGCGCGCGGAGCGTACGGGTGAGTACGTGAGCACGACAAAGGGCCGAGAACGCCGCTGACGCCCTTTTTCAACAGCCCAAAAAGAGCATTGGGGAATGTTCAAAAAGGTGCGCTCAGCAAGGCCGCAGGCGCTTTGGCGCGCGGAGCGTACTCATAGTACGTGAGCACGACAAAGGGCCGAGAACGCCGCTGACGCCCTTTTTCAACATTCCCCTAAGGAATCTTGACTTGGTCCGTTGGACCACGTAGGATGAGGCTGCCTTTAATGTCCCATCCTGTGAGGTGGGAAAGGAGACAAACATGAATAACTCGGGGTTATTTCACCCCTTACATTTCTAGCCTTTCTCTCGATTCGAGGGGAAGGTTTTTTTTTGCCTAGCAGGATGTCCCAAAAGGACGTCAGCGGCGTTCTCGCCTTTTTGCACATCCTGCAAAACAATATATGCGCTCTACTGAAAATCAACACTCTGACGAAATTCCCATCATGGATGCTCCTGAAATGGGGCGGGCTTTAACGCGTATTGCGCATGAAATTGTCGAACGCAACAAAGGCGTGACCGATTTGGCCTTGGTCGGCATTCGAACAGCTGGTGTTCCGCTCGCACAACGGTTACAAAAATTAATACGAAATATCGAACAGGCGGATGTGCCGTTAGGGGAATTAGACATCACCCTCTATCGCGACGATTTGGCGATTCGTAAAGGTCAACCTGTCTTGAAGAAAACCGACATTACGTTTCCCCTCTCCGACAAGATTGTTGTATTGGTTGATGATGTGCTGTTTACGGGGCGAACGATTCGGGCCGCGATGGATGGTTTAATGGATCTGGGTCGTCCCGCGGAAATTCAATTGGCCGTCTTGGTGGACCGTGGACATCGGCAACTCCCTATTCGGGCCAATTATGTGGGTAAAAATATTCCGACCTCCCGCGATGAAAATATTCGAGTATTCCTTGAAGAATTAGGCGAAGAGGACCGTGTGTGTAGGGATGAGAGGGGGTGACATCATGAGCCTTAAACGTAAAGACCTCTTGAGTATCGCTTCATTGTCGCCAGAAGAAATTGGGTTCCTCTTGGAAGCCTCTGAGCCATTCAAGGAGGTAAGTGGGCGGGAAATCAAAAAGGTTCCAGCACTCCGCGGAAAAACCGTGGTGAACTTGTTTTTTGAACCGAGCACTCGCACACGAACATCCTTCGAGCTGGCGGCCAAACGTCTCAGCGCAGACGTGATTAACTTTTCGCCTGAGTCAAGTAGTGTGGTGAAAGGGGAGACGCTTCTCGATACAGCTCGGAATATCGAGGCGATGCAGGCAGACATTATTGTTCTGCGACATTCGTCGGCGGGGTCCGCAGAAGTCCTCGCTAAAAATGTACGGTCGTCGGTGATTAATGCTGGTGATGGCTGGCACGAACATCCGACGCAAGCACTGCTGGACCTTTTTACGATCAAAGAAAAGAAGGGACAGTTGAACAATTTAAACGTAGCCATCGTCGGTGATGTAGCTCATAGCCGTGTGGCTCGCTCCAATATTCATGCGTTGACCAAAATGGGAGCTGAAGTTCGAATCGTCGGTCCCCTCACGATGATTCCTCCGTTTATTCAACGGATGGGGGTCAAGGTCTTTTCGAATTTTGATGAAGCCTTGCCTGGGGTGGATGTCATTATCATGCTGCGGCTGCAACTCGAACGCCAGGGGCGTTCCTTGTTCCCGTCGATCCGCGAATATGCCAAGCTGTATGGTCTCACCACGGAACGTGTTCACCGTACAGGCACCGATGTCCTCGTCATGCACCCAGGTCCCATCAATCGAGGCGTGGAAATTTCGCATGAAGTTGCGGATAGCTGCCAAGCGGCGATTTTGGACCAAGTATCAAACGGAGTCGCGGTACGGATGGGCCTGATGTATCTGTTGTCGCAATTGCAATAAAAATTAGTAACTACTCAGGTGGATAGACTGAAGGCCGAAGGCTTTTAGGGGGAAAGCATACATGATCATACAAAAAGTCAGTCAATATGAGTGATAGCCTTCAACCTTCAACCTAAATACCTGAGCAGTTATGAAAAATATTCTGGTCATCGAGAAGGACAGGCACTAATAACATGAGGACTCTCATCAAGGGTGGGCAGGTCATCGATCCTGGCCGCATGAACACAATCGCCGATGTGTTGATTGAAGATGGTAAAATCCAAGCGATCGATGTCAATCTTCAAGGAACACTAAAAAATCCTGAATCGGTCACGATCATCGATGCCCAAGGCTTCATCGTGTGTCCGGGTTTCATTGACCTCCATGTTCACTTTCGTGAGCCCGGCTTCGAATATAAGGAAACCATTGCCACCGGCGTAGCTTCTGCCGTAGCTGGTGGATTTACAACGGTGTGTTGTATGCCAAACACTAGTCCGGTCAATGACTCGCAATCAATCACGGAATTCATTTTTCGACAGGCCAAAATCGCGGACAAAGCGCGGGTCTTTCCCATTGGCGCGATTACGAAAGGGTCAAAAGGCGAAGAACTGGCTGAGATTGGTGAATTGCACGATGCCGGGTGCGTTGCAATTTCTGACGATGGCATTCCGGTCATGAATACGTTAGTGATGCGACGTGCCATGGAATACGCGCGAACATTTGATCTTCCCGTGATCGATCATTGCGAAGATATGTTTCTCTCAACCGGTGGCAGCATGAATGAGGGATTTGTCTCGACGGAACTTGGTATTCCCGGAATCCCGAATGCCGCTGAAGAAGTCATGGTCGCGCGAAATATCTTTTTAGCGGAGTTGACGCAATCGCGTTTACATCTTCCACACGTGAGCACGATCGGATCGGTCCGGTTGTTACGAGATGCCAAGGAACGTGGCCTCTTGGTCACGGCAGAAGCCTGTCCACACCATTTCACCTTAACGGATGAGGCGGTGCGCTCATTTGATACGCATGCCAAAATGAATCCGCCTTTGCGAACGGATGTCGATGTTCAGGCCATCAAGGAGGCTCTCAAGGATGGAAGTATTGATATCATTGCCACAGACCATGCGCCCCATGCCGTGCATGAAAAACAGCGGCAGTTCGACAATGCCCCCTTTGGCATTATCGGACTGGAAACGGCGCTTCCCTTAACGCTTAATCTGGTTGAAGAGGGAGTGCTGACCATGGAACAAGCCGTGGCCAAGCTCACATGCGAACCGGCGCGCGTATTCAAATTACCATATGGCACACTGGCTGTTGGTGCAGATGCCGATGTGACGCTGTTCGATCCAAAGAAATCCTGGACCCTGGATCCCAACCGGCTTCATTCCAAAAGCCGTAACACCCCATTTACTGGATGGACGATGAAAGGGAAAGTCGTCAAAACTCTGGTGAGTGGACGGATGGTGTATGAAGCAGAATAAGGGGCTGTTGAAAAAGCATGCCCTGAGTCTTTCCGAAGGGTCCCAGCGTCGTTCTCGGCCCTTTGTCGTGCTCACGTACTATGAGTACGCTCCGCGCGTCAAAGCGCCTGCGGCCTTGCTGGACAGGCCTTTTTGAACAGCCCCTGGCTATATAGAGTTGATTCAAATAATCCAATGTTATTGGTCTTATGAAAATTTTGGATTTTTCAACAGTCCCAATAATCCCTTTGCAACAGATGGATTTTGAATGTGAAAAGAACAATCCATGGGGCGAGTGACCTCTGGTTGGCAGCTTTCGATATCGCTGGCCGAGCTGCTTGGACTCACCATATGGATCGGAGGATTGGCCGTTATTCTGACGACGGTGATTCCAGCCGTGTTCAATACTCTCGGCATGGAACAAGGTGGACGATTTTTACGAAAAGTATTTGACGGCTATAATAATTTGACCAGCGGTATTGTCATCTTATTACTTGGAACAGCGGCTATCCGGACATGGAAAATTCGGCAGATTCCTGACCGCATTCTTTCCGTCAGCCGTGCAGAATGGGGTGTATTGATGGCGTTAGTCCTTGTGACGGGATCGATTGTTTTTATCCTGGGACCCAAGGCCATCGAGCTTCAAGAAATCGCCTTTGCCGCGGAAACGCAAGAAGCGAAGAAAATAGCGTACGATGCCTTTTTTCGTACCCACATGATTGTTCGAGCCCTGCATCTGATTAATGCCGGGTTCGCCATAAGTTTACTCGTGGTCAAATTCCGACAATGGATCCAACGCCGAGCTGCGTTTGGTTTTGAGTGAGGGAATGCTGAAAAAAGGCGCCAGCCTTCGCCAAGGCTACGGCAGACAAGCCAGCGGCGTTCTCGGACCTTTCCTTCGATAGACTCAGGACAGGACTGGACACACCTTTTTGACCATTCCCTCTGGCCTCTGGATGTCCCATTGAGGAATCCAGAGATGGTCAGGATGATGAGAAATTTTTTAAAATTCCAACAATTTTCCTGAAGGTGTTATGACTACAGCGATTTTAGCCTTAGCCGACGGAACGATATTTGAAGGACGTGCTTTGGGATGTACTGGCGAGGCTTCCGGAGAAGTGGTCTTTAATACCGCGATGACTGGATACCAGGAAATCCTCACGGACCCGTCGTATAAAGGCCAATTCGTGGTCATGACCTGCTCGCACATTGGTAATTACGGAGTGGCTCAGCAGGATGAGGAGTCCAGACGGACATGGGCCGAAGGATTCATCGTCAACGAAGCCAGCCGGCGGCCAAGTAATTGGCGCTCGTATCAATCGTTACATGAATATTTACAGAAGCAGGGGGTCGTGGGAATCGAAGGGATTGATACACGATATCTGACGAGGCACCTTCGCGATCATGGATCGCAATCCGGCGTGATTTCTCATGTCGATTTGGACCGGGACTCGTTGGTCAAAAAAGCCCAAGCTGCCCCTGGCACGGTGGGTCGAGATCTGGTTTCCGAGGTCACCTGTTCGGCTTCCTATACGTGGCAAGAAGGTTCAGAGGAGTGGACCCTTCCTCACGGATCAGTGCAAACCAATGGAAAGAATTCGCATTCAAAAAAATACCATGTGGTCGTCTATGACTTTGGAGTGAAGCTCACTATTTTGCGACGTCTTGTGGATTATGGGTGCGAGGTGACCGTGGTTCCGGCTTCAACGTCGGCACAAACCGTTCGTGAGATGAATCCTGATGGCCTGGTGCTGTCGAATGGACCGGGTGATCCGCAAGGCGCCGCATACGCAGTTCCGCATGTTCAAAATTTGTTGGGCTGGAAACCGACCTTGGGTATTTGTCTTGGTCATCAAATCTTGGGGCTATCTCTTGGGCTTTCCACATACAAATTGAAGTTTGGCCATCATGGTGCGAATCATCCGGTGATGGATTTACGATCGAGGAAGGTTGAGATCACTTCACAAAATCATAATTTTGCCGTGACCATGCCGGAAACCGCTGATCGCTCGAATGAAGGAAAACCGATATTTGAAACGGAATGGGGACCATTTACCCCCACGCATGTCAGCTTAAATGATGATTGTTTGGAAGGCCTCGTCGGATGTCACGCTCCAGTGCTCTCGGTGCAATATCATCCTGAAGCCTCTCCGGGGCCTCATGATTCGTCGTATTTGTTCAACCAATTCACCGCCATGATGGAGCAACACCGTGGGTAGACCAATGACCCTTTTGGGAATGTTGAAAAAAGCCGCCAGCGGCGTTCTCGCCATTTTGCCGTGCTCACGTACTATGAGTACGCTCCGCGCGTCAAAATGGCTGCGGCCTTGCCTGTGGAAGGGCGCGTCTTGGCGCACTTGGGTTGGGCGGGTCAGACAGGGGACTTTTTTTGAACATTCCCTCCCATTGACGATGCGTGGCTCACCTGGAGCTTGTATTGGCTGTTGGAGTGAAATATTCAACAGACCCCTTTTTCTTCTCATCTGCATGACCGTCATGGCTAGTGGGTGTGTGTCTCAGGGGTTGTTTCCCAAAACCGGGCCGCTGGAAGAAACCGAGGTGTCCGGAAAGGGGAAAGACAAAATTCTCATCATCGATGTCTCGGGTCTGCTGACATCTGCTCGGCCCAATGACGTGCTTGACCGATTGTTCAACCGTCCAAGCCTTCCCACTCGTTTTAAAGAAGAACTCACCAAAGCCGCCGAAGATGACAAAGTTAAAGGAATCGTCCTTCGGATTAACAGCCCTGGCGGAACGGTAACGGCATCCGACATCCTGTATCATGAGGTTCAAGAGTTTAAAAAAAAACGCAACATTCCGGTGGTAGCATGCATCATGGATCTTGGCACATCTGGAGGGTATTACCTAGCGGTAGCCAGTGATCGGATTGTCGCTCATCCCTCAGCCGTGACAGGCAGTCTCGGTGTTATTATGCTGACCATCAATGGTTCGGGGCTCATGGAAAAAATTGGCGTCACAGCGACCGCCATTACGTCAGGCAAACACAAAGATATGGGGTCACCATTTCGCAAAATGACAGCCAAAGACCGGGCAATTTTTCAAAGTGTGATTGATTCGTTGTACCAACGATTCCTTGAGGTCATTGAAAAGGGGCGGCCCAACCTGACAAAAGAGAAAATTCGGCAACTCGCGGATGGTCGAATTTACTCGGCTCCGCAAGCCAAGAAAGCCGGTCTTATCGATGAAATAGGGTATCTCGATGATGCCATTGATTTGGCAAAACGACAGGCGGGTCTTTCAGAAGCGAAAGTGATCATGTATCAACGAGCGGGTGGCTACCATCCGAATATCTATTCGCAATGGTCCGGGACTGGCGGCAATTCTGGCTGGATGATCCCTAAATTGGATCCTGTTTCCTTGGCCACTATTTTGGGCGGGACTCCTGCATTTATGTATATGTGGTTGCCATGATCCAAAAGGGAATGTTGAAAAAAGCCGCCAGCGGCGTTCTCGCCCTTTTGCCGTGCTCACGTACTATGAGTACGCTCCGCGCGTCAAAAGGGCTGCGGCCTTGCTGGATAGACCCTTCGGAAAGACTCAGGGCATGCTTTTTTGAACATTCCCTCCTATTGACGATACAGGGCTCATCTGGAGCTTGTATTGGCTGTTGGAGTGAAATATTCAACAGGCTCAAAAAACAAATTTTTCGATCGACAGAATTTCATGGCGATGTTCACTGTCCACGTACGGGTTCTGGCTTTCGTGTGGTTGGTTTAGTTTTAGCGACTCTTGTATACCTGGCCATGCTCGGATGCATCAAAGCTCCGGGAACCGCACGAGATCAAATCATTTTCATCTCGGAGGAAAAAGAAATCGCTTTAGGGATCAGCGCGTTTCGCGATGTACTTCGGAATGCGCGCTTGAATGGGAATCCCGAAATCAATGCCATGGTGAATCGGGTGGGGCAGCGTATTGCCGCTGTAGCGAATAGACCGGCGTATCATTGGGAGTTTGCCGTGATTCAGGATGATGAGCAAATCAACGCCTTTGCCCTTCCCGGTGGAAAAGTGGCGATTTTTACCGGAATTTTGAAACACACGAAAACTGAGGCTGGCTTGGCGACGGTGATGGCCCATGAAGTTGCACATGCCCTGCAACGTCACGGGGCTGAACGCATGAGCCGAGGGATCTTGGAACAGATTGCGCAACTTGGAGCTCTTGCTGGTGCCGCCTCGGGGGCAGTTGATCCACAGTTAGCTATGGGCGCAATGAGTGTATATGGAGTTGGTGTCACACTTCCTCACAATCGACGTCAAGAATCTGAGGCCGACTTTATCGGCCTTCAACTGATGGCCAAGGCTGGCTATGACCCACGAGAAGCCATTGGGTTCTGGGAACGGATGAGCGGCTGTCCGCGGAAAATGATTGGGCGGTTTTGTTTTCGATCCAATGCCGCGATTCCAGAATTTCTTTCCACCCATCCCTCGGATGTGACACGCATCAAGCAAATCGAAGCATGGATTGAAGATGCCTTGCAGTTTTATCATCCAGAAGAACATGAAGCGTCTCCCGCAACAAAGGAAGTCGCGAAGGGCCTGTGAAAGAATAATTTGGACAAAAAATAGCGCCCAAATTTGGGTCGGATTTGGATGTAACGATTGAGAACCCCCCGAGGCATCGCACCGCTATGTTGAGGTTTTTTCGATTGAGACGCGTTCAAAGATGGCCCGAAGAGGGGATGCAATTTTTTCCAAGTTATTCTTCCACAGACCCTAAACCACAATCTCTCTCGATAGCACACTGAGTCGCGTAATGCCCAAACGTCAAGATATACATCGAATTCTTTTGATTGGATCAGGCCCGATTGTAATCGGCCAAGCCTGCGAATTCGACTATTCCGGAACACAAGCCTGCAAGGCCTTGAAGCACGAAGGCTATGAAGTGGTGTTGGTGAACAGTAACCCGGCGACTATCATGACTGACCCGGAACTTGCAGATCGTACCTATATTGAGCCCATCACGGTTGAAGTCGTTGAGCGCATTATTGAACGTGAACGACCGGATGCTTTATTGCCGACAATGGGTGGGCAAACGGCGTTGAACATCACAGTGGCCTTACATCAGCAGGGCATTCTGGAGAAGTACAATGTTCAGCTCATCGGTGCGTCCTATGAGGCGATTCAAAAAGCGGAAGACCGCGATGCCTTCAAGCGGGCGATGGAGCGAATTGGCCTTTCAACTCCCACCAGCCAACTGATCAAAAACCGCGAGGATGCCATCAATTTTCTCGAGGTCATCGGGTTTCCGGCCATTGTTCGACCTTCATTCACCCTCGGCGGTGCGGGAGGAAACATTGCCTACAATCGTGAGGAGTTTGAGCAGTCCGTGGATTGGGCGCTTATGACCAGTCCGGTAGGGGAGGTCCTCATTGAGCGGTCGCTCATAGGATGGAAAGAGTTTGAACTCGAAGTCATGCGTGATCTGAAGGACAATGTCGTCATTGTCTGTCCCATTGAAAACTTTGACGCCATGGGCATTCACACTGGAGATAGCATTACCGTTGCTCCAGCCATGACGCTGACGGATAAGGAATACCAATTGATGCGGGATGCGGCAATCAAGATTATTCGGGAGATCGGGGTCGATACAGGCGGGTCGAATATTCAGTTCGCATTAAATCCCCAAAATGGCCAGATGATCGTCATCGAAATGAATCCACGTGTGTCCCGCAGTTCAGCGCTTGCCTCCAAAGCCACCGGGTTTCCCATTGCAAAAATCGCCGCCATGCTTGCCATTGGTTATACCCTCGATGAGATCACCAATGATATTACGCAAGTCACCAAAGCGTCCTTTGAACCGACGATCGATTACGTGGTCGTCAAAATTCCCCGATTTGCCTTTGAAAAATTCCCTGGATCCGATCCGACGCTGACTACGCAAATGAAATCGGTCGGAGAGGCCATGGCTTTGGGCAGGAATTTTAAAGAAGCGTTTCACAAGGCCCTTCGATCATTGGAAACCGATCGATGTGGGTTAATTTCATTGTCGGGCTTGGATCATCACCTTCCAGGAGATCAGGTGGCAGATGAAGTTGTTCAGCAAATCAAGCAAGACGTTCGCGCGCCGCATCCTGATCGTCCATGGCATATAGCCGACGGACTCCGCCTAGGCTTTTCAAAAGACGAACTCTATTCAACCACCCATATTGATCCATGGTTCTTGGACCAACTCGAGGAAATTGTAGACTGTGAGCGATTGATCCTCCGAAAAGTTCGAGAAACAGGAAACGAACACACGACGGACCCTGCGAATATCTTTTCCGATACAGAGGGGCAGGCGCTTTTCCTGGATGTAAAACGATTCGGATTTTCCGATGAACGAATTGGGCAATTGCTCAACACCACCGGAAAAATCGTGAGGGATTGGCGCAAGGCCAACACGTCTCATCATCCTGTGACCTATGCCAGAGCCGATACCTGTGCTGCAGAATTTGAAGCACAGACACCCTATCTGTATTCCACCTATGGTATGGAATGCGAAGCTCGTCCGACTACGAACCAAAAAGTCGCCATTCTTGGTGGCGGACCGAATCGTATCGGGCAAGGCATTGAATTCGACTATTGCTGCGTACATGCCGCGTTGGCCTTACGTGAGCTCGGTGTGGAAACCATTATGGTCAATTGCAATCCCGAAACCGTCAGTACAGATTACGACATATCGGATCGGCTCTATTTCGAACCACTCACTGAAGAAGATGTGTTGAACATCATGGACAAGGAATGCCCGATGGGTGTCGTGGTCCAGTTTGGCGGTCAAACGCCTCTAAAGTTAGCCCTGCCTCTTGAACGCGCCGGGGTTCCGATCCTGGGTACAACACCCGATTCAATCGATCGTGCCGAGAACCGTGAGCGATTCAGCAATCTCATCAAGAAGTTACAACTCCAGCAGCCAGTAAATGGCGCTGCTCTTTCCGGTGATGAGGCCTATGCCATTGCCCAACAGATTGGCTATCCGGTCATTGTCCGCCCCTCTTATGTCTTGGGCGGACGGGCTATGCAAATCGTCTATGACGAAAGCTCTTTGCGTAAATATATTCAAATGAACGTCATGACGTCATCTCAATATCCCTTATTGATTGATCAGTATCTTCGGGATGCGATTGAAATTGACGTTGATGCGATATCAGATGGAAACCACGTCGTCGTGGCCGGAGTCATGGAACATGTCGAAGAAGCTGGCATTCATTCCGGCGATTCTGCCTGTTCGTTGCCTCCGTTTTCCTTAGGTCCAGAAATCATTGTCCGGATTCACCAGCAGACAATTTCCTTGGCGAAAGAATTACAGGTTATTGGATTGATGAATATTCAGTTTGCCATTCAAGGGCGGGAGATATTTATTTTGGAGGTCAATCCTCGCGCTTCACGAACCGTCCCCTTTGTCAGCAAGACCATTGGCGTTCCGTTGGCGAAATTGGCGATGAAGACCATGTTGGGTCATTCACTGGCCTCACTGGGATTTACCAAATCCCGAATCGTGAGTCATATCTCGGTGAAAGAATCAGTCTTTCCCTTTACAAAGTTCGGGAATGTGGATGTGTTACTTGGCCCGGAGATGCGATCAACGGGTGAGGTCATGGGCATTGACAAAGACTTTGGATGGGCCTTTGCCAAATCTCAAGCCGCCGCCGGTTTGGCGCTTCCTCGCCAGGGTACGGTTATCATGAGTGTCAAGGATGGTGATAAGCCAGGGACGGTGGAGGTGGCCCGGCGTTTACAAGATGCCGGTTTTCACATTCAAGCCACGCGAGGCACGGCCACCCACCTGCAGGAACATGGCGTGACCGTGGAAATGGTCAATAAGGTGAAAGAGGGGCGGCCCCATTTGGTCGATCATATTAAAAATCGACAAGCCCACATCGTGGTCAATACGGTGGGAACGACGTCTTCACAGGATGACTCCATGTCCATTCGGCGTGAAGCCGTGCAACAAGGCATTCCCTACTTTACCACAATCCAAGGTATTCGAGCGGCTGTCACCGCCATCGAAGCCATGGCGAAAAACCCTCTGACCGTACAATCGCTTCAAGAATATCATCCCAGCTAGCCAGTCTCTTCATCTTGTCATTTCGAGTGAAAGGAGAAATCTCTTTCTTCCGGTGGGAACGCCTGCCAAGCGTGGTAGGAACGGGGAGATTTCTCCCAAGGGTCGAAATGACAAAAGGTCTAGGATTGTGGCCTTTTGTGAAGCCTTTTCCAATGGCATCTTTACTTATTGCACAGATAAGAAAGAGGAAAACCCCTGTCTGCTTCAAGGAATGTACCCTAGTTGAAATTTCCCACCGAAAACTGAAATAGTGAAGGAATTGGTGATGACAGGGGTTCCGATATCTGAGGAGAAGCTATGGCAGTTCCAATTACAAAAAAGGGGTATGAAAATCTCAAAGCCGAGCTTGCTCGATTTCGAAAAGTCGAACGGCCAAAAAACATTCGAGATATTGCCGAGGCACGGGAACACGGCGATCTTCGAGAAAACGCCGAATTCAAAGCCGCCAAAGAACGGCAGCAATTTATTGACATCCGGATGGCTGAACTTGAGTATAAACTTGGTGATGCCCAGGTTATTGAAGTGACAGCGGGAATGAGTGAAACCGTCGTGTTTGGCGCCACAGTCCGTTTACTGAATTTAGAAACCGAGGAGGAAAAATTGTATACGCTAATCGGACAAGAAGAGGCAGACTTGAAGAATGGCTCGATCTCGGTCCAATCCCCAATTGGCCGCGCCCTCATCAGTCATCGTGTCGGGGATATTGTCAAAGTCAATCGACCTGCGGGTATGATTGAATACGAAATTCAAGAAATATTTTTTCAGGAGTCGTGATATGCCATCTGCCATCTCTGTCGTGTCGTTGATCACCGATTTTGGCGACCGGGATTATTTTGTCGCCAGTATGAAAGGGGTCATGCTGGGCATCAATAGTCAAATCCGCATTATTGATGTGTCCCACCATGTCACGCCGCATTCAATTAAAGAGGCGGCTTTTCTGTTGAATTCGTGTTATCACTATTTCCCAGACGGGACCATCCACGTCGTAGTGGTAGATCCAGGAGTGGGGTCCTCACGACGGGGAATATTAGTGAGTACCTCTCGATATCACTTTCTTGCTCCTGACAATGGCGTACTGAGCTATGTCTTCGAAAACGAGCTGGACGTGGAAGTTCGTCAAATTGAAAACCGTCAATTTCGTCTGGATTCCGAAGGCGCCACCTTCGACGGACGGGATTTGTTCGCCCCATCGGCGGCCTGGCTCACCAGGGGGCAAACGCCTGGGGCGTATGGTCGGTTAGTCACGGATTACGAAAAACTGCCGATCCAAAAACCAGAAGTACGGAAAGGCATCTTGCACGGACGTGTAGCGTATATCGATCGCTTCGGGAACATCATGACGGATATCACCTCTGACGACATTAAAACTTTACAAGACATCACCAAGAAAAAAGACTTTTGCATTCAGCTCGGTGACACCACAATTCAAGAATTGAAAACTCATTATGAGCAAGGATCACCAGAGACTGCGAGTGCTCTCATTAATAGTAACGGCTATATTGAAATATTTCTTCAACAGGGAAAGGCGAGTGATAGCCTCGGAGTCAATCTTGGCGATTCCATTCAAGTGAACTGAACCACAAAATTTTATCGATTAACCTATTGCACCCCTTGCGGCACTTCTCCCGGCGATAAAGCCAGTGGACCAGGCCCACTGAAAATTAAACCCACCTATTCGTCCATCACAATCCAGCATTTCTCCAATCAGGTAGAGTCCGGATACGTTTCGTGACATCATGGTCTGGGGATTAATCTCATCCAGTGGAATGCCACCGGCCGTGACCTCGGCAAAATTCCATCCCCGATGGGCTATCACGGGGACAGGGAGATCGGTGAGAACGTTGACGAGGGTTTTTCGTTTTACCTGCGGTAATTGGTTGAGTGGCAGGTTAGCCAAATTTTGCGAACCTGTCTTTTCAATATTTTTCCTGAATGGATCTTTCTCTCCTTGATCAATCAAATGACAAAGGACCTCTGCCAATCGAGCCGGTAATCGTTGAGCGAGTAACGTTCCAACGGATTTTCTCCCAGGTTGACGAGAAGCTTGGTCCAACCAGCGATCAACCTCATCAATCGTTTGATCGGGAAAACACGAAATGAACACCGTGACTTCCTGCCCTTGGCCTTTGGCCATTACCCAGAAACGACTGGCATCTAAAACCACAGGACCACTTATACCGAAGTGCGTCCACAACAAGCTGCCAACGCGACGATCAACAACCTTTCGATTCACTCGCGTCGTCACTCTGACTTCATGCGAGATGCCTGAAAGCCCAGCATGGAAAAATGTGTCTGCAAGCACCAGAGGAACGAGGGCGGGATAGGTGGGCGTGATAGAATGTCCCATTCGTTTAGCCATAGCCCAACCCTTTCCATCCGATCCGGATTTGGGCAGGGACTGTCCGCCCGTGGCCATGATCACTCGTTGTGCGGTGATCTGTCCCTGTTCGAACTCAATACGAAACCCAACGTCCGTGTGGGCGATAGATTGAACTCGGTGTTTTGTTAATATTCTTATATCCAACTCGTTGCAACGCCGAAGGAGTGCATCCAGAACGGTACGAGCTTTGTTGCTTATGGGAAACAGTTTTCCGGTGGTTTCCTGTTTTAAGTCCACCCCAAACGATTCAAACCACCGAACGGTGGCTTGTGCATCCAATCGCCGAAGAATACGAGCGACGAGACGCTTTGGTGCATGAAAATCAGAGGGATGCACAATGGCATTGGTAACATTGCAACGCCCACCACCGGACACCAATATTTTTGATCCAATGGTTCGTGCCCCATCCAAGAGGACGATCCTGAGGTTGGGACGATTTTCTGCAGCAAAGATAGCTGCGGCCAGACCCGCGGCGCCTGCGCCAATGATCGCAATATCAATTTCGGTTTGCATGAAATTATAGAGGGGTAACTAAGGGTTCGCGCAAGAATAACTTCACATGTTTGGGTGCTGAGACACCTGTCTGGCAAGGCGCGAGGACTGCGCATACTCCTCGTATGGAAAGGACGAGCAACGCCGCCAGACGGGATGGATCGACGCCCAAACAGGGGAAGTTAGTCTTGCGCGAGCCCTAAGGCCTAGCGAGGGAAAGAGGGTAACGTTATCGTTCCTGGTTTTTTGCACATTCAATACACACCAGGGTGGTCGGATCGACCTCTAATCGTTTGAGGTGAATATCTTCTTCACATCGCACACACACACCATAGTTGCCGTTCTCAATACGTTGAAGGGCAGAACCAATGCGTTGTTGTTGAATCATTCTTCGTTGCTGCGATGCCTTGGCCATGGCTTGGCCTTGGAGCGCATCCATTCGGGATAGGCGCCCTACGGCGGATTGATCCAATTCAACAGTCCGAGCGGCTTCTTTCCCTGATTGTTCAACTTGTGCTAATGAATCGCGAAGGTTGAGTAATTTTTCCTTGAAACGGTTTACGTCCAAGGGAGCATCTCTCATGCGTTCAACAATGACACGTAAAGAATAATCCTGCTCATGACTGACGCGTCAACGCATTTTGATCAGTGTGGTGAAACACACCTTGACGACCCTGGATCTGCAACTGGGTATCTTGGATGTAACTGAACTGGCCATCGTTCTGGAACATGACTTTGAGGGTATACCGGATCGTCTTAAAGGCTTGGTCGAGAAAGGGGCTGGACATGATACCGAATGTTTCTGATCCAACCTCTGCTGCTAATTCGAATTTTTTCCCCTGAGGGTCTGCTTGGCCTCCCGCATTGACGACCACTCCACGCGGCACGATGAAACAACGCATCACCAACTGTTCATTGGGATCCCACAACCAATAGCCGACTTCTTCGTGAAATGGATTTTCCTGATGTAATGGCCAAGCCTCCGTGGAATATCGCAATCCATACAACACTTGCGGCCCATTCACCACTGGACCCATTGGTTCAAAGGTTAGGCGTTCACGGAATTTCGTTTCAGTTTGCCCATTTCGAATGGGAGCGATATCAAGTCCTTGATCGCCTTCCCAGCTACCCGCCAACGCAGCCAGTGGCCCTAAGTTTGTGACAATATCTTCATCGATTTCCTTTGGTTTTTGAAAAACGTCCACCTTCATGGCCTCCAGGGTTATAAAAATATTTTTCGAGCTGGATCAATTTGTTTTGAATCACAGGCCCAGAATATCGTTGATAGCGCATAATCGCAAATATACTTAGAAACGGCCGTTGCCATTGCCCTGCATGGGATTCGATAGCAAAACAATAACTTGAGGGCACCTCTACAAACCGTCCTTTTCTGTGATGGCGGCGTCAGCCGCGTGCTCACATCCTCATGTATTCGCCCATACACTCCGGTTTTCCGCGCGCGGCTTCCTTGCCCTCACAAAAAATGCCTGGTTTTTTAGGTGCCCTTGATTGTATCTAATCAGATACAAAAGTGTGTCTTTTTGTTCCTTCCACAGGAGACTCTATGGCCCCAAGGGATTTTTGAATAATGCTGATTATTGAGCGAAGTTCGCTCTCGACAATACTTAGCGGCGGGATGAGAGCCAAGACATTACCAATGGGGCGAATGAGGAGTCCCTGCTTGCGGGCCTCCATTGCAACTTTGTGGCCCATCCTGGCTGTGAGGGGAAAGGGGGCTCGGGTTTCTTTGTTTTTGACTAATTCGATTCCGACCATGTAGCCGCATTGGCGTATATCGCCAACCATGGGTAAGGCAGCAATGGGTCTCAAAAGCTGTTTTATTAATCGAGATCCTGTTTTGACTTTTGCCAGCGTTTTTTCTGTTGGGAAAAGTTTCAGGTTAGCTAATGCTGCGGCACAGGCGAGGGCATTTCCAGTGTAGCTATGTCCGTGGAAGAAGGTTTTGAATTCGGCGTAATCGCCAAGGAATGCTTGGTAAATTTTTTCCGTGGTCAGAGTCGCAGCAAGTGGGAGATATCCGCCGGTAAGTCCTTTGGCTACGGCCATGAGGTCAGGCGTGACCGTGTCATGCTCGCAAGCGAACATTTTTCCTGTGCGGCCAAATCCAGTCGCGACTTCATCGGCAATCAGTAAGACATTGTATTTCGTGCACAACTCACGTACCCGTGACACATAGCCTGGGGGCTGAGTGATCATTCCGGCCACGGCTTGGATCATGGGCTCGATGACCACACCGGCGATTTCTTCGTTCTTCTTGGCTAAAACTTTTTCCAGAGGATCGATGCAGGCCATCTGGCACGATGGATAGTCCAACTTGAGTGGGCAACGATAGCAATAGGGCGCATCGATCGAAATGGTTTTGACCAGTAGGGGACGAAACCGTTCCTGAAAGAGTGTGATCCCTCCCACGCTCATGCTCCCAGCGGTATCGCCATGGTAGGCTAGATCCAATCGTACAAATTTTTTCTTCTTTTTGGCTGGAGGGTTTTGCTGCTGCCAATATTGGATGGCCATTTTGAGCGCGACTTCTACGGCGGTTGAACCGTCGTCGGAGTAAAATACTCTCGTCAACCCTTTTGGAGAAATCTTGACTAATTCTTTGGCGAGTACAATTGAGGGAGGACTGGCTTGCCCCAACAAGGTGGTATGCGCGACTTTGTTGAGTTGCTCACGGATGGCTTTATCCATTGCGGGATGTCGATGGCCATGAAGATTGACCCAAATTGAGGAGGTGCCATCAAGATATTTATTGCCGCAACTATCATAAAGATACGCCCCTTTGGCCTTTTCAATGATGAGCGGGTCTTCTTGTTCCCATTCCTGCATTTGCGTGAAGGGATGCCAGACATATTGACGATCCCATTTGGACAATTGGAGGGGAGTAGGGGAGGAGGGAGATTTTTCTTTGGATTTCTTGTGCGCCATCCTGTAGAGTTAAATCCTTATTGAGACTTCGAAAAAACCCCTCACCCTAACCCTCTCCCCTCAGGGGCGAGGGTTTTTTTAAAAAATGTCAGACTTACACCTCCGCGAAACGCGGGATTGTAGTGTCTGGAATCATTCTTTGACAAGACGGTAAAACCCTAATAAAATCAATGGATTTGATTTTACAATGAACAATCTTTCCCGTATTCGCAACTTTTCTATCATCGCCCATATCGATCACGGTAAATCCACCCTTGCCGATCGTTTCCTGGAGCTGACTGGTGCGGTGACGGCAAGAGAAGCTCGTGATCAGATCCTGGACGATATGGATCTTGAACGTGAGCGGGGGATTACCATAAAAGCTCATGCGGTGACTACCACCTATAAAGCCCATGATGGGCATACTTACCAATTGAACCTCATTGATACGCCTGGCCATGTGGACTTCACCTATGAGGTATCCCGAAGCCTTGCTGCTTGCGAAGGCGCGCTGCTTCTTGTTGATGCCACTCAAGGCGTTGAAGCGCAAACTATTGCCAATGCCTATTTGGCCATCGCTAATGACCTCGTGATCCTTCCCGTGATTAACAAGATCGATCTAGCCAGTGCCGATATTGAAGGCGTGAAACAACAAATCGAAGATGTATTGGGTCTCGATGTGGAAGCATCCTTGATGGTCAGTGCCAAACGAGGAATTGGCATTGATGAACTCTTGAATGCGGTGGTTGAGCGGGTTCCGCCCCCTAAAGGAACGCTTGCCGATCCACTGAAAGCGCTCATTGTTGATTCATGGTTCGATAACTACCAAGGTGCCATTGTGCTGGTTCGGATTTTTGATGGGGTGGTGAAGCCCGGCATGAAGATTCAGCTCTTATCGAATAAACGAATCTTTGAGGTATCCGAAGTTGGCATTTTTTCTCCGAAACGCACCAAAACGAAAAAGCTCCAAGCCGGTCAGGTCGGGTATGTGGTTGCCGGCATGAAAGAGGTTTCGGATACAAAAATCGGGGATACGCTGACGGATGCGAGTCGTCCCACAGACATTCCCTTGCCAGGTTATCGCGATGTCAAACCCCTAGTCTTTTGTGGATTGTACACCACCGATAATGACGACTACGTGGATCTTCGTGATTCTCTCGAAAAACTTCGTCTCAATGATACGTCTTTTATTTATGAACCTGAAACCTCATTAGCCTTGGGGTTTGGTTTTCGATGTGGGTTTCTCGGGCTGCTTCACATGGAAATTATCCGTGAACGGTTGTATCGGGAATATGGACTAGAATTAATCAGCACGGCGCCGACGGTCATTTATCGGGTCAAGACGGTAAAAGGGGAGCTTCTCACTATTGATAATCCCTCAAAATTGCCCGAACCAGAGCAAATCGAAACCATGGAAGAACCCTTTATCCAAGCCACGATCATTGCGCCGGAACGGTATGCCGGAAATATCATGTCCTTGTGCCAGGAACGTCGGGGTACGCAAGTCAGCATGCAATATTTGGATACCACTCGCATCATACTGGTCTATGAACTTCCACTCAATGAAATGGTTCTTGATTTTTATGACAAATTGAAATCGCGCACCCAAGGCTATGCCTCTCTCGATTATGAATTGTCCGACTATCGGGCCGCCGATTTGGTCAAGCTCGATCTGCTCCTGAATGGAGAAAATATTGATGCACTTTCGTTTATCACCCATAAAGATAAAGCCCTGCATCGAGGACGTCAATTGGCCGAAAAAATGAAGGAATACATCCCGAAACAGATGTTCGAGATTGCTATTCAAGCCGCAATTGGCAAACGGGTGATCGCTCGTGAAACGATATCCGCCATTAAAAAAGATGTGACCGCCAAGTGTTATGGTGGCGACATCACGCGAAAAAGAAAATTGTGGGCAAAACAAAAGGAAGGCAAAAAACGTATGAAACAAATAGGGCGAGTGGAAGTTCCACAGGAAGCCTTCTTAGCACTCCTCAAAGTGAAGGATGAATAAACATGGCGCATAATTCGAATCCGCTTGATGGAACGGAGCCTTCATCCACCGATCAGACTGCGTCGGTTGAGGCTTCACCACAAGAAGAAAAACGAAAAATGGACTCTGTAACCAAGAAGTCCGTTTGGCGAGAATATACCGAGGCCATTATCATCGCGATGATTTTGGCCTTTACCATTCGAGTGCTTTTCGTTCAAGCGTTTAAGATTCCATCCGGGTCCATGATTCCCAGTTTGCAAATCGGGGACCATATTTTAGTCAATAAAATGGCCTATGGCATTCAGTTGCCACAAGACTGTGAATTCGACATTTCGTTTCCCCCCATGACCTGTTATTCCACGAATTTACTCATTGAGTTTGATAACCCGGATCGCGGTGATGTGATTGTGTTTCGGTATCCAGAAGACGAAGAAAAAGATTTCATTAAACGAATCGTGGGTTTGCCTGGCGATATCATCAAAATACGGAACAAGGTCATCTATGTGAATGGGAAACAACTTGACGATCAAGCCTGGACCCAGCGGATTGATCCGGGGATTCTCGATGGCCGGATTACGCCACGCGACAATCTTAATCCTATTACCATTCCGCCCGACTCGTATTTCGTGATGGGCGATAATCGGGATCAAAGCCTGGACAGCCGATTTTGGGGCTTTGTGCAAAAACACAAAATAAAAGGTCGCGCCTTTTTGGTCTATTGGTCTTGGAAAGGCCATGGTTCCATGTCCGAATGGGTTCGGTGGGATCGTATCGGAAAAATTATCGATTGAGGGATTGTTGAAAAATGTCGCCAGCGGCGTTCTCAGGCAGTTGTCGTGATCACGTAGGAGAATACGCTCCGCGCGCCAACGGCCCTGCGGCCTTGCTGGACCTGGTTACGCCGAAGCGGCTCCGCGCAGGCGAGCGACCTTCCTTCGATAAGACTCAGGACAGGTTTTGAACAGCCCTCCTTTCACTTTTAATAAACCTTTTGCTCCAGGAACCTTTTCGTGCCCCCTTCAACTATTAAACGCACAGGGCTCAAGCACAAAAAATTAGGGCCATCCTCACTCTCTGTTTCTCCACAATTGCTTGAACGATTTCTTCGCCGATTTCATCGTGGGCAAGTGCTGGTCATTGGGGATTTGATGCTTGATCATTTTATTTGGGGGGCCGTGAGTCGCATTTCCCCAGAAGCGCCAGTTCCCGTAGTCCAAGTTGAGCGAGAATCGTTGCGCCTAGGCGGAGCCGCCAACGTGTATAACAATATTGTGTCGCTGGGGGGGACGGCCGAAGTGTGTGGTGTGATTGGCCAAGATGAAAGTGGTCAGGCACTGTTAAAGGAGTTAGGGCTTCGACGACATCGACATCCTGGAATCATTGTCGATGCCTCCCGTCCTACTACGCGAAAGGCTCGAATCGTCGCACACAGTCAGCAAGTTGTTCGATACGATATCGAGCGGCGGGAGGACATCTCGCCTCAGGCGACTCGGCGGATTGTGAAACATGTCGAGTCCCGTTTGGACTCGATTTCTTGCCTCGTGATTTCCGATTACGCCAAGGGTGTGATTACGCCTTCGTTGATGGCTCAAGTGGGTCGACTAGCACGAAACCGAAACATTCCCCTCATTATTGACCCGAAAGTAGAGCATTTCCCCTACTATGGTGATGCGACCGTTCTCACTCCGAATCATATGGAAGCCCAGCAGGCTGCCGGCTTGTCAGGTCATGATCATCAATCCATTCATGATATCGGTCATTCCTTACGCCAGAAGTTGGGATGTGAGGCGGTCTTAGTGACGCGCGGGGAACAAGGTATGAGCCTCTGTGAAAGCAGCGGAGCGAGTTGGCATATTCCTACGATGGCACGACAAGTTTATGATGTCACTGGCGCCGGGGATACCGTAGTCAGTACGTTGGCATTGGCCATGAGTGTGGGAGCGTCAATCCAGGAAGCCTCCATTCTGGCTAATCATGCCGCTGGGGTGGTAGTCGGTCTTGTAGGAACGGCTTCCATTACGAAAGCCCAACTCAAAGAGGCGATTCACCACACTTATGAATAAAGCACCCGTGACGATTGTCATCCCAGCTCGATATGAGTCTTCTCGCTTCCCTGGAAAACCCCTTGCCCAGCTTGCGGGTAAGCCTCTCATTCAACATGTGTATGAACTGGCCATCCGTGTGCCAACAGTGGACCAGGTAATCGTGGCAACTGATGACTCCCGTATTCAACAGGCCGTTGAACAATTTGGGGGAGTTGTACAGATGGTCACTGCGCCATGCCGAACCGGAACAGATCGGGTTGCTAAGGTTGGCCGTTCATTGTCCAGTGAGGTAATCGTTAATTTGCAAGCTGATGAAATTTTACTGAGTCCAGACATTTTGAATGACCTCATTGATCCGTTCCTGGCGGATCCAGTCCCAATGGGTACGTTGAAACGACAAATTAAACATCAAGATGAATTTCTCCACCCGTCTGTAGTCAAAGTGGTGACGGATCAGGAGGGGAGAGCGCTATATTTTTCCCGCGCATTGATTCCGCATACCCGAGATCAGGTGCTCCAGGGTCAGTCCGCCCCCTTTGCCTCGATTCACTTGGGAGTGTATATTTTTAAGCAAACGACGTTATTACAGTTTGCCGAGCTGCCGACGGGAACACTCGAGGAAACCGAGAAGTTAGAGCAATTGCGGGCATTGGAACATGGCATCCCCATCAAAGTATGGGAAACCAAGCAGCCGTCTCTGAGAATTGATACACCAGAAGATTTAGCCGAAGCGAATCGATCTTGGGAACGACTCATGGTCAGGTCAGGGTAGAACCCCCGAAATGGAGATATTGTCAACATGAATAAATTCATTTTCGTGACAGGTGGCGTGGTTTCCTCATTGGGGAAGGGATTATCGTCTGCGTCGATCGGTCATTTAATGGAAAGCCGCGGGCTTAAAATCTCCTTTCTCAAACTGGATCCGTATATCAATGTCGATCCTGGCACCATGAATCCCTACCAACACGGCGAAGTCTATGTCACCGATGATGGCGCGGAAACTGATCTTGATCTTGGCCATTATGAACGGTTTACTTCCCTGACACTTTCTCAGGAAAATAACTGCACCACCGGTCGCATTTACGATACTGTTATTAAAAAAGAACGACGTGGCGACTACTTGGGTGGAACGGTCCAAGTCGTGCCGCATATCACGGATGAGATTAAACAGACCATTTTGAAAGTGGCCCATGGCACGGACGTGGTGATTGTCGAAATTGGAGGAACGGTTGGTGATATTGAAAGCTTGCCGTTTTTAGAAGCCATTCGGCAAATGCCCTTTGATGTGGGTCGGGAAAACGTCTTGTATATCCACGTCACGCTGGTGCCCTACATCGAAACCGCAGGAGAACTCAAGACCAAGCCCACACAACATTCGGTCAACAAGTTACGAGAGATTGGGATTCAGCCCCATATTCTCCTGTGCCGGACGGATCGATTTTTATCCCAGGCCATGAAAGACAAAATTTCGCTGTTTTGCAACGTGGAAAAGGACGCCGTCATTACCGCAAAGGACGTAGATACGATCTACGAGGTGCCGATTGTCTTTCGGAAAGAAGGCTTGGATGAACTCATCGTGCGGTCCTTACGGCTGGAAGCCGGGCCTCCGAACCTACGGGATTGGGATGCGATGGTTCAACGGCTAAAACGCCCCACGCATGAAGTCACAATCAGCATGGTTGGCAAATACATGGGCTCGAAGGAGTCTTATAAAAGTCTGTCTGAGGCCCTTGTCCACGGGGGCTTAGCCAATGATGCTGGAGTCAAGATCCAATGGATTGAATCCGAGGATGTGGAACGACTCGGGCCGGACCAATTTTTGAGTGACTCCGATGGGATTTTAATCCCTGGTGGATTTGGCCTACGAGGGGTCGAAGGCAAGGTTGATACCATCCGCTACACTCGGGAAAAAAACATCCCATTTCTTGGTCTGTGCTTGGGCATGCAATGTGCGGTTATTGAGTATGCCCGCTCCATTCTTGGCCTTGAGATGGCCAACAGTTCCGAGTTTGACCAAAACAATCCCTATCCGGTTATTGATCTCCTTCCCGAGCAACGGGCCGTTACAGACAAGGGTGGGTCTATGCGCTTGGGGGCCTATCCCTGTTCAATCGTGGAAAGCACGTTAGCTCATCGTATTTATGGCTCAACGGAGATCAGTGAACGGCATCGCCATCGTTTTGAGTTTAATAACGATTTTCGCGATAAATTGATTTCCAAGGGCCTTGTGGTAAGCGGCGCCTCTCCAGATGGGAAGCTCGTTGAGATTATTGAACTCAAGCATCACCCCTGGTTTTTGGGGACACAATTTCATCCTGAATATCATTCCCGTCCTCATAAACCACATCCAGTGTTTACCGCCTTTATTGAAGCAGCTCTCAAACGGAAGTTTGGACGCTAGGAGGCTGTTCGAGATTAGCGATCGTCAGCTCCCTTCTGTCATTTCGAGTGGAAGGAGAAATCTCTCCATTGGGGTTGGAAAGGCTGCCACGTGTGGTGAAAAAAACGAGATTTCTCCCAAGGGTCGAAATGACCATGGGAGCGGTTGCCATGACAAAGGGCTGGGCCCTCAGGTGGCTGGAGCCTGTTCGAGATTAGCGATCGTCAGCTCCCTTCTGTCATTTCGAGTGGAAGGAGAAATCTCTCCCTTGGTGCTGGAAAGGCTCCTACGTGTGGTGAAAAAAACGAAATTTCTCCCAAGGGTCGAAATGACCATGGGAGCGGTTGCCATGACAAAGGGCTGGGACCTCAGGTGGCTGGAGCCTGTTCGAGATTAGCGATCGTCAGCTCCCTTCTGTCATTTCGAGTGGAAGGAGAAATCTCTTCCTTGGTGCTGGAAAGGCTCCTACGTGTGGTGAAAAAAACGAGATTTCTCCCAAGGGTCGAAATGACCATGGGAGCGGTTGCCATGACAAAGGGCTGGGACCTCAGGTGGTAACCTCCCAGATTCTTTTCAGAAACGAGATACAGCATGGTTCAAGAAATTGACCTCGGTGGATTCCAGGGTGGAGGAGCCCATCCACATTTTCTTATTGCTGGTCCGTGCGTCATCGAAAGCGAGCAAATCGTTCTCGATACGGCTTTTCAGATTGCCGAAATTGCCAAGCAAGTTGGCTTCCCTTTTATTTTTAAAAGTTCATATGACAAGGCGAATCGTAGCTCAATCCATTCTTTTCGTGGCTTAGGTATGGAAAATGGATTGGCCATCCTTCAGAAAGTTAAAGAAAAGGTTCAAGTCCCAGTTCTAACCGATGTGCATAGCGTGGAAGAAGCAACACAGGCTGGGCAGGTCGTGGATGTTCTTCAAATTCCGGCATTTTTATGCCGCCAGACCGATTTGCTTGTGGCAGCTGCTAAAACAGGACGGGTAGTCAACGTGAAGAAAGGCCAATTTTTATCGCCTTGGGACATGAAGAATGTGGTGCATAAATTAGAGGAAAGCGGGACCAAGAAGATTGTTTTAACAGAACGGGGAGCCTCATTTGGATATAACAATCTCGTCGTGGATATGCGTTCGCTCCCAGTCATGAGAGGACTTGGGTACCCCGTGGTATTTGACGCGACTCATAGTGTGCAATTGCCAGGTGGTGGGGGAACCAAATCCTCAGGTCAACGTGAATTTATTGCGCCACTAGCACGGGCAGCAGCAGCGGCTGGATGTGATGGATTTTTCATGGAAGTTCATCCGGACCCTGATTCAGCATTATCCGATGGACCCAACATGGTGCCTCTCGACAAACTCAAAGAGCTACTTCAACAACTACTTCATATTTGCCAAGCATCCGGAAAAGGTGAAATCAATCTTTTTTAACTGCCAAGGCTGAGAATCGGGTATGCAAGTACGTAAAATCGTCAAACTACCAGTGAAACCTACGCATCCAGTAAGCGAGGCAACGGTTGAGGATACCTTCAACCTACCAAACTCTTTGACCATTTTACGGATATTGATGGTTCCAATTTACGTCATTTTGTTTTTAGAGCCCACGGCTTCGCGATCGATTGCAGCAGCCGTGGTATTTGGGTTGGCAGCATTGACTGACTTATTGGATGGATATTTGGCGCGTCGTCGTGGCCAAGTCACTCAAGTTGGTCGGTTATTGGACCCCATTGCCGACAAATTTTTGGTCATTTCAGGATTGATTTTACTTGTACAATTTCAGAGGATCGAGGCCTGGATTGCCATTACCTTTATTGTTCGGGACTTGGGCATTACCGGAATCCGTGCTGTAGCCGCATCCAAAGGCCTCATTATTGCCGCGGGGCAATTCGGAAAATATAAAGTTGTGCTTCAAGTAATTGGAATTATTTTATTGACCCTAAAAGGTGCTCTGGTGCTTCCGTTCCTTGATTTTCACCTACTAGGAACAGGGCTGCTGTATTTCGCGCTCATGTTCTCCATAGTTTCTGCAGGACAATATGTATGGGAATTTTGGCAAGCCTTTATGAACAAAGATCTTCCTCGATAACGCTCACAAACCCTGTGATGAGCTTCGACCTCACCGGCCTTATTTTTTCCCTTTCAGCCTATCTCCTTGGTTCCATTCCATTTGGTCTGGTGGTTTCACGTCTTTGTGGTTCTCAAGATCCCCGACAGGCTGGAAGTGGAAATATAGGATCCACGAATGTATTACGTCTCTCAGGAAAAAAAGTTGGAATACTCACGCTTCTTGGAGATTTAGGAAAAGGTTGGATCGTAGGTTGGGTGAGTCTAACTTTTTACTCCCAAACAATATGGGGCCTGGTCGGCATGTTCGCAGTTGTGGTGGGACACATTTTTCCAGTGTTCCTTAAATTCCGTGGTGGAAAAGGCGTGGCGACTGGGCTTGGAGCCATACTCGGATTTCATTTCGGAACAGGTTTGATTCTTGTCCTGGTTTGGATGGGAACAGTTGGCCTGTTTAAATATTCTTCAGCTGGAGCTGTGCTGGCCTTCGGCCTATTTCCCTTAGTCAGTTGGATGATGACCGAAAATGATAAATTTTTAGTTTTCTCCATTCTTTTAAGCTGTATGATCATTCTCAAACATAAAGGGAATATTGAAAGATTGGTAAAAGGTACTGAATCCCGCATTGGATTCAAGTGAAAGTAATTTTTAATTTGACATAATACTTCTTATCCGACATTTTTATTATTTCCCTAAAATGCCGAATTTGGCATTTCCCCTTTCGAATTTTCATTTTCCCCTTCTTAAAATCGTTGAATACTTGAAAGTTTTTAATAATGCCGTTCATATGTTTTTATCTTATGAAACGCCAGAACACAGGGGATGTTCAAAAAGGTGCGCTCAGCAAGGCCGCAGGCCCTTTGATGCGCGGAGCGTACTCATAGTACGTGAGCACAACAAAGGGCCGAGAACGCCGCTGACGCCCTTTTTCAACATTCCCCCTTCTTGTTTACCCACCAATTCCCTTGTAAGGTACCTCTATGAAGTTACCGAATCCTTCAAATAACACCCGGGCAGATCAAATACCTCAAATTTTTGTTGTTTGTTGCGCATGTTTTTTCTTGTCTCTTTCCGGACAGATTTTTGAAATTCCCAACTCCTATGCCTCCGCATCATCTCTCCTTTCCCAATCTCGAGGCATGCAGGTTCTTGAGGATATCCAAAATGCTCTCTCAGGGCTGGCCGAAGATGTGATTCCGACAGTGGTGAACGTGTCACCAATTCGGATCTTGGGACAATCCAAAAATGTTCCTCGGCAACGGAGACCCAAAACTCCCGGATCAGGGTCTGGTGTCATTATTCATGAAGACGGGTATATCGTCACCAATAACCATGTGATTGGAGGAGGCATTGAAGCGGAAATCCGTCTGTCTGATCGAACGATATTAATCGCCGAAGTCGTGGGCCGCGATCCTGACACAGACCTTGCTTTGCTGAGAGTGCAAGTGGATCGGAAACTCCCTGCGGCAAAATTTGGGGATTCCAGTGCTGTGAAAGTCGGTCAATGGGTGTTGGCTGTAGGAAATCCTTTTGGCCTGGATCAGACGGTCACCCTGGGGGTTGTCAGCGGAATCGGACGGGAAAACATGAACCTTTCCAAATATGAAAATTTCATTCAAACCGATGCCTCGATTAATCCCGGCAATTCAGGCGGGCCTTTGTTTAATTTACGTGGGGAAGTGATCGGTATCAATACTGCGATCATTAACTTTGCTCAAGGGATCGGGTTTGCGATTCCCTCAAATATGGCCAACCGAATTATCATGCAGTTGAAAACCGGAGGAAAAGTTGTCCGAGGGTGGCTGGGTGTTGGCATCCAACCATTGACGCCGAAGCTTGGGGAAAAATTTGGCGTGGAAGATGGCAAGGGCATCCTGGTCAATGAAGTGTTTGAGGGAGATCCCGCCGACGTGGCCGGCATCAAACCTGGAGATATTATTACCAGCATTGGTGGGGAACGATTGGAGTCGCCAAATCAATTGTCCCGTGTGGTCGCCGGTTTTGGCCCAGGAGAGGAAGTCCAAGTGAAGGTCATTCGTGATGGGCAACCGTTAACATTTCCTGTTTTCTTAGGCATCAGGAAAGAAAAGCCAATGGTGACATCATTGCCACCCATGCAAAACGGGATCGATTTAGGCATTGACGTCTCCCCCATTACCGATGAATTGGCTGATCGTTATAAAATCGATGATCGAGAAGGCATCCTGGTTACCAAGGTAGGACGACAGAGCATTGCCTATTCGGAAGGTTTGCGGGAAGGCGATGTAATTAAAGAAGTCAATCGTGTGGAAGTTCCCACTCTTTCCAATTTTCGTGACGCCCTCGAAGACATTCGCCCAGGTGAGACCATACTCCTTCGCATCCTCAGAGAGTCACGGGCGTTCTTTGTCGTCTTAAAGCCGGAAACCTAGTTTTGACGTCATGCGTGAACCGTGATCCGTGAAGCGGAAAAGTGGTAATACTTTTTACTCTGTTCACTCATCACGCATCACTCATTACGATTACCCGTTCACCGCCTGTTTCGCGGCTTTGTGCTCCTCTACAACTTTGGTGATCACTTCCCGTGGGGCTTGTTCATAGCCGGAAAATTCCATCACATACGAGCCTTTCCCAGCCGTTATCGATGTGAGAGCTGGGGCATATTTTAAGATTTCTGCCAGCGGAACACTCGCCTTCACCAACTGGTTATGGCCTTTGACGTCCATCCCTAATATCCGTCCCCGCCGACTGTTTAAGTCTCCAATCACCGCGCCAACCATATCTTCCGGAGCGGTCACTTCGACCAACATAATTGGCTCAAGCAACACGGGCTGCGCCGTTTCCATGGCTTTCTTCAATCCCATCGACCCTGCCATTTTAAACGCCATTTCCGAAGAATCCACAGGATGATGTGAGCCGTCATACACCGTGACTTGTAAGTCCACGACCGGGAATCCCGCTAAGATGCCATTATGCATGGCTTCAACCACGCCTTTTTCAACTGCCGGAATGAAATTCCGTGGAATAGCCCCACCTACGATTTTATTGACGAATTCAAATCCCCCACCCCTCGGCAACGGGTCAAGTTGCAACCAGCAATCACCATATTGGCCATGGCCCCCGGTTTGTTTTTTGTATTTACCTTGAGCTTGTGCCATTTTTTGAATGGTTTCTCGAAAGGCCACTTTGGGTGTGTGTAAATTCACATCCACGCCGTATTTGCGGTGCAATTTTTCCAACGTGATTTCAATATGAGTCTGGCCGACCCCACTCAACAACATTTCCTTGGTTTCTTCGTTTCGACTGAATTCCAGCGAGGGATCTTCTTCAACGAGTTTATGAAGGCCGAGGCTGACTTTATCAATATCGGTCTTAGTTTTAGGTTCCAGGGCAAAAGACATAACCGGACGATTGCGTGTAACCGCAGGCAGGATCACAGGATGTTTATCCGTACAAATCGTATCGCCGGTCAGTGTATCTTTGAGTTTGCCAATCACAACAATATCACCTGCTGACACCTTCCCGACTTGTGTCGTCTTTTTACCCAACACGCGATAGAGGTGCCCACCCTTTTCCTTCACATTGCGAACGGAGTTGTAAAAATGAGAGTCCGCATCGAGGGAGCCAGATTGGACCTTAATATACGTCAGCCGCCCCAGGAAGGGGTCAATGGTGGTTTTAAACACATAGGCCGAGAACGGATCGCCATCGGTCATTGTGACCGCCACGTCTTCGTCTGTTTGAGGGTGGCGTCCTGTCAGTGGAGCAGCCTTGGCGCGCTCCTGTGGACACGGTAGTAATTGGGTGATGGCTTCCAGTAATATCGTGGTCCCAATATTTTTTGGGGCACTGCCACACAGCACCGGAACACAGAAACGGTTACGGGTCGCCATTGCCAATCCCTGAAGAATTTCCTCCTTCGATAACTCCCCGTCTCCAAGGTACTTTTCCAGTAACTCGTCACTGCCTTCCGCCGCACTCTCAATTAACTTTTTCCTCGCGTCGTCAACCTTCCCCTGTAACTCCGCTGGGACATCTGTTTCCTGAATTTTATGGCTATTGGGAACAGGAATGCCCACCTTTTGATTGAGTAAATCGATGACCCCTTCAAAGCCGGCTTCCTGGCCAAGAGGGATCGCGATGGGGATGCAGGTGATTTCCAAGACTTGGGAAATTTCTTCCAGCGTTGATTCAAAATTCGTGTGCTCTTTATCAAGTTCATTCACAAAGATCACACTTGGAATCTCCCGCTCCTGAATCACATCCCATACCCGTTCGATTTCTGAGCGTAAACCCGAAGCGCCTATGACCAACACCGCAGCATCTGCCACATGAATGGTGGATTTCGTGTCTGCTAAAAAGTCCAGGCCCCCCGGAGTATCCAAAATATTGAATGAAGTCTCTTTGAAATCAAAATGAAGAAGGGCCGTACTCATGGAATGATGGTGGTGAACCTCTTCCGGTTCAAAGTCGCCGACAGTGTTGCCGGTTAGGGTTGACCCCATGGCAGGAATCACCCCCGCTGAATACACCAGCGCTTCAGCCAAAGAGGTCTTTCCTGCTCCCGCATACGATGCCAAAACCACGTTACGAATCGAGTTGGTCGTGTGTTGCGTCATGGCTCCTCCTTTTTGAGTGTCCTCATTCTAGGCTTGCTTGAATTCGAGTGTCAATAAACCGCCTGTCTGTCAGGGATTTTGACGAAAGAGCGTCCAAATTCCAACCAGGTCCTGTCGAAAATAAATTTTTTGTCCAAAGCGAATTAGCGTCAAACCCTCGTTTCTTCCCGGTTTCTTAATCAAAACATCAGATTCAATTGTGCATCGAATGGGCAAACCATCATGGCATGCGAGATGCACAATAGAGATTAACGTTAGGCAATTTCTACCGATTTAAATCAAGCAACAAAGGAGAAAGGGGGCATGGGAATACGGTATCCATAAAAAAAATTCCAATAAATCATGATTAAGCGGGTTTTGTAAACGCGCCCACAATAAGGGGCTCATGGACAGGCCTGGACCAAAGTATAAGTATAATTAATTAGGTATTAATAAAGCTAATCCTTCCACACTCAAAATTATTCGGGAAGGAACCCATTAAAAAAAGGATTTACCAATGTCACCCCTTCCGGTTCAACAAAATATTAATCTGCCACAGAGCCTTTGGCATACCAGTGGAAAAACTGTGGTTCAATTGGAATTCCATGGAGCCACATGGCAGGGAACAATCTCGTCCCTCACAGAAAAAAACTTGTCAGTATCGGTGGAGGGATTTATTCCAATTACGATTTCCCAAAGTGTAAATTTTACAGTATCGACGGGTCAGACATTTTTGGAAATACGAGGAAAGGTTTCATCAGTCACTGTAGAGAAAAATGCGGAGGAACGTGGTGCCTCTCATTTTGGTCATATGATGGTTCAGATATCGTGGCCCCACCTTGATGAATGTACGTCCTTCCAACTTCAAGCATTTTTGGGAAGGAAAGAATGGAAGAGCGGAGTTGAACACATTGCACTGACATTTATAGCGGATCAAGCGGGAGACAGGTTATGTGATCTTTCACCATCAACCCCAACCCTATTCAAAGACCACGCGGGTTTGCCGGAACTGGCAAAGGCTTCACACCCGAAATTGATCAGCACGCCATTTCACTGTCTGAACGATTCAGGAAAGAACATTGTCGGATACGTTGATCATCAGGAACATGCGCAGGCACAAGCCCCTGTCGTGGTGTTGGCGCCAGGTTATGGTGAGACCAAACGCGAATACATCACCTTGGCCTATTACCTGGCGAGCAATGGGTTCAACGTATTGCGGTATGACCATACTGACCATGTGGGGGAAAGCGATGGGGATCACGAACAGACCAGTCTTAGCAAAATGAAACAGGATATGGACACCATGCTCGACTTCGCAAAACAGAATTGGAGTCACAGCCAAGTGGCGTTAGTCGCGACAAGTTTAGCAGGACGTGTAGCGCTTAAAGTTCTGAGTAAGGATCGCCAGGTTGACCAACTCATTTTAATTAGCGGGATCGTCGATGTACGCACCACCCTGACCGCCGTGCATCAAGAAGATTTAATTGGGGATTACCTGGATGGCACTGGCCGTGGTGTCACCAATGTGCTTGGATTTAATGTCGATGGAAACACCTTCCTCAAAGATACGGTTGAAGGCCAGTACAGTGAATTAGCAATGACTATTGAAGATGTTCGAAACCTGACGTCTCCCGTGGTTTGGTTTTCGGCTGAACAGGATGCCTGGGTCAATCAGGAATCACACCACCAAGTGATGAATGCCTTTTCATCACAACAATGCCGGTCTTTCATCATTCCCGAAGGACTCCATCGCCTTCAAGAAAATCCAAGAAAAGCCCGTGCCGTGTACCGCCACATTGTCTTTGCCTGTCAGGAGCAACTTGGGGGGCATCCAGAAACCGGCGAACTGGTTGAACCGTCACGCAAAGAGATCGGCCAGCAAAATCGAATTGAGCGAGAGAACAATCAAACACGGCGATTTCAACACGAAGCGGATCTGGTGGATTTCTGGTCCCATTACCTATCGAATTTTCATTATATTGCCAATAGCCATGATTACATGGCGGCCTTAGATCATATTTATCACCTCTTAGGCACTGTGTCCCCAGGAGATCGCTTGCTGGATGCTGGCTGTGGCAATGGCCATTTTGGATCATTCCTGTTTACGAAGGAATGGATGAAACGTCAACAGACCAAGAATCAACATGATGAACCCATTCACTACGTTGGTGTGGATTTTGTCGAGACGGCTTTGAAAGAGGCCAATACACACCTCAACCACGTTCTCAAGCAGGCAAACCAAGGGCCATCAACCGGCACGAATCTATCCAACATTCTTGTGCCAAAATTTTATCGTCTTGACTTGAACAAACCATTGCCATTTAGAGATGGAAGCTTTGATCGTATTATGAGCAATTTAGTCATTGGGTATTTACGGGATCCGGCAGCCAGTATCCGTGAATTGCTCAGAGTATTGGCCCCAGGCGGCAAGTTGGTATTGACGAACCTCAAACCCTGTTCCGATTTGACACAAATTTATCGAAACTTTGTGGACGGGACGATCGCCGATACGGCGATTCAGGAAGCTCGGGAGGTCTTGAACAACTCAAGCCATATTCGACAAGGTGAGAGCGAAGGCGCCTTCCAATTTTACAGCCAAGAAGAATTTCACCAAGTCTTGCAATCCTGTGGCGCAGACAATCCTCGCGTGTTTCCGACATTTGGCAATCAAGCCTTTATTGGTGTCGTTGAGAAACCTGCGTTGTCAGAAAAAGAGGCACATACTGTCCCGTGCATATTAGAATCCTTGGTTGCAGCCTGAGCAACTGAAGATACTCGGGTTTTCCCTTTGCATGTCTTCTCGTTTTCGATTACCCTCCTAGGAGCCTGTCCAAGATTAGACAGATCTATTGCGGATGTGGTGGATTTGGCAAGATCTTCCGATCCTTTTCGTTGAATAGTCCAACTATTCGCCTCAAACGGTCGAAATATCTGACTCAAACCCGCACATTTTCATGACGATCGTTCATCTCGGACAGGCTCCGAGTCATATCCTTTCTCATATTTTTTACAGCCTAGATGATGACCTCCCACAATCAATTCTTATGACGTTTTGGGCTCTAAGCGGATTACTCAACGGTCTTGCGGCCACTGGCCTCACGATCTTGGTCTATTCTCGAGATCCGCACGAGATTCGGCATCGAACGTTTGGTTACTTTGGGGTATCAGTGGCCGTCTGGAGTTTTGGCTATTTTGCCTGGCAAATAGCTGATACCCAGGAAACCGCTTTATTCCTCACCAGGGTGTTTATGATGGGCGCCATTTGTATTCCCATCACGTATTTGCACCATATCCTCGTACTCCTCAATCGTGTCGAACGGTATCAAGCCACACTGCGGGCATCCTATGCGATCGCAGTCGTGTTTCTCATTGGAAACACGACGCCGGCGTTTATCGCCAACGTTCTGCCTGCCCTTTCTTTTCCCTTCTGGCCACGAGCAGGATGGCTGTTTCATTCATTTATGGTGTGGTGGGGGCTCCTGGCCGTATTTTCTATCTACCTGTTATCTGTCGCAGCTAGGCGCGCGGCTGGAATAAAACACACGCAGTACCTCTATTTACTCTTCGGTACCCTTATTGGGTACGGAGGCGGCGCAACAAATTTTCCTCTTTGGTATGACATCCCTCTGCTCCCATATGGCACCATCTTTACCACCATCTATGTTGCCCTGGTAGCCTACACCTTATTGCAACATCGGTTAATGGACTTTTCCCTCGCGTTCGAAAAAGGGGTCACGTATCTCGTATTGTTGGTTCTTGTGGCCTTACCCGTCTATCCCCTCTTGCTGCTCATGCAAAAAATATTCTGGGATCACATTAATCTCCAATTTTCATTTCTGTTGCTGACCCTCTTCCTTCTCACAGTCATTGGGGCTTACCAAATGAAAGTGGGTACGGAAGGGGCGGTTTTTCGGACATTGTTTCGAGAACGTCATGAAACCTATACCACGCTCTCTAACTTTTCCAAAGCCCTTGTCACCATTCTCGATGTGAATAGGTTAACGGATGAAATCGTTCGAACCCTAGGCCAGAACATGGGAGCCAAAACCGTCTCCTTGTATCTTCTTGAGAAGCAACAGGCGACCTATCGGCTCGCCGCCGAATTTGGAGCGCCGAAAGGAAAGACGCTACACCTCTCTACCGTTGGTCTTCACAGTCCCCTCCCGCAATATCTTCAGGAAACACAAGCGGGTCTGCTACGCCAAAACCTAGAGCATGAGTCGCGCACCGAAGCGGCTCAACTATTGACCATTCTTCGCGACTCATTCCACAGTGAAGTCGTGTTGCCCTTAGCCAATAAACATCGACTTGTGGGGTTTTGCTGTCTTGGAGTTCGGAGTGGTCGTGTGCTCTATTCCGAACAAGATCTCACGATTTTAATGACACTCGCACAGGAAGCGGCCATTGCACTTGACAACAGCTTGCTCTATGAAGAACTCAAAGAATCACAAGCGCAGACCCACCGGACAGATCGACTGCGATCGTTGGAATCCATGGCCGGGGGGCTTGCCCATGAAATACGCCTTCCGCTCGGTTCAATTAAAACGTTCGTCACCCAAGTTCCCACTCACATTCAAGATCCGGAGTATGTCGCAAAATTGTCGGAAGGTGTGGCCCAGGATGTCGCGAAGATTGAACGGTTGATCAAAGAAGTCTTGGACTATGCACGACAAACCAAACCTCAACTCAGACAAGAAGACCTCAACCAGATTGTGGAATCCTGTTTACATTTTATCGAAGCCATTCCCACATCCAAGCCGGTCATGATCGAAAAAAACCTGTCAACCACGATTCCACCTCTTTGGATTGACCGGCAACAAATCAAACAAGTCGTGCTGAACATCTTGATGAGTAGCATAGACATGATGGGTCCAGTGGGGGGCACGATTACCGTGAGCACCAAACCCCGCACGAAATCGGAACATGAACCGTGGGCAGAGCTAGAGATAACCCTAGCCCGAGGGGGATTCCCGTTGCCAGAATTTCAAGGTGATGGAGGATTATTGTTTGCCCATGATACCGCTGCTGACGATTTGGAACCTCAACCGATACGGGGCGAAGGGTTGGGGCTGGCCATTGCGAATCAAATCATTCAGGAGCATCATGGATTCATCGATGTCAAACTGGGAACTGGCGCCGATATTTCCATCACAGTCCTCTTGCCTGCAAAGTCTATCTCCTCAAAAACAACCTAAGGGTCTGTGATAAAATAACTTGAACATCTCGCATCCCATCTTCGGGTCGGCTTTGAACGCGCCTCAATCGAAGAAACCTCAACATAGGCATGCTATGCTTCGGTTTTTTCTCAATCGTTCCGTCCAAATCCAACCCAAATCTGGGCGCGATGTTGTCCAAGGTATTTTTTCACAGGCCCTAATAGCCATTTATTGGCATCGTCGAAGCTATTCATGACCGAAAGACCTTCCTCACGAATCCAAACCCACCATATCCTAGCTGTCATCTGCTTTGGATTATTTGCCGGAGCCATGGCCCTCAATGCCCTTCAAACAACGGAACCAGAGGTGGTACCAACACGAAGTGTCATGTGGAATGCCTTTCAATATGGCATGCCGTTACTCATCGGCGGGATGTGCCTCACCGGAAAACGCTGGGCCTTCATGACGGCGATTATCTATGGAACACTGGGACTAGCCTTGGACATGGCAACGTTTGTACAAAGTCTTACCGGAGGGAATGATCCCTTAGAATTTATAGTCATCATCAGTACGACAGCCCTATTGAACTTTTTGCTTATCGCTCTTGGAGGACGCGCAGTCCTTCAAATAAAGTAACGTTCAAATCGAATGAGGAGAATTCATCATGGCAACTTCCCCTTAGGGATCCAACGCGTGGTTCAAGATATTTTTAACGGGCAATAGCATGAATTAGTCGATGAATTCTATGATTTGAAATGTTGCGGGTCTGATCCTGCAATAGGAAATGGACAAACCATGGGAACTGAGCAGCTCAAAGGTTTGCTCCGCACCTACCGGCAAGCATTTCCTGATCACACATATGAAATTCTTGATCTTCTAGAAGATGGGGATAAAGTCGCCATGCGCTGGCGAGTGAAAGGCACACACACGGGTCCACTGGGCGAACTCCAACCCACGGGTAAGGCCATTGAAATTGAAGGGTTTGCCATCTGCCGAATCGCGGATGGCCGTATTCAACAAGTCTGGCAACAATGGGATAACATGGGCCTCATGGAACAATTAGGTCAGGGCGAAAACAAAGTCCTCATTGAGCCACTGGTCGGATAAAAAATGAGAAGCCCCTGATCTTTCCGATTAGTTTTACTATAGTGTTTTAACTTTCAACTAAGGGGATTTTTGAATAATTGGCAAAATGTCGGTTTTTTGAAAATCGCACCTCTTTAAAAACAACGAGTTCCGATTTCAGTTTCCACAAAAATTCCTATTATTCAACAGCCCCCAAGACATCTCAAAATTCCCTCGCCCCTGAGGGGAGAGGGTTAGGGTGAGGGGTTATCTCATCAGGAAGTTAAAATACTATAACACCAATCCACCATCAATTTGCTTTTTCCCATGTGAGCCCTCGCGGGTGTTTTAAAAAGCGTGTTTTGGGTATGGCGAAAATGCACTTGTTACCCAAAAACGCCAATCTTTTCCACCAGTAAGGCTTCTTGCTCCCCCACCAACAAAAAATCTCCTTGTCACCATATTACAATATGGTAATGAATATGGTAAATTTGAGCCTTACCAAGATGCCACCCTGGTGGGTGGCCCAATGCAATCGTTATGTTGCGGGAGGGGAAGAACCATGGCCACAAAACTGAAAAAGATCACACTGGAAGTACCAGATGATGTCCTCAGACGCGCGACTGCCGTAACGGGCCAAGGTATCACACCCACAATCCGTAAAGGACTAGAATTGGTGGCAGCCAGCGGAGCGTATGCCCAGCTTCGTTCCTTAAAGGGGAAAATTAAGTTTAAGGTGAAATTGTCAGAGCTGCGAGAAGAATAATGCTGTGCATTGATACCAGTGCCATGATTGCCTTCCTGGAAGGAAAGACTGGAAGGGATGTAGAGTTGGTTGATCAAGCCTTGCTCGATCAGGTGGGGGCATTCTCACCCGTCGCTGTCACGGAACTTCTGAGCGACACTACGCTTCCCCCTTCGGTGAAGAACATTATTTTAGAAATTCCAGTCCTTCCGATCACAGAGGGATTTTGGGAACGGGCTGGCCTCTTACGTGCCAAGTTGATACACAGAAAGCATAAAGCCAAACTCGCTGATACACTGATTGCTCAAACCTGTTTAGACCATCATGTTCCCCTCGTGACGAGGGACACCGATTTTGCGCACTTCAAAAAAGTTTCAGCCCTAAAGGTATTTTTAGAACCAACACCAAAAGGTCGTTGAAATTGGACTGTAGGAAATCGGGTGTGCAGCAGGCGTTGCTGATATACTCCTCATGTTCCAGTCGCCGGGCTACAAAACCTGACAGCCATAACGGCGGCAGATGCTCGACCCGCTTGGTGAACGCGACGTCGTCGCTGTTCTTTGGTGAGAACAATCTTGCTTCCCCGACTATGCGGTGAATTCGATAAAAGCCGAAAGACATCGTCCATCCCAGTTCCAGCATGATCTTCACCCACAGATCCAGACCCCGGAGTATTCACTTCTTCATTCATAGCCTTTTCTTTTGCCCGTAGGCAGGTGTGCTAGGAGGTAGCGTGTAAAAACAGAGCCCCACACCCGAAAGTGTGAGGCTTCATCATGTGGACGGCTTACTTCGATGGAAAAGGCCACCGTCTAGGGATGCCTGGCAGCTTCCGCAGGCTTCGGTTGCATATTAAATGGTGGCGCCATGGCTAGATTTTCAAACCAGCGTCTCCTTCAGGCCTTTGATGTTCTTCATGAGTTGTATGCCTTCCAGGACCAGGACGCATTCACACAACAGTTGCCCGCTTCCATGCGCAACCTCGTTCAAACCGAGGTCTGTAGCATTAACCTAAAAACGGCAGTTCCCCATTGCCTGCCGTGGAGAAAGAGGATCCCCGTTCGCTCTGGGTGAGTCCCACGGATGCTCATCCGAAGGGAAAGGCCGGGGATTTATTTGCTCGTAGACTCAAACAAGCCTTAGCGGATCATTTTCACAATTATTTCAAACCCTAATTCTGGCAGGGCCAGCCTTTTCGATGAAAAAGAAAACCCCTATCCTGAATCTGGTTCTAGTGCTGATGACCATCATGATCATGTTTGTCATGATCGAGTCCTTCCTTCGAGCTTATTTCTTTGGCACTCTGGCGCAACCCTTTTCATCTCTGCCTATCATAGTTCCTCACCCAACTCGAAGTATTGCTTTAGGACCTGGTTTGGAGGGGTGGGAGCAGAAGTTGGATTTCAACGTACCGGTGAATGTGAATGCGCAGGGATTACGTGGACCTGATATTGGACCAAAAGATGATCGACAGCGGATTCTTATTGTGGCGGATTCAACAACCTATGGTAGTGGCGTTGCCGTTGAACACATCATTCCGACAGCGTTGGCCGAAGAACTGGGGTCAGATCACGTTGAGATCATCAATGGTGGTTTTGCGACTTATAACACGGTGCAGGAGCTCTTGTTTCTGGAGGAAGAGGGACTTGCCTTTGAACCTGACCTCGTGATTCTGGCCTTTAGTCCAAACACCGATATTCAGACAAATACCTTGGCATTGCAACGGCTTCATCAGCGGAAGACGGTTCGGCCGTATGCGAGCATTGATGATAACAGCCAATTACAACTCGATCTGAGTTACGCGAAAGCGTTTTATGAAAAGGAGAAGGAACGATCTCCAGCAGATAGACAGAAAGCCTACTACAAGCGACAGGTGGTATATCGGCTTGGAGAAATGTTCGTCAACAGTTTCCAGACCTCAGAGTTTCAAGATCCGAATATGTTTATCGGGTGGCCGTTTCTTGCGGAGTTTGCTCCCGAGTACTCGAGGCGAGGCATGAAGGCTGAGGAGTACACACGCCTATGGGAGGATGGCTGGGCTGTGACGAAAGCCATTATCCTGCGCATGCGTGATGCGGTGAAAGCCCAAGGAGGAAGGTTTGCAATGATGGCCATGGCTCCCAAGCTGCAAGTCATGGCGGATTTTCAAGCGAAGATTATTGAGGCCTATCCTCATTTGAAACTTGACCCAACCCGAATGAATCGCGCATTTGAAGAATTTGGCAACACACACAATATTCCCGTCCTTGACGCCCTTTCAGTTTTGCGCGAGGCTTCTGGTGTCAGAGAGACTGCTCTCTATTATAATATCGAGGATGAACATATGACGGCCAAATCGCATCGCTTGGTGGCTATGAGTCTCGCAAAACAATTATATGAATTGGGATTAGTCGAACGACGATGAAGGGAATAAGAATTTTAAAAGGCCTTTTTGGCCTGAGCGAAAAGTACCAAAGACCTCGGTGAAGGGTCACTTCCCAGCCTTCGCCGTCCGACATGCTGGAGTTTACTCTGCGAGTAGGGTCTGACTGGCCTGTTTGCCAGGGATCAGGCCTGCCTTTCGCGCCCTTGGGGCATGTGGACGAGGGAACTGGGCAAAGGGGAGCGTCGGCTCAGGATCGGAACCGGAATCCGGGGTGGGATTAGGCTGTCAGGAAAAAGTCGTCGATGCGAGCCGGGGCTCGGGGTGGCGCACGCGTGGGCAGCCCAGGTGTGTGAGAATTTTGGCAATCACCGTGGGATCTTCAATGGCGGCGAGGATGGTCAACGTCCCGCCGCACTGCGGACAGATGGTGATGTCGATCGCGAAGACTCGTTTGAGTAATTTCGCCCAGCTCATGCGAGTCCGCGTGGAGACCGATGAGAGCTCGCCGCCCCTATTGGCGGTGTTCGGCGCCTGGTTGGCCTCACCGGGAACGATCTGGGACCGCAACGCAGCATTGGGGGCGAGCACGCCATGGAAGCGAATGAGATGCAGCCGGGAACGTGGGACGAGCGCCGCGAGGCGTTGCAGGAATTCCAGCGGGCTCATCACGAGATGGGTGGTGCCATCGCGGTACGGGGTTTTGAGTTGCAACACGACCTCGCCGGTCGGGGTCCGCGCAGGCGTTTGTGGCCTAGGGCCGGACGGGTGCCATTCATCCCCATGCAAAGCAAGGGGCTTTCCTGGCAGGTCTAGTAACGCGACTCAACCCTCAGATCGGGATTGCCATATCGCAAGGAATAGTGACTGTGAATTAGGAGAAGGTTTTCGTGTAGACAAAATTTTGACGTACTGATACGCCATCTTTGCCTGATTTGTCTCCAGCAGCAACTTTTTCTGTTGAACCTTGTCCCGAATCCTCCTTCTTCGATTGGGATTCAGGGGAGTCATTGGGTTCTTGAGCTCCATTCCCCTCATTCTCATCTTGCCCCATTTTGAGCTGCCTCGCCCACATATTAGGTTGGCACACGACATTGAAATTCGGTGCGGGAACGGAATCATCAATCCGCCATAACTCCAATTCTGTGGCATAAAAACTCACATTCTCTCGGGAAACAGTATTGAGCCAATCTAAACTCCGGCGAATTTCCGAGGTAATCTCTTGCCCCACGCAAACAAACGCTTTCGCCTCCAAACCAGCGGAATACATAATCAATTTACCCAACGTATCAGAATTTATACCATTGAGGTGCCCACAAACAATCACGTAATGCCCATGCTTCGCATCTTTGGCTAACACCCCACCCGGTAATGTCTCTAATGGATTGTTCCCACCGGCGGGTTTTAGGGGCACCTCGATAGCTTCGCCCAACATTTCTAAGATTTCCTCTTGCTGTAACCATGCCCCAAGGCCATCGGGCTCATTCCCCCACACTTCATTCAAGTCAATTTTTCGGAGTTTTCCAACCGGTTTCGCCATAACACCCTCAGCTTCTCAATATTGTTGGTTCCTGATCACTTTCCAAAGAGAATAGCGCTCTTATCGACCGTTTAAAGAAAAAGTTAAGGAAACGAATAGGAATTTTAAACAGGCTTTTTGGCCGAGCCGAAAAGTCCCAAAGAACGCGCCGGGAGGCAATCGCCTAATCAGCGGTCTCAACATGAGGGGGTTTCTGGCTGCGAGAAAGGCCCCACCGGTCCCTCGGCCAAGGAGGTTACCCAGGATTGCCACGCATTGTGGCATTTGAGGTGCGTAAAAGGCCGAGGGGGCGTGTTGGCTCAGGAACTGACCCGGAATACCTGGTGGCAGCAGGCCGTCTGCAATAGAACTACTTGTCCATCCATTTACTGGACACCACACTAGTTATTGGTTTGTTATGGGAGAAAAATCTGCCATTTCGTCAAGATCCAATGTCAGTGTCCGATAAGGATATTTATCAATTGTAGGATAAGACATATTCAAGTAATGCTTAATGTATCGTAACTACTCAGGTGTGATGATCTTTGTAGTGAATTGTGCAGGCATAAAGGGGTGGCCGATCATGGCTTGTGAAATGGCTTGCAGCATGTTGCCGCCCTGCTTTCTCGCGGTAGAAAGGTAGCTTCGTATGCGGGCGAACTGCCTCGCGCCTTGAAGCGTTCGAAAACACCCGGATATTTTGAGGCGGAGCTTGATCATGCGGATATCCTGTTCTGCCAGATTATTAGTGAAGGGAACCTGTCTGTCATGGAGGAACGCGAGCACGGAGGCTTCATGCTCGCCAAGACGGGTGAGGAGATTTTGGGCCTTGGTCTTTTTGGGCCGGCCTCGTGACTTTTTCTGTGGCGGTGCCGGAAGGGGGTTGGCCTGCCATCCGAGGGTGAGAAGATCCCTGTATTGTTTCAGCCAGGGGGTTTTCTGTTCTTCCGTTAACTGTGCGAGTTGCTTGCTGACAAACACGTTCATCGTCAGCAACAGGTCAAACATGTGTTTGGCCCATGGTTGTTCGTGCTGCTCGAACAGGCACGTGAGTTCCCGCAAATGATGGGCGTTACAGAGGCCGTGGGCACAGTCATAGGAGAGATAGGGTTTCCAGAAATCGTGGATCAGGCGGCCAGCAAAATCCGGGAGGATCTGGAACTGCTCGATCGCCTCTCTTCCCCGTTTGGCGTGCACACCGTAAAAGGTCAACGTGGCCGTGCTGGCACTGTGGAGCCAGTGGAGCGTCCCGGCCGTGCGGACGCCGCTTTCATCGGCATGGAGGATGGGACTCTTGCCGAGCGCTTCTTTGACCGCAGTCTCGAACGGCGCGAGGTGCTCATAACTTCGGCGGGAGGCCTCGTCAATGGTGGCGTCGCTGACCGAGGCGCCATACAGATCAGCCATCATCTGGCTGACACGGCGTAAGGGGATCAACTGTTGGTTCTGGAGGTAGACCAGGAGGCTGCGAAATCTGGGACCGTACTGTGCCGGCGCAGGCAGGTCATCAGGAAATGACGCCGTGACCGAGCGGCCGCATTGGGGGCAGGTTTTGATTGCTCCCCGATATTCGGTGACGTCGAGTTTTGGCTCCGGCAGTTCAAAGAGCTGCCGGCGTTCATAGCCGGTGACCGTCTCGTTGGTGAGGTCGGCATGGCAGGAACAGGAGTGAACAGGCAGGTGGACCAGGTGGTCTGGGGTTTCCACCTGTTTTAACGTCTGGCCGGCATGTCCCTGTTGGCCGCCCGGCTTTTTCCCGGAAGGTATGCGCAGGCTCTTGGTTCGGGGCTTGGCCGGTCCATCGGACGAGGGCGGTTTGCTGCTGTTGCGACTGTGTTGGTCGAGCCGCTGTGCCAGTTCGGTGACATGCGTGGTCAGCGCCTGCCCCTGTTCCTGCAGCGCCAGGATCAGTTCGACGAGCGCCTCGGGGTTGCTCTTGGCCAGGATGAGGAGTGCGTCGCGGGTGAAGGTCATGGCTTGCTCCGGCAGAGGGCCTGTCGGAAGTGGCGGATGAGGGGATAGAGATAAATTGCCTTCACCGGCACGCGCAGAGCCTTGTCACGGTCCTGCCGGGACCGGCCTTTGGTCTGCCCGACATAGAGCCAGTTCGCGGCCTGATAGCAGATACCTTTGAAGCGGTCTCGCTCCACAAAGGTCTCCACCAAGTGGACGGGATGGCCGTATTTCTCGATCCAGTCCTGCCGGAGACGTCTCATGACCCGGCCCAGGAGATGGCTGGCCAGATGCGGCACACGCACCCAGGGCAGGATGAGAAAGCGGGTATTGTTGGTCATGAAGTTGAGGTTGGCGGCTCGGGTGTCCGGCTCCCAGCCGATAAAGGTGTCGCGCGGGGTGGTTTTCCAGGCGGCGGAACCGAAGAGGAGGCAGGCCAGATCCTGCCCGGAGCGATCCCGCACCAGGTACTTGAGATGTTCACCGACCGTTCGGGTGAACCCGAGGTAGTGATGGTGGCTCAGGTAATATCCCACACAACTGGCTTCGTAGGAATGTGAGGTTGGAATATGAATGGACAGGGGCGTCAGGGTCTTGAGAGCTGCGTCGATGTGCGGGGCTTCGGGAGGCATAAACCCCTTTCGGAAAGGGGGGAAGATGTTGCGTCGAGAGGCGACACGAATCGGGGGCAGCTTCAGGAGCCCGCGATGTTCGAGTTTGTCGATCATGCTGCGGGCGGCAAAGGTTTTCAGTTGTCCGGACGGGGTCTGCCAGCCCCAGTGCCGACAAATATGCTGGGTTATTTTATGGCGGCTCCAGTCAGGGTGCCGGCAAACCAGATGGCGTAACCAGCACAGATCAGATTGGGGGAGGCGACGACCTTGACATGTAATCGCTTCATTCATGGCCCCGATTATGCCATGGGTGGAGCCGTTAGTCCAGAAAAAAATCAGGCTATAGAAAATTGACCTGAGTAGTTACAATGTATCTATTAAACCTGGTTCAGGCAATAGGAAGTAAAGAACCCCGCTTTTCCAGGCGGGGCTTTCTTAGAATAAATCCAATTGTTCCGGATGAGTCGTACGACCGTCATAAAAACGGATGTATTGACTGAAGATCTCTGCTGTGACCTTATCTCCCACCGTTCTCACAAAGTATCCATCCTCCCAGAATTCTCCGCCCCACAACTCTAGCTGGACACCAGGACATTCTACCCGAATCTCCTTCGCACTCACCGCTTTGAAGATTCTTACCACCTCTGCACTCGAGTATCGTGGAGGGAAGGACAGAAAGAGATGCACATGGTTTTTGTCTACTTCCAATTCAGCGAGTTCAAACCCATGATGCCCAGCAATCTCTTGAAACAGCTCCCGAACTCTTTCTCGGACTTCTCCCTGAAGAATCCACTTGCGATATTTGGGTGCCCACACCACGTGATACTTGGTGTCATACACACAGTGGCTGGATCGCCATGCCACTACCCTAGAGGATTTCTGCTGCCTCGGCAGCACGCATTTTTCTTCCCGCCTTTCCAGGCGGGGCAGTCAAATGCGGTTTTTCGTAAAAATGGGGAGGGCGTACGTTCTTCCCTATTGCATACATTAGTCATGGCGGTGAATCAGGTTGCTCATTCTTTCAAATGTGGTTTAGGGAACGTTCAAAAACGGGGAACGCATGGAATAATCGAGTCAAGACTGCCCAATACTCTTAGGTAATCACGATGCAAAGCCACCGCGTTACCATTTTCATTGAACCATCATGCGGGAGGATTGCTAATGTCCTCCTGTGAAAAAGAGGTCCAAACTTATGGATGAACTAAAAAAAGTCAGGCAAAAAATGAAAGCAGTCGAGTCCACCAAGAAAAAAAGGGCAGCTTCGGGGAAAAAGCTCAATATGCCTTTTCTTATTGGGCTCAGCGCCGCCTTAGTCGTTGGCCTCTGCGGGGGAGTGATGTGGGTGGTCAATTCCAATAATGTTGGGACGGTCGGGGTCAACAAGGCCAAAGCCTTGGCCGATCAAGTGACGACCTTACGGACTTTTTATACCCAACAAGTCGTTTCTCGTGCAAAAGAATCAGGGATGCGCATTAATTACGATTGGGACACGATGCCAAATACGCTACCGCTTCCTGCGACGTTTACGAACGTATTGGGTCAACAAATAAAAAAAGAAAACCCCGGTACAGCAATTCGGCTCTACAGTCGATACCCGTTTCCTCATCGAAAAGGGACTGAAGTCTACGACCAATTTGAAATGGATGCGCTCAAGGCACTTGAGCAAAATCCCACAATTCCTTTCTACCGAAAGGAAATCATCAATGGCAGATTGTCCATGCGTTATGCTATTGCCGACCTAATGCGTTCTGCTTGTATCGATTGCCATAATTCTCATCCAGAAACGCCAAAAAACGATTGGAAGGTTGGGGACGTTCGTGGGGTGGTAGAGATCATTACCCCAATCGATCAGGTCAACCGAGGTCTATTAAATGGGACGATGATTCTCCTTGCCTGTGTTGCCGTCGGGTTGCTTGGCGTGGCCTCGTTCAGCATTGCTATCATCAAAAAACCCATTCACCAGGCGGTACAGGTATTATCTACCACAACAGAGCAACTGGCAGACACCGCCGAACAACAGGAACAATCGGCCATATCGCAATCTAGGTCGGCGAATGAAACAACAGCGACGATGAAAGAGTTGGGTGAGTCTTCCACACGGATGGCCGATCAATCAGAAGTGGCGTCCACTGGGACTCAGAAGGCCGCTGCCCTAACTGAGCAGGGCTCGGGCATGATCAGGCTTGCTCGGGAGGGGATTGATGCGATGCTGGAAAAAGTTGAAAAAATTGCTGATGAAATTTTTCTTCTATCGGAGCACACCAGTCAGATCGAAAACATCACACGGTTTGTCAGTGATTTAGCCAATCAGACTAATCTCTTGGCTCTCAATGCTGCCATTGAGGCTGTCCGAGCCGGAGAACACGGCAAAGGTTTTGCCGTCGTGGCCGGTGAAATCAGAAAACTTGCCGATCAGAGTAAAGCTTCAGCTGAACAAATTAATGTGCTGTTGCTTGATATTCAGAAAACGACGAAATCCACCGTCATGGTAACCCAAGAAGGGACCAAGACCGTCCAGCAAGTGAAGGAATATGCTCAAGGGGCTATCGATTCGTTCTCGAATGTCCGGACGGCCGTGGACAGTGCGTATCAAAATGCTATGCAAATTACGCAAAATGCGAAACAACAAGCCAATGCAGTTCAACCCGTTATTGCAGCGATGAGTTCGCTCAATTCTGGAGCGAAGGCAACAGCCGAGGGGATTCATGAAACCAAGGAGGGAGTGCAAAGGCTGAAAATGATTGCTGATACCCTTCAAAGTATGGTGTAACGCATGTTCTTTTTGGAAAAGATTCCATGGGGTCCACCCTCAAAGAATAAATCGGTTGGAGTCGAGTCCATTGTGGCAGGGTTGGGAACTCGAACTTCCTCCTTTTGTGGGATTCGAATGTCCCAGGAGGAAACGCCACAGCTGAGTGGATTTTTTCGAAGTAGCGTGACGGCACTTTCTCTGAACGATCCCATACAGAATTTTCAGCTTGTCGATTCCCAAGCAGAAGAGGTTTTAGCAGAAAGGGAGCAAGGGCCTGCCCAGATAGTTAGGGTCCTACAAGCCAAGATCTTTCCAGATGTCTGTAATTTATCAACAACCCCAAACAATTTGTGCCATGTCACACGGGGGCAGTCTGAAGCACCATGAAAATCTGTGTTAACCCGGTATTAGTCACGAAGCTTTTATTCCATCTCAAAGCACGCTCATTCTCACCCTTTCGGGAAAGTGGATTGTGCTCAAGCTGTGGGTGAACCATGCACTGTTCGACCTCAATATTGCCAATAACATCCGGATTCCACTTAATCTTCAATCGACATCACACACGTTATGCATTGCCTCTTCCTTTAGTGAAGGAGGTCATTTGCCTTCCCGAGCTGGTCTCTCTTGACAATATGCCAGATCATATCGTTGGGGTCTTTAACTACCATGGGCAACTTGTACCGGTGATGAATCTGGATAGCCCCTTAGGGCACGTTTCATTTCGGTACAAGATCAGTGACAATATAATCCTTTTCGAATGGGATGGCTTTGTGAGTGGATTGATTATAGATGAAACTCGGAATGTGTTGGATATTCAAGCCGAAGAGATGGAATTGGAATCCCCGCCAGAAATCGAATCTGGTCATCCGCACCCTCTCATAGCCCATTTGGTGCAGCATGATGATGGTGTGATCAACATGTTGCATCCACTTCCCTTACCCCAAGATCGAGATGCCATAAAGCATTTCATTCAGAACATATCTGAATCTGACCATGATGGTCAGCTGAGAGATTCTCCCAATATTATCCGAGGAATGACGCTGTTGGAAAAAACCATGTTGCGGGAACGTACCACGAGTCTCATGGAAACTGACCAAGAAGACCCCTCGGAGTACACTCAACTCGTTGTCATCCGTATCAACCAGGAATATTTTGGGATTGATTTAGGCTTGATACGGGAATGTGCTGAATTTAGGCGCGTGACTCCCATGCCCGGCTGTCCAGAATTTGTTGTCGGGGTCATCAATGTACGAGGGGAAGTGTTACCCATTGTTGACTTGCGTGCCACACTCAATGTGCCGATCGCTGAGTGCGAAAATTTCCACAAGGCTGTCGTCGTCCAGTTTGAAAATATTTTCGTCGGTATTGTTGTTGAAGAAATCATTGAGTCGGTTTTTCTTCAAGCAAGTGATATGGTGTCTGGTTCCTTGACTGGGAGCGTGAAGGAAGAAGGGTATATTCGGGGAATTGCTCAATTCCACGATCAGAAATTCCTTAAGGTGTTAGATTTGCAGAAGCTCCTGGTAAATGGAGAATTAACGGTTGACCAAACATTTTCCCGGTCAGCATCTGATCAGCAGCAGGCTGTTTCGGAAGGTAGTGTTGAGCCTGCAGGTAGTGAGGATAATCAATTACATGCCATTTTTATGCGGGAGAGCAAAGAATCCCTGAGAGAACTCCGTGAATCGATTATGAGTTTACGAGATACTTTGAGTGACACGGGAGATAAAACAGAGGGCTTCGGCCAGGCGGCGCTGCAAAGAGCCTTCAACCAGTCCCATTTTCTGATGAGCGTCGCTCGAATGTTGGGAGCCCGAAAAATGGAAATTGTTGCCCGTCGGGTTGAGGACCTATTACGACTGGCGAAACGAGGACAGGACGTGCTGACTCTAGAATTTGTTGATTCCTTGGACCATGGCGTAAATGGCGTTCAGGCACTCTTGGATGAATTTACGACAGGGGCCACGACGGATATTGATCCCAACGGCTTTTTTGATGAAAAAAGCTTAGTCGAAGTAGGAATGGCTCACGAGCCTATGCAAGTACGACTGGATGAAGAGGCAAGCCAAAGAGATCATGGGGGAGCCCTCTTAGTAGAATCCGTCAGATTAGATGCCTTGATGGATCAGGTGAATGACCTGAAGGCAGTCATTTGTGGAAGGCAGGAATGCCTCTTAGATACTGCACAGCTTGTGGAGTTTTCCGATTCATGGGGGCGTGCGGTCTTTGCGCATCGCGCAATCGGTGTAAAGGGAAATCGTTCAAGGCAGCTGATGACTAGGGACGATATGGCGAATTTTTATAAACAGGAAAGCCAACAGCTTGTCGTATTAACTAGTGTGGTTGGTCGCGTCGCCAGAATGGTTTGTGATGAACATCAGCGGTTGAGTTCGATCTCAGAGACACTGGAAGAAAATCTCCGTTCCATGCGGCTCATTCCCTTTTCCTCATGCTTGCAATATCTTCCGAGGATGGTCTCTGATATCGGCCGTGAACTTTGTAAAGAGGTCGAGCTGAGTATTGAGGGGAAGCATATGACGGTGGATATGCAGGTCCTGGAAGAATTGAAGGAGCCGTTGCGTCATCTCATACGCAACGCTATTCACCATGGGATTGAGACACCAGAAGAACGGATTCAGGCTGGGAAAGCACGAAAGGGATCCCTTCGGCTCTATGTCTTTCAAATGGGAACGCACCTGATTCTTGAATTGTGGGACGATGGGAGAGGATTAGATCTTGATGCAATCAAGCAGACCGCTTTTCAAGCCAAACTGTATACTCATGAACAATTGGAGTCGATGGCCCTTCCAGAAATTCAGTCCTTGATTTTTAACCCGGGTTTCTCCACGGAATCTTCTCTCCCAGGTGGGTCGGAAAAGGGAATGGGGTTGGATGTGGTGCAGTCTCATGTCAAGGGTCTCAAAGGAGCGGTGTATGTAGGATCGACTTCCGGCTCTGGGTGTATGATACAAATTCAATTGCCGGGGCCCACGCCGTCCGTTCATCTGTTGATTGTCTCCGTGGCAGGCCAGAAATTTGGAATTCCCATCGACCGGGTTCAGACGACGACCTACTTGCTTTCGGAGGGACCGCAGGCTTCAAAGAATCAAGGATTTGTGGGTGAAGGTGGGCAAGTGGTTCCGCTTGTGGCTCTCGCTGATTTATTGGAAATGGGGGATACGGCCATACAGGACGAACTCTTCCCATGCGTGGTTATGGTGGTAGAGGACAAACCGCTTGGATTCCTGGTTGAAGAAATTTTGACTGCACAAGAAGTCAAACCCCAACCACAGGGAATCATTTTAAAAAAAGTGCGCAACGTGTCAGGTTCTACCATTCTCAACACTGGAGAGGTATGTATCATTTTGAATCCTGATGATCTGGTGCGGTCGGCCCAGAAACAGCTGGTTGGTACACCCACCCGGCTCATATAGGTAACCCATTGCCAGCTACGGGGAATCAGAATGATAAAAATTTCAGTGGATACACATTCCTCAGCGAAAGGTAATCCACAAATGATGAAGAAAAAAGATATTCTTTCTCTCCTAGAAGAGGTTCAAACAGTCGCTCAAACCTTGTATAGCGAACACGCAACCCTGGGAGACCACGTGAAGACAATTGAAGCTGAAATGTCGACGCTTAGAGCAGAGAAAGCCCAACTCGCCCAAGCCTTACAGGCTCCTCCGCCTCAGGCTGAACCCACCGAAATCGAAGCGAAATTGTCGAAGCTTCGGGCAGAGAAAACCCAAGAAATATGGAACCTACAGGAAATCAATGCGCACTTGACCCAAGAGTTGCAGGAGACAAAAACCCAACTTGCCCAAGGCTTACAGGCTCCTCCGCCTCAGGCTGAACCCACCAAAATCGAAGCGAAATTGTCGAAGCTTCGGGCAGAGAAAACCCAAGAAATATGGAACCTACAGGAAATCAATGCGCACTTGACCCAAGAGTTGCAGGAGACAAAAACCCAACTTGCCCAAGGCTTACAGGCTCCTCCGCCTCAGACCGAACCCACGCAAGAGAAGCAGGCATTACAAGCCAGCAATGCGCAGTTGACCAAGGAGTTGCAGGAGACAAAAACCCAACTCACCCAAGCCTTACAAGCTCCTCAACCTCAGGCTGAACTCACACAAGAGGTCCAGACGTTACAGGCCGGCAATGCGCAGTTGACCAAGGAGTTACAGGAGACGAAAACGCGACTCGCCCAAGCCTTACAGGCTCCTCCGCCTCAGGCTGAACCCACCGAAATCGAAGCGAAATTATCGAAGCTTCAGGCAGAGAAAACCCAAGAAATATGGAACCTACAGGAAATCAATGCGCACTTGACCCAAGAGTTGCAGGATGCGCTAGCCCAACTTGCCCATGGAGTACCGTCAGGTAAGGAAAATATCGATTCCTTGCCTCCTGAATTCCAAAACTTGAAAGAACAACTCCAATATGCGGAATTCCACAATTTTTTATTGGAGCAGGAAGTGTCAAAACAACATGATGAAATCCAGGTACTAGAAAGGAGCCTTGAGACCGCTACATCTCAGGCCTCGCCTTTTTCACCAGTTGATGAATCCATTGCGACTTCTTCGTCATGACCTCTGACTTGACGCACATTTGGGGGAACTGGGCATCATCTTATAAAGGAATGATTTGTCGATTCGCAAAGACCAACCGGAGATATGAAAAATGTCAATTCCCTTCTTTTGTGTTTTATGCCGGAGAGGGGTGGCGTGAACATTCCACACAAGCCATGCAAGATGTGAATACCATTAAGGAGAAAAAGGAAACGCTTCAAGGGTTTACCGTTGTGATTGTTGGGGACGTTTCACATAGCCGAGTGGCACGATCCAATATTGCCGCCTTAACCAAATTAGGGGAGGAGCTAAGAGTTGTGGCTCCGCGACCATGCTCCCTCTTTTTGTGGAACGGCTTGGCGCCAAAGAATTGTACCCATTTGAACGCCTTAATCGGAGCCGATGTGATTATGATGCAAGGATGACAACGAGAAGGGTGTGGGCAAGCCTTACTGCCCAATGTTCGCGAATAGCCTAAATTGTGTGGTCTAACCTTGGAACGACTCAAACTGACTAAACCTGAAGACATTGTCATGCATCCGGATTCGCTGAATCGAGGAATTGAAATCGCACCCGCCGGTGCAGATAGTTTTCCTGTGGCCATTTTAGACCAAGTCACCAAACTCTTGGTGGTTCCTCTTGTAACAAAGCCAAGGGGGGCCCCTTGGGAAACCACGAACAGGTTCATCCGGGAATGTTTCCCAAAAGACTCGGATCTCACTGGAGTCATTTATCCGGCAACCGTGCAAATGGTATTTATTTTTTGAAAACCCTTATTCCATAGGTATTTTATGATATTTCATGGAGTAGGTTACATTGCCAGGGTACTAAAAAGTAATAATAATCCGCCAAAACAAATATGGCTCATCAGGAAATTTGTAGATACACGTGAGAGGGTTTTGATCGTTCACAGGACCAAATGGCTAAGACCGACCGGGCTTCTGAATGTTGACATGGACCTGCATTCGATCCAAGGTCCTTCAAAGCATTCAAAGATCCGGTTCATCCGCTTTGTAAGCAGAGGCGGAGGTGGGGTAGAAGCGTCCTCCGGGCTCACGATACCCGAACGAACGTGCCTAAACCCACTCCAAGCCTCTACCTCCCCTGTCCCCTCCTTACAAAGGAGGGGAATGGTGAGACAAAGCCCTTTGGTGTTTAACCCACACAATTTCCTGAAGGGCCAAAAATATTAATCCCTAACAAGGGGTACTAACATGAAAACGTCTGTAAATATCTTGATTTTACTCCTCTTTTCGTTTTCTGCCTGTTCGGAGACTGTTGACTCTGAGTATTCCACCTTGGATGAAGCAAGGAAGAAAAATGCCATTCGGACAGGATTGATTCCAGAATGGTTGCCAGATACTTCCCAGCAAATCAAGGTGGCCTTTGATATTAGTACCAATGAAAAAATTTTGACCTTCCAATATACGATCGCTGAAGGCTGGAACCCGCTGGAGATATGCGAGCAAATTGACTCATTTGCTCCGCCAACCCCTCAATTAAACCGTTCCTGGTGGCCCAAAGATGTTCCTACCCATAATGGCTCTCTTCCCCGCCATACTTTTTACACTTGCGAAAATGGAGGTTCTTTTCTTGCAGTTCATCCGCAAGTCGGGCAAGTTTTTTATTGGAACACCAAGTACCATTAATTCGGGAATACTAGACCATGCACCTTTGTGGCATACGCAATCTTAGGATGGATGAAGTACTTTTTCACCCTGTCCGGTAACTTCTGCATTGTTTTCATGTGAGCGCGCACCTTTTTCGTGAGACCATCTGTATCTCGAATCGGGCAGCGGGAATACACCCCTGCCTTCAGCTCACAATTTAAATATTCTTCAGGATTCAATTCTGGGGAAAAGGCGGTGAGAAAGAAGAGTTCGATGGCCTCGGTGTAAGAGCTATTGTCAAATCTAGTGTCTGGGCCACTGATTACGCGGCGACCGGATCAAACCTGGTTTCCTCGATGCCCTCCATAAAATGAATGCCCTTGATAACTTTTTCCAACTCCTTGAATCCCCGGAGGCATCGCCAGGTTTTCTCGGCACACCGTCCCAGCTTGAACATCATATGTAACAGGCCATCACGAGTCGGCCGCTCCTGCTCACCGCTGTGGGCAAACAGACGCGGCATCAAGGACAGACGAAGCTGATGCTCACCAGTGCCCATGCCAAAACCGGATCCATCCAACGGGCGTTACGCGGGCTGCAACGCTTTTTCAAAGAATGTCGGGTGACTGCGGAGCAGTTGGGCTGGGCGGCCCTGTGGCGGAAGATGTTGAGTCGGATTTTTGTTGCGTTTCTGCGTGGACGGCCCCTTCGCCCCCCGCCGCTGCTGCCACATCCGACCTAAGAACATGTTTCGGTAAGGCTGTGGCTACGTAGAAACCATATTCTAACTGCCGTTTTTAGGATTAACCATGTAAATCCGAAAACCCAGAAACTCATTGGTAATTGGCCCCCCCATTCCTTTCCCTTCTTTGCCAATGCAGAGGAGATTCTTTCGGAGTTTGGTAGAATTGGAGCGTTTGCTGCGCATCAGAGAATTTTACGGTCCGGTTTTCAAACGTATCGAATAAAGGACGCCTATGCCCCCGGACAATACCGGCATACCCCCATTTATCAGGAGTTTTATCACCCTCAACGAATTCAGTACTGTTTGCATTCTGGTTTGTTCGGTGATGCTACCAATACCATAGGGTTCCACCGCCAAAACAGAGACTTTTCCGGAGAAGACGTGAGGATAGTGGAATTACCGCGCTCGCATCTCGTGCGAGCGCACGGTAATGCCCAGCGTGGCTCGCACATGCAATCCCACCTCACCAGGATCAATGGTGCGGTGGAGGCGTTGAATCAGGGCGTGGTGGTGCTTTCCTCAAATGGCCGGATTGCGTGGATGACGACGGTCGCCCAACGTTTCTTGAAAACATTTTGGCCGGACTGGAAACGACGGAAAGATTCCCTCCCCGCGCTTCTTGGTAATTGGGTCCACAGTCAACTGCAGCTCTTCGACGATCCTGATTATGCCCCTGGCATTCACATGTCCATTACCATCGACCGGGGTCAGTACCGCCTACTCGTCCGGTTGGTGCCGCAAGACAACCAACACGTCTTGTTTTTGGAGAAGGAACCGATCGACCTGCCGTTAGACCGTCTTAATCCCTACGATCTCACTTCCAGAGAGAAAGATGTGCTCGGCTGGGCTATTCAACCTAGACATTATGTATTGACCTGCCCAATCTTCAGGCACGTGGGGTAAGCTACGGGGGAATCACCCGGAGTTTACAACCACCATGAAGGAGGACAGGGCATGAACCAGTTTCACAAGTTTGTTGGGTTGGACACACACAAGGACACGATTGCGGTGGCGGTGAGTGAGGCGAATGGGGGGCCCACCCGGTACTATGGTGAAATTTCAAACACGCCCAAGGCGCTGGCCAAGTTGGTCAAGACCCTGACCGCCCAAGGGGACGCGGTGTCATTTTGTTATGAGGCCGGCCCGTGTGGCTATGGGATCTATCGACAACTCACGGCGTTGGGCCAGGCTTGCGCGGTGGTGGCGCCGTCCCTGATCCCCACGAAACCGGGCGACCGAGTGAAGACGGATCGGCGCGACAGTGAATCGCTGTCCCGGTTGCATCGGGCAGGCGAGCTCACAGCCGTCTGGGTGCCGGATCAGGAGCAGGAAGCGATGCGGGATCTCACGCGAGCGCGGGAAGATATGAAAGGGCTGGAACGGATCACCAAACAACGGCTCAATGCGTTTCTGCTTCGGCATGGCCGCAACTATGATCGGGGAAAATGTCGTTGGACCCAGGCGCATAGCCGCTGGTTGGCAGGCCTGAAGTTTGAGAACACGGTGCAACAGATTGTCTTTCAAGAATATATAGAGGCGGTGAAGCAGGCCGCAGGCCGCGTGTCCGGGTTGGAACACGAGATGGCGCAAGCGCTAAAGACCTGGGAGCTGGCCCCAATGGTCGAGGCCCTGATGGCCCTGCGCGGGGTGAAGCTGATCACCGCCATGACCGTGCTGGCAGAACTGGGGGACCTCAGTCGTTTTACCTCCCCGTCGCAACTGATGGCCTATCTGGGGCTGGTGCCTCGTGAACACTCCAGTGGCCAGACCCGGCGGCGCGGCGGGATCACCAAGACGGGTAACGGCCATGTGCGGCGGGTGCTGGTCGAAGCCGCCTGGGGATACCGGTTCCCGGCTCGTAAGACTGCGCATCTGCAACGGCGGGCCACACAGACGTCCGCAGCCGTGCAGGCCATCGCCTGGAAAGCCCAGAAGCGATTGTGCGGGCGCTATCGGCATCTGCTGGCGGCCGGGAAACTCACGGTGCAGGCTTGTACGGCTGTGGCCCGGGAGTTGGCGGGGTTTATCTGGGCGATTGCGTGTGAAGTCCTGAACCAACCGGCTGTGAACACTCGGTAAGACCTGAGCGAACTGACTGGTTAGCACCACCATGCACACAAGGAATATCCAGCCAGTCTTTGGGCCAGGGCAGGGGCGGCCGGTGGGAGAATCCTCGGCGTTTCTATGAGGCGCTCAACAGAACTGAGACGACCCTCGATCCTAGAGAGAGGCAGCTCCACGACGAAGAGAGGTCAGGCGGTGTCGACCCGCGTATATCAGAGTGATCCACCGTCGTTGATTGCCACCCCTGCCCTGTGCCAAGGACTGGCTGGATAAAGCCAGAACGGATGCGACATTGAACACTTGATTACCAATAGTTGACAGGTCAATACATATCAGAAACGGCAGTTGGGCGCAAAAAAGCCGTGTAAGATATTGGTGTGCATGGTGAAATACAAAAAGTCGTAGTCACCTCGGTGGTGATAAGACATTTTTGTATTTTATCAGGTGCGCTTAGGGTCCGTCACGAAATAACCGGGACAATTGGGAGGCCCAGATTTGTGATCGGGGCAAGGCGCGACGAGGGAGCAGAGCGGGGCTCTGTGACCGAGGAGCAACGCCGCCCCGGGCCAAAGATGGGCCTCCCCGGAGGGCCGGACGCTTTTGGGCTCCGCCGGCGTCGCTCATCGCTTCCATACTCCCGGTATGCGCGCTCTTCGCTCCTTGGCTCGCTCCAAAATCGTCTCGGCCAATTGTCTCGGTTATTTCGTGACGGACCCTGAGAGCTTGCGCGGACTTTTGTGATCCAATTGCTGTTTCTAGGTTCAAGGCAAGTCCAATCCCGAGATCGGTCAGATCCTCGGCACCAGCCCGTTGACCATCCAAAAACAGTTCGGCAGCATTTACCAAAAACTCGGTGTCGAAAATCGTGCGGCGGCAGTCGCCACGGCGCTAGAGATCATGCGGCTGGCAAGCTAAATGAGGATGTCACTCAAAAGAATGGCCTGGATCCCCGCTTACTACCGCGGGGATGACGGTGCTATTTTCGGAGGGCAGACCGTACCTTTGCAGTTAGTACTGGCTCGACGGCCTTAAAGACTGTCGAGAAAAATTACAACTTCGCCAATCCTCGTCGCGTCATTCCCGCAGGTAGTGAGCGGGAATCCAGGTTGATGTTTTTCCCTTCCTGGATGGATCCTCAATAACGACCGTCGGGAATGACGCGGTGGCAGGTGCTTACCCCTTGGCCAGCTTTAACTCCGGAATGACTTTTGCTATGCCAACGAAATCGCGGTCGTTATGGACAAGGCGCAGTTCGTGTTCTATGGCGATTTGGGCAATGAGGCAATCACCGGTATTGCGTATGGTGACCCCTTTCTTACGACAACGGAAATACAGTTCAGCTGCATGTCGGTAGCTTGTGACAGGATCGCGTGGATGATAAAACCGCTGTGTTCCCAGGTAGGTTTCTAACATGGAAAAATCTTTCAAAGAGTCCGCTCCTTGAAGGACTTCTTGATAGACGGTCGCTGTAATGCCAAAGGGAAGTTCATGGCCAAGGATGGCTTCTAACTGCGCCACAGCTTTATTCCGGCGGGAGCGAAAAAAATCAATCCAAACCGATGTATCCACCAGGTACACGATTACGATTCCCCACTCCGCAGTTTCTTATAATCGTAGTTGGATCGGATACGGACTTTCCCACGAATCTCCCTGACATCCCGCCGCCGGTGGTGTTCCACCAACTCCCGTAAGGCTCGGTCGACTAACTCTCGTTTGGTTTTGACGCGAACATACTTGAAGGCTTCTTCCACTAATTGGTCATCAAGAACAATGTTTGTGCGCATGGATACACCTCCTAAGGTGTAGGATAATACACTTTGAATCTCCGTTGATCAAACGCGCATACGTGAAGTGCTCTCCAATAGAGGTTCTTCCTACATTACCAGGGGTAGAAATTATGACTGATCGTCACCCCGGCGCGTCATTCCCGCCGGTTGTAAGCGGGGATCCAGGTTTCTCCTTTCTCCTTTACTTTTGCTGTATTTCCTCTTTTACATTAAAGAAAGGACAGAATCCCCCAACATAAGTTTTGACTCTTTTTCTTTACCCTTCTAGTTTGCATGTGGCCCTTTTCTCTGGCACTATTCATCGCTATGGATCGACAACCTACCGAGCTCCAACCTTTTAAAGTCTCTTATCATGGTATTTCGCAACTCGACGAACTCCGACAGCAGCTTTCTACTTCCCTGCGCCCCTACTCCTGTCAAGTCTATCTCTTTGGATCTTGGGCCACTGGAACTGCCCACCCTAGTTCAGACGTTGATATTGCCATTTTACCTGAAGCCCCTTTTCCGATAGGTCTTTTGAGTCAAATCAGGTTTGAGCTTGAGGAAAGTTCACTTCTTCTCACAGTGGATGTAATAGATCTCAGTCAGGTAACACCTACATTCCGACAACGGGTTCTGAAAGAAGGCGAATTATGGATCGACTCGACGAACGACTGAAGGTTGCCCTTCAAGCTTTAACAACATTGGAAGAACTTGTAGGGAAATCTCCTGTTTCGAAAATCGAACGCGATGCGGCCATTCAACGATTTGAATATACCAGTGAGGCTGTATGGAAAGCTGGTCAGGCCTTTTTGCGGGAATATGAAGGATTAGATCGGGGATCTCCAAAGGGAGTGATCCGTGCATTTCTCCAAGTGGGCAAATTCGAGGAAGCTGATGCCCAACTTGCTATGGACATGATCGATGATCGTAACTTAGCCGTTCATACCTACAATGAAGCATTAGCCGATGCCATGTATCAACGGCTAGAGCGCTATGCTCAATTGATGAGGAAGTGGATAGGCGCGATGAAAATCTAAACCCCCTCTGCTGATTCGCTGTTTATTGTTTTTGCCTTTTTCTCAACACGGCTACTTCTATCCCTGAACCGCCTCAATTATCACGCCATCCCAATCGCCGGTTCCTTTTTTCATTTGAAGACATCGGGTTTTCTTGAGGCCAGAGGCTTTGAGCCATTCTTGAACCTCTTTAGCGTGATACGTATTTCCTGTGGGTGTGTAGAGCAGCATGGTAACGGCAAAGAGATTGGTTTCTTCGGCATCAAACCCTGGTGTGTCCATGAGAAAGGTGTCTTGGATTAAAATTCGTCCTCCAGGATTTAATGCGCGTTTTAATTTTCGAAATAAGGTTTTGTTTGCGGCTGGGGAAAAAATATGAAGCACGTTGGAAACCCACATCACATCAAATGTTCCGGGAACGGGATTTTTGAGTAAATCCCCTGTGTAATATGAGAGCCGTTTGCCGTGTCGGAGAGGTTTGGCAATGATTTGCGCCACTTCGAGTGCCGGCTCTCGATCCCAAATGCCCGCTTGCAGCTTTGGATTTTTAGCTAAAAACTCGAGAGCGTAGGTTCCGGGCCCACCACCCACATCCAGCAATGAATTGACTTTTTTCAGATTCAGTTGTGCAGCAACTTGCTTAGCGGATTGAAGAGACCGTTGATGCATGGCCCAGGTAAATGAACGCCGATAGTCCGAATCATCCGGTCCATCATTTTCAATAGGCTTTCCAGTGCGAACGGAATTGGTGAGACCGCCCCAATTGTCCCATTGATGGTGCAACAGATCGAGATACGCACCTTGATAGTGTGGGCTCTTCCGATTCAGTAGCGTCTGGCCGAGTTTACCAACACCAAAAGAGATCCCACGTTTCTTAAGTAAACCGGCTGTCTCTAAATTACGGACCAAAATCTCGACTCCCCGTTCATTGGCTTTCAACGTTTTTGCCAAGCCTTTGAGCGTCCACCAGCGAGAACCCATTCGAGTAAAAATATCCATATCCAACGCAGTAGCCAAAATACGCGGTAACCGAAACGCATAGACAGCGTTTCGAAAGTCATCAATAGTTTTGATGGGTATTGTGTTAGTCATGTATTTGATTCCTTTTAGGGGTTCTCAAAGTAATCGACACTCATCTCTCAATCGAAAATTCAAGAGATTCATTTCTTCTTTTTTGTCATTTCGACCACAGGGAAAATCTGTATTTCTCCTAGCCTCAGATTTCTCACGAAGGTTCGAAATGACAAAATGGAATAGCTAACTCACCGTAAACTGCTTTTGGTATTGATTGATCAATGCATCGAGTGCTGGAAGGTTATCTAAATCGACGTGCCTTTCAAAAAATATGGCAACGTATTCATCGGTCATTTCGGTCCGTTCGGTGAACCCGTCTTGCTTAAGACGGCCACGATATTTGGACACGACTTGTTGAATATAAAACTTTGCCTGTTTGGCTAGCTCGTCACTACCGAGATCTTCGGGGGTGCCATCGGACAAGAGACTTTCCATATCCTCCAGAGAGTACCCTGCTTGGCAAATAAGCATTCCTTGTGGCGTGATCTCCAGTTGCCAATCTTCATCGTCTAATTCCAAGGTGAGCGCCCCTCTCTCTTCATACTGCACAAACGTCGGATAGGTTTTTTTTAGATAAGCCTGGGCGTGATCCCACAGGTCTGATGTCTGAGATAATTCACTCATCGTGTGCTTTTTTCCTCCATGGTTGATCTAATCGCTTCCGAATCATGGCAAGGCGTTGGGTATTTTCTTCGAGTTTGGGCAAGCCATACTTTCGATCAACACGAATCACCCGGTGCAGAAACCGAGCTGCGGGTTCATCCTGGCCCAAGGCTTCATGGCATCCCGCTAGCACATACCAGGCTCCACCCATTCGAAGTTCATCCCGCAATCGTTGCGCAATAGCCAAGCTCGTTTGAGCACAAGCAATGGCATCATCGTGACGATCCCACGCCAAGTACATTCTGGCCATCATTTTAAACACATCGGTCTGACCCGCATGATTGTCCACTCGCTTCATCAAGGTAATGGACTGCGAATAATAGTCCATGGCTGACTCAAACTGTCGCGTTTCCTTGGCCACTAAACCCAAATCAGAGAGCAAGACGGCCTTAGCCGCATCGTCCTTAAACAGGTCCATCATGTCCAAAGCCTCTAAATAGTAGGCACGACCACGGTCCCATTCCCCAGCATCGACATGGACGTTCCCTAAGTTGGTCAATGTCGAACTAATGCCGCGATCATCGCCTAGCAGTTTTTGGAGTTCCAAGACCTCGTGATAATAGGCATTTGCTTGCTCGCGTTTGCCGCTCACCGCACAAATATTCCCTAAGTTGCCCAAGGTGGCCACCAAAGCTCGTTGATCTCCGCTCATCCGATCCGCCTCTAAGGCCTTGGCATAGCACTGATAGGCCTCCGTGTAAAAACCACGAGAAAAATGTGCATTGCCTTGATGATTCAGTTGAACCGAATGAGATGGTCGCATGTGCGTGAAAGGGAATTGTGAATGAACAAACGAAAAGAGTCTAGCAGATTATTTTAAGGGTTCGCGCATGAATAACCTTCCCTGTTTGTGCGTCGATCCATCCCGTCTGGCGGCGTTGCTCGTCCTTTCCATCGAGGAGTATGCGCAGTCCTCGCGCCTTGCCACACGGGTGTCTCACCCCCCAAACAGGGAAGGTTATTCTAAGGCTTTTTCGACAATGGGTTTTGCGCCGGTCAAAATGGAAGCGCCATCACCCACAAGCAAGGAATCAAAATTATATTTCAGCAGTCGCCGTAAACCCTCGCGAGCCTTGTCAAGATCGGCATATTTTTCAGCAGGCAGCATGCACACCGAACCTGCAGGTTTTCCAAGGATAGCATCCCCCACAATCAGCACGCCCTTGCCTTGCTGAATAAACAGAGCCGATTCCCCTTTGGATTTTTGGTCTGACAACTGAATCACCCAAATGCCACCGGGTAGCAGCTCTTGATCTCGATACACTTCGTCAGGCGTGACACTCATTTCAGGGGCATCAATTTCAGGGACATAGAGACGACACTGAAATTCTTTCTGATAGGTGGCAGTTTCTCGCACATGGTCTCGATTGGTCAGAAGGATATAATCCAACTGCCCACTATGACGTATATGGGCGATCTCGGAAGACGTCATCGGTGGAGGATCCACCAGAATGCGATGCTCCCCGACATGAAGGAAATGCCCGTTAAAATCAATTTGTTTTTCTTCAGAAAACCACGACCATTCCGAAATGCCTGGCAAGAGCGCCTTCATAGTGCCGAGATTTCCGCTTTCAGCATCGTGGTGACATTGGCCAAAATATTGTCTTCAGTTGGTATATCGAGCATATCGTCTTCCGGGACCATAATAAACTTGCGATTGCCATCTTTGGTGAGTGAAATAAGAAACTGGCTATTGGACGGAACCGTGGGAATTACAACCTCAACCGCAGAATCGATGCTCGTGATGACTTCAAGAAACTTTTGTTTACCAGCCTCTAATTCATCCATTCGAAAAAATGAATCCTTTCACGTTCACCACACATTATAAGCTTGACGATCCCGATGAAGCGCCATCAGCGAGTAAGCCATTCACCACTTCAAGAATAGCTGTGTCATTGGCTAAATTCATATTGCCCACGCGTTGCCAACGAATCACGCCTTGTTGGTCCAACACATACACATTGGGAATAAAGCGCCCACCGCCATACAGGCGATCGGTCACTTGGTCAGGATCAGTGAGATATGGATAGGTCACCTTCACTGAAAACATTCCGAGGAACTCCAATACATCGGCTTTGGAGTCTCCCGATGAATTCACACCTACGACAGCCACGTTTTTCCCCTGAGTCGCTTCATGCACTTTTTGCAAATTCGTACTTTGGATGAGACAGGGTTCGCAAATATGAAAGAGCCCGAGTACGATGACTTTGCCCTTCAGGTCATTCAAGGAGACTTGTTGCCCTGTCACGGAGGTGAGGGAAAACAAGGGTGCCGCCTCCCCGACTTTAAAAAACCCTTTGGCCCATCCTGTGGTGGCCATTGCCATAAGAACTATGAGAAACCCGATTACCACATGTTTGCGTTTCATAATGTCCTCCACCTGGTTTAGATCAGTTGAAGAGAACTCCCATCTACCTAAAGAGATCTTACCACACGATTTTCCGGGGGAGCAATTACACAGATGCCAATAGTTGGTGAGGATGGAGAAGGCGACAACTCAAATACACCTGTGTTCTTTTTTCCGGAGGAACGATGGTGTGCATAGGCATGGCTATCCTTGAGCATGAACAGACCACCTACCTCACCAAGGATTCCCTCATGATGTGGAGGAGGTGTTGCTGAAGCCGGTGTCTTCCTCGTTTGAATTGACGTGAGCTCGTGTGATGGTAGCTGGACTTGAGGTGAAAACCAGAACTTTACGCAACAAAAAATTTTGGTAATCGCTAGCGGGTAGACGTGTTCCCGTCGAACAGTCCAAGCTGGAGTTCTTCGGCTTTGGTGAAGGGAATGGGGTATTTGTCGGTGAAGCAGGCGTGGCAGTAATGATCGTTGCGGCCTGGGACGGCATTGAGCATGCCCTCCAAACTCAAGTAGGCCAGACTGTCGGCAGTGATGTATTTACGGATTTCCTCGACCGTATGGCTGAAGCCAATCAGTTCTTTTTGGGTGGGCGTGTCAATCCCATAAAAACACGGCGCAATGGTAGGTGGTGAACTAATGCGCATATGTACTTCCTTTGCCCCGGCATTCCGCAACATTTTAACGATTTTTCGACTGGTCGTTCCCCGTACGATCGAGTCGTCAACCACAACCACCCGCTTCCCCTCCAACACATCTGGCACCGCATTCAGTTTCAGTTTGACGCCAAAGTGGCGAATCGATTGCTCAGGCTCAATAAATGTACGCCCGACGTAGTGGTTACGGGTCAACCCAATTTCAAAGGGAATCCCCGACCCTTCAGCAAAGCCCAAGGCTGCTGGCACGCCAGAGTCTGGCACGGGAATCACCATATCAGCCTGTATGTAAGCTTCCTTTGATAACTGCCGCCCCAAGGCTTTCCGCACGGGATACACCGCAGAATTGCCAAAAATTTTCGAATCGGGCCTCGAAAAATATACATATTCGAACACACATTTGGCTGGGGTTTCAGGCATAAGAAAGGGGTGATGGGAGGTGAGCCCCTTGTCATTCACCACGATTATCTCGCCGGGTTCGACTTCGCGGATAAACTCTGCGCCAATCAGATCAAACGCACAGGTTTCCGAGGCCACAGTCCAGGCACCTTTATAGCGACCCAAGCACAATGGGCGAAAGCCATACGGATCTCGCACAGCAATCAATTCATTGTCGGTCAATAAGGTTAGCGAAAACGCGCCTCGGACAAGACTTAACGCCTCTACCAATCGGCTGAGGAAGGTGTCGCCTTTTGAATGTGCGATGAGATGGACAATGACTTCACTGTCCGAGTCTGATTGAAATATTGACCCGTAGGCTTCAAGTTCGCTGCGGAGCATTTCGGCATTGGTAAGATTCCCATTATGGGCCAGCGCTAAATTGCCAAATGCAAAATTGACCGTGATCGGTTGCACATTGCGAAGGTGGCTATGCCCTGCGGTTGAGTAGCGGTTGTGCCCAATGGCCTTATTCCCACGCAGACGGCGGATTTCTTTTTTGGTGAAAATATCGGCCACCAGGCCCATGCCTTTTTCTACATTAAAATTGTCTCCTTCCGAAGACACAATACCGGAACTTTCCTGGCCCCGATGTTGAAGCGCATACAACCCCAGGTAGGTGAGATTTGCGGCTTCCTTATGCCCGAAAATTCCGAAGACTGCACATTCATCATGGAACTTATCCGGCATGATGAGCTCCGAAGAATCTGTTTCACACGAAAAAGGATTGGTGGAGTGAGAAGGATTTTTCATGAAAAATAAAGTTGTTACTCGGGTTATTAAGATTCAGAGTTCACGGTTCCGGGTTGCTACCTTTGCGGGCCACATGAACCATTTGCCACTCAACAATGCCATTTAATACAGCAATTTTCATCTTTTTCTATTTCAAAACCGTGAACCGCGAACCCCATGAACCCTAAACCTGAGTTGTTATTACAGAAATTCAAGTTCGACTTTAAGTTAACTTTAGGTTTAGTCGTGAAGCTTGCGTTCCAAGCTGGTATTCCAACGTTCGAATAACTGAGAAACAGCCGTATTTATCTGACATCCAGACGTTGAGGAATGACCGGCAATCTCAATGACGAGGTGTTCCCCGCCTACTTCTCCAATAACAGCTGCAGGCACATCACGTTCTGTAGCCAGGGCTAAGACGCGGTCCGCATGATCCGGCAACACCGAAAGTACCACACGAGAGGGGCTTTCTCCAAAGAGCAAGGCATCCACTCGTAACCCATCTGCATCAAGTTGAATAGTCGCTCCCAATACCTTACCTTCCGCCACCTGAGGCGAAAAGCAACATTCGGCAATCGTCACAGCCAAGCCACCGTCTGAACAATCATGCGCCGACTGAATCCATCCTTGCTGAATCATGTGCAGCAGGCAACCATGAAGTGCCTTTTCAGTCTCTAAATTGAGCCAGGGAGGGCTACCCTGCTCCCTATAATGTACGACTTTCAGGTATTCAGTTCCACCTAAATCTTCTTTGGTTTCGCCGAGCACAATAATGCAGTCGCCAGGGTTCTTAAACCATTGGGTAGTGACGTTGTCAGCCGGCTCAATGAGCCCCACCATCCCTATAATCGGCGTGGGGTAAATCGACAGGCCATTGGTCTCGTTGTAGAGGCTCACGTTGCCGCTCACCACCGGGACATTAAACGCCCGGCAGGCATCGGCAATGCCTTCAATCGCCAGCACAAACTGCCACATAATATCCTGCCGTTCGGGATTGCCAAAGTTGAGGCAATCCGTCACGCCAATGGGTTGAGCCCCGGAACACACTAAATTGCGAGCCGCTTCGGCTACGGCTAAGGTGCCGCCCACATAGGGATTTAAGAGGCAATAGCGGCTATTGCCATCGGTAGTCATGGCCAAGGCCTTGTTGGTCCCCTTGATACGCACCACCGCGGCATCAGACCCTGGCCGCACGATAGTATTGATGCCCACCATATGGTCGTATTGCCGATAGACCCATGCTTTGCTTGCAATCGTCGGCGACTCTAATAACGACAACAATACATCGGTGGCATTTTTCACATCAGGCAGATTGTCACAGGTAAAAGACTGCAAGATGTCCTGATATTCAGGTGGCTTCAGCGGTCGTTCATACTTTGGGCTTTCATCGGTCAAGGCCTTGGCAGGAATTTCAGCCACCACTTTTCCATGTTCTTTAATGCGTACAAACCCATCGCTGGTGACTTTGCCGACCACCGCCGCATCGATCCCCCACTTTTTACAAATAGCAATCACTTGATCCTCTTTACCAGCCTTGGCCACGAGTAGCATGCGTTCCTGTGATTCCGAGAGCATCAGCTCATAGGGCGTCATGTTGAGCTCACGACGCGGGACATCAGCCAACTCCAACTCAATCCCTGTCCCTGCCCGTGAGGCCATTTCACATGATGAACTTGTCAGGCCAGCTGCGCCCATATCCTGAATACCGGCAAGGAGATCTTGCTCTAAGAATTCCAAACATGCTTCCAACAGTAATTTTTCCAAAAAGGGATCGCCGACTTGAACATTTGGACGTTTTTTCTCTGAGGCATCGTCAAAGCTGTCGGAGGCCATCGTCGCGCCATGAATGCCATCGCGCCCGGTCTTTGCCCCAATGTACAACACCGGATTCCCGACCCCTTCAGCCGCCCCACGCAGCAATTGATCGGTTTTCACAATGCCGAGACAAAAGACATTCACTAAAGGATTCTTAGCATAAATGTCGTTAAAGACAATTTCCCCGCCGACCGTCGGCACACCGATACAATTCCCGTACCAGGAAATTCCGGACACCACGCCTTTAACCAAATGCCGGTTCTTTGGCCGGTCCAATTCGCCAAATCGGAGAGAATCAAGAAGTGCAATGGGCCGGGCACCCATCGTAAAGATATCGCGCAAAATCCCGCCCACCCCCGTCGCCGCCCCCTGAAAAGGCTCGATAAACGAAGGGTGATTATGGGACTCCATTTTAAACACAGCACAGAGACCATCCCCGATATCCACAGCCCCAGCATTTTCCCCTGGCCCCTGAACCACCCGCTCCCCTTCCGTAGGAAAGCGCTTCAAATGAACCCGCGAACTTTTATACGAACAATGCTCGCTCCACATCACCGAAAACACCCCAAGCTCGGTGAGATTCGGCTCACGCCCAAGGTGCTTGAGTATCTGCTGATACTCCTCCTCCGACAGCCCATGCTGTCGAATCAACTCTGGCGTAATGTCAGTCTGAGATTGCTGCATACCTAGAAAACTAAAGGAAAGCTTGAATGTGCTAACTGGCTGTAAATAACGATTTTCTTTTGTTTTTCCCCTCTTTTGTAAGGAGGGGTCAGGGGAGGAAGAAGACTTCTATCTCATGATTTCAGATCATACAGGTTCTGAGGGAAAAGGAAAAGGTGGAATATTTTAAGTGGGGTTTCGTCCCCACACGTCGAGACACTTTTGTTTCGGCAAAATTGTTCAAAACCATTTTCGCCGGTGCGCGGCCCCATGGGGATCAATGGCATTCGTTTAAGGAATGGGCGGCATTCGTTTAAGGATTTGGCTCATTCGTTTAAGAAACGGATTCCATGTGCTTAAGGGACTTTCAGATAGAGGCCATCGACCCTGTGGGGTTCTTGGACTGGCTGTTCTTTTTGGGTGGATGCCACGTGGACTCCGGTTTCATGGATGTTCGAGGATAGGATCGGCCCGGCCTCACCCGTTGGTAGTGACTCACAATGGACTCGAAGGCCCGTTGGACGGCGGTCTGCATCCGAGCATGGAGCACGAGCAGATCTTCGAAGCTTCGCGCAAACACGTGAAGGCAATGTTTGAAGTTGGTCTTGAATGTCCGCCTCGCCCCGGTGCCGGTTCCAACTATGGACGATCCGGGAGGGGCCATGGGCTCAGCTGCGGGGGCTTCGGGATTGAGTGCGTGGTCCGCCCGATTGGCGAACAGCCGGTTCATGGTGATCAGGACGAAATGCGCGAAGAGCTCTTGTTTGACGCCGCGCTCGGTTTTGGCATGAAACTCCTCGATGAGGAACAGGCGCTTGCTCACCTTGTAGAGTTCCTCGATGCCCCAACGGGCATGGTAGAGATCCATGAACTCCTGGAGCGGATACCGCTGCTGGGGGCCGACCAGGGTGGTGCCCAAGCAAAATCGGCTGCCGGCCATCTCATATTTCAGAAGCCGCAGGCTCAACGGGATGATGGCGAGATCAGGATAGACCGCCCGGATGTCTCGTTGCGTGCGTGCGGCGGGGAAGAGGGTGACCGTGGTGTCGGTGTCCGGGCCGGCAAAAAACTCTTGAATCTCCTTGAACCCGCTGTCTTGGAGACGAAACACGGCGTGGATCCCGGCGGTCCAGTGCTGATGCAGCAGGACGTAGGAGAAATAGCCTCGATCGTACACCACGACATCGTTGGGCTTCAGCACAGCCAGGTGCCGCAGGGCGCACCGTCGCTCGTTGCCATGCGCGACGAGGTCGAAATCCCAGGGCACTTGCGACGTGAGGTGGTAGAGGCAACTCAGCAACCCTTGAGGATAGTGTGCATTGTCAGAGGGCAAGGGGTAGCCACACGCCCGCAACGCGCGGGGCAGTGTAAGCTTGGAGCCATCGACGGCAAACACCCGATGGCCCAACCAGGTGTCGTTGGAGTCGTGTGGGGCATAGGCGTCCAGAATGTTCCGGTTGACGGACTGGAAAATGGCTTCGTCCAGTTTGCGACGTGCGACACAAAAGGACGCCGGCGCGATGCTGTGGGGTTGCGGGAGCGCGAGCGCCAGGTTGTCGCAACTGTCCCACAAGTCATCAATGGTGGTGCCGTAACTTTGGGAGTTGGTTGACGACACCAACCGAAAGATCAACAGCATCAGGATCAGGGAATCGATCACCCGTTTCCGGACGCGCCACTGGTCATCGTACTGGGCCGCCACGTCGTGGAGGATGTGGACCACCTGTTTCCACCAGGCGACAAACCCTTCCCCGACGGACCGTGTGCGACTGGCTCGCACGTCGTTGCGATAGCGTGTCTTCACCGTGACGGCTCGATGCCCGGCAGTCAGGCACGCGCGCCAGTCGGGTTGGAGCGGATAGAGAAAAATCTCTTTTGTCGTGGGTGGACGGTCCGACGTTGAGCCAAACCGCCCGCGCCCCTCGGTGTAGCCCACGAAGTGCCAATTGGCCGCTCGATAACAGGTCCCGGCAAACCGGGAGGGATCGATGAACGTTTCAATCAGCACCGGGCGATAACCGTAGACTTCAACCCAGTCGTCCCCGATCTGCTTGGTGGCCCGCGCCAGCACATGGCTGGCGAGATTCGGCACGTCAATCCACGGAAAGATCAAAAACCGATCATTGCGCAACACCAATGGCAGGAGCTTCCTCCGGTGCGTCACGTCCCAGCCAATCCAGTGATCTCTGGGGGCCAGCGCCCAGGCGGCCGAGGCCGAAAACAGCAGACAGCCCAGCGGGTACGGCTGGGCGGCCGATCTCACCAGATAGCCCAGCTGGGCCCCGATCGGGTGTTTATAGCCCAAATAATGATAGGTCTGCAGGTAGGCTTTCCAGCTCTCGCGTTCCTCTTTCGAGACCACCCGGTGCAGGGTAATTGGGGCCACGGCGGCGAGGGTGTCGGTGAGTGGCTCGGTGGGGGGCGGCTCGTGAAACGCAGGGATGGGGTGTCCCGGCGCGCGCTTGTGGCGCGTGGCCGGCAGAGTCACGATCCCGTGCGCTTCCAGCTCGGTCAGCAAGGTCAAACAGGAATGAATCTTGTTGTGGCCCGTCGGCGTGGTCCAGCTGAGATGCTCACAGACGGTGAGGGCCAATTCCTTCCGACTCAGGTGGGGGAACAGCTGGACGGTTTCTTGGACCTGCGCCAACTGCTTGCGGGTGAACCGCCGCCCGCTAAAGGTCGTCTTGGGTAAGGTGTCCACAGTCTTCATCGAGGATAGTCTCTCAGAAGACGGAAAAGAAGTCAAGCGAAAAAGGACACCAGGGCGACTTCGGTTCAGAAGCCCTGATCAATCAACCAGTTCCGCTGATAACAGAGAAGGCAGATTGTTCGTTCGAACCAAACCGAATGCCATTGACCCTCATGGGGCCGCGCACGGGCAAATATGGTTTTGGGTCCTTTTGCCTAAACAAAAGGATCTCACCGAGCGGGGATGAAACCCCGAATAAAATGATTTTTGTTTTGTAGCCTTGGATATAAAGGGCAGAAGCAATAAAGAGCCTGGCAGCAAGATCTCTGGGTATTCAGGGGAAATATTGATTTGAAAATCCCCCTATCCCCCTTTTCCAAAGGGGGGATCTGAAAAGTCACCTTCGGAGCAAGGTGCCGGGAATAGCAAGTTTAGGTGGGATTAATTCCAACAATATACGCAATCCATGCCAAATCGGCATCGCCTTTTTCGACTCGGTGATAGGTCGTTGTACCTTCGTTGGTTTTCGGATCAGTCCCCTCCCAAAGAAAATGGACATCCTGAAATCCCGCCTCCCGCAAAAGCTCCATGACTTCAGGCATAGACCATAATCTCCAGTCATACACAAAGGCATCGCGCAGCTCACTGCCATCTTCAAAGGAAAAGTGAATACGTGTGGTGTAGAAATGAGTTGACGGATCAAACTCATCCTGATCCCAGATAAAGGTGAAATCACCGATGCCATCATTATCGGGATTCTCAACCTCACGCGCCTCTTCCTGAGGGACAAAGCTTTCACTCCCCCCCCAAATATCCAGCATAAACATTCCGCCTGGCTGCAGGGATTTTCTGGCTCTTTTAAAATACTGCAGCAATGTGGACCGGTCTTTAAATACCATGTAGCTGAAATTCATGGCCACGGTCATTTGGGCTTGAGAGGGATGGCGATCAAGCACGTTGCCTTGGACGAGATTGAGGCGTTGTTGTTGTTCTGGAGTCAGACACGAAATATTATGCTTGATGCCCCAATTCAGCGTAGGCCAATCCAGATCTACACCCATGGCGTAATTATCTGGATGAGCCGTCACAAAGTAGGCTGCAAGCGCTGCGGTACCACAAAAGTCTTCCCGAAAATTATGAAGAGTTTGCCCTGTATACTCTTCATAGTGATACGCGAAAAACGGAATATCACTGTCTGGGCCTTGGACACTTTTTTGATACAAAGCATGCGGGTCAGCCAGATCGGCCATTAACGGGCGCTTCCTGGGCCTTTTGGTTTTTTGTTTTGGCAAAGGTTCTCCTTAGGGCTCGCGCAAGAATAATTTCCCTTGTTTGGGTGCTGAGGCGCCTGTCTGGCAAGGCGCGAGGACGGCGCATACTCCTCGTATGGAAAGGACGAGCAACGCCGCCAGACAGGATGGATCGACGCCCAAACAGGGGAAGTTATTCTTGCGCGAGCCCTTAGTATGTAAGGACTAGTATAAGTCGTGTATCATAGGGAAGAAACGAATCTGTTTCTAGATGCTTTGAAAACTTTTTTAAATTTTTGGGAACTTTTTCTGCAAGTTGTCCAATCTCCGATGAGTTTCTTATACTCTTGAACAGGCCGGGATGAAAGAGAACCCCTCACCCTTCCCTTTCCCCTCAGGGGCGAGAGGAATTATAGGTTGAGCCCCCTCATTGCCATCTCATCGAATATTTATTTTCACGTAAAATTTTACGGAAGGAGTGTTTGAATGGAATATGCAAAAGAAGAAGGAAAAACTGATGTTCAGGATGACCCGAAGGCCAGGGAGCTTATGAGACAGGCGTTTGAGAAGACTTCGCGATGGCCAGATGGGTTTGGTGGGTTTGAGGCAGATTTATCGATCAACGTGAATGGCGAGGTGACCACCGGTACGGTGACGGTGAAATCGTCTAAAGAAGTTGAAGTATCACTTCCGAATGAGGACCTTCAAAAATGGGCGCAGGGGCAAATTTCCATGATTGCCACGCATCGTGGGCCACGGAACTTTGATGAGTCCGATGGGAAATACAATCTTTCATTTGCTGGTCAGGAGAATCATCCTCAAGGACCACGCATCAATTTAGGTGATCCGATGAACTCCTCTTATCGTGTCAAAGATAGTCGCATCACACAGATTAATCGGAAAATGCCGTATGTCGCGTTCACAATTAATGTCGAAGATAGTGCGCTGACTCAAGATGACAAATACCTCACCACCCGCTACACCGTGTATTATTTCTCCCCTAAGGATGGCTCACTGTCGAATGTCGAAAGTTTTTCAGACACTCACACAAGAGTTGGGAGTGCGGATCTGCCTGCGACACGACGCATTATTTCGTATGAAAAAGGTGAGATGGTGACGCGGACGATGACGTTTGAAAATCATAAAACCCTGTAACGGTAGGTTCTTACAAGTTCAAATTTCTCCGTTCGTGCTGAGCTTGTCGAAGCATGAACGGAGAAATTTATGTTAATCACCTACTTGCGAACAATATTTACTTCCACAAGCAGCTGGGAATTTATGTGGAAAATGGTTGTGAAAATCCCCCTAACCCCCTTTTCCAAAGGGGGGATACTGCTGAGCGCTGAAATTTAGATTATGGATCTCAGATCAGAATATCCACGTAGCATGCGCGAAAGTTTTGGCGGCTACGTCCACTTGGCTCGGATGATTGATAAATGCCGGGCCAAGCATGTGGGCATGTTGGGCGAATATATTTTTCCCTGCCCCATAGATCAGCGCCTCTTAGATTTTACTGGGATTTCCGGCGACACGTTTCTAGAGACCGTTCACTCTCGAACAGACGATGAAGTCCTTCATTGGCTCCAATCCACCGCCCTCTCTCACACCCCTCAGGAAATTGAAGATTGGAACTCTACTCTCCTCAACCGTGGACCTGATACAGACGAAAAGCGCGAATATTTCAAAAAGATTCGCGACAGCATCGATCCTACCCGCACCGATATTACCACCTGGGCCGATTTGTTAGATTTAGATGAAGGAAGAAAGGTGTCCTTGAGGACGTAACGTGTGCAAGGGAAGAAAAACCAATAGTGGAAAAATACGCTTTAATCTCGGCCTGCAATGCACTTTAAGAAAGCCCCTGCCCGCTGGTTCCGCCACCGAAGCCGCCGAAGCTTCCCCCGAATCCCCCCTGGCCTGTGCTCCAATATTCTCCACGTCGCCACCGTTGGAACGGATGCCGTCGCTCTGGTCGTGTGAAACGCCAGAGGGCAAATACCATAGCCACCACCGCGGCGATTTTCATCCAAAAGCCCCTATTCGAGGACCGTTTCTTTTTTGCAAATTCTTTGGTCACACTGCCAGAGGCTGAGGCTAAACCAACAGCGGTTTGAAACAACGCTTCTCCAAATTGAGCATTCTGAAACATGGGATTGAGATATTCCTCTGACAATTTGTCCAGATGGGGTTTGCTGATCACGGAGAGTAAATTCCGGCCGAGCACGACCACAGCTTGACGTTCTTTCAATGAGGCCAGCAATAAAATGCCCTGTTCTTGCTGCACCGTACCAATTCGCCATGCTCCATACAGTTCCTTGGCGTAGTCGCGGGCATGACCAAAAGGACTCACTGTTGGAATGGTCACCACAATCATTTCGACACCGGTGCGAGTTTCCAATTCCCTGCAGACACTTCGAATCCGAGACTTCCATTCATCAGTGAACATCTCCGCAAAATCACTCACATAACCTCTCGGTGTTGGAAATGTGTGTTTTTTGATTCCATAGGGCGAGTTAGCCCAACACAAGGAAGGTGCCAGCAAGAACGCCACCATCAGTATCGATGAGAGGATTTTCATGATTTGGCTCCCTGAAAGCGTCCTTCTTGTGCCAGGGCCTCAACTCGTTCCGTCAATGCGCCTAAGGCCACAAGATAACGATCAAGCAGATGTGGGAATTCGTGTTTGCCTGGTGTACTTTGTCCTCGTTTCAATAACCAGACTTCGTGGAACGCGCTGGGGTCAAGCTGCAAGACTGAGGACATGCGATCCAAGATAGCATCCGGCGTGCCTGTGGTTGCTTGACCCAGTAATCGATACAGCCCACGCAGACAGGGAATCAAGGTAGTGAGAGAAATGGGCAACAATGCATGAATACCTTCAGAATTCCCGTTAGATTCGACAAATTGTTGGCGGACTCGGAGTAGGTTGCCACGAATTTCTCGTTCACATTCATTAAACAGGTTCCCGCCCGTGAGGTGGAGTTCAGGAAACGGATCGCGCCCGGCCAACATCAGGTGGTGATCACGAATGTCAAAGAACTCCAACGGAAACGTTTCAAGAAAATGTTGCAATTCATTTCGTGTAAATAGCAGCGGAGTCACGAAACGTTCCTTCGCCCACCGACGACTGAGTGTACTGCATTGCTTCATGATGTCGAGCGTGATGGTGTCAAAAACCATGAGAAGATTGATATTCGATCGTCCCTCAAGAAAATCACCACCAGCCAAACTGCCATACAAAATAATGGCCGACACATCGTCTCCAAGCCTTTTCGTGACATCGCGGAGATAGGAGCGGAGGATGTCTTGAGTCCGTTCGGGCATTCCTGCCCAGGTTTTTGGAATTTCAGGCATGAGAATATTGAAGCGTTGTGAAACCTTTTTTGAAATTAGCGTGACAGAGCATGCGAAGGGAGTTGATTCGCGCGAGGATCTGGAAGAAAACCAGCGGCTTGCAATCGATCAATCATGCCAAAAGGTGGCGTTTTGCGCAATCCGGCTGTCGCGGTCAACACTTGATATTGAAGACGGAGGTTATGATCAATGGTCGAAAAGACTCGATTGCGAAGCCAGGCTAGAAGCGGATTGGCGGTATTCCAAAACAACACTTCTTCATCAGCCAGTCGCTGCAGCATCTCGACTTGGGGGCGCCGTTGATTCTCAAAAACTTTTAGCGCCTCAGCCGAATATGTATCCTGGGCAAAACAGGTCGTGAGCACATCAGCTAGAGCAACGGCATCAACCATAGCCTGCATCCGGCCTTGCGAGGCATGCGGGTTCATCCCGTGGGCCGCATCACCGATCAGTACTGCTCCGTCGGCCACCCACGTTTTAGCGCGGGCACGCCCCGTTCCCATATACGCCGTTTGCTCCCATGTCTCTAACCCTTTAAATGTCTGACCAAGATCCGGATAAATCGCCTGCCACTTCCGTTGCAAAAACTCAACTCCTTGTTGTTTCACCGCCTGAAGGGCATCCGACGCAACCATAAAAAATACGTACACTTGATGCCCGGCAGCGGGAAAGATCCCAAGAATTTCTTTTTCCCCTAGAAAATACTGAGATTCCAAGAGTTGTTCCGGACAGGGCAAAATGGAAATCAAATAACTTTCTTTGTATCGATGCAACTGCGTCGCGATACCCAATTTTTCACGAACCCGGGAAAATGGACCATCTGCCCCAACGACCACTTTTGCGGAAATACGCACAGGCTTTCCTTGGGTTTCAGCCTCAACACCCGCAACCGTGCTCCCCTCTTGGATCAGTGACGTAAAGCTGGTGTTGTACCACAACCCGCCAGGATTTTGCTTTTCGAGCTCTTTAAGCACGGTGTGATGGACGGTGTTCGGGAGTGTGACGAGAGCACGGTTATACGGTTTGGGCAGAAGATCGTAATCGATGGTACATAACCGCTTCCCACCGATTTGGCGAAAATGAAAGTACCGGACAGGATTGACCGCCTCCTTGGGAAGGTTATCGAGGAGATGTAATGCATCAAGGATTTGCTGACCATTGGGTTGGAGAATCTCACCACGCAAGCCGGTAGGCGGACCAGGACTTTTCTCAAGCACCAACGTTTTGATGCCTTTCTTGGCGAGTAACACGCCAAGAATGGCACCCCCTCCCCCGGCACCTACAATCACGACATCTGTTTGAATATCCATACCTCTACGCTTCGCTATCTAGAAATGATGGCCGTACTTGAGGGGAATGTCTGGTTGAACCGACGAAAATTGGCTGACCTAGGAGCCTGTCCCAGATTAGACGAATCTACTGCGGATGCGCTGGATTTGGCCAGATCTTCCGAACCTTTTCGGGGAATGTTGAAACAGGCCGCCAGCTGCGTTCTCGGGCTTTTGGCGTGCTCACGTACTCCGTGTACGCTCCGCGCGCCAAAAGTCCTGCGGCCTTGCTGGACGGCCTTTTTGAACCTTCCCCGTTTTCGTTGAATAGTCCAACTATTCGCCTCAAACGGTCGAAACATCTGACTCAAACCAGCACATCCTCGCAACGATCGCTAATCTCGGACAGGCTCCTAGTCAGTATTCAAAAATTTTTTGAAAATGATCCTCTGCTTCTTCCCAAGCAGCGGAGTTGGTTTTCTGCAGCCAACCTTTGAGAAAGGCTTTTTGCTCCGCGGTTAACATCTGTTTGATTTGATGGGTTCGTCCTTGCAGCGGTTGCAAAAACCCAACATTCTTTTTCGGATCCAGCGTGGCCGTCCGGACATAGACATTGGTATAGGCGGATGGGACATCATCCTCTCCTTCGCCCTGGAGCCACACGGAAAGATACTTATCCATATTTAACCCCGTACTATCTATTGCCGGTTCTGTTTCATGGAACAGATCATTTTCGGTCTGAGACAGCGGAGTGGCTTCATGAGCCCGGAAAAGAAAATTGTGATTCCACATCAGCCTGTTACCTGAACGAAACAGCGAGTTGATAAAAAATTTCGAATCCGGCCATATTGTCAAGGACCTCAATCGAAAGTCAACTCTAAGAAGGGTTCCACTATCGAAGATTCATCTATTCCTTGAAGATCCTTCCTTGCTACAATTGCACCCTTAGGGTTTACTCATGAGGGATGATTCTGGTAATGTTTTTTTGAAAAATTTCCTACCCCCTCGAGACAACTTGATGTCAATGATTACATGACTATTTTTGGTTTTTTCATCCTAGGAGGAAGGAGTCAGTCTTTATGAAACGATTCATACTACTTGGGGTTTTGATGAGCGTGATGACACTCGGCGGATGTGCAGGGTCAGGGGAAGTCTTTCAACTCCGCTTGCATGATGTGATGCTTCCCTCCATGGAACAAGTCGGAGGGGACCTTTCGGTTGTGGTGTCCGATTTTAGCGATCAACGTCCTCAAACCGAACATCTTGGAAGTCATGTCTGCATAACGGGCCACATAACCCATTTTGACCTTATGGATAGCAATCTTGGAAAAGACGTCTCAGATGCATTTGTGGATTTTCTTCAAAAATCAGGATTTCAAGTAAACAGTGGTACGAGTGGAGCAGCGGATGTGCGCATTACGGGGAAAGTCACCACGTTTTCGGCCAACGCTACAGGGAAATTTCTTCGCACGAACCTAGAGGTTGAGACGATCATGGAATTTGTCATTGCCAATGTGGCGGACGGCAGCACGATTCGCATGACGATCGGAGCCGGTGGAACAGACGATGTCACCTTTTTTGGTCCAGAGGACATGGAAACCCTCGTGAACGAAGTCCTCCAAGAAGGATTTGAGGAACTGCTCGAACAAACCGTCGTACAGGGGAAAACACTGCGCAGAAAAATTTAACATGGTAAATCACAGACTTTGTTGATTTATCGCTCTTCGCATAAACCCGTACTGACTTTTTTTAATAAATTCCTCCTTATTCCTCCCCCCTTTGGAGGGGGGCTTGGAGGGATTTTCCTTTCAAGATCTGGCCAAGTTTGAAAAATACTTTCCACGTTCATTCGTCGGCCTTTGGTTTTCAAAGATGCTGCAGTATGTGAAGTATAGTAAAATCCTTTCTACCCTCTTTTTCAAAGAGGAAGTCGCATAACACTCCTCACCATTATCCAATTTCCCACACCAATACCCAACGCCCTACCCATGGCCTACGTTTCCGTACATGGCACATGCGCCCGTTGGCAGAAAATTTCGTGGTCGCATTTCCCCCCCCTTCCGGTTTTGGTCAAAACCTATTGAACCTATATGCCTTCCCATTTGACTAAGGTTAGTCCCTAGACTAGTCTGCTGGACTATGGACACAGGGTATGCTGCTGATATCTTGGATTTTTCTGTTAGGTTCCACACCGAAGAAGCGTGCTTCGAGTACTTGCGGGCGATTCGGTGGCCAGACGGGTTTATGTGTCCAGCTTGCGGTCATCGCGGTGGTTGGTGGCTCAAAAAATATTTCCGGTTTGAGTGTTCGTCGTGTCATAGACAGACATCACCGCTAAGCGGCACAGTGATGCATAGATCGCACTTGCCGCTACGGCTTTGGTTTTGGGCTGCCTATTTCGTCTCCACGCACACACCTGGCATCAGTGCTGTGCAATTGCAGCGTCAACTCAGTATCAAGAAGGTGGATAGCGCCTGGTATTTGCTCCACAGATTGCGACGAGGAATGGTACGACAGAACCGTGAACGGCTCGCAGGAACAGTTGAAGCCGATGAAACCCATATCGGTGGACCGGTAAAAGGCAAAACGGGCCGTGGCGTCGCGAAAGCGAAAACCAAGACGTTAATAGCCGGAGCCGTAGAAATTGTCACGTACACACAAGGGGATCACTTTCGAGAGAAAGCAGGGCGTTTACGATTAGCGATTCTTCAAGACGCTGGAGAGAACGAGATCAAAGCATTCCTCAATAGCCATGTCGCTGAGGGCAGTAAGATCAAGTCCGATGGTTGGAAGGGATACTCGGCAAAAGCCTTGGCAGGATACGAACACCTGAGACGGACCCAGGGTGACCCAGCAAGTGCTGGGAAGCACGCTCCACACATCCATAGAGCGTTCGGCAATCTGCAGACCTGGCTGAACGGGATTCACCATGGAGTGGATTCAAAATACCTGCAACACTATCTTGATGAGTTTGTCTTTCGCTATAACCGCCGTGAGACTCCAATGAGTACCTTCCAGAGTTTGTTGAAAATCCTGACCAGCAGCTCAAAACCCTTGGGATTCAATAAACTGAAGCAACCTTAGTTAAATGGGAAGGCATATCACTCAAAATGGTTCTGAGTCCGCATTTTAATCTCTTTTCAGTTGATAACGCCGAAGTGGCGCTCAATATATTGAAAGAGCAACCCATTGATTTGGTCACACTTGATCTGAAACTCCCTGGTGAGCAGGGCATGGCAGTATTGGAAAAGATCCGGGAAGAAGGCCTGAACACCGAAGTCATTATTATCACCGGGTACGGAACACTTGAGTCAGCAGTAAAGTCCATACAACATGGCGTGGCTGCCTATGTGGTCAAACCGTTCAACGTCGATGAACTCCTAGGCATGATTCATAAAACGCTTGATCGCCGCCGAGACGTAGATTCGCTACGAAGCTCCTTAGAAGCGTTTAGCTCCTTATGGGTTCCTCAGAGTGGACCGGCATCAACAACAGAAAAACTCGAAACACTCCTTGGTGCCAAAAATCCTGAATTAGCTCGACATGGTAAACGCGTACACTATTATGTGACGTTGTTACTGGAACACCTCGAGATCCCCACCACGAACAAGGAGGGCATTCAATTGGGTGCGCTCCTGCATGATATCGGACAACTCGGGCTTCGAGATCGAGTGGCTCTGGGATCTTCCCTACACACAACGGAGGAGACGGATCTCCTCACTTGCCATCCATCGATTGGAGAACGGATGCTCCAATCCATGACATTTCCAGAAGAAACACGTGCGGTCATTCGCTCACACCATGAACGATATGACGGAACCGGGTTTCCCGACCATCTTCAAGGAGACGGCATTCCTTTGGCTGCACGGATTGTCGGCATTGCCAACACCTTCGACAATTTGGTGTCAGGTGGGAAGAACGTCGCTCCAATCACCGTACCCGAAGCTCGCGAACACATCCGACGCGAGGCCGGACATACGCTTGATCCGAAGCTTGGGAAACTCTTTGCCAAAATCGTCGGGTAAATTAACACCGCGATCCCTTAAGGGGCCGTTGAGAAAGTCCCAACGAGATTAGCAAGCCTTTTACCAAGGACCTGCGAGAAAATAATTTGATTAATATCGCGCCAAGATTTGGGTCGGATTTGGACGGAACGATTGAGAAATACCCGAGGCATAGCACAGCTATGGTAAGGGTGTTTCGATTGAGGCCCGTTCAAAGATGGCCCGAAGATTGGATGCGAGATTGATCAAATTATTTTCTCGCAGGTCCTAAGATGACCCATGAGTAAAATTCATCAGACACAACAACAATTGACCGACGAAGTGACGGTCCTGAAAGATCGAATCGCGCAACTCGAAGCGAGTGAAGTCAACCGGAAACGTGCCGAACTGACCTTACGTGCGGCTGCCGAAGAATGGGAGCAATCATTTAACGCCCTGACGGATGAAGTCATGATCTTGGACAAATCCGGAACCGTGCTCTGGGGTAATAAAGCCGTCCACGACCGATTTGAACCGACTCATGGGAATGTACTCGGGCTCAACTACCGGATGTTGTATTACGGCAGCCTTCACCCGGATGTCCGTCCGCCCTGGGATTCCGTATTACATGGAGCCCTATCCGCGGCAGTGGAAATCTCTTTACCCAAACTGAATGGATGGTTTTCCGTCTCCTGTTATCCTCTCTGCGACATCGAAGGCAAACAATGGGGCGCCATCTCGATCATCAAGGATATTACCGACCGCCGTCGTGTCGAAGAAGCCCTCCGTGATATTGCTCAAGGTGCCCCTGCTGCTGGGGGAGCTGCGTTCTTTCGCGCGTTAGCCAAAGACCTCGCCAAAGCGCTCGATGTCCAATACGCATTTCTTGCCGAGTTTCCCGATGCGCATCGCACCATGGCACAAACGGTGGCAGTTTGGGCTCAAGGACAATTCACTGATAATTTTTCCTGGGACATGGTGAATTCACCTGGGCCTCACATTCTTCACAATAAAACGCCCTCCTGGGGACAGGATGCGCAGCGACATTACCCCTTGGATCTCTTGTTGGCCAAATGGAATATCAATAGTTTTATTGGCATTCCCCTCCTAAACTCCAAGGAAAACATCATTGGCCTCATTGTCGCAATGGATCCTGGGCCACTACGAAATTTGCAATTAGCTCAATCCATTCTTGGAGTCTTTGCTGTGCGTGCCGCCAGTGAATTGGAACGCAAGCGCGCCGAAGAAGCGTTACGAGATAATGAAGAACGCTATCGAGCCATCGCCGAACATGCCTACGATTTAATTTTTGAAATCCAACCTAATGGATCCTTGCTGTATTTAAGCCCGAGTTGTGGGGATGTCCTCGGGTATGATCGGAATGAATTCCGTCAATATAATTTTCTCGATCTGCTCCACCCTGATGATCAACGTATTATCAATCCTGAGTTTGAGGACAATATCCGATCACTGCACGATTTGCAGATGGAATGTCGGCTTCATCATCAATCGGGAGAGTGGCGGTGGTTTGAAAGTCACGTCAAACCCTTCAGGACCACAACAGGAGACATCGTGGCCGTGGTGGTGTCACGAGATATTACCGAACGCCGACGAATGGATGAAGAACGTGTTCGTGCCACCAAATTGGAATCGATTGGAATCTTGGCTGGAGGCATTGCCCACGACTTCAATAATATTTTGACTGCCGTATTTGCGAATATCGGGTTAGCGAAAATGTTATCGGCTAAAGAAGGCGCAAGTTTGAATCCGTCAATAGTTGAACGTTTAACGGCGGCAGAAAAAGCCTGTCTGCGTGCGAGGGACCTCACCAAACAACTTCTCACATTCGCCAAAGGTGGCACTCCCGAAAAAATCGGGCATCCGTCGCGCGGTTTATCATCGAAACGGCAGAGTTTGCCCTGCGTGGGTCAAATGTTCGGTGTGACCTGACCTTGCCGGACCACTTATGGTCCGTGGAGGTTGATGAAGGGCAAATGAGTCAGGTGATTCAAAATCTTATTATCAACGCGGACCATGCGATGCCGGATGGTGGAATCATCCAGATTAAAGCTGAAAATATTGCCGTGGATTCCTTGCATGGGCTTCCCATCAAATCCGGCCAATATGTTAAAGTATCAATTCAAGATCAGGGGTCGGGCATCCAGCCTGAAAACCTCTCAAAAATTTTCGACCCCTATTACACCACCAAGCAAAAAGGAAATGGGTTAGGCCTCGCGACGACGTATTCCATCATCAAGCGTCACGAAGGATATATTACCGTTCAATCGGAACCTGGCATCGGCACCAATTTCGTGTTTTATGTGCCCGCGGTTGAAAAAGGAGAGCCTGAAATCGTTGTTGAGGAATCACGAGTCATGCAGGGATCTGGCCGATTGCTGGTCATGGAAGATGAAGAGGACATCCGAGATATCCTAGGTACGATGTTAGTCCATTTGGGTTATGAGGTAGATTTTGCTACTGATGGAGCCGTCGCGATTGAACTCTACCGGAAAGCACAAGAGGCGGGGAAACCGTTTACGGCTACCATTTTGGACCTGACCATTCCAGGGGGAGTGGGGGGACGAGAAGCCATTCAGCACCTTAAGGCTCTTGACCCGAATGTGGTGGCGCTAGTCTCGAGTGGGTATTCGAATGATCCGGTGATTGCCACCCCGGAACAATTTGGATTTAAAGGTATGGTGGCAAAACCCTATAATCTGTCCGACTTGGGTAAGGCTTTGGACCGGGCATTGGGAAACGATAACCAGACGACAACCTCACCGTCCTGAAGAAAACTCTCCAGCGATTTCTTGTGGAGTAAAGACCCCTCGTTCCGTAATAATTCCTGTTACATATTCTGCCGGTGTCATATCAAACGCTGGATTCAAAACCTTCACGTTGTCCGGTGCAATACACTTGCTCCCATGCACAGACAGCACTTCCGCTCGGTTTCGTTCTTCAATCGGAATGGCATCCCCGGTCGGTGTTGCGATATCAATGGTCGAAGACGGTGCGGCAACATAGAAGGGAATACCATGGACTTTCGCCAAGACCGCAATGGAATAGGTCCCGATCTTATTGGCCACGTCGCCATTGGCCGCAATCCGGTCAGCCCCCACCACACATACCTGGATTTTTCCCTGACGCATGAACGATCCTGCCATGTTGTCAGTAATCAATGTCACCGGAATACCATCTTGCATCAGCTCCCATACCGTGAGTCGAGCGCCTTGCAAGACGGGCCGTGTTTCATCAGCCAATACCTGAATGTTCTTGCCTGATTCCCACGCTGCTCGAACCACTCCTAAGGCCGTACCATATCCTGCGGTGGCCAGTGCGCCGGCATTACAATGGGTAAGAATTGTCTGGCCATCTCGAATCAGTTGGGCTCCATGCTGTCCGATGGTTCGGCACATCGCAATATCTTCTTGCTGGATAGCAATAGCTTCATTCACCAGATGGGTTTGGATGTCTTCGATAGAGCAGTCACGGTTCTTGTCAAACACACGTTTCATCCGTTCAATGGCCCAAAACAGATTCACGGCTGTCGGACGGGTCGTCGCGAGATGATCGCAAATCTTCAAAACCGCAGCCCTAAACTCCCGATGATCAGAACATTGAACCGCCTGAGCCCCAAGTGCGACGCCCATAGCAGCCGTCACACCAATCGCCGGCGCTCCCCTCACGCGTAGTTCTCGAATCGCATCAGCCACGGTGGAATAGTCATGACAGTCGAGAATTTCCACCTGCCCGGGCAACTTGCTCTGGTCAAGCAAACGAACCACACCATCTTTCCATTCAACTGTCGGGATCATGAATCTGGTCCTTCCTTCTAACCGTATGAACACTGTTAAGAATTTTACATTTCAACTAGTACATCCCAAAGCTCCCTCGCCCCTGTGGGGAGACCTGCCGGCGCGCCGGCGCGCTTTGGCGAAGGCGTGGGGTGAGGAGTTAGCCCGTCAAGAAGTTAAAATTCTAAATCAGTTTTGCCTGCCGTAAATCCGTCGGACTTTACCCTTTGATATTCCCAATTGGCAAGAGTTCCGCCACTTTCTTCGTGATGCCGGCAGTCTCGACCGCTTCAACAACCTCGGAAATATTCTTATACGCGAGTCCCGCTTCTTCAGCCAATCCAGACATGGAAACCGCTTTCACAATGATTCCTCTTCGGGCCATATCCTGTAGCAATTGGGACCCACGCACCTGCCGTTTCGCTTTGGCTCGGGACATCGTGCGGCCAGCACCATGCATGGTTGAGCCAAACGATTCCTCCATCGCTTGTGATGTGCCGACTAAAAGATAGGACCCGGTTTCCATCGAACCACCACAGATCACCGGCTGCCCAATATGCCGAAAGGCATCCGGAAGTTCGGGGGATCCAGGACCAAACGCGCGTGTCGCCCCTTTCCGGTGAACTAGCAAGGGCTTATCGTGATACCGTTCCACCTTGGCAATGTTGTGGGCCACGTCATAGACCTGATGCATGCCCATTGACTCGGGAGATTGTTGAAAGACCGTGCGAAACGCCTCACGAATTTGATGGGCAATCACCTGACGGTTGGCAAAGGCCATATTCGCTGCACAATTCATCGCAGAAAAATATTCTTGCCCTTCCGGCGATTGAAACGGCGCACAGGCTAATTGTTGATCTTTCACAGACAGGCCATATCGTCTCATGGCTTTTTCAAAAATCCGAAGATAATCCGTCCCGACTTGATGCCCAAAACCTCGTGAGCCACAATGCACCATGATCACAATCTGCTCATGGCCGTGAATGCCAAGCGCTTCCGCCACGGCATGATCATAAATCCGGTCATGATGAACGACCTGCACTTCCAAGTAATGGTTGCCCGCCCCTAAGGTTCCCAATTGGTGCATGCCGCGTTTCAGCGCTTGTTCCGAAATGCAATCCGGATCGGCGCTCCCAAGACAACCTTGCTCTTCAGTATGGGATAAATCTCCAGGCCACCCATAGCCCTGTTCCACACTCCAACGTGCGCCTTTTCGCATGACCTCATGGAAACTTTTGGCATTGAGCTTGACGAAGCCCCTGCAACCCACCCCCGCCGGCACATTGCGAAATAGTTCAGTCATCAACGCATCTAATCGTGGACGCACATCGGCCAACGTCAAATCCGTGCGGATAAGGCGCATCCCGCAATTGATGTCGTAACCCACCCCACCCGGAGAAATAATGCCGTGTTGCACATCAAACGCCGCCACCCCACCGATGGGAAAACCATATCCCCAATGACCATCCGGCATACACAGGGCATACCTCTGAATGCCGGGTAAACACGCGACATTCGTCACTTGTTCAAACACACCAACATCCATGTCCTGTATGCCAGCTTCCGTGGCATAAATACGGGCCGGAACCTGCATGCCCGATTTCTCCGACATCGGGATTTCCCACAAAGCATCGGACAACCGGTTCACCATCATATGGGTTGAGAAGTTCATGAAAAGATAACGCTTTTTTCCTCTAAAAAAACTTAGATGTGGTATTTCATGGCCTTGTTTGCAATTTGGTCATGTAAATCCCTTTATTCCCCAATGCTTTGCGACTGGGTTACCATGGAGGTCCCCCCTTTGGAAAAGGGGGTTAGGGGGATTTTCTAATCATAAAAGTACCCCGTGGATTGCGAGGGGGGATCTTTATTTTATTTCAGATTTCGATATTCGAGTTTCGGATTTGTTCAATATATTTTTGCACAGAACCTTATACATCTAACACAACTCGGGCTCGATAATGGCCAGGTTCTGTATGCACTTCGTACAGATGCTTCGTGACCGCTTTGACATCGGCGCGGAGTTCTTGAGTCGTGCCATCAATACTAGCCCCCACGATCATCCCCCGAACATGCCAAGTTTGGGCACCCGTATCCTGCCATACCTCAGCCTGTATATCATGAAATAACACCGCCTCGGCATCTTTGAGAAACACAAAGGTAGACAACCATTCAAATAAAAGATCTTGGAGGGTTGGTTGAACCAACTGTACTTCATGGTTCCACTGTGTGCCCACTGTGCGTGGGTTCACCATAGCCTCCAGCAGGGCCCCGCCGGCTTCAATAAATAATTCTGAGGGGGATGCACCCCAAGCGTCAAACGCCAAATCAGCCAGAGCGATATCTTCAAGGAACCGAAATCCTTTGCCCATAGGGATTAGATTGAACTCTTTCCGCATGAATGAAAGGAATGAATGGTCATCTCCCTAATAAAAACACAGTATAACAGAATCCCATAGAGTGACGAATACCACCATTTTGGAAAATTCCAAAGCAAAAAATAACAGATGGAAAGAACCGCGGGTTTGGGGTCACATACGATTTGGGATCAGAGTTTGGGCCAAGTTTGGGGTCAGGCCTCAATACTGTTCACTTAGATATCTTCGGTGGTTTGATGGATGGTGTCCAGTCAATTTGCGCAACGGGCGGTCTCGGACGTTTGTACGGTGCGTATGGAGAGTTTCTGCGTTTCACCATCCTCGGCTTGATTTTTCCACGACTGGATTCACACAACAGTTTCGCCGTCGCCTCAAACAGCAGCCGATACCATGTTTTTTGGCGCTCAGGGGGGAAGGGCCCCAGATTGGGGCAGGGTTCGACGCACTAACTGCACCGTGGCCGTAAAAGATACTGTGCGGTCCGGGATGTCTGCCTGGGTGGCCCCTTGATACATCAACCAGCGCACGGCGTAGTGGGCCATCACCCATCCGTAGAACTCTTGACGCACCAACTCCGGCGTTTTGCTGCGCAGGACGCGACGACGTTGCCTCAGGTGCGTCTTCAGCTCATCAAACACCAATTCCACCTCCCAGCGCTCGTGATACAGTTGAGCCAGGTCCTGGGCGGGTGCGCCTTGGTCATCCAGCAGCGTGGTGACGAGACGGTACAGCGGTTCGCTATTGGGCCCCTGCGGTAAGACATACTCAATCACCCTGATGGCGATCCCATCAATTCGCTTTCTTCTGGCGCGTTCACTGGGATACAGATGGCTCAGGTACGAGCCATCGTCCAACAGCTTGTCAACTGGAAGGATCAAGCTCTTCGGCATGCGCCAGAGTAGTTGCGCTCCGGTCTGAAGGCCGGCCTGCCAATGGGCGTACCCGACAAAGCCGCGATCGGCCATGCAGAGCATGTCGGGCGTGAGGCGACGCACCAAGGGCGCGGCCACCTCCCATTCGGCCTGCTTATAGGCCCCTAGTTCGGCATCCAAAATGGCGTGACTGGCACATTCCGTCAAAATGGCGCACTGGGCTTGGGGGTAGCCGGCCTGCCCGGTTCGGCTGCCTGGGTACCCAAAGGCTTGCACAGTGGCTTCCTCATCCGGGACCTCAAAGTTGGAGCCATCTATCGCGACGAGTCGGTAGCCTGCAAAAAAGGCGTGGGCATGCTCTGGACGAGCCAACGGGCGCAAGCAGCGCTGCCCAATGGCTTTCAGCGCCTGCCACGTCAGCCGTGAGCGGGCTTTGCTGATGGCGGATTTGACAACGCTCACGGGAGCCACAGGTTGCTGGTCTTGCCAGGACAGCCCTTGGGCCACAGCGGCAAACACCGCTTCGTACGCGGCCTCGCTGTATAAGCTCAACGCCATGGTGTAGTACACCACGGCAGAAGCGGGAAAGGTGCGGACACGTTCACTGTTACAATGATGTGCGTCAAGTTCTTCGTTGATGATGGCCACCGGAAAGGCACGAGCCAGTAATCCCGTGCTCAAATAATCCGCCAATCGAGCCCCCGCCCCCAAGCCGACTTTCTTTCTTGCCATGTTGCCTCCTCCCAGATTACGTGTGGAGGCGAAGTATAACAGATTTTCATCTAAGTGAACAGTATTGGGTCAGGCCTTGCAATGCCACATACGGGGGGCCCAGACCTCACGTTACCTCCATCGTGCAATGGCCCTTGCGTTTACTTCTCGAGGATACACCCAAAAGGACATTGCCGAGTATTTTGGCGTTCATTACAGTATCGTCAGTCGAAAGTGAGCGGAGGAAAGGAAGCCGAAGTGATATGGCATTGCAAACCTGACCCCCAACCGTATTGAGTCAGGTTCAGGCTACATACCTTTCCTCCCAAGGCCAAATGCTGATCGATCTTGAAAATATTGGACTCTAACCTTTTGTTCCTTCTTTTTTAGTTCAGGCTTAAGGGCTCGCGCAAGAATAACTTCCCATGTTTGGGCGTCGATCCATCCCGTCTGGCGGCGTTGCTCGTCCTTTCCATACAGGAGTATGCGCAATCCTCGCGCCTTGCCAGACAGGTGCCTCAACACCCAAACATGGGAAGTTATTCTTGCGCGAGCCCTAAGGGTCACTCCCCGTCTCCCTCTCTCCAGAAAGATTTCAATTCCATGGTGGAACCCAGCCCAGCTCCTCGGCAGCATCGAGGAGGTTCATCTCTTCCTCGTCCCACCCCGTTTTATGTACGGGTGATTTCCTAAAATTCCTGGTCGTCGTCGGATTGATCATCTAGGGTGGAGGGTGTATCTGGAGAGTTCTTGGGGAACAAAATAGTCGCGGGAAGTGTAATCGTGTTTTTGAGGACATTAAATGCCAATTTCGCAAAACCCGTCAGCCCGGTTTTCAATGATTCTAATGGAAGGGACTTGACCACCGGATCATTAATCGGCCCTTTCACCTCAAATACCGCCATATCGATGCTTTCCTGGTCACCTTCTAACAATAATCGAAACAATGAAATTTTTCGCAACAGTTTAAAATACGATCCTAAAGGGCTTGCAACCAAAGCAAGGTCCAATTGGTCTTCAACTAAATCATACGTCCCTGCGCCTGTGAGTTTAAGTATAGGTCCGTCCATCACAATATCTTTCGAGCTCATGATTCCGTTCTTGATTGTGAGGGTTCCGGATTGCTTGTCAAACGGATACCCCTCCTTTTCGAGATCAACCTTTCCTTGAAGAATCGCCGGAAGGTTCATCAGGGCTAACATTTTCGGTATGACTGTGCCTCGTCGAATTTGGCCATCCTTCACAAGAATTTTTAAATCACCATTGAGTGTGGGGAAGATGCCACGTTCATCTTTTCCATGCCCATGAACCATACCTTGAACAGAAAGAGTACCGGTCACCAGATGTTCACTGAGATTTTCTGCACTCAGAAATGTTGTCTCTAAAGGTTGGAACGGCACGTCGTCCATATTGATCCATGTTTTGACCGTAGCTGGTTGTTTGACCGGCAAATGAATGAGTAAGCGGCCTTGGACCTTTCCGGATTCTATTGTACCCTTTATCTGATCCACACCAATGATACCATTCTTGATTTGAAGCCGGCCTTGTAAGTCTTGAAACTTCATATCTTTGTACCAGGCACGACGAAACTCAATTTTTCCTTCAACCGTTTGCGTAGCCGCGATGGATTCCAATACCTCCCGGATGGGAGACCGATCCCCTTTGGGGATCAACAGATCAATATCAAATTGGGGAGCGAGCATCTCAAATTTGACCTTGGGTGTGGTTTCCCAATTGTGAATGGAGCCCGCGATCCGTGCTTGACTATCCTGCATGTAAAACTGCAAACGTTTGACTTCTGCGACATGACGATCAAACTTGACGCGAAGAACGACCTCAGACAAGGGGCTGTTTAACCCCTCCACGGACAAGGCGCCCTTCGTAAGCGCAAACCAGCCATTTTTATTCCATTGGCGCCAATCGTTCCCCTTGCCATCAACATTCAAAGAAAACTCGATGGATCCCTTTTGTAATTCGTCATTAAAAACCGTCAAGCCAGAAGGAAGAGATGACAGGTCGAAGGGCGTAGCGGTGATTGACGCAGTGAAAGGGCCCTTCATATTTCCATCAAATAAGCCATGTCCCGATAGAGAAAGAGAAGGAAGGGAGAGGGTCATCCGGTGAATGTGCAACCGTGATCCTTCTTCGAATTTCAGATCGACATCGAATGTGCCTGGGACGGTCTTTTCCTTGTGAAGGACATCACCCAGGGTCATGTCCAGCTCCTCAAGATTCCACCGTGTTTGAATTCGGGGTCTATCAATGGGGCCGGAAATCGTGGCGACCACATCTGCCACTCCTGACATCATGGTCTGGATAGCGGAGGAATATTTGCCGACCTGAATGGCTAGGTCTTTGTCAGAAATACGTCCTGTAAGTTTTAAGGTATCGAAGACTTCGGAATCTTGGAATTTGATCGTGCCTTGTAAGGCAATGGGACTGGATCCTAGAAATCCCTTTAGAGGTTCAAAGCTGATATGCTTTTGTGAAAACGTGACGGTGCCGGCAACATTCGTTATGAGGCCTTCTATTCCAGGAATGCGGAGGGTCACTTGCTCGGCCTCATATCGAGCGTGTTCAAAAGAAATGTGTTCAGGGTCGTCAAGAGGCCCGGCATAGCGAATCGTCATCTTTCCGGCTCCACTCTCCCCGACAAATCCAGCCATGGCATGATCAGGGTCTGTCCAACCGAATACCGTTCGTAAAATTTCTACCAACTTTTTTGAGGGAACGGTTCCCTGTAATTCAGTAGACAGCCACGGCCCAGTGTCCCGAAATTCGATGTTTCCCGTACCCGAAGATACGGGAATGGATTCATAGATCCCCTGAATGTCTTGTAACTGAACCCGGTCTGGTTGAACGAACACGGTTCCCTGAACGTGCTCGGCTACCCCCCATTTTGTCCCAAGGTCAAAAGATCCTCCAGAAAGTTTGAACTCCCCGGTTACACTAAAACCCATATCGTCACGACTCGAACTCGAAACAGTGGCGGAAACCACTTCAATGGTACCGTCAAGTGATTGATCGACTATCGCGTTCCGCACAGTATCAGGAATGATATATGCTGGAACCATCTCGATGATTTTCTTCATGCGAATCGGGGCACTGGACCATGTGGCGGAAATCGTGGGAGGATTGGCAGCCAGTAATCCCGATATGCTGGCTTGGCCTTGTAAATCAATTGCGTCGGAAATCACAATTACATCAGACAGGACCAACTCATACCCTTGTAAACCTGGCCCATATTGGATCTGACTCTGAACCTTCATTCGGCCAACATGAGGTGGCACCAAATCCTGGATGTGAAAAATTCTCGCTAAGGAACCAAGGGCCGACTGATTCAACTCAATTTGTGTTCGGACATCGACCTTCGGACCAGAAAGTTCTTTCGTCTCCTGAGGGGTGGTGGAAAAATCGTACACGTGAGACATCGTTCCTTGGAAAGACAGTTGGGACGCGTCATCACCATTGACGTTCGCGGAGAACAACACATCCATTGGTTTCATGGCCGACAAATTGGAAATGTCCAACGCGACTCTATTCAGCTCAATTGTTTCAGGCTGTGAATGTTCAAATGCATCGACTATCTGAATAAACCCCTTTTCAATGGTGAGAGAATAATCAGTGAGGAAGGCCCCAACACTTGTTGAACCGGCAGACTGATTCTGCAGGATGGTTTCTGCGTTCCACTGCCCCTCTTCGTTACGCCGAAGGTAGACTTCCGGTTCTTCGATTAGCAGTCCTTTCGGAACAAATTCATCCTGCAGGACGGAGAGGAAACTCAAATCCATTTGAATCCGTGCGGCGTGAAACACTGGCTCGCCCTGGTCAGATTCAAGGATTTGAAGATCTGTCAGTGTCAGAGTGGGAGATGGAAAGAATGACACTTGGATGTCGCCCACTTGGAGATTCTGACCAAACGTATCAAGCATCTGTTGCTGAACAACGCGTTGGACCGTATCAAGATGAAAGGTCAGAAGATATCCAATGGCCAACGCCCCAAACATGACCAACAGGAAAAATATCAAGAGGGTACGCCGCCGTACTGACATCACGTCACTCATCAACTCTATTGTCCCCTACTGTTTTCAGGTTCACGAAAAGGTTTATCCATTCTAACAAAGGCGCCATCGAGAATCTTGTGCTTTCGACATCTCAGTTTCTACTTGAGCCCCACTTCCAATAAGGCAAGCCCCTCATGTATTGAAGTGGCTTGACACTGACGTGCGACGCCGATATGTTCGGTTCCCAATAAAGAAGGGCCTTTACCCGTCCAGAAAGAGTGGGATCGGAATACTGGCCTGTTGATTTCTTTGTCACAGTTTCTACCCTTGATGATGAATGCGTTATCCATCCGCCCTCAGCGCCTGCTTTCCCGAACCCTGACTGCCTCTTTATTGAAACTGTATGATTATCCTCATCCGACCAATCCTCAAAAAATCATTAAAGGCTACGACAAGGCCCATGCCATGCGAACCGCAAAAATGTGTGTCGCGGTAGCACGTTCTTTGGGACATGACTTGGACCGCGTCCACCATTACCAAATTGCCTGTGTACTTCATGATCTGGGACGAGCGGGATTGGATCAACCCTTGTTTGGCAAAATTTGGTCCTGGGCCAAGATGCATGGCATTCCCACACGACCGGCTGAATGGCGAGCCAAACATACCAGCACCCCGTATGGCAAAGAAACGGAAGCATTCGTTCAGAAATATCGCGCCCAACTTGAAGAAGAAGGCATTCCTATTAATAAATGGGCCTGTGAACAAATTGAAATGCGCTTGGGTTATGCTCGGCGGATGAAACGCATGCTTCGTGTGATTAAGCCGCAACTTCGACATCTGAATATTTCATGGCATCGCTGGATGGAACAGGTTATTCTATATTATTATTACCCGGAACTCATATCCCGAGAACAGCCATGGGTTCGCGAATTAGGTGAAATCCTTGTTGCCTGCGAACAACTTGAAGCCTACAGCAATCGGCAACGCGGGCAGGACTACTATACCCGATCACAGGAAAGCTTCGAGGAGGCCTTTCGTTATTTGAATTCTTTAATACGAAAAAAGCAACTCGGTAGAAAAGTGGTTGGGGCGGTTCGCACCTTGACGGCCAACGGCCGATTTGATTCCATTCTGGCGGCTGCCAAAGGGAGCGCCCTCACACCCAAAGACATTCAGTTTCTGCGAACGTTGGCACCATCGCAATAACCATGGCAGTTCATACCCATCAGCTCTCACTTCAGATGCAAGGTGATTGTCATATTGAAAGTATGACCGCTCACATTCGACGTCTGCTCGAACAAGGTGACTTGGAAGCTGGCATTGTCACTATTTTTGTGAAACACACCACAGCCTCGGTCTTTATCATTGAGGACGAGCCAGGGCTCCGTGCGGATACAAAAACGGTATGGGAGCGGTTCTTGCCAGCTGATCCCACCTGGCAGCACAATACCAGAAATCCCGGAGAAAATAATGGGCATAGTCATCTCCGTGGACAATTTCAAGGGCAATCGTTAACCATTCCGTTTGTTGAACGGCAATTGACGTTGGGAACATGGCAGGAAATCGTGATGATCGATTTTGATACCCGTGCGCGCCAACGGGAACTCATTATACAAATCATTGGAGAATAAGAGCCTTGCGGACACAAACCTCAATCGACACTAGAAGTTTTCGCAGTGGACGCCGCTATCGATTAACGACCTTCATTCTCTTCCTATTTGTCACTATGGGCAGCGCATTTTTCCCCACAATCGTGTTTGCAAACTGGGAAGCTCAATTTCTTGGGAACAATAACCATCAAGGGGCTCCGATACCCACACTCATTAAACTCGGACCTGATGAACGAGAGACCATTTCCATATTCGAACGCGCGACGAAATCAGTGGTGTTTATTACCAACACAGCTTTCCGTCGAGACTTTTGGTCTCTCAATACGTTTGAAGTTCCGCAGGGGTCAGGGTCCGGGATTATTTGGGATCGTCAAGGGCATATCGTCACAAACTTTCACGTCGTGTATGGAGCTGACTCCATTCAGATCGTGCTATCGGATCAAACCTCGGTTCAAGCACAAATAATTGGGGTCGATCCCGACCATGACTTGGCCGTCCTACGCATTCGCACATCAAAGGATCATCTCTTCCCAATCGATGTGGGGAATTCCCAGGAACTTCAGGTCGGGCAAAAGGTGCTCGCCATTGGAAATCCCTTCGGATTGGATCATTCATTAACTACCGGGGTTGTGAGTGCTCTCGGGCGAACGATCAAATCCATGAACGACCGAACTATTGAAGGGGTTATTCAAACCGATGCGGCCATCAACCCGGGAAATTCCGGTGGTCCCTTGTTGGATAGCGATGGTCGTTTGATCGGGATCAATACCCAAATCATCAGCCCAAGCGGTGCCTATGCGGGAATAGGGTTCGCTGTGCCGGTCAACACGATCACCCGTGTGATTCCCCAACTGATTCGATTCGGCAAATTGATTAGACCGGGCATGGGCATTTCACTCATTCCCGATTCCATTGCCGCTCGATGGGGCATTCAGGGACTGATTATTTCAAAAGTTGAACCGGGAAGCCCTGCAGAAAAAGCAGGGCTGGAAAGCGCACGAGAAACACGTTTAGGCCGCATCCAACTCGGGGACATCATCACCAAAATCAATCAAGAGCCGGTGAACATTTTTGATGACCTGATTCGAATTCTTGATCGACATAAAGTCGGGGATCGCGTAACCGTTGAAGTGCATCGGAACGGAAAATCGCGAAAAGTCAAGGTGACGCTCAAATCAATTGACTGATTATTGAAATTCCTTTCCTCCCTTTCTTTTCCCCTTCACCACCATTTGCGCAAATCCAGAAAAAATTGTATTTTAAAAAAAATTCTTATTTCTGAACTCCTGGAGAAGCTTTATGGAACCCTTTCCAAAAAAAATGAAATGTATTACTGGCACGTTCACTGGTTTCACCGTTGTCTTCACAGTATCTATTTGGCTACTTGTCGGGAGTGGGTTGGCCTGGGGCAATGCTACTGATCAAACACAGCTTGTGGACAATGCCACACACACCATTGAAAGCTTCATGGACGATCCTCAGTTAACCTGGTTTCACGACCATGTCAAAGATGCCAAAGCCTTGCTGATCATTCCACAATTATTAAAAGGTGCGTTTATTTTTGGGGCAGAGGGGGGAAGCGGCGTGCTCATTGTCCGCGATCAAGATTCAAATAATTGGAGCAACCCGGCTTTTTACGTGTTGGGCGGACTCAGTTTCGGGTTTCAGTGGGGGGGACAAGCCTCGGAAGTCATCATTATGGCCAGGACAGACGGCGCTGTTGAAAACCTATATACCTCCTCCTTTAAATTGGGTGGTGATGCCTCGATTGCGGCCGGCCCCTATGGTGCGGGGATTGAAGGAGGGACCTCAGCGAATCTCAATGCCGATTTTCTCTCATTCTCTCGCTCAAAAGGTGCCTTCGCAGGCATTTCATTTGTAGGAGTGGTCATCTACGCCAGTGACGACTCAAATGAAGCGTATTATGGAAAAGCCATTCGACCACTTGATATACTGACAAAAAAGTCAGTCACCAATCCACATGCCAATGGCTTACGAGAAGCAGCGAAAAAGGCTGTTCAATAATCTGTCATTTCGACCCTTGGGAGAAATCTCTCCATTGGGGTTAGAAAGGTTGCATGGGGGGTGGGAAATAAGAGATTTCTCCCAGGGGTCGAAATGACAATGGTGAGGGTCGAAATGACAACGGTGGCGGTTGTTCCAACCATTCCTAATATTCCCTCACCCTCGAATGGTTGGGACGATTACGACCTGCCCGTCCTTATAATCGATCGTCACAGCATCGCCGTCCTTCACTTCGCCCTTGACCAACAACCTTGACAATGGCGTTTCAACGTCATGTTGAATCAATCGTTTCAATGGCCGCGCGCCATACATGGGATCGTACCCCCGCCTGCCCAAGTCAACCAACGCTTCAGGTGTAACATCTAACGTAATGCGTCGATCCGCTAATCGAGATTTCAGGCGAGCCAATTGAATATCCACGACTTGACTCAGTTCTTCAGGAGTCAAGGGATGAAAGACCACTGTCTCATCTACTCGATTCAAAAATTCAGGACGAAAATGATTTTTCATCTCGTTCATGACAATGGTCTGCAATTCCTCATACGTGCGACCATGTTGTTGTGCTTCAAGGATTTCCTGGCTAGCGATATTCGAGGTCATGATGAGGATCGTATTTTTAAAATCTACGGTTCGTCCTTGGGAATCCGTTAAACGACCATCATCAAGTACTTGGAGAAGGACATTAAACACATCATGATGGGCCTTTTCGATTTCATCCAGAAGGATGACGGAAAACGGACGGCGCCGAATGGCTTCGGTTAATTGCCCACCTTCGTCATAGCCAATATACCCAGGAGGGGCACCAATGAGCCGTGCCACGGTGTGTTTTTCCATGTATTCGGACATATCGATTCGCACGAGATTGGCTTCGTCATCAAATAGAACGTGCGCTAAGGCTTTTGCCAATTCTGTTTTTCCCACACCAGTAGGGCCAAGAAATAAAAACGATCCAACGGGTCGATTGGGATCTTTAATCCCCGACCGTGCCCGCAGCACGGCATCCGCCACTGCACAGACGCCCTCTTCTTGCCCCACCACTCGATTGTGAAGCAACTCACTTAGCTTCAAGAGCTTTTCCATCTCGCCTTGAAGTAACCGACTGATGGGAATTCCTGTCCATCGGCTCACCACTTCCGCGATATCGTCTTCATCGACTTCCTCTTTTAATAGTCGTGAGTCCCCCTTGTCTTGATCAAGATGTGCTTCTTCCGCTTCCAGATCGCGTTCGAGCCGCGGAAGCGTTCCATACCGAAGTTCAGCCACTCGATTGAGGTCATAGTCGCGCTCAGCCTTTTCAGTCTGATGCCGGATATCTTCGATCTGTTGCCGAATATGCTGCAACCGCCCTACCGAAGACTTTTCGGCTTCCCATTGTGTTGTTAATGCAGACAGTTCCTGGCGTTTCCCTTCAAGCTCCTCTTCGAGGGTTTCCAAGCGAGCCTTACTTCCATGGTCTTCTTCTTTTTTCAGCGCTTCCCGTTCAATCTCAAGCTGTAATACTTTGCGCGAAATCTCATCGAGCTCCACCGGCATACTATCGATTTCGGTTCGAAGTCGAGCACCAGACTCATCAATTAAGTCAATGGCTTTGTCGGGAAGAAACCGATCTCCAATGTATCGATGAGACAGTCGTGCCGCAGCGACCAAAGCTGCATCCTTTATTCGAACGCCATGATGAACCTCGTACCGCTCCTTCAACCCTCGAAGAATCGAAATGGTATTTTCTACGGATGGCTCCTCAACAAACACGGTTTGGAATCGACGTTCGAGGGCCGCATCCTTCTCAATATGTTTTCGATATTCATCAAGTGTGGTGGCCCCAATCAAATGCAGCTCTCCTCTTGCCAACACTGGCTTCAACAGATTGGCGGCATCCATAGCTCCTTCCCCGGCACCCGCCCCAACCACTGTATGTAATTCATCGATAAAGAGAAGAATCTGCCCCTGCGAAGATTGAATCTCTTTCAGGACAGCCTTTAATCGTTCTTCAAATTCACCACGAAACTTGGCTCCGGCAATGAGTGAGCCCATGTCTAACACCACGAGGCGTTTCTGCTTCAAACCTTCCGGTACATCCCCTTTGACAATGCGTTGCGCCAACCCTTCGACAATAGCCGTTTTCCCAACCCCAGGTTCACCAATCAACACTGGGTTATTTTTTGTTCGTCTCGAGAGAATTTGAATCGTACGACGAATTTCTTCGTCGCGGCCAATGACCGGATCGAGCTTACCTTGGCTTGCCAGTTGAGTCAGATCTATCCCATATTTTTCTAAGGATTGGTAGGTCCCTTCAGGATCTGGACTGGTGACTCGCTGGTTTCCACGAACCTTTTGTAATCCAGCTAACAATTTATCGCGAGTGACACCCAACTCCTTCAAGACCCCACCGTCTTTCACCATCGCCAGGAGCAAATGTTCGACACTCCCAAATTCATCTTTTAATGCCCGCATTTCAGCCTCGGCATGGGAAAGAAGGTTTGCCATCCGCTGCGTGAAATGGATTTGTCCAGGAGCGGGACCGGAAACTTGCACTTGTGGAATTCGGGAAAGCACTTTTTCAGCAGAGGCTTTGACGGCGGAAACCGCCACTCCAGTTTTCTCAAAAATCGGGGCGGCCAATCCGTCAGGTTGTTCAAGTAAGGCAATCAACACATGCTCCACATCAATTCCCTGATGATTACGTCTCATGGCCAGAGAAGAAGCGGCCTGGATAGCTTCTTGCACTTTCAAAGTCATACGATTTCGATCCATAATTGACAGCACCCCTCCAACACGTTTTTAATTTCGTTCTTTTAAGGTAACCACCCTCTCCTTGAAATCAAGGCATGAGATACGAAAAGATCTCGTGACATGTTGACGGCAAATTGTTCAACTGTTTAGGAAGAGTACCAGGAAAAAATGAAGCAAGAAAGGAAAATTGGTGAAAGGGTTATGGCAAGGCGATCTGCTCGCATTCTAATTCAGTCTTAACCAATTCTAAGCGTGCAACGAGTTTTTTGACTTTTTGTTTCGTCAAATCTTGAAACTGCATAGTCATCAGAACCTGGGTAATATCCTTAGCCAAGATTTCTGACCGGGCATTCACCTCAATAACCATGATTGCTAATTCATTGTTTTTCTCAGCCACCGTAGTATTCAAATGCCCTAAATTTTCCTTGGCCTGGTAGACACTACTCATATCCATTGCCCCCAGAGATTCAAGTTCTTCAATCACCACGGCAACACTTGTGATAGCACCGTTCACCAATTTTTTAATGTTTGTTGCCGCAATCCCAGACCGACTCGCTAATTTCGCGACTTCTTCTGCGACCACAGCAAACCCACGGCCATGCTCTCTGGCACGTGCTGCCTCAATAGCTGCATTCAAGGCAAGTAGTCGAGTTTGATCAGAAAGAAACTCAATTTCCTCAAGAATTGGAGCAATGGCCCTTGTACTGGCTTCAACCTGTCTCACCACTGACCCTATTTGTAGCGCAACTTTGCTAGAATTATCGACTTCTTCCACAAAACTGTCCAATGCGTGGTCATAGGTCTCCGACCCACCATCTCCGGTCTCTTCTTCAACCTTCCTGACACTGGCCTGTTGGGTTTGACCTACATCACGGTTTGCACGATCAGAAAGCATTTCTAAACGATCCATGAGACCACTAACCCCTGCCTCCATTTCATCGGAAATGATATGGATATCGCGAATGACCTCAGGAATTATAGCAGCATATTTGCTGGATTGATTCTCTATGCAGTCTTGAGCTTTGGCTTCCATACGATTTTCAGCCTCCTGTAATTGAGGTAGAAACCATTGTTTTTTGGAGTACATCGCACCAAGCCACATGCCCCCAATCAGGCCAACGCCAACACTGCAAAATGAGATTATCAAATATTCAGTAAGCATATATTTGTGAATGTTGAAGCTCTTTCATAAATTTTCGGACAATTTCAATCAACTCTTTAATGGAAATAAACTTCCTGCAAAATTACTGAAATATCAATATCTTATGATTTCCCGACAAAAAATTCCTATGGCACCATGAAAGACTGATTTCGAATAGAAAATAGGACGGCCTAAGACAAAATGTGTTGAAATAGATCCCGGACTTGGCTGGTAATCATTCTGTACTCGGTAAGAAATGGAGCGGGATTGTTTTTGAGTTGTTGAGCATCATACCCCATCCGAATCGCACATTTGAGGATTTCCTTTTCCTCAACCGGTAAGGTATGGGTTTGAAGTTCATGCACCATCTGCAGTTTATGCTCGAGGTCTCGCAGATACAGGTAGTGTTTTTGTAGCCTCTCACCTTGATCTGGCAATAGATATTGATGCGCCACCAAAAGCCTTAGACTTTTGAGGGTATTGGGTTCAAAGAGTTGTGGCTTCAAGGCCACATGCATCAATTGAAGGGTTTGAACAATAAATTCAATGTCACGAATACCACCGGGACTCAATTTGACGTTACGATCATCATCTCCTTTTCGCTTCACTTTTTGATGAATTTGGGTCCTCAGCGAGCGGACAGCATCCACAATATTTTGCACGGCCTGTTCTTCTTGCCCGATCACAAATGGACGAATCTTTCGAAGGAAGGATTTTCCGATCGAAAGTTCTCCAGCAATGGCTCGTGCTTTTAAAAAGGCCAGCCGCTCCCAAGCTCGCCCACGAGTCTGATAATAATTTACGGCTTCGCTGATTGTCCAGGCGAGTGGACCGATGGTCCCTTCAGGTCGCAAACGTAAGTCCACCCGAAACAAAAAACCTTCTGATGTTGAGACAGACATCACCTGCGTCAGCGTTCTAGCCAAATTTTGGAAATAATCTTCGTTGGAAAGGCGCGTCTGACCTTCCCCCGCATTTGTGTGGCCTGGACTGGACTCATACACGTAGACCAGATCGACATCAGAACTATAGTTGAGTTCACCTCCCCCGAGTTTTCCCATACCAAGCACGACAAATCCTGTCTTCTGTTCTTGTCCTTTTGAATCCGTATGATGGGGGCTTCCATGTTGTCTCTGGAGATCTTCGTTCACCAGCTGATACGCCGCATGAATTACGGTTTCAGCTAATTGAGAAAGGGCATGAAAGGTGTCTTGAACCGTCGCGACACGAAACAGGTCACGAGCGCCAAGGCGAAGCATTTCTCGACGATGAAACCGTCGAAGGATGTCCAACTTGCGTTCATACGTTTTGACGAGACTTAGAGATTCGTATAAGAGCACGTGAAGACGTTTTTTTGTGGGTCGTCTTTGGAGAATGCGTTCGTCCTCTAGCCAATAGATCACTGTCGGGGACCGGATCAAGGTTTCAGCCATGGCCGGACTGCTCCCAAATAACACACAGAGCAATTCTAAGAGATGAGGTGTTTGGCCCAAAAAGCTAAAGACCTGCGTCCGGGCATTGCCGGCTTCCAGAAACCGTTCCCAATCATTTAACGCCTGATCAGGGTCAGCAGTGTGTGAAACGGCTTCCAATAATTGATGAAGAATCGGTGCGAGTAATTTGCGGCTTCGTGGGAGCCCAGCCATCAATTGCAAATTGGCATCCGCCTTCCTCCAATCATTAAATCCATAGGGGGCTAAGAGGCGAGAAACTTCGGTCCCAGGCAAATCCGGTGACAGAAGAAGAGGAGTAGGATCAAGAGGAGTTGTCGTCAATGATGAATCAGAAGATGTCATAACAGGAATAGCGGTACACAAATTTCGATTATAGAAGGCTGGTCGAGGCCTTACAATGCCTACAATTTTTAGTATACTCCATGATCATGACCACCCTGCCCACACTCACAACCCTGCAGAAAGTCTTGCCAGGCGTTGCTCCCGACGTGATTCAGGATTTTCTTGATCGGATGGACCAAGATTATTTTTCCCATTTCCCCAAAACAACGGTGGCGAAACACATCCAGTTAGTCAATGACTTAACCCCCGATCAACCCTGCGCACTCAATGTACAACCAGGAAAAGATACATCTCAGTTTAAACTCACACTCGTGGCCTATGACTATTTTGCCGAATTCGCCATGGTGTGTGGGTTATTATCTGCCTATGGCTTGGACATTCGGGAGGCGTTCATTTTCACTTCTCACGAAAAAGGAACACCATCATTAAACCCGGCACGCCACAACATCCGCCATCTGAAATCTCGTAATTTTTCTGTTCAACGTCCGACACAGCATCCCGGTTTATCAAGAAAAAAAGTGGTGGATGTGTTTCGTCTGCAAGTCCTCTCAGGATGCACATTCAATGCGCAAGACCAACAAGCCTTCACCCATGAATTGATCGAGATGGTTCAGATGTTGAATTCTCGCCACGCACAAGTCGTTCGAACACGGGTCAATCGAAAATTATTGGAAACTCTTGGAAAAAGAAAAACCTCGTTGACGAATTTGGTGCATCCGGTGGAGATTCAATTCAATAATTCGATTTCTTCCCAAGACACTGTCATGGATATTCGAGCCACCGACTCACCTGCTTTCCTGTATGCCTTTTCCAATGCTCTCACCATGAGGGGTATCTATTTAACCAAGGCCATAATAGAAGTCGATGGCACAAGAGTCCGGAATCGGTTTTTCGTCAGAAGCCGACAGGGTCAAAAAATTGTGACGGCCGATGCACAACAAGAACTGATGGTGGCTGCGGCCCTTATCAAAGAATTCACTCACTTTTTAACCTGGGCTCCGGATCCGACCAAGGCCCTTGATCATTTCGATCAATTTCTGGACCAGCTACTGGAAGATCACCCCACCAAGAAAAAATTTACTTGGTTGACCCGGAAAGACTCCTTAGCCAATCTCGCCCAATTATTCGGGACCAGTGATTTTTTGTGGGAAGACCTTCTCAGACGACAACACACAAATTTGCTCCCCATTTTCGAAGAATTTCACACACAAAGTGAACATCCTTCAAAAGAACAATTGATAGAAACGTTACGAGCAAGACTTGGGAAAACAAAAAACCCTGAAACTCGAAAAGCCATTCTGAATCAATTCAAGGACGAAGAGCTGTTCCGCATCGACATGAACCATATTCTTAAGAGTACCTCTCTCCCGATATTTTCCCAGGCCCTGACCACCTTAGCTGAAGTGATCCTGGACCAAGCGTTACTAGAGGCACAGTCGGTAGTCAATCAATCCCGTAAACCTCCAACAACCAAAAATAATCAATCCCTGCCAGTGACCATCTGTGGATTGGGAAAACTCGGGGGTCGCGAATTGGGGTACGCCTCGGATATAGAGATTGTGTTTATTTATGATATGGATCCCCACACTCCTCCACACCAACGCCCGATCATTGGAGAATACTACGAACGACTGGTACAGGAATTTTTGCATTGGATCGAAGCCAAGCAGGAAGGTATTTTTCAAATTGATACTCGGCTTCGCCCACATGGAGAAAAAGGGCTCCTCGCAAATTCAATGGAAGAAATTCAACGCTATTACCATGTGGACGGCAGGGCTGTACCCTTCGAGCGTCAAGCCTGGATAAAACTTCGACACGTGGCCGGAGACGAAAATCTAGGCCATCACGTTGAAGGCCATCGAGATGAATTTGTGTACAGTTCAGAACCCTGGGCTCTCGATACAGCCCTACACTTACGACACCGACAGATCCGTGAGCTTGTTCCCCATGGTTCGATTCATGTGAAATATAGCCCAGGAGGGTTAATCGACATTGAATACACCACGCAATACATCCAATTAACACATGGAAATCACAAACCAACCATACGCACAACCAATACGCTAGAGGCACTCAAATCATTAGAAACCACCAAGCATTTATCAAAGAAGGAATCCAAGGCCTTACAAGAAGATTATGTTTTTATGCGAAAAGTCATTGATGGCCTTCGTATCGTCCGAGGTAATGCCAAGGATTTAGTTCTGCCAAAGTCCGGCTCAGAGGATATGATCTACCTGGCAAGGAGACTCGGGTATCTCACCAAAGTCTGGCAGGAAGGTGCCAAGGTTTTTGAACAAGACATTCAAAAACGGATGGATCGGGTGCATAAGCTGTTCACTAAACAATTTCCTCAATCCCCCTTAAAAAGAAAAATATCCTCCAAAAGGGTATAGGAGCCTGACCAAGTTTAGCGAAGAAACGAAAAGGCCCGTTCCTACTACTCAGCAGGAACGAGCCTTTTGACGTTTCGAGGCTTACGGTAGACTACACATCATAGTACATGACAAATTCGTGCGGATGCGGTCGAATTCGTACTTGATCCACCTCATTATCCCGTTTGTAACCAATCCAAGCTTGCACCAAGTCTTCACTGAAGACTCCACCTTTTAACAGGAATTGATAATCGTTTTCCAAGTTACTCAAGGCCTCGTCCAAACTCGCCGGCATCGTCGGAATATTTCCTGCTTCTTCTGGAGCTAAATCATAGAGATTTTTGTCCATGGCTTCTCCAGGATCGATTTTATTTTGCACACCGTCAAGTCCGGCCATTAACATGGCGCTGAAGGCCAAATAACAATTCGCGGCGGGGTCTGGAAACCGCACCTCGATCCGTTTGGCTTTGGGGTTGGGAGAATACATGGGAATGCGAATTCCCGCCGATCGGTTTCGACTGGAATAGGCCAATAACACCGGAGCCTCAAAGCCTGGCGTTAATCGTTTATAGGAATTGGTCGTAGGATTGGTAAAGGCCGCCAAAGCTGGACTATGCTTGAGAATGCCTCCGATATAATGCAAGCACATCTTGGAGACACCAGCATATTCTTTCCCAGCAAACAGAGGTTTCTTATCCTTCCAAATACTTTGGTGCGTATGCATGCCCGTGCCATTGTCCTGAAATAATGGTTTCGGCATAAACGTCGCGGTTTTGTTATGTCGCCGGGCCACATTTTTCACAATGTATTTATACAGCATCATTTTATCGGCCATACTGACCAATGTATCAAAACGAAGATCAATTTCTGCTTGTCCGGCAGTTGCCACTTCATGGTGATGTTTTTCAACATGCATGCCGGCCTTTTCCATTTCCCGAACCATTTCTGAACGAATGTCTTGCTGGGTATCCATTGGCGGAACAGGAAAATACCCTTCCTTATGTCGTGGGCGAGCGCCAAGGTTTTGACCTTCTTGACCAGAGTTCCAAATGCCTTCATCGGAATCAATAAAATAGTACCCTGAATGACTGTTTTGATCGTAACTCGCATGATCAAAAACAAAGAACTCCGCTTCCGGTCCCCAAAAAGACACATCTCCAATTTTGGTGCCCTTTAAATATTGCTCAGCCCGCAGGGCAACACCTCGAGGGTCTCGTTCATAGCCACCACGAGAAATGGGATCTTGGACATTGCAGATCATAGTCAGCGTCGGAATTTCCGTAAATGCATCCATTTTGGCTGTATTGGGATCCGGTACAACCAGCATGTCACTATTCTCAATCATCTTCCAACCACGGATTGATGATCCATCAAACCCGGACCCATCCTTAAATAAATCCAAGTTGAGTTCAGACGTGGGAATGGAAAAATGCTGCCAGGTTCCAACCAAATCCACAAACCTCAAGTCGACCATTTCGACTTTGTTCTTTTTTGCAAAATCCAAAACCTCACGGGCTGTCATTCTCTACCTCCTTCACAAAGATAAATTGAAGATCTTCGATACACTCCAGATCTATTGAGGGCTCGCGCAAAAATAACTTCCCATATTTGGGCGTCGACCCATCCCGCCTGTCGGCGTGGCTCGTCCTTTCAATCTGAGGAGCATGCGCAGTCCTCAAGCCCTGCCAGACAGGTGTCTCAGCACCCAAACATGAAAAATTATTCTTGCGCGAGCCCTTAGGTTTCCTGCAATTGCACCATATCGCAACACGGAGACAGCCGGTGATTATGAATATGCGCTCTCATTATGCTGACTGAGATCCAATCCAACCTGTTCATCCTCGGCCGAAACCCGAAGTCCAATGGTTATATCGACAACTTTCAGAATGATAAACGTCCCGACCACCACAAAAATTATGGTGGCTACAGCCCCAACCAATTGGATGATAAACTGTCCAGGGTTGCCGAAGAATAAACCTTGGGCCCCAATCGAAGCAAATAATCCGACGGCGAGAATGCCCATGAATCCACCAACCCCGTGTATACCCACGACATCAAGCGAGTCATCGTACCCAAGTTTGACTTTCCGCACCACAGCCAAATAGCACACACTGCCCGCGACGAGCCCAATAAACAAGGCGGATAGAGGGCCCACAAACCCAGCACACGGGGTAATAGTGGCTAATCCAGCAATGATTCCACTCGCAACACCAAGCGTGGTGGGTTTTCCTCTATGAAACCATTCTGCGACCATCCAACTGAAAGCACCAGCGCAAGCGGCAAGATGTGTCGCGATAAAAGCGGCGGCGGCGATCCCATCTGCCGCCAACGCGCTGCCCGCGTTGAAGCCAAACCAACCGAACCACAATAATCCGGCTCCTAAAACAGTCATCGGCAGATTACCGGGGGGCATCGGTTCCACCCCATACCCCTTCCTCTTACCAAGAACAATGGCACAAACCAGCGCGGCAAATCCGCAACTCATATGGACGACAGCGCCTCCAGCAAAATCCAAGACCCCATTTCCCTTCCACGCATCATTCATCCAACCCATATCGCTCATCCAGCCACCACCCCAGATCCAATGAGCCAACGGGGAATAGATAAAGGTCGACCACAGAACGGCGAAAGCCAACAAAGCTGTAAATTTCATCCGCTCAGCAAAGCTACCGGTAATCAAGGCCACTGTAATCGCAGCAAACATTAATTGAAAAAACATGAACGCCTGGTGTGGCACCGTCGAGGCATAGTCTGGACTTGGAGTCAGGCCTACACCATTCAGACCCACCCAGTCTAATCCCCCGATCACCGACCCCACGTCCGGGGCAAAGGCTAGCGAGTAGCCCCAAAGGACCCACACAATGCTAATGACGCAAAGAATAATAGCGGAATGCATGAGCGTGCCCAGGACATTCTTAGTCCGAACAAGCCCGCCGTAGAAAAGGGCCAGACCAGGGAGTGTCATGCACATCACCAGCGCCGAAGACATCAGAATCCATGCCGTATCTCCGGAATCAATGGTTGGTCCTCCACCCGAGGTCCCCTCCTGGGCCCATCCGGTTGATACACAAAACCCTTGCAAAACTGCCAGTGTCAGCATCAAAATTCTGTACTGTGTGGATCGCATCACAAGATTACCTCAGGTTAAAGTGAATAGCTCTCGATGGCCCATCTGGCAATCGAGCCAACCCTTTTTCAGTCCTAATCATAGAGCCCCTTCTCCTGTCTCTCCGGTTCGAATTCGGATGACACTGCCCACGTCGGAGACAAAGATTTTCCCATCGCCAATGCTACCGGTTTTGGCAGCCCGCGAGATGGTCTCAATCACCTTTTGTTCCAGATTATCAGGGATCGCCACTTCCAACTTAATTTTTGGCACAAAGTCAATTTGATACTCCGTTCCACGATATGTTTCTTTATGCCCTTTCTGACGACCAAACCCTTTGACTTCCGTAACCGTCATGCCCTGGACCCCTAACTCAACCAATGCATCTTTGACTTCATCAAGTTTGAACGGTTTGATAATGGCTTCAATCAATTTCATGACTAGACCCTCTCTCTTATGTAGGTGAGATTGCTAAAGGATCTGCGACTCTCTATCAGGTATCACAGATCCCTTAATCAACCACATTAGCAGGCAAAAGTGCTCAATATTTATGAATACGCCCGTTCGTTGTGTTGGCTGAGATCGAGTCCAAGGACCTCTTCATCTTTGGTCACGCGAAGGCCGATGGTCATATCAAGGACCTTTAAAATAATAAACGTACCAACAAAAGAAAATACCCAGGTTGCTCCAACGCCAATGGCTTGAATCGCGACCTGACCAGGATTCCCGAAAAACAACCCGGTTGCCCCACCGACACTGGCAAAGAGACCGGTCGCAATCGCGCCCCAAGAACCACCAATCCCATGAATCGCAAGAACATCCAGGGCATCATCAAACCCAAGTTTACTTTTCCACAGAACCGCTGCATAACAAAACGCCCCGGCGCCTACACCAATCACAATGGCAGATATAGGCCCAACAAAACCCGCGGCAGGAGTGATGGCCACCAACCCTGTGACGGCTCCACTGGCTGCTCCAAGAGCGGTGGGTTTGCCCCGATACGCCCATTCCACAACGAGCCAAGACAACGCCCCTGCTGCCGTCGCCACATGAGTGGCCACAAACGCACCCGCGGCGATTCCATCTGCCGCTAACGCGCTGCCTGCATTGAAGCCAAACCATCCAACCCACAGGAGCGACGCGCCAATCAACGTGAAGGGAAGATTATGGGGGGCCATCTTCTCCGTACCATATCCATGACGTGTTCCGAGTACCAGTGCCGCCGCTAAGGCCGCCACGCCAGAACTAATATGGACTACCGTTCCCCCAGCGAAATCCAAGGTTCCTTTTCCCTTCCAAGCATCCCTCATCCAACCCATATCGCTCATCCATCCCCCGCCCCATACCCAATGCGCTAAGGGGGAATAGATAAAGGTTGCCCAGAGTATCGCAAACAAGATAAACGCACCAAAATTCATTCGCTCAGCAATCGCACCGCTAATCAGAGCGACGGTGATCCCAGCAAACATGAGCTGAAACACCATAAAAGCCAAGTGGGGAATAGCTGTGCCGGAGAACGCCTCAGCCCCTACGCCACGGAGGCCTAAGAATTCAAAACTTCCGATTATTCCACTGATATCGGAGCCAAACGCAATCGTATATCCCCAAAGCACCCAGACAATACTCACCACACACACAGCGATAAAGCTATGCATCATGGTGCTGAGTACATTCTTATTCCGGACCATTCCCCCGTAAAATAACGCCAAACCGGGAATAGTCATGAGCAGCACTAACGCCGAGGCCGTAAGAACCCAACTGGTATCACCCGCACTAATCGCCGCGGCTTCCCCAGACTCCTCACCAAACACTGGGGCAGCAAATGATAAAAGTAAAAACACTGAAATTAAAAACAAGAGATACTTATATGTACTTTTTTTATTCATTGTTATTGTCTCCCTCGCAACTTTTTTATGAAACTTCCCTAAAAGAGGAAGATCCCTTCAACCGCTAAGGTTGATTGGTTGTCACTGAACCCGACACCGTCTTGAAAGGTCTTTTGGTCAGACTTATCGTACCGAAATTCTGCTCGAGTAATTAAATTGGGAACTGGTTTAAATTGCAATGTGTAGGTCATCTCCCAAAGAGTTTGGCCTCCCGGGATAGCTGCATCGCTACCTGCATCGATAGCTGCATCGATAGCTGCACCAGAACAAACAAGGGCATTGCCTAAAGGTGGCCCCCCGGCGCAACTTTGGGTGCCAGCTGCATCATCAAAAATTTCTGCACGTACTCGGGCACCCCATTGATCTGTAAAGTCATAGATAAAGTAACCAGCGACTCCACCCCAACGAGCCATAGTTGTTGCTGCGCCACCAGGATTGGCCTGGTTACCATAGTAAGCTTCAATAACAACTTCTGCTTTATCCGTGACTTGGACATCTAAAATTCCGCCAAATAAGAGACGTTCAGAATTCGGTATATTTCGTGGACCTTCAGGTCCCCAGAAACCAAATAAAGAAACTCCCACATTATCCATAGGTGAAATGGAAAGAAGGGCTTCGATGGATTTGCTACTATTAAGATCAACCTGGGTACCTGTAAAAGAGTTAATAACGCTAGCTGCAAAGGATACATAATCATTAAAGTCGTACGATCCTCGAAGACCAGTTACCGTGAAGGGTTCTCCCATTCCAAACATAAATGACCGGGAAAAATTTGGATTCACATAACTTTCAATCACCTCATATCCAACAAGGGTGTTCATTCGTCCTGCTTGAATAGTCAAACCATTTCCAATTGGGGCAATAAATTGTACATATGCTTCCTGAAAATCAAAATCATCGGCTCCGGATCCCCCTGAAAATTTTGCATCCTCACCGAAATTTAACTTAAGCCGAAACCCCGCGCGATCCTCCAGGCTTCCATCTCCATTTGCCCCCTTTTCGAAAACCAGTTGAGCATTATTGGGTCTGAAAGAATTTGAGTCTCCATCAAAACTCCTCATGTTATTGATACCCGTACTAGGATTATTGAAGTTCTGAGTATAAGATGTTGACACAAACCCATAAAGGGAAAGATCTAATTTTTTTGAAAGGGAATGTTCTTCTTCCCGAGCCATGGATTCCGAAACAAAGACAGGCAGGATCAACAGCACCATGGCCATGATCGTCACCACGAAAGGCGTAAATATTTTTTGTACACAAGGAAAAATCTTCAAGGTCATTGCTAGCTCCTTTCAAGAAAACATCGTGTTTTGATGGTTGTCATTCCACGTTTGCTTATCGACAACTCCGTCATGTTGCACTGCATTGTGCAAAAAAATATATTTCAAACAAATGTATCCCCTCGGTTTAGTATCAAATACATACGGTGAATCCCTTAGCGATTTCGCCGCACATTAAACAGGATTTTTAACCGAAATCCAAGCAAAAAAAAGCCCTCAACCCTTGCTACAGACTGAGGACTACATCGTCCTAAATAGCTTTTGAAAACACACACCCAGACTTCACCGTCCCAGTATAAAACTTTTATAAACTGAAACGCTCTTGAAGTCAAGAAAAAATTCCTCGTTATGGAGAAAACCACGCCAAGGCGAATCCAGAGGTATTGGATTCTTAAAAACAGATCCCGGCTACATATTGTTCTATGTGTGACTTCTTCAATGTGGTACACCTATCTTTTCAAAATGGACCTTGGGATCCTGAGGCCACCCTTGTTGCATCCTCAATCAATCCAAGGTCATTCAAAACGCATGGCGGTTTTAGTCATTGAACCAGGAATGATTTCGTTACACCATGGGTAGCCTTTCCTCTTCAAGGTCAGATTCCTCAGTTCCCCCCAACCCTTGGGGTGGGCAAACCCTCATTGTCGATCAATCGGATTCAACATCATATCCCCGACCAAGTGCTGCGCTAAAAGATGCCGGATCCCAGGATCTCATTTATATTCGCCCCGGTCAGTATGAAGATCGTCTGTTCATTTCGGAAAAACCCATACACATCATGGGCGCTGGCCGTGATCAGGTTCAAATATTTAGCCGTCGAAGCGGACCTCTGTACCTACAAAAAATTCCACGCGGACACATTTCGGGAATTACCTTTCGGTATGTGGGGAGTGATCAACATTCCGCAATGAACATTCTTGATTCCACCTGCACCATCTCACAATGCCGAGCGACGGAGGGCATTTTATCCGGCATCGTCATCTATGGCTCACAGTGCCAGCCAACCCTTAGTGACAATGAAGTCTGCGCCAATCGTGAGTCAGGCATTTTCACATTTGGCGGAGCCCGCCCCTACATCACCAAGAATGTGTGTTTTGACAATCATCATTTCGGCCTTGCGGTTCGAGACGATGGAAGCCACCCGGATCTCACAAAAAATATCTGCCACCATAATATGCTCAGTGGCATCTTGTTATTTCATGGAGCAAAAGCCTTGGTACTCGAAAATACCTGTGAACAGAATTTCCATTGGGGAATTGTCATGACACCAGACAGCCAAACATCTCCTGAACAGGAACAATTACTTCAAGCCAATACCCTCACACACAATCCACGAGGCGCTCTCATCGTCACCCATGAACCCCTCAGCGAAATTGGCCGATAGGAGATGTTGAACCTGGGAATGTTGAAAAAAGCCGCCAGCGGCGTTCTCGCCCTTTTGCCGTGCTCACGTACTATGAGTACGCTCCGCGCGTCAAAGCGCCTGCGGCCTTGCTGAGCGCACCTTTTTGAACCTCTCCTGTCTGGCTTTTGTGGGTTCCTAAAAAAATGGAAGGGGTTTTGGAAATCTACGCGCAAAGATTATGGGTCTGTTGAATATTCAGGTCCATGACCCATAGGTACTCCAGGGAAGCCGGCTCGCATCAGTGGGAGGGAATGTTCAAAAAAGCATGCCCTGAGTCTTTCCGAAGGGTCTATCCAGCAAGGCCGCAGCCCTTTTGACGCGCGGAGCGTACTCTCAGTACGTGAGCACGGCAAAAGGGCGAGAACGCCGCTGGCGGCTTTTTTCAACATTCCCATTATGGACGACGAAGAAAGCCAATGGCCAACCACACCCAGCCCGTCAGGAAAAATAGGCCACCAAGGGGCGTGATGGCGCCAAGCCATCGAGTATCAGAAAGAGCTAGCACATAGAGGCTACCTGAAAAAAATACAATTCCTAAGACAAACGCCCAAGCCGCATTTCGAAAAATCTTTGATTCATATTGAGCGTACGCCCAGCCGGAAAACAATAACGCCAGGGAATGGAACATCTGATAGCGTACCGCTGTTTCAAACACCTCCATCATACGTTCGGAAAGTATTGGCCTGAGCATATGAGCCCCAAAGGCTCCAATCGCCACAGCAATACCAGCCAACACAGCACCCAACGCTAAGATCTGTCTTCCTGTCATCATGTTCCTCATCAATGTATGGGCCTGTTGAAAAAGCATGCCCTGAGTCTGGCCGAAGGGTCCGCCAGCGGCGTTCTCGGCCCTTTGTCGTGCTCACGTACTTTGAGTACGCTCCGCGCGCCAAGCCTACTCCGCCGAAGTAGCCTTTGGCTACGAAGGCCGGGAGTGCCTGCGGCCTTGCCTGTGGAAGGGCGCGTCTTGGCGAACCTGGGTTGGGCGGGTCAGACAACGGGCCTTTTTGAACAGGCCCTTTGCCGGTGATGATTCATATGTATTAGTCAGATAAGGGTCTCACTCTAAATATTTTGAATTATTCAAAAGCCCCTGTATTTAAGGAGAACTCACGGTGGGAATGATTCGTCCCCAATGGATGCGTTGCCACATTCGCTCGTGTCCCCAATACAGGCCTATTTTAGCCAAAGAATCAATTGACCCCACAATGACTGCTGCTGTCAATTCTCCCGAGTAGATAAACACCACCATGGTGGTAACCATGGTGGCGATTACTCTCCAACTGATGCCTTTCGCCACACTCCGTAGATGCGTTTCCATAGGGACTCCTAAATCTCAAAAGCAGGCGACACAGCTACGAATGGGCCGGCGCCTTTATCTTGGGTTTCTTCGCGGTCTTTGGTGCACCCTGTGTGGATTGCGCAAAATCCTGCAAGGAATAATGGTCGAGCACGCCAGCAATGGCGTTTCGAACTTCCAGCATCGGCATTTTAATCGGACATTGCGGCGCATTCGCATACGGACAATCTTGACACGTTTGATAGGCGGTCTGACTCACGCAGGGAATGGGCGCGAGAGGGCCATCCAACGCGCGAATAATCGAGCCCAGCGAAATCTGTTCAGGTTTTTTAATGAGTCGAAACCCACCGTCCACACCGGGACGACTCGCCAACACACCCGCGTGTTTCAACTGGAGAAGGATAGACTCCAAAAATCCCATGGGAATGTGTTGCCGTTCCGCGATATCAGATCGGCGGACCGGTCGTTGGCCATAGGCCTCCGTCAATTGCAACAAGGCGCGCAATGCGTATTCACTTTTTTTAGAAAATCTCATAATTTCTAATAATGTTAGCTATTTTTATTAATAATTAAAAAAAACGCACCCATTTGTCAACAAACTAAGGGGCACGCCCCTTGGAGCATCCCCACAAAGGATGCACACTCCTTCCAATCCCGCAGTCGGAGGTTCAAAGGCTATTCATACTATAAATTGAACTATTGTCGGTGTGTAGGCTTGCTAGCCGAAACTGTGCGAAGGTTGGTGGAGGGCAGGGGACTTGAACCCCTGACCCCAACGTTGCGAACGTTGTGCTCTCCCAACTGAGCTAGCCCCCCACAATTTTGAATCAGAATTGTTTTCGGCAATCGAAGAAAATCACTTTATCAAAAGGTCCATACCCCTGCAATTTATGAAGTCAACTCAAGAATTCTCACCTTCTTATCCTCAACACACAACCGTCTTTCAGCAAATAATTGGACTGCATGGGGGTACAACACATGCTCCTGCTCAAGAATGCGCGCAGAAAGAATGTCTACCGTGTCATCCTCATTAACGGGTACGCCGGTTTGTAAAATAATCGGCCCTTCATCGACCCCTTCCGTGACAAAATGCACGGTGCACCCTGAAATTTTCACGCCTGCGTCCAATGCCTGTGTTTGGGCGTTCAGACCAGGAAAGGCCGGGAGAAGCGACGGATGAATATTCATCATTTGCCATTGATACGCATCGATCAGAACCGACGTGACAATTTTCATGTACCCCGCGAGTAGAACCAGTTGGACATCATGGCCCTTTAGCACCTCCAGAATTTTCTGGTCGTACGCTTTTCGGGGTTGCGCCTCCCCTGCTACCGATTTCGGATCGAGAAAAATTCCCTTCATGCCATGTCGGTGGGCCCGCTCTAAGGCCATCGCATCGGGGTTATTACTCACCACTACAGCGATGGTCGCATCAAGTGTCTTGGTGTCGATGGCGTCAATGAGGGCTTGAAGATTTGAACCACGACCGGAGGCAAGGACACCTAACCGAAGGGGGATCATGCGTTCCCTTTAGAGGAATACGTGACAGAAGGCGAGCGTTGTGGATCTTCTACGATTTGCCCTATTCCCATCGCTTGCTCACCGAGTGCATTGGCGCGATCAATCACCGCCTGTTCTTGCTCCGCTGACACAACTAACACAAAACCAATGCCCATATTAAACACCCGATACATCTCATCTTCTTCAACCTGCCCAAATTTTTGAATGTGAGAAAAAATCGGCGGGATGGGCCACGTGTTTTTGCGAATGTCCGCCCGGCACCCTTGAGGTAAGACTCGGGGCACATTCCTGGTTATTCCGCCACCCGTGATATGGGCAAGACCATGAATTGAAAAATCTTTAATCAATGGCAATATTGTTTTGACGTAAATCCTGGTTGGCGTGAGTAGGGTCTCTCCTAACGTGTTATCCATCCCATCCAACGAACTGTCCAAGGATAACTCTGCCTGTTCAAGCAACACACGTCGCGCCAAAGAAAACCCGTTGCTATGAAGCCCCGATGAGGCCAACCCGATTACCGCGTCACCTGGTTGAATCTTTTTCCCAGTGAGAATCGCCTCCCGTTCGACCACACCCACGGAAAACCCCGCAAGGTCGTATTCCCCTTTTTGATAAAAGGAAGGAAGCTCTGCCGTCTCTCCCCCAATTAATGAACAGCCCGCTTGCCGACACCCTTCGGCAATCCCCTGCACTATGGCTTCAGCTTTTGATACCACCAACTCCCCGACGGCTAAATAATCCAGGAAAAATAGCGGCTCGGCTCCGCTGACGATGATATCATTCACACACATCGCCACGAGATCAATGCCAACCGTGTCATGTCGATCCATGAGAAACGCCAGTTTGAGTTTTGTCCCGACGCCATCGGTTCCTGATACCAGCACGGGATCAACATACCGTTCAGCCCCGAGCCGAAATAACCCTCCAAAGGCACCGATATCCCCCAGAACCTCAGGCCGAAACGTGGATCTGGCAAGTGGCCGAATACGCCGGACCACTTCTTCTCCGGCTTCGATATCAACCCCAGCTTGACGATAATCAGTCATACATGAGTCCCGACAAATTAATTATTGAAGAATGAATTCCACGAGCGTTTCGATGTGCGCGGTTTGGGGAAACATATCAAAAAGTTGCACACGACTCATCTGATAGCCTGCCGCACCCAAACGTTTCGCATCCCGCGCTAATGATGCCGCATCGCATGAAACATAAAAAATCCGACTCGATTTGGTTTGAATCAACGATTCAACACACGTCTTACTGAGCCCTGCTCTTGGCGGATCCACCAGAACCACATCATAGTCTTCAGGTGGCGCCTGTCGTAAAAATTCTTCCGCGGTGGATGGCCGAAACCGACACCGGCCTATGTGATTCTGGGATGCAGATTTCCGAGCATCCGCGATCGCGTAAGGATTTTCTTCTACCACGGTAACCAACGCTCCCCTCCTGGCCAATGACAATCCCAGACAACCTACGCCAGCAAATAATTCCAGAATTCGTGTCTGCGCGCATTCTCCAAGCCATTCTTCTAAGGTGTGATACATCATGGCATAGACTGACCAATTGGCTTGCATGAACGACCGATCACTTATTCGAAAGGAGGCTGCATGAAATTGTTCAAACAGATGATCGTCCCCAGTGACCAGACGAACGGGAGCATGCTTCCTTCGTGCTGGAGGAGCATCAGACGTCACGACGCATCCTGACACACTCGGAATTTCTTGAAAGGTCTTGAGGATGGATTCAGCTTGCCCTTGGTTGAGCCTGGGAGATTTAATAATCAACAGATGACTGCCAAAGGCAGCGGAGGCACGCACCTCAAGACTAGACAGAAACGCTGGCAAACGGGACAAGGCGCCCAAACGGGTTTTTACCTCCTCGACCACTAATCGAATGGATTCAGGAATGAGCAAACACCCGGTCGCTTCAACCGGTTGGTGCGAACGCTCCCGAAGAAACCCTAGTTGAAAGGTATTGTGTTCTTGAAACACCGAAAACCGAACCCACCGTCGGTACTCATACGGAAAGGGCGACGGCACGGGTGGCAACCATGCTTGAGGGGAAACCTGTCCAATCCGTCCAAAGGCCTCTTCCAGCATCTGCTGTTTAAAACGAAGCTGCGCTTCGTAGCGAACGTGCTGAAATTGGCATCCGCCACATTGTTCATAGACAAGACATGGAGCAGCAATTCGGTCTGGTGAGGCTTCTTGGATTTGATCCAATGCGGCGAACTGGTATCCCTGACGCGAGGGCTTCGGCGTCACCATAACCAGTTCATCGGGCAAGACCCCGCGAACGAAGGTAACTTGTGACTCAATGTGAGTCAATCCCCATCCGCCCGCGACGATTCGCTCAATTTTGTAACTACTCATTTTTTAGTGGAACCTGAAGTTCCATCGCTAGGACTTGTCCAAAAATAACTTGAGTTTTTTAGTCTCATCTTCACGCCATCTTTGACCGATCTTTGTGCCAAAAAACCTTGAAATATCTCGATATTCCGGCGCCTTTTCGTCACAACGATCAATCAAACCTAACATAAATCTGAGCCTCAAAACTCAAGGGCACCTCTAAAAACCGTCCTTTTCCGTGATGGCGGCGTCAGCCGCGTGCTCAAATCCTCATGTATTCGCCCATACACTCCGGTTTTCCGCGCACAGCTTCCTTGCCCTCACAAAAAATGCCGGGTTTTTAGAGGTGCCCTCAAGTTATTTTTGACAAGTCCTTCGTGCGAAACAGATTCGTTACCGTGAGGGTCAGGCTTCAGGCCGAAGTTCGACATTCAACAATTTAATCTTTCGATGTAAGTGACTGCGCTCAATCTTTAAGTCGTCAGCGGTCTTGGAGACTTTCCATCCATTATCCCGAAGCCGATGCGTGATATATTCCCGCTCAAACGCATGTCGTGCCTCTCGCAATGACTCATACGAGTCTAAGGCACTGACTCGTTGAACAGACCCATCCGATCCGCCCGGCATAAAGGGAATGACATCGGAGGCGTCAATCACAGGTTTGGGTACCATGATCATCAAACGCTCGACCTGATTCCGAAGCTCACGAATGTTACCTGGCCAGTCGTGCCGAGCCAGCACTTGGAGTGCCCCATCAGTCACCTCTTTGAGCTTCATTCCCTGTTCTTCACCATGCACGCGCAGAAAATGTCGAACGAGTACCGGAATATCTTCACATCTATTCCGAAGCGGGGGCACCTCAATCGGTAACACATTAAGTCGATAGAATAAGTCTTCTCGAAACTTCCCCTTTTCAATTTCCTGCCGAAGGTCCTTATTCGAAGCCGCGATCACCCGAACATTCACTTTAATGAGCTTGCTACCTCCGATCCGTGTGAATTCCTGTTCCTGTAAGACTCGAAGGACTTTGGCCTGGGTGGCCACACTCATGTCGGCAATTTCATCTAAAAAGAGTGTGCCCCCATCAGCTAAATCAAATTTTCCGCGGCGCTGAGACACCGCACCAGTGAACGCACCACGTTCATGACCAAACAGTTCGGTTTCAATGAGGGTTTCCGGAATTGCAGCACAATTGACTTCCACAAACGACCGATTGTAGCGTGGGCTCTGAAGATGAATGGCTCGGGCCACGAGTTCCTTCCCCGTCCCATTCTCTCCGGAAATAAGCACCCGACTGTTGGTGGGAGCCGCCGCGGCAATTTGCTGTCGCAGCGTTTCCATGACACGGGAATCCCCAACTAGTTCATAATGCCGTTCAACCTTGAAGCGTAAATTAAAATTTTCCTCCTCCAGTGTACGTTGATGGAGGGCGTTTCGAACGAGAATCGTGACTTTCTCGAGATCGAGTGGCTTCTCAAGGTAATCATACGCTCCAAGTTTCGTCGCCTTGACCGCGGTCTCTACCGACCCATGACCGGACATCATCACGACCATCAAGTGAGGAAACTGGTGTCGGATACGCTTCAATATTTCCAATCCATCGATCTCCGGCATCCAAATATCGAGAATCACGAGATCTGGCAGTTCAGCGCGAATCTGCTTTAAGGCTTCAGCCCCACTCTTGGCGAGCGACACCTGATACCCTTCATCCTCGAGAATACTGCTCAGCATATTCAGAATGGATGGTTCGTCATCAACGATGCAAATAGTCCCGGACATCCTACAACCACTCCTTAGCCATGCCATGAAAGAAAAAAAATATGGTCACAACACACAACGCATGAGTCAATGATATCACTACTGAGGGGCCAGATGTCACACCCTTAGGCTATGGGCAATTCAAGAGAAAACACGGCACCTCGTGGCTGATGATTGGCCGCCTGAATCGTGCCATTATGGTCGGTCACGATGCGATGGACAATTGCCAGACCTAAGCCCGTGCCCGCCCTTCGCTTGGAAAAATATGGCATGAATAATTTATCCTGATCCTCGTGGCGAATGCCCGGCCCTTCGTCGGCCACGGTAATCTTCACGTATTGACGTTTCCAATCCATTTCGGTCGTGACCCACAGCCGACCCTGTTGTTCCATGGCCTGCATGGCATTGTCAAATAAATTCACAAAGACCCGTCGCATTTGCTCTTGATCCATATTGACGAGAGGTAAGGTGGGATCGAGGGAAAGAAGAAATTCAATGTTGTGATGCCCACCCGTATACAGCGCCACCACTTTTTCAATCACCTCGTGGAGCGACGCTCGAACCATATGAGGAGCTGGCAGGCGGGCAAATTTTGAAAACTCATCGACCATTCGCTTGAGGCTTCCGACTTCATTCACGATGACACTCGTGGATTGATCGAAAATATCATTAAAATCGGGAGCACCCTCAAAAAACTTTTTTCTCAACCGTTGCGCCGCAAGTTGGATCGGGGTCAATGGATTCTTAATTTCATGGGCAATACGCTGGGCGACTTCTTGCCACGCCGCGGTTTTTTGCGCTTTAATCAACTCGGTACGGTCTTCAAATACCAACACAAACCCCAAATCCTTTCCGGACTCATTCCTCATCCGCGACAGATTCAATCCTATGGTTAATAATTTTCCTTGAACGTCCATTTGTCCTTCGAGGGTTAAGCTGTCTCGTCCATCCACGAGGATTCGATCATAGGCTTCTTGAAACAAATGAAAATGATTCGCTTTAAACACATCAAACACCGGACGGCTCCGAACCTCGTCGGCCCCAACACCGAGAATGCGTTCAGCAGAATGATTGAACGTCGTGATGGCCGCATGAACGTCAATGGACAACACCCCCGATGCAATGGTTTCCACGACAGCTTCGGTATAGGCCCGCCGCCGATCCGCTTCGATGTTCGAATGCACCAGGGATTGATTGGCTTCTTCGAGTTCGGCTTTGCCAGTGGAAAGATCCGCGGCCATGCGATTAAACGAATCGATTAAGGTGCCGATTTCATCAGTCGCGCTGACCGCAATACGCACACGTAAATCTCCACGCGCGACGGCTTCTGTGCCTTCAGCTAATTTTTGAATCGGCACAGTAATGCCGCGAGCCACATAAAACCCAAACCATGTTGCACTAAATACTAGCAGGACCGTCACTACGGCCACGAATAAATAGGCCCCGGCTTTGATGGGATTTTCCATGGCTTTTATTTGACGAAACTCACTGTACTGGCGGGCGATGCCTTCCATTTTGGCCAGCAAGGCTTCCGGCACATATGTGCCGACCACGGCCACACCTTCGATGCCATCGGGATCATGGCTGGAGGAAATGGGAACCGCGGCTCGGATCAGACGCCCAACGGGGGCTTCCTGAACAGCGGTCAACGCTGTCCCCGTATCCAGCACCTTTAACACTAACTGGCCCGCAGGTAGATTCAACACCGAATTCGGTACGTCCGGATCAACCATCCGAGCCAGGGTTTCAAGCTTCGATGAAAAAATTTCGATACTGGTTAAATTGAACTCACCTCGTTTTCGAGCCATGGCGGCCATTAATATTTCCCGATGGTCAGGCTGCAACATGTCTTCCCGAAAAACTTCTTTGCTGATCGCCTGCGCGCTTTTCGTGGCCAACGCCATGTGACCTTCGTGATACATTCTGGCCATTTGCTCAGAATCTTTCAGCACCTGTTCGATATGATTGTTAAACCACACCTTCATGACTTCGCTAATCACCCCACTTGCCACAAAGGCCAATAGCAAGGTGGGAATCAGGGAAAAGCCAATAAAGGCAGCAATCAATTTTGTTCGAAAGCCAGAACCCAGCAGCCGGTGCCGCCGTTCAAAATATGCTTTGATTAAATTCCGCGACAGTAACAGGGTGAGCACAACCAGCCCCACCACATCCAAATACACCAGAAATAACACAAGAGCATAACTCGCACTTGGAAGGAGTGAATCGGATTTGGGCATTCCGGTCATGCCATATCTGGCATAGTACATGGTGAGGAGCAGACTGGAGATAAGGAGAAGCAGGACGATCCAGACGGGTTTCAGGTGAAGATGTTTCGCCTTGTCGTCATCCCGAATGAACCGCTCTCGTAATTTCGAGGATGGTAAAAGCCGGGGAACTAATTTTGACGGTGATGCCATGACAACCATTCCAGAGACGCGGTGCCAAATGGCACCCATTGTTTAAATCGTTGAAAAGATTTTTTATTCTCTGTTTCGAAAATCGTCAGATGGTAGGCGGGAACTGAAAGGCCAAGCCACTCTTCCCGCACCCTTCCGCCTTACACCTTCCGTTGCACGAAGGCCATTTTTCCTTTTCTCTATAGATGGGTAGCCCACAGAACCATGGATTCGTGTCTGCTGTATTGTAAGCGGGATGGAGTAGGATTGAAATGGCCTTCAACCCCATTGAAGGAGATACGGCGGTGTGCACAAATAGGTACTAAGGGTTCGCACAAGAATACCTTCCCAGGTTGGGGCGTCGATCCATCCATTCTGGCGACGTAGCTCGTCTTTTCCACACGCGGAGTATGCGCAGTCCTCGCGCTTTGCCAGACAGGTGTCTCAGCACCCAAACCTGGCAAGGTATTCTTGCGCGAACCCTAGGACGTAGGGTTTTTACCCGAGGCCGCCTCGACGTATTTCATGCGCAGGGTATACAGCATGTCCTTCATGACCGCGGCCTCATCCGAAGTTAAATTTCCTTTGGTTTTCTCTTCCAGAATCGAGAGAATGTCCACAATTTCCTTTGCCTGCGGCAAGTTCACCGGAGCATGGGGCTGATCAGGGCTCAATTTTTCCCCCATAAGCATTAAGGCCGAGGTTCCCAGGGAAAAAACAAATGAGGAAAATGCGAGCGGAGGAGCAGGTTCGTGGGTGTGTTCAGAGGCGGTTTGGGTATCTTGGGTTACCTCAGAACCTGGCGAAGAGGACGAAGGTGTTGCGGTTGAAGAAGGTTCTTCGCGAAATTGCCCGCGCTTATCACGAATAACAAACCCTTGTTGTTCTTCTTCCTCCTCAGGCACGGCAACACCCCTTGATTATTGGAAAATGGAAATTATCACAATCCCCTTGAGCCCGCAAGATGGCTAGGAGCCTGTCCGAGATTAGGGATCGTTACAAAGGAGTGCTGGTTTGAGTCAGATATTTCGATCGTTTGAGGCGAATAGTGGTACTATTCAACGAAAAGGATCGGAAGATCTGGCAAAATCCAGCACACCCACCGTAGATCCGCCTAATCTTGGACCGGTTCCTAACATTGAAGACCACCCCAAAAACGGTATAATGGGGGCCTGTGTTCATGAAGGTCAAAAGGTTGATCTTACACTGTAAGGAAATAACTCTCATGTTCCCCAAGACACAACCGTTTTCCCAATATTATGTCACAAGCTTTTGACGATCTTGTCGCACTGGTGGCTCGACTCAGAGCCCCTGATGGCTGCCCATGGGATAGGAAGCAAACGCATGACTCGCTCAAACCCTATCTCATCGAAGAATCCTATGAAGTCTTAGAGGCTTTGGATCGAAATGATCCCCGTCAACTTCGTGAGGAGTTAGGCGATCTGCTTCTGCAAGTCGTGCTCCATACTGAACTTGAATCAGAACAAAACCATTTCACCATGCAAGATGTCATCACAACATTGAATGAGAAACTGGTCAGACGACACCCCCATGTTTTCACCAAAGAAACCGGACCGTCCTTGAATGCCGACCAAGTCATTACCCAGTGGGAAAAAATTAAGCAGTCTGAACGCTCAGAGCAGGGGCAAGAAGAGTCTATTCTGGAAGGGGTCCCTGCCTCCCTCCCCGCTCTTTTACGCGCCTACCAAGTGCAAAAACGTGCCTCTCGTGTGGGCTTTGATTGGGAGCAACCCGAACAAGTCGTTGAGAAACTTGATGAAGAGCTGCAAGAACTCCGAGAAGCGACCATCCATCACCAATCCAGAGCAGCCTCCTCTTCCCACGGACAGGATGTGTTGATTGCCTGGAAAGCTATTGAACAGGAATTTGGTGACGTGCTCTTCACCATTGCAAATTTGGCAAGATTTTTGAAAATCAATCCTGAAGAAGCCTTACGAAAATCCTGCAACCGATTTGTGACTCGCTTTGCTACGATGGAACAACAAGCAGCGGATGTGGGAAAGGAGCTACAACAACTCAACCCGGAAGAATGGGAAACATTTTGGGAAGTCGCAAAAAAGCATGAACGGAGTACCCACAACCTCCCCTCAGCCTCTTCAGGACGGAGTGATCAGTCATGAGTGACTCTGAAAAACAAAACGGAAGACGTGTCGGCGTTCACCCCATGATTGTGGTCTTCGGCGTGATTTTTGGTCTGTGGGCTTTCACCCAAGCCATCATTCCAGAATCAAAAAAGATTCAACCGCCCCAAGGCCATGAATCCCAATCCGTGCAAACCGCCTCCATTCTGGAAGAGGCACGCACCACAGCCGTCCCCATATTTAAAATGACGGCTGCCGTACCAACGATGAATGCCATCAGCGTACTTGTCCCTGAACAAACGACTGACAGCCAGGTCGCCGCGTTGGTGGCCTACCTGCGTGATGCCCGCACAGATGGGACTCTCTCTTCCATCCTGTCTCCCACGACCCCGAATAACCACCTTGGTCCATTTTCCATTGCGAACATCTTTATTTTTTCTGATCGCCAATATGCCGTCGAAGAAGCCATTCAGATTTTATCCGTGGGTGCACATGCCCCGGGGGATATTTATGGGAAGGAGATTCCCTATGAAGTGGCCATGGAACATGTCCGTGGCCATTATATGGTGAACCTCAACAACAAAACCAAACAGGACCAAGGCACACTGGGTTTTGGGGAAGTCGCCACCGGGCTCTATTCGCGTCGGTATCTCCCCATCTTTTAGGGGGATGTTGAAAAAGGGCGTCAGCGGCGTTCTCGGCCCTTTGTCGTGCTCACGTACTGCTGTACGCTCCGCGCGCCAAAGCGCCTGCGGCCTTGCTGAGCGCACCTTTTTGAACATCCCCCTTGCTTTGGTGGGAGGGCAATTTAAATAATTTCAATGCGAAGGAGGAAAGCCTGACAGAGCAATTTTGGTGAGGAATAATTTACAAGCCCACGATCTTTTGAATTTCCTGCCGTAAACGCTCACGCTCTTCTTTCATCCAACTTTCCAGTTTGGGGAAAAGGTAGGCTAATGATCCAGTAAACGGCTCAATCATCACATCCCGACGGTCAACAAACATATTCGCTTCATTCGCCAGTTCAAGTTTTCGGTCTCCAATAGCACGAGTGAGAATTTGATTGACTCGAAGTTGCTGACCCGCCGATCCACCGGAAATTTCTAAAATTTTACTTTTAAAGACATTCAGTTCTTCTTCCAGCGAGATTTTCACACGGATCCCTTGTGGGGTGCCCCAGTTGGGGCGTTGAACCGAATAATCATAAGACATGGCAGGCTCCTGGGGTTCCCGGTACGGACCCATTACATTTAAAATGGTGTAGGACTCAGCCATCAGAATTCCTTTGGAGCCTGCCCAAGATTAGACAGATCTACTGCGGGTGCGGGAATGAGAAGAAAGTGGTCGGGGCGAGAGGATTGGAACCTTCGACCCCCGCGTCCCCAACGCCAATTTATTTGCAACGGTAGCCAACACAATGCCACACCGTACCATGCAAACACCGCGCCTAGCAAGGTGTTTACCTGCTTCTTGTTGCTTGGCGTGGTTTTGCTGGGTATGGGCGAACCGTGACTTTTTTCGTATTTTTTGAGTTGGAACCGTCACTCTAACCGTTACCGTAAAAACACTATACGTACCAGGGTAGAAATCTCAGGGAGGCAATGGGTCGGTTCGCTACCGACTCGGCGGTGTGTTTCCTGACCATCGTACGGAAATTAACATTCGGGTCTTCTCCCAAGTGAGTGGGTAAATTGGGGCGAGTAATGTCCTGTTCCTTCAGATTGTATCCTCTAACCGTAATAATGGTTCTGTCGCAAATACTCGACCGAGACGAAAAGCATGTGATGGTTGGCCTGCACTACGCGGCGAGGGCATAGAACATTTCAGCAGAAGTTTTCCTATCTCCCGCGAGGGTTTTCATCTGACCTTTCTTGATCATGGCCATAATTTCAATCCCAGCTCATGTCCGTTGGGCCGCGTGAAAGGTTTTGAAGCCCAGCACCGATCGCGTGAGCCTTTTGATGCATCGGTGGTCTTGCTCGATAATATTGTTCAGATATTTGCACTGACGGATTGTAATACGTGTGTGATGGTCTCGATTCAACTGTTTCAGGCCCGCTTGGTTCGCCCCACTCTGATCGATATTCACCAGACTCGGGTTGCCGTTTTCATTGATAGCGTTCTTCAAAAAGCGTAAGGCAACTTGCGTATCTCGTGTCGCGGTCAAGAGAAAATCGATGGTATGCCCTTGCGTATCGATGGCCCGATAATAATATTTCCATTGGTCCTTGACCTGAATGTAGGTGTCATCCATTCTCCACCGAGTGCCGATGCGCTTTTTTTTACGCCGAAAGGCGGCTTCCAGTTGTGGCGAATCATGAATGACCCAGCGATTGATGGTACTGTGGTCAACGGAGAATCCACGTTCTAGCATCAATTCTTCAATATCCCTGTAACTAAGGACCTGAGAGAAAATAACTTGAACAATTTCGCGCCACGATTTGGGTTGGATTTGGACGGAACGATTGAGAAAAACCCGAGGCATAGCACAGCTATGTTGAGGGTTTTTCGACTGAGGCCCATTCCAAGATGGCCCGAAGATTGGATGCGAAATTGTTCAAGTTATTTTCTCTCAGGTCCTAAGGGATTACACGAGATACCAACGAACGCTTTGCAGATCATGTCTTGATGAAAATGCGTCTCTTGAAGGATATGGCTACCATGATGGTCTCCCCCTCAAATAGCTTCAGGTTAACACATCAAGCTATTTGCGACAGAACCCATGTCTGTTACATACCAATCGTGTGACGAAGTATGGGGGTGCGGGCAATGAGTAGGCAGGCCACGGTGCTAATGGAAAATGTCAAGAAAACTTCGATCCCGATTCCTGCCAAGGCGAATTGATTGAATAGGCCTTTCGTATAGGGTTTGAGGAGAGTTAGGAATATCACATGAATGAGGTACACCCCAAACGTCATGGGGCCAAGAAAGGCAAACGTTTCCAAGAGGAAATGGTTTAATGAAGTGGTAAAGAAATATTGAAGTAACAAAAAAATAGAGAAGGATTGAATGATCACGGCAAGGTGGAAATGGTCATAAAATTTAAAAGTTCGGTAATCTTCGATTCCCAATAGGGCAATTTGTTGGCCTGTTCCTATGATGATAACCACACTTGATAAAGCGAAGCAGAGGGTGGCTATCCAACATTGTCCACTTGACAACATTCTATGACGTAAAATGAATCCCCCAATAAAAAACCCTAGATAGGGGATAAATCTGGTGAAGGCATTTAACGGGAGAAATATCGTCATATAATCGCCTGCTGCCAAAATAAATGCTCCGATGGCGAGGCCCCAAAGGACAAAATTTTTCTGATATTTGACAAAGATCCGTAAAAATGGAGTGACCAGATATAACCCTAGGATAATAAATAGAAAGTAGAGATGGTTATACGTCAATCCATTTAAAAGAGCTTTTAGGATAAATTCTTTGTCAACTGGTTCTCCATAGAGATAATCATTCCAAAAAAAATAAAACGAGACCCAAAAGATGAATGGAGCCAAAATTCTCTTGGCACGTTTTTTATAAAAAATACGCCAAGATTCTTGTTTGGCCGGATCCAGCAAAAGGGCGCCACTTAACATAATAAACATAGGCACTGCCCAACGGCTGAGAGAATCGATGCTGTTACATATCCACCAGTTTTCGAGGCTAATAGCGTCATATTGGATGACACCCTGGGCTGAGGAGTGAAGCGCAATGATTGTAAGCATAGTCACGACTCGCATGCCATCGGCATAGGCGATATGTTTATAGGGGGTGGGTCGATCGTCCACAGGAATGTTCTTTCTTTTTGTGCCGCAGAATCGTTACTTCATAATCAACGGTGTCTTTTTGCCGCGCAGTTGATTGAATTCCAAGAAATGCAAAGGATCAATGGTGGTAAGGATAAAATAGTGAATACCTCTTACGGCAGCAAGTATGGGATTTTTTCTGCTGATTTTTTTAATCTTCATATGATTTTCAACTTATCTGGGAAAACTCATAACGATAGAATGCTTGGACGCAAGCCATATAGGTCTGGCTCGTTTCTACCCGCCAACGTGTAGCAGCCCATGCGCAAAACTATTGTATTTACCTTTCTGGGTCTCGGCTTCTTTTTGGGGCAGTAGAGGTGGTGTTGAATGCCTTGCGGTTGGGAGACGATGCACCATTTACACTTGATGGAACTCTTATCTATCGTCCGATCCCCACCGCTCGATATGCCTATATCCAAATGCCAGAAAATGGCGGAGAGGTGATTTGGACGGAATTTGATGCACGAGGTGATCGTGTGATGGATAGTGGTGACCCAGCTACGGCAGATACTGTGATTGGCGTCTATGGGACTCATTTATTCAGGGAAGTTTTGTACACAGTGAAGAAACTTTTTCCTATTTCCTCTACCAGGACTTACCGCACAAAGTTCAATCTTCCGTTGCCACGGTAAATGCCGGGACCGATGGATGTTTGTACTTCTTATGATTGGCAAATTGATAAGGATAAATTCCCAGATTATGATCTGCGTACATTGACCAACCTGATGACTAAGATGGCTGAAAGACATGGGATTTTCTCCATAAACCTTTTTAAGGTCTTCCAAGGGGAACGTTGTCATGAGTTGTATTATCACCACGGAAATAATTACTGGACCCCTCTGGGTCAAAAGCTTGCCGCGACGATGGTGGCTGACCATCTTATTCAGGATGAGACCCTTCACCTATCGTCTGTTCCTCCGTACAATCCGACTGGCAAGTTGTGTTCCTTTTCTCCCCTTGAATTGAAAAAACTTCCTAATGGAATATCTCTTGGGATGGTATGGTCAACTTAACGATCGATGGGCAAATTGAACCAGCTAAGCCAAGCTGCTTATGCGCACACCGCTGCCTCCCAGACCTGAAACGCCTGGGGGCGCAACAGTCGATAATGGACCGCCTGCATGAGGTGGCGGCCGAGACAAAAGAGATTCTGTGTGAGTCCGTGTAACGTCAAAAACCGTTGAGCGTGAGTTGCTGAAGAAAACCCTCGCAAGGGTAAACTTTCGGCACCATTGACGAACGGTTTCATAGGTGACGGTGATGCCACGTTCGGCCAGCAATTCTTCGACTTCACGGAAACTGAGGCAGAAACGATGGGACAACCAGACGGCGTGACTGATAATTTCAGAAGGAAAGCGATGGCGTTGGTAGCTGGGTTTTTGGTTTTCATGCTGCCCAGTCTGCCAAAGGCGGGTTAAGTTGACAATACCCGCACGACATACCAGAACTGAAAACACGTCAGCCACCAGAATACATCGGCGCAAAGCCTGACCCCCGGCTACCCAACCAATCACGTCTTGATTGTTGATTAATTGTCCTCGAAAATATCACGTCCAGGTTGACCAAGACAGCCAGTGCTAACGGGATAATCGATCGAGCACATTTCGGGTAATCCTTTCAACGACCTGGTCTCCGCCACGTAAGCCACGGGCCCAATCTGTCGTAGCCGCTGTAAAAACATTCCCGCCGCCGCCGCTCGTATAGATACCCATGCAGGCATTACCCTCTTGGTCGGGGGCAAAGCGTTCATGCCATATCCACAATCCGTCAGGCCAACTGGCCGGCGCGGTTGCAAGAATCTGGAATGATTCCGGCGTGCCATCCCTATGCGTAGGCACGGGCCGACCGTTCTTACTCTCGAAATCGCAGCCGTCGACTTCATAACCAACAATCGAGTCCGTCCCGCCGAATTCATCATCATTGTTCAGGCCGGTTCCTTCAAAAACCCAATGGTCGGCGCGGTGGACAGTAAAGGCACCGGATCCATCCATATATTGACCCTGACTGCGATGCATGCCTCCGTGCATCATCCCAACACCCGTCAGCGAGTTTTCCGGCCGGTTAACGAGGTGATGACTCCACAGTGTAGTCAGCAAGGGGTTTGGACCACCCGGATTGTACAAGGGGTCGTCCCGATACCACTTTTTCCAGGACACCATGGCTTGACCGTCATCCACAAAACGTATCTGCCACGTCACGGAATTACCACTGAAGAACGCCGCATTGCCGCCTTTGGCGATAAAGGCCTCGAGATGGTCTCGCATTCCCTTCGACCAGTACTCGTCATGTCCTACGCTAAGAATCAGCTTGTAATGGTTCAGTAGTTCAGGGTGGAATTCCAGGTCTTCATTGGCCGCGTAATCGATCTTATAGCCCTGTTGTTCGGCCCAGATGATGAAGTGTGCTTCCCATTCATAGACACCACTTTTGATCGGCCGCAAAAACGAGACCCGGTGTCCTTGCCGGTTATTGGTGCTGTTAAAAGAATACAAGCTTTTGCCGCCCCATGACTCGTAGGCGTTCCACATATTGGTGGTAAGCGGCATGAGAATTGACGTTCTTTCCCCCGGTGAACCTGCACGCACGATAAAAAACGTTGTTTGACCGTCTATCCATTCGGCCGGTCGGGTTGGGTCGGTGCCGCCTAAAAATACTTCGTAATAGCCGCTGACCCAGTCTGGCGGGACTTTCAGTGACAGGCCTACCGGCCAGCCGGCTCCGCGGGCCGATGCGTCAGGAGGTTTGTCGTAAGAGCGGCCCGACTCAACGATCTTTTTGAAAATCGGCTGTTGGACAGATCCGAGTCGCCTAATGGTAATCGTATAGCGATCAAGCCTGGACGAAATATGAAAATCAATACGGTTTCCCGGCGCGTAGCTCCTTTTGTTTGTATAACCCTGAATGAATGGGGAAGAGGCATCGACTCCGACAGCAACGTAAAGATGTAGCGCCGAGAAAAAGCAAATGAGGAGCCCCCCAAAACACCTCAATCGAATCCTGGGGTGTTCGAAACCTGTAATGGGTTTCTTCACCGGACTCGAGCGTTGCAGCATAATTACCCCACCCCTAACATTGATAATCTTGTAATACCTCTGCCAAATATTCACCAATGAGACGATGGGCTCTCGCATTCGGATGTGGATCATCCGGCGAGAGGATGAACGCTTCTCGGTTCGTTTGAATATTCGGAATTATCTGAGATACCCGAATGACTTGGAATTGACCTTGATCCAGTTGCTGGACGATTTGGTTTGCAAGAGTATATCCACTGCCCTTGTCCCAAAAAAGAACCAGAAATTGGGCGCCGTAGGTGTTTTCTAACTCGGATTTGGCCCGAGCCAGAATTTTTAGGTAAAGGGGAATGTCTTTCGAATCAAGCAACGTTGAATGAAGGAGGTGCGTCCGAATAAACTTATACAGTAAACTATCCTTTAAATAGCCAAGAAAGTATCTAAAGACGGTGCCGTGGAAAGGCCCATTATACTCCACTCTACCTTCCTGATTCATGGTATAACGCGGGCCATAGAAATCCCAGGAAGTTTTCCCGGCCACTCTATCAACATGGGCTGGAATCCCCTGATAAATCACCACCTGGAACGGGCCATCAACAAGGTCAGCCATCCGGCCCGTTTCTATCATCCGTAACATTTGATGGGGACCATATCCGTGAAATCCCAAATTGTGGGCCCGAAATTTTCCCCCACCAGCGTCCTGGAAATAATAGGGCATGGTCTCAGTATCCCCAAGCCCTTCACCAAATGTAATAGAGCCACCTGAAAAGACGACATTGCACAATCTGCCATTTTTTCTAAAGGGCGTTTCCCGAATGCCCTTTGAATTAATCGTATATTGGACCTGATATAGCAACCGGTCCGCAAAGTGTTCCTGTACTGTAAATTTCCCTGTATTGGGTCCGTACCCCAACTCAGAATCATAATGGAAATACCAGAAAGGATAATCTACTCTAACTTGATCTTCGACCTGATTGTAAATAACTAGGGAAACCTCCAGCAGCATCAGACACGCAAATAGGCTCATGAAGGAGAGAGCCAGATTTTTCGCCATCGGTTTCCTGAACCACATACAAAGCCAGCCGGACCAGATTGCACCCATCAAAAAAACCAGAGGGAAAGACCACCGTGTTTCCAAAAAATACAACAAGGTGAAACAAAAAAGAGGGAGCACGACTAAGGACCAGAACCGAACGGCTGGTAAGGATTGAACAGGAGTCATTTCAGGGAATGGGAATCTTTGTGAGTAATAGAAAGAGCTGATCAGACTACACAATAACAGGTTTTAAGAAAAGGGAAGGCCAAAAAATTGTTTCTCAGAACTTATAACTCGGCACTATCCCTTTCTACCTAAATGGAATGCCAGAATATTAAACCTAGAAACGGCAGTTGGGCACAAAAAAGACGTGTAAGATATTGGTGTGCATGGTGAAATAAAAAAAGTCGTGGTCACCTTTGTGGTGATGAGACATTTTTTTATTTTGCCAGGTGCGCCAAGAGCTTGCGCGGACTTTTGTGATCCAACTGCTGTTTCTAGGTTAAAGGCTGAAATACTAAAAGGCCCCCTCTCCTCCTTCTCATAGGCTGAACAAGACAACCAATAGGGTGCTCAGTCTGGAATCCGAGTGTGTGCTGAAAATCAAGGGAGGCATTGACCGGACTGTTTAACCGCTGCTCCGTTCATCATATTCACAGTGTCTCCCACCTTATGGCAAGTCGGTGAATTCACATAAGTATGTTATTTACCACGAAGTCCGCAATTATCTTATTAGCCATAGCATTGGGATGCCGGTCTTGGAGGTGCAATATGTATATTGATTCCTCTTCCTTTAAACGCGGTAATATATCGCTAATTTTGTGAAGCCTTAAGCTGCTCTCTTTTAGGCCTACAAGAACTTTTTTATAATGTTCATCCATTGTCTCATTCCACAGGAGCACATGAAATTCGCTCCCGGGGTACCTGGTTTCAAAAATCTTCCGAGCCTTGTCCACTATGCCAACAAACAAATTGATGTCATCTGCATTGATAGGCCTTTGGCTGCCCAGTATTTTTTCGTAAACCAATGATTTTTGTAAGTATTCGGACAAGCCTGGCGGAATCAATCTGTTTTGGTCAAAAGACCCCACATAGTGGACCTGTCCATCCTTCCCGAGAATGTATTTCGGTCCATGTTGATCCCAACTCGCCAAACCGGCAGAGCGAGAAACATGGGAAACTAACGCTTGAAATATAGCGTATTGGGGAACGCATTCTACAATACCCTCCACAAGACCATGCTCCAGGGCGGAGAGCATCTGGTGCGGGCCGTACCCATGGAATCCAAAATTATAAACACGATAGATTCCATGGGTTTTCCTACTTACCTGGTAGGGCATTGTCTGATCATCATTTACCCCTTCTCCAAAGGTAAATGAACCGCCGAAAAAGAGAAGGCATTTTTTACTCTCTTGTTCTTTAAGGGGAGATGATATTCGTAAGCCGTTGGGATCAATGGTATAAACAACGTCATAAACTAACTCATCCTCGTGATATAACTTCGAAGCTCCAACATGGTTCTTGGTGGGGGAGTATCCGAGGATATCATTTTCTTTTTTATCAAAATAGCCTCTTGTATAAGTGCTTTCATACCGGGATTGTGGGGGCGGTTCTGCGCGGATCCAAAAAAAAGCTTCAAAAATACCTAGCGCAAAAAAGATCGCACAAAGATTTATCCACACAATTTTCCAAGAATCTTTAGAACTTACTTTTATAGCTGAGATACAGACAAATACCCAGGACAAGGCGGCCCAAAAAAAAGGCACCGGAAGGAAATTTAAGGATAGAAGAGGGACAATAACACCAAAAATTACAAAAGCTGCGGAAACAGAGTATAGGTATTTCTTCTTTGATTTCAATTCAAGACCCGAATACAAGGTGAAAGACCCCTCCCGGTTTTCCGAATAATTTTTCTTTATTTTTTTATGAGTGAATTAAGGTAAACAGGGTCTAAATGGAGTCTAAATGAAACTCCGGCGCTACCTAATGCAGGGGGAGTAGATGGTCGGCGTGTTCTAGCCCTAGATAACTCTCTTTTCCCTGCTATTTTCCCGATCATTTTCTCTCGTTCTCTTACACAACTGTCGCACTCCGGCTGTTGCATTATTGCCGTTGATTTATTGAACTGTTATTTTTTCCAATTTTCACTGAGATACCTAATTTGCTGACTTCATGCGTGTTTTAAGAGTGATGCAACAACTACCATGAAAGACAAGTTTCCTTATTAAAACAGGAAGGAACTGTGCAATCGGGGATTCTTATCCGGCATTTCTCTAATTCCGAACTTTGGAGACATTCAAGGCCATCTTCCCTCCATCCCGTAAGCTGAACAAGACAACCAATAGGGTGCTCAGTCTGGAATCCCCCCTGGAACTTTTTCGGGGATTTTTGTAGGGTTTGGTTGAGACGATGTCTCAGACCATAGAAAAGCTGCACCATACCTTTTATACAGCAGGATATATTGGTTCGTAAACAATTGCAGATCCTCGATGCTGGACTGGATTCCAACATAGCGAAACACACTGTACATGAGAAACCCAGCATTCATTGATGCAAAGGCCATATGCGTCCAATATTGTTCGAAATAATCATCAACAGCCCCCACGAGCATGAGTACAACCATCCCATAGACAACCCCAATGTACAGGGCAGGAACACTGGTCCGCCCCAGAACTTTGGGGGTCCGGCAAAAGGGAGTCTTTTGTCCCGTCAGGGCTTGACGCATTGATTGGATGACCCCTCCAAGGTGGACGGGGACAAGTAGTAGATTGATGGCATACACCCGTGGCAAGTCCCTCCACTGATACCCAATCAAGGTCAGGTCGTATCCGTACAGAGCAAAATAGGGCAATGCCGTCAGAGGTAACCACAGGCTGTTCATCTGATTATCAAAGGGATAAAACAGAAGAAGGACCAACCCCACATTGACGCTCGTGATGGAGAGCAGATAATGGCTCCGCATGAGGCCTTCCTTTATGGTTCTCCACCTCATGGGTTGATTGAAAAGATACCGAAGCAAATTCGGGAAGATCAGAAGGCCTCCGTTGGCCCAGCGTCGCCGCTGGATTAATAACGCCCCAAAGTCAGGGGGCGTGGCACTATACGCCAAACGTTCTGGATAATTGTAGAGTTTCCACCCGCGAACCAGGGCCATTTCATTCTTTATGCCTTCCCATTTAACTAAGGTTGCTTCAGTTTATTGAATCCCAAGGGTTTTGAGCTGCTGGTCAGGATTTTCAACAAACTCTGGAAGGTACTCATTGGAGTCTCACGGCGGTTATAGCGAAAGACAAACTCATCAAGATAGTGTTGCAGGTATTTTGAATCCACTCCATGGTGAATCCCGTTCAGCCAGGTCTGCAGATTGCCGAACGCTCTATGGATGTGTGGAGCGTGCTTCCCAGCACTTGCTGGGTCACCCTGGGTCCGTCTCAGGTGTTCGTATCCTGCCAAGGCTTTTGCCGAGTATCCCTTCCAACCATCGGACTTGATCTTACTGCCCTCAGCGACATGGCTATTGAGGAATGCTTTGATCTCGTTCTCTCCAGCGTCTTGAAGAATCGCTAATCGTAAACGCCCTGCTTTCTCTCGAAAGTGATCCCCTTGTGTGTACGTGACAATTTCTACGGCTCCGGCTATTAACGTCTTGGTTTTCGCTTTCGCGACGCCACGGCCCGTTTTGCCTTTTACCGGTCCACCGATATGGGTTTCATCGGCTTCAACTGTTCCTGCGAGCCGTTCACGGTTCTGTCGTACCATTCCTCGTCGCAATCTGTGGAGCAAATACCAGGCGCTATCCACCTTCTTGATACTGAGTTGACGCTGCAATTGCACAGCACTGATGCCAGGTGTGTGCGTGGAGACGAAATAGGCAGCCCAAAACCAAAGCCGTAGCGGCAAGTGCGATCTATGCATCACTGTGCCGCTTAGCGGTGATGTCTGTCTATGACACGACGAACACTCAAACCGGAAATATTTTTTGAGCCACCAACCACCGCGATGACCGCAAGCTGGACACATAAACCCGTCTGGCCACCGAATCGCCCGCAAGTACTCGAAGCACGCTTCTTCGGTGTGGAACCTAACAGAAAAATCCAAGATATCAGCAGCATACCCTGTGTCCATAGTCCAGCAGACTAGTCTAGGGACTAACCTTAGTCAAATGGGAAGGCATATCATTCTTTTTATAAGCAAGGGATTCCATGAGGTTTTTTGTGCCCTCTTTTTCAGGGCAGGGCCATGCGGATGGCTAAATGGGGCTTGCCCCAGAGCAGTCTACACGCCTGCGCGATATTGGTGTAGCCTTTCAGGCGTAAGAGACTGATGGCATAGCGTCTCAGACAGGTCATGACCATTGGGCCATTGAGACTTCGTATCTGACTCCTGTCTTCATCAAAGGTGACGTCCAACACATAATGCTGCTTATTCTCCACACTCCAATGCTTTCGGTTTTGCGAGAGGATGGTCTTCGGCCCCGCCTTGTCTTTGGACTGACTCGTGACACCGCAGACCGCTTCGACGGTCGTGAGGCCCTGCTTGAGATGCGTCACTTCCCTCTCAATGCAGAAGACTTGCTGGACATGAGGAAAGTTGACATAGGCATTCAGGGAGTCATCGCACCAGATCCTGCGGGTCGTGATCTGCCCATGGCCTTTCTCGGTGGTGGCATAATCGCACCGGCGTGCTCGCAACGCTAAGGCCTCAATGTCGTGCTTCAAGGTGGGCTGGTTTCCCTTGACGGTGAAGACGAAGTCGGCGCCGCGTTCGTGCACCAGGTACTCGGCAATCTCTTTCTGGGTGAGGAGCGCATCCGCCGTGATCACCTTCCCTGCGATCTCGAGCGCATCTAACAGGGGCCGCACGCAGGGGATCTCATTGGTCTTGGAGTGAACTTTTTTTGGGTGAGGTGGCGCCCGGCTTGATGGGTGACGGCGCTGAGGACGTGGGGCTGTTCGCTTGGGACCTTCGACGTCCCCCGCATGGTCTTCCCATCAATGGCAATGCCCTGATCCTCCCCGCCGAAGGTGTCCAGCCACCGGCCGAGCAGGGTATCGACTTCACAGGGGTCGACGGCCGTGATAAAGCGGTAAAGAGTGCTGCGGCTCGGGACGAGGTAGCGCCCCCCTCGCTGAGTACAGCCTAGCCGCTTGCGCATCGGCTGCGATAACTGCTGGGCCCAGTCCGAGATCGCTTCATAGCCGCGCGCGCCGCACAAGGTGGCACAGAACATGATCGCCGTGAGGGCGCGTCGGGTGTGCCGTTGCCCTTGCAAATGGCGGGGATCGGTCAGCTGCACCACATACGTAAAGAGGGAGTCCGTCTGTTTTGTATTCAATCTCATCTGAGGCGCTTCTCCTTTCTGATAGGGCTGATCAAGCATCGGGCGTGCAAGGATCTCTCGGGCTTGGGGATGCAGCCGCACGACTAGGATGCGCTTCGGTCTCTCATGCTGAACATAACACGTGTTCGACTTGCGAAACCCTCGTGTCAGACCGAGCTCGTGCCACCCGGCGGCCCGATAGCAGGTCCCGGTGAAGCGGGCAGGATCGACGAAGGTCTCTAAGAGGAGCAAGGGGTAGCCGTGGTACAGTTGCCAATCGGACGAGATCCGTTTCGCGCAGAGCGACAGGACTTTCGAGGCGAGGTTCTTTTGCGAACAGCCCGGCAGCATGAGAAACCGGGTGTTGTTGGCCAGTAAATGGAGTCGTTGCCATTGAAAACAGGGGGGCCAGCCGATCCAGTGGTCTCGCGGTCTCGATTTGAGGGCCGCCGCCGCAAACACCAGCAAGGCCAGCCAGCGATCCTGCACACAGGCGAGATATTGTATCGATTGGCCAATCAGCGGGGCATGACCGAGGTAGTGGTGTCTGTCGAGAAGGGTCTTGAAGGCGTCCTTTTCGTCTCGGACAATTGGGCGAACCACGACTTGCCTCAGATCAATGTCCGGCTGTCCGCTTGGCGATTCGTCTGGCATGCAAAAGAGTATGCCGTAAACGAAAAGAAAAAGCCAGCCTAAATCGATTATTCCTTATTATCTATAAAGTTACACTTTAATATGAAATAGCCCTGCCCGCGAACAATCAGATCAATACTCGATTCCGTATCCTCAATGACCGTACGATCCTGGATAAATTTAATAGTGGGAAGGTTGGGGTCTCCGCTTTTTCTGGCGATTTCTTTTAAGGCGGATTTCCGCAGAAGGGCATTGGCCCCCACCCAATAGGTCCCTTCATATTGGGTGAATCCCTGATGGGTGATGTATTGAATATCAGTGGTAGCCCCCGCAATCCGCTCAATGAGGTTAGGGGCGTCGGGAATGGCACTATAAGGGGTTTGCGCAACGGCAACCCGGTGCTGTTGTGGTTGCTCCATAAAGTGGACCAACCGAAGAGTATAATCAGGTAAAATTAAACTATCCGCATCCAGGGTCAACACATACTTGGCATCCGGGATATAGAAAGTATCCTTTTTCTTGGAACTCCGTTTAAGCACCAGTCCTTCCTGTCCTGTCTCTTCGAACAGGGAGTTGCCCATCAAGCCCATATACGTATTTAGGTTCATGGCCTTATTGGGTTCATGAGAAAGATTTCGGTAACGCTTCCGTTCAAAGCTAGAAATTTCACAAGAAAACAGAGCCTTGAGGAATCGATATTCTTGATGAATCACTTGGGAAAGCTTCTCCCCATTACTTGTTTGGTGCCGTAGTAACGTTGCGGCTCTCCTTTCCAACTGTTCATTGTGAACCAAAAGAATGTTTTGCACGAACCACCGGTTCGTGTGTGAATCCCCTTCAATACTGAAGGTTTGCTGATGAAACCAGCTTTGAATCTCTTGAAAGAGATGGATCAAGTGACCGACTTCCCCATCAAAATGGCTTAGCCCTTTCTGCTCACGTTCACGAAAGGCCGCATAAGCCTTATCAATCTGGGCCTTCTGACTGTCTAATAATTCCTGAATGTGATGGGGGAGAGCCCGGAGAGCCGTAAGATTTTCTTGGTCTTTTCTTGCAGTTGGATGGGAAGGGTCATCAATGAGTAATACGATCCGGCAATGATGATAGTCTTGGAGAGCCGCGGACAACAGGGTTTGATAGACCACTCCGGGCTCTTCCTTAAACGCAGGTACCAAAATTGTTACCCAGGAAGCCGAACGTTTATACCAACCTTCTAATTCAAGTCGGGGGGTTGGAGAATGGGTAGCCCTTCTGGAGAAATAGGCGTGGCGCGTGAATTGGTACACTAAGTTCCCATAAACAAGGAACATGACAACCCCCACAAAAAGGAGGGTTTCAACTTTTCCAAACAACCCCGCATGTTGAAAAATTCCTGAATGGGAATAAAAGGTTTCCCATACAAACATGCTGAAGGCGAAAAGCGTGGTTCCGATCCCTAGCAGAGTTAGAAGGAAATCTAATTTTGAGTGACGGTATAGAGTTGGTTGTGTTGGGTAAGATTCCATAAATGATTATTTTTGGTGCAGAAAGGTGGTTCAAAAAATCGCACGCTCCAATGCTTGAGAGGGTATGATCAACTTGAGGGCACCTCTAAAAACCGTCCTTTTCCGTGATGGCGGCGTCAGCCGCGTGCTCACATCCTCATGTATTCGCCCCCCATACACTCCGGTTTTCCGCGCGCGGCTTCCTTGCCCTCACAAAACATGCCTGGTTTGTAGAGGTGCCCTTGAGCCAAATTTGGCTTCGTCAACACATGGAGCGTATTCCCTGATCTCTGCCAATTCAACATGTTATGTCCAGGTGAATTGTCTGTTCAGGGTCAAATTTTCCGTAAGTTGACAATACCCTAGACTTCATAAAAATGGGTGAATAAAAAAAGCCCTGTGGGGCGTCTCAATCCCCAAAGGCCATCCGTAGTCTCAACAGGGTTATCGTATCGTTAATGGTGGTGGGTTCGGTCGTCTCCTTCGACTCACCACCCCATCGTAGTTCAGCAGTGAAGTGTAAAGAACGGGGGTAATGAAAGTAAATTGGGTGTATTGGCTAGGTGAAGACCTTAAGAACGAATGGGATATCGAGAAGATGGAGCTGCCAGGGACAACGAAGCCCCCGCGACGACCGGACAAACTACGCGAGATTCGGTTTAGATACTATTTCTGGGCAGTCCTGGCGATGGGGGTACGGGAACGACACCTAGGGCTTCTTTTTTGCCAGAGGGGATCAAGCGTACCCATCATGGCATACCCAAATCATAAAAATCCGCAGTATCGTTGCCATTCTCCTCCTGCCCGTCCTGGCGATACCCGCCTCACCAGAAAGTTTCGGATCATGCAGAATGTAGGGTTCTGGCAGCACAATACGATCAGGTGCACATAAATTTATGGCACTCCTCGTGGGTGATGTCGCCTCTCCTTTTGAGCGAATGGCGTCATCTTGTATTTTTAGGTAGCTGCAGCATCTCATGCTGCCTCTTCCTGGCGTCAGAGCCCCTTGGTCCGTGGGAAGAGGGCACGATACGATCGTGCAGCGACACAAGCCAGACAGCTCACAGGAAGCAACGCCATGGCCAAGAAACTCCATGTGGCCAGAATTGGATGGCGGTAGGATAGAACCATATATTCTGGATGATCCAAAGTATCCCCGCCACCCGCACCATGCCGTAGCTCTCCGGTTGTCGTGTACAGTGAACCACGACCCCCCTTATTGGTTATCCTAAGGGATATTCCATGAGGAAAATCTCACCAATCTTAGATTAGGAAATATAGCATTTTTTTAATACTTACTGATGGGTGTGCGACAGCTGAAGCGTGGCATCCTGAATTAGACGGTCTGCCACAATAGTGGCTGCAAGTTTTTGGCCACGGGGTGTCCAGTGATTATTGCCATGATGATAGTATAGCTCATTACAGGCTTTCACATGAAACACATCAAAAAGGTTGATAAAGGGGAGGCCGTGCTTGGCGGCACTCTTGGCAATGATCGTTGTCAAAAGGCGAGGATCATAGTCTGGAAAGGTTCTTTTATCAATTTGCCAATCATAGCCAGCGCAAACATCAATGGGTGACGGTATAATTAACAGAAGACCAAAAATATGAGATGTATCAAAAAGTGTCCGGAGTTCCCTGACTAATGAATCGAACAATGCAATTTTGGTTCGTGCAGAATGGCTAGTAGGCGCCGTGGAGACGTCCACATCGTAATGATCGCTTCGAATGTTATCTAAATGAATAATGGCTTTCTTACCAACTGAGTATTCCTGGAACTCGGCCTGACTGCGGGCCAACCAAGTTTCAATCCAGTTCGTTGCAGAATCAGTTTTATACGCACTATTAATCTCGACAGAGGACACGAAAGGGATTGTTAGATTCAGGCGTCTTTCTAATAGCACTCTGAGTTCCTTACGGATAAGGTCTGGAGCCCTGATGGCACGTTCAATGGCAAACATGTTTGAAAGTTGCCGTTTTCGCCTATACGACTCGATGACCTCAGGTGCCAGTTCGATTGTCCGAAACCCAAGACCACCGTTTTCTTGCCTAAAAAGAATTTTATTTCTGACGAGATCACCAAGATCGTTGTCAGCAAATATGGAAAAAATAACCATGTCATGTCGAAACGCTGAGACAGCTTGTCGTAATCGTAAGTAGGTTTGATCGGGGCCGTACCCATCCAAGCCTGCATTGAAAGTGGCAATGGAAGGTTGGGCCCGTTGTTCCAATTCCTTGTGCAGGTAATAAGCAAAGGTTTCTTCACTTTGCACAAAACTACCCTGAATAAAAGAATCACCATACACACCAATAGCCAGATCGGCGGTGGCCAAGTTACCACCATCCATAACACGATGGCCCCGCTCATCAAATTCCGTCCAAATCACTTCCCCACCATTTTCCGGCATTTGGACAAAGGTAAACCGAGCTGAGGGGTTCGGATGATAGATGAGGGTTTCATCAAGAACAAACGGCGTATCGTCTCCCAACCGAATGGCATTCACTGCACCCTCCACCACTGCCAGACAGAAGCCGATGGTTAGCAAGGTAAATAAAATATTTTTTCCCATGGCATTGTCAATGTAACGAAGATCAGACACTGAGCACACAACTCCCCAAGACATAATCCGTTGACTTGTTAGAGATCATGTTACGAGTTCTACACGTCGATGGAGCAAAATCTGGTTTAAATTGACAATACCAAATTCTAGGCTTTTCGGCTCGAAGATTGAAATAAAAAAGATAGAGAGGTAAGGGGCAGGGGGTAGCTGTGCGTTTCTACCTCGCGACTTTACCCCTTCCCCTTCGGCAGAATCCCCTTCTTCTCCATCTCCTGAACCCTAGCCCGCGCAAGGTCCATCAGGAACTGCTTGACGGTCTTTCGCTCATACGCGGCGGCCATTTTGACCTTCGCCATCAACCCTCGCGGTATCTCCCGAAAATTCCACGCCCCGGTACCTTCGGCTGGTTGTCGTGCCATGACGGTAGCCTAGCACTATTGCTTGATGGCTGCAATGTCATTTAACAGACTTAACTATCATATGATAGTTTACATACACTACATATTTTAGACCCAAAGGAGGTGACGCGCATGCAGATGGAACGAGTGCTGGTCCAGTTTTCGGCATCGACCAAAAAGAAGCTGGATGATTTGCGAAAGTACGATTTCACGATCGCCGGTTTCATTCGTGCAGCCGTGGAAGAAACACTCAAACAACCTCTTACTTTCAAAAAAGGTCAGTGACACATGGCACGGAAAGGACACCAAGACCGCGGATTGATGAGTAAGGTGGACCCGACGGGGAAACTCCTGTGGTATGTCCGATTGATGCACGACGGCAAAGAAGGGCGATTCGGTAGTTTTCGACGAAGACCAAGGCGCCTCAATTCTATGAGAAAGCGAAAACCGAGCAGCATGAAGGCCGGTTCTTTCCCGAACGCGATCAGCATGGCAGGTATGAATTGGTCCAAGAGACCATTGACCGCTATTTGGTGAGCATGAAAGGCATCCGGAAGGATTTGATGAAAGGCCGAAGCAATGGCCGAGTCAATAAGTATGTTGACTGGTTGCGGGCCTGTTTGAATGTGGCTATCAAGCAGAACAAGTTGACCGTCAACCCTGTGGCGAAGTTGAAATGTTTGCCGGAACCTGAGACCAAAACCCGATTGTTGACACCTGAAGAAGAAGCCAAGTTGATGTCGGCGGTTGGTCCAACCATTGCCCCTTGGGTGCGGTTTGCCATTCTTACGGGGTTGAGGCAAACAGAGCAGTTGACGATGGAATGGGCAAACGTGGACCTTGAATTGGGGATTGTCACCTTGCCAGAGACGAAAGCCGATGGGGTGCACTATGCCCCGTTGAACGAAGAAGCCAAGGACATTTTGAGGAACTTGGATTCCTGGCAACGATCGAAGTGGGTGTTTCCGAGTGGTAACCCCGCGACTCATGCAAACATTGCGAACCTCAAGCGATGGTTTAGAAAAGCGGTGAAACAGTCGGGCATTCCCTGGGTACGCTGGCATGACCTGAGACATTGCTTTGCCTCTCGGTTGGCCATGAGCAGGGCTCCACTGGGCACGATTGCGGCCCGGTTGAGGCATAGCGGAACGGGATTGGTGAAGCGCTATGCCCACTTGGACCCCGACCATTTACGACAAGCGGTGGAGGTGGTGGCAAACTTCGGGAAGGCCCAGAAACCGGAAGCCGCCACTAGGTTACAAAATGAAACCGTGACGGCAACCGGTACTGAGGAGAAAAATGAAGTCCGACCTAATACGTGAGTCTTTGATTGTATTGGTCGGGGCGAGAGGATTTGAACCTCCGACCCCCGCGTCCCGAACGCGGTGCGCTACCGGTCTGCGCTACGCCCCGATGTATGAGAAACCAAGCTGATTAGGCCATAGGAGCCTGTCCGACATTAGCGGATCTACTGCGATTGCGCTGGAGGTGGCCAGCTTTTCCAATCGTTTTCGGGGAAGGTTGAAAAAGGCCGCCAGCTGCGTTCTCGGGCTTTTGGCGTGCTCACGTACTCCGTGTACGCTCCGCGCTCCAAAAGCCCTGCGGCCTTGCTGGACAGCCTTTTTCAACCTTCCCCGTTTTCGTTAAATAGTCACCACTATTCGCCTCAAACGATCGAAAAATCTGCCTCAAACCAGTACAGTCTCGCGACGATCCCTAATGTCGGACAGGCTCAAAGGGAAACCCATGAGCCTCAGCCACAGCCTGGTAGATGACATGACCATGTTGAACATTCACACCCTTGGCGAGCCACGGATCAGCAGAAAGGGCCTGTTTGATCCCCGCGTCAGCCAATCGGACTATAAAAGGTAATGTGGCGTTGGTCAAGGCATGGGTCGCGGTCACCGGAACAATGCCTGGAATATTGGGGACTCCATAATGCAGCACCCCTTCAGATTCATACACTGGGTCGGAATGAGTGGTTGGTCGAATGGTCTCGACACACCCGCCTTGATCGACCGCCACATCAATAATGACGGAACCAGGTTTCATCGAGGACACCATCTCGCGAGAAACGAGCTGCGGGGTCCGCGCGCCTTTAATCATGGCAGCACCAATGAGCACATCGGCCTCTCGGATGGCCTTCTCGATCGCAATCCGATTGGGGAACAGGGTGGTAATCGACACGCTAAAGCGCTCCTCCAGACGCTGTAATTGATCCACATCGACACTAAACACCGTCACCCGTGCTCCCATCCCGACAGCAAGTTGTGCGGCAGCCGCGCCAACTCCACCAGCGCCGAAAATGACCACATGAGCCGCTCTCACACCCGGCACACCTCCCAACAACAGACCCCGGCCACCACTAGTTCGTTCCAAATAATGCGCTCCAATTTGAATAGACATGCGTCCAGCAATCTGGCTCATGGGAAGCAGCATGGGTAACCGCCCGGCATGGTCTTCGGTCGTTTCATAGGCAATCGCGGTCATACCCGAATTCACCAACGCATCCGTGAGTTCTTTTGACGCGGCTAAATGAAGAAAGGTAAACAGGGTGTGATGCGATTCAAAAAACGGCATTTCAGAAAGCAAGGGTTCCTTGACCTTTAAGATTAAGCCAGATTCTTTGAACACTTCCTCCTTGGAAGCCGAGACATGGCCGCCCATGTCTCGATAGTCTTCATCAGAGAAGCCACTACCCTGCCCGGCATCGTGCTCAATCCATACCCCATGCCCATGCCCCACCAGTTCAGCCACTCCTTCAGGTGTTAACGCCACTCGAAACTCATGATCTTTGATTTCCTTAGGAATACCTATGTTCATGTCAGATTCCTTTCGGAAAAAAGTTGGGCCCCATGGTCAAATTGGAGATACCTCAAACCGTAGATAGAGTCCTCAATTCATTGTCTCATGGCTACCGCCCAAACACTATTCATTTTCCCTGTTCGTTTATTGATGCCATACCCAGATTTTCCGAAATTTCACAACTTGCCCACCATGGGACTTCTAGAGTACAAAAGAAAGAATGAGCGGCTTTACACACCATATTTTCATCTGCATCAACCAACGACCCAAAGGCGACCCACGCGGTTGTTGTGCGGATACGGGGTCGGTCGAATTGCACGCGTTTTTCAAGAAAGAAGTTGAACGTTTAGGGTTGAAAGGCATTGTCCGGGCAAACAAAGCCGGGTGTCTTGACCATTGTGAATATGGACCAAGCCTTGTTATTTACCCGGAAGGCGTGTGGTATTGGATGGGAAGTGAAGCCGATGTGACGGAGATCATGGAACGTCACATCATCAAGGGGGAACTCGTTGAACGATTACTCATGCCAGGTCATGATGTCCCACTCTTACAATTGAATTCTCGGGCAACACCTATTCCCAAATAACATGGTATGCTGTTCCGTTCCCGCACAACACCCCCAGTCGATTTTCATATAGCGTTTCGAGAATAACGAGACTCGCATGTCCATCAACGAAGCAAAATGGAAGGCCAATCAAGATAAGGTCGCGTTCCTTAAACAATTTCCCGGATTGGTTCAGACATGGGAAGAAGCCATCGGGCAAACCGTGGAATCCGTTATTCCTCTTAAATCCAATTCCACAATAGCGGTTATTGTATTGTCAAATGGGCATTTTACCATCGCGCATGCCCCAGAAATCGAGCCCAAATTTTTGCGTGAAAGCATTGAAACGGCTCGTCCAACGTTAGAACCTATCCATCCTGATGCATTTGTACAATATGATGTTCTCGCAAAACGTGACCATGAAGCAACACGGACGGCACGACTGGAAAATATTCTCGGTGCCATTCACAATAACGTAGAAGAGATTCCTGAGTTGAAAGATCGTCTTCGATCACTCGTGAAGGAGTGGAATTCTTAACATGCGACGCCCAGCCAATATGCTCGATATGTTTTCAGGCGGGTTATTTGAAGGAATTAAGCCTATGATGCTGACACGCGACCATTTAATCCGTCATCCGGACCGTTGCACACACAATGCCGTCTGTATTCCGGTCTGTCCAACAGGGGCCTGGTTATCCACGCCACCGTATAAACTTGACGAATCACGCTGTATGGAAACCTGTCGATTGTGTCTCGATGCTTGCCCCACACAAGCCATCTACGCAGTCTTTCGGAAAGGGGAGAAACTCATTACCCCGCAAAAGGAATAAGGTTCCCCCCAGGGGATGCTCAAATTACGTGGATCGAATTATAGGGTTTTTGCGGGGTTGAAATTCGAAATCCGAATATCGAAATCCGAAACAAATCCGAAATGCACCACCCGAATGTTCCAAACAGTTCATTGTGTCTTGGTTTCGGATTTTCTTCTGTTATTTGGTTATTTGAATTTATTTCGAATTTCCACATTCGAGTTTCGGATTTAATAATGTATGTCTCCGCAGAACCTACACGTTACCCCACCGCTTTTCGAAAATGCCCCCAATAGGCTGTGCCCATATACGCACTACCTCCGGTCAAGGTCGTACTCAATACAATTCGGTAGACTTCCATTCGAGAAATTTTGAGTGAGTACGTTGGGTCCAGCATATTGCCACATGTGGTCAACAAGTGTAGCGTTCGAAGCGCAATGAGGATCGGCCACATGCAGGCTAATCGAAGACGAATTTCGAAACGCGGAATCGACATCGTGTAAAACCACCCTTGGTCTAGATGGGCGAGGGTAATCCCCACCAATTTTTGCAAGACAGGGTTAAATCTGGACATATTTTTTTTATCCAGGAGGTCCCTGGGTTCCAACCCAACGGATTGCAACAACTCCAATGGAATATAACAACGGCCTCGGCGAAGATCCTTGGGAAGGTCTTTCAAAATATTGGTTAATTGCAGGCCCTTTCCAAACCGAATCCCAATTCGATTTTTCTGCTCCCGATCCCAGCGCCGACGAATTCGTGGAAGATGGGAGCACATCAGATTCGTCCAAAACTCTCCGACACAGCCAGCCACACGGTACATGTAGGTATCCAAATCAGCCATGGTCGGAAGCGCGGCCAATTGTGATTCCGATTCCCCAGAAAACACCTGCAAATCCATTTCCATCCCACTGATCAAGGTCAGGAGAACCTGACGAATTTCCTCCTGGTCTTCTAACTCGAGCGTTTCATACAGGTGAAAACAGGCTTCCAAATTTTCGAGCAATTTCCGTTCGCCGGGATGCCCCTGTTGCGGAGCCATCATGGATTGGACTGCACTAATTTCATCCCAGTTGAGATCTTCACGAACAAACTGAAGCTTAAACTGCTGAAGAAACAGCACGCGAGCACTTCGGTCCACCAGACCGGTATCAGCCACCGTGTCGGCAGCACGCGCAAAGAGATAGGCTATGCCTACCTGCTTCGCTACGCGAGAAGGCAACACCGCCAATGTGAGATAAAATGATCGCGAGACCTGCCTCAATAAATCATGCAGGAGATAGTCTTCATTGGGCTCTTGACTCATGGGAGTAAGCTACCGAACTTCAAGGTGGCCTTCCATACCTTCATCACGATGCATGGGAAAGAAGAGAAATTGTTTGTCGCAATAAAATGTATAGGTACCGGGCGTGGTTAAAAAAAGTTGAAGATTCACCGAATCCCCCGCGCTGATTTCGATTTCATGATGAAGGCCCATCGCTGGATTATCAATCACAAAATTATGAGGGATCAGGAACGAATGATTTTCCAATCGAATCGAAACGGGCGTATCGGCTTGAATGATAATGTCATGTGGCGAAAAAGAATAACTTTCCATGACGATCGTAATCCGTTGCACCCCGTCTTCGTCCGGTACAAGTGAAATGGGAGGCGATGTTTCAGCAAATCCGGACACGGGTATCAAATATACAAGGAAAAGAAACCCACCCACCCATAGGAGTAGACATTTCGATACGCAAATCCATCGCTGGAAAATATTTTCCATATCAGCTGAAACTCAAGAAAATATCCGAAAAGGAGATTAACAAAAACTTTATAATTCGTTTATCATCACTGCTAACACCATTCTCAACCTTGACTCATAAAAAAATGGTATTATATATCAAATAGTTAACAAAATTGATTGCTCTTTTTTCGTGTACCCTCCGCATCCTGCCGAAAGGGTACCATGAGTGACGGAGAAAGGCTTCAATACAACCGGAGATCTGAACTGACATGCACAAACATATGATTTTTCAATTCCCATGCCCTGTAGAGGAGAACATGAATGAAAAAGCTTAAAGGTATTGGCCTGCTGCTTCTGTCCAATATACTCATCATTGCAACCCTTTCGATTACGTTCACCATTCTCTCCCAAGTGATCTTGCCTTACTTCGGCATAGACATCCGCGGAATAGTTTCGGGGCCAAATCTGTTATTTGCATCCTTTTTTGGATTTGGTGGCGCCTTTCTCAGCTTGGCGTTGTCAAAATGGCTTGCAAAGAAGATGGTTGGGGCCACTCAAATTACCCACCCCCGAACCCAGGCCGAAATATTAGTGTTTGAAACAATCCAAAAAATTTCCGAACGGCTCAGTATCACGATGCCTGAAGTGTACATTTATGAAGCACCAGACCCTAATGCTTTCGCCACAGGACCATCCAGGAACAAGTCGATGGTCGCCGTCTCCACGGGTTTACTGCAAAATTTACATGAAGGGGAAATCCGGGCTGTGTTGGCTCACGAAATGGGGCATGTCTATCATGGAGATATGTTCACCACCACGGTCTTGGCGGGTCTTATGAATACCTTTGTGTATTTAATCGCCAATGTTGTGTATAGATTTTTGGCTGAACGAAGCGAGGGAATGGCCTTCATCGGGTACTTTATTATCCATATGGCCCTTTCATTCCTTGCAATGATTCCCATTAGCTGGTGGTCACGACGCCGGGAATTTTCAGCGGATAAATTTGCGGCGAACACCGTGGGCAAGGACAACATGATCTCTGCCCTACAATCCATCAATCGATGGGTCAATCAAGTCCAATATCAGTATCATTCCGAGGACGCGTTAGCGACCATGAAAATTTCAGGTCAAACTCGAAGTTTCATGCAATTATTCTCTACCCATCCACCAATTGAAGATCGTGTGACAGCACTTCAACAATTGTAAGAAGCAACGCCACATAGGTCCTAAAAGGAAAAAGCCGTCACCTTCCCTCGTTGTAGGTGACGGCTTTTCTTATTTCGGTCAAGGACCCCCCCCACGTTTAAAAATACCGAGCACTCCCCTCCCCTGATAAACTCATAAATTTCCTAGAAAGGCAGATCAAGGCCAAAACTTTTTAACCCCTAGCGTGTTTTTTAATTTAAAAACGCTAACTTCCGATAGAATCAATAAAACTTTCTAAGAAAATGAGTAAATTAATTCAGCTAAGCTATTATACTTATATTAACCCCCCAAAATGGGAACTTCAAATTCTTTCATGAAATTTGCGATAATACAGCATTGGTTCTAATTTCACTTGGGTCAAATGTCCGAGAACTATTCGGGCGTATTTGTAATGGTGGAAACTGAAAAGGGTATGTGTTTAGGGTCTACGAGGAAACATGTGGAGGAATTCTGAAAGTCCGAAGGTCCGAGATCATTCGGTCGGGGGCTGGCGCATGTATCTGGGAATGCTGGCTAGTCTGGTGTCCAAGGGGCAACTATGTGGATGTAGAACAGCTTGATTGGCTTACATCGTACGCTTAAAGGTTACCATGATTTTTGTATTCCAACCGCAGTTTCTAGGTGTACATTGAGGTTCATTTGGGAGAGATGAAAATGGGAATACTATCTAAACACACGTTCATCATTATTGTTGCACTAGGAATGACCATAACCCTGGGCGATCACGCCCACAGTGGACATGGTGTGACTAATGTGTTGCGGCAAAATCTTGGTCAGCTCACAGAAATAGCGGACATCATTTTGGTTGGCAAAGTGGTTGAGATACATGATGGGCTGGCAGAGAACAATCTTCCTTACACCGAGATCACATTTGAGGTCAGTCGGTTGATAAAGTCAAGGGGTGATAAATTTAAAGATCGACCGAAATGGGAACGCCGCCAGCTGAGCGATCGGCCAGATCGGCATACCTTTACTTATCGCCAATTTGGTTTATTGAAACCACGGGATATGGGCAACGGGATGGCTTTGGCCGCCACCTTGGATGGATTTCCCAAGTATGCGATGAACGAAGAAGTCATGGTCTTCCTCTATAAGCCTGCAGGCCTCAGTGGCTTTCGGACAACCGTCGGGCTAGCCCAGGGTAAGTTTTCTATCAAAAAAGGGAAAATGGTCAACCGCATCAATAACCGCCATTTGTTTGCCAATATGGAGATTGAACGAGAGAAGCTCCGGGTAGAGGAGCGGCACATGTTCACGCAACGCTCGGGCCCTCTTGATGCGAACATGGTCATTAACCTGGTCTCGCGTGCCGTCAAAGAAGGGTTGTTTACACGGTTTAAAGTTGCGCAATAATGAAATCATTTTCGAAAAAGCCATTTCTTGTTCTACTTTGTGGCCTACTGATTCTTGCCAGTTCCAGCTTGGCACCTGCCGGCGGTCCTATATCCCTTTTTGATAGCGGAACACCTACTCTGTGGGGTGGTGGTGTCTTTGCTACTTTCCCGATTCCTTACCTTAAGGACCAAGGCCCTTTGGGGCCGTTGAGCAACAGTGAAGCAGACGCCCTCACCATTTTCAGTATGAACGAGTGGGATGCTGTCTCTACATCCACGTTTTCTGTGATTGATGGTGGGGATACACCCTTCGATATCACATCCGCGAATGCTTCCAACTATCTTTTTAACTTTCATGGGTCTGTCATTGATGTCGTGTATGATGACAATGGAAGCATTTGTGCTGCCGTGTTTGGTTGCCCCCCTGGAGTGTTAGGACTTGGCGGACCCCTATTCGTTGGCACCACAGTTCCTGCAATTGCCTCAGCCCTGGTGTTAATGAATGGGGCGGCTATTGATCCATCAGATACTGGTGGCACCGCCTATCGAATCGTGTTCAGTCAGGAATCCGGCCACGCCATCGGCCTACATCACGACCAAACCAATGGAGCCGTCTCGTTTTTTGGGGATGAATCTGCTCCAACCGGGTGCCCGAGTGTCGGAGCACCGTTCTTCTCCGATTTTACAGCGATGTACCCCTTTGCCAGTGTTTCCCCAAGTGGCCCTGGCGCAGAAGCCGCTTCAATCGACCATCCGGAAGATCTCCATGCCCTGTCGAGGTTTCACCCCGTTGCAACCTATTCGGCCACAACGGGCACCATAACAGGGACGGTGTTTCAATCGGATGGTATCACGCCAGTCAATGGTGTAAATGTTATCGTGCGAAGTGTGACCGATCCTTTTGGAGATGCTCGATCGACAATAACGGGTGACCTCTCCATTCCTACCGGTGATGCATTTGAAGGCACCTTTGTCCTGACGGGGTTAACCCCTGGAACGATTTACACGTTGGCTATTGATAATATTGTTGATGGTGCGTTTCCCCAACCTCCCGCCCCTTCCTTTACTGAAGAATATTGAAATGACACATCTGAATCCAGCAATTCGGCCACAGACAATCCTTGTGATCTGACTCCGATCATCCCCGTTGCAGGTTCAACCGTAGTTGCGAACTTTGTTTTAAACGGGCCGGATACCACCGGCCCCACCGTCACGATTAACCAAGCCGCCGCGCAACTGGATCCAACGAACGCCTCCCCGATCAATTTCACGGCGATCTTCAACGAACCCGTCAGTAATTTTGCCACGGGCGACGTGACCCTCAGTGGCACCGCAGGGGCGACCACGGGCACCGTCACCGAGATTGCGCCCAATGATGGCACCACCTACACCGTCGCCGTCAGTGGCATGACGAATGATGGCACCGTCATCGCCGACGTGCTCGCCAACGCCGCCACGGATGGGTTGGGTAACGGCAACACCGCCTCCACCAGCACGGACAACACCGTCACCTTCGATGCCACTGCCCCCACCGTCACCATTGATCAAGCCACCACCCCCCCGCAACTGGATCCCACTAGTGCCTCGCCGATTAACTTCGCCGTCGTCTTTAGTGAAAGTGTGGCCGACTTCGACAGCAGTGATGTCACCGTCAGTGGCACGGCCGGCGCCACCGCCGGGACCGTCACAGGCAGTGGGACCACCTATAACGTGGCGATCAGTGATATGACGGGCCCGGGAACGGTCGTCCTCGACATTGCGGCTGGCGTCGCGACCGATGGGCTCGGGAACCCGAACAGTGTCGCCACCATTCTCGATAACACCGTCACGTTTGTGGTTCCGGGGGAAGAGTTTCAACAAGATTCGGGAATCGATGGGATCGTAGCGCTGGAAGCCGAGCATGCCGATAGCAACACCCCCCAGGGCGCCCATAGCTGGATCGTCGCGACGAGTGTGCCGGGCTTCTCGGGCGACAGTGCGTTAGCCGCCACTCCGAACACGGGGATCAACAACGATACGAATTATGCCGCGCTCAGCCCGCGGCTGGACTTTGCCGTGAACTTTGTGCACACCGGAACGCACTATGTGTGGATCCGCGGGCTGGCGGCGACGACCAGTGACGATTCGGTGCATGTGGGGCTGGATGGGCAAGAGCTGGCCAGCAGTGATCGCATCGACGGCTTTGGAACGAGTTGGACCTGGTCGCCGTCGACGCGAGATGGGGTGGTGGCCACCATGCAAGTCGCCACCGGTGGCCTGCATACGGTGAATGTGTGGATGCGGGAGGATGGGTTTGTCCTGGATAAAGTGGTCTTAACCATCAATGCCAGTTTCCCCACGCCGGTGGGCGAGGGGCCACCGGAAAGCCTGCAAGGCCCGCCACCGCCGCTGCACACGCTCAATGTCACGGTGAACGGGAGTGGCAGTGTGACGAGTGTCCCAAGTGGGGTGGCGTGTCCGGGGACCTGTAGTGTTGACTATACTGAAGGGACGGTGGTGATACTGACGGCAGTAGGCGATTCCGGGTTTGGCTTTGACGGGTGGAGTGGGGCCTGTACGGACACGGGGACCTGTAATATGACGATGGATCAAGCCCAGGCCGTGACGGCGACCTTCTCACTCCTGCCGCCGACGCCGCAGACCTTAACCGTCACGCTGAGCGGCAATGGGACCGTGAGCAGTGTCCCAGGCGGGATAAACTGTCCGGGCACGTGCACGATCGATTTTCCGCAAGACACGGCGGTCACCCTCACCGCCCAAGCGGATCCCGGCTCGGTGTTTATGGGATGGAGTGGTGCGGGGTGCAGTGGGATGGAGCCGTGTGTGGTACCGATGACTCAACCGCAGAATGTGACGGCCACCTTTGTGGTTCCGGGGGCAGAATTTCAACAAGATTCGGGAGTCGATGGGCTCGTAGCGCTGGAAGCCGAGCATGCCGATAGCAACACCCCCCAGGGCGTTCATAGCTGGAGCGTCGCGACGAGTGTGCCGGGCTTCTCAGGCGACAGTGCGATGGCCACCACGCCGAACACGGGGACCAACAACAATACGAATTATGCCGCGCTCAGCCCGCGGCTGGACTTTGCCGTGAACTTTGTGCACACCGGGACGCACTATGTGTGGATTCGGGGAATTGGGGCGACGAACCTTGACGATTCCGTGCATGTGGGGCTGGATGGGCAAGAGCTGGCCAGCAGTGATCGCATCGACGGGTTTGGAGCGAGTTGGACCTGGTTGCAGTCGACTCGCGATGGGGTGGTGGCCACCATGCAAGTTGATACCGTTGGCCCCCATACGGTGAATGTGTGGATGCGGGAGGATGGGGTGCTTCTGGATAAAGTGGTCTTAACCATCAATGCCAGTTTCCCCACGCCGGTGGGCGAGGGGCCACCGGAGAGCCTGAAAGGGCCGCCGTGAGTGGTTAGGACGCTCGGGTACAAATACAGGATTGCGGTGTAAAAACTAATTTTGGCCGAATCAACATAAGGGCGCGTGCCACCCCTTGGGCACCAGCCAGAATCTGAATATGATTGTATCTGAATAGGCACATTTCTGAGTGGCTTTGAGCCTGCAGGGCTTGAATACCTAAGTCCTTTTTTCGCATACCCCAATTCAATTCGGCTCCCCTCCTCTTCGGTTAGGGCGTGTGGGAGGGCATTTTGGGCCAAAAGGCTCTGGCTGCCAAGGGAAACCCAAGGTCCAAGTGCAGTTCGTCATACGGGGTTGGATCACCTCAAGGGCATTGGAAAGCATGCTGTCCTCTACTCAATAAGCCTTCCCAGTTGGGGCTCATTTTAAGAAATGTGAACCGCTACGATTTTCTCCGCTTCTCGAACTCACCGATTCAAAAACCAGCGCAGGCTTTTCGACCAAACCAGATGGCAGAAGAGTGTCTGCATTCTCGGGTGCTCAAGGCACACACCGTTGTCAGAAACAGGCAGTTCCCTAGGTATTCCAAAGATTGATCAATTCCTTTAAGGTACAAAGAAGGTTTTTAGTAAAACAAGATGTGCCATAGGCGAAAGAGGCTATAGAATATTTGAAAATTTCTCGATGGCCGGCAACGCCAGACACATACACTAAATCGGAAAGAGGAGTCTGAACTGGATTTTGTGAACTACTCCCAAACCGTAAAAAAAGAAGTTTTCATGTCTTACGTTTCACGCATTACGTCACAAAAGAACCCCGCTGGTGGCCTTTAGAGAAACAGTCCCGGAAAGAGAGAAACATGAAAAGGAGTGTAATGAACAGCGTGACTCAGGAGTTATTTGAAACCATTACTCGGATTCTTCAGGATTGAATGGTGAAGGAATACCTCGACCAAAGAAAATTTTTTGTCATCGATCGATTCTCACCTCAAAGATGGTCAAGAAATACTCAGGACTCGTTTTTTGAACAAATTGTGAGGAGATTTGCATGAAATGTCATGAAGTTAATTACCACATTATTGGACACGAAATGCAGGTAGTCGAAGTAGAGTTGGATCCAGGGGAAACAGTCATCGCTGAAGCCGGAGCCATGAATTATTTCGAAGAAGGCATTAGTTTCGAGGCGAAAATGGGGGATGGCTCAACACCTGACGAAGGCATCATGGGAAAATTATTTGGTGCGGGGAAACGCATGCTGATCGGAGAGTCGATGTTTCTCACGCACTTTACCAATCGAGGAACTGGAAAAAAATGTGTGGCCTTTTCTGCGCCCTATCCCGGTTCCATCATCCCGCTCAACATGTCCGAATTTGATAACGAAATTATCTGCCAAAAAGACGCCTTCCTCGCAGCGGCCTTAGGCACGAGTATCCACATTACCTTTCAACGGCAACTCGGCACAGGGTTTTTTGGTGGAGAAGGATTTATCTTAGAAAAACTTGTCGGTGATGGCATGGTCTTTATTCATGCCGGCGGAACCGTGGTCAGAAAAGATCTTCAAGGTGAAACGTTAAGATTAGACACTGGCTGCCTGGTCGCTTTTACGCCAGGAATCGAATATTCCATTGAATCGGTTGGAAGCTTAAAATCGATGTTCTTTGGAGGGGAAGGGTTTTTTCTTGCTACGCTTCGAGGAACTGGTACGGTATGGATTCAAACCTTGCCTTTTTCGCGTTTAGCCGAACGCATCGTTCAAAGCGCTCCAAGCCTCGGAGGCAGTCGCAAAGGCGAAGGCTCGATCTTTTAGGTTTTCTTGGCCACATGAGAGACAGGGATGAATCTTTTCGCTCATTGCCTTTCAAAACCAAATAATTTCTTCACACGTTTATTTTTGACGGTTTTTGCATTTCTCCCACAATTCTCCCCTGTTGTGAATTGGCGGCACACAGTGCAACCCTCAAGCTGACTACCCCCGTAGCGCTCGTTGCACTCGCCCTTAAACAAAGTAATAGTGGTTGGATCCCAAATGTCCGCGCAATCTCTTGGCGCACATTTTTTTTGCGTCTACCTGCCATTTCCAAATAATGTAACAAACCCTCATCGCAACCGGTTAAAAAAAGATGCTGAGGCCCTTCCAAAAAAAATGGCCGGAAAATCGAAACCTCAGAAGACTATCCACAGCCAAACCGACAAGTATTAATGCAAATGTCGGTATTTCACTGACATGCAGTCATTAACATTCTGTTCAGCTCAATCCAGACTCGCTGGTTGCATCTGTAGCAATCCCGGAGAAAGAATAAATTCTGTTGGATACCATACAAAAGAATCAAGCGGAAGATTCTAGTAAGAACATAGGGCAGGCTGTCCCATCGTCCGAAAAAACTGAAGACGAAAACCAGCCAAGCCCCGACTTACCATTCTTCGAGGTATCCCGATTAAAACGGAGGTCGAATCAATGAATCGGACGTTACGAGACTGCACGTGCATCAATATCGATTCTCAGGGAGCCCTCCTGGATTTGGGGGAAGCCACATGCCCGGAGCTTCCAGTGGAAAGCAAGCTGTTTGTTATTCTCCAACTTGCCGGTGAAACCGTGAAACTCCCAGGGATCGTCCGACACCGAAAAGGAAACGTGTTGGGGATTTTCTTTCCCATCGAAGGCGATCCCAATTTCGAAGAAGAAAGAAAAGTGTTTTCCATTATCCTCCAAACCCTCGAACGAGGAATCGAACGAAGAACAAAGCGCTAACCCTATTCCCCTCACCCTCTTTTTCCGTTTTTCATTTTTCTCGATACTCTTCTCCTCGCTGACAAGCACTTTTTTTCCTTCTCCTTTTTATTTCCATCTGCTCCAATAGTTCCATCACGCCTTTCCGTTGCCTGAACATTTCTGTTAGGATTTTTCTGCAATAGGAATTTAGCTTGCGGTTTGAAGAAGCCGATTCAAATTGAAAGGAGAGATCTCATGCGCCCATCTGCCACAATGTTCACAGCGGCTTTCCTTTTCGCTTCCCTTTTTACCGGTCAGGCGGGCCACGCCTTTCCCATCAGTTCCTATGCCTGGACCGATGCACAGTGGGAAAAACGGTGCGCCAACGTTCGCACTTCCTATAACCCGAACGCACCTCTTCATAGCACGCAACTCACCATTTCGCACAAGGACCCACGATTCATCGACTTTCTCCATTGGGTGTGGGCCAATAAAATTATCGAGCATCAAGTCGAACAGGTCGGGGGCACTGAATGGGATGGTCCAACGAACGGCGTCATCTTTCACTGGGCGCCTGGGTCACGATGGGAAATGCATACGGTGGCGCCTTTTAAACACGCCATTCACCACCTCACTGAAGAACATAATTGGGTCGATACGATGTTTAGCGATTTCTTTGATCAATTCAGCAAAAGTACAGGCGTGAGCATTGCCGAAAGACTTTCCGCAGACAAAGCCCCGACCTGGGCCATGTTTCTCAAGCATATTGGCGGTCCGGAAAGCCCGTACTATCGATACGTGTTTCATCAGGAAAGTTACATCGATACTGTCAACCAAAAAATCATCATGGTCGGTGGCCAAGGTGTCGAGTTTCACTATTCCTACGATCGGTATATGCACGAAGTGAAAGAAGTCCTCACCGATTGCAAAGCCTTTCAATTCTTTCAGCTCTACGATCAATATGGCCAAGGCTTTGCTTCAAACCTCGGCTGGGCCGGCCAACCCCTCCCCAAACGCCAGCAACACAGTCAGACAGAAAGCCCGACTCCCTAATCCAAGCTCTGACGCTGATAAAGGCACACCCTTCCCCATACCGCATGCCCTCAAAAATATTTGATGCTATGCTATAGGGGCAATTCATTCCACAATCGTTGAGAATCCTGCCACTCTTTTTTCCTATCTCTTTCTTGGGTCTATCAACACAGATCAACGGCAATAAACAAAGACAATAAACGTCGGAAAATTTTACAATTTTGAAATACAGTGAAAAGTGACTCCAATCATTTGATTCCAAAGGGAAAATCATACCTATTTTTTTCTACACCTTCTTAATTGGTAGTGACACTGTAAGAATATTTGACGATTCTTAATGAAGAACAACATTACTCGAAAGAGGAATATTTTTTATCACCTGATGAAATTCGCCAAATATTCTAACAAGTTATAAAAAGCAATTGACCTGTAAAAATTTTGGCACATAGATTGCTTCAAATATACCAAGACAGTCCACCTTAATTTTCACTTTGATTGAAAGGAGACCAATTAATGTTACGAACATTTCAACGGCACAAGCGAAGACCTCTCATCGGTTTGCTAATCGCTGTAGGGTTGACGTTAGGCCAAGCCATACCTGCCCAGGCATTAAATTTTGGATTTGAAATTTTCAATGTAAACGGCAATGTAAATGGATCTGTTACCGGGAGAATCCTGGGGTTGAATGATAATATGGTTAATCAGGCTGCATCCAGCGTCATCATTGATACTCTTCCAGAAGTATTTTCCCCAGTAGGGTCTATCCCAAACCCAGGAGGTTTTGGTAGCAATGTTCTCCCGTGGACTGAATTCACTGCAAACAATTTCTCCGTAGCTAACGGGGACATCACATCGTATGATGTCCGTCGTTCCACCGGCGTTGGGGGACAATTGTTTTTCCTCTCGGATACCCAGTTTGGTGGAGAAGCATTTTTAGGTGAAGATGTTAATGGAGACGGATTTTCAAATGACTTGCTGACAGGATCCCTGGACTTAGGAAGTCCGCAAAACGTTGTTTTCACACCTCTGAGTCAACCTAACAAAATATTCTTAGTTAAGATGCATTTGAGTCAAAGGAATGTGGGAACAGTCGACACAATGTTTAAAGCCCCAGAACTTTTCTTTGACATCATCTTGGCTCCCCCCCATCCCGTCCCAGAACCCAGCACCATGATTCTCTTGGTCAGCGGCTTGGCCGGAATCGTTGGCTGGCGTGCGAAAAAACGCAGCTAAGATTGTACTCTCGATAAACCTAACGTTGATTCAACCGCTCTACATCTTACCGTGTAGGGCGGTTTTGTTTTACTACTCTTTCACACGCCTTGGGCGCGGAGGCGGAGGGACCCCCATGGCAATGGCATTCGCTTAAGCGTAAAATCGCCTAAAAGTCGATACTTTTAACTTTTTCTATTTTTATAACATGTTGTTTTATTAGGATAAAATTTTTTTACTTTTTATAATTTTTTGTGATTTCGCCTTAACCGAATGCCATTGACCCCCATGGGGCCGCGCACGGGCAAACATGGTTTTGAGTCCTTTGGCCGAAACAAAAGCCTGTCCTGAGCTTGCCGAAGGAGCCTCGTCGCGCGGGGACGAAACCCTGCATAAAAATAATTCTGACAATAAAATTACCAGTCCAGAACTACAGATTTCTCCCTTCCTCCTTCGCAGGAGCTTCGGAGGACAAGCCGGTTGAAATGACACCCTAAATATCCACCTACCTTGCTTGCTCCAACCTCTCGTTCATGAGACACTTTTAAAATGGAGTCGTCTCCCTTGTCCAATCAGGCCCTCACCCATCGGTTGTATTGGGGCCTCGCCATCAATGCCGTGATTATTGTCGCGGAATTCACCGGTGGCTACTTGATCAACAGCATTGGGTTGATGAGCGACGCCGGACATAACCTCATTGACCAAGGGGCTCTTTTTCTCGCCCTGTACGCTCATGTGCTCGCGGCTAAGCCTGCGACTGAAGAACGTACCTTTGGGTATCACCGAGCAGGGATCCTCGCGGCCTTTGTCAACGGGTTTGTGTTGCTGCTGACAGCAGCCTTCCTTGGGTACTTGGCCCTGAGTCGATTTTTTACCCCAGTCGATGTTCCCGGAGGCTGGATCATCACCATTGCCAGCGTAACCTTCATTGCGAACCTGGCTGTGGCATTGTTGCTTCAAGCAGGAGCAAAAGACGATATAAATATTCGTGGCGCCTTTTTGCATATGCTGGCGGATGCGTGGGTATCACTGGGGGTGGTGTTGTGCGGAGTAGGCATTTTGTTGGGAGGATGGACTTGGCTGGATCCGCTGATCAGTCTCCTCATTATCGGAGTGATCGTGAAAGGTGCGTGGCCGATTTTTCGTGAGTCGCTTGAGGTTCTGTTGGAATCAACCCCGCCCGGAATAAAAACCACGCATGTGGTTGAAGCCATTGAGCAGATTCAAGGAGTAGACAATGTTCATGACCTGCATATTTGGGCGGTGGAACCACGTCTCGTGATGCTCACATGCCATGTCATGGTGAACCGAGACAGCACACACCTTAAAGATGAAATGCTCTCGACGATTCGGGCACAGGTCGCATCGGAATTTGGTATTCACCATTTGACCATTCAACTGGAAACCGAATGTGCCCAGGACAACAGCCAGCATTGCGATCTGAATCAACTGCCCCCCCGTTCGGCTTCCCCGGATTCAGACCACGCGCATTTGCACTAACATAAAACAACTCCGAAACTCGAATATCGAAATCCGAACTAATTTCCAATGACCAAACCTCCAATAAGGAAAACGCTAGGAGTCAGCCGATAAAACTTGGGGTTTCGTTTGAAACATTCGAATTTGGTATTTCGAATTTGTTTCGGATTTTGATATTCGCATTTCGAGTTTTAAAAAAAATAAAAAGCCATAAGTCCGCAGAAATATTTACCCACAGGACCTTTTCACACCACCTGAGTTCCTTTTTGAAACCATTTTGATCGAATCACGGCGTAGCCTAGAGTCATCCCCACCATGCCACCCAGCCCCCACCCGGCTAAGACATCTGTTGGGTAATGCGCTCCAAGATAGATTCTGGACAATCCCACAACCATCATCATCGTACCGACGACCCATCTGCATGATGGAAACACCACCCACAAAAACGCGGCAGCCGTTGCCGAGTTCATGGCATGATTTGAAGGCATGCTAAACGACCCACCACAACCCACGAGCTCCTGCATATGTAAAAACACCTGACAGGGTCGTGGCCGCGCAAAATAATTCTTTAGCTGCAGCCCAATAAAATCACTCATACCAATGGCCATCCCCAATACCGGTGCTGCCACTATCCCTTGTTTCCAATTTAACCAGGTTCGATATCCCAAAAACGCCAACGCCAGGATCACAAAGTTGCCCGCATTGGAACACTCCAAGATAACCCAATCCAGCGCATCGGATTGACCGGCCCAACCATTGATTTCAAAAAACAACCTACTATCCCAGTTCACGACTGTGAGTCTCCTTACTTAGGGCCTATGAAACAATAACTTGACAAAATCGCATCCCATCTTCGGGCCATCTTTGAACGCGCCTCAATCGAAAAAACCTCAACATAGGCATGCTATGCCTCGATTTTTTCTCAATCGTTACGTCCAATTCCGACCCAAATCTGGGCGCGATTTTGTCCAAGTTGTTGTTTCACAGGCCCTTACTTCTTTCAATATGGACGATATGTTAAGATTAGATTCTATTATTGATGAAAGGGGCTGTTGAAAAAGGCCCGTCCAGCAAGGCCGCAGGCGCTTTGGCGCGCGGAGCGTACTCATAGTACGTGAGCACGGCAAAGCGCCGAGAACGCCGCTGGCGGCCTTTTTCCACAGCCCCTCAAAGGACCATTTTTCTATGCTGATTGATAGCCATGTGCATTTAGATGACCCGCGCTATGACCAAGACCGTGACCAGGTCTTTCAACGGGCGCACGAAGCTGGCATCGAAGCGTTTGTCACCATCGGATGCGATCTCTCGACCAGCCAATCGGCTGCCAACCTCGCTGAAGCGCACGACAATGTGTTTGCCACGATTGGCGTTCACCCCCATGAAAGCAAAGAAATCGTCAATGGTTGGTACGACGAATTTCGAAAACTGGCTCAGCAACCCAAGATTGTGGCCTATGGAGAAATTGGCCTCGATTATCATTATGATCATTCCCCGCGAGATGTCCAACGTCAGCGATTTCGAGAGCAGGTTCAGTTAGCCAAGGAGCTTCATCTCCCCATTGTCATCCATACTCGCGAGGCCCAGGAAGACACCATCACGATCTTGAAAGAAGAAGGCGCTGCTGATGTGGGTGGGGTGTTCCACTGTTTCTCTGGTGATGCTTGGTTGGCGAAAGATGCGTTGGACCTTGGATTTTATCTCAGCTTCTCGGGGGTCATTACCTTTAAGAATGCTTCGATGCTGCGCGAAATCATCCAAACTGTTCCCTTAGATCGCATCATGGTAGAAACTGATTGTCCATACCTCACCCCGGTGCCGAAACGCGGGAAACGCAATGAACCGGCATTTGTTCGCCATGTAGCCGAGACCCTTGCCGACCTCGTAGGAAATGGCACGCCTTCTGCTTTTGAAGACATTGCTCGCATTACGGTGGAGAATACCAAGCAGTTATTTAAAATCCCCTGAGCTGCCGGTTCCGGTTGCGCTGCGCTTTGGGAAGTTTGCGAGGATTGCCTTTTTTGTCCGGTCGTTTGAGTGAAGGCTCATCATCCATTTTTCCATAAGCCGTAGAAGCCGAATTCTTCGCCACACGCCTACCGGGCTTTCCAACGTTCCCAACAGATTGCAGCTTTCTTTGAAACTCCTGCGCGCTGATAATGAAGGCGCCATGATCTTTCGCCGTAGCCACGATCTCTAAATCCGAGGATACCACCACACAATCTCGTCCAAACTGCCTGGCCATCCGCTGGATGACTTGATCCGCACGCTCCCCAGCTTGCGTATAGATGACTTGAACACCTGATCGATGTTCCCGATGCTCCACATTGCGCTCCCGCCAGGCATCAAACACCACCGTGACAGGATGCCCCTTGCGATGTCGGTAACGAGACAACTCTTGAATGAGCCGCTCCCGAACCTGTTCCCCATCTTGAGAGGACGACGCCATCCCCGTCCACCCTCGAACACCAAGGACATTATACCCATCAATAATGACATGCATGCCCATATCGAGAACCACGCTAACGCACACCTTGCTCACTGTCAAACCTGACGACCAACCACATTTCCATCTTGACAATAGCTCGATCTTCTGAGAAAACAAGAGAAACAGCTGTTCACAAAATAATGATCCTTCGTAGACTCATTCCCCTCACAACTCTACTTGTTTTCCTCAGTGTTCTCCCAGTTGGTCAAATTTCTCTTTTTGCCCAAACACAGAGTTCTGAGTCAAGACCGTTTGGACTGTCCCCAGTTGTTATCGCTAAAAAGGCCAAACAGACCTCCCGTGTTTCGTCCCCACTTCGGGTCAAAAATGTTCGCTATCACACACACAAAAAATATACTCGAGTGGTGTTGGATCTTCCTGCCCGAACTACCCTCAGAGAATTAAAGAATACAAAAAGAAATCGGGTGACCATTGAGCTTGCCAAATCACGACTGAGCAAACGCGCGTTGCGAAAAATCCAAAGTAGAGAATTTCCCAAATCCATTACCATCAAAGAGGGAGCAGGTCAGACGGTCTCGATCACCCTCGACTTCACCGCCTTACGAAAGTACGAATTACTAACCCTCCGACACCCGAATCGCGTCGTGGTCGATTTATTTTATTCCAAAAAGAAACAGGTCGCGGTCTCAAAGCGAACACCGGCCAAAACGAAGAAATCAGCCAAGGTATCAGGACCACCACCTAAAAAAAAGGCGAAAAAGGTCGTTAAAAAACTCCAGCCTTCGACATCGACGAAATCAGCGAAAGCCGCGACTTCGCCGCCAAAGAAAAAAGCCATTGCCACACCGGGCACGCCACCACCGAAAATAGCATCACCATCAAAAGGTAAGACTGCCGCAAACAAGAAGCTTACTCCACCACGCTCTCCTTTATTCACCGCAAAACATGTCAAAGATTTAGTTGTGGTCATCGACCCCGGTCATGGCGGCAAGGATCCAGGAGCCACGGGAAAGAAGGGAACCAAGGAGAAGCACATCACGTTAAAGATTGGGCAATACCTTAAAGACCTGATTCAAAAGCGACTTGGCTCGACAGTGTTCCTCACCAGAAACAAAGATACCTTTCTCGATTTGGAAAAACGGGTCGAGTTTGCCAATAAGAAAAAGGCCGACATCTTTATTTCGATCCATGTCAATTCCCATCCTCAAAAAAGAATCAAAGGGCTCGAAGTCTACCACTTCGGCAAAGCCAGTGATCCTCGTGCGTTGGTAGTGGCTGCGCGGGAAAATGGCATGAAATTGGAAGATAACGCCCCCCCTTGGCAATTCATCATCGCCGACAAAGTGAACGATCAGAAAATCGAGCAGTCGCAAACCTTTGCCTGGACCACGAATAAAACACTCGTGAAAACCTTAAAAGCCTCCTATACCGTAAAAGATCATGGGGTAAAGACCGCTCCCTTCTATGTCCTTCGATTTACAACCATGCCGAGCATTCTGGCTGAAGTCGCCTTTGTCTCCAATCCAGAAGAAGAAAAGCGGTTGCGAAGCAAAGCCTTTCAAAGGAAGCTTGCCGAAGGCATGTATAAAGGCATTCAATCGTATCTCAAGACCGCCTTCCCGACCATATCCTAATCCTGTACCCTATTCAGGCTGTGTGATACGGCAAGCCTTGTCCCTTAGGGTTCGCGCAAGAATAACTCCCCATGTTTGGGCGTCGATCCATCCCGTCTGGCGGCGTTGCTCGTCCCTTAGGGCCTGTGAAACAATAACTTGGACATCTCGCATCCCATCTTCGGGCCATCTTTGAACGTACCTCAATCGAAAACACCTCAACATAGGCATGCTATGCCTCGGTGTTTTCTCAATCGGTACGTCCAAATCCGACCCAAATCTGGGCGCGATTTTGTCCAAGTTTTTGTTTCACAGGCCCTTCCATACTAGGAGTATGCGCAGTCCTCGCGCCTTGCCAGACAGGTGTCTCAGCACCCAAACATGGAGAGTTATTCTTGCGCGAACCCTTAGAGCCTGTTAAACAATACCTGGGACAAAATCGCGCCTAGGTTTGGGTTAGATTTGGACGTAACGATTGAGAAAAAACCGAGGCATCGCACCGCTATGTTGAGGCTTTTTCGATTGAGGCACGTTCAAAGGTGGCCCGAAGATGGCATGGGATGTTGTCTCAGGTATTGTTTGACAAGCCCTTACATGCACGCTTATGCCCACCTATAAACTCACCATAGAATATGACGGCACAGCGTATGCCGGCTGGCAACGCCAACCCGACCAACCTACGGTCCAACGTACGCTCGAAGAGGCCCTTTTTCAAATTTCACAAACCGGCACGCCGACAATCGCGGCAGGTCGAACCGATGCGGGAGTACATGCCCTTGGGCAGGTTGTCAGTTTTCGTTCTGACAAACCACTCTCACCTGAGGAATGGACGCGTTCGCTAAATGGTGTTCTCCCCAAAGATGTCTGCGTTCACCAGACTGAGCAAGTGCCTGAGACCTTCCACGCACGGTATAACGCAAAACAAAAAACCTACGAGTACCGAATCCTGAATCACCCGATACGTCCCGTTCTCAATCGCCTCCGCATGTGGCACATTCCCAAGCCATTGAACCTCACTTCCCTTCAAGCGGCAGCCCCTACTCTCAAAGGCCAATACGACTTTTCTTCGTTTGAAGGGTCGCCCACCGACAATGAGAATCCCATCTGCCATATGCATGCGTTGAGCATTCACGAAGAACCACCCATCATTCGCATCACGTTCAAAGCTGATCGATTTCTCAAGCAAATGGTCCGCGCCATTGTGGGGACACTTGTAGAGGTGGCACAGGGAACACGATCCCCCGAAGAAATGAAAGCCATTCTTGAGGCCCATGACCGACGTGCGGCCGGGAAAACTGCACCGCCTCATGGTTTGTATTTATTGAATGTGGAATACGAGGGAGAAGAAGGGTAAATAGGAAGTTACAATTCGGTTGTATTGAAATTTCGACTGGGTGGCGGATCGACCACGATCACCCCGCGCATAAAGGGGTGAATGTTACAATGGTACGGATAGGTTCCTGGTTCTAAATCACGCACCACAAACTGTTCGTCCGGATGAAGATGACCCGAATGAAAGGCGCATCCTACCTGCTGACCACAGCCATCATGGGTGATGGTATGGGATTGCATCGATCGATTTTGCCACTGGACTGTTTGTCCTGATCGTACCCTCCAGGTGGGAGGAGAATAAAAGGGCTCTCGATCTAACACCAATATGTGTGAACGACCTGGAACTGCAAAGCCAGTGGGCACAACAAGAATCCCCAAAACCCCAGCAATACACAGCGCGAACGCCATCCTCTTCAGTGAATTCCCTATCACGACGCATCAGCTCCTTTCTCATATTTTACAAGGCATCAGACGTTCAGTAAATGCCATATTTTCGACAAATGGCTCATTTCTCAGAAGAAGACCTCGTGCCATTACTTATCGGAGATATTGGCACAATTCTTTGGTGACATACCGTAAGTACAGGAGTAAGATTTTAGTGAAGGGGCCTGTTGAATATTTTACTCCAAAAGCAAATAGAAGCTCCAAATGAGCCACGCATCGTCAAAGGGAGGGGATGTTCAAAAAAGCATGCCCTGAGTCTTTCCGAAGGGTCTATCCAGCAAGGCCGCAGCCATTTTGACGCGCGGAGCGTACTCATAGTACGTGAGCACGGCAAAATGGCGAGAACGCCGCTGGCGGCTTTTTTCAACATTCCCTGAAGCATCTTTTTCACAAAACCTTTTCTATACACACACCGGGAAAAAGGTCACGTCCATGATCATACCAGAGCTAGACCATCCAACGTTGCATCTTGCCTGGGCTCAATTTGACCAAGCCGCCGACGCCATGAATTTGGATCACAAACATCGAGAACGATTAAAAACTCCCCAACGCTCGCTCATGGTCGGCTTGCCCATCTTAATGGATGACGGCAAGGTCAAAGTATTTATGGGATATCGTGTCCAACATGACTCGGCACGCGGTCCATTTAAAGGAGGCATCCGCTACCATCAAGACGTGAATTTAGGTGAGGTTTCCGCACTCGCTATGTGGATGACCTGGAAAACGGCGATAGCGGGTGTGCCGTATGGCGGAGCCAAAGGCGGTGTCAGAGTGAATCCGAACGAGTTGTCCCTCTCGGAATTAGAACGACTGACACGCCGGTATGCCGCCGAAATCTTTCCCTTGATTAGCCCGGATCACGATATTCCAGCACCAGACGTCGGCACCAACCCACAAATCATGGCGTGGTTCATGGATACCTACAGTCAACAGGTGGGCTATGCCGTGCCTGGTTGCGTCACAGGAAAACCTCTGGCCATCGGTGGCAGTTTGGGACGAGAAGACGCCACTGGCCGTGGGGTGGTGAATGTGACAATGGAAGCCTTGCAGCATCGAGGCATTCGTCTTGAAGATACGACAGTAGTCGTCCAGGGAATTGGAAATGTCGGATCCCACGCTGCTCGGATCATGAGCGATGCTGGCGCAAAAGTCATAGGAATCAGCGACGTCTCAGGCGGAATCTTTAACCCTCAGGGATTACATATCGAGTCAATTCTTCGTGACCATACCCATGGCATGCCGCTCTCAGAGATAAACGTTGGTGACCATGTCACAAACGAAGAATTACTGACGTTGGAATGCACGGTGCTGATACCTGCCGCCTTGGCTGAACAAATTACCGTCAAAAACGCGGGGGACGTACGATGTCAAATCTTAACCGAAGCCGCCAATAGACCCACGACATTAGAAGCCGATGCGATATTGCACGATCACAATATCTTTATCATTCCCGACATCCTTGCCAATGCCGGTGGGGTGATCGTGTCCTATTTCGAATGGGTCCAAGATGGACAACATTTTTTCTGGAAAGAATCTGATATCCATGAACGCTTACATGACATTATCACGGGAGCCTTTCAACGAACGCTGGCGTTTGCTCAGAAAAAGAACACGTCCATGCGAATGGCGGCCTTGATGAACGGAATCGATCAAGTGGTCCAAGCACACAATTTGCGGGGGTTATATCCTTAGGGTTCCCGCAAAAACAACTTTGCCTTTGGGGGTGCCGAGACGCCTGTCTGGCAAGGCGCGAGGACTGCGCATACTCTTCGTTATGTAAAGGACCAGCAACGCCGCCAGACGGGATGGATCGACGCCCAAACACGTGAAGTTATTTTTGCGCGAGCCCTTAGGAAGGGTAAAAGAACGGGTTGGAGAAGGATAAGCAATTTATTTTGGTGAAGACCTAGACTCGCCTTCACCAAAACGTAATGTTCACAAGAAGACACGTTTCAAAAACCTACTCAGTCTCTCCTGCATAAATCTTCATTACGGCATCTAAAAACTTCAGGGCATCCGGCTTTGATCGTTGAAACGAGTTCCGGCCTATAATCGACCCGAACCCTCCACCATCGCGAATCGCCCGGGCTTCATCAAAGATCTTGTTGTCTTCTCCTTTCGCTCCACCAGAGAAAATCAAGATTCTCCGACCATCGAACGTACTTTGCACCACATGACGAATTCGGTCAGTTGGGGTGCTGATTGGGATTTTCTCGGCGTCATAAACCTTTTTCGCTTCGGCTTGTTCAATATGATCCGTAGGCACTTTCACTTTGATGATATGCGCCCCTAATTGAGCGGCAATCTGGGCTCCATAACAAACCACATCAATGGCAGTTTCTCCGGTCTTGCTCAAGTTTCCGCCACGCGGATAAGACCACACGACCACCGCCAACCCAACGGATTTCGCTTCCAAAGCAATTTCCGCCAAAGTTTCATACATCTCTTGACTATATGCCGAACCGGGATAAATCGTGTAGCCTACAGCGCAACATCCTAAGCGAAGTGCATCGTCAACACTCCCCGTCACCGCTTGATTCGGATCATCCCCGCCATACAACGAATCACTATTGTTGAGCTTGAGAATGAGAGGAATCTGTCCGGCAAATTCCGCAGCACCGGCTTCCAAAAACCCTAATGGAGCCGCATAGGCATTACAGCCAGCCTCAATGCCCAATTCAAAATGATAGTGGGGATGATAAGCCGAAGGGTTTGGAGCAAAACTTCTCGCCGGTCCATGCTCAAAGCCTTGATCCACTGGAAGAATGACGAGTCGTCCTGTCCCGCCTAATCGGCCACTCATCAGTAATCTGGCGAGATTCGCGCGAATTCCTGGCGCGTCACCACTGTAGTAACTCAAGATTTCTTGAACCCTCTTGGTCATTCTGAAACCTTCACTCACGATCAGTCCCTCCTGTGGAAGGTTGAAACTTTTGGAGAAAACTCAAGAACGTTATTGGCAAATGATTCGAATGAAGATGTGTGCAATCGAAAGGACATGGACTCCATCGAGTCCATCTCATGGCAGTATATGATTGAATAGGACTTGATTCAATACTTTTTCGTTGTGGAGGGATTTTTTTCACATCATCACGTTTCAGGATTTTCTAATTTCTTCCGCAATTCAATAATTTCCCGTTCCATGGCCTCAAACCGTTCAGCCACTGGATCGGGAATATTGGCATGGTCCATGGATTCTTCCGGGACTCGGTCTCCCACGGTTTTGATAATTCGCCCTGGTATCCCAATGACCGTAGAGTTCGATGGCACGGATCGCAACACCACCGAATTGGCCCCGACTTTCACAAAATCACCAATCCGAATATTGCCGAGGACTTTCGCGCCAGATCCTACCACCACATGATTGCCTAACGTGGGATGCCGCTTGCCTTTTTCTTTTCCCGTTCCACCAAGCGTGACACCTTGGAACAAGGTCACGAAATCGCCGATTTCGGTTGTCTCACCAATGACCACGCCCATGCCGTGGTCGATAAAAAACCCATGGCCAATGATTGCCCCTGGATGAATTTCCACACCCGTAATCCATCGAGAAAATTGCGACAGCAATCGTCCCAACAGCCGCAACTTCATCCTCCATAATCGATGAGCTATTCGATGGAACATCAACGCCTGAAAACCGGCGTAGGTCAGAATCACTTCCACACGACTTCGCGCAGCCGGGTCCCGCTCGAACACGGCACGTAAGTCTTGGTCAATGTCTTTAAACATTTTCATACAAATCCTTCAGGGAATCACGACGGCGCACGAATTGATTCAATAAGGCAAATGGCTTGAGCCGCAATGCCTTCCATCCTCCCGATCGCGCCAATGTGATCCCCACTTTTGACTTTGACGCTCACCAAATCAGGATCAACCGCAAGCACCTCAGCCAGTCGTTTGGCCATATCGGCCAAATAGGAACCCAGGCTCGGGGCTTGGGCAATAATCACCGTGTCTAGATTAACAAGACGGAACCCCCGTTGAGCAAGTTTTTCAGTGACTCCCTGTAACATATCAAGACTAATCATATCCTTACACGTGGGATCACTGCTGGGGTAATAGCGTCCAAGGTCGCCCTCGTTCATTGCCCCTAGAAGCGCATCGCAAACCGCATGAGTCAAGGCATCGGCATCGGAATGACCGTCCAACCCATGCGTGTGTGGCACGTGAATGCCACCTAATATTAGCGGCCTTCCTTCTTTCAGTCGGTGAATATCGTACCCAATTCCGATCCGCATGCACTATCCTCTCATTCGTGATATCGAATAATGATTTACAGTACTGGAACTTTCTACTCGCACATCTCAAATCTGACTCCCTCGCCCCTGAGGGGAGAGGGTGGGGGTGAAGGTTAACTCATTGCCAAGGGAAAAATACGTTACCCAAAAGAATACAGGAAATTGGTCATGCCTGAAAAGAGCGCACGGGGGTTAGGGTTCGCGCAAGAATAACTCTCCCTGTTTTGGTGCTGAGACACCTGTCTGGCAAGGCGCGAGGACTGCGCATACTCCTCGGACGGGCAACGCCGCCAGACGGGATGGATCGACGCCCAAACAGGGAAAGTTATTCTTGCGCGAACCCTTATGTACAGGTACCTGAACTTTTAGCGGTAAAAATAGCCTCGCCCATGTGAAGATCTTCCGGTCTCGTGACTTTGATATTATCGGAACTGCCTTGGACAATCGCCACGGTAAGCCCTAATCGTTCCACTAAAAACGCATCATCGGTTGCATCAACGCCATCGGTTTCGCCTTGTTGATGGGCTCGGAGCAACACATCAAGCCGAAAAGCCTGGGGGGTTTGGGCCAACCATAATTCTTCTCGATTGAGCGTCTCTTTGATTATCCCCTCGCCATTGACACGCTTGACAGTATCTCGCATTGGCATAGCCACAATAGCCGCGCCGTGATTTCGCGTGGCTTCAACAACCTGAGTAATCATCTTGAGTGTCACGAAAGGCCGAACCGCATCATGCACCACCACAATGTCCGTTGCAGAGTTGGCAGCCCGTACACCATTTAATACGGAATCCTGTCGACGTCGCCCGCCTGCGATAACCTGAGACACTTTCTTGAGACCGTAGGATGGGACAATCTCTTCACGGCAATACTGACAATCGTCCTGTGGCACCACGAGTATGATTTCAGAAATGATGTGAGCAGCCTCAAAAGTTTGAAGAGAATGAACGAGCAGTGGAACACCGCCCAAGGTGAGAAACTGCTTTGGAACACCGGCACCCATACGGACCCCACGGCCCGCCGCGGGGACAACCGCCGTAATCCAATCAGCCACGTACGAAGCTCAACACGTCTCGATCCGATTCTTCTTTCAGGCGAGTAAAGATCATGCGTCCAGCACTCGTCTGCAATACGCTCGTGACAATGACATCCACATTTTTGCCAATACTTCGCTTCGCGTTATCCACAACAACCATCGTTCCATCATCCAAATACGCCACGCCTTGTCCAGTTTCTTTTCCCTCTTTTAACACAAACACTCGAATCGTTTCACCTGGCAAGACCACCGGTTTCAGCGCATTGGACAAATCATTGATGTTGAGCACGCGAACGCCTTGCAACTCGGCCACTTTATTAAGATTCAAATCGTTCGTTAAAATCTTAGCCCCAAGCTTCTTGCCCAATTCAACAAGCTTCGCATCGACCTCTTTGATATGCGGGAAATCTTCTTCAACAATGGTCACGTCAATATCGATTTTCTTCTGAATGTGATTTAGAATATCAAGACCTCGTCGACCACGAGCACGTTTTAACCCATCAGCCGAGTCCGAGATATGTTGTAACTCTTGTAGAATAAATTGAGGAATAATAAAGCTGCCTTCAATAAACCCGGTTTCACAGATATCGGCGATACGCCCATCAATAATCACACTCGTATCCAATAATTTTGGAACCGCGGCATTCCTGTTAGACGCCTCTTCCTCTTTTGTACCAATTTTCCAGTCACTCGATTCCCCTAGCCGCAGGCCCACAATGAGACCAAGATACGGCAGGACAATCAAGACCGCCATTGTTCCAAATTGTGTCACGAGCGTGGGCTGGGGAAAAATCTGACCAGCCGAGAAAATGAGCACACCAGCCAGGATAACGCCGATGCTGAATCCCACCCCAGCACCAATTGCCATCACCGAAGGAACACGTTGAAGCGATTGCTGGACGGCAATGATAATCCCGCTTATCAAGGCTCCGAGCGCTGCGCCAATGAAAAGGTGCATGCTGTCGCCCGAGCCAGACGCAAATCCAACCCCAAGGCCGAGCAACACGCTGATGCTGAGAAAAATGGCTCGCAGAGCCATCCTGGTTCCTCCTATTTATCATACACCTGGTCATACTACGAAGAACAACTATAATGCTCCAGGCGCTACACGCATCCCCAAAACAATTCAGTTAGGGTTCCCGCAAGAATAACTTCCCAGGTTTGGGCGTCGATCCATCCTGTCTGGCGGCGTTGCTCGTTCTTTCCATACGAGGAGTATGCGCAGTCCTCGCGCCTTGCCAGACAGGCGTCTCAGCACCCAAACCTGGGAACTTATTCTTGCGCGAACCCTTAGCCCATCTCCGGCTTAAGAAACTTCTCGGCCAACTCCACATCATCTCGGCTCCCAATCACTAACGGCACTCGTTGATGTGGCGTCTTAGGCTGAATGGTCTGAATCCGTTCAAACCCTGTACTCCCAATGCCACCAGCTTGCTCAATGACAAAGGTCAAGGGAGCCGCTTCATACATAAGCCGAAGCTTCCCTTCCGGTTTGTCGACCTCTCCTGGGTACAAATACAGCCCGCCTTTTAAGAGCACACGATGCACATCGGCGGCCAAGCATCCGGTATAGCGTAGGGAATACGGGCGATCCGTGGCCGGATCGATTTCCTGAAGGTGATCAATATAGTTTTTCATTCCATTTGACCATTTCAGACAATTCCCCACATTGAGGCAATAAATTGCCCCGCGCGCAGGCATCGTGATATTCGACCCAGATAGAAAAAATTCACCAATACCAGGATTCAAGGTAAATAGATGAACCCCATCCCCACACGTATACACCAGGATCGTACTCGCGCCAAAGAGAATATAGCCTCCTGCCACCTGCTCAGCACCCGGCTTCAAAAAACTCGCACCGCCATTTCCCGAAGGCGATGGCGACAATCGATGGATTGAAAAGATCGAACCTAGGGACGCATTGACATCAATATTGGATGAGCCATCGAGGGGATCGAAAAATACCGCGTACTTTCCAGTCCGCTCTGCCGAAACCACGGTATACGGGTCTTCCATTTCCTCGGAGATCACGGTCCGAACAAGTGTACTCGATTCAAACACTTGAACAAACGTCTCATTGGCCCGTTGATCCAGCTTCTGCACTTCCTCGCCTTGGACATTGACTTCCCCGGTTGCGCCTAAAATATCGAGAAGGCCTGCTTGCCGGAGATCTTGCGCAATCATTTTTCCGCCCAACGCGATTTGGGTCATGATGGCGGAAAACTCCCCGGTGGCCTCAGGGTGCAATCGTTGCTGAGTCAAAATGTGTTGAGTGAGCGAAATGGGTCTTGACATTTCAAAAAAGTCCTTTTTTTCTCCTACCTAGTGATTTTCATTATAGGCCTTTTGGTAAAAAAGTCGAGCCGATTTTCGTGACAATGGCCATTCCTCCAAGACCGCCACCACTGACCCGATGATCATGCTGGCCTCCATCTTCACCGGCACTCGTTTCAGATCATTGGTCAACCAAAAACGAATATTGCCTTCATTTGAAAAAATACCACGAAACGGCATGATGGCTAACAGGCGCAGGGCTTCTACCTCTCCCCATGGACCGTGTACTGACTCAATCGCTTCAACTTGCACTTCCACATCATAGTTTTTCTTATCATGGTGAATCGTCACAAAAACCGATTTCCCAGGAACAAGCGAGGGCAACTGACGCAAATAGTACAGGCAGGACAACCCATCATGCGTATACGCCGGAATAGCCATAATGCTCCGCGTTCCATCCTTGATAATCGTCACCTGCTGAGATTGATGATCGAAGGTAATATCGAAATCTTCATGGCGCGTTCCCTCTCGACGCTGAAAGAATACATGGATCGGAAGTAAGGTTTGAGCATGAACCGTAGAATTTACTACATTGTTGACCGGGAAAAAGAATGAAATGAAAGCGTTGGACGTGGCAGTCGAGTTAAACTGTATAGTCGAGAGGCCTTCCTGTGAAATTGAGGGCGTTGAATCCATCGTCGCGGTACCGGCGGGAATACCTAGTAGCGAAATAGCATACTGCAACGATTCATGAGCAGGCACCTGAGGCTTGTACGACATCAACATCTGGCCCGAACTGGGCAGAACGCCAAGTCCAAGCCCCAGAAAAAGCATCCATACCCACACTTTCCCCATGCAGAACTTCACCATAGAAATATTGTACGTGATGAATCAGAAAAATGCAGGAAAGCCGATAACAAAAGTCCAGCCCGCTTCCATTGGCACACCCATCCGCTCGGTGCAGATTTCTGAAAGGTTGAAGGAAAAAGGGAAGTGACCAATAACCCCTCAACAGGCAACTACCTATCGCAGCTCTTATAGGGATCAATTTTCAATCGTGAGATTACTCAATTTTATCGAGTCTAACCGTATGCCGTGCATACCGTTTCACTATGTCCAGCTTGATCTTGAATCTTGGTGGGCTGATTGGTTTTATCCTACTCCGTATGAAGCGTGTGTTGGTCCGGATCGGTTAAGACGATGAGATTCCCATTGGCGGCGTACTGATGCGCCTGACCAGATTGCCGGCCTCGGTGCGTGGCAATAAACGATCGGCTTGGTCGTAAAATAAAGTCGTCGGATCCACCCATGGTTCATTGGTGAAGTCTTCGAGGATCAAACGGCCATGTGTTACACAGTTGTTCACGGGGCAGGTTGCAGGCAGGTTGAAGAAGAAAGGAAAGAAGGAAACTCAACCGAACAAGTTGGGACATCTAACGCCCAGAATAAATTATCCGTGAAAAGTATTAGTCAACCAAAGACTTGACCTGTACCCGTGCCCTCTTCCCACGGACCAAGGGGCTATGACGCCAGGAAGAGGCAGCATGAGATGCGGCAGCGACCTAAAAATAAAAGACGACGCAATTCGCTCAAAAGGAGAGGCGACATAACCCACGAGGAGTGCCATAAATTTATGTGCACCTGATCGTATTGTGCTGCCAGAACCCTAAATTCTGCATGATCCGAAAGGACACGTACCAAGAAGATCCTGGCCGTGAGGTTTCAGAGTGATGCCGTGTGCTTCAACTAAAGGTGGGAGCGACACATCGAACTTGAGCTGCTCAATCAGCGTCTCAGAAATTCTGGCCATCGACCGCACCTCCAGAAAAATTATTTTTCATCACCAATGGATGACGAAACGTACCAATATGTGCTAGAGTCATCAAGCCTTATTGGTATTGACCATCACCTCTTAGGTAGTTAAATTCTATGAACCCGACGATTTCACAGCACTTACACGATTCTTTGGTAAGAATAATGGTAACAGGAGACAAGATCTTTGCGAGTCGCCTCCTTGCCCTGCGCAAGCAGCAGGGGTGGTCGCAACCAGAATTGGCCAAGAAGGTGGGGACGTCCGGAGCGATTATTGGGCGCTACGAACGGGGGGAGACTATTCCCTCGATTGGGGTGGCCCGCAAGCTAGCGGAGGCGTTGGCAGTCACGCTGGATTATCTGGTGGGTGACAATGACCTCGATACCGTGCAAGATAAGGTCATGCTCGAACGCTGGCAGGCGCTGACAGCTTTAGCGCCAGAAGATCGAGAACGGATTTTATTTGTGTTCGATAGCTTGATGCGAGAAGCCCGGACCCGTCAAGCCTATTAGGGAGGCATCTAAAAGGAGGGCCCATGGACTCACCGACTCACCAACTGGACCACGTGTTGGGCAAACTACAGGGATTAGCGCCGCATCGGCTCCTGGAAGTCGAAGACTTTATTGATTTTCTGAAACAGCGGGATGACGAGCGGTCCTTCACCCAAGCGGTGCAGGCAGCGTCAGAACCCGTGCTAGACCAGATCTGGAATAACCCGGACGATGCCGAATACGACCAGTTATAACTTCGGCACCATTGTCCTGGTCGCGTTTCCGTTTTCCAATCAGACGGGACACAAACAACGCCCCGCCATCGTCGTCAGCACGCAGGCCTACCATCACGCGAAACCCGACCTTATTCTGCTGGCTGTAAGCAGTCAGGTGCGGGGCCCCCTAGCATTTGGTGAACGCCAAATCACGGCATGGCACCAGGCTGGGCTCCTCAAAGCGTCCGTGATCAAACCGGCACTGTTTACGCTGGAACAACGATTGGTGCGCAAAACCTTAGGCCAACTCACACCGCAGGATCAGCAGGCCGTGCGAACCACCCTAGCCGACATTCTTGGCTGATGCGACGAAGTAGCGCTTCAGCCAACTCGAACAACTCTCCCCCGCGCAACGCAAACCCATCATTCAAGTGCTGGATGCCTTTCTTCAAGGCACGACGGGTAAACGCAGCTAAGGCAAGAGCTGTAAGAAATTTCACCGACCAAAAACGGAGAGGGAACAACGAGGGGAACGCGGGAGACCTGCTCGGTGAGACGAAGCCGGAGAAACACCTAATGAGTTAAAAATGTATTAAATCAAGTCTTGACCCCATGACCCAAACCCATCATCCAAGTACTGGATGCGTTTCTTCAAGGCACGACGGGCAAACGCAGCTAAGGCAAGAGCAAGAAGAAATTGCAGCGACTCAAAACGGAGAGGGAACGACGGAAGAAACGCGGGAATCCTACTCGGCGAAACGGAAGAGCGAGAAGCAACTAATCAATTAAAATTTTATGCATCAACACCTACCCCCACCTCAAAATTATCCGTGAAAAGTATTAGTCAACCAAAGACTTGACCCGTATCTTGGCGGCGTACTGATGCGCCTGACCAGATTGCCGGCCTCGGTGCGTGGCAATAAACGATCGGCTTGGTCGTAAAATAAAGTCGTCGGATCCACCCATGGTTCATTGGTGAAGTCTTCGAGGATCAAACGGCCATGTGTTACACAGTTGTTCACGGGGCAGGTTGCAGGCAGGTTGAAGAAGAAAGGAAAGAAGGAAACTCAACCGAACAAGTTGGGACGTCTAACGCCCAGAATAAATTATCCGTGAAAAGTATTAGTCAACCAAAGATCTGACCCGTAGTCTCGTAGTCGGAGTTTGACCCGTAGTTCCATTTACTCAAAAGAAGTCAACCACACAATATCACCAATATCTGGCTCTCTCCCTAAACTCGACCAAAGCATTTCAATTTGGTTTACACATTCTTCTTCCGACAATTCCCATTTAACAAATTCACCAGATGCATTAGGATTCCCGGCAATAATTTTATTTTCCTTTAGTAATTTACTAAGTAAGGAAAGGACTTCAGTACGAATACTATCGGTAGAAATTTCAGGTTTCGCTTCACGATATGCCCGAACGAGTACCCATAATCCAACATAATCTTCTTTACATTCCGTCAAGAAATCTTTTTCAATATCAGCCATAAACATATACATTCTCATGGAGTAAATTTGATCTTTGCAATAGAAATATTGGGAATATTTACATCAATTGTTGCTGAGGTGTTGGGACTATTTGTCATTTTAGTTCTTAAGCCTACAGTTCCCCTATTCGGCAACTTCACCAAGGTGCCTGGAAATGAGCTCCCCTTCACAATTTGACCACCATTAGAAAGTTGATTAAAGAGCTTTTGCGCGTCATTAATGCCCCCAGATAGTACACGTATATTCTCCCGACTTCCGGCCTGCCCAAGTGCATTTCCCCCAGGCAACAATAAATTCTCAACTTTCGACCCAAAGCCCAGCACTATCCTTGCTTTTTGAATATTCCTACTAACAAAGTTCACAATTGGGCTAAATAGTTTTCCAACACCAGCCACACCAACCGAGGCAGGCCCACCAGGAGTAAAGGTATTGACGTCCTCTGGTGAAGGGGACGGTCCTGGGGCTCGGAAGCCTGTCAGCACGGTGAAGTCATTACCACCTTCTGAAGTCCCCCCCCAAGTAACCGATTGGCCTGCCCACCCAGACCAGTACCTCCTCCACCCTGAGAAGTATAACTCACGTTCTGCGTATTGGCGTTGGTCCCAGAATTTGATCGCGGGATCGTCCCCATCGGGTCGGTAAAGTTGACGGGATCCCCGCCCGCATAGGCGTAGAGGTTGGTACCGCCTTGGAGGCCAATCGGGTCGGGTTGCGTAAATCGCCCGGTTTCAGGATCGTAGTATCTCGCGCGGGAGTAAACCACTCGGCCCTACGACTCGTCGCCGTACGTTGCCCAATTTCCTCTATGCTTTCTTCCACTTAGCCGCCGTGTGGTCCTGAGCTCCTTCCTTCCAACAACTTTTTTGCCCAGACGCGCGTTTTCGCTGTGCGCTCGGCCTCCCTCTGTTGGTCACATCCTTGGTGTTGGTTGGTGATCACCGCCATGATCATGAATCCACTGCGGCGGCAGCTTAGCACACTTGTCACCGAAATTCTTCTTCCCTTTTTAGCTGCCAAGCGATGGTAGGCAATTGAGCACACCCATGCTATAAGTGTGCGAAGAGTACAGGATGATCGTTTTGCCGTTACGGACAATTCCCTGAGTGAGCACGCGTGAACACAATGAACGGAAGTTTCCTAACTGGAAGAACCTCGCTTCCGGTGGACGACGCTATTGGCTGGATGTGCTCGGCCGCCACGGCTGGAAAGCTCGGTACGTGAAAGAGGTTGACGCCATCGAAGTAACAGTGCGATTTTACCAAGAAATCTACAACGAACAGGGCACCCTCGTCGAAATGCACGAGAAATATCCCCTCGATCACGGCCATAAACAGGTGGAACCATGAGTCAGATCATTACTCGCCAGATTGTCGCAGACAAACTCGCTGCCTACCTCCAGCATGAGCTCTCGCTCCCTGAGCTCGTCACGTGGGCTGAATCGGCTTTGATGGAGGGGGAGTTTGAGTCGGAACATCTCATGGCCATTCGCGACGCGGTCGCCCGCCTCGGCGTGGCCGACGTCCGGGCCTTCGGACTGACGTGGGACGACTGCGAGCAACTCCTGAAGCAGCTCGGATATGCGGCGCATGTCCACATCGAAGTTGCGTAATCCTCATTGAGGACAAGCCCACCTCTCCGCTTCTAGCCCACTGCGCTTCACGATTTTCGCGAGCGCCTCCCAACAAAATATACGCTTCCCTTTTTAACTGCGTGATTTCGATTCGTCTGTGTGTGTCGTTGTTCTGGGGACGGCCGCTGAGGACGGAGCGGAAGACAGCTTCTGGCTGAAGCCGCCCGCAGGCGGACGCGAGGGTGGGTGGGGATACGATGCTATTTTTTATTTTGTGCGCTGCGCACACCCTACCGCGTCTTCGCGGCGCGGGCAGTTCGCATAACGACTGGTTATCCGGCCTGGCGAACCGGAGGGTCGACCCCGCGTGCGGTTTCGTGGGGCCGGGGCTCTGGCGGATAACCCGCGTTATGTGAATCTACCCGCTTGAGGTCCCCTTGGGGGGCGCTGGGGGGAGTAGTGGCGGCCGCTCTCGCGTCTGCGCGTGAGAGGACGACACGAATGCTTCACCGCGCTCTGACGTCTGCGCTCTGAACGCCACCTTTGAAACATTGCCTGGCTTCTGGTGAAAAACCGGTGCGTGTATTTGCCCTGTGATCGACGAACGGCGGGCGACCCATACTCAACCATATTCCGTTTCAAGGTGCCATTGCGCATCAGCGCCCGGCGCCGGCCTGCAAGAGGGGTGACGAGGCCATGGATGGCCGTGATAGGGTCAGGCCTGCGTTATTGCAATAATCTAATCCCTTCAATGACGATTGGATCATGGCCAGAAAACCATGACTTCATGTCCCGGGAGGGGTTTATCATATGATTCTTCGGGGGAATGGGGGCCAGGATATTTTCTTCGCTGACGAAGACCGGCATCACGTGTATGGGTTGCTCCACCAGGGAGGCGAGCGCTATCGCCATCGGATTAATGGTTTCTGTTGCATGACCAACCACCTCCATTTTGCCATTCAAGTGAAGGAAAAACCGTTGAGCCAAATCATGCAAAATCTGGCCTTCCGCTATACCCGGTGGATCAATCAAAACACCGGTTGGTACGGCAACCATTCAGGAAGTGGGGATTTATTGGAATCGTGATGCCTCCACCTTGAGTCATCAAATTGGAAAAATAGATGCAAGCGTGCGAGGGCAGGATGGGCTTCCCTCTCAGCTTCGTGGATATATCAAAGCATTAACGCAGGCCTGACCCCATTATGACCCCATTACATCTAGGTTCGCTTGCCCTACGGCCTGCGGCTTTGCCCATGGGAAACTTCAACCCCTGATTACTCAGACGCTGCTTCCCGGTGCTAGAAAGGTGTACGAACAACTCCTTTCGCGGGACTTGAACCCGCTAGACACACCGCCGATGACGGCATGCGGTCAAATCTTTGGTTGACTAATACTTCAGCTCACGCCCCCTTCTCGGAATAGAAGATCACTTGCACATAAAAAGGTTAGTGGCTAAAAGAAAGCCGAAGAGTTAAAAACGAAACTCTCAACCAAAGATTTGACCCCTTTTCTTTTCCAAGGCACAACGGGCAAACGCAGCTAAGGCAAGAACCGCAAGAAATTGCAGCGACTAAAGATAGAGACGGAACGACGGGAGGAATGCGAGAGACCTACTCGGTGAAACGGAAGCGCGAGAAGCAACGAACCCGTTAACAATGTATTAAATCAAGTCTTGACCCCATACCCAACCTGACCCCTTACCTTTTTTGTAGCCTTTTTTAAGATTCCAAGAGTTTCAGCACGCTCTAACCAAATATCACTCACCTTCTTGTCTCGTTTGACACCAATTCCATAATAATAGCACCGACCAACCTCGTGCACAGATTGGTGGTCTCCATACAAAGCTGCACGGGTGTAATATTCAAAGGCCAATCGTTCGCTTTTTCTAATTCCTTCTCCTTTTTCGTAACAGATGGCCAGGTCATACAGTGCATTTGCAACATTGTACCGCGCGGCTTCTTGAAGAAAAGCAACGGCCTTTCTTAAGTTTTTTCCTACATGTTGTCCAAATAAATACCAGGTTCCTAGGGCATAGGTGGCATCAGGATTCCCTTCAGCATGAGCTTTTTGTAAATACTGAAGAGCCTTTTGAGGATTAGGGGGCGTTTTCGTAATCTGCTTGAAAGCGGCTTTATAGTAATCCATCTTAGATTTTCAAATTCCCAGTATTTGGAAAAAACATTTCATAAATCTCTTTATCAAAGATAGTTAACGCTTGGCAATTTGGTCACCAGGACTAGGGACGCCAGGGTAGTAAATCCCAGGAGCAAACATACAAGGATTGATAAAGATTGGACCCGGCGTCTTAATTTTTGGGCCTTTATTAGGCATTGGTGTTTTAGGTTTTGGTGAATCCTTAGGTGGCCAGGGGCCCTTGTGGTTCTGTGGCTTAATAGTATTCGGACGACGTCCTGGGTCTGCCTTTTCACCACCACGACTTTTCTTTTTATTTGCTTTGCCTTTTTCATGCTTTGGCACGTTAGCTGGATTCGTATTAGAATTGTGTTCCTTATAGGCTAGTTGTACGGGGTTCTGCGTATCCTGTTGAGAACCTTGACCTTGTCCCCCATACCCCAGCCCACTCAGGCCTGTGCCCCCACTACCCTGAGACGTATAGCCGGTATTCTGTGCATTAGCATTAGCACTGGCTACGGACCACGGTGTGGTCCCCATGGGGTCGGTATAATTGGTAGGATTCCCTAATGCATAGGCATAAAGATTGGTGCCGCCTTGGAGCCCAATCGGATCAGCCTGCGTGAAGCGTCCCGTCTCCGGATCGTAGTATCTGGCGCGGTAGTACACTAATCCCGTGTCGTCGGGTTCTCTGCCTGTATATCCATACTGCGGCACGGTGCCGGTTTTGAGGGTGGGGTTGCCCCACGCATCGTAGCGGACTGTGCCTTGCGCTTCCCCTGTTTGGTCCGTCACGGCCACGACACTGCCGAGGCCATCTTGATGATAATACTCGATGAGTCCACCGCCGATGCGGATGAGGGGGGTGTCAATCCCTGGGCCATGCACATATCTGGCGGTCGGCGTGGTTGTCCAGGTGCTGCCATATTCGGCGATGATATCGAGGCCATCGTAGAGGTAATGTCGCTCCGCGCCCCCAACGGTCTTTCTCACACGCCGCCCCAGATCATCGTAGCCATACGTCTCGGTATGCGCCCATGTCTTCTGCGTTTGCGTCACTTGGTCCCACGCGTTGTAGATCATCGAAAGGACTTCACCTGTGCCTGCCTTGCTCTCCATGTTCCCATTGAGATCATATTGAAAGCTGGAGAGGATAGGGCCGGCCTCCGTCCCTTGCCGAATCGTGGTGAGTTGATTGGCGGCATCGTAGAGATAGACTTCTGTGGTGCCACCAATGGTGCGACTCGTGCGATTCCTGAGGATGTCGTAGGTGTAATCGTCTTGGGTATTGGTGATCAAGCCACCCTCATCTTCATCGGTCAAGACTTGCGTCAGGCGATTGAGTTCATCGTACGCATAGGTTGAAGTCGTAACGGTACTACACGAGGGGTCATTGTCAATGACCGTTTCCCGGTTGCCCAGTGTATCATAGGTGTAGTTTTGTTGCGCTAAAAGGGTGCCGCCGACCGTGCGATGGTCCACCTGATCAAGCGTGTTATCGACATTGTAGGTATAGCGCGTGTTGACGCCATTCGGGAGCCATTGTTCAGTAAGCCGTCCGCCGTCATCGTACACAAAGCTCACCAGTTCGCCTTGTCCGGCCCACAGGCCGTTTAAGCGCCCCACGGCATTGTAGAGATAATCCGTGCGGCTGACTTCGGTGAGACTGGCATCGAGTGCTTTGCGGCTGCGGATGCGACCCCCGGGGGTGTAGTCAAACGTCAGGCTGTGATAGGGTCAGGCCTGCGTTATTGCAATAATCTAGTCCCTTCAATGACGATTGGATCATGGCCAGAAAACCATGACTTCATGTCCCGGGAGGGGTTTATCAGGTATTGTCAACTTAACCCGCGTTTGGCAGACTGGGCAGCATGACAACCAAAAAGCCCAGCTGCCAACGCCATCGCTTTCCTTCCGAAATTATCAGTCATGCCGTTTGGCTCTACCATCGATTCTGCCTCAGTTTCCGTGAAGTCGAAGAACTCTTAGCTGAACGTGGAGTCACGGTGACTTATGAAACCATTCGCCAGTGGTGTCAGAAATTTGGGCCTACATACGCACGCAAGCTCAAGAAACGACAAGGGCGTCTCGGTGATACGTGGCACATCGACGAAGTGTTTGTGACCATCCAAGGGGCCCGACACTATCTCTGGCGAGCCGTGGATCAAGACGGCGATACCATTGATATTCTCGTGCAGTGTCATCGTAACAAAAAAGCGGCGGAACGCTTCTTTCGCCGCTTACTGAAAGGCCAAGGCCGTGAGCCGCGCTGGATGATCACCGACAAACTCAAAAGCTACGGCGCCGCACACCGGGCCGTCATGCCGACCGTCGAGCATATCAATCGGTCTATGCGAATAACCGAGCGGAAGTGTCGCACGAACCGACCCGGCAACAAGAGTATCATATGCGAGGATTTTCTTCCTCGACTCAGGCTCAAAGATTTCTCACACTGCACGGACTCACACAGAATCTCTTTCGTCTCAGCCGCCACCTGATGCAGGCGGTCAACTATCGGCTCTTACGTACTCAGGCGTTCCAAGTTTGGCAGGAAGCGGTATGCGCGTAAGAGACAATGCCATCGCTCGGCGAGCGCGTCCCAACTTGGCCGCAGCACCTTAAGTTGACAATACCCCGAAGAGAAAGGAAGAGATGGGGTGAGGGGTTACCGCACCAGATGTCCCAAGTATATCATCCTGAGCAGAGCAAAGGACCGTGCCCTTTCTGGTAAATGAAATTCCAGCACTGACAATTAATGAGATTTTCTTTTCAAACAGACACAAATTCCGCTCTCTGCTCCTCAATATTTTTTCGAACCCTGTTGGGCAAAGCTTTTTCAGCCATTCGCAAAGCATAGGATGCCTGGAGATTCATCCAGAATTTAGCCGTGTTCCCAAAAAATTCACTCAACCGGACAGCCGTATCACCCGTAATGCCCCTCTGTCCCTTGATAATGGCCGTGATCCGATTGGGCGGCACTCCTATCGCATTCGCTAAAGATGCCGCGGTCAACCCTGTATGTTGTAACGGCCTTAAAAATTCTTCTCCCAGAATTTCTCCTGGATGTATCGGCCTCATTTTATTCTTAACCATCCTAACCTCTCCTAATGATAATCGGTTATTTCCACATCATACGAGCCATCTTTTTTCCACACAAAACACATCCGCCACTGCGCATTAATTCTCATGCTGTGCTGGCCCTTTCTCTCTCCCCCGAGCCTTTCTAATTTGTTTCCTGGCGGCACCAATAAATCTACCAGTTCTTCGGCGTTGTCTAAAATCTCCAACTTTCGTTCCGCGGCCTTTTTAAAGCCTGAAAAGGCCTTAACCCGTTCTCCGCCAAAGAATCTTTCCGTACTCCGATTTTTAAAACTTCTTATCATGACACTATCATAATTTATGTTGTACGTAAATCATACACTTAATATACTATCTAAACATCAAGGTGACAGCATGTCAACAATGTCATAATGAGCCCGCCCCTGCTCCATCAACGTGTCTGCAGAATCGGCCCCCATGACGCGGGTGGTCGATAGGCATACGAGTGAAAGGGCCACAATGAGGGTAACGACTATTCCACACCGAATCGGACGAAACCTGTGAGAGGAAGGAATCGGTAAAAAGGTTGAAGAAATAGTCACAAAGAGGACCTCAAATCGTTAAGGCTTGAAGAAAGCCATTTGAGGGCAAAGCCACCGCAACATAAACACTTAACCTTGCGCCCTATCCCATAACAATAATTCTCTCATAAATCTCCAATGCCAGCTTCCAACCATTGAACCTTGAAGGGGAGTAAAAAAAGGGCTCCCCACAAATTCATACCTCGTTGCCGTGAACAAGTTGGAATTGGCGTTGCGCGAGAGATCGGCCAAGATCACGTATCGTGATCGCCCCCGGCGTTCGACTCAGGAGGTGTCGACCGAGGGACAAGACGAGCCGGCGTTTCGTGGTATTGGCTGGGTAGCTGTGGTGAAGGTTCTGCTGGACGGCGGCTTGGCCCACGAGCCAGAGCACGAACAAGGCCAAGGCTCCAAGTAACAGCAGGATCGCTAACCGCTGTGGGGTTCGCGTGTGACTGGCGGCGAAGCCCAAGCCATAGCGTGCACTCTTGAGATCCCGAACGGCTTCCTCAATCTGCATCCGTTGCCGATAGATCTGTATGATCGTTTGGCCGGCCACGCCCGTAAGCTTAGGGAGGAAGCAAGCAGCCACGGTTCACGGGCCCGGGTCGCCTGTTTGCGACTATGCGAGGAGCGAACGGGCTGCCCCAAGACCGAAGTATAGCGCCGGCCCTTGGCCGGTTGCCGGACCAGGTGCACCGTGCAGCGATGGGGAGGGGAGCGAACGAGTTGCACCTCGCCGAGCGTCGTGGGGCGCGTCGTGGCCGCCGCATACAAGTGCTTGCAGGGCATCAGGTCTCGGCGCCCGCTTGTTGCACGAGCGTCCGATTGCGAACTCGCCCCACCCTGTTGTGGTCTAATGGAAATGGACCCCTCGAAACGCCCGAGGCATACTGCGGGCAAGGAGGTGAAGGATGGCAGGACAAGCGAGAAAAGAGTATACGCCCGAGTGTAAGCGGGAGGCGGTGGCCTTGGTCACTGAACAGGGGTATACCCTGGTGGGCGCCGCGCGGAATTTGGGAATTACTCGAGACATGCTGCGTCGGTGGAAACGGGAGTTGGGACAGGATGGTGGGATCGCGTTTCCTGGGAAAGGCCACCAGACGCCGAAGCAAGCGGAGTTACAGCGGATGCAGGAAGAGAATCGCCGGCTCCGGATGGAGCGGGACATTTTAAAAAAAGCGACGGCCTTCTTCGCGAGCGAATCGCGATGAGATATCAGTGTATCCAGCAGGAGCGGCGAGCCTATCCACCGACGCTGCTGTGTCGGATGATGCAAGTCAGTCGGAGTGGCTATTATGCCTTTCTCCAGCGAGCCGAGCCGCCGAAGCCTGTGACAGCCGAGCTGGCGTTGGTGGCCGCAGTCCAACGGATTGCTCAAGACACCCATGCCACGTATGGCAGTCGGCGGATGATGCACGAGCTGCAGGCGAGCGGCCACGCTGGGGGACGGTATCGGACCCGCACCCGCATGAGGAACGCGCAGGTTCCGGTAAAACGCCGAAGACGGTGGACGACCACCACCCAGAGTCGGCAGGCCCATCCCGTCGCCTCCAATCCCCTGGCGCGCCAGGTCACGGTGGCTGCTCCCAATCAGGCCTGGGCGGGAGATATTACATATCGTGTGGACCCGGCTGGCTGGTTGTATCTGGCAGTTGTGGTGGATCTGTTTTCCCGCAAGGTGGTGGGGTGGGCCCTGGAGGCGACGTTGGCCAGTGTGCTGGTGGAAGAGGCCCTGAAGATGGCGGTCGGCCGGCGGCAGCCCCCACCAGGCCTGCTGCACCATTCGGATCGGGGAAGCCAATAGGCCGGGCACGATTATCACGCGTTGTTACAGACTCATAAGTTTCAGTGTAGCATGAGTCGAAAAGGAAATTGTTGGGACAATGCGGTGGTGGAAAGGTTTTTGGGCACACTGAAGCAAGAGTGGACGCATGACCGAAGTTTTCTGACACACCAGGAGGCGAAGGCCGCCGTGATTGAGTACAGTGAGATGTTTTATAACAGCCACCGGCGTCATTCAACACTGGGCTACCTCAGTCCCAATGAGTTTGAAGCCCAGGCCCAGGTTGCGACAGAGGAAGGTGCTCGGCAACATGGGGGGATCCCGGAGTAGGGGGGATAGAGGAGATCGTTGATTGTGAGGCAACCTGGAAAGAAATTTTTCCCAGCCGCCAGTGCCAAATCAGACCGGCGGCCCAAATCTAGGAGAAAGGCTTTACGGAGAGCCAAACGGACTTAACCCGGTGTCCGTTTTCATTGAACCACTACACCCTGCGCTTTGAGCCGGCCTTGGTCTTCGGGGCCATAGTATTCAAACGTGGTGGTATTCGCATTGGGGTCAGTCACACTGCGCACCCGGCCCACCAGATCCACTTCGCGTGTCACCGTATGCCCGGCTTGGTCGGTCAGCTTAATGGCATGGTTGTTGGGATCATATTCGGTCTGCAGTTGATGCTGATCCGGATCGGTCTGCGAGGTGCGATTCATCAACTGTCCGCCATAGCCAGAAAAACCTAGCGGGGGAAAAATACCAAGTCAAGCAATGACCTCAAATCCAAGATTAGGGGCACGCTTTCGTGAGCGAGTGAGGACGAGCAACTGTTGCTTCAACAGTAAATTCTCGGCCACCACCGCCCTCATGCCGTCATGTTTGAGGAGTGTGATTGTGAGCGAACCCAGGCACGTGAAAACCATGAATAAAAGTTTCATGGCAGGTGAGAGTACGGAGGGTGACAGAAAAGATCAAGCCTGACAAAAGATCGGGCTGGGAGCGGAAATTAGGAATTCGCCAAGGACAGGTTCAAGCCGCCGTTGAGGCCCACCGGGTCCAGCTGCGTGAAGCGTCCGACTTCGGGATCGTAGTATCTGACGCGATAGTAACCCCTTTCTCAGAACAAATTATTCGTGAAAAGTATTAGTCAACCAAAGACTTGACCCGTATCGGCTGTGCCGCCTACCGTCACATCGTCGGTGGCGAAGTCCGCGACCGATTCACTAAAGACCACGGTGAAGTTAATGGAACTGCCATTGGTCGGATCGCTTTGCCCGCCGGCTTGGTCAATCGTGACCGTGGGGCCGGTGGTATCCGTCGAGAAGGTGACGGTGTTATCCGTGGACGTCGAGGCACTATTGGCATTGCCCACACTATCGGTGGCGATATCCGCGCCAATGGTAGCGATGACGAGGCCACCAGTGGTCATGCCTGTGACGGCCACGTTGTAGGTGGTGCCACTGCCGGTGACCGTGCCGGTGGTCGCCCCGGCTGTGCCGCCTACCGTCACATCGTCGGTGGCGAAGTCCGCGACCGATTCACTAAAGACCACGGTGAAGTTAATGGAACTGCCATTGGTCGGATCGAGTTGGCCCACCGCTTGGTCAATCGTGACCGTGGGGCCGGTGGTATCCGTCGAGAAGGTGACGGTGTTATCGAGAATGGTGGCGACACTGTTCGGGTTCCCGAGCCCATCGGTCGCGACGCCAGCCGCAATGTCGAGGACGACCGTTCCCGGGCCCGTCATATCACTGATCGCCACGTTGTAGGTGGTGCCACTGCCGGTGACCGTGCCGGTGGTCGCCCCGGCTGTGCCGCCTACTGTCACATCGCCGGTGGCGAAGTCCGCGACCGATTCACTAAAGACCACGGTGAAGTTAATGGAACTGCCATTGGTCGGATCGCTTTGCCCGCCGGCTTGGTCAATCGTGACCGTGGGGCCGGTGGTATCCGTCGAGAAGGTGACGGTGTTATCCGTGGACATCGAGGCACTGTTGGCATTGCCCACACTATCGGTGGCGATATCCGCGCCAATGGTAGCGATGACGAGGCCACCAGTGGTCATGCCTGTGACGGCCACGTTGTAGGTGGTGCCACTGCCGGTGACCGTGCCGGTGGTCGCCCCGGCTGTGCCGCCTACCGTCACATCGTCGGTGGCGAAGTCCGCGACCGATTCACTAAAGACCACGGTGAAGTTAATGGAACTGCCATTGGTCGGATCGCTTTGCCCGCCGGCTTGGTCAATCGTGACCGTGGGGCCGGTGGTATCCGTCGAGAAGGTGACGGTGTTATCGAGAATGGTGGCGACACTGTTCGGGTTCCCGAGCCCATCGGTCGCGACGCCAGCCGCAATGTCGAGGACGACCGTTCCCGGGCCCGTCATATCACTGATCGCCACGTTGTAGGTGGTGCCACTGCCGGTGACCGTGCCGGTGGTCGCCCCGGCTGTGCCGCCTAATGTCACATCGTCGGTGGCGAAGTCCGCGACCGATTCACTAAAGACCACGGTGAAGTTAATGGAACTGCCATTGGTCGGATCGCTTTGCCCGCCGGCTTGGTCAATCGTGACCGTGGGGCCGGTGGTATCCGTCGAGAAGGTGACGGTGTTATCGAGAATGGTGGCGACACTGTTCGTGCCAGCCGCCGGGCCCGTCATATCACTGGTGCCACTGCCGGTGACCGTGCCGGTGGTCGCCCCGGCTGTGCCGCCTAATGTCACATCGTCGGTGGCCGGAACTGCCATTGGTCGGATCGCTTTGCCCGCCGGCTTGGTCAATGTGACCGTGGGACCGGTGGTATCCGTCGAGAAGGTGACGGTGTTATCCGTGGACGTCGAGGCACTGTTGGCATTGCCCACACTATCGGTGGCGATATCCGCGCCAATGGTAGCGATGACGAGGCCACCAGTGGTCATGCCTGTGACGGCCACGTTGTAGGTGGTGCCACTGCCGGTGACCGTGCCGGTGGTCGCCCCGGCTGTGCCGCCTACCGTCACATCGTCGGTGGCGAAGTCCGCGACCGATTCACTAAAGACCACGGTGAAGTTAATGGAACTGCCATTGGTCGGATCGCTTTGCCCGCCGGCTTGGTCAATCGTGACCGTGGGGCCGGTGGCGACACTGTTCGGGTTCCCGAGCCCATCGGTCGCGACGCCAGCCGCAATGTCGAGGACGACCGTTCCCGGGCCCGTCATATCACTGATCGCCACGTTGTAGCCACTGCCGGTGACCGTGCCCTGTGCCGCCTACCGATCGTCGGTGGCGAAGTCCGCGACCGATTCACTAAAGACCACGGTGAAGTTAATGGAACTGCCATTGGTCGGATCGCTTTGCCCGCCGGCTTGGTCAATCGTGACCGTGGGGCCGGTGGTATCCGGCGCAGTAGTGAAGGTGGCATCAACGCTGGTTGCCAAATTGCCGGCGGCATCACTACTCAGAACACGAACGTGATACAGGGTGGAAGCGGTCAGCCCGGAGAGAGACACGCTATGGTTGGTCTCCAGAGTGCTATCGAGAGGAGTGACGTTACCGTACGCCGTGGTCAGCCCGTATTCTACCTGCGAATCGGCTGGCTCATTGGTGGTCCACGTAATTGTCGCAGTGGATTGAGTAAGACTTTGGCCAACCACTGGAGAAACCAGCGGAGGCAGCGTATCAGCGGTTGTAGTTGCGCTGGCTGTACCAGAGTAGGAACTGAAGTTGCCAGCAGCATCGATCGCCCGTACGCGATAGCTATAGCTTGTGTTAGTGAGCAGATCCGTATCGCTCATGGTCGTCCCTAAGGGTGTCGCAATCTGAGCGAAGTTTGAACAGCTTGCACCTTGGCACTGTTCTATTTCATATCCAGTCACACCAACATTATCATTGGATGCGGTCCAGGTTAGCGTGATTTGCGTACTGGTGACTATCGAAACCGTCAGCGTTGCTGGAGCCATTGGTGGTGTTGGATCAACAATGAGTGGCGGAGTAAAGCCGCTTAAATTTCCAGCAGCATCGCGAGCGCGCACTCGGTAGCGGTAGGTTGTATTCGCCATGACTCCAGAATCGCTAAAGGTTGTAGCAGTACTCGAGGTGGTTGCCCCAATTCCGGTAAAGTTGGCACACACTGCGCCTTCACAACGTTCGACGAAATATCCTGTCACTCCAATAAGGTCAGTCGAGGGTGACCATGTTAAGTCAACTTGAGTTGGTGACACCAACTGGTAGGCGAAGTTTTGCGGAACCGACGGGGCAGCTGTGTCGATGACTCCCCCTGTTGTCGTATTCACCACGTTAGAATATGGACTCTTTTTTCCGCCGAGATCTACAGACCGAACACGATAATGATAGAGGGTGCCACCGCTGAGACCGGAATCAAGAAACGTTATGGTCACAACAGATGAGTCAATGACACTAAACGATCCATTGCCAATACTTTGCTCGACTTCGTAATGATCGAGCACACCATTTCCAGCCACCCACAGCAACATAATTGTTGTTGAATCCACGACGGTTGCTGAAAGGTTTAACGGCGTAGGTGGAGTAGGAGGCGGACAGTGATCGACTAAGTATAGGAAACCTTCCGAAGCAGCATGAAGGTTACGGTTCAAATTGAACTTGGGTTTTTTAGGAGGACACGGATCTGTCGATTTATGCGAAAGATGACCTTTCTCAGCGAAGACATTCGCTTCATGAGAGGAAGCAGATAGCGGGGCAAACGCAACCGCAATTCCAAGCAAAATGCTAATAATACACTGCTTCCTCATGCGACCTCCTCTAAGAGCCCCCTCCGCACTCGTATGAGCGATACAAGAAATTCTTTCAGAAAATTATCTAAATTTATATTATTAAGTATATTTACGTATACACCAGTACAGACCATCTAGACAAACCCTTAGCCTCCATCCCTATTGTGGTTTTACGGGTCTACTTTTGTTTCATTTTTACTGGTCTTTAAAACTAATTTCTTACTAAAATTTCTCCTCCATCATTTTTAACGTTTCTTAAATATTTCCAGCTAACCTTAACAAGCACGAGTAAGAATGTTTCCGGCCTGCCCATAGATAAGCGTTGTTTCCTTCACATTCAGATCACACATAAATTTCAATCAATCAAAAAATCCAAAGACTCCTAACACCTTTTCGTCTCCCTCCATATATTTATTTCGCCCGAATAGCATGGGATCTCCTCTTTCCCAACGTCTCATAAAGACCCGATAGTTAAATCCTTCAGCAAAACTTTTAACTCTGATAAATATGGCGATGAATTTAAAATAAAAAAAACCATAGGCGGTTTATGCTTTATATAATGTTCTGTAGGTTGAGCTGCATTTAAAGCAAACCATACAACTTCCTTTAACGAATCCTCTATTAGATCCGTTGTTAAAATATGACCATCTTCAGGTTCTTTTATGTTTTGATCGATTTCCCGTTCAACAATGGTTTCATCCACCCAATCATGCAACCTTTCTCCTCCATTCCCACCGCAAACAAAATAGCAGACCCCTTTATCTAATAACTCGTTAACAAACAGGTCCAATTCTTGTTCAATAGCCAACTCTTCCTTGGTGGCAAAAATCGTGGCTAGAAAATAGGGTTGGGGAAGATTTAAATCTTCCGGCAAACTTGAAAATTTTTCCAAAAAGACCAAGAAAAGGTTTTGGCTCACACTTTTCCACACTTCATGAGTTCCCATTATTTTTTATAAACCTGTTGGAGCATATTTGTATTAGGTTTATTCGGATAAATTACAAAACCTCCAGCGGAAGCATTGAATACATCTGCGAAGGCAGGATCAATATTAAAACTAAAAGAAGGTTGGGTATCAGGTACTTCCGGGTTTGAATTATTGAAATCAGATGGTGGGTTGACTGGAGTATCACCAGGCACTGAAAGTATAAGCCCTAATACAATTAGGAACCTGTTTCCAACACTAAAAAATAAATCGAAAAAACCTTGACCATCCAACGATTTAAGAGAATTGATTTGGTTTTGATAATCATTAATACTGTGAGTCAACCCTTTGATTCTACCGTCTATTATTGATTGCCTTCGAATCAGGTTATCACCTGCCCTCTGTAAGTGACCTTTATTATCATGTGCATCTGGATTTTTCTTATAAGCCTTCAATCTTTCAATATGTATATCTCTTATATTACTTAATCCCTTGATCTTATCTAGTTGGTTTCTTGTTAATTTTGAACCCAAACCCAGATATTTACTTAAGGCATCCAGCGGAGATTGACCTGTGGGATCCCGCAAATTTATGGGGTTATTATTTACATACGCATAAAAGTTCACCCCTTCGCTGAACCCCAACGTATCTTCCGTGAGAAACCGGCCTAACCCTGGATCATAATGCCTCGCCCGATAATAATAGAGTCCACTTTCAGTATCCCGCTCCCGACCAGTATAGCGAAGAACTGAACAGCTTGCTCCAGCTCCGCCGATTTCATCCCCGAAGGGAGCATACTGGGTTGTTTGGATGGTTGCCCCCTCATGTCCCGAAAGACCCACGACAGACTGCAGCGAATCATGCGCATACGTATAATTGGTCCAGACGCCTTGCGGATCGTATTGATACCCATTGACGATTTCATCAATCACGACCCCTCGAAAGAACTGTGCTGGTTGATGGCTCCCAGTGACCTTTTCTACATGCTCCCCTTCGAGAAGATAGTCCGCAGCCACCCCAGGCCCTGCCTTACTAATTCGGTAATCCATTGGATCGTACGAATAGGTAAAGAGCTCTCCGCCCGTGATCATTTGTGTGATACGGCCTTTGGCATCGGTGCTGTAACTATGTAGTAGAGTGCCTAATCCATCCCAACGTTCAGTCATATTTCCATCATCATCATAGCTAAACTGATTTTCCAAGGGTCCGGTTACGCTGCCATCTCGAATTTCCAGCAGACGATTCCCTTCGTTATAGATGTAGAACTGGGTCGTCGTGTCTACTGTTTGGGTCAGACGATTTCCTACTCCATCGTAGGTGTAGTTATAGGTATTCCCCGCACCTGGATAGACGGCATCGGTGAGGCGGTACAGGGGATCGTAGGTAAACGTCGTTGTCCCTTCGCTGCTGCTATTGGTGAGAATGTTGCCGATGCGGTCTCGCGTATAGCTTTCCTCACCCACCACACTTCCATTCGCATGCTCGGTCGTCAGACTTACCAGCCGGTTATTGTCGTCATAGCCATAGGACGTTGTGGTTTTTCTCTCCTATTCGATTGAAACGAAAATATTTCTATGGAAAGTTTTTTCTTTAAATTACCTTTCGATGAATAAGTACCTTTTCGCCATAACCTTGATCCGAAACGCATTCGGTCATTCTGTAATTAAGATGAGCGAAATCACCTAATTTCTTCTTTCAAATAACCTACAAACTTTTCGAATTCTTTTTTCGGACCTGGTAAAAACGTTCTCATCGTTATCGTAATGTGACAAGGAAATTCCTTTTGTGAAATAAGAATCTGCACTTCATGGAAACATCTATACTTCGTGGTCACTGAAACACTGGTAATGGCCCCTCTCTCGACTTTTTGAAAATAGGTTAAATAGGTTTTTCCGATAATCAGAAAACTATTGGTAACAGCGAATTTATATAAAAACGCATTAAATTCTCGAACAATTTCCTCTTGGACTCTGAATCCCTTAAAACAATTACTCCGCAAACTTCCCACCGGAATAACCATCAGTGGTTTTTCGTTTAACTCTGAAAATTTTGGGTGCCCAAGCACAATCCGATTGTATCCCCCAATATAATAATGATCGAAGACAATCAAACAAATCCCAAGAACGAAAATCAGATCCAATCTCCAACTCCTCCTTTTACAATTTCCTAGGGCTCATCCATCAAAGTTTCTGTTTTATTTAGAATATACACTTTGCAACGTATTCACATTGGGTTTATTGGGATACAGCAGAAACCCACCAGATGCTCCAGAAACTGAGCTGCTAGACGATAGACCGAAAAAATTTTGCACACCTTCTATTGCATTGTTAAATGAGTTAACTGCGTCCCCTATTACCGTACTCCGAAAAAGCGGGGTGCCTGTTGTTTGAGTTATACCAGCCTCGAAACCAGGAGTACTTCGAGATAAACCGAACTCAGTAAAGAAAGGTTCGCCGGGCCCGGAGGTGTCCGGGAAAGACACAGCACCACCAACACCTATACCCGATTTACCCGTAAAAGACCCACTCATAGAAACCCCAGGCCCCTCTAAATTACTTAAAGTTGCATCTTCACTTCCTATGAGGACGTTACCAAAAATACCCAGAGATCCGATCCCTGTACTTTTCCCTAATCCGCGTTCAGTCTGCAGAACCGCCGAAATTTCTAGGGTATCTATATCAATCGCTAATATAATACTTGCAGCTCCTTTCCCGCCAGGTGCTGTCCTGCCGGGATCGAGAACACCTGAAACACCCACATTGACCCCGACCGGTTCTAACCCTCTCGGGTCATTAGCATTAATCGGATTATTCCCGACATACGCATAAAAATTTGCATCACCCGCACCAAATCCTAATGGGTCTTCGGTGATAAACCTTCCGAGCTCAGGATCATAATACCGTGCCCGGTAGTAGTAGAGCCCACTCTCCGCATCTCGTTCCCGCCCCGTATATCTTAAGACCGAGCAACTGGCGCCTGCGCCATCGATCTCCTCACCGAAAGGGCTATATTGAGTCGTCTGGATCGTCGCACCTTCATGCCCGGAGAGGCCGACCACCGACTGCAGTGAATCATGTGCATAGGTGTAATTGGTCCAGACGCCCTGCGGATCGTATTGATACCCATTGACGATTTCATCTATCACCACGCCACGAAAGAACTGGGCGGGTTGATGACTCCCTGTCACCTTTTCTACATGTTCACCTTCGAGGAGATACTCCGCAGCCACGCCCGGCCCTAATTTACTGATGCGATAATCAAAAGGGTCATAGGCATAGGTGAAGGGCTGTCCGCCCGTTGTCATCTGCGTGATACGTCCCTTGGCATCAGTACCATTACTTTGTAGAAGAGTGCCTAATCCATCCCGACGTTCAGTCATATTTCCATCATCGTCATAGCTAAACTGATTTACCAAGGGTCCGGTTACGCTGCCATCTCGGATTTCCAGCAGACGATTCCCTTCGTTATAGATGTAGGCTTGGGTGGTTGTGTCTATTGTTTGGGTCAGGCGATTGCCTACTCCATCGTATGTGTAGTTATAGGTATTCCCCGCCCTTGGATAGACAGCATCGGTGAGGCGGTACAGGGGATCGTAGGTAAACATCGTCGTGCCCTCGCTGGTCGTCACCGTTTGGATATTTCCTACACGATCCCGGGCATACGTTTGCTCGCCCACGACACTTCCATTGGCATGCTCGCTCTTTAAACTCACCAAGCGATTGTTGTCATCATAGCCATAGGATGTGGTGGTCCCATTCGAGAGTATTCGCGTCAGCAACCGGCCTGCGGGGTCATACTGATACCACACTTCGACGTAGTCGGGATTGCGCATGCTAACTAGGCGATTGGCACTATCGTAACGATAGTCCGTGACCGCACCTTGATAGTCGGTCTTGGTCAGGATATTGCTCATCGGATTTCTCACCATTCTCCTTGTGACATGTGCCATTCCCTGATTGACGCACAGTTACGCATAGTGCACCTCATTAACTCTTCTAAACTCACCAGCCCTAGCTCTTGGGCTTTTTTCATAAAAAAGGTTCCTGACACTTTTTTCTTTCCCTATTTCTTCTTTAAAACACTTCCTCCCATGTGTCTGTCAATAAATTCATCACTAACCAGATCCAATTTTTTTATCATTTTTTCCCACAGCATTACGCCAAAGCCCACACCAACAGCCGCACCAATGATGAAAAAGAAGAAGGCAATTTTCACATCTATATTACTTACTTCATCCAGAAAAATGGGATCCAGTGATCCATGCTTCACTAGAAAAAATAAAGCCCCTATTCCTGTTGCACCCAACATCCCCAAAACGGATATAAACACCACCAATAAAAATGATGCCAAAAACTTTCGTGTTCGGGAATCCTTCAATCGACCAGGCATACACTCCAATTTCCTATTTCGAATACACCGCTTGTAGCATATTGAGGTTTGGTTTGTTTGGATATAATAAGAAACCTCCAGCAGCATTGGAGAGACTGGGGCCCTGATCTAAGCGTGGTAGATCAAAATTAAAGCGAGCGTTTGAAAGGGGTCCAGCAAGTCCTAAGGGTACGACAGGCAAATTGCTGAGCGTATCCCCTACAAACCCTCCTGCTAAATCAAGTCCTGAAGAAAGAACTCCTTGCGCAGTTCCTCCTGCTATAACACCCAAGGCCCTACTGCCTGTGGCAGCAACCACAGGGCCAAAAATTCCGGATACAGAGAGCGGTGCAGAAAGGGTAGAAGTCACTGCAGAGGATAGACTAAAATTATCAAAGACATTGATTGGCTGATTATTTCTGACATCGGTAATAGCATTACCGGCAAACTGCCCAGCCACGTTTCCAGATAGACCGAGGATAAAATTCGCTGCAATCGAACCAAAACGGTTTGACAACGCCGGGTTATTGCTAAAGAATCCAGTCACAGCCCCAACTACCCCTCCTACGCCTCCTCCGATAACCCCCTCGACGACACTCTCATTCTTGGCAAAACCCGTAACCGCACCACCGACCAAACCGGAAAAGAACCCTATAGCAGCTCCTGGAGCATTAACTTTCCCACTCGGATCATTCGCATTAATCGGGTTATTCCCAACATACGCATAAAAATTCACATCGCCTGCACCAAACCCCAATGGATCTTCGGTAAGGAACCGCCCAATTGATGGATCGTAGTAACGCGCTCGATAGTAGTAGAGCCCAGTCTCTGCATCGCGCTCGCGCCCCGTGTAACGCAGCACTGAACAGCTCGCACCGGCCCCATCACGCTCACTCCCAAAGGGCGCATACTGCGTCGTTTGGATTGTTGCTCCCTCGTGTCCCGAGAGTCCAACAACCGATCGCAGCGAATCATGGGCGTAGGTGTAGTTGGTCCACACGCCCTGTGGGTCGTACTGATAGCCATTCACGATTTCATCGACCACGACGCCCCGGAAAAACTGTGCCGGTTGGTGGCTCCCCGTCACCTTTTCAACATGCTCTCCTTCGAGAAGATAGTCCGCCGTGACGCCTGGGCCGGCTTTGCTAATGCGGTAATCCATGGGGTCGTAGGCATAAGTAAAGAGATCTCCGCCGGTGATCATTTGCGTGATGCGGCCTTTGGCATCGGTGGTGTAACTTTGCAGGAGTGTGCCGATACCATCACGGCGCTCGCTCATGTTGCCTTCATCGTCGAAATTAAACTGATTCACTAAGGGACCGGTGACGCTCCCATCTCGAATTTCGAGTAGCCGATTCCCTTCGTTATAGATGTAGGCTTGGGTAGTGGTACCTATGATTTGGGTGAGGCGATTGCCGACTTTGTCGTATGTGTAGTTATAGGTATTTCCAGCGCCTGGATAGACCGCATCGGCCAGGCGATACAGAGGATCGTAGGTAAACATTGTCGTGCCTTCGCTAGTTGTGACCGTTTGGATATTTCCTACACGATCCCGAATGTAGGTCTCCTCCCCCACAACACTGCCACTGGCATGGTCGGTCTTCAGACTTACCAGCCGGTTATTGTCGTCATAGCCATAGGACGTTGTGGTCCCATTCGACAGTATTCGCGTCAGCAACCGGCCAGCAGGATCATACTGATACGATACTTCGACGTAGTCGGGATTGCGCATGCTGACTAAACGATTGGCGCTATCGTAACGATAGTCCGTTATAGCCCCCTGGTAATCGGTCTTGGTTGACACGTTACCGACTTGATCATAGGTGTACTGTAACGAGTTGGTAATTACGGACGGTGGACGATTATCCATCTTGGTCGTCACTCGATGCTTCGTATCGTAGGCAAAGGTATAGGTGACGTCGTCATTTTTCACCATAATTCGGTCGCCAAAGTGATCGTAGGCAAAATCTTCTTGGTAGGTCACATTTCCACTCACTAGATATTCTGCCTTCACAACACGATTCAGATCGTCGTAGGTGAAACGTGCGACTTCATCTTTGCGATTTGTCCGCGTCAGGACATTCCCGGCCTGGTCATAGGTTAACGTTGTTACTTTATCGGTGGGTGTCTCGATCAAAGGATCGGTCATCGTGACCAGCCGACCAAGATCGTCAAAAGTAAATATTGTGCTTCGGCCTTCTGCATCAGTCACGGATGTACGATTCCCTAACAAATCATAATCAAATAGCGTGTCACCGTTGAGGGCATTGCGCTCTAGGATTACTCTGTTTAATTCGTCGTATTGCCGAGAGAGTGTGGCGCCATCATTATTAATTGGCTGGAGTGCAGCCGTCGCGTTCGCATCCGTCAGACTGATAAGGTTTCCATTACCATCGAAAGCCTGTTCCGTTTCAAACCCCAATGGATCTGTCGTTTTGATGTGACGACCCAGGTTATCGTAGCCGAATTGGGTGATTTCCCCATTAGGATCAATGGTCTTAATTTTTCGACCAGCAAGATCATACGCCGATTCCACTCGATGTCCTGTGGCATTGATGACTACCGTTCTTCTTCCCATCGCATCATATTCAAATCGCGTGATATGGCCATTGGCATCAGTTATTTCAATGAGATTCCCGGCTTCGTCATGGCGAAACTGTGTTGCCCAAGATCCGCGATGGATTTATTTTGGGCATAAAAAAACCTCGTTGATTTGCTAAGATACGGGTGCCCACCCACTTAGCCACTCCTCACCAACGAGGTGAAACGAATGATGCCACAAACCGTTCTTCCGTTCAAGCTTGAGCCCACCGACGAACAGCTCACCGCTCATGGCGGGCTGGCGCTGTTCGGGGAGTTTCTCCAAGCCATGAATGTGCCCCGGCAACTCAATGCGGCCTTGCCCGCGCCCGGGAGCCGCATCGGCTATCACCCCGCCCAATTTGTCGAGCCCCTGCTGCTGATGTTGCATGGCGGGGGCCGGACGCTGGAGGATCTGCGCCAGATTCGCGAGGATGCGGGCTTGCGGGCCGTGCTGCGACTCCCCGTGGTTCCCAGTGCCGATGCCACGGGCGATTGGCTGCGACGCATGGGGGAGAAGGATGGTTTAGCAAGTTTAGCCGTCGTCAATCAGCAGCAGATCCGGCGGGCGTTGAAGCGGGAACCGCGCACGGACTATACCCTCGATCTTGATGCCACGCAGATTGTCGCGGAGAAGCAGGCAGCCAAATGGACGTACAAGGGGGAGCGAGGCTATCTGCCGATGCTGGGGCACCTGGCGGAAAATGGGCTGGTGCTTGGGGAGGAGTTTCGTGAAGGGAATGAGGCTCCGGCGTCCCGCAATCTTGAATTCACCCAGGCGTGTGCGGCGCAGATGCCCAAAGGCAAACGGATTGCTCATGTGCGGGCGGATAGTGCGGCGTACCAAGCGGAGTTGTTCAATTGGTGCGAGGAGCACAACGTGACGTTTGCGATTGGGGGCGTGCAGGATACGGCCGTGCAGGCCGCCATTGCCGCCATCCCTGAGAGCCAGTGGCAACCCTACCGAGATGGCCATCTCGCTGAAACGGTACATTGTATGGCGAAGACCAAGCAAGCCTTTCGCCTCATCGTGTTGCGACGGCCCGTGCAACAGGATCTGTTTGCCCCCGAGGCCCCCAGCCTGCGCTACACGCTGATTGCGACGAACCGAGACGGAACCCCTGAGGAGATTGTACGATGGTACAACCAGCGGGGCGAGACCAGCGAGAATCGCATCAAAGAACTGAAGAGTGGCTTTGGCATGGAACGGCTTCCGTGTGGGACCTTCGCGGCCAATGCCGTCTTCTTTCGCATTGGCGTGTTAGCCTACAACCTGTTTGTGTTGTTCAAGTTGTTGGCGTTGCCCTATGCCTGGAGCCAGTGCCAAGTGCGCACGGTGCGTTGGCGGCTGTATCAGGTGGCGGGCAAAGTGGTCCGGCATGCTGGTGCCGTGATCCTCAAAGTGCAACAACAGCTGTGGGGCTTGTGTGAGGAGATTCGGACGCGCTGTGCAGAAGCTGCCCAGCCTTATTAAGCCGGGGCAGGGGACAGCACAAGAGAAGAAGGAAGCAGGAAGGGAGTGGTCTGCCCAAAAGGCTGGTCGATCCCATGTCAGGACAGGCAACTCTGGGAGGTGGCTCAAATCCAGCCAGACCATTGACTAAGCAACGGCGCGAACACGTGGGTTTTGCCAAAGGACCTCTGTTGACCAAACCCATCGCGGATCTTGGGAACTGCGTCCCGGTTGTGTACGAGCCGCCGGCAAAGTAAAATGGCCGGCGACTTCCAGCTCACGCAGCGCCTTCAGGCATCCGCCCCGTTGTTCCTGACCACGGACGTCGTAGAATTCAAACTGCTTGCATACACGTGAGGCCAGTTCGCTTCGGTGAGGGATTTCGTTGCTCTCAAGCAGACTGCAAACATATTCTATGCGCGTGGACTCCGACAGAGTCGGTTTAATTTGGTTTTGTGTGTTCATGCCGCAAGAATACGCGACACGGGTACTGTTGTTCAGTCTTTATTTATGGGGAAAGGGCAGGGCTAGCCTCACTCCACCAAAATTGTGATTGATCCAAAGAAAGCTGCTGTCCAGGAACGTCTGGAAAAACTGGAATATATCGTGGTTGCGAATATACAGCAGGCACAAAAACTTCCAGACGTGTTCTTCCCTGAAAAAAGTGGTGTGGCTAAGGCTCTAGCGTGCGCTGACAGGTATCGAGTTCCCCTTCGAGATAGGAACGGATGGTGGTGAGCCTACCTTGGGAAGTGGCTTCGAAACGAAGGACTAGGGCAGGTTGAGTGTTTGAGGCACGAATGAGGCCCCACCCATCGTCGAACCGCACGCGGATGCCGTCGATGGTCACGACGTCACGAACGACTAACTGAGGTCGGGTGGGATCAGGGTTTTTATGCAGGTCAAGAAAACGGTTACGTACTTTTTCGACCAACTTAAATTTCACATCGTCGGAACAATCCACGCGAATTTCCGGTGTGACGGCTGTGATCGGTAAATCTGCCAACAACGAGGAGAGCGGTTTCCGTTTTTTGGCGAGAATTTCTACAAGCCGACACGAAGCGTAGATCGCGTCATCGTAACCGAAATACCGATCGGCGAAGAACATGTGGCCCGACATTTCTCCGGCTAACACGGCGTTCTCTTCTTTCATTTTGGCTTTCAGAACAGAATGCCCCGTTTTCCACATGATGGCACAGCCTCCACGTTTTTCAATATCGTCATAGAGGAGTTGGGAGGCTTTGACTTCGGAGATAAATGTGCTGCCGGGTTGAGTTTCCAACATGTCGCGAGCAAAGATGAGCATCAACCGATCGCCCCAGAGAATATTGCCTTTTTCGTCAATGGCTCCGATTCGATCGGCATCTCCGTCATATCCAATGCCCACATCTGCGCCCTGTTCCTTCACCGTGCGAATGAGGTCTTGAAGGTTCTCCACAACGGTTGGGTCGGGATGATGGTTCGGGAAACGCCCGTCCAGGTCGCAGTACAAGGCGGTGACTTTGCACCCCAATTGCTCTAGCGCATCCTTTGCGACCAAGCTGGCTGCGCCATTGCCGGAATCGATCACGACATGGAGCGCCGATCCGTCAACCCTGGCAAAATTCTCTTTCAGATAGGCCATGTATTGTGGAAGAACTGGCGTCTCTGTCACGGTACCAGCCCCTGTGGCATACCGGTGGTTATCCAGAATACACTTTAATTGTTGAATCCCTTCGCCATACAGGGCGTCTTTGCCTACACACATTTTAAAACCATTGTATTCCGCAGCATTGTGGCTTCCCGTGATCATCACGCCACCATCAACGGGAAGGGTGAACAATGAAAAATATAAGTGCGGTGTCGCACAGACGCCGATATCCACAACATTCATCCCGGTTGAAATCACGCCAATAATAAATCGATCTCGCAATTCCAGAGAGGTCAATCGACCATCCCGACCTACCGCAACGGTTTTGCAACCTCGTTCAAGGGCCAAGGTCGCATAGGCACGACCAATGGACTCTGTCACCTCGACCGTCAGATCTTTGCCCACAATTCCACGAATGTCATACTCGCGAAAAATGCTCATGAATATCTTCTCCTCATTTCAACCGGCTCAAGGGAATGTTCAAAAAGGTGCGTCCAGCAAGGCCGCAGGCCCTTTGGCGCGCGGAGCGTACAGGCCAGTACGTGAGCACGACAAAGGGCCGAGAACGCTGCTGGCGCCCTTTTTCAACATTCCCCTCAATATTTTTTCGTGCGCCCATAATCATCCTGATACCGTACGATATCGTCTTCGCCGAGATAGGGCCCATTTTGAACTTCAATAATTTCTAAGGGGACTTTCCCAGGATTTTCCAAACGATGCTTTGTTTCAACGGGAATGGCTGTGCTTTTCCCGGGACCAAGATCGGAGACCTTGTCCCCACACGTCACACGGGCGGTCCCTGCGATGACGACCCAATGTTCACTTCGCTTGTGATGCAGTTGAAGCGAGAGCCGGCCTCCGGGCAACACACTAATACGTTTGACTTTATACCCTGGGCCTTCTTCCAGAACGGTATACGATCCCCAGGGCCGATAAATGGTCACATGTTCCAGATGCTCAGGAGCTCCGCGACGTTTGAGTTCTTCGACAAGTTTTTTCACATCCTGCGATCGGGACTTAGGGCAGACTAATGTGGCATCCGGCGTATCCACCACCACCATATCCGATAACCCTATGGCTCCGACCAGTCGTTTATCCGTAAAGAAGACCGTGTTCTTACTATCCAATTCCACGACGTTTCCGGTTTTCACATTGCCGCGCGTATCACGAGGAACCACCTCTTCGAGGCTTCCCCAACTGCCAACATCGGACCAAGAGAAATCGACCGGCACCACGGCTGAATGGGAAGACTTCTCCATGATCCCATAGTCAATCGAGACCGATGGTAGTTTTTTATATCGCGCGGCAAACAGATTCCCGAGTTTGCCTGATTCCATCATCTTGTCGATGGCCTGTAATCCGCGAAGTAACGCGGGTTGGTGGCGAGCGAACTCTTCCAATACCGTAGAGGCTCGCCATAAAAATATGCCGCTGTTCCAATAATAGTTGCCGGACCGTACATATTGTCGCGCCTTCTTTAAATCGGGTTTTTCCACAAAGCGTGCGATCTTATACCCTGACAAGGTCCCCTGCGTTCCCAGTCGAGTCCGACGATTCGGTTGAATATATCCGTAGCCGGTTTCCGGTCTCGTCGGTTGAATGCCAAAAGTCACCAAACTTCCTTTTTGCGCTAATTGATAGCCTACCGAGATGGCATTTTTAAATTTGGCATCACCATGAATGACATGATCTGCGGGAAGCACCAGCATGGTTGCGTCGGGATCACGCCGGATTAATCGAAGCGCAGCCAACCCAATGGCCGGCGCCGTATTACGTCCTTCTGGCTCCAAGACAAAATTGTCCGCCAGGTCATCTTTCCATTCTGATAATTGCAGTTTGATGGATTCCGCTTGAAAATGGTTGGTCACAATACAGATGTGATGAACCGGCACTGATTTCAGCACACGGCGAACCGTCTGCTGAATCAAGGTCTCTTCACCAATAATTTGAAGAAGCTGTTTGGGAAACCGCTCCCGGCTCATGGGCCAAAATCGCGTCCCACTTCCTCCAGCAAGAATCACGGCATACAAATGTGGTTGTTTCATAAAAGGCCTCAGGCAAAGACAATCAGGTGATGTTGTATTCGTTTTCCCTCAATACCTACCACTTCCCGCTTCTTAGTACTTTTTTCGGATATTTCCCACCAAATCTGAAGATACCCAACGGGAAAAACCTTCACCAAGGAAGGACCTGAGAGAAAATAACTTGGACAATATCGCGCCAAGATTTGGGTCGGATTTGGACGGAACGATTGAGGAAAACCCGAGGCATAGCACAGCTATGTTGAGGGTTTTTCGATTGAGGCCCGTTCAAAGATGGCCCGAAGATTGGATGCGAGATGTCCAAGTTATTTTCTCTCAGGTCCTAAGCCACGCTTTGATTGAGCCGCGAGAATCATATCCGCGAGTTCCCGGACTGCTCCTTCTCCCCCCTTGGCATTACAGACATAGTGTACGGATTTTCGGATTTCAGGTCGCCCGTCAGCCGGAGACGCGGAAAAACCCACGGCCTGCAACGCCTTGAAATCATTGATGTCGTCCCCGATAAAAGCCATTTCCTGAAGGGTCACGCCATACCGTTTTCCTAACTCTTTCAGAACCCCAAGTTTATCCCACACACCTTGATGCACTTCGGTGATTTGTAACTTTTTCGCCCGCTGCGCGACGAGTTTTGTTTTCTCCGTGGTGATAATTCCTAAAATGAGACCAGCCTGCCTCATGAGGGCTAAGCCCATGCCATCCCAGACATTGAACCGCTTCATCTGTTGACCGGAATCAGAATAGTACATCCCACCATCGGTCAGAACACCATCGACGTCTGTGGCAAACAGACGAATCCGCCGCAGTTTGGCCTGAGCAGGCATCCGTCGCTTGGATAATTTTGGTGGTGATGATTGGGCCATAGGCAGCTTGACTCGCAATAAGATAAGGGCTCGCGCAACAATAACTTCCCATGTTTGGGTGCTGAGACGCCTGTCTGGCAAGGCGCGAGGACTGCGCATACTCTCCGTATGAAAAGGACGAGCAACGCAACCAGTCAGGATGGATCGACGCCAAAACTTGGGAAGTTATTGTTGCGCGAGCCCTAATTAAAACACACTCCGGATTTTATGCAAAGAACAATTTTATAAGTCTGAACACTGCACAATCAATTGGAATTGTCGAGCGGGATAGACGACGAGACTATTATTGGGAAAGTCGCTTATGAGACGGCTGTGGTCTGTGAGGATTTGGAACGAATTTTGGCAGATCGGGGATCGAAGATTTTAAGGAGATCAAGATCTTTTTCCTCTTCACTTGTCACAGGGGTGAGTGAAATATCCGTATAGGTGTGCCGATCAGGGGAACGCTTGACGCGATTTCGAATCTTTCCTAGCTTCCAGAACAACGTCATTAACGCGACATGCTCATAGCCTATTTCCCAAAGTCGACGCGGGTAAAATACAATCGGATTTTCTAGAGGAAAGATCGGACGCCGCTGCGTACGCACTTTACGCCGAAAATACCCACCTTCCAACGGATGTAGTTTATTGATGGTAATACACCCATAAAATAACACGATCAACGTCTTGAGAAAACCGCCACTGATCCGCTTGGCATCAACCCGACGCATTAGAGTTTCAACATGTTCAGGGGTATAAAATTGATCCCACGCATCCCTATACATTTTACTCCACTCTTCCTTTGACATGAGGGGATGTTCCATCGTGACATGCTCAAGAGTATATTTGTTCATGTCTGGGTCCATCCACACGCCTTTGGCGGCAAGATTCTTATGGTCCTCAGAACCTGGCAGTGGTGTAAGACAAAAGAATTCAAGCAAGTCTACCGGCAATTCCCGTTTGATAATATCAATGTTCCGAGCCACGGATTCAGGAGTATCTCCCGGAAATCCTAAAATATACCCAGCATAGGTAATGACCCCATGGTCTTTCCACGCTTGCAACATTTTTCTATATTCCCAGATCTTATTTTGTCCCTTCTTCGCGATCTTCAAATTTTCGGGATCAATATTTTCAAGTCCAATGAATACCGACTTGCATCCTGCACGAGCGGCTTTTTCAATGAAATGAGGAAGACGATGGCATCCGGTATCAACCTGAATGATAAATTTTACTTTCAAATTTTCTTCTTCTCGGAGTTTGATGAGACGATCAAAAATAGCTTCCCAATTTTTATTTCGAGCAAAATCGTCGTCGGTGATAAAGAACCCACGAGCACCTTGCTTGATATTAGCTCGAATACACGCCTCAATATCATCCGGGGTGCGCCAACGCGACTTTTGCCCTTGCACATTAATAATGGTGCAAAAACTGCATTGAAACGGGCACCCACGTCCTGCATCAAAACTCCCCATATTCACGAGCGATTTTTGAAATTTTCCTTTTGGCAAAAAAGGCACGACGGCGTTGGTTAATTCGGGCAGATCGTTGAGGTGATTGTACAGACGTTGAAGCGTACCTTCCCACACATCCCGCAATACCGAATCCAGGCGTCCCTCGGCCTCTCCTGCGTAGAGGGAGATTCCCATCTCCATCGCCGCCTGAAGATCGGCTGGGATTTCAGAGAGCATGGACAAACACCCACTCACATGAAATCCGCCTAGGACCACTGGAATCCCAGCTTCACGAAAAGGACGGGCAATTTCTATAGAACGCGGAAAGTGGTTGGATTGCACCCCCACAAGTCCAACGAACCCACCATCCGCGTGTTGAATGTCTCGAATAATCTGTTTAATTGGTATAACCGTATTCGTTTCATCATGGGCGTCGATGACAATCTCAACATCGTCGCCAAGCACCTTCCGATTCGCACAATCCGTGGCTAATGCATACAAGACAGCCAAAGAATTGGATGGAATAATGGATCGGACCCATTGAACGACATATCCATCCTCATCGTAGCGAGAAGGTTTAATGAATATGATCCTGAAGGTTTTTGTGGCAGTCATGAAAGAGGCGCCCTTTTTTTCAAGGTCCTGGGCTAATTGACCGCGACAGTTTGACTTTTAGTGGATCGGGATTTGGAAGATCGAGGATCGAAGAGTTTAATGAGATCAAGATCTTCTTCCTCTTCAATGGTGATGGGAGTCAAGGAAAGGTCAGTATACAGCTTCCGATTCGGATCAGTTTTGACCCGACGTCGAATCTTGGCATACTGGAGAACGAGTTTTAAAAACCGCCCGTGATCGCGAATAACCTCCCACAGTCGTTTGGGATAGAACACCAAGGGGTGTTCAATGGGAAAGGTCGGACGCCGTTGAGTTCGAACCTTCCGGCGCATATACCCATTTTCCAAAGGATGCAAATGGTTAATGAAAATACCACCGTAAAACCATAAAATCAGAAACATCATATTGCCAACGCTCATATGCCGCGCGGCGGCCCGGCGCATCAACGTTTCCACATGTTCCAACGTATAATATTGTTTCCAGGCATTATCATAGGCCTGATTCCACTCGGCTGCCGTCATTTTTGGATGATCGGTGGTCACGTATTCTAAGGTATACTTGTTCATATCCGTTTCCATCCGTACACCTTGGGCATAAAGCTTCTGATGATCTTCGGACCCAGGCAACGGAGTCAGACAGAAAAATTCCAACAAATCAACCGGCAATTCCTTTTTTATAATTTCAATATCCCGCGCGATCGACTCAGGCGTGTCCCCAGGAAATCCCAGAATATACCCTGCATAGGTCATACACCCCTGCTCTTTCCAGGCCTGAAGCATTTGGCGATATTCCCAAATTTTGTTCTGATGTTTTTTGGCCGCTTTAAGATTATCTGGATTGATATTTTCCAACCCGATAAAGACCCGTTTACATCCCGCGCGTGAGGCTTTTTCAATAAAATTCGGAAGGCGATGGCACAAGGCATCGACCTGAATGATAAACTTAATATTGAGACCTTCTCCTTCCCGGAGCTGTATCAACCGATCGAAGATCGCCTCCCAATTTTTATTGCGGGCAAAATCATCATCTGTGATAAAAAATCGATTGACCCCCTGGGCAAGATTCGCCCGAACAATACTTTCGACATCATCCGGCGTTCGCCACCGCGACTTTCGACCTTGGACATTGATGATGGTACAAAAACTACATTGGAAGGGGCACCCCCGTCCTGCATCCAAACTCCCCAACCCTTCAATGGTCTTCTCAAGGTATTCCTTGGGCAAGAAGGGAGCGACAGCACCAGCCAACTCAGGAAGGTCATCAAGATAATTATAGAGCGGGTTCAGTTTTCCTTCCCACACATCACGTAACACCATATCAAACCGCCCCTCGGCTTCACCCGCATAGATCGCAATACCCATGTCCATGGCTTTCTGAATATCAACTTGGATGTCAGGAAGCATCGAGAGACAGCCACTGACGTGAAAACCGCCAATGACAACTGGGATTCCAGCATCACGCAATGGCCGTGCGATGTCTACAGATCGCGGGAATTGGTTGGTCTGTACCCCAACGAGCCCAACCATCCCTGCGTCGGCTCGTTGAATATCACGAATGATCTTTTTAATGGGAATGATGGTATTGGGTTCATCATACGCATCAATCACAATCTCGACATCATCCCCGAGTACTTTGCGATTCGCACAATCTAATGCGAGGCCATATAATGTAGCCAACGTATTGGAAGGAATGATGGATCGAACCCATTGCACGACATATCCATCGTCATCATAACGAGAGGGTTTGATCAAAACGAGACGAAAGGTCTTAGAAGCACTCATAAGGATTTATTCATGGGTAATGGGGTTAAGAATGGCACAATACTAAGGTACTTTGCACCCACCTTCTACAAGAGTCACAGACCTACCAGCGTCTATCACACTTTTTCGTCGCTGTCAACGAAATCTAGTGCTTGTTAAGGTCACAGACTACAAGGTGTTGATGGCCACTGTTCAATACCTGTCATCCTGAAACTTGAATCAATTGAGGGCACCTCTAAAAACCCGGCATTTTTTGTGAGGGCAAGGAAGCCGCGCGCGGAAAACCGGAGTGTATGGGCGAATACATGAGGATTTGAGCACGCGGCTGACGCCGCCATCACGGAAAAGGACGGTTTTTAGAGGTGCCCTTGAGAGTTTTATTTCCCACGGCAGCCAAAGAGTCCCGAGATTACCAACTGCTGTTTTTGGTTCAACAGTCATGTAAAGAAAGAGAGATGTTTTTCCCCGCGAAAGAACCCATGCTTCTGTTCCATTTACAGCATCACCACCCTACGCTATGATGGCCTCGACAAAAGTTGGATGTACCGCCTCTGATAACACCAAGAAACTCCTTTCAGAGGGAATCTCTACAAGGGCATGAATTGGACCCCCAACTTTCCACTCCTCTCGTACGACCATGAGAATCCTCGATCGCTATATTTATAGAGAACTCATGACCCCCTTCATCGTGAGCTTGGGGGCCCTGTGTTTCATTATGTTCACGAAGGAAATGTTGCGCCTTGTCGAGCTTTTGGTGTCAAAAGGCGCCGGGATTATGTCCGTTCTCACAATCCTGGCGCATCTGATGCCGTCCTTTCTCGTCCTGACCTTGCCCATTGCCTGCTTGATCTCTTCTCTCACTACATTTAACCGGCTGTCCTACGACAATGAAATCATCGCCCTGCGGGCGGCCGGAGTCAGTTTGCTGCGCCTTGCCCGCCCTGTCCTTGTGTTTTCGTTTCTGGTTTTTCTGCTGACGATGTATCTTTCCCAGTGGGGACAACCGTGGTCGAATGTGTCCTTAAAACAACTGGCCATCAGCCTGATCCAAAATCAACTCACGTTGGCTCTTGACAAAGGTGTATTCAACGAACCAACCAAGGGATTGATGATTTTTGTCCCCGAACCTAAAGCTGGGAATAAAGCAAAAGGGATTTTTATCGCTGATCAACGGGATCCGTCCAAACCCCTCATCGTCACGGCGAATACCTTCAGCATGGTTCAGGACCTCAAACACAAACAGCTGGGCTTTCGATTGTTCGACGGCACTATTCATGCCATCCCCCGAGGCGTGACCCAACATCACCAAATAACTTTTGCGACCTACGATCTAAAAATGGACCTCCCCTCCATCTTTAATGTAACCAAACCCGGACGAAGGGAGTATGACTACCTCGTAGACAAACTCGACAAATCCGGGTGGAGGGATACCAACTCGCTCCGGCGGTTGATGGAATACTACAAGGATCTAGGGTTTCCCGTTGCGACACTCATTCTGGGAATGCTTGGACTTCCGGTGGGCATCATGTCCAAACGATCAGGTGGCATCGGAGCGTTTGCCGTGGGCATTCTGATTATGGTGGGATTTTTTCTGTTGAATGTCGTGGGAGAATTTTTCGTCACCACGCTCATTCTTCATCCGTTTGCCGGCGCGTGGTTCCCGAATGTCATTTTGCTACTCATCACCGTCATCCTTTTTTACCGAGCCAGTCAGCATTAGCATGGGCATTCTCTTTTGGTACATCCTCCGGCAATACCTGAGCATTTTGGTCATGTGTTTCACGGGCCTCACCTCAATCTATCTCGTTATTGATTTCTTCGAAAAACTTCGGAAATTCATTCGCTATGATGCCGAACTCACCTCGATGCTGATGTATTTCTTCTTTAAAATCCCTGAGATTTCCTTTACGATCGCCCCGTTTGCAGCATTGATGGCCTCCCTGTTGGTCATTGGCTTCTTGCATAAAAGTCATGAAATCACTGCCATGCGAAGCTCTGGGTTTAGCCTGCTCTATTTTTCCGCTCCGTTTTTGTTCGTGGCCTCGGTGGGCACGGTTATTTTTTTCGGTTTCACCGCGATCGTGATCCCCTTGGGCAACGCAAAAGCCGAGCAAATTAAAATCGTCGAGATTCAGAAGAAACCGCAGCCACTCGCCTTTACGGCAGAAAATCTTTGGCTTCGCATACGAGACAATACCATCATGAACGTCAAAGCAGTTTCACCCGATGGCGCGCAACTCCAATCGATTCACCTCTATCGCCTGAATTCTGATTTTCAGCTTCATCAAATGCTCTCAGCGGAAACCGTTGATTACGAGGCCACTGGGTGGACGCTTAAACACGTGGTTCAACGAACCATAACCCCGAATGGACCGGTCACCGTTGCACAGCACGAACGCATGCCCTTAGAACTATCCTTGACCCCGGAAGATCTCAAAACCTGGATTTCGTTAGAACCGGAACATATGACCCTCGGTCAACTGAGAGACCATATCACACACCTGGAAATGGAAGGGCATAACATTACACGGTTTCTGACCGATTATTGGGGTCGCATTGCCTTTTCATCCGTGACATTGATCATGACAATTCTTGGATTATCCCTAGGCCTTCGTAGACTTGACTCACGAACTTCAAGCATGGCCATAAATATTGGGCTAGGCCTCGGCATAGGCCTTGTGTTTTGGGCTACCCATTCTGTCGGGATTTCCCTCGGACGAAGCGGCGCACTTCTCCCCATTATTGCCGGATGGATTGCCTGTATCATGTTTCTCTTAGTCAGTTTGAATTTTTTTCTCAAAGTACGGTATTAACTACCCACTCATGAACCTAGAAACGGCAGTTGGGCGCAAAACACACGTGTAAGGTATTGGTGTGCATGGTGAAATACAAAAAGTCGTGGTCACCTCGGTGGTGATGAGACATTTTTTTATTTTGCCAGATGCGCCAAGGACTTTTGTGATCCAACTGCGGTTTCTAGGTTAAAATAACCCTCCCAGGTTGAGGTTATAGAAAGGCACAGCTCTCGCATGGCACCACAGGTTGTCGTTACCGGTCTTGGCATCATCACTCCCATCGGCATTGGACTGAATCAATTTTGGAACGCAGCTATTGAAGGGCGATCTGGCATCTCCAAAATTCCCTCATTCGAAAACCTGCCGATCGATGCGTACCGGTCCCGCATCGCCGGCCAAATTCATGACTTTAATCCGCTGGACTATATTGATGAAAAACATGCAAACCGCATTGATCGCTATGCCCAATTAGGACTCGTGGCGGCACAAGAAGCGCAGGAAGATGCAGGGCTTCACATGGAACGGGAGAATCCCGATCGAGTCGGCGTGATTGTTGGGGCGGGCATGGGGGGAATGCTGATGGGTGAGCGTGAAATCAATCACCTCTACAACACGAAAAAACCCAATCGCGTGCATCCAAACTTTATTCCCGCCATAACCTTGAACTCGGCGTCTGGGATTATCGCGATGGTCGTGGGAGCCCGAGGCCCCAATCTCACCATTTCGACAGCCTGTTCATCGAGTATTCATGCCATCGGCCAAGCCATGAACACGATTCGAATGGGCAAAGCCGATGTGATGATTGCAGCCGGTGCCGATGCGAGCATCACGCCGTTGGTCTTCGCGGGATTTTGCTCTTTGCGAGCCTTGTCGAGCCGGTACAATGAACACCCCACCCAGGCCTCCCGACCCTTTGACCGCGGTCGAGACGGATTCGTTATGGGAGAGGGCGCCGGGGCCTTAATCCTGGAAACCCTACAACATGCCAAACGGCGTCGTGCACGCATTTACGCTGAGGTCGCTGGCTATGCCACCTCCAGTGAAGCGTATCATATGGTCATCCCCAAAGAAGACGGGGCTGAGATCGCCAAAACCATGCGACTGGCCCTGGACGATGCGAAACTTCGACCAGCACAGGTTGACTATATCAATGCACATGCCACCTCGACCATGGTAGGTGACGAAGTCGAAGTTCGCGGCCTTCGTCATGTGTTCAAGAGCCGAGCCAACAAGTTATTGATTAATGCCACGAAATCGTTGATCGGCCATACCTTGGGTGCTGCCGGCGCCCTGGGTGCTATTACATCGATTATGGCTTTGAAAACCGGCATCGTGCATCCCACACTGAATTTGGATGATCCTGATCCTGAATGCCACTTGCCTGGCATTTCAGGGGACACTCAGGAAGGTCGATTAAAAGTCGCCATGGCCAATGCATTTGGATTTGGTAGCAATAATGGTGTATTGATCTTAAAACGTTTTGCATCTCGATAATGTCGTTATTGTGGAAAGAACCGAGAAGGCCGCTGGCTGGTTTGTTCAACAGGCCCAGGAAAGGAATAGTGGAATGGCTCTAGAGTCCCCAGTTGGCAAACAAATTCGAGAAGTTCTGGCGACCTCGCTTCGACGAGATGCCTCAACGATCAAACCGGAACACCACCTTCGTGACGACCTTGGTTTGGATTCCTTAATGACCTTTGAATTGTTATATGATTTGGAAAAAGCCTTCGATCTTGAAATTCCGAATGACGACCTCCCCGGACTTCAAACCTTGGATGATGTCGTGAAATATATCGAAGGGCGAGTGAATTCAGGTCCAAAGACCTCAGCACCAAAAACCAAAGAGAAAAAACCAGCCTCGACGAAACCAGCCAAACCCGCACAAGCCAAGAAAGCCACAGCCAAAACTCGAAAAGCCCCTGCACCGACCAAACCTCGAGCTGCCGCCACGGCAACCAAACAAGAAGCCACCACCGCCTCATCCAAAAAACGTACGACCACCTCAAAACGTAAAGTCATCAAGAAATGAACACACCTCCTTCCGATGGCATTTCGCTGAAACAACTTGCTGTCGCCATTACCGCTAAGCTTCAGGGCAAAGGTGACTCGCTCATTACCGGAGTCAATAACCCCGAAGGGGCGGAGTCAGGTGACTTGACCTATCTGGGCGACGAACGGCATCTTGACACGGCACAACGTTCACGCGCCTCTGCCTTCATAGTATCGAAACATTACAAACAACTTCGTCAACCACAACTGATCGTCCCCAATCCCCAATACGCCTTTATTCAAGTCATCACCAAGTTTTTTCCACAAGGACAACCAACGCGTGAAATTGCCAAGGACATCTGGAAAGGAAAACATGTAAAAATTGGCCGTGATGTTTCCATTGGCCCATTCGTCACTCTGGGTGATCGTGCCAAAATCGGGGATCGAGTCACGCTGTACCCTGGAGTCTTCATTGGGGAAGGCGTGAAAATTGGCCACGATTCCATTCTGTATCCACGGGTCACGATTCTGGACCGATGTACAATCGGCGCCCACGTGATCATTCACTCGGGGACGGTCATTGGATGCGATGGATTCGGGTACCTCCAACACAAGGGACAACATCATAAGATTCCCCAACGTGGGACAGTCGTCATTGAAAATGACGTTGAACTCGGCGCCAACGTCACCATTGATCGAGCCACGTTCGGATCCACGCGTATTCACCGAGGGTGCAAAATCGACAATCAGGTCCAAATCGCCCACAATGTGACAATAGATGAGCATTGCATTGTTGTGGCCCAAGTAGGAATCGCGGGAAGCACCAAGGTGGGAAAACACGTGATCATCGGAGGACAAGCCGGACTCATTGATCACCTGACCATCGGTGATAAAGCGATGATTGCGGCAGGATCCGGCATTGAAAAAAGTGTGGAACCCGGGGCGATTATGTCGGGCTGGCCGGCCAAACGACACGAGGTGTCATTACGCACACACGTCTTAGTGCAACGACTTCCGGACCTGCATCAGCAAGTGGCCGCTCTTGAAAAACGGCTAGCGGTGTTAGAGGCTGCAAGCACCACGTCGAAGAACACACAACCAAAGAGACGATAGCAACCCATCTATTTGATTCCAGTGGGCCCGGCTGGCGGAATGACCTTATGCCAGGTAAATAATTTCCCCCAAAAAAACCCTGCCCATGGAAGAAAAAACGCCGCCATATAATCCAAGGACCCTGTACTAAAACTCCAGGCTGACAATCCAAGTAATGTCCCCATACCAAGGATAACAATCAGGGGCATCAAGCTTCGCCCCGGATGATCAAGTTCGACTTCAGCCTGTTGTTTTTTCCCGCGGGCCACACGTCGTACGGCAGAGGACTTCATCCGCGAAGCAAAAAACTCCGGATGTGTACGAAAGATATATCGGTGATATCGCGTCTGCCCCCAGCCAAATACAATACCAATAATCAGAAGCATGGAACTATTCGCAAACGTCCACTCATCATAGGTATCGATGATGAGTTGATAGACTAACGCCACGATACCAATCACCATGGTTAACAGACCCATCACCCCCGCAGGAAAGAGAATATACGTTCTGATGTAGATTGTGGCCTGATCGACCTCGCTTTCTTTTTTCTTCGCGGTAATAACTTTTCCCATATTAATGACTTACTCCACTCGCTCAACGAACAATGTTAAGATTCCTGATCCTCCTGCGGGAGAGACGATGGGCTCTCTTCATCTTCTGAAACGGTATAATCTCCAGACGCCCACGCCCCTAAATCAATGACCTGGCACCGTTCGGAACAAAACGGACGAAAGGCATTCTCCTCCCACTGAACTTCACGCCGACACATAGGGCACTGCTGCATCATCGTTGGCAATTATAGCAGGCCTGCTCTCAGCTTTGAACATGAAGATTCTGGCAAATTCCACCTCCTCCTCACTCACACCCTCAGACTCATTCCAGAAAAACTTAGGAGGCAATATTTGAGAGTATAAAGATGAGGAAACCGGAAGGACGAACAAGCTGTCAACTTGCTATTGCGTACTGATCAGAGTAACGTATTTCAGGGCACCTCTAAAAACCAGGCATTTTTTGTGAGGGCAAGGAAGCCGCGCGCGGAAAACCGGAATGTATGGGCGAATACATGAGGATTTGAGCACGCGGCTGACGCCGCCATCACGGAAAAGGACGGTTTTTAGAGGTGCCCTTCAGAGTATACGAGAATAAACCACTTATGAACCGAAGAAATAGGAAGGAGTCATAGTTGCCAATGAAAAATGTGCAACTCATTTTTAATATTCAAGTCCCCGATCACATTTCCGAACAAGAAGTCAGTACGCGACTCCACCAAATTATTGGCTCAATCCTTGACCAGGAGTTTGGATTATCTGGAAATGTCGCAGATCCATTCTCCTCTTCCTTTGAAGATCACGACCACCAAATTGGCCACGCCTAATGTTAGGCGTCTAACATCTCCCACACGACATTTTGGAAGTCAATCACCTCTTCGTGTTCCTCTTAACAACTCGCTAAACGGGAGACGAATCCGGATCATGCAGAATTTAGAGTTCTGGCAGCACAATACGATCAGGTGCCAATAAATTTATGGCACTCCTCGTGGGTTATGTCGGCTCTCCTTTTGAGCGAATGGCGTCGTCTGGTATTTTTAGGTCGCTGCAGCATCTCATGCTGCCTCTTCCTGGCGTCATAGCCCCTTGGTCCGTGGGAAGAGGGCACGATACGATCGTGCAACTACACAAGCAAGAACGCTCACAGGAAGCAACGCCATGGCCAAGAAACTCCATGTGGCCAGAATTGGATGGCGGTAGGATAGAACCATATATTCTGTATGATCCACGAATCCCCTCTTATCACCGCCTTCCGTTTCACGAAAGCCATCGGCCGTTTTCATGTAACAAGCACTGATGGGCTACAGGTCATGAGGAATTTCACGGTAGATTAGGCAGCACTTCTAGATTGTACGTTATCCGGAACGATGTATAGCATGCTGGGTAAATCCGCCCGCTGTATCTGGTCACGCACTGAGGGTTTCGGGTTTACCACAAAGGTTTCGCCTCCAAGTTTTTTGAGCCTATGGGCGACGAGAAAAAGAATTCCCAGTCCCGATCCATCAATCGATGAGACCTGTGTTAAATCAAATGTCACTTGGGTATATCCATGGATACGACCACGCCTCAACAATTTCAACAATTTTTGGGCGGTTTGATGATTAAAGCAGCCATGCAGTCTGATAAAAAGAACCTGATTTTGAACCAGCAGGGAAAACTTCATCAATAAAGCCTCCACGATGGTGAAAGGTGTGTACAAAAATCAACTCTTCCGAGCGCCAGATTTCATTAGGCACCCAAACTGACGTTTTGACAATTACCGAAATGACGTACATGTTATGACCTATTTTTTTTAGCATTCGCCTTTGAATTCAGACCAACCTACTTAACTTTGGGCGTCTCGCCACCATACCAGCCCAGCTTCATCAATCTTCAACCTCAAAACGGCAGTTGGCGCAAAACAGCCGCGCAGCCTCTTGGCGCACCCGGCACCATAAAAAACTGTCTCATCACCACCGACACCGAGTGATACTGATCACCCGGTAGAAAAGACCTAAACCAGCTCCATCCCCACCTTCAAGGAAACCCCGCCACAGAAGCGGAAACCAGTTGATTGATTAATTAGTTAGGTCCGCCGACAATGTAGCACTGAGTCACATTAGGATGTGGGGGGGTGTGACTGCCGTTTCCAAGACGGATGGTCTCATAGGTCACTGTAATGCCGCGTTCGGCGAGGAGGTCTTCGACATCACGGAAGCTGAGGCAGAATCGATGGTAGGGCCAAACAGCATGTCTGATAATTTCGGAAGGAAAGCGATGGCGTTGGTAACTGAGTGTTTGAATTTTCATCACGCCAGTCTGCCAAAAGCGAGTTAAGTTGATTTGTGATTTTTTCTAGCGTTGTTAATTGTAGATAAGCGACTTGAGGTAGTGGGGGGCCAGCCTGAACAGGGACAGGTCAAGTAGGGTGAGGGTGTCTTTTAAGGTCGGCTCCAGTCCCCCCAGGGTATTGCTATCAAAGATATTTTCATGGGGAATTTTAGCGTAGCGTTTTGCAAAATAGCCTCCGCTGTGGACTATATCCACTTGATAACCCTTGTTGTGTGCTACACCTTGAATGCTTTTTTGGGCCAGCACTTGATCAATAAACTCACCTTTTGTTTGCTGGTTTTTATAGATCTCCCCGGAGAGGAAGGCAGGCACAGCAAACTGCGTGTACGGGAACACCCCGAGAGTTTCCGGGTAATAGGTAAAACCTTCAAAATAGTTGCGGTACCCCAGTTGCGGGATTTTCATCAGGTCCTCAAAAACATCCGACTGAAAACCATCCACCCAAATATGCAGAATATTTTGTTGGCTTGAAAACTGATAGAAGTTCTCAAGCGCTGTGGTATCGCTCTTGATTTTTTCTTGGGTAATGGCGCTCCAATGTATGAGGACTTGTGAGCTACTGGTGATCAGTTGCAGTACAAAGACTGCGATGGCCCCATGTGTCATCAGCTTATGTCGACAGGTTGCTGCCAGATACAAGCTAGTGGAGATCACCAAGATCCATAATCCCAGGTCCACCACACCGCGCCAACTGTCTTTATCCCAGTCGATATTTAAGCCGTTAAGGGTACCGTAGTTCCAGTTCAAGGCATTGGCCTGAAACCACACGAGAAGGCCAAGGGCGCTTAGCAGGCAGATATAAAACACCTGTTGTTTTTGATTGAGCAGGCGGCCGGTGATAAACAAGACAATACAGCTTAACAGTGCTGGCACCAACACAAGTTTTAAAATAGGCCCAAGCGCCACAGAGAATTCATCCACATTGCCCAGGTAGAGGGTGGTGGGAATAAACAGAAAAATATGCAGGATGAGAATTGAAATTATCAGGGGGAGTAAGTTGTTTTTCACGCCAAGTATCATTGGGGGAATAGAAGATATAGACGCCCCCCTTTCGCATAGAGACGAGGGCTAGCATCAATGATGGATACCTCAATGTGGTAAGCTTTGTTTCTGCGTAACTACTCAGGTGGATAGGCTGAAGGCCGAAGGCTTTTAGGAAGCAATCATAATATGATCATACAAAACGCCGGGCATTACGAGGATTAGCCTTCAGTCTTTAGCCTTCAGCCTAAATACCTGAGTAGATACGTTTCTGCAACCACATGAACAAAAGGAGGCGTCTAGACGAGGAGAGAGAAATTTGCTCTTAAGCATACCTTGTCACTACAATTTTGATGTATAGTGGAAACGAATGGATCCCTCTCCACGAGCATGTGCGCCGTGACAGAGAAATGGAAATTCCGTGAAACGACATTCTCCGTTAAAATCCTCACATGCTGTTTGCCAAATGACGTGGTCTTTTCTACTAATCTTGATCCTCCCGTTGAATTCAAATGCCATTGACACTCTTGAAAATGAACAGAAAACAGAGCCAGTCACGACAGCACCCCTTTTGCCCTACCTTCAACGCGGGTTAGAAGTCACGACCCAGTATGAGGAATACACAGCACGCCTAGCCGCCGTTCATAATCGCCTCCGTAACACATTGGGCAAAGAGGCGCCAACGCTTCTCCCGAAACTGACCAAAGAGCCGCCAAGGCCCGTTCCATTTGGCTATCAGATGATTCCGCAATTGATCCCATCGAAACCACCGACCACACACCATCCACACATCATCACAACTTCTTACAGCTGGCCACGTACAGAACAAATGGTCGCTGCCGAACTCCGTAGACTGGACCAGTTGGAACAACAGTTGGAATCCATTTCCACACAACCTCGTCGGATACAACACGGCTCGTTTGAACAGGTAGTGGCCCAGTACCTGAAACGAGAAAAAAATCAAATATTAATCGACCGGCTCATGAAACACAATCGGTTTTGGCAACAAGCTATTCATAAAAACAAAACACGGTTCGACCGGCAGACACGACTCTATGATGCGACCATCGAACGCCAAAAAATCCAGGAAACGTTGAACACGGCTCATTCTCCTGACCAACACACAACCTTAAAGAAACGCCACGATACCCTTACCCAGTTCATTGAGACGCATCGGGATGCCGAGCCATCCGCCCGATTTATTGTAGTCCTCCATCCCAACCCACACCTATGGATCATCCAAGTTCCCCTGTATTCCGACATTCAGGACCAATCATTCCTCCAGGCTTGCAAAGAGGCAATCGAAGAAGCCTGGCAGTTTAAAAACCAGAGCGTGGAATTTCGTGTTGAGGTATTGATGACAGCCATAGCACCCCAGGATTTATATCGCCCGGCTGCGCACCCGCCCGATGGCACCCATATCAATCTTAAGGCCCATGTCGCACGATTTCCGAAAGCTGGAGGGGTGCTGACCACTGGAACAAAATCGACCCATGCCATCCCTCGCCGATCCATTGTTTTAGGTCCCAAAATAATCGGGACCAGAACATTGGCACATGAATTTGGACACATCTTAGGATTTGCCGATCGTTACTTCAGGGGTTACCGAGACCTGGGAGTAGAAGGATATAAAATTCTAGAAGCTGTACCAAACCTTTTCGACATTATGGCCTCGCCTGGAAATGGGCAAGTATTGCGCTCACATTTTAACGACCTTCTGTCTGGGAGAACCTCTGAATTCACCAAACAGACTCCCTGACCGTCTGTGCTGCCAGGGCAAATATCCTTCACTTTAAATTGAGTAGGATTGGCGTAGCCCCTGCTGCAACAAGCCTTTTCTTAGACTGCATCCGTAGATCACGGTGTGGACCCTGTTCCAAATATCGTTGATCGTAGAACACGGCTTCGGTTTCCTTTTCGAGTTTCCAATAAACAGTCGCAAGACGGTGAAGTGCTTCAAAATACTGGGGGTCGATCTTGATCACTTTATGAAAGAAAATCGCACTTCGCTTCCATTCCGTTTGACCAGTCCCATGAAGGTACGCATAAGCCAGATTGAAATTCCCCTGGCGATGATTTGGGTCAACTTTGAGAAGTTGTTCGTATCGTTGGATCGCAAGCGCTCGCTCCCCTTGCTTTTGATAAGCAAATGCTTCAGCAAAAATTTGAGCCGCAGCTGGTGAATGCGGTCTGTTCTGTAACAGCGCAATGCGGTTTCCTACCCATACCTGACCCGGATCAAGGGCCTGCAATCTTTTGAGTGCGAGAATGGCATCGGATAGCCTTCCCTGTTTCTCATAGAAAGTCGCCAAAAACCGGTACCCCTTTAAATAATTCGGTCGCAGCTTTAGCGCTTGGCGAAATTCTTGTTCGGCCTCGGCGAGGTTCCCGTTTTCTCCCAAGCCATAGGCTAGATACAAATGGGCTTCCGGAAGACTAGGCCACAGCCGCACCGCCGTCCGAAGATGCGCAAGGCCCTTGTCTATATTGTGTCGTTTGACGTGGGCAAACCCCAGATTCAAATGGGCAAACGCATAAGACCCCAGCCTGACCGCTTCCTCAAATTGAACCAGCGCCTCGTCGGCTCGCCCCGCGCCTTCCAGGGCCAAACCATAATTCATGTGGGCCCGCCAGGTCCCATCGTGCAAAGCGGCATCGCCCCAGAGAGTCAGGTCTGATGACCAAATGTGGTTGCGAGCTCTGGTCTCATAGCCCATCCCAAAGAAGATAACAAGCATTAGAATGATGGTGAATGGTTTTCCCCAATGCGCACCAATGGACCACTTTGAAATCCGAACCGGAAACATGTGCCAAAACTTGACCCCCAGGAATCCGGTCACTGCACACAAGCCTGCCAATGATAAATAGACCCGATGTTCATTCACCAATTGCCCAAGAACTACCACATAGGATGTGAGTAGTAGACCGGTTGGAAACCACAACGTCCAAAACACGAGGTATTTGTAATGTCGAAAGCGAAATAAGAGGTAGGCAATCCCAATGATGATGACGATGGAGAGAAGCACCTGCACGTCCAAGATTGAGTCTGAAAGGGGATACTCACGATCGACGTTTAACCCAACCGGTAGGATCGCTAGCTTCAGGTAGTACCACACCAGTGCCTTGGTTTGAGTCAGGTAATAAAACAATATTGGATGCCCTTCCTTCACGACTTCGCCTGGACTAGGAACCACAACTTGGCGGATTCCAAGATACAGAAGAGAAATCGCCCAATAGGGACAATGCTTAAGAAATTGCGTTCCAAGGGATTTCCATAGAAGACGCCCCTTTAAAAAAAAGGCATCCCCATAAATGAGATCCCAGAGAATGAGCATCAAGGGTAGGGAGATAGCGGTGGGTTTTCCGAGCAATGCCAAGAAATATGCAGCCAAAGATCCGGCAAGGTACAGCCATTTCCGTTTTCCCGAATCGGCCGTATCTCGGCCATAGACAACCAGAAAACCATAGAAACTAAGAAGGTAGAAAAAAACTGTGAGAGGAACTGCCTGAGAACTAATGTAGTTCACCGATTCCGATGCCAAGGGATGAAGAGCAAATAGAGCAGCCGACAAGAACGGTACCCAGGCATACTGGTCTGAAGGTAATCCCCCTGCCGAACGCCCCCCTCGACAAAGAAACACACGAAGAATCGCAAAAAGCAACAACACGTTACCCATGTGTAAACAGACACTGACGATATGGAAAGGGAATGTGTCTCCCCCTCCAACCCACCAACTCAAAGCCATGGAAGTCAGAAAGAGGGGCCGATAATCGCGGTTCCCTGGCAGAAGGGAAAACGTGGAAATATCCACGAAAAAGGAGGGGATATTTTCGGGGCCCCTGACCGCAGGGTTTTGCGGAATGACATGCCAATCATCAAATTCAAATGGATTATGAAGAGAGTTTCCGTACGCCCCCCAGACCAAAAGGGCCAAGACGATTGCTTGCCCCAAGGGTTTATTCAGGAAAGTCATGAACTGTTTAATAAACATGGATAACGAGATACCGCTCCAACGAAGGGGTTGTTGATTCTATGGCATTCAATTTCTTTGTGGGCCTGTCAAATATATTATTCCGATACCCACCAAAAGCTCCTGAAGAGCTATACATTATTAATGGGCGGGAATGTTCAAACAAGCATGCCCTGAGTCTTTCCGAAGGGTCTATCCAGCAAGGCCGCAGCCTTTTTGACGCGCGGAGCGTACTCATGTACGTGAGCACGACAAAAGGGCGAGAACGCCGCTGGCGGCTTTTTTCAACATTTCCTGTATCAGTTATTGCAAAGCAGGCAAGTCGAATCAATCTTTATCGGTACGTAGTTTGACGTATTCGGACCCTTACCCTATTGCAGAGGTTTGACCGTCGATGCCAAACTTCAGCACACTTCCCTAGGATAACAACAATGCTTCGTGTGAATCTTGGTACAACACATGACCATCATGCCGTGAACTCATAATGCGATCTGAATCAAAACCCCACTCACCCCTCTCCCTCCTGGTGGCCATTCCATGCTTGAATGAAGAGCAGACAGTTGCCCGTGTTATCAACGACATCCCCCGTGAGATCAAAGGGATCGGACGCATAGACGTCCTCGTCATTGACGATGGATCTACTGACCAAACCGCCTTGCAAGCTCGAAAAAAAGGAGCTCAGGTGATAAAGCATCAGACCACCCTGGGGTTAGGCATGACATTTCGAGAAGCGGTTGAGGTCGCACTCATCAAAGGTTCAGACGTGCTCGTCCATATTGATGGGGACGGGCAATTTGACTCAAATGACATTCCATTACTCGTCGGTCCCGTGATAGAGAATCACACCCACATGGTGACGGCCTCAAGATTTGCAGATCGCAAACTCGTGCCCACGATGCCAGCGGTAAAACGATGGGGAAATAAATGGATAGCGCGCATTGTGTGGTTACTGACGGGACAACGATTTCATGACGTCTCCTGTGGATTCCGCGCGTATTCACGGGAAGCCCTTCTACGCATGAACCTCTTCGGAAGCTTCACCTACACGCAGGAAGCGTTTCTTGATTTGGCCTTTAAAAATCTTTCTATTGTAGAAGTGCCTGTTAAGGTTCGAGGGACTCGTGAGTTTGGTACCTCTCGTATGGCTGCCAGCATCCCGCGGTACGCCCTTCGCTCGCTTCAAATCATGCTCCGAGCATTTATTTCGTACCGTCCCTTTACCCTATTCAGTCTTCTAGGTTGCCTGTTTTTGGGTGTCGGCCTAAGCTTTCTTTCATTTCTGGGATGGCACTATGTACACACAGGAACGTTCTCACCCCATATTTGGGCTGGATTTATTGGAGGTTCCTTTGGTTTCCTGGGTATCTCCACCCTCATCATTGGCCTCATTGGGGATATGCTAGTGCGCATACGAATGAATCAAGAACACATTCTGTATCATCTGAAAAATAGAGGTAGCAGCCACCGAGATTGATCAACCGAAAAGTCAAAAGGGTGAGCAAAGACATTCATTTAGGATCTAACCATCATATCCGTACAAAAAGTTTAATCTACTTGGGGCTGTTGAATTTTTCACGCAAATTGCAAAAAAAGGGTCAGGATGAGCCAAGCATTTTCAAGGGGAGGGAATGTTCAAAAAAGCATGCCCTGAGTCTTTCCGAAGGGTCTATCCAGCAAGGCCGCAGCACTTTTGACACGCGGAGCGTACTCATAGTACGTGAGCATGGCAAAAGGGCGAGAACGCCGCTGGCGGCTTTTTTCAACATTCCCTCCTTGGTCTTATCGATCAGTCGCTGTAAAAGCCAATGCCAAGTAACAAGCGCCTCCCTCCACTGACAATATTTACTGGCACCAAGGCCCAGTTCATCAAGATGGCGCCACTCGCCATGGAATTTCAGCGCCGTGGGTGGCGACATCAGATCATCGATACCGGTCAGCACGCCACCCTCGTAAAGCACATCATTGACCAATTTCACATTCAAAGTCCGATTCGCTATTTGGCGCCTGGAGAATCTGGTGTGGCCACGATACCAGCTGGCTTGCGGTGGATGTTTCGCCTCCTTTGGATGCTCACGAACCAGACAACCGTCTTGAAAAAGGACTGGTTTTGTGGGACAGAAGGATGGTGTTTTGTCCACGGTGACACCGCCTCAACACTTCTTTCGACATGGTTAGCCAAACGGGCGAATCAGCGTGTGGCCCACGTGGAAGCGGGGCTTCGTAGTCATCGGTTGCTCCATCCTTTTCCAGAAGAACTGATCAGAATTCAGGTGATGCGCAGCGCTGATCTGCTCTTTGCCCCTTCCGTAACAGCCTATCGCAATCTTCAGAACATGGGACTCGCTGAACGTTCTCACCTATTGCCGGGCAATACAAATCTTGACACCCTGAATTTTACCCTAAAGCAAGAGCCACCCAACCTTCCCGATCTTCCACAAAGGTATGGCCTCGCCACGATCCACCGTTTGGAGACCCTGTATAGCCCGAGCCGTCTCAAACAAGTCATTCAATATGTCCTGCAGGCTCAAAGGAGCATGTCCCTGGTGTTTGTATTACACACCCCAACCGAACGACGCTTGGAAGCAACAGGTTTGGATCGACAATTAAAAAAGGCTGGCGTCTTGTTTCTTCCACTTCTAGACCACACGAGCTTTATCCATATATTGAAAAAGGCGCAGTTTGTGATGACTGACGGAGGGAGCGTACAGGAAGAGGCATGTTATCTTGGAGTACCCTGCCTTCTTCTCAGAAAGGCAACGGAGCGAGACGACGGTCTTGGTGAAAATGTGGTTCTTTCCCAATTGAAAGCGGATGTGGTCCAGGATTTTCTCGACCATTACACAAGCTACCAAAGGCCCATGCGCACGTTACAATTCGAAAGTCCCAGTGCGGCTATCGCTGATAAAATCATGGCATTGTACAGTTGAGGATGGGATCACATTTTGCTGTGCTCCCATCTGGAATGTTACACATGATTTCATTACTCGCGAGCCCGTCCCTGTGAATTATTCAATTGATACGCTGCACAAGAATCTCATGTCCTCTGAGCGGTGGAAAAAGGAACTTGCGTGAGCATCGAAGAATTCACGGCAAAGGGGATTTCTTGGTGGAGAGAGCGAGGCTCGCAGTTCGCCTCCGGTAATCCGAAAGTACGTTCATGGTTCTGGAGTGGCGGGCTCGTCCTCTTCCTTGGTGGCCTCTATATCGCTGTGCGTGAATTTCCGGGAAACTGGGAGGGCGTCAACCTAGGCCCCGCGCTCTTCGTGTTGTTGGGGTGGGTCCCGTTGACGCTCGCTATCGGGTCGCTTGAACTGTGCATCATGGCTCGGCAACTCAACACCCGCCTCGCCTTTGGTGCCGCCTCTCGCATTGTGATCCTCGGCGCCGCAGCAAATATACTTCCTATCCCCGGCGGCCTCATCGCGCGGGTCGTGGGGCTCCGGGCCGCAGGCGCTGGGGTCAAAGGCAGCTTCACATTGACGATGTGTAACGCCGGTTTGTGGATTGGCGTATCTTGCATCGTGGGCGGAATCTCTCTTCTTCGAGGAAACAGGATGGAACTCGGTGTTGTACTCATCAGCGCCGGGGTATGTATGTCACTCGGGATGGTCTGGGCGATGCTCTGGCTAGGCAGTCGGCTTGGGTTTGCCCTCCAGGCCGTCATTCTCAAGCTGATGCTGGTGCTGGCCGACGCGGCACGCATCTGGTTCTGTCTGCAAGCGTTCAATTTCCCTTATGCCTTCACCCAAACGATGGTGCTCGTTCTCGCGAGTGTGTTGCGAAATACTGTGACTGTAGTGCCCGCGGGCCTTGGCGTCGGTGAGGTCCTTTCTGCGATTCTGGCGCCACTCACCGCCATGTCCGCTGCTGGTGCTTTTATTGCGGCGGCACTCAATCGTATCCTTGAATTACTGGTCATATTCCCAGTGGCGGCAGCGCTTGCCGCAGCAGACAGCCGGCATACCACCTCGGGAAACGATAAGAAGGCATGAGAACGCCAAACCATGAATTATTCGTGCTTCGGCGATATTCCGAAGACCGCAACAGAAGTGTAAACGAGAATGCCTGATCCTCATTTCGCGATGCCATCCGGGGTGCCGACGGATATGCAATACGCGCATGTCGTCGATTCCGAATTGTTCAGGACGCTCGAAGAATTTTCGGACAGTTTCCTCACCAACCATCCCAACGTGCAGGAATCCTATGGCTGGGTGCGCGACCCCCTGCACCAGTGGAGCCGCCAATGGGAATATCCTTTTGTCATGCAGAGCATTATCAGCAATGTGCAACGCCAACCAGGCAACGAAATTCGTGTGTTGGATGCTGGATCCGGAGTCACGTTTTTCCCGTACGTGCTGCAAAGCAGGATGCCCAACCTCACCGTCACCTGTTGTGACTACGATACGTCGCTCGCGGACATCTTTCGAATAGTCAATGACGCCGGCGGTTCGGGCTCACCGGTGGAGTTTCGACAGGCCGACATGCGCCAACTGCCATTTGACGATTCCAGCTTCGACGTTATCTATTGTGTGTCTGTATTGGAGCACACGGATTCCTACCCGAAGATCGTCAAAGAATTCTATCGGGTGCTGCGACCGGGTGGATTGTTCGTGACCACGTTTGATATCGGACTGGATGGCGTGTCGGATATTCCGCCGACAGAGGCGCTGCAGCTGACGAAATGTATCGAGGCAAGTTTTGATCCGATTGATCTGCCGCCGGATTCCACAGTGGTTAATTCCGAGTCAGTTTCCTCGAGAAAAATCGGGGCGCGGAATCCTGAATTGCTACCCTGGCGATATCCGTCCTTGTCGTGGCTAACAACCGTGGTGAAGCGGCGGCGCGTTCCCCGCAGAATTGGCAAGAATCTTTCGGTCTTTTGTGCCGACTATAGAAAAGTGTAGCCACAGGATAGATGACGCAGACAATCATGATGATCCCGACGCTCTGTATGACGCCGAGTATTTTGGAGGTTGCCCCGTCGAGCCCCATCCAATTCAACAGATTCTCGCACACCTGAAACTTGATTCGTCCGATCATGTTTGCGAGTTCAGCTCCAGGTTACGCTTAGAAACGGAGCCAAAATTTTTGAAGGTGTCTGGGAACCCCTGCCGTGACTCCAGTGCCTTGGCAAAAAAAAAGATCGACCAAGCCGCGCAATGTACGTTTTGTCCCTCAGGGGCTACCGGTATGCACGACGTCACCATGACGAGCGGCTTCGCGGGCTTCCATATTGGCCAACCTGGTGGCCAACGCTTGCAAATGCTCATACTGTCGTTGCACCAAGGTCAGGAGGGACTGAAGCTGTTCAAGTTGTTCCGCCTGGGCTTGCATCGTCGACTCTTGCGCAAGATTCTTATCCGATTCAACTTCAAGTTTCCCGTGTTGTTTCTTCAGTTCATTCAGCAGAATCGCGATGAGCTTAAAATACTGCACGGTTTCCACTTGCCCGTCCTTGCCATACACCACCAACTCAGGAAACACCTTCGCCACTTCTTCGGCAATGAGTCCAAATTGAATCGGTTGCGACCCATCAGCCGACGGTTGCTTGTATCGAAACGTCACCGGCCGTAAGGCAAGAAGTTTCTCGCTAATCCCATTCATATCCTGGATGTCTTCTTTGTAGCGTTGAGAAGAAGACACCGTTCCAAGTTGTCCTTGGGAATCAATTACCACATCCGCCACCCCCGTGGTTGTGCCACGGATGCCAGCGATAAAGGCATGGTCATGGATAGACCCATCCCCGATCCGGATCGTGTTATCTTCACCCGCAACTCCGTCGTGGTTCATATAAATATTGTCACTGCCAGTCGTCTGGTTAATTCCCGCTGCTTCCCCAATATAAAAATTGCCATCGCCACTGGTTTGGTTCATCCCTGCCGCTCGCCCAATATACGTATTGTCATCGCCGCTGCTCTGGAGTTGTCCCGCCGCCTGACCAACGGCTGTGTTGCTACTACCTTGATTATTGAGAAGTGAAAGTCCTCCAACACCGGAATTCTGACTTCCTGAAACATTATTCAGGAGTGACCGGTTGCCCAGGGCCGTATTGGCAGCACTTCCCACATTCGAATTCAGAGACAAATTTCCCATAGCCGTATTGAAACTGCCGGTATTTCGGATCAGTTGCAATTTTGGTGGAGTTGGGGGTAAACGGTGAGGGGAAGAAAGGAGGGAGCATGACCGGATGGACACCACCGATGAACGTCAGATGTTGGCCTTCTTCTTACCCGAAGGCCCCTTGGAGTATTTCGAGCTGAGTCGAGGCACGAAGACGGCCCACGCGATCCACTTGGTACTGGAAGAGAAGAATCACCCTCCGCTGGCGGATGCGCAGCCAGGCCCACGCGTCTGGTCCAAAGGATTCCAGGACAGCACCATCACCGATTGTCCCGCCAGGGGCCGACCCGGTTCCCTCACGTTTCGCCGCCGGCGCTGGCAGGTGGAGGGCGAGCCCTCGCTTCTGAAGCGCGACATGGCTCTTACGGCCCCCGGGACACAACTGGCGACGGAATGTGCGGCTTTTGTAAAAGCACGCGGCTGCCCACAAGCCGCTGGCCTGGGCCACGATTGCCGAGGCTCATTTCCTGGATGTCAAGGGGTTTGTGCGGCACTACCGCGAGCATCGCAGCGACGTCCCCACGTGGGAGGCGCGCACGCATGCCGCCGAATGGCTCGTGTGTCCGGAGAACGTGGGGAGGCACGTGCGCCTTGCTGCAGTGGCAAGCAGCCAAGGCGAGCGCGACACCGTCCTCACGAACAACGCGCGCCACGGCAAGCACGGCGCGCTGGTTGCCATCGTCAAGGGCCCCAAGACCGAGGTCGTCAGCGAGGGCTTGCGCCGGATCCCTGAATCCATACGAGAGACGGGCCAGCCCGTCACCCGCGATCTCGACGCGAGTATGGCACAGCTTGCAACGGTCTGCTTCCCGAATGCGCAGCAGATCGAGGACCGCGTCCAGGTCCAGCAACGCGTTTCTGAAGCGTTCCAGGAAGTCCGTGTGGCCTTGCGCAAGGAGGCGATCACGGACGACAACGCCCAGGTCAAAGCGGCTCGGGAACGTGGGAGCCACTACCAGGCCCCCCGCTACGAGAATGGGGATACCCACAAGGCGGTACTGGCAAGAAGTCGCGACCTGCGGTTCAACCTAGAAACGGCAGTTGGGCGCAAAAAAGCCGTGTAAGCTATTGGTGTGCATGGTGAAATAAAAAAAGTCGTAGTCACCTTCGTGGTGATGAGACATTTTTTTATTTTGCCAGGTGCGCCAAGAGCTTGCGCGGACTTTTGTGATCCAACTGCCGTTTCTAGGTTCAAGGCGAGGAGCACATGGACCGCCTCACAGCAGGAACGGGGCGCCATGCTCTTCTGCGAGTATCCCGTGCGACAGAAAGCCTACAACCGCTCCATGATGTTCCGGGGAATCTACGAATACTGTGAGACGCAAGGCCATGCCCACGAGAAGTTGCAGGAGTGGTACAACAAACTCGACACCTCCATTGAGATCCTGCCGGCCTTCGAGACGCCGATGCAGACGATCAAACTCCATGAGACAACCATCTTGCACTACTTTGATGGCCGGCGGACCAATGCCAGCGCTGAATCGTTTCATGCAAAGATTAAGAATTTCCGTGCGCTGCAGCGAGGTGTCCGAGGGGTGCCCTTTTTCCTCTACCGCCTCGCGAAGATCTACGGCTAAGAACATGAAGGATGGTACCCTGGCTCCACCAAAATTGCGATTGATCCCCGAAAACCAAATACCTTTAGACCAAACCTTTCTGCTATGTAGGGAAGAATTCATCGTATTGACTCACATCTTTTTCCCAACCAACGGACAACATATTTTTCAGGAAAAACTAGCAAGTTCCCAAACCCTTTGCCGTAATATTAAGGAGAAAGATTCTGTGAATTGATACAGACGGTTTTAAGCCGAGGCTTCGGTGGGAGATTTATGCAACCAATCCGGCTGTGGAGAAGGATCTTCCTTGGAAGTGATGTCCCAAGCGGAAGAAGGAACGGTGGTTGCTGAGGGAAACTGAGGGGAGGATGCTTGCCAAAAGAGTGCGGCGTCATCGGATTCAAACACTCGTAGAATTTTCGGGATTTCGACTAGCTCAAGGATTTTTCGAACACTCGGTTTGGGGTGGACGAGGCTCAAGCAAATCCCCTTTTGTTTAAGCTGAAAGAATGTTACATACAATCGACCGATACCAGCAGTATCAATAGTAGAAATCTGCTCAAGATTAAACACCACATGGAGAACTTTCTGTTCCTGGCCACGTAGCATCGCCGTTTCCAATGCCGTATCGTTTTTCTGGTCGAAACGACCGGAAAGAGTGAGGATTAATGTTGAGGGATAAAATCGTTCGGTAACCAGCATAGACTCAAATTCCGCGAGTGTTGTAATAGGCTTATTCTCCCTCATTGAAACGACACACGTCAATACGCCATTTTCAGTACGTTTTGGGTCCGTCACGAAATAACCGGGACAATTGGCCGAGACGATTTTGGAGCGAGCCAAGGAGCGAAGAGCGCGCATACCGGGAGTATGGAAGCGATGAGAGACGCCGACGGAGCCCAAAAGCGTCCGGCCCTCCGGGGATGCCCATCTTTGGCCCGAGGCAGCGTTGCTCCTCGGTCACAGAGCCCCGCTATGCTCCCTCGTCGCGCCTTACCCCGATCACAAATCTGGGCCTCCCAATTGTCCCGGTTATTTCGTGACGGACCCTTCCATCCCAATGACGGCATATATAGCGTTTTAACCATTCGTTAAGACCCCCTCACCCTTGCCCTCTCCCCCATTCCATGGGGGAGAGGGAATTGTAAGATGTCTTAGTCGAAGGTTAAAACACTATAGTAGAAGGAGGTGATCACAGGGAAAATTGTTGGCAGGAAATATTCGTACATGGGAGGGATTGGGAAGGCATGCCCCTGAGAAGGCGAGATGCCCGACGCTTCACGTATCACGGTTCACGCCCACAAAATGTGAAATGGATTTTTAACTGTGGGTACCGCTTGGACTGAGGCTCTGCAATAACGCGTTCAATCCCTCCGCTAAAGTAGCCTGGGGCGTATAGCCTAGCACTTCCCTGAGACGATCATTGTAGGCGGCTGAATGCAGAATGTCCCCGTCTCGAGGGGCTTTATGCTCTACGTGTAGCGTTTGATTCACACAGGTCGAAAGCGTGTCGATCACCTGCAACAGCGTCCACGCTTTCCCTGTGGCGATATTACAGGCTCCCGTCCCCGCCCCTTCCAGTGCGGCTCGGTTGGCTTGAGCAATATCTTTGACATAAATAAAATCACGTGTCTGCAGACCATCCCCAAACACGACAAGAGGCTTATTCTCAGAAATCCGTTCAATGAATTTGCTGATGACGCCGGCATAGGGAGACTTGGGATCTTGCCGCGGGCCAAAGACATTAAAGTATCGAAGTCCTATCGAACGAAACCCATATAACGATTCAAATAATGTCGCATATTGTTCGTTCACATATTTCTCCAACCCGTAGGGTGAAATCGGAGCGAGCGCACTTGTTTCAGATAACGGCACCTGTTCCGGCACCCCATACACCGCCGCACTGGAAGCATACACAAAACGCTGCACCTTATTTTGACAGGCCGCGTGTATGACATTCACAAAACCATAGATATTTTGCGTGCACGATGTTGGCGGATCTTCCACCGATGCTTGCACCGAGACCTGGGCAGCCAAATGTAGAACATGCGTGACACCCTGCATGGCCGCGTTGACTTCCTGGGGATTCCGGATATCCCCAACCTGCAATTCTAATTGAGGATGATACGGCAAATTCCCGCGATTCCCAGTGGATAAATTATCAAAAACACGAACCCAAGCCCCACCCTCCAATAACGCCTCAACGGAGTGAGACCCGATAAACCCGGCTCCTCCTGTAACCAGTACCAACATGACACAACCCCTTTATTCTGGAGGCAAATTGAACATTTCCATTCCGGATGTTTTGGATTGACGAAAAACTTTGGAAATTCAAAGGTCTTACTTAATTGAATCGGTTAAAATTGCAGGAAAAATAAGGAAAAAATTGGGGAAAGAACCGAAAGAAACCCGGTCCAATAACTTGGAAATACTAAACTCTGTGGTTAAGAGATTCAGAAGAATTTGTAAGCGGCTCTTAAGAGGTATGTACACCGGTGAAAGCATCAACCATCGATCGAAATAACAAGAGACCATCCTGATTGCCCAGAACAGTTTCGGCACAACGTTCCGGGTGGGGCATAATGCCTAAGACATTGCCTGCGGCATTGCGAATACCAGCGATGTTGTCGAGTGAGCCATTGGGATTAGCTTCTGGCGTGACTTGACCATCCGCCGTGCAATACCGAAACACCACTTGGGCATTAGCTTGAAGTGAAGACAACGTGACAGGATCGGTATAATAATTCCCTTCCGCATGGGCGATGGGAAGTTTCAAAATTTGTCCCGATTGACAGGCATTGGTAAACGGTGTCGCGGCGTTTTCAACTTTGACATAGACGTCTTCGCAGATAAAAGACAGGTCACGATTCCGCATCATCACCCCAGGAAGCAGCCCAACTTCAAGGAGAATTTGGAACCCGTTGCAGATTCCCAGGACTAATCCGCCTTTCGCCGCAAACAATTTTAGGGCTTCCATGATCGGCGAAAATTGCGCGATGGCTCCAGTGCGCAGGTAATCGCCATATGAAAATCCTCCTGGTACGATGACAGCATCTATGCCCTCTACCAATGTTTCTTGATGCCAAATTAATTGAACGTCTTCCCCCAAGCCCTCTGACACGGCATGGGCACAATCGTGATCGCAGTTGGATCCAGGAAATACAAGAACGCCAAAATTCATGGTGTTGTGGAGGGGTTGGAAGTCTCGATTTCGTACCGGTAGTCTTCAATGATCGTATTGGCCAAAAGCTTTTCGCACATGGCTTTCAACTGAGATTCGGCTTGGGTGTGATCAGTATCCCCTAGCTCAATTTCAAGAAACTTACCAACTCGTACATCATTAACTGTTGAGAAACCCAACGTAGCCAATGACTGTTGAATTGCGCGTCCTTGGGGATCTAAAATTCCTGATTTCAACGTCACATGAATTTTCGCTTTCATGATTTATGCACGTCCTTTTTTGCGTGTTGGCTTGGCGCTCTTCTTTTTTGTCATTCGCAACGTTCCGAACACTCGACGATATACCTGAGGTAAGTTCTTTAGATACGCGTGCGGATCAAAACACGATTGAATGTCTGATGCGCGAAGTTTTCGACTGATGAACGGATCTTTGATAACCAGGTCTTGGAAATTTCCACGTCCTTGCCACGCATCCATCGCATTGCGTTGTACAGCCTCATAGGCGGCTTTCCGTTCAGCGCCACGATCCACTAAGGCCAGTAACAAACGTTGGGAATAGATCAAGCCGCCGGTGAGGTGTAAATTTTTGAGCATCCGATCCGGGTATACCACCAAGTTGGTCAGCAGCTTGGTGAGACGAACTAGCATGTAATCAATCAGAATGTTGCTGTCTGGAACAATGATGCGTTCGACAGAGGAATGACTAATATCCCGCTCATGCCAGAGGGCGACATTTTCCAGGGCAGCTAGACTGTTACTGCGAATCACCCGGGCCAGGCCACAGAGATTTTCCGATCCCACGGGATTTCGCTTGTGCGGCATGGCCGAAGACCCTTTTTGACCTTCGCTAAAATATTCTTCGGCTTCTAATACCTCTGTCCGTTGAAGGTGTCGGATCTCGGTGGCCACCTTTTCTATGCTGGCAGCCAATAAAGCCAAAGCCGTGAGATAGGCTGCATGTCGATCTCGTTGGATTATTTGATTTGAGACCGGTGCCGGCTTTAACCCCAGTTTTTTACAAACCACAGATTCGATGCGTGGGGGTAAATGCGCGAACGTCCCCATGGCGCCGGATAATTTCCCGACCGCGATATCCTCACCTGCCGCAACAACCCGTTTACGATGGCGCTTAAACTCTTCAAACCAGAGAGCAAACTTCACACCCAAGGAAATGGGTTCGCCATGAATTCCATGGGATCGCCCGACCATGATGGTCTCTTGGTGATCGATAGCCCGCTTCTCTAACACTTCCAACAACAGATCAATGTCTTCGAGAATAATCCCGACGGACTCGACCAATTGAAGAGCTAGCCCTGTATCCAGGACGTCAGAAGAAGTCAACCCAGCATGAAGATGACGCGCCTTGGGACCTGCCTGCTCAGCCACGGCTTCCAAAAAGGCAATGACATCATGTTTGGTCACCTTCTCGATCTCATCAATGCGATCTGGATCAAGCGTGACCTTCCGCCGGACATGAGCTGCCGTCCCCTTGGGAATTTTTTTTGCCTCCTCAAGGGCTTCGCAGGCAGCCAATTCGACTTGAAGCCAGGCATCATATTTACGGCGTTGAGTCCAGATTGCACCCATGCGGGGCAAGGTATACCGTTCAATCATGCTTTGTTCCGTTTACAATGATGGGGTGGGAATACGTAACTACTCAGGTGGATAGGCTGAAGGCCGACGGCTTTTAGGGAGCCAGCATGCGTGATCATACAAAACGTCGGACTGGATGATTAATAGCCTTCAGTCTTTAGCCTCCAGCCTCAATACCTGAGTAGTGACGGGGAAACTTATATAAAAACGAGGACATCGGTCACGTAATCATGGCTCGCTTCGCTTCAAGACGTGGGTCGTGTTTTAAAATCTTATCCAAGATACCGTTCACAAAGCGCTTGGCATCATCATCCGCAAAACTCTTGGCCAATTGGAGGGCTTCATCAACCGTCACTTTTGCCGGAATATCTGAGATCCATACCAATTCATAAATGGCCTGACGAAGAATATTGCGATCCACAATGGGCATCCGATCGAGGGACCAGTTCTCGGAAGACTGCTCAATGAGTTGATCTAATTCCTCTTTTTGGGCCTGGACACCAGCAACAATCTGATTCGCAAATTCCCGAACCGATTTTGATGACCGCTGTTGCGCCCAGAAATCGTCTAGCCACCCCTCAGTCGTTCCGTGAAAATCGAGTTGAAACAGGATCTGCAACACCAGCTCTCTGGCACTGTGGCGTGTTAACGCAAGGGGAGTGTCAAATTCTGGTGTGTCGTTCACAGGTTCCACCAAGGGATTCAAAACTTTCATTTAGGAGCCTGTCCAAGATTAGACGGATCTACTGCGGGGGCGCTGGATTTGGCCAGATTTTCCGATCCTTTTCGTTGAATAACCCAACTATTCGCCTCAAACGATCGAAATATCTGACTCAAACCAGCTCCCCCTCGCTACGATCGCTAATCTCGGACAGGCTCCCAGAGGCGATGGGGGAGGTTACGATTGACGGAATCCCGTAAGATTCCGATCACTATCTTGCAACACTTTCATCAACGTGGCCATCTCAATGGCCGTTCGAGCTGCGACAGCACCACGATTCTTTTCAGGTCCCCCTGAACGTTCAAGGGCTTGCTCTGCCGTATTTGCCGTTAGCACACCAAACACAATAGGAATCCCCGTGTCCCAGGATGCCTGAGCAATCCCTCGACTCATTTCTGTACTGATGTAATCGAAATGCGGGGTCTCACCACGAATGACCGCCCCGAGGCATATCACGGCATCATATTGACGAGACCGGGCTAACTGTTTGGCTAATAGCGGAATCTCAAACGCACCAGGAACACGCACGACTTCGATGTTGTCTTCCTCCACGCCTTCCTTGTGGAGGGTTGCAAGAGCACTGCTCAGGAGTCGGCTGGTGACGAATTCATTAAAATTACTCACAACTATACCGATCCGGCACTCTTTCCCATCAAGACTTCCTTCTTTAATTTTTTGCATTTAATAAATCCATAAAAACAAGTACTTACAATATAAAACTATACAACAACATGAATATTTACTTTAATAATAACACGCCAGAAATCTACACATTGTTCAGTAGATGTCCTAGCTTCGCCTTCTTGGTTTGAAGGTATCGAACATTGGATTCTTTCGGATCAATTTCAATCGGAATCCGCTCAACCACATTCAGACCATACCCATCAATCCCGACGATCTTGCGTGGGTTATTCGTAATCAATCGAATCTGCTTTAAACCCAAGCTCACAAGAATTTGAGCCCCAATTCCATAATCACGAAGATCGGGCTTAAACCCGAGTTGAAGATTGGCCTCAACCGTATCACTGCCCTGGTCTTGCAAGCGATACGCCCGAATTTTGTTGAGCAAACCGATTCCCCTGCCCTCTTGGTTCAAATAGAGCACCACGCCCTTTCCTTCTTTTTCAATCATCTCCATGGCTCGATGAAGCTGATCCCGGCAATCACATCGAAGGGATCCAAACACATCTGACGTCAGACATCCTGAGTGAACCCGGACGAGCGTTGGAGACTCATCAATAGGCCCTTTAACCAAGGCAATATGGGTTCCACTATCCAATTCATTTTCAAACACCCTCGCCTCAAAGTTGCCAAAGATAGTAGGCAACTGAGCACTGACCGACTGCTTCACCAAGGTCTCACGTGACAGCCGATATTGGATCAGATCTTTAATCGTGATGAGTTTGAGCTGATGCGCTTTGGCGAAGGTGACCAAATCCGGAACACGGGCCATGGTGCCGTCGTCATTCATGATTTCACAGATCACGCCCGCTGGGAACATACCGGCCAGACGTGCCAAATCTACCGAGCCTTCCGTTTGCCCTGCCCGTTTGAGCACTCCGCCATCATGGGCGCGAAGCGGAAAGATATGCCCGGGTTTTGTAAAATCAGAGGATTTGCACGTCCTATCGACAGCCATTCGAATAGTCGTGGCACGATCGGATGCGGAGATGCCCGTAGTCACATCTCGCGCGGCATCAATGGATATTGTAAATGCCGTGCCAAACGGTGCGGTATTTTCAACCGTCTGCGGGTGAAGCTGGAGTTCATCGGCACGAGTAGAGGTCAAGGTAAGACAGATCAGCCCTCTAGCATTTTTGGCCATGAAATTGACGGCTTCGGGCGTCACGCATTCAGCCGCCATCACCAAATCCCCTTCATTTTCTCGGTCTTCGTCATCTACCAGAATGACGCATTTCCCATCCCGAATATCCTGAAGGGCTTCATCTATCGAATGAAACGGTTCCACGCTACTGTCTTCCTCCTGTCATGTTCAGCTTAGGGGCCGCGCAAGGATACATCCCCCTGTTGGGGTGCTGAGACGCCTGCCTGGCAAGGCGCAAGGACTGCGCATACTCCTCGACGAGCAACGCCCCCAGACGGGATGGATCGACGCCCAAACGAGGGAGAGATATTCTTACGCAAACCCTTATATGAGGTTTACTGGTCCCTGTCAATCTGAACTTTCTTTACTTAGCGTTTCAACAGATACCCGCAGCCATCGTTGCATCACCAGGACACTTATTGCGGCCACACCAGAAAATAGCCCGAAAATCAGAAACCCACCGGCATAGGTTCCTGTGAAATCTTTGAGTAACCCAAACCATGATGGAAGCAGAAATCCCCCAATTGCTCCAGCTGCCCCTATAAAACCCGAAGCCGTTCCCATCACCCCCTGGAATCGTAATGAGACAACCTGAAACACCACCCCATTTCCGAAGCCAAGAAATAACAGGGTTGAAAAAATTAAGGGTAACGAAAAAATAAGGGGAAACAGCCCACATAAAAAAACACTCAGGATGGCGGTCATTGGGAAAACCGCTAAGAGAAGGCCGATTCCTCCTACCCGGTCAGCAACATAACCTCCCACAGGCCTTGCCAAACTTCCGGCTAATCCGCACATGGCGGTAATGGTCCCAGCGGATACCATATCCAACTGATATTGGTCGTGAAAAAAAATAGGCAGAAAGCTTGAAAAACCGACAAATCCCCCAAAGGTCACCGCGTACAGAAAACACAGCCAGTACATCATGGGTTGTTGAAGAACGGACCGGACGGACAAAGAAGCCCGTGGCGTCACGTGAAAGGTAGCTTGGCCGAAGCCATCGGGAACAAGGAAATAAAATAGGACGGCCGTGATGACGACGGGAATAATCATGACGCCAAATGTCCCATGCCACCCTATCAACTCAGCGATTCGAGGACCAAAGAAGGTGGCCAGCAACACACCACTATTCCCGATAGCTGCGACCCCCATCGCCAGCCCTTGACGTTCCGGGGGATAAGCCCGACTCGCGAGTGGCAAGGCAATGGCAAAACTTGCTCCGGCAAATCCTAGCAGCAACCCCACGCCCAACATGTGAAAATAGTTCTGCCCGAACCGCCAACCTAAAACCAGGGCTACCACTTCAAGCCCTAACAGAGCCATTCCGACCCGTTTGGCGCCAAACTGATCGGCAAACGGACCAACCACCATTCTCAGAAGAGCCCCGCCTAATAAAGGGACTCCCACGAGAAATCCTTTTTGTGTGGCACTGAGGTCAAAATCTTGGGCAATCGCCACCCCCAACGCCCCAACCAAAAGCCACACCATAAAGCTGACTTCAAAATGCAGCCAGGCCCCGAGCAATGACGGCCAATGTCCGTCTTTTAAGGCTTGCAGTCTCATGATCCAAAAACCTTCAGGCTTCCAAAAACGGTGAAGCTAGGTTCTCCCCAAAACACATCAAAACGTGGAATTCACAGCTTTCGCTGCATTTCATTCTGCTCTGATCCCTGCTTCAACACGCGTGAGTATTATAGAAGATCTGGTTTTGCTATCGCAATTCAATATGCGTTGGTAAGAAGGGTTCGCGCAAGAATAACTTCCCCTTTTTTGGTGCTGAGACACCTGTCTGGCAAGGCGCGAGGACTGCGCATACTCCTAGGACGAGCAACGCCGCCAGACGGGATGGATCGACGCCCAAAAAGGGGAAGTTATTTTTGCGCGAACCCTAGGAGCCTGTCCAAGATTAGGAATGTTGCGAGGGTGCGCTGGATTTGGCCAGATCTTCCGATCCTTTTCGTTAAATAGGCACCACTATTCGCCTCAAACGATCGAAACATCTGACTCAAACCAGCACCCCCTCGCAACGATCCCTAATCTTGGACAGGCTCCTAGGGGTATACCCGGCAGATCTTTGTCATTCCGTCAAATGGTGTATATTATTTTCTAAGAATTTCGTACATTTCACAAAACTCTCTTAACGAAAAACGCTGAGATGAAAAATCCCAACACACCTACACACAACAAGACCCTACCGGACGAGGATGATGCGATTGATGTCCAGTTTTCTTCAGACGACAGTGACTCCGCATTTCCCAAGAATGCACCGCACCTAGAACCTGGTGAAAAGGCCTCCTCTCCCAGCGATAGTTCGCTTGTTCCCAGCACAGCGTTACACCGGTATTTAGCTGAAATCCGACGATATCCGTTTTTGTCCAAAGAAGAAGAGATTCAGCTTTTTCACGAATATCAACACAAGGGCAACCGGGAAGCAGCCGTCAAACTTATTCTGGCCAATTTACGACTATCCGTGTCCATCGCCTCGGAATATGCCCACACCGGGGCGGATCAGATGGATTTGATCCAAGAAGGCAATGTGGGGCTCATGCAGGCCATTAAAAAGTTTGATGTGACCAGGAATGTACGCTTTTATGCGTATGCCGCTTGGTGGGTCCGAGCGTTTATATTAAGATATCTCTTGAATACGCACCGGTTGGTGAAAATTGGAACAACCCAGGAGCAACGTAAGCTCTTTTACAATTTAAAAAAAGAAAAGGCCAAACTGGAACGTTTGGGCTTCGTCCCCGATGCCAAGCTCCTCGCCGATCGGCTTCAGGTTCGCGAGCGAGATGTGGTGGAAATGGACCAACGGCTCGGGGGAAGGGAATTATCCCTGGACCAGCCCATAAACAGCGAAGAAGGCGACAGCACCTTTCTCGATCTCCTTCCGGCCCAAACCCAGGCCATCGATGACACCTTGGCGGAGAACCAGCTTCGACTCTTGTTTCGGAGAAAACTCGGAGAGTTTGCCAAAACACTTAATGAACGCGAAGAGGACATTCTGAGAAATCGACTTCTGTCCGAGAACCCCCTGACCCTTGAGGAATTAGGGAAAAAGTATTCAATTACCAAGGAGCGTTCACGGCAACTGGAAGCGAAAATCATCAAAAAATTACGAGAGTTCATGAAGGCTGAGGTGAAAGATTTCGATGAAATTCGCCTGTAAGACAGACCTGTAACCCAGAAGGCCGTAATGATAATGAGGAGGCCCCAAAACTTGAAAGGATTGATATGCCTTCCCATTTAACTAAGGTTGCTTCAGTTTATTGAATCCCAAGGGTTTTGAGCTGCTGGTCAGGATTTTCAACAAACTCTGGAAGGTACTCATTGGAGTCTCACGGCGGTTATAGCGAAAGACAAACTCATCAAGATAGTGTTGCAGGTATTTTGAATCCACTCCATGGTGAATCCCGTTCAGCCAGGTCTGCAGATTGCCGAACGCTCTATGGATGTGTGGAGCGTGCTTCCCAGCACTTGCTGGGTCACCCTGGGTCCGTCTCAGGTGTTCGTATCCTGCCAAGGCTTTTGCCGAGTATCCCTTCCAACCATCGGACTTGATCTTACTGCCCTCAGCGACATGGCTATTGAGGAATGCTTTGATCTCGTTCTCTCCAGCGTCTTGAAGAATCGCTAATCGTAAACGCCCTGCTTTCTCTCGAAAGTGATCCCCTTGTGTGTACGTGACAATTTCTACGGCTCCGGCTATTAACGTCTTGGTTTTCGCTTTCGCGACGCCACGGCCCGTTTTGCCTTTTACCGGTCCACCGATATGGGTTTCATCGGCTTCAACTGTTCCTGCGAGCCGTTCACGGTTCTGTCGTACCATTCCTCGTCGCAATCTGTGGAGCAAATACCAGGCGCTATCCACCTTCTTGATACTGAGTTGACGCTGCAATTGCACAGCACTGATGCCAGGTGTGTGCGTGGAGACGAAATAGGCAGCCCAAAACCAAAGCCGTAGCGGCAAGTGCGATCTATGCATCACTGTGCCGCTTAGCGGTGATGTCTGTCTATGACACGACGAACACTCAAACCGGAAATATTTTTTGAGCCACCAACCACCGCGATGACCGCAAGCTGGACACATAAACCCGTCTGGCCACCGAATCGCCCGCAAGTACTCGAAGCACGCTTCTTCGGTGTGGAACCTAACAGAAAAATCCAAGATATCAGCAGCATACCCTGTGTCCATAGTCCAGCAGACTAGTCTAGGGACTAACCTTAGTCAAATGGGAAGGCATAAGGATTGAAAAAGAAGAATTTTTCTCCTGAAAGACCTTGACTTTGGACAACCCGGATATATCTAGTCTAAGGACATGCATTGAATTGAATGGATTTTCATGATTACCACGACATTTGTGACCTTTACAATCAGGTCATTGGTGAACCAAAGGAGGCAGTAATCGATTATGGCTACGCAAACCAAGGAAAAGGAAAAAAAAGAGAACAAAGAAGAGAGCAAAGGGACCGCTGCTAAAGGGTTTCTTCCATTAGGCGACCGGGTTTTTGTGACCTATACTGAAGAGTTAGAACGCACGGCGGGTGGCATCTATGTTCCTGACTCAGCGCGGGAAAAACCCCAACGTGGAACCGTCGAGGGAGCAGGAAAAGATGTTCAAAACCTGAAGGTTGGAGATCAAGTACTGTTCGATAAATATTCCGGGACAAAAATAAAAATTGAGAATGATGATTGCCTGATTCTTCGCGAAGAAGACATACTGGGCGTCTTTGTTGACGATTAAGTCTACATTCGTCAATCACCCAGTTCTGACTTACATGAATATCTAGAATTTGAAGTTACACTTTAAAGTTTGATGGAGGAAGATTATGCCGAAACAGTTACTATATGGTGATCAAGCCCGGGCTGCGATTCTCCAGGGTGTGAACCAATTGGCCAATGCAGTGAAAGCGACGTTGGGCCCGAAAGGCCGGAACGCCATTTTAGACAAGAAGTTTGGTGCACCCACGATCACCAAAGACGGTGTGACCGTGGCGAAAGAAATTGAACTGTCAGACCCCTACCAAAACATGGGTGCCCAACTCGTGAAAGAGGTAGCCAGCAAAACCAGTGATGTGGCTGGTGACGGAACCACCACGGCTACCGTGTTGGCCCAAGCTATTTACCGCGAAGGGGTGAGGAACATCAGCGCCGGCGCCAATCCAATGGAATTGAAGCGCGGGATTGATAAAGCCGTTGAAGTAGTCATTGAAGAGTTGAAGAAAATCAGCAAGCCCTGCCATTCCAAGAAAGAAATCGGCCAAATCGGTTCTATTTCTGCCAACAATGACCCCACCATTGGCGATCTCATTGCCGAAGCCATGGACAAAGTTGGAAAAGATGGCGTGATCACTGTGGAAGAGGCCAAATCCATGTCCACCTCCTTGGACGTAGTTGAGGGTATGCAATTCGACCGGGGTTACATTTCCCCCTACTTCGTCACAAATGCCGAACGCATGGAAGCTGTCCTGGAAGATGCCTTCATGTTGATCAACGAGAAAAAAATCAGTGCCATGAAAGATTTACTCCCCATTCTGGAGCAAGTCGCCAAAATGGGCAAACCCTTGGTGATTCTCGCTGAAGATGTAGAAGGCGAAGCCTTGGCAACCCTCGTGGTCAACAAGCTTCGGGGAACCTTAAATATCTCCGCCGTGAAAGCCCCAGGCTTCGGTGATCGCCGCAAGGCCATGCTCGAAGACATTGCCATTCTCACCGGAGGTCAAGTCATTTCAGAAGAAGTCGGTCTGAAATTAGAGAATGTGAAACTCACCGATCTTGGCCGTGCCAAACGCATCACCATCGACAAAGACAACACCACAATCGTGGAAGGTGCTGGAGATCCCAAGAAGATCGAAGGCCGCGTGAAGCAAATTAAAGCTCAAATTGAAGAAACCACTTCTGAGTATGATGGCGAAAAGCTCCAAGAGCGGTTGGCAAAAATCGTAGGTGGTGTGGCTGTGATTAACGTAGGTGCCGCAACGGAAACTGAAATGAAGGAAAAGAAAGCCCGCGTCGAGGACGCCCTTCATGCGACAAAAGCCGCTGTTGAAGAAGGGATTGTCCCTGGAGGCGGCGTGGCTTTTCTCCGAGCCCTTCCAGCTTTGGACAAATTGAAATTAGAGGGCGATCAACAATTCGGTGTGAATATTATCCGTCGCGCCCTCGAAGAACCAATTCGGTTGATTGTAGAAAATGCCGGTGTCGAAGGTTCCATTGTCGTGGATAAAGTGAAACACGATAAGACGAACCGAGGATACAATGCCGCCGTTGGTGAATACGTCGATATGGTGGAATCCGGTGTGATTGATCCAACCAAAGTCACCCGTTGCGCATTACAAAATGCCGCGAGTGTCTCAGGGTTAATGTTGACCACCGAGGTAACCATCACCGATCTTCCAGAAGACAAAAAAGATGGCGGCATGGGCGGCCATGACCACGGTATGGGTGGCATGGGCGGTATGGGTGGCATGGGCGGAATGATGTAATTTTCGTCTAATCGAAAGTAGGTTATTGTCCGAAGGCCCGAGGAAGAATATCTCCTCGGGCCTTCGTGTTTATTGTCAAATCCATCCCTTTGAGAACTTTCCCATTCCATTTCCTCGCCTGATGAACAGCTTCTGTGTTATATACGAACAATCGAACACACTGAAGCATAACACCGATTTTTTGTAACTACTCAGGTATTTAGGCTGAAGGCTGAAGGCTAAAGACTGAAGGCTATCACTCATAATGCTTAACGTTTTGTATGATCACGCATGATTGCCCCCTAAAAGCCTTCGGCCTTCAGTCTATCCACCTGAGTTACGATTTTTTTACTGAAAGGACACCGTGATGAAGCAGTATATGATTGGATTCCTGATGATTGGTTTAATGTGTGGCACCCTGCTGCTGGGACACACATCTACGTCCTTTGCAGCCCCTCAGACAGAATCCATGTGCACCATCGGTATGGTCAAGGGAGAGAAAGGTCGAACTTGTGAAGTACCTATTCCTGATGGCTGTACTACCGCGAAGGTACCAGGCTATGATCAACTTTGGGCGGATATTTCTAAAGGTGGGGCAACCACATGCCAATTTGATACACAAAAAACTGATTGGGCCACCATCATCACTGGATCCTGTGGACCCTGTACAACTGATAACTGCTCAGCACAATTCAGCGTGAAATTCAATTGTTCAGGTAGCACGGGGGGATACAAGCCTCAATCTCGAAAAACCCATTAAACCTAGAAACAGCAATTGGATCACAAGCCGTGCCATCTTTATCAGAGTCTATAAAACAGGCTGCCAACGCGCTTGGATTTGATGCCGTGGGCATTGCCTGCCTGGATCCCTTAGATTCACAGTCCCTTCCCCCCAGCACCCACGCAAATTCGTCCTCTCCCACCTCGCTCCTTCAATACCTCCAGGAGTGGCTCTCAATGGGGTATCACGGAACCATGCAATGGATGGCCAAAGACCCCGAGCGTCGGGCTGATCCACGAAACATTTTACCAGGGTGCAAATCCATTATCTGTGTCGGCATGAACTACTGGACCGACATCCAGCCAGAAGAGGGACCAGGTTTCGGCAGGATTGCGCGCTACGCCTGGGGAAAAGACTACCATCAACTTTTGATAAAGCGCCTAAAAAATCTCGAACAATCAATTTTGGGATTCGCCCCGGAATCCACCACTCGTAGTTACGTCGATACCGGCCCGATCATGGAAAAGGTTTGGGCGCAACGAGCTGGCTTGGGATGGATCGGGAAACACTCGAATCTGGTGTCACCCACCCTTGGATCGTGGCTACTGTTGGGAGAAATTTTAACGACGCTAGAGTTAGAACCAGACGAACCTGGCAGTGATCTCTGCGGGACCTGCACGCTGTGCATTCGAGCCTGTCCCACTCAGGCAATTACCGAACCCTATATCGTTGATGCCACGAAATGCATATCGTATTTGACCATCGAATACCGTGACGACCTGAATTCTATCCCCCAAGAACTTCGCTCACAAATGGGCAATCGAATCTTTGGCTGCGATGACTGCCTGGACGCCTGCCCATACAACGTCTACGCCTCACCAACCAAAGAAACAGCTTTTTTCCCAACCCCACTCACACGAAGCCCGAAACTCAATCAACTCTCACAGATGAACGAAGAATCTTTTGCGAACACCTTTCAGGGCAGTCCCATTCGCCGACCAAAACATTCCGGGTTTCAACGCAATATCCAAGTGGCCCTATCCAACGATATAGGGACTGATCAAAAAGGCCGTCCAGCAAGGCCGTAAGCAGCGAAGAGAGCGAGGCGTCGGGATGAGTACCTTGAGCCCTCCGAGCAATGAGAACGCAGCTGGCGGTCTTTTTCAACAGTCCCATACAACCAGCTCAAAAAATTCTAACGCAGCTCAACAATCGTCACCCCATCCCCACCCTCTCCCTGCATACCCGGTCGATACGACTCGACATAAGGGGAATGTGATAAATATTGTCGTGTCGCAATTTTCAGTTTGCCCGTTCCATGGCCATGAATGACATGCAGCGATTTGGCAACCGTGAGCGCAGCTTCATCGAGACGTGAGGCCAGACATTCCAGAGCCTCTTCCACGGTTTGCCCACGAACGTCAATCGTCAACAACCCAGAAGGTGATGGGGACGTGCGATTCTGTTCGGCAAATCCTTTTCCTGTTTTTTTATTGGGAGAAGCATGAGTGGCCGACAAAGAATTTGACGGTATATCGCCCCCTTGACTTCTCCCGATGAGAAGCTCAACGGCAACCGACAGCTCTGAATCCCCTACCTGAAGACGAACTCGCTTCTTTCCTTGAGGGTTTTCAAGCAACGTTCCAGATGTGCCTAAATGGGAGATTTCGACCAAGGCGCCGACCCCTAAGGAATCGAGAGGAATCGTCTGACTGTCATCTTGGGTATTTCGAATCAATTCCCCTTCAATAGCACTCACGCGTTGTTTGGCTTCTTTCGCTTTTACCAGAGACTTGTCCTGCTTCAAGGCATCAAGTGTTTGCCGGATTTCCGTTCGAGCCCGAGCGAGATCCTCTTTGAACTTCTTTTTGACTTTGCGCAATTCCTCACGCTCCGTCGTGCGGAGACGATCAACACGCTCTTGTATTTCGGCTGCAGCGCTCTCAGCCGTGTGTCGATGTGTTTCGGCATCTTCGAGTTCTTGACGAAGCCGATGGTGCATAGCCTGTAGGTCTGAAAAGATATGATCCAATTGGCGGTCCTGTTGATGCACAATATTCGCCGCCTGTTTGAGAATGCCTGGATCCATGCCTAGGCGACCCGCAATATCCAACGCAGAAGAACCTCCGGGCACTCCCTGAATAAGCCGATAGGTTGGCGTCAGAGTCGCCACATCAAACTCGAGGCTCGCATTGAGAAATCCAGGAGTCGAGAGAGCTAACGTCTTCAAGGAATTGTAATGAGTCGTCACCACAACCTTAAAACCCAACTGAGCAAAGTGGATGAGCACCGCCTCGGCCAACGCCGCGCCCTCTGCAGGATCGGTCGAACTGATCACTTCATCGAGTAACACTAAAATGGGACCGGAAGTACCTGAAGATCGAGAATGCCCGATGTCCAACAGTTCGACTATTTTGGTCAGGTGCGCGGAAAAGCTGGACAGATCCTTGGCCAAATCCTGAGTATCCCCAATATCCGCATACGTTTCCCCAAAAAACCCCATCTCCGATCCTTGACCACAGGGAAGATGCAGCCCGGCTCGAACCATGAGACTGTACAGACCGAGAACTTTCAGATTGACGGTTTTCCCACCCGTATTCGGACCGGAAATCACCAAAATATTTTGATCTTTTTCAAAAAAGATGTCATTGGGAATCACGGTGCTGCGAGCAAGCAGCAATAAAGGATGCCGTGCCTTGGACAAACGAATATGCCCATCCTCCGATAGTTGCACAGGATGCGCCTGCAGACGTTGGCTCAAACGCGCCTTCGCCCCAATGCTGTCCAAAATCGTGAGCACCTTCAGATACTGTTGAATAGCCGGGATATGCTCAACAATCATCGAACTCAGTTCAGCAAGGATTCGATGAATTTCTCGAGCCACCGCCAGTTCCCCGACCTTGATACGATTATTGAGTTCAATCAATTCCCGAGGCTCCAGAAAGACCGTTAAGCCGCTGGAAGACACATCGTGAACAATACCGTCCACTTGATGCTGCATATCAACCTTGATCGGGAGCACATACCGATTCTCTCGTTGGGCAAAGTAGGGTTCCTGCAAGGCGTCGCGATAAGACGACGAGGTCAACATGGATTCCAAGCGTTGCCGCATTCTCAACTTTAATCCCTGAGCTTCCTGAATCGCGTCATACAACGCGGAGGAGGCACGATCCAAAATCTCTCCCTCCGGGCTGATGCATTGATCAATGTCGGACCGCAGAGGAGAAAGATCATCAAGATGCTCAATATGGGCGAAGACATGCGGGGCAAGTTCCTTCTGCGCTTTGAGGCAGCGCTGCACACTGACAATGAGGGCCATAGCATTGGCCATGCGCCGCAACTCTTGTGCATCCAACACCGCACCTTTTTCAGCACGAATAAGCGCACTCCCACTATCGTGAAACGTCAAAACCGGAAACGGAAGAGTCCCCTCGGACAGAGCAATCATTTCCGATGTCTCATGAATACAGCCCTGAGCAGAAGAACAACTTTCTGCCAACGGAATAGATCGACAGTAGTCCGCGCCAAGGGAGGAATGAGCTTGAGAGGCCAAAAGCTCAAGCAGTCTGGGCCACTCTAACGCCTGCTGTGTTTGTTGGAATAAGGTTTCGTGGGACATAAAAAGTGGCAATACGTTTGATGAGAATCGGTGTTTCTTCAGTAGATCCGGAACCAGATATCATCAATTGGCTTTGACAAATCTACAGGAAGAATAGCGAAGTCTTGCCCGAAACGGAAGCGAAGAGAAAAGATGAGATGTGGAAAAATAATTACATTTCGTGATTCACCAGTACTCGGCACGGGGTAACCCTTAAGATCTACCCTGAGTCAGGTCGTAGGGATCCTCTTGACAGTGAACATTTGTTCACCGTATCCTTAAGCCCTCATGGATTCCCGCTCGCATTTCCCGGCCATTGTCGCGTTCTATCGTACGCACCGGCGCATGCCTACCTAATCAGGCCTGAGTATGGCCCGACTCATGGAAGAAAAAGCGTTTGTTGCTTATTACTTTGACCCCGGTTCCTGCAGTTCGCGTAGCGTCGATGGCTATTTCTGGGACGAAATCCCAAGCAATGCTTGAAAAGCCGCCCTGCCTGCAAAGTGCCAACTCCCTCAACCGGAGCAAAAGTAATAAGCATCAAGCGTTTTATGAGATTACGCCGCTGTTCGTCTGACTCGAACGTCGACGACCAAGCCAGCATGGGTAAGCATTCCAATGAGGGTATCCACACTAAAGAGTCCAATTTTCCCTCGGATTAAGTCACTGACTCTGGGCTGAGTGACTCCCAGGCGTGGGGCGGCTTCCTTTTGGGTGAGTTTATTCGTTCGAATATATTTTCCCACCTCGGTCATGAGCATGGCGCGTACTTTTAAATTTCCGGCTTCTTCAGCTTCAAATCCGACATCTTGGAAGACATTCCGTTGTGATTTACTTTTTGGTGCCATGACTTTTTCTCCTGATTAATGTCTGCAGTCGATCGCGCGCGACTGTGATATCATTTTGCCGTGTTTTCATGGTTTTCTTTTGAAACACGTGTAACACATACACCGCGTCTTTGAATGTCGCCACATAGATCACCCGATAGGCATTTTGGGTTTGAACACGGATTTCTTGAACACCTGATCCCACGCTCGGCAGGGGCTTCCAGTCCGATGGGTCAAGACCATTTTGGACTCGATAGAGCTGATAGCCGATCTCGGCCCGGGCCGTAGTCGGAAAAGACCGCACCTCTTTACGGGCCGTGCCTAACCATTCAACAGATTTCATTTTTTAAATTATACAAGAATTTGTATATTCGTCAATGGCTAGGGCTGATAAGGCGCGTCAAACAATAAGGTGTCAGAAACCATTTCCCCACCTTGTGCCCTCCGTGGGATTGACGGGTTTACCCGAGAGAGGGCCGGAGAATACTTGCACACCATTGCTCTTCACAAACTAATCCGACAGCGTCACGGGGTCCCGGATGTGTATGAGTTTGATGCGGACCCCAATTCTCCTTTCAATCAAGGTGAAGGGGATGTCAATAAATCTTTGTAGATTCGCCTGTTGGGCACCGTGGAAGCCGGCATCCCCTCGGCGGCGGAAGAGGTCCACCTCGAAACGATCAATTGGGAGGAACACCTCATCCGCAACCCGCAGGCCACCTACCTGCTCCGCGTGCAAGGGGAGTCAATGATTGAGGCCGGGATTCTTCCCGGCGATGCCGTCCTGGTGGAGCGACGGAAAGAGGCCAAGACGGGGGACATCGTGATGGCAGAAGTCGAGGGCGACTGGACGATGAAGGTATTCCGCAAGCGGGGACGGCGAGTCTTTCTGGAACCCGCGAACCAACATTTTCCGACGATTGTTCCAAAGCAGCACCTGCGCATTGCCGCCGTGGTCATCGCGGTGATACGCACCTATCCCACCTAACCCCCGGGTGCCCAAACGATGCCGGCGGCCCTTGGGACAGCGATTCCGTCAACGCGAGGTGGCGCGTGTCTCAAGCCTACTAGCCCCTCTCCAGCCAGTGACACTCCCGCTCCCTATGAACGCCGGCAGCCCGAAGAGACCACGCTCTACCAGGTCATCCAAGACCACCTCGACACCTTCCTGGCCCAAGTCGAACAGGAAACCGGGACAGGTTTGCCCCAGTTTGTCAAAGATGAGTTCGAGGCATTTCTGGAAGGCGGCATCTGAGGGCTCGCGAAACAATACCTTCCCAGAATTCGCGCCCAGATTTGGGGCAGATTGAGTCGATCTGAGGGAGCAAAACCGCAGGCGTAGCAACGCCCACGTTGAGGATTTTGCGAGTGAAGATCGGCTCAAGATGGCCTGAAGCTGGGATGCGAAAATGGGAAGGTATTGTTTCGCGAGCCCTGAGCGCATGGGTTTCTGCGCCTGCGGTGTGGGGATTGCGCCCATGAAAAACTGGTGGCCTTCTCTTGTAAACGGCGAGGGTTTTGCCCGGCGTGTGGCGCCCGCCGCATGGCCGAGACTGCAGCCCATCTGGTTGAGCAGGTTATTCCTCACGTGCCGGTGCGCCAATGGGTGGTCTCGTTTCCCATCCCGCTGCGGCATCTGTTCGCCACCCAGCCGCACCTGCTTTCCCCGGTGTTGCAAGTCATTCACCGCGCCCTCTCGACCTTCGTGATCCACCAAGCCGGCTTGACCCATGCCCAGGCGCAAACCGGCGCGGTGCCCCTCATCCAACGCTTTGGCTCCGCCGCGAATCTCAATATTCATCTCCATTGCCTCATGCTCGATGGCGTCTATCGCCTCACCGACGGGGTCCCCATCTTCCAGGCCATCCCGGCCCCCACCACCGAGCAACTGCAGACCGTCCTCACGCGGATCATCACACGGCTGCTGAAGGCCTTAACGCGCCACGGTGCGCTCACGGAGGAAGACACCGAGATTCCGTATCTGACCGACCCCGATGCCGATCCCGCCTTGGCGCCGCTGCAGGCGGCCGCCTGCACCTACCGCATTGCCCTTGGCCCCCGAGCCGGCCAAAAAGTGCTGCCGTGGAAAGACCCGTCGTTGCGCCTCGCGAGCCCAGACATGCCGCAATCCCAGGGGTGTGTCAGTGCGCAAGGGTTCAGTCTGCATGCGGACACATGGTGTGGTCCCCATCAGCGACAAAAACTCGAACAGCGCTGTCGCGACATCACCCGTCCGGCCCTGGGCCATAAACGCCTGCGCCGTACACCAGCCGGCGAGGTCGTCCTCCAACTCAAAACCCCGTACCGCGATGGCACCACCCATCTCGTGATGACCCCGCTGGAATTCCTGCAACGCCTGGCCGCCCTCGTCCCACGTCCCCGACTCCATCTCATTCGCTTCCATGGCGTGCTGGCGCCCAACGCGGCGCTACGCTCCCAGATCGTGCCCGGCGAGGCCGACCCGGCAACGGACACCGCCCATGAGGATGGCGATTCCCTCGCTCCTTCAACACGAGCCCACCTGAGTTGGGCGCAATTACTCAAACGCGTCTTCGCCATCGACCTCACCACCTGCCCGCAGTGCGGCGTGGCATTGACGCTCCTGGCGGCTATCGAAGATCCCGCGGGGTATTGTCAAGTTAAGTGAATTTGACCAAAAATTAGGCAATACACGAATTCATAACTCATTGATTATTCAGCATTCAGGTTCCTGCCCCGAGGTAGAAAATCAACCCACTTTGACTTAAGTTGACAATACCGGGAAAACGCACAAGCAGATTGCTGAAGCACTTGGCCGACACCCCTCGACACTCAGTCGAGAAATCAAACGGAATACATATGCGCAGTGTCATGTGTATACCTATCACTGGGCCAGGCAGGTCGTGAAACATCGAAAACAAGATGCGAATCGACACAAGTCTCGCAAGCTCACGGATGAACACGCGCAATTGATCACGCAGCTCGTGCGGCAATACGTAAGCCCGGAGCAAATCAGCGGGTATCTCAAACACCATCAGGCTCTGAGCCTCAGTCACGAAACGATTTATCGGTTCATCTACAGTGATGTCACCCGAAAAGCGGAATTGAAGCCGTTTCTTCGTCAAGGGGGTCGCCAGCGCCGCACGCGATATGGCTCGGGAGCCCGCGCCTCCTGTATTCCCAATCGCATCTCGATCACGGAGCGCCCCCAAGAAGTAGAAAAGAAAGACCGCCTCGGGGACTGAGAATGTGATACGGTGATGGGGAAAGATCGAAAAAGCGTGCTGGTGACGGTGGTGGACCGAGCCTCATTGTCTACGGTCTGCTCTTGAGTCTTGAGCCGTTCGCCCACGTGGTGAGTCACGCCATCATCCGAATCCTTCGCCCCTTCAAAGCGCGCCTGAAGACCCTCACCTTTGATCATGGATCAGAGTGTGTGAAGCATGAACGGATTGCCCGTGCCCTGGATGCGACTACCTATTTTGCCCATCCCTATTCATCCTGGGAGCGAGACATCAATGAACACACCAACGGACTCCTTCGACAGTGTTTCCCGAAGCAACCGGATTTCAGGAAGATATCCTGGCAACAGGTGAATGAGGCCGTCGACCACCTCAATAATCGTCCAAGAAAAACCCGCGGGTATCGAACCCCCAACCCACTATTCAACAATCACTTCGTCCCGCTTGTTGCGAGATCATTGCACTTGCTACTTGAATTCAAGCCCTTTTGTAAAGGCCTTTTAAAATTTCTATTCCCTCTCCTGACTGGCGAGGCACAATGACGGGTCTTTCCACGTCAGCTCTTTTTGTCCCGTTCGGGGTCCGAGCGCAATGCGGTAGGTGCAGGCCGCCGCAGGTCTTCTATTGACAAAATTGTTATTTGTGGTCACAATGACTACAGGAGGAATTGCCATGGATAAAGTCGTTGGAGCAAGGGAATTAAAAACACGGTTGGGCAGTTACATTCAACAAGTCCGAAACGGAACGACGTTTGTCGTCACCGAACGAGGACAACCAGTGGCCGAGTTGCGCCCATTGACATTGAAGGGCACAAAAGAAGAAATTCGTTTGCGCGAATTAGTCGCCACTGGGAGGATTTCGCATGCCTCTTCTGACTCGTTTCGACCCTTTAAACCTATTCGGATGAAAGGGAAACCGTTATCCAAGACCATTATTGAAGATCGAAAGGATCGACTGTGACACGGTATTTCGACGCCAGCGCTCTGGCCAAACGATATGTACACGAAGCAGGCAGCCAACAGATGACACGGCTCTTGGCCCAAAGCCATCCTGCCACCAGTCGCTTCACAGAGGTTGAGGTAGCGTCCGCGTTGGCCAGACGCGCACGAGAAGGCTCGTTGACCTTACGAGAACGTGATCGTGCGCTCGCCGCATTGCAACAGGATATGGCAACATTTTATGTTGTCGAAATGATTTCTGAAGTAACCGATCAAGCTGTGGCGATACTCACACGACATCGATTACGCGCTCCGGATGCCATCCAACTGGCCTCTACCCTTTACTTACAGAAACACTTGCCAGACCAACTTGAACTGGTTGCATTCGATCAGCAACTCCTCGATATTGCGGATCGTGAAGGGATAAGAGTTTGGGAGGCGTGATTTTCCTTAGAAAAATTAGAAGTGCTACTAACTAATGCGAAACGCTGAGTATCCCCGATATCCGCATACGTTTCCCCAAAAAACCCCATCTCCGATCCTTGAGCACAGGGAAGGTGCAGCCCGGCTCGAACCATAAGGCTGTACAGACCGAGAACTTTCAGATTGACGGTTTTCCCACCCGTATTCGGACCGGAAATCACCAAAATATTTTGATCTTTTTCAAAAAAGATGTCATTGGGAATCACGGTGCTGCGAGCAAGCATCAATAAAGGGTGCCGTGCCTTGGACAAACGAATATGCCCATCCTCCGATAGTTGCACAGGATGCGCCTGCAGACGTTGGCTCAAACGCGCCTTCGCCCCAATGCTGTCCAAAATCGTGAGCACCTTCAGATACTGTTGAATCGTCGGAATATGCTCAACAATCATCGAACTCAGCACAGCAAGGATTCGATGAATTTCTCGAGCCACCGCCAACTCCCCGACCTTGATACGATTATTGTAAAGGGGTCATAAAGGGGTCATAAAGGGGTCAAATCTTTGGTTGAGTAAAGGGGTCAAATCTTTGGTTGAGAGTTTCAGATGGAACGTAAAGGGGTCAAATCTTTGGTTGAGAGTTTCAGATGGAACGAGGTAGACTCTCGGGATGGCACGACCTCTCCGCATAGAGTATCCGGGCGCGGTCTATCATGTGATGAACCGCGGTCTGGCGCGGCAAGCCGTGTTCCGCGATCCCACCGATTATGAGACCTTTCTCCAGGTGTTGAGTGACACCCATGCGCTGTGGGGTGTCGAGGTGTTCGCTTATTGTCTGATGGGGAATCATTATCATCTTTGCCTCCGCACGCCAACCGCCAATTTAGGCCGCGTGATGCGCCATATAAATGGCCTCTATACGCAACGGTTTAATCGCGCGCATCGGCGAGATGGCCCCTTGTTTCGAGGGCGGTATAAAGCGATTGTCGTGGAAGCGGACGCGTATTTGGCTGACGTGATCCGCTATATTCATCTCAATCCCGTACAGGCCAAGCTGGTTCAGACCCCGGAAGCCTACCGGTGGAGTAGCCATGCGCGGTATCTCACTCCCCGATCTGCCCCTCCCTGGCTGGGCGTTCGTGAAGTGTTGGCCAGTATTGGTCCACCCCGCGTCTTTCATGAGTTTGTGCTGTCGGGCAATGAGGACGCCTTGGAGGCCTTTTATGCCGCAGGTCGTCAAGTGCCGGTATTAGGCACGGAAGGGTTTGGGGCCTGGGTGCGGAAAAAGGTTCGGCGGCTCTCGGCGGAACATCCACGGTATGAGCGAGTGAAGGTGCGGCCGTCGGTCCGGCAGGTGCTGCAGCGAGTCGCGACGGTTTTTCAGGTCAAGAGGGCGGCGTTACAGACCAGTCGGCGGGGGGAAACCAACGACGCGCGCAAGGTGGCGATGTATCTGGTGAAACGGCTCTGTGATCTGACGTTGCCCGAGACGGCCCGGGAGTTTGGCGTGACCAGTTATGGGGCCGTCGGGTGGGCCTGTGCGCAGGTGCGGGCAAAACAAGATGCGGAGCCACGGTTCAAGAAGCGAGTGGAAGAGGTCGAGGCATTATTTAGTCAACCAAAGATTTGACCCCTATTCAAGTCGAACAGGAAACGGGGTCGGGGCTGCCTCAGTTTGTCAAAGACGAGTTCGAGGCATTTCTGGAAGGCGGGATCTGAGGGCTCGCGAAACAATACCTTCCCAGAATTCGCGCCCAGATTTGGGGCAGATTGAGTCGATCTGAGGGAGCAAAACCGCAGGCGTCGCAACGCCCACGTTGAGGATTGTGCGAGTGAAGATCGGCTCAAGATGGCCTGAAGCTAGGATGCGAAAAGGGGAAGGTATTGTTTCGCGAGCCCTGAGCGCACGGGTTTCTGCGCCTGCGATGTGGGGACTGCGCCCATGAGAAGCTGGTGGCCTTCTCCTGTAAACGCCGCGGGTTTTGCCCGGGGCCTGTGGCGCCAGACGCATGGCCGAGACTGCCGCCCATCTGGGGGAGCAGGTGATCCCTCACGTGCCCGTGCGCCAATGGGTGGTCTCGTGTCCTATCCCCTTGCGGCATCTGTTCGCGACCCAGCCGCAGCGGCGTTCCCCGGTGTTGCAGGTCATCCACCGCGCCCTCTCGACCTTCGTGATCCACCAAGCCGGCTTGACCCATGCCCAGGCCCAGACCGGCGCGGTGACCCTCATCCAACGCTTTGGCTCCGCCGCGAATCTCAACATTCATCTGCATTGCCTGATGCTCGATGGCGTCTATCATCTCACGGACGGGGTCCCGATCTTCCAGGCCATCCCGGCCCCCACCACTGACCAGCTGCAGGCGTTACTCACGCGGATCATCACGCGCCTCCTAAAGGCCTTAACAGGCCACGGCGCACTCATGGCAGAAGACACCGAGATCCCATATCTGACCAACCCCGATGCCGATCCCGCCTTGGCCCCGCTGCAGGCAGCCGCCTGCACCTACCGCATTGCCCTTGGCCCCCGAGCGGGACAAAAAGTGCTGACATGGAAAGATCCGGCCGTGCGCCTGGCCAGTCAAGAGGCACCACAGCCAAAGGGCTGTGTGAGTGCCCAGGGATTTAGCCTGCATGCGGATACCTGGTGTGGACCTCATCAACGGCAGAAACTCGAACAGCTCTGTCGCGACACCACCCGTCCGGCCCTGGGCCATAAACGCCTGCGCCGCACCCCGGCCGGCGAGGTCGTGTTGCAACTCAAAACGCCCTACCGCGATGGCACCACCCATCTCGTGATGACCCCGCTGGAATTCCTCCAACGCTTGGCCGCGCTCGTCCCGCGTCCCCGGCTGCATCTCATTCGCTTCCATGGGGTGCTGGCCCCCAACGCGGCGCTGCGGTCCCAAATCGTCCCCGGTGAGCCCGACCAGGTGCCGAACACCACCGAGGGGAACGACGATTCCCTCTCTGCCTCCACACGGGCTCGTATGAGCTGGGCCCAATGACTCAAACGCGTCTTCGCCATCGACCTCACCACCTGTCCACAATGCGGCGGGCCATTGACCATCCTCGCGGCGCTCGAAGATCCCACCGTGATCATCAAGATTCTGGGCCACCTGGGCCTACCCCGCCGCGCCCCACCACGCGCCCCAGCCCGCCTCGACGCATTCATGCAAACAGCCTAATCCCTCCCCGGATTCCGGTTCGGTACCCGAACCGACACTCCCCCTTTGCCCGTTTCCACCCTACACGCCACGAGCAAGCAACAGATTTGGCATAATCCCTGGCAAAAGGGCCAGGAAGCCCCGACTCACCGGATGCACTCCCGCCTTTCAGACGGCGAAGTGTGCGGATGGACCCCTCACCGCGTTCTTTGGTACGTTGCGGTCTAGTCAAAAAGGCCTTTTGAATTTCCTATTCCCCGTTACGGGTTTAATTTGATGATCTATTGAAGCTGGAATTTCAAGGGACGATGATAAGTAAGGAGAAGTCCGTTTAACAAAGTTCGAGGGTTGAAATTTTCCTCCCAAAAGGGCTTGCCTATACAGAAAAATGGACATATGCTAATAGAGTCATATTCAAATAAAATTTTAGGTCGCAAAAGATGGAAAATCCCAATTGAATCGGGTTGAACACGGCACATGGGGATTATTTGAGGCCAGGAGCGAAGCTGGTCGGAATGTTTACTCTCATCCGAAATAAAAAACTGTCGTTAATGGAGAACAAGAATATGTTGAATTCGAAAAAAATCGCCATCACGCTCCTGGCGCTTCTGGGATCTTTGCCGTTGCCGGGCCAGCCACGGCGACAGAGTTTGATCTCAAGGTATACAACAAGACTCAGGAGAAGACTGACACGGACAAGGGGACGAAAATCATGCTGTCACTCTACGATTACAGTAAAAAGAATGGTCGCGGGGGCCTAATTAAAAGCAGGATCGTCGATCCGGGGAAAATGCAAAAATTCATTATAAGCACCTCAGACTGCGACAAGAGAAAGCACAAGGTATTCACGATCAAAAGAGCCGATTCTGACGGCAACGCCGGTCAACAGATCGCTAGTAGCATTATCATGATGAGGACCGGCAGCTGCAGGAGAGCCAATAAGACGTACGAAGAATTCACGGACGTCCAAAATGACGCCTTCGGACTCCGGAAAGAAAATTTGAGCGGCGGCCAGTACCGCGTCAACGTCAGATGCTTGACTGCGGGTAGTTGCGAACAACAATGATGGCATTCAGGAAGTTGAGCATGGTACATGGGGATTATTTGGGGCCAGGCCCAAGCCAGTAAGAAGCCTTACTCTTATCCGAAATAAAAAACTATGATTAATGGAGAACAAGAATATGTTGAATTCTAAAAAAATCGCCATCGCGTTGCTAGCCCTGGTGGGGATCTTTGTTGTTGCCGGGCCAGCTACGGCGGATACGAATACGGTGTTTTCTCTCAAGGTGTTCAACAAGACTGAGAAGAAGGCTGACGCGGACAAGGGGACGAAAATCTTGCTATCACTCTACGATTACAATAATAAAAAACGGGGCAGCCTTCAGGACCACAGGATCATCAACCCGGGGGAAATGACCAACATCGATTTTAAATTCTCCAGCTGCTACAAGACCAAGCACCGGGAGTTCGTGATCAATACAGTCGATAGCAACAACAAAGTCCTCCGTGAGATCGCTTACAGCAGGATCAGGATGCAGATCAAGGATGGTTGCTTTGCTAGCGAAGTAGAGTTCCAGGACTTCACAGATATCCCAGGTGACAACTTCAAGTTGACTAAGGACAGATCTAATGGTCTCAGGTTCAAAGTCTACGTCAAATGCGAGAGTGCAGGTAGTTGCGAACAACAAAAGGGGGACGGTTCTAACATAGAGTAGCCTCCTACGGGCCTGGGAAAATAGGGGAAGTAGCCTTTACGGAGCAGGTAGCCTCGACAGGGTAGTCTTCTCCAGATTTCATCCAGGAAGTTAAGCATGGAACATGGGGATTGTTGGGTCCAGGCGCGAAGCGGGTGGCAATGTTTACTCTAACCCAAAATAACAAACCATCAATAAACAGGAGAACAAAAAGATGATAAATTCTAAAAAAATCGCCATCGCGTTGCTGGCCCTTGTAGGGATCTGTTTTGTTGCCGGGCCAGCCATGGCGAGTGAAACGTATTATCTCTATGTGTACAACAAAACTGATAATCGGATGAAACAATACAAAGGGACGAAAATCAGCGTGTCAGTCTACCATGTCAAAAATAGTGTAAAGGGTTCCCTTAAGGCAACAAAGGAAATTCCAATAAAGGGAATTGCAACAGGAATAGGAACGTTCAAGTTTGGCTCCGGCGGTTGCACCGGAACCAAGCACCGGTTGTTTGAGATCAAAACAATCGACAAGGCCGGCATCGTCGGCCCTCTGATCGCTAGCAGCAGGCTCAGGATGAAGAACACGTCGTGCGTGACTGATCCCGAAATAGAGTTCCAGGGCTTCGTTGACGAATCAAATGACAACTTCAATATCACTAAAGAAAAAAGGTATAAAAACAAGTTCTACGTCTACGTCAACTGCAATGGTGCGGGTAATTGCGAAAGACAATGAGGGTAAATTACGAACTCTACGGATCAGGAAACGAGAGTAGGTGGCAGACAGCCTCGACAGGGCAGTTTTCTCTAGATTTCATTCAGTAAGTTGAGCATGGCACATGGGGCTGACAGGAATGTTCACTCTGCCCCGAAATAACAAACTAGCAATAAACGGGAGAACAAGAAGATGATAAATTCGAAAAAAATCGCCATCGCGCTACTGGTGGCCCTGGTGGGGACCTTTGCTGTTGCCGCGCCAGCCATAGCTATGAAGTTTAAACTCTATGTGTACAACAATACTGGTGAGAAGGCGGACAAGGACGAAGGGACGAAAATCCAGGTGTCAATCTACAAATACAGCAATGGCAAAATTGGCAGCCTTAAGGAAACCATGATAATTTCACCCAAGGTAAATGAAGCAACTGGAATAGGAAAGTTCATTTTTAATACCGCGATCGGCAACACTCAGCACCGGAGGTACCTGATCAAAACAGTCGACAACGATGGCAAAATCGGCAAAGCGATCGGGAGTGGTAGGGTCATGATGAGGGTCAAAACCAGTTCTAGCAAATTAAAGCTCGAGGACATCGTGGACTTCAAGAATGACAATTTCACTACTACTACAAATATAAAGTTTAGAGACAGTATCTATGTCTACGTCACGTGCAATAAAGCGGGCGTTTGCGAAGACTAAGGCAGTTGGTTCGGCCCCTGGAAATCCAGTTGAAATATTGACCGGGAAAAAAGGGCAACGCCCTTTACGGAGCAAATAGTCTCGACAGGGCAGTTTTCTCCAGATTTCATCCAGGAAGTTGAGCATGGCACATGGGGCTGACAGGAATGTTCACTCTGCCCCGAAATAACAACCCATCAATAAACGGGAGAACAAGAAGATGATGCATTCGAAAAAAATCGCCATCGCGCTCCTGGCCCTGGTGGGGATCTTTGCTGTTGCCGCGCCAGCCATGGCGTCAACACTTAAACTCAGGGTGTACAACAAAACTAATGAAGCGGTGGGCGATGACGGGACGAAAATCAAGGTGTGGGTCTTCAAATACGATAATGGCCGGCGCGACTTGCAGAAAAGTCAGATCGCCAAACCGGGAGAAAAGAGCAAATTCAAATTTAATTTCACCGACTGTTACAGAGCTATTGTCAAATCTAGTGTCTGAAGCGTTACTCACGCGGCGACCGGGTCCGTGGTTGTCTGTTCGATTCCATCGATAAATTGAATGTCCGCAACGACTTTGGGCAACTCTCGGAATCCTCGCAAGCGCCTCCATGTTTTCTCTGCGCATTGACCTAACTTGAACATCCTGTGCAATATGCCATCTCGCGTGAGACATCCCTTTGTGCGGATCGTCCGATGCCGAATCGTTCCAAAGGTCGATTCTCGATGGGATTGGTGGTCCGGAGACTCGGCCAATGGGCAGCCGGAAACGTATAGAACATCAGGAGCTCCTCTCGATCTTTCTGCAAACAGGCTGTGGCCTTGGGATATTTGAGCTCATAGGTGTTGAGGAATACATCAGCGGCTTGCTCCGCCAACCCTTTGGTCTCAGACCGCCAGATGTCTTGTAAGGCCTGCTTGGCTTTGGATTGCACACTTTTGGGCAGCGCATTTAAGACATTCTGTGTCTTGTGGCACCAACACCGTTGATGCCGCGTCACCGGGAAGATTTCTTCCAGGGCCGCCCAGAAGCCGAGGGCGCCATCCCCAACAGCCAAGGCGGGCGCGTTCAGCCCGCGGGCTTTCAGATGCAACAGGACTTCCCGCCAACTTTGGGTGGACTCACGAATCCCGTCTTCCATCGCTAAGAGATGTTTCTCCCCGGAGGCATTCATGCCGATCACGACCAATGCACCTAAGCGCTGCTCTTCAGCTCGTACGCCACGATAGATCCCATCGACCCAGATATAGACCCACTGGTCGGCATCGAATCGACGGTGTCGCCAGAGGGTATACTCCTTCCGCCAGATCTGCTTGAGCCGAGCCACCGTACTGGCGGACAGCCCCTTGGCCTCTGGGCCCACGAGGACTTCCAGCGCCGGTTGCATCTCTCCCGTCGAGATGCCTTTTACGTACAGCCATGGGATCGCCGCTTCTAAGCTAGCCGACTTGCGCACATACGGGGGGACCAGCGCCGAGTGAAACGTGACCGGTTTGCCCTGGCGACTCCGTACTTTTGGGACTTGTACGGGCACCGGCCCAATGCCCGTCTGAATGTCGCGCGTCGGATGATGGCCGCTGAGGACAACCCTCGCATGCCCCTGTTCCGTTGACTGGTCTGCATAGGTCGCCAAGAGCTCGGCCACCTCTGCTTTCAGGGCTTGGGCAAGAAGCTTCTGCGCCCCTGTTCGAATCAACTCCGTCAGCGAATCGGTCCTTCCTCGATCTTCTTCCTCTGATTTGGTACATTCCTGCATCGTGGCGTCTCTCCTTTGTGGTTGTGGTGGATGTCTCGCAACACCCATTTCAACCCGAGACGCCGCGTGTTTTCAACTGATCCTAGACACTACTTTCAAGTATAACTCAAATACTTGTGATATCCCTGATTATATTCTATCCTACATTCCGCACTTGAAAACGTGTATTTTTCTGCCCCTCATGTATCGCCTCTTTTTTTTGCGCCAAACTGCGGTTGAGGGATTTTGAGGAGTTGCAGCACTTGGTGCTGTGGCTCGGACCACTCATCCCAAAAGGTCCTCACCAGCTTGCCGTCACGAAGAATCTCGTACCTGCAGTGCTGGGCAAAGAGTCGCTGGACTTGTTCCCAGGTCGGGGTCGAGGTGGGTCGTTCCTCGGGGAGGGTTCGCAGGGTTCGAATACCGCTCTTCTCCATCGCATGTCTGAGATCGCGCTGAATGAGGGCGGCCACGAGATCGGCGAGGTAGACCACGAGCATGAGGGCCTCGATGCGTTCGTTGTTCTTGAGGAACACCGGCGCCACCTGGAAGTCGGACTTGAGGCCGCTGAAGCGCTTCTCGATATGGGGCTGATACTTGTACGCCTCGAGGACCGCTTTGGCGGAGAGGGAGGTATTCGTGACCAGCGGAAAGATCCCATCGATGGCCTTGGCCCGAGCGAGCTGTTCCGGGTCTTGCTGGATCATGAGCTGCGGAATGTGTTTGACGGTGCGATGGTAGGTTGACGCGGGCGAGGGTTTGCCGCGGGCGGTCTGTGTGAAGGTTTCCTCCACGCGGTGGCTCACGGTCACCGTGAGCCACAGAGCCACCTGATACCTCGCGATGATCTGGTGGGCCTGCTTGAGTAACGAGCGCTCAGTTCGGCGCCCACGCGCTTTCTTCTCGTTGAGCGCCGCGAGTTTGTGCCGAGCGATCTCCAGCCGGTCCTTGCGGCGGCTGGCATCGCGATTTCTCTTCTCGGAGGAGCGATACCAATAGAGTCGAAACCCCTCCGCCAGCTGATACGCCTCGCTCGCGACCGAAAACACGTCAGACATCCCCCGCCTTCGAGTCGAGCGCTGGCGTAGGAGCGGGTCCCAGCGGACGGTCGCCTCGTAGCAGTCGGTGGCAAACGCGTGGGTTTCGGCCCGGGTCCGAGGGACGATGGTGACAAACCGACCGTGTTCCTGGTCAATGCGCCGCATGTTCGCGGTCGTGCATAATTTGGAGTCGGCGACGTAGAGGAACCCGGCCCCGCCCACCAAGCGGCGCAACGTCAGCCAATTCTCGATATGCAGGGTATCGTCGGTCTGATGGCCCGCATGGGTCTTGAAGTGAATCGGCACGGCTCCATCGCGAGCCATCGACAAGTTGTAGAGGAGCTGTTTCAGATCGGGACGATGATCCTTGCTGTGGCCCCGCGTGAGGTGGACCCCTTTGCGCGATTGCGCCGTGTACGCCCCCGAGAACTTGACGGAGGTGGAATCACTATGGATCTGGGAGACATCAATCGCGAACCGGGCAATGGCCACCAGCGTGAGGGTGGGCTGCACGGTCGCGCGATCTGCCTGGAACAACCGGTCGAGGGCCCGTCCCAGCCCAGCATCGGTGAGCGGCGCGGCTCCTCGCTCAATAGGGTCGAACTGCTGGGCCCAGGCTGGGACGCGGTAGAGCGCTGCCGGTTCGATCAGCAGGCTTTTGATGAGGAGCTCAATCGCCGCAGCGTACCGCGCCGAACAAAGAATGTCCTCCAGGCGGTGGCGCACCCCAAGCGTCGCGAAACAGCGATTGATGAGTGGGAGGGTCGCGATCCGTACCTTCCGATGCTGCAAATCTTTGGCTTGCATCACGCCCTATCTTAATGCATAATAGCATTAAGATGTCACGCGCAAAGATGATCCACCTCCGGGCGCCCGGACCCGTTCTGCCCGGGAGTGTGTCGACAGCAAGGGCGCGATGCGGCAAACAGACGTGCAAGTGTCGGGACGACCCGGCCCACCGACACGGGCCCTATTATCGCTGGACAGGCCTCATCGACGAAAAGAAGACCACGGTCACGCTCACGCAGGAGGAAGCCAGGGAGTGCGTACGACGGATTAAGAACTTCAAGAAACTGCAGGCGAAGCTGGCGACAGTGAGCAAGGAGGCGCTTGAAACCGCTCCGTGGACCCGGCGGTAAGAGCTAGGCGCTGGACACCACTGGTGGGTTCCAGGTTAAATGCACGTTCTCAAGTGCGGAATGTAGGTTCTATACATCCGGCTTCATTTATTTCGTGAAAATTTTTGTTATTCCTTAAATTAATAAATAATCAGATATCAGCCATCAGCGTTTTGGCTTTGGTAGCTATTGGAACCTTCGCCACCTGCGTTTATGCGGACGACTTCACTGTCAAGAGTGGCGAGACTGTGTCTACACAGATTCTCGACGGTGATGACAAAGGCGTGGTAGAAAAAGGCGGCGCTATAAAACCAACCAATAGTGGTGATAATGGCATTAACATAACCGGTAATGATAACACTGCGATCAACAACGGTTCTATCGAGACGGTGGGAGGCGCAGGGCCATTTCATTCTTTTTATAAGCAAGGGATTCCATGAGGTTTTTTGTGCCCTCTTTTTCAGGGCAGGGCCATGCGGATGGCTAAATGGGGCTTGCCCCAGAGCAGTCTACACGCCTGCGCGATATTGGTGTAGCCTTTCAGGCGTAAGAGACTGATGGCATAGCGTCTCAGACAGGTCATGACCATTGGGCCATTGAGACTTCGTATCTGACTCCTGTCTTCATCAAAGGTGACGTCCAACACATAATGCTGCTTATTCTCCACACTCCAATGCTTTCGGTTTTGCGAGAGGATGGTCTTCGGCCCCGCCTTGTCTTTGGACTGACTCGTGACACCGCAGACCGCTTCGACGGTCGTGAGGCCCTGCTTGAGATGCGTCACTTCCCTCTCAATGCAGAAGACTTGCTGGACATGAGGAAAGTTGACATAGGCATTCAGGGAGTCATCGCACCAGATCCTGCGGGTCGTGATCTGCCCATGGCCTTTCTCGGTGGTGGCATAATCGCACCGGCGTGCTCGCAACGCTAAGGCCTCAATGTCGTGCTTCAAGGTGGGCTGGTTTCCCTTGACGGTGAAGACGAAGTCGGCGCCGCGTTCGTGCACCAGGTACTCGGCAATCTCTTTCTGGGTGAGGAGCGCATCCGCCGTGATCACCTTCCCTGCGATCTCGAGCGCATCTAACAGGGGCCGCACGCAGGGGATCTCATTGGTCTTGGAGTGAACTTTTTTTGGGTGAGGTGGCGCCCGGCTTGATGGGTGACGGCGCTGAGGACGTGGGCTGTTCGCTTGGGACCTTCGACGTCCCCCGCATGGTCTTCCCATCAATGGCAATGCCCTGATCCTCCCCGCCGAAGGTGTCCAGCCACCGGCCGAGCAGGGTATCGACTTCACAGGGGTCGACGGCCGTGATAAAGCGGTAAAGAGTGCTGCGGCTCGGGACGAGGTAGCGCCCCCCTCGCTGAGTACAGCCTAGCCGCTTGCGCATCGGCTGCGATAACTGCTGGGCCCAGTCCGAGATCGCTTCATAGCCGCGCGCGCCGCACAAGGTGGCACAGAACATGATCGCCGTGAGGGCGCGTCGGGTGTGCCGTTGCCCTTGCAAATGGCGGGGATCGGTCAGCTGCACCACATACGTAAAGAGGGAGTCCGTCTGTTTTGTATTCAATCTCATCTGAGGCGCTTCTCCTTTCTGATAGGGCTGATCAAGCATCGGGCGTGCAAGGATCTCTCGGGCTTGGGGATGCAGCCGCACGACTAGGATGCGCTTCGGTCTCTCATGCTGAACATAACACGTGTTCGACTTGCGAAACCCTCGTGTCAGACCGAGCTCGTGCCACCCGGCGGCCCGATAGCAGGTCCCGGTGAAGCGGGCAGGATCGACGAAGGTCTCTAAGAGGAGCAAGGGGTAGCCGTGGTACAGTTGCCAATCGGACGAGATCCGTTTCGCGCAGAGCGACAGGACTTTCGAGGCGAGGTTCTTTTGCGAACAGCCCGGCAGCATGAGAAACCGGGTGTTGTTGGCCAGTAAATGGAGTCGTTGCCATTGAAAACAGGGGGGCCAGCCGATCCAGTGGTCTCGCGGTCTCGATTTGAGGGCCGCCGCCGCAAACACCAGCAAGGCCAGCCAGCGATCCTGCACACAGGCGAGATATTGTATCGATTGGCCAATCAGCGGGGCATGACCGAGGTAGTGGTGTCTGTCGAGAAGGGTCTTGAAGGCGTCCTTTTCGTCTCGGACAATTGGGCGAACCACGACTTGCCTCAGATCAATGTCCGGCTGTCCGCTTGGCGATTCGTCTGGCATGCAAAAGAGTATGCCGTAAACGAAAAGAAAAAGCCAGCCTAAATCGATTATTCCTTATTATCTATAAAGTTACACTTTAATATGAAATAGCCCTGGTGGGAGGCGATGCCTATGGTATTAACTTATTCGAATCCGACAACAATACCATCAACAACGACGGTTCTATATCGACGACGGGTGCAAAAGCCCATGGTATTTACCTGACCGGCAACGACCCTAACGGCTCCGATGCCAATACAATTAACAACGACGGTTCTATATCGACGAAGGGTTTAGATGCCAATGGTATTGGCTTATCTGAATCCGACAACAATACCATCAACAACGACGGTTCTATATCGACGAAGAATGAATTTTCCCTTGGTATTATATTGGTCAATTCCCACAACAATACCATCAACAACGACGGTTCTATATCGACGGATAATATAAATGTCACGATGAGAAATAGCGATGGTATTGGCTTATTCATTTCCAACTTCAATACCATCAACAACGACGGTTCTATATCGACGAAGGGTACAGCTTCCTATGGTATTTACTTATTCGATTCCGACTTCAATACCATCAACAACGACGGTTCTATATCGACGAAGGGTATAGATGCCGTGGGTATTGGCTTAGACGAATCCAACAACAATACCATCAACAACAACGGTTCTATATTGCCGAAGGGTAAAGGTGCCTTTGGTATTGACTTACTCGATTCCCACAACAATACCATCAACAACGACGGAGATATCTTCGTTAGTGGCGCTGGAATCTTTGCGCTTCGGGATAGGGGATCCGGTGACAATAATACCCTGAACCTGTATTCCCGTTCACGAATCATTGGCCGAATTGATTTTGGCGATGGAGTAGAGACGGTCAATTTCCATTTCAAGAAAGCGGGTTTTTCTTCCACGTTGAGTTTTGAGAATACGGAGTCTATCAACCTGCATGACGATAATATGGTGAATGTGGGAGGCCTGACAGGAGTTTATTCGGTGGTTGATCCCACCGGTCAGTCAGTGAACGGAGCTGTTCTTGGTTCGATCACAAAAGATATCCATGGAATCCTGACCCGCCGTACGAGTCGGATGTCGAACACGAATCCCTCGCAACTGGCTTCGACCCGTGTGGAACCGGGAATGATGTCCTCTTCCCAAAAATCACAAGTCTGGGCGAGCGGTTTCGGCGCCCACCGTTCACGCGATGAAGATGGCCGTGTTCTCGCTTATGACCACGTTTATTACGGCGGCGTCGCCGGTTATGAAACGGCAACCCGTCAAGCGAGTATCGGCTTCATGGCGGGCTACGCTCAATCTGATGTAAGAACAGATTTAACCTCGATCAACACCGATAGCGAAAGTTATTTTGTCGGCGCTTATGGTCAGAAAAGATTCGCGAGCTTCAACCTGGACGCCTCTTTGCTCGCCGGTTACGAGCGCTATGACAACGACCGTATTGTGGTCGATAACCTGAATAAGTTTGAAACTGCCGAGGCGGCTTATGACTCTTTTTTTCTAAGTCCGTCAGTCACTTTGAGTAGCGAAATCAGGGTATTCGACAAGATAGCGCTTCGTCCTTCAGTAACCGGGATTTACAGCGTCGCATGGTATGACGATTACACCGAATCGGGCACAACCCGATCTAACCTGTCCATCGACGACCGATTCTCGCATGCCCTGATCGGAAAACTGCAAATTGCGGCGGCGTATGTGTTCAGCAATGGCAGCGAAATAGGGATTAGAGGAGGCGGCAGGTATCGCTATACGATCAATGATGATGTTGACGCCACATTAGCGGGAACGTCTTTTCGATATGCCGCGGCCGGAGACGACACTTACTTTGCAGCCATAGCGGGCGCCAATGCGCGCGTTGCGTTAATGGACAGTATCAACCTGACCGCCAATGCGGAATATGCATTCGACGATGGCATTGAAACCACCCTGTCAGGCCAACTCGTCCTTGAATTTATTGGCTCTTTAGCAGAATCTTCGGCCTTGAATTTATTGGCTCTTCAGCAGAATCTGTGGGTGACTTGGTTCAAATAGAATAGAATAGGAATAGGGGTCAAATCTTTGAATTGAAATAGAATAGGGTAGAGTAGAACACTGGTGCTCACCTGGAGCTACTCTCGAACGCTTCGACGCACGCGTCTACAACGGACCACAGCAGTCAGCAATTCCCAGCGTCCCCTCATCAATCCGTGCATACAGTTTTCCCAAGCCGTTCACTTAATCTGTTGACACAAACCAGCAAACAGACATAAACAGCGCTTGTTTGCTGGCTTTCTTGTTTTGGATCATGCAGAAAAAATCTTCCGCAACTTCTACGCTGAAGCACCCTCGGATACCGCTCGAGTACGGTGGCTTCCAGATCAACCACTGCAAGTCTCCGGTCTGCTCGAACTACGGCGTTCCGCCAGAACACACATCGGTGCGTGGAAAAAATAGCTACACTCTGGATTCACGCAACCAAGGCATTTCATCCTGTATCTGCACGTCCTGCGGCGAAGGATTCCCTCTCAAGAGCAACCTCGGCATCGCAGAAGAAGTCGAGCGCATGTCGGCCTACCTGTCGCCTCGTGAGGTGGCGTTCTGCCGTAACGATGCCTGTACCAACCATACCGGTCAGGTGCCCGTAGGTACCGCCGGGGCATATGCCTCGTTCGGCAAGACCGCGATTGGCAGCCCCCGCTGGCGCTGTAGCGTCTGCGGTAAGACGTTCTCACAGAACACCAAGGCCACCGCCCGGCAGCGGGAACATCACAAGAACAAGACCATTTTCAAACTGCTGGTCAACAAGCTGCCCGTGCGCCGAATCATCGAAGTCGCCGACATCCACCCCAAGACCTTCTACCACCGCCTCGACTTCCTCCATCGCCAGTGCCAATCATTTGCCGCCCACCGCGAGCACGCCCTATCCACCCTCCCCATTCGGCGACTGTCCCTCGGCGTGGACCGGCAGGACTACCTTGTGAACTGGATGGTTCGCAAGGACAAGCGCAACATTCAGCTATCGGCCATTGCATCAGTGGACAACGAACACGGTTACGGCTTCGGTGTCCACCTTCACTTCGACCCTTCTCTGGACAGCGAAGCTGTCCAAGCCGAAGTCGAGAAGAGCGGCGACCTTGGCATGCCCTATCCGCATCGTCGCGTTGCACGTCTGTGGCTCAATGCAGACCATGAGCGAGCCAGTGCCAAATCCCTACGCACTTCGCGGCGCAAACCCGGACTGCCAACGCAGATCGATGAAGCCTATGCCGCAGCATTGATGCGTGACGATATCGAAAGCCCCGATGCGCCGTCGCCCGTAGAACGACTTCCTGAATACGGGATGCAAACCCATGGCGAGTACACCATGTCTGGGCATTTTTTCTTCCTCAAACGCCTGCTGGGCAATGTCCAAAAGTGGCGCTTCTTTATCGACCAAGACCCTGGACTGCGAGCCGCGTGCCTATCGGCGTTCCACGACGAGATCCGAGGCCGCACGGCGGAGGCCTTCTCTGTTCGCATCACCAAAGATCTGACGGTGGACGAAACGCGTCAAAAATACAACGAAGCGACGATGCTGTTCGTGCACGCAGAGCTCGCGCACCCAAAGATGAAGCCGCAGGAGGTCAAGTTGCTGCTGATCAAAGAGCGTCTGGCCTGTATGACGCCGCACGGGAAGTGGCAGGATCGGTGGCTTGACCATCCTTTCCCGACCATGAGCGAGCCAGAGAAGACAGTGGCCTCCCTCACCAATCTGGGCGACTACGACGAAGACCACAAAGCTTGGCTCTACAACAAAGCGAGCGTGCATGGTGTCGATTCGTTCTTCAACCAAGTGCGTCGACGGCTCTCCCTGCTGGAGCGTCCGATCCATTCCAAATCCAACAATGGTCGGATATGGAACGGATATTCTCCATATAACCCGGGTAATGTTGCAAAAGTACTCGACATCATGCGCACGGTGCATAACTACATCCTGACCGGCAAGGATGGCAAGACGCCAGCTGTGCGACTTGGATTGGCCCAAGCGCCGCTGGACTACGAAGCCATTATTTATTTTGCATCAACAGATTAAGTGAACGGCTTGCAGTTCTCCCGCATACGGCTCTCCGGTCAGTAGGTTCCTATGGAGTGGACGAAACGAATATGGGCATCATTCAGGCTCGTGAACCCATGATCCGCAAAGAAGGCGGTCGGCCACCGTTCATGTGAGATTTCCTCGTGTTGTTTACAGTTTAAAGAAAAATGTTCGTAACTTTTCGTACGGCGTCATGTTGTCGATTCCCGCATGTGGTTTGACCGTATTATAGAAATTGACGAATCGGGCAAGGCCGAGTTTCCGGTCTTGTCGTGAAGGAAAAATCGTGGCGGCATGCCACATTTCCAAAAGCGTTTTGATCACACGCTCCGCCTTGCCAGTGGTCTGAGGGCGCCGGACCCGGGTAAAGTTCTGCCCCGTGCCGTTAGCCTTACACCTGGCCACGAACGCATGATCCGGGGTGCCTTTATATTCTGTGCCATTATCTGAATAGGCACATTCGATCGTGTAGGGGCATTCCTCGAGCACTTGCTCCAGGAACGTCGCCGCAGACGTTTGCGTTTTATCGGGCAGGATCGCCGCGTACAGCTCTCGTGAGAAATCGTCAATGGCCACGAACAGATGCTCCCGCGGGAGGGTTTGCTTCTCGCCTGCGAGCAACGGTAAACGTTTGGTGTCAAAGTGGAGCATCTCCCCGGGATAGCTTTTGTTGTAGCGCCGCGCGGCAAGTTTTAGCTTGCGCTCAAGAGCCTGCTCCACCTTGGCCAGGCGTTTCATCCCGTACTGTGCCTGCAAAAAGCGCTTGTTGGTGGATGGTCGAGGCGCAAATTCCTGTTTTCGCGCTCGGTCGATCACCTTGTAAATGGTCGGCCGAGAGACGCGGAATTGCTGCGCGAGCGCTACAACCGTCCACTGCCTCGTGCCATACAGTTGCCAGATCTCTTGTCGATCAAGCGGCGTTAACCGGGTTCTTTTGTGTATTGTCATGTCTACATCCTCGCAAAAAGATGTAAACAACGCTAGAAAAATTCACAGCTTAACCCGCCACGGCGCGCTAATGGAAGAAGACACCGAGATTCCGTACCTGACCGACCCCGATGCCGATCCCGCCTTGGCACCGCTGCAGGCAGCCGCCTGCACCTACCGCATTGCCCTTGGCCCCCAAGCCGGTCAAAAAGTGCTGACGTGGAAAGACCCATCATTGCGCCTCACCAGTCAAGAGACGCCGCAACCAAAGGGCTGTGTCAGTGCGCAAGGGTTCAGTCTGCATGCCGACACCCATTGCGGCCCCCAGCAGCGACAACAACTCGAACAGCTCTGTCGCGACATCACGCGCCCGGCCTTGAGCCACAAACGCCTGCGCCGTACACCAGCCGGCGAGGTCGTCCTCCAACTCAAAACCCCGTACCGCGATGGCACCACCCATCTGGTGATGACCCCGCTGGAATTCCTGCAACGCCTGGCCGCCCTCGTCCCACGTCCCCGGCTCCATCTCATTCGCTTCCATGGCGTGCTGGCGCCCAACGCGGCGCTACGCTCCCAGATCGTGCCCGGCGAGGCCGACCCGGCAACGGACACCGCCCATGAGGATGGCGAGGCCCTCGCTCCTTCAACACGAGCCCGCCTGAGTTGGGCGCAATGACTCAAACGCGTCTTCGCCATCGACCTCACCACCTGCCCGCAGTGCGGCGGGGCATTGACGCTCCTGGCGGCTATCGAAGATCCCGCGGTGATCTTCAAGATTTTGAGCCACCTGGGTTTGCCCACCCGCGCCCCACCACGAGCCCCGGCCCGCCTCGCCGCGTTCATGCAGCCAGCCTAATCCCAGTCTGGATTCCGGTTCAGTGCCTGAGCCGACGCTCTCCTTTTGTCCAGGCGCCAACTCACTCCCCCCCATAATGCGAAAGGGTTGGCCTGATTCACGAAAAATGGCCCCTGCCGCCCCATCTCGCCGTGGAACTCCCGCCTTTCAGACGGTAACGTCTGCGAATTGACCCGCAACGGGGTCTTTGATACTTTCCGGTTTAGGCAAAAAGGCCTTTTAAAATTCCTATTCCCAATTTCGTTTGTGGGCTAGGGATGAGGATCGAAGTCCAAATCCATAGGAAAGTGTTAATGCAAGATCTGAGGTGGTCCGGAGTTGATAACCTCCGCAGTGTATTGAGGGCCGCTAGGATTTATTTAGTTTTGGTTCTGGATTCCCAGTAACCAGGTTTGCGTTTGAGGTGCATCACGGCGGCAATGTAAATGGTCTTTCCCTCGACGGCATAGATGACGCCATAAGGAAATTGATGAACTAAGTAGCGACGAAAGGGTCCTTTTAAAATGCGCCAACGCGTTGGATGTTTGCGAATCTGATCAAAGGCCGATTCCACCGCATCAAGAAACTCGTGTCCAAGTCCATCACGACAGTCTTCATAAAACAAGGCAGCCTCTCGCATTTCTGCCTTGGCTGCCGGATCAAGAACCAGTCTCAACGACGAAGTTCCTTGCGGATTTCTGCAAGGGCCTTGGTTCCCGCGATGGTCTTGGTCCTCTTTCGTTTCCAGGCTGAAAAGCGCCGCTCGGCTTCCGCCACCCAAGCTTCATCCACAGCCGTCAATGGCTCATCTTCCGTTTCGGCCAGCAACCGCTCAGCGAGCCTTTCACGTTCGACTGCCGGAAGTTTCCGAGCCTTCTTTTCTAGGGCTAAGGCTTGCGTCGTCATCTGTGATACTCCTTCCTGTTCCGGGGTGCTAAATTCAACCTGTGCTATAAACATGAAGAATACTGACTTCGTAGGGATGAGACAAGAATTGAGGAAATTATTCTAAAACTATGGAATAATGAAGATCGGAAAAGGTGAGCACGAAGGATGGCGGCTTTTTTCAACATTCCCATATCCAACGCACGGTGCAGCAGGTCTTGACGGATTCCCTACGAGATCGTTTGCCTCCCCTCATTGTGGCGAACAGCATGGCACTGGAAAAGATCGGGACGTAAGTAATTCCCTTTCGCGAGTCAAAGTGCGGATCAGGTCTTGCAAGGCCATATACCCTATAGTTGTCCTCTCTTAATCCCGGCCTTCAAGAATGTGGTGGGTGGGTTATGGAGTAGGATCTAAGTTCAAATCAATAGAAATGTGCTAATGCAAGCCCTGACCCTCAATCGGATGGGGGAGTAGATGCTTATAACGTATGTTCTTGGTGCTTGTCCTAAATGTCGAAGCGAGAACTGCTTTGGCAATGTATCCGTGCAGGGTGACCGAGTTCTTCGGGGTTGCGAAAGTTGTAACTACCATATGACCATTTTTCTTCCAGTAATCAGGAAGAAGATCCTGTACCTTGACCAGTTTTTTTTAAGTAATGCCTTTCTGGGTAAGGATGAGCGGTTCGTCGAAGCAGCACAAGGGATTCGGAAACTTTCGGACTTTCAACTCTTGGTAGTCCCGTTCTCATCCATCCATGAAGATGAGACACATCAATGGAAGGGATTCGGTGGCAAGAACAAAGAAGACCTAATGGAGTTCGTCAAGACTAGCTCGGGAGGGCATGAATTCCAACAGGACTATGAGGTCGAAGAGAAGCAAATCGTTACGGCGTTCCAGAATTATATGGAAGGAAAATCAGCGGAATTCATGCTTGAAGCAGATGATGCGATTGAGGGCAACATCCATGAATGGGATGACTACTATCGAATTGATGTTGGTTCTTACCTTGGAGATATCCAAGTAATTCGAGATTTGAAAGGGAAGTCCATACAAACATTGGTCGACGTCTTCGAGGATTGGCGAAATTCTACTAGTACTTTTGAACAAGATGTGGAGATTGAAATAGCAGATGCCCGAAAAGGGTACATACAATCATATCTGGATTATGTGCAACGGATGGTTCTTGGTGATTACGAGGCGATGTTCGATTCGCCCGTTAAGTCCCAGGTTGTTCAGGCGATGCTACACTGCTTTACTAATGAAACCCCATGGGCGGAACGTCTGCAAAAGGTAGGGGAATTTTTCCGTTCTGATCACTTTGCCCAGGTACCCTATCAATGGGTTTCTGCAAGGATTTATGCAAAGCTTAAGGATATGGTCAAAAACGAGGGAGCGTATGCAAATCACGAAAAGGCTAAAGAGCGCTTAAGTGGATTCTTCTCTGATGTTAAACATGTCGCCATTTATTCTCCGTATTGTGACGCATTCATAATGGATAAGGCGATGGCTCATCTTGTGAATGATCCACGTGTGGGGCTACATAACAGATACGGTGTAAAGGTTTTCAGTTTGAATAATTGGGACGAATTGTTTTATTGGCTCAACACTCTTGAAGAAGAGATGTCGACCGCGCATAAGGCTGCGTTGTCAGAAGCTTATCCCTGGACTTCTTCCCGGCCCCTGGATGGAGGCCGTCATTGATCTGCCTGCGGAACAACTCTTTCAAGTTTTCCAGCTTTTGGCTGTCCATTGCTACGGCGTCGGGCGTGGTCAGTGTGGCCATGTTGCTTCCTCCAGATGATGCAGTCGAATCTCTGAGTTCCGGAACACGCTTGGAGTCTTTTGCTTAGAGCTTTTTTACGGTGTCGCCGGGTTTTATCTCGCCGCCATGGACCACTTTGGTATTGATGCCTCTTAGCTGGAGCTTGAATTCAAGTAGCAAGTGCAATTCTTTCTCAAATAAGTGGGACGAAGTGATTGTTCCTACATTCCGCACTTGAGAACGTGCATTTAACCTGGAACCCACCAGTGGTGTCCAGCGCCTAGCTCTTACCGCCGGATCCACGGAGCGGTTTCAAGCGCCTCCTTGCTCACTGTCGCCAGCTTCGCCTGCAGTTTCTTGAAGTTCTTAATCCGTCGTACGCACTCCCTGGCTTCCTCCTGCGTGAGCGTTACCGTGGTCTTCTTTTCGTCGATGAGGCCTGTCCAGCGATAATAGGGCCCGTGTCGGTGGGCCGGGTCGTCCCGACACTTGCACGTCTGTTTGCCGCATCGCGCCCTTGCTGTCGACACACTCCCGGGCAGAACGGGTCCGGGCGCCCGGAGGTGGATCATCTTTGCGCGTGACATCTTAATGCTATTATGCATTAAGATAGGGCGTGATGCAAGCCAAAGATTTGCAGCATCGGAAGGTACGAATCGCGACCCTCCCACTCATCAATCGCTGTTTCGCGACGCTTGGGGTGCGCCACCGCCTGGAAGAGAAGGACCCGGAAAAATTGACACCGCCTTAAGTGGATAGGTAGACCTGTTTCAAGTATTTTCATGTCATTCACAGGAGCTTATCATGAGTCGACGAATCAGACGCAATCACCAACCCGTATTCAAGGCGAAAGTGGCGCTTGCTGCCCTGAAGGGCGATGTAACCACTGCCGAATTAGCGAAGAAATTTGAGGTCCACCCGAATCAGATCTCACAATGGAAAACACAGCTGCTCGAGAAGGCCCCCGGCGTCTTCGATGAGAAGGGGCGCGAGACAGTCCCTCCCGTTGATGTGAAAACACTGCATGCCAAGATCGGGCAATTGACGCTGGAGAATGATTTTTTAGAAGGCGCGCTCGGCAAGGCCGGACTTCTGAGCGCAAGGCCATGATTGACCGGACCCATGCACTACCCGTATCACACCAAGCCAAGATACTCGGATTATCGAGAGGCTGTCTCTATTATCAACCTGTACCACTCAGTGAGAGTGAACTCGGGTTGATGCATCGTTTGGATACACTGCATCTGGCACACCCGTTTGCCGGTTCGCGTATGTTGCGAGACTTGCTACGATTGGAGGGCGCCACCGTTGGGCGCAAACACGTGAGAACCCTGATGAAACGGATGGGCATCGAAGCCCTCTATCGCCAGCCCAGGACGACGCAGGTGCATCGGGGACACGCCGTGTATCCGTACTTACTCCGTCATCTGTCTATTACGCGGTCCAATCAGGTGTGGGCCTCGGATGTCAGCTACATTCCGATGTAGCCCATGGATTTGTCTATTTGACGGTCATTCTCGACTGGTATAGTCGCCGAGTCCTGTCCTGGCGCGTATCGGTGACGATGGATGTGGAATGTATTATGGATGCCTTGGAGGAGGCGATTGAGAAATATGGCTGTCCAGAAATCATGAACACTGATCAAGGCAGTCAATATACCAGTGAGCGATTCCTCCAAGCGCTCAAGGATCGAGAGATTCAAATTAGCATGGACGGCAAAGGAGCCTGGCGTGACAACATTTTCGTCGAACGACTGTGGCGATCAGTCAAATATGAGGATATTTACTTGCATGCCTATGAAACTCCGAGTGATGTCAAACAAGGCCTGAAACGGTATTTTCAATTCTACAATACCAGTCGTCCACATCAGGCACACCGGGGCCAGACACCCGACACGGCGTATTTCCACCTGTTGCCTGTAGCCAAGGTAGCATAATTCATTGGGATACTTTCCACTTAAGAATTGGCTTGAGGTGTGCAGTTAAACGGGACCACCTCTTTCGTCTGCGGTACCCCGAGCTGAAGCAGACCTACTGGGGCGCGGTGCTGTGGTCTCCCGGGTTTTTCTCGTCGACGGTTGGGTTGAATGAGGCGGTTATCCGGCGGTACGTGGACCATCAAGAACGAGTGGACAAAGGGCACATGCAGCTCAAGTTTGAATTTTAAGTGCCACGGGGCGTGAGCCCGTGGGTATCTACTGACGGGGGTCGTGGCGATGATCAGCTTGATGGCCAAGAAGGCTCTGATACCTATGTGTTTACGCGCCTTGACGGGCGCGATATCCTGGATGACACTGGCGGAGCTAGCGACCTGGATGTGTTGGAAATCCGAGGGTATACGCCCGACGATGTGATTGTCACCCGCCCCAACCCCGAACGCAACGATCTGCTGCTGTCTTTTGAGAACACACAAGACGAAATTTTGTTGCGTGGGCAATTTAGTGTGACGGCAGGACAGGGTATCGAACAGATTGAATTTGGCGACGGCACCGTGTGGGATCGCACGACACTCACGGCCAATATTACCGCTGGTGGAACGTATGCCGACGATACCATAACCGGACAAGTGCGCCTGAATTAATTATCGGTCGTGGTGGGGATGATTTCCTTTCAGGCGGTGATGGCAGCGATACCTATGTGTTCTCTCGCGGCGATGGCCATGACGTCATCGACGAAAACGGGTATTACGATACCGATGTGGTCCAGATCGAAGGCTATGCCCCGAGTGAAGTCATTCTTTCTCGTGCTCTTGATGTGGCAGATGACTTGGTCATTCGATTTACCAATGGCACGGATGAGTTACGTATTGTGAATACGCTCGATAGCGACATCCGAGATCAAATTGAACAGATCCAATTTACAGACGGCCCAGATGGTGCCGTGGGTACGGTGTGGGCCATTTCGGAGGTAATGGAGGCTGTCCTGGCTAATTCTAGCTCAGCTGGTCCGGACATTCTGTATGGTTATCCGACAGCCGACACCCTTGTGGGGGGGCTTGGGAATGATCGGCTGCATGGCAATGGCGGGGCTGCCCCTCGCTCGCGGCGATAGCGGTGCGTGCGGCGCCCAGCGGCTGCCTACCGTAGCGGCTTGCAGCAAGGCGTAGCGCGTCAACCGGAAAACGCGGCAAGGTTCACCCCAGAATCCGCTATTCTAATCATTGCTGAAGCCCTCAAAATCTAACTTGTTGCTTCTAAATCGGAATCGCGCATCAGGAGCTGTGGCGACACTGAACCACTGGTCCTTGTGGCTACCCTGTGGATTCTCCCACTTGACCTTCCCGTTAGCAGTTGCCGTCACGTGGAGGCACGTGCATTTGAGTTCCTGGTTGTGGTTGCCCGTACTCTGTATCCGCGTTTGGCGAGCTTTCAGGCGAATCTTGTATGCCGTGCCATTGTTGAGGCCCGATTCCGTTGCTCGAAGTGCCGCGATGTCGTTATAGGTAAACGATATCTCCCATGGATCCGCAGCATCATTGTCCGCTTTGACAATCCGCGACCAGTGTCCGCCTCCCATGTATACGGCCGCAGCCAGGGACAGGGGCTTGTAACTATACCCATCGTCGAAATTTTCGTAGACCCTGACGGTCATAGCCGTGTTCAAGTCAGCCCCTTCAGCTTGTAGGGGAAAAGATACCAGCACAACGGTAGCCACCAGGGCCAATTTGAGACTATTCATCGTAGTTTAACCTTTTCTGTAGAATTCCTTGGTGCTCGGGCCTTCGCCGACTGGCGTCGAATTGAATCTCAGTCGAGCAAGGAAGCGCACCTGTCCATAGTGCTGGTGCAACCCCCGCCCGAGGGGATTGGATTTGTCCCAATGACCATGTGGCAATAATGACGTTCCGGTAATCGTGAGCGAGGCCAAATTCGACGAATTCGAGTTGCCGGGCCAGGATCCAGCGCTCGACCACCGCCACCGCCACCTCGACCTTCGCCTTGTCGCGGGGTTTTCTCGGACGCGCGGGCAGGATCACCGCGAGGACCGCTAAGCCGTTCAGGTTTAGCCGGGTTATTGGACTCGCCACCCATGACTATAAACGACGCCAAGCGGCCTGAAAGGAGAGAATTGAAAATATCAGAAATAGGCAATGCAGCCCTTTCGGAAATGCCGAAACTAACAACGCGGAATTTCTACCTATTCTTGACGCTATCGACACGTTTAAAGATGCATTTGTTATCTTCTGATGTGCCTTTGATTTCAAAGACCACCAGGATCACTTGATCTTTGCTGTCGTCCAGTTTGTCAGTGTAAACATTTCTTGAATTCACATAATAAGTGCACCACCTTAACGGTTGGCTAGCTGGTATATTCTCTGGCCGACCAAAGGAGGCGGTGCCAAGATGACACAACGTTATACTCAGCTGACCGAACCTGAGCGCTACCACTTGTACACGATGCGAAAGCCAACCACACCCTTTCGAGAGATTGCGAAGGGAATGGGGCGATCCCACACCACCCTGAGTCGGGAGGAAACGCGGAACACCGGCCAGCGGGGCTATCGCGACCAACAAGCCCAGCAGAAGGCGGGCCAGCGCCACCAGGACACGCCCAAAGCCGTGAAGCTGACGGAGTCGGTGCTGGCGTATAGTCACGAGAAACTTCACGCCTGGTGGAGTCCAGAGCAAATATGTGGACGCGTGGGGCTCGAGCAGGGCGTCTCGTTACGCCCAGAAACGATCGATCGCGTGGGGCTGAAAGACCCGCAGCAAGGCGGGCAACTCTATCGGCACGTGCGCCACCACGCCACGCCGTACCGCACGCGCTATGGCCGCAAGGAATATCGGGGACGCATCCCGGGCCGAGTCGATATTGCCGAGCGTCCGACCGTCGGGGACACCCGCGCACGGGTCGGCGATTGGGAAGCCGATTTAGTGATCGGCCGCGGGCATAACGGGGCCATCGTGACTCTGGCCGAGCGACGGTCTCGGCTCTATCTGGCGCTGCCGATCGTGCGCAAAACCGCGGACTGGACCACACGGGCGATCACCTCACTGTTAGCTGCGTGTACGGACTGGACCCACACCATCACCTCTGACAATGGCCGAGAGTTCAACGGCCACGCCACCATTGCCAAGGCCTTGGACTGCCAGGGCTTCGTTGCTCGCCCGTCCCACAGTTGGGAGCGAGGCGTACACGAGAATAGCAACGGGCGGCTCCGACAGTATTTTCCCAAGGAGCTGCCGCTCGACACGGTGTCCACGGAAGCGGTCACTGCCGCCGGGGAGGCCATGAATCATCGACCCCGGAAATGCTTGGGGTTTTAAACGCCTTGGGAAGTGTTCTCGCGACTCACTCAATCACATATTCAATTGAAAACCTGTGGCGCACTTATGGGTTGAATTCGCCTATGATAAGAAGACCACATCCTAAAACAAAATTTGGGACATTACTTTTACTTGCAGTGGGCATTAGTCATCTCCCTTCTTGGACAAAATCACACCTGGATTTTTTGAAACATTTAGGTTGCCTAGCGGATTAGGAGAACCTTATATTAAAAACTCCCAACCCCTTTAGGTTTTCTTTTGCCTTAGCTCTCGCGTATGAGTTTTTTGACTATGCGGGGTAAATAGGCAGTGTCCCCAATCTTGTTTGCCCCTAGTCTTGAGGTGTCGGCGCTTCGCGGGAAGACCTCGAAATCTCGAAGAGGCGATCGAGCCCACGCGCCGCCGACTGGTATGCTGCTTCACTCCAGGTAGAAAACGCGGGATTGTAAGACTCTCCAACGAGCGAGACATTCTCATCACCGAGCGGCTTGACCGCCCAATCCGCGATGTCCTCGTTGGAGAAATTCGTCCCTGCAGCGATCCAGTACCAGGCTGCAGGCCAGATCTGCACATGAGTATTGATGGGCCTGGGGATCTGCGCTGCGGGAAAGCTCGCTTGCAATAGACTCTGAAGTCGCTCGACTACTTCTTTCTTCGACTGACGGTAGAGCTCTTCCCATTCTTTTACGCACTTCGGGTCGTCGGAATAGACTGTACGGGTCACTTTCTGCACCCGGGAATCCGAGTCAAGCGGAGCTTCCATGTACCCCAAGCAGCTCTCGGTTGTTATCAGCCTATCAAAAGGGCGCCCATCGTTGGCCGCGACGGACCACCAGGCTTCCGGCCACCATTGCGTGATAGTAACGACGCGTACCCCGACTAGGCTCTCGAACTCTGAGCTATTGGTGATCCTTTCGACAACATCGCCGCCGATTTGTGAGAGCCCATTCGCGCTAACGGCGAGAATCACACTGCCGGGGTGGACTTTTCGTTTCGCAGTAGTAATCTTGAAGCCCGATGGAACAGATTCGACACGCTCAACTTTCTCATTTAGAAACAGCCGAACCCCACCACCACTAGCACGCCTTGCCATACGCCGTATGAATTCGCTCATTCCCCCCTTTGGATAGAGCTCCGCCCCGAGGTCCCAGTCGTAGTCGAGCCAGTCAAGGTAACCTTTGGCATCCATTGGGTACGCGTAGTCGCCACGGAAGCGTGCCGTGTCCCATAGATAGTCGAACCCCTCATCGCCGACGGCCTTTCGTACATAGGACGGGAATTCGAGTCCGGCTTCGAGGCGATCCCTAGACCGCAGCTTGGCGAAAAGCGCATCTTCCACATCCGATGTAGTGAACTCGGATGTGTCGTATTTCTTCAGATCTGGGTACCTTTGAGCAATCTCATCCTTACTAAACGAGCGCACCCCGCGAACTATGAACAAGTCCCTATGGGATTCGACTTTATCCGTGAACTCGATCCTCAGTTCCTTTGCCAAGTCGGTCACCATCACTTGACCTTCCTTGATCCTTCGTGCCCCCACGTCGACTCGGCCCGATCCCATCCCACCCAGGTTCTCAACATCGTAGATCCGTCCACCCAATCGCGACTCCTTCTCGAAGAGGCAAACGCCGGATACATGCTCCTCGGCTAGGCGATAGGCTGTGTATACACCGGCGGCGCCGCCACCCACAATCACCACGGCGCAATCTTCAGCTGGGGTAGTACTCCACAACCCTCCGGCTGTGCATGCAGCACCGAACGCTACAAGCGTTAGCCCCAGTAGAATTGATTTTATCGTAGTCTTGCGGTTGGACTCTCGGGTCATTTTGTCATCTAAACCTTCTTCAGGTGTCTTTGAATTGGCGCAGCGTGACTGGTTGAGTCGCCGTTGTCGAATTCACGCGAGGATGAAAAGGGATCGGGATTCTTTTTATTGAGAGTTTCACATTATAGCAGACTTTCCACTTATCGCCGATTGCTCCGCGATTGAGCATTCCTCAACATTTTTTTAAGGGCGGAGCTGGCGTAAAGTATTAGTCAACAAAAATAGGGGTCAAAATAGGGGTCACCTATTAGCAGGCTCCTGTCAAGTGGGCACACGACTCCTCTCATTTTCTCCATGCTTCTAAAATCCTGTCTGCTTGTTCCTCGCGGTGAGGAAACCAATTCGCGCCTGGGTTTTCATCGGGCGGATCTTCCCCCGAGTTTTGGGCGGATTTTTGGCTCTAACCTTTTGATGTCATTGAAGAAGTCACGGTTTGGGCGAGGCCACGTCTCTGCCTACACATGCACCTTGGCTGGCCGTGTGGTGGTGGCAGGCGGGGTGATCCCCAATGCGGCAAAGATGGTTGCCTGCCTAGCATCGGGGCGAGCCAGCTGAAGCACCTCCTGCCCGCCGATTGCATGGCGTTGGAAACACAATCGTGACAGGGCCCCCAGGGCGTCTTGAAGGGTCAGCGCCTGGGCGCTCTGCTCCGTCGTCCCAAACGCCTCCTTCAGGCCTCGCTCGCCTTCCCGGGCCACTTTCAGGGCGAGCATCGCGGCAAAGACATGGCCACGCGTGCGGCTCTCCTTCCGCACAAAGATGGGGCGCAGTTCGAGCAAGCCCGTCTTCATCGTCCGGAAGTCGCGTTCCACCCGTTGCAGGTCCCGGTACCGGGCATCCACCGTCGCGGCATCCATCGTGTCCCGAGCCACATCGGTTTCCAGCACCGAACAGCCATCCAACAGGGCCGCCTCGGCCTGCTTGGCCTCATCAATCTCGACCACAAGCTGGGTCCCCTGCAGGGCGAGGGTGGTGAAGGCGGAGAGCTTGTGCTTCTTGGCCCACTGGGTCAGCTGCCGCTGTCCCGCCGCCGGGGTGGCCCGCTTGGCCTTCTGGACAAACGCATTGCGCGCCGCGACCTTCTGCTGCAGTGTGGCCACTTTGTCCTGACGTCGCGTGGCCACCGTGTGGCGCAACGCCTCATTCCGCCGCAGGATCAGCCGACGAGACCCATCCTCCACTTCCTGTATCGTCTCATCAAACAAATTGAGTTGGAGCACATCTTTCTTCAGCAAGGTGCGAATCTGCGGGTCAGTGAGGGCGGTGAGGTACTTGAGTCCCTGCTCGGTGAGGGCCGCCTTGCCTGCGGCTTTCACCATCCCCCGATCCCCCACACACACGACGTCGGTGATCTTGAACTGGGTCTTGATCCGTTCAATCTGCTCGGCGACCGTGCGGGGATCCGCCGTATTCCCCTTGAACACCGTGACGGCCAGCGGCTCACCATCCGGCCCTGTCAGCAACCCAATCACAATCTGCTTCTTGTGCTTCTTGCCGTCCCGGTTATACCCATAGGCGGCCAGTTCATTCTTGTCCCCCTCAAAATAGGAGGAGGTCACGTCATAGAGCACCAAGACCGGGGGCTGGCCGGTCCGCTGGACAGAGGCCCGATACAGTTTCTTCTCGATGGCTTCTTGTTGGGTGCCCAACCAGTCTAAGGCCTCGTACAGGTCATCCTCGTCAAAGGCGGGCAATCCCAACACCTCAGCGACCGCATGATCGGTGGCCCACCGCACGGCTGACAGCCGCGAACCCTGATGAGCCACTCGTGCCAGCACCAGGAACAGGGCGAGCTTGGCTACTCGTTTCGGACCCAAGGCCGACACCACTCCCACCCGTTGGGCCACCGCTTTCAGGGCGAAGAGGACGCCAAAGATCCGATCACTCACGGGGCCCGCCTCGTCTTCCGTTCCATCGAAATCCCCACGGAGGCAGCGCTTGAGCGCGTCTACGCGAGCCGGAGGCCACGAGGTCAGATTGGCCAGGGTCCGGGTCTTCACCTTGCCGCCCGCTCGGTAGCTTTCGCGCAATAAAATGGCGGGCGGGGAGGTGCGGTTAGGAACGGTGGCGATATACATGCTTTATGTATAGCATAAATAAAGCATTATAGTCAAGATAAAACAACAATTACATGCCTACATTACAGAGAGCAATCCAATCTTTCCCTGAAGAATTCCAACAGCTTAGGTGGCAAACATGGGGGGAAGATCCGTCGGGATCGATGTCGTCTCGTTCACTGAGACGCACCAGTCACCCATCAGGATCAAGACCCATGAGGGCGGCGGTGTCACCCGCCCTCCGGTCCCTGGCACGACGTGCCCCAGAAAACCTTCAGCGCCCGGCCCGTGTCCAGTCGGAAGAAGAACAAATCGTGTGGCTGTTCGCCGGTGTGCATACTCGCGGCTGAACGCCAACCCCTTCGTGGCTCACGGTCGAGGCGACGCAGTTCCTCCCACGTGCGGGAGAAGCAGGAGGGGGTGAACGCGGCGAATCAAATCTGCTGGTTGTGAACCACCCCCTTGTCCAGCTCACCCCCACCCCCGTGTGTATACAGCCTTACGCAACGGCACGCTCGACATCAAAGGCCACCTCATCGCGCATGAGGTAAAAACACGCCCGGGCCAATTTATGGGCCACGGCCTTCAAGGCAATGAATACATTGGTCTTGGCCAGCTTGCGGTGGTAGTATCGGCGAATCTGTGGGTCGTGCCGCATCGCAAAGTGGGCGGCTTCCACAAACGCCCAGGCTAAATATTTATTCCCATTCTTGGTGTTGCCCTTCCCCTTGCGTTTCCCCTTGCTGAGTGTGGTGCTGCTCACACACCGGCAGTACGAGGCAAACTGGCCCACCGTGGAGAACCGCCGCCTATCGCCCGTCTCTACCATGATGGTGCAGGCCAGGGGTTGGCCAAGTCCGGGGACGGTCTGCAAAAACCGAAACGCGGGCCGGAGGCGAACACGGGCTTTCACCGCCCGCTCGATCAGGGTAATCTGCTCGGCAAGGTGGTGCATCACGGCCAGAGTCGCTTGCACGGCCATCGCATGTTCCGGCAGGGACACCCATTCGCTGATCGTCTCAGGCCGAAGTTGCTTGAAGGGTATACTCCTTCCGCCAGATCTGCTTGAGCCGAGCCACCGTACTGGCGGACAGCCCCTTGGCCTCTGGGCCCACGAGGACTTCCAGCGCCGGTTGCATCTCTCCCGTCGAGATGCCTTGTAAGTACAGCCATGGGATCGCCGCTTCCAAGCTAGCCGACTTGCGCACATACGGGGGGACCAGCGCCGAGTGAAACGTGACCGGTTTGCCCTGGCGACTCCGTACTTTTGGGACTTGTACGGGCACCGGCCCAATGCCCGTCTGAATGTCGCGCGTCGGCTGATGGCCGCTGAGGACAACCCTCGCATGCCCCTGTTCCGTTGACTGGTCTGCATAGGTCGCCAAGAGCTCGGCCACCTCCGCTTTCAGGGCTTGGGCAAGAAGCTTCTGCGCCCCTGTTCGAATCAACTCCGTCAGCGAATCGGTCCTTCCTCGATCTTCTTCCTCTGATTTGGTACATTCCTGCATCGTGGCGTCTCTCCTTTGTGGTTGTGGTGGATGTCTCGCAACACCCATTTCAACCCGAGACGCCGCGTGTTTTCAACTGATCCTAGACACTACTTTCAAGTATAACTCAAATACTTGTGATATCCCTGATTATATTCTATCCTACATTCCGCACTTGAAAACGTGTATTTTTCTGCCCCTCATGTATCGCCTCTTTTTTTTGCGCCACACTGCGGTTGAGGGATTTTGAGGAGTTGCAGCACTTGGTGCTGTGGCTCGGACCACTCATCCCAAAAGGTCCTCACCACCTTGCCGTCACGAAGAATCTCGTACCTGCAGTGCTGGGCAAAGAGTCGCTGGACTTGTTCCCAGGTCGGGGTCGAGGTGGGTCGTTCCTCGGGGAGGGTTCGCAGGGTTCGAATACCGCTCTTCTCCATCGCATGTCTGAGATCGCGCTGAATGAGGGCGGCCACGAGATCGGCGAGGTAGACCACGAGCATGAGGGCCTCGATGCGTTCGTTGTTCTTGAGGAACACCGGCGCCACCTGGAAGTCGGACTTGAGGCCGCTGAAGCGCTTCTCGATATGGGGCTGATACTTGTACGCCTCGAGGACCGCTTTGGCGGAGAGGGAGGTATTCGTGACCAGCGGAAAGATCCCATCGATGGCCTTGGCCCGAGCGAGCTGTTCCGGGTCTTGCTGGATCATGAGCTGCGGAATGTGTTTGACGGTGCGATGGTAGGTTGACGCGGGCGAGGGTTTGCCGCGGGCGGTCTGTGTGAAGGTTTCCTCCACGCGGTGGCTCACGGTCACCGTGAGCCACAGAGCCACCTGATACCTCGCGATGATCTGGTGGGCCTGCTTGAGTAACGAGCGCTCGGTTCGGCGCCCACGCGCTTTCTTCTCGTTGAGCGCCGCGAGTTTGTGCCGAGCGATCTCCAGCCGGTCCTTGCGGCGGCTGGCATCGCGCTTTCGCTTCTCGGAGGAGCGATACCAATAGAGTCGAAACCCCTCCGCCAGCTGATACGCCTCGCTCGCGACCGAAAACACGTCAGACATCCCCCGCCTTCGAGTCGAGCGCTGGCGTAGGAGCGGGTCCCAGCGGACGGTCGCCTCGTAGCAGTCGGTGGCAAACGCGTGGGTTTCGGCCCGGGTCCGAGGGACGATGGTGACAAACCGACCGTGTTCCTGGTCAATGCGCCGCATGTTGGCCGTCGTGCATAATTTGGAGTCGGCGACGTAGAGGAACCCGGCCCCGCCCACCAAGCGGCGCAACGTCAGCCAATTCTCGATATGCAGGGTATCGTCCGTCTGATGGCCCGCATGGGTCTTGAAGTGAATCGGCACGGCTCCATCGCGAGCCATCGACAAGTGGTAGCGGAGCTGTTTCAGATCGGGACGATGATCCTTGCTGTGGCCCCGCGTGAGGTGGACCCCTTTGCGCGATTGCGCCGCGTACGCCCCCGAGAACTTGACGGAGGTGGAATCACTATGGATCTGGGAGACATCAATCGCGAACCGGTCAATGGCCGCCAGCGTGAGGGTGGGCTGCAACGTTGCGCGATCAGCCTGGAATAACCTGTCGAGGGCCCGTCCCAGCCCAGCATCGGTGAGCGGCGCGGCTCCTCGCTCAATCGGGTCGAACTGCTGGGCCCAGGCTGGGACGCGGTAGAGCGCTGCCGGTTCGATCAGCAGGCTTTTGATGAGGAGCTCAATCGCCGCAGCGTACCGCGCCGAACGAAGAATGTCCTCCAGGCGGTGGCGCACCCCAAGCGTCGCGAAACAGCGATTGATGAGTGGGAGGGTCGCGATCCGTACCTTCCGATGCTGCAAATCTTTGGCTTGCATCACGCCCTATCTTAATGCATAATAGCATTAAGATGTCACGCGTAAAGATGATCCACCTCAGATCGCCCGGACCCGTTCTGCCCGGGAGTGTGTCGACCGCAAGGGCGCGATGCGGCAAACAGACGTGCAAGTGTCGGGACGACCCGGCCCACCGACACGGGCCCTATTATCGCTGGACAGGCCTCATCGACGAAAAGAAGACCACGGTCACGCTCACGCAGGAGGAAGCCAGGGAGTGCGTACGACGGATTAAGAACTTCAAGAAACTGCAGGCGAAGCTGGCGACAGTGAGCAAGGAGGCGCTTGAAACCGCTCCGTGGACCCGGCGGTAAGAGCTAGGCGCTGGACACCACTGGTGGGTTCCAGGTTAAATGCACGTTCTCAAGTGCGGAATGTAGGTTCTATACATCCGGCTTCATTTATTTCGTGAAAATTTTTGTTATTCCTTAAATTAATAAATAATCAGGTATCAGCCATCAGCGTTTTGGCTTTGCTTGCTATTGGAACCTTCGCCACCTGCGTTTATGCGGGCGGCTTCACTGTCAAGAGCGGCGAGACTGTGATGATTACACAGGAACTCGACGGTGATGACAAAGGCGTGGTAGAAAAAGGCGGCGCTATAAAACCAACCAATAGTGGTGATAATGGCATTAACATAACCGGTAATGATAACACTGCGATCAACAACGGTTCTATCGAGACGGTGGGAGGCGCAGGGCCATGGTATTCACTTATTCGAATCCGACAACAACACCATCAACAACGACGGTTCTATAGAGACGATGGGTCACAGGGCCTTTGGCATTTACTTAGACGAATCCCTCAACAATGCCATCAACAACAACGGTTCTATAGAGACGGAGGTACGAGGTGCTTCTGGCATTTACTTAGACAAATCCCTCAACAATACCGTCAACAACAACGGTTCTATAGAGACGATGGGAGACTTTGCCTCTGGCATTTCCTTATCCGGTTCCACCACCAATACCATCAACAACAACGGTTCTATAAAGACGGTGGGAAAAGACTCCTATGGCATTTCCTTATCAGCTTTCACCACTAATACCGTCAACAACAACGGTTCTATAGAGACGATGGGAGAAGGTGCCCATGGCATTTTATTATTCGCTTCCGACACCAATAATACCATCAACAACAACGGTTCTATAAAGACGATGGGAGAAGGTGCCCATGGCATTTTCTTATTTTTTTCCGATGCCAATACCATCAATAACGACGGAGATATCTTTGTTACTGGCGTTGACAGCTTTGCTGTTTTGGATGATGGAAACAAGCAGAATAAAAACAATACCCTAAACCTGTTTTCCCGTTCGCGAATCATTGGCCGAATTGATTTTGGCGATGGAGTAGATACGGTCAATTTCCATTTCAAGAAAGCGGGTTTTTCTTCCACGTTGAGTTTTGAGAATACGGAGTCTATCAACCTGCATGACGACAATATGGTGAATGTGGGAGGCCTGACAGGAGTTTATTCGGTGGTTGATCCCACCGGTCAGTCAGTGAACGGAGCTGTTCTTGGTTCGATCACAAAAGATATCCATGGAATCCTGACCCGCCGTACGAGTCGGATGTCGAACACGAATCCCTCGCAACTGGCTTCGACCCGTGTGGAACCGGGAATGATGTCCTCTTCCCAAAAATCACAAGTCTGGGCGAGCGGTTTCGGCGCCCACCGTTCACGCGATGAAGATGGCCGTGTTCTCGCTTATGACCACGTTTATTACGGCGGCGTCGCCGGTTATGAAACGGCAACCCGTCAAGCGAGTATCGGCTTCATGGCGGGCTACGCTCAATCTGATGTAAGAACAGATTTAACCTCGATCAACACCGATAGCGAAAGTTATTTTGTCGGCGCTTATGGTCAGAAAAGATTCGCGAGCTTCAACCTGGACGCCTCTTTGCTCGCCGGTTACGAGCGCTATGACAACGACCGTATTGTGGTCGATAACCTGAATAAGTTTGAAACTGCCGAGGCGGCTTATGACTCTTTTTTTCTAAGTCCGTCAGTCACTTTGAGTAGCGAAATCAGGGTATTCGACAAGATAGCGCTTCGTCCTTCAGTAACCGGGATTTACAGCGTCGCATGGTATGACGATTACACCGAATCGGGCACAACCCGATCTAACCTGTCCATCGACGACCGATTCTCGCATGCCCTGATCGGAAAACTGCAAATTGCGGCGGCGTATGTGTTCAGCAATGGCAGCGAAATAGGGATTAGAGGAGGCGGCAGGTATCGCTATACGATCAATGATGATGTTGACACCACATTAGCGGGAACGTCTTTTCGATATGCCGCGGCCGGAGACGACACTTACTTTGCAGCCATAGCGGGCGCCAATGCGCGCGTTGCGTTAATGGACAGTATCAACCTGACCGCCAATGCGGAATATGCATTCGACGATGGCATTGAAACCACCCTGTCAGGCCAACTCGTCCTTGAATTTATTGGCTCTTTAGCAGAATCTTCGGCCTTGAATTTATTGGCTCTTCAGCAGAATCTGTGGGTGACTTGGTTCAAATAGAATAGAATAGGAATAGGGGTCAAATCTTTGAATTGAAATAGAAATAGGGTAGAGTAGAACACTGGTGCTCACCTGGAGCTACTCTCGAACGCTTCGACGCACGCGTCTACAACGGACCACAGCAGTCAGCCATTCCCAGCGTCCCCTCATCAGTAGGGTCGAGGACTGGCGCGCCAACGGTAGGGTTCGGTGGCTCCTCCACCCCTTTCGGAATGGGCCTCAGTCCGACTCCCCTGGTCACGGTTCCAGTCCCCGCCACCTCAAACCCGGCGTGCTGATTTCCAGCACCGGGCTTTCCTGGATGCTTCACCTCAAGGGTTATGTGACCTATCAGCCTGGAAGGACTTTCATGCCGACCCGTTGTACCGCACTCGGTAATCTCCATATAAGCCAAGTACCGTGTAGAGCCAAACCTTACTCCACCTCTTCCAGCCAAAACCTCGACGGTGGCGCACTCGCATCATGTGCCGCCGGACCTTCCGCTCCACCCAATCCTTCACGTAGGATAAACACCGACTCGCATGCCCAATCCGGAAGTAGTTCACCCAGCCCCGTACGATCGGATTGATCATGGCGATCATCCGTCCCACCGGCTGGGATTGCCCGCGTCGGAACACTTCCTTGAGCTTCCGCAGCAACGCGGTGCGCCGCTTCACCTTCGGTATGTACTGCGGGCGCCACACTCCACGCCGCGACCGCACACGCCGAAAGTCAAAGCCCAGAAAGCCGAAGCTGCCTCCCTGACTCAGGTCCACGATTCGGCTCTTCTCCTCATTCACCTGAAGGTCTAATTGGGCCAACGCCTCTCGCAGCTTCCGCTCCGCAACCTGCGCCAGTTGTGCGTGGCGGCGATAGCCATCCACTAACACGACGAGGTCATCCGCAAACCGGACATACTCGAGATACGTATACTGGCCCTGCCGGGTTGTCTCCTTCAGCTGCTCCAGCCTCTCATCCACTTCCGTGAGATAGAGGTTGGCCAGCAGCGGGGAAATCACACCCCCTTGAGGCACCCCACGCGGGCCGGACGCCTTGACGATGAGTTTCACCAGCCGCAGGATCGCGGGATCCTGGATGCGTCGGGCCACCTTCGCCAGCAGCCGGTCATGCCGCACCGTGTCGAAGAAGGCCGCCAGATCCACATCAATCACTCGCGTCTTGTTCTGCACCATCGCCTGAGCCACCCGGCCAATCGCCTGGTGGGCTGTCCGTTTCGGTCGATACCCATACGACCCATCACGAAAATCCGCCTCAAAGATCGGTTCCAGCAGGAGCTTGAGCGCTCCCTGTACCACGCGGTCCCGAATCGCGGGTATCCCTAAGACGCGGACTCGTCCACCGCCTTTCGAAATCTCCACGTGCCGGTTCCGCATCGGTCGGTAGGTCTGCGTGACCAGTTCGTCCCGTAGTCGTGCAAGAAAGGGCTCCACCCCCGTGGCCTCGATGCCAGCAAACGTCACCCCATCAATGCCGGGGGCTCCGTTGTTTTTCTTGGCCATCGAATAGGCCGCGCGTAGCGTCGCCTCTTTGCACACGTGGACGTACAGGCCCCACACCCGCCATCGCTTCTCAGCCTTCGCCTTGACGTAGAGCCGCTGTCGCAGGTCTTGCAGTGTAATGGACGCCGTTGTCATCTCGTCCCTGCCTCCCATGTTGATCACAGCCTACAGCCAGTAGGGCTCCTTTGCTCCACAGGCATGACCCTGCTTCCTCGCTCCTACGAGCCCCTCCGCCACCCTCTCGTCTTCGGCTCACTTCCCAGAGAGCTGGTTATAGAGCCGATCTTCCTCCAGGGATTTCTCCCTGGGACGAGGAGGGCTTCTCCAGTTGCGTCGTCTGTCCTTGCTCCCGTGCTGTCGCTCTCACCCCGCCGGAGTGGCCAGGCGTCTCAGCCTTGGTTCGCCTGTCCATGCCGTCTTCGTCCTACGGACAGGGACTCGACCTCCGAGGTTTCATACTTTCGAGGCTACCTCTGCGTTCACTTTCGTTACGGCCCGGGAACTCGCTCACCATCCTCTACGATGGCTTTGTCGATGGGCTTCAGCGTCTCGGTTTCTCTCCACGCTGCCATCCAAGCTACAGGGCTCAGGCTCTTACCCTGGTGGGCTTGCTTCCCACTGAACAGTCTCGCCTTACCTGGACACACATCCGTGCGTACAGTTTTCCCGTACACGGCTTTCCGATGTTCTTCGTCAGAACGCATGCGCCCGTTTCCAGCCAGCTATCGTGGGAAGCTTGAACAAGCCGTATCGAGCATAGAGCATGGCCGTGGGAAACTGCGCATACCCTGCCGCCCGGCTTTTCACCTTGTGCCGTTTGCGGAGGTGCGCGCGCAGTCGCTCTTCCACATGCCATTTCACTCGACCCAAGCCCTTGGAGCTCTTGCGGTAGTGGAAATAGCCCGCCCACCCGCGCACGTACTGGTTGAGCGTCGCCACCACATCAGGGAGCGGAATCGGGGTCCCACCACGAGCCGTCATCTGTGTCACTCGTGCTTTCGCCCGCTGGATGGATCGGAGGGACGGCTCCACGTGCGGGTAGACTTTCCCGCTCGTGCGTCCCGTCCGGAGACCAAAGGAAAACCCGAGAAAGTCAAACCGTTCCTGCCTGGCGTTGACTTCCCTGGTTTTCTCCTCATTGAGGCTCAGCCCCAATCCCTCCAGCAAGTGGTGGAGGACCGTCATTGACGGAGCCACCTCCCCCGCACAAAGCACCACCAGTCGAGTCGCCCCGAGGAACCACCCCTCGAGGCGCTCACAGAACCGGACGTGAACGTCTCCGCTCATCCGGCTCTTCTTATCTAGCCTGTCCATACACCAACCGCCAGTGAGCAAACAGATTGGGCTGCCGACACGCAATGCGTCGCAACCACTGATCGGCTCGCCGTTTGTGGCCTCGCAGCCGCTTGAACTTGCGAGTGGCCCACAGCACAAGTTTGCGATCGATGTGCCGGAGGGACCGGTACAACGCCGATTGGTAGAAGGCACTGTAATAGGTCACCCACCCGCGTATCTTCGCATTGAACATCCGCGCCAGATCGTCGAGCGCTTTATCGCTCCGCAGATGGAGCTGCCAGCTCCGCACGACCTGGCGGATCGCCTTCCCCGCCTTATTACTGATGGCCGGACTGAAGTTGATGAAGTATTTCCCCCACCGGTTCTTCGACCGCCGTGGGCGAAACGTGTAGCCCAAGAAGTCGAAGGCGGTGATTGGATACCCCAGACGCCGATCGGCATCTTTGCAGTATACAATCTGGGTCTTCTCCGAATGGAGTTCAAGCCCCCAATCCGCAAAGCGCCGCGCTAACGCCCCTTTCAGATGTTCGGCCTGTTTCCGGGTGCGACAGTGACACACCCCATCGTCGGCATACCGCTCAAACGGGATGTGCGGATAGTACCGCCTCATCCACGCATCGAAGACATAATGCAGAAACAGGTTCGCCAGCAACGGACTGACGACACCCCCTTGCGGCGTGCCTCGGGTCCGCTCCCGCACCGTCCCGTCCAACACTTGCTCCGGAGCTTTCAACCATCGCTCGATATAGAGCAGCACCCACGTAGCTTGGGTATGCCGACGCACCATGGCCAGCAGCCGGTCATGGTCGATGGTGTCGAAGAACCCTTTGATGTCAAGGTCCACCACCCAGTCATAGCGCCAACACCGCCTGCGCGCCTGCCCAATCGCTTGATGCGCTGATTTCCCCGGTCGGTAGCCATAGGAATCCGGGTGAAAGTGGGCTTCCACTTCCGGTTCCAGGGCCTGTTTGACCACTGTTTGCGCAATCCGGTCTGCCACGGTCGGGATCCCCAACGGACGGCTGCCGCCGCCTGCCTTGGGAATCTCCACCCGCTTGACCGGCAGGGGCCGATAACTCCCAGAGGCCATCCGGTTCCAGAGCTTATAGAGGTTGTTGTCCAACCTCTGCTCAAAGTCCGCCACCGTCTGGCCATCCACCCCAGCCCCACCCTGATTGGCTTTCACTCGTTTGTAGGCTTCCCACACCTGACGTTGGGTAATGGGAAATGGCTTGGCCTGAGTCACGAAAGTCCTCCCATCGCTGGTTGCTCTCTTCCCTCAAGCCCGATAAGGCAACCCCTTCGCTCCAGCTCCATTACAGAACCTTCTTCACTACTACGAGTTGCTCCGCCCCTGTACCCCGCCTCGGTACTCTCACGCTTGTGGGACCTCCACTTGCGTTTCTCCCTTCGCATCGGGGTGACAGGTTCCCACGTTCTCCACAAGAGCCTGGACCGCCTTCTCGCCGCCTTCATGCCGGACGCCATCTGGCCAGTAACCAGGTGCCCGCCAGATTCCTCCCGGAGTAACGATCCCCCCCCGGTTTTGACGTCATCCCTACGCTTTCGACACGTCCTCAGCGGTTCACTCACGTTCGACTCGACGGTCCATACCTGACAGGGTCTTGCCCTGCCTTTTCCCATTGCGCTCACCACCACCTCTCTTAAAGGCAGCAGCCATGGGTGGTTTGAAGCCTCCGCCTGTACAGCGACTTCGAGGGGCCTCCCCTCATCTCTTGTGCAGCATGGCTGCACAAAGGACTGACGTCCTTTTGTGCGCCTTCGTGGCGCACGATCATCGGCATACCGCACGATCTTGGCTCGGAGAGAGCGTCCAACCTCTGGACGGGCCCAGCTCCGATCCACCTCATGCAAGTACACGTTCGCCAAGAGCGGGGAAATCACGCCGCCCTGGGGTGTACCCTTCCGAGAGCCTTTGCCCCCACTCACGCGCGTCGTTCCGTGTCCAGCTTCCTCAACCACTGACACCGTTAGCCATTGCTTGATGAGGCCTAAGACGGCCCCATCCGCAATCCGTTTCGCCACGGTGGCCATCAGTTTGGCATGGGGAATGCTGTCGAAATACTGGGACAGGTCGGCATCAAGGACAGAGCCGTACCCCGCGTGCAGCGCTGTGGCCACCGCATCCGCCGCATCATGGGCAGACCGCTGTGGACGAAACCCATACGAGGTCTCGCAAAAGTCCGCCTCGAAGATCGGCTCAATGACCAGCTTGACGGCCATCTGCGCCACTCGATCGGTGATGGTCGGAATCCCGAGGGGCCGGTGACCCCCATCAGGTTTGGGGCGCCACACCCGTCGCACCGCTTGTGCGCGATACCGCTTACTCTTCAGCTCGGCTTGCAGCTTCCTGAGAAATGCTTCTCTCCCTTCTTCCGCGTCGATGGCCTCCCACGTGCGCCCGTCTATTCCAGGTGCCCCGTGGTGGGACCGGACCAAGGCATAGGCATGACTCAGAATGTCCGCCTGGGTGACCTTGTCGTACAACGCATAGAAGCGAAAGCCAGATTCAGACTTGGTCTTCCGATACAGCTTCCTCTGTAGTGTCCTGATCGTACTTGGGGTTGATAGCGCCATGGCAATCCCCGGATCCTCCACTCGTCGAAAGCGTGAACAAAGTAGGGTCCCTTCCCTCGGACCGGGTTATGTTGTCCCAGGCCCTCTAACGGTACTATGAACCCCTCCGACTCCCACGACGGCCCTCAGCGATTTCGGTCTCCCTTATACGCCTTGGTTGCGGGTTCTGCGCCCGCACCGTCGTGGGTCTCCCGTCCTGCACGGTGTCTCTTCCGCCACATGCCGCCCCTGCTACCCCGGAAGATCCTGAGGGTGGGTGTTCGTTCTACTCCCTCAGACAGCGGCCTTCCCCTTCTGACCACAGGGTCGGCATCTCCAAATACGTCACGAGGCGACGTCTAGGTTCGCTTGCGCTACGGCCTGCAGCTTTGCCCATGGGAAACTTCAACCCCTGATTACTCAGACGCTGCTTCCCGGTACTAGAAAGGTGTACGAACAACTCCTTTCGCGGGACTTTAACCCGCTAGACACACCGCCGATGACGGCATGCGGTCAAATCTTTGGTTGACTAATTAGGGCTTGCTGATAAAAGCTCACCCCATTGATTTGAGTAGCCTTCTGCATGTAAGAACAGGGGGAGACGTGCACAGAAAGTTCCCCCCTCTTCCCTAAAAGCTTGCACCAGGAGAACCCATCTATCGGACACCTCATGTGAATCAACTGGCCTTTGAAGAGTTCGTCTTGCCCTTTGGCGGCAAACTCCGCAGTGCCAACCGGTGGGTGATGCTCGCGAAGCACATTCCCTGGGCCGAAGTCGAAACAGCGTACGCGCAGCAGTTTTCCCCAGACGACATCGGGTCTCCCGCCAAGTCCTCGCGGCTCGCGTTGGGGGCCCTCATCTTACAAGCGCGCCTGGGAGTCACGGATCGTGAACTCGTGGCACAGATTGCCGAGAACCCCTCTCTGCAATATTTTTTGGGTCTCATGGCGTATCAAGCAGAGGCGCCGTTTCATCATTCTCTGTTGACCACCTTCCGTACACGGTTTCCTGACGAGAGCCTTGAGAAGATCAACGAAGCCATCGCGCGGCGGATGGCTGACGCCCAGCCAACGAGCGATGAACCAAGAGAAGCGAAAGGAGAAGGCGAGGCCGCTCCTCCGAAAGGCCAGCTCCTCATTGATGCCACCTGTGTGCCCGCCGATATCAAATATCCCACCGACCTGCACCTCCTGCATGACGCCCGCGAGAAAACCGAAGAGCTCATCGATCACCTGCCTGCCGCTCGGACCACGGCCCAGAAGAAGCCTCGCACCTATCGGCAGAACGCCCGACAGGATTATTTGCGCATCGCAAAGAGCAAAAAGCCGAAGAGCCAGAAACTCCGACGAGGGATTGGCAAACAGCTCCGGTTTCTCCGGCGCAAGCTTAGCGCAATGGCCGGCATGGCCCAAGACGGATTACTTGTCACCTTACCCAAGACACGCGACCGCCAGCTGCTCGTCATTCAAGAACTGTATCGGCCACAGCGCTGGATGTACACGCAGCGCTGTCATCGTATCGCCGATCGGTTGGTCAGCCTCCGCCAGCCGCATGTCCGTCCCATCGTGCGTGGCAAAGCCGGGTGCCCGGTCGAATGTGGCGCCAAAATCTCGGTCAGTCTGGTGGCGGGGGTCAGTTTTGTGGATCGCATCCGGTGGGATGCCTACAACGAATCCCTGGATTTCGTGGGACAGCTCGAAGCCTATCGTCGACGGTTTGGCCATGATCCGGCTTCGGTGCACGTGGACCAAATCTACCGCACCCGTGCCAATCGTCAGTTTTGCCACAGCCAAGGCATTCGCCTGTCGGGACCACCCTTGGGCCATCCCCGGGTGATGAATGAGTCCACCGCCGAGCAGGTGAAGCAAGACCAGCAACAAGGCCGAGACGATGCCACGGCCCGGATGGCCATTGAACCTAGAAACGGCAGTTGGGCGCAAAAAAGCCGTGTAAGATATTGGTGTGCATGGTGAAATACAAAAAGTCGTAGTCACCTCGGTGGTGATAAGACATTTTTGTATTTTATCAGGTGCGCCAAGAGCTTGCGCGGACTTTTGTGATCCAATTGCTGTTTCTAGGTTGAAGGCAAGTTTGGGCAAGGCAAACGGCGGTTTGGGTTAGGACGCATGATGGCCAAGCTTGCCATCACCTCCGAAGCGATGAGTCAGATCTCGTTTCTGGTGATGAACTTGGAGCACCTCCTCCTCCGAGTCGGGTCTTGTTTGTGTTGGGCTTGCTGCCCGAGCTGGAAGAGTACGGAGAAAGACCTTCTGGGGGCCAGCTGGCTCAAGCTGAAGCCGGATTGTCGGGCTCGTAGTGGTAGCAGAGTTGAAGCCCGGTGGGTCTGGAGTCCGCAATTGATTGCGGCTTGGTGAGGGGATATTTGAAAAGGCTTTTTTCAGCAACCCCTAATTAACGTCTCCACCTGTTTTTTGCACATAACTGAAAGCGGTGATCGCCGAGGTGTTTCGCTTCGGTCCACTCCCACGCAGGCCATTGCCTTAGATTGCACAGGTTGCCCAAAAAAGAGGAATGTCCACCTCCCTTTCTCAGCCCTTATCCGACGCCTGCTGGCTGGCCCACAAGGGTCCCCTCAAAAGCGCGTTTTTAAAACCCGCATTTTCAGGGCTTGCTACTTTTGCGTGACAACCTCTCAATGGGTGTACGCTAACTTATTTTGTTAAAATGTTCATTTGTACATTATTACATTTTATGGTAGGCTTAATACCATAGGAAACCTTCATGCCTATCAGGAAAGTGCACAAAACCTCACGGGTGGAGCCAGTAAGCATGCCACCACCGCTCGATGAAACAAGCGCGGCACATCATGGCGACGATTCAACCGATACGTAAACTCTCCCAAGTACCGGCCAAGATGTTTGACCCGTACCCCGTGATGCGTCCCATTCACCCAGGCTTTCGCATTGGAAATAAACTTATGCACCCACGGGAGCTATCGCTCACATGCTTCCTTATCGCCAGAGACAACTTGATAGTCGAGATCCACCCCGGCCACATGGCGCAAGCTCGGACTCCCATCGGTATTCACCATGGCGCCTGCTCGAATCCCGGTGTCCACGAGCTGTTGAGCATGCGTCTTGGTTTCTTTCGCGACCAACACCTTGGCAAAACCAGTGCGACTGCGGGCCCGACCTTTCGCATCCACCCAGGCCTTCGTCTCAATGGCCACCAGCACATCGCATTGATTCCCACTGGCCCGACGCCCAAACGTCCCGGCATCCAACTCCAGCACGCCATCGCCAACCTGATAGCTGGCATCCCGGTGTTGCAAGGCGGCCCGAATCTTTTGCAGCATCCCCCACACACGGCCATAGGACTTCACGCCCAAATGCCGTTGGAGTTCCTGCGCGGACATCCCTCGTTTGCCCTGCATCACATAAAACACCGCCTTGACCCAGAGGAGCAGGGAGGTCTTGGAGGCCTCAAAGATCGTCCCCACCCGCAAACGCACTTGGCGAAGACACACTCGGCACGTGCGGACTTCGGGGCGAGTCCTGATGGCATAAAAGGGGATCATGCAGAATTTAGGGTTCTGGCAGCACAATACGATCAGGTGCACATAAATTTATGGCACTCCTCGTGGGTGATGTCGCCTCTCCTTTTGAGCGAATGGCGTCGTCTTGTATTTTTAGGTCGCTGCCGCATCTCATGCTGCCTCTTCCTGGCGTCATAGCCCCTTGGTCCGTGGGAAGAGGGCACGATACGATCGTGCAGCTACACAAGAAAGAACGCTCACAGGAAGCAACGCCATGGCCAAGAAACTCCATGTGGCCAAAATTGGATGGCGGTAGGATAGAACCATATATTCTGGATGATCCATAAAAGGCCTCAGCCTGACCGGTCGGACACTGGAACTCTTTGCCCTGAAAACGACTGCGCCACAGCAGTGTTCGGGCTTCAGATTCGGTCGTGATCTCGGTAAAGAACCGCTCTGCAGTAAAAGATTCGTAGAACATCAATCACCTCCAACTCAATGGGAAAGAACAGGACTGCAATCCGTCACGTTCTACCACACTGAATCATTGTGTGCACTTTCCTGATAGGCATGGAAACCTTAACAAGGAAAACAGATATGAGTCGTTTATCCATTGAACTCACCGCCGAACAACACCAACAGGTAAAGGCCATGGCCGCCCTTTCTGGCACAAGCATTCGTGACTATGTCGTGACCCGTTTATTCCCGCTATCTTCCGACGAGGAAGCTGCCTTACGTGAATTGGAAGCGCTTCTTGATAAACGCCTGAAGGCTGCCGAAGCCGGGGCAATTAGTTCAAGAACCGTCGAAAATATCTTTCAGGACGTCTACCGTGAGACTCAATCGTAAATGCCAGAGTATGAACTCTCCACCTTCGCCGAGGACGACCTGAAAAGTATTGCCCGTTATACGCTTGATACCTGGGGGCTTGAACAGGCTAAGCGCTATGAACGTTTGTTGGTCACTCGATTCCGGCAGATTGCTAAAGGCCATATCAGTCCGAGGGCCTTCCTTTCACACAGACCGGACCTCCTGTTTACCCATTGTGAACATCACTACATTTTCTATCGTTCCCGTGAGGCGCAGTGCCCCTTAATTCTCGCGGTCTTTCATGAGCGCATGGATTTAATGCAGCGTCTCAAGGACCGTCTGTCATAATCGCGATGTAAGGGAATGGGGTATTCAGGTACATTTTGCTGGGAGGTTGACCGTAAGCGATAGCTAGAGGTTTGGCTAAAGAATCTGAGAGGTGATTGTTTTACGCACATCAGGGTGAGTTATACTTGAAAGTAGTGTCTAGGATCAGTTGAAAACACGCGGCGTCTCGGGTTGAAATGGGTGTTGCGAGACATCCACCACAACCACAAAGGAGAGACGCCACGATGCAGGAATGTACCAAATCAGAGGAAGAAGATCGAGGAAGGACCGATTCGCTGACGGAGTTGATTCGAACAGGGGCGCAGAAGCTTCTTGCCCAAGCCCTGAAAGCGGAGGTGGCCGAGCTCTTGGCGACCTATGCAGACCAGTCAACGGAACAGGGGCATGCGAGGGTTGTCCTCAGCGGCCATCAGCCGACGCGCGACATTCAGACGGGCATTGGGCCGGTGCCCGTACAAGTCCCAAAAGTACGGAGTCGCCAGGGCAAACCGGTCACGTTTCACTCGGCGCTGGTCCCCCCGTATGTGCGCAAGTCGGCTAGCTTGGAAGCGGCGATCCCATGGCTGTACGTAAAAGGCATCTCGACGGGAGAGATGCAACCGGCTCTGGAAGTCCTCGTGGGCCCAGAGGCCAAGGGGCTGTCCGCCAGTACGGTGGCTCGGCTCAAGCAGATCTGGCGGAAGGAGTATACCCTCTGGCGACACCGTCGATTCGATGCCGACCAGTGGGTCTATATCTGGGTCGATGGGATCTATCGTGGCGTACGAGCTGAAGAGCAGCGCTTAGGTGCATTGGTCGTGATCGGCATGAATGCCTCCGGGGAGAAACATCTCTTAGCGATGGAAGACGGGATTCGTGAGTCCACCCAAAGTTGGCGGGAAGTCCTGTTGCATCTGAAAGCCCGCGGGCTGAACGCGCCCGCCTTGGCTGTTGGGGATGGCGCCCTCGGCTTCTGGGCGGCCCTGGAAGAAATCTTCCCGGTGACGCGGCATCAACGGTGTTGGTGCCACAAGACACAGAATGTCTTAAATGCGCTGCCCCAAAGTGTGCAATCCAAAGCCAAGCAGGCCGTACAAGACATCTGGCGGTCTGAGACCAAAGGGTTGGCGGAACAAGCCGTTGATGTATTCCTCAACACCTATGCGCTCAAATATCCCAAGGCCACAGCCTGTTTGCAGAAAGATCGAGAGGAGCTCCTGATGTTCTATACGTTTCCGGCTGCCCATTGGCCGAGTCTCCGGACCACCAATCCCATCGAATCGACCTTTGGAACGATTCGGCATCGGACGATCCGCACAAAGGGATGTCTCACGCGAGATGGCATATTGCACAGGATGTTCAAGTTAGGTCAATGCGCAGAGAAAACATGGAGGCGCTTGCGAGGATTCCGAGAGTTGCCCAAAGTCGTTGCGGACATTCAATTTATCGATGGAATCGAACAGACAACCACGGACCCGGTCGCCGCGTGAGTAACGCTTCAGACACTAGATTTGACAATAGCTCCTCCTGCAGATGGAGGTGAAATGGGTTGGCCCAAATACCCGCCAAGTCCCATTGCCGCAACAATGGAAAAGCCAATGACCAGGATCGAGGCGAAGGTTCCCATCAATCCTCCCACCAGTAAGGCCAGGAGGAAGAACATCAATCCAAAACTTAACGGGATCAATGTTTTTAAATCGTGCTGTGCGGATTCTGTAAACGTCATATTCATCATCACCATGCCTGTAAGGTAGACATTGATACCGTGATAATTCGCACGGATTTCATCAGCCAGTTTTCGGACAAATGCCACCACCTCCGGCACTTCCGTGGTTTCATTGATCCGAGGAAGTTGGACAGTGACATTGACCGCCGTGACATGCCCTTTCGCGGAAACCAGACGATTGACGAGTAACGGCTCCGTAAGAGCAATCTCCCGTACCGCTTGAAGTTCTTCATCACCCAGTGTGGCTCCATCTTCCACGAGGTCTCGGACAATGAGGTCATCCCCGTTCGCCTCGGTGTATTGAAAGTTGGTAATGGAATCGACACGATTGGAATAAGGGATTTGCCACGCGTCTTTGGTGAGCTTTTCAACGACGGAAAGCATGGATTGGCTAAAGATGTTGCCATCAGTCGCTTCGAGAACAATAAGAACATTGTCATTTTTCGCGTAGGTATTTTCCAGTGCCTCGAATGCCAAGAGCTCTGGGTTATCCTCACTAAAAAAAATCTGGTAGTTGTTGGTGAAGTACAGATACCGTCCGCCACTGGCTGCCAGGCCTACCACCACCAGGCTGACCACAATTATCCACCAGCGATACCGCAGAACCCATGGACCAAATGCTGTCTCGAATTTCTCCATGAGGAATGGCCTTTTTGAAAAATTAATTTGTCTGGAAATCTCTCGGAGCCGGTCCGAGATGAGCCATCGTCACGAGGATGTGTTGGTTTGAGTCAGATGTTTTGATCGTGTGTGGCAAATAGTGGGACTATTCAACGAAAAGGAGATCTGGGCAAAGCCAGCGCACCCACGGTAGATCCGTTTAATCTTGGACAGGCTCCTGAGCTGGCTCAGCTCCCAACGGTTGGAACACCATGATTAGGGCAGCGAGCAGCGTAAGATTGCTCATGAGGGCCACCATCATGGCAAAACCGGTTAACACGCCAAAGTAGATCGTTGGGATAAAGCTCGAAAAGGCCAGGATGCTAAAGCCCAAGGTAATCGTGATCGCCGTATAATAGATGGCTCGGCCAATACTGCCATGGCACGCCAGAATGGTTTCTCGATAGTTTTGATACTTCACAAATTCCACTTGGAACCGGTGAATATAGTGAATGGCATGATCCACGGCAATACCCACCGTAATCGCCGCAATGGTGATGGTCATAATATCCAAGGGGATCCCCACCCACCCCATCAATCCGAGCACCGAGCAGGCCGCTAACATGTTGGGCAAGATCGCCAAAATCGAAAGCGATACACTACGAAAGAGGATGATGAACATCAAAAGAACACTGACAAACACCACACCAAGCGTCAGAATCTGCGACCTAAACAAACTTTGGAGCAGGTTGTTATAGAGCACCGCCATCCCTGTGGGATGTACCGCTTTTTCGTCAAACTTCAGATCGTCCACTAAATACTTGCGGATTTTTTCAATCAATTCCTTTCGCTTGAGCGTGGGCGCGGACTCAATCAATCGCATGGTGATACGAATTTGGTTGCCGTCTTCCCGAAGATACGGATCGATGAGCGCTTCCTTGACTTGCTCCGGAATATGTTTACGAAGTAACGCCAACTCATAGTCTTCAGGCATCTGTCCGTCATTGAGCTGTTTAAACACTTTCATCCCTGTGGCGATGGATAAAACTTTTCCTACTTCAGGAAGACTGTCCACGTAATCATGAATTTCCTCGACCAGGGTGAGCATATCGCCATTGAACCAATAGGACACGTCTTCGGATGGTGTGTCTTCGGCAAACGGGTCATCAAGCGAGTCATCAAACGGATCGGCCATCTCTTCAGGGATCTCCTCCGATACCAGGAATCCTTCTTCGGCATCGATCACAAAATCCAACGGGACGGTTCCGCCGAGTTTCGTATCGATCAATTCCATCCCCTTGTAAATTTCGGTGGTGCTTTTAAAGTGATCGATAAAACGGTTTTCGACCTTGAGCATGGTAATGCCAACTCCACCCAGGACCGCAATAAGAAGACCACCCACGAGAATGGCCTTGGAATGTTTCAGCGTGAAAGCCGCCACGGCAATGGTGAAGGACCGAGTCGCATCGGAACGCACAGTAGCCTTTTCGGGAGGAAAAATGACCAGCACAGTAGGGAAATAGATAAAGTTGAACACAAAGGCAAAGGTAATCCCAATCGTCATCATCCACCCAAAATCGATGACGGGACGAATGTCACTGACAATCAGGGAACAAAAGGCCACAATGGTCGTGATGGCCGTATACAAGCACGGCTCGAACATGGTGCGCATGGTTTCAAATACCAACGTTTTTCCATCCATGTCGGGATGTTGCTCATTCAGAATTTGATGCCGCACGATGAGATGAATGGTGAGCGACATCGTGATGATGAGCAGGAGAGAAATAAAGTTCGAAGAAATGACCGTGACCCGCCAATCCACAAACCCGAGAAACCCGACCATCACGCTCACCGTGAGCAAACAGCAAGACATGGGCAAGAGCACCCAGCGCAGTTTTCGAAAAAAATACGTCAAGGCGACAATCAAGAACGCCAGCACACCAACCCCGAATACCATGATGTCATGCTCGATAAACCCAATCATGTCCGAGGTAATCATCCTCACGCCACCCAAAAATATTTCAGCACTGTGGCGATGCCGATCCAGAATCTCTCGTACGACCTGGATATCCTTCCGCCCGGATTCAACAAAGAGTGCATGCCGTGCATTAAACTCCTGAATCACCGATTCCAGTTGCCCCGCTTCTTCCGCGGTGAGTTCCGAGGCCTCGGATTTTTCACGCAAACGGTTTCGTTTCTGTAACAACGCCTTGTAGACCTTATCCTCTTGAAAGATCACCTGAATCGCCGTCGTCTTTCCATCCAGACTCACGAGATTATTTTGATAAATGGGACTTTCTAAAAACTCCTTGCGCGCAAGCTCTATATCCATCCCAGGGGTCTCTAGTGTTCTGATGCCATTCTCATCAGTCAATTCAGCTAGAGTTACTGTAGGGCTATTCACTAAGGGAGCGTTTAAAATTGACAGGGTCGTTTTGACCTTTTTCATTTTGGCGAGGTCATCCCGCAAGGCCTTCAGGCCTGCCAGTGATTCTGAAGAAAACACATCGCCCGGAGGTGTGTAGGTAACGATAAGGAAGTCATCGGAGCCATAGACGTCACGACTGTCCCGGTAGTATTTCAAATCCTGATCATTTTCAAGGACAAGCGACTCGTCCGACGCATCGAGTTTAAAGTTCTGGCTGTGAATGCCAAAAAACGCCACTAGCAGGACGAGCAGCCCTAAGGAAATGGCAGGCCTGTCAATAACCGCGCGTTTGTAGATCCGGAGAACCCCTGACTCCATAGCCTTCCATCACTCCTTTAAAAATGCCCAAATGGGCAAGACCAGCATCATCCCTAGCGGCTGAGGTAAAGTCAATAATGTCTCTATTTTTTCTCTTATTGACTGTGGAGCCCATTTCACCTTGTTCAGGCCTTTACCCTTGATATCGTGATCTGTATTGTTGCAGATGATCGGTCAGGTGGTTCTATCCCGACCTCAAGGAGAAAAAGAACGCATGAATCAGCCAAACTATATTTTCAACAAAAGCGAGGACCAGCCAGAACGTGATCGACTCAAATTGATTGAGCAATACCACGATCCGCGCACGCGCGAGCGACTACAACAGGTCGGCATGAGTGCAAGAGGGACATGTCTCGAGGTCGGACCGGGCGCGGGGTCCATCATGCGATGGATGGCCCGAATCGTGGGTCCCCATGGGCATGTGATGGCCATTGAATTGAATCCCCGTTTTCTTTCCCGCAACACACTTCCTCATCTCACCCTCATTCAACCTAGAAACGGCAGTTGGGCGCAAAAAGGCCGTGTAAGATATTGGTGTGCATGGTGAAATAAAAAAAGTCGTGGTCACCTCAGTGGTGATGAGACATTTTTTTATTTTGCCAGGTGCGCTCAGGGTCCGTCACGAAATAACCAGTACAATTGGGAGGCCCAGATTTGTGATCGGGGCAAGGCGCGACGAGGGAGCAGAGCGGGGCTCTGTGACCGAGGAGCAACGCCGCCCCGGGCCAAAGATGGGCCTCCCCGGAGGGCCGGACGCTTTTGGGCTCCGCCAGCGTCGCTCATCGCTTCCATACTCCCGGCATACGCGCTCTTCGCTCCTTGGCTCGCTCCAAAATCGTCTCGGCCAATTGTACTGGTTATTTCGTGACGGACCCTAAGAGCTTGCGCGGACTTTTGTGATCCAACTGCTGTTTTTAGGTTCAAGGCGATATCAATAAGGTGGCACTCCCATCAAAGACCTTTCAAGTTGCCCACGCTCGGTTTACGTTGATTCATACAGGGAATGTTGAAAAAAGCCGCCAGCGGCGTTCTCGCCATTTTGCCGTGCTCACGTACTATGAGTACGCTCCGCGCGTCAAAAGGGCTGCGGCCTTGCTGGATAGACCCTTCGGAAAGACTCAGGGCATGCTTTTTTGAACATTCCCTCCCACTGACGATGCGTGGCTCATCTGGAGCTTTTATTGGCTGTTGGAGTGCAATATTCAACAGGCCCATACGCAGAGCTACCGACGCGCATTGAAAAAAATCATTGAAGCCCTTCGACCCGGGGGTTGGCTTGTACTGGAAGAACCAGACTTCTCCGTCGCACGGATAGTGACGGGACCCAAGGGGTTAGGACGATCCGTTCAGCGAGTGAATGAAGCCATCCAACACATGTTCTCCAACGCGGGGCTGGACCCAGCGTTCGGGGTCAAACTTCCCGGTCTACTCCAAGAAATGGGCCTCGTGAATCTCGCTGTGGATAATGATACGTCGCTTGTCCAAGGCGGGGCCCCCATGGCCACGATTATGAAACTATCTGCTCACCAATTAGCGGTGAAATACCTCGCGACGGGTCGAGTGACCAAGACCGACCTGACCCGCTATGTCCGTTTTTCCGAAGATCCCGATTCCTGGGCCGTGTATCACGCTACCGTAGCCGTCATGGCCCAAAAACCTCGAGGCGTATCAACCAAGACCAAAGGGCTCGCGAAACAATAACTTCCAATGTTTGGGCGCCGATCCATCCCGTCTGGCGGCGTTGCTCGTCCTTTCCATACAGGGAATGTTGAAAAAAGCCGCCAGCGGCGTTCTCGCCCTTTTGCCGTGCTCACGTACTGAGAGTACGCTCCGCGCGTCAAAAGGGCTGCGGCCTTGCTGGATAGACCCTTCGGAAAGACTCAGGGCATGCTTTTTTGAACATTCCCTCCCACTGATGCGAGCAGGCTTACCTGGAGCATCTATGGGTCATGAACCTGAAATATTCAACAGACCCATACAGAGGAGTATGCGCAGTCCTCGCGCCTTGCCAGACAGGTGCCTCAACACCCAAACATAGGAAGTTATTGTTGCGCGAGCCCCAAACGGATGTCGTTCGGATAATCGGGAAAATATTGTTCGATGACGGGAAGATCAAAAGCACGCAGGATCGATTCCTTCGGTTCACGTTCCAACAGAAACTCAAACGATTTCTCGATCAAGGTTTCAGGCTGAACATCGCCGCCATATCGCTGGAGGTCGTCAACATTGGCGGTGACGGTATGAATGGTACGTGATGCGCCTTCATGTATTTCCACACGAAATTGTGTGTCATTCAAACGTTGGACACGAATATCTGCCATCATTCACCTGTCTGAAGTTCTGACTACCGCACTTCCATTTCGGTGGTGGACCACGGTTTAACTTTCTTCATCGCCCGAGCCCAAAGGGATTGATAGGTTTCACGACCCTGTAGCAACTCACAATATCGATGGAGCACGCGTTGATAGGGACCAGGAAATGTTCGACCCAACCACCGATGCCATAAGCGTGGCAGCCCATAGACCACTCGATTCAATTTCAAGGCAATCCGAAACTCTTCCGCGAATTCTTGCATGATCGCGTCATCATACGCTTCAAGCGTAAGATGTTCATGTCGCAAAAAATTCGCAATGCTCGCCCCAGCCAGTTGTCCTGACCGCACGGCATAAAAAATACCTTCCCCTAATAACGGATCAACCAAATGCCCTGCATCTCCAACCAGCACGGCTCGGCCATGAACGAGCCCTCCATTCCATTTATGGCCTTTCAACCCGGGATGGCGATTAAACACCGGAATCGGGTACCCCACTGGCGTAGGGATCATCAATCCGGCAAGAGAGGGCTCCTCAAGTGAAAATTGCTGAAAACTGCGTTTGGGGCGACTGTCTCCACGCACGAATTCCCCGACTCCAATTGAAAGACCATCGCGTTTCGGAAAAATCCACCCATACCCCTTTTTCGCCGTATTAAGACTAATCACCGCTAATTTCAGCCCGCCATTCTCGCCACCATTCTCGGAGAAAACTGGTACCTGAACTTCAGAGACGCCAAAAACCTCGCTTTCCAATCCTGGAATATTCCGCAACCCTCGACCAGGAAATAATTGCTGCGCGACCACACTCATGGCCCCATCGGCACCAACAACCATGCGACTGCGATACCGTCCTTTCGTCGTTGTTACTTCTACCCCGTCTGGAAGAGCCTGTAGCGTTTTCACTGCCTCGTCCTCATGAACGTCGGTCCCACTCTGTTGAGCGCGGGTCATGAGCCACGTATCAAACCGCGATCGCATGACCATAAACGCAAACGGCTCCTTGGACTCGACAAAGAAAGATTCCTTCGGCGCGTAGCTAAACTGCAAACGATACACGGCTTCTTCGACCACCTGTTTAAATTCAGCAGGTAAAATTTGATCGATCCGCGCAGATAACGCACCACCACAGACTTTGTATCGAGGGTGAGTGTGTTTTTCCAAGCCAAGCACCGACAACCCCGCATGACTTAACTCATACGCCGTCGATGCCCCTGCCGGTCCCATCCCCACCACAATCACGTCATACCAGGGTTCACTAGAACCATCACTCACGAGAAAAAACTCCTTTACGGTGGGAGAGAGTCGAATCAAGCTTCAGAATTTCGTCGGACACACTGTATCGTATTTTCGACCTAGCCACCACAGAAAAATCTCTTGACCACCAATGGCAAAGGCCTGAATCCCCTCCTGAATCGACAGGCATACATTATCAAATTAGTCGATTGCTATAGCTCCAAATGTGACAGAGATCTCACCGAAGTGTTATAACTCGTTTCTCAACCAACCGAAACCCCGTGAAAAGAAAAATTAAGGAGTCTGTATGCCGGATTCATCTTCCCCCCCACCACCGGGAAAAGAAATTGCCACGCTGGGTGGCGGGTGTTTTTGGTGTATTGAAGCCGCGTTGAATCAATTGAAGGGTGTGGACTCTGCTGAATCCGGCTACATGGGCGGGAAACAACCGAACCCAACGTATGAAGCCGTATGCACCGGGGTCTCAGGGCATGCCGAAGTTGTTCAGATCACATTTGATCCCTCAACCATCACCTTTCGTGAAATTCTTGAAGTGTTTTTTGCCCTCCACGACCCCACGACGCTCAATCGGCAGGGTAATGACATGGGCACGCAATATCGATCAGTGGTTTTCTATCATTCACCGGATCAAGAAGCGACAGTCAAGAAAGTCATTGAGACTCTGACCAACGACAAACTCTTTGACTCCCCGATTGTGACGGAAGTCTCACCTGCCCAACCGTTCTACATGGGAGAGGACTATCATCAGGAATATTTCGCGCGTAATCCTACGCAACCCTATTGCTCCACTCTCATTGGTCCCAAAATCGCCAAATTTCGCAAACAATTTGAATCCAAATTAAAAGTATGAAGGGGACAATTTTCACATCACCAACCCTGGACAATCCGATAATATTCTAATGTTATGACGGCTCCCTCTACAAACGCATCCTCTGCCACCACACACCCACAAAAAAAAGATGGCATTTGGATTCTAGGCATCTCAGGATATTATCACGATAGCGCCGCCTGCATTATTCAAGATGGACACATTATTGTTGCGGCCCAGGAAGAGCGCTTTTCCCGGAAAAAGCACGACGCCCGGTTCCCGATCCATGCCATCACGTGTTGTCTTCAAGAAGCCAACATCACTTTGAGTGATGTGGAGACCATCGCGTTTTATGAAAAACCGTTTCTCAAATTTGAACGACTCCTCGAAACCTATTTATCATTTGCACCCAAGGGGCTTCTATCTTTTTGGCAAGCCATGCCCGTGTGGTTAAAGGAAAAACTATTCCTCAAAAATCGGCTTACCAAGGAATTGGGGAAATTTGGCCCCCTGCAAGGGCACGGCCCCTTGCCACCATTGTCATTTTCTGAACACCATGAGTCACATGCCGCCTCGGCTTTTTATCCGTCCCCCTACGAACGGGCCGCGATTCTCTGCATGGATGGTGTTGGCGAATGGGCCACGACATCCGTGTGGACGGGGAACAACCATTCCATCACGCCCTTGTGGGAAATCCCCTTTCCGCATTCTCTCGGCCTGCTGTACTCGGCATTCACCTACTACACAGGATTCAAAGTCAACTCCGGCGAATATAAAGTCATGGGACTGGCTCCGTATGGCCAACCAAAATACACGAAACACATTAAGGACCATTTGATTGACATCAAACCCGATGGCACCTTTCGGCTGAACATGGAGTACTTTAATTTCTGCACCGGCCTGACCATGACCAACCACAAATTTGATGAACTTTTTGGTGGGCCACCGCGCACACCGGAATCTACCCTCACACAACGAGAAATGGACCTCGCACGATCCGTTCAAGAGGTCACCGAAGAAATCATGTTGCAAATAGGAGAAACGATTCATCGCGAAACCGGCATGGATTATTTATGCATGGCAGGAGGGGTCGCGTTGAACTGCGTAGGGAATGGCCGTCTCCTCCGGGAAGGACCCTTCAAAGGGATCTGGATACAACCGGCTGCCGGCGACGCCGGTGGGGCCGTGGGTGCGGCCTTACAAGCCTATCATCACATGCTCGGCCATCCACGAACTTGCCACGCTCCACACGATTCCATGCGCGGTTCCTATCTTGGGCCAGCTTTTTCCAATGAGGCCATCGAACAATTCCTGGGCACCGTTGATGCATCGTACACTCGATATGCAGATGACGACTTTTTCGAAACCGTGGCAAAAGCCTTAGCCGAAGGCAAGATTGTTGGCTGGTTTCAAGGACGGATGGAATTTGGACCACGCGCCCTGGGCGGAAGAAGTATTTTAGGCGATCCTCGAAACCCCGCGATGCAATCCGTGATGAATCTCAAGATTAAACATCGAGAATCCTTCCGGCCATTTGCTCCGGCGGTGTTGCGAGAACGTGTAACCGAATATTTTGAACTCGATACCGACAGTCCCTATATGCTCCTCGTCGCACCCGTGGTGAAAAACCGACGAATCCCCCAAGCCCCACACTCCGAAAACTTGTGGGGCATCGAACTGTTGAATCAGGCCCGGTCAGATATCCCAGCCGTCACGCACCTGGACTACTCAGCGCGGGTTCAAACGGTCCACGAAGAAACCAACCCTCGCTACTATAGACTGCTGCAAACATTTGAAAAACACACGGGGTGTGCCGTCCTGGTCAACACATCCTTTAATGTCCGAGGCGAACCTATTGTCTGTTCGCCCGAAGATGCGTATCGTTGCTTTATGAGGACGGAAATGGACCTTCTGGTTTTGGAAAATTGCGTACTGATCAAATCCGATCAAAAAGCCTGGGAAGAAGAAACTGATTGGAAGCAGGAATTTACCTTAGACTAATGTACCGGAAACCAAGACGTGGAAACTCACAACCTGAATCCAGAAACAACACAAGTTCAACCCCAACAACTTCGCTCTTTTGGTTTACTAGTTGGTGGAGTGTTTACACTCATTTCCGTTTGGCCTCTCGTCGTCCACCAAGAACCCCTTCGGACTTGGGCACTACTCCCAGGCTGTCTTTTACTCCTTGGTGCCCTGATCAAACCACTTTGGTTGCGGCCGCTATTCATGGGCTGGATGAAAGTCGGACATGTGCTCGGATTCGTCAACACTCGGATCATTTTGAGCATTGGATTCTTTTTTGTATTTACGCCCATTGGCCTCATTCGCCGAATGATGGGCAAAGACTCGCTTCATCGGCAATTTGAACCTGAGCAATCAACCTATCGATCCCTACGCCAAGCCAGACTTGGGGACCATATGAAAAAACAACATTGAAACAGTTACACAAGCACGCATGTTCCACGCTACGGTTAAAAACGATTTAGTGCCTATCAAGGAGAAGTGTCCATGATCGAGTTTGCCAAAGAACTGTGGGAATTTCTCAGAGAACGAAAAAAATTCTGGCTGCTGCCCATCATCGCCTTCTTGGTGCTCTTAGGCAGCCTCATCGTGCTCACCGAAGGGTCGGCGGTGGCACCATTTATTTACACACTGTTCTAAAGATAATAAAGAAAAAAGCAAGCTATCCTTTAGGCAGCTTCCCATTTCTAGTCGGTCATCCCCGACATCCCTAATCGGGAATCCACCTATTTCCTTTTTTCATTTCGACACCAGGAGAAATCTGTAGTTCGGTACGATGAAGATTTCTAACCTTCGTTCCAAACAAGGATTTCTCGTGAAGCCTTGGAAATTCCCGTGACTCCCCTGGTTTTCTCCTGATAACCAAATTAAGGACTTTGGTCCGGATATACCAGCCTCAGATTTTTTTTTGCATCTCTTGTTCATCATCCTAGAAACGGCAGTTGGGCACAAAACAGCTGTGTAAGATATTGGGGTGCATGGTGAAATACAAAAGGTCATGGTCACCGTAGGGTTCGCGCAAGAATACCTTCCCCTGTTTGGGCGTCGATCCATCCCGCCTGGCGGCGTTGCTCGTCCTTTCCATACGAGGAGTATGCGCAGTCCTCGCGCCTTGCCAGACAGGTGGCTCAGCACCCAAACAGGGGAAGGTATTCTTGCGCGAACCCTCCGTGGTGATGAGACATTTTTCTGTTTTGCGAGGTGCGCCAAGAGTTTGCGAGGACTTTGTGTTCCAAGTGCGGTTTCTAGGTTGAAGATGATGTAAACTCACAACAAAAGCCGCGACCTCCTCTTCACGATTTTTTCGTACCATAGCCGGAACCTACAAGAAGATGTACAAATAAGTCAATACTCATGCCTGACCCCATTACTGACCCCATTACCATATTATTCACCCATTTCATGATCATCACCCCCTTCCACTTAATTAGTGCTCAGGAACTAGAGGGTGGCGTTCAAGCGCCAAGGTCACCGCAGAAAGAAGCTCGCCTAAATTACAGGGCTTCGCTAAGGCAGCAACAGCACCTAATTTTAAAACTTTATGTTTCTCCGCTTCGTCTTGGCCCCCGCTCAAAACGATGACTGGCGGATGCTCTCCTGCTGGTTTTTTGTCAAGGTGTTGAAGCAATTCCAGACCATCCATCACCGGCATCTCAATATCGGTAATCACCAGGGCGAAGGTTTGGGCATCAAGGCATTGCAACGCCTCAGCACCATTTTCCGCCTCCTCGCAAGCAAAGGATTCCGACTCCAAAATGGAGCGAAGCATCTGCCGAACCTCTGGTTTATCGTCGACCAAGAGAATTGTTGGCGCTCCCAATTTTTTGGACTTTGGCAATCGCTTTTTTCGAGTGTTCCCAAAACGACCAACTCTCTTCCCCCGCAAAACCTCTTTCTTCCGAGTACGGGAAAGTGTGATTATGTGAGAACTGTTAAATCGTAACGCCTTCATGATTACACCTCGCTCCACCTGCAACCACCGAAGGTGTGCACCTCTATGTATGCAGAAGGTTTGTAGAAGCCAGACTAGACGCTTCATCCTCCAAGAGTCCGGAAACCTAACTGGAAGAGTTTGAACTTTTACCCGTGAATCCAAAAAGATCGTGTATGCAGCCGGTTTGAGTTTGGTTCGCCTCTTGTGTGGTGGTCTCTGAATAGCACCAGGATGATCAACCGATGGTCGTCTTCCTGGCCTTCTATATAGAATATCGATGCTCAGAAGGAAACCAGAAGTAACAGGAGCACTCCGAAAACAATTCCCCAATACACAGCAGACATGGCGCACCTCCTAGGTGAGGGAAGGCGAAAGCTCGAAAATGATAATACTTTACTATTATCTAATAACATAATAATATTACGCAAGGGGCGGGAGGCAATATTGTCTAAACAGTTGAGAAGGGCTTTTCAAATTAAGGGCTAGACCGGGTAATCGCCGTGTTGGACCTAGCTGGGGGAATAAGTAGAAGTATAGGGCACCTCTAAAAACCAGGCATTTTTTGTGAGGGCAAGGAAGCCGCGCGCGGAAAACCGGAGTGTATGGGCGAATACATGAGGATTTGAGCACGCGGCTGACGCCGCCATTACGGAAAAGGACGGTTTTTAGAGGTGCTCTTAATCTATTCCCAACTTTTCAAACCTCTGAAACAGGCCCACGACAAGATTAGTCCAAGGCACTGATGCGCAAGTATCTGCGAACGTTGGACTTTCGTGCGGCTCGGCGTTCCTATGCTCGCACTACATTCTTTTGCTTCGAAATTCCCTTGAAATTCCTGACGATTTACGGATAATAACAAATTCAAGAGCCACACGTTAACAGCCCCAAGCAGAAGTCTGTCATAATTCTTAAGAAACCTTTAGGGAACCTTCTAAGGACACCGACTGTGATATTATGTGGCGTTTAGATGCCGTGAGCCCTGCTCACTCCTGAGTTTTTCCTATGCGACTCACTATTCGTTTCGATGATCAAGATCGTACTCTTTTCGCCGACCTGGTTCAGAGTGAAGAATCGGAAGCGATCACCTTGCATTCTATAAAAGGAATGTTGGAAGAGGCGGGTTATATAAATCTCACCGTTGACTCTAACACAATATCTGAGCTGATTGCCTGTGCACAACAGGGAAAAGAATGTACGATTGCGCTCAAAAAGCTGGTCGATGGGACCGTGTCCGTTGCGGTCGCCAGTAATAAACGTCAGGCGTATATAACGCTTACGGCTGCCGATGGAGGTCAACCGCTCACATTAGACATGATCACCCAGGCCATTGCCACAGTAGGAGTGCAAGATTCACTTGTGGATCAGGAGATGGTGAACAATTGCTATCAGCGGCAATCAGTTAAAGAAATTTGCATCGCTCAAGCAAAGTTATCCCTTCAAGGAAAAGACGCTACGTATATTCCGCTTGTGGAAAGCGAAACGATAGCACCTCCCGATGTGGATGATCATGGCGTGGCAGATTTGATGAATACCCACCAATTCCTATTGGTGGAGGTCGGCACACCGTTGATGAAACGTGTGCCCGCTACCGATGGTGAGGCGGGGGTGGATGTTACCGGCAAGGAAATTAAACCTGCACCGGGGAAAGATGCCGGCTTTACGACCAACCTAACCGGTGTCGAGATAGCCCCTGAAGATCCCAACGTGTTGGTAGCGGCAATAAAAGGGCACCCGGTTATTGTTAAAAATGGCGTCAACATTGATCCAACCATTCATGTGGAAAATGTCGATATCAATTCCGGAAATATCACGTTTGACGGTTCTTTAGAAGTAAAAGGTGATGTGGCCGAGGGAATGACTATTGATGTAACCGGGGATGTGTATATTCAAGGGGGTGTTGAACGGGCAGCCGTAAAAGCGGGCCACAACATTAAGGTTGGCGGCGGCATTTTTGGTGTGGAAGATGCTGAACGCCCTGAGGAGGAAATTATTGAATACAAAATTAACGCAGGTTCAGATATAGAAGCCAAGTTTGTTCACCTTTCAACGTTGACTTCTCAGAACAATATTGTCGTGAAAGAATACATTAGTCATAGCTATGTGAAATCCGGCAATCAATTGTTATTGGGTCAGGAAGGTGGAAAAGGTATAGTGTTTGGTGGACAATGTGAAGCTTTACATCGAGTGGTTATAAATCAATTAGGAAACGAAGCCTACATTCCCACCCATGTCACGGCGGGCAAACTGAATGAGTTGACTAGGGTGTATCACAACTTAGAAAACGACTTGGCAACCTGCTCTCAAGAAGTCGGTCAATTGGAATCCACCCTAGAAAAATTTCAAAAGAGTGCTCTCGGTGTTCTTGGTACAATGCCTTTAGATAAATCCGAAAAAATTCGTACTACTATCGTTGCGATCAACGAAAAGATTGTAAGAACACAAGAACTATTGAACGCCATGGAACCTGAACTTGAGTTACAGAAAAAGGCTGCGATTGAGATCACGAAAATGATTTATCCCAACGCCGTGATGACTATTAATGGTACGACCAAACATTTTTCCGAACAGACTGGTGGAACGACGTGGGTGCAATGGGGTGACCAACTCGTTGAACAGGGTAAAGTTGAACAAGAGAAAAAGGTTGAACAGGAGAAAAAGGTTGAACAGGAGAAAAAGGAATAGAGCCATTTATGTGGAAAGCATTGCGAGTGAGAACGTTCCTTGTGTATTGCCGGAAGTGACCTTAGCCGATTTGCGCGAGATATTCAAAGAGGTACCCTATCATCACCTGCTCGTTGCAGGAGATGGAGATCTGCTGGGTATTATTTCCAACAGAGATGTTTTGCGTATGTCCAGCCCGTTTATCGATACCGCCAATGTTACTGTTCAAGATCAATCACTAGTAGAAACCAAGGCTCAAGATTTTATGTCCACACAATTAATCACCTTCAAAAAAGACACCTTAGTTGATACCGCTGCCATTCTTTTAATGGAGCATAATATTTCATGTTTGCCCGTTGTCTCTTAAGGATGATGCGATCGAAGGCATTCTTACTTGGAAAGACATGCTGAAATACTATGTGTATATTCGCTGAACTTTCTTGTTTTTCTAAAGCTTATTCCCGCCTCGGGCGTGGCTGAACCGCGACACCGAATCCAACTTTTGGGCGAGGGCTGTCTGAGTCCTTCGACAAGGCTCCGCGAGTTCCACAGACATACTACCCCGAGCCGAGCCAAATACCTCGGCCACCGGAACGAACCACGAAAAAATACAGATGGATTCCCGATTCAGGATGTCGGGAATAACAGCAAGAGCATTGGTAAGCCACAAGTATGGCTATCTCGTTATGCCTGCTGACCATTGCGTGGATAACGGCGGGAACATAACAGGCAGATTATTCCGATGAACAGAACCGGGAGAGGGTATCCTGGAATCCGCCTCATACGGTAAAGGGTCGAGTCTTTTGTTGAGAGTTTCAAAGATTGACGATCCCCATGGTGTTTTCTTCTTGAAGTTAACCCGCGTTGGGTGCGGCGGAGCTGGAGGCCCGAATCGACTTTTCGGCGAGGGCTGTTTGAGTCCTTCGACAAGACTCAGGATAGACTCCGCGAGTTCCCTCGCCATCTTATTCGGGGCGGAGGCGGAGGCACGACGGAGAGACTGCTTCTGAGCAGCCTCGGAGGGGCCGGGCACGGGCGAAAATCGACATAGGTAGGCGGTCACCCGCTTTCCCTGTCACACCACCGTACGTACGGGTCCGTATACGGCGGTTCGGTGGGTTAAGCGATTGGCCACCAGGAGAGACTTCTCTCAACTGGTCACCCCTCGCCGGGCTTTCAACTGGGCGGTTCGCCGCGAGCGATTCGACACTTCCTCGTCAGTCCTTAGGGCTTCACCCCTATCCTCTGTCGGGAAGGCCAGGGTTAACTGGTTATTCAGCCGCTTGTCGCTCGTGAGTTCCGCTGCCTACATACCACTCCGTACCGTTCAGGCCTTCATCCCTGTCGGGACTACTATGCCCTCTGCTGACTCCTCCCGCCCGCTCTGAACTGATCACTCAGTTCTCAGTCTTGCTGCCAAGACAGACGAGAGGTCTCCCGAGGTACGCTCAACCGCTTTCAGCGCACGACCGCCAGATTTACACCCAATGCCCTTGATGGATATGGACTTCGTGAAAACCAGCTCACTCGTCCGACACTGACTGCCTCGTATCTGGTTCTTGTTCATCGGCCCGCGCCTTTGCTCTACGCTTCCTTCAGACCCCGCCTCACGACGACGCCCTTGCGCTTCGCTATGACTTCACCTCCATCAGGTTGTCAAAGGGACTTGCACCCTCAAGCTGTTGAACATGCTCGGCACACTGGTTTTGGTTCCTTTTGCCGAAACAAAAGGAACTCGTCGCGCGGGGACGAAACCCCGCAATAAAGATGGATTCCTGATTACAGATGTCGGGAATGACAGCGGAGGATGGATCACCCTAGCTAAGGCGCTCGAGAAGCTCTCGGAGCACGATTTTTCGTTCCTTCAGATCTTGCCGAAACTCAAATTTTTCCGTATGCCCAATTTCATCTCCAAGATCTGAAATGGCACCTGCCAGGACCGAACCCAATATCTCTTGTTCTTTGGTATTCAAACTTAGATCCACGGTAGTCCTCCTTTTCTGGAGTTTGCGGTGAACGGAACCTCATCCTATATTATCCGCGTGACACAGGTCCCCTTATTCCACTAAGAGATTGAATAATCTCAACCTCCATTCACCGAAGTCAAACACTAGGACGAAAGCCGAACTGCAGAAAGACGGCAGAAAATTTAGGGGCTAGAGGGTTTGCCCGAATTCCTTGGAGGCAACAAATTATTAAAGGATCGAGTCTTTTGTTGAGAATTCCACAGATTGACGACCACCTACCGTTCTCCTTTCTGCACTCTCTCCCCGCCTTGGGCGCGGCGGAGCCTCCGTACGGAATCGACCACTCTGGCGTGAACTGGCTGAGGCATTCGACAAGGACAGGCTTCGCGAGTTGCGCAGCTATATGATCTATCCCAAGCCAAACACCTTGGCCAACGGAACGAACCTCAGAACAGCAAAAGCGGATCCCCCCTATTTTTATGGGCCGCTTCACTCACTGATCGAAAACGGTCAGGTTGTTTCGCTTGGAACGGCCTTCATGGACAACGCAATACGCCGGCGTGGGATGTCGACCTCCAACACGGTCACTCTGACTTGTTGGTTGACCTGTACGACGGTATTGGGATCGCTGATAAATCGATTGGCGAGCTGACTGATATGGATGAGGCCATCCTGATGCACTCCGATATCGACAAAGGCTCCAAAGGCTGTGACATTGGTGACCACTCCGGTCAGGATCATGCCGGGTTTGACCTGCTCAATGGATTGCACCCCTTCCTGAAACCGCACCGCTTCAAATTGCTGACGTGGATCACGGCCAGGCTTAGCCAATTCGGTGAGAATATCGGTTAACGTTGGTTTTCCCACTTCCTCCGTGATGTATCGATGAAGGTCGATCGTGCGTTGTCGATCAGGGTTGTTCACCAGCTCCTTCACGGTACATCCCAAGTCTTTGGCCATCGCCTGTACCACGGAGTACCGCTCGGGATGCACCGCGCTGGCATCCAGAGGATGATCGCCATCGGTAATGCGTAAAAATCCCGCGGCTTGCTCAAACGCTTTTGCTCCCAAGCGGGGCACTTTCTTCAAGGCCGACCGGCTTCGAAAGGGGCCATGTTCCTTTCGATAGACCACGATGTTCGCGGCGAGTTGCGGACCCACACCAGAGACGGCGGTGAGGAGTTGCGGGCTCGCCATATTGACATCCACCCCAATCCGGTTCACGCAACTGATGACAATATCATGAAGACGCTGCTTCAAGATCCCTTGATCGACATCATGTTGATACTGCCCGACCCCGATTGCCTTGGGATCGAGCTTCACCAGTTCGGCTAACGGATCCATGAGCCGCCGACCAATCGAAACCGCCCCACGCACGGTCACATCCTGGTCAGGAAATTCCTCTCGTGCCACCGCGGACGCGGAATACACGGACGCCCCGCTTTCGTTCACCATCACAAGGAAAATGTCCGATGGCAACGTCAACGTACGAAGAAACGTTTCGGTCTCCCTCCCTGCCGTCCCATTGCCAATGGCAATAGCCTCAATCTTGAAACGCTCACACAACGCCACAATCGTATCCCCTGATCTGGAGGCGGACCCTGCTCCTTGATGAGGGTAGATTGTATCCGTATGGAGAAAATTGCCTTGCCGATCCAGACACACCACTTTACACCCAGTGCGAAACCCCGGATCGATGGCCAGCACCGTCTTCTGGCCCAATGGTGACGCCATGAGCAACTGCTGCACGTTTTGCGCAAACACCTCAATGGCTGTCTGATCAGCACGGGATTTTGTCAGCAGACGGGTTTCCGTTTCCATTGAGGGGGCCAGGAGCCGGGCAAAACTGTCCTGGATAGCCATGGTCACCTGAGCCGACGCCGGCCCGCTCCCTTTCAGAAAAAGGCGGTGCAGGAGAGACAGCGCTGCCGGTTCCGGCACCAACACACGAAAGGTCAGAAAGCCTTCCTGTTCGCCACGGCGCATAGCCAGAATACGATGCGAGGGCGCCGTCGCCACTGGTTCTTCCCATTCGATATAATCCCGAAACTTGCTACCTTGAACATCTTTCCCCCGCATCCCCGTCGTCTTGAATTTCCCGTGTTCCAAAAACAACGAGCGCATGGATGCACGAGCCTGCCGATCTTCGTTGATCCATTCAGCCATGATATCGCGCGCGCCAGCCAACGCCTCTTCCACCATCTCCACCCCCTGCTCTGGATTGAGAAACTTCCCTGCTTCGACCATGACATCTAACTGCGGATCTTGATCCCAGAGGCTCTGTGCAAACGGCTCCAGTCCCCGTTCTTTGGCGCTCATGGCGCGTGTGCGGCGTTTGGGGCGATAGGGTAAATACAGATCCTCCAAATCCGTCATCGACGTGGCAGCTTGCACTTGCTCTTGCAAACTGTCGGTGAGGTTTCCTTGTTCTTCGAGGGACGTCAAAATGGCGGACCGACGTTTGTCCAATTCTCGAAGTTGGGCCACTCGATCCCGAATGGAGGTAATGACGACTTCATCTAACCCACCCGTCACTTCTTTTCGATAACGTGCGAGAAATGGCACCGTTGCTCCATCATCCAGAAGATCCACCGTAGCCGTTACCTGCTTGATCGTAACACCCAGCTCCAACGCCATCGTTCTGTCATGCAATTCTGATTTCATCTTCTCAATACATCTTTCACATCAAGAGAAAGGGATTTATTCGGAGGAAAAGAACCGGGAGAGAGTGTCCCCCAACCCGCCCCACATATCGGGTTTTAGCGTAATTTGGTGCTCATGCAGGAGAACCTTTGATTGGGAAGGACAGGAAGGGAATCCTGTGCTCCTCGTTCCAATTTTTTGCGCCAAGTACGTCCCATCCTCTCGCGCCGCTGCACTCTCCAACACGAGCAGCTGCTCCCGAGCCTCAAGCACGCAAAAACCTTGATAGCCCAGAATGTGAAATTGTGTTTTCTCTGCGAAATACGCACGATGATGGCCAGTGGAAAAGACAACATGGTCTTTTTTAATCGGCCCATGGGGACCAATTGAATAAATAAATGTAGGGACAATTAATACGGCTACAATGGCAAGCCCGATGGGAATTAGCGGATTCCGTTTGGGTTCATCAGTATATTTCTCAGAAGATTCAGCCATGGCCTCTACTCTACAATATTTACGCTTTCGGGACTACGGCCATTCTATGGTCAGGATTCCCCTACATCCCTTTTGAGCCATACGAAAACACGTTGATTGTATTTTCCCCTCCATCTTCGTTAGCATGTTTCTTCCATTTTGTCGACGCACATGAATCCGACCATGGCTCTACCCAATTCCTATTCTGTAAAACTTTCCCACGTGAAGAGAATCCTGCTCCTCACTCTAATCTTTTTGTCGGGATGTTCCACGACACACAGGCAATATTTATCTGATCATTGGATATCTCAACCTCAGGGGGTGTCACAACCTCAAGCTCTCCATCTCGTTTCCGCCAATTCAAGGACCTCACGTTTACAAGTTATCATTATGTACGACGGATCGCTCTCTAGCCATTCCGCGCTTCGACTCGAATCAGAAAATGGGAACGTCACGTTTTGGGATCCAGCGGGGGCGTATGGTCTGGTGGGTCACATCACCGACGCGCACGGCATACCCATTAGGCCCTATGGCAAGCGAGTCAAGGACATTGTGATCACCCACATCCCTGACATTCCGACGTACATGAGATTCAGATGGTTGGTAGGCGATTCCTCGGTCGAGATTTTTGAATGGGATTTACCTCATGAACAAACCAAAGAGCTAAGGAAAGTCTTACGGATGGGAACGGAGGAGAATCATCCCAAGGGTGAATTTCATACAGAAACGGCACCAGCCTTTTGTTCGATAGCCATTTCCAATTTTCTGCAACGCTTTGTGACGCCTACCCTCACATTAGCCGACACGTATCTCTGGCCTCACAACCTTGCGGAAGCCTTATTAGACTATTCGCCTTCAAGAGTCCGCGTGTTTGTACGAGGAAAACCAGAGATGGTCTTTTGGCCCCCGGCCAACAATTGACTAGGCCCTAACAATGACCAAGGCCACAATCTCAGCTCCTCATTTTAATGAAAAAATGATTTCCCCTGCAGTGCTATTCATATGCACAGGGATAAAAAAATTTAATAAGGCTTGAGGCCTTCCCTTAAAAATATGAGCAAATCTTCATCAGCAACCTCCAAACCCATTTTTGTCGTGTTGAGTCTCGTGTTATTCGGAGCCTCAGGTTATTGGGTGTGGACTACCCAATACGCTCCAATCACCTGTGACTCCCAGGCCGCTCATGCCGAGTTAAAGACCCTTGGAGATAAGGGCATTCGAAATACCGGGCATGGCTCAAGCCTGACAAATCTGTTGTGGATTTATGTCGGTCCAAAGTGGCATGCCCTCCCCTTGAAGGAAAAACGATCCATTGACAAAATCGTCACCTGCGCTGCCCAAACAATTGATGATCAAGGCCAACCCACATGGCAGGCCGCCTATTATGATTATAAATCTGGAAAAATGGCCGCCTTAACCAGCAAACGCTATGGCTTCCGCCTGAAGACTCCAGAGTAATCATCTCCTTGCCTCAACGGTTCCATGCTATAATTATGAAACCATGCGTATTCTGATTGTTGAAGATGAACCCAAAGTCGCGTCCTTTATTCGACGAGCGTTGGAAGAAGAAAGCTATGCGGTCGATGTGTGCCCCGATGGGGTAGAGGGTCGCGACCTCGCTTGCGAGGTGAATTACGACCTGATCATTCTCGACCTCATGCTTCCGAACCTTCCTGGGCTGGGAGTCCTCAAAGGCATTCGTGCCGAAAAGGTTAAAACGCCCGTCCTCATTTTGACGGCACGATCTGAAGTGGATCAACGCGTGAAAGGCCTGGATGCGGGAGCCGACGATTACCTCACCAAACCCTTTGCCATCGAAGAATTGCTGGCCCGTTCCAGGGCACTGATGCGACGTGCCAGCGGCGAAACCTCCGGCATTCTACAAATCGATGACTTAATTTTGAATCCGATCACCCATGAGGTCACGAGAGCAGGCCAACGCATAGACCTCACCTCTAAAGAATATGCCCTACTCGAATACATGATGCGGAGTACCGGCCGCGTCTTAACCCGCCCTATGATTTCCGAACATGTATGGGACTTGGATTTCGACACGTTCACCAATGTCATCGATGTCTACATCAGTTACCTCCGCAACAAAATTGACAAAGGCCACAAGCGCAATCTTATTCACACGGTGCGTGGAAGCGGGTACACATTAAAGGCAGCCAATGAGTAATACCTCGATTCGTGTTCGACTCACCATCTGGTATGGTTGCGGCTTAGCATTGATCATGATTTTGTTTGCCAGCGCCTTGTATCTCGTCATGTCTCGCGCATTGGAAGATCAAATCGACCGCTCACTCGAAGACGCTGCCATGGCCGCGGCGCGCTCATTGGAAGAACATCGATTCGGGCCATTTCTGTTGCTCGACGACCTGGCACAAGCCTTCCCTGAACTCGCACTGCTGGACAAATTTTTTCAGATATTCGGGCCACAAGGGCAAATCACCCTGCAATCGGCCAACATTTCAACTCGAAATATTCCGTTAAGCGAATCGGCCATGCAAGCGGCCTTAAAAGGTGAACCCACTTATGAGTCCGTACGCTTGCAAGGTGAAATCTCGATTCGGCTCTTGTCGTATCCCATCAGGCACGGAGAAACCCTCGTCAATATCTTACGAGTTGGGACCTCACTTCGGCCTGTTGAAGAAATGCTGAATCGCCTGATATTTGTGCTGCTGATTGGTTCTCCATTAGCTGTGATTGTCTCGATGCTCGGCGGATGGTTTTTGGCTGGCCGTGCCCTTCGTCCGGTCGATACCATCACCCTCGCGGCTCAGCGCATTGCCGCCGGAGACCTCACGCAACGAATTCACACGACCTCTGCCGATGAAATTGGCCGACTGGCCTCAACCTTTAACGACATGATTGCCCGCCTCGAAGCCTCCATTCGGCAAATTCGGCAATTCAGCGCTGACGCGTCACATGAATTACGCACACCATTGACCATTACCAAAGGGGAAACGGAACTGGCATTGAGAAAAGAGAGAACCCCGGAAGTCTATCGTGAAGTCTTGGAAAGTAACCTCGAAGAGATTGATCGCATGAGCCGGATCGTTGACGAACTATTGTTTTTGTCTCGCGCCGATCTGGGAGAAATAAAAATTGCCAAAGAACCGGTCCAACTCGACCAATTGGTCCAGGAGATTCAACATCAAGCCATCGTACTGGGAAAGGATAGGGAGGTTGAGACCATCTTAGGAACGCTTGAACCAACCGAAGTGGTTGGAGATGAATGGCGCCTTCGCGAGCTCTTCTTGAATATCGTGGATAACGCAGTCAAGTATTCTCAAGAAAAAGGCTCCGTAGAAATCAACCTAGAGCACGCCAACGGTATGGCCAAAATATCGGTGCAGGATAATGGGATTGGCATCAGTCCCGATGAGCAAAAATTGGTGTTCGACCGATTCTTTCGTTCCGATACCGCTCGCGCCCATGCCCAGAAAGGCACAGGATTAGGCTTGGCCATTTGCAAATGGATCGCCGAAACGCACCAAGGCCAAATCCAGGTAGAAAGCACCCCAGGCCAAGGCTCCCGCTTCACCATATTCCTTCCTCTGCTTGGCCAAGCCTAACGCCAAATATTTCCGGTTCCTTCTTCATGAGGATTGGGAAAAAAATAGCTGACCGTCCTTAGTCCCCACCCTCCACTTATCATTTCGACCCTTGGGAGAAATCTCTGCCTTCCCCTGACCTAGATTTCTCACTCCGTTCGAAATGACAAGACAGTCGGCGGGGACGAAATCCCTGAAATCTAATGGATGGCCAATGCCCCCCTCCAAACTTCTGAAGATTACGACTAGGCGAAAGAACTCCTTTTTGGTATCCTGCTATTCCATGCTTTGCAAACCTTAAAGGCCATAGGTGCAAAAAGATGAAAACGTTGCCAGGTCGCATCATTGTTGACCCAGAACGCTGTAGCGGAAAACCGGTATTCTCAGGGACCCGTGTGCCAGTGTATGTGGTTTTGGAAATGCTGGCTAACGACGAGAGTCAAGAGGAAATATTAAAGGAATATCCAAACTTGACCGCTGATGACCTTCACGATGCCTTGCTCTTTGCCAGAAATGTAGCGGAGATTCCAGGCAACCCCACCTTACCTGCGGCATGAAGGTTGTCATCGATAACAACCTTCCGTGGAGTTTAGCGCGTTTACTGACCCAGAACGGTATTGAGGCGATTCATGTCGTTGACAAAGAACTTTCTGACGTATCGGATGATGTTTTGCGGAAAACATTCTCAAAACAAGACATTGTGTTTGTTTCTCGCGACGCGGACTTTTGGACCAACCACCCACCAACTTGGGCAATAATATGGATCGCCAGCCATAATCCCACCTTAGCCCAAATCAAAGGATCGATTTACAAGACGCTAGCCAACATAATCCCGACCTTGAAGCCCGGACAAAGAGTCCTTTTAGCAACGGACCAAATCCGAATCTTTGAAGAGAAGTGAAGCCAAAACATAAGGCTGGAAATACAGGACGAGGAATAGTCAAGGGGCAGGGTGCTTGATTCAATTCTGATTAATTTCAAGTACTGCTTCGTAGTTCGGAATAGCAGGAAAGGTAGGAATGGTAGCATTGCCCAAAACCCATAATACATTAGTAAATATGATTGACCCCTTTACTCAAGAAAAAGGCTCCGTAGAAATCAACCTAGAGCACGCCAACGGTATGGCCAAAATATCGGTGCAGGATAATGGGATTGGCATCAGTCCCGATGAGCAAAAATTGGTGTTCGACCGCTTCTTTCGTTCCGATACCGCTCGCGCCCATGCCCAGAAAGGCACAGGATTAGGCTTGGCCATTTGCAAATGGATCGCCGAAACGCACCAAGGCCAAATCCAAGTCGAAAGCACCCCAGGCCAAGGCTCCCGCTTCACCATTTTCCTTCCACTGCACAGCCAAGCCTAACGCCAAATATTTCCGGTTCCTTCTTCATGAGGATTGGGAAAAAAATAGCTGACCGTCCTTAGTCCCCACCCTCCACTTGTCATTTCGACCCTTGGGAGAAATCTCTGCCTTCCCCTGATCTAGATTTCTCACTCCGTTCGAAATGACAATGAAATCGCATTGGGAGCGGCGAAGCGTACGTGTTCGGTGGAAAAGCAGTTCAGAGCCATATTGAATAAATACATCAATAGTAATGCCTGACCCCATTTCCTAAGCTCGATCACTTCGTGCGATGCCTAGAAAGCCTTTCAAGTGGGGCAGTCGAAATGTTGAGCGTTGTAATATCCCCAGCAAGGAAAGAAGCCCGCATTGACACACTCTCCGAGTCTTTCAGATATAACTTCAGCAGTTTGAATTCTAAATTTTCAAACCTTTCACCATTCTCGGTAATTCGGTAATATAGTGGACCCCAGAATTCAGACCACAGGTTTAGTAAGATGAGGCCGTGGTTTGAAAGGGGGACGCGATGGGGAAAATACGGGTCAGGCATAGTGCAGAATTTAAGGCCAAGGTGGCTCTTGAAGCGTTGAAAGGGCTGAAGACGGTCAACGAGTTGGCCGGACAGTATCAACTACACCCGACGCAGATCAGCCAATGGAAGCGGCAGGTGCAAGGAGGAGCGAAAGACCTGTTTGCTCGAGGGCCGAAAAAGGGGACGCTACCCTTTTATTCACCCTGAACTCCCAAGACGATCTCAAAAGCACAGAAACCCTGGATCTCCGATAAAAGCAGTCGGGGATGACGGCAGGGAACATTGATGGGCCACGCCGAACCAATCGGCTTCGATCAATCGAAACGTACGCTGTTCAATTCTTCTGCTGCGTTGGGCGCGGCGGAGCCGGAGTACCGAATCGGCCTTTTTGGCGAAGGCTGTTTGAGCGCAGCGAGTTCCTGAGCCATCTTATTCGGTGCGGAGGCGGAGGGACCCGGAAGAGAATGATCAAAACGTCCGTCAGCGGCGTTCTCGGCCCTTTGCCGTGCTCACGTACTACGCGTACGCTGCGCGCGCCAAAGCGCCTGCGGCCTTGCTGACGAACGTTTTGATCATTCTCTGGAGGGCCGCGCACAGGCAAAAATGGTTTGGGGTGCTTTTGCCGAAACAAAAGTGCCTCGTCATGCAGGGGCGAAACCCTGTTTTTAAATAAAAGGATTAATTGGAAAATTTAAGACTGAGGGATTGGCTTAAAAAACACTGCCGAGAGCGGAGGAAGAGTAATCACCATCGAATGGGATTGGCCATGCCAGGGCATTTCTTCAGCAGTCGCGCCGCCGGCATTGCCCATATTACTCCCCCCATAGATGGCCGCATCACTATTAAGAAGTTCTTGATAATGTCCACCGAGGGGGACACCTAACCGATAACCTTCCCGCGGGATAGGCGTAAAATTAAACACACAAACAATTTGGTCTGACTGATCCTTAGCTCGCCGAATATAAGAGAGCGTGGATTGGTCGCTGTCGTGCAGGTCGATCCATTGAAACCCTGTCCAATCAAAATCCACCTGATGGAGAGCGGGCTCTTTCACATACAAACGATTGAGATCAGCCACATACTTTTGCAATCCTTGATGAGGTGCGTATTCCAATAAATGCCACTGCACGCTATCTTCATGATTCCATTCCCACCATTGCCCAAACTCACCACCCATGAAGATCATCTTCTTTCCCGGATGCCCCCACATGTGGCCGAACAACGCACGGAGATTGGCAAACCGTTGCCACTGGTCTCCTGGCATTTTATCCAGCAAGGCCTTCTTGCCGTGCACCACTTCATCATGGGAAAGGACTAACACGAAATTTTCCGTGAACGCATAGATTAATCCAAACGTCACATTGTGGTGATGATATTTACGATGCACGGAGTCTTCGCTGAAATACTTCAATGTATCGTGCATCCAGCCCATGTTCCATTTAAACGTAAATCCGAGGCCGCCGACATAGGTGGGGCGAGAGACGCCAGTCCAAGCGGTCGATTCCTCCGCAATCATCATGACGCCCGGATGTTCCTGATGCACCATCACGTTTAGCTCTTTGAGAAATTCCACTGCTCCAAGGTTTTCATTTCCACCATGTTGATTCGGCACCCATTCACCAGCTTTTCTGGCATAATCCAAATACAACATGGAGGCCACGGCATCCACGCGCAAGCCATCAATGTGATACCGATCGAACCACAGCAAGGCGCTATTGATCAGAAAGTTTCTGACCTCCGTCCGGCCGTAATTAAATATCCGGCTTTTCCATTCGGGGTGATACCCCAATCGAGGGTCGGAGTGGTCAAATAAATGCGTGCCATCAAACCAGGCCAACCCATGCGGGTCATCGGGAAAATGCGCGGGTGCCCAATCCATGATGACACCGATCTTTGCATGATGGCAGGCATCGACAAACGCCTTGAAATCCTCAGCAGATCCAAACCGGCTTGTTGGGGCAAAGTACCCAGTGGATTGATAGCCCCATGATCCATCAAAGGGGTGCTCCACCACCGGCATCAACTCGATATGCGTAAAGCCCATGTCCTTGACGTAGGGAATGAGTTGTTCGGCAAGCTCTGAATAGGTCAACCACCGTCCGCCTTCTTCTGTCACTCGCTTCCACGATCCCAAGTGCACTTCATAGATCGAAAGGGGTTCGGCTAACAGATCGAGGGATTGCCGCGCGTGTATCCATCCGGCATCTTTCCATTGGTACCCAGACACATCCCGGACAATCGATGCGGTCTGTGGACGCAGCTCGGCCTGCGTGGCATATGGATCGGCTTTGAGCAAGGGGACTGCACTATCCTTCGGTCGAATTTCATATTTATACTTTTCCCCTTCAGGCAGATCGGGCATAAACAATTCCCAAATCCCGGTACTCCCTCGCGAGCGCATGGGATTCCGACGACCATCCCACCCATTGAAATCTCCGACCACACTCACGCGCATGGCATTCGGCGCCCACACGGCAAAATTCACACCATGGACTTTTTGATGTTCACACGGGTGCGCACCCAGCTTTTCATATGCCTGATACAACTTCCCCTCACCAAAGAGATGCAGATCAAATTCGCTCAGGACTGGTGAAAAAGCGTAGGGATCATGCCCCTCGGTCGTTTTCCCTTTGGAATCGGTCACCCGGAACCGGTATCCGTCCGGTGTCATGCGTTCAGTGCACACAGCCTCAAAAATTCCTTTGGGATGGACAACTTGCATGGGAATAGGATCGAGAGTGGAATCGGCAGGGACCACCACAGCGGTGGCAGCATCAGGCAGAAACGCCCGAATAAAAAAGGATTGACGACCCTCCCGCTTTTCCTCGTGAGGTCCGAGGACGGCAAACGGATCCCAACACTCTGCTGAAATAATTTCTTCAAAGGTATCGGGGTATACGGATTTGGTAGATTCGTTTATACTCTTACGCGATTGTTTTTTCATGGAATTGAACCTTCAAACTAACTAATGCCCTTTTCGCTCATTGCGGCACTGATCATTGTCTTTTTCGCGGTCGCCTTTTCTTTACAAAATGACCAAATGGTTGCGATTACATTTTTTCAATGGGACTTTCAGGGCTCTCTAGTCCTAGTATTATTGACCACCCTGTTTCTGGGCATGCTGATTCACCTGTTGGCATCGATGCCTGCACGAATCAGGAAATCACGACACGCGTCACAATTACAGAAAAGGATTGCCGAATTAGAACATTCGCTTTCGGAAAAAGTTCAACCACCAAACCATTGACTTAGGACCTGAGGTCCTAAGAGCGTACTCTAGATTATCCATTAAAGAAACCCTTAACCTTGACCGGGAGACAGTGTGGTAGAACGATCCCCTCAACGTGTGTTGGCCATTATCATGGCAGGCGGCAAAGGCGAACGCCTCATGCCCCTCACCGAACAACGCAGCAAGCCGGCTGTTCCGTTTGCTGGCACCTACCGTATCGTGGATTTCGTCCTGAGCAATTTCTTGAATTCCGGCGTCCTGGCCATGTATGTGCTGGTCCAATACCGTTCGCAATCGCTGATTGAACATCTTCGACGGGCCTGGCGAATTGGCGGCCCTAATCGCCAGTCCTTTATTACCGTGGTCCCACCACAAATGAAAGGCCGTGGGAAATGGTATGAAGGCACTGCTGATGCGGTATTTCAGAATCTGAACATTGTGCAAGATTTTGCGCCAAACCTTGTGGCCGTCTTTGGCGCGGATCATATATACCGGATGGATCTTCGGCAAATGATTCAGTTCCACTTGGACAACCAGGCTGATGTGACTATAGCCGCACTGCCCGTGCCCATCCAATCCGCCAAAGGGTTCGGCATTATCCAGACCGATGCGGACCAACGAATCAAAGGGTTTGAAGAAAAGCCCAAACACCCGAAACCCATGCCCGGCAATCCGAACATGGCGTTTTCGTCAATGGGCAATTACATTTTCAATGTGGATGTTCTCATGAAAGCCCTGGAGCAGGATGCCCGAAGTCCCGGCTCCCATGACTTCGGTCGTGACATCATCCCCTCCCTCATACGATCCCACAAAATGATGGCCTATAACTTTTTGGACAATGTGGTGCTTGGCGTCCATCCGTATGAAGAATGGGGGTATTGGCGTGACGTCGGAACGCTCGAAGCCTATTGGCAAGCCCACATGGACATCCTCGGCGAGAACCCGATATTCGATCTCCGCAATGTCAATTGGCCGATTACGACGGATGCGTCGGGGGAACCCATCGCCAGTGTCGTTCGGTCTCAGTTAGATGACGCAATGGTCGGGCAAGGCAGCCTAGTCGTTGATGCCAATATCCGTCGATCAGTCATCGGCCGCAACGTCAGAATTGGGGAGGGAGCGGACATTGAAGAATGCGTGATTCTCGATGGCACAGTCGTGGGCTCCAAAGCTCGGTTGCGTCGCGTGATTTCCGACCGCTTTAATCTGATCCCCCCCGGGACTGAATTAGGATATGAAAAACTTCAAGACAATAACATTCAGTACTCCGTCGATAAGTCTGGCATCATCGTTCTCCCTCGCGGGCACTCGTATGGTGGCCGGGCTGTTCCTCCAATCCCTAACCCTTAACAGAGCCAATACGGCTTCATCAGGGCTCATGGGAAGCCGAACTTCTGAACCCCTGATGCTCTTCCACCGTACAGCCAGCGAGCAGGCACATTCCACACATGTGACGGTATGAAGCTTTTGAATAATTCCAAAAAACTTCACAATGGCGACTTTGGCCTAACCTCCTCAAATGTCAGGAGCAAAGTGGGCTGTTCAAAAAGGCTCGTCCAGCAAGGCTGCAGGCCCGTTGGCGCGCGGAGCGTACACGGAGTACGTGAGCACGACAACGGGCCGAGAACGCCGCTGGCGACCTTTTTCAACAGTCCACCGGTGTCAACATGACCACACCTCGCGTTCCCATCTCCACCTACCGCTTGCAATTGAACCAACACTGTACGTTTCAGGATGCCACGCAGATCATTCCTTATCTCCACAATTTAGGAATCTCCGACTGTTATACCTCGCCATATTTGCAATCTGCCCCAGGCAGTCTCCACGGCTATGACGTAGTTGACCCCACGCAGCTCAATTCCGAACTGGGGACTCAGGACGATTACCAGACCTTTATTCAAGCCTTGGCAGACCAGGAGATGGGACACATTCTAGATATTGTTCCCAACCACATGAACATCGCCGGGCCAGGGAATGCGTGGTGGCAGGACGTGTTGGAGAATGGGCCAAGCTCCCACTACGCCGATTTCTTCGACATTAACTGGCATCCCGTCAAACCCGAGTTAGACAACAAGGTCTTGCTGCCTATCTTAGGGGATCAATTTGGCATAGTGCTGGAAAACGGTGAGATCACGCTGTCGTATCAACACGGGAGGTTTTCTCTCCAGTACTATGAACACCAACTCCCCGTTGACCCTAGCACCTGGGCCCTTATCTTGAGTTTCCGGATCGAGGAGCTCATGGAGCAACATGATCCAACCCACGCTGACATTCAGGAACTCCAAAGCATCATTACGGCCTTATCAAATTTGCCGAACCGAAACGACCGCAATCCTCATCACATCACGGAACGCTATCGCGAAAATGAAGTCATCACACGCCGGTTGACCACTGTGATGAAAGAGAGCCAGCTCATTGCGGACTTTCTCAACGAAAACATTCGACGCTTTAACGGGACCCCGGGAACCCCTCGAAGCTTTGACCTCCTTGATACACTGCTCGGCGAGCAAGCCTACCGTTTGGCCTTTTGGCAAGTCGCCGCCGAGGAAATCAATTATCGCCGGTTTTTCGATATCAACCAATTGGCTGCCATTCGAGTCGAACGGCCCAAGGTCTTTCAACGCACGCACGAATTTATTTTTTCTCTCATTAAGGCCGGGGCCGTCAGCGGACTCCGAATCGATCATGTCGATGGGTTGTACCATCCTAGAAAATATCTTCAGCAATGGCAGGAATGGGCCCAAAAAGAATTAGGCCTGCCGGCTGATCATAAAGGACGGGCACTCTTCATTGTGGTCGAAAAAATCTTGGGCAAAGGAGAAATGCTCTCGGAAGAATGGCCCATTTTTGGCACCACCGGGTATGACTTTCTCGGCCTGGTCAATAACCTGTTCATCGACGCTTTTCATAAACGTGGTCTGGATGCGGCATACATCCGATTCACCAAGAACCCGATGCCCTTTGAGGATTTAGCCTATCACTCCAAAAAATTGATCATGAGCAGCTCAATGCCAAGCGAGCTGAATACCCTCGGGCATCAGCTCAATGTGCTCTCCGAAAAAAATCGTCACTCCCGAGACTTTCCCCTCAATAGCTTGACCTATGCCTTGCGTGAAATCATCGCGTGTTTCCCGGTCTATCGCACGTATGTCACACCAGACCCCAGAGAACCCATTACCGACCGTGATCGAGCCTATATTCGTCTCGCTGTCATTCAAGCCAAACGAAAAAATCCAACCACGAATAGCCACGTGTTTGATTTCATTCAAGAACTGTTGCTGAAAACTCCAACCGACAATGCCCATCTGCAATGGTCGGAAGTCCATCCCTTTGTCATGAAATTCCAACAAACCACCAGTCCGGTCACTGCCAAAGGGGTGGAGGACACCGCCTTCTATTTATATAACCGTTTGATCTCACTCAACGAAGTCGGTGGGGAACCCTCGCAATTTGGCACACCACTGTCAGCTTTTCATGAACGCATGCGGGAGCGCCAACACCTCTGGCCCTCCAGTATCTCGGCCACCTCCACCCACGATACCAAACGTAGCGAAGACGTACGCGCGCGCATCCATGTGCTCTCGGAAATGCCTAAAGAATGGAAGGCGTGTATTACCAGATGGCATCGGCTCAACAAGAAAAAGAAAACACGTCTCGACGGCCAAGACGTGCCCAACCGAAACGAAGAATATCTACTCTACCAAACCCTCGTGGGCGCTTGGCCCTTTGCTCCCCTGAATTCCTCCATCTACGAGGATTTTTGTCAACGCATGGAACAGTACATGCTCAAAGCCCTGAGGGAGGCTAAAGCACACACCAGTTGGATCAATCCCAATGAAAACTATGAGCAAGCTGTCTGTACTTTTGCGCGAAACATCCTCGACCCCAGACAGTCATCGCAGTTTCTTGAAGATTTCCTTCCTTTCCAGGACACCATTGCGCGATATGGGATGTATAATGCTCTGAGCCAGCTCGTCTTGAAAATTGCCGCCCCCGGCATTCCCGACTTCTATCAAGGGACGGAGTTGTGGGACTTTAGCCTGGTAGACCCGGATAACCGTCGGCCTATCGACTATATCCACCGACAACAGCTCCTCATACAACTCGAATCAGATGAACAAGATGCCCCTGAAGATTTCTTTCATACGCTGTTGAGCCACTATACCGATGGTCGAATCAAGCTCTATATCACACAAGCCTTACTGAACTTCCGACGTCAGCACCATGCCCTGTTTCAGGATGGCGACTATCACCCCCTTGAAACTCTTGGCGAAAAGCGGCACCATCTCTGTGCATTTCAACGAACATGGAAAGAGACAACTATTTTGATCGTGGTGCCGAGGCTCTTACACCACGTCATCCCCAACCCCGAAGAACTTGCACTCGGTGAATCTGTCTGGTGTGATACACTAATCAAGCTTTCCGACCACACTTCAGAATCCCAATATCGTAACGTGTTAACCAAGGAAACGATTTCGACCGTCACCATAGATCAGCAGCACGTATTGCCAGTCGCGAACATTTTTCACTACTTGCCTGTAGCCTTGATGGAGCACATACCATGACCCCTCTTTCATCTGATTCGACCAATCATACGAACCAAGAATCACGCTCCAACCCGTCCTCTCCAGAGGACGTCCTTGGGTGGGAAGGACATGTCAATGTCCCCAGTTCCCCACTATGGACGAAACTCCTGGGTAACTGGCCTGAACTTCGTACAGGATTGGCGTTTAGTATAGTATTTGTCGTGGGAGCGGTAGTCGGAAGTAGTGTCGCGCTTCTCTTTGGTTGCAATCGTACAAAATCGGAGTAACTACTCAGGTGGATAGGCTGAAGGCCGAAGGCTTTTAGGAAGCCATCATATATGATCATACAAAACGCCGGGCATTACGAGGATTATCCTTCGGTCTTTAGCCTTCAGCCTAAATACCTGAGTAGATACAAATCAGAAGACTAAGGATCCGTAAAGAAATACGTGGGATATTAAGACGCTTAGATTTAGGTCAGATTTGGTCGATCTGAATGAGAGGAACCGGAAGAATAGTTGTGCTATTTTGAACCTAGAAACGGCAGTTGGGCGCAAAAAAGACGTGTAAGATATTGGTGTGCATGGTGAAATACAAAAAGTCGTGGTCACCTTAGGGCTCGCGCAAGAATACCTTCCCCGGTTTGGGCGTCGATCCATCCTGTCTGGCGGCGTTGCTCGTCCTTTCCATACGAGGAGTATGCGCAGTCCTCGCGCCTTGCCAGACAGGTGTCTCAGCACCCAAACCGGGGAAGGTATTCTTGCGCGAACCCTCCGTGGTGATGAGATATTTTTGTATTTTATCAGGTGCGCTAAGGGTCCGTCACGAAATAACCGGGACAATTGGGAGGCCCAGATTTGTGATCGGGGCAAGGCGCGACGAGGGAGCAGAGCGGGGCTCTGTGACCGAGGAGCAACGCCGCCCCGGGCCAAAGATGGGCCTCCCCGGAAGGCCGGACGCTTTTGGGCTCCGCCGGCGTCGCTCATCGCTTCCATACTCCCGGTATGCGCGCTCTTCGCTCCTTGACTCGCTCCAAAATCGTCTCGGCCAATTGTCCCGGTTATTTCGTGACGGACCCTGAGGACCTGCGAGAAAATAACTTGATCAATATCGCGCCAAGATTTGGGTCGGATTTGGACGGAACGATTGAGAAACACTCGAGGCATAGCACAGCTATGGTGAGGGTTTTTCGATTGAGGCCCGTTCAAAGATGGCCCGAAGATTGGATGCGAGATTGTTCAAGTTATTTTCTCGCAGGTCCTAAGAGCTTGCGCGGACTTTTGTGATCCAACTGCGGTTTCTAGGTTGAAGGTTTCTCGATTGAAGATCGGCCAAAGATGGCCTGAAGATAAGATGTATACATGTTCCACTTATTTCTTTACGGATCCTACTAATAACCGCCGAAAAAAAAGGGGAGGACTATGGGACAAGACATTTCATCCAATGATTCATGCTGGGTCACCACATTTGTGTTTATTTCTGGGTTTATTCTTGGAGCCGTGGGCGCAGTCCTGATGGCACCAGAGCCCGGTTCCTCCATACGAAGCCGGTTGGCCAAGGGCGCAAAGATCGCACAAGAAGAGTTCGGGGATGTCGCCAATGAGACCAGAGAAGCATTTCGCTCCATTTCACAAGATACCAAACGAACAGTGAAACAAGCCGCAGCCCGTATAACCGATGCCGTCGAAGCCACCAAACAAGCCGTCATTGCTGACGAAGAGGACAAACACTCCGCGCCTTCGTTCGATCCTCCAGGATCAGACAAAAGTGCCTTGAACTAATAATGGCGCATCCGGTTTTTCCAAAAAAAGCAACGAGTCAACATAATGAAACGTCGAAGAGTTGAACCAAACAAAAACGAGGAGACCTCGATAAATTAGGTCAGGGCGGAAAAGGTGGTGTAATCTTCGTTGGTCTGAAACATGGACAGGTATTTTGAAAAATTCACATTTTGCAAAGTACTTTTCACGGCATCTTGAGGATTCACGACAATCACACTTCCCTTCATACCCTGAAAAACCTTCACTGCAAGGGCCAGCGCCCCAAGTCCTGCACTGTCAATAAAGGAGACACCTTTCATATCAATAATCACCCGCTTGGCGTGCGCTTCCGTATGTTTTTCAATCGCTTCCTTACACGCATTTTTGGCGAACATATCCAGCTTCCCTGAAAGTACAAGGACGGGGACTCCTTGGGTTTTCCGTTCTTTAATGATCATTTCAGCCCATGGGTCGCATTGTTAATCAACCTTTCCTAACGGGAAAGTCTAACAACTTTCTCTTATTAAAAAATACTTATCGGAACCAACCTTATATTCTTAAAGGGCACCTCTACAAACCAGGCATTTTTTGTGAGGGCAAGGAAGCCGCGCGCGGAAAACCGGAGTGTATGGGCGAATACATGAGGATTTGAGCACGCGGCTAACGCCGCCATCACGGAAAAGGACGGTTTGTAGAGGTGCCCTAAAGTTTTCAGCGGGTTAACACAACCTTACTATGGGTTTCTGATCAACCCTATCCGAACATACCTCTAGTAATAAACAATTTTTCACTTAATTTTCAACATGTTATATCAGACAAAGGCAATCAGGACAATTCAACATTTACCGTAAATTATTGAGAAGAAAGACCCCGTTGTGTGGGAGGAGAAAAAGGCAGAGGGCCCAATTTGGTTTAGGACCGATGACCGTAGAGGAAGGTAATATTGATACGTCGAGAGTCGTAGCCATCACGGAAGAGGCATCGGTCCGACTCATGAAAGAGATCGGAGTTAAAAATCAAAGCACGGTTTTCTCTATAAGGAACGGTCACCGGGGATGCCCCACTCGATCGCAAAAACTCCATAATTTTGGGTTTGTTTTCTCTTCTATTATAGTCCTTAAAATCCCAATCCTTTGGCGCTTCTTTATCCCAGACCGTCAGTCCACCACAGGTTAGATCCAAATTCGCCTCATTGGGTGTGATCCAAAAATTCACATTCACCGCAGCAGCATCGGCATGGATGTTCAGTGGACGACGCTGACTATCCTGCTTAAATGCCCAAGCCTGCAACAGCTGGTGGTGGTGAAAAATACCAGGGAACTGTTCCCGCAGTTCTTCCGCCACCTGCAATAATAAGGGAGAAGCAAATCCATCATTTAAAAATGCTCCAATATATCCTTCTTTATAATCCTTTTTCCAAATTGTGGATTCCAAACAAAAACGGCGGAGCGATTGCAACGCATCCTCTTTCAGTAATTCATCAATAACAATAATTTCTGGGTGATTCGCCTGATAACGCCGCTGAATATCCTCCCGATTAAGATTCGGGTTTAACGCCCCTTCGGGAAGAGTGGGGTTATCGGCATAGTGCAAGATTCGGTTAAAAGACGGGGCCAAGGCTTTGGCCTGTGATGGACTCACCGCAATCGGTTCGTTGGTTCCCTGTAAGGAGGCCGCTTGCCGATTGAAAAAATCCAAGGTCTCAGAGTATGCCTCGGGAGTCGATATCGGAATTCCTTGGGTACAAAGATATTCCAATTGTTCAGCATCATGTTTAATCCGCGAGGGATACGCATATTGGACATTGACGGCACAGCCATGGTTTTGTAAGAGATCAGCAGACGTCCTGAATTCCGATAATGCGGCATCCCTCTGACCTTGCCATAAAAGTGCCAAACCTAAATTATGATGCGCCTTGGCATACCCAGGGTTAATATGAATGGCTTTTCGAAAGGCTGCCGCGGCGTCCTCCCTTTGATCACGTTCGATATACACCATTCCAAGATTAAAATGAGATTCAGCATTTCGGGGATTGAGCCGCAACGCATGCTGATAGGCGCCAATGGCCCGATCGAAATCATGCCGTTCTTTGAAGACCACGCCCAAGTTATTGTATCCGCCAGCATAATCGGGTTTGATGGCAATCGCATGTTCAAAAGCTAAAACCGCAGACTTCAAATCCCCTTGCTCTCGATAGACGTTGCCAAGATTACTGTGGGCCTCGACATAATCCGACTTCAGTTGCAACGCCTGTTGGTAGGCCCGCGCGGCCTCATCCAGTTGGCCTGACTTCTCACAGACCAACCCCAGGTTATAATGGTACAAGGCCTTTTTCCCATCTTGTTGAATGGCTTGGCCAATCAAATCACACGCCCGGTCGTACTCCAACCCTTGATAGGCCACTAATCCGAGCAGGTGAAGAGCCTCCGCATGAGTAGGATGGCCCTCGAGTATGTTCCGATACAACTGTTCCGCTTGCTGGAATCGTCCTCCGCGATGATGCGCAACCGCTTCATCGAAAAGATGTTTCACAGCCAGGGTTTTGGAGTTCACTCCTGCTTTGGCCATCAATCGTTCTTTCCGTCTTCGTTCAGCGCGATTCATCTTAAGACCTACGATAGCCCAAACCACACACCACTGTAAATAAAACCGGTAGGGCCAGAAAAAAAGTATAGCATTATTGAAACAGGTAAAAAAAAGGTGGCCTTGCACTTAGTACAAGGCCACCAAAATATTCTCTATGACTAGTATGTATGAAAGCCTTAAAATCCTTCGGCAAAACTTCTGAGCTTCCGGCTTTGGCTCGGGTGCCGAAGTTTTCGTAACGCCTTGGCTTCAATTTGCCGAATCCGCTCACGCGTCACATCAAAATCCTGCCCCACTTCCTCCAACGTATGATCCGTCGCCTCCCCAATCCCAAACCGCTTGCGAATAATTTTCTCTTCGCGCGGTGTCAACGCCCCCAATGTAGTGGAAATCTGGCGCTGGAGATCATAGCGCACGGCAGCTTCTATTGGCGACACCGCTTTCTTATCCTCGATAAAGTCCCCTAAATGACTGTCCTCTTCCTCTCCGATCGGGGTCTCTAACGAGATGGGCTCCTTCGCAATCTTCAAGATCTTCCGCACTTTCTCCAGCGGCATCTCCATCCGCTCCCCAATCTCCTCCGGCGTCGGCTCCCGCCCCAATTGCTGTACCAAATGCCGCGACGTCCGTACCAGCTTGTTGATCGCCTCGATCATATGCACGGGGATGCGGATAGTTCGCGCCTGGTCCGCAATCGCTCGCGTGATCGCCTGCCGAATCCACCACGTCGCATACGTACTAAATTTATATCCCCGCTGATATTCAAACTTATCCACCGCCTTCATCAACCCAATATTGCCTTCTTGGATCAAGTCTAAAAACTGCAGTCCCCGGTTCGTATACTTCTTCGCAATACTCACAACCAACCGCAGGTTCGCTTCAATCAACTCCGCCTTTCCCCGCTTCATCTTCTCCTCGGCCCGCTCTAACGTCAGGAACGCCCTCTTGAATTCGGCCGCCGGCAGCAGCACCTCTTCCTGTTCGATCCGCCGCACCGTCCCCTGCCCGTCCTGAAACGCCCGCATCAGCTTTTCCAAGGCCTCATCGCTATAGCCCGTCTTCCGCCGCATCGCCGTGTAGACCGTCCGCTTCCGCCCCATCTGCCGAATCACTTTGGCGGCTTCTGTCCGTGGCTTCCCAAGCCGCCGGCAACAATCCTCCACCACACGCTCGGCTCCCCGTAACGCGACCCCTTTCTCTTTAATCCGCCGCAACAGCTCATCCCGTACTGCCTGTTGCACATTCATGGCATCAAGCCGCTCGACAATCTGTTGCTGCACTCCATGGAGTTGCTTCCCAATCCGGGCCTGCTGCGCTGACGAAGCCTTGCGCCGCTTGTCATAGATGGTGAGTAGGCTCTTGCCCACCCGGCGCATTTTCTCGAGTTCCGCCAGGGTGCGCTGCAGAAGTTCTTCTTCATCTTGTTCGTCTTCGACGTCTTCTTCCTCGATCTCCTCCTCTTCGGTGGGCTCATGAACCAGCACGAAATCTCGAACCCGTAAATCCCCTTTTTTTATCGCAAGGCGCAGAGCGTCCAAATAGGTCAATGTCATGGGCATACCGGCAATGGCAAAAGCTAATTCATGTTTGCCATCTTCAATCCGTTTGGCTAGCTCAATCTCGCCTTCGCGAGTCAACAACGAAACACTCGCCATCTCGTTAAGATAGAGCCGCACCGGATCATCGATTCGGCTAAGGGCACCTGGAGTTAAATCAATTTCCTTTTCATTTTCCTCTGAAGATTCCTCAGCCTCCTCAGCCGCCCCCACTTCGGCAGGATCTTCGGTATTTTTCTGGTTGGTGGTTGCCCCATCAGAGGCCCCCCCTGCCACTCCTTCAATGGCATGCTCTTTAAAGGAAGGAAATAAAGTGGACAAATTCTCTGAATCGACGGTTAATGGTCCATTCAGTTCATCGTAATGTAATTGATCCGGGTCTTTTCCAATTCCTGAGAGCGGTTTGACCCTCCCCATAACGCTGTGTTTAGGCATTGTCTCTCCCCAAAAAGTTTACAAATTGGAATGATTGCCACATTCCTAATCTCGAATATTTTTTGCAGACGACGAGACTCGCTGTGTATTCTCTCGATAACAATTTTTTACATACTTCACTGACCACAGAGCACACTGATAGAATTGTGCCAGTTTGGAGCCCGATATCACAATACGTAGAATATCGTAATATGTCGTTGATCGAAAAAGTTAACGTCGGGAAAACAAAGAAACTCAACCCTCGGGATCGGAACCAGTAGAAGTTGATTGTTCGGCCCAGACCTGAACCCAAACCTGAAAAAAGATTCTTTTGAAGGTTTCTAAAAAATAGAAACGCCTCCAGAAACCCGAAGACGTGCTATGGATGGCAACCCATACTTTTAGCCATTTGAGGACTTCTTTTTGATCTTTATAGAACCATCTCGTTTTCAAGCTTCCAGCCTAGAGAAATACCCATGTTGGCAAACCCTTATTACATACCAGAATAATGGTTCACTTTTCAAGAATAATCGGCTACTTTAGGCCTAAGCATTACAACCATCAATGGCTAAATGTCTTGCGAGAGAAATTAAAGCTTACAAAAACACGTATACCGCTAAAATATCACTAAAATTATATGAATCCTTATGACCCTATATAGTGTCTGAGAGAAAACAGGATTGCCTAAGCGTGACGCGGGTTTTCTCGGTTTTTGGGTTGTGAATCTTTCACGGTATGTGAGAGAAATCCCTGAAAACAGCCTGTTTTTCGTGTAAACTGCCTCAACATTCACCGAGTGCACAGTGTTGGTTGAGGGAGGATCGAGACGATGCGGCAACGATTTGAACGGCAGTTGGACTTAGGGCAGACCCCAATTGAGGAAGTGCCCATTCCCCCGAAGAGTCGAGATGAATTGCCGCCGGTGTTGCGGGGGCTCCAGTGGATTTTTCAGACCCCCGACGTCAATGAGCAAATCTTTGCCTTGCTGGAACAGAAGATCCAGGGGACGAAGAAGCCGGCGACAGGACGGCCGGGGATGGACCTCTGGCATGTTCTGGTACTGGGCGTCGTCCGCCTCGCCTTGGATTGTGACTATGACCGGGTGGAATACCTGGTTCACTATGACACATGACTCCGGCGCATCATGGGTTTGGAGTCCCACTTCCGTGGAGAGTTTGGGAAAGGGTTTCATCAAAAGACGTTGAGTGAGACTGTCTGCCACGTCGACGAGGCCTTATTGGCGGCCATCAATGCTAGTGTGGTCCAGGCCGGGCGGCCGCTGTTTAAAAAAAAAGACGACGAGCCCATTCACGCCAAAAGTGATACCTACGTGCTTGAGCCCAACGTCCATTTCCCCACGGATTTGAATCTGCTGTGGGATGCCTGTCGGAAATGTCTGGTCTTGCTCCCGCGTCTGGCTCAGCACCTGGAGCACTCGGGGTGGCGCAAGGCCTACACGTGGCGGAAGCAGCTCAAGACGTTACTCCGGGTCTGTGGGACGATTCACCATGGCGGCGGAGCCAAGAAGCGCGAGCGGCTCGACGCAGCGGTCACGGCCTATCTGCAGAAAGCCTACGCGCTGGAGCAGAAAGTTTTTGCCAGTCTGCTGGCTCTTCGGCCCCAGGCCTTCTCCCTGCTGGAGCAAGGGATCCTGGCCGAGGGGGAGTATTATCACGAGATGCTCATCAAGCACCTGGATCTCATCGACCGGCGGGTGCTGCAGGGGGGAAACGATTCCCCATGCCGACAAACTCTTTTCACTGTTTGAACCGCATACCGAATGGATCAACAAGGGGAAAGTCTCCCCAGCGGTGGAACTTGGCCATAAATTGCTCATCACTACGGATCAATATAGCTTGGTTCTGGATTATACGGTCATGGACCAACGCCGTGACGTCAAGGAAACTCTGCCCTTAGCCGATCGGCGGCTGGCTCGGTTTGGCGAAGGGTGCCTCCAGAGTTGGAGTGTGGATAAGGGGTTCAGCGCCCAAGCGGATCGGGAACTCTTAGAGCTGTTTATCCCCGAGGTCATCATGCCGAAAAAGGGACGGCACTCCCAAGCCGATCAGGCCCGGGAAACGCAGAAGACCTTTCGCCGCTTACGACAGCAGCACAGTGGGATCGAATCGGACATCAATGCCTTGGAACACCATGGGTTGAATCGCTGCCCCGACAAAGGGTGGGTGGGGTTTCAGCGCTACGTCGGGTTTGGGATCTTGGCGTACAACCTCCACAAGATCGGTCACCGGCTGTTGGCACACGACCGCCGCCGCCAGCCACGACTCCAGCAAGCCGCTTAGCGCCGCCAGTTGCCGGAAAGAATCTTCCCACCGAGGGAGACCTCTCTCACAAATCGACGGCAACGTTCAGGGAAGGGCTCTCACCCAGGACCTGGCACGAAGGGAGCACGAAAAAAGACGTTTGTAAGCACGAGAGAGGATGCCTGAGAGAGGTATTGAAAAAATATCTCGGACCATGCCCGAAAAAAACGGCGTTTTCTCTCAGACACTATATACCTAACTTTTAGGCAATTAATCTAAAAAGTCACAGTTTTTTCTCCTGTGGAAAGATAGTTCATTGCAGCCTGATTATCCTCACAGGATGCCAAAGGGTTGATTTAAGGGTACTTTGTGATAGCTTGATGCCCCTTGCACAAGAAGCCTGTCTAAGAATCGACGGATCTACTGTGGGTGCCCTAGATGTGGCCAAATCGTCCGATCCTTTGCGTTGAATAACCGACTATTTGCCGCAAACGACCCAAACATCTGACTTAAACCTAGAACCAGCATGCCCTCGCGACAATGGCTAACCTTGGACAAACTCCAAGGGTTGGGTCAGTTGCCAAAACACAACAGACTTTGATCTTCAGAAACCTTGTCCTTTATGCCACTCAACTATTCAGAACAATCTAGGAATCCCAGAAAATTGATTGCCCAAACTTGGGTACCCTTAGCTGCCAGTTGGCTGCTCATGGGCTTGGAGCGACCCATTGTGAGCGCGTTCATGGCCAGACTCGAAGCCCCTGAAATAAACCTTGCCGCCTATGCCAGTGCGGTGTTTCCACTTTCGCTGATTATTGAGTCGCCCATTATCATGCTCTTGGCAGCATCAACGGCGTTGTCGAAAGACTGGGCCTGGTATCGCTTTTTGCGAAACTTTATGGCTGGATTGGCAGCCGTTCTGACCGTCATCCATATGCTCGTCGCGTTCACCCCGCTTTTTGATTTTCTCGTGTCAACCATTCTCAAAATTCCAGAAGCGGTCGTCGAACCCGCTCGGGTCGGCATGATGCTCATGACGCCCTGGACTGCCTCCATTGCCGTTCGTCGATTTCACCAGGGGATATTAATTCGACATGGTCAATCACGTTGGGTCGGCATTGGGACCGCTATCCGACTCATCGCCCTTTTGGCGGGACTCATTCTTGGCATAGGGATAGGGACGCCCTCAGGCATTATCGTGGGAACCTTTGCCATTTCCCTTGGGGTCTTGAGCGAGGCTGTGTTTGTCCGCTTGCGCACACAACCCATTCTCAACAAACTGAAGCAGCTGCCTCACAACCAAACTGACCCGCCTCATTTCAGAAAATTTCTACGATTTTATATTCCCCTCGCCACCACCCCGCTCCTCACCCTACTGTCCCTGCCGATTGCCGCCGCGGCATTGAGCCGTATGCCTTCACCTATGGAAAGCTTCGCCGTATGGCCGATCCTCGGCGGCCTCGTGTTTTTATTTCAGGGTCTTGGGCTCGCCTACCAAGAAGTGGTGGTCGCATTAATCGACAAACCAGCCTTCTATGTCCCACTACGCCAGTTTGCCCTCCAACTCGCCATGGGAAACAGCACGATTCTGTTGCTCATTGCGATCAGTCCACTCGCAGAATTTTGGTTTGTTACTCTGTCGGGGCTGGCCCCCGAGTTAGCCGCACTAGGGACAACGGCCTTATGGTTCGCCATTCTGTTGCCGGCCTTAACGGTGATAGAAAGTTGGTTTCAGGGAGTTCTGGTGCATTCTCATAAGACGAAAGGCATCATCGAAGCTGTCGCCTTGTACCTCATCGTTAGCGCGACCATTCTGGGATATGGGATTTACCTTGGAACCGTGACGGGCATTTACATGGGCTACATTGCGACTGTCTGCGGACTCACCATGCAAACCCTTTGGCTTGGATTTCGGTGTCAACAATTCGTGAAGCGTGAAACGTGAGGCGTGAAGCGTGATCAGCTGTTCGAAAAATAATGATACCCGAGATAAGAACGACGAAATACCGCTTAGGTTTTTGAATTATTGAAAAATTTTCAAATATCGTTCACGTGTGACTCATCTTATGAACATCCAAGAGCAACAGGGAATGTTCAAAAAGGTGCGCTCAGTCCTGTCCTGAGCTTGTCGAGGGAAAGGCCGCAGGCACTTTGGCGCGCGGAGCGTACTCATAGTACGTGAGCACGACAAAGAGCCGAGAACGCCGCTGACGCCCTTTTTCAACATTCCCTGAGTTAGTCGTTGGGAGGTTCAAAGTGCCCGGATGGACGATTCTGCCAGGGAACTGTGGAGGTACGGGCTTGCTTAAGCAAGCTCCGCAAATTCACTTCAGCAGCGCGAAGCAGCTTAGGCTCTCCATGGCGAAGCAAAGACGTGAGCAGCACGTACATTTCGCGATCGGTGTGACTGCCACGCAGGATACGTTCGGTCACGGGGTCGGGGGAATCAAGGTCAGGATAGATAGATTCTTCTCCATCTGGATCTCCTAATACCAATTCAATCGCTTTCGGCGTGCTGTACAGCCAAGCCGGGGGAACCGCAAGCCCCTTGGCTAAGGACTCGACCATTGACACGGATGGATCAAGAGCCCCGGTTTCAATCGACTCAATCGTCGAACTTTCCACTCCGGATTCTTTGGCTAATTTGGAGGTCGAAAATTGACGAGCCTTGCGCCAAGCCTGAAGGGATTGATCAAGTGGCATAATCTCAGATCATAACGAAAGAGTGGTCCCTTCGTCTACTCATTCATTTTTGAAAATTGATGGATAGCCGACTCTTAGGGTTCGCGCAAGAATAACTTCCCATGTTTGGGCGTCGATCCATCCCGTCTGGCAGCGTTGCTCTTCCTTTCCATACGAGGAGTATGCGCAGTCCTCGTGCCTTGCCAGACAGGTGTCTCAGCACCCAAACATGTGAAGTTATTCTTGCGCGAACCCTTAGGGCGTTGATGATTGGAAATGAAACTGATGGACTTCGCCCGCATCGGGCATCTTTGATAGATCGCCATAGGGGGCCCCTACAACTAAGTGTGCGCCAACTCCATGCATCGAAAGACCAAAAAGATCCGCCGCACCGGTGGTCTTTGAGGGATTGGGAATAGTGAACTGAAGCTGGTTGGTGTGTTTATTGAAGACAAACACGGTACCCACATCAACACCCGCAGTATCATCCCCGGGAGCAGCAACCACATAGAAGTTTTCAAGAAGCCCAACCGCTTCCCCAAAATGACCTCCCTTTTGAGGGTTGGGCGCTTCGAATTTCTTTTGAAATTTTCCCTGATGCGTAAATAGATACGCGGCGCCAGCTTCGCCATGGGTAATCTTGCGGCCTAGAGCTCCCACCAACAACGTGTCAGCATCGCAGGCGAGAGACCATCCAAAATATTCATTGGTTTGCGGGTCGGGTGATTCGAGCGTTCGTATCAGCTTGCCAGTTTCAATATCAAACACAAACACCTTTCCATGATCGATGGGCTCAACGCCTCCCAATGGGGCACTAATTGCAAGAGTGGAACCCCAAAAAGCCAGGGTATGGCCAAATCCATCAGCCTTCCCATGTGAAGCTTCCGGCGCCAAGAACCTTTGAACCAATTGTCCAGTGGCAATCTCAAACACGTACACTTCTCCGACATCAAATTTTGTCGGCGAACTCGCGCCAGGATCTCCAATGGCCACCCATCGGCCTTGAGTGGCAACCGCGTGACCAAACACTGCCGCGTTCGAATTTGGACTGATGAACTCTCGAACAAGCTGCCCACTCTCCCGATCAAATAAAGCAACCATTCCTGACGATCGCCCCAACTTCCCCCTTCCCTTAGGAGCACCGACAATGACAAAACGATCAGTCAGTCCAACGGACAAACCAAACATATCATCCCCGACAGGAGAAGGAGGCAAAAAGGAATGGAGGACCTTCCCGGTTTCTCGCTGAAACAAAAAGGCTTTGCCCATTTGCCCTCGGGACCCAGCCGCATGAGGTGAACCAACTAGGACCGAGTCCCCTTCGCTGGCCACGGCAAATCCAAACCCATCCAATAATGTGGGCTTCAAAGATTGAAGGCTGTGCCCCTGTTCATACCATGACTGTCCAAAAGCCTGGCCAATAAAAACCACCAGGAGAAGGAGCGGAAGCATGGATTGTAAAAAAACCAGAGATGGGGAACATATACGTTTTCTCATTTTGTACATTCTCGCTCGTGCTCAGAGTTTGCGATGAAAACAAAAGAAGTTCAACATAGGATACTACAACATGCTATCATGCCCGGAGGACAGAAACCCAACTAGCATCTCTCACCCAAATCCTATTTGCCGCAACGCATTCTTCATTACGAATTATTGTCACTCATGCCAACTTGGCCTCTTCCCAAACGCGACCCGTGGTCTACTCCCTTTGCCGAAACATTGCTCTCTCAACTTGACCTCACACCTGGGTTAACGATTCTTGATGTAGCGAGTGGCCATGGCCTTCCGGCATTTTACCTGGCGGAACAAACTGGGCCTACAGGGAAAGTGCTCGGGATTGATATTCACCCCACTCAACTCGCCCGAGCCCGGTCGATTCAAGGCCAGCAACTCCCCTGGCTACAATTCGAGGAACACGATGTTCGACACCTCCCCTCCACCTTACCGTCCTTTGACCGGATCACCGGCAACCTGTCCTTTATGTTTTTTCGACCCAATCGTTTTGAGGCTCTTCAAGACTTGATTCGCCATCTGCAGCCTGGTGGGCAACTGGTTCTGACCTTTCCATCCATGGGCACGTTTGACTCACTCTGGCAACGGGTCGATCAGGAGATGAACACTCGCCGGCTAGATAAAGAACGCACCAAGTTGTGGGACTATATTCACGAACGACCTTCCGCCCAAGACGCGCGCCACTGGCTCGAACAATTGCAGATGGAACGTATTGTCGTTGAAGATCAGCCGCTCGAAGTCGAAACCGGACCCGGGCAAGAGTTTCTATGGCACCCCCTACTCCGAGGAGGATTTCTCGATGATGTGTTTGAATGTTTTGAAGACCAACAACTCGCAGACAAATTCATGACGACTATCTCCCACGATGTGTCCAGCTTCACACCCCTCATGGCTCAACGATGCGTGATGGCAGGATGGAAACCCCTTCAGCCCTAAAAGGGCACCTTATTCCTTCTCAGAATGACTAGAAGGCAAATCAATCACATGGCGAGTCGGTTCCTTCGAAGACGATTCACGTGTACACAGTTCAAACGGCGGGATATCCTCCTGCAAACGTTTCAATAATCGACGAATAAATTTTTGGCTTGGGGCTTCACAACGCCATACATACTTCCCCGTTTCAAGTTCATGGAAATGCCGCTTCATACAAAAACGTGGGTCTTCCATAAAATACGCGGACAAAAACCCAGTGATCGCATGCACCACCCAATCATGTTCTTGGGTATAGCGAAAACTCACTTCAATCTCATGGATTTCAACTGACTCGTCACCAGCCATTGGGATCCTTTCGTCAATACTCATTCAGAGCTGGAAGGTTTTCCGGCCTCGAGTGTCCCATGATGAAGCGATCCCGTTCAAGAACCGCGTAATTGTGCTAGTCATCAACCTTTGTTAACTTTACGAACCTTGTGCAACTTTGCCATCTTGAAAAGGACTTTTTATGTCACAACATGCCAATCCACAGACCAATGACTCAGATCCACCTGAACCACCCGAACCAACCTATGCGGAACGGGCTCGAACCCTCATGCACATTGCACCTGTCGCCACCCTGTGCACAACGTCTCAGAAACATCCCGATTGGCCGTTTGGATCGATCGTAACCTATGGCCTCGATGATACAGGCAATCCTTCGTTTCTCATCAGCACAATGGCCATGCATACCAAGAATATCATGATCGATGCGCGAGCCAGTGTGTTCGTCATGCAACCTGGGGGAGAACAAAATCCATTGGGCGCGGCCCGCGTCACCATTATGGGCAAAGTAACGAAAGTGTCAAAAGATCAAGACGCTGCCATCCGCGCACCATATTTAGCCCGCCACCCGAAGGCGAGCTATTGGGCCGATTTTGGGGATTTCTCGTTTTACCTAATGGACACCATCGATGTGTATTATGTCGGTGGTTTTGGATCGATGGGATGGGTCTCCGCGGAAGAGTATGCCTTGGCCCAAGTCGATCCACTGGCCGATGCGGGACCAGGACTCATTGACCACCTCAATGCCGATCACACAAACACCTTGCTGTTACTCGCCAGAGCTTCTGGCCAGCCCGATACAGAGGAGGCCACCTTGACAGCCATCGATCGGTTAGGATTTCATCTGCGGCTTAAGATCAAGGACCGCTACACTGGCAGGCGATTGACCTTTCCACAAGAGCTCAAGAGTCCCGATGATGCCCGACCCGTTTTTGCAAACATGGTGAAGCACGCGAAGGGGGACTAATCAGGTGGATAGGCTGAAGGCTGAAGGGTTTAGGAGTGGCAATCATGCGTGATCATACAAAACGTCAGGTATTATAAGTGATAGCCTTCAGTCTTTAGCCTTCAGCCTAAATACCTGAGTCACCACACGACTTAAAGGAGTGACATGGCCACAAACGACAAACAAATAATTTTCTCACTCATTGGCGTCGGCCGAATCCATCCCCCGAAAAAACACGTGCTCAAAAATATCTACCTTTCGTTTTACTATGGCGCGAAGATCGGCGTCTTGGGACTCAACGGATCGGGTAAAAGCTCACTCCTCCGCATTATTGCTGGCGTGGACCAAGACTATATCGGCGAGATTACCATGTCCAAAGGTTACACCGTCGGGTTACTGGAACAGGAGCCACAACTCGACCCTGAGAAAACTGTCAAAGAAGTGGTGGAACAGGCACGGAAGGAACTCATTGACATGTTAGCCGAGTACGAGTCAGTGAGTAACCGGCTGGGTGACCCCATGGAACCCGATGAGATGGAAAAGCTGCTGGAGAAACAAAGCACGCTGCAAGAAAAAATTGAGGCTGTGGATGGGTGGGAGTTGGAAAACCAACTGGACATTGCCATGGATGCACTTCGCTGTCCGCCGCCCGAGACTAAAATCGGAATCCTCTCCGGAGGAGAAAAACGGCGCGTGGCTCTGTGTCGCCTCATGATTCAAGAGCCCGACATCTTGTTGCTCGACGAGCCTACGAATCATTTGGACGCCGAATCCGTGCAATGGTTGGAGCAGCACCTTCAACAATACAAAGGCACGGTGATTGCCGTGACCCATGATCGCTATTTCCTCGACAACGTGGCCGGATGGATTCTCGAACTGGATCGTGGGCAGGGCATACCCTACGAAGGCAATTACACCTCTTGGCTCGAACAAAAACAAGCCCGCCTTGCAAAAGAAGAAAAAACCGAATCCAAACGACGCAAAACGTTGGAACATGAATTAGAATGGATCCGAATGTCGCCCAAAGGCCGACAGGCCAAGGGGAAAGCCCGTGTCACCCGCTACGAAGAACTGGTCAGCGAGGAACATGAAAAAATTGCGGATGATTTGGAAATTTACATCCCCGCTGGTCCCCGCCTTGGTGAACTCGTCATCGAAGCGAAAGGCCTGACCAAAGCCTTCGGCGACAAACTCTTATTCGAAAACCTCACGTTTAATTTACCGCGAGGCGGAATCGTTGGGGTCATCGGTCCCAACGGGGCAGGAAAGACCACCCTGTTTCGGATGATCACGGGCGAAGAAAAACCCGACGCAGGCTCCTTCAATATCGGCGAGACCGTCAAGCTCGGTTACGTGGATCAAGACCGTACGTTGGATGGAATGAAAAACGTGTGGGAAGTCATCTCTGGAGGACAAGACACGATCAAGCTTGGCAAGAAAGAGATTAACTCGCGGGCCTATGTCAGCCGATTTAATTTTGGCGGCACCGAACAACAAAAGAAAGTGAAAGATCTCTCCGGAGGAGAACGCAATCGCGTCCACTTGGCGAGCATGCTCAAGGAAGGCGCGAACGTTCTCATCTTGGACGAACCCACCAATGATTTAGACGTGAATACATTACGCGCGCTTGAAGAAGGCTTGGAACAATTCGGCGGCTGTGCAGTCATTAGCAGCCATGATCGATGGTTCTTAGATAGGATCGCGACGCACATCTTAGCCTTCGAAGGAAACAGCCAGGTCGTCTGGTTTGAAGGCAACTACAGCGAATACGAAGCCAGTCGCAAAAAACGCCTCGGCAAAGACGCCGACCAACCCCACCGCATTCGCTATCGGAAACTGGCAAGGGAATAGAATGCTAATTTCCCCCTACACCAAAATTTAGCAGGGCCGAAACTTTTTCAAGATCACGTGGCAGGAATTCCTACACTCTGTCTTCTATTCAAGGGTACCTCTAAAAACCAGGCATTTTATGTGAGAGCAAGGAAGCCGCGCGCGGAAAACCGGAATGTATGGGCGAATACATGAGGATGTGAGCACACGGCTGACGCCGCCATCACGGAAAAGGACGGTTTGTAGAGGTGCCCTCAAATCTTTCTCGGCACCATGGCCTTTAGGTGGCTTTGCAAATTTTGTATTCGTCGTTCTAAATCACTGGGGTTTTTTCACAATTGGACAATCACGGATTGGTCGAGTCAGGATGTCCAACTGCCCTTTGTTGACAAGCCAATATCATCCAGGCTGTGGCTAGGGCAGCGATAACATGTTTCAGAGAATGGCCGCTGATTATTTGCGTGATCGAATAGATCTCGGCATCAAAGAACTCAACAATTTTGGCCAGAAGGTACGTTCCCAAGATTGCCCAAAGAAATGGACTCCGCATGAACCGCGTTCCAAATAACCCGAGCATCACGGGAATGAGTAACATTGGCAGAAACTGGACCAAGCCATATGGCCGCAAATCCCCCATTTCCCACAGTTCGGTCACATACCAATATCCAACCGAACCGGCACCAATTCCAATAAGTGGCCACAGCAGAACCGTTCCAATTTTTGGAGACACGGTATCTGCGATGATCATGGCCAACAATGCCATGAACGACACGGTCATGGGCAACCGATCCCACACGAGCGTGGCGTTGTTTGGATTAACATGGTAGTAGGCAGAGCCCAGACCAACGAATCCAACCCCGAGAAAAAAGACATGGTAGGCCAGTCGCATGTCAGCAGATTCCAACGCGAACCCTTTTGCCCGCGATGCCAAGAACCCCAGGATTCCCACGAGAATAAACAACGAATTGGTGGCTACGTTTACAAAATTGTGGATGCCGAAAAATGCCGTGGTATCGGCAAAGCGATGATAGCTCGAATCTTGGGGAACTGGATCAATAAACCATGGGACGATGACCCCACAACCCAAAAGACCCACTAAGACACTGTGCCTCCAATTCCATTGGGCAGTCATAGACAGCTCCCCCCAGAGGCCATGAAACACAAGGCCAACGCTCGTTTTCGGCCCATCTGGAAATCTTCAACCCCAATACCGTACAATCGCATTGCGCAGCGATGGGAATTTCTGATATCCAGCTTGTGTTACAATGGCTCATTTTTCCCATTGTTCATTGCTAGAAAAGAACAGGACGGCGCCCGTTGCACATTCCGACCCAACCAGACATTTGGATTGCACGAGTCATTGGCATCATCGCAATTGCCTCGGGGTTTGTTCTTGGGATCGAAGGCCTGGATCAGCCTGGTTCTATGTGGCTCTCCACTGCCCTGGGATTAATCGTGATAGGACTCTGCGCCCAAGGCTATGCCTTCTATCGCACCATCACCAAAAAAATTCAACCAACCGTCAAAAAGGATGCATGATGTTGTTTCATTTTCTTCTACCTGCCACACACCGCCCTCTGACCACTCTCAAACTCTGGGCTGGCTTGGCTATGATCATCGTGTCACTTGGAGCCTGTAGCCATTGGCGTGATTCCTATCTCAAAAGCGCCGTAGAGGAAGCGACCCAAGATGATATTGTCGCAAAATTTGGAGATCCCTGGCGCAAGAAAGAGTCACTGTTACATGGTGGATCGACGTGGATTTACCGCTATGTCTTGACCAAAAGCGAACTCGATCCCATGGGGATCAATACGTTAGGCAAGGGGGTGAGCCAGGCCGCCAACTCAGCGGCATCGATATTGGGGAAAGGCGATCCCAATGTTGGCGCAGATAAACTCCAATGTTTCCACTATCTGCTCACCTTTGATCAAGCCAAAATTCTTAAGGATTGGGTTCGAGAATCCTGCACTCGCACGTCTCTATGACCGGGACGCACCTATCGACATTCTTCGCTCCCTGCCCTCGAGGACTGGAGGCTGTCCTCCGTGACGAGCTCACTCACGTACAGGCTGAACACTCTGAAGCACTGCAGGGAGGAGTTCGATTTTGTGGGCCATTTGATTTGTGTTATCGTGTCAATCTTCACAGTCGGATTGCCAGCCGAGTGTTATGGGCCATCTCCGAGCGCTCCTATCGGACTGAGAAAGACATTTACCACGCAGCATTGGCACTCCCCTGGCCTTCCTGGTTTTCCGTCAACAATCGCATTAAAGTCCATGTCAGTGCTCACCATTGTCCCCTGCCCAGTCTGGACTTTGTCACGCTACGAATCAAAGACGCAATTTGCGATCACTTTCGCAAGGCCATAGGCACTCGCCCAAACGTGGATACTCGCCATCCCGACATCGGGATTTATGCATTTTTAGATGAGCATACGGTCACCTTCTACCTGGATACCACAGGAGACCCGTTATTTAAACGAGGGCTTCGCAAAACCCAAGGCCCCTCCCCGTTAAGAGAAAACCTAGCCGCGGGCATTTTGCATCTAGCCGGATGGACACCAGGAGATGTGTTGCTCGACCCCATGTGCGGGAGTGGCACCTTTCTCCTCGAGGCAGCCCAAATGGCTGGCAACATTGCCCCGGGACTCAACCGTCACTTTGCCTTTGAAAATTTTTTGCACTTTGCTCAAGCAACATGGGCACAATTACGCACCAAAAGCTTGGCCGCGCAACGATCGATTCCACCGGAAACCCTGTTTGGATTTGACCACGATTCGCAAGCCGTCAAGGCAGCGAACACGAATGTAGATGCGGCTGGGTTCGGAGACGCGATCACCATTGGACAGGCGGATATCCTGGATGTCCAGCCCCCGCATCCGCACGGGCTGCTTGTGACCAATCCGCCATATGGAGTTCGCAGCGGGGAGGATTCGAAACTGGCCGAATGGTACCCTCAACTCGGCGATGCGCTCAAACGCCACTTTGTGGGTTGGCGAGCGTTTTTCTTTACGGCGGATCTACGATTGCCAAAACTCATTAGACTATCAGCTGCACGGAGAACGCCTCTGTTTAATGGCGCACTCGAATGTCGACTCTTTGAATATTCCATTGTGCAAGGCAGCCATCGTGCGAAACTCAAAACCGAAACACTTACGACCTAACCAGAAGGTTTTCTGATGCCACAGATTCACAAAAGCGGAGCATTCTTACAACAATGTTTCTCCGTCCATCCGTTATCCCTCAGTGTAAAAATGCTAACGCTTCCGGACAAAATGGGAATAGCATGTGTCAATTGCAAGTTCCGCCACCGACTCACCATTGAAAAATTTTCTCGAATCATTGGAAATTTGGCATCGTTCGATGAAGGTGCGGCCACGAGCTTGGAATCCTGTATCAGCCAACATCAAGAAGCGATCCATGTGACTGAAGTCAGTGTAGGAAAAGATATCGTGCAATTCCGATGTCGCCACTGCAAAACAGGATTTCAAGTCCGCATCACCTTGTATGAAACCTACCAACCGTAAAGGGAATGTTGAAAAAAGCATGCCCTGAGTCTTTCCGAAGGGTCTATCCAGCAAGGCCGCAGCCCTTTTGACGCGCGGAGCGTACTCTCAGTACGTGAGCACGGCAAAAGGGCGAGAACGCCGCTGGCGGCTTTTTTCAACATTCCCTCCCACTGATGCGAGCAGGCTTACCTGGAGCAGGTATGGGTCATGGACCCGAAACATTCAACAGACCCCTAAAGATAAAACCTCGACGGCATTTCGTATCTCGTCATGCAAGAGCCAAAAAATTACCAGCTTCCTTTTCCAGCCTCTTGGCAGAAAAAAAAAGAGCCGCCCCATGTGGAACGGCTCTTTCGGAAAAAACGAGGCTTGCGAGAAGGTCTTACTTGTTGGGCTGTGGCGTGAACCGAAGATAAGGCTTCACGGCCCGGTGGCCCTTGGGAAATTTGGAGGGAATCTCTTCATCCTTCACCGCAGGAACAATGATACAATCTTCCCCGTCCTTCCAATTGGCTGGGGTGGCCACCTGATGCTTGGCCGTCAGTTGTAACGAGTCCACCACACGAAGAATTTCATCAAAATTTCTTCCAGTCGAGGCTGGATAGGTGAGGGTCAGTTTCACCTTTTTGTCCGGTCCAATCACAAACACCGACCGCACGGTCATATTATCCAACGCATTAGGATGAATCATGTCATAGAGATTGGCAACCGTCCGGTCCGGATCCGCGATGATTGGATAACTCACCGTACAATTTTGCGTCTCATTGATATCGTTTATCCAACTTTTATGAGAATCCAACGGATCCACACTCACTGCTAACACTTTCACGTTCCGCTTTTTGAATTCATCGGAAATTTTTGCGACAGCACCAAGCTCAGTAGTACAGACTGGGGTAAAATCTTTGGGATGGGAAAACAAAATACCCCACCCATCACCCAACCATTCATGAAAATTCACGGTGCCTGCCGTGGTTTCCGCCGTAAAATTTGGAGCCTCGTCACCTAAGCGAAGTGCCATGATGTATTCCTCCTCATTCAAAATAATATATCAGATGGATGATAGGATAGCCGAGCAGTCAAACCGCCAATCGGTTACCTTTTCAGACTACCAGAAAGTATACGCCCCCCTGAAAAACCGAGTCAACTAGGAGCCTGCGAATCCACGTTGGCGATCAAATCATACCCATGGGGACCCATCGTATTCCAGAAGATCCTCGGTTGCTCAGCCGTGAATTCAATTGAGGCGATCGACTTGATACTTTTAAAATCCATACTTCCACAGCACGGCCATAGTCCAGGGTTCGACGCACCGGTGTCGATACCGGCGCTCTTCCATCGGCATGATTCTAAGCAAATCAACGACATCGATGAGTTGAGGTTTGTGGACCAACCCTTTGCTCTCAAGAGTCCGAGACCGAGGCTTGAAATCACCGACACGTTTCCAAATGTCATCCTTGGCTTCACTGCATTCATAAAAGTTATTGTACGGAGCTGCAATATGTTCCTCCGTGATGGCCCGATCTCGTTTCAACTCCGAATTCCGTGTAGCCGGATACACCTGCCGATCCAAATCTGAACACTCAAAATTCTTGGGAGTCCTTGAAAATTCCTCTTCACTGACAAACATCGAACACCCGGACAGTGCACCAGTGGCCAAAACGCTCGGGAATACGCCAGGCAGGAGGAAGAATCACCTGAGACACAGTTGACCTTTTTAACCCAACAAGAAATGATCGAACACACGCGTATATAACGTTACCCTACCAACCAAAATTTGGGATTTATGGGAATGTTGAAAACGCCGCCAGCCTTCGCTAAAGCTACGGCTGACAAGCCAGAGCGTTCCTTGCCTGCCGGAGCGGCTTCGCGCAGGCAGGTCGCCATTTTTCCGTGCTCACGTACTATGAGTACGCTCCGCGCTTCAAAATGGCTGCGGCCTTGCTGGATAGACCCTTCGGAAAGACTCAGGGCATGCTTTTTTGAACATTCCCTCCCATTGCCGATGCGTGGCTCATCTGCAGCTTTTATTTGCTATTGGAGTGAAATATTCAACAGGCCCATTATCATTGCCGAGTAAACGACACCCACCTTCTCCACAAAAAAAAGGAGAGGCTTTCACCTCTCCCTTTTCATATTATCCTTCCAGGGCACATAACCCTTCGCTAGACATTGACTAGCAAAACACTCACCTCACCCAGCTGATTGCTCAGCAGCAGCAGTTTTGACGACATTAGCAGCTTGCGGTCCCTTCGCCCCTTCAACCATATCAAATTCCACCGACTCCCCTTCCTTCAGGGTCTTAAACCCTTCACCTTGCAAAGCTGAATAATGGACAAACACATCCTGTTCATCATCGATACGGATAAATCCAAATCCCTTGCGATCGTTAAACCACTTGACCGTTCCGGTTTTACGCTCACTCACTGTTTCCTCCTTTTCCCGGACCCTGGAAAATACTTTTCCTCGTGCAATAGGCCCTTAACAAACAAAACCGCAAAAGGACAGTTCGCCCCCTGCGGCATCTTGTAAAAAATATTATTCATTATAAAAACCTATAATAACAAGGAGGATCTACCATAGACGTTCCAATAAGTCAATAACATTAAACAAGTTTCTTTATGAGAAATATCTACCATTTACCTCTACCTCTGAGGATATTTGAGGACTTTCGTCAAGCTATTGATTCACTCTCCATGAATTTCTTCCTAGACAATTTAACTTGCTTTATGCTCACAGCCTACTCTCAGACCTACCCCAAGGGCTGACCCCTAATCATCACATTCGATTCTTCTAGCCCAAGGAAATATTTAAAAAGTATTCAGCCTGCCTCTGCCATGAAAATCGTCGGCAAGTAATTAACACGCCAATTTTTTCCCAGAGTTAGGATGCCGCCTACAGGTAACGAGACCCTTTGAAAAACATACGATTTTCTTTTTATTACGTATATTAGCCGAATGCAATTCACTACACATCCCTGCACACCTTTCCCTGACGTTCCATCTATCATTTCCTTGTAACTCATTGATTATTTGCAAAGTTTCAAATTAACCCCAGGAAGGCATCATTATTGCTCTCTTGGATATTATTTTCTGTGTGTTAAGGCCAATACACACATAGCTATCCTTCGTTTTTTTTTAATAAGCAAATTTTTACCACAGACCATAGGCGATTTTAGCGATTAATGGAAGGAATTCGACTGAAACCTTCAAGAGGAAAACCTGCCATCCCATGATTTTGATGACGAATAACTCATCGTTCATGAGGAAGACACCAATGGAACCCCCCGTGACAAGGGTTCAACACCTTTTTCGTGTAATCCCGTTCACCGCCCTACAACTTTCGTTGCTTCTCATTTTTTCTGGGGTTGTCAATTCATCGGCAGTGCTGGGAGCCGAAACGTGTACGTGCACCGTCAGTTGGACCGCGAATACCGAACCTGATTTGGCCGGATATGAAATTTATATTGGTGATCAACCTGGGGTGTATAACCACCCTGATTCGCCTATTTCAGTTGGACCCATCACGAGCTACACATTTCCACCTGGCACGCTCGTACCGGGAGTGACCTATTATTACGCCTTAAAAGCCCGAGACTTCTCCAATAACTTAAGCGGTCTCTCACTAGAGGTCCAAGGTGGGCTGCCTAGTGTTCCACCCCCACCACCGCCTGGCAACGGCTTCCTCCAAGACAGTGGCCCCGATGGCCTGCTCGTCGTGGAAGCCGAACATGCCCACACGAATACCCCCCAAGACAGCCATAGCTGGGTCTTGTCCACTACCCCCGCCGGCTTCTCCGGCTCCGGCAACATGACCACAACCCCCAATTCCGGGACGTCCCACAATACCAACTATACCACCCTCAGCCCTCGCTTAGATTTTGAGGTCACCTTTGTCCAGACTGGGGTGCATTATATTTGGGTACGCGGCTGGGGAACCACGGGCACAGACGATTCCGTGCATGTGGGATTCAATGGCCAAGCAATAGCCTCCAGCGATCGGCTCTCTGGTTTCACATCAACATGGACGTGGTCCAACCAAACCATGGATGGATCGGTCGCCACTATCAATGTCCCGAGCCCCGGCACGCATACCCTGAACCTCTGGATGCGGGAGGATGGCACCGTAGTGGATAAACTCTTGCTCACCACCAATGCCAGTTTGCCCACCCCCAATGGCACTGGCCCACCGGAAAGCCCTCAGGAGTCCCCACCGCCACCCACCCTGCATACCCTCACGGTGAATCTAAACGGCAGTGGCACGGTCACGAGTAGCACCACCGGCATTCGCTGTCCCGGAACCTGTACCGCGGACTTTGACGAGGGTACGAGTGTGACGCTGTCCGCAGAAGCCGGCAGTCAGCAGGCCTTTGATGGCTGGAACGGCAGTGGCTGTACAGGGACAGGCACCTGTACAATAAGGATGGATCAGGCCCAAGAGATAACCGCATCCTTCTCTCCGCTCCCCCCACCCCCACCGGCCGATGGCCCCGGCTTCCAACAAGCCACCGATGCCCAGGGACTCGTCGTGATGGAAGCGGAACATGCCCATAGCAATTTCCCCCAAGGTTCTCATAATTGGGATCTCATGACTGACGCCAATGCCGTCGGCACGCAAGGGATGACCGCAACCCCCAATCTTCAGACCAGTAACAATACCGGCTATACCACCAAGAGCCCGCGGCTGGATTTCACCGTGAACTTTGCGCACACCGGCACCCACTACGTCTGGATCCGCGGACTGGGCACGAGCGACTATGATGATTCCGTTCATCTGGGATTGGATGGCCAAGCCGTGAATACCAGTGATCGCATTTCCAGTTTCACTACCAGTTGGAATTGGTCTAACAATACGATGGATGGCGTCATTGCCACCATTGATGTCCCCTCGGTAGGGGAACATACCATCAACATCTGGATGCGCGAAGATGGCTTCCAAATTGACCGCATGCTCTTGACGAAACATGCAAAGTATAGCCCCACGGGCGAGGGCCCCGCGGAAAGCTCCCAGTCTGAAGAACCCGCTGACACTACGCCTCCGACCATCCCTTCGATCACCTCGGCTGTCGCGGACTCCTCCACAGCCGCGACAATCACTTGGGAAGCCGCCACCGATAACGTGGCGGTCACGGGCTATGCCATCTATCGTGATAATAATTTACTGACCACCACACCTGACCTGACCTATGTGGATACCAATTTGGCACCGTTCACGACCTACGGATACTCAGTCGTTGCTCAGGATGCCGCCAATAACGTTTCTTCCCCAAGTTCAACCATTTCTGTCACGACACTTCCCGAATTCACCGACCCTCATGGGGCCCCAACCATTCAGGCAGTCCAGGTTGATTCTGATTCACAACTTACCATCAATTGGATCCCAGCCCCTGAAGATGTCTTGGCCGGGGTTGAGGCATCCGTGAATCTTGGAGCGGCAGCATATTGTCCGGCAATGGAACCACCCGAGTCTGGCCAACCAATTATCAACATTGCCAGTGGTGATGTGAATGACCTCTTGTCAAAAATATCGTCCGCCCAATCGGGAACCACTTTCCTATTAGAGGATAGAGTCTATGTACTACCATCGAGTAAATCACTGGAAATTAAAACACCTGGGTTGATCATCCGAAGCGCCTCCGGCAACCGAGAGGCCGTCCGCATCGAGGGAGGCTACAACAATATTTCCGTCAATGTAGATGAATTTACAGTCGCCGACGTGACATTGAGTCAGCCCACCAATCACAACATTCAAGTGCGAGGGGAAAAGGGCATTACCGGAACAACGATTTACAATGTTCATCTGTTGGATGCCGGACAGCAATTTGTGAAAGTGAGCACTGGTGATGGCACCCTCGGGAAATTCGCTGACTATGGTCTCGTGGCCTGCTCCCGCATCGAATATACGACATTCTCCAAAGGAACTGACCACTCACTGCCAAACTACACAAACGGGGTGGACATACTCGCGGGGAAGGGATGGGTCATTCGCGACAATGAGTTTCGTCGGATTCGAAGCGAAGCCGGTCCGGCTGGGCCTGCAATCCTAGTCTGGAAAAACTCGCTTGACACCATTATTCGCCGGAATCTGATTGTCGACAGTTGGCGAGGTATTGCGTTGGGGCTTAGTTCGCCAAATGACCTCTCACGGGGCGGAGCCGACGTACTCTATGATCACCAAAACGGACTCGTGGAAAATAATGTTATCTTGGCTCTCACAGAACCGGCAGACGCCGCCATTGAAAATAATTATGCTCTCAATTCTCAGGTTCAACACAATACCATCTATTATCATGAAGGCCTGAATCACTCGGTGAACTGGTCAATTGAATATCGCTTTGGACCCACCACCGTAAACATTTCCGACAATTTAACGAACTTTCCTATCATCGTTCGCAGTCCACTTCCAGCCCAGCAGGGAACACTTGAGGGTAATATCACAGATGCCCAAGCTAACTGGTTTATCGATATTATGGCAGAAAATTATCATCTTTCCCAAAGCTCTGGAGGGGGAACCGCGACGGCCTTTACCCTCTATCGAGATGGGGTGCCTGTTGGAACCACCCCAAACTGGCATTATGCAGACTCTAACCTCACCCCGTCTACCACATACACCTATTCGGTGACCGCTCTTGACGCCACGGACAATGAGTCTGCTCACTCTGCCCCGGTTACGGGCACAACCCTCTCCCTCGCAGATACGACCCCACCCAGTACCCCCACGATTCAATCGGCGGTGGTGGACTCCTCGACTCAAGCGACCCTCACCTGGTCGGCCGCTACGGATAATGTCGCGGTGACCGGCTACACGCTGTACCGCGATAACAACCCTCTGGCCACCACGTCCAATTTGTCTTACGTGGATTCCAATTTATCCCCATCCACGACCTATGCCTATTTCGTCGTCGCCCATGATGCCATGGACAACACTTCAGACCCTTCAACCACAATGTCCGTGGTCTCCCTGGAAGCGCCACCGGCCGATGGCCCCGGCTTCCAACAAGCCACCGATGCCCAGGGACTCGTCGTGATGGAAGCGGAACATGCCCATAGCAATTTCCCCCAAGGTTCTCATAATTGGGATCTCATGACTGACGCCAATGCCGTCGGCACGCAAGGGATGACCGCAACCCCCAATCTTCAGACCAGTAACAATACCGGCTATACCACCAAGAGCCCGCGGCTGGATTTCACCGTGTACTTTGCGCACACCGGCACCCACTACGTCTGGATCCGCGGACTGGGCACTAGCGACATGGATGATTCCGTTCATCTGGGATTGGATGGCCAAGCCGTGAATACCAGTGATCGAATCGATGGCTTTAGTCCTGCTTGGCAATGGTCCAACCATACCAGAGACAATGCCCCAGCAATTATTGATGTCCCCTCGGTAGGGGAACATACCATCAACATCTGGATGCGCGAAGATGGCTTCCTCCTTGACCGCCTACTCTTGACGAAACAGGTAAATTATAGCCCCACGGGTGAGGGCCCACCGGAAAGCCCTCAGGAGTCCCTGCCGCCACCACCCCCCACCCTGCATACGCTCACGGTGAATCTAAACGGCAGTGGCACGGTCACGAGTAGCACCACCGGCATTCGCTGCCCCGGAACCTGTAGTGCGGACTTTGACGAGGGTACGAGTGTGACGCTGTCCGCAGAAGCCGGCAGTCAGCAGGCCTTTGATGGCTGGAACGGCAGTGGCTGTACAGGTACAGGCACCTGTACAATAACGATGGATCAGGCCCAAGAGATAACCGCATCCTTCTCTCCGCTCCCCCCACCCCCACCGACAGATGGCCCCGGCTTCCAACAAACCACCGACGCCCAGGGACTCGTCGTGATGGAAGCTGAACATGCCCATAGCAATTTCCCCCAAGGTTCTCATAATTGGGATCTCATGACTGACGCCAATGCCGTCGGCACGCAAGGGATGACCGCAACCCCCAATCTTCAGACCAATAACAATACCGGCTATACCACCAAGAGCCCGCGGCTGGATTTCATCGTGAACTTTGCGCATACCGGCACCCACTACGTCTGGATCCGCGGACTGGGCACTAGCGACATGGATGATTCCGTTCATCTGGGATTGGATGGCCAAGCCGTGAATACCAGTGATCGGATCGATGGCTTTAGTCCTGCTTGGCAATGGTCCAACCATACCAGAGACAATGCCCCAGCAATTATTGATGTCCCCTCGGTAGGGGAACATACCATCAACATCTGGATGCGCGAAGATGGCTTCCTCATTGACCGCCTACTCTTGACGAAACAGGTAAATTATAGCCCCACGGGTGAGGGCCCACCGGAAAGCCCTCAGGAGTCCCCGCCGCCACCACCCCCCACCCTGCATACGCTCACGGTGAATCTAAACGGCAGTGGCACGGTCACGAGTAGCACCACCGGCATTCGCTGCCCCGGAACCTGTACCGCGGACTTTGACGAGGGTACGAGTGTGACGTTGTCCGCAGAGGCCGGCAGTGAGCAGGCCTTTGATGGCTGGAACGGCAGTGGCTGTACAGGGACAGGCACCTGTACAATAAGGATGGATCAGGCCCAAGAGATAACCGCATCCTTCTCTCCGCTCCCCCCACCACCGCCTGGCAGCGGTTTCCTCCAAGACAGTGGCCCCGATGGCCTGCTCGTCGTGGAAGCCGAACATGCCCACACGAATACCCCCCAAGACAGCCATAGCTGGGTCTTGTCCACTACCCCCGCCGGCTTCTCCGGCTCCGGCAACATGACCACAACCCCCAATTCCGGGACGTCCCACAATACCAACTATACCACCCTCAGCCCTCGCTTAGATTTTGAGGTCACCTTTGTCCAGACTGGGGTGCATTATATTTGGGTACGCGGCTGGGGAACCACGGGCACAGACGATTCCGTGCATGTGGGATTCAATGGCCAAGCAATAGCCTCCAGCGATCGGCTCTCTGGTTTCACATCAACATGGACGTGGTCCAACCAAACCATGGATGGATCGGTCGCCACTATCAATGTCCCGAGCCCCGACACGCATACCCTGAACCTCTGGATGCGGGAGGATGGCACCGTAGTGGATAAACTCTTGCTCACCACCAATGCCAGTTTGCCCACCCCCAATGGCACTGGGCCTGCCGAAAGTCAGGAGGTGACACCATGAGCTTTCATCTCATGACTTGAATTGAACAATTTTAAAAAGTGCGAAGTAGGTGAGTTTCAGAGACCGCATTAACAAGAAAAAATGCGGGTTATATTTCAAACTGCGCTTCATAGAGAATGCGATACACACCTTCTCGTGCGAGAAGAGTCGCATGCGTTCCTTCATCTACCAGATTCCCTCGGTCTAGCACCAAAATGCGATTGACCTTCTGAAGGGTAGAAAATCGGTGGGCAATCACGATCGTTGTTCGGCCCTGAGTCAACACCTCCAGGGCTTCTCGAATTTTCACTTCGGTTTCCGTATCAATGTTCGACGTGGCCTCATCAAAAATAACGATAGGAGGATCTTTCAGAAGCACACGAGCAATCGCGACCCGTTGCTTCTGTCCCACCGAGAGTTTCACGCCTCGTTCACCAATCCAGGTGTCATACTTTTCCGGCAACTCCGAAATAAACTCATGAGCCCGTGCCGCTATGGCCACACCTTCGATTTCAGATTGGGTGGCCTCCGGGTTGCTATAGGCAATGTTGTCTCGAACCGTTCCATTAAATAAAAACGGTTCCTGCTGCACGAATCCAATCTGATTTCGAACAAACGCCAATGGCAAATCTCTGACATCAACACCCCCTAAGGATAGGCTTCCTCCTTTGACATCATAAAAACGCATGATCAATTTAATCAGCGTACTTTTGCCGGCCCCGCTCGGCCCCACAAGCGCGATTCGTTCGCCCGCAGGAATGTGCACGTTGACCCCTTTCAACACCGGAACATCGGGTCTGTAGGCAAACATCACATTCTTTAACGTCACCGTCCCTTCGAATGTTCCTCCTGGAGCCACAACACCGGGACGATCAACCACTTCGGGTTCGGTATCAAGCACATCAAAGATTCGCTCACTGGCAGCCAGAGCGTGCTGTAACATATGGTTCACCGAATGAATTTGGTTGACCGGCACATAAAACAGCGCTAGATAGGACACAAACATAAACAGTTCACCAATCGACAACTGACCCGACAACACTTCGCCCGGACTCACCCACAGGACCAAGATCGTACCCAAACTTCCGATGAAAATCATGCTGGGTGAATACACCGACCAGAGAAACATAGCCTTTAACGTGCTCGCGTTCACGGCCTGACTCTTCTGATCAAATCGCGCGCGCTCATATTCGTGCCGATTAAAACCCATGGTCTCTCGAATTCCTGACAAGGCGTCTTGAAGGTATGCACTCAAATCCGCGGTATTTTTTCGGATCACATGATAGTATCCGTGCACTCGCCGTGAGAACGTGACACCGGAGATGGCCAAAATTGGAATCGGAATCAAGGCCAACAGCGCCAGCTTCCAATTCAGCGCAAAAAGGAGAATCGTAATACCCACGAGTGTGAGTGAGGCCGTCAACATCCCCTCCAGACCATCAATAAAAATCCGCTCCACATGTTCCGTATCACTCATCACCCGAGACATGATTTCTCCGGTTGAGCGGTTTTCATAGAAACTGATCGACAAGCGTTGCAGCGCATGAAACACTTGTTGCCGCAGATCAAAAATTACCCGCTGCTCCAGAATATTATTAAACCGGATCCGAAAAGAGTTGAGGATATTTTTGAATCCATAGGCCCCAACCAACCCTCCTAACACCCAGGGAAGCAAGTCGGTTCGTTCGCCTTGGATGACATCATCGATAATAACTTTAATCAGCCACGGCGGGAGAAGATCGAAAATCGTGGTGAGTGTCGCAAAGGACAACGTGGTCAACACCAGACGACGGTGAGGACGTAGATAGCCAAGAATTCGGAAAAGAGAATTCACAAAGAGTTACACAATCTACAAAGGGACTGTTGAATAATTGAACATTTCCAATGGATATGGCCATCTGAGACAGTTCATGCCATCTCAAGAGCAAGGGGGGTGTTCAAAAAGGCCCGTCCAGCAAGGCCGCAGGACCTTTGGCGCGCGGAGCGTACATGGAGTACGCGAGCACGACAAAGGGCCGAGAACGCTGCTGGCGGACTTTTTCAACGCCCCCCACAAAGAGAAATTGTGATCAGGTAGGATGCCGCTATATCACGGCAGCGGACTCTTCCTTCCAATACGAGTCAAACTCTTTCAACTGAGTCAGCGTCGAGAGATCAGTCATTCGATCAAGAAACATCTTGCCAAGCAAATGGTCCATTTCATGCTGGATGCACACGCCATAGAGCCCGGTCGCTTCAAAATCCAAGACCTGGCCATACCGATCGAGCGCTTCGACGCGAATCGCGGAAGGTCGAGTCACTTTCCCCCGCAACCCATCAACACTCAAACACCCTTCCCACATCTCCACTTGCTCTGGCCCGTAAAAAACAATTTTGGGATTAATCAGCACGGTGTTGGGAAAGCCGGAATCTCCCTCACAGCCCATCACCACGAGTTGTTCCGACCGTGAAACCTGAGGAGCGGCTAATCCAATCCCATCATTTTCACCCATGGTCTCAAACATATCATCAATTAATTGTTGAAACGCCGAGGTCGCAATCACCTCCTGGACAATCGGGCTCGCAATCTTTCGCAAGACCGGGTTGCCTAACTTGGCAATGGGTAAAACCGGCATATGTATTTATCTCCTCTTTGAACCTAGAAGCGGCAGTTGGATCACAAAAGGCCGCGCTTAGCGCACCTGGTAAAATAAAAAAAGGTCTCATCACCACGGAGGGTTCGCGCAAGAATACCTTCCCCGGTTTGGGTGCTGAGACACCTGTCTGGCAAGGCGCGAGGACTGCGCATACTCCTCGTATGGAAAGGACGAGCAACGCCGCCAGACAGGATGGATCGACGCCCAAACAGGGGAAGGTATTCTTGCGCGAACCCTAAGGTGAACTCGACTTTTTATATTTCACCATGCACACCAATACCTTACACGGCTTTTTTGCGCCCAACTGCCGTTTCTAGGTTGAACGCAGCATGAGCAACAGAAAACCAGACCCCTTATGAAACCGGCTTTTCTGAAGGCGCCTCGGCCGGACTCTGCTGTTTCTTCAAAGCAGCCTCCCACCATTCCGTCCACTCAAGCGCCCATTGTTTTCGCTGTTCTTGTGTTGACCCTTGCCAATCATGTGGCTTCCCGGCAAACCGCGTGAGCCGCCAAAATGAGTCTAAAGCCGTCGCCGCCACATATCGTTCAGGATCGGCTAGTAATTGAATCAAGAGTGGCGGAATTTCGACATCTCGCACATAGCGTGATAAAAACGCGACAGCCCGACGCATGGTGTCACTGTCGTCATCCACAATAGATTTCAGGGCTGGAATGGACTGAATGGGGTCGAGCTTCACAGCTACACGAAGTCCACGTTCACGCACTCGCGTAACCTCATTGAGATCCATTGCCGCTTCCAACAGGTTCGGCACGGCCCTCGCATCTTTAATCATCGATAGGGTTAGGATCGCATTATATCGGAGACGCGTCCCTGGCAGTTTGAGCGCTTTGACCAACACAGGTACGACAGGTTTTCCGAGATGCACAAATTCTCCCATAATGTACAATTCCTGTTGTCCTTCCAGAAGGGGCAAGAGACCCTCGGCACGCTTCAACTCTTTTTCGGACAACACCTCAGGCGCCGGCGTGGCTTCCTGGATATCAGGAAATTCGGCTTCAGGAGGGGCATCATACGTTTGAACGGGAATGATGTGGCCGGCCAACGAATCTTGCCACGCCCCAACCCACTGGGGTACGGCAAAAAAGATTCCTAACACGCAACTCGCCAATAACCCTAACGACTTTTTCATCATCACCCGTCTCCTCACACTCACAAACATTCTCCCACCTTCCCTTCCTTCAGTCTAGTGGGTTCCCCGCAAACTGGTCAAGAAAAAGAGAAGCAGCCCCAGGGCTATTTCATATTAAAGTGTAACTTTATAGATAATAAGGAATAATCGATTTAGGCTGGCTTTTTCTTTTCGTTTACGGCATACTCTTTTGCATGCCAGACGAATCGCCAAGCGGACAGCCGGACATTGATCTGAGGCAAGTCGTGGTTCGCCCAATTGTCCGAGACGAAAAGGACGCCTTCAAGACCCTTCTCGACAGACACCACTACCTCGGTCATGCCCCGCTGATTGGCCAATCGATACAATATCTCGCCTGTGTGCAGGATCGCTGGCTGGCCTTGCTGGTGTTTGCGGCGGCGGCCCTCAAATCGAGACCGCGAGACCACTGGATCGGCTGGCCCCCCTGTTTTCAATGGCAACGACTCCATTTACTGGCCAACAACACCTGGTTTCTCATGCTGCCGGGCTGTTCGCAAAAGAACCTCGCCTCGAAAGTCCTGTCGCTCTGCGCGAAACGGATCTCGGCCGATTGGCAACTGTACCACGGCTACCCCTTGCTCCTCTTAGAGACCTTCGTCGATCCTGCCCGCTTCACCGGGACCTGCTATCGGGCCGCCGGGTGGCACGAGCTCGGTCTGACACGAGGGTTTCGCAAGTCGAACACGTGTTATGTTCAGCATGAGAGACCGAAGCGCATCCTAGTCGTGCGGCTGCATCCCCAAGCCCGAGAGATCCTTGCACGCCCGATGCTTGATCAGCCCTATCAGAAAGGAGAAGCGCCTCAGATGAGATTGAATACAAAACAGACGGACTCCCTCTTTACGTATGTGGTGCAGCTGACCGATCCCCGCCATTTGCAAGGGCAACGGCACACCCGACGCGCCCTCACGGCGATCATGTTCTGTGCCACCTTGTGCGGCGCGCGCGGCTATGAAGCGATCTCGGACTGGGCCCAGCAGTTATCGCAGCCGATGCGCAAGCGGCTAGGCTGTACTCAGCGAGGGGGGCGCTACCTCGTCCCGAGCCGCAGCACTCTTTACCGCTTTATCACGGCCGTCGACCCCTGTGAAGTCGATACCCTGCTCGGCCGGTGGCTGGACACCTTCGGCGGGGAGGATCAGGGCATTGCCATTGATGGGAAGACCATGCGGGGGACGTCGAAGGTCCCAAGCGAACAGACCCACGTCCTCAGCGCCGTCACCCATCAAGCCGGGCGCCACCTCACCCAAAAAAAGTTCACTCCAAGACCAATGAGATCCCCTGCGTGCGGCCCCTGTTAGATGCGCTCGAGATCGCAGGGAAGGTGATCACGGCGGATGCGCTCCTCACCCAGAAAGAGATTGCCGAGTACCTGGTGCACGAACGCGGCGCCGACTTCGTCTTCACCGTCAAGGGAAACCAGCCCACCTTGAAGCACGACATTGAGGCCTTAGCGTTGCGAGCACGCCGGTGCGATTATGCCACCACCGAGAAAGGCCATGGGCAGATCACGACCCGCAGGATCTGGTGCGATGACTCCCTGAATGCCTATGTCAACTTTCCTCATGTCCAGCAAGTCTTCTGCATTGAGAGGGAAGTGACGCATCTCAAGCAGGGCCTCACGACCGTCGAAGCGGTCTGCGGTGTCACGAGTCAGTCCAAAGACAAGGCGGGGCCGAAGACCATCCTCTCGCAAAACCGAAAGCATTGGAGTGTGGAGAATAAGCAGCATTATGTGTTGGACGTCACCTTTGATGAAGACAGGAGTCAGATACGAAGTCTCAATGGCCCAATGGTCATGACCTGTCTGAGACGCTATGCCATCAGTCTCTTACGCCTGAAAGGCTACACCAATATCGCGCAGGCGTGTAGACTGCTCTGGGGCAAGCCCCATTTAGCCATCCGCATGGCCCTGCCCTGAAAAAGAGCGCACAAAAAACCTCATGGAATCCCTTGCTTATAAAAAGAATGAAATGGCCCTGGAAGCAGCCCCTAATGGGATTGATAAAAAATTTAAAATTTTCATAATGCCGTCACATGTAACTCATCTCATGAACATTCAAGAGCAACAGGGGATGTTCAAAAAGGTGCGCTCAGCAAGGCCGCAGGCCCTTTGACGCGCGGAGCGTACTCATAGTACGTGAGCACGACAAAGGGCCGAGAACGCCGCTGACGCCCTTTTTCAACATCCCCTAATGGACTTTCAACTCCGTCCAGGCACGATCATAGTATCGAGTGGCTTCTCCGGCATCGACCATCCATTCCATACGAGCAATGACTTCTGGTGGAGGATACACCGCGGAGTTATTTCGCACGGAAGGAGACACCAGATCTTTCACCAAACGATTCGCTGAGGCAAACAAAAGTCGCTCCGACGTAGTTTGAGCCACCTGCGTATCAATAAGATAGTTAATAAATTCGAACGCCATCGACTTCCGCGGTGATGTGGCGAGCACGGTCAGACAATCCGTCCAAATAGTTCCACCCTCTTGAGGAACGACATAGCGAATGGAAGGACGCTCTCGCATCGCTCGAGCAATTGGCCCACCCCAGGCATGGGCCAACACCACATCGCCGGTGACCAATAAATGATCGAACGCTTCACTCGTATAGATCAAGACCAAGGGCTTCTGTGCAATCAGCTTTTGTTTGGCCTGCTCGATGAGCCGAGGGTCTTGACTATTCAATGAATGCCCCAGCGATCTCAGGGCCATCCCAAACACTTCCCGCTGATCATTGAGCATGCTAATCCGCCCCGAATACCGTGCATCCCATAAAATATTCCAACTCGTTGGCGGCTCCTGGATCGTCGCCGAATCGTAGCCTATGCCTACGGTACCCCACAGATACGGCACTGAATATTCCTGCGCAGGATCAAACGGGAGGTTTTTCAGAAAGGGCTCAATAAATTGCTCATTGGGAATGCGACGGTGGTCTACCTTCGCCAAGAAACCCAGCTGTGCCATGATGGACACCATAAAATCCGATGGCACCACCACATCATAACCCGTCGCCCCGCTCTGCACTTTGGCCAACAGTTCTTCATTGCTACTAAACGTATCAACCACAACCCTGATGCCGGTTTGATCTTCAAACCCATCAAGCAATTCTTGGTCCACATAATCCGACCAGGTGAAGTAATACAATTCCTTGCCGGCAGTATCCTCAGGCTGTGCACTGTTGGAGGATTCTCCAGTGTTCTGCCCACACCCAGCCAGTACCCCGACAAGGATCAGAAGACTGACGGCCACCCTACACAACGGCATCCAAGCTTTATTGAACGTTCGAGTTTTAATAATCGCGTGTCTGGAACCATTGAATAATTGAAAATTTTTCATCATGCCGTTCACATGTGACTCATCTTATAAAACATCCAAGAGCAACAGGGGATGTTCAAAAAGGTGCGCTCAGCAAGGCCGCAGGCCCTTTGACGCGCGGAGCGTACTCATAGTACGTGAGCACGACAAAGGGCCGAGAACGCCGCTGACGCCCTTTTTCAACATCCCCTCATTTTCGTTGAAAGACGAGCGATAGGCCAATCAGCAGCATGGACACCGTCACCAGAAGCGCCGACAGCGCGTTGATCTCGGGTGTGATCCCGGTACGCATCATCGAAAATACTTTGAGGGGTAAGGTTGTGGCTCCGGGACCAGTGGTGAAAAACGTCACCACAAAGTCATCCAACGACAGGGTGAATGCCATCAAACCGGCGCCCAACAATGCGGGACGAAGCAAGGGAAACGTGATATGCACAAAGGCCTGCCACGGAGTCGCGCCTAAATCACGAGCCGCGTCTTCCCACACGGGATCAATCTTGCGAAGCCTCGCCCGAAGCACCATGATCACCAACGGCAAATTAAACACACAATGTCCAATCGTCACCGTCGCCAGGCCAAGCGGCCACTCGATCATGACAAAAAACAGCAACAAAGCCACACCCAACATGACCTCCGGAATGACCAAGGGCAGCAGCAAGATTCCTTCAAGCAAGGGCTGGCTCGAAGCCCGTCCTCGCTCCATATACACGGCTGCGCCAATCCCCAACGCCAGAGACACTAATGTTGAAATCCCTCCAATGATGAGTGAATTGCTCGTCGCCAGCCACAACGCGTGATTTTCTGCTAATTGCCGATACCAGTAAAACGTGCCCCCCTCCCACACTGCGGAGATCTTTGAGGCATTGAACGAAAAAATGAGAATGACCACGATGGGGCCATATAAAAACACAAGCGTACCAGCACTGATTCCCGTAAGCCATCTGTAGCGACGATGCATGGTTATCCCCAGAACTTCCGTCGTGTAAACATTGGGATGCCCACAACCACGACAAGCAACATCAAGACAAAGGATATGGCCGACCCAAAGGGCCAATCCCGAACTACCAAAAACTCATGTTGAATGAGCGTGCCCAGCATCATACTTTGCCCACCCCCCAACAAATGCGGCGTAATAAACGCGCCCACTGAAGGAATAAACACCAGGATACATCCGGCCACAATCCCCGGTCTGGCCAAAGGAATGACCACATGCCAAAAAACCGACAAACCGCTGGCATAGAGATCCAACGCGGCTTCTTCAAATGAAGGACTGATACGTTCAATGGCGACATACAACGGGAGAATCATGAACGGCAGATACCCATACACCAATCCAATAAACACCGCACCGTTCGTATACAACAGGTCAAGAGGGGCATCCAGAATCCTCAGATGCATCAACACACTATTGAAGAAACCTTCGGTCCGAAGCAGAAAGATCCAGGCATAGGTGCGGACAAGGAAATTTGTCCAAAATGGAATCATGACTAACAGAAGAAGGATATTCTGCATCCTGGGAGAAGATCGTGCCATCACATAGGCCAAAGGAAATCCTACCGCCAGGCAGACCACCGTCGTCGCCCCAGCCAGGAACAAGGATCGCCCATAGATATTCCAATACAACGGATCAGCCAAACGCAGGTAATTCTCGAAATTCAGGGTCCATTCAATACCACCGTATAATCCGCGAGAGGCCAGGCTCACTCCGAACATGAGGAGTACGGGAATGCAGAAAAAGACTCCAAGCAGAAGGAGTGTCGGAAGTAAAAGAAATGACGGGTGGCGAGCGAGAGAAGAGTTCATCATGAAAACACGAGCTGGACCAAAAACACGCGGAAATTCAAAAGGACTACTGAGGAAAGATTAACCCATGTTGAGCCTCCCACCTGATAAAGGCTTTTTCACCAGGACAAAATCGGGCATTCCGATCAGGCTGGGAAGCCATGCGTACCGTCCATGAGAGATTCGGGGCTACAGTGACCACATATTGCATTTCATCGCCCAGATAGAAATCCTGATTGATTTTGACCTCAAGTGAATTCTCTGTCGGACCACACTCGTGTTCGCGGGACAAGGTCAACTGTTCCGGCCTGAGAATCATCACTACCCTGTTTCCCGTCATGCCCTGAGAGACACGAGGAATGTGAATGGGTTTGAGTCCAACGGATTGAAAGACACTATGGGTTTCATTTGTGGCAAGAACCTCCCCCTCTAGTCTATTGGATTGGCCAACGAATTGCGCCACGAACAAACATCGAGGCTGAGAGTACAGCGCTTCCGGCTCACCAATTTGCATGAGCCGGCCTTCGTTCATCACGGCCACCCGATCGGACATGAGAAGGGCTTCCGACTGATGATGTGTAACACAGATAAACGTGATGCCCACTTGTGCTTGAATCACTTTCAGCTCGCGCTGCATTTCTTGGCGTAATTGCTGATCGAGCGCACCCAACGGTTCATCGAGCAAAATCACGGCTGGGCGATTGACCAACGCCCGAGCTAACGCCACCCGTTGTTGCTCCCCTCCTGACAGCGCTGATGGCAACCGATCCGCCTTGCCCGGCAAATGGACGATCTCCAACACCTCTCCGACTCGTGCGGAAATTTCCGAATGAGCAACCCCTTGCATCCGTAACCCAAAGGCGACATTATTCCAGACGGTCAGGTGAGGAAATAACGCATACTCCTGGAAGACGGTATTAACCGGTCGTTGATTGGGAGGCAATCCCTTCATGGATTGCCCATCAATCACAATATCACCCTCGTCCGGTTGAATGAGACCGGCAATCAACCGTAACGTTGTCGTCTTTCCAGATCCGCTTGGGCCTAAAATCGAAAAAAATTCGTCGCTCTTGACCTCAAAGGACAGGCGATCCACAGCCAACGTGTCCCCATGACGCTTTGTCAATTCGTTGATTTGAACACGGGGGAACTTTTCAGATTTCATACGGCGACTCAGTTGGAATGGCTACCTCTTCAACAAGAAAACGATTTTAGGTGGCATGGAAAAATTATGTCAAATCAATCGCTTCGACCTAAGTCAAGTTTCACCTATCCCCATTCCCTCCAGATAACGCTGTCTGTTTCCGCTTGAGCATGTATTTGCTATGGGAATGAAATATTCGACAGGGCCCCTTATGCCTGTAGTCAAGACTATTGGACGAACAATTAACGCGGGCAAAAAGAAGGACGGCCCGGCTCCTCGCATTCCTAATTCGCTTTCCCTTAGAATACACGTCAATCATCTTGAACATCCAGAGAGCACATCATAATGGCAACGCAAGAACACCTTTCTTATCTCAAGCAAGGGCAGCAGATCTGGAATACATTTCGGAGGGAACAGCCTTCTATTCATCCAGATCTATCCAGTGCGAATCTTTCAGGATGGGACTTGGCGGGCTTCGACTTATCCGGAGCAAATTTAATGGACGTGAACCTCAGCCAAGCCAATCTCACCAAGACCATACTGACGGGCGCCAATTTGGCAGAGGCGAATTTATTCGAAGCCAACCTGACTCACGCGGTTCTCAAACTCGCCAATTTAAACGAAGTTGACGCGGTCAATATCACGGCTATCCAAGCCGACTTTTCCCATGCGAGCCTGATCAAGGCAGACCTGTCTAAGGGGAACCTCACCGGCGCTAATTTTTCCGGTGCCAACCTGCATTACATTCATTTTCAAGGCGCCCTACTGAAAGGGGCCACCCTCCAAAACACGAAGCTCAGAGAATCCCATCTCGATGGGGCCATGCTCGCAGAAACGGATTTGAGCCGAGCTGACCTGGGACAGGCCTCTTTAGCCCATGCAAACCTAGAGTGTGCGAATTTCATGGAAACCTCTTTGGTCCAAACCAACCTTCAAGGATCCTGCTTAATCGGGGCGTCGAACCTTACCCAAGAACGATTGGCGAAAGTCAAAACCCTCACTCATACCACAATGGATCCTACCCTGCTGGAACACATGACCACGAACTACCCTGGGTTATTTAAGGACTGAGGCCTACCTTTGCGACCACATTCCTTGGAAGGCCCCCTCGTCGAGGAGAGAAGATACACGATTATAATCGACCAGGAAATGTTAGCTCAGCAATGCCTGATTTATCCAAATGACCCTTTCCGATTTCCATGAGGCATTGATATTGTTCATACGTGGCCTTCGCGACCGGTAAGGCCATTCCCAATTCTTCCGCTAGCGATAACGCAATACGGGAATCTTTCGCCGCATGCTCGGCTGAAAAATAGCATTCATGATCGCGAGCCTCCATATCAGCTCCATCAGTCTCCAAGACACGGGAAGCGGCGCCGGTTTGAGAGAACACTGCACGCAACAGGCCAATATCCACCCCTAACGCCGCCCCCAATCCTAATCCCTCAGCCAAGGCTACCGTGTTCGCATTCATGACCATATTGACCAGGGCTTTGACCTTGGCGGCCTCTCCGGCAGGCCCCATATATCGACATACCACGCTCAATGAGTCCAACAGTGGCCTGACCCGCTCAAACACGTCTCGTTTCCCACCACACATCAGATACAAGGTTCCTTCCCGCGCTTGCGTAATACTACTTGCCATACAGGCTTCAAGGGTCTCTCCCCCATGGCTGTTGACTACCCGCTCAACGTCACAATGCACGCGGGGCGACACCGTAGCACAATTGATAAAGATTCGACCTTGGGCATGTTGCACAAGACTGAACTCGGCCTCTTCATCAAAAATGGTCCGCATTACCGAGTCGTCTGTCACAACCGTCAAAATTATATCAGCGTGTTTCGAAATCCCGGCCGGATTGGCACACACGTCACAACCCAACTCCTGACCCAACGCGTCAGCCTTGGCACCATCACTGTCATACACACCCACAAGGGTATAGCCCACATCCTTGAGACGCCTGGCCATATTCCCACCCATTCTCCCCACACCAACAAACCCTATGCGATCCTGACCGTGTTCCATGATTTTTCCTTTCCTACATTGCCATGTTGAGCATCATACCCCAGCTGAAAACTCACGTCCTTTTCTTTCAGAAGAATCCTCAATAACCAACCAACGGGGACGAACCACGGGCAGCCATCATACGCTTAAGATTCACAATCCCGAAACCGATCACTTTCATACAGGCTCATTCAGGTTGAACTCAATACCTCATGATCAACACGATCCCCTCCCTTTCAGATGGTCTCACCGGCCATCGTGAGGCAATGAGAAACAATCTGTTCCACCAAAAAGCCTGCCCCTTCCGTAAAACTACATGAGCCGGGTACCGTTTCGATCCTCAATATTTCACAACCAATTACGCACAGTCGAATTGATTTTCAAATAAAGAAAGGGACCAACCTCAAGCATGGACATCCTCCTCGTGAGTCTCTTGATTTTTCTCTTCGTTGCCGGCGTCTTGGTTTTTACTCTTGGGGGAAAACCCTCGTCTAATACCGCTACCACAATTCCACCGATGGCTTGTCCACCAGGGTTTTCCCCATCATTATCCTATCTGGAAAAATATGGTGACACCGGAATCGCCTATGATGAAAAACAGAAAGCCATCTGCATCTTGCAACCGGACGTACAGCACAGCCAGATCATTTCCTATAAAGATATTTTGGTTGCCGCGGTGGTTGAAGATGAAAGTCTGGCTGCGAAATCCATGCGCACGGACGAACCTGGCAAGCAACTGCTTTCACACATTCTTTCTGAAGAGATCAAAGTCCTTTTTCAAGACCATACCGAACAGACAGAAGGAGAACAAAAAATTCCCTCCGGCGGAACCAGCAGCAACATCCAACTCAGAATCCTCATCAACAATCCGGAACATCCGGTACATCACATCCATTTTCTGAATATGGAAGCAAAAAAAGGAGGCCTCATCCACAACGAAGCCGTGGTGCAGGTGAAAAACTGGCAGGATCTATTGAGCTTTTTGATCAGAATGGCAGGAAAAGTAGGGACAGGCCCAGGTCAGACCCCATCACCAGACGGCCAACTGGCCACCTCTCAACAGCAACCCGAACCGGCGGTTGCGGAACAAGCATAGCCACCGACCCATCAGAGGGTCGGTCACAGTTTTCAGCACTTCCCCCAAGTAAGCAGAGCGAAAACCACACATTGGTGATCGCATTGTATTCACTCACCGCCCAGTAATCCTGAACACGAGGACTCCAGTTAAAATTGTTCCATCTGTTCCTTGCATCTGCCCACATCGCCGGCAAGATATAGATATTTTTACCTAGTTATTTAAACCCAAATTCAAACACATACAATCTCCCTACCCCCTCTTTTGGGGAATTGCGCGACGCCATTGTTTCCGTGTCCAATAAGCCGTTAACTGTGTAGCTGACCCAGGTTGGGTTTCAATATGTGACGGATTCATGTTTATGAAAAGCTTAACCAGTACGAACGGAGCCCTCATCAGCATACTCATCCTGAGCGCAGGGCTCACGTGGCTCAATCTGGTCTCTCCCCTACCTCTGATCTCGCATCCCTCAGCATTACGGACAGGCGATGTCGAAACCATCAAACCCTTAGTCCTCGCCGGGATCGATATCAACTACCCAAATTCGAAAGGGATCACTCCGTTGCATGTGGTGGCACAAGAAGGCCATGTAGCCGTGGCCCAAATCCTCCTTCAAAACGGCGCCAATCTCCATGCTCGATATGACGACCTGTGGACCCCGCTTCACCTCGCCGCCCAGAACGGACATTTAGAAATGACTACCCTGCTGATCAATTACGGAGGAAGAGTCCTTGGCCCAAAGGACGACTTTTCCCCCTTACACTTTGCGGCGCAGGAAGGGTATCTCGATATTGCGCAACTTCTTCTCACGCATGACGCCGACGTCCGGGCCCGATACCAAAATGGATGGACACCCCTTCATCTCGCCGCGCAGGAAGGCCACACGCCGATGGTAACCCTGTTGCTTGAAAATGGAGCGCCAATCAACGCGATGACAGCTCAGGGCTTTACCCCACTCCATTCAGCGGCGTTTCTGGGCAGACTGGATTCCGTACGAGCCTTACTCGTCAACCACGCAACCCCCGAGGTCAAAGATCACGAAGGACAAACACCGCATCAGTTAGCGCTGGCAGGAGGATTTCACGACGTGGCACACTTGTTGTTTGAATTTGAGAAAACCGGAGAATTTCCAAAAGAGTTTCAGGACGGTTTCGGTGAAGGCCGAAGCACGACACCTTCCCTGCCGAGAATCCCAGATACCATGCCATTGATCGATTCATTTCCCGATGCGGGTTCTTGGGGTCAAGTGTAAAGAAACAATCGTGATGCGTGATGCGTCAAGCGTGATGAGTAAGAGTGATGACACTCGTTATTCTTTCCCCGTTACTCTTTAGTCATTACTTTTTTCCATTACGGATCACGCATCACGATTTACGAATCACGATTTCCTCCCCACCGCCCTTCACCCTAAGGACCTAAGAGAAAATAACTTGAACAATATCGCGCCAAGATTTGGGGCAGATTTGGACGGAACGATTGAGAAAAACCCGAGGCATAGCACAGCTATGTTGAGGGTTTTTCGATTGAGGCCCGTTCAACCTAGAAACGGCAGTTGGGCGAAAAAAGCCGTGTAAGATATTGGTGTGCATGGTGCAATACAAAAAGTCGTGGTCGCCTTAGGGTTCGCGCAAGAATAACTTCCCCTGTTTGGGCATCGATCCATCCCGTCTGGCAGCGTTGCTCGTCCTTTCCATACCGAGGAGTATGCGCAGCCCTCGCCGGGAGGTCGATTCGGTACGGAGGCTCCGCCGCGCCCAACGCGAAGACCCACGATCGAGGCAGAAAATGAAAGAGCAACCTTACATAACAATTGATTGTCATTTCGAGCGAAACGAGAAATCTCCCCCCAATGTCGAACGAGAGATTTCTCCCAAGGGTCGAAATGACAAAGGAGGGGTGGAAGTGCCAAGCAGTTTGCGAAATGACAGGAGGGAAAGCCTGACTTCCCGATTAAGGATGTCTGGAATGACGGTAAGGAAAATTGCTAGGTGGAATTGGGGGCAGGTATGAGTATTGAGTTTTCAACGAACTCTTTAAAATGTGGCTTAATAAAGGTTAACACCCACATTTTCTCAGAAATCTGAAACGGTAAAAGAAGCGAGCCTTCAGAAGGGAGATTTTTCCAACATGGACCATGAGAGGTGTTAAACAATTTTAAGGCCAATTCCGAGGCTTTAGGTTAGCCTTGAACCAGTTCCATTTTTACGGGTTTGACCTTAATCTTTTTCGCCCGTTCTTCCACGTGGGCCGCATCATACTGAAACTGTACACGCATCCAGCCTTCGGGCGTCGAGCCAAAGGCTTTCGACAGCCGGATCGCCATATCCCACGACAAATCCGCATGTTCATTCACGAGATTATTGAGTGCAGATCGGGAAACCCCAAGGAGTTTTGCCCCTTCAGTGACGGTTAATTCAAATGGTTCTAAGCAATCTACGCGCACCAGCTTGCCGGGATGCGCTGGGTTTTTCATTTTCAGTTCCTTCATGTCATCTTCCTTCCTAATGATAATCTTCCAAATTCACATCAAAGGCTTGACCATTCTCAAATCCGAAGGTCATGCGCCAATTCGCCCGCACTGTGACGCTCCACGTCCCCTTTCGATTTCCTTTCAGTTCATGTAAGTGATAAGAATGCATATCCATTTCCTGGATCGTCGCCGAGGCGTATAATTTGGTGAGCAGCGTGTCAATCCGGTTGATCATGTCTTGGGGTAACCGACTGGCGTCTCCCAGGAGAAAAAAACGTTTCAGGCCCCGATGCTTAAAACTGACGATCATGCTTTAAATGTAGCGTGATGAGCGGCACTAGTCAATTATATAGTTACACTTCCTCCACCCTCTCCCTTGCCATGACTGTCGGAAAAGTCTCGTCCCGAGAACAGCCTGACTTTTCGGTTAATACAGGCGGTTTTGTCGAAAAATAGTGCTTTCCTTTGGATCTACGAAAAATTTTCCCGGAATTGGGGTTACCCATGAGAGTGTTTTGTATCATACAGGGTACCGTCACCAAACGACGAGTCCCTTTTGTTTCGGAAAAAGGAACCAAAACCATGTTTGCCCGTGCGCGGCCCTCCGGGTGCCTCCGCCGCGCCCAACGCGAAGACCTCTGGCCGAGACAGAAAATGAAGGAGCAACCTTACATAACAATTGATTGTCATTTCGAGCGAAACGAGAAATCTCCCCCCAATGTCGAACGAGAGATTTCTCCCAAGGGTCGAAATGACAAAGGAGGGGTGGAAGTGCCAAGCAGTTTGCGAAATGACAGGAGGGAAAGCCTGACTTCCCGATTAAGGATGTCTGGAATGACGGTAAGGAAAATTGCTAGGTGGAATTGGGGGCAGGTATGAGTATTGAGTTTTCAACGAACTCTTTAAAATGTGGCTTAATAAAGGTGGGGCTTCCGACATTAGCATGGGTAAAGATCCAGCCCGCCACAGTGAAAATAGATAGCCGTCTTGAAGTTCTCGATGTTACGGAAACCGCAGGCCATGTTCTTGATCTTCTGAATCTTACTGTTGAGTCCCTCGCTCCTTGCGTTGGTCACGGGATGCTGGTAGTACGTCAGGATGTTGTCGATATGCCGGCGCACCGTCTGGGCCGCCTTGCGCATGGGTGCCACCCGGCTGTACGTGGCCCCGAAATACCAGCGCTTCCAGAACTTCCCGCCTGAGGCGGGATAGAGAGCTATTGTCAAATCTGGTGCCTGAGCTGTTGATTACGCGGCGACCGGATCAAGCCTGGTTTCCTCGATGCCATCCATAAAATGAATGCCCTTGATAACTTTTTCCAACTTTTTGAATCCACGGAGGCGTCGCCAGTTTTTCTCCGCACACCGTCCCAGCTTGAACATCATCTGTAACAGGCCATCACGAGTCAGGCAGCCCTTGGTCCGCTTGGTCCGATGGCGAATTGTTCCAAAGGTCGATTCAATTGGATTCGTGGTGCGAAGACTCTGCCAGTGCGAAGCCGGAAACGCATAGAATGTCAGCAACTCCTCCCGATCTTTTTCTAAACACGCGGTGGCCTTCGGATACTTGGCCTCATAGGTTCGAAGAAAGCGATCGAAGGCGCGGGTGGCAGCGGTTTTGGTCTCGGCCCGCCAGATCTCCTGTAACGCCTGTTTCGCCTTCGGCTGCCCACTCTTCGGCAACACATTCAGCACATTGATCGTCTTGTGCACCCAACACCGCTGCTGGCGCGTGGTTAGATAGATTTCCTCCACAGCTGCCCAGAAGCCCATCGCGCCATCGCCAATGGCCAATTCGGGAGCGTGCATCCCCCGGGCTTTGAGATGCAGCAGCACTTCCCGCCAGCTCTGGGTGGACTCACACGCACCCCGTCTTCGATCGCCAAGAACTGCTTGTCCCCCTGGCTCTTTACGCCAATGACGACTCACGCACAGAGCCGTTGAGTCTCTGCCCGCAGGCCACTGTAAATCCCATCCACCCCAATATAGACCCACTGTGCATCATCGAGCTGTCGCTGCCGCCAGGTGTCGTATTCTTCTCGCCACACCTGCTTGAACCGGGCGATGGTACTGGCGGAGAGGCCCTTCGCCTCGGAACCGACTCACGCTTCCAAAGCCGCCTGCAGCTCCCCGGTCGAGATGCCCTTCATATACAGCCAGGGGAGGGCCGCTTCCAGGTTCCGCGTCTTGCGTACGTAGGGTGGAACCAAGGCCGACCGAAAGGTGACGGGCTCCCCCTCTCGACTGCGCACCTTTGGGACCTGCACCGTCACCGGCCCGATCCCTGTCTGAATCTCTCGCGTCGGGTGATGGCCACTGAGGACGACCCGCGCGTGGCCCTGCTCATCCTGTGGGTCAGCATAGGTGGCTAACAATTCCGCCACCTCCGCGTTCAAGGCTTGCGCGATGAGCTTCCGAGCTCCCGCACGCATGAAATCCGTGAGCTCATCTTGGCCTCCTCGCTCTTCTTGCTCTGTTTTGTTACGCGTCTTCATCGTGGCGTCTCTCCTTTGTGGTGGAAGGTGGGTCAGGTGCTGCTTTAACTTCACGACACACCGATCACATGCCTCATACAGTTGCGTATCCACCAGGAAAAGGTAAGGGTTGTCCATGAGACAATAGACATGAAATTTGCCACCAAAACGCCTGTGGGTTTAGGCGAGGGGTCCACTGAATTCCGTTCATGTCCTTCGATACACTCAGGAGAGCGTTTGACAGGCCACTCCGGAGCAAAGTCGAAGGGCTCGCCACGAACGGAAGGTAGGTTCCGAGACCCTGATTAACACCGACCTTTTTTCGCTTGACCGGGCGGACAAAACTTTCCACCGCCTTGCACTCCAATTTCCACACCAGGAATTTCCACTTTGGGCCCTTTGACTTTTACTGATGGTCCCGTGAACTCGCAGCCTGTCATCCATACCATCATCGCACAAATCATGATTACCGCTGAAATCTTCATGTTGTTTCCTTTCCGTATTGGTTCTCGATGCATTCTTATTCTTCCCTTCTAGCCTGTCCGGGATTCACGATCATTGCGAGGGATGCTGGTTGGGGTCCGATGTGTCGATCCTTTGAGGCGAATAGTTTGGCCAAGCAACGAAAAGGACTGGAAGATACGGCCAAATCCAGCACACCCACAGTAGATCCGTCTAATCTGGGGACAGGCTCCAAGTTCGTCCCACTTCTTTTCGGTCTATTTTCAAAATTCTGCACTATCGCCTGGATTTGCCTCGTAGGGGAAAACCTTTTACGATCATACGAACGAAGAATCAAAATCCAACGGGATCGATTCCAAAGAAACTTGACGGTTTTCTACACCAGAAAAGTCTCCTGATCTTTCAATAGACTCAAAACAAGGTCTGTCGAAGGTACGATCGCAAGGCCTCCCGGCCTTCGTAAGCCAAAGGGCACTTCGGCGAAGGAGGTCCAGAGGAAGATAGGAACGTCGCTGACACCCTTTTTCAATATTCCCCCGCTCTCATTGCTTCAACCATGCCACAAACCTCAAAGATAAAAGAATTTGGCGCTCGACTCTTACTTCTCGCCCTGGGCTGTGGGGTAGGATTTCTGTTAGGAGAAGGCGCACTCCGCCTGTTTTTGCCAAACTATGTCGCCAGTGCTGGAATCGAGCGCAACTTCTTCTGTCATTTTGATCCCCAACTCGGGTGGGCTCCCCTACCAAATGTTTCAGGCCTCCATCGACGAGACGGATTTGCCGTATACATCGAACAAAACCAATTTGGGTTACGCGGCCCCAAGACCATGCGAAAGGAAAGACTCCCCACCCAACAACGCACCTTAGTACTTGGCGACTCATATGTCTGGGGTTACGGGGTTGATCAAGACAAGGTGTTTACCGAACCGGCAGTCCATGGTTCGGAGATGGAACTGATCAACTTTGGAGTATCCGGGTATGGCACGGATCAGGCCTATTTGCTGTATCAGCGGGAGGGAATATCCTTTGACGTCGATGAGGTGGTCCTCGTGTTCACCCCGTACAACGATGTAGAAAATAATCTTTCGTCACGACAATACGACCATGATAAATCATACTTTACGCTGAAACACCAAGAACTTGAATTGCATAGCGAACACCTTAGGGAAAATTACGCCCAAACGATCATTAATACAGTGTGGGCGGAAAGCCGCGTGATCAATGTCCTATTCACCGCGTATCGCGCCTTTCAAAATTGGCACATATTGGAAAAAACCAAAGGCGGCACCGCGCCCCCTGGGACGGGCCCACTCGGTCCCTCCGCCGTGTCTTCTCGCGATCAAGAGGGAATCGCCTTAACCATGAGAATTATCGCCAAACTTCGTGATGCCGTTCTTGCCACGGGGGCCAAATTTTCCGTGGTGTTTGTCCCGTACAAACCACACATCCTGCACAAGGTCTCCTATAACCATCCCCTAGTACCACTTTTAGCCAAAGAACTGGAAACGGCCGGCATCCCGTACTACGAACCGTACTTCATGTTTCTGAAGGAGGAATCTTCGAAAGATCTCTTTAATCCAATTGACAACCATTTCAGTCCGGAAGGGCATTCGGTGTTTAGCCGTACATTCGTCGATCCAGCAACTCGTGCACGAACCAAAAATCTCTACAAAAAGATCAAGCCAACACCTTGATTGCATAACATCTCCCCTTCCGCCTCACGACGAAGAAACTCCGTGGACATGGCATATTTTACCAAACCTTTGACTTTTGTTTTAATTAGTACTATATTAATGAATACTTAAATCGTAGCCCTCACGCCAAACAATTCCTCACTGAACAACAAAGAAAGGGGGAGGACATGAAGACAGAAACGACACACAAACCAGAAATCCCGCCAGGAGTAGCAATTGGCCATGTTGATTTGCTCGTCACAAACGTTCCGCAAGCTGTTGAGTACTTTGTTCATTTGGGAATGCGCCACATTCACCACGATCATGACTTTGCCGTCCTCGAACTCCGCGGTGGCACACACTTGGTTTTAGAGACACCTGAAAATGGTGCCACCATCGAACCAAACCAGACTCCCAATTTCGATTTGATGGTGGATGACCTTACAGAGGCACGACAACGCTGCGTGGACCTTGGCATGGCTCCCTCGGATATCGAGACAGGACGAATCCACGATAATTTCTACCTGAAGGGACCTGATGAGTACAGAATACGCGTCACCTCTTCGCATACATCAGGCAGACCAGTGTAACGAATTGCTAAAAGAGGAGGCCCACCACCATGACACAAGCAGCAACCAGCACACCCCTGAATACACACGAAGGACACGACACTATGGAACCATCACACACACCCGAACCACGCCGAGTGAAAAGCATTGTGACGGCTCATCGGCAAACAGAAGGAGGCGGTTTCATCGTGCGACGCCCTTTTCCTTCCCAGGATCTTGATCTCTTAGATCCCTTTCTTCTTCTTGACGAAATGGGTCCAGTCACGTACGCGCCAGGGAAAGCGGTTGGAGCTCCCGACCATCCCCACCGCGGATTCGAAACGGTGACCTATCTTCTGGAAGGCGAAATGAAACATAAGGATTCGGCTGGGCATCAAGGCGTGTTGAGGCCTGGCGATGTGCAATGGATGACAGCAGGCTCCGGTGTGGTCCATTCCGAAATGCCTTCCCAGAAAATGCTCGACAACGGCGGCCCCATGCACGGTTTTCAAATTTGGGTGAATCTTCCCGCGCGATTAAAAATGACTCGACCTCGATACCAGGAAGTCGCACAGCATCAGATACCCACCGCGACTTCACCGGATGGTTTAGCCACAGTCAGAGTCATTGCAGGGAAGGCATTAGGGGCTGAGGCCATCATCGATACTCATACACCCATGGTGTATCACGATTGGACGATACAACCTGGAGGTCGCGTCTCGATTGAAATCAGTCCAGACCATAATGTTGGCGTGTACGTCTTTTCCGGCAAGGTGTTGGTCGGATCAGAGAGCCAAGAAGTCGAAGATGGCCAACTGGCCGTCCTCACCACTGGCTCGACCATTCAAATGGCGGTCTCGACGGTGCAACAGACCGCAGCACGCTTTCTCGTCTTGGGCGGAATTCCCCACGGCGAACCAGTGGCCCAGTATGGACCCTTTGTGATGAACACAAAAGAGGAACTGCAACAAGCCTTTGCGGATTATCAAAGCGGACGCATGGGGCAGATTCGTTAACCGCATGAAAACACTTTGTCCACAAAAAACAGGCCAAAAATTTTTTAGAGGTCTTTACGCGCCTCTCAATGGAGAAAATGGTACAATCAAACATTAGGGCACCTCTAAAAACCGTCCTTTTCCGTGATGGCGGCGTCAGCCGCGTGCTCACATCCTCATGTATTCGCCCATACACTCCGGTTTTCCGCGCGCGGCTTCCTTGCCCTCACAAAAAATGCCGGGTTTTTAGAGGTGCCCAATAAAAGATCCCCGCAGCAAGCTGACGGGGTATTCAGAGGAACAATATGATTTTGAAAATCCCCCTACCCCCCTTTTCCAAAGGGGGAACCTAAGCGGTAACCCCGTAGCAAGCTACGGGGAATAGCAAGTTAATATGAATGATGACCATTCACATTTCTCAGCTCCAACCAAGGTGTCCACCAATCCCTCCAAACCACCAAACGGCATCACGCGCCGACGGCTTCTACAAGTTGGCGCGGGTACGTTAGGACTCCTCGCGACATCCGGCATAGCGCTCTCCGCGCTGTGTCCCTCAACGGCAACGCCACGACAAACCCGTGGGCCCTTTTTTCCTTTTGATCATGTCGTGTCGTTTCCCATACGCGAAGGCGAGGATACAAGCCTTCCCCTCATTTTAGCCAATGACAATGACCTCACCTGGGTAAAAGGAAAATCGGGAAAGGCGCAGGGGCAAATCATTTACTTTCGGGGCCAGGTGCTGAGAACCTCTTCCCCGGGCTCGGATGTATGCCAACCAATGGCTGAAGCCACGGTGTTACTCTGGCAGGCCAATTTTTCTGGAAGATACAATCACAGGGGGGATGATTCGGCTCCACAACAATTCCCTCATCCCAAAACAGGAAAGATCATCGAGCGTGTCCATGACAAACATTTTCAATATTGGGGCAAAGCCATCACGGACGAACATGGCTATTTTTTATTTAAATCCGTGCTGCCCAGCTTTTATCCTGCCACGGATGATTGGTACCGTCCTCCCCACCTCCACTTTTCCATTCGGGCCAAGGGCAACCCCGAGTTTGTGACGCAAACCTATTTCAAAGGCGACGCCCTCCCCAACATCGGCATCATCCAGGACCTCAATGCCAAAGATTGGATTTTAGGTGACCCAGGCATTTCGCCTGCACAGCAAGAACAAGTCATTGTGGAGTTTCAACCAGATCCAACTGGCGAATTAACTGATGGGTTAGTGGGAACGTGTCAATTACTACTCCCGTCCTAACAAGGAAATATCTCCCCGCAACTAGCTACCCATTGAATTTTGTTTAAATTCAAACTATATACTTAAAGGCTAATGGATAATTACGATTTAAAAAATGATCCGTATTTGAAAATCTTGCGGCCGCTGGTGGAGGCGTCGCGGGCTATTTTTGAAGTGGGCGACCGGCACATTCGATCGATGGGACTGACACCTCCCCAATTTTCCGTGATTGCTGAATTGGGAGGCACTGAGGGGATGACCGCCGTGGAGTTGGCTTCCTCCACCTTACATGCCAAAGCCAGTTTGACAGGGATTATTGATCGCTTGGAAGAAAAGGGCTTGGTTGAGCGTCAGCCAATTCCCGGCGATCGTCGAGCTATGAATATTCGCCTCACGAAAAAAGGCGAGGCTAAACATCGGAAATGTTTCCCTGCCCAAGCCAATTTCATACGTCCATATTTTGAACGGGCTCTTACGAAAAAAGAGATTAACCTATTACAGGATATGCTCATCCGGTTACGGAACAGCTGTCGGGAAGAAAAATAGAAGAATCGATGGAGCGGATCGGCCATTTTTTCCGCGGTCATGTGCCCATGCCTGCATCAAGGGTTACTTTCGCGAATAGCAAAAGCAAGGAATTAGACATGATGTTCCACAATGCCGGGTTTGGCAAAAGTGAGATTCACGCAGTCCCGAATTCCAAAGAACACGTCATAATTACTCAGAAATCGTAAGAGGCCCCCTCACCCTAGCCCTCTCCCCAATGGGGAGAGGGGACAAAAATAACATGTTTTCATTACCTAAGACTCTACTCTACATCGCCGATCCCATGTGTTCATGGTGCTGGGGATTTTCTCCGGTGATGGAGGCGATCGGAAAAAAGTATCAGGATCATGTGAACATTCAATTGCTCGTGGGAGGATTACGGCCAGGCAATACCGAACGGTTTGATGAACACAGACGAGAGTATATTCTGGGCCACTGGCGTGCCGTGCATCAACGAACCGGGCAACCGTTCAATTTCGATTTCCAAATGGGTCCAGACTTTACCTACGACACAGAACCCGCTTCCCGAGCCGTGGTCGCTGTGAGAAAACTCCAAGCCGATCAAGTATTTCATTTTTTCCAGGACGTTCAACGAGCCTTTTATGTTGAGAATCTCAATGTCACGAAGGTAGAGGTGTTGGCAGATTTAGCATCTTCACGTGGAATCGATCGGGAACAATTTCTGACCTCATTTCAGAGCGCGGAATTACGAAAAGAAGTATTGGAGGAGTTTGATTCTTGTCGAAAATTGGACATCAGTGGATTTCCTACTCTCCTTGCTCAAGACGGTCAACAGGCCACGCCTTTAGCTCATGGCTACCAGCCCATTGAGGTGCTCATTCCTTTAATTGACGAAGGGTTGGAAAAAGCGTCAGTTTTGTAGACATCAGAAACACAATGGAATTGTGGGCGGTGCCTACCCTACATTTATTTCACAACGGAGGCTTCATCATGAAATTCTTTTCTCAAATCACCCTGCTCGCCGTCACCTTTTCATTGTTTGTGTTGGGAACATCACACAATTCCCACGCTGAAATGGCCCGATGGAACGTGGATCACGCCCACTCTACCGTAGGCTTTCAAGTGGCGCATATGGTCATTTCCAAAACGAATGGAAAGTTCACCGAGTATAGCGGTTTTATTGAAATGGATGCCGTGACTCAAAAGGTCAAGGCAATTGAAGTCGTAATCCAAACCCAGTCAGTGTTTACCGATCACAAAAAACGAGACAAACATCTCCGAAGCCCGGACTTTTTTGATGTCGAGAAGTTTCCAACGATGACCTATACGATGAAGAGTTACAAGAAAGCCGGCGACACATATACTGTCGTAGGAGAATTGACCTTGCTAGGAATCACCAAAGAAATCACCTTGGTCGGCACAATGAACGGCGTTGCGAAAGATCCCTGGGGTAACACCCGTGCAGGCTTTACCGGTAAGGGCACGATCAATCGCAAAGACTATGGCATGAAATTTAGCGCCACGTTAGACAACGGCGGACTCCTCGTCGGCGATGAGGTCAAAATCAAATTAGAAATGGAAGTGATAAAAGAGAAACCACCTGCCACGAAAACGAAGAAGGGCTAATCATGAGGCGAACTGCTGTAGTGACAGGAGTTGGGTCGGGGTTAGGCGCTTCCTAAGGGTTCGCGCAAGAATAACTCCCCATGTTTGGGCGTCGATCCATCCCGTCTGGCGGCGTTGCTCGTCCTTTCCATACGAGGAGTATGCGCAGTCCTCGCGCCTTGCCAGACAGGTGTCTCAGCACCCAAACATGGGGAGTTATTCTTGCGCGAACCCTTAGGACCTGAGAGAAAATAACTTGGACAATATCGCGCCAAGATTTGGGTCGGATTTGGACGGAACGATTGAGAAAAATTCGAAGCCTAGCACAGCTATGGCGTGTCGGCCCTTTTGCCAGTTTCCTGTGTTGCCAAGAAGCAGTACCCGACATGCTCAAGCAAGGTGGAGGTGCCATTTTGTTTTCCGGCGCCACCTTATCCATTCGTGGCCGAGGCGGAGCCTTAGCGTTTAGCAGTGCGAAGTTTGGAGTGCGGGGTCTAGCCGAATCCTTAGCGCGAGGACTCTAGCCCAAAGGCATCCATGTCGCTCATATCATCATCGATGGTGGCATTGCTTCACCTACGGATACGAAGTCCTCACTTGCTGATCCCAATGAACCCTTACTCGATCCCGATGCAATGGTCCAATCCTATTGGAACCTCATCACCCAAGACCGTAGCGTCTGGACCTTAGAACTCGATCTCCGCCCCCACCGAGAAGATTTTTTCGTATAGGCCCCCTTTCACAACTTAATAAGCCACTGACCGGGACCTCGAAGGAGGAGACGAATCAGGGACCAGTTGCCATTTTGGTGGAATTGGGACCTATTCCATGGCCCGCCGCAGGTCATGGGGACCGTGTTGAGGGGTGAACAGCCTGCTCAGGCGTGGCAGGAATGGCGAGATTTCTCCCAAGGGTCGAAATGACAAGAGGCGGAAGTGGTAAGGAGCAAGTCTGGTTGGATGAACAACTAGAAGGCTTCCTTCTGTCATTTCAAGTGCAAGGAGAAATCTCTTGGCCCGAAAGAACGTGACCCGGGCGGGAATGGGGGAGAGTTCTCCCAAGGGTCAAAATGACAATGGACGAGGGGTGATACGGGCGGAGTGTCATAGGGTTTCGCCTTACTCCACCAAAATTGCAACTGATCCGATTTGGCCAGATCTTCCGATCTTTTCCGTTGAATAGTCCCACTATTCCCCTCACATGATCGAAAGATCTGACTCAAACCAGCACACCCTCGTGACGATCGCTAATCTCGGACAGGCTCTGAGAGACTTACGACAATTTGATTCGACTACAAATTAATTCATTTTCTGTATTGTCACTGCTATAGAGATGTCCCCAAATTTCCATACCTTTGTTTTTCGTTGACGTACATCGAATCAGACCAAAATTGTGCCGAGCCACAAACAATAATTTTTCAAATTTTGTCAGTTGTTTTTTCCGTGCATCCTTGCGATGACCCAGCTTTCCCCTCTCAAGTACCATCAGTGAAACAATTTTATGAGCTGGAGGACGCGTGATCGCACTAGACGTGAATTGAAACACCTTTGCTTTCGCATTCCCTTCGCCTGATCGAGTCAGTTTGAACGCAGCAGCACAGTGGACATCGCCACTCAAAAAAATGATAGGTTTCCCCTCTTCACGAGAATACGCAAACACCTGATCAAGCATCTTGTCTCTTTCCGTATAATTACTTTCATGATCCCATTCATCACGAAAATCGTCCTTGGCAATGGAAACATCCAACCCATTGACGAACGTGCTATGCCAGTGGACCACTGGAACCGGAGAAATGATAAATAGGACTTTTTTCTGTTGTATCTCATCAGATTGAATCCATGTTTTAAACCGATCAAATTGGTTCTTCCCCAAAATCCGTTCTCCATCTTTCCCCGCATAGTTTCTATGCCCACGCATATCAAGGGCATAGAAACCAATATCTCCTTGGCAAAATTGGTAATCGAACTGAGGAGTGGGGTCGACACGTACTGGAGTTTCGCCAGGATTATGACTATGCTGATATTCAACATACACAGCCTTGGCGGCTTCAAACATGGCGTCAACCAAAAACAAATTTTGTTCTTTATTTTCCCATTCAAAGATACTATCTAACTTATCTGACCTCTCATCATCGGTATAGGACCCCCACCCGTCCATAATTTCATGATCATCCCACATCATGTACATGGGAAAGCTTCGAAAGACTTTTCTTACCTCAGGAAAGGACCAATACTTTCTATACACATACCGATAGATCGTTTTGAAATATTTAATTAGTCCCGGCTTATCATTTTGATATTCATCCCATAGGTGATCTTTATTCTCTTTCACCCATTTCCAAATATCTTCTTTCGTGCAATCAATGTAGATTTGATCCCCCCCTCCGATCACAAAACTCGCCTGATACTCGGTAAGAATGTCGTAAAAATCATCCCATAAATCAATTCCTGAGGCCCCCTTCTTGAAAGGGTCGTGACAACTGAAATAGCCAAAGGTGATATTTTGAGGTTCTTCTGGGGGCGTTTGAAAACTATGTTCTTTTTCGAAACCAAACCGCCATCTACGATTTACAGGAACTTTCTTGTTAGCCACGACAGCGTAATGATACGTGGTTCCTTGGTCCGATGTTTCATCGGGGCCTTTGGGAAGAGCTATATTGAAAACATGTGTTTTATCTTTTTCGTCATTGAACTCATGGCGTAGTAATATCGGATCTCGAATGCCTACCCGTTCTTTAATCCTTTCTAAGTAGTCTTCTATTTCTTCATCTTTTCCAATTTCATAAGGGTCGACCTTAATGCGTTGTGTCGACACAATCAGGGTATACATTCCAGCGACCGCCACTCGAACCCAGATTTTCGTGCTGCTTGAGGTCGTATGCCCGACAATGCACCCATCAGATAATCTGTTGGCCAACTCTTCTCTCTCAAACGTATATTTTTTCATGACATCTCCTCAGAACAGAAAACATTGATAATCCCATGAAAAATTTTTACTCTGATTGGCGAACCGCAATTAATGAGATTATGATGCCCCACACTTTGGGACAATCGGACGAATTACTCCCCGGTGATCTAACACATACTATTGAAAAGACCTACTTCTTCCGCGTTCTACGAGGGGAATAATCAAAATTTCATGGATGAACAGCATTTCTGGAATGCCTGCTAAGCGAAATTTTAAAAAGGCCCGGTGCCGATTGTAGGAACCTATTCAGAGAATTTCATTGGCACTTTGATTACCCAGGAAACTCAATTTTCCCTGGAAGAGCCTGTCTTTCTGTATTTTTCAAATCAACTCACAATTGGTTTTTTCAACTAAACATTCAACTTCCACCACAAACATCTTTCCAAAATTAGTATCCAATTGGATACACTCCTGTATCCAGTTAGCCATAGGCGAAAGGATGTAAAAAACGGGAAGTCAATTCAACCTAGAAACGGCAGTTGGGCGCAAAAAAGACGTGTAAGAAATGGGGAAGGAATCAAAATGGGACAACATCAGAACATACTGAGCCAGAAAATGACTGATCACCGCCGAACATAGAGCAATTCACATGCTTCGCAATATCCATCCAGGCGGCCACGGTCGAAGGCTTCGACCAATTGTGTTCTGACCCAATCGTACCCTTGCTGGCCACCAATACCATCAACGCCTTGCGACATCATCATTTGAAAACCTACATCAATCAGCCGTTCTTTACGTTCGTTCATTTCTTCAGAAACGAATTCAGCGATGACGGCCTCGGCATAATGTTTTACAATCTCTTCACGGAATTTGTCGTATCCCAACTTCGCCACGGTGGCTTCACGGATTTTCACTAACTCTGCTTTTATTCGAGGAATATCCTTCATCAACGTGCGAAAAATTTCAAGCCGTCCTTCATCCCACAATTTTTTTTCCATGCCTTCGAGCACAACACCAGGATCAACGGTCTCGGCCGGCACATTCTCATGATGATCCGTTTTAGCACCAAACCCGCCAAACCGCATTCGTTCATACGATTTTCGGGTTTCCGGGTCGCCCAGGATTTCATAGGCCGCGTTGAGTTCTCGGATCTTCTCTTCCGAATCTTTGTTCCCCTGATTGCGATCAGGGTGAAACTTCAAAGCCAATTTTCGATATGCCTTCTTGATCTCTTCGGCAGAAGCCTCGGGAGTCACATCCAATGTCACATAATAGTCAAGATGAATTCTCGGCATGATGTCCTACTGCTTCCTCACGACGCGAGGCTTCGAGGTTTGACTCGATTGGGTTTGGGGTTTCCAGCGAGTAATCCGGCGACGAAAGGCTTGCTCACCTCGGAAGGGAGACACACACCGAGTCAAATCAAGTACGGGAAGTGAGTTGAGGTGATGAAGATGTTCGAGCTTCCAGGTGAATGGCATTTGATCGATGTGTGTAAATGATTGTCCAGTTTTCGGCCATCCCAACGACACCTGTTGATACCCACGGGAAAACAACAACAGCTCTTCATCAAACAGAGCCGTGTTGATTTCGTCAGTTCCCCCATAGACTTTGAATGAGTTGGCCACACACTGAAAGGTCACGGACTGCTCCAATCCTTCGGGCATACAACACGGCACTACCCGCATTGTTCTTTTACGTGTTCTAAATATTTAGCACTTTTCAAAAGATTTCCCAAGGAGAGGGACTCAGTCAACGGGGCACATCACCACTCCGGTGGATCACAGATGAGGCGTCATTCTAGGAACCTTCACATGTGGGGACAATGAGAGGCAGGTTGAAAAACAAAGATTGGCTGGCGGCAAACCCGAGACGACACAAGATGCACCCCCACATCAACAACACATTCCTATCAATCTTGGAACGCGATCAAGAAGTTAGGAGCCTGTCCGAGATTAGGGATGGTCACGAGGATGTGCTGGTTTGAATCAGATGTTTCGATCGTGTGAGGCCAATAGTGGGACTTCAACGAAAACGGGAAATATTCAAAAAGCATGCCCTCGCGGAGGCGGGGGGCCGTCCAGCAAGGCCGCAGGGCTTTAGGCGCGCGGAGCGTACAGGGAGTACGTGAGCACGCCAAAAGCCCGAGAACGCAGATGGCTTATCTGCCGTAGCCTTGGCGAAGGTTGGCGGTCCCCCGCCTCCGCGAGGGCATGCTTTTTCAACATTCCCCGAAAAGGATCGGAAGATCTGGCCACCTTCAGCGCATCCGTAGTAGATTCGGCTAATCTGGGACAGGCTTCTCGTTAGCGGCGAAGGGGATTGGGAAACATCAGCACGTAGCCTTTCGATTCCATGCATCGACCAGTCTCCAATCCCAACGTAACTGTCGTACTGATCCATTCCCCATAGGCATCAAGATTGCCTTCGCATTCAGCATAATCCACGGTCATGTCAATCTCGGAACTTCCCACCCGTTCCCACTCACTCTGCTGGCAATCCCAATAGGGATGACACAAACGATCAGCGCGATTGGTCCCATAGTCAGCTTCGGCGTAGTGATTCAATGAATCCGAAATACACCCTGAAAATGCCACACTCGCGACGACACTCAACAATAGCCCGAGACTCCATTGACGACCTGGCGTCATCACATCCCCCCTTGGTAGAAAAGCAATGATAGACGGAAAGACTGGATCTCACTCTTGAGATCAACTACAGTGGCTTAGGACCTGCGAGAAAATAACTTAGACATCTCGCATCCAATCTTCGGGCCATTTTTGAACGGGCCTCAATCGAAAAACCCTCAACATAGCTGTGCTATGCCTCGGGTGTTTCTCAATCGTTCCGTTCAAATCCGACCCAAATCTTGGCGCGATAGTGTCCAAGTTATTTTCTCGCAGGTCCTTATCGGTCTCAACACGTGTAAACAACAGGGATGTGTCACGCTCCACAAGCAGGGGGCCCATGTTCATGATGATGCCAAACCGGAAACTTCCCATACGAAAGATCATCTCCGGTGGCCAAACCGGCGTGGATCGTGCAGCCCTTGATCTAGGCCTCAGCTTCAGCATTCACATTGGCGGATGGTGTCCGAAAGGACGATTGGCAGAAGACGGCCCAATCCCACGTTTCTACCCATTACAGGAAACACCCTCTTCTCGGTTTTCCCAACGAACCGAATGGAATGTCAGGGACTCCGACGGAACCTTCGTCCTGACCTACGACTCCCCAACTGGAGGAACAGCCCTGACCATTCGTTTGGCCAAACACCACCACAAACCATATCTTGTCCTAAACTTAGACCAGAGATCCGATGCCACCGTCGTGTCATCGTGGCTCAACCAACACGACATCCGTACTCTCAACATCGCCGGTCCACGGGAAAGCACGTCCCCTGGAATCTACGAATCGGCCTATGCCTTCCTTCACACATTCGTGCACCAGTATGAGGAAAAAGACACATCTAGATTGTTCGAGTGATTGTCCGAATACCTGAAAGGACCAGGGCGCAGAGGGCCATTCGGTTGAAATTTAGGGCACCTCTAAAAACTAGGCATTTTTTGTGAGGGCAAGGAAGCCGCGCGCGGAAAACCGGAGTGTATGGGCGAATACATGAGGATTTGAGCACACGGCTAACGCCGCCATCACAGAAAAGGACGGTTTTTAGAGGTGCCCTTTACTAAAAGGCTTTTACAAGGAAGTGGCAAAACCCAGGAGGTTATCCTTTTCGTCTTGTTAACGGAGGACGTCCCGGTCCCCCAGGATGCCAAGGTTTGCTTCCTTTCCGCTCACGCATCATAGTCCGTCGCTTCCGCAAATGGATTTCACAAAACCAGTTACTCACGGCTTTGCGAGGACAATAAATACACAAGCCGGCTTCCTTGTGACGCCGCTGATATCGTTGCTGCCTTGTCATAACTAAAATGATAACATGTTTTTATCAGTAATACAATAATATAATTATTGCCGAAACCTGCCTGGCCTTGGGGCGCTCAAGGAGTGACACATGAATCCCTTCGCGCTTTTTTTACCGTTGATTCTAGGGCTCTTCGGACCAGGGCTTACTCTCGACCGACAATTCACACCCAACGATATTTTGGCAAGCCAACACCATCCCAAGAACGCGCGTGACCACAGGACCGATGGAACACCTGCCAAGGTACGGGGCGATGTCATCCCCCTTTCGCAAGTCTTACAATATCCAGAAAAATACCATGGAAAAGTTATTCGCCTACGCGGCACCGTCACACGACTTGAGCTGCACCTTGATGACACACACCATTTCATTGATTTCGTGTTTTTCCTCAAAGACGGAGATCAGCGGGTCCTCGTCTTTGGACGTCACGACCGGACAACAGGAGACATTCAATTGACAAGCGATCGAATGGTCGAGGTCCAGGGCTTGTTTTGGCAAGAACGATTCGCTAACGGGCATCGTTTCGAAAATAACCTGGAAGCCCGGCACATCAGCTTTTACCCACCACTCCTTCCCGACCAAGCTTAGGGTTGGCGCAAGAATACCCTCCCCTGTTTGGGCGTCGATCCATCCAGTCTAGCGGCGTTGCTCGTCCTTTCCATACACGAGTATGCGCAGTCCTCGCGCCTTGCCAGACAGGTGTCTCAGCACCCAAACAGGGGAGGGTATTCTTGCGCGAACCCTAAACGCCTCACACCAGAAATACATGGTTATGGGCACCTCTAAAAACCGTCCTTTTCCGTGATGACTGCGTCAGCCGCGTGCTCACATCCTCATGTATTCGCCCATACACTCCGGTTTTCCGCGCGCGGCTTCCTTGCCCTCACAAAAAATGCCGGGTTTTTAGAGGTGCCCTTATGCCTGTATGAAGAGGTATGAGTCTAGAATATCGGCAGCCGCACTCACCCCCGATTCAGGCGGAGGCTCGCTCGGACCGGGAAGGGCTTGAACCCCCTCCAACACTTCGCGCCATGCTCCTGAAAAAAAATCATCCTTTGAAAGTTCGTATGACCGTCCGTACCGATGTGCGTAGTCCACTAACACGCCTTCATCAGCGAAATTGTATCGCCGCACATATATGAAGGGCTTTCCGACCGCTACCGCTTCTATCACCGTCCCATATCCAGGCTTGGACAAAATGATATCCGAAGCCCCAAACAATTCATCAAAACTCATGGGGACATCCCGCGTAGACATCAGCCGCGCATAGTTGGTCGGAAGGGACAGGTCCAACAGAAATTGATAAGGAGAAAGCTGATCAATGATATCAAAGGGCAAGGAATCCAGTGGTACACCACCCAATGCGACTAAAACCAGAGGCCCATCAGACGCTTTTCGAATGTTGTGAGAGAAAACTCGCGGGTCAACAGGGGTGGAATGCCCAATGGGCCCGACATCAAGATGTTGGGAAAACGATTCCATTGGCAAGGCCGGGGCAAGCCGAATCGCCAGTTCAGCGCATTTGTAAACCTCCCGAATATGGCTGACAATGTGCCCGTGTTCAGGATTGTGTGGATCCACCAACTCGTGAAGCACATGGTCCCAAGACAAGGAACCTAACGCAAGAGCAGGAATCCCGGCGCGCGATCCAGCTTCTAAGGCCAAGTACGAAATATTGGAAAGCACGAGGTCAGGAGTGTAGCGCTTGATGGTTTCACATTCTTCAAATACCCGTCGATCCCAAGTATCATGGAAATCGTGGTAGGCTCGCCACGTTGCCGGCACATCGATCGTGAGCGGGCTCTGTTGAACACAGCCAACATCCTGCTTCTGAACACTGAGTTCCCATGGAACGGTTAAGCGGTTGGCAAAAAAATGACCCGGAACAGTGGTGCGTAGCAGGACCTTCAGCGTAGGATTTCGCCGCCCCAACTCGTTCAACACCGGGACAACTTGAGATGCATGCCCATACCCGTGACCGGAAATCGCACACCAAATGAGTGGCATCGGTTACCCCGCGCTCCATATAATACATTGTCCTCTCATCAAAGTACTTGACGATTTTTGAGGAAAGCAGTATTCCACCACCAAGTCACAGTACCCAAGACACCAAGGTTTCCTGATCCATGACGACATTCGCCCACGTACCAACATGCGTGATCCGTCTTACCTCTATGGGGTTTCTGTTGTGGCTAGCCAGTTGTAGTGGTGGTCCCTTGAAATCCACACTACCCCCGTCGCTGCCACCTACAGAAGTTATGCACATCGAACAACAACAAAATGTTGAAGACCAACTTCTACGCACCATGGCCAAAGCTCGCAAGTTAGGACCAGCCAACCCACTCCTGCTGAGCACGATATACAGCTTAGCGTCTTTTTATCGCGACCACGAAGAATTTGAAAAAGCCGAAGGGATGTATCAAGAGGCCTTATTGTTAAAAGAACACGTCAATGGCCCTGAACACCAAGACGTCGCGATGATTCTTCACCAATACGCCGACCTCCTCCGAGAGGCCAGTCGCCTGGAAGAGGCCACAGCGCTTGAACACCGTGCCCGCCAAATTCAGGCCTCCCATAATCAGCCCACCCATTCCCGCCCCTAGGACCCTGCCCAAGATTAGACAGATCTACTGCGGATGTGCTGGATTTGGTCAGATCTTCCGATCCTTTTCGGGGAATGTTGAAAAAGGCCGCCAGCTGCGTTCTCGAGCTTTGGGCGTGCTCACGTACTCCGTGTACGCTCCGCGCGCCCAAAGCCCTGCGGCCTTGCTGGACGACCTTTTTGAACATTCCCCGTTTTCGTTGAATAGTCCCACTATTCGCCTCAAACGATCGAAAAATCTGACTCACACCAGCACATCCTCGCGACGATTGCTAATCTCGGACAGGCCCCTAGGAACCTGCCCAAGATTAGACGAATCTACTGCGGATACGCTGGCCCACTTTCCACAACATTGCAAATTCACAGGACCAGAAATTCCTCATCGCTAGGAAATTTTTTCCGAGTGGCGGACAGGAACGTGATAAAACAAGGAGGAACTTTTATCAAAAAACCAATACCGACACCATTAAATCTTGGCATGCGACTTGAATATATTTTAGACAGGACCACTCTGCACTGAGGAGATCGCGCATGAAAACAAAAACCAAATCTGCTCCCAAACCTGCACGTCGCTCCAAAATTTCCTCGCGGGAATCTGCCCCAACATCCACGCAACAAACACGAACTATTCCCCGATGTACTCGATGCGGATCCCGGACGATTCGCCTTGAACAATTCAATCAGGAGCTGCTAGCCGTCCTGGCCATACATTGTCTTATTTGTGGTCATCACGCATTCATTGGCAAGCCCATGGTTCGCCTGATTCGCAGACCCGAAATCCCTCAAAGCATTGCCACCAAAAAAGAAGCTGTCAAAACCTCAATCCCTGAAAACGTGTAGTCGTACATTCCCACAGCAGTTTCCCATGGCCCTCTGAGCCACCCACGTATGATGAAAATGACCGCTGGCCTTCGTGAAACGGAAGGCGTAAGGCGGAAGGGGGTGGAAAGAAGAGCTTCGTTTCCCGTCTACCGTCTGACGATTGTCGAAGCAGACCGGAACGATGTACTCACCACACCTCCGTGCGAACACTCAACGGATTGATGTCTAACTGACGCAAACCGCGAAGCAGTTGATCGCGGGCGCTGACATTCCCACACAGTCGGATATGACATTGATCAACGTTCGGGACCAGTGCCAGCAGCGGATCCAGCTTGACTCGCGCATCAGGAGCCTCGCCGGCTTCTGCTACAATGATCCGGCCCTTGGATTCGTTCCAGTCTTCAGGCCATTCCCGTGTTAACACCGGATGATATTCAAAATGCTCGGGAAAGATACTGGCCAACGCTAACAGCTCTTCATGCTCCATCAATTGCCGAGGATTCCGCACGCTGGACACCAGGATAAACTCAACCCCGCGGCACGTCGGCGTTTTCCCGAACGCCTGTGTCTGCATATAACGAATGTGAGAAAGAAACGGCGTGAGTCCGGTTGAAAATGCCAACGCAAGAATTCTCATGGTCGGCCATTCGTCATCCGCTTCCAAGATCAAATTATTGGGTTGCATCTTTTGGCTATTTTCATAGACAACGAGTTCCGCCATTGGTTCATTCACCTCAACACGAACATCAATGGTCTCTCCAGTCGCCAAAGCATGTTCGACAGCATCGGTTTGCCACCAAGGTGAGGTATCGGCCTTCTCTCGATGAGTGTCATTGACAATAGTTTCCAAGACCCGAGGCGCATCAATTGCGGAATTCGATCGCGTATACATTCTTCGCCGATACTTTCCAGACCGTTTCCCAAACGGACGAGCAAGGAAAGCACTTCCCGGACGCATTCTATCGTGAATAGGAAGAGCCCGACCATCGATCTCATACATCTCGGGAAGCGTCAGCTCGATTTTTCGAACCTCGCCTGGCTCATACGAATGAACCTTAGTGATCGTGGCTGGAACAAACAGATCGCCTGGCGTCATGAACGATGGTGCTCCTCTCGAAAAGGTTATCGCTCGTTTGTCATAGAGCTTTTAGAGAATCCGCTTAGAAACGGCAGTTGAGCGCAAAAAAAGACGTGCAAGATATTGGCGTGCATGGTGAAATACAAAAAGTCGTGGTCACCTTAGAGCTTGCGCGGACTTTTGTGATCCAACTGCTGTTTCTAGGATCATACACCTTTCAAGGTCATCACAGAATATACCTTCCCCCCCAAGATCCGCGATGGATTTATTTTGGGCATAAAAAAACCTCGTTGATTTGCTAAGATACGGGTGCCCACCCACTTAGCCACTCCTCACCAACGAGGTGAAACGAATGATGCCACAAACCGTTCTTCCGTTCAAGCTTGAGCCCACCGACGAACAGCTCACCGCTCATGGCGGGCTGGCGCTGTTCGGGGAGTTTCTCCAAGCCATGAATGTGCCCCGGCAACTCAATGCGGCCTTGCCCGCGCCCGGGAGCCGCATCGGCTATCACCCCGCCCAATTTGTCGAGCCCCTGCTGCTGATGTTGCATGGCGGGGGCCGGACGCTGGAGGATCTGCGCCAGATTCGCGAGGATGCGGGCTTGCGGGCCGTGCTGCGACTCCCCGTGGTTCCCAGTGCCGATGCCACGGGCGATTGGCTGCGACGCATGGGGGAGAAGGATGGTTTAGCAAGTTTAGCCGTCGTCAATCAGCAGCAGATCCGGCGGGCGTTGAAGCGGGAACCGCGCACGGACTATACCCTCGATCTTGATGCCACGCAGATTGTCGCGGAGAAGCAGGCAGCCAAATGGACGTACAAGGGGGAGCGAGGCTATCTGCCGATGCTGGGGCACCTGGCGGAAAATGGGCTGGTGCTTGGGGAGGAGTTTCGTGAAGGGAATGAGGCTCCGGCGTCCCGCAATCTTGAATTCACCCAGGCGTGTGCGGCGCAGATGCCCAAAGGCAAACGGATTGCTCATGTGCGGGCGGATAGTGCGGCGTACCAAGCGGAGTTGTTCAATTGGTGCGAGGAGCACAACGTGACGTTTGCGATTGGGGGCGTGCAGGATACGGCCGTGCAGGCCGTCATTGCCGCCATCCCTGAGAGCCAGTGGCAACCCTACCGAGATGGCCATCTCGCTGAAACGGTACATTGTATGGCGAAGACCAAGCAAGCCTTTCGCCTCATCGTATTGCGACGGCCCGTGCAACAGGATCTGTTTGCCCCCGAGGCCCCCAGCCTGCGCTACACGCTGATTGCGACGAACCGAGATGGAACCCCTGAGGAGATTGTACGATGGTACAACCAGCGGGGCGAGACCAGCGAGAATCGCATCAAAGAACTGAAGAGTGGCTTTGGCATGGAACGGCTTCCGTGTGGGACCTTCGCGGCCAATGCCGTCTTCTTTCGCATTGGCGTGTTAGCCTACAACCTGTTTGTGTTGTTCAAGTTGTTGGCGTTGCCCTATGCCTGGAGCCAGTGCCAAGTGCGCACGGTGCGTTGGCGGCTGTATCAGGTGGCGGGCAAAGTGGTCCGGCATGCTGGTGCCGTGATCCTCAAAGTGCAACAACAGCTGTGGGGCTTGTGTGAGGAGATTCGGACGCGCTGTGCAGAAGCTGCCCAGCCTTATTAAGCCGGGGCAGGGGACAGCACAAGAGAAGAAGGAAGCAGGAAGGGAGTGGTCTGCCCAAAAGGCTGGTCGATCCCATGTCAGGACAGGCAACTCTGGGAGGTGGCTCAAATCCAGCCAGACCATTGACTAAGCAACGGCGCGAACACGTGGGTTTTGCCAAAGGACCTCTGTTGACCAAACCCATCGCGGATCTTGGGTCCCCTGCTTCACTTGTTACCTGGAAGAGAAGAGTGTAAAATCCCGGTAGGTTTAGTTGCAATCTTTTTCCTTTTACGTGATAGGCACCATCATGGCAGGCCCAGAAAAGCTCGAAGGACTTCCACAACCACCCCATCACCCTCCACTTTCGAAGGCCGTGCCTCTGCGCCAACACGTCTCGAACATAACCTCGGGCGCTCCCCACAACACAGATCCCGTTGAACTCTCACCCGAGAATACCGAATATCAACAGATTTTAAAACGTATCGATCAAGCGCCGGACATCCGCCCTGATCGCCTGGAAAAAATTCGTCAGGCACTCGAAGCCGGATCCTATCACATCGACTCTAACGTTGTGGCTGCTCAACTGATTCGAGAAACCCTGATCAATGACCTCACGAGCAATCAACCTCGCGATGATCCCGAATCTCGGACAAGCTCCTAGCTAAACCACCATTCCGTTCCCACACTGCAGCTTCCTCCATGTTGCCTTCCTTTTTAGAAGGATAGGTTTCGTCTACGTTGCTTTGCGCACTGATAGGCCAGGGACACCTTTCGTCTCGGCGAGAAGAGGTTAGACATCCAACCTATCAACCACAGACTTTGACTGAAGCATTTGGGAAAACGACCGAAAACAGTTGAGAGATGTATCAATCCTCACAGACCACCTCACCTTCAACCACCAATACGGTTTGGCTTCGCCTTGAAGAGGAACACCAGTCTGCCATGTTGCGAGGACATCTCATTGGACTGGGTTCGGACCAATCACTACTCTGCGCACTTCCGACTCACACGACCTGGCAACAGTTCAAACCGGGCATGACATGCCGAGGACACACGTTGATTGAAGGAGAAACCTACCAATTCGAAACCACCATCAAGGAAGTACTCCTTAAGCAAGGAGCGTTACTATTGAATAGTCCCAAGAAAATCACGCGTCGCTCCCCTCGAATTCATCCTCGTGTGCCAGTGAACATCTCCGGCATCATTCGTCCAACCAATCACAATGGTGATGTGCTCGCCGTTCTCCCGACTACCCTGATCGACTTATGCACGATGGGCTGCCAACTGGTCACATCAGAAATCACCTGGCCGAGCTTGGCCACACTGACCGTCGTCCTCACCTGCCGGTTACCTGAGCTCGATCACACCTCAAAATTTCATGGACGTATTGAATGGATCGATCCAACACCAGAACTACAAATGGGCATCCAATTTCAATTTACCTCTACCTCGGATGTGGCCTGTCGGGACCTGGAACGATGGTCCGGCTCACAACAGGCCAAGCTCATCAATACGGTGGCCTAAGGGTTCATCACACCCTCATCACACATCCATTCCAGCTCACAGTACCAATCCGCATAGCTTGGCAAAACAAGAATCACCATCCTTCAAAGGCCACGAAACACACAACCCTTGCAGGCCAACCAACAGATTCCTTAAAATACGTACTTCCACAATCCTCATACTGGCATTTCTCGACATCGAACCGAGAAGCATAGTATACATTTATTCATCAAGGAGTTGGCCCTGCGCTCATCATTTCCGGAAGAAGGTCCCCGTCATGAAAGAACTCATCAATAATAGGCACGTCATTGACATCAAAGAATTAGTCACCCCACGGCAGGTCAAAGAAAAGCGGCCCATGACGGAAGTGGCCGAACGGGTGGTGATTGAATCCCGTCATGCCGTTCAAGATGTCTTGTATGGCCGAGACCAACACCGCCTGCTCGTTGTCGTCGGGCCTTGCTCCATCCATGATCCTGAACAAGCCTACACGTATGCCGAATCCTTAAAACGGATCGCCGACACCACGAAAGATCACTTACTCATCATCATGCGAACCTATTTTGAAAAGCCACGTACGACGGTGGGATGGAAAGGCCTCATCAACGATCCACATTTGGATGGCTCATGTGACATTGCCTCTGGTTTTGAATTGGCACGAACTATTTTATTGAATATCAATAATATGGGTGTTCCCTGCGGTAGCGAATTGCTCGACCCGGTCACACCTCAATACATTTCCGACTTGCTCAGTTGGGCTGCCATCGGCGCACGCACCACAGAAAGCCAAACGCATCGGGAAATGGCTAGCGGTCTCTCCATGCCTATCGGCTTTAAAAATGGAACAGACGGAAGCCTCCAAGGGGCGCTGAATGCCATGGTCGCCGCCAGTCACCCACACAGCTTTGTCGGCATCAACGTCAATGGCGTGACATCCATCATCAAGACCAATGGCAACCCGGATCGCCATATTGTCCTACGGGGTGGCGGCGGAAAAACAAACTATGGCCGTGAGCATATTATTCAAGCCCTCGAAAGCCTGGTGAAGGAAGACATCAACCGGCCCATCATGGTGGATTGTTCACACGGAAATTCCGACAAAGATCACACACGACAAATTCCCGTGGCGCACTCCGTTCTCAAACAACATTGTGAAGGACAAAAAGGGATCCTCGGATTGTTGCTGGAAAGTAATTTGAAACCAGGCAAACAATCGTGGGGGAAAGGGAAAACCCTGGAATACGGTATTTCAATTACCGACGCCTGTATTGGCTTAGAAGATACTGAAACCTTACTAAACGAACTCGCCGAAGGGCTCGCCAAGGAGTCACGGGAAAAAGCGGTCACCCATTAGCCTTGGCCCATGACAGGAGGCCGAGCCCATGACCGACCATCACACGCACGAACCACACAACCATATTCACCCCGAAACAAAAATGGGGTCAGACTCGATTAAATACAATTCACGGCCTTAAAGATTTGGAGAAGCGACAATTAATTCAAGTCTGATCTAATATAATAATAATAAAATAGTTCCGGGCTACTGATGGGGGTTGCGAAAGCGACGCCAGACTGGAAAGACCATGGTCAGGATGAGACCAAAGAAATAGAGAGAAAGGATACACACTATAGACACGGCGAGGAAGGGAACGCCTTGGCCAGATCGAAACAGCTCAATGATAAATGTTAACCACTCTGGCATTATAGCCCCAACGACCTCACGCAAAAAATGATGATTGAACACCCAGATCATTATTCCAACCTAGGGCCTGTGAAACAATAACCTGGACATCTCGCATCCCATCTTCGGGCCATCTTTGAACGCGTCTCAATCGAAAAAACCTCAACATAGGCATCCTACGCCTCGGTTTTTTCTCAATCGTTACGTCCAAATCTGGACGCGATTTTGTCCAAGTTATTGCTTCACAAGCCCTTACTGCACGGGTGAAGCCGGGACAGAACCCTGCTCGCTGCCCTCGTCAAACACTACGTCTCCACTTTCTTCATGACAGCCATGGCAGTGACACAGAGAACGGTTAAAAAATCCACCCCAGGCGATGATCGATGCGCCAATTAAATCTCCTGAAATTTCCAGTGATGTTCCAAGTTCGACAAAAAGCCGAGTCGATAGCAAAATCAGAAATCCCACGACCGTTAACATGGCCGGACGCCGATCGCCATGGACCGGATATGTCACCAGCACACCAAACCCGGCGACGACCACTATCACGCCTAAAAATACCCATTCGAAGGAATGCGAAAAAACCGCGCCAAACAGGCCTTCTAGCGCCCCACCATATTGAGCCGCCAGCAAGGGAAGCGCCAGCAACACCAACGGTGTCAACGCGCAGTGCACCGCACACACAAGAGAAATCATTGACCCGGCTTTGGATAATTTTACGCCTAACTTAGACATGCTTCTCCTACTTCTCCTGTTATGTAACCGCTACTGGGGCTGTTCAAAGAGGCCCATTGTCTGACCCGCCCAACCCAGGCGCGCCAAGACGCGCCCTTCCACAGGCAAGGCCGCAGGCGCTTTGGCGCGCGGAGCGTACTCATAGTACGTGAGCACGATAAAGGGCCAAGAACGCCGCTGGCGGACCCTTCGGCCAGACTCAGGGCATGCTTTTTCAACAGCCACTTACTGGCATTTGGGACACCACCCACTAAATTCCAGGGAATGATCCCCAACTACGAACCGAGTTTCTCGCTCAATCAGGGCCGTGAGTTTTTTCAATGGGCACAAGAGCAGGTCCACGATGCGTCCACACGTCTTACACCGAATGTGGTGATGATGCTCACGGCCTTCTTTAATTTCGTAGCGAAACTGCCCTTCTTGATGCAGCTCCAACTGTGTGACTAGTCCTAGCTCTTTTAATGCGGTTAAGTTGCGATAGACCGTCACGAGATCAATTGCGACCTGTGCTTTCTGTAATTGGCCAAAGAGTTCAGTCGCGCTTAAGGGAAGCTTTGTGTCTTCAAGAACCGACAGCACAGCTTTTCGGGTTCGCGTCATCCGCTTGCCGGCAGCCCTCAACTCATCTTTTAATGTGGTTTTCATGATAGCTGACCAAACCCCACGCACAGGAACAATACATTCAGGGATTCCACTAATGCAAGCTCATTGCAAATAACATAGCCATCGCTTAGAAGTCAACGAAAACAGGAATTCCTTTAAATAACCGTCTTTTCACCTAGTTATTTTTTCTTATCGCCGATACCCAAATACGAAAGAATGTATGGAACATTCACGTGCCGTGCCACATGCGCAGCCCAACGATCAAGGGCTGTGGACATGCGTCGTGAAACAGACTGGGAAACTGACACGTCGAGCGCCTGTAATCCCTTTCGTTGCCGAATACGATTGAGCCACGCTCGCCGAAACCCAGGCTGATCGAACACGCCATGAATATACGTACCCCACACCGATCCATCGCTCGACATCGCGCCATCAACTTGCAATTCCCCTTCACGCCCCCCAGGCCTCTCAACAATTTGGAAACAAGGGGAGCCAGAATTTCGATGCGTGATCCCCATATGAATCTCATAGCCCATCACGTGACGGTCCGACATGGCAGACAAAAATAAAGACTGAGCCGTCACTTGGGAGGTATGTTTATCCGGTAACAACTCGGACGTCATATCCAAAAAGCCGAGACCTTGGATTTCTCCTCCCTCCTCAACTCCCTGTGGATCGGCCACCCTCTTGCCCAACATTTGAAACCCGCCACATAGCCCCACCAGTTCCCCGTTTTTCTCTTGAACATGTGCTTCAAGTTTTTCGCAAAATCCCTGGTCCAACAGATACTGAAGGTCGGCAATCGTATTCTTTGTACCGGGAAGGATCACCACATCCACGTCATCTAGTTGTTCAGGTCGTTTAATGTAATGAAACGCGACATCATCTTCCGCGGCCATCGAATTAAAGTCCGTGAAGTTGCTCAGATGCGGAAGCAACACGACCGCCACGTTGACGGTCTGCGTGGAAAAGGGTTTGGAGTCCTTCGAATCGACAGTCACGCTATCTTCTTGATCCAATTCGAGCTGTCGAAGGAACGGCACAACCCCTAAAACGGGAACACCTGTCCGTTCCTCAAGGATTCGGACGCCATCATCAAACAATCGCCGGTCTCCACGAAATTTATTGACGATCACGCCCATGACTCGTCGACGCTCATGCGGCTCCAACAAATCGAGAGTCCCAATGATTTGCGCAAACACCCCACCCCGATCAATATCCGCAACCAGAATGACGGACGCATCCGCCATATCCACCACAGGCCAATTGACCAAATCACGATCTCGCAAATTCACCTCAGCCGCACTCCCCGCGCCTTCGATAATCAACACATCATGCCGTGCCGCCAACCGTGCATAACTCTCTTGCACAAAACGAAATAACTCGGGCCTGCAGCCAAAGTATCCATTGGCATCATAACTGCCCCAGACCTTCCCTTGGACAATCACTTGCGAGCGATGGTCGGCCTCAGGTTTGAGCAGGATGGGATTCATATCCACATGGGGCAACAAGCCGCACGCCTGGGCTTGTAACACTTGCGCTCGCCCCATCTCCCCACCATCCACCGTCACAAATGAATTCAAGGACATATTCTGCGACTTAAACGGCGCGACATTGATCCCTTTTTGATGCAAGAGGCGTCCCAGCCCAGAAGACACCAGACTCTTCCCCACATCAGACGCGGTTCCCAAAATGGCTAAGGCTTTTGGCATAATTTTCTCACAGAAAGTGAAATTTTCTTCACCATAAAGGATGGACGGATTTAGCTCAAACTCGATATCGTCCGAAACGCAATGCACAAAAAAAGAGCCCCATGCTCATCCTCAGCATGAAGCCCTTTCACAACAGGAACAGGAAGTTGACTCGTCCTTAGCCCTTCCTTTTCCTCATCTGCCAGCCCACGAGACCAACCAGGCCCACACCCAATAAGAGCATCGTGCTCGGTTCAGGAATGGGATTGGGGTCGGTATTTCCGGGTGGAGGAGTCCATGTACCGCCTCCACTCAAAGTAAAATTACCAAGAGTGGTGTTACCATTCAGTAAGGCACCAACGTCCCCCCCGAACGTAGAGGCATCCACTTGCCAAAAATCCCCGTTGAAAATGGTGGCTGACAGAAACTGCACGACTTCCAACCCCCCACCGACGTACTCCCAAAAGCATCCCGGGAAAATAACAGTTACCTCACTGCAACCAAGGTCATCTGGAGGAAGCACCACGCCCGTGGCGTCAACCAATGTTCCATGATCGAAAGTAAACGACCCCGGCGAAAACAAAAAAGTCGTCGCACCAACAAACCCGGGAAAATTCGGGCCAGAGATGGTAAATTCAGAATCCATGACATTGACTTTGGTAAATTGCATTCCTGTGACAGGTGAAACTGGAAGTGGCGGATCAAAGTCCAATTCCAAAAATGCCGTCACAGTATGCCCATCACCATCACCTGCATAGGTCCAGATAGAATTTCCATGGGCTTGTGGGACAACTCCTCCCCCGACAAACAAAACCCCAAGTACGAGTTGGGGTAAAATGTTTCGTAACTTCATCACGAATACCTCCATACTTAATAAGGAAAAGAAAAAGCCCGTGACCTCTAACTGCGCAGGAAAGCTTTTCCATCATCAGAAAACGGGAAAACCCGTTTTTGCATGGACATCCATTCCTCCCATTGGTCTTGCCATCGGTTTCCGATGATTGAAAAGTCACAACAAGACGACTCTTCCCTCCTTATTGTTGTTGAGTAAAAAATGTGAGCACTATTGCTCTAAACACTCATACAGCAATATTCATGCTAGTCCTGTAGCTGAGGACTTTTCCATCATCCATTTTCACCTATTGCATTGATTGAAAAGACTATTTCACCATGAGCTACAAACACTTTTCCCAGAGTTATAGTTGAGATTCATTTCAGTTTTGTAAAATTCTCTGACGTTTTTCATTACACATTCACCCCACAGTCAAGACTTGTACGTACGCATACACGTTCTTACAGATGGCCGGAAAGTGGAAAATCACAAATCCTGTCCTCCATGGAGGATTGCTGAAACATCGAAGCCAAAACTCGTCCAGGCAGGGATTTGATCTATGGCAAAGTTTTCTAATCGATTGATTCTATGAATGAATTCGTATTTCTAACACGAAAACAGGAAAGGTAAACACACCAAGCGATCGAATCCAAAGAACCATAAGTTTTGGAAGTGAAGGAGTGGAAATGGCGAAAAAAATCTATCTCATTTTGGAACAAAAATCTGCTCAAATCGATTTTGTAAAATTATCCAACACAAATCCAGCTAAATATGCATACTTGCCACTAACTGTCGAAAACAAAAAGGGAAACCAACCAATACATAATGGGAAAAATTTCTGACACCAACGAACGGGAATGGGAAAAAGGGGATAATCGGATGGCCATCTACACAACAACCCCCTCAAACGAGGGGGAAAACGATAGGGAGGAACGAGGAAAAGAGGCGAGTCGATCTACTCGTGAACATCCACAGTCAGTTTGGCCAGAAACACCATGGAAGGATCGCGGCGTCGCCGAACCTCACGAAGCAGCGTCTCAAGTTGAGGAGTAATCGTGCCCTCAAAGCTGATGGCCCAATTGGGGCCCACCGTGATATTCTGGCTTAACCACACCGGCATGATTTGGTCCTTGGCGCCATGGATGACATATAAGGGCATCTGCCGAAGGTTACGTAAGAAGGGAAACAACCCATCATCGATGCCACTCGCCATCGGCGCCACTGCCGCGAAACGCGGGGCATGGTGCAATAAAAAAATCCGTAGCCACCTCGGTGGTGATGAGGAAATTTTTATTGCGCCAGGTGCGCCAGGGAGCCTGTCCGAGATTAGGGATCGTTGCGAGGGGGTGCTGGTTTGAGTCAGATGTTTCGATCGTTTGAGACGAATAGTGGTGCCTATTTAACGAAAACGGGAAATGTTCAAAAAGGCCATCCAGCAAGGCCGCAGGGGTTTTGGCGCGCGGAGCGTACACGGAGTACGTGAGCACGCCAAAAGCCCGAGAACGCAGTTGGGGGCCTTTTTCAACATTCCCCGAAAAGGATCGGAAGATCTGGCCACCTCCAGCGCACCTGCAGTAGATCCGTCTAATCTTGGACAGGCTCCTTGAGCTTGCGCGGACTTTTGTGATCCAACTACCGTTTCTAGGTTAAAAGACCATGCACTTGCCCCTCTTCATACTGACCCTTGCCGCATTGGCGCTGTTCCCGAGTTACACCAACGCCACGCCCAACAATCAAGCCATTGGAATTCCCGGGGTCCGCGGCGGAGTCGTCACAACGACGGAACCTGCCGCAGCCAGAGTGGGAGCCGACATCCTTCAACAAGGAGGAAATGCCATTGATGCCGCTGCTGCCGTGGCCTTTGCACTCAATGTAGTGGAACCGCAGTCCTCCGGCATTGGTGGTGGGGGCTTCATGATGATCTACTTTGCCCAAACGAAAGATACACTTATCGTCGATTCCCGAGAAACGGCTCCCTCCATGGCCACTCCCGACATGTTTCTCGACACAGAGGGCAAACCGTTTCCCTATCCTATTCGCTCAACAGGTGGCCTGGCCGTAGGCGTGCCGGGAATGGTTCGCGGAATCGCAATGGCACTGAACAAGTGGGGAACACTTTCGCTTGCCGAGGTCATAGCACCCGCAACCCAGATGGCTTCGGACGGGATTCGAGTCAGCAAACGACTCGCTGAGGACATTTACCTTGGAATCAAAGATGGACGCCTCGCGAATGAACCCGGCAACTCATCGTATCAAGTAGCCCGCAAGGTTTTTGCACCAAATGGAGTTCCACTCAAGCAGGGCAAATTGCTCGTCCAGCCGGATTTGGCCAAAACATTTCGACTCATCGCCACGCAAGGTCCCAATGCGTTGTATACCGGAAAGATTGCCGAAGCCATTGTCGCCACACAACGGCATGCTCGAACAACCACAAACCCGTCTGATCAGAAACAACTACAAGGCCGCATGGCGGCACACGACCTGGCCAACTATCAGCCAGTGATCCGCCAACCAGTTGAAGCCACGTATCGAGGGTACCGGATTCTCTCAATGCCCCCACCCTCTTCAGGAGGACTCACTGTCCTGCACATTCTCAAACTCCTTGAACGATTTCCCATAGGAGATCGCACTCAGGGCTATGGCTTCGGATCAACTCGAACGCTTCATGTCATGATTGAAGCCATGCGCATAACCTTTGCGGATCGTGCAGTCTGGATGGGCGATGCGGATGTGGTGGCCATGCCGACGCAGAGCATGCTGAACCAAAACTATATTGATTCCAGATCGGCCTTGATTCATCCCGATACACGGCGAGAGTTGGTCACCGCAGGGAATCCACAACTTTTTGATACATCCTCTGAAAACCGCTCGGTACTCATTCAGGAGAGCCCCTCTTTCAATGAGGAAGGAATTAACACCACCCACTTCACCATCATCGACCAAGCCGGCAACATCGTCACCTATACCAATACCATCGAATCCAAATGGGGCACAGGACTCATGGTCCCTGGTTTTGGTTTTCTTCTCAACAATGAGCTCACGGACTTTAACGCGGTTCCAGCGTTGAATACCGACTCCAACCATTTCAATCCCGGAGCTAATGATGTCGCACCAGGCAAACGACCACGAAGCAGCATGGCCCCCACCATCGTCTTTCACCACAACCAGCCCATCGCCGCCTATGGCTCGCCTGGAGGTTCCACCATCATCAATTCTGTCGTGAATGTCACTCTCAACTTGATTGATCACCGGATGCCCATTCAAGAAGCCATTGACGCTCCCCGCCTCTCGCAAACCAGCGCGAATGGAAGCCTCGCCTTAGAAGCACAATTTTCTTCGAACGTGGTCATGCAATTGAAGGCCTTAGGACATCGGCTCAAAGGCGATCCGTCCCAAATGATTGGCGCCGTTCAAGCCGTCGTAATACATAAATTCAATGGGCACCAATACGGCGCCGCCGACCGACGCCGAAGAGGCAGTGTCATCTCATTACAACAAGACCAATCAGTAAACAAAATTTTACGAGGGAAGTAGTTACAAAAACGTTCCTCGATTCTTTTTTTCTATCCTACTGAATGCTCCAAATGGTTGTCGTTACCCGCCAATAATGATATCATGATAGCGAATAAGGAGGCATTCTTATGGCACAACTGATTGTCCGGAACCTGGAAGAAGACGTAAAGGCTCGTTTACGGAAACGCGCGTCACGACATGGGCGAAGTGTGGAGGAAGAAGTGCGCGATATTCTTCGCAATGCCACAAAAGGAGAGGGCAAACGCAAAGGTGGCTTTGGATCAGCAATGAACCAGCTATTCCAAGGTATTGGGCTAAAACAAGACATTCCAGAACTTAAAGGCATGTCGCCCAAACCAACTGGATTCGAAAAATGATCATTCTTGACACGAATATCCTTTCTGCAGTCATGCAAGAAAAGGGAAACCGCACGATCGTAGCATGGCTAGACCGGCAAGCTTGGGAATCAATCTGGATCACGGCCATTACCGTGTTTGAAATTCGATTAGGGTTGTCGACGCTCACCAAAGGAAAACGGCGAGTAAAGCTTGAAGAGGCATTTCACCAGACCTTGGAAAATCTTCTCGAAGGAAGGATACTACCTTTTGATGAAGATGCAGCACTCGCGGCAGGAGAGTTAGCAGCCGAACGACGCCAACGTGGGATCACGGTAGATATGAGAGATACTCAAATTGCAGGAATCGCAACCGCAAAACGAAGCACAATCGCCACACGAAACACGAAAGATTTTAAAGAATTAACTGTGCCCGTAATCAACCCATGGGAAGAAAGCTAGGAACCTGGAAACCACATTAACATCCCTCAGAGATTCCAAGGTAACTATTCAGGTCACTTCCCTTTTGGCTCAGGACAAGGCGCGAGGAGCGCAGAACCGGAGCGTATGTGGGAATACGTGAGGATTTGAGCACCACAGCAACGCCGTCATGAGCCAAAAGGGAAGTGACCTGAGTAGTTACATTCCGAGAAAGGGATTTGTTCATAATTATCGCAGACACCGAGACCGTTGATCTTTCCACAGCAACTGGCCCGATGCGTAGCTATATTTTTCGACCAGCAGCTGCTGGTCGATATCCCGGTCTTGTGTTGTATTCGGAGATCTATCAGGTTACTGGACCTATTCGACGGATCGCAGCCTTCTTTGCTGGTCATGGGTTTGTGGTGCTGGTCCCTGAAATCTATCATAAGCTGGAGCCACCGGGCACAGTTCTCAACTATAATAAACCCGACACCGACCGTGGCAATCAGCACAAAATTACCAAGATGATTTCAAGCTACGATAGTGATTCACGCGCGGCATTGGACTTTCTCAACTCGTTTCAACACTGTACAGGAAAACTTGGAGCCATGGGGATTTGCCTTGGTGGGCATTTAGCATTTCGCGCGGCGATGAATGCGGATGTGCTCGCCGGGGTATGTTTTTTCGCCACGGATATCCACACCCATAGCTTGGGGAAAGGCAAATGCGACGATACCCTGGACCGCGTAGGAGAAATTAAAGGCGAACTTCTCATGGGCTGGGGACGCCAAGATCCACATATTCCCCGTGAAGGCCGTGCGGAGATCTACAACGCCCTGACTGACCACGAGGTACACTTCCAATGGCATGAGTTCAATAACGCTCATGCGTTTCTCCGAGATGAAGGCTATCGGTATGACCCCGCAACAACACAGATTAGCTATAGCATGACCTTGGAGTTATTGAAGCGGAAACTAAGCGAGGGAGATGTCCAGAAGGCCTTGCCTTCGGAGTAATAAATGTTAGGGGGGGAAAGAAAAGAATTCCTCGGGACTTTTAACTCTCAACAAAAGGCCCTTCTTTTCTCTTGTACTTTCCAGATGGTCAACCTTTACGGCCAATCATTTCCGTTCTCGTATTGACTCCAATCCGTACGTTGAAACTCTAGGACAAAGACAGTGACAAACGGCTTGGCTGGTTGTTGTGGAAGCAACACTCGCAATAATTTGGTTTTCGATGGCTCACGCGTCTGGCGGATATTGTGGACAAAACCTGCATCTTTGGTGAAACAGAGGTCGTAGGCTTGGGCGATTTCCCGATAGAGCGTTCCGTTATCCAAGCCTTTCAGACGAAGACTGTTGATGGTATCCACATGATGACCAAGCTGCTGAAGAGCCGAGGCCAACGATTCGGGTAGATTCTCATCAAGCAAAATTCTCACGAGGCTTGTAACAGGTCAGAGTGAGCTAACTCCTCTAACGTTCCACGGATAGCTTCTTCACTCAGGCTGGGGTACTCCTTAACAATCTCCGGAATAGTCATTCCACAGGACAAAAGCTCGAGAAGAAAGGCCACGGAGATTCGGGCATCACGAACTCTTGGAGCACCGCCAAGGTGCTCAGGGTCGGCGACGATCCATTTATCCATAGATTTATCCAAGTCACCTACCTCCTTCATCAATGTGATTCCTGGAAAACCACATGACTCAAACCAACAAGACTATTGTAATCCCTTCCTGATAATCCCTCAACACAAACCGGAGAAGCCCATGCCTAGGAATAATACTATCTGGCAGTTTTCATTGGACCACGACCAGGGTTAAGCCCACCCAGAAAAAGCTGAGACTTTGACTCGACCATATGAAAGCGGCGTTGATATTTAGCGGGAATCCAATTTTTAATCGTGTCTGACCCCAATTTATATCCACAAAGCCCTAACGGACCACGGCATACACTTTCAATGGCATGAATTCAATAACGCGCATGCGTTTCTCCGCGATGAAGGCTATCGGTATGATCCCGCAGCAACCCAGATTAGCTATAGCATGATCTTGGAGCTGCTAAATCGTAAATTAGGCGAGGGAGACGTCCAGAACAACATGTCTTCGGAGTAATAAAATTAGGGGTACGGAAAAGAAAATTACTCTTTGGTGCTCTTGACTCTCAACAAAAGATTTGACCCCTTACCTGAGCAAATAAAGATCCCCGTGGCAAGAACACGGGGTATTCAGTGGAAAATAGGGGACCCTAAATCCCCCTGCCCCCCTTTTCCAAAGGGGGAATCTCAATAGTCACCCCGTATCAAGCTATGGGGAATAGCAAGTTTAAATAAAGGCAATAAGGAAATAACGAAACCAAAATAGATTTTCAGAAACCGTTTAAACCAGTTCTCCGTGCGGTGAGTAAACTTGGGTCAGAAATTGGGTCTTACAATGACGTATTCTATATTTTCGGCTCTTTATTCTATATTCACCCCGGCTTTTCTAACCCCATCTTTTGCATGCGGGAGACCAGAGTCGTGGGTTTAATGTGAAGTAAGGTCGCGGCACCGTCGTCGCCATAGACTTTCCAGTTGGCCTTTTCCAGGGCCGTTCGGATGTTTTCACGTTCGAAGTCGCGCATTTCATCTTCGGTCATGATTTCTGTTTGTCCTGGGTTCACGGATTTTTTTCTTTTCAATAAGGAAGGCCGTGCCGACTCTGAAGCAGTGGGCAAGCCAAATTGAAGGGTGCTGCAGCGCGAGGTGATCACGGCCCGCTCGATGACGTTTTGCAATTCGCGAATATTTCCAGGCCAGTCATATTTTTGCAGGTCGATGACATGGGCCTGAGTAAGCCTTGGTGGATTGGAACAATTCATTTTCTTGGACGTGAGTTCTAAAAAGTTGGCGGCTAGGAGTGGGATGTCTTCTTTGCGCTCTCTGAGCGGAGCAACTTCAAGGGGAAACACGTTTATTCGATAATACAGGTCCTGCCGAAACCGTCCGGCTTCGACTTCTTTTTTTAAATCGCGATTTGTTGCGGCAATGACGCGTACATCGACTTGTCTGGTTCGTTCATCCCCTACCCGTTCATATTGATTTTCTTGCAGCACGCGCAAGAGTTTACTTTGGAGATCTAAGGGAATCTCGCCCACTTCATCCAGAAACAACGTGCCGCCATCGGCGACTTCAAACCGGCCTGCCCGATCTTTGAGCGCTCCTGTAAAGGCACCCTTCACATGTCCAAAGAATTCGCTTTCGTACAATTCCCTTGGGATCGAGGCACAGTTCACCTTCACCAGTGGTTTGTCTTTGCGAAGACTACGCTTGTGAATTTCTCGTACCACTAACTCTTTCCCCGTTCCGGATTCTCCAAGAATCAGTACACTGGCATCCGTAGGCGCCACTAACTCAATCTGCTGAAGCACCGCACGTAACGCTGGACTCTGTCCGACAATTTCCCCAAAGGCTTGGGCCTCTAGTACCTCTTCGCGCAGAAAGGTATTTTCTAATTTGAGTTGCTCTTGCAGGTGTTCAATTTCTTCAAACGCATTCGTGTTGGCAATGGCCACGGCCACATGATCGGCAATCATTCGTAACCAGGTCGGGGCATCTTCCGTCACAGGTTCACGTGTAAAGACTGCCAGGACCCCTAGAATATGATCTTGATACATGATTGGTTGTCCGTGAAACCCGTGGATTCCTTCCTGACTTGCCCACCCTGGTCGCGCAATCCAATTCTTGTCATCTTTGATTTCATGAATGATGACGGGTTCCCCGGTTCCTCCAATGCGCCCCACCTTACAGGAGCCAATAGGAAACCGACGAAAATGCCCATTCAATCCATTCCATTCTTCGTTGGGATTTACCACTGACTGGCCGGCACTGGCCACCAAGTGCAAACAGGATGTTTGATCCGGACAATCATCCCGCATTCGACAATTCCCACACACATCTCCAGGTCGTATTAACCAAATCCGAACCAATGCCACTTCTGGCCGCGCGGCCATTCGGTTCACGATGAGTTTCAGCAACTCATCGAGCGTCCGCTGCTGCGCGATATCCAACACCAAGCATTTAAATGACGCGAATTCGGTGGGGCAGATCTTCTCTGTTGCCATGTTTTTTTCCTCCACGAAGTTTCGTGGATTATACCTGATCACGTCATAACAACGGAAATTCGTTCTTTTCGCAATCGGCTCACACTAACAATTTATCAATTAATTCAACTGGTTGCAGATGAGTACAGCTTGGCACATTAATTGAAATGAGAAGTACAAGACAGCAAAACGGTAAACCCAAAACACAAGGAGAATATCATGCAACGTTTACAAGCCATCGATCCTGAAACCGCCACTGGGCCAGCCAAACAATTGTTGGATGGTGTCCAGAAGAAGCTCGGATTTACCCCCAACATTATGCGGACCATGGCCAACTCGCCAGCGGTGCTTCAGGGCTATCTCAATTTTTCGAATGCGTTGGGCAAAGGTTCGCTCTCTCCAAAATTACGAGAGCAAATTGCCTTAGTCGTGGCCCAGGACAATCAATGCGAATACTGCCTTGCAGCGCATTCGGCTATTGGACGCACCGTGGGTCTCAGCGAGGAAGCGATCCGTGATAGTCGTCGAGGAGAATCTCCAGATGGAAAGGAAGCGGCCATTCTTGAGTTTGCCAGCACATTGGTTGTGAATCGCGGGTGGGTCACGGATGAGGAGATCGCCAAACTTCACAAAGCCGGCGTGACTGAAGGCGAGACTGCCGAGATTATCGCTAACGTCGGGCTAACCCTGTTCATGAATTATTTCAACCATGTAGCCCAAACAGAAATTGACTTTCCAGTAGTCGAAAAATTAGCCGTCGTCTAACACTTCACACAATTATAAGGAGAACAATCATGAGCACAGCAACTTTGCCAGAAACTACCACTGAACAATTTAGCCAGGCTCCACCAACTAAAACCATGAAAGCCGCAGTCCTTCGGCAATTTGGAGAGCCCGATGTACTCCAATACGAAGAGATCGACACACCCAAGCCAAAACCTGGAAACATTTTGATTAAGGTTCTAGCAGCAGGGTTGAACCGCTTAGATCATTACCTTCGCGAAGGGTCCGTGGCTCCAGATTTACCCCTCCCGCATATCCTTGGGGTGGATGCCGTGGGCGAAGTCGTGGAATTAGGTGAAGGCGTAACGGATGTTCAAATAGGGGAACGCGTGATTCCCGCTGCAGGTTTTACATTACGCGAAGAAGATGATCACAACCGACCCCTAGCCATCTCACCGAGCTTTGTCGTGCCCGGCGTACATCTTTGGGGATCGTACGCCCAGTATATGGAAGTTCCGGCCCGGTGGGTGGTGAAAGATGAGACCGGGTTATCTCCTGAAGAAGTCGCCACCCTGCCCGTTGTCCTTGGAACCTCTGTTCGGGCAATCAAACAAGTAGGCGAAGTTAAAGCCGGAGACTACGTATTAATCACGGCCGGGGCATCAGGATCGGGCAGCATGCACATTCAAGTCGCGAAAGCATTGGGCGCCAAGGTTGCCACAACTGTTAGAGATGACGTGAAAGGTGAATATGTTCAGTCACTTGGGGCAGACCTTGTGATCAACACGCGCAAAGAAGACGTGGTCGCACAAGTGAAAACCTGGACAGGTGGAAAGGGTGCAGACGTGGCCATCGACAATTTAGGGGGCAGCGAACTGGCACAAACCATTGAGGCAGTCCGCCCCTTCGGCATCATCGTGGCGTACGGTTTTACCGCCGGAGCTGAGGCCACATTCAACGTCCGGGATTTCTTTTTCACACAGAAACAGCTTCGAGGGACCATCTTCGCCGACCCTGAAGATTTGGAATGGGGTTTGGAACAGGTTCGGGTCGGGCGGATCAAACCGACGATAGATCGGACCTTCCCACTTAGCCAAGCCGCCGAAGCCCATCGGCTCCTGGCCACCAATCAAGTCAAAGGCAATTTCGTGTTATTGCCATGGACAATGTAACAATTTTGATGACTCCTCTATACCCTCGCCCCTGTGGGGAGAGGGCTAGGGTGAGGGGTTGAATTTAAATTTCATCCTCGCAAAAACCAAAAGGAAAAAATAACCATGAAACGCTTCAAACACACATTCAAATCAATCATCACGATACTGGCCGTTGTGCCATTTAGCCTCATTGGCGCTTTAGTGATGGGAGCCGTTGCTTCGAACCCAATAGAGCCGGAAGCAAAAACTATGGTCACCGCACCTGTCAGTTACCCAACGCTTCACAAAACCATCGAAGTGGATGGGCTCGATATTTTCTACCGTGAGGCGGGCCCGACCAATGCGCCAACCATTCTGTTGCTCCATGGATTCCCAACATCTTCGCACATGTTTCGAAATTTGATTCCGGCGTTGTCGGATCGATTTCATATCATCGCCCCGGACTATCCGGGATTCGGCAACAGCTCCATGCCAATGGTCGATGAGTTTGACTACACGTTCGATAACCTAGCCAAAGTCATGGAGGCTTTCATTCAAAAGGTTGGGCTGAAAACGTACAGTCTGTACTTGATGGATTATGGGGCGCCAGTGGGATTCCGTCTTGCCGTGAACCATCCGGAACGAGTCCAGGCACTCGTCATCCAGAATGGCAACGCCTACGTCGAAGGAATCGACAACAATTTCTGGGAGCCGATCAGGGAGTACTGGAAAGATCGCAAAGCCATCAATAAGGGCCTCGACAACGAATGGTGGAAGAACGTCAAGGCGGCATACAACCAGCCAAACATGTCAAATGAGGACGCGCTCCGCTTCCTGGTAACATTGGGCGCGACCCAATGGCAGTATACCAACGGGGTTCGTAACAAGGAGATGATCAGCCCCGACAACTGGCACGTCACCCAAAGACTGTTGGATCGACCCGGAAATGAAGCGATTCAACTTCAGTTGTTCTATAGCTATGGTTCGAACCCGCCACTGTACCCAAAGTGGCAAGCATACCTGAGGGAATACCAACCCCCCACGTTAATCGTGTGGGGACAAAACGTTCAGATTTTCCCAGCCGAGGGTGCGCACCCGTACAAGCGAGACTTAAAGAATCTTGAATTTCACTTGCTCAACACCGGACACTTCGCCCTTGAAGAAGACGGCGACGTCATCGCCAAACATATCCGCCGTTTTTTGGATAAGCGGATGGCCCTAACTCATTAATCCGCCCACCACATATTATGAACTGGAAACCAAATTAAATAATGGAACATAGCAAGAAACCTTCACCTTTCTAAAAATAAGGAGATACCAATGCACACGCTTGAACACCATGCCTCAAAGGATTTGATTCCCGTTTTATTTACTCAAGACGACTGGGCTTTCACTTTCCACAAAATATACGAACAGGCCATCACACAGTTTGAAAGTGGACTGCGTGGGATCGATCATGTTGTTGATTCTTCAACCAGCCCATTTCTGGCATCAATTGGGATGAGCCAACAAGAGCTCTATGATTTCGTCGAGGACGGGGTTTTCGCGGGTGAGCCTACCTTCGAAGAAGTGCTCCGAATAACTCACCTGCGGAGGCACTACTTTCTGACGGTTCAAAAGGTCCAACCCTCAACACGAAGGCTTTCCACGGACGATTTTCCCCCTGGTCAGGCCACATTGGGAGGCTATCGATGGCTCCCCCGAATCCTGGCAAAAGCTAACGCCAAACTCCGAGGGGAACTGCCATCCGATCTGATGTATAGCTGCGGTAACGATCGCGCGTTTTTACAACCGCTCGGTATCATGCCCTTTGAGTTTTTAGAAAAGGTTTGGCAGTACGAGGGACATGAGAACCAACTCCTGGAGTATATCAAGCTGAAACAAAAGACATAAGGAAGAACATGTTGAGTGTGAAAAACCATTTCAAGAAGGAACGGACATCATGAAAAGACCAATCAGCGACGTCGCCTTTACCCAATCTGTGAAAGCGATGCAGGAACGAATGGGTTCCCGAAAACAATACGAACGCATGGAGGACCGCGGAGGTTGGGCAGATACCATCACTCCAGAACTAGCCGACTTCATCGCCGAGCGTGATTCATTCTACTTGTCAACCGCCACTACCGACGGCCAACCATATATCCAGCACCGTGGCGGCCCGAAAGGCTTTCTCAAAGTGCTCGATGACCACACGTTGGCCTTCGCCGACTTCGCAGGGAATCGACAGTACATCACCGCCGGCAACCTCGCCGAGAACAATAAAGCGTTCATCTTTTTGATGGATTACGCCAACCGCCAACGGATCAAAATTTGGGGCACGGCGGAAGTGTTAAAAAACGATCCAACACTCTTGAATACATGGAATGATCCCAACTACAAAGGCCAACCCGAACGGGTGATCCGCTTCCACGTGGAAGCCTGGGACGTCAATTGTCCACAACACATCAAACCGAGATACGATGAAGAGGAAGTGTCAGAGATGTTGCAGAAATTGAATGCTCGTATTGCAGAACTTGAAGCTGTGAATGATACCTTAACAAATAAGATTTTGGCTGAAACCATATAGCCCTAAATGTCGTAGAGTTTTGTTAGGGCACCTCTAAAAACCGTCCTTTTCCGTGATGGCGGCGTCAGCCGCGTGCTCACATCCTCATGTATTCGCCCATACACTCCGGTTTTCCGCGCGCGGCTTCCTTGCCCTCACAAAAAATGCCGGGTTTTTAGAGGTACCAGTTAGTTATTGCCATTGCAAAAGGAGACATAATTTTGTACACTTCGTGTATTAACAAAAGAGGGCCTCATGAACAAAACCATTCCTTTAAAAGAAGCTCGCCAAAATTTTTCCACATTAGTCGATCGCGTAGATCGGCTCTCTGAACGATTTGTGGTCACAAAAAATGGTACTCCCAGAGCAGTTTTGATGAGTGCGGAAGAATTTGAGAGTTGGGTTGAAACGCTTGAAATCATGTCCAACCCGAAAACGGTCAAAGCCCTAAACCAAGGAATAAAAGAAGCCAAAGCGAAAAAACTTTCCTCCTTTAAGGACGTGTTTGGCGAAGGGCAGTGAAAAAAATTCGCCTCACACCTCAGGCTCAAAAAGACCTTAAAACATTCGAGCCAAACACCATCACAAAAATCAAAGAAGCCCTCCGTCACCTGGCCCATTACCCGATCGACGGCAAGCCCCTCAAAGGAAAGTACAAAAAAGAAAAGGTACGGTCTTACCGGATCTGGCCCTACCGAATTCTGTACCGTCTTGTCGGCGCTGAATGGCTCGATGTGTTGGCCATTGAACACCGGAAAGACGTGTATCGCTAACTCTACTTCCGAATCCCCCCCCTCCAAGCATGAAAGTACTCGATGACCGCACACTGGCCTTTGCTGACTTCGTAGGCAATCGACAATGTATCACCGCCGGCAACTTCGCCGAGAACGATAAAGCGTTTATCTTTTTGATGGATTGCCCGAATCGCCAGCGGACCAAAATCTGAGGCAGAGCGGAAGTCGTGGAAAATGAACCGGAATTATTAAAGGGCACCTCTAAAAACCAGGCATTTTTTGTGAGGGCAAGGAAGCCGCGCGTGGAAAACCGGAGTGTATGGGCGAATACATGAGGATGTGAGCACGCGGCTGACGCCGCCATCACGGAAAAGGACGGTTTTTAGAGGTGCCCTAAATCTAGATATTCCCCCTAGCTCTGCTACGCGGGTATCATTATAGAAAATGCGATCAACTTTCATCTGAATGCCCCGCTGCTTGCGGCGAGGATCTTTATTGAAATAAACCTAGAAACAGCAGTTGGATCACATCTCAGGGCCCGTCACGAAATAACCGGGACAATTGGCCGAGACGATTTTGGAGCGAGCCAAGGAGCGAAGAGCGCGCATACCGGGAGTATGGAAGCGATGAGCGACGCCGGCGCAGCCCAAAAGCGTCCGGCCCTCCGGGGAGGCCCATCTTTGGCCCGGGGCAGCGTTGCTCCTCGGTCACAGAGCCCCGCTAGGCTCCCTCGTCGCGCCTTGCCCCAATCACAAATCTGGGCCTCCCAATTGTCCCGGTTATTTCGTGACGGACCCTAAGCGCACCTGGCAAAAGAAAAAATGTCTCATCACCACTAAGGGTTCGTGCAACAATAACTTTCCCTGTTTGGGTGCTGAGACACCTGTCTGGCAAGGCGCGAGGACTGCGCATACTCCTCGTATGGAAAGGACGAGCAACGCCGCCAGACGGGATGGATCGACGCCCAAACAGGGAAAGTTATTGTTGCACGAGCCCTAAGGTGACCACGACTTTTTGTATTTCACCATGCACACCAATATCTTACACGTCTTTTTTGCGTCCAACTGCCGTTTCTAGGTTAAACATCCGAGCTACAAAGGTAGACCCGAACGCGTTATTCGATTCCAGCAAAAGGCTGGAATGTCAATTATCCACAACACATCAAACCGAGATACCATGAAGAGGATGTGGCTCAGGTTGTTCAGAAGTTTAAAAATCGCATTGCTGAACTTGAAACAGAAAACGAAGCGCTATGCAGAGAGGCTCAAGGTGTTTCCCTTCCAGGGGTCAAATGAGGTCAGACCGGGTTGGTCCCGGTCTGACCGACATCGTGAAAGGTATACAACTCAGGAAGGCGGTGCGCCGTGAGACTGAGGGTGTCCGTCATATGGCTCTCTACCCGCATTCGCAGAGGATCCCGGGCTTTCCATTTTTTTCAATTTTCTAATGCCGTACGGCAATGCCGTGGGGATCGGCTGTTTCTTTTCCCTTCTTCATATTAGAAACTTTAACTATGCCGGCGATTTCTCCGTTCCGACCGCCATGGGTCACCTTTATCACCATAATCCCCGGTGTTGATCCCTTCGCGTTGTTCACTCCCTTATTATTTCCAGTCAACGGGTGAATTCCTCGCATATTCGTGAATACGTAGCTATTGTCGAGAGACACCCCAATGAGATCAGGGGCAGGGTCCTGACTATGAGAGCCTACGAGGTTGATCAATCCCACACTCAAATTTGTCACCGTATCAATTATTTCAATTTTGTTTCCTGCACGGTCCACGACCCACAGATATTCCCCAACCCCCACCATACCGTGGGAGTCTGCAAACATGGTATCCCGTGTACTGACCAATTTGGCGGATACTGATCCTGGCAGTCCACTCATATTGATTGCGTACACGTCATACGCTAGCGGAGCCACTGGCCACCCACCTCCTGAATTAACGTACATGGTATCGCCAACTTGAGTGCCTCCACAGCCCCCGGGATTTATTTGTCTGTTGGTTAATGAGGCAACCACTTTCATGGGAGTTTCTTTGACATTCACTACCAAGAGCCCACCACCACGCAATGTGACAAAGGCATAAGTACTGGTGCTTTCAGTAATTGGACAGATGGGGGCGTTGTCTGGACGCTCGCCTGTTTGCATTGCTTTGAGGTTTAACACGTCATGTTGCTTGTCAAAACCAAATTTTTTCGAAGAATAATCCGTCCAAATCCGTACAAAGGTTTTCTCCTTGATATTTGCGGCAATAGCCATTTTCTGATCAGGGGTCGGCCAGGCCGCGTGCACGTTCTTCCCTACCGAGATACATCCTATCGGTGTTTTGGAAGCAGTATCCATAAACAGCACCTGCCCTGTCAGGAAGGAAATGACGGCATAGTGTTGGTCTTTGGTAAAAAAGACCATGTGAGGGCGTCGAACCGCTTTTCCCGTTTCCTTCTTGCAAAAGGCATTGATCGCGCCGCTCAAGTCAATTTTATGGGTGGGCTGGGATTGTCCTACGTTGCTGGCTAATTGGGCTCCATCGAAGACGTAAAGATACCCACCACTTTTTTCCGCGGTATCCGATTGGTCTGTCAGCCAGACCTCATAGGCGTGTACTGGGGAGAAGCATAGAGTCATGCCTAGAAAGATGAAGAGAAGATGAAGGTGCAAATTTTTTAATCCACGATTCGAGCTAACAAGTTTTACGCTGTTTTTCATACTGACCTCCTTATTATTTATCTCTCCTCAAACTGCACTCAGCAGGTTTGCAGTTGAGTTCACCCTGGGTTAACCTTATCAAGCAAGACCTCAACACTACAATGGGGTCTCAGCCATAACCTTCTTGCCAATTGTGCGCCCCTTCACGGTGTTGGTCAAACCAGGGCCTCCTCAGTTGGGAGCTAATCGTTGGCAGAACACCTCCACAGTTTTTTTAAAAAGAAATAAGGCCGTATCTTGTGGTGAAGCTGCGACAGCATGTTCTGCGGCATCCTGAATTTCTGAAACGGTCACGACAAATTTATTAGCAACAAATTCAGCATCGCCTAAATCTTGGTCAGTCCCCCGCCGCAGTTTGGCAATGACAAAATCCCCCGGTCCTAAGAGGCGCAAAGTTAGGCCTGGCTCCTGATGAAAAACAGTTGTCCTCTCCCGGTATCCAGGGGGCATCGCCACGACGGACCAACCTGACATATTTTCTCCAAGATCTGCTGGCACATGCCGTTTTTGGAGAAACGTCACAAGAGGATTTAACTCACCGACCAATTCCCCATCGACATCTATCGTCACCCGATCAGTAAATCCATACGCCTGAAGGGCCAGTCCGCCCACGAGAATGAGGTCAACAGGGGCTCCAGTTTCCTGAACGTATTGAGTTAACTCTTGGATGATCTGATTAACTGTGAGGGGCGACAAAACGAAGAGCCTCCGCAAACGTCCGATATTCTCGAAAGTCAATGGGACCGGCATCATGGGGGAGAGGAGTTCGAGAGAGCATGGCGTTCAGAACACTGCGGTAAGTGGTATACCACCGACAGGCTTTGGAATAGGCTTCTTGCACTTCAGGTCGATCTTTCCACACCGTGAGATCCAATTGCTCGTTGACTAGAATTTCTAGCCACAGCAATCGAGCAGCCCTAGGGACTTGAAGCGCTTCCTCAATGGTTTCCACGCCGGCATACGCGGAAAGCAGTGTCAATTTCGATGATGAGACGCGATCTGTTTGATTGTTCATAAGGAAAGTGTAGGGAATCCTCGCCATCGAAGCAAGGCAACGATTGTTCAAAGATTGACCTATATTCTTCTCGCTAAATACAATTCCACGGTTTTCCGAATGCCGGTCTCGAACTCATGGGTTGGCTGCCAACCCAATTCATTCTGAATTTTTCGTGAATCGATGGCGTAACGCCAGTCATGGCCTGGTCGATCGGTGACGAAACTGATCAACTGCAAAAACTTCTCTTCTTTTTTCGCTGTCAAGTCAGCCACCGTTCGACACAGTATTTTTGCAATCTCAAGGTTACTCCAGTTATTCGTGCCCCCAATATTGTAGGTCTCCCCGATTCTCCCGTTTTCAATAACCTTCCAGACCCCGACACAATGATCTTCGACATACAGCCAATCGCGCACATTCGATCCATCCCCGTACACGGGAATCGGTTGGCCATTGAGACACGAACGTATCACGGTAGGAATAAATTTCTCTTGGTGTTGATACGGGCCGTAATTGTTTGAACAGTTGGTCGTCGTCGTGGGCAATTGATAGGTATGTTGATAGGCACGCACTAAATGATCAGCGGCCGCTTTACTTGCGGAATACGGTGAGTTCGGCGCATAGGGTGTGGTCTCAGTAAACGGTGGATCATCAGGCCCCAGCGTTCCATAGACCTCGTCGGTTGAAATGTGATGAAATCGACAACGAGCGTCATCCCAACGTTTTTCGTCTAACCAAAACTTACGCGCTTCCTCTAATAAGGTAAATGTTCCCTGGACGTTGGTTTGAATAAAAACTCCAGGACCAGCAATCGCCCGATCCACATGCGATTCCGCGGCAAAATGAACCATCGTGTCAATTTCGTATTTCCGCAAAAGCGACTGCACCAAATCCTGATCACAAATATCCCCTTGCACAAAGACATGCCGATCAGAATCCCAGACGTCTTCAAGATTGTTCCGCGACCCGGCGTAGGTTAAGGCATCGAGATTGATGACGTTCACCGATGAATCGGCTTGTAACGCATAGCGAACGAAGTGGGAGCCGATGAATCCAGCTCCTCCCGTGACTAAGATGGAGTGTGGAGTAAACCGGGACATGCCAAAAGCTCCTTGAGGCATTGCTGCATACTGTCTTGCCATTGAGGCGTCTGGAGACCAAAAGATTGTTGAATTTTTGAACAATCAAGAACGGAATAGGCGGGCCGCTTAGCCAAGGTGGGATAGTCCTCAGTACGAATAGGGATAACGCCTTCAACCCGGAATGTCGAAATTTCTTGAGCCTCCTTGATAATGGCTTGCGCAAATCCATACCAGGTGGTTTCGCCGGCTCCACAGAAATGATAGGTCCCCCACGGAATCTCTTTGTCATCGCGGATCTTTTGCACGATGACAACCAAAGCTGAGGCGACGTCTTTCGCCCACGTGGGGCACCCCCATTGATCATTGACAATTCGCAATGCCTGAGTCTCCTTGGCTTTTGTCAAAATCGTCTTCAAAAAGTTTCGCCCATAGAGGCTATACAACCACGCAGTACGAATTATGACATGTTGAGGGTGGCATTGCCTGATCAACTCTTCTCCCTCCCACTTGCTTTGTCCGTACACGCCAAGGGGCAAAGCTCGATCGTCTTCTCGATACGGGCGAGGGCTTTTCCCATCAAACACAAAGTCGGTTGAGAGGTGTATGAAAGAAATGCCAAGACGATGGGCATTTTCACCAAGGCATTTCACCCCATCCCGATTCGTCGCAAAGGCCTGCTCAGGATCGGATTCGGCGTGGTCAACGGCCGTATACGCGGCAGCATTGATGATCACCGACGGTTGATCATGAAGAAGGACTTCCCGAATCGTGTCGGGTTTGCACAAATCGATTTCAGGACGACCTTTGCACACCACATCAAACCCGGCTGTACGGAAGCATCCGTATAACTCCTGAGCAAGCATGCCCTGTTTGCCGATGACGAGGATCTTCACAAAGAAACTTCAAACAGCGGGAGATTGGTTTTGGAGACATCGCTGAGACTTGGCAAGGCTTGATCTTTTTCCGAAACCGTGGGATCAGATATTGGCCATGCAATATGTACCGTCTCATCATCCCATCGAATGCCGTATTCATCGTTGGGTTCATAAAAGTCCGTACACAAATACTGCACATCGGCGATTTCGGACAGCACACCATAGCCGTGAGCAAAACCTGGAGGGGTGTACAGTTGCCAATGGTTATCCTCTGACAACACTTCGCCAATCCATTGTCCAAAGGTTGGTGAACCCACCCGAAGATCCACCACCACATCGAAGATTTGGCCCCTGGTCACCCAGATCAATTTTCCTTGCGGGTGCTTCAGTTGATAATGCAACCCGCGCACCACACCGTGTTGTGACTGAGCAAAATTTGACTGAACAAACGGACCGGGAATATCAGCTTTTTGATAGCGGTTCGCCTGCCATGTTTCGATAAACATCCCACGTGCATCACCAAACACCCGTGGCTCAATACGCATCACTCCAGGCAACGCGGTTTCAACAATCTTCATGGCCCCTCAGCACCTTTCGAAGGTATCAGGCGCCACACATATTCACCATAACTATTCCGTCCTATGTCATGCGCTAATCGATTCAGCTGCTCGGCATCAATGAAGCCCATGCGATACGCCACCTCTTCAACACAGGCAATTTTCAGTCCCTGCCGACTCTCTATCACTTCGATAAAATTTGCCGCCTCAAGCAACGACTCTGGCGTCCCCATATCCAACCAGGCCACACCGCGGCCCCAGAGTATCACCCGCAATAGACCCTGCTCTAAATATGTTCGGTTGACATCCGTAATTTCCAACTCTCCTCTCGCCGAAGGTTGTAACCCCGCCGCGATATCGACCACGTGATTATCATAAAAATACAAACCGGTCACCGCATAATTGGACTTAGGGTGAAGTGGCTTTTCCTCTAACCCAACGGCTCGACCTTCGGCATCCAATTCCACGGTCCCATACCGTTCAGGATCTTTCACCAAATATCCAAACACCGTGGCGCCTTCTTTTTCTTGCGCTTCTTGTTGGAGGATTGATGATAAGCCATGACCATAGAAAATGTTGTCGCCCAAGATGAGTGAGACACTATCCTGCCCAATGAACTCTTTACCGATGATAAACGCCTGCGCCAACCCTTCCGGATGGGGCTGTTCAGCATACGAAAGGTCCAAGCCCCACTGCTGGCCATCTTTCAACAACTGACGAAACAACGGCAAATGTTCGGGGGTACCAATAATCAAAATTTCGCGAATACCCGCAAGCATCAAGGTCGAAAGCGGGTAATAGATCATCGGCTTGTCATACACCGGCAAGATCTGTTTACTGATTGCGCTAGTGAGCGGATAGAGACGACTCCCAGACCCACCAGCGAGAATAATGCCTTTCATTTTTCTATTCTCCGCCTACAGCCTCCGGATGGCAACAAGTGTAGATCTACCCATCGGATGGGTTTTGATTCTATGAAAGGGGTCATCACCATCTTTATAATTTGCTCGCACGAGCCAACACGATTTTTCGTTTCCCCCGGTTGAAGTGGCGTAATCGCTCTACATGAAACTCCAAGTGAGCCTCTTCGAATTTGGCGAACTGTTTAGGTGTCAAAAAAAACACAACCTCCCCTTTTTGGTCAACCAGGTCCCGAAGATCTTTTGAAGCCTGATCAAAGTCTTTTTGCCATCCAATAATACCAGCCCCGGAATGCCGATACTGCCAATAATACAAATCCTCGTCACCCCGCCAACCCCAATGCTGAAACGCCAGAATGGGTTCATCAGGATTGGGCAGCAACGCTCTCGTTTCCTGAAACATCGCCCTGGGAGAAGCCGCAACATCCATGGCCGGCAATAGAAATCCAATAACACCAAACATCCATCCAGCCGCAAGAACCCCTAATCCCTTCACCGCCATGTGGATGCGGGAAGACACAACTTGCCAGAAGAGCCACGCACTTAACGCGATCATCACTCCAGTATAGAGTAAAGGGAACACATCCGTTGATACGCCCCGCAGCCACTCTAATAAATAGGGGCCGCCAATGAGGCCCACCACATTCACCACACAAAACACCCCGAGCAACACCTTCAACAATCGTTCCCATGGAATGTTTCGCCCAGATGTCGAAAAGATAGAATGATAAAAATATCCAATCGCCAAACCCATCGGCGGAACGATCGGCAACAAATACCGTTCGGTTTTTCCATGTGCCAGACTAAAGGCAACAAAGTAGGCCAGAATCCAAACCAACAGAAACAGTTCTTTGGATCTTGGACCAAAGGGCCTTACAGACCACAACAACACCAGGCTAGAAGGAATCAACACTGACCAAGGGAAAAAATCAAACCACATGACAATCACATAATAGTAAAACGGTTGATTCCCAACCGAAGGTTCAGCTATTACTCGCTCTAAACTTTCCTTCAAGAAAAAATGCTCGCGAAACTCCGGACCTAACGCCCAATAATACGGCACAACCATGGACAGAAACACCACCAGCCCGAGGTAGAATGGCCATCGTCGAAACACACTCCAATCCCGCTGAAACCCGGAAAACACCAGAAGAACCAAACATGGTAACAAGAGTGCATGGATCGCTTTAAACATGCTCCCGATAGCCAGGCACATAAACCCCGCCACATACCACCCCGACTGCTTCTCAAGAAAAGTCGCCCGTGCCCAGCAATACAATCCCGCCGTCATAAAAAAAGTCAGGCCAGGATCCATCAACACGAGACGCCCATACCAGTAAAAGAGATATGTGGTCGCCACGACCACGCCCGCCCAAAACCCAGCTAACGGGGAAAACAAGATCACACCCAAATGATAGGTCAGTAGCAGCGTCCCCAAACTGAACAACGACCCAGGAATCCGCAACGCCACTTCGAGGCTTCCGACAACCGGAGCAAGATAGGTTGACGCCAGAGATTCCATCCAGAAAAACAACGGAGGTTTATTCAGATAGGTGTGGCCATATAAATTTAAGTGAAAGGGATTCTCTTGCGTAAACGTCTGGTCTATAATCGCGGCATACAACCCCTCATCTTCCACGAATAATGACACATCAAGATGTGCACATACGCCGAATAGGCCCAAAAGAAGAACCACGCAAAACTGGAGACCAACTTTATTTGCCATATAAACAGACAGCCGTAATCAGTAAACCACAAACAGATAACATCTCGTCACAAGAAGAAAGCCTTCAGGGTCTGTTGAATATTTCGGGTCAAGGACCCATAGATGCTCCAGAAAAGACGGCTCACATCAGTGGGAGGGAATGTTCAAAAAAGCATGCCCTGAGTCTTTCCGAAGGGTCTATCCAGCAAGGCCGCAGCCCTTTTGACGCGCGGAGCGTACTCTCAGTACGTGAGCACGACAAAAGGGCGAGAACGCCGCTGGCGGCTTTTTTCAACATTCCCCTTCAGGGTCGGCACTGTAGCATATTGTCCTTTAGACATCACGGGTACAATGGTTTAAAAATAGGACAGACGGACAAACACACTTTTGAGTTGAAATGAGGAACAAAAGAAGTGACAATCCCTACAGATACACCATCCAGGTCGCAACATTCAATCATGAAGCAATATGGATGTTCGTATGAAAAGGGGTCTTCCGGCTTTCATGAGGCTAGGGGGCCCCGATTTACGACAACAAACAATGAGACATAGAAAAAACACGAACCCTACTTTCAGACTGATTATTTTCCTTACCGCATTCCTCTTTCCGGGTTGCGCTATCATTGAAACCGCATTCGATATTGCCAAGGGAACTGTCAAGGGCGGCTACTATGTTGTCAAAGGTGCATACCATCTCACCGCCGGCACGACCAAGGTGGTCTACCACATTGGTAAATTTACCTTTGAAGTCTTGCGTGCCCCAAAGGAATGGCCACTCACGAATGAAGATATTGAAACCATCGATGGGTTACCGGTCAAAGAAGCCATTCGCCAAGGTCGCGTGAAAAGAGCACCCTACGTAGTCAAGGGAAAACGTTATGTCCCCATGAGCGTAAAGAGAGCCCAACAGTATGAAGAAACCGGCGTTGCCTCATGGTACGGAGAAGAAACTCGACGACAAAAAGGCGGCCACATGACCGCCAACGGAGAAGCCTTCAATCCCAAAGGCCTCACGGCCGCCCACAAATATCTTCCGCTGCCCATCAACGTGAAAGTCACGAACCTAGAAAATGGCCGATCAATCATTGTGAGAGTAAACGACCGAGGCCCCTTCCCCAGCGTCAACAATTCAAAATCTGGAAAACGAATAATCGACCTCAGCTACGGCGCCGCCAAACGTCTCGGCTTCCACAAAAAAGGCTTAGCTAAAGTCCGTGTGAAAGTGATCCGCGTAAAAGTGGAAACGTGAGCCCCAGAAAGGGAAATTTGGAATTTTTTTAGATGCAGGGTTTCGCCCCTGCAGACGAGGCCCTTTTGTTTCGGCAAAAGGACCCAAAACCATTTCTGCCCGTGCGCGGCCCCAAGGGGGTTCCTCCGCCTCCGCCCCGAATAAGATGGCGAGGGAACTCGCTCTGCTCAAACAGCCCTCGCCTAAAAGTCGATTCGGGCCTGCGGCTCCGCCGCACCCAACGCGAGAACCATATCGGCCAGAAAAGGAAAAAGAAGGTTCCTGGCACCTTTTCTTTTCCCGTTTCTTTTCCATGCAATCCCCTAGGAATATTTCCCAATTTCAAAAACCCTCCTAATTTTCATACACGCACCATTAGATTTTCCAAACACTTAGGAGTACCGTATAAGGGGGTTCAAAAATAAATGAATTTCGTTTTCTTAATAGCATGGGCAGGGTTGTTACTGTATTTCTCGATCAAAGAGGAATTTAATGCAAAGGATACAAGTATTGTTTTTCTGATATATTACCTAATCCCCCTCTTTATTCTTTTGTTGTTAAATGATTTCTCTCTCAACAAAATATTCTCGGGTGGCGTACCTGATTATATAGATGAGTGTTGCGTCCGCTACTAGGATACCAATAACAAATATTTATTATACCTACTTCACAATGAATGAGATGGTACCGCAAGACAAGCTTCTGTCTCTCGCTCACCGAGGCTTGAACTCTCAGGAACCTTTGGAAACCGTCGCCAAAGACCACGGTGTATCGGAGGCGGATCTAAAACGTACGGTGCGCGAATATAAAAAGACCATAGAAAAGTTACAACGGGAAGAAGAGCGTAAGGGCCAACTGGCGGACTTGGTTCCAGGCCTTTTGAAAATGGCAGTGGACTTTCGTATTAATGGACGTAGCCTTAGAGCCAAAGCTGAATACAGGTTCAAATTTCCAGAACTGTGCGATGGCGACACACATAAAAAGGGACCGACCAAGTTCTATAGACCAGACGTGGTTTGGTTTAACGGAGAACCTTCGGAAGAAACTGCATCTGTGATTTTTGAAATCGAGAATGGAACTAGCCCAAAACACCAGATGGGCGGACTCGCTTTCGCAAATATTCTTGCGCTCAAATACACAAAGACCATTATGGTTCTTTGCAATTGTACGCGAGGGATCGGAGATTCTCTCGAACTCAATTGCATTATCCAAAGCATACCTTGGGCCAAAGTGGTCTCTAAACGCTTTCGTGGTCCACGGTTTCCACCTTCCGTCAGTGGAGGAATCCGTGAGAACAGCGTTGCAACAGCAGGCGTGAAGCCATGAATCAAAATAAGTTGTTTTTGAATGCCTGGGAAAGGGATGAAAATGCTCCCCAAAAACCACGCACCGTATCCTTCAAGCTACCATAGGATTTTGATGCCTTTTCTTTTGGGAATATACTGCGGGCTGATATTGGGATAGGCTGCCGAAATTGCAGTATATCTCTGTTCATGAAACCATAGGCTGGTTTGGTTAATGTATTGAATTATGGTGAAATAAGCATTCCTGGGGTTAATTATAATGAGGGTGCTATCCCACTGTGGCAAGTTGCAGAATACATAATAGTTAGAAATACGAAGGACCAAAAATGAAACCCGCACTAATCATCACTTTCCTAGCACTTTTAGCGCAGGGTTGCGCTAACCTGGGTCATGAGGAGTTTTACACCCAGCGTGCTCCTATTAAGTATCCCCCTACTAAGAAAATAATGGTTTTCGAATATGGTAACGTTGATCTTAAGGAAATCTATGAGATTCTTTTTTCTGATTTCTTGATCATCGGCCGATCCGCTTTCCACGGCCCGTACGAGGATCCAAAGGAATCAGTTTCCTTCGCCAAGTCAATAGGCGCGGATGTTTTCCTTGCCACTTCTCAATTTGAGGAAACAAGAACTTCATTTATAAACCTTTCAACCCCGGCATCAAGTACCACTGACTTTAGTGGGTATTCTGGAATTGGCTCATTCTATGGTACGGCGACAACTTACGGCACAAAGACGACCACCATTCCGATAACGGTCAATCGGTACGATCAAAAGGGCCTCTATTTAAGGAACGTCAACAATATTGTATCGCTTTGGGAAAGGATCCAAGATCAATACAAGAGGACGGGATCAAGTGATCTTGAGGGGGGTTGGTTCAATGAAAACTACAAGCTTCGCCTATATCGTTCCGGCCAACAAATTGTCGCCTTCATTTCTGAGGAACCTAAAGATCGCCCTGATTGGGGTAAAGGGCAATTGAAGTTCATTTTCGGTGTTGATTCAGGTGTTGGCATCTATCTCGCGGGAAATAAAACGCCTATGCCTTCGGAATTCAAGCTAAATAAGTTTGGGCATCTTGAAGTAACGATCATCACAATAAAAGAAACATTTTCGTTTGCACGGGAATAGTATTTCGAACAATTCGCTGAACCCCAACTGCAAAAGCCGTGCGAAGCGCTGCCAGCCCGTTAGCTCTGGAGCTATTTCTTGAACGAGATTCAGCATGAATGAAAAGGCTTTAGCAGAGCAGATCGCAGCCCAGGTTCTCAGAGACACCCAGTTTTGGATTGCACTCGTTGGAATATTCGGAGCTGTCGTTGGATCCCTGCTTACTTTCGTCGGAAACTTCCTCCTTCATTGGTTCCAAGATCGGAATCGAAAACTTCTCGATAGAGCAAGGAAGAAGCTTCTTAAAGGTATGCTGGACAAACAAGATTGGCGGAAACTTTCCACGTTGTCCCGCGTAATCGGCGCAGACTATGATACCACCCGTCGCTTACTGTTCGAGCTAGACGCGCGTGGCTCGGAGGTAGCAAGAGAAGACAGCGAAGAGGTTTGGGGATTAATTTCAAAACATCCATTAGATCGGATCGAATAATGCGGTCTAACAGTACCTCAAGGGGACGCGACAACCCGGACCGCTTAGGCCGACTTTATCTGAAGATACTGCAATTGTGCTCATTTTGTGCTCAACGCCACAACACTCCAGCCTATTCAGGCCTATTCCAGCCAAACTTCGGGATACGTGAAAACTTTGGCTGGGGTAGGCTGGAATGAGTTCTGGTAGGCTCCAGTAGGGTGGTGTTTCCGCATTCCTAAACCGCAGGTCGGACGTTCAAAATAGGAGACTGCCCTTCCCTAATAATCAATCCGCCCTTTCCCTTCAGCTCAAATTTCCTTCCAAGATAATCCCCCAACTTCAAATTGAATTAAGTTTTTCGAGGTCACGAAGACCTACCCGGTCACGCTCTTGCCAGATCTTCTTTTAAACATCCGAAAAAGTAAGATTTGAAGTCAAGTCTATTGTTGATAGTTTCACAGCTTGACGACGATTTCACCTTCTCATTTCTGCAATCTCCTCCCGCCTTGGGCGCGGCGGAGCCAGAGTCCCGAATCGACTTTTCGGCGAGGGCTGTTTGAGCGGAGCGAGTTCCCTCGCCATCTTATTCGGGACGGAGGCGGAGGCACCCCGGAGAGCCTGCTTCTGAGCAGAATCGGAGGGGCCGCGCACGGGCGAAAATGGTTTTGGGTACTTTTGCCGAAACAAAAGTGCCTCGTCGCACGGGGACGAAACCCCGCAGTTGAAAGAAAGCCAAGCATGGGGATCGGGTTCTGTTAATTTGAACGAAAACCCTCTCTACACTTCAAACTCACTTCGGGGAAGGCCAGACTGGCGGATGATGGATTGTAAGGTACCAATTCGAAGTTCGTCATGGTCCGGAACAGGAACAGTAGTTGTGACTTCAGAGGTTTTTTGTTGCATCACGATATGGCTGCCTCGCTTGCGAACTTCTACAAATCCGTGTTTCGATAGAATCTTACATGCCCCTTTACCAGATAAGACTCGCAGCTTACCCAAGCGTCACCTCAAGTTGGGTGACATAGATTTCTCCGTGAAGTCGTGTTTTCACCTCTTCCTGCGAGGCACATTCAAAAAATAACTCCACGGCTTCGTGTAAGTTATCTTTGGCTTGTTCAACTGTCGCCCCTTGGCTGGCAACATCCAACTCCGGGCAAAGCGAAACATATCCGTCGCCTTCCCGTTCAATAATTGCTGTCAATTGATATTTCATGGTTTCTCCTTCGTCTCAATAAGGGTAGTTCCTCCCATTCTAAGATTAAAGCAAATATTTTCCAATGGCTATTGTCGGATAGGTAATCCTAGAAACAGCAGTTGGATCACAAAATTCCGCGCAAACTCTTGGCCCACCTGGAAAAATAAAAAAATGTCTTATCACCACCCAGGTGACGACGACTTTTTTTACTTCACCGTGCACACCAATACCTCACACGGCTTTTTTGCGCCCAACTGCTGTTTCTAAGTTAAACCCGGCGTGCTGATTTCCAGCACCGGGCTTTCCTGGATGCTTCACGTTAAGGGTTATACCATCTTCAACCCACCAGACACACCGCCATTGACAGCATGTGATCAAATCTTTTCTTGAGAGTTCCCAAAATTGACAATGCCCATGGTGCTTTCTTTTTGAAGCTAACCTGCGTTGGGCGCGGCGGAGCCTCCGCCCCGAATCGACCCCTTCGGCGAGGGCTGTTTGAGCGGAGCGAGTTCCCTCGCCATCTTATTCGGGGCGGAGGCGGAGGCACCCCTCTGAGACTGCTTCTGAGCAGCCTCGGAGGGGCCGCGCACGGGCGAAAATGGTTTTGGGCACTTTTGCCGAAACAAAAGTGCCTCGCCGCGCGGGGACGAAACCCCGTATAAATTAGTGCATCGCATCCACCACTTCAGCAAGTGTGCGCAATGCTTGAGACACTTGAACTTCCACAGTGGCACCCTCACGAAGCTGGCATAGGTCTTGTGGTAAATGGGTTAATTGAGTCGCAGCATGCTCACGGGATTGAGTGAGTGGAATAGGAGAACCAAGTCGCTTTCCAGACTCAATTACTTTGTGGATGAGCGGCTCTCCTTCTTGCGGGTCATCATCCGTCGTTATCACATCATGATCGATTCGCCCCTGTTGGGCAAACTGGCGATACACTTGTTTCGGACCTGGCCAGGTAGCCTTTCCTTCTGATTTTTTTCGTGTCGGCCTACCCGCGTATTCTTGCAACTTGTACACACAGTCCAAATACGGAACATCTGCGGAGGCTGTCAGCTTCGTGCCGACCGCGAGAAAGTCTATTGGTGCCTGAGCCGCCACCAGGGATTGAATGGCATACTCATCCAAATGACCACTGGCGGTTATTTGCACGTCATTGAGCCCACCTTCATCTAAAATCTTTCGTACCTTGAACGCATGATCGACTAAGTCACCACTATCCAAGCGTACCCCTTTTATGGAAATACCTTTTTCTTTTAGACGCGGAGCTAAGGCGACAACTTTCCTTGCTCCGTCTTCTGTGTTGTAGGTGTCGATCAACAGAACGACATTCTCTGGATGGGCGTCGGCGAAATGTTCGAAGGCTTCGCTTTCGACTGTATGGGCTTGAATAAAACTATGCGCCATGGTGCCAAACACGGGCACTCCAAAAAGCGACTCAGCCAGAATCGTTGCCGAGCCTGAAAACCCTGCAAGATAACTCGCCCGGGCTGCTAGCAAACCGGCTTCTGCCCCATGAGCACGCCGTAACCCAAAATCAATGAGAGGTTTTTCGGATGCCACGAGCACACACCGTGCAGCTTTGGATGCTACCAACGTTTGATATTGCAAGAGATTGATTAAACGAGTTTCGACCAGTTGTGCCTGTGGAAGAGGCGCCGTGATTCGCGCAATGGGCTCGTTGGCAAAAAAAATTGTGCCCTCGGGCATGGCATGAAGATCGCCGGAAAATTTCCATCGCTCTAAATAGTCCACAAAGGATTGGCTGAAGAGCCCGCTTGTAGCCACCCAAGCCAACTCTTCCGAAGTAAAACGGGCCTGTTCCAAAAACTCCACGAGTTGTTCAAGACCAGCGGCCATAAAAAAACCCCGCTGTGGGGGCATCGTGCGCACAAAGAATTCAAAAACCGCGGTCTCTTCCATGCCATGCTCCAAGTAGCCTTGAAGCATGGTCAGTTGATACAAATCTGTGTGGAGGATACTGGAGCGAATGTCCGGGTTAGGCATCTTTTAGGGCACTACCAACTTTCGGGTGGATTCGGAAGTATAGCAGAGTGGAGTTGATTCCCCTCCTTTGTAAGGAGGGGTAAGGCAGGGCCATTTCATTCTTTTTATAAGCAAGGGATTCCATGAGTTTTTTTTGATCACTTTTTCAGGGCAGAGCCATGCGGATGGCTACATGGGGCTTGGCCCAGAGCCATCGAAACGCCTGCGCGATATTGGTTTGGCCTTTCACGCGTAAGAGACTGATGGCATAGCGTCGCAGACAGGTCATGACCATCGGGCCATTGAGCCGTCGGATCTGACTCCGGTCTTCATCAAAGGTGACATCCAACACATAATGCTGCTTATTCTCCACACTCCAATGCTTCCGGTTTTGCGAGAGGATTTTCTTCGGCGAGGCCTTCGCTGGTGACTGACTTGTGACTCCGCATACGGTATCTACCGTCGTGATGCCCTTCTTGAGATGCGCGACTTCCCTCTCAATGCAGAAGACTTGCTGCACATGGGGAAAGGTGACAGAGGCATTCAGGGAGTCGTCGCACCAGATCCTGCGGATCGTGATTCGCCCATGGCCCTTATCGGTCGTCTCATCATCACATCGTTGTGCGGTCAAATCCAAGGCCTCAATGTCGTGCTTCAAGGTCGGCTGGTTCCCCTTGACGGTGAAGACGAAGTCGGCCCCGCGTTCTTGCACAAGGTAATTTGCGATCTCTTTCTGGGTGAGGAGCGCATCCGCCGTGATGACCTTCCCTTCGATCTCCAGCTCATCTAATAAGGGACGCACGCAGGGGATCTCATTGGTCTTGGTGTCGACTTTTTTGGGGTGAGGTGGCGCCCCTCGTCATGGGTGACGGCGCTGAGGACATGGGTCTGTTCGCTCGGGACCTTCGAAGTCCCCCGCATGGTCTTGCCATCAATGGCGATGCCCTGATCCTCCCCCCCAAAGGTGTCCAGCCACCGGCCGAGCAGGGTGTCGACTTCCCAGGGGTCGACGGCCGAGATAAATCGGTAGAGTGTGCTGCGGCTCGGGACGAGGTAGCGGCCCCCTCGTTTGGTGCATCCCAGCCGCTTGCGCATCGTCTGAGATAACTGCTGGGCCCAGTCCGAGATCGCTTCATAGCCATCGGCGCCGCACAAGGTGGCACAGAACATGATCGCGGTGAGGGCGCGTCGGGTGTGTCGTTGCCCTTGCAAATTGCGTGGATCGGTCAATTGCACCACATAGGTAAACAGGGAGTTCGTCTGCTTGGCATTCAATCGCATCTGAGGTACCTCTCCTTTCTGATAGAGCGGCTCCAACATCGGGCGGGCCAGGATCGCTCGGGCTTGGGGATGCAGACTTCTGACCAGAATTCGTTTGGGGCGGTCATGCGGAACATACCGCGTATTGGCCTTGCGAAACCCTCGGGTCAGCCCGAGCTCCTGCCACCCGGCGGCTCGATAGCAGGTCCCGGTGAAGCGGGCAGGATCGACGAAGGTTTCTAAGAGGAGCACGGGGTAGCCGTGGCACATTTGCCAATCAGCCGTGATCCGTTTCGTGCAGAGCGACAGGACTTTCGAGGCAAGGTTCTTTTGCGAACAGCCCGGCAGGATGAGAAACCGGGTGTTGTTGGCTAGTAAATGGAGGCGTTGCCAGTGAAAACAGGGGGGCCAGCCGATCCAGTGGTCGCGCGGTTTCGATTTGAGGGCCGCCGCCGCAAACACCAGCAAGGCCAGCCAGCGATCCTGCACACAGGCGAGGTATTGGATCGATGGGCCAATCAGCGGGGCAGACCCGAGGTAGTGATGTCTGTCGAGCAGGGTCTTGAAGGTGTCCTTCTCGTCCCGGACAATTGGGCGAACCACCACTTGCCCCAGATCGATGTCCGGCTGTCCGCTTGGGGATTCGTCTGGCATGAAAAAGAGTATGCCTCAAACGAAAAGAAAAAGCCAGCCTAAATCGATTATTCCTTATTATTTATGAAGTTACACTCTAATATGAAATAGCCCTGAGGGGTAAGGGGAGGAAAGTAGGACTCTTACCATCGACAACATAAGAACGCGTTAGCATACACACAATTATCTGAAGAACCTTGTTCAGAAAGATTTTGAGTCATTCGGTTGCTCAAGCGCTCGACAGGGGCCGAGTACGGTCATGAGGATAATCCCCTGGCGAAGATTCTGGGGGTGGGCTAAGCCCAATCGTCTTCTAATATTTTTTTGCCGAAACGTCCTGCTTCGATCAGTGGAAACGGGAGTTGGCGATTGCTGCTTCTGGCCCAGCACCAGGGTTTCTTCGGTTGGGCTCAACTCCAAGGCCGACCTGGAAGACCATTCAATCGGTGCCCCCTCGTACGACGCCTTGTCCATCTGTTCCTTCATCCACCGAGCGCCAACCGAGAGTCCCCAGACCATCAGGGCCAGACCGAAAAAAATAATGCTTTCCATACTCATGGCTTCTGCCCGCTCGGCGGATCGTCTTCACTGCCCGCAATGGAGTCGCGCATCGCCGTATCAGCCTGAACATTCTTCATTCGATAATAATCCATTATCCCCATGTTCCCTTGACGGAATGCGTCGGCCATGGCCTTGGGAACTTCGGCTTCCGCTTCCACAACCCGTGCTCTCATCTCTTGTTCCAACGCGACAGCCATGGCACGTCGTTCCTCGGCTTTGGCTTGGGCAATTTGTTTATCCGCATCCGCTTGATCAATTTGCAGTTTGGCCCCGATGTTGATTCCAACATCAATATCGGCAATATCAATAGACAAAATTTCAAACGCCGTTCCTGCATCCAGTCCTTTACTCAATATATACTTGGAAATTTCATCAGGGTTTTCCAACACATGCTTATGCGTGGCCGACGATCCGATCGCACTGACCATCCCTTCCCCGACTCGGGCAATCACGGTTTCTTCCCCGGCCCCTCCGACTAAGCGATCGATATTGGTCCGAACCGTGACACGAGATACGGCAATGAGCTGGATGCCATCCTTGGCCACAGCGGTAATGCGCGGCGTCTCAATGACCTTGGGCAGAACCGACATTTTCACGGCCTCCAGGACATCCCGTCCCGCGAGGTCAATCGCCGCTGCTCGTTTGAACGAGATCGGAATATTGGCCTTATCCGCGGAGATCATGGCATTGACCACCCGCACCACGTCCCCACCAGCAAGAAAATGCGCTTCTAAATCATTGATGTTAATATCGATGCCAGCTTTTACGGCCATAATCCGTACATTCACCACTGTTCCTGGTGGCACCCGGCGAAATCGCATACCAATCAACGTCATCAATCCCACATACGCATTGGAAGCCCATGCCGCAATCCACAGGGGAATGGGGACCAGAAATAATATAAATGCCAGCGCCGCTACCACAACAAGAAGAAGAGCGAGCGATCCAAATACTTGTGTTTCCGCTCCCATTAGGTTTCACCCCTTTCCGGTTGTTCCGTACACGGTCGGACAACCACTCTATTTCCATCCACGTGAACCACCTCGATTAATTTCCCCGCTTGAATAAATTCTCCTTCAGACACGACATCGACTCGCTGCCCGTTGATATGGGCAATTCCCGCCGGACGAAGATCCGAGACGGCATCACCCTGTTTTCCAAGCCATTGACGATCTTTATCAGGTGTTGATTCGTAGCCTGCTTTCGCTCCAAGCTCGGTATCAAGAACCAGCCGTTTTCCAAATGGAAGACGCGGGAAGATTCGCAAGAGAACCAGCCCAATGACAATGGCGACAAACAAAGATATTGCCACTTGACCTACTGCTTCCAACATAACCTCCCACGTGGCTCCAGTGCCAACAAGACTTAATCCCAGACCAGCCAGGAGTGCCGCAAGTCCCAGGACGCCGAAGAGGCCAAACCCGGGAATAATAAACACTTCGACACCAACCAGAATCAGACCAAGACCAACTAGCAGCACTTCCTCCAGACCAGCTAAACGAACAATCCCATGCCCCCAGAAAAACAACGCGAGACTGATAAGCCCCAGCGTACCCGGAATCCCAAACCCGGGCATTCGAATCTCGACAAAGATGCCCAAGATGCCGAGTGACATCAGCAACGAACTCACCGCGGGATTCGTGAGAAACCGAACGAGGGTTTCGGCCCACGTCTCCGACACGTGACGAACGTCGGCATCCTCGAGATTGAGGGACTGTAACACAAGTTCGAGGGAATTCGCTCGAAAATCCGCCACCTTGAGTTTCAGTGCTTCCTCTGTAGTCAGGGTAAGCAACTTTCCTTTGTCGATGACATCTTTAATTTCAACATCCGCATCGACCATAGCTTCTGCGACCAATCCCGGCCGCTTGCGCATTTCCGCGGTGGCCCGAAATTCTTTGCGCATGTACGACACAGTCTTTTCCGCAACGGGTTGGGCGGGGGCACCAGGCGCTCCTATTTGAACTGGCGTGGCCGCACCAATTGTGCTGCCATCAGCCATGACTATTGTTTCAGCAGCGAGACTAATCAACGCCCCCGCCGAAATCGCCCTTTTATTAATAAAGGCCACCGTGGGAACTTTGGAGTCGAGAAGCGCATCGCGAATCAAAACCGCCGCATCGACCCGTCCACCAAATGTGTTCACTTCAAGCACCACAGCCCGAACACCCGCTTGTTCTGCTTCGTCCAGCACTCGCTGAATGAATGGAGCCAAGCCCAAATCAATCATCCCCTCCACCGGAACAACAAACACAATAGGCCTTTGTGCCTGCACGAGCATTGTTCCCCAAAGGAAGATTGCCAATGCAACCATCAGCAACATTCTCGAATATCGCGTCTGCCAAGTTTGATTGATCACGATAATTCCTTTGGCCATGCCTCATGGAAATGACGATCGGGTAAACGTCCAGTGCGGAAGAACACAGACACCCTATGAAAATGGGATATGAATTCTCAAGGGAAGAATGAAAAGGAAAGGATTCTCTTTTTAACAGAACAACGTATGGTCAGTTGGCCACTCAACGCGATGGAAGAAATTTGCTAATTTTCCGAAAGACCCTGCAACAACTCCACGCAATCCGGCTCTCGCAACTTGCGTAGCGCCACGGCTTCGATTTGGCGAATCCGTTCTCGGGTGACCCCAAAATCTTCGCTGATTTCTTCCAGCGTGTGGTCCTTTTCGAACCCGATGCCAAAGCGCTTTTTAATGATATATGCTTCACGATCAGTCAGCACGCCTAACGCGGAAGCAACTTTCTGCTGCGCATCATACCGTTCAGCGGCGGCATACGGTGGGTGGATATTCACATCCTCGATGAAATCACCGAGACGCATGTCTTCGCTGTCACCCACTGGCGAATCGAGGGACATCGGTTCCTTAATACAATTCGTAATGTCTCGCACCTTCTCATAGGTGAGATCCAGCTCAACCGCTAGCTCCTCGAGTTTCGGCTCTCGGCCTAATTGTTGAACCAATTGTCCCTTCACACGTTTGACCTTTTGCATGGCCTCATGCATGTGCACCGGAACCCGAATGGTATTGGCCTGATCGGCGAGGGCACGGGTAATGCGCTGCCTGATCCACCACGTGGCATAGGTGCTAAATTTATACCCACGTTGGTATTCAAATTTTCCCACGGCTTTCATCAAGCCTAAATTTCCCTCTTGGACTAAATCCAAAAACTGTAAACCCCGACCCATGTACCGTTTAGCAATACTCACAACCAAACGAAGATTAGCACTCACTATGTCCGACGTCCCTCGTTCAATGTGAGCCTCGGCTTGTTCCAGTTCCTCAATAGCCTTCACAAACTGCTGCGTAGGCATGCGGACCACATCTTCTTGGAGACGCTCAAGTTTGGTTTGCGCATCGATCATGCTGGCCATAAGGGATTCGGCCTGAATATTGGACAGTTTGGATATTCGTTGCTTGGAGAGCAAGCCGACCCAATTCGGACGCCGTTTGTTAAGATTCTTCTTGAACTCTTCTTCTCGCAAACCGAACTGCCGTGCGCCTTCCTGCAATACATAGAGGTACGAACGCACGTTCCCGCCTTCGGCCTTCACGCGCGCTAGGCACTGTGCCTGAAAGCCAGTCGAAAGGTTTAGGTGTCGGATCTGGACTGCAATTTTTTGATGAAGAAGTTCCCGACGTTTTTCAGTATCGGCCATCGTCTGTTTGGAAGATCCATGGCCATTCACAGCCTCTGGCAATGCCCTGAGGGTTTTCGCATGTCGGCGTACCGCGCTGAGGCATTGCAGGGTATGGGCTAACATCACCTCTTGGCTTTGAGAGTCCTCAATGCCCTTCCCATCATCCCCTTCTCCCGCCCCTTCAACAGTTACCACTTCGCGAAGAGGAATCTCCTCACGACGTAATAATTCATGAACGGTCCACAGATACTCTAAGATGATCGGCAGAGTAAACAAGACGGCCCATAGGTCGGCCTTGCCCTGTTCAATTTGTCGCGCCAGCCGAACCTCACCTTCTTGGGTCAGCAGAGGCACTTGCCCCATTTCTTTCAGGAACATATGGACAGGGCTCTTGGACTCCCCCGCATATTCCTGACGAGGCTGGATCTTCAATGTATTCGTAAACTTCGTAGACATCACATGATTACCCATCCCAGCCCGCACCCCTTCGAAGTCAGAGACGGCTTCCCCGCCTTGAACGAACATGTCAAATGATTTTCTCATAACCGTTTGTCTTTATTGTCCACTCAACGTTACGCAGCCTTAGGGCTCGCGCAAGAATAGCTTCCTCTGTGTGGGCGTCGATCCATCCCGCCTGGCGGCGTTGCTCGTCCTTTTCATACGAAGGGTATGCGCAGTCCTCGCGCCTTCTCAGACAGGTGTCTCAGCACCCACACAGAGGAAGTTATTCTTGCGCGAGCCCTTAGAACCGGGATGCGTTGATTTTTGTGGTAATGGGGTCTCGCCTTGAGCTTTGTTGAGATACGTTGTCCCCCCACAATTCAAGCACCGTAAAATCGCAATCTTTAAATAGGGTCCGTCCGGATCATACAACTGATCCCGCACGACCAACCCTTGACATCTTGAGCATTTCATTTTTATCTCCCTCACGGCTCCTGGCCGCTTTCAATAAACTTGTAAGCTGGGACTGTGGAAGAATTGAAATATTTCCATTATACCATCCGCATGTAATTCATCTCATAAACCTCCAAGAGCAAGAGGGGATGTTCAAAAAGGTGCGCTCAGCAAGGCCGCAGGCACTTTGGCGCGCGGAGCGTACGGGTGAGTACGTGAGCACGACAAAGGGCCGAGAACGCCGCTGACGACCTTTTTCAACATTCCCAAGCTGAAAATACCGGATACGTGAGATCTTTCGTGGTCGAAGACATTCACGCACTCTTCTTCTGATAATCAATGTTCTTCTTATTTCAAGTAGGCTTTCTCACATTTATGAAATTAATTTTCCCACAATCGAATCAAACCTCTTGTTTTTTCTCTTTTCTACTGGTTACTATAGGTATCTAATTACAAAAGTAAAGTAGGTACCGAAAAGTAACCATGAAATTACCGATTAGCCCTGCTGGCTGCCCACTCGATGCCCTTCTCCGCGTCCTTTCAGGTCCCTGGACCATTTATATCCTCTGTCGGCTGCATCAAAACGGACCTACCCGATTTGGTCAACTCAAGCGCCAACTTGTGGGAATTTCATCAAAAATGTTGACGGAACGGTTACGAACCCTGGAAAAAGCCGAGATTGTATTCCGACATCACAATCCAACGGTTCCCCCGCAAGTCACATATGGGTTGACTGAAGAAGGTCAGGAACTGACCACGGTCTTGGACCAACTCAATACCTTGGCTCAACAATGGGGAGCCGAATCGCAAGGCTCAAACCACAAACTCGCCAGTTAACACCCTCTATCCAACATTATTGATCCTAGGCCCGCACAGGGAGCCTTTTCTTACCTCATTTCTGTATTCCACCGTTTTTCATCAGGTGAGTAAACCGAAAAACAGCAGGTGTCAATCTCGGGATCCTTTGACTGCTGCGGGAGCTGTGGCGCTCAGGGCGAACAGACTCTCACCCAACGGATGACGGCTACGCAACCCCGTTCGGGTTGAGCCCTGAGCATGCCGAAGAGTCGAAGCATGAACGGGAGAATTGCCATGTCACTGCCATTCTCACGAAAAATTCTTGGCCACCTATAGCAAGGAATTGAGAGGGGGGGAAACGTGAAATTCTCCCTTGCCCCCCTTTAGAAAGGGGAGCAGGAAGGATTTTTTCAAAGAGGGACCCTTTGATGTCAATCAGGCCAAGGCCTCCAGAAGACACTAAATTATCGGCTTGAGGAAGCAGGACGCGAAGATCGACGTGGTCGATTCGGCGCAAAATTTCCGGCCCGTTCTGTAGGCCTTTCTAAGCGATTGCCATTGGGACTATCACCCGATTGAGGTCGCGAAGATCCATTCAAGGAACGCTGCCGAGCAGGTGTTCCTGCGGGTCTCGGGCCTGGTCGCCCCCCAACCGGTCGTGATCGCGGAGTGTCTCTGTTCGGCCGTTGACGAGACGGAGGCCGGCTTCCTGGTGCACAGGGAACCGCATGACCAAGCAGTCGTTCAATGGCTTGCAACGATCGAAAATCTTCACCAGTAACAAAACTCGTGGCGGATCCGATAGCTTTCATCCGCGCGGTTCGGCCAATGCGATGGACATAGTCTTCCGGTACAGTGGGCAGATCATAGTTAATGACATGACCAATATTTGCGATATCCAGTCCACGAGCCGCAATATCCGTTGCAACCAAAATCCGAAACTGTCCACGACGAAATCCTTCAAGCGCGGCTCGTCGCTGCGTCAGACGACGTCCTCCATGGAGTACCGCGACCCGATGCCCTCCTCGATCCAAGGTTTCTCCCAACCGATCAGCCCGGTGCTTCGTCCGAGTAAACACGAGCACGGACTCCCCTTTTTCTTGAAGAAGCGAAAGCAACAACTGCGTCTTATCTGATGAAGTTGTGTGATGCAGCATGTGCGTGATCCCTTCAGCAGGCGTCGCGGATTTGTCGACCATGGCACGCACAGGATCTTTTAAGGACATGCGAGCCAAATCACCTAAATCGCTCGGCAGAGTGGCGGAGAAAAGCAACGTTTGCCGTTCCTCGGGTACTGCATCGAGGATTTGATTCAACTGCGGTGCAAAGCCCATATCCAACATCCGATCCGCTTCGTCCAACACCACAATTTCCAAATGTGCTAACGAAATGGTGCCTTGCCACATGTGGTCTAACAACCGCCCGGGCGTGGCCACCAAAATATCGGGGCGTTGTCGCAGGCCACGAATCTGAGCCTGCATATCACTCCCACCGACGATCGGCGTGGCAAAAATTCGTCGCGAGCGTCCAAGTTTTTCAATCACCTCTTGAATTTGAAAGGCCAACTCCCGGGTAGGAGCCAAGACCAGTCCGCGCGGACGGCCTTTGGATCCAGCAGAAAGGCGCTCAATCATCGGGATGACAAACGCGGCGGTTTTTCCGGTACCGGTTTGGGCACAGCCCAGTACATCGCGCCCTTCCAAGGCAGGGGGAATAGCTTTAGTTTGAATGGGAGTGGGCTCAAGCAAGCCCGCCTTGGTCAGTGATTGCAATAAGGGGGCAGACACACCAAGAGCATCGAACGACTGAGAAACGGATTGAGACATTAAAGTATTTCCTTAATCCCAAGAAAAGATTAAACCAGCAGAATGCCGTTGGCGGTCTCTTGGGAAACCGATAGACTCGACACACCAGTGCATTTCGCACAGGAACCCCTGAGCATTTTCATGACGCCCATGAATCCCGCTCCCTGTTCCACAAGGAGATGAGGTGCTGACATTCTGTTAGTGGGATCGTATGTGTACGTGTTCAGAAAACCAAACGAGGCAGAATCAGGAGGGAGTCCGCTCCGAGCAGGATCTGGTCGCGATACGATCGCGGGTCCGAGTTTCATCTTGCCTTGTTAGCAGCCGGACCGTTTCAGCCAACAATAATACATAGATACAGCAGAACCAGGGTTGTGTCAAATTTAGCGGTTTCGCTCTTGACGTATAAGGTGCATTCAAGCGCCACAGTCTATCGGTTGAAGAACGATTATCTTAAGGACCTGCGAGAAAATAACTTGATCAATATCGCGCCAAGATTGGGGTCGGATTTGGACGGAACGATTGAGAAAAACTCGAGGCATAGCACAGCTATGGTGAGGGTGTTTCGATTGAGGCCCGTTCAAAGATGGCCCGAAGATTGGATGCGAGATTGATCAAGTTATTTTCTCGCAGTTCCTTAGAGAGTCCCAACATGGCCTTTTGTATTGTCACACTTCTCTTTCCCCTAGCTGAGTGAGATGAATTTTCCTCTTTGATCGATCACGACCACAATCTTCGTCAAGCGTCACACCGTCAATCTTTGATTTCCACCTCCCCCAGTACTTCCTGGAGCACAAGGACAAGATCATGACGGAGAATCGGTTTCATCAGAAATTTTCGAATCCCCAACTCCCGGGCTTTCTCCTCCGTCATCGTTTGGCTAAAGCCCGTACAGAGAACAATGGGGATGTCTGGCCGAATCCGCAGGATTTCACGAGCAAGGGCTTCGCCAGACAGGTTGGGCATGGTCTGATCGGTAATCACGACGTCATAGCGGCTGGGGGCCGCCCGAAACGCCTCTAGGGCCTCCAGACTGCTGGTGCGCGTCGTCACCTCGTAGCCCAACTCTTCTAACACCTCCTTCCCCAATGCCACGAGCGGGGCTTCGTCATCCACCAACAACACTCGCCCCTGCCCCGGATGGAGTGACGCGGCCGAAGGGAGTTCTGCCTCGGCCTCAACGGTATCAGTATCAGTATCAGTATCATCAGTATCAGTAGAAGCGGCAGCAAGCAGGGGAAAAACAATCGACACGGTGGTCCCCTCTCCCGGAGTGCTCGTCACGGTAATGGTGCCCTGATGATCGGCAATGATCCCGTGAACGACCGCAAGCCCCATCCCCGTCCCTTCCCCGGGCTTCTTCGTGGTGAAGAACGGGTCAAAGATCCGGTCCAGAACTTCGGGGGCCATGCCGTGGCCCGTATCCTGCACGGTTAGGAGGAGATGCGGTCCGGGGATGAGTTCCAGGTGTGGCATCAGCCCGTCAGCCGCAACCTCCTCCACTGTCTCCAGCCGGAGGGACAAAACCCCGCCCCGGTCGCGCATCGCATATTCTGCATTGGTACAGAGGTTCATGAGCACTTGGTGTATTTGGGTGGCATCGGCCTGCACCAGATCCGAGGACGCAGACAGTTGCACCTGGATTTTAATGGTGCTCGGGAGCGTGGCCCGGATGAGCATGAGGACTTCCTGGATTACCGGTTGAACATGTAACGGCTTTTTCTGGCCCTCCGTTTGGCGACTGAAGGTCAGAATCTGTTGCACCAACTCCTTGGCGCGTGACCCAGCCTTGAGCACTTCGGTTAAATACCTCTGCACGGTCTTCTCATAGGGAACCTTGTTGAGGATCAGTTCGGTGTACCCCATGAGGGCCGCCAGGATGTTGTTAAAGTCGTGCGCAATCCCCCCCGCAAGGGTGCCGAGGGCATTCATCTTCTGCGAGTGCCGTAGCTGCACCTCGGCGTGCCGTACCTGTTCCTCAGCCTGCCGGCGTTGGGTCACATCCGAATTCGACCCGAACATCCGGGTGGGTCGGCCCTGTTCGTCCCGGATACAAGCCCCCCGCGTAAGAATCCACACATAGCTTCCATCCTTATGCCGAAGGCGATACTCCAACTCATAGGGCCGAATCCAGCCAAAATGATCTTTGAGCGAGGCCATAACCCGGTCATAGTCCTCCGGATGAATCCGGCTCGTCCATTCCTCATAGACATTCTGCACTTCATGGTCTTCATAGCCTAGCTGCTTTTTCCACCCGGGCGAATAATACACCCTCTCGGTGGCAACCTCCCAGTCCCAGATGCCGTCGTTGATGGCACCCATGACCATGGCATAGCGTTCCTCACTAGCCTTCAGGTCTGCTTCCGCCTGCTTGCGCTCGGTGATGTCACGGATAATGCCACTATAAAATGTTTCCCCACTGCTGACCCACATTGCCAGAGTCAATTCGACGGGAAACTCCTCGCCATCTTTTCTAAGTCCATGTAAATCAATCGCTTGCCCCATGATCCGAGATTGGCCGGTCTTCCTCATTCGCTCAACCCCTGCACAATGGTCTTCGTGATAGCGTTCCGGCATCAAATGGGTAAGTGGCTGACCCAACACTTCTTCTTCACCATAGCCAAAGATCGTTTGCGCTCCTTTGTTCCAAAACACAATGTTTCCACTGCTGTCTGCTGAGACAATTGCATCGGAAGCAGACTGCGCTACGGCACGGAACCTCCTTTCTGATTCACCTAAAGCTTCTTCCGCCTGTTTGCGCTCGAGTTCGGCTCCGGCTCGGGCTGCAAAAATTCTTAGCAGGGACTCCGTTTGCGCATCAAACGTGACCGATTGTTGGCTCATTACGACTAAGTGACCAATGACCTTGCCCGAGGAGTCCTGAAGGGGAAGCCCGAGGTAACTCTGGACGCCTAGGTCAACAAGATCCGTATCTCGAGGAAAAAGACGCTGAATATCTTGGGGGTGGTAACAGACCTTCCCTGCGATCACCTCTTCGCACGGGGTTCCCTCTAAGGCATACTCGACATTCTCAATAAACGTATCCTTGTTCAGAAACGCTAGGGTTCGGACTCTTGTATGTTTCGCATCCACACACTCAGCGATGAAGGCATAGGGAGCGTCGAGGGCCACTGTCAGATGCCGAAGGAGTGAGTGGAAAAAGTCAGCGCTGGTCACGGCTGCTGTCCCTTCGACAATAGCGCGAAGGGTGTCCTCCGCCTGTTTGCGTGCGGTGATATCCGTAGCCACACCCAGCACCTGATCGACCACTCCCTCATCGTTAAACAGAGGGCGCTTGACCGTCTGTAGCCAATGGATTTGCCCGGCTGCATCCGTGATGGTTTCTTCAGCAAAGAATCGTTCTTGTTTTGAATCCATGACCTCGAGGTCTATCCGATGAAAGGCCTCCACCTCCACGACCTTGGAACTGAAATCCGATTCGGTTTTGCCAAGAAGGTCTTCTACAGTCGTCCCGTAGACATCGGCCACCGCTTGGTTGACCAACGTAAAACGTCCTTCTCGATTCTTGGCAAACACGAAGTTGGGGTTGATGTCAATGACTTGCCGTAAAAAACTCCTTTGTCGTTTGAGTTCCTTTTCCGCCCCTTGCCGTTCAATCTCCCCTTCCATCCAACGCGCAATCAGTTGTAGGAAAATCCTTGGCCCCTTCAGTAAACGTCCCTCGATAGGGCTCAGGACCGGCAAAACAGAGTGTTCCATATTTCTCTCCGCCGACTACGATTTTGGTTCCTAGATATGCCTCCAGACCAGTAGTGGCACATCCCCGATGAGCGGCCCAGTCCGATGTGCTCGCGTGGCCAAAACAGATCGGTTCCTCCGCCTCCAAGGCAGCACTGCAGTACAATTCACACATAGCTATTCGACTACCTTCGCTCACGAAATCTTCAACCATTTCCCCGGTTCGGATGAACATCATTTTGCAATGATCACCTTCACGGCGTGCGACCACCCCAATGGGAAGGTTAAACCGTTTGCATCCCAGTTCCAGTAGGGTATGAACCCGACTCTCAAAGGATATTTCTGGCGCTGAGGTGATTTCATAGAGCTCTCGAATGGCTTGTTCACTTATCCAAAGGGCTTCCTCTATTCGTTTTCGCTCAATGGCCAAGGCCAACACGTTGGCCACGCCTTGCACAAAGTGGACGTCATCACTGGTGAATGTCCGCAGCTGTGTGGAGTGGACCTCCAAGACACCGTAGTGGTGTGGCTTTCCAGAGATAATCACACTCATTCCACTGATGACTCCCAGTTGATGGAGTAATGGAGGGCCGCTGAATCGTGTTTCAGTGCGTAGATCTTCCACAACCACGGGTTCATCGGACACCAAGGTATAGCCGGCCTGTGAATCTAACCCAGCCCCCACCGTGATATGGTTCACCGCATCGGCGGGACAGCCGAAAACAGCGCGAAGAATCATTTCTTTACCATCTGGTAACAGCTCAAGGACTTTACAGTACTCAACCTCTAACGTTTGCGCGATGAGGGAGACGGCATTGTGCATCAGGGTAGGTAGGTCGATCCCGGTTAAAGCTGATTGCCCTAACTCCGCTACTAACGCTTGTTGATGTGCACCGGCCTGAAGCGCTTCCTCTGACCGCCTCCGTTCAATGGCAATCCCGGCCAGATACGTCGACACCCTCACAAGTTCCTGTTCTTTCGGATTGGGGTATCGCGGTTGGGTGTAATACATGGCAAAGGTGCCCAATACGAAACCTTCTGAAGAGCGAATTGGAGTTGACCAACAAGCTCGTAACCCATGAGTGAGGGCTAAATCCTTGTATGGTTCCCAAAGTGGGTCAGTTGCGATATCAGAGACGACGACCTGCTCCTTCCGACAGGCGGCTGTTCCACAGGAACCCACGGCGGGTCCAATCGTTATACCATCTATAGCCTGATTATAGGCATCGGGTAGGCTAGGTGCTGCCCCATGCCGAAGCTTGTCACCCTCAAGTAGCAGGATTGAACAGACCATGCCCGCGGATTGGGCCTCAACTATCTGGCACAAGGAGTTGAGTATGTCAGAAAGGGGAATGCCTAAAGCGATTTGTTCAAGGATAGACTTCTGCCCAGCTAGCATGCTCTCGGCTTGTTTGAGTTCCGTGATGTCAGACAACATTCCGTTCCACACAATGCTGTTGTCTTCCTTCTGTTGGTCCGGAATCGAGCTCCCACGAAGCCATTTAACCTTCCCTGTTGCCGTACGAATCCGAAAATCATAGCTCCAAGGCCTCATGGTCTTGCCCGAAACTTGGATGCTGTCCCACAGGATCGGCTGGTCCGCAGGAAGAATACGGTCCCATACCCGACTGAAATCCTCTTGGGCTTCAGCTTGAGTTAACTCAAACAGCTCTTCCACACCACCACTGATAAATTGGAAGCTCTGCACGCCATCCTCGGTCAGCTTGTATTGATACACAGCCCCTGGGACAGCATCCGTGATCTGTTGAAGTTTCATCTCGCTTTCCCGTATCGCCTTTTGAGCAAGTTTCTGTTCTGTGGTATCCACCATGACCCCTTGCAACTTTCTTCGTTCCCCTTTGTCCCATACCACCGTCACCAGATCCCGAAGCCATACCACATCCCCATTAGCGGCTATCATGCGATATTCAAACTCGTAATAATCATTCTGGGCTGAGTGTTGGATACAATATTCTATAGCCCAGTCCCTATCCTCAGGGTGAATATGGTCCTGCCAGAAGGTGGGCTCCTCGATCCAGCGTGTACAAGGGTAGCCGAGCAATCGTTCAGCCTCTTGGCTGACCAATGTAAATTGAAATGTCCGTAAATCAGCTTCCCAGACAATTCCCTTCACAGAGTTGACAAGTTGTTCATATTCCCTCTGTGTTTCTCCAAGCGCGATTTCCGACCGCTTGCGTTCGGTGATGTCCGTGGAAATTCCACAGATGGCATAGGGCGTCCCATGGTGATTGCGAAGTGGAAACTTGTTAGAAATAAAGGTATGAACCCCTTCCTCGTGAGGGATCACCTCTTCCGACACCAAGGGCATGCCAGCTCGGAGCACCTTCTGGTCGTTCTCCTGATGCGCCTCTGCGACCTCAGGTGGAAATAGGTCATAGTCTGTCTTCCCAGCAATCTCTTCTGTTTCGATATTACAGTACGTTTTATGTTTCTTGTTGCTGAGGATATATCGCCCTCGGAGGTCCTTGACATAGATAGCCGCTGGGCTTTCCTCGATGATCGCCTGGAGTCTTGCTTCCTCCTCCAACAGTTCTATCTCCACGTTGTGGCGTGCAATGTATTCCCCTAACACATTGGCGATCCCCTGGAGAAAATGAATGTCCTCTTGGTGGAAAGATTGGAGCTTGCGGGTACACACTCCCAACACGCCCAAGGGCTGTCCAGGGCCAGGTATAGTGACCCAAATGCCGCTCCGAATGTCTTGATCATCCAACAACGGCTCTATCTGAAACCGCTTTTCCGTGTGGAAGTCCTCCACGATCACTGGCTCATGAGAGCCTAGGGTATAGCCCGGGTAGAAACGGGATTCAGCATCTATTTTCGCAGAGCCCACGAGTCCCTCTCGCCACCCAATGCCTGCTTGTAATAGAAACATATGGCTCTCAGGGATGTATTCCAGAACCTGACTGTATTCGGCCTCAAGGAGTCCGGCGATCAGGATGGCCGATTCTTTCATCAATCCAGATACTAGGGCTCCCCCCAGGGCCTCTGTCCCCAACGTGGCCACGCCGGCTTGTTGGCTCGCTCGTGTTCTCAGTTTCAGTTCCGCCTGCTTCTGTCTGTTGATATCCAGCAAAACACCACTCACCTGCTGCAGACTGCCCTCTTCATTGAAATGCAGGACGCCTCTGTCGTGCATCCAGATATAGTTCCCATTCTGACGTTGGAAACGATACTCTACATCGAAAAGACGCCGTTCGGTTTGGGCCTGTGCAAATTCTTCCATGACTCTCTGGTAATCCTCAGGGTGGATTCTGGAAAGCCAACTGGCTCTATTGGTTCCCATCTCCTCCACATTGTATCCCAGAAGTTTGACGTAGACGCCATTCCACCCAATGCGGTCCGCTGAGACATCGTAGTCATACACGATCTCGCCTAAGGCCTGAACGAAGGATTCGTTTCGGCGAATCAAGTCATCCTTCAAGATTTCCAGCTGTTGATTCGCTCGCTTAAGCGCCATTTCCGCCTGCTTACGTTCGGTGATGTTCTCCATAGTGGCTACTATAAGTGTTGGCTTCCCTTCCCTATCACGGACCACGGAGGCAGCGACGTTGCACCATATGATGGTTTGAGATTTTGTGAGAAATCGGTTTTCAAATTGAAAGTTTGGAAGTCCACTCTTGAACACTCGGGTAGTCAGGTCCACCGATTGTTCGACATCATCAGGGTGGGTGATATCCTTGATGGTTCGCCTCTTGAGCGCCTGCTTGGTATATCCAAGCAGGTCACAGAAGGCGCGATTTACTTGGACGAGTTGAAGGTCAGGGTTGAGAGTGGCCATGGACACCGTTTCACCTTCCAACGCTACCCGAAATTTCGCCTCAGTATCCTCAATAGCCTCTTGGACTTTGCTTGTGCCGGATGGCGGATATTTCTTTCCTCGTACCGGCCCGGCTGTGGCCTTTTTTTTGTCCACCAATCCGGTGCGGTTTACCCTTGCAACCGCCGGAATGACCTTCTTGCCATTTCCCTTTTCATAGCGTTTCTCCAGCTCGGCCACATGCGAATGGAGGCCTGATAATTCCTCAAGAAGCTGGGCTTTAGTTTTGGAAGTATTTTTCATCGGACTCTTCCCTTACGTCACGAAGTTTCTGAATTAGGCTGTGCCGTTATACGGGGAACCGGGCATTCAATTTTTTATCAGTTTTTGGGGTAGTGACTACTCCAGCCTCTTTCATTATTGGGATTTTTCGTTCAGAAAAACTCCCTGTGTCTTTTATGAGCGGTGACCCTTTACAATCCCTCGATAGACGACCAACCCGTACTCAGTGACAAAGCCAATGAAGATTTTTTACCATCCGACTTCTATCGTTCCATACTATCAATCCTGCCCCTGGACTGCCTATTTCCAGAAGTGAAGAACCTAAGGGTTCGCGCAAAAATAACTTCTTTATGTTGGGGTGTTGAGGCCCCGGTCTAGCAAGGCGCGAGGGCTGCACACACTCCTCGGTATGGAAAGGACGAGCAACGCCGCCAGACAGGATGGACCGACGCCCAAACAATAGGAAGGGCACCTCTAAAAACCGTCCTTTTCCGTGATGGCGGGGTCAGCCGCGTGTTCAAATCCTCATGTATTCGCCCATACACTCCGGTTTTCCGCGCGCGGCTTCCTTGCCCTCACAAAAAATGCCGGGTTTGTAGAGGTGCCCGGAAGTTATTTTTGCGCGAGCCCTAAGCGGCAGGACCAACTCCACGGTCAGATACTTGAGAACGATAGACACACTAATAACGAGCGTGGCAAACATCCGTTCCCCACTCCCTAAGTGAAGGCCTCATCCATTAGGTCTCCTCATTTTATGAATCACCGAAGGGAAGTAACGGCCCTATCTTGATGGTTATGAATGGGGCAACACAAAACGGAATTTTATACTCTAATTTTTTATACTCTACCACTAGTGTCCGGTAAAAGTGACCAACACCCGCGCTAACTCCCTGTTCTAACAAAGGAAATCACGATTTAATGGGTGTTACCGATTTCGATTGTGAAAAATGCTGTGCTGAGGCACTCTCCGATATTTGGGGGGCACACCATGCACGAGGGGCAACTCATTTTTTCACAAGTCACCGATCATTTACCCCTGCACACCTTTCGTCGATCTGTTCAGCGTTATCAAGGCGAACGCTATGTGAAGCAGTTCCGTTGTCTCGATCAGTACCTGGTCATGGCGTTTGCACAGTTGACCTATCGCGAAAGTCTTCGCGATATCGAAGCCTGTCTTCGTGCTCACCAAACCAAACTCTATCATATGGGGATTCGCACCACGATTTCCCGGAGCACCCTGGCCGAGGCCAACGAACAACGAGATTGGCGAATTTATGCCGACTTCGCTCAGGCCTTGATCCAGCTGGCCCGTCCCTTGTATGCCAAAGAGGACTTGGGGCTCGATCTCAACCATACCGTGTACGCGCTCGATGCCTCCACTATCGATCTCTGCCTGTCTCTTTTTCCCTGGGCACGGTTTCGTTCCACCAAGTCCGCCGTGAAACTCCATACCCTGCTCGATTTACGCGGCAATATTCCGACCTTTATCCATATCTCGGACGGCAAGCTTCACGACGTCAATGTTCTCGATATCCTTCTGCCAGAGCCTGGAGCATTCTATATCATGGATCGAGGGTATCTGGACTTCGAGCGACTGTTCACCCTCACGCAATCGGGAACATTTTTCGTCATTCGAGCCAAGAGCAATACGCAGTACAAACGGCAATACTCCCATGCCATCGACAAAGCTCATGGGTTGCGATGCGATCAGACAATCGTGCTGACTGGAGCCAATACCAAGCACGCCTATCCTCAGCCATTGCGACGAGTCAAATACCACGACAGCAAGACCGACAAGACGTTCAACTTTCTCACCAACAACTTTGCCACGCCGGCACAAACCGTCGCCGATCTCTATCGCTATCGCTGGCAAGTGGAGCTCTTTTTTAAATGGATCAAACAGCATCTCAGAATCAAATCGTTTTTTGGCACCTCCGAGAATGCCGTCAAGAGCCAGATCTGGATCGCCATCTCGATCTATGTGCTGGTGGCAATCATCAAAAAACGACTCGATCTCAAGGCAGACCTCTACACAATTTTACAGGTGTTGAGCCTGACCCTGTTTGAGAAAATTCCATTGAATCAACTCCTTACGGATAAGCGCTACAATGAGGCGGCCTATGCCATGTGCAACCAATTGAATTTGTTCGATAATTTAACCGGACAGTAGTGATACTCTACCTTAATTCTGGAAGAGTCAATCTCCCATGCATCTCTTTATTCTTCTGCGACATTGTCAAACGACCCTATCAGATAATCCACGGGAGCAATGGGGCTAGGAGCAGAGCAGAAGATTTTCCGATGTGTTGAGGCTTGCACGGAAATCCACGGGTCATACACTCCTACTCAGGAATGCCTTTCTCTTCAGGAAAAAACGTGACGATCTTAAACTGGAATTCGGAGGTACAATAGGGAATGCCTCCCGATGTGTAGAATTTCCAGGAATGAGGCGAATTGACTCTGCAGTGGAGTGGAAGGAAGCGATCGTTCAATCATTTTAGGTGGGAGAAAACGCTCTACCCTTTGTCCTGACCCATTGCGTTGAGAAACGAATCAGCTTCTTTGATGGAAGCTTCCATGTCCTTGATAAGGGAAGCAATGTCATTCTCCACGGACACTAACTCTTGTTTTAACGAGGCAATGGCTTGCGCATTCAAGTTGTGTTTGAGAAAAAGCACTTGATCCTTGAACGCGGCGATTACAGGACCCATCTTCTTTTCTGCCCGTTTCATGGCCCTAATCAACTGGGAATATTGCTTGCGTGTTTGGTCTAACTTTTGTTGACTGACACGGCGAAGATTCTTATTGGAATACTGCCCCAACTCAATTTCCCATTCATTGAACAACGCTTCAGAGACATCCTCAACGGAGGCAATGCGATCATGAACAGCCTGCGCTTTGCTCTCGCTGCGTTCATACTCAGCATTCAACTTCTCGTATGTGTCCTGCAGCGCCCCACCTTTGAAATTTAACACCGTGGAGAATTGTTCAAACGCCGTTTGAAATTGTTCTTTGGCTTCTTCCTGTGCATCCCGCGCTTTTTGCACATCAGACACCAAGAGGTCTCGCTTGTGATACCCCAACGTTTCCATCGCCCCGTAATACGCGGTGTGACAGCCGACCAAAACCATGACGAGCACAAACCCTAGAAGAACAAAATTCATTTTTCTCACCGAAAACTGATGCATATTTGTCACTCCTCTAACCAGCCGCATGATGCCACAAACCTTACCCCTTAACCGCTCACTCCCTGGGCACCAATGACAATGGGATCTTCTCTGTTGAAAGTTCGCGCATCCTATCCTCTCGAACATATGCATTCAAGAAAAATTTCCATTTGTGTCGACCCGACACATAGACAAGAAGAAGGGCCAACTTCATAATACCAAGCTCGTGACATTTATTGTGGGGAGGAAACTGAAATGACTATTCCCGTCTCACTTGGTTTGTTTGTCTTAGCCGGGCTGTGCGAAATTGGCGGCGGCTACTTGGTGTGGCAATGGATTCGCGAAGGAAAACCCTTGGGCATCGGTATACTCGGCGGCCTCTTACTCATGACCTACGGCGTCATTCCCACATTTCAACAGGCACACTTTGGGCGAGTCTATGCGGCGTACGGCGGCATGTTTATCGTCCTGTCCCTACTATGGGGATGGGCACTCGATGGGACCCGCCCCGATCGATTCGATGTGGTCGGAGCGTTACTTTGCCTTGGCGGAGTCGCCATCATCATGTACAGCCCACGCCCATAAAAAGAATGTGAACACCCATGATCATCTTTCATTCGCCGAAAGATTCAACAATAACCCTCTCATTTGTGCAGCTGAATGGTCACACCATTTAGAAACAAAGGGGCCTGTTCAAAATGGTCGTCCAGCAAGGCCGCAGGCCCTTTGGCACGCGGAGCGTACAGCAGTACGTGAGCATGACAAAGGGCCGAGAACGCCGCTGGCGAGCATTTTCAACAGGCCCCCGGAAGGAGAAGATCCATGATTAGTTGGTTGGCCGACCCACAAGCCTGGCTGGCACTCGGTACTTTAACAGCCCTTGAAATTGTACTGGGAATCGACAACATCATCTTTATTTCCATCCTGGCCTCGAAACTTCCTAAAGCCGAGCAGCCACGTGCCAGGTTCTGGGGACTGACGGTCGCGATGGTCACACGATTGTTGCTTTTGTTTTCGTTATCGTGGCTGATGAGCCTGACCGCTCCACTCATCACGATCTTCGCTTATGAAATATCCGGACGCGACATCATCCTGCTAGTCGGCGGCCTCTTTCTCTTGGGGAAAAGCACATTGGAGATTCACGACAAACTCGAAGGCGAAGAAGAACATACCTCGACACGGGGAGCGGCAACCTTTGGAGCCATCATTTTCCAGATTGCCCTTCTCGATATTGTGTTCTCTCTTGATTCCGTGATTACGGCCATTGGAATGGCGGATCGCGTGAGCGTCATGGCCACCGCCATCGTCATTGCCGTGTTGGTAATGATGGCGGCCTCAGGAGCCATTAGCGAATTCATCGACCAACGTCCGACAATCAAAATGCTCGCATTGAGCTTTTTGTTACTGGTAGGAGTCATGCTCATTGGTGAAGGGCTGCACTTCCATATCCCGAAAGGCTATGTCTATTTCGCCATGGCCTTCTCAGTCTTTGTGGAAATGCTCAATACGAAGATCCGTCGTCGTCGGATGCCACCACTCAAACTCAGGCAACGCTATGTGGAATGATGCAGATGACTGGAATGCAATAGGTAGGGATGAAAAAAAAGGGCAAATCACAATTCAGTCGTGGCTGCCTGGTCGTGACAATCAGGACAGATGACATAGTGAATCGGCATAATAGGTTTAAGAAGGTTGTATTGCCAACCCAGTGTCACCCAATCCTTCCATCTTTGAGAGAAACCCTTGACTCGCAAACACAAACTACACTGGCAAATTATTACTTGCTCAAGAGAAATCTCTTTTTCATGGCTGGGAGTAAAGGTTATTGGTCGTTCAACTAATAACCGGCCATCGAGACACAACGCGTTATTGGGCAAAGCCGAAATACTTAAAACCAAATGGCGTTCGATTAAACCTAGAAACGGCAGTTGGGCGCAAAAAAGACGTGTAAGATATTGGTGTGCATGGTGAAATACAAAAAGTCGTGTCACCTCTCTGGTGATGAGACCTTTTTGTATTTTGCCAGGTGCGCCAAGGGCTTGCGCGGACTTTTGTGATCCAACTGCCGTTTCTAGGTTAAAGGAGAATCACCTCTAAAGGCAACCTGCATATTTCGATGTTGGGTTCGCACGGACTCAAAAATCTGTTCATAAAAAGGTCTCGTCTCTGGGCCATAGATAAATTTCCACAGGGTTTGGCCAAGCACTGTTGTTTCGGTAAGATCAGGGGTTCCGTTGGCGACAGCAAAGTCAAGCCAATCCTGATTCACGAAGGCAATGAAATCCGAAGCATCCAGATGATACAAATAGCGAGATGTGTAAGGAGCTTCCAAACCCTTACCCCCCAGTTCGGTATTGAGGAGAATTCCAAAATTCAAACATTTTGAACCTGGAAAGAAAACAACCCCGGAACCGTTTCAGGCTAAGGGTTTTTGATGGGTGTAACCTGTGTAATCCACAAGGAAAAAGGGAAAGGTGGGGAGACAGGATTATCAGAGACGGCGTATACTTCATACTTCTTTTCTCGGACAATTCAATCCCAAACCGTCCATCTCTAATAGGAAGCAGAGTATGAGGGGATTCCAATATTCTTCCACAAGAAAATCCAGAGTTAGTTAAATGAGCCAAACAAAGATGAAACAACACCGGCTAGGGGCAAACGCCATGCACGTCTCACCCTTGGGACTAGGGTGTATGGGAATGTCCGAGTTTTATGGGCACACAAACATTCAGGAAGCGCTCGCGACATTACATCTGGCCATTGAGCGAGGTGTGACCTTCTTCGACACCGCTGATATCTATGGGCAAGGCCACAACGAAGAATTCGTTGGAGCTGCCCTCAAAGAAAATCGCCAGCAGATTATTCTCGCGACGAAATTTGGAATCGTACGCAACAGTCAAGGTGAATTCGTTGGGGTGAATAGCCACCCGGACTATGTGCGATCAGCTTGTGAGGCGAGCCTCAAGCGGCTCGGGGTCGATGTGATTGATCTCTACTACCAACACCGCGTGGATCCAACCATCCCATTTGAGGAAACAGTAGGCGCAATGGCAGAACTCGTCAGCGAGGGAAAAGTTCGCTACTTAGGACTTTCCGAAACGAGTGCTCACACCCTGCGAAAAGCGCAGGCAGTCCATCCCATCGCGGCCCTGCAAACAGAATACTCCTTATGGAGTCGCGATCCAGAAGAGGAGATTCTCCCTCCCTGCCGCGAGCTCGGCATTGGCTTCGTCGCGTATAGTCCCCTTGGACGAGGCTTTCTTGCGCATCAAATCACTAAGCCGGAAGATTTGGACGACAATGATACCCGTCGCAAGAATCCCCGTTTTCGCCCTGAGAACTTTCAGCACAACTTACAACTTGTACAAGCTATAGAAGAACTGGCCATGAATAAACACTGTACCCCAGCCCAACTCGCGCTGGCCTGGGTCCTCCAGCAGGGCAAGGATATTATCCCTATTCCCGGCACCACGAAACGGACACATCTCAAAGACAATCTTGATGCTGTGGATATCACGCTGTCGCAACAGGATCTGGACCAGATTCATCAAATCGCTCCTCTCGGTGTAGCCGCAGGCGACCGCTATCCCGAATTAGGAATGACCTGGGTCAATCTCTAAGGACCTGAGAGAAAATAACTTGAACAATTTCGCGCCAAGATTTGGGTTGGAGTTGGACAGAACGATTGAGAAAAACCCGAGGCATAGCACAGCTATGTTGAAGGTTTTTCGATTGAGGCCCGTTCAACCTAGAAACGGCAGTTGGGCACAAAAAAGACGTGTAAGATATTGGTGTGCATGGTGAAATAAAAAAAGTCGTGGTCACCTTAGGGCTCGCGCAACAATAACTTTCCCTGTTTGGGCGTCGATCCATCCCGTCTGGCGGCGTTGCTCGTCCTTTCCATACGAGGAGTATGCGCAGTCCTCGCGCCTTGCCAGACAGGTGTCTCAGCACCCAAACAGGGAAAGTTATTGTTGCGCGAACCCTCAGTGGTGATGAGACATTTTTTTATTTTGCCAGGTGCGCCTAGGAGCCTGTCCGAGATTAGGGATCGTTGCGAGGGGGTGCTGGTTTGAGTCAGATGTTTCGATCGTTTGAGGCGAATAGTAGTGCCTATTTAACGAAAAGGATCGGGAGATCTGGCCAAATCCAGCGCACCCACAGTAGATCCGTCTAATCTTGGACAGGCTCCTTGAGCTTGCGCGGACTTTTGTGATCCAACTGCTGTTTCTAGGTTCAAAGATGGCCCGAAGATTGGATGCGAAATTGTTCAAGTTATTTTCTCTCAGGTCCTAACTGAGCGCCCACTCACATGGGTGACATTGAGAGACAGAGGATTGAAAACACCAGGCTGGTTCCCTATCCTAAGAATTGAGGAGGAGATCCCAGGACCATGACATTACGAGCCCATGCCGAAGCTCTCTACGAAGCCCTTCGCCCGATCTTGGGCGACCATGAGGCTTCCCAAGTGCAAACCAAACTCGAACGAGAGCTGCGTCATGTGGTTCCAAATTGGAATGAGGCAATTCCAGATTGCCCAGGATGGTATTGGTTCAAACCACCGGGCATTAGTGAACCTCAGCTCTTGCTCGTGAGTCACGGACGGATAGACACCAAACTCATGGCCGACCTCGGACCGCCCAACAATTTGGTAGATGTGCAACGAGTCAAAGGACAATGGGCAGGACCACTGCTCCCACCAACCTAAAGATGAAGGAAGGCATTGACATCGTTTCGAAGCAGACAAAAGACATCAACCATGACGAGCACCAAAAGATGGATAACGATTTTGATTGTGGTCGCATGGAGTTTGGCTGGGCAGGTCGGCATCAACCAAGCGAAAAAACCGTCAAATACACTGACGATCCAAAACGATTCAGGCCAATTCGTCTTAGTCAAAATCGTGGGTCCCACCAGAGCTGTCATGAAGATCCCCCTTGACCGAAAAAAGAAAATCCATCTTGCCCCTGGCGAGTACTATATTCTCGTGAGGTTTGGGTTCGCACCCAAAGAATATATCTACACCAAAGGTGAACCCTTTACCCTGACCCAAGAGCAAGATCGATTTTCACACACCAGCATTACCCTACACCGGGTAATCCCCGGAATCGAGAATCCTTATGAGGCATCCGGAGAGGAATTTAAGAACTTTATACTTTCGAAAGGAAAGAAAAATTCACCATCACACGGAACACATGGAGCCGACGAATAATTCCTCCCTGTTGGTTAGGTGGCGAGCACGACCAGCCCCATCAGCATCATTCCTCCACCAGCCAAACGCCCGCCATACACCCCAAAAGGCAATACCTTTTCGAGAAACACAAAAACTGCAATCCCGGCAATCCAGAGCAGGTTCATCACACCTCCGACAAAGAGCAAACCCATCAACGCCCAACAGCACCCAAGGCAAAACGCGCCATGTTCCACCCCCAATCGAAACGCCCCACCCACTCCTGGTCGCCAATGATGCGAAAAAAAATGCGCTGGCGAGCGGCAGTGATCTAAACATACATTTTTCCATGGGGTCAGTTGATAGAGCCCTGCGATTATTAGAAGCCCCCCTCCCAGCACGTGGCTCTTGGTCATCATCATTGGCGAAAGCAACGACGTTTCATGAAGTCCCCATTGCAACAGCGTCGCACCCACACTAAAGAGACACCACATCACCAAATAGCCGGAGACGAAGGCTGCGATTGGGGCCATCGGCGTTCCTTGCCGCTCGGCTTTGCGCACCATGCCCGCATACAAGAGCGTCATAGGCGCGGCGCTCGGAACCATCATCCCCACCATCATGATCGCCCACATAAAAAACATGAACACGAAATCCGCCGGCATCCAGGGATGCATTTGCATCATAGAGTCTGCCGCCTTCATATCCATCGCCGGCATCCGTGCCCACAGATAAATCACATACGCCCACGCCAAGGCCGTCACCCCAGCCAGCGCCGCCAAAATCGCAATCCGATCACGTCGAGGAAGCGGATGAGGGGAAGTAGCGGGCAAAAGCAAATCCATAAATGAAAAATATAAGGAGGGTCGAAGAAACCAGCAACTCACCGAATCAATCCAATGCCACAAAAACCTGGATTCCCGCTGACAACCGCGGGAATGACGCGACTAAAATTGATGGACCGCATCTGGACCAACCGATCTCTAGAATTCTAAACGTGGAAAACGCATTTCCCCTAATGCCTTGGGTGCGGCGGAGCCGCAGCCCCGAATTGACTTCTTTGGCGAGGGCTGTTTGAGCGCAGCGAGTTCCCGAGCCATCTTATTCGGGGCGGAGGCGGAGGGACCCGTAGAGCCTGCCCCCGCGGAGGCGGGGGGCCGCGCACGGGCAAAAATGGTTTTGGGCACTTTTGCCGAAACAAAAGGGACTCGTCGCGCGGGGACGAAACCCCGCATATCATTTTTTGTAGAAATTTAAATTGCTGAGTTAGGGAGGGAAAACCTAGATTGAAAGCTTCGCTGAAAAAAATCAGTCCCGAATCACCCCATCCTGATTCATGTGCAGAATATTAAACTGCCCGTAGCTATCGGTTAAATTCAACGTGACACCAGCCTGAACCCGACTCGATCCATTGCCTATCTCGGCAACCGTGTATTCAAACCCATCCGGCAAATTAATGCGCGCACGGTAAGGACCGCCGGTAAATGGATTCGTAATCGGCATACCCTTAGACTCTACCAATCCCGGCACGGTGACCTTCGCCTGCCGTGCATCTACATCAATATCAGCCTCGATCGGCACATACTGAGGTTCTAGCACTTCCGACATCGTACTGTTGTAAACAAAAAAGTGCGTGGAACCAGGCTTCGTTGATTCCCCATGCAGAATCTTGCGCAGGGCTTCGCGTTGAGCCGCATCGGCCCGCTCATCAATCAAGATCTGTTGCTTGCCATTGCCTGCAGCAACCTCCCCTGGCCATTGAACCTAGAAACGGCAGTTGGGCGCAAAAAAGACGTGTAAGATATTGGTGTGCATGGTGAAATACAAAAAGTCGTGTCACCTCTCTGGTGATGAGACCTTTTTGTATTTTGCCAGGTGCGCCAAGGGCTTGCGCGGACTTTTGTGATCCAACTGCCGTTTCTAGGTTGAAGCAACATGACAAAGTTCAGCCCATCCAACCGCGTGTCATTGAAATAACCTTCCTCAATATGCCCCGAGGCAACCGCCTCACAAAACCCATTCGTCGACGGCGCATTGAACTGACACCCACACCCATACGAACAATTGCAGTTCGAAAACTCGACTCCCCGAATCATCCATTGATCAGACATCGGTTACCTCCCTCTTAGGGTTCGCGCAAGAATAACTTCCCCTGTTTGGGCGTCGATCCATCCCGCCTGGCGGCGTTGCTCGTCCTTTCCATACGAGGAGTATGCGCAGTCCTCGCGCCTTGCCAGACAGGCGTCTCAGCACCCAAACAGGGGAAGTTATTCTTGCGCGAACCCTAAGCCTGTGGTTATAAGCCGGAGCTATTCTTTTTCCTATCCTTCTACCACGACTTCCTAGACAATTTCCACAGTCAAGAGAGACAAAAAGTCTTGGTTTCACCGTCATCCGGTTGGGTCTGGCCGACATACAAGCCTTTGACCTTAGGACTCACGAAAAAAGCTGTGTAAGATATTGGTGTGCCTCATGAAAGAGAAAATGTCGTGATTGCCTTGGTGGTGATGAGACATTTTTCTGTTTTGCGAAATGCCCCAAGAGCTTGCGGAACTGTTGTGATCCCACTGCGGTTTCTAGGTTTAGGAGAAAAACTGTTTTTCTACGCTTAACATCAGAATGGGTTTGGCCAAACCCTTGCAAAATGATGAATCTCCTGGTACCAACAACCAATCACAGAAACACATTCACCCAAAAGGAGTAGCACTCATGGCTAAAGGCCAAGACTCACGCAAAGAAGCCAAAAAACAACCTACCAAAACAACCAAGGAAAAACGCGCTGAAAAAAAGGCCAAGAAAAAGGGATAGATTTTTCATATTTCACTTTTTCATTCTCGGCTTCGTTCTGTCATTCCCGACGTGTTCAATCGGGCATCCATACCCTTTTTGTCACCCCCACTGTCTCTAGCACAACCCTGGAAGCCTCCGTCGATAGTCTTGCAGTACGTATTCACATGGATTGAATCCAGGAAAGAGTTTATACTGGAAGTATACCCGGGAACACATAAGGTACCTCCCGGCCACCACCGCTCTTCAAAGAGCGAAGACGCGTGGTCACTATAGCTTAACTTTCTGTTACCTGCGCCTCTCACCCCAACTTGCTCCGCAAAGGGAGGAGGGAGAATTAAGATGTACGAGTTGAAAGTTAAAACCCCCTCTTCCAACCTTGGAAGCACTCCTCTCCGCGATTCCGTGCGCAACATCGATCATGCAATTCCCGACCAATTAGCTATTGAGGAACCCTTAGAAATCCGTTTGGAGTATTGGGCGAACAACGAGCCCCAGCGCAAAAGTGTGTCCATCACAATGCGGACACCGGGGAACGATGCGGAATTGGCCACAGGGTTTCTGTTTACCGAAGGCATTATCACGGGTTGGGACGATATCAAACAGGTGCGCCCGTGCGGACCTAACGTGGATGGTCAAGACTTTCACAATATCGTGCGAGTGGAAGTGCATCCCACGGTCGCCGTAAAGACCGATTCGATGGATCGAAATTTTTACACGACTTCCAGTTGTGGAATTTGTGGAAAAACCTCTCTCGAAGCGCTCAAGATCCATAACCGCTATGGGAACAATATTCAAAACCTGCCTCACTCCACCATCCCTCGAAAAGTGCTACTAGGTCTCACAGATCAAATGAAGGCTTGCCAACAGCTCTTCCAGGAAACCGGGGGGTGCCATGCCTCGGCGTTGTTTGACGAACAGGGCAATCTTCTTTGCTTGCGCGAGGATGTGGGGCGGCACAATGCGTTGGATAAAGTAATCGGATGGGCGCTGAGTCAGAGATACCTGCCCTTGCACAATCATATGGTTCTGGTGAGTGGACGAGCGAGTTTCGAGTTGATGCAAAAGGCATCGATGGGAGGTATTCCTCTATTGGCCTCGGTAGGCGCGCCCTCCACTCTTGCGCTTCAAGTTGCTGAAGATTTGAATATGACGCTCGTGGGTTTCTTAAACCAGAAACGGTTTACCATTTACCACGATCCTGGAAGAATTCAGGATCGGTAGTAGTCCCAACAGGGGAACCATTATGGACGAAAAACCCAACCAACCATCCGAACCGTCCAAGCCCTCATGGGAAGTTCCGATCGAAGATCCACATGCGCTGAAGGTTGAGGCCCCATCCACCTGGGCCGGGGGCATTCCAGCCATCATGACTTCGCTCTCACACACCACGCATGAAATGGGTATCATCCGAGGCGGGAAAGCGCTGCTCAAGATCAATCAGAAAGGTGGATTTGATTGTCCGGGATGTGGCTGGCCCGATCCGGACGACGACCGCGCCATCACCGAGTTTTGCGAAAATGGCGTAAAGGCTGTTGCGCATGAAGCCACCACCAAAGTCATCACCAAAGATTTTTTTCAACACTGGTCTATTGAGGCCTTAGGCCAACAATCCGACTACTGGCTGGGCCAACAAGGGCGTCTCACCCACCCCATGGTCAAGGAGGCGGCCAGTACCCACTACCGTTCCATTTCATGGGAAGAGGCCTTCACCAAAATGGCCACCCACCTCAATGCGCTGGAGGACCCCAACGAAGCCATCTTTTATACCTCGGGTCGAACCAGCAACGAAGCCGCCTTCCTCTATCAACTTTTCGCGCGATTGTATGGGACCAACAATTTGCCCGACTCCTCCAACATGTGCCACGAGTCTAGCAGCGTGGCCATGAAAGAAGTCATTGGCATTGGCAAGGCCACAGTCACGCTCGACGATTTCCAACATGCCGATGCCATCTTTATCTTGGGACAGAATCCCGGCACTAATCACCCACGCATGCTGGCTACGCTGCAAAAAGCTGCACGGCGGGGTTGTCAAATTGTCAGCATTAATCCCCTGCCCGAAGCCGGCACCACGCGGTTTATCCATCCGCAAGAATTCACCACCTGGTTAGGTCAGGGGACTCCACTGGCCACACTATTTCTTCAAGTCAAAATTAATGGAGACGTGGCATTGCTCCAGGGAATGATGAAAGAACTATTGGAACGAGAAGCTCAGCATCCCGGCACCATCCTCGACAAGACGTTCATCCAACAATACACCGACGGATTCGAGAACTTCGGCGCAGCCTTACAACACGTCTCGTGGGACGACATAGTTGAAGGCAGCGGCATCTCAAAAGAAGACATTCAAAAAGCCGTAGACATCGTCGTACAGGCCAAGAGCATCATCTGCACCTGGGCCATGGGCATGACCCAACATAAAAACGCCGTGGCCAATATGCAGGAGATCATCAATTTCCTTTTGTTGCGCGGGAACATCGGTAGAAAAGGCGCAGGAGCATGTCCCGTTCGTGGACATAGTAATGTGCAGGGCGATCGCACGATGGGGATTACCGAAAACCCCGCGCCAGAATTTTTGAATCGTTTAGAACTGGTCTTTGACTTTCAGCCACCCACACAGCGCGGACATGACGCGGTGCGAGGCATCAAGGCCATGCACGAAGGACGTGCTAAAGTCTTCATCGCGCTCGGCGGTAATTTTCTATCGGCCACCCCGGATACTAGTTACACCGCCGAGGCCATATCGCGTTGCCGGTTAACAGTGCACATCTCCACCAAACTCAACCGTGCGCACCTAGTCACAGGCAACGAAGCACTCATCCTGCCGGCCTTGGGACGAACCGATCAAGATCGCCAAGCCGGGCACCTCCAATATGTCACTACCGAAAACACCATGGGCGTGGTCCAAACCTCACAAGGGCAACTCGAACCCGTCTCTCCCGACATCAAAAGTGAAGTGAACATTGTGGGGAACCTGGCCAAGGCCACCTTCGCACATCGAGAAGAAGCGGGGCGGCACATCAACTGGGACACACTCATGGAAAACTATGATGAGATTCGACACCTCATCAACCAGGTGATTCCCGGGTTTGAAAACTATACGGCACGCGTTCAAAAGCCCGGAGGCTTTTACCTCTTCAATCCAGTCCGGGATGCCCGGCGATTTCCTACTTCGACGGGCAAAGCCAATTTCACCGTGCATCCGTTGCCCAGAATTCCACTCCAGCCCGGGCAATTGCTCATGATGACTATTCGAAGTCACGATCAATACAACACCACCATTTACGGGTTGGATGATCGATACCGTGGAGTGAAATCGGGCCGACGCGTCGTGTTCATGAATCAGACCGATATGGATGACCGAGGATTAGCCAAAGGTGACCCTGTAGACCTTGTCAGCCATTACCAGGGTCAAACGCGAAAAGCCGAACAATTTACAGTGATCCCCTACCCCATTCCCCGCACCTGTGTCGCCACCTATTTCCCCGAAGCCAACGTGCTCATCCCCATCGACAGCGTAGCCGACAAAAGCAACACCCCCACCTCCAAATCCGTCGTCGTCACCATCCATCCCTCTTCTACTCATTCCCGACATCCTTAATCGGGAATCTATCTTCAACAGCCTGCCTTTTGTAAAATGGACAGTGCCAATTAAATACAAAATTCTATCTATACATTTTTCGAGGGTTTGGGTAGCATGGAAGTGAAGAAAACCAGGCAAGGAACACAGTTGGAAAGGAGCCGAACATGTCAGAAATAATTTTTTTGGTAGAAGAAGCACCAGAGGGAGGATACACGGCACGAGCCTTAGGGGAATCTATTTTCACAGAAGCCGATACGTTTGCTGAACTCCACGACAAAGTTCGCGACGCGGTACGGTGTCATTTTGAAGAGAATAACGTTCCCAAATTGATAAGGCTTCATCATGTCAAAGAAGAAGTCATTGCTGTATGAGATTACCTCGTGACCTTTCGAGTGAAGAATTATTCCAAACCCTCAAAAGCTTGGGATATCGGATCACTCGACAGACCGGCAGCCACATCCGGTTAACGACTGACCAACATGGTGAACGTCACATCACTATTCCTCAGCACAACCCTCTCCGAATAGGCACCTTATCCACAATCTTGAATGATATTGCAGATCACTTTGAAATGAGCCGTGAGGCATTAGCCAAAAAACTTTTTGAAAAAAAATGATTATAATGATGATGGCCTCATCAGGACATTATAACTTTATCACCCCCTACCGTGACTTTTGTGATGTTCTGCCAAAGGCGACCTCGTAGACCTCGTCAGCCATCACCAAGGCCGCACGCGAAAAGCCGAACAATTTACAGTGATCCCCTACCCCATTCCCCGCACCTGCGTCGCCACCTATTTCCCCGAAGCCAACATACTCATCCCCATCGACAGCGTAGCCGACAAAAGCAACACCCCCACCTCAAAATCCATCGTCGTCACAATCCATCGCGCTAAAAATTAAACTTCTCGGTCATTCCCGACATCCTTAATCGGGAATCCATATTCATTCCTCCGTCCTCTAAAACCTACTCCGGTGAAAACGTTCCGTTGGACCGGTGACATTTCGTTGCAAAATTCTGCCCGCAAACTTCACCAAAGCAGTTAATGCATAAACACTCCTACGCCACGTTTCCAAAAACAGAATGAGTACGGGCTGCACACCAGCGGGCGAGGATGCTATGATAACGCGGCTCGACACGCCACATCTCTATACCCACATGCTGAGAGGAAACTATGGCCACAAATCTAACACGCATTCTTATTGGAATCCCTTTTGGTCTCATGCTCTTCGTAGGAGCTGGACTTGCGGCAGAACCGGCTGAAGTGGAGAAGTTCGTAAACGCTCGCATTGAGATCGGCGAGATGATGACCGATTATTTTTCTGGCGGAAGACAATTCGGGAGTGGACAACGACCCGCACCCGACCAAATGAAAAAAATGGGAGAGGATATCAACGCAAAACTCAGCACGCTTTTGGCAACACATGACCTGACGATCGAAGAGTATCGCCAACGCAGCCATGAGGTGTTCGCCGACGACGCGGCGGTGAAGGGCTATCTCAGCCAGCATCCCGATCTAAAGGAAAGATATGAGGCGCTTCCGTTCTCACGGATGGGACGCGGCGGCAGCGGGCGAGGATATTGAACCGGAAGCGATAAAAAAAGCAGGAATGAGCCAGACTTGGACCAATGAAGTATCGCTTACAAAAGACAGACAAGCACTGGCAATTGATCGATCAAGATGAGCCAGACATTGCGCCAGTTTTTATAGATTTTGTGTCCGGAAAAACCGCCTATCGAAGAAAGTATGGCCATGCGGGGGGCGAAGCCATCAGCAAGGCGATCGGCATAAAAAAAGGCAATCGCCCGAATGTAGTCGATGCCACCGCCGGTTGGGGGCGAGATGCCTTTGTACTAGCCACCATGGGCTGTCGCGTCCATATGATCGAACGATCGAAAGTCATTGCCACACTCCTTGAAGATGGCTTACGTCGTGCAGAGCAAGATGAAAAAATTGGCCCGTTGATAAAAGAAAAGATATCTCTCACCTGCGGGGAGAGTCACCAAGAATTACGCAACATCCCATTTGAGCCTGAAGTCATTTATCTCGACCCCATGTATCCCCACAAAAAAAAATCCGCGTTAGTGAAGAAGGAGATGAGAATACTACAAGAAGTCGTGGGGCAAGACGATGACGCCGATGTGTTACTGAAAGTCGCACTGACCATTGCCACCAATCGTGTAGTCGTCAAACACCCGGACTATGCGGGCTTTCTTGGCGAGCTCAAACCAACCACCTCGATCAAAACAAAAAAACACCGATTTGATATTTATCTCATCAATGCCGAGGAGGCTGTCCGAGATTAGTGATCGTTACGAGTTTTGGTATTCAGCTTTCTTTTTTTCCTTTCAGACAACGGAGCCCGCGGATTGCCCCGGCTCCTTCTTTGGCACTTTTCTGATTCCCCAAAAACCCTGTATAAAATTCCCATTCACGACTGATTTAATGTTAATGTTGTATCTTAGAACGTTGAATGAAGGATCATGGTGCGCCTCATTGTAACCGTGTTGGAAAATTGTCGATATTTTTTTTAAAAGCAGGTCTTCTCAACAATAAAGGGTCTGTTGAATATTTCATGCCAAGAGCCCACAAATGCCCCAGGACAGAAGACCAACATCACGGAGAGGGAATGTTCAAAAAAGCATGCCCTGAGTCTTTCCGAAGGGTCCGTCCAGCAAGGCCGCAGCCCTTTTGACGCGCGGAGCGTACTCATAGTACGTGAGCACGGCAAAAGGGCGAGAACGCCGCTGGCGGCTTTTTTCAACATTCCCATAAAGGTTTAAACATCCATGCCCACACTTTCCAGAGTCATGAGCCGGTATCTCCAAAAAACTCAGGCTCAAACATCAGTCGTTGAGGTAGCACAAAAATTTCGTGATCATCGAGTAGGCGCACTACTCGTAGAATGGAATGGAGAAATTGTCGGAATAGTGACCGAATGGGATATCATTGGAAAAGTGGTGGCTCACGGAAAGGATTTCGCGACGACCACCGCAAAGGATGTGATGACCTCCCCTACCCATAGTATCGAGGTAACCAACAGCCTTCAGAATGCCCTCGAAATAATGAAAGATCTTGGGGTCCGTCATCTGGTTGTCCGTGAAGCAGGGAAAGTGATCGGGATAGTCACCCTGCGTGACCTATTAGTGTACTTCGGTTGGTTTTACGAACAAAAAACTGCCCAAACTGGTTGATCTTTCCTCGCTATAATTAGTTGGAGGGTCAGGACTTATTTCATGCATGTAATTCCAGCGGAAATCTATCTCGGCATGAAGAGCGTACAATTTTAATCAATAAATTAATAAATAGGTTTGACCCCTTTTTTGACCCCTTTTTCAGGAGCATTCATTGAAGTTCCTCTTCCTTGATTCTCTAGGCAAGAAAAATTGAAATAAAAGAATCATGGACAAAGTCGCCATATTTGCAGACGTGCAGAACCTGTATTACACGGTGAAGCAACAGTATCAGTGCCATTTTGATTACGGAGCATTTTTGGAACATGCGACGGCAGGCAGAAATCTCGTCAAGGCCATCGCGTACGCGACAGACAAAGGGGACCGAAAACAAAAAGACTTTCAGCAGATCCTGGAGAGGATGGGATTTGAAATAAAACTCACACCGTTTCTCCAAAGGCGTGATGGCTCCGCCAAGGGTGACTGGGACGTCGGGATTGCGCTGGACATGGTCGAGTACGCCAAACAGGTGGACACAATCGTTCTGGCATCAGGGGATGGGGACTTTACCGCAGTCGTGGACAAGATCAGACAGGAGCACAAGTTGGCGGTGGAAATCTACGGCGTACCGGACCTGACGGCTTCCTCATTGATCGAAGCGGCAACACGCTTTGTGCCCATTCAAGGGAACCTTTTGTTGTCGATTCCGACAACCTGGGGGCCTACCCTAAGGAGACAATAGGGCACACCCGCAAAGCCGAACAATTCACCGTGATCCCTTACCCGATTCCCCGTACTTGTGTCGCCACCTACTTCCCCGAAGCCAACGTCCTCGTCCCCATCGACACCGTCGCCGACCAAATCAACACCCCCGCTTCAAAATCCGTCGTCGTCACCGTCCATCCCGCTACTAGTCATTCCCGACATTTGTAATCGGGAATCTATCCTTCCCTTTTTTCGGGCCTTTCTTTTTGTCTAGGGGTTGGTTAGCATGCGTGCGCAGTTCCAAAGCGTACACATAGTAGGCAATGGCAAATACAAAGCAGAACAAAATCATGATTCTTGCTGGGCCGAATGGCGCTGGCAAAACAACATTTGCGCGGGAGTTTCTTCCCAAAGAAGCCGAATGCCCACGATTTATCAATGTGGATCTCATTGCGGCCGGACTCTCTCCCTTCAAACCAGACGTAGCCGCATTTCAGGCTGGCCGGCTCATGGTTCAAGAGATGGCAACACTCGTGCGTCGTCGCGAAAGTTTCGCGTTTGAAACCACGTTAAGTGGATTGCGGTATGCTCTACTCATTCCGCAATGGAGGAAGAAGGGGTATTTTATCAAGCTCATTTTCCTCCAACTTCCTAACCCGGAAATGGCCATAGCGCGTGTGACAGCCCGAGTGACACAAGGGGGACATGCAGTAACGAAGGAAGTCATCCAAAGAAGATTTATGGCAGAATGGCGAAACTTCCAACACACATATAAACCCCTTTTCGATGCATGGATTCTATATGATAATGCAGGAGATGTCCCAAGATATGTGGACTCAGGAGGGAAAAGTTAATGGCCAATAAACGGACGTCAATCAAAGACCCAGATCTTGCCAAAGTTGGAGTCGCGCTAAAGCGTGCCGCGTTAAAGGCCAGGCAATTAGGATTTGCCACGAACACCCCAGTGTACGTCTTTCGAGAGGGGAAAATTATCGATATCGTGGCAGAACACCGAGCGACACAATTACCTAAAAAGGCAAATACGAAAGGTTCAGGAACACAAAGGCAACGCCTTGGCCAAAAAACCGCAACCATAAAAAACAAGCGATAACAGGGGGTGTCTCGAAAAAGGGTTAGAAAGAGACATGATAAGGAACCACGATCTTTACCCAAGAAGAGGGCCGGCACCCACACAGCTTCCGGTTAAACTCACCACGCCATTAATAATTCTATGTCTCGCGATCATATTCCTCGTAGGGATCACGACCTGCACAGACATCAAACGATGGGCCTACGAAGGGTTTGACCGCGATGAATGGCAACACCCAGAGGAAGTCATTAAGGCCCTGAAGATCCAGGCAGGAGACCAGGTCGCAGACCTCGGGGCGGGAAGTGGCTATTTTACGTTTCGATTGGCGGATGCTGTGGGACCCACCGGAAACGTATACGCCGTGGATATCGATGCGGAGATGAATGCCTACCTCGCCCAACGAGTACAGGACAAAGGATACCAGAACATTGAGGTCGTACTGGCGCGCCCGAACAACCCCGGCTTGCCGGACAACAGCATCGACCTCATTTTCTCAAGTAATACCTATCATCACCTCGAAGAAAGGGTAACGTACTTTGCCAACATCCGACAAGACCTTCAGCCCGATGGGAGCATTGCCATCATCGACTTCACTGGTGAGGGATGGTTCCAGCAACTTTTTGGCCACTACACCCCAAGCAAAATTATCCAACGCGAATTACAAGAAGCGGGGTACACCCTCGAAGCAAAATTGGAATTTCTCCCAAAACAGGTGTTTCTTATTTTTATAAGAAATCGGCCGTAAGAACTCGACCCACGCGAACTTCACACTTACTTAATTTGTCATTCCCGACATTTTTAATCGGGAATCCATCTTTTCTTTAACCCCTTTCAATTCTCCCTATTTTTAAGTACATTCATATCCTAATGATAAATAAACCATAACAGCGGGCTCCCACCCATTTGAAGGCACGCCATGTTTTCAAACCCTCACCCCCGAAAATTCGAAACATGTTTCCCAAATTCAAAATTTAAATGTGGCATTGCAAGACCTGACCCAATACTGTTCACTTAGATATCTTCGGTGGTTTGATGGATGGTGTCCAGTCAATTTGCGCAACGGGCGGTCTCGGACGTTTGTACGGTGCGTATGGAGAGTTTCGGCGTTTCACCATCCTCGGCTTGATTTTTCCACGACTGGATTCACACAACAGTTTCGCCGTCGCCTCAAACAGCAGCCGATACCATGTTTTTTGGCGCTCAGGGGGGAAGGGCCCCAGATTGGGGCAGGGTTCGACGCACTAACTGCACCGTGGCCGTAAAAGATACCGTGCGGTCAGGGATGTCTGCCTGGGTGGCCCCTTGATACATCAACCAGCGCACGGCGTAGTGGGCCATCACCCATCCGTAGAACTCTTGACGCACCAACTCTGGCGTTTTACTGCGCAGGACGCGACGACGTTGCCTCAGGTGCGTCTTCAGCTCATCAAACACCAATTCCACCTCCCAGCGCTCGTGATACAGTTGAGCCAGGTCCTGGGCGGGTGCGCCTTGGTCATCCAGCAGCGTGGTGACGAGACGGTACAGCGGTTCGCTATTGGGCCCCTGCGGTAAGACATACTCAATCACCCTGATGGCGATCCCATCAATTCGCTTTCTTCTGGCGCGTTCACTGGGATACAGATGGCTCAGGTACGAGCCATCGTCCAACAGCTTGTCAACTGGAAGGATCAAGCTCTTCGGCATGCGCCAGAGTAGTTGCGCTCCGGTCTGAAGGCCGGCCTGCCAATGGGCGTACCCGACAAAGCCGCGATCGGCCATGCAGAGCATGTCGGGCGTGAGGCGACGCACCAAGGGCGCGGCCACCTCCCATTCGGCCTGCTTATAGGCCCCTAGTTCGGCATCCAAAATGGCGTGACTGGCACATTCCGTCAAAATGGCGCACTGGGCTTGGGGGTAGCCGGCCTGCCCGGTTCGGCTCCCTGGGTACCCAAAGGCTTGCACATTGGCTTCCTCATCCGGGACCTCAAAGTTGGAGCCATCTATCGCGACGAGTCGGTAGCCTGCAAAAAAGGCGTGGGCATGCTCTGGACGAGCCAACGGGCGCAAGCAGCGCTGTCCAATGGCTTTCAGCGCCTTCCACGTCAGCCGTGAGCGGGCTTTGCTGATGGCTGATTTGACAACGGTCACGGGAGCAACGGGTTTGTGGTCTTTCCATGCCAGCCCTTGGGCCACAGCGGCAAACACCGCTTCGTACGCGGCCTCGCTGTATAAGCTCAACGCCATGGTGTAGTACACCACGGCAGAAGCGGGAAAGGTGCGGACACGTTCACTGTTACAATGATGTGCGTCAAGTTCTTCGTTGATGATGGCCACCGGAAAGGCACGAGCCAGTAATCCCGTGCTCAAATAATCCGCCAATCGAGCCCCCGCCCCCAAGCCGACTTTCTTTCTTGCCATGTTGCCTCCTCCCAGATTACGTGTGGAGGCGAAGTATAACAGATTTTCATCTAAGTGAACAGTATTGAGACCTGACCCCCAACCTGACCCCCAACCCCTCCCGGGATAGGAGTGAGGGGAGTATAGCCCAAATTGCACGTTCATGCGACGCAATCAAGGTCACGCCATATCGGGCCTGTGAGGATTTTAGGAAACCCCGTGATTTCTACCTCACATCCGCAACACGCCTTCTTGCATAAGATGGGATAGCCAGCTAAAATCTAATTTTTTAGATGGCTATTTTAATAATTTTTTGCCATCTAATTTTCGATGATTTGGAGGCACAATGAAAACGACACTTCACCTACCAGAACAGTTGCTTGAGGAAGCCATGCAGGTCACCAAGTGCTCGACCAAGAGTGAGACTGTACGGGTCGCGCTTGAAGAATTGATTCGGCACAAACGTCTCGAACAAGTGATCTCCTCGGCAGGCACCCTCTCGTTCTCTACTGATTGGGACAAAGCACGACATGCCCGATAAAGTTCTCATTGACACATCGATTTGGATTGAGTTTTTCAATGTAGCTCGTGGACACGTTTTCCAAGAAGTCACCCGGCTGTTACGAGAAGATCGCGCAGCATATTCAGGCATGGTGGCATTGGAGCTTATTCGTGGAGCGAAGACCGCAAAAGAACTCAAGACGCTGGAACATTTGTTTCAGTCAATCACTCGATTTGATGAACACCCGACCTCCTATACCCAGGCGGGGCATCTTGGTTACAAACTTGCACGTAAGGGCATCACGATGGGAACAGTTGATTTGCTTATTGCCCAAATTGCCATTGACCATGCACTGGCCCTGTACACTCAGGATCATCACTTTCGCTCAATTGCGAAGCACTCGGCATTGACACTCCACCACTTCAAAGCCTCTGCATCGTCTTCCTAGAAACGCATGTATCAAAGGTGAATGTTGAAAAAAGCCGCCAGCGGCGTCCTTTGTAGACGTGAAGCGTGAACCGTGAGGCGTGAAGCGTATACTGGGAAAGGTGAAGAGTGACGGGTAAAAACATTTCTTTACTCTTTACTCTTTACTCAACACCCATTACGCTTCACCCATTACGAATTTGGCCTTGCTGGATAGACCCTTCGAAAGACTCAGGCAACTGTTTTTATGCTAATAGGGGCAAAACACATTAATGATGTACATACTATTTTTACTTGAAATTTAAACATGATAATGATATTTTACCCTAAAAAATACACAAAAAATGTATCTGCTATACTTATATTTAACCTTATCATATAACCCTCAGGGCCATTTCATTCTTTTTATAAGCAAGGGATTCCATGAGGTTTTTTGTGCGCTCTTTTTCAGGGCAGGGCCATGCGGATGAATAAATGGGGCTTGCCCCAGAGCAGTCTACACGCCTGCGCGATATTGGTGTAGCCTTTCAGGCGTAAGAGACTGATGGCATAGCGTCTCAGACAGGTCATGACCATTGGGCCATTGAGACTTCGTATCTGACTCCTGTCTTCATCAAAGGTGACGTCCAACACATAGTGCTGCTTATTCTCCACACTCCCATGCTTTCGGTTTTGCGAGAGGATGGTCTTCGGCCCGTCTTGTCTTTGGACTGACTCGTGACACCGCAGACCGCTTCGACGGTCGTGAGGCCCTGCTTGAGATGCGTCACTTCCCTCTCAATGCAGAAGACTTGCTGGACATGAGGAAAGTTGCCATAGGCATTCAGGGAGTCATCGCACCAGATCCTGCGGGTCGTGATCTGCCCATGGCCTTTCTCGGTGGTGGCATAATCACACCGGCGTGCTCGCAACGCCAAGGCCTCAATGTCGTGCTTCAAGGTGGGCTGGTTTCCCTTGACGGTGAAGACGAAGTCGGCGCCGCGTTCGTGCACCAGGTACTCGGCAATCTCTTTCTGGGTGAGGAGCGCATCCGCCGTGATCACCTTCCCTGCGATCTCGAGCGCATCTAACAGGGGCCGCACGCAGGGGATCTCATTGGTCTTGGAGTGAACTTTTTTTGGGTGAGGTGGCGCCCGGCTTGATGGGTGACGGCGCTGAGGACATGGGGCTGTTCGCTTGGGACCTTCGACGTCCCCCGCATGGTCTTCCCATCAATGGCAATGCCCTGATCCTCCCCGCCGAAGGTGTCCAGCCACCGGCCGAGCAGGGTATCGACTTCACAGGGGTCGACGGCCGTGATAAAGCGGTAAAGAGTGCTGCGGCTCGGGACGAGGTAGCGCCCCCCTCGCTGAGTACCGCCTAGCCGCTTGCGCATCGGCTGCGATAACGGCTGGGCCCAGTCCGAGATCGCTTCCTAGCCGCGCGCGCCGCACAAGGTGGCACAGCACATGATCGCCGTGAGGGCGCGTCGGGTGTGCCGTTGCCCTTGCAAATGGCGGGGATCGGTCAGCTGCACCACATACGTAAAGAGGGAGTCCGTCTGCTTGGCATTCAATCGCATCTGAGGTACCGCTCCTTTCTGATAGGTCGGATCAAGCATGGGGTGTGCCAGGATCGCTCGGGCTTGGGGATGGAGACTCCTGACCAGGATACGTTTTGGGCGGTCATGCGGCACATACCGTCTCTTGGCCTTGCGAAACCCTCGGGTCAGCCCGAGCTCGTGCCAGCCGGCGGCTCGCTAGCAGGTCCCGGTGAAGCCAGGGCTATTTCATATTAAAGTGTAACTTTATAGATAATAAGGAATAATCGATTTAGGCTGGCTTTTTCTTTTCGTTTACGGCATACTCTTTTGCATGCCAGACGAATCGCCAAGCGGACAGCCGGACATTGATCTGAGGCAAGTCGTGGTTCGCCCAATTGTCCGAGACGAAAAGGACGCCTTCAAGACCCTTCTCGACAGACACCACTACCTCGGTCATGCCCCGCTGATTGGCCAATCGATACAATATCTCGCCTGTGTGCAGGATCGCTGGCTGGCCTTGCTGGTGTTTGCGGCGGCGGCCCTCAAATCGAGACCGCGAGACCACTGGATCGGCTGGCCCCCCTGTTTTCAATGGCAACGACTCCATTTACTGGCCAACAACACCCGGTTTCTCATGCTGCCGGGCTGTTCGCAAAAGAACCTCGCCTCGAAAGTCCTGTCGCTCTGCGCGAAACGGATCTCGGCCGATTGGCAACTGTACCACGGCTACCCCTTGCTCCTCTTAGAGACCTTCGTCGATCCTGCCCGCTTCACCGGGACCTGCTATCGGGCCGCCGGGTGGCACGAGCTCGGTCTGACACGAGGGTTTCGCAAGTCGAACACGTGTTATGTTCAGCATGAGAGACCGAAGCGCATCCTAGTCGTGCGGCTGCATCCCCAAGCCCGAGAGATCCTTGCACGCCCGATGCTTGATCAGCCCTATCAGAAAGGAGAAGCGCCTCAGATGAGATTGAATACAAAACAGACGGACTCCCTCTTTACGTATGTGGTGCAGCTGACCGATCCCCGCCATTTGCAAGGGCAACGGCACACCCGACGCGCCCTCACGGCGATCATGTTCTGTGCCACCTTGTGCGGCGCGCGCGGCTATGAAGCGATCTCGGACTGGGCCCAGCAGTTATCGCAGCCGATGCGCAAGCGGCTAGGCTGTACTCAGCGAGGGGGGCGCTACCTCGTCCCGAGCCGCAGCACTCTTTACCGCTTTATCACGGCCGTCGACCCCTGTGAAGTCGATACCCTGCTCGGCCGGTGGCTGGACACCTTCGGCGGGGAGGATCAGGGCATTGCCATTGATGGGAAGACCATGCGGGGGACGTCGAAGGTCCCAAGCGAACAGACCCACGTCCTCAGCGCCGTCACCCATCAAGCCGGGCGCCACCTCACCCAAAAAAAGTTCACTCCAAGACCAATGAGATCCCCTGCGTGCGGCCCCTGTTAGATGCGCTCGAGATCGCAGGGAAGGTGATCACGGCGGATGCGCTCCTCACCCAGAAAGAGATTGCCGAGTACCTGGTGCACGAACGCGGCGCCGACTTCGTCTTCACCGTCAAGGGAAACCAGCCCACCTTGAAGCACGACATTGAGGCCTTAGCGTTGCGAGCACGCCGGTGCGATTATGCCACCACCGAGAAAGGCCATGGGCAGATCACGACCCGCAGGATCTGGTGCGATGACTCCCTGAATGCCTATGTCAACTTTCCTCATGTCCAGCAAGTCTTCTGCATTGAGAGGGAAGTGACGCATCTCAAGCAGGGCCTCACGACCGTCGAAGCGGTCTGCGGTGTCACGAGTCAGTCCAAAGACAAGGCGGGGCCGAAGACCATCCTCTCGCAAAACCGAAAGCATTGGAGTGTGGAGAATAAGCAGCATTATGTGTTGGACGTCACCTTTGATGAAGACAGGAGTCAGATACGAAGTCTCAATGGCCCAATGGTCATGACCTGTCTGAGACGCTATGCCATCAGTCTCTTACGCCTGAAAGGCTACACCAATATCGCGCAGGCGTGTAGACTGCTCTGGGGCAAGCCCCATTTAGCCATCCGCATGGCCCTGCCCTGAAAAAGAGGGCACAAAAAACCTCATGGAATCCCTTGCTTATAAAAAGAATGAAATGGCCCGCCGGTGAAGCCAGGGCTATTTCATATTAAAGTGTAACTTTATAGATAATAAGGAATAATCGATTTAGGCTGGCTTTTTCTTTTCGTTTACGGCATACTCTTTTGCATGCCAGACGAATCGGCAAGCGGACAGCCGGACATTGATCTGAGGCAAGTCGTGGTTCGCCCAATTGTCCGAGACGAAAAGGACGCCTTCAAGACCCTTCTCGACAGACACCACTACCTCGGTCATGCCCCGCTGATTGGCCAATCGATACAATATCTCGCCTGTGTGCAGGATCGCTGGCTGGCCTTGCTGGTGTTTGCGGCGGCGGCCCTCAAATCGAGACCGCGAGACCACTGGATCGGCTGGCCCCCCTGTTTTCAATGGCAACGACTCCATTTACTGGCCAACAACACCCGGTTTCTCATGCTGCCGGGCTGTTCGCAAAAGAACCTCGCCTCGAAAGTCCTGTCGCTCTGCGCGAAACGGATCTCGGCCGATTGGCAACTGTACCACGGCTACCCCTTGCTCCTCTTAGAGACCTTCGTCGATCCTGCCCGCTTCACCGGGACCTGCTATCGGGCCGCCGGGTGGCACGAGCTCGGTCTGACACGAGGGTTTCGCAAGTCGAACACGTGTTATGTTCAGCATGAGAGACCGAAGCGCATCCTAGTCGTGCGGCTGCATCCCCAAGCCCGAGAGATCCTTGCACGCCCGATGCTTGATCAGCCCTATCAGAAAGGAGAAGCGCCTCAGATGAGATTGAATACAAAACAGACGGACTCCCTCTTTACGTATGTGGTGCAGCTGACCGATCCCCGCCATTTGCAAGGGCAACGGCACACCCGACGCGCCCTCACGGCGATCATGTTCTGTGCCACCTTGTGCGGCGCGCGCGGCTATGAAGCGATCTCGGACTGGGCCCAGCAGTTATCGCAGCCGATGCGCAAGCGGCTAGGCTGTACTCAGCGAGGGGGGCGCTACCTCGTCCCGAGCCGCAGCACTCTTTACCGCTTTATCACGGCCGTCGACCCCTGTGAAGTCGATACCCTGCTCGGCCGGTGGCTGGACACCTTCGGCGGGGAGGATCAGGGCATTGCCATTGATGGGAAGACCATGCGGGGGACGTCGAAGGTCCCAAGCGAACAGACCCACGTCCTCAGCGCCGTCACCCATCAAGCCGGGCGCCACCTCACCCAAAAAAAGTTCACTCCAAGACCAATGAGATCCCCTGCGTGCGGCCCCTGTTAGATGCGCTCGAGATCGCAGGGAAGGTGATCACGGCGGATGCGCTCCTCACCCAGAAAGAGATTGCCGAGTACCTGGTGCACGAACGCGGCGCCGACTTCGTCTTCACCGTCAAGGGAAACCAGCCCACCTTGAAGCACGACATTGAGGCCTTAGCGTTGCGAGCACGCCGGTGCGATTATGCCACCACCGAGAAAGGCCATGGGCAGATCACGACCCGCAGGATCTGGTGCGATGACTCCCTGAATGCCTATGTCAACTTTCCTCATGTCCAGCAAGTCTTCTGCATTGAGAGGGAAGTGACGCATCTCAAGCAGGGCCTCACGACCGTCGAAGCGGTCTGCGGTGTCACGAGTCAGTCCAAAGACAAGGCGGGGCCGAAGACCATCCTCTCGCAAAACCGAAAGCATTGGAGTGTGGAGAATAAGCAGCATTATGTGTTGGACGTCACCTTTGATGAAGACAGGAGTCAGATACGAAGTCTCAATGGCCCAATGGTCATGACCTGTCTGAGACGCTATGCCATCAGTCTCTTACGCCTGAAAGGCTACACCAATATCGCGCAGGCGTGTAGACTGCTCTGGGGCAAGCCCCATTTAGCCATCCGCATGGCCCTGCCCTGAAAAAGAGGGCACAAAAAACCTCATGGAATCCCTTGCTTATAAAAAGAATGAAATGGCCCTGCCGGTGAAGCGGGCAGGGTCGACGAACGTCTCTAAAAGGAGTAAGGGGTAGCCATGACACTGTTGCCAATCGGCCGCGATCCGTTTCGCGCAGAGCGCCAGGACTTTCGAGGCGAGGTTCTTTTGCGAGCAGTCCGGCAGGATGAGAAACCGGGTGTTGTTGGCCAGTCAATGGAGGCGGTGCCAGTGAAAACAGGGAGCCCAGCCGATCCAGTGGTCGCGCGGTTTCGATTTGAGGGCCGCCGCCGCAAACACCAGCAAGGCCAGCCAGCGATCCTGCACACAGGCGAGATATTGGATCGAGGGGCCAATCAACGGGGCCGGGCCGAGGTAGTGATGTCGGGCGAGGAGGGACTTGAAGGCGTCCTGCTCGTCCCGGACAATTGGGCGAACCACGACTTGCCTCAGATCAATGACCGGCTGTCCGCTGGGCGATTCGTCTGGCATGCAAAAGAGTATGCCGTAAACGAAAAGAAAAAGCCAGCCTAAATCGATTATTCCTTATTATCTATAAAGTTACACTCTAATATGAATTAGCCCTGTATAACCCTATTGTCTGGCATACGAAAACCTTCAAATGGAGCCTATACCCTCATGCGCTTTCCCGCTTCGGCCCCTCAGCCGAGATTCGTACATCCCATGCTATTCAGATTTGCAAGGCCCGCCACAGCAGCCCGTCATCGGCTTCGTCACCGAGCCACAATAGCGTTCAGCCTCTTACTATTGAGCTTGCTGCTGCCAGGGGGGCACGTGCTGGCTCGGGATCTGCCCTCCGTCCAGCTGATCGCCGCGTCGGCTGATTCTGCGGAGGCGCATGTAGATCTGTCCACGCCGATCGCTATTTCCTCTAGGCCCAAATGGACCGGCTATCTGGAATTCCTCGGCAAACCGGGCACGGCCCGCAGCATCGGGCAGCCCGACCTCTTTCTCCCCGTGCTCCAGGATGCCAACGACCTGACCTTCTTCAACCTGCGTGGCCAATTGCAGTTTGATCATACCGACAACAGCGAGTACAACGTCGGTCTCGGCCATCGCCATATGTTTCAGGAGTGGATCTTCGGGGGCTACGGCTACTTTGACCATCGTAACACCCAATACGGCAGTCAGTTTAATCAGTTCACCGGTGGGCTGGAAGCCTTAAGCGTCAACTGGGCCATGCGCGTCAACGGCTATCTCCCCGAAAACAAGACCACCACCTTCACCGGCGATGCGAACATGAGCGTGATTACCCCCGGCGATCAGATCAAAATCCAGGTCAACGGACTCATCCAGGAAAAAGCGTTGCCGGGGGTGGATGGGGAGGTGGGCTACATGCTCCCGCTGCCGTGGGCGACGGACGACCAACTGATTCACGAAACCTGGCTGTTTGTGGGGGGCTATCACTTTTTTGGGCAAGACCAGTTTGCGTCGATCTCGGGTCCGCGGGGGCGGCTGGAAATGCGGATCTATGATCTTCCCGTGCTGGGCCCGGGCTCGCGGTTTATGATGGGGGTGGAGGGGCAATACGACGAGCCGCGGGGCGGCCAGGCCTTCGGGCTGGTGTCGTTGCGGATCCCGTTCGACGTGTTTGCGGACACGAGCCGTCGGCGGGCGCTGACCGGGCTGGATCGCCGGATGGTGCAACCAATCATTCGGGACGTGGATGTGGTGGCCGGGGAGGTGGATATGCCGATGGAAACGTTGCCGGCGCTGAATCAAGCAGGGGACGCGTATACGAAATACGTGGAGGTGGATGTCACGGATCAAGCGGAGGTGCAGGGGGCGCTGAATACTGCCAACGACCCGGCGGAGGTCACCCTGATTATCCCCAAAATGAATGGCGGGACGATCTCGCTCGACAGCCTCCTGACCCTGCACGAGGGCCAAACGCTGGGGGGTGAGAATTTGACCGTGTCTTATAATAGTTCGACGCTGGGGTTCGGCAAGATCGGGTATAACCCGGGTGGGGCGATAGCCGGGTTAAAGGCAAGCGAAGTTTGGGTGGGGAATCGTCTGATTGACATGGCGCCTGACACTGAAATCAACGGGCTGACGCTGGATGCGACCGAGAAACCAGACTACGTCTTGCGGGTTAATATGACTGGCAACAAGGATGCCCCGGGGACCCGGTGGGTGGCCTATAGCCACCTCAAAGATTCCGTGGAGCAGGTCCTCTGGGCCCGAGGCCTTGGCGCCGACATCAGAATTGACTACAGTCGGATCTCTGGTGGTCTGAGAGGCGTTCAGCTCTGGGAGGCCACGGTTCACATCAGCAATAGTCGCATCTATGACAATGATCAGCAGGGCCTAGTGGGCTACAAGGATAGTCAGCTAACAGTCTCTGACAGTCGCATCTATGACAACGGTACCGATGGAATAGAAGTCTATAACGGTGCCACGGCCAACATTTTTAGAAGTTATATCTACGACAATGGTCACCGTGGCGTAGACAGCCACAGTGGCGGTACCACTATCAACATCTTTAATAGTTATATCTATGACAATAGTCACGAAGGCGTATTCGTCACCGCTGGCGCCATGGCGAATATCGAGGACACCATCATTACTCAGAATGGGTGGGACGGCGTGAGTACCTACATTGGTGCCAATTTCCTCGCGGGTAATATCAGCATCAAAAGGAGCGTCATCTCCAACAATGGCCGCTATGGCGTAGCCTCCCGATATGGGAGCACCGTGACTATCGAGGACAGTGTCGTGACCGGCAATGGATACTATGGTCTGCTCGCGGAGTCGTGGGCGGGCGACGTGTTGCCGGTTGACGGGTCGGGGGGCAACCCGCCTTTGGGCCCTGAAAGATTTCAGGATCTCCCCAGCAGCATCCTCAAGGCTACGAATGTGATCGTATCCGGGAATGGCAGGAAGAAGGCCGGCGGCGGGTATGGCGTGCTCAACCGAGGTGGGGAGATAACGCTCATCCAGAGCCGGGTCTTTGACAATGAGGGTGAAGATTATCGGAATGAGGCAGGTCTCCTTCGCCAGGACAGCCCGGAGTTTGTGGATTTCCTAGGCAAAAGAGGGGATGACAACGATGGCTGTCTCCGGCACGATGGCACAATAACGGTCGATGGGCACTTAATTGGTGCCCCGCTCATTGTGCTCCCTGATCCTGGTTGTACGGTGTGGCCCTCCCCCTAACGGGCCAATGGCATTCGGTTAAGGCGAAATCACAAAAAATTATAAAAAGTAAAAAAATTTTATCCTAATAAAACAACATGTTATAAAAATAGAAAAAGTTAAAAGTATCGACTTTTAGGCGATTTTACGCTTAAGCGAATGCCATTGCCTAACGGGCCTCCCCAACGGGACGACCCGCGTGTCGTTTTCACGTCTGGTCGAGCACCGGCTACAGCCCTCCCTATCGTACAGGAGGACGGCCTGGGAACATGCTGCACCGATGTGCCAGCGGCCTCGGACCCACCTTTGGGCCGTGTGGCATGATACCCCTTGACCCTGAATGACTCACCGAGTTGTTACTGTTGGCGTGGCAACGGGAATAGGAATTGTAAAAGGCCTTTTTGAGTCAACAGCAAAGTGCCAAAGATCCCGTTGTGGGGTTAATCTCCCACCTCCAGAGCCTGCCAGGCGTGAGTTCACCCTGCGCGAAGGGCCTGACTGGCTCTTTTCCGGATCAATCTCAATTTTGGTGGAGGTAGGCTAAACTCTATTACGCATGGCCCGTAGCACACGTTGTCCGTTGTCATTTCGACCCTTGGAGGAACTCTCCCCCATTCCAACCCGGGTCACGTTCTCTCGGGCCAAGAGATTTCTCCTTGCACTCAAAATGATAGAAGGGAGCCTTCTGGTTGTTCCTCCAACCAGACTTGCTTTTTATCCCTTCCCCCTCTTGTCATTTCGACCCTTGGGAGAAATCTCGCCATTCCCGCCACACCTGAACAGGCTGTGCCCCCTCAACACGATCCCCATGACCTGCGGCGGGCCATGGAATAGGTCCCAATTCCACCAAAATTGCAACTGGTCCTCTTTTCCCATGAATCAGGCCCAGCATGTGGCTGGCCTGTCTGCCGTAGCCGCGCCGTCGGCAAAGCAACTATGGCGCGTCGGCGACCTGGCGAAGGCTGGCGGCTTTATTCAACATCCCCCCCCCACACCTAGTGAAGAGTCAACTGCCCGATTCAATTCCGACAGGGTTAACTGTTTTGTGACTGTTGCCTCAATTTGTTGATGGCTTTGTGGCGAAAGCAGTCGGTGGTGTGGTCGTTGACCATTCCGGTGGCTTGCATGAAGGCGTAGCAGATGGTGGTGCCGACGAAGGAGAAGCCTCGTCGCTTGAGGTCTTTGCTCATCGCGTCGGATTCGGTGGTATGGGCAGGCACGTCTTGTAGAGATTTCCATCGATTGTGGATCGGTCGGCCTTTGACGAATTGCCAAATATATTCATCAAAGCTTCCGATTTCCTGTTGGGTGGCTAGGACTGCCATTTCCCCATAAATAAAGACTGGACAATCTCATTCATCCTCCAGCAACGCGAACCCCAGGCACATGAACTAAAACTCCCCTGCATACCCGGTTGACACCACTAACCACAAGGGATAGTATTTAATGTACGTATGCGGCAATATCCGAGGACTATTGGAGAATTGCTAAAGCGTTTTCCGGACGAGGCATCCTGCCGTGATTATTTGGAAAAGATCCGGTGGCCAAGTGGAGTCCAATGTCCGCGATGTCAATCTCTGCGTCTGTGGAGGAGAATGAACCGCCCCGTTCTCAAGTGCGCTGATTGCGATTTCCAAATTTCTATCTTGGCTGGAACAATGTTCCAAGACACCAAAATTTCCCTGGCAATGTGGTTCCAAGCCATCTGGTGGCTCACGAATCAAAAAACGGGTATCAGTGCGATTGGCTTACAGCGGGCAGTGGGAATGACGCGCCACGAAACGGCATGGAGAATATTGCACAAACTACGCATCGCCATGGTTCGCCCCCATCAGGATCGTTTGTCTGGAGCAATAGAGGTAGATGAAGTGTGCCTCGGTGGGGAAAACAATAAGCAGCTTATCGGAGTTGCTGCGCAAATTGATGGCAAGAAGACGGGCAGAATCCGCATGGAGAAAATTACCGATCGATCAGGCCCTGTACTACAGGGCTTTGTCGCAAAATACATCAATCCAGGAAGCACCGTCGTCACCGATGGACTGAATAGTTATTGGGGGGTGACGAATCAGGGCTATATTCATATGCCCATGAAAAAACCATATTCGTGGGAAGAAAAAGGGGGCGATGCCGATGAACTATTGCCGCGCGTTCACCGGGTTGCCTCGCTCCTCAAGCGCTGGTACTACGGAACATATCACGGCAGAATTGATCCTATGAACCTGGATACCTATCTCAATGAATTCACGTTTCGATTGAACAGACGCACCTCCACTTCGAGGGGCTTGCTTTTTTACCGTGTCCTTGAAAATGCCGTTGCCAAAGATCCCAGCCCCTATGCACCCCAAAAGATGCGCTAAGATACTACCCCTTGTATGTAGTGGCGTCAACCGGGTATGCAGGGAAACTCCGTATATCCCCGCCACAGGAGTTGATGACCTGGTGGCGGGTCGTTGTTACGTCCGAGATAGCCTCCGATCTTCGCAACCAGTCGCACCGCGTCACCCAACAGCAACGGAGGCTTCAATCGTTTTTTTGTAACTACTCAGGTCAATTTTCTATAGCCTGATTTTTTTCTGGACTAACGGCTCCACCCATGGCATAATCGGGGCCATGAATGAAGCGATTACATGTCAAGGTCGTCGCCTCCCCCAATCTGATCTGTGCTGGTTACGCCATCTGGTTTGCCGGCACCCTGACTGGAGCCGCCATAAAATAACCCAGCATATTTGTCGGCACTGGGGCTGGCAGACCCCGTCCGGACAACTGAAAACCTTTGCCGCCCGCAGCATGATCGACAAACTCGAACATCGCGGGCTCCTGAAGCTGCCCCCGATTCGTGTCGCCTCTCGACGCAACATCTTCCCCCCTTTCCGAAAGGGGTTTATGCCTCCCGAAGCCCCGCACATCGACGCAGCTCTCAAGACCCTGACGCCCCTGTCCATTCATATTCCAACCTCACATTCCTACGAAGCCAGTTGTGTGGGATATTACCTGAGCCACCATCACTACCTCGGGTTCACCCGAACGGTCGGTGAACATCTCAAGTACCTGGTGCGGGATCGCTCCGGGCAGGATCTGGCCTGCCTCCTCTTCGGTTCCGCCGCCTGGAAAACCACCCCGCGCGACACCTTTATCGGCTGGGAGCCGGACACCCGAGCCGCCAACCTCAACTTCATGACCAACAATACCCGCTTTCTCATCCTGCCCTGGGTGCGTGTGCCGCATCTGGCCAGCCATCTCCTGGGCCGGGTCATGAGACGTCTCCGGCAGGACTGGATCGAGAAATACGGCCATCCCGTCCACTTGGTGGAGACCTTTGTGGAGCGAGACCGCTTCAAAGGTATCTGCTATCAGGCCGCGAACTGGCTCTATGTCGGGCAGACCAAAGGCCGGTCCCGGCAGGACCGTGACAAGGCTCTGCGCGTGCCGGTGAAGGCAATTTATCTCTATCCCCTCATCCGCCACTTCCGACAGGCCCTCTGCCGGAGCAAGCCATGACCTTCACCCGCGACGCACTCCTCATCCTGGCCAAGAGCAACCCCGAGGCGCTCGTCGAACTGATCCTGGCGCTGCAGGAACAGGGGCAGGCGCTGACCACGCATGTCACCGAACTGGCACAGCGGCTCGACCAACACAGTCGCAACAGCAGCAAACCGCCCTCGTCCGATGGACCGGCCAAGCCCCGAACCAAGAGCCTGCGCATACCTTCCGGGAAAAAGCCGGGCGGCCAACAGGGACATGCCGGCCAGACGTTAAAACAGGTGGAAACCCCAGACCACCTGGTCCACCTGCCTGTTCACTCCTGTTCCTGCCATGCCGACCTCACCAACGAGACGGTCACCGGCTATGAACGCCGGCAGCTCTTTGAACTGCCGGAGCCAAAACTCGACGTCACCGAATATCGGGGAGCAATCAAAACCTGCCCCCAATGCGGCCGCTCGGTCACGGCGTCATTTCCTGATGACCTGCCTGCGCCGGCACAGTACGGTCCCAGATTTCGCAGCCTCCTGGTCTACCTCCAGAACCAACAGTTGATCCCCTTACGCCGTGTCAGCCAGATGATGGCTGATCTGTATGGCGCCTCGGTCAGCGACGCCACCATTGACGAGGCCTCCCGCCGAAGTTATGAGCACCTCGCGCCGTTCGAGACTGCGGTCAAAGAAGCGCTCGGCAAGAGTCCCATCCTCCATGCCGATGAAAGCGGCGTCCGCACGGCCGGGACGCTCCACTGGCTCCACAGTGCCAGCACGGCCACGTTGACCTTTTACGGTGTGCACGCCAAACGGGGAAGAGAGGCGATCGAGCAGTTCCAGATCCTCCCGGATTTTGCTGGCCGCCTGATCCACGATTTCTGGAAACCCTATCTCTCCTATGACTGTGCCCACGGCCTCTGTAACGCCCATCATTTGCGGGAACTCACGTGCCTGTTCGAGCAGCACGAACAACCATGGGCCAAACACATGTTTGACCTGTTGCTGACGATGAACGTGTTTGTCAGCAAGCAACTCGCACAGTTAACGGAAGAACAGAAAACCCCCTGGCTGAAACAATACAGGGATCTTCTCACCCTCGGATGGCAGGCCAACCCCCTTCCGGCACCGCCACAGAAAAAGTCACGAGGCCGGCCCAAAAAGACCAAGGCCCAAAATCTCCTCACCCGTCTTGGCGAGCATGAAGCCTCCGTGCTCGCGTTCCTCCATGACAGACAGGTTCCCTTCACTAATAATCTGGCAGAACAGGATATCCGCATGATCAAGCTCCGCCTCAAAATATCCGGGTGTTTTCGAACGCTTCAAGGCGCGAGGCAGTTCGCCCGCATACGAAGCTACCTTTCTACCGCGAGAAAGCAGGGCGGCAACATGCTGCAAGCCATTTCACAAGCCATGATCGGCCACCCCTTTATGCCTGCACAATTCACTACAAAGATCATCACACCTGAGTAGTTACGTTTTTTTTAGCGTAGGCGTGCAAGGTCCGCAATTCAATGTCCGAGAACAGCACCTCGGCCGGCAATTCCGGGGTTTCTCTCCCCAGAAGGGTCATGAGCATAATCCGCCAGGCAATGACAAGGTTAATGGCAATCGCCCGACACAAACGTTCTGCACTCTCGTGAGCGATCTCCTCAATGCGACAGCCGGATTTCAGCACGCGGTGCCAGTCTTCGATACGCCATCGCAGAGCGTACCAGCGCAGGCACTGTTCGGCCTCCGCGGCCGAGGAGATATCGATCGTTGTCAGCAGGAACCACTCAACGGGCTCAGCCGTTGCCGGCGGGTGCTCTTCCAGCGCATGAACCACCCAGATATCGATGGGTTCCTTGGCGGCGTGGTCGTGTGCCGGACGAAGTTGGATTCGCCTAGCGCGTACCGCCATATCCGCCGTACGCCCGGCCCGCTTGGGTCGAGCCTGTTGTTTGCTTCTCTTAGGCCGGGCGCTCTGTCGTGGGAGGTGTACGCGAATCCGACTCTGAACGGGCGCCTGACGAATGGCGGTGAACAGTTTGAAGGGTTCTTCGGTGATGGTGCGGTTCTGCTTGGCACGGACCAGTAGGCCAACGCGAGGGTGTTGGCGTTGCTCGTCGAACATGTCGAAGAAGTCCGCTTCCCGGTCGCACACGTCGATCAGGCGCGTCTGAGGCATTTCGGACGCCAGTTCAACCAGATCGCGGTGCTGCGCAATCCAGTTGAAGGTCTTCTTCTCCTCGATCGGAATGGCGAACGCGGGCCGATCATCTTCCGGTGCTCTGCTTTTGGGGGCTGTGCACTGAGCACGCAGCACTCCCAAGGGTAGTCCGTTCGGGGCGATCGCCAACATGGAGTGCAAATGGAGTCCGCGGCTCTTTGCACCGGTCTGGTTGGTGCCAATCTCACCCAGCCCTTCACAGTGATCCAGGTTGGTGTATTCCAAATCGCTGCCGTCCTGCACACACAGCACGGTCTTTTGTCCCTTCATCCGCCGCACGGTGCGCCTGCGGTGCGGCCTCAGGATGTTGGGCATGGTGATTGCCGAGTCCTCCGGCTGGTCGATCATGCGGTAATAAGCCTTGACCGCCGCCCAATCGCCCTTGGCCACGCCGCTAAAGGCGCGGCCCGGCACTTCGGCTTTGGCTGCCGCCACGGTTACCAGCCTTTTGCTCAGCCGAGCATCGCCTAGGGGGGCGCCGCCGAACTCGTGTTCCGCCCAAAGATCTCCCCCCAAACCGTCTGCCGGATTCAACGGACTAAGCCCGGCATTCGGGGGCAACCCCATTCGCTCCCGAAAGTCGGTCTCGATGGGGTAGACATAAATCGCTTTGGCGCTCAGCGCCGACTGTTTGAAGCGATCTTGTCTGCCGCGCCCCTTGGTCTTCCCCACCGCGATCCAGTTCGCCGCCCGATAGCAGGCCCCCGAATAGTGACGGGTGTCGACAAAACTCTCGACCAACCAGGGCTTATAGCCGAACTGGCGCTCAAAATCATCGGGCAAAGTCGCAAGACTCATACTCAGCACTTTCGAAGCCAGGTTGCGGCATGGCACGCTCGGACGAAGCAGAAAACGGCTCATCCCCACCACACAATGCAGATGGGCTCGGCGCTGCTCGGCATCCCAGCCGATCCACGTGTCACGGTCGGCCAGCTGCAGAGCCGCTGCGGCAAATCCAAATCCGCCCAGCCAACCATGGTGTGACCCGATGAGGTAGCGCAGCTGCCGCCCGACGAGAGGCCCCGCCCCTTGAGGATGTTCGTTGATCATCAGCTCATTCCATATCCGCATCTGCTCGGATGTGCTCACCCGTACCAGCTCCAATCCTTGGACCTTCCCGGCTTGAGACGGAACCGCTACGGCCAAAGGTACCGGCGCCAATAAACGCCGGGGAGAACTGTGTAGTGGTCTAGTTGAATGGGACACCTGGAAAAGGGACAATACCCATCAGGAGGGGTTCAATGGAAACAAGACGACGACAGTACACAGCCGCGTTCAAGCGCGACGCCGTGGCCCTGGTTATGGAACAAGGCTATACCCTGACCCTAGCCGGCCAGAATTTAGGGATCACGGCCAAATTGCTCTCGCGCTGGAAGCGCGAACAGCAGCACCATCAGGACGCGGCCTTCCCCGGCCAGGGGCATCAGACGCCCGAGCAATCCGAATTACGCATGTTACGCGAGGACAATCAGCGCCTACGGATGGAGCGCGACATCTTAAAAACAGCGACGGCCTTCTTCGCCACCCACAACATCTGAGATATCCCTTCATTCACCGTGAACGGCAGACGTATCCTGTCCGGCTGCGCTGTGCCGTCTTCGAGGTGAGTGCCAGTGGGTATTATCGGTTTGTGCAACGTGGAGGAGGCCGGGCGCAGGCAGATCCAGCGCTGATTCTTCAGGTTCAGCAACTCCATCGGGCCTCTCGTCGCAGCTAGGGCTCGCGCCGACTGAGTCAGGCCTTGCAACAGGCTGGGCATGCGATCGGTCGCGATCGGACACGGACCCTGATGCGCCAGGCGAATCTGAAGCCCACGGGCACAGGGCGGTGTCCGCAGACGACGGATAGCCGCCATGCCTTGCCCCTTGCCCCTAATATACTCAACCGGCAATTTACGGTCGCGGCGCCTAATCGAGTGTGGGGCAGTGATATCACCGCCCTCTGGACCCAGGAAGGGTGGCTGTATCTCGCGATTGTGGTGGAGCTGTTTTCCCGCAAAGTCGTGGGCGGGGCCTGTGCGGCCTCCATGGCGACGTGCTGAGTCTCGCAGGCCTTGCAGATGGCCATGGGGCAACGTCACCCCAAGCCAGGGTTGCTCCATCACTCGGATCGCGGCAGTCAGTATGCCAGTGCGGAGTATCAACAGCAGCTCCGGAACGCCGAGATGGGGTGCAGTATGAGTCGGAAGGGCAATTGCTATGACAATGCGGTTGTGGAACGGGTATTCCGGAGCCTGAAAGAAGAAGGCTTCACGGAGGAACCACCCGACACACGGGCCGAGGCCACGCTAAGCGTGATTGATTACCTGGCGATGTTTTATAATAGTGAGCGGCTTCACTCGACCTTGGGCTATCAGAGTCCCAATACGTTTGAGGCACAGGCGGCGAAGACCGATCAAGGGAATACTCCAGTATCAACCAAACCGTGATCGGCCAGTGAGAGGCAAATAGGGACGACAAATTTTTCCCACACCCAGGCCAAATCCTCAGCGAGGGCCGTCTGGGCTTATTCACACAATCCCCTTTTCTCCCTGTCCATTTTCACTGGACCACTACATGCGGTCAAATCTTTGGTTGAGAGTTTCAGATGGAAAGAGGGAGACTATTCGGATGCCCCGACCTCTCCGCATCGAATATCCGGGCGCGGTCTATCATGTAATGAACCGTGGGCTAGCCCGACCGCCGGTCTTTCGCGACCCCACCGATTATGACGCCTTTCTTCGGGTGTTGAGTGAGACCCAGAATTAGGGACACTGATAAGTTAATAACTTAATGGACAACGAGAGGCGACCGGGGCATCGTCCGGACGATGCCCTGACAAGGACGACTGTCCATTGTGGGCAGCAGCTACCACGTGAGGGGGCGTGGCCTGAAACGGCGGCGGCTCTGCAGTACGACGGACGAGAAAGAAGACCTGGTAGCAGGGCTGGCCATCGGCCTCCACGCCAATCATAGTCAATGTCTGGCCTGGGCGATCCTGCCCCATCATTACCACGGAAGGGGCTTGGGATTCCTTGATTGAATGTCTAACTTTGAGGATGGCGTCAGGATGAGAGAGGTCCATTGGACCACATATGAAGTTGGCCCGTTTATGGAATGAGGGTGGGCTTTGGTTACGGTTCACCATTCATGTATGAATACCCTGACCACATTGGAAAGAGCCGAACACTGTATGAATGAATCCACTGTACCAATCAATCCACGAGGACAACTACCCAACGGCCGTCGCCTGGTCCGACTCCGAAAGACGATGGCGACAGGAATACTCTTTATGGCGTTTGCTGGTGGGGTGGTCTTTGGCGGCTTACTTTTCCTGGCGGTGGCCCTCCTTTATGTTGGGGGCAGGATCTTCTGATTCGTGAGGTGAAGCAATGGGATGTGGGATGGGAATCGGAGATTTCCATTTGGTTTGTAGGATCGGGATGTCTCCCTGGTGCCATTATCGGATGCCTACTCTGGAAGTATGGGGTAATAAAATGGGGGTTACTGACCAAACAAGAATATCGAGAGATGGATTGGGCCACCAGTAAATGGGGAGCCCTAGGCGCCTGGAAAATACCACCGGAATCTTGGAAGGATGAAAATGAGGAAGAAGAAGATCCAGCCAACTACCCATTTTCCCAGCCACCCATACAGCAAAAATTCAACAAGGTAAAAAGCAGGATAAAAAAAGATTTTGACTTGGAAATAGGTACAATTGTAGTAACTACTCAGGTGTGATGATCTTTGTAGTGAATTGTGCAGGCATAAAGGGGTGGCCGATCATGGCTTGTGAAATGGCTTGCAGCATGTTGCCGCCCTGCTTTCTCGCGGTAGAAAGGTAGCTTCGTATGCGGGCGAACTGCCTCGCGCCTTGAAGCGTTCGAAAACACCCGGATATTTTGAGGCGGAGCTTGATCATGCGGATATCCTGTTCTGCCAGATTATTAGTGAAGGGAACCTGTCTGTCATGGAGGAACGCGAGCACGGAGGCTTCATGCTCGCCAAGACGGGTGAGGAGATTTTGGGCCTTGGTCTTTTTGGGCCGGCCTCGTGACTTTTTCTGTGGCGGTGCCGGAAGGGGGTTGGCCTGCCATCCGAGGGTGAGAAGATCCCTGTATTGTTTCAGCCAGGGGGTTTTCTGTTCTTCCGTTAACTGTGCGAGTTGCTTGCTGACAAACACGTTCATCGTCAGCAACAGGTCAAACATGTGTTTGGCCCATGGTTGTTCGTGCTGCTCGAACAGGCACGTGAGTTCCCGCAAATGATGGGCGTTACAGAGGCCGTGGGCACAGTCATAGGAGAGATAGGGTTTCCAGAAATCGTGGATCAGGCGGCCAGCAAAATCCGGGAGGATCTGGAACTGCTCGATCGCCTCTCTTCCCCGTTTGGCGTGCACACCGTAAAAGGTCAACGTGGCCGTGCTGGCACTGTGGAGCCAGTGGAGCGTCCCGGCCGTGCGGACGCCGCTTTCATCGGCATGGAGGATGGGACTCTTGCCGAGCGCTTCTTTGACCGCAGTCTCGAACGGCGCGAGGTGCTCATAACTTCGGCGGGAGGCCTCGTCAATGGTGGCGTCGCTGACCGAGGCGCCATACAGATCAGCCATCATCTGGCTGACACGGCGTAAGGGGATCAACTGTTGGTTCTGGAGGTAGACCAGGAGGCTGCGAAATCTGGGACCGTACTGTGCCGGCGCAGGCAGGTCATCAGGAAATGACGCCGTGACCGAGCGGCCGCATTGGGGGCAGGTTTTGATTGCTCCCCGATATTCGGTGACGTCGAGTTTTGGCTCCGGCAGTTCAAAGAGCTGCCGGCGTTCATAGCCGGTGACCGTCTCGTTGGTGAGGTCGGCATGGCAGGAACAGGAGTGAACAGGCAGGTGGACCAGGTGGTCTGGGGTTTCCACCTGTTTTAACGTCTGGCCGGCATGTCCCTGTTGGCCGCCCGGCTTTTTCCCGGAAGGTATGCGCAGGCTCTTGGTTCGGGGCTTGGCCGGTCCATCGGACGAGGGCGGTTTGCTGCTGTTGCGACTGTGTTGGTCGAGCCGCTGTGCCAGTTCGGTGACATGCGTGGTCAGCGCCTGCCCCTGTTCCTGCAGCGCCAGGATCAGTTCGACGAGCGCCTCGGGGTTGCTCTTGGCCAGGATGAGGAGTGCGTCGCGGGTGAAGGTCATGGCTTGCTCCGGCAGAGGGCCTGTCGGAAGTGGCGGATGAGGGGATAGAGATAAATTGCCTTCACCGGCACGCGCAGAGCCTTGTCACGGTCCTGCCGGGACCGGCCTTTGGTCTGCCCGACATAGAGCCAGTTCGCGGCCTGATAGCAGATACCTTTGAAGCGGTCTCGCTCCACAAAGGTCTCCACCAAGTGGACGGGATGGCCGTATTTCTCGATCCAGTCCTGCCGGAGACGTCTCATGACCCGGCCCAGGAGATGGCTGGCCAGATGCGGCACACGCACCCAGGGCAGGATGAGAAAGCGGGTATTGTTGGTCATGAAGTTGAGGTTGGCGGCTCGGGTGTCCGGCTCCCAGCCGATAAAGGTGTCGCGCGGGGTGGTTTTCCAGGCGGCGGAACCGAAGAGGAGGCAGGCCAGATCCTGCCCGGAGCGATCCCGCACCAGGTACTTGAGATGTTCACCGACCGTTCGGGTGAACCCGAGGTAGTGATGGTGGCTCAGGTAATATCCCACACAACTGGCTTCGTAGGAATGTGAGGTTGGAATATGAATGGACAGGGGCGTCAGGGTCTTGAGAGCTGCGTCGATGTGCGGGGCTTCGGGAGGCATAAACCCCTTTCGGAAAGGGGGGAAGATGTTGCGTCGAGAGGCGACACGAATCGGGGGCAGCTTCAGGAGCCCGCGATGTTCGAGTTTGTCGATCATGCTGCGGGCGGCAAAGGTTTTCAGTTGTCCGGACGGGGTCTGCCAGCCCCAGTGCCGACAAATATGCTGGGTTATTTTATGGCGGCTCCAGTCAGGGTGCCGGCAAACCAGATGGCGTAACCAGCACAGATCAGATTGGGGGAGGCGACGACCTTGACATGTAATCGCTTCATTCATGGCCCCGATTATGCCATGGGTGGAGCCGTTAGTCCAGAAAAAAATCAGGCTATAGAAAATTGACCTGAGTAGTTACCAATTGTAAATAGTTAACAGGAACCTTTTCTGTTTTTTTTGTGATCACCTTGCATTAATTTTTTCTGTGGGCGCCCCCCCTTAGGCACAACTAAGCAAAATGCGCGACTAAGCCAAATGAATAAGTTGTCCTGGTTGGATCTGGATCAACGCCTTCTCCACTTTGGCCATGAGAGGCAAGACATCGCCGTAGCGGTTGCTTGGCGCGTTGAGACACAGGATAGCGAGGGAAAAGGTAGGAATGTTCTGTTGAAATGCGAGATGCTGATCCATGGTCAGAAAGACATCAAACTGTTGTTCGGCTAGGCGGAGCAACTCGCCATTCTTCTTGCTCGCCCAGCCCATTTCCGGCACCGTCATGACATTATGATCACATAGATCATTTTTCAACCGGCGCGGCAGGCATTCATCCAGCAGAATGCGAATCGGCAAGGAGCGCCTCCTTCGCTTCTTCCAAGGCTAGAATGGTCTGTTCTTTTGTGACGGTCGGAAAATCACGAAGAAACTCATCGAGCGAGTCCCCGGCTTCGAGGTAATCGAGCAATGTTTGAAACGGCACCCGCGTCCCTTTAAACACGGGAAGACCACAGAGAATATCTGGATCACGTTGAATAACCGAGTCTTTGGTCAGCATACCAATTCCTCCCTCCTTGCATTTCTCATCCGCCCTCCTCACTTATGAAGCCGATTGCTACGTACTTTGTTTGAACCACCAGCGTCTCCACCACCTCAATACTCTTTTGGTACTGATACTACCCGAATAGGAGATGGTTTCAAACACCTGTCGGGCACGTCTAGCCGGGAAGCCTCGTTGAGTATGTCTACAATGGCTCACAATTGGCCCAAGTCACGGAAGGCGCCACGACTAATGCGGCTTATTGGGGCTTTGATGCCCAAGGCTCACCCGGCACATTCACCCACGAGAATGGCGTGGTCACCACCAATACGTACGATTCGACCGATTATCACCTTACAACCCTCAGACAGTCAAAGTGGGCAGTACCGTGCTCGAAGATTTAACCTATTTTTAGGGACAGTTTTTAGGGACAAGGATAAGTTAATAATTTAATTGGCAGCGAGAGGTGACCGGGGTAGAGGACGGACGATGCCCCGACAAGGACGGCTGCCCATTGTGGGCGGCTGCTCCCACGTGAGTGTTTGGGGTTAGGTTTTTCAATACGACATACTTGGTAAAGGTAGCTGGAATCTTAATCGAAGTATTTTTGCCTGGGTTCGTCCAGGCAGCCGAGGCCCTTTTGTTTCGGCAAAAGGACCCAAAACCATTTCCACCCAGGTCGGCCACATTGAATCGTGCTGGCGCAGGCAACGGAAGGGCGCCCCAACTCGCAGGCTCAGACAAGGGCCGCCCCTGGATTTGAGCGTCAGCCGGTGGGCCAACCTGCAGGCGGGGGGGTATCGTTTTTGGCCTTTTGCCTTACATGGAGTTTCTTGGCCATGGCGTTGCTTCCTGTGAGCGTTCTTGCTTGTGATAGGGGTAGGGAGGGCGCATTGAGTTGCGCTCCCCCTCCCTCCGAACCGTACGTGCAGTTCTCCCGCATACGGCTCTCCAGTCAGTAGGTTCCTATGGAGTGGACGAAACGAATATGGGCATCATTCAGGCTCGTGAACCCATGATCCGCAAAGAAGGCGTTCGGCCACCGTTGATTGCGTGCGAGGCGTTGTCGATTCCTTCGGTTCCTTTTCAGAAGCATCCGGCGCAACCGCCGACGGATCATTCCATCGTAGGCCTTGAAGATGTTCCAAAAACAGTGCCGAAAGTAGTTGAACCACCCTTGCGTCGAGCGAGTGAGCCGGTGGAGAATTACCGCCAGCGAGTCGCCCGATTTCTGCGGCGTCAGCTCGCGGATGCGGGCGATGAACTTTCGGTGGCTCTTCGCTCGTGGAAACCGCAGCCGGCCTCGGAACGAATAGCCCAGAAACGAAAAGCTCTTCTCCCGCGAGTCCACGATGTGTGTTTTCTCGGGATGCAGTGTCAGCCCCTTGGCCTCCACCCACCGGCGCACCTCGGCCAGCGCCGCTTCGGCTTCTTCCGGCGTGCGACACAGGATGACACAGTCATCCGCGTAGCGCACCATCTGAAATCCGAGATCGGACATCCGATGGTCCAGGGGGTTGAGATAGACATTCGACAGCATGGGAGACAGCACCGCGCCTTGCGGCACACCGGCTTCCGGCGTCCACTCCCGCAGTTCTTCCAGAATCCCCTGGTTCAGACACTTCTTCACCAGGCCCACCACACGGCGATCCGAGATCTTCTGTTGCACTCTGGCCACCAGTCGATCTTTCGGAATCGTCTCGTAGTACTCCTGCACATCCGCGTCGACAACATACACATACCCGGCGTCGAGCCATTCCTCGACGCACCGCAGGGCATCATGGCACCCGCGTCCGTGGCGAAAGCCGAAGCTTCGCGCATGGAACATGGCGTCCATAATCGGCTCAAGCACGTGGACCACTGCCGTTTGCACGACGCGATCCCGCACGGTCGGAATTCCCAACGGGCGCTTCGCCGACCTGTCGGGTTTGGGAATCCACCGCCGCCGCCCCGCTGCCGGACGATAGGTTCCGTCACCCAGTTCGGCTTGCAACCGATCGAGTTCCGCCCGCTCATGCTCGGCGAACTCCGAACACGTTTGCCGGTCAACGCCCGCAGCCCCGTTCTTGCCCAGGACCTTCTTGGCCGAGCAGGACAGGTTCAGGCTGCCAGACACCTTATCCCTCAACGTGTGCCATTTGCCTCCTCTCACGTTGTCTGCCATCAGTGTCGCCACCATGCGATCTGTCCACACCGCTCGATGAGCCCACTGGTCGATCCCAGGAAGCTCCCCAGCCGGGGTAGCCGAACACGGCACTGTGACGGGGATGTCATCTCGACGCGGGGTCGAGGCTTGACGTGTCGGCGGTTGAGGCATTTCACATCTACCTTCCTGCTCCCCTTCGCGCCACCGCGTTCTGGTGCACGGCTTCCCCGCTATTATGAGAGCTCTGACTTCTGTCGAGCCGCTTCATCCAACGTCATCGGTATCGCTTCGTTCGTTCCCCTGCGGCACGCGATACGGCACCGAGGGGCCTGGGCCATTGATCACGCAGCGTCCCCCACTGCGAATGGTCACGACACGGCGTCCACGTCCTTCACCCGACAGATCTCCCTGCTTAGCTCGTTTGACCTTCCGACCATTCCATCTCCAACCACCACCTTGCCATTTCGCCACGGTCGCTTTCCCACGTTACGTCACCGCCGTGACTTGCCGCGTCTATCCCCCGGGCAGACTCTCAGGTCGAAGGGATCTGCCGTCGCGCGATCAAGGGTTCGGACATCGCTAGGAGCCTCCCCGACAGGCTTGGCCGAATCGAGTTCACGTTCGTTACGGACTGGTCGTTCGTCTCAGATTGCTCTCCACCCTTCCTCACGGAAACGCAGTGACCACTGTCGACTTCAGGCTGGTAACGTTCGCCTGAGAGGGACTTGCACCCTCCTGATCAAACGCCTTCACAGGCGCACTCGCTGCAGCATCTCATGCTGCCTCTTCCTGGCGTCAGAGCCCCTTGGTCCGTGGGAAGAGGGCACGATACGATCGTGCAGCGACACAAGCAAGAAAGCTCACAGGAAGCAACGCCATGGCCAAGAAACTCCATGTGGCCAGAATTGGATGGCGGTAGGATAGAACCATATATTCTGTATGATCCATCCTTACTCGCAGAGTCGGCCAGACCATCAGAATCGGAGACGACGTGTCCATTACCGTGCTCGGCGTTAAAGGCACTCAAGTAAAGGTCGGAATCAACGCACCAAAAACTCTTCCAGTACACCGCGAGGAAATCTACAGACGGATTCAGCGGGAGTTGAGCAGAAGCGGCAGAGTCAATCCCGCAAAAGCCATCAGGGGGTTGGTCAATATGGAAGAAGATGATTTCGATGAGTTCGTAGACACGGTTCAGGAAGTGACCAACAGGGGAATATCCATAGCTTGGACACCGGCTGGAAGCGACGACGTGTCGATCCAAACTCCTGTAGACGACGATGAAGCAAAATTGATCGAAGACATAGCGGACCAATCGCAATTTTGGTGGAGTAAGACTACCTTGATCTATTTCTGCGCTGTCAATTGTGAGGAGGCTTTAAGCCAATCCCCCTTTCGCAAAGGGGGGCAGGGGGGATTTGAAGCGGGGCCAAGTGTGCGCGACACCCACGATAGTCAGAGGGAAAATCTCCCCCAACCCCTCTTTGTCAAAGAGGGGAGTTCATCCGACTTGGCTAGCCCGCATCGGTACGGCTCATCCGCGTTAATATCCTGCTGCTTCGTCATTATCCACAACATTTGCAACTGATCCGACATAGCCAGTCATATGGGCATCTCCATCATCAGTTGGGCATACTAGCCAAATCCGATTTGGAATGCTGCCGGGAGGTTGAGATAATTGTGGTGTGAAAGATGAGCGACAACATTCTTACGGAAGAGGCAATGACTGCGCTTGATCGAGCCAAACAGATCGTCGCGGATATGGAAGAAATCAGCATCCCACACTCTGTCCGGGAAGAGTGTTCTGAGTTCTGTAGTAGTCGCGACTTAATCTGACAGTTACCGGTTAGAGTCGAGTGACTGTCAGGTCAAGTTTAAGCGATCAACTTTTCCCTCCAGATTTGTTTGCCGTCTTCCAATGTTTCCATCGGTGTTCGACCACAACACATCTTACCCTGATGAGTTCGTTGCGTGTTGTATTTCACCAGCCACTTAACCAAGTCAACCTGAAGCGATTCTAGATCGCCGTAGAGCTTCCTGCGGAAAGTGGCCTGGTAAAAGGTCTTTTTGACGCCTTCCGTCCCTATCGGGACGGCAAAGGAGCCACCAACTTCAACTCATGTTTTTAGCAATGAATGGGACATCCCCTTCGCCTCAACCCATTCGAATCACCAGCTCGAGAAACCCCGCGACTTGCACCGGTTGTTGTTGAGGCTCGTGCCGCCCGAGCTGAATTTCGCACCCTTTTTAATTCCGAATTTGTAGTATAGCCGGCTACTCTTGCGGCAGCTCTTGATGTCGCCTCCCTGTATCTCGATCACGAGCCAGACCTCGTCTCCTTCGTTGGGCCAATCATCGTATACATCAAGCTCGCAAAGTGCCTTCTGGCCACCGTTGTACCAGTTTTTCTCTCCATCGAAGATCGCGGAGCCTATCAACTTTGCGCACTTGGCACCGTATGTCTTCACGTTGCCAGTGTTCTTGTCCTTTACTTTGATCTTGACATGCGCTCTATAGTCACCGTTGTGCTTCCATTCCAAAACCGATACCTGGTCTGCTAGAGCGACGCTGGCGGGCACCAGCAGAATCATCGTCACAACCAGCATCAGGCACCAGTTGACCGACCCTGTCATGCAGTTCTTGTGTGTATTCATCACCTTCTCCTTAGTGAAAATGTGAGTGTGTGCTAATGTTAGTTGGAAATTGAAGTGGCTCCCCCACCTGTGGTGAGATGGCGTTCGACAAAGAATCGACATCTCGTCAACAGAACAAAGGAGCCACTTCATGAGCAGTATTGCGGAAATCAAGAGACGAAGCAAGAAGGAGTCTCTTCCAATATGAAATGATACTGAAGGGAGAGCATGATTCTACCATGAAATGATACTGAACAGGGTCCGGGTTCTGTTCATGATGAGGAATGCACATCATCATGAACGACACAACAATTCATATTGGAAGAGACTGGGATCCCTTCACTTGGCGAATGGGCATCTGTGCGGCTCACCCTGGCAGATATTCTGCGGCTTAGTCCCCTTCCCCCAAGATTTCAAATGCGAGAACCATAAATTCTGTATGATCCGTTTATTCTGAGTCTTTTGTCGAAGGGCTCAAACAGTCTTCGCCAAAGTGTCGGATTCGGTAAAACGGTGAAACCGCGTCCGATGGCGGGAAGAAAAAAACATTCCAATTTTTTATGCAGCTGATAGAGGCGAGATACGGTCAATCTTCTTCTTGCTGGATTTTGCCGTCTCCCAAAGATCGGTGGCGTGTTGGGCGTTCAACCAAAATTCTGGTGAATTGCCGAACAAACGAGAAAGTCGCAACGCCATTTCTGGGCTCACTGCACGTCGTTCCCGTAACAACTCATTCACGGTTTGGCGTGACACGCCCAACGCTTGGGCAAAACTAGAAACCGTCAGCCCGTAGTCAGGCAAAAAATCCTCTCGCAACATTTCACCCGGGTGTGTCGGACGAACCTTTCGCTCTTTTCGTCTAGGAATACTCATGGGAGACCTCATCTCAGTGATAATCTGTTAACTCGACATCATACGCATCGCCATCCACAAATCGAAAACAAATTCTCCATTGATCATTGACCGAGACGGAATATTGCCCAACTCGATCTCGTCCTAATTTGTGAAGCCGATTACTGGGAGGCACCTTCAAATCTTCCAACCGAACAGCCAAATCAAGGTACTCTAATTTTCGTAAGGCTCGTCTCCAAATATCTGATGGGAATGGTTTCGATTTTCCATTCGAAAACAACTCTTCTGTGGCTCTATCAGCAAAGGTGCGAATCACAGCTCAATTGTAATCTGTCACGTGACAAACGTCAATTTTGATATATTCAGGCGTCATGAACCCTGGCTCTGGGATTTTAAAGCGCTCATCCTCAAAAAGCCCGGCGGCTCAACCGCCCTTCCTACCAAGAATCCGGCGGCTTTCGCTGGTATAGTCAGCGGCAATCCCTTTCCCAACCGAGTTTGGATTTTTTTTATATGCGAGGTTTCGCCCCCGCGCGACGAGGCACTTTTGTTTCGGCAAAAGTGCCCAAAACCATTTTTTACGCATGCGCGGCACGACGGGGAACTGGTCCACCGCCCCGAATCAGGATGGCGCAGAAACTCGCTGCGCTCAGACAGTCTTCGCCAAAGAGGTAGGATTCGGGGCTGTGGCCCAGCCGCGCCCAACGCAGGAGACGCCGTGCTAAATGAAGCCGTGGGCATCACCAATTGAAAAGGCAACGGTTCCGGCGTATTCTTCAGAAATATGGATGGCGTGTTATCCAGACAGAAACCCGAAGATCTTTTTCTTACGCGGATCCATCTAAACATTGTTAGGCGCTCAGATATTTGTCGGCACACTTTCTTTGCCCGGTGTACTACTAAGTTGAGACGTAAACTCGTTAAGCAAAACTGGCCGACTGACTCGGCGACCTCCGCACGAATGAAGCTCGTACGGCAAACCGCAACTGCGCCAGAGAAGAGAGTTCAAGGGGCACTTCGTGACATTGGTGTGCGCTTTAGTGTTGGACTGGGGTCAGTCTTGGAACACCGGACCTTTGGAACAGGGGACGCTACCCTTTTTAGGAGTGAAAGATGCAGGGTTTCGTCCCTGCAGACGACCTCCTTTTGTTTCGGCAAAAGGAGGCAAAACCATTTTTGCCCGTGCGTGACCCCAAGGGGGTCCCTGGACCAGCACCCCGAATCAAGATGGCTCAGAAACTCGCTACGCTCAGACAGTCTTCGCCAAAGAGGTGGGATTCGGGGCACTGGCCCAGTCGCGCACGAGGGCGATGAATTGCCAAGAACAAAATTTTAGAGAAAAAGAAACGTGGATGGGGAAGCGTCCCTTTTTGTTTTTCTTTGTCATTTCGACCGGAGGGAGAAATCTGTGGTTCGGCCACAATAAAAGATCCCCGCAGCAAGCTGACGGGGTATTCAGAGGAACAATATGATTTTGAAAATCCCCCTACCCCCCTTTTCCAAAGGGGGGACCTAAGCGGGAACCCCGTAGCAAGCTACGGGGAATACAAAGTTCAAGATTTCTCGTAAGACTCGAAATGACAGGGCGGATGCGTGTGGCGCGGTCCGAGAAACAAGAAACATTGGAGTTCGTCTTTGGAGTTTTTTTTCTGTGGGCACCCCCGCCTTCGGATGCGGCGGAGGAACCCCCTTGGGGCCGCATACGGGCGGACAATCGACATAGGTAGGCGGTCACCCGCTTTCCCTGTCACACCACCGTACATATGGGTCCGTATACGGCGGTTCGGTGGGTTAAGCGATTGGCCACCAGGAGAGACTTCTCTCAACTGGTCACCCCTCGCCGGGCTTTCAACTGGGCGGTTCGCCGCGAGCGATTCGACACTTCCTCGTCAGTCCTTAGGGCTTCACCCCTATCCTCTGTCGGGAAGGCCAGGGTTAACTGGTTATTCAGCCGCTTGTCGCTCGTGAGTTCCGCTGCCTACATACCACTCCGCACCATTCAGGCCTTCATCCCTGTCGGGACTACTATGCCCTCTGCTGACTCCTCCCGCCCGCTCTGAACTGATCACTCAGTCCTCAGTCTTGCTGCCAAGACAGACGAGAGGTCTCCCGAGGTACGCTCAACCGCCTTCAGCGCACGACCGCCAGATTTACACCCCGCCCCCTTGATGGATATGGACTTTGCGAATCCATGCTCGCTCGTCCGGAACGGACTGCCTCGTATCTGGTTCTTGTCCATCGGCCCGCGCCTTTGCTCTACGCTTCCTTCAGACCCCGCCTCACGACGACGCCCTTGCGCTTCGCGATGACTTCACCTCCATCAGGTTGTCAAAGGGACTTGCACCCTCAAGCTGTTGAACATGCTCGGCACACTGGTTTTGGACACGTTTGCCGAAACAACAGTGCCTTGTCGTGTGGGGGCGACACCCCTTAAAAACATTCGGCTCTTCAGGAAAATTTGTGGGTCGAGCACCTAACGAATCCTTTCCAAGGCACTGAAAAACCAACGAATTTTCCCACCGGGGACCGGTTTTATTTCGATGCTCATATTCAATTGACTCATGGGGAAGTTTCGGATCAGTTGCAATTTTGGTGGAGTCGAGGCCTATGGCGATGACGGACATACTATGCGAGGGGCTCCTGTTCTGATTTAGGCGTCCAATCCCGTTCCGTTCGTGGTGAGCTTGTCGAACCATGAATGGTACACATTGAAGTTTCTGACCCTTCGACAAGCTCAGGGCGAACGGATTCTGTCAAGGAAGGTCTGACTCAAGACGCGAGTCTCACTCCACCAAAATTGCGATTGATCCGAAGTTTCCCTCAGGGTCCACAAGCCGATTAAGCCTACGGTGCAGGGGCTATGGCATGTGGCCTTGTGGGAAACCTCCTGAGTAGCGCCCTTATGGGGCGCGGCCCACCCAGACGACGGAAAGTAACTCGTGAGGCAACTGAGGAGGCACAGGAGAGAAGAAAGGCCGAGGTCTGGTGAACCTGAATCCGTCATCCCCGACGTTGGTTATCGGGGATCTATCTTAAGAACGAACCTGGATTCCCGATAACAGACGTCGGGAATGACGCGGGGAGGTACCTAGCGCCCTTATGGCGCGCGGCGCACCCGGACGACGGAGGATAGCATGAAGTTACTTAGGAGTTACCTGAGAAGTACCCACAAATTCTTCGGAGGAGCCAAACATTCTTCTACGAGAGACGTGGTTTCCAGGTATCAGGGTGACGGAAAAGGTGAAGAACTGCTAGGACTGTGACTTCTTCTCCAGTGGGGTTGAAATACACACCATATGGAAATCGGTGCAGTAGCGCACGACGAACTGGATCGTCAATGGCAGGAAATTGAAGCGGCATGGTGGCGACACGCTCGAAAAGAACAGACAGTTGGTCCAAAAACTCTACGCCCAAATTGCGACGCTGTTCTTCATACCATAGCGTAGCATTCACCACATCAAGATCGGCTTCTGGATGGAACCTGAGGGGAAGAGGCATTAATTGGATTGACGGGCTTGGAGCTGCTGTTCGATTTCAGCCCGCACCTCGTCCCAAGATCTCCCTGCTTCAGGATGTTGCTCGAAATCCTGCAGCCGTCGACGAATGATATCAAGGTGCCAGTCCGGCGTGGATACCGCTTCGGGCGAAGTGGCAATTTGTTCCCAGAGGCTCTGGACATATTCGATCTGCTCGGGAACGGAAAGTTGAGCAAAGCCTGGTGGAGGACTGAGAGTGCGCTTTGGCATTATTGTGGATGCTCCTTCAAATAAAAGACTAGTGTACCGGAGATTCCTTCTGGGTTCAATCTGAGACAAACCCCGAACTTTTTGGGAATGTTGTCAATCTTTTGGGTGTTTTTTTGTAAGCAGGGATTCGCCCCCGCAGACGACCTCCTTTTGTTTCGGCAAAAGGAGGCAAAACCATTCTTGCCCGTGCGCGGCCCCTCCGACCTTACTCAGAAGCAAGGTCTCCGGGGTCCCTGGTCCACCACCCCGAATCAAGATGGCTCAGAAACTCGCTCCGAGGTGCAAAGCCACCTCTCCACTCAGACAGTCTTCGCCAAAGAGGTAGAATTCGGGGGGGCGGTCCAGCCGCGCCCAAGGCAGGAGAGGAAAGGGAAATGGAGACAGAAACAAATTTTATTTGGAATGATCCAAGCCATTTGAGGCTTTTGCTTTCTTTGGGCATCACCGCTTTCGGATGCGGCGGAGCCGTAGGCGGAGGGACCCTCTTGGGGCCGCATACGGGCGGAAAATCGACATAGGTAGGCGGTCGCCCGCTTTCCCTGTCACACCACCGTACATACGGGTCCGTATACGGCGGTTCGGTGGGTTAAGCTATCGGCAAACAGTCAATCGTGGAATCCCGAGTGAGTCGAAGTAGGCCTTGGGTAACGCAATCGTCAGGGCGGGACTCGAGGGTGTACGATTAACTGTGTAACTGGTTATCATGACCGTTCCATTGAATAAGGAGGAATGATGACCAGAGGTAAGACCCCAAGCCAAACGGACGTGCTGCTCGATGAATTGGTGGAGGGCTGTGAGTCGTCCGACGATCTGTTCGGGAAACATGGGCTCCTGGAACGCCTGACGAAACGCCTGGTGGAACGCGTCTTGCGGGCGGAACTCACGGAGCATTGAGGCTATGCACCGCATGCCCCGGAGGGCCGGGAATCTGGCAATGCTCGCAATGGGTGTACGCCCCAAACGGTGCAAACCGCGAGCGGAGATCTTCCGCTCCAGGTGCCTCGTGATTGCCAAGGCAGCTTTGAGCCGATGGTGGGGCCCACACGCCAGCGGCGCTTGGACGGGTTTGATGACACGGTCCTGGCCTTGTATGCCCGGGGCTTGACGACTCGGGATATTCAGGGGCATCTGGAAGAGCGCTATGACGTGGAGGTGTCGCCCACGCTCATTTCGACGATTACCGATGCGGTGGTGGAGGATGTTCGAACTTGGCAGAGTCGGCCCTTGGACGCCGTGTATCCGATCCTGTATGTCGATTGCCTGTTTGTGACATCTCGGCAAGAGGGTGTTGTCAAGAATAACGCCGTGTCGGTCGCCTTGGGAGTGAACCTGCAAGGGGAGAAAGAACTCCTGGGACTCTGGGTGAGTGAGACGGAAGGCGCCAAGTTCTGGCTGTCGGTCTTTACGGCACTCCAGGGCCGCGGGGGCGAAGATGGCTTTGTGGCCTGCGTCGATGGGCTCGCGGGGTTGCCTGCCGCCTTGGAAACGGTGTTCCCCCCCACTCAGGTGCAACTGTGCATTGGCCATAAGGTCCGTCAGTCCTTGCGGTATGTGGTGTGGAAAGAGCGGCGGGCCGTGGCGCGGGATCTACGGGCCCTCTATGGCGCCGCGACGTTGTCGGAGGCGGAAGCCGCATTCGAGCGATTTGCCCCGACGTGGGATGCGAAATATCCGACGAGCAGTGCGACGTGGCGACGGGATTGGGCGCGGCTGACCGTCTTCTTTGACTATCCCCCAGCAATCCGAACAGTCAGCTATACGACGAATGCGATTGAGTCACTCCATTTTTCATTACGTAAAGTCCTGAAAAGTCGCGGGGCCTTTCCGACCGATGAATCAATCCTGAAAGTGTTGTATCTCGGGAGGCTGCGGATTGCCAAAAAATGGACGATGCCCATTCCGGACTGGAAGCGAGCCCTCAACCAATTCGCCATCCTTTTAGGAGATCGGGTGCCAAGACGCTAAGCAAAGAAAGAATCAGTTACACAGTTAACTGGACAGGCCCAAAATACTCTCGTTCGAGGTTGCCCCACACGCCACGATCGCCTCGCGACCCATACTCACGTATCCCTCCATTTCCTCACCCACCCGGTTCTTCCGCCTCCCTCGCCTGAGCTTCAAACTCATTGGGTCCGGGGTCAGGTCTCAATACTGTTCACTTAGATGAAAATCTGTTATACTTCGCCTCCACACGTAATCTGGGAGGAGGCAACATGGCAAGAAAGAAAGTCGGCTTGGGGGCGGGGGCTCGATTGGCGGATTATTTGAGCACGGGATTACTGGCTCGTGCCTTTCCGGTGGCCATCATCAACGAAGAACTTGACGCACATCATTGTAACAGTGAACGTGTCCGCACCTTTCCCGCTTCTGCCGTGGTGTACTACACCATGGCGTTGAGCTTATACAGCGAGGCCGCGTACGAAGCGGTGTTTGCCGCTGTGGCCCAAGGGCTGGCATGGAAAGACCACAAACCCGTTGCTCCCGTGACCGTTGTCAAATCCGCCATCAGCAAAGCCCGCTCACGGCTGACGTGGCAGGCGCTGAAAGCCATTGGACAGCGCTGCTTGCGCCCGTTGGCTCGTCCAGAGCATGCCCACGCCTTTTTTGCAGGCTACCGACTCGTCGCGATAGATGGCTCCAACTTTGAGGTCCCGGATGAGGAAGCCAATGTGCAAGCCTTTGGGTACCCAGGGAGCCGAACCGGGCAGGCCGGCTACCCCCAAGCCCAGTGCGCCATTTTGACGGAATGTGCCAGTCACGCCATTTTGGATGCCGAACTAGGGGCCTATAAGCAGGCCGAATGGGAGGTGGCCGCGCCCTTGGTGCGTCGCCTCACGCCCGACATGCTCTGCATGGCCGATCGCGGCTTTGTCGGGTACGCCCATTGGCAGGCCGGCCTTCAGACCGGAGCGCAACTACTCTGGCGCATGCCGAAGAGCTTGATCCTTCCAGTTGACAAGCTGTTGGACGATGGCTCGTACCTGAGCCATCTGTATCCCAGTGAACGCGCCAGAAGAAAGCGAATTGATGGGATCGCCATCAGGGTGATTGAGTATGTCTTACCGCAGGGGCCCAATAGCGAACCGCTGTACCGTCTCGTCACCACGCTGCTGGATGACCAAGGCGCACCCGCCCAGGACCTGGCTCAACTGTATCACGAGCGCTGGGAGGTGGAATTGGTGTTTGATGAGCTGAAGACGCACCTGAGGCAACGTCGTCGCGTCCTGCGCAGTAAAACGCCAGAGTTGGTGCGTCAAGAGTTCTACGGATGGGTGATGGCCCACTACGCCGTGCGCTGGTTGATGTATCAAGGGGCCACCCAGGCAGACATCCCTGACCGCACGGTATCTTTTACGGCCACGGTGCAGTTAGTGCGTCGAACCCTGCCCCAATCTGGGGCCCTTCCCCCCTGAGCGCCAAAAAACATGGTATCGGCTGCTGTTTGAGGCGACGGCGAAACTGTTGTGTGAATCCAGTCGTGGAAAAATCAAGCCGAGGATGGTGAAACGCCGAAACTCTCCATACGCACCGTACAAACGTCCGAGACCGCCCGTTGCGCAAATTGACTGGACACCATCCATCAAACCACCGAAGATATCTAAGTGAACAGTATTGGGTCAGGTCTCACATTCCTACCGGCCCTGTTGTACGCAAGCCATGGCCAGACCATTGCACCTGGAATTTGCGGGTGCGGTGTATCATGTCACCTCAAGAGGAGACAGACGCGAGGTCATCTCTCGGGCTGCTGACAATAGAGAACACGGGCTGGAAGTCTTTGCCAGCGTCTGTGAAAGTTTCAACTGGGTCGTGCAGGTGTAGGAATGTGAGACCTGACCTAATACTCCGGACCCTTGTCATTGGATGAATATCACCGACGCTCTCAGAGGAGAAATGAAGCGATAACCAGGCTTATCTATCAGGTGCTTACACAATGGCGGAATTCGGCGGTCATTTTTGTCTACACTGTATGGCGGTGAGTCGAGCCGTGCAACAATTTGAAGGAACACAGCATCCCATGTAGGAATGTTAGAACTGCCCCCCAACCGACCCCCAACCTAAAATCCCCCGCAGCGGGGGTGGATACGCAAAAACCAAGCTATCCTTCCTGGGCAATGACTGCTGTGGCTGGCTGCGACGCCGGTTGTAGGGTTTGCTCTGGTTTTTGTCCCTACGAGGTGGTATATTAGTACTTAAGGTATCAACCAGAAAGGAGCAATTATGACTTACAAAAATGCAGTAGTGATCACGATCGCGATTGTTGGGTTTCTGCTGACGGCGTGGATGGCCCCGGTGGCCTTTGCCGGAAAATGCGACTTGACCGACCTTGACTGCTGGGGCCCGGATCAGAAGTGCAACATCAAGTTCAAGAACGAGACGGGCATGGGCTCAGGTTCCGGTGGCCGGACGGGCTACGAACAGATATCGAGCGCCGCAACGATCAAGCTGTCGGCCAGGAAGGAAGACGGGACGAGAGCGGGGAGAAACACGCTGCAGATTCTCGCAGGAGCCGACAAGACCATGAATCTCGACAAGAAGAATGATTTCAACAGCATACGGATAGACAGGCTCGGGAGCCAAGCCCAGCTATTTTGCCAAGACATAAAAACAACCTTGAAAGGCAACGGTGTCTGCAAGGTCTTCGTGGGCCAGATATTCGGCAAATCACAAACAGTCGTCAACTGTGACAACGGCAACGTCCTTGGCGGGTGAGAGCAAGACGCTCAAGCTGGTACCGGACCACATTAACTACGGGAGCGGTGACGAGCCCGTCTGCAACCTCACCGAGTACACCGAGATCTGGCTGCGAGTAGAGATCGCAGGCGGCGATATCGAATCGTGCCGCACGGATGGCAAGAAGTTCTCTTACGCGCCGGAGGGCGGCAAGCGGCGGCACCACCCTGAACAACAACCGATGCAAGCCCGGGACCTACACACCCCTAGGGTGCATCCCTGACGAGAAGATCTCTAAGAGGAGGAGAAAGTGATGAAGACGCTCGCGATTTCTGCGTTTCTGCTGACCGGCTTGATCTCCTCGGCGGCCTCCGCCCAATGCGACCTGACCGGCTTGGAATGCTGGGGTCCGCACAAGAAGTGCAACATCAAGTTCAAGAACGAGACGGGCATGGGCTCAGGTTCCGGTGGCGGGACCGGCCACGATCAGGTTTCATCCGTGGCAACGATCAAAGTGTCGGCCCGCAAAGGGGATAATACGAGGGCGGGGAGCAACACGCTGCAGATCGCGGCGGGAGCCAACAAGACCATGAATCTCGACAAGAAGCAAGGCTTTGACAAGATACGGATAGAGAATGTGCTCGGGGGCCGATCCCCCAAACTGACATGCGACGATATAAAAAAGACCTTGAATGGCAGTGGTATCTGTAAGGTCTTCAAAGCACTGGATCCGGATGGGATACTATGGCTGGCCGTCACTTGCAATAATGCCGAGGTTGTTGTAATTGCCGAGAAGTTTCCCGAATGACAACGATCTCGACGACCCACTTGCAGGCCTACCAGGCCGAGGGTATGAGCCACCGGCACCGTGCCGGTCTCTCCCGACGAAAGACCGCACAGTTCACTGGGCTATGGCCCGATCTGGTTAAATGAAGCTGCTAGACAACACCACCAGATTTAGGAGAGCCTCCACCAAGCGCAAGGTTGCAGTTCTACGATGACGGATTTAGTGGACATAAAAGCCACCCCAAATCCTTCGGTTGGACTTTCGTTGAGATTCTTTTGATTCGGCACTGCTATGCTCGTCGCTCCAAAGTTCAGATTGCGGCATAGCGAGCGGGTGCCACGCATGTCGCAAGGGCACGTTATCTTAGATAGTGATATTCAACATTCTGTGTGATTCGACTCCTGGGGTTGCCCTCCTTGCTCCTGTCCTGGGTGCCACCTATGGCTAATTCAAGCTTAGGGACGTTCACCTAACTAGCTGTTTTGGTTGCACGCTCGATGATCTATATCCCCTGAGAAGAACGAGGGACGCGGCGATGCTCATCCTTACGGATCATGCAGAATGTAGGGTTCTGGCAGCACAATACGATCAGGTGCACATAAAGTTATGGCACTCCTCGTGGGTGATGTCGCCTCTCCTTTTGAGCGAATGGCGTCGTCTTGTATTTTTAGGATAGGGGTAGGGAGGGCGCATTGAGTTGCGCTCCCCCTCCCTCCGGTAGGGTCGAGGACTGGCGCGCCAACGGTAGGGGTCGGTGGCTCCTCCACCCCTTTCAGAGTGGGCCTCAATCCGACTCCCCTGGTCACGGTTCCAGTCCCCGCCACCTCAAACCCGGCGTGCTGATTTCCAGCACCGGGCTTTCCTGGATGCTTCACCTCAAGGGTTATGTGACCTCTCAGCCTGGAAGGACTTTCATGCCGACCCGTTGTACCGCACTCGGTAATCTCCATATAAGCCGAGTACCGTGTAGAGCCAAACCTTACTCCACCTCTTCCAGCCAAAACCTCGACGGTGGCGCACTCGCATCATGTGCCGCCGGACCTTCCGCTCCACCCAATCCTTCACGTAGGAGAAACACCGACTCGCATGCCCAATCCGAAAGTCGTTCACCCAGCCCCGTACGATCGGATTGATCATCGCGATCATCCGTCCCACCGGCTGGGATTGTCCGCGTCGGAACACTGCCTTGAGCTTCCGCAGCCACGCGGTGCGCCGCTTCACCTTCGGTATGTACTGCGGGCGCCACACCCCACGCCGCGACCGCACACGCCGAAAGTCAAAGCCCAGAAAGCCGAAGCTGCCTCCCTGACTCAGGTCCACGATCCGGCTCTTCTCCTCATTCACCTGAAGGGCTCATTGGGCCAACGCCTCTCGCAGCTTCCGCTCCGCGACCTGCGCCAGTTGTGCGTGGCGGCGATAGCCATCCACTAACACGACGAGGTCATCCGCAAACCGAACATACTCGAGATACGTATACTGGCCCTGCCGGGTTGTCTCCTTCAGCTGCTCCAGCCTCTCATCCACTTCCGTGAGATAGAGGTTGGCCAGCAGCGGGGCAATCACACCCCCTTGAGGCACCCCACGCGGGCCGGACGCCTTGACGATGAGGTTCACCAGCCGCAGGATCGCGGGATCCTGGATGCGTCGGGCCACCTTCGCCAGCAGCCGGTCATGCCGCACCGTGTCGAAGAAGGCCGCCAGATCCACATCAATCACTCGCGTCTTGTTCTGCACCATCGCCTGAGCCACCCGGCCAATCGCCTGGTGGGCTGTCCGTTTCGGGCGATACCCATACGACCCATCACGAAAATCCGCCTCAAAGATCGGTTCCAGCAGGAGCTTGAGCGCTCCCTATACCACGCGGTCCCGAATCGCGGGTATCCCTAAGACGCGGACTCGTCCACCGCCTTTCGAAATCTCCACGTGCCGGTTCCGCATCGGTCGGTAGGTCTGCGTGACCAGTTCGTCCCGCAGTCGTGCAAGAAAGGGCTCCACCCCCGTGGCCTCGATGACCGCAAACGTCACCCCATCAATGCCGGGGGCTCCGTTGTTTTTCTTGGCCATCGCATAGGCCGCGCGTAGCGTCGCCTCTTTGCACACGTGGACGTACAGGCCCCACACCCGCCATCGCTTCTCAGCCTTCGCCTTGACGTAGAGCCGCTGTCGCAGGTCTTGCAGTGTAATGGACGCCGTTGTCATCTCGTCCCTGCCTCCCATGTTGATCACAGCCTACAGCCAGTAGGGCTCCTTTGCTCCACAGGCATTACCCTGCTTCCTCGCTCCTACGAGCCCCTCCGCCACCCTCTCGTCTTCGACTCACTTCCCAGAGAGCTGGTTATAGAGCCGATCTTCCTCCAGGGATTTCGCCCTGGGACAAGGAGGGCTTCTCCAGTTGCGTCGTCTGTCCTTGCTCCCGTGCTGTCGCTCTCACCCCGCCGGAGTGGTCAGGCGTCTCAGCCCTATTTCGCCTGCCCATGCGGTCTTCGTCCTACGGTCAGGGACTCGACCTCCGAGGTTCCGTACTTTCGAGGCTACCTCTGCGTTCACTTGCGTTACGGCCCGGGAACTCGCTCACCATCCTCTACGATGGCTTTGTCGATGGGCTTCAGCGTCTCGGTTTCTCTCCACGCTGCCATCCAAGCTACAGGGCTCAGGCTCTTACCCTGGTGGGCTTGCTTCCCACTGAACAGTCTCGCCTTACCTGGACACACAACCGTACGTGCGGTTCTCCCAAGCCGTTCACTTAATCTGTTGACACAAACCAGCAAACAGACATAAACAGCGCTTGTTTGCTGGCTTTCTTGTTTTGGATCATGCAGAAAAAATCTTCCGCAACTTCTACGCTGAAGCACCCTCGGATACCGCTCGAGTACGGTGGCTTCCAGATCAACCACTGCAAGTCTCCGGTCTGCTCGAACTACGGCGTTCCGCCAGAACAAACATCGGTGCGTGGAAAAAATAGCTACACTCTGGATTCACGCAACCAAGGCATTTCATCCTGTATCTGCACGTCCTGCGGCGAAGGATTCCCTCTCAAGAGCAACCTCGGCATCGCAGAAGAAGTCGAGCGCATGTCGGCCTACCTGTCGCCTCGTGAGGTGGCGTTCTGCCGTAACGATGCCTGTACCAACCATACCGGTCAGGTGCCCGTAGGTACCGCTGGGGCATATGCCTCGTTCGGCAAGACCGCGATTGGCAGCCCCCGCTGGCGCTGTAGCGTCTGCGGTAAGACGTTCTCACAGAACACCAAGGCCACCGCCCGGCAGCGGGAACATCACAAGAACAAGACCATTTTCAAACTGCTGGTCAACAAGCTGCCCGTGCGCCGAATCATCGAAGTCGCCGACATCCACCCCAAGACCTTCTACCACCGCCTCGACTTCCTCCATCGCCAGTGCCAATCATTTGCCGCCCACCGCGAGCACGCCCTATCCACCCTCCCCATTCGGCGACTGTCCCTCGGCGTGGACCGGCAGGACTACCTTGTGAACTGGATGGTTCGCAAGGACAAGCGCAACATTCAGCTATCGGCCATTGCATCAGTGGACAACGAACACGGTTACGGCTTCGGTGTCCACCTTCACTTCGACCCTTCTCTGGACAGCGAAGCTGTCCAAGCCGAAGTCGAGAAGAGCGGCGACCTTGGCATGCCCTATCCGCATCGTCGCGTTGCACGTCTGTGGCTCAATGCAGACCATGAGCGAGCCAGTGCCAAATCCCTACGCACTTCGCGGCGCAAACCCGGACTGCCAACGCAGATCGATGAAGCCTATGCCGCAGCATTGATGCGTGACGATATCGAAAGCCCCGATGCGCCGTCGCCCGTAGAACGACTTCCTGAATACGGGATGCAAACCCATGGCGAGTACACCATGTCTGGGCATTTTTTCTTCCTCAAACGCCTGCTGGGCAATATCCAAAAGTGGCGCTTCTTTATCGACCAAGACCCTGGACTGCGAGCCGCGTGCCTATCGGCGTTCCACGACGAGATCCGAGGCCGCACGGCGGATGCCTTCTCTGTTCGCATCACCAAAGATCTGACGGTGGACGAAACGCGTCAAAAATACAACGAAGCGAAGATGCTGTTCGTGCACGCAGAACTCGCGCACCCAAAGATGAAGCCGCAGGAGGTCAAGTTGCTGCTGATCAAAGAGCGTCTGGCCTGTATGACGCCGCACGGGAAGTGGCAGGATCGGTGGCTTGACCATCCTTTCCCGACCATGAGCGAGCCAGAGAAGACAGTGGCCTCCCTCACCAATCTGGGCGACTACGACGAAGAACACAAAGCTTGGCTCTACAACAAAGCGAGCTTGCATGGTGTCGATTCGTTCTTCAACCAAGTGCGTCGACGGCTCTCCCTGCTGGAGCGTCCGATCCATTCCAAATCCAACAATGGTCGGATATGGAACGGATATTCTCCATATAACCCGGGTAATGTTGCAAAAGTACTCGACATCATGCGCACGGTGCATAACTACATCCTGACCGGCAAGGATGGCAAGACGCCAGCTGTGCGACTTGGATTGGCCCAAGCGCCGCTGGACTACGAAGACATTATTTATGGCTCCTCCGAAGAATTTGTGGGTACTTCTCAGGTAACTCCTAAGTAACTTCATGCTATCCTCCGTCGTCCGGGTGCGCCGCGCGCCATAAGGGCGCTAGGTACCTCCCCGCGTCATTCCCGACGTCTGTTATCGGGAATCCAGGTTCGTTCTTAAGATAGATCCCCGATAACCAACGTCGGGGATGACGGATTCAGGTTCACCAGACCTCGGCCTTTCTTCTCTCCTGTGCCTCCTCAGTTGCCTCACAAGTTACTTTCCGTCGTCTGGGTGGGCCGCGCCCCATAAGGGCGCTACTCAGGAGGTTTCCCACAAGGCCACATGCCATAGCCCCTGCACCGTAGGCTTAATCGGCTTGTGGACCCTGAGGGAAACTTCGGATCAATCGCAATTTTGGTGGAGTGAGACTCGCGTCTTGAGTCAGACCTTCCTTGACAGAATCCGTTCGCCCTGAGCTTGTCGAAGGGTCAGAAACTTCAATGTGTACCATTCATGGTTCGACAAGCTCACCACGAACGGAACGGGATTGGACGCCTAAATCAGAACAGGAGCCCCTCGCATAGTATGTCCGTCATCGCCATAGGCCTCGACTCCACCAAAATTGCAACTGATCCGAAACTTCCCCATGAGTCAATTGAATATGAGCATCGAAATAAAACCGGTCCCCGGTGGGAAAATTCGTTGGTTTTTCAGTGCCTTGGAAAGGATTCGTTAGGTGCTCGACCCACAAATTTTCCTGAAGAGCCTTATTTATTTTGCATCAACAGATTAAGTGAACGGCTTGCAGTTCTCCCGCATACGGCTCTCCAGTCAGTAGGTTCCTATGGAGTGGACGAAACGAATATGGGCATCATTCAGGCTCGTGAACCCATGATCCGCAAAGAAGGCGTTCGGCCACCGTTGATTGCGTGCGAGGCGTTGTCGATTTCTTCGGTTCCTTTTCAGAAGCATCCGGCGCAACCGCCGACGGATCATTCCCTCGTAGGCCTTGAAGATGTTCCAAAAACAGTGCCGAAAGTAGTTGAACCACCCTTGCGTCGAGCGAGTGAGCCGGTGGAGAATTACCGCCAGCGAGTCGCCCGATTTCTGCGGCGTCAGCTCGCGGATGCGGGCGATGAACTTTCGGTGGCTCTTCGCCCGTGGAAACCGCAGCCGGCCTCGGAACGAATAGCCCAGAAACGAAAAGCTCTTCTCCCGCGAGTCCACGATGTGTGTTTTCTCGGGATGCCGTGTCAGCCCATTGGCCTCCACCCACCGGCGCACCTCGGCCAGCGCCGCTTCGGCTTCTTCCGGCGTGCGACACAGGATGACACAGTCATCCGCGTAGCGCACCATCTGAAATCCGAGATCGGACATCCGATGGTCCAGGGGCTTGAGATAGACATTCGACAGCATGGGAGACAGCACCGCGCCTTGCGGCACACCGGCTTCCGGCGTCCACTCCCGCAGTTCTTCCAGAATCCCCTGGTTCAGACACTTCTTCACCAGGCCCACCACACGGCGATCCGAGATCTTCTGTTGCACTCTGGCCACCAGTCGATCTTTCGGAATCGTCTCGTAGTACTCCTGCACATCCGCGTCGACAACATACACATACCCGGCGTCGAGCCATTCCTCGACGCACCGTAGGGCATCATGGCACCCGCGTCCGTGGCGAAAGCCGAAGCTTCGCGCATGGAACATGGCGTCCATAATCGGCTCAAGCACGTGGACCACTGCCGTTTGCACGACGCGATCCCGCACGGTCGGAATTCCCAACGGGCGCTTCGCCGACCTGTCGGGTTTGGAAATCCACCGCCGCCGCCCCGCTGCCGGACGATAGGTTCCGTCACCCAGTTCGGCTTGCAACCGATCGAGTTCCGCCCGCTCATGCTCGGCGAACTCCGAACACGTTTGCCGGTCAACGCCCGCAGCCCCGTTCTTGCCCAGGACCTTCTTGGCCGAGCAGGACAGGTTCAGGCTGCCAGACACCTTATCCCTCAACGTGTGCCATTTGCCTCCTCTCACTTTGTCTGCCATCAGTGTCGCCACCATGCGATCTGTCCACACCGCTCGATGAGCCCACTGGTCGATCCCAGGAAGCTCCCCAGCCGGGGTAGCCGAACACGGCACTGTGACGGGGATGTCATCTCGACGCGGGGTCGAGGCTTGACGTGTCGGCGGTTGAGGCATTGCACATCTACCTTCCTGCTCCCCTTCGCGCCACCGCGTTCTGGTGCACGGCTTCCCAGCTATTATGAGAGCTCTGACTTCTGTCGAGCCGCTTCATCCAACGTCATCGGTATCGCTTCGTTCGTTCCCCTGCGGCACGCGATACGGCACCGAGGGGCCTGGGCCATTGATCACGCAGCGTCCCCCACTGCGAATGGTCACGACACGGCGTCCACGTCCTTCACCCGACAGATCTCCCTGCTTAGCTCGTTTGACCTTCCGACCATTCCATCTCCAACCACCACCTTGCCATTTCGCCACGGTCGCTTTCCCACGTTACGTCACCGCCGTGACTTGCCGCGTCTATCCCCCGGGCAGACTCTTAGGTCGAAGGGATCTGCCGTCGCGCGATCAAGGGTTCGGACATCGCTAGGAGCCTCCCCGACAGGCTTGGCCGAATCGAGTTCCCGTACGTTACGGACTGGTCGTTCGTCTCAGATTGCTCTCCACCCTTCCTCACGGAAACGCAGTGACCACTGTCGACTTCAGGCTGGTAACGTTCGCCTGAGAGGGACTTGCACCCTCCTGATCAAACGCCTTCACAGGCGCACTCGCTGCAGCATCTCATGCTGCCTCTTCCTGGCGTCAGAGCCCCTTGGTCCGTGGGAAGAGGGCACGATAAGATCGTGCAGCGACACAAGCAAGAAAGCTCACAGGAAGCAACGCCATGGCCAAGAAACTCCATGTGGCCAGAATTGGATGGCGGTAGGATAGAACCAGATATTCTGTATGATCCCTAATCCCTCCCCGGATTCCGGTTCGGTACCCGAACCGACACTCCCCCTTTGCCCGTTTCCACCCTACATGCCACGAGCAAGCCACAGATTTGGCATAATCCCTGGCAAAAGGGCCAGGAAGCCCCGACTCACCGGATGCACTCCCGCCTTTCAGACGGCGAAGTGTGCGGATGGACCCCTCACCGCGTTCTTTGGTGCGTTGCGGTCTAGTCAAAAAGGCCTTTTGAATTTCCTATTCCCGACTGAAAAAATCGGTGCAGGCATGCCACGCGCAGCGAGGCCAGAATGATCATCTTCGGTTTTATCGAACGGTTCTCTAATCGCAGAAAGTGGCATGGATCGGCCGATGGTTTGGCACCACTGGGGGCGGATGCGCAAACGGGCAAAGACTTCTTAACGACGGGTCAGTGAGAATGGAGTCAAGGCGAAAAGGGGGGAACGAAAGAAAATGACGCACACAACCAAAATATGCGCAATTGGGGCTTTATTATTTTACTTGATGCTGGCAAGCATGCCAGCCGTTGCCGCGAAGATCGTACTGAAAAGTTGCATTCACAAGGAAGTCAAGGTCTGCAGCTTCGACAGCAAGCAACTATGGGATGCAGTACCCACCGGGGCATACAATTTAAGTAATAATAAGACGGAAAATTAACAATGTCATGCCAATTGCGTCTTCCAAATCTCCAAACCTAATGATTCAAAATGGGGGAACAATGGCAAGTGGATCAATCATTCGTGGGGAGCTGGCACCTATCTTCTGGTTGGGCTCGAGAAATCAGAAGGCGGCCAGTACAAGAGCAGCAATCTCCAGAAAGGTACCACGTGCCAATCGGCACAATAGCCTGACGGCGGTACACTTCGTTTTAGAATATGGGTCACCCCAATAAAGATCCCCGTGGCAAGACCACGGGATATTCAGAGGAAAAATGTAATTATAAAATCCCCCTACCCCCCTGTTCCGAAGGGGGGACCTCAAAGGCCCCCCTTCGCAGAAGGCTGGGGCATACCCGGATTTACGGATTCCTATGGACCGGATATTCGGTCGCGGTCCCAAAGTCCCAAATCGCGGTATCCCAGGTGGCATAGATGCCTGTATTGCTGGTGGGCGATTGCAACTCGACTGTCGTCTTGCCCTCCCCCGCCGCGCTGGTTGTGGTCTCACTGGTGTTCGTATCCCAGTAATTGGCGGTGGTGGCGGGGACGCCATACCTTTCCGGCAACCCCCCAAGCAGACCCCCCACAATCATGTTCCCACTCTCATTAACCCTCACCGCCCCAATAGCGTAGGTATGAGTGAGGGTGTTAGTCGCTCCATTATCCATCCACCCGATCAGGCCACCGGCAGCCTGGCCAGCCGTCACCATGGCAGTGGAGTAACTGTCGGCGATCGTGGAATACTGCGAGGCGGCGCCCAGGAAACCGCCTGCCGCTCCTTGCGCGGCGGTGACTCCCGTCGTGTAGCTGGCCGAAATGCTGACCTCCTTACCCAACGTACCAGATATAAATCCGGCCAGCCCACCGGCATAATATTTCTCTGCTGTCACGTCTCCCTCCACTGAGACGTGGTCAATCTCACTGTCATCTAGTATCCATCCTGCAAGGCCGCCAACATAGTTATAAGCCGTGATGTTGACGTGGATCAGCACCAGGTTCCGAATCTCGCCATTCCTCACCACACCGAACAGACCTTGCCAATCTTCAGTAGGTCTGTTGATAAAAAGATTGTTGATGGTATGACCATTGCCTTCAAACACGGTTTGAAATTCTTGACCAGAGGAATATTTTCCAATACGTAACCACCCCTTCCCGCTATTCCAAAAGGCATCGTTGGAATCGATGGCGCCATCGTCATTGGTGTCGAAATTGAGATTGGCGATGAGTTCGTAGCCGGAGCAGGTCACGATAGCCCCGTCACCCCCACACCCCGTCGTCACATCCTCAAACCCGTCATTGTATCCCGTGCCCGTGAGGTTGTTCCTGACATGATCCAATTGCTCCAAAGTCGCAATTTCAATGAGGCCATTGCCATCGTCGTCGATGTCGTTGACATTCACCACACCATCGCCATCGGTATCGAGGTCAAACTTCGCCGTGACCGTATACGGTTGATTCATCGTCAGGTGACAGTCTCCTGTCCCGCTACAGGCGCCACCCCATTCCGTGAAGACGGAGTCAAGATCGGCCACCGCCGATAGGTCCACTGCAGTCTCACTGGCAATGTCCTCGGTGCAGTCAGAGGGGCAAGATATTCCGGCTGGGCTGCTGGTGACAGTGCCACTGCCATCCCCAACGACGGTCACAGTGAGCGCGAAAAGCGGGTCAAACGTCGCCGTCACGCTTTGCACTTGATCCATCGTCACCTGACAGTTTCCCGTCCCGCTACACCCTCCTCCACTCCAGCCACTGAAGACGGAACCCGGATTGGCCGCGGCCGTTAAGGCCACGGTACTCCCACTGGCAATGTCCTCGGTGCAGTCAGCGGGGCAAGATATTCCGGCTGGGTTGCTGGTGACGGTGCCACTGCCTTGCCCGACGATGGTCACGGTGAGCGGGAAGAGTATGTCAAACGTCGCCGTAACCGCGTTCGCTTGATCCATCGTCACCTGACAGGGTCCTATCCCACTGCAGACTCCGCCACTCCAGCCACTGAAGACGGAACCCTGATTGGCCGCGGCCGTTAAGGCCACGGTACTCCCACTGGCAATGTCCTCGGTGCAGTCTGAGGGGCAAGATATTCCGGCTGGGCTGCTGGTGACGGTGCCATCCCCAACGACGGTCACGGTGAGCGGGAAGGCCGGGCCAAACGTCGCCGTGACGCTTTGCGCTTGATCCATCATCACCGCACAGAGTCCCGTCCCGCTACAGCCGCCGCCACTCCAGCCACTGAAGACGGAGCCCGCATTGGCCTGGACCGTCAGCGTCACCACCGTCCCCGGGTCATACACTGCGGCACAGTCATTGCCACACATGATCCCCGCAGGCGTGCTAGTCACCGTCCCACTCCCCGCCAGGGTGACTGTCAGCAATGGACTGCACCCCACCGTGCCACAGTGGGCCACTCTGAGGGCGCCATTCGTGGCGTCATAATAGCTGATCACCGGGTACCCATCCGTCCCGATGGCCAGTGAGCTGGACCGCCCCACAGAGCCATTGTTGTCCACCGTCGTCGGCGTCTGAGCCCCGCTGCAGGCCGCATTGGTACAATGGACCACCTTGAGGTCATCATTCGTGGCATCCCAATAGCTGATCACCGGATTCCCATCCGTCCCGATGGCCAGTGAGCTGTACCGCCCCACATAGCCATTGTTGTCCACCGTCGTCGGCAAGTCAAAGTCCATGCACGTCGCATTGGTGCAATGGACCACCTTGAGGGCACCCGGCCCCCCGTTATAATAGCTGATCACCGGATTCCCATCGGTCCCGATCGCCAGCGAGGTGTGCCATCCCATAATGCCGCTGCTATCTACCGTCGTCGGCGGGTCAAATTCCGTGCAGTCCGCACTCCTACAATGGACCACCTTGAGGGCACTATTCGTCCTGTCATAATAGCTGATCACCGGATACCCATCCGTCCCGATGGCCAGCGAGGTGTACGCTCCCACATCGCCGCTGCTGTCCACTGTCGTTGGTGGGTCAAATGCCGCGCACTCCGCATCGGCACAATGGACCACCTTGAGGTCATCATTCGTGGCGTCATAATAGCTGATCATCGGATACCCATCCGGCCCGATCGCCAGTGAGGTGTCCCACCCCACATCGCCGCTGCTATCCACCGTCGTCGGTTCGTCAAATTCCGTGCACGTCGCATTGGTGCAATGGACCGCCTTGAGGTCATCATTCGTGCTGTCATAATAGCTGATCACCGGATACCCATCCGTCCCGATCGCCAGCGAGGTATGCAGCCCCACATTGCCGCTGCTGTCCACCGTCGTCGGCGGGTCAACAGTCGTGCAGTTCACACTGCTGCAGTGTTGCACCTTGAGGGCAGTATTCGTGGCATCAAAATAACTGATCACCGGATACCCATCCTCCCCGATGGCCAGCGAGGGGAAGTCCCCCACATTGCCCTCCGTATCCACGGTGGTGAGAAGGATTTGGCCACTGTTATCCACCGTGATCGTGATGGCTGAGGTCGTCCAGAGATTATCAGCCGCGTCGATGATCTCGGCATCAATGCTATGAGACCCTTCGGGCCCGTTCCTCGTCTGCCACGTGCACTCGTAGGGCGCGCTGGTATCGATCGGACAAGGCCCAGCATCCCCATCAATCCGAATCTGCACGCTGGCTACCGCAATATTATCCGCGGCCTCCACGCGGATACAGTGGCCCAATCCTTCTCACTACCGTGGACGACGCCGGCAATGTGGGGCAGTACAGCTCACTGGCTATCGGGACGGATCACTTCCCGGTGATCAGCTATTATGACGGCACGACTAGTGCCCTCAAAGTGGCCCACTGCACGAATGAGGACTGCAGCGGGGTGAAGACGCTGACGATGGTGGATAGCGCTGACAATGTGGGGCAGTACAGCTCACTGGCCATCGGGGAAACATATGGCTACCCGGTGATTAGCTATTATGATGCCACGAATCAAGCCCTCATGGTGGTCCATTGTACGAGTGTGGACTGCACGGAGTTTGACCCGCCGACGATGGTGGACGACGCCGGCAATGTGGGGCAGTACAGCTCACTGGCCATCGGGACGGATGGGTATCCGGTGATCAGTTATTATGATGCCACGAATCAAACCCTCATGGTGGTCCATTGTACGAGAGCGGACTGTACGGAATTTGACCCGCCGACGCTGGTGGACGACGCCGGCAATGTGGGGCAGTACAGCTCACTGGCCATCGGGGGGGATGGGAATCCCGTGATCAGCTATCGGGATGCCACGAATACGAGCCTCAAGCTGGTCCATTGCACGAATGGGGACTGCACGAGCGTTGATGCGCCGATGACGGTGGACAACAGCGGCAATGTGGGGCAGTACAGCTCACTGGCCATCGGGACGGATGGGAATCCCGTGATCAGCTATCGGGATAGTACACAGAAGGACCTCAAGGTAGCCCACTGCACGAGTGTGGACTGCAGTGGGGGGCAGACGCTGACGGTGGTGGACAGCGACGGCAATGTGGGGAACTACACTGCACTGGCCATCGGGGGGGATGGGAATCCTGTGATCAGCTATCGGGATGCCACGAATAGGGCCCTCAAAGTGGCCCACTGTACGAATAAGGACTGCAGTGGGGGGCAGACGCTGACGATGGTGGACAACGACGGCAATGTGGGGAACTATACTGCCCTGGCCATCGGGACGGATGGGAATCCCGTGATCAGCTATCGGGATAGTACAAACAAGGATCTCAAGGTAGCCCACTGTGGCACGGTGGGGTGCTGACGGTCACTCTGGCGGGCCATGGCAGTGGGATGGTGAGTAGCGCTCCTGCAGGGATCACATGTGGCAATGATTGTGCCGCAGTGTACGACCTGGGGACGGTGGTGACGCTGACGGCTGCGGCCAATGCGGACTCCGTCTTCAGTGGCTGGAGTGGAGGAGACTGTGATGGAGCAGGGACCTGTGAGGTGACGATGGATCGCGCGCGCGCAGTCACGGCGAGGTTTAATGTTGGAGCCCCGTGACCTTGTTGGCGAGCGCGGACCGCGACGTTTCGAAGGAATTGATGACGAGACGGCGTCATGTCCGTTCATCATGTAGGAATCGAAACGAAGTGTACCGCCGGCAGGCTATTGTGCCGATTGGCACGTGGTACCGTTCTGGAGATTGCTGCTCTTGTACTGGCCGCCTTCTGATTTCTCGAGCCTAACCAGAAGATAGTTGCCAGCTCCCCACGAATGATTGATCCACTTGCCACCGTTAGTGGTGATGCGCTGGGCCGGGTGGGGTAATCGATGCTAGTGCCCAAGGATGGTTATCTGCTCAGAATTTTTATCGGTGAACGGGATAAGCATGGCCATTTGCCGTTGTATGAGTGGATCATTAAACAAGCCCGCGAACATGGGCTTGCCGGAGCCACCGCGTTTCGAGGAATCGAAGGCTTCGGGGCTCACAGTCATTTGCACACCTCCAAAATCCTGCGCTTAGCAGACGACCTTCCCATCCTCATAGAAATTGTCGATACCAAAGAAACAATCGAATCCTTCCTGCCCATCATCGACGAAGCCATTTCCGAAGGCCTTGCCACCCTCGAAAAAGTTGAAATCCGGTTGTACCGAAGGGCCCCACCCCCTGAGCCACCTCCCGACGAACCGGTCGCGTAACAGATTGTTTACAACTCATGCGGTGAGACCCCAGAGAATTCCCCCTGACCCCTTTGCAAAAGGGGAGAAGGGGGAATGATTACTGGTGGGGGGCAAGGAGGAATTTATGGATCATACCGAATACATGGTTCTACCCATACCGATTCACAATCCTGACCACAATGGTATCAATCCCATGGTGGTGGAACCGTTGGTCCTTTTTTGCCCCCTTTTGCAAAGGGGGGTAGGGGGGATTTGAGGCGGGCCGGGTGACCTCACACCACCTGCCTGGCCCGAGGTGCACGGGAGAAATCTCCCCTCACCCCTCTTTTTCAAAGAGGGGGATCTCTTCACTTGGCGAAGGGACATCTGTGCGGTTCACCCTGGCGGATATTCTGCGGCTTAGGCCCCTTCCCCCAAGATTTCAAATGCTAGAACCATAATTTCTGTATGATCCGAATTTATCCCAAAGGAGAGACCATTCGATAACACTCAGGACAGCCCTCAAGGTCACCCCCCTGTTCCAAAGGGGGGACCTCAAAGGCTAATACTGTTGAATTAAGTAAATTTCCTGTATAATACCCCTATGTTCGCCACGGATAAATTCTCAACTTTGGAGGTTTTTATGGCACAGAATTTGGTTTGAAAAATCATGCCAACTTTCCACCCTGCTCGAGGCTTTTCTTGGCCTCATTCCTGCTCGACTTCCCTCAACAGACTCCTCGCCTCCCTCCAAAGCCTTTACTCGTCGGCGGAAGCTGCCGTTGCCCACCCTCTTTGTGGTGCTGCTCTCACTGACCGCCAGCGGGAAGCACCAGGGCGTGGACGGCAAAGTCGGGGCGTTGTTTCAACAGGCGCGACGCAGCGGGCTCTGGCCCCACGCTCACGCCGTGCATCGGAGTGCCGTAACCAAAGCGCGAGCTCAGCTCTCCTGGAGTGCCTTTGAACAGGTCCATCAGGAAGCGGTGAAGCTGGCCTACGAGGTCTGGCCCACGCGTGAGGCCGACACTTGGCACGGGCTGTCGGTGTTTGCCATTGATGGCTCCAAGTACACACTGCCTGCAGCCGATGCCGTCCGGGCTGCCTTTGATCCTCACAGCGGGTTAGAGCATCCCGGGAAAGGGCATTATCCGCAATGCTTGGTGTCCACGGTCTATGATGTGTTTCGCCGGTATTGTCAATTTAACTCTGGTTTGGCAGACTGGGCAGCATGAAAAAGCCAACACCCAGCTACCACCGTCACCGTTTTCCCTCTGAAATTATCAGTCACGCCGTCTGGCTGTACCATCGTTTTTGTTTGAACTTCCGTGAAGTGGAAGAACTCCTCGCCGAACGAGGCATCACTGTCACCTATGAAACCGTTCGCCAATGGTGCCAAAAGTTTGGGTCGGCCTATGCGAGGAAATTGAAGAAGCGTCAAGGTCGTTTAGGTGATACCTGGTATTTGGACGAAGTCTTTATCACCATTCAAGGGCAGCGCCAGTATCTGTGGCGTGCGGTTGATCAAGACGGCGACACGATTGATATCCTGGTGCAGCGGCGACGCAACAAGAAAGCGGCCGTGCGCTTCTTTCGCCGTCTCCTCAAAGGCCAAGGCCGTGAACCACGATGGCTGATGACCGACACACTCAAAAGCTATGACGCCGCTCATCGAGCCGTGATGCCGACGGGAGAACACCTCAATCACGTCTACGCCAACAACCGAGCCGAAGTGTCGCATCAACCGACAGGACAACGAGAATATCACATGCGCGGCTTTGCTTCATCGACTCAGGCTCAACGGTTTCTGACGCTCCACGGGCTGACACAAAACCTGTTTCGTCTGGGCCGCCACCTCATGCAGGCGGTCAATTATCGAATATTACGAGCACAGGCGTTTCAGGTTTGGAAGGAAGTGGTCTGTGCATAAGGGATTGTGCTAAGCGGTTTCATTGCGCCCTTCGGCAGTTAAATTGACAATACCCTTTCAACCTATCTACGACACTTGTCCTGCCTATCGTGGTTTCCTTAAAATGGTCCAAGGATAAATGTATGACGCTAGACGAAGCCCGTTCCTACCTCAACTATCTCTTAACCTTAAGTCTCCGCCGCGAAGATGCTTTTGGGCCACTGGCCCTGACCTTCCTTCGCGAACAGGATCTGACTCAACTAGGCATTCTCCCGGAAGAACAATTCAGTTTGCTCCTGGCTACGATCCAAGCCTTTGCCTCTGAACCCAAACGCTACACCCACAAGCTCGAATTGTTGCAAAAGGCTCGACAACTTCTGCCCAACACCCAACATTTTGACCCTGAACTCGCGCAACAACTCGATCATGATATCAAGAAAACCGGAGCCGAGTTAGCCATTTACAACGAGGTCATGAAGGGGTCTCGGACTCCCACCTTGGATAAACAACGGTTGATCGTCGAATCCGACATTCCGGAATATTTTTTGGACCTGGCGCAAAAACGAGCGGCCGCGTACTACCAAGCCAAATATCGCTTGAGCAAAGAATCCAAAACCGCTCAGCACTTTGGCGGCACGCCCCGTCGATTTGAACCGGACAACGAAACCGTTCACAAAGAATTTCCCGGCGCCTGTGCCCCGTTTATGTCGGCTCGGACAAATGCGTTTCATCTCATGCTTCCGTTTGACCTCAAAATCAGCCGAACCCCTGAAGATCCCCTTGATGCCGGTGTCCGAATCTTCTATGCGAAAATGGGCTATTCCTTTCCTCTTCGGTATGAAATGGGAAAGCTTTGCAATTATCATGATGGACAAGTGAACGATATCGCCCTGGATGATCCCAATCTTCTCTTTGTTTCGATGTCAGCAGTCAAAGACAGGGATTTTCCGCTTCAGGCACCTGCATCTTCATCCGATGTACCCCCCGAATATACGTATCCCGTGGCGGTATTAGAACATACCGGAAGTTTGGGGCCATTCATTCAAGTTAGTTGTAATTTCAAAGTCTGGTTCGATGCTTCTATGGTTTCATTATTGATCCAGGGCGCACCGGATTTGCACGAATACGGATTTCAAGGCGGCTCCGGACTCATGACCCGGTCCTATGCCTCAGATAAGGTCAACACCTATGCCGAAGCTCAATCACAGCCCTGGCAAGAGGGGCTGAGCTTTAATTTTGTCAATCTGCACTTGTCTCTCAGTCCTGGAACCAATTCCGCTCTCGTTCCCCACAGCACCCCTATTTTTTCACTCTATCCCATCCTGGCCCGGCAATGTTACAAATTCGAAGACCAACGAACTTTAGGGCACCTCTAAAAACCGTCCTTTTCCGTGATGGCGGCGTCAGCCGCGTGCTCACATCCTCATGTATTCGCCCATACACTCCGGTTTTCCGCGCGCGGCTTCCTTGCCCTCACAAAAAATGCCGGGGTTTTAGAGGTGCCCTTTAGAGTTGAACACCCCCTTCAATACTCCAGCTTGGCATTTTTCCCTTATCAGCCTCTACTCCTAGGAGGGAACTCTTTCCACAAGGAGGTTGTCCGAAATGAGGTTGATCTATTGCGGTTGCCAGGATTTGGCCAGATTTTCAGATCCTTTGCCCTACATCAACACCACTATTCACCTCAAACGATCGAAAAATCTGCCTCAAACCGACATAACCTCGTAACAATCACTAATATTGGACGACCTCCGAGCCATTTCCAGAAATATTATTTCCAATTTTTTTTCAGTTGCATGGACTCAGATCCTATGCTAGGCTTATGAAATCGATGGATGACGACGGTCCCAGACGAGGTTTTCGTCACCAGTTTAATGACCTTCAACCACCTCCCTCACGATTTCTCTACTTTTTTCCCACGACATGGCTGCCATTAACCAAAGGGCTTTGTTTTTCTGCACATTTTTGCCCTCCTGCCTTTGAACCACCTCGCGTTTAATCTGAATATATGGAATTCATTGCCATCCTGATTTGTTTAATCCTATCTGGGCTGTTCTCAGGGGCCGAGATTGCGTTTTTCTCAATCACCGAAAGCCGTTTGCAAACGATGGTTGATGAAAAAAAACGAGCAGCCTCAATGGCTCTGTTTCTCCGCCAAAATCCGCAAAGATTGCTCTCTACTATTTTGATTGGAAACAACGTCGTCAACCTGACAGCAGCATCATTGGTATCGATCATGGCTTTTCAGTATTTCGGGTCAGTGGGAGTAGCCGTCGCAACAGGACTCCTCACGATTATTGTGCTCTTGTTTGGAGAAATTGTTCCCAAAACCCTTTGTGCCAAACATTCTGGCCCTGCCGTCCAAATTCTCTCACATCCCATCTATTGGGTCCAAAAATTGTTCTCCCCTATTCTGTACCTTCTCGAACCACTCATCTCAAAAATGACCGGAGGCCGAGGCCTGACCGTACCCTTTGTTACAGAAGAAGAACTCATGATCATGCTGGAGGCCGGAGGCAAAGCCGGGGTACTGGAGACAGAAGAAGTCAAGATGATTAAAAATGTTTTTGAATTTACGGATCTCACGGCGGAAGATGTGATGACGCCACGAAATTATATGTTTGGATTGGATAACCACCTCACACTCGGCGAGGCGAAAGAAGAGTTGTTCAAAGCCAAGTATTCTCGAATTCCGGTGTATGCTAACGATTTGGACAACATAACCGGCATTCTCTATCGTAATCACGCGTTGAAAGAACTTGCTCAAGGCAATCAACACAGCGTATTAAAAGATCTTTCACGACCGCCGCTCTTTGTCCCTGGCGCGAAACCAGCAGATGATCTCCTCAAACAATTTCAAAAGGAGAAACGACACATCGCCATGGTCGTGAACGAGTTTGGTGGCGTAATGGGCCTCGTCACTACGGAAGATCTGTTGGAAGAGGTTGTCGGGGAAATTCTCGATGAGACGGATGTTTCCGAAGAACTGATTAAACGAATCGGGAAAAATCGGATCCTCGTCCACGGCCGAACCGAGGTTCGAAAAATCAACGAGTTCCTCAAGGTCGAACTTGATGATGAGGAACAAAACACGATCAGTGGGTTAATCCAACAAGAGTTGGGTCATATTCCATCGGTGGGTGAAGAACTTCATACGGATGGATGTCACCTGATCGTCCGGGACGCCGATGAAAAAACAATTAAAAGCGTTCAAATTGAAAAAGTCGAAGAGCCCACTCTCGAAACTCCTGAAGAAGATACTGAATCTTCCCCTGCCCTGCCTCTAGAGTAATTCCCAAGCTCGAATATCGAAATCCGAAGCAATGACAAATAGCTAAACTGAAAATTTAGGATTTTGGATTTGTTTCGACATGAGACCTACGTGTTTCAAGTTTAGGGAACTTTTTGTGGATCATACAGAAATTATGGTTCTAGGAGTCGCATTCGGATCAATTGCCCAATGAGTGGCGTGAAGCTCAATCCTCGTTTTTCGAGTCCCGGCCATTGCCGGTAGCCAAAGACAAAAGGCTCTTCGCGTCACCGGGAGGGTGAATGGGTTGAATAATTCCCCGCCTGTTCCCCCCTTGGGAAAAGGGGGGCTTGGGGGGATTTTCTGATCCGGAACAGGCAAGTTCTGCACATTTCTTGCCTCCCACAAAGCGGGTTCCCCCGGCGTGGCTGCCGATCCAACCGAAGGGGCAAAGCGGGTGCCGGCACCAACGGCCCCCATCCTGACTCGGGGGCGGCCCTAGTCGCTCAGACAGTGCAAGCTTGGTGTGTGAGGGTATGGTTATCGTAAAATCCCCCCTCCCCCCCTTTTCCAAAGGGGGAACCTCCCGAGCACCGCTTCCCAAGGGATGTTCTTCCATCACCTGCAGAGGAGAATCCGGCCAACCGACCGATACGGATTGATGAAGCCCCAGAAAAATCTAGAAACCCGGATGGCTCGCCCATGAGCTCCTTTGGGGTCTAGTGGCCACAGATGGGTCCTCTATTATTGGCACGGGGTTCCTACAAAATTCATAGAGAACCATAAATTCTGTATGATCCCTTTTTGTGATTGATTTTAGTCTTTTCTAATTCCCGATTGAATATGATTGACCTTCTTTTGGAAATCTTAGCAAACTCTGTTTTTATGGCTGCAACTGGTCATACGGTGTTAAAAGTAATTGGAATAAAAACTAGGGAAGATGACCCTTTTGCCCTTGCCGCAGGTGTTTTTGTATGGGCATGTCTAATCGCCTTGGCGGTTGTTTGTGTTATTTGGATATTCTCCAAATAAATCATTCAACAATTTTTACAAACTCTTCTTCATTCAAAATCTCAATACCTAACTTCTTGGCCTCATCTAATTTTGATCCTGGGTCAGTTCCGGCAACGACAAAATGGGTCTTTTTACTCACACTTGATGTCACGCGACCTCCGAATTTTTCGATTCGTTGCTTGGCATCTTGTCGGGAAAACCCATCAAGACCACCCGTGAGAACAAAGATTTTTCCAGCCAACGGTTTGGTTTGTGTTCCTTCATCAAGAGGAAGTTCTTCAACATCAAGGCCTAATTCCTTCATGCGATTTAGAACAGCCATGTTTCGAGGCTCGTGAAAAAAGGTCACGACACTGTGGGCAGTCTCAGGACCAATTTCATGAACTTCTAATAAGGTTTCCTCCGTCGCAGCGATAACATTTTCTAAGGACCCAAATTGATTCGCCAGAACTGTCGCCACGTGACTGCCCACATGGTAAATGCCGAGGCCAAAAAGAAAGCGCTCTAAAGAAGGAGTTTTACTTTGCTCAATGGCCGACAGTAATTGCGTGCCGGACTTTTCCGCAAATCCTTCGAGAGTGAGGATTTGCTCTTGGGTTATTCGATAGAGATCAGACAAATCCCGAACGAGATGTTGGTGCACCAGTTGTGCGACGGTTTTTCTTCCAAGGCCTTCGATGTTGAGCGCGTTCTTGGAAGCAAAGTGTTCGATACCGCCTTTGAGTTGGGCAGAGCACACAGTTTGACCAGTGCAATAATACATGGGGCCTTCTTGCACCACGGCAGATTCACATACCGGACAGTGATCGGGAACAACAAATGGAGCATTCCGTGTTTCATTGGGAATAGGTACTCGCTCCACGATATCGGGAATCACATCCCCTGCCCGTTCAACCTTTACGGTATCGCCGACTCGCACATCTTTGCGCGCCACTTCTTCCACGTTGTGCAATGTGGCACGACTAATCGTCACGCCGCCGACTTCAACCGGATCCAACAACGCAATAGGGGTCAACGCACCGGTTCGGCCCACCGACACCACAATATCTCGCACCTTCGTCAATTCCTTGCGAGATGGAAATTTAAAGGCAATCGCCCATCGAGGACTCCGGGACTTTTCCCCCAATCGGTCCTGAAAGGAACGGTCGTTGACTTTGACCACAATCCCATCAATTTCAAAAGGCAGGTGATCTCGCTTCTCTGCCATGTCTTGATGAAACACCATGACCTCGTCGATAGAGACACAGAGCTGTCGAAGAGTGGGAATGGGCAACCCCCAAGTCGCTAAAGTCGACACGGCTTCCCAGTGAGATGAAAACGGTTCGCCAGAAGAAACCATGAGGTCATAACAGGTCACCACAAGCGGGCGCGTAGCGGTCAGGCGAGGATCAAGTTGCCGCAATGATCCCGAGGCCACATTTCGAGGATTGGCAAATGTGTCTTCCCCACGTTCCGTCAACCGACGATTGAGTTCCTGAAAATCAGGAAGGCGCAAATATACCTCCCCGCGCACCACGATTCGAGTCGGCAATGTTGGTTGAGGTTGAAGGTGCAACGGAAGCGATCGAATCGTACGAAGATTGACGGTTATATCTTCGCCCATCACGCCATCTCCCCGCGTCGATCCACGCACAAAAATCCCCTCTTCATACACCAATTCTACGGACAACCCGTCAAATTTTGGTTCAACGGCATACTGAACCTGATCCGCCTCAAGTTCGCGCCGCATGCGCGTATCAAACGCCTGCACATCATCTACATCCAAAACCGAATCCAAACTCAGTAAGGCCCGGTCATGTTTCACCTTTGAAAATTGGTCGATGGGAGAACCTCCAACCCGTTGGGTTGGAGAATCAGGGGTCACCAAGGCGGGATATTGCTCTTCTAATTCTTGAAGCTCTGTAAAAAGCCGATCGTATTCGAAATCTGAAACTTCAGGTGTGCTGAGAACGTAGTACAGGTGATCATGATGTCGAATTTGCTGGCGCAAGTCAGCAAGTCTAACCTGAATGTCAGGAGGAGAATCAAATGGCAACCTACTCACTAATAAGACTCCTTGCCCTATCGCCTACCACCTACCCTTGAATAAATTGACTGGCAAAGCTCCGAATTTCGTGGCCGTTTAGAACATGAAAGTGGCGCAAGCGGTTGACGGTTTGGCCGGAAAATCGTGAAAGGGGAATGGGGATAAGTTGGCGATCAAATTTTCTGGCAATCTTTTTCCAGCGGGACAAGAGCGGGATGGGACTCACAACCGCAATATGTCGCTCCGTTGAATGCAACGCTGCCCCAGCAATCAACCGATCTTCCAAGGATTGAGCAAAGTCCAACCTCGAATCATCCCATATGTTTGGAATCGATCGTGGAGGAAATTGAAATAACGACCCGCCATATTGCGACTGACCGATACCCGGTCCAACCATATTTTCAAGAAAGGGCGTGGCATAAAAACATAACGTTGATTCCTGGCCATGCTCCGCATACCACGTAGCCTTCCAGGAAAATTTAGCTGGGTCCGCCGGCACTTCAAATAAAAAGACCACAATCTCCACATGGCCACGAGATGGTGGAATATCCTTGACATAAATATCGCTCAGCTTCTTTCCACGTTTGGGATTCCAATTACGCAAAGTTTCGCGCATGTCGATTCCATCACGAATTGACGTAGTGAATTTATCAACGCGTGCAAGATCAGCCCCTAACACGGCCCTGGCTTGTTCACGAACATGAGCGGTAAAACCTTCGATGCGATCGTCCTCTGGTGGCCACGAACATTGGCCAAAGGGGTTCCACCGATAGGCCCATTGTTGTTTTTTCTGCCGCGTCGGCGTGGGTTTGAGAGATAAAGAACGCCAGGACGATGCCGCCCCCTGCAACCGATTTTTCGCTCGAGAAACCTCCCCATCCGGTGATTCAAGTTGCTCAATCCCAACCGCATACGGTGGCAATCCAACACTCAACGATTCCGTGTCTTGAAACACATATGTTTTCGCGGTCTCCAACAAGGTTATGGCGAATTCATCCCCTGCCATTTGCTTGCTGGCCACTACAAGGGTGTATAGATCAGGAGTCAATCGACGTTCAAGCAAGGTCAGATTTCGGACATACTGCAAAAACATTTGCAGCAGTTGCGGAGTCACCCAGTTGGCTTCTTGAGCATAAGTCGGGGATCGTTTCGCCAACCAACGTGTGCGGGATTCAATCAAAAGCTCTTTGATCCCATCAATCGAAAGATGTTCATCGGACCGGGCTTCCAGCCTTCGTTGCTCAAATAATTCGGTCATGAATGGCAATTCACATAAAGCAAAATACAAGGTGGATGGCGCCACGGTACACAAAAAGGGAGTATCCGCCAACGGTTCGGGTGAGGTATACGCCCACCGTTGTTGATACGCATCCCGCAACCAAGGCCAATCTTCGATCGGGCACAGGCAGACGATCGAGGAATAGTCGAGTTCTAATTCATGGAGTTTAAACGCCATCCACTTGATACGCTCATAACGCTGGCTCTGAGGCTTGGGATACGGCATGAACGGCAGCAATGCGCCAGCAAAGGTTGGCAGAGAAATTTGCTTCAGGGCATACGGATCAGGCGATGGAAATGACAGGGGTTCAAATACGGTGACATCGCGATCGATATACTGTCGATCAATGCCTTCCCCCTTCGCCACTCGAAGTGCCATGATCGTCGGTTGGCATGGATCAATCGGTATATAGCTGCAAGTCGGCTGTTCCTGTTGATCAGGCTCCGGAAGCACCACGAGGCTAATCTGGGGAAGTCGTTGGATTCCCTGCTCAACCAATGGCTCAACCGAAGACGGCAACCCAACGGCCAGACAATCGGCTCGTTGCGACAGAAAGAGTTCCCGGACTTCCTGCGCCACATCGCTACTGGCATGCTGAATGGGGAGGATGCGAATGTGTGAGGACAGTTCGAGAACGGATTCAGCAGTGGGAGAGAGGGATTTCATGTGGGAAACTCTATATCCGAAGCACCAAATCTCAAACACATTCAAAATTCGAAGGTGGGAAAGACCAAACCCTCTAATCAAATTTGGAACATTGAAATGTTGATTATTGGAATTTGTTTAGAATTTCGATTTTCGTGCTTGTTATTTCTCCCCTATCGATCAGGATGCAAGGGGTCCTCCGGTTCAAAAAAGAAATCGCCAAGCCCACGAGGCAAGGCCTGTTCTCCTATCGCACGTTTTCGTTGGCGGGAGAGTCCCTCCAAATCCAAGGCCTCCTCCCCAAGCACTTTGATGAGGGCCTCACGCCACATACCATCGCGTGAAATCGGGTGGGAGGAATCTTGCGCTAACCGTTTGACCGCATATTGGAGAAGATGCATGCCATCCCGCACGGAAAACCCTAAATCCAGTTGATGGGCCTTCTGCAAAAAATCCACGGTGAGCAGCAGGATATCCTGCGGTGCAAAGGGCAAATGATATTGCAGGATGGCCAACTCATGTTCCCTGGTGGGAAAGTCCAATTTCAGGGTGGGTTGAAGACGGGATAACATGTAGTCGGGCACTTCATACGTGGAGGCATCTTCATTCATCGTGACGCAACAGCGAAAGTCAGGATGCGCTTGGATTTGAATGCCGGCAATCACGGATTCCACACACCTGCGGTGATCCAGGAGGGGTGCCAACGAGGCCCAACTCTTCTCATTCATGCGATTGCCTTCATCAAGCAAGCACACACTTCCGTTGAGCATGGCTGTGACTAACGGTGAGGCTTGGTAGGTAATCGTCCCACCTTCGGCAATGACCGGGGTAATCAACAAGTCTTCTGGTCGAGTATCGGCCGTGCATTGATAAATATACATGGCCTGCTTCCGTTCATGTGCCGCCGACATGGCCAAGGTGGTCTTACCAATGCCAGGCTGACCAATCACACGGGGGCACAGGGGAAGATCTTTGTCCGCGACCACCAACCAACAGGCCAGGAGCTGTTGCAAGATTTCACGGTCGCCGATCCACTCTTGCTCAGAATGATTGGGTTGGGCTACGCGTAGGGAAATACCTTCAACTTCTACCTGTCGCGGAGATTTTTGATTGGCTGTCATCTCACCTCGGAATCACATATTTTGAAAATTCTGTACATATTTTTACCAGAAGACGAAGGTAGCATAGGCCCTACAGCCGGTCAATTGAAGGGATGGACCTACCGTATCTTGGGCCGGGATCCAATTTGACATTCAAGGATTCTCAATCTATTCTGTCACCCGGTCCCAGTCTTCCAGGGAAGAGTACACACCAATTGAGAAATGATACGTCCACTGAACAATAGCGGAGGGAATTTGACCATGACCAAATCTCATCATGCAGATGTTACGAAACGTGATCACTCATGGCGAGTCAAGCACATCATCTGCTTGTCGATCATCTGCCTCCTGAGCAGTGGTCTGTTTGCGGGCTGTGTCAGCTCAGAAAAATACGAAGCGGAAAAAGCGCGGGCCTTGAACTTTCAACGCCTGTTAGCCCAAGAAGAAAAGCGCACCGGCGAATTGAATACCCAAGTCCAAGGAAGCAAACGCCAGCTCGCTTCCATCGACGCTCAAAATAAAGACCTGACGATTGAACTCGATGCCCTACGGGATCAAATGAGTCGGCAAGACAAAAATATGGACAGCATGGGATCAGATTCGGGGCTATCCGATCTTTCCTCAGGATCGGATTTAACCTTATCCGAACCCTCACTGTCGGAATTTGGGCTGAGTGACCTGTCGTTTGATGAATCGGATTTTAGGGATTTTGGTGAAGTGAGTGGAGGCGGAGAGTCAACGTCGTACACGGTCGTACGAGGCGATACGCTCTACGGAATCTCTAGACAGTTTGGAGTCACCGTGGGGCAACTCAAAAATTGGAACAATATTTTCGGCGACACGATTTCCATTGGCCAACGGCTCACCGTCAGTGAACCCTAAGGACCTGAGAGAAAATAACTTGAACAATTTCGCATCCAATCTTCGGGCCATCTTTGAACGGGCCTCAATCGAAACACCCTCAACATAGCTGTGCTATGCCTCGGGTGTTTCTCAATCGTTCCGTCCAAATCCAACCCAAATCTAGGCGCGAAATTGTTCAAGTTATTTTCTCTCAGGTCCTAAGCCTTCCCCTTGGTTTCTTTCAACTACAGGGCACCTCTACAAACCGTCCTTTTCCGTGATGGCGGCGTCAGCCGCGTGCTCACATCCTCATGTATTCGCCCATACACTCCGGTTTTCCGCGCGCGGCTTCCTTGCCCTCACAAAAAATGCCGGGTTTGTAGAGGTGCCCTACAGTCTGTTAGCGAAATGGTCTTGGAAAAAATCATTTTCTTTGACTGGTGAGAGAGGGACCGAGGATTTCAGCTAGGAGCCTGTCCGAGATTAGCAATCGTCACGAGGGTGTGCGGGTTTGAGTCAGATGTTTCGATCGTTTGAGGCGAATAGTGGGACTATTCAACAAAAAGGATCGGAAGATCTGGCCAAATCCCGCACATCCGCAGTAGATTCGGCTAATCTCGGACAGGCTCCTAGGCCGAGGTGTTAAATTTTGCCGCGTCTATCACGGACCATAAATGAATGATCCAGCCAAGAAGCACAAACCACAATGCCGCAGCCAAGACAAACTGAATAGCCGCTCGTCCTAAGCGCCCTTGCAACAGTTGCCCCAATCCCGGAATAAAAAGACTACACAGTGCTGCGAGTACATTTCCCCCAGATCCCTGACCAGACATTGCCGACTCCTCTCCACCCACCAAACCCATTAGGGCACCTCTAAAAACCGTCCTTTTCCGTGATGGCGGCGTCAGCCGCGTGCTCAAATCCTCATGTATTCGCCCATACACTCCGGTTTTCCGCGCGCGGCTTCCTTGCCCTCACAAAAAATGCCTGGTTTTTAGAGGTGCCCATTGCATGCAGCAACAAAGGGTACACCGTCTTTTTCCATTAGCACTTCCGCACTATCGCATGTTTAACAATCAATATCTAGGAGCCTGTCCGAGATTAGCGATCGTGAAGAGGAGGTGCTGGTTTGAGTCAGATGTTTCGATCGTTTGAGGCGAATAGTGGGACTATTCAACGAAAACGGGAAATGTTCAAAAAGCATGCCCTCGCGGAGGCGGGGGGCCGTCCAGCAAGGCCGCAGGGCTTCCCGGCCTTCGTAGCCAAAGGCTACTTCGACGGAGTAGCCTTGGCACGCGGAGCGTACACGGAGTACGTGAGCACACCAAAAGCCCGAGAACGCAGCTGGCTTGTCTGCCGTAGCCTTGGCGAAGGCTGGCGGCCCCCCGCCTCCGCGAGGGCATGCTTTTTCAACATTTCCCGAAAAGGATCGGAAGATCTGGCCACATCCAGCACACCCGCAATAGATCAGTCTAATCTTGGACAGGCTCCTAGTGTCCTGACTTCAGAAATTCCATTACATTCCGTTCGTGGTAAAAGTTTACCCTGAATGCTCAGGACATGCTTCTTCACCATTCCGGTAAATTTTGGCTATATTCTTCTGGGTGATCGTGCCATAGTACCCCATCAACTTTCGCCATTTTTAACACCCACCATCAGGCGGCAATTACTCCCATCCTATGACGATCTCCCTCGCCACCGATCCGCAAAAAAAACTGTTGTACATCATAGCATTTTTCGTCGCCCTCTATCTCATGATGGAGATAAGCGGCCTACGATCACAGATCGCGCCTGGAGCCATTAAAGAGATATTTCTCCGGCACACGGTTTTGGGGTTGTTCTTTTTTTGTCTGGCCTACAGTGTTGGCAACCTGGTGTACATACCAGGTTGGATATTTTTGGTAGGGGCCGTATTTGCCTTGGGGAAAGAATGGGGAGGAATGGCTACTTTCCTGGCAGCACTGTGCTCCGCCTCTATAAGTTTTTTCCTTATCCGATCAGTTGGAGGAACCGCTTTACGAAGCCGCAAAAACAAATGGGCCGATCGTATTTTTTCACATTTAGATCAACGTCCCATTATATCCGTCGCCATTCTTCGCTTACTGTTTCAAACTCTGCCTGCCATAAACTACGCGTTGGCTCTAACCGACCTACGATTTCGACACTACATGATTGGCACCCTTATCGGGTTGCCCCTGCCCATCTTTTTGTACTGCTACTTTTTTGAAACTATTTTCCAGTACCTGCTGAATTGAATCACGCCGAGCTACCACGAGAACTATTGCTCCAATGATTACCGAATTTGTCATCACCTCAGGCGAAACCCGGAAACGGCTCGATGTATTTCTCTGCCACCGCGAACCGGATATTTCACGTACAGGGATTCAGCGATTAATTGAGTTGGGCCGAATCCGACTGAACACCTTCGTCGTCAAACCAAGCCACATCATCAAACCAGGCGACCGCATCACCATGGACACGCCCCAACCAGAACCCTTAACCATCGATGGAGAGACGCTGCCCCTTGATATTCTTTATGAAGACGACACGGTACTCGTCATCAATAAACCAGCAGGCATCGTCGTGCACCCAACTTCTGGAAATTGGTCAGGGACCTTACTGAACGCTCTCCTTTCACACTTTCAAAGCAATGAAGCAAACCAAAGCGCTAGGAAGGAAACACCCAAACCGGGATTGGTTCATCGGTTAGACAAACATACATCAGGGGTCATGGTTATTACCAAAACGGCCGCAGCCCATCGTTCACTCACTTCCCAGTTCGAGCAGCACACGATTACTCGGGTGTACGAAGCGTTGATTTGGGGCAAGCCCAAAGACAAAACAGGGGTGATTCAGTTGCCAATCGGCCAAGATGTGAAAAACCACAAATTAATCTCACCACAAACCGATCAGCCGAAGCATGCCATCACGGAGTATCACGTGATACAACATTTTGAGGAAACAGCATCGCACGTACGGCTCTCCCCACGAACAGGCAGAACCCATCAACTGCGCGTACACATGGCATCAATCAATTGCCCAATCTTAGGAGATACCACCTATGGCAGAGAAAAGGTGAGCCACATAGAAGGGATTCCCATCCCTCGTGTCATGCTCCACGCACGAATACTAGGCTTTCATCATCCTTCTCTAGGAACCTTCCAAGAATATTCAGCGGACTTGCCCTCTGATATGCAGCAAATTGGTCAAACATTAAAAAGCCAATCCTAAAGCTATCATTTACTGACGACTGAAACATTTCAAAGCTCCTTCGCCCCTGTGGGGAGAGGGTTGGGGTGAGGGGGCATTTCGCCAAAAGGTTACAACACGAAAATAAATGACTTAACTACCAACTCGTTTAGGATGGTTTGAAACATTATGATGGGGATTCCCACGCAAGCTCGAATGCTCAAATCGCTGACCCTTGACATCAACCTTCCAGTGCCAGAATTCGCCGTTCCCCGTTGAGGAAATTTCCGCAAGGATGCGATTGCCTCGATCCACCGTTACTGGTTTCTCAAGCGGAAAGAACGCCAACCCCCAATGAGAACCTTTATCACTAGGTCCATTCGATATTCGTAACCCAGGCATCAGGTCGGCATTGAACCAACCAGCCAACCCATGGCACCGTCCTCGGCGTGAGGCATAGAACGAAACCTTGGTGTCAATTTCCGCGTGTTTCGTCTCAGCAAACACAATAGGTTCCACCCGGACAGGCTCACTCAGAAAGGTTCCTTCATGCAACTTCAAAGGATGGAAGTTGTTCACGGTCAGTTCCCGGATTGGAGAGAAGTCAAACCCTTGGCAGCCATTGATCCAAAAATCGACCACATGCTCATAGAACTGTGGCATCTCAACCGGGACTAAAAATAACTCCACACTATGGGGAATTAGCTTACCGCCTGGTTTAAGAAACCGATCACGCGCATCGGCCAGTGAACCCAAAATGCCTTCCTCGAATCCGAACGTCCCCATGGTCTCGGTCACAATCACGTCAGCTTGTTCGGGTAGCTCAACAGCAAAGGATACGTCATTGAAAAAAGTGATTTTATCTTGGAACCCATTCTTGGCAGCGACAAGTTTGGCCATCTCGATCACGGCTTCGCTCTCAATGGCATACACATGTCGTGCCCCCGCACGGCACGCCAAAAACGAAAGAATGCCCGATCCGCAACCAATATCGACAACCACATCTCCTGCCCTAACAACCCTAGAAATCGCCTGACCATAAGAGCCAGTCCGAACATCATCCACCAGCATAGACAGGTGGTAATTAATAAAATCCGTATACTTGGTCATAGACGTTCAACAACTCGTGTGGTAGCCCATTGGGTTCCGGACGCAGTCACCCAAGCCTAACGCCTGCTTTGACGCGAAGGCAAGTTACACTTCTTCCTGTTCAGAGATTATTTCAGATAACCCGGTCAAGGTTGGTTTGACGTATAGTAATAAAAAATGGGGTCAGACTCGATTAAAATGTTAATTCTCCCTCAGCCATTCTTTATTATTTACCGAGTATTACATACGCCAATTTCCCAACCGCCTCAACAAGTTCTTCATCTGTGGTGAGGATGTCGGGACATATTCGAATGAGTCCGTCTCTGGCATCGACGATAATCTTGAGTTTCTTGAGCTGAGAGGCGACCGCATCTGCGGATTTATCTGCAATGGCGAGAAATGCACCTCGCCGATCCGCTTGGCCGATCGGTTGTATGTAGTGTTCTTCCAACAGCTCCATAAGCCGTGCCTGCAGTTTGCGTGAATAGGCTCGTAGTCGATCGACGCCCATCGCTAAGGTAAACGTCAACCCGGCTTTGGCGTGATAATACGGTAAGATCGGCGGTGTCGACTCAAGAAAGGCATTGCCCCCCTCGGCAAACTGTGCCACCTCAGGGCGCAGAAATTCAAATGGCTTGGGTTGAGCAAACCAGCCAGTATCGAGTGTCATCAGGGAACCCGTGAGATGGCGGGGGTGCACATACAACCAACAAGCGCCGGGTCCTCCGCGCAGGTATTTATAACACCCACCGATGGCAAAGTCTGCGCCTAGCGATCCAATATCCACTGGGATCACACCTACGGCATGATAAAGGTCAACTAACACTCGTGCACCACGTGCCTGTGCTTCGCTAATCAATTGGGAAAGCTCGATTAAATACTGACCAGTGGTGAATAAAACCATAGACACGACGACTAATGATGTATTCTGCCCAACTGCCGCGAGAATATCTTCCTCATGATACACACCATGGTCATCAGGCCCGACACGAATCAATTCAATCCGATCACGTTGGGCATAGACTTTGAGGATATGATCGATGGAGCCAAACTCGGCGGTCGTCGTGACGATTGGGATCTTTTCGTCGTAACAATTCAGGATGGCGCGCAAACCTTGACCGGCACTGCTCTTAGGAATAATGCAGTCTTCGCGTGGTGCATGAATCAGTTGGGCAATCCGCCCGCGAAACGATTGAATTTCAGCGAGCCAGTTATCCCAGGCCCCGTCCATATTTTCGTACCAAAGGTCTAGCGCCTGTTGAACATCCGTTGCGGTTTGGTCCGGTGGACGCCCTAAGGAATGATTGGCAAGGTAGATCTCTTCACGTTGTAAGACGCGTGAAAACAAGGGATGGATAGACTGAACCAGGGCACTTTCTTCTAAGGGCCCTGACCCAAGTGCAGCCACATGTTCCTGAATCCCCTCACCCGCCGATTTCAGTACGGACATCGAAGAGCTCCGGGAAAAAAGTTATATCGAGGGCCTGTTTGAGATATCCGACACCTGAGGACCCGCCAGTCCCACGCTTATAACCGATGATTCGCTCCACCGTCTTTAAATGACGAAAGCGCCACAGGTGAAAGTTTTCTTCTACATCGACCAACTTCTCACACATTTCATACTCGCTCCATTGGTCTTCCGGGTGATCATAGATCTGCTTAAAAACCGGGACGAGCTTCGGATTACGGACATGCGGTTTGGACCAATCCCGCTCCTGGCATTCTTCAGGGATAGGATACCCGCTGCGAGTGAGGTATCGTAGAAATTCATCGTAAATGCTGGGCTCATGCAGGATCTGTGTAATCTCTTGGTACAAGGAATCGCTGTACCGAAACACCTCAGCCACTTCCGCGTTTTTATTTCCGAGCATAAATTCAATTTCCCGGTATTGAACCGACTGAAATCCGGAGGCATTGGCCAACACCTTCCGAAACTGGGCATATTCATTGGGCGTGAGTGTCTCCAATACCGCCCATTGTTCGAATAATTGTCTTTGAATCTGTTTGACACGAGACAGGATCTTAAAACACGGGTCGAGATTATCCTGTTGAATATATCCGATGGCGGCCTGCAGCTCATGCAGGATCAGCTTCATCCACAATTCTGAGGTTTGATGCTGAATGATAAAGAGCAGCTCATCATGATGAAGAGGATCACTCAGGGGCTTCTGAGAAGACAACAACAGATCCAGTTGGAGATACCCCTCATAGGTCAGTTGACCACGGAGATCGAGTTTGATCCCCTTTTCAAGACCTGGATTACTTTTCTCAGAATCACTCATTCCATCTTTTCCGGGAAAGCCAAATTCGCTTACGCTGCTCAATTTATTTTGTGATAGCTGGGAACACTTCAGCCCATGCAGTCCCTTCGAAGGTAGAATACCTCAGGCGTCTTATTAAACCAATCAAATACGCATTAGACGTCATGTCCATGTATTGCCCCTTTCTGAAGAGTAAACCGGATCAATCCCAATTTTGGTGGAGTAAGGCGAAACCCTATGACACTCCGCCCGTATCACCCCTCGTCCATTGTCATTTTGACCCTTGGGAGAACTCTCCCCCATTCCCGCCCGGGTCACGTTCTTTCGGGCCAAGAGATTTCTCCTTGCACTCGAAATGACAGAAGGAAGCCTTCTAGTTGTTCATCCAACCAGACTTGCTCCTTACCACTTCCGCCTCTTGTCATTTCGACCCTTGGGAGAAATCTCGCCATTCCTGCCACGCCTGAGCAGGCTGTTCACCCCTCAACACGGTCCCCATGACCTGCAGCGGGCCATGGAATAGGTCCCAATTCCACCAAAATGGCAACTGGTCCAGTAAACCCCTCACCCTACCCTCTCCCCTCAGGGGCGAGGGAAAATTTTCAACTGATGAAAGAAAAAAATTTCCAATGGCGCCAAGACAACATCTCGGCCCAAAAATCTGTTACCCGTCGAGCACGCTGGATATGGGCTGAAATAGGTCACCCTCATAGCCAGTCGTTAGCTCAACGTGGCCTAAGTGAGGGTTGGCTTGTTGATGACGTGTTTCAATGTTGAAGTTGGCAGGAATATGATATTCGGTCATGAGAAAGTTGGCTAATTCCACACGCGACACAGCACGAGTCGATGCGACATGGCGGATCCCTGTCTCCTCGCTTTGAGCAAGTTGCATGACACGCGGCGCTAAATCGCGCTGCCAAATAACAGATCGATATTCATCTTCAATGATCGTGATGGGCAGATTACGTTTGGTACGATAACGCAACCAATCCAAATGTCCGGTGCGTCCATCTGGGGACTCACCAATCCCAAGCCCCGTACGAATCACCAAAGACCCTGGCCTTTTCAACACCAATTGCTCCGCTTCGACACGGGTTCGTCCATACACACTTATGGGCGAAGGGATGGACTCTTCTGAATACACGCCATCTCCACCAAAGACATGATCGGATGACACATAGACCAACCGTGTGTGCCCGGGCAAAGCCGCGATCACATGATCGAGTTGCTGCACATTCATCTCATACGCCCAACCAGGCGAAGCCTCACACTTCGACACATCACACACCGCATGACAATACCACAGAACGTCTGGTTGCGTTCGCTGAAACACCTCAGCAACCCAGACTAAATCATGAAGTTGAAGTGCAGGCCACTGGCGAACGGCTTTCGCCGTATTACCGGGAGAGATAAATGGCAGCACCGTCTTGGGAAACATCGTGGCAAGATGAAAGCCAAGTAACGATGTTGCACCAAATAGAAGAGATGGGGAAAACATAAGGCCAATTCATCAGGAGGAAGGAAACTATCAGGAAGGTAATATTTTTGTAAAGAAAAGGCAATGTGTCATTTTATCCTAGAAACGCCAGTTGGGCGCAAAACAGCCGTGTAAGATATTGGTGGGCATGGTGAAATACAAAAAGTCGTGGTCACCTTGGTGGTAATAAGACATTTTTTTATTTTGCCAGGTGCATCAAGAGCTTGCGCGGACTTTTGTGATCCAACTGCCGTTTCTAGGTTGAGTAGCATGCTCCTTTTAGAATGAAAAAATAAGGAAAAGAATTATCTTACCCCCGTTTCACAAATCCCCTTTGGTCTTACTTTAGAATCTCCTCATGTTTGGGAACACGTCGAGCCATGCCCGTTTCCTGCGCGGCATTGGCGACGGCTTTGGCGATGGCAGGGACCACCTTTTTATCAAAGACGCTTGGAATAATATAATCTTCATTGAGCGCATCATCGGAAATCACGTTCGCCAATGCTTCAGCCGCGGCCAATTTCATGGCCTTGTTGATTTCTTTGGCCTGCACATCCAATGCCCCACGGAAAAGTCCGGGAAAGGCAAGAAGGTTATTGCTTTGGTTCGGATAATCCGATCGTCCACTCGCATAAATGCGGCATTTTTTTGATGCGGCTTCTGGCGAAATTTCTGGCTCAGGATTGGAAAGGGCAAAGACAATGGCATCAGGCGCCATAGGATTCAAATCGTCGGACTTCAGAATGTTTCCGGTGGAAAGCCCAATAAACACATCTGCATCTTTCAAGGCATCTTGCAACGTCCCGGTTGGCTGATCGTAGTGAATGAAGTTGGTAAGATGATCATGTGTCGATCGAAGAACATCCATGCGTTCATCCAAAACCAACCCTTTTATGTCGCATCCCATGACCTGCCCCACACCGGCGGAAATTAACAACTGGCAACACGCCGTACCTGCAGCACCCAAGCCGTTGACCACCACCTTGGTCTGATCGAGCTGGCGGTTGGTGACTTTTAACGCGTTCCGTAACGCCGCCAAAATCACGACCGCGGTACCATGTTGATCATCATGCATCACGGGAATATCGAGAGTGGCCTGCAACCGTCGTTCAATTTCAAAACACCGAGGGGCGCTGATGTCTTCGAGATTAATGCCCCCAAATCCTGAAGCAATGTTGGTAATGGTCTGAATAATCTCATCAGGGTCCCGCGTACTGAGGCAAATGGGCCACGCATCGATTCCCGCGAACTGTTGAAACAGCATCACTTTCCCCTCCATCACCGGAAGCGCGGCTGCAGACCCAAGATCCCCGAGTCCTAAAATAGCTGAACCATCGGTCACGACAGCGACGCAATTACTTTTGATCGTGAAGCGATACGCCAAGTTTGGATCTTTGGCGATGGCTTGCGACACGCGACCGACACCAGGAGTGTAGGCCATGGAAAGCGTGTTCCGGGTGGTAATTTGAAACTTGCTCCCCATTTTAATTTTTCCACCAAGGTGTAACATGAAAATCCGATCCGACGCAGAGAGCACTTTGACGTCAGGAAGTTTACCAAGCCGGTCAAGCACTCGCTGTGCATGCTCTTCACTTTTAGTATCCAGCGTGATGTCTCGCACCACCTTGGTCTTGGTGGCTGACACCATATCCACAGCCCCAATGCTTGCGCCTTCTTCGGCCAGGAGATTGGCCAGTATGGCAAACACGCCAGGTCGCTGCGTGAGTTCGAGACGAACGGCTAACCGGTAATTGAAATAGGGACCAATATCTTTTTCCGGACGATAGGAATCTTTACTGAGACCAAGCCAACGCCAAATCATAGCTCTCCTCTATATTGAAGATGAAACTCAGCTTACCGTCTGTACGTATGTTTCTTGTGACTTACGGAAGGGTAAGTAGTTCTGTGGATAACGAATAAAGCAGGTACTGGTATGGAATAATTAACAACGAACCTGACCAGAACTCCGGGTCTTTGTCAAGGACACAGAAAAGAAGAAAATGGGATCACCCCTTACCTTCAACATTCTACATGTCCACTATTCGTTGTGGAGTTAACTCGTTGTCCAGAACCAAAGGACTGGACATATTCCTCCAGACAATACCTCTGTGGAAAGTATCCCCGGAGCCTTTCTCACCGGCAAAAAATTTCTCTGCTTTCCTTTCACGTCAATAAATCCTTCATTTAGGTATTATGGCCTTGGGAGAAAAAAAGCCCTCGATTCACATCTCCCATACTAATCATTCCCACTAATTTGCCGTTTTCTTCGACAGGAATTCGGCGAAAGTGTTTCAGGCCCATATAGGATGCCGCTTGGAGGATGGGATCGTGTGGAGCAACCGTCAAGGGATTCTTGGTCATAATATCACCAACAGGTTTCTTCATGACATCCGGATATCCCTCTTCCATTTCTTCGAAGTCTCGACTATGAACATTGTCGTGAATGTAATCCCCGTAATTAGGATATAATGGGATCATGACGTCCCGAACAGCCACTAAGCCCAGCAGTTTACCTTCATCATCAACGACGGGAATCGCCCCACAATGTCGGCTCAGCATTTTGCCTACCACCGAACGTACCGTGTCTGTAGCTTTAGCGGTAACGACACCCGTAGACATAACATCTCCTACAATCATACCTTTCTCCTCTTCACTCCGCTCCCCATGGAACTAGTCATGTAATATGAAACCCATAAGGCCGCAAGAATAACAAGACCCTCTGACCAGAGCAACAGGCTCTATTGACTTTCATGAAACCAAACTAGGAATGGGGGATGCGGCCAGCAGGCCACCACTACCGACGGGATGACGGATCAATCCCAATTTTGGTGGAGTAAGGCGAAACCCTCTTACACTCCGCCCGTATCACCCCTCGTCCATTGTCATTTTGACCCTTGGGAGAACTCTCCCCCATTCCCGCCCGGGTCACGTTCTTTCGGGCCAAGCGATTTCTCCTTGCACTCGAAATGACAGAAAGAAGCCTTCTAGTTGTTCATCCAACCAGACTTGCTCCTTACCACTTCCGCCTCTTGTCATTTCGACCCTTGGGAGAAATCTCGCCATTCCTGCCACGCCTGAGCAGGCTGTTCACCCCTCAACACGGTCCCCATGACCTGCGGCGGGCCATGGAATAGGTCCCAATTCCACCAAAATGGCAACGGGTCCGGGATGACTAAAAAACGGGTCATACAGAATTAATGGTTCTAGCATTTGAAATCTTGGGGGAAGGGGCCTAAGCCGCAGAATATCTGCCAGGGTGAACCGCACAGATGTCCCTTCGCCAAGTGAAGAGATCCCCCTCTTTGAAAAAGAGGGGTGAGGGGAGATTTCTCTCGTGCACCTCAGGCTAGGCAGACGGTGTGACGTCACCCGGCCCGCCTCAAATCCCCCCTACCCCCCTTTGCAAAAGGGGGCAGAAAAGGACCAACGGTTCCACCAACATGGGATTGATACCATTGTGGTCAGGATTGTGAATCGGTATGGGTAGAACCATGTATTCCGTATGATCCTAAAAAACGTATACTTACCTCAGGCTTGTTCCATTAGCGCCACACCGTTCCAATTTGTGCCGGAAAGATCACGTCTCAGTTTCTACCAAGCCACAGAGTCAAAAAGTCAGTGGTCCCTTTTAAAAAGGCAACTTGAAACCGCCAGGGAGTGTGTCAGGTAGTCCTTTGGGTAACCCTTTTTGGGGAAGCCCTTGTTTAAGCAGACCGTTGAGGAGGTTATCTTCTTTTCCCAAACGGCTCGTGAGATCGCCGCCGATGGAGTCCAGCCCACTAAAAGAACCGGTGAGACTTTTGAGGGGTTCAGCCACCCTTGCAGAAATGGCGGACTGCAGATCCTTGCCAAAACTGGCGGCGAGGTTCTTCACCATTTTGCCCGCCGCGTCTTTCAATACGCGATCGAGCTCTGAACGAATCTGCACATCATACTGCTGAAGTGTTCCCGTCACGTCGGCTTGCACCGAAAGGGTTGAAATATCGGAGACCGCTCCACTTAATGCTTTGGTTAACGGGTTGGCATCGTCAGGCTTCCCTGCCGAAACTTGGAGTGATGACAACTCGGTATTCCCGGTAGCCGTAATCGCTTGGCCGCGCAGTTCCGCATTCACCGTCACATCAGCAAATCCATTCTCTACCGTCACTGGCCAATCGGGTTGTGTGGATAGGGCCACCGGCCGTACTCGATACCTATTCGCGCGGAATTTCATGGTGTCTGTGGGATGAGCCGAGTCACGATGATCCAGTACTCCCTCAATGGTCACACCCTGAAGACCTTTCAACTGCTCTCCGGCAAAAGCATAAGTAAGCGGCCTGCCAAGGGTAGCTGGATCCGGGGTGATATTCTCGATCGTGCCCCTCAGTTCACCGATGTCCAAGAGCAACGATATCTTGGCTAAGCGAATTAAAAACTCAGGTAAAGGTTCATGTTCTTGAAAGTGAATGTCCTGGCCCTCGCCCCGTGTCGGACCGGCTTTTTCACTAGTCGAACCATGGCCAGCCTCCATCCCTTCAAGATACGGCTCGAGCATGTCATACCAACCAGCAGCCTCCTTAAGTTTCGCGCCGATGTGTTTTCCCAATAAGGTTTGGCCAAGGTTGGCCAGCCCTTTTGGAGATAGACTATATTTCTCTTTCAGCCGTTGCACATCACGCTGTGGGGCGGTCTGGATTTGGACGAAACGCTGATTGAGCAACGCGACCTTTTCGCCGAACTCTTTCCGAGCCATTTTCAGGTTGGCCAGGTCTTGTTCGATGTCTTTCTTGATGGTGTTGAGCTCATCCACGCCACCAAGAATGCCACCAATCCCTCCTTTGGTGGAATTCTTCAAGCCCTCAATGCGTTTCTGATATTTGGCGAATTCCGCTTTACCTGGCAGAGTCTCCAGTCGTTGTTTCCACACCTCGCGTTCCCGCTGAATATCGGTCTGAATGGCTCGAATGAGTTTCAACGTTTCCAGGTCTTCCTGCTCCAAGATCCGTTGAACATTCGGCACTTCAAGAGGAGGCAAGGTAAACGTCGAATCATCTTGCGATGTACCAGGGGTACCACCCCGCGCTCGATCATCAATCGCCCCTGATGTCGATCGAGCAGTCCCAAACTGCACTCCGTCTACCTGCATCTCATCAATAATGACTTTACGCCCCAGCAACTGTAACCCATCTAGATTCATGGTCAGGCGCGCGATTTCGACCGAGTTCGTCATAGGCTCATCGGGATTCGTGACTTGAAGACGCGTCAGCGTCAAGCCAGTAGGGAACAACGTCAAATCGGCAGCCTCGAGTTCCACTTTCGCGCCAACCGCGGCAGTTCCCTCCTCTTCAATCTTGGCTTTCACCAACCCATCCACGACCAACAGCCACAACAAGGCAAGGCCAGCAACGAGAACGAGGAAAACGCCTAATCCCCACCAGCGAATCAACCCTGTTTTCGGCTGGGTCATCCGCCACCTCCAAAGTGTGGAAGAGATTGGTAGAGGTGGTACACCTTGCTGGCTTTGAAGAATTGCATCAGCCGGGTCTTTTCGATCCAGGCCAACACATGCTCACGGTAGCGCAGAATCAAACCGTTGGAGAGGAAATACAGTGGAACGAAGAACGCCAACGAAAAGACCACGCTTCCCATAACGATGGTATTATTGAAACGAGCAAACCGCCAAAGCGTGGAGTTATACAGCGAGGTCCACAGTCCTTCGAGTGCAGGGGCCGTGAGAATTTGAACCCCATTCCAATGGAACACCGGGTCCAGGAGATACGCCATCCCAGAGAACACCACTAGTCCCAGCAGAAAAGCCGAAAGGTTCACGCGAAGGATCAAAATGAGCAGGAGCACGACCAGGTTATGCAGACCGACCAACGGAGTCAGCCCCGCAACCATGGCAAAGCAAAAGCCCAGTGAAATCTGGCCAGGATTCGTTTCAGAGTTCAGAACTCTGAGCAATCGTGCAATTAAGCGAAGCATAACCTGCCTAATGTAGAGAGGATATGAGGAGGAATCTGACTATAAACAGCCAAGCCAAAATGTCAAGGTGAGTTATCGTTCGAACATAAGGGACTGGTGAATCTCGTTATTCCCCGGTGCTTTGCGACGGGGTTACCATTGCGGTCCCCCCTTTGGAAAAGGGGGTTAGGGGGATTTTCAAATAATACAGTTTCCTCAAAATTCCCCGTTGCTTGCTTCGGGGTGACCTAATGAGGTCCCCCCTTTGGAAAAGGGGGATAGGGGGATTTTCCAATTATTTAATCCTCTAAATACCCCGTAGTCTTGCTGCAGGGATCTTTATTTAATCGATTCTTCCAAGTTTTCCGTCGGTAAACCCTGTATCACTGATTTGGTTTGCCAGAGAGAGCCAATTAGTAATTCCTCCCCTTTGTAAGGGGAGGCAAGGTGGGGTAGAATCCCCGACGTATCGGGTAAGATTGAAGTTTTCATTCACCACTCCCCTACAAAGAGGCTACCTCCCCTCCGTCCCTCCTTACGAAGGTGGGGGACTCAAGGACGATCAGCCAAGATTTTTACCCATGCTCATGTCGGAAGAGCCAATTTTTCCATGAACACAGCTAAGCAACAAAGCTGGCGGCAGTCATTACGGGCCTTCGCACACCCTCGGGTGATCACCATGTTGTTTCTCGGCTTCTCCGCCGGAATTCCCCTTCTGTTAATTTTTTCATCTTTGTCCCTGTGGTTGCGTGAAGCGGGAGTCGAACGAGCAGCCGTCACTTTTTTCAGTTGGGCCGCGCTGGGCTATTCCTTCAAGTTCGTGTGGGCGCCGCTCGTCGATAGATTGCCCATCCCCTTCTTGACACAAAAGCTAGGGCGGCGACGTGGATGGATGCTTCTGGCCCAATGCTCCATCATTGCGGCCATTGCTAGCATGGCCCTCATTGATCCCGCCAGTGGACAAAACAGCCTCACGCTAATGGCCATAGCTGCCGTGCTGCTTGGATTTTCTTCCGCCACCCAGGATATCGTGATTGATGCCTACCGGATCGAATCGGCAGAAAGATCGCTCCAGGCCATGATGTCATCCACCTATATCGCGGGCTACCGCATCGCAATGCTGGTCGCGGGGGCAGGCGCCCTGTTTCTGGCCAGTGCATTCGGGTCCGTCAAAGGCGCCTATAGCTATCAGGCCTGGCAAGGGGCCTATTTCATCATAGCCAGTGCCATGCTGGTGGGCGTGATCACAACACTCGTCATTCCAGAACCAACCACCAATCGAACAAGTATGGCCTCTTATTCGCCCAAGGAATATGCAAGATTCTTATTCATGTTTGTCGCCGCGGCCACCGCCTTTATCTTGACCTTTTACTATTCAGCCGAGCTGTCGGATCACATCACCAAAGAATTCACAGACGTGGTTGGCACCAAACAGTTAGCGGGTTTTGTCGTAGAAACAGCAAGGCTGATCACAGGGGTCTTCGTGGCATGGCTTGTCGCAACTCTCATTATTCGAGCGGGTGTCGTAAGTCGGAGCATGATGCAGGAAACGTACATCGCCCCAGTGAAAGATTTCTTTGGACGCTATGGGAAAAAGTCAGCCATCCTGCTTTTGGTGCTGATTGGGGTGTACCGCATTTCCGATATCGTGCTGGGTGTGATTGCCAATGTGTTTTACCAGGATATGGGATTCACCAAAGTCGAGATTGCCAGTGTGGTGCAAACATTTGGATTGTTCATGACCATCGCCGGCGGCTTTTTGGGAGGCATTCTTTCCGTACAATACGGCGTGATCCGCATACTGTTCGTAGGCGCCCTACTATCGGCAGCGACAAACCTGCTATTTATGGTGCTAGCCTCAATAGGACATGATCTCAGCATGCTCTACCTGGTGATATCAGTCGACAACCTTTCGGCAGGATTAGCCAGTGCCGCCTTTGTCGCGTTCCTCTCCAGCCTCACGAATATCCAGTTTACCGCCATGCAATATGCCATCTTCAGCTCGCTCATGACCTTATTCCCAAAAATCCTGGGGGGCTACTCGGGAACCATCGTAGACAGCATCGGCTATTCAAGTTTCTTCATCATGACGGCGTTATTAGGCATTCCGGTACTCTTCCTCGTGTGGCGTGCCGGAGGTTTTGTAGAAATCCAGCAATCCGCCAAAGCCCTCAAAGAATTAAAATAGAGCCGAAATTCCCTCTGTTGATTTGCCGTGTTAGAAATCACCTAATTTTACGGGGCCACTCACAAATATTCTTCGATCTCTTTTTAAAAAACGTTTCGGTCAGGTATGTGTCTCTACGCCGCCACGGAGCAAGGGTACCAAGGGGCGAAAAATAAAAAAGTCAATACTCATGCCTGACCCCATTTCTGACCCCAAACGCTAAAACACGCGTACCGGCCCCCATATGACCCCCCTATACTATACTTTTCCAGAGCCTCACTATTCGGTGTGCGAGATTTTGATATGGCGACAACGTTGATATCCAGATCCCCTCAATGCCGAACCTTCTTGACAATAGTATCAATAGTGATATTATTCTAGGGTGGCTCGAATTGAAGATATTGTCGCCTCCATGCGGAGAAATCCGAGCCAAGTTCGGTTCTCTGATCTTTCAAGGGTTTGTGATTTCTACTTTGGGAAAGCCAGGCACAAGGGAACAAGCCATAGGATTTATAAAACAACGTGGTCGGGCGACCCGAGAGTCAACATCCAAAACTCGAAGGGGAAAGCGAAGAGATATCAAGTCAAACAAGTTCTCTTGGCAATTGAAAGGATACATTATGAAAGTGCGAAGCAATGATCATTATACCTACCGAGTGACTTGGTCGGAGGATGACCAAGAATTTGTAGGTCTTTGCACAGAATTTCCAAGCCTGAGTTGGCTGGCATCTTCGCAAGAAGCTGCGCTTCGCGGTATTCGGGCGGTAGTGGCTCAAGTGATCGTTGATATGAAGAAGAATCGTGAATTAATCCCTGAACCGTTGGCCAGCCGCCCATTCAGTGGCAAATTCATGGTCAGAGTCCCTCCGGAGATTCATCGCCGTCTTGTTGTGGAAGCCGCAGAGTCTGGGGTGAGTCTTAACCGATTAGCGAGTGCAAAGCTTTCTCACTGAAAAGATTCGAATCGAATAAGGAGTGCGCACTTGCCTTTTTATGGCTTCGAGAAGCTTTATTCATGGGGTTTCTTTCCATGAAGGGCACGGAATATGCGGAGTTGGCCGTAATCACAGAGGTCACCGAGAAGTTCTTTGGCGCCGGTTAAATTTCCAAACCCGGTTTGGGCAAAGGCCGCGGCGATTTGAGCCTGTTGGTCAGGGGGTAACAGTCGATTGATGCCCACTGGTTCACCGGCTTGGATGGCTTGTTCTAGGTGCCCATAGATGGTGCTGTTCACCAATCTGGTCTTGCCCCGGTTTCGTGGACAGGTTTGTAAAGAGTAAATAAGCTTTTTGAATGGCATGACACACCTCCTGGCGCATTCTCGCGCTTTTCAGATGTGTCCACCAAATCGGGGATAGACCAGTTTTTATAACAACCACCGGCACCATTCAACACTGGGCTCCTCAGCCCCAATGATGAGTTTGAAGCCCAGGCGAGGGAGGCTGTAAAAACGCGTGGGTGAGAAAAGGGAGGGATCTTGGATATGGGTCGCGAGGCGATCGTGGCGTGTGGGGCAACCTCGAACGAGAGTATTGCCGGTCACCACAGGGAAATCGGGCCGGCGGCCCCAAACTAGGAGACACGCTTTACGGAGAGCCAAGCGGACTGAACCCGGTGTCCGTTTTCATTGAACCAATATAAGTGCCCCCTGGTACAAATCGTATCATCCATGGTGATTTGGTTAAAATCAGCGCAAGGATCTATAGATTTCAACTTTGGGTTGAAGATGGGGGATGGAAGGAGGCGGAATTGCTCCAACCTCCTCCACAGAGTCACGCAAACCGGAGGGCACTTTCTTATCCCTTCAAAAATCAGCCACCGATATGCGCTTGCAAAATGCCTGAGTCTTTTATGCTTGGATTATCCGGGGCGAGGTCCAGGGCCATTTTGAAATGATTCGTAGCCTCACCATGGTTTCCGAGTTTGTCTAGCGTCAACGCGAGATTATAGTGAGCCTCCGCGAGTTTGGCATTCGCCGCGATGGCCTTTTGAAAATGTTCCTGTGCCGCATCCCAATGGCTTTCTTGATAATGACTGACTCCCTCCTTGTTGTCTCCAGCCCCAGCGGCATCCTCAGGTGCGAGGAGCGCCACAGGTTCTGTTGCTGGAGCCGCGGTATCCATTTTGGTATCCACTGAAGTTTCTGCAGAGGATTCAGCTTCACTCGTTGCAGTTGGTTCAGACTTCGATGGTTCTGAAACTTGACCTGAATCGCAGCCACTTATTAACCCAACGATCGATACAACTAGCACTAACGCGAATACTTGCCGCTTCATAAGATTTCTCCTTCTTTGGATGGTGATCGAAAATTCTGGAATTTGGCAGGCCCAGGAATTGTGAATTGTCCGAGATACTCTTCTCGGTGCAATGAGCATCCCAGTGGGGATAGTCCTCCATAACGGAGCCCGTCATTATCCCAACCCTGAATTAGTTGTCTTGTCAACCCTAATGAAAAGAAAAATAAGGAATGAATGTGAGCGTGCCTGCGTGAAAAGGACTTTAGAGCAAGAAGCTTGTACCTATTCTCCGCGAAACTGTCAAGCCCAAGAAGATAATGGCATTTCACAAAATTGGGGCCATATGCCTTCCCATTTAACTAAGGTTGCTTCAGTTTATTGAATCCCAAGGGTTTTGAGCTGCTGGTCAGGATTTTCAACAAACTCTGGAAGGTACTCATTGGAGTCTCACGGCGGTTATAGCGAAAGACAAACTCATCAAGATAGTGTTGCAGGTATTTTGAATCCACTCCATGGTGAATCCCGTTCAGCCAGGTCTGCAGATTGCCGAACGCTCTATGGATGTGTGGAGCGTGCTTCCCAGCACTTGCTGGGTCACCCTGGGTCCGTCTCAGGTGTTCGTATCCTGCCAAGGCTTTTGCCGAGTATCCCTTCCAACCATCGGACTTGATCTTACTGCCCTCAGCGACATGGCTATTGAGGAATGCTTTGACCTCGTTCTCTCCAGCGTCTTGAAGAATCGCTAATCGTAAACGCCCTGCTTTCTCTCGAAAGTGATCCCCTTGTGTGTACGTGACAATTTCTACGGCTCCGGCTATTAACGTCTTGGTTTTCGCTTTCGCGACGCCACGGCCCGTTTTGCCTTTTACCGGTCCACCGATATGGGTTTCATCGGCTTCAACTGTTCCTGCGAGCCGTTCACGGTTCTGTCGTACCATTCCTCGTCGCAATCTGTGGAGCAAATACCAGGCGCTATCCACCTTCTTGATACTGAGTTGACGCTGCAATTGCACAGCACTGATGCCAGGTGTGTGCGTGGAGACGAAATAGGCAGCCCAAAACCAAAGCCGTAGCGGCAAGTGCGATCTATGCATCACTGTGCCGCTTAGCGGTGATGTCTGTCTATGACACGACGAACACTCAAACCGGAAATATTTTTTGAGCCACCAACCACCGCGATGACCGCAAGCTGGACACATAAACCCGTCTGGCCACCGAATCGCCCGCAAGTACTCGAAGCACGCTTCTTCGGTGTGGAACCTAACAGAAAAATCCAAGATATCAGCAGCATACCCTGTGTCCATAGTCCAGCAGACTAGTCTAGGGACTAACCTTAGTCAAATGGGAAGGCATATGGGGCCATTATCACGAGCACGCGTCCCACGAAGAATGAAGGTCGAGCACGATTTCTTGTGGTGCTTTTTGGGCACCTGTGGTTTGGAAGTGACAAAAAATGTTATCTGAACTTACTGCACGCACTCATCCCCCAAACCAGCGTTGAAAAAATAAAGGGGTCAGACTCGATTAAAGAGGGAATATTGTGTATGGAGATGCGCAATTTCATTTTAATCGAGTCTGACCCCATTTTCCACGCTCTTTTTCGGACTGGTTTAAAGAGTGAGGAAACGTTTCTTGAAAATGGCTGGATTGGCTTTCACTCATGCCCCATGGCATTTTTTGTATTTCTTGCCGCTGCCGCAGGGGCAGGGCTCGTTGCGCCCAACTTTTTCTTGGGCACGATGCACGGTTTTTGGCGCAGCGCCTTCACCACGATTGAAGATCATTCGCCGAGGTTGCGAGGCGTCTTCGACTTCTTCGGGTCGCTCACCTTGTACGACTTGGACTTTTAATAATCGTTCGAGCGAATCGGACTTAATCAGGCCCATCATGCCCGAGAACATATCATAGCCTTCCCGCTTATACTCGGCCAGCGGGTCTTTCTGACCATACCCGCGCAGTCCAATACCATCGCGAAGTTGGTCCATGCCCAACAAATGTTCTTTCCAATGATGATCGATGACCTGCAACACCATGGCTCGCTCTAACTGATTTCGAATGTCCGGACCAATCTGTTGGTCACGTTCTTCTCGCTTGTGTTCAAACAGAGTTCGAATCCGTTCGAGCAGTTCTTCCCGAAGTCCATCCCGGCCCATGTCCTGCATATCTTCGAGGGTGATGACCTCCGTACCAAATTGCCCGTGCACAGTTTCACGCAAGCCTTCCAAATTCCAGGCTTCGGCATATTCTTCTTCAGGGCAATGGGTCGTGATGAGTGAATCCACCACTTCCTCAATCCAATAAGTGACATCTTCCCGCAAGATATCGCCACCAAACACGCCGGCCCGATGGGCATAGATGATTTCCCGCTGTTTATTCATGACATCGTCATATTCCAGAAGCTGTTTGCGGATTTCGAAATTATGGGCCTCCACCTTCTTTTGCGCATTTTCAATAGACTTCGAGACCATCTTATGCTCAATGGGGATGCCCTCTTCCATGCCCAATTTGAGCATAAGATTGGAGACCCGCTCCGACGCAAAAATGCGCATCAAATCGTCTTGGAGCGAGAGGAAGAATCGAGTCGAGCCTGGATCTCCCTGCCGTCCGGCTCGCCCCCGGAGCTGATTGTCAATCCGCCGGCTTTCATGTCGTTCGGTGCCCACAATATGCAACCCACCCACCGCCAACACTTCTTCCTTTTCCTTCTCGCATTGAGCTTTAATTTTTTCATACGCGGCTTGTTTTTGTTCATCCGTGAGATCGTCACCACGGTACACTACTTGCTGTTTATACAAGGCATCCGGACTGCCCCCAAGCACGATGTCCGTTCCACGTCCCGCCATATTCGTGGCCAACGTGATGGCGTTCTTTTGCCCGGCAAGGGCAATAATCTCGGCTTCTTTTTCATGAAACTTGGCATTCAACACATGATGCTTCACACCCTGATGCTTCAGCATGAGGGACAGCCGCTCGGACTTTTCAATGGAAATGGTTCCGACCAACACCGGTTGTCCACGATCGTGGTACTCTTTAATTTCCTCGACAATGGCCTTGAACTTTTCATTTTCCGTTCGATACACGACATCCGCATGGTCGAGACGAATCATGGTCTGATTCGTCGGAATAACGTTCACATCCAAATTGTAGATCTTGGCGAACTCCGCGGCTTCAGTATCGGCAGTACCGGTCATCCCCGCGAGTTTTTCGTACATGCGGAAAAAGTTTTGGAAGGTGACTGACGCCAAGGTTTGGTTTTCGTTGGCAATCTTGACCCCTTCTTTGGCCTCGACCGCTTGATGCAGACCATCGCCCCACCGACGACCGGGCATGAGCCGCCCGGTAAACTCATCGACAATCTGCACCTCACCGTCTTTAACCACGTAATCGACATCCCGCTTATAAATGGCATGCGCGGCCAAGGCCTTGACGACGTGATGCACCAGAGTGAGATTCCGCATGTCGTACAGATTGTCCACGCCCAGTAATTTCTCAACGCGAACATTTCCTTCGTCGGTCAATGCGGCGGTCTTGGATTTTTCTTCAACGGTATAATCTTCTTCTGGTTTTAATTGTGGGATGATTCGATCGATTTGGGAATACAAGTCGGTATTTTCTTCAGTCGGCCCTGAAATAATGAGCGGCGTTCGCGCTTCGTCAATAAGAATGCTATCCACCTCATCCACGATGGCATAGTGCAATTCACGCTGCACGCGCTGACTCATATCCGTCACAACCAAATTATCGCGAAGATAATCAAACCCAAACTCATTGTTGGTGCCATAGGTAATATCCGCACGATAGGCTTCGGGACGTGAACAGGGACGCAGATAATTCAGCCGTTTGTCCGTGGCCTCGAAATTGGGGTCAAACAGAAACGACGATTCATGTTGAATGACACCCAGGGAACACCCAAGCGAATGATACACTGGCCCCATCCACTGCGCATCACGTTTAGCCAAATAATCATTCACGGTTACCAAATGCACGCCTTTGCCTGTGAGCGCATTGAGATACACCGGAAGGGTCGCGACCAACGTTTTTCCTTCACCGGTTTTCATTTCCGAGATTTTTCCCTGGTTGAGAATCATGCCGCCCAAGAGCTGCACATCGAAAGGGCGCATGCCTATTTTGCGGCAAGACGCCTCACGGCACACGGCAAACGCTTCAGGAAGAATGTCCGCCACGGTTTCCCCGGCCTCGAGTCGCTTTTTAAATGTTTGGGTTTTATCAGCCAAGGCTTCATCAGAAAGGTCCTGGAGGGAAGGTTCCAGGTCATTGATTTGAGCCACCATGGGCTGAAGGCTTTTCAGCTCACGTTCATTTTCACTGCCAAAGATTAGATTCAGGAGTCGAACTAGCATAGAATGTTCACAGGGTTCAGGGGAACATAGGCAACATGTTTCGCGATCGGCTTTCCAAAGTAGTATACCTGAAAGGATTCTTGAATCAACAGGATAGGGTTGGCGAAAGAATAACTTCTGGAAAAAATTATCAGATGGTGTCGGGGTTGATGAGGTTTGATGAGGGTATGGGTCCTATGATAGCCTTAAAGATCTCCATTGCGTTCTTGGGTCATTCTGAAACAATTGACGATTTTTCCATCAACAGTTCCTCCTAGATAGACAGGCCTTGTATCCCGTATGGCCTCCCCAATGACACTGATGCTACATCGCACTCAACCCTTTTGGGCATTCCGTGATCGAAAGCGCCATTCAGTTTTTAGGTTTTTGGTCTTAAGCCGTCTATAGTTATGATGGTCTATTGTAAAGTGTGGGGTCATTCTCGCCTTGGTATTATCATCTGCTTGCTGCTGACCACTTTCTTTGTAGCCATTCAGCATGGTCAGGCAGACGATTTCCTTGATGAACCAGTGGACACACTCGACACTATTGAGGTTCCAGCTACGGCCCTCATTCAAGAGGAACGAACCATTTCAATCCCGTTTCCCACCATGACTGACTTAGCTCCCCTTCCCTCGGCGTATATGATTCCCTTTCATCCTAGGCAACAAGTCACGCCACAAGGGGCCTTAGGAAAAGTGGCCCGCGATCCCATTGCCGACGTGAAAGGAAAACGGACACCAGTCAGGCCTGCCAAGGCTGAACGTCCCCCCTATCCGCACATCGCGCGAGAACAAGGATGGGAGGGCACCGTGGTGCTGAGAATCAAAGTGAACCGGGGAGGGTCCGTTGATGCCATCACAACACGGAAAAGTTCGGGGTTTCCCATTCTCGATGACAGCGCCCTCCAATCAGTCAAAAAGTGGACATTTAAACCAGCCAAGGATGGAGAATTTCCCATTTCCGCAACGGTCGATCTTCCCATTCGCTTTGACCTGGATACACCATAACGAGATTTAATCATCCCCTTACGATCAGAGGCATTATGAGTCCACGATTATCTGTTTTTTACACCATTCGGATCACACTGTTCTCGCTCTTGATAGGACTAAGCTTACCTTTCTCGAGTTGGGCTGATGAAGCCCAAGATCTGTATAACCAAGCGCTCTCCCACGTGCAACGCCAAGATTTTCAGCAAGCGGCCCAGTCACTCCAGCAAGCTGTCCAGATCTTCCCACGGTTTGCAGTCGCGCACCACTTATTAGGCGTCGTGCTGTTTACCGGATTGAATCAATCTGACCAAGCCATTCAGCATTTGGAACAAGCTGTCACGCTACATCACAATTTTGCCCGCGCGTACCTCGACCTCGGTCTCGCGCATCAACATGCCGGGAACATGCCCAAGGCCAAACTCGCCTTACAAAAAGCCGTGGAGATTTATCCACGATATGCCGAAGCCCAACTCAATCTGGCTTTCGTGTATGACCAGATGCAGTCCCCACAACACGCCATTGACGCCTACAATGCCGCACTGAAGCTTAACCCGAAACAACCCGCGGCTCTGTATAACCTTGCCACCCTGTACGACAGCCAAGGGAACACCACCCAGGCCAAACAGTATTTAGAAAAATTGATCAAGATCGATCCCAAGCACGCCAATGCCTGGTTAACGTTGGCCCAACTGGCGGAAAAACAGAACCAAACGAGTCAAGCCATTCAGGCCTACCAACGAGCCTTGAACGCAAACAACGATTTACTCGAAGCTCATTATGCGTTGGGGTTTTTGTTCCAGGCCCAAGACCAATCCCAAGAAGCGGCGAAACACTTTACGCAGGTCATCCGGCTCGATTCTCAACATGCTGAAGCCCATTTGAACCTTGGCGTCCTCTATGCCAATTTGGACCTACTTGACCAGGCTGAGCACGAATACCAATCCGCCATCTCCCTCAAACCCAAACTGGTCGAAGCCTACTATAACCTTGGAGTCTTTTATGAATTCTACCGAAAAGATACTGGCCGGGCATTGACCCAATACCAAAAATATGTCCAACTTGGCGGAAATGACGAGCGAGTGAAAAAGCTACTCAAGAAAACCAGTCAGTGACCCACTGATATGAGAATGGTTCTGCCACATCCGCCGTTGATACCCTTCTGGGCATGGTCTACACTCCTTCATGTTGGGACCATCGCACTGTTCAGTTTCATCCATTTTTCAAATACGATCGAGAACACAGCATCTGTGGTTCAAGTCACCTTGGTCGAATCAGCCACGCCGGGACCGACACCCGCCCAGGCTCAACCGGAGCGGGAGAAGGTTTCTCCCAAAGCTCCTCCCCTCCTACATGCACGACGACCTGCTCCGCCTAGGCTTCACCACACGATTCCGACTCTGCAACCGCTCAAGACTCCAACCGCACGAACAACCATTGCCCAAGTGGCTGCTCCCTTGAAACGTCAAAAAATGGTCACGTCTCTACAACGGCACGTGCTCCAGGATAGCCGTGCCACCGACCACCTACAACTCAAAAATTATTTCAAAATGGCCCAACGTGCTCCAGCTTCACGAACGACTTCACAACCCATGAAGCCGCAATTAGATGTTTCGTCATCGTCTCCTTTTCTTCCAACCCAGATGCCTACTCGCACCCTGGCAACCTTGACTTCCCGAGCCACACCGGCCATACATCGTTCGCTAACACCGCAGGTACTCAAAGCCAGGGCACCAGGAACCAGTGGCATTTCCAAATCCAAAGTGGATTTTGGCCGAACCATTCCCCCTGTCTATCCGAGAATTGCCCGAGAATCGGGTTGGGAAGGGACTGTCCTTGTCCGCGTCGCGGTCCAACCGGATGGAAGCCCTGATTCCATTAAAGTTCGAAAAAGTAGTGGACACCCCGTGTTAGATCATGCGGCGATTGACGCGATTAAAAAGTGGAGATTTTTACCCGCAAAAGATGGGAATATCCCAATCCGCAGCATCGTGGAAATCCCGATCAATTTTGACTTGAGAAAACAAGGATGATCCACAAGGATGTCACCCCATGATTGAAATCCTCATCGCCGGCGGATGGATGATGATTCCCATCGTCCTTTGCTCCCTCATCGCCGTAGCCATCATCCTTGATCGGGGATGGCATTTTTATCACATGCCAACCAATGACAATGCGGATCACATGGTGAGGCTGGTGGCCAAGGGCAAATTTACGGACGCACTGGCCTTAAACGAACGCGAGCCCCATTCCCTTCTCCGCGTATTGAGCGCCGGCATTCATTCGCGTTCCTCCGGCCCGGAAAAAGCCATGGAAGCTACCGGCATCGCGGAGCTCACCCATCTGAAACGCGGCCTTCCCGCATTGGATACGATCATTACCTTAGCCCCACTCCTTGGCCTCCTGGGCACGATTATCGGCATGATCGATTCCTTCGGGATCATGGCAGATCAAGGAATTGGACAGCCGCATGCCGTGACCGGTGGGGTGGCGGAAGCCTTGATTTGTACCGCCGGGGGCATCGTTGTCGCGGTCATCGCCCTCGTCCCCTACAACTACTTTCTCGCTCGCATCGAACAACACTCCGAACTCATTGAATACTATGCCACACGCATGGAGTCAGCCCTCAAAGAAACTACGGAGAACACCACAAGTGCGACTGCCAGCCACCGCAAAAAAGAAAGCCCGAATTGAGATCATTCCCATGATCGACACCATGTTTTTTCTACTGGTGTTCTTTATGATTGCGACGCTCTCGATGACCATGCAAAAGGGCATACCGGTCAACCTTCCCACATCCGGCTCGGCAACGGAGATTGTTCCCGAAGAGGTTTCCTTGACTCTTACGAAGAATGGACAATTATTCTTTAACAAAGAACCCATCGGGATCTTGGATCTTGAACCCCGACTGCAAAATCTGGTACATAAAGGAGGAGAGCCGTCTGTCGTGATCAATGCCGATGAAGCGGTTTCCCATGGCCGAGTCATTGCGGTGATGGATTCCGTAAGAAAAACCGGCATACACACTATGGCCATTGCCATCAAACCTGACCACTAACCAGGTCCTTATGCAACGGATCTTCACTACACGAACAGTCTTCTCGGTTGCGGCAGGCGTCGTTGTCAGTATTTACTTCTCGCTCGCGTTAGTCGCCTTCTTTTGCGCCACGACCCATGCCAGCCATCATGGTCATCAAGCCCCCCATTCATCGTTATGTACTTGGGCGTGCCAAGCCAATAATTCCGTTAGCCTGGTATCCCTCGCCATCCCTCTTCTGGCCATTCTGATTTCGGTTGTGATTTTTGAACGTGAATTTTCTGCCTCTCTCACCCCAACCAGAGTGTTCCACACACCTCGCGGTCCTCCTCGGATTTAACTTTCCACCATTATTTCTTCAGTCAAAAACCGTAGGTTGTAATCCGTCGTTCGTATTTCGTGAAAGAACAATTTTCGAAATACACAGTCGATTCAGAGAGTGGAGGCAATCGTGACATCTTTGATAGGGAGACTGTTCCTTGGACTTGTCGTCGTGGGAATTGGAACTGCCTTGTGCGTGAGTGTATGGGGCATGGGATCGCGTGTCCCGATCCAAGGCACCACAGCCACTGAATTCGAATTAACCGACCTTCAGGGTGGCAACCATCGCCTTTCACAATATCGAGGAAAGGTCGTGCTTCTCAATTTTTGGGCAACGTGGTGTGTCCCCTGCACCAAAGAAATGCCCGCGATGCAGGCAGCCTATGATCGCCTCAAGGACAAAGGACTCGTCGTCCTGGCTGTAAACGAATTGGAAGATGTGGACCAAGTGAGGGCTCACATCGAAGAGCATGGCCATACGTTTCCCGTTTTACTCGACCCCAACAACCAGGTGGCGAATCTTTATGGCGTGTACGGACTTCCTGTCACGGTGTTCATTGATCGACAGGGAATCGTTCAGGAATACCTGAAAGGTGGGCTGTTAACCAAAGAACGAATTCATCGGATCTTTGAACAACTCACAACGGATCGACAGAAATTGGCATTGCGAAAATAATAATAATAATAAGGATCAGGACATTCATGATTCGACAAGTCGTGACATTGACCGTGCTGGGGTGCCTGCTGGCACTCAACGGTGCGGCGTTGCCCCAAGTGGTCATGCATAGCATGCACCATGACCACCACTCTTCCTCTACCCACAATTCTCCCATCTGTTTCTGGGTGTGTACCGCGGGACAGATGGAAGAATCAACGACTATCCTGCCTATTCAAATCACGCAGATCATCGACATCATTGACCCTCAACTTTTTTCGTTTCATCCTACAGCGGCAATTGCCTACCAATACGCTCGTGGCCCTCCACCATCATTTCTCGCGAGATTGACTGCAACAACACTGTAGAACTCTTCTCAATTCAGCATTGAACCCCTTCCGATTATTGAAGGGCCATCGGGGATTGGAGAGCTGTATCTCCGCACGTCAACTAATCAAGGGATGCTGACGCCGAGAATGTATTTCCATTCAAGGAGCAAGGAGTTTCACGAAATGAATATGCGCTTTTCGACTATAGGTTTTGCCATTGTGGCTGGATGTCTCACGATTTTGGTTTCAGGCCAACCAATCATGGCCTCATGCGGGTCGGCAAACTGTTTCATGGTCATCGGGTCGCAAGCGGGCATTCCACAAAGAGGAACCGTGACAACGAACATCATGTACACCAACATTAATCAAGGGGATCTCCTTGATGGGACAACCGGTGTCATCCCTGCGGTCGAAGTCGATGACCGGAAAATCGTGCTTGGCGAACACCGGGAACGCTCAACCCGAACGCAAATCACCACCGTTGACATCAACGTGGGTATCACGGACCGAGTCGCCTTTCAGGTCACGGTCCCAATTGTAGACCGCTCTCACCTCCATCAAATTGAAATTGATACGCCCGAACAAGCAGATGAAACATTTAATGACACGGGACTTGGCGATATTCGCCTCACGGGGAAATACAATGTCTTGACCTCCCTTCAGAACTTGGTCATCCTGGGCTTTGGCATTGATCTCCCTACAGGAAAGGCCAGGTCAAATGCTGATGGCAAGCAAAAAATACAGGAACCGGGCCTACAGCTTGGCCGAGGCAACGTGGGACTCATTGGCTCAGTGTACCAGGCGCACCAAATTATTCCACAAGTCCTTGGCCAGTTTTCCTCTGCCTCCTACCGACATACTTTCCGGAATGACGCCGGTTATCAATTTGGAGACGAGTACATTCTCAGCGCCGGACTGAATTGGCAGACCTTCACCTGGTTGGTGCTCACGGGACAAGTCAACTGGCGCTATTTGGTCCATGACAATTTTAGTGGGTCCGTACATTCACATCCTGGTGGTGTCGTGATTGACGCAGCAATCAAAGACCGACGCGTCCCAACGACCGGTTCGACCACTTTAATGTTTACCCCAGGCATCACGGTGCAAAACCTTCCCTTTGCTCCGAACACGGCCGCCTATGTTAATGTTCAAATCCCGGTGGCTCGCGACTTCAACAACAACCTGGCGCAGGATGTGAGTTTTATTATTGGCATTTCCCATTTCTTTAACCTATTTGGCGATAACGCGTAAAAGGAAGCAACGAAGTATCAGGCATGGATACGCACCTCTTTCCAATTTGAAAAGGCTCTATGAAACATGCTGGTCTATTGATGGTGTTAGCCTTTGGACATTCCTCCATTCACTTCAGTGTAGCTTTCACTAGCTGAATCAGTGCATAATGTTCTTCACTCATAGATGAGCTCTGTGAAATTTCTTGGTCGCGGTGAAACAACATGAAAAAAATTCTTATTATTGGAGTAATTTCAGCACTTGGGTTGCTCATTGTCGTAATGTGGTTGTTACCTGGAGCTTTTAGTGCCAAGGGCAAGCCCCCGGAATGGGAGATCTCGATGGCCAGATTCGCTCGACACCTGGCGACACCCAGTCAATGGAGTGATGCCAAAAATCCGGTCGAGCCCTCTCCTGAAATTTTAGCAGAGGCTCTTCATCATTTTGCGGATCACTGCGCCAACTGCCATGCCAACGATGGGAGTGGGAAAATCCCAAATGGACCAAACTTTTATCCACCGGTTTCTGACCTTCGTTCTGACACCATTCAAGCCATGTCAGATGGTGAGTTGTTTTACGTGATCCATTTTGGTGTTCGATTCTCGGGCATGCCTTCCTGGGGTGATGACAATCCGGAAAAGGATACCGAGAGTTGGACATTAGTCCATTTCATTCGGCACCTCCCCAAAATCACACCAGAGGAAATTGCCCAAATGAAAGCCATGAACCCGATGACCACTCAGGAACGTGCCGAGCAGGAAGCCATGGATGCATTCTTAGCCGGAGAAGATTTCGAACCCACAGCCGGGAGTCATCATTAACTACATAAGGATATGTCATGAAACGATTTCTTGCACTCACCATTCTCGTTGCCATTCTTGCTTGTCCCCTCTTCGTTGGCGCTCACGGGAATGATGCTCATGTCCTTGGCACCGTGGCGGAGACCACCCAAGATCAGATCACTATAAAAACGCTAAAGGGGAAATCCATCACACTCGCCATCACCGCAGATACGACCTTTCAACACAACGGGATCGCAACCAAGGAAGCACGACCTCAAGTCGGGAATCGGTTGATTGCAGAAGCGGAAAAAGATGGAGACACATTTATAGCGAAACACATCAAATTTTCCTCACCCAAATCAAAGTAGGACCTGAGAGAAAATAACTTGGACACTATCGCGCCAAGATTTGGGTCGGATTTGGACGGAACGATTGAGAAACACCCGAGGCATAGCACAGCTATGGTGAGGGTTTTTCGATTGAGGCCCGTTCAAAGATGACCCGAAGATTGGATGCGAGATGTCCAAGGTGTTTTCTCTCAGGTCCTAAGCCCGTTGCTGTTGGGTTCACCACATCCCTTATTCAGGGAAACCGGCCTTGTTGTCTGAACCAGGTGGTCTATTTTGACAGTTTCGTCAACCCTGAATTAGAAGCCATTATCCTAGAAACAGCAGTTGGCTCACAAAAGTCCGCGCAAGAATACCTTCCCCTGTTTGGGCGTCGATCCATCCCGTCTGGCGGCGTTGTTCGTCCTTTCCATACGAGGAGTATGGGCAGTCCTCGCGCCTTGCCAGACAGGTGTCCCAGCACCCAAACATGCGAAGTTATTTTTGCGCGAGCCCTTACCGTAAACCCTATTTCCGCCGATACAAATTTGGCACATCATGATCACGATGCAATTCTCTGACAGTCCGAATTGTACAACCTTTGAGTTTTGGTATAATGAACCCGATATGGCTTTGATATTTTCTCAACGCATTATCCTAGATACGGCAGTTGGATCACAAAAGTCCGCGCAAGCTCTTGGCGCACATGGCACAATAAAACAATGTCTCATCACCTCCGAGGTGACCACGACTTTTTGTATCGCACCATGCACACCAATATCTTACACGTCTTTTTTGCGCCCGACTGTCGTTTCTAGGATTATTGCTGTTTTCTTTGTCTGTCTGTTCTGGATACCCAGCCAGGAGGCGTTCGCTGGAAAAGCCTCTGAAACCATCATGCACCTTCAGGAGACGATAGTGAAAATCATGAAGGAAGGGGACACGTTGGGATACCAGGGTCGCTATAGGGTTATCACCCCTGTCATTGAGCTTACCCATGACCTTTCTGTGATTGCACGCATTGCGATCGGAAGACATTGGAAAAAACTGACAAAGGAGCAACAGGCAGGATTTACCAGCACCTTTCAAGAACTGAGCCACTCGACGTATGCTGATCGATTCAATAGTTACTCCGGGGAACAGTTTTCACTGATTTCCGAAAAATCTCTCAAGCGAAATCGCAAGCTCGTTCAAACACGATTTGTGAAAGCCGATGGTGAGGAAATACGATTTAACTACATCCTCCACCAAGTTCAGGATCAATGGAAGATAATAAATATTATGGTGAATGGCGTGAGTGATTTGGCCCTCAAACGAACCGAATATGGGAGCATTTTGAAAAAGGATGGCTACACGACCCTCATTGAAAAATTACGTGCCCAAATCAAAGAAAGTGCGAATGGACTATAGTGTCAGTTGCTGGTAGGATAACTAAACGAAAAACAATGTGCTGCTTTCCTGGTCTTTCATAAAAGCTATGTCAACCGATTCTCACAAATTACCCAATTGGCTGCTGGTTTTTGCTGTTATCGGAATAGTAACAGTATTCCCCAACACAACCTTGGCTGTAGACTCTCAGGATGACCCGTTTGAAGTCGTCAATCGCCCTGTCTATCAGGCCAACGACCTTCTGGATCAATATGTGGCGGGACCGGTATCCCAAGTGTATATTGACTTTACCCCTGAACCCCTCCGTTCAACCGTCTCCAACTTCTTCGATAATCTGCTGTACCTGAACGTGGTGTTGAACGACTTTTTGCAAGGCAAGGGTGAACAGGGACTCGCCGACTCAGGTCGATTCCTCATCAACAGTACATTTGGCGCCTTGGGGCTCTTCGACGTGGCAACGCCACTTGGTCTCAAACGGCACGACGAAGACTTTGGGCAAACTCTCGCCGTGTGGGGCATCGGGCAGGGATCATATTTAGTCCTCCCGTTTCTTGGGCCAACAACCGCACGAGATGTCCCAGACATCGGCGTCAGTGCCGTCACAAACATTCTTTTCTATGTCAGCAACCCAGTGATAGCCCCAGTGGCAATCCTGGGCTTTATCGACCAACGATCCCGTTTTGATCAGGCCATTCAAATCAGAAATGAACTGGCCGTCGAACCCTATCTCTTCACTCGTGAAGCCTACATACAACACCGTAATTTCCTAATTTATGACGGAGACCCGCCGATCGACGACGATGATTTGTTCCTAGATGAATCATTTGCGGAACTTGATCTTGAAGAGGCCGACCCTGTCCAGATCGAAGACGAGCCGGACCTAAAAAACCAAGAAATTGATCCACAGGCCAATAGCACCGACCCCTCCGACACTCCATCGCGGACGGTGTCAATCCGCTAACCACCTTTTTCTCATTTCTTATCCCACTGTTTAAAAAGGCTCGGCTCAGGTATCCTTCCACCAACCTCTGGCCTCCAACTCTCCAATCAAAGCCGGCAGAACAACCAACGCACAAAGAAGCGCCAAACTTAATGTCAGCGCCAGCAACATACCCAAACTCGCCAGGCCTTGATGGCGAGAAAATCCCAACGCCCCAAAGGAAGCCATGGTTGTCAAGGCGCTAAACAACACGGCTTTGGAGGTACTACCCTGTAGGACCTGAGCCATCGAAGACCCTTCACGTTTTCGCAGGACCAGATAGATCCCGAACGCAATACCCAGCCCCAACACTAACGGGAGCGCGACGACGTTGGCAAGATTCAGGGGAACATCCAAGAGACGAGAAGCCGCCACGGTGAGGACCATGGTCATGACGAGGGGTAATAGCACCAACAGCACTTCCCCGGGCCGTCGGAAAACCATAAACAGCAGTACCGTAGAAGCCAGAATGGCCACCGTTGTGGCCTGCAAGCACGCATCTATTATCGCCTGCCCTCCCTCGACAATCCCTACTGGAGAACCAATGGCTCGCGGGGCAATCTGCTGAACACCTTGGGTAAACTGCCGCAACTTCTCGTTGTCATTCCCATTAAAAACGGGAAAGACCTCAATCCGTGCTCGACCATCCTTGGCGATATAATGATCCTTGAGTTGCTGAGGTAAACTCTCAAGCGCCACAGGACTCGCGTTCATGAGTTTTCTCAATCGGTCGAGCCATGTGGGAAAGTTTCCAATCAGTCGTGTACGAAGCTCTTGCAACGCGTCAGGGGCCCATCCAGAACTGGTTCCAAAACGATCCAACGATGTTGCCAGAGTTTCTACGCTAGCCACAAAATCCTGCCCCCAAATTGGTGTGGCCTGATCAACCAACCGTTGTTTGAAATCTTGAACGACCTGAACTTCTTCTGCATGCTTGGGAGGTGGAAGAGGATCAACTGGTGTGAGAACAGGATCAAGCACTAAGGCCATATCATCGATAATAGTCAACTTTTCCTCTTGATCGTCCGGTACAAAATTGGACAGGGTGAGCGCACGATCTACTACATCCAATTGTTTCAAGCGAGCCGCCAACTCATTGGCTTCCGCCAGATTTTGAGCCACCACCTGGATGACATACGGTGACGTATCCGGATCTTCAAGAAGCTCTTGAAATGTTGAGACACCTTCGGTGTTTGGATCCCGAAGGTGAAGAGGATTGAAATCAAATCGAAGCAATGGGAGCGCAGCGACGGCTGCTAGGGTGATAGGAGCCATCAGGAACAAAATAGGTCTTCGATAGCGAAGGACAAAAGGGACCTGTGTCCTCACTTCCTTCTCCGATTGATCACGGGATTTTTGAGATTGGGATCGTGGAATGGGCAAGACCGTTAACAACGCGGGGAAGAATGTCACGTTGGCGAACAAGGCCAAAAACATTCCTCCACCAGCAATCAATCCCAGCTCCGCAAAGCCCCGGTAAGCCGTGGGCAAAAATGAGAAAAAACTCAGGGCGGCAGCAATGGCCGAAAGGGTGAGTGCCCCCCCTACCCCACCCGCTGCTTGACGAAGCGCGACATCGTGAGCACCTAAGCGATCAAAGGCTTCCCGATACCGCATGCCAAATTGAATACCGAAATCAACACCAAGCCCAATGAACAAGACCGGAGCCGCAGCAGAGATAAAATTCAATGATCCAATGGCAAACACCGCAAAGGCCCCGGTCCAAATCAATCCCACAATTAGGGTCGCCAACATCGCGCCTACAAGCCGGACCGAACGTAACCCAAGAAGCAAAATAATACAGACCATGGAGATCGACATCATTCCAGCGAGGCTCGCCCCCTGCGAAAGTGTCTCACGTTCCTCGGTCTCAATGGGAATGGTGCCGGTCATCCGAACACGGACCTCAAATATTTCTTCCAATCCCTTGCTCTGCTGCCGGATAAATTCCATTGGCCCACCCGCCCCCTCCATCGTCGAATAGTCGAGACGGGGTTTGGTCAGCAGAAACCCTCGCTTAGGATCGCCGTGTTTCGTCACATCATCAAGCATGGCTTCTTTCCAAGACGACGAATTTGGTTTGCCAGCAATTTGCGCTTCAATGGATTCACTCAGCAAATCAAAGACCTTGGCCAACACCATTTGTTCATCGGCATTCGGCTGTTCATCTAATGCCAGGGTCAGCATGGAAAAAAGCCCACGAAGGCTGGGATCATGCACGAGAGTACCCAAAAAGGGTTCCCATTTACTGAGGCGCTCATCTAAATTCCAAAGCTCATCCGTATTGAGATAGAGCAGCCCATAGGTATCAAAAAATTCTCCTTGTGCGGGATCGTAGACTGACGAAAATAACGCCGGTTGGCCCCTAAGATCTGCCGCTAATTGGCGAACAGCATTTCTCACACCGTCCGTTGTTCCTTGATCAATGACAACCACAATCAGATTGTCCAGTTCAGGAAAGGCCGAGACAAAGTCTTCATCTAAATGCCGAAAGGGAAGATCGGGGTCCAGCAAATTGAGAGGATTGGTATCAAGCGTCAGATTGTTTACGGTATACACGAAGAGAAGCCCGGTGACGATCAATAGGCCAATGACTACCCAGATCGCCAATCGACGACAAAGATCCACAAGTTGCACTAAAAACTGTTGATAAACCACCGCAACGCGATCAAGCAGAGAACTCATCACGATCTCAACATTCCTCCAAATACCGAAGCCTGTTTCATCCTAAAAACGATCATGACATGTAAGGGTCCGTCACCCATCGAGTGAGAGTCCATTCGCCCTGAGCGCCGCAGCTCCCGAGGCAGTCGAAGGGTCCGGAAATCGCCAACCGCCGGTTTGAGATTCATCGACAACATCCGGCTTCAACAGATTCACATCCTTTGCCCAGAACCAATTGAAGCCTCGCACCCTCATGGTATCCCGTAAGAGAGTGACATTCTTTGCCCAAGAAGGCCAAACGCATCGCGCAATTTTCAAAGCCGTCAAATGTGAATGGTGAAAGGAGTTAACCGGGGAGGGTTCGCGCAAGAATAACTTTCTCTGTTTGGGTGCTGAGACGCCTGTCTGGCAAGGCGCGAGGACTGCGCATACTCCTCGTATGGAAAGGACGAGCAACGCCGCCAGACAGGATGGATCGACGCCCAAACAGAGGAAGTTATTCTTGCGCGAGCCCTACGTAGAACAGGCATGCGATCTCGGATTATAAACAGCGACCTAAACATTTTTCCATTTATTGAAAATACGCTTCACGACTGTTGAGATAGTGTACCACACAATAAAAATTTCTACATCCCAGGCCCAAGACGATCAGGGCTATTTCATATTAGAGTGTAACTTCATAAATAATAAGGAATAATCGATTTAGGCTGGCTTTTTCTTTTCGTTTGAGGCATACTCTTTTTCATGCCAGACGAATCCCCAAGCGGACAGCCGGACATCGATCTGGGGCAAGTGGTGGTTCGCCCAATTGTCCGGGACGAGAAGGACACCTTCAAGACCCTGCTCGACAGACATCACTACCTCGGGTCTGCCCCGCTGATTGGCCCATCGATCCAATACCTCGCCTGTGTGCAGGATCGCTGGCTGGCCTTGCTGGTGTTTGCGGCGGCGGCCCTCAAATCGAAACCGCGCGACCACTGGATCGGCTGGCCCCCCTGTTTTCACTGGCAACGCCTCCATTTACTAGCCAACAACACCCGGTTTCTCATCCTGCCGGGCTGTTCGCAAAAGAACCTTGCCTCGAAAGTCCTGTCGCTCTGCACGAAACGGATCACGGCTGATTGGCAAATGTGCCACGGCTACCCCGTGCTCCTCTTAGAAACCTTCGTCGATCCTGCCCGCTTCACCGGGACCTGCTATCGAGCCGCCGGGTGGCAGGAGCTCGGGCTGACCCGAGGGTTTCGCAAGGCCAATACGCGGTATGTTCCGCATGACCGCCCCAAACGAATTCTGGTCAGAAGTCTGCATCCCCAAGCCCGAGCGATCCTGGCCCGCCCGATGTTGGAGCCGCTCTATCAGAAAGGAGAGGTACCTCAGATGCGATTGAATGCCAAGCAGACGAACTCCCTGTTTACCTATGTGGTGCAATTGACCGATCCACGCAATTTGCAAGGGCAACGACACACCCGACGCGCCCTCACCGCGATCATGTTCTGTGCCACCTTGTGCGGCGCCGATGGCTATGAAGCGATCTCGGACTGGGCCCAGCAGTTATCTCAGACGATGCGCAAGCGGCTGGGATGCACCAAACGAGGGGGCCGCTACCTCGTCCCGAGCCGCAGCACACTCTACCGATTTATCTCGGCCGTCGACCCCTGGGAAGTCGACACCCTGCTCGGCCGGTGGCTGGACACCTTTGGGGGGGAGGATCAGGGCATCGCCATTGATGGCAAGACCATGCGGGGGACTTCGAAGGTCCCGAGCGAACAGACCCATGTCCTCAGCGCCGTCACCCATGACGAGGGGCGCCACCTCACCCCAAAAAAGTCGACACCAAGACCAATGAGATCCCCTGCGTGCGTCCCTTATTAGATGAGCTGGAGATCGAAGGGAAGGTCATCACGGCGGATGCGCTCCTCACCCAGAAAGAGATCGCAAATTACCTTGTGCAAGAACGCGGGGCCGACTTCGTCTTCACCGTCAAGGGGAACCAGCCGACCTTGAAGCACGACATTGAGGCCTTGGATTTGACCGCACAACGATGTGATGATGAGACGACCGATAAGGGCCATGGGCGAATCACGATCCGCAGGATCTGGTGCGACGACTCCCTGAATGCCTCTGTCACCTTTCCCCATGTGCAGCAAGTCTTCTGCATTGAGAGGGAAGTCGCGCATCTCAAGAAGGGCATCACGACGGTAGATACCGTATGCGGAGTCACAAGTCAGTCACCAGCGAAGGCCTCGCCGAAGAAAATCCTCTCGCAAAACCGGAAGCATTGGAGTGTGGAGAATAAGCAGCATTATGTGTTGGATGTCACCTTTGATGAAGACCGGAGTCAGATCCGACGGCTCAATGGCCCGATGGTCATGACCTGTCTGCGACGCTATGCCATCAGTCTCTTACGCGTGAAAGGCCAAACCAATATCGCGCAGGCGTTTCGATGGCTCTGGGCCAAGCCCCATGTAGCCATCCGCATGGCTCTGCCCTGAAAAAGTGATCAAAAAAAACTCATGGAATCCCTTGCTTATAAAAAGAATGAAATGGCCCTGCCTTCCTATTGTGTGCCCGGGACAAAGTGAAGGCATGAGGGGGTTAGCCTCTTCATTGGGTATGAGGGAGACTTCATCTCATGCGAATTCCAGCCACGATTTCGGAACTACCTTATTATCCCAGTTCCCAAGAATACGTGACCAATACAACTGTCTTGAAATTCAAAATAGGGAACTTCCGACGTTCCTTCCTACTCATGCCTCGCTAAAAGATCTTTTCTTCAAAGTCATGGTCTTATATTGGTCTCCAATAGAAGATTGCCTGGCTCTGATGTACTCTTAACGTTAAAAAGGCCAAAAACCTACTTTGTCTGTTTCATTGGACGGAGGAAAGTTCAGGTCTTGGGTGACCCACTTAGGGTCAAAGGCAATCAACAATACATCCGTACCAGCATTACTTTGGCCAATACTCAGAGGAGGAGACACAGGGCTCCAAAGACGAAGCAACACCCCAAAGTCAATTCTTAAAAACTTTGTTGTCTTAAAGTGGTACTGAAACCAAAGATGGTCAGAGGTCCCCAAAATTTCATCGGGGGCGCCCAATTGGGACACGACTTCTTGCATTGTAGTCTTGCCAGACTTGATAAAGGCCACGTCTTCTGGACGGATGGGATCATTGACAACGACTTTTCGAAATTCACAACCTATAAGAAGTGAAGGCAGGAGAAGACATCCAATAATTACTGAGAGACGATTCATGTGCATGACTAACCTATTCCCCAAATGGCCATATTTGGAATTGGAGATTGGGACTGCGTTTCCCATACACCAGTTCCTCCACAATCCCTTTTTCATTAAAAAATACATACACATGATCACTCGTGATATTCATCCGTGATAAAAACAGGAAGTATCCTAATTTACTATCAAAGCGACGATAGTGAAAAATTTCATATCCGCTTACGTCCAGAATTTCTATGGGGGCGCCAAGGAGAATTGCCACACGTTCCCGGGTTGAACTCCCCTTATGGATAAGTGCGATATCTTCATCTTTGAAAGCTTCCCCTACATTTCCTCGAACAAATACACAGCCCGGGAGGAACAAGAAGGAAAGAATCAATGCCAAAACCAAGCAGGAATGGCGGGATGGATGGGGAAACTGTCCAGTACATAGGGAACTTCTAGTAAATTTTTTGTCCATAAGATTTCCTTGAAAGTAAAAAAAGTTGCCACTATACCCTGTGTCTACATATCAGGGAAGTTACTGTTCCCCAAGAAAAACCCAAAAATTATGGCTGCCATTACCTCATAACTCAAAAATTAAGGCAAGGGCTAATTCTTTCATTTAGGAAGAGGTCCCATGAGATGCCCAAAGTATTCCCTCATGATTACACGGTCCCCTCCAAAAGAAGTTTTATGCCACTCACTCGCCAATTTCATAAAGAGGCAATGGCATACATCAAATATTTGGGGGTCTATATTGAGCACAAGATGAAAATACTTTTGAGATTTTACAATGAATCGACTTCCTCAGAGGAAGAAAGATTATTGCCGAGGAGTGCAAATTTATGAGAAGGAAGGCTAGAGCCCTTCACGTATAAAAGGGAAGCCTTGGTTTCAGCTGCCCGTTGGTTATCAAAAAACGGAGGCACAACAAATGAGTCAAATCTTGGCAAACAAGCCTTCACCTTTTCCGAAAAATTTGATAATAATGGTTACTTTTCCTCAGTATACACATTCGCAGTTTTTAGAATTGAAAAGAGAATCTTTTTTGCCAACCCGACTTTTTGGGTTTTTCATTTTTGATTTCAGATGATATTTTTGGAACCACGCCAACATGATTTCCTTTGGACCTCTTTAAGTTGGCCTACGACCTCATGATTCTATCGATAACTTTGAAACCTACAAACTAAGGAAGCAGGGAATTTAGTAATGTGGTCATAAGGGGTGTATTTTGACTAGGCAACCATCTCCAGGCAATGGTCCCGGGAAGGCTACTTCCGAGTCAAGGCCAAATCGCTTTGCCTGGGAATTAAGAAAGCCAGCTTTTTATCCCATTCAAGTCCGACATCTTGAGGTGTCCCAGGTTGCCGACATTTTGCAATCCCCTCAAAACTGCATTGCCGGACTTGTTTGCTTTGGTGAACCTCTTTCCTTTATTGGTCAAGAAACGGATCAGATTCCGGTAACAAACATACCCCTGAGACCATTCAAGAAGGAGTCGATTGTTGAAGTGTGGTTGGGGGAGCATCCTTTTATGTATGTCCAAGAAAAGGGACTTCAAGTTGCCTGCAACCCACATTATCTTTTTGGATCAGTGCAAGTATGGGAATCGTCAGCGCTCTCGCTAGAAGATCTCACTTGTGAAACCTATCAATTAATCTTGGATCAGATCTCGGAACTGGGCTATCCTCATCTTTTTCGTGTGTGGAATTACTTCCCAGAAATTAACCTCACAAATCATGGTCTTGAGCGATATCAGCAGTTTTGTAAAGGGAGGCATCGAGCCTTTTCCTACCGGACAAAGGAATTCCAAGCCATTCTTCCTGCAGCCACAGCCGTGGGAACTCCTAGCGGGTCTTTGCAGATTTATTTCCTGGCCGGCAAACAACCTGGCAATCATGTCGAAAACCCTCGCCAACTGAGCGCCTATGAATACCCTGACCTTTATGGACCGAAAAGCCCATCTTTTGCTAGAGCCACCATGGCTATAGCCGGGGACCATCACCACCTGTTCCTCGCCGGAACAGCAAGTATCGTAGGCCATGCCACACAACACTCAGGCAACCCGACCAAACAAACACAGGAAACTCTTCGTAACATCGATGCTGTCGTTCGTCATACCCAAGAAATATTCCCAGTTTCATGTAGTTTGGCAGCAAGGCAATCCCTAGCAAAAGTGTATATCAGAAATCGTGAGCACTTTTGCGAGATTGAGGAAATGGTCACCAACCATCTTGGGAATTCTCTGGAAGTTCTTTATCTGCAAGGGGATATTTGTCGGAACGATCTTCTCGTAGAAATTGAAGCCGTTTTCCAGTCTTCGTGAAATTTCTCCTTTATTGGACCCCATCACCCAATGGGTGCCAGGGCTATTTCATATTAAAGTGTAACTTTATAGATAATAAGGAATAATCGATTTAGGCTGGCTTTTTCTTTTCGTTTACGGCATACTCTTTTGCATGCCAGACGAATCGCCAAGCGGACAGCCGGACATTGATCTGAGGCAAGTCGTGGTTCGCCCAATTGTCCGAGACGAAAAGGACGCCTTCAAGACCCTTCTCGACAGACACCACTACCTCGGTCATGCCCCGCTGATTGGCCAATCGATACAATATCTCGCCTGTGTGCAGGATCGCTGGCTGGCCTTGCTGGTGTTTGCGGCGGCGGCCCTCAAATCGAGACCGCGAGACCACTGGATCGGCTGGCCCCCCTGTTTTCAATGGCAACGACTCCATTTACTGGCCAACAACACCCGGTTTCTCATGCTGCCGGGCTGTTCGCAAAAGAACCTCGCCTCGAAAGTCCTGTCGCTCTGCGCGAAACGGATCTCGGCCGATTGGCAACTGTACCACGGCTACCCCTTGCTCCTCTTAGAGACCTTCGTCGATCCTGCCCGCTTCACCGGGACCTGCTATCGGGCCGCCGGGTGGCACGAGCTCGGTCTGACACGAGGGTTTCGCAAGTCGAACACGTGTTATGTTCAGCATGAGAGACCGAAGCGCATCCTAGTCGTGCGGCTGCATCCCCAAGCCCGAGAGATCCTTGCACGCCCGATGCTTGATCAGCCCTATCAGAAAGGAGAAGCGCCTCAGATGAGATTGAATACAAAACAGACGGACTCCCTCTTTACGTATGTGGTGCAGCTGACCGATCCCCGCCATTTGCAAGGGCAACGGCACACCCGACGCGCCCTCACGGCGATCATGTTCTGTGCCACCTTGTGCGGCGCGCGCGGCTATGAAGCGATCTCGGACTGGGCCCAGCAGTTATCGCAGCCGATGCGCAAGCGGCTAGGCTGTACTCAGCGAGGGGGGCGCTACCTCGTCCCGAGCCGCAGCACTCTTTACCGCTTTATCACGGCCGTCGACCCCTGTGAAGTCGATACCCTGCTCGGCCGGTGGCTGGACACCTTCGGCGGGGAGGATCAGGGCATTGCCATTGATGGGAAGACCATGCGGGGGACGTCGAAGGTCCCAAGCGAACAGACCCACGTCCTCAGCGCCGTCACCCATCAAGCCGGGCGCCACCTCACCCAAAAAAAGTTCACTCCAAGACCAATGAGATCCCCTGCGTGCGGCCCCTGTTAGATGCGCTCGAGATCGCAGGGAAGGTGATCACGGCGGATGCGCTCCTCACCCAGAAAGAGATTGCCGAGTACCTGGTGCACGAACGCGGCGCCGACTTCGTCTTCACCGTCAAGGGAAACCAGCCCACCTTGAAGCACGACATTGAGGCCTTAGCGTTGCGAGCACGCCGGTGCGATTATGCCACCACCGAGAAAGGCCATGGGCAGATCACGACCCGCAGGATCTGGTGCGATGACTCCCTGAATGCCTATGTCAACTTTCCTCATGTCCAGCAAGTCTTCTGCATTGAGAGGGAAGTGACGCATCTCAAGCAGGGCCTCACGACCGTCGAAGCGGTCTGCGGTGTCACGAGTCAGTCCAAAGACAAGGCGGGGCCGAAGACCATCCTCTCGCAAAACCGAAAGCATTGGAGTGTGGAGAATAAGCAGCATTATGTGTTGGACGTCACCTTTGATGAAGACAGGAGTCAGATACGAAGTCTCAATGGCCCAATGGTCATGACCTGTCTGAGACGCTATGCCATCAGTCTCTTACGCCTGAAAGGCTACACCAATATCGCGCAGGCGTGTAGACTGCTCTGGGGCAAGCCCCATTTAGCCATCCGCATGGCCCTGCCCTGAAAAAGAGGGCACAAAAAACCTCATGGAATCCCTTGCTTATAAAAAGAATGAAATGGCCCTGCAAGACGATGGGAACAGTGGAAAAGACCACAAGACACGGGAAGCTGCACCCTGCAAGAAGGCTATGGATGCTTAGGGCTCGCGCTAGAATACCTTCCCCTGTTTGAGCGTCGATCCATCCTGTCTGGCGGCGTTGCGCGAACCCTTACAATTCGGAAAAAGAGCCAGCCCTAATAAGAAAAGGGGAAACCATCACAACCATCAAAAATTCTTGTGAACTATCTTACTGAACTCAGAGGAAAATTGAGATACACTGGACTGTAACGACCTAATGAAATTTGTCACAATGTGTACCAGGCAGGGACACAGACAAGATTCAAAACCATGAATCGCCGAATGGGTTAAAGATGTTGTATCCTCACCCGCTAAAAACATCCTTCGGGGCAATTGCGCTCGTCCTTTTCCTCTGCTCGGAGAGCCTCATCAGCATAGCATGGGGTCAAGAAATCTTCACACCCCGACGACCCATTGCTTCATTGGTCAAAGCCCACACGATTTATCTTCAGACCGAAGTTGTCAAAGGAGGGATTCAGATTGACCCTCAACCGGTTACCGATGTGATCACGCAACGATTCCAGAAAGTGGGCTATACGATCGTGACCAACTTCAACTCCCCGCATGACGTGACCGTATCTTTTCAATGTGAGGAACCTATACGCATCCAACCACCAACCAATTCCACAGAGAAATACGCTCTCCAAATCTCAGGTCCCCCCTGCCTCTTTCACTATGCCGTCCAGGAAAAACCTGTAGACTGGCAACGTATTGATATCATTATCTATAACGAAGGAGTCCAAGCAGCCGAATCCCTCAATCGCATGACCACCGGCTTCCCATCCATGGCCCACGCAGCTCCACTCTCCAGCCAGTATCTTGAAGTGTTGGATTTTCCAACCCTTTTGTCCGCTGAATGGGGACAAGTGCCACGCCTCGTGGTTTTATTAGAAAACTCCCAGACATCACTTCAAAGACGGAAAAAAATCATTGCACTTCTCGGGGAGATTCAGGCCGAACAGGCCCTCCCTTGCTTGTTGGATTTACTCAGCAACTCGACCCTTCAAATTGATGCGGCTTGGGCATTGGGGAACTTTGGGGCTCAGGCTCAGGAACCGCTCATCACACTCCTTCAAACCCACCCCGATGAAAAAATGCAAGCCGCAGCTGCACAAAGTTTGGGACGTATTGGCGCTGCCACCGGAGACACGAGTCTGACTCCTCTGTACATAGAACTCTTGAAAAAGCCAGGCCTGGACATTCAAGTAAAAACAGAGATCGTCTGGGCCATCGGCAAATCCCCAGACTTCCGAGCGCACGCGGCACTTGAAGCACTGGAAAGCCAAATCTGGCAAATTCGATCAAATGAGCCGGAATTGCAGAAACTACGGGAGGCTGTGGATTGGAGTATTCGAGAAGTGCGACAGGGAGGACATACGGGAGCGTACTATTAACTTACCTATCTCTCCTCACTCAATCATGAAACTGCCCTTTCACCAGATGACGTAATTCATGCCCGCAGGTTCGAAGCGCTTGGGGAGACTCATTATTCGGGCACCAGATTTCATTTCGAACGGGATTCACCTTTGAGGGCCCCAGGTAGCCTCGTGCGCGAGCTGCCAAATTAATTGATTCTTCATCAGCGTAAATGATGGTGGTCCTAATTTGATGACGTTCCATTGGACCAGAAGTGGAGGAACACACCATTAGGAAACTGAAATAAACCCCGATAGCTAAAAAGATCACAGACTTTCCAAAAATGGACAACATTGGCTCCATTCCTCTAATTGGACAGCAGTGAAGGCATTCCAATGGTCAGAAGAACAAACGGTTTCTTAATGAGGAACGCGAAACGAGGCTGGAGGGGGATATACCTGAGGAATGAGGGATTTGCGTTGGCCGTCAGTCAACAGAAATAATCCTAGAAACGGCAGTTGGGCGCAAAAAAGCCGTGTAAGCTATTGGTGTGCATGGTGAAATAAAAAAAGTCGTAGTCACCTTCGTGGTGATGAGACATTTTTTTATTTTGCCAGGTGCGCCAATAATCTTACACGTCTTTTTTGCGCCCAACTGCTGTTTCTAGGTTCAACTGGTGTGAGGAGCATGCGGTGACGTTTGCGATTGGGGGCGTGCAGGATACAGCCGTGCAGGCCGCCATTGCGGCGAGCCCTGACACTCAGGGGCAACCCTATCGGGATGGGCACCTCGCTGAAACCGTGCATGGTATGGCCAAGACCACGCACGCCTTTCGGCTCATCGTGCTGCGCCGACCCGTGCAACAGGATCTGTTTGCCCCCGAGGCCCCCAGCCTGCGCTACACGCTGATTGCGACGAACCGAGACGGAACCCTCGAGGAGATTGTGCGGTGGTACACCCAGCGGGGCGAGACCAGCGAGAATCGCATCAACGAACTGAAGATTGGCTTTGGCAGGGAACGACTGCCGTGTGGGCCCTTTGCGGCCCATGCCGTCTTCTTTCGCATTGGCGTGTTAGCCTACAACCTGTTTGTGGTGGTCAAGTTGTTGGCGGTGCCCCATGCCTGGAGCCGGTGCCCAGTGCGTACGGGGCGGTGGCGGCTCTATCAGGTGGCGGGCAAAGTGCGCCGGCATGCCGGCGCAGTCATTCGCAAAGTGCCGCATTGGTTATGGGGCTTGTGTGAAGAGATTCGCACGCGCTGTGCGGAAGCCGCCCAGGCATAAGCCGGGGCAGGAAGCAGACGCGAGAGGCAGTATGAAAGGAGCAGTGTGCCCAGAAGGAGCCGGTTGAACCCATTGCGGCAAGGAACCCCTTGGATGCGGCCTCGGATCCAGCAAGAACATTGCTCATGCGACTTCTCTAGTGGATAACAAAGGTGGTTTCCGCCACAGAAGTCTTGTTAACAAAATCCATCGCGGATTTTGGGTATCGCGTTCCTCTCGCTCTCCGGCCTCAGTTTTGGTACTCTCACTCATCGTGGCGTCTCTCCTTTGTGGTTGAAGGTGGATGTTGGCGAACAACCATTTCAACCCGAGACGCCGCGTTTTTTCAATCCACCTCAGACACGACTTTCAAGTATCGCTCCGCATGGCGACCATGGCGGAGGTGTCCAATGTCGTATTCATTTGCCATAACAAAAGAAAGGAATCACGCATGACCACGACCATGACAAGGTTACCGATCTCTCCTTCGAACGATGTGTGGAAACGATACACGATCCTCATCGTAGATGATGAGTCCTTCGTCCTGGATGAGCTTTATAGGGTCTTGACACACGAAGGTTTTTCCGTCGCCAAAGCAAGAAGTGGTGAGGAGGGCTTACAGCTCTTGAGCGAGGTGTCGCCTCAGTTGGTCATTGCGGATCAAAAAATGCCTGCCGGCATGAGTGGGACAGAGTTTTTGGCACAGGTCAAAGCCCGCCACCCTGATATGATGACAATGATTCTCTCGGCCTATTCTGAGCCGGACTATCTCCTGGATGCCGTGAATGAAGCGGGTGTCTATCAGTATGTCTTGAAACCCTGGGATGAAACGGATCTTGTCGCTCGTGTCTCCCAGGCCCTGCAGTTTTCTCATGCGCAAGTGGAGCGCCGCCGTTTAGCTGAGGCCAATGCACGATTGCTGAAAAATATGACGCAGCGGGAATATTTCTCTCTGATGGGAGAATTCAGCGCGGCCATGTATGACCGGTTCTTTCCTGTGCTCGAAGCCAGCCTGCACGCGGAAAGGCATAAACTCAACCAGTTTACCAAGCGTTCATTCCTGTCCGCCAGTGAGGAAGGCTTTTCCCATTTGGGCATCGTGATCAGTCGGTTTGGTCAGGTGGGCAACATGTATCAGCAGCCCTCTCACTTCCGACGACTTCCCATAGAGCCGCTGGTTCACGGTTGTGTGAAGGAGGCCCAAGATGCCGTGAAACCATTAGGCCTCTCTGTTGAGTGGAAGGAGGACTATGCCCCCAATCTCCCTCATTTACTCATTCAGCCGACCGTCTTGTCGTACGCAATCAAAGCTCTCCTTGAAAATGCAGTGATTTTTAATGTGAGGAAGACGATTGATTCTCCTCGGCTTGTGTCGGTCACCGTGTCTTTCATGGCTGAGCCCGAGCCCCTCGTGCGTATTCAGGTGCAGGACAACGGGCCAGGGGTGGATCCTTTTGAACAGGACAAAATCTTTTTTCCCCTCTATTCCACGTGTCTTCCGAAAACAGCTCCCAGGATACAGCCCTATTCGCTGAGTGAATACAATTTGGGGATCTACCACCATATGGGCTTAGGGCTCTTCATTGCACGATGGGGCCTGATCCAACACCATGGCAACGTGGAATTGACCAGCTCCAGTGAATCGGGATCGGTTTTCCAGGCGGAAATTCCGATCGACCCGTCTGATCTGGCCGTCAAAATGTAGATATCGCCTGCTGGGTAAGGCTTTTTCAGTCATTCGTAAATGAAGGTCAACCCGGAAGAGTACCGTGTTCTCAAAACACCTGCTCAATCGAACTGCGGTATCGACTGAAATCCCCCGCCGTCCCTTAATCTTGCCCGTGATCCTATTGGGCGGGATTCCTATCGTGTGTGCTGAAGAAGTCGCTGTCGGTCCGAGAGGTTTGGTGGTCATTTTTGACTACAACAACTCGCTGTAGACGATGAGTAACGTTTCAAGGACAGTCACGAGAGTCTTCTGCTCTTCCCTGTGTATGAAGGTCTCGGCCTATAGCAAGGGGATAAATTTTTCTAAGGCGATTCTCAGCTTCTCAAGCTTTAATGGTTTCGTGATGAGATCATTCATGCCCGCTTGCAAACAGGTTCCTCGTTCATCTTCCGCAATACTAGCGGTTAAGGCGATAATGGGAATTTTCCCGGCGCCGGCTTCCATCTGTCGAATAATTGATGCCGCTTGATAACCATCGAGTTCCGGCAGACGGCAATCCATGAAAATGAGGTCATAGGACGTCGCTTGCCATCGATCGATGGCCGCTTGCCCATTGTCCGCAATATCCACGTGGCAGCCTAATAGTTCCAGCATGTCCACGGCCACTTGTTGATGGATCCGCTCGTTCTCAGCAAGGAGCACGCGAATCATCCGGTCTGGTTGCTGTGGTTGATGAAGGTTGGGCCAACCCTCCTTTGAAAGGGAGGGCGTCGGCTTTTTGAGGGCGACAGACTGTGAGTGATCCGTCAGTTGTGCTAAAAAGGTATTGATAATCGCCTGCATCTTATCGAGGTATTCCTCCATCATGTTGGGCATTTCAGTGAACAGCTGTTGGGCGCGCGGTGGGATCTCTTGTACGGCATGGCCTTGTTTTATAGCCTGTTGATAACCTTCCAGTACCATGGGTAAATACTGCTTGAGGTTCCTCGCGCAGATGTTCATATAGAGTAAGGGAGAACAGATATCATGCACGAAGGTCGCCCGTATTTCCTTAATGGTTTTGTCGGACATCTTGTCTTCCATCGCATCCATCTCCCCTGGTTTTAGCGTCCCGGTGCCTGGTCAAAAAAAGAATCAAGACGGTAATGGCGATGAAAGTTATAACAAGCTGAAATATCTACCGTCAAAAATAAACTCAGCCGATACTTACAAAATGTCCGTCATGACGTATGGTTGAGGGTGTTGATCGACCTGTGGACGGGATTGTTCCAGTGGGGTTGGCCTCCCAGAACCCTGGGGACTGGCTGGGAAAGAAATAGGAATGATAAAAGGCTTCTTTGCCCGGGCGGAAAAGTCCTAAAGACGTCACCGGAGGATCAATTTCCGGACTCCGGTCCGCCGGGCGAGATTTCACCCTGTGAGGAGGGGCTGACCGGCCCTTGGAGCTAGGATGTTGTTATCAGGATGGCGATACGATGTGGCGGATGGAATGGGGCACGGAGAGCCTGTGAAAGAATTCTCTTTGCAGAAGGACCTGGTTTTTACGGACCAGTTGCAATTTTGGTGGAATTGGGACCTATTCCATGGCCCACCGCAGGTCATGGGGACCGTGTTGAGGGGTGAACAGCCTGCTCAGGCGTGGCAGGAATGGCGAGATTTCTCCCAAGGGTCGAAATGACAAGAGGCGGAAGTGGTAAGGAGCAAGTCTGGTTGGATGAACAACTAGAAGGCTTCTTTCTGTCATTTCGAGTGCAAGGAGAAATCGCTTGGCCCGAAAGAACGTGACCCGGGCGGGAATGGGGGAGAGTTCTCCCAAGGGTCAAAATGACAATGGACGAGGGGTGATACGGGCGGAGTGTCATAGGGTTTCGCCTTACTCCACCAAAATTGGGATTGATCCGTTTTTACCATGGGTTGTTATCAAGGCCCATGCCCGTGTGGTTTGTCCTTCCAATTGTGAGTGTTTTTTCCCAGCCACGTCTGAAACCCTGGAAGGCCGTCCATGATCCCGAGCCCTTACCGGCACGCTCTGGTAAACGGCCCGAGGCTAACGGAATACCATCGGCTTCGTTCCGGTTCACTCTCTGACCCCCCTCTCCCCTTAGGCCTCAGCAACCGAAAACGTCTCATTTCATTTTAAGGTAGATAACCGTAGATACATGAAAAGTTTAACCTTCTGTCAGGACATTAGGTAAATGGCTTTAAGAACACCCATTTGGATATAGGGAAGCCTCGGTTATTTTAGGTAAGGTCCATACACTTTGTGGATCGCGGTTTTTATTCATCCCAGCATCTCATTTTCTCATTTTCCATGAAAGTCGCAAAACGTGTGTTATCGTCAACCTCGAACGAAAGGGACAGACCATGAGTCACTATCACTTAGGCATTAATCTTAGCCATGATCGCGCCGCAGCGTTAGTATCCGAGGGAAAATTTTTGACAGCGATTCAGCAAGAACGGCTGGATCGTCACAAGTACAGCCTCGGGCTTCTCCAACAATCGGTCGATGATCCCAAGGCCGTTCAACTCCCGATGGAAGCGATCCTCTACTGCCTTGAACATCACAACCTTGACCTAGCCGACGTGGACACCATTACCGCCAACATGCCGGGAATCGATTGGAGCTCTCATATCTTAAAAAGGTGTTTACCTCAAAAGGTTGCGCATAAGATTCGATCGATTCCCAGCCACCATCTCGCACATGCCTATAGCGCCTATTGGCCTTCCGGATTTGATGAGGCTGTGATCGTCGTCGTCGATGGCAGCGGCTCGACCCATGCACACAACACGGAATCCTATTCATTGTATGAAGGGCGAAACGAGAAGATCATCCCATTGCATACGGAATATGTCCCTGCTCATCTGGCGGAACTCTCCACTCTGGGATTTTTGTATGAATATGTCACGCGCAAGGCAGGCTTTGTGACGAAGACGGGATCCAAGCTCGCCATTCCCGAAGCGGGAAAATTAATGGGGTTAGCCCCCTATGGGAAACACCAATCACACTGGCAGGGCTGGATACATACTAAACCTAGAAACAGCAGTTGGATCACAAAAGTCCGCGCAAGTTCTTGACGCACCTGGCAAAATAAAAAAATGTCTCATCACCACCGAGGTGACCTCGACTTTTTTTATTTCACCATGTACGCCAATACCTTACACGTCTTTTTTGCGCCCAACTGCCGTTTCTAGGCTAAAGCCAACAGTTATAGCCTGGCCATTTCCGCCTATGACATTTTTCTGGAAATCGCCGCCCTCGAAAAACGCTATGACACTCAGGAGGGCAAGGCGTATCTTCGACCCTATCTTGTGGATCTTGCCTTTAAGGTACAGAAAGAATTGGAGGAGGCCCTCTTCCATATTGTTGGTCTGGCGGTCAGACAGACAGGCATTCGTAAGGTATGCCTGGCGGGCGGTGTGGCCTTGAACTCCGTGGCTAATTATAAGCTGCTGACACAATTGGGGTTGGAAGATATATTTATCTTCCCCGCAGCTGGGGACTCAGGGATAGCCGCCGGATGTGCATTGTGGGCCTATGCCACGGAAGGACAGGGCACACAACGACACCCATTCAAAACCGCAAACCTCGGGCGTCCGTACTCATCCGACGAAATACGACAGGCGTTGGAAAAATTTTCACATGGCCTCGACATTCACGAATGTACCTCGGCACAAATCATCGAACACTCCGCACGAGCGATGGCGAAAGGACATATCATCGCCAGATTTGCGGGAGGTTCCGAATACGGACCGCGGGCGTTAGGGTATCGCTCAATCCTGGCGGATCCGCATTTTTCCAAAATGAAAGATATTATCAATGCCCGGGTAAAATTCCGCGAAGCCTTCCGTCCGTTCGCCCCTGTCGTACCCGAAGAAAAGGTAGGCGATATCTTCGAGCACACCCACCCGTCACCCTTTATGTTACTGATCTCACCAATCAAACCGGAATATCAGGCACACATCCCTGGCGTATCGCACCATGATGGCACGGGACGCTTACAGACCACGACCCGTGAGACACACCCCTTTCTCTATCAGCTCTGTTGGGCCATCACGACCATCCGGGGAGGGCTACCCGTTTTGCTGAATACGAGTTTTAACATGGCCGGCCAACCGATTGTTGAAACACCCGAAGAAGCCATTGAAATGTTTTTACAGACGGATATCGATTACCTCTGTTTGGAAAACTTGTGGATCACCAAACGTGACTGCCCGGTCAAGGCCTATGAAGATCATCTGGCAACCGTCAAAAAGAATCCTCATCCTCAAGGACTCGCGCCCGAACAACCGCCGGTGACGGACCTCATGAAAAAACTCGATCGCGCGTTGTTTTTTGGAGACATGGATTAATGCCCGTGGTCCTTGGAAGAGGTAACCGCACTTTCTTCACAAGGCGGTAAATACAAGGAGACCACCCGATTATTTCCGGAGAATCCATTCCACCGTCCCTTTAGTACCCATCTGTCTTCAGGTGTTGTCTTACTATTGGATCCCATGAATCAGTCTCATTTAATTGACCTGAGTTACAAAAAGAAACCAGCCAGGTATTCCTTTAGGCAAGTGCGATTGCTGATGGCCTTGCTGGGCAATTCTTCTGATTGCCTGGACGCATTACGGATTGAAGCACAATACAGCACATCGGAATGGGAAAAAGAAATCCATTGGGGAACACAACAACTCCAGGCGTACGATTTGCCGACGATACCTTGTAAGCCGATTCCCCCGGATGATGCTCTTTCGGCACATAACACTCACACCCTGGCCCCCTTTGAAAACGAGGAATACTCTTTACGACACATCCTGCGACAGATTCGCGATGTGCTCCTGCGCAGCGAGTATACGGAAATCCATATTTGCACACTCCTTGGTCTCGATGCCCTCCAACAAATTGACCCCACCCATTTACACTATTACAATCGTTTTGTCCTGCCTGATACCGATCTCGCAGACTTGATTCGTGTTTTCTTGTTGCGTGTTGCCCTGCCTCGTCCAAAGCTGGAGACCCTGTTCGGCCAAGCCTGTTTCCAAACCCTCAGGCATCTTGGGGTACTCATCCCACGCGGGGAAGCCTTCGCGTCCCGTATCGATCTCTATGACGTGGATGGGTTTTTTATCGGGACGGATCACCGATATATGCTCCTGGATGAAGATCGAATCGCCGAAGATCCCGTCATGTATGTCGGGTTGGATAGCCTAGGCTTAGTGAATACGGCCCCACGTGATCCAGCCAATCACCTGTTGGATTTATGCACGGGATCCGGAGTACAAGCGATCGTCGCTAGTCGGTATGCCAAAGAGGTCATAGGTGTGGACGTCAACCCGAGAGCGATACGCTTTTCAAGATTTAATGCCCAATTAAACGGCATTGAGAATGTCACATTTCTGAAAGGCAATCTCTATGATGCCGTACATGGCAGGTCTTTCGATGGTATTTTAGCCAATCCTCCCTTTGTTCCTAGTCCTGTTTATGATTTGGGATTTAGAGACGGCGGTCGGCAGGGAGAGGAAATTCTTGCCCAAATCATTTCGAATGCCTCACAACACTTACGTCCTCTTGGAAAATTACATATTGTTTCCGATTTGGTGGATCTGAATAACTATGAGTCGAAATTGAGTCACTGGTGGAAGGGTGGTCCGGCACAAACACTGATTCTTCATACGGCGGATCGGAACGAGGTATTGTTTTCCGTCCCGCACAGTCACGCGCCGTTTGGTCAAGACTTCAAGAGTTACAATCAAGAAATAGAACGCTGGATAAACAACTTTCGACGAGCGAGACTCACTGCCGTGAATTTCGGATATATCCTCATCCACCGCCTTCTCGACACCACAGCAGGGAGTTATAAGACCCGCGTGATAAGCAGTCCTCTGAAACCGATTCACGAGCAAGTGAAACAATACTTTGAGCAGCAAGCCTTATTACGTCGTCCCGATTGTAGTCAACTCTTTCTGAGTCTGAACCAGCAAATGGTTTTTTGCACAAAATTCCAATACGGAATCACCTGTCACCAGGTCGAATTGTGTGCCCCGGATAATCCCTATTTTACAACGTATGTGTTAACGGACTCCTTACTTGAGTTGGTCAAAGAGATTGCACGTCATCAGCCTCGGCTTGGCCTTTTCCTGGCCGGCGATCACTGTGAATGTATCCTCGATCTCATCAATAAGGGTATTCTGTTGCTTGGACCTAGGCCCCACCCCCACATGATCCAGGAGGACTGGAACGGTCATGGCCAACATTCCCTGACCGCATGGGCCCCTCGGGGGACCATATGCCTTCCATGCAGTCTATTCAAGAGTTAGCCTCCAAAACGACTCCTACTTGCTTATCCTCCTATCTCAAAGTATAAGGCGGGTGAATGGCGTGTAAACGGAGAAAATCGACATGGACCCTCAAAAAACCGCCCTGATACTCATCGGGTATCAAAATGAATATTTCTCGGCTGAGGGAGTCTTACGTGAGGCCATTGAGGCTTCATCCCAGGCCACACAAATTTTGGCGAATACTTGTTATCTGGTGGACGAACTCAGGGACACTCCCGTCTTGCTCATTACCACCCCGATCGTGTTTGCCCCTGACTACCGGGAATTGGTTGATCCCATCGGAATTTTAAAATCCATCAAAGAGGCGGGCGCCTTTCAAGCCGGCACCATTGGTGCAGAGACCATCCCGGAATTGAAAGCCTACGGGGAACGAATTGTGGAAATTTCTGGCAAGTTCGGGCTGAACGCATTTTCTAATACAAACCTTGCGTCCCTACTCCGGGCCCACGATATCACGGAAGTGGTGATTGCGGGGGTCGTCACCTCCATTTGTGTCGACTCAACGGCACGTTCTGCCGTCGAACTGGGTTTCAAAACCACCATCCTCTCGGATTGCACCTCGGGTCGCAGTGTGTATGAACAAGATTTTTTCTGTGAGAATATATTTCCTCTTTATGCCAACGTGGTGGATCATAAGGCCTTATTACACACGCTGAGCTTTTCCAGAACGAACTCTTCTCACCTCCCAAGCCGAGGGGACATTCAAGCCCAAATCAGTCACCGCCTGTTTGAAGAATTGGCGGCAACCGAACAACGGTATCGAACTTTGGTGGAAATACGAAACGTCGTTTTTAAATACGATCAACATGGCTGTTTGACCTTCGTCAATCCCGCTTGGGAGGATTTGCTGGGGTACCCGATAGAGGATACGCTCGGCCGTCCTCTCACCGATTTTTTATGCGAAGAAGATCGGGAAAAGGGGCTGGCCCTCGTGACCATAGGTCCTCAAACACCAAAAAGTCGATCTGATAAGCTACGCTTTTGTCATAGTCGGGGTCATGCCCGCTGGTTTGATGTCTCTCTCAGCTTGAGTGATGATGGGGAAGGCGTTGGGTTACTTTACGATATTACCGAGCAACAGGCGGAAGAAGAACAATTACAGCATACCCTTCGCAGGACCAAGGCCATTGCCAAATCCACGTCTGATTTTCTCTCGACCATGAGTCACGAGATCCGAACCCCGATGAATGGGGTCCTCGGCATGACGGAGTTGTTATTAACCACCGAGCTTAATGAAAAACAAAAACAATATGTCGAGGCCATCAGTGTCAGCGGTGAATTTCTCCTCGCACTCCTGGACGATATTCTAGACCTCTCCAAACTGGAATCGGGCAAAATGTCCCTGAAGCGTCAACCGCTGAACATTCCTCATATGATGAAATCGTTGTACGAACTCTTCCTTCCTGAAACCACCGCGAAAGGACTTCGTCTAGACTTTGTGATCAAGGATGATGTCCCTGTCGAGATACAGGGCGATATCACAAGACTTCGGCAAATCTTGATCAATCTGATCGGGAATGCGGTAAAATTTACCGATCGTGGGGAGGTTGAGATTTCCATCCACAAGACATCCCAAGCCATGCAAACGTTGACCTTACTTTTTTCCGTGAAAGACACGGGCATCGGGATCTCTCCAGAAAAGCAATTCACCTTATTCGAAGCGTTCACCCAAGTCGTTCCATCCACGGCACGGGAATACGGTGGAACAGGCTTGGGATTGAACATTTGTTCCAAGCTCGTCACTCTCATGAATGGGAGGATATGGGTCGAGAGTCAGGCCGGCCAAGGAACCACGGTCTCCTTTACCATCAAGACCAAGGCACTTACTGAGAAGTCATCGGATAAGATGGGTCAAGAGACATCCCCGCGTCTTGATCCACAGCTTGCGACACATTTTCCCGCGCGCATCCTCGTGGCGGAAGATGACCCTATTAATCAGCAGGTTATCATTGACATGCTGGCTGCAATGGGCTACCGGGCGGATATTGTCGAAACCGGCATCGACGTCGTGAAAAGATTGAACACTCACCAGTACGATGTCATTTTCATGGATATCAAACTGCCGGAGATGGATGGGATCCAAACTACGCAACACATCTTTAAAATCATGCCGCCGGAAAGGCGTCCGTGGATTATTGCCCTCACCGCCAATGTTCTTCAAGAAAATCGGGAACGATGCCTCGCGATCGGGATGTCCGACTTTATTACCAAACCCATTAACCCAAGGGCCTTACAATCCGCCTTAACCCGCCGGGGTACGCAAGTGACCTAGGGATTGTCTTTTCTCTGTTAAGGTCAGGATTGGGGGGGATTTGGGGTCAATTACGGTGTTTTCTCTCAGACACTATTCTACACGAATCATCGGCTGTTTCCAGGGATTGTTCACCAGGCAGGCGGAGGATTCACCACCGCAAAATTGAGAAAACTCTCGTGCTCATAACAATTTGAAGATCCAAACACCGGCTTCACTCGATCATTAAACCCAATTCTCATGCTTCGGGAAATGGTCCTGAGACAGCAGGAAGCTTTCGAATCTTGGTTACACAATCGGCATAGAGAAACACAACGCCACCAACTTTTAATACGCTCTTTTTAGGTATTTCCCGGACCACCGGGCCTAGGGCAATGTCCGTTCGGAAATTGACTACAGCCTTACAGGCATTACGTCCTTCTTTGACAAACGAATATTCCGAATCCCTAATGAGTACCCCAGAGATACCTTCAACCTGTAATTTCCTAGGCCCCGGAACTACCTCCCAAATTTCATACCCAGGAATCTCCGACCGCACAAAAGCTCCTAGATATTCTCCCTGGCTGGAACTCTTTTCTTGGACAACCGACCCACCTCCAGATGAAACCAAGCAATAACTAAAAATTAAGAGGCCTCCTAAAATTTTTCGCATAGCACCCTCTTTTGGGGATAAAACCTAAACTTGGCCGGAAGGGGGGGAGGGGAGATTTTCCCAAAGGAGGAATGAAGGGCCATTCCCAACCCTGACGCCATAAGGAGGCGAAGCGCTGCGTTGCCGTGAACGAACCCTTCAACCTAGAAACAGCAGTTGGATCACAAAAGTCGGCGCAAGCTCTTAGGACCTACGAGAAAATAACTTGATCAATATCGCATCCAATCTTCGGGCCATCTTGGAACCTAGAAACAGCAGTTGGATCACAAAAGTCCGCGCAAGCTCTTGGCGCACCTGATAAAATACAAAAATGTCTCATCACCACCGAGGTGACCACGACTTTTTGTATTTCACCATGCACCCCAATGTCTTACACGGCTTTTTTGCGCCCAACTGCTGTTTCTAGGTTGAACGGGCCTCAATCGAAAAACCCTCACCATAGCTGTGCTATGCCTCGAGTGTTTCTCAATCGTTTCGTCCAAATCCGACCCAAATCTTGGCGCGATATTGATCAAGTTATTTTCTCGCAGGTCCTCAGGGCTCGCGCAAGAATAACTTCCCATTTTGGGGTGACGAGACACCTGTCTGGCAAGGCGCGAGGACTGCGCATACTCTTGGTATGTAAGGGACGAGCAACGCCGCCAGACAGGATGGATCGACGCTCAAAGATGGGAAGTTATTCTTGCGCGAGCCCTTAGGGTCCGTCACGAAATAACCGGGACAATTGGCCGAGACGATTTTGGAGCGAGCCAAGGAGCGAAGAGCGCGCATACCGGGAGTATGGAAGCGATGAGCGACGCCGGCGGAGCCCAAAAGCGTCCGGCCCTCCGGGGAGGCCCATCTTTGGCCCGGGGCGGCGTTGCTCCTCGGTCACAGAGCCCCGCTCTGCTCCCTCGTCGCGCCTTGCCCCGATCACAAATCTGGGCCTCCCAATTGTCCCGGTTATTTCGTGACGGACCCTTAGCGCACCTGGCAAAATACAAAAATGTCTCATCACCAGAGAGGTGACCACGACTTTTTGTATTTCACGATGCGCACCAATATCTTACGCGTCTTTTTTGCGCCCAACTGCCGTTTCTAGGTTCAACAAGGTGGTGATCGTACTACACAGCCGGCACCATCGGCAGGCCATGCGTGTGCGCCCGCTGCCGCAGTTTCCGCGCCCCCCCACGCCGGATGCCATTGCCGTTCCGCCACAAGATACTGTCGCGTGGGCTCCGGCACCTGATAGTGTACCCGCTCTGCGGGCGGCGCGACCGATCCGCCAGCCCCGCCGTACCTTCGGCGCGAAACCGCTGCACCCATTTGTAGCCCGTCTTCCGACTAAGCTGAAACCGTCGACACAATTCCGTCATCGAAATCTTCTGACTTTCGATCAAGTGAATCAATTCTTCCCGCAACGACATGCGATCCCTTTCAGACCAGGGCATACTGACCTCCTTGGATGGAGGTGGCAGCATGCCACAGAAGCCAAAAGTGTTACCCATGTCGCCGGTACAACTGTTACCCATGTCTATAGTCTATACAATGGCACAGCAAGACCGGCCTCTCCAGTGATCCTTCCAGGTGTCGTTGAACCTAAAAACGGCAGTTGGACATCTCAGGTCCCTTCGACTGCCGCGGGGGCCGCGGCGCTCAGGGCGAACGGACTCTCACCCAACGGGTGACGACCACGGCACCCCGTTCGTGCTGAGGCTCTCGAAGCATGAACGGGAGAGCTGCCATGTAACTGCCGTTTTTAGGTTGAAACATTGATTGCCGACATTCTTTTGGGCGCGCAATGGGAATCTCTCAACAAAAGATTTGACCCTGTGTCGTGTGTCGAAGGGAAACAGCGAGGAGACCAGGCAATTTCAACAGTAGGGAATCATTGGTCAAAAGAAAACAGAAATCATTTAGGCATTAGGAAAGAAACCAGACTTTCAATCACATCCGGTACTTGAGGGCTAGCAAGCGAGATCTGGCTCATTCGATCAAATGAGCCGGAATTGCAGAAACTACGGGAGGCTGTGGATTGGAGTATTCGAGAAGTTCGTCAGGGAGGGCATACTGGAGACTATTCCTAATGTACCCAGACCCCTCCCCAGCCCCTCCCCTTCGCACCATTCGAACATAATTTCTCACCATTTTTGACTAAACTGGAAAACCCCATTTCCTCGTTTTCTGGACATAATTCCTTGGCTTTGCAGAAACATGACTATCTTTTAAGAAACAATTATGGTACAAATAAGGATCTTTTGGCGCCGGGGGTCTGGCGGTTAAAAGGTTCGTGAATAAGACCCGTAACCGATGTTGTTTTGCCGAGGAGTTCATTCGGAAGTCAGCCCAGAGTCGCCTCAAGTTCGCGCCCTCGGACCCTACCTTCCAAACGTTCGATTTTCCCCAGTTCAAGACAATGTCATGATTTTCAAAGGAGGAACCACATGGGTTCAAAAGTGTATGTAGGTGGCTTGCCGTATTCCGCAACGGAAGCAGAGGTCGAGGCGTTATTTGCTGAGCATGGGACTGTCGAATCAGCTCGTGTTATCACTGATAAATACACCGGCCAATCACGCGGATTTGGCTTCGTGGAAATGTCCACACAGGAAGAAGCACAATCGGCGATTAATGCCCTCCACTCCAGTGATATGGGTGGGCGAACCTTAACGGTCAATGAAGCCAAACCCATGGCCCCACGTTCCGGCGGCGGTGGCTTTGGTGGCGGCGGCGGCGGTGGCGGCGGCGGCGGCGGAGACCGAGGAAGACGAAACCGATTTTAAGCATCACCATGTAGTCTATACATGAGCGGGGTGGCTTGTTAGGAAAGCAGGCCACCCCGTTTTTTTTTCAAAAAAGGACTGTGGAACTTTCTAGTGTGGCAAAACGGAGTCCATAAACGCTTGAATCCATTTCCAGTACTCCCCACCCGCCCGTTGGATGAGATCATTGTGTCCAGCGCCAGGAATGGTCTTCCAGGTTTTTGGAGAACGACATTGATCAAACAATTTTCGCCCCAAGCCTATGGGAACAATGTCGTCCTGCTCTCCATGAATAAATAGCATCGGCGCGGTGATACGCGGAATTTTTTCTATGGAAAAGAACGGTTCTCCTGTTAACCAAGCCAGCCACGACAGTCCCTGTTCACGAGCCATATCCCGCCCAGAAGAAAAGGAAGAAACGAGTACCAATCCCGCCAAAGACCTATCCTGGGCAATCTCAATGGCCACAGCAGCACCCAGTGACCGCCCCAAAATCATCGTGCGATTAGGAGGGAATCCAAATTTGGATTCTAGATACTCTAATGCCGATTGCCCATCAACATAGAGTCCCTGTTCACTTGGTGTTCCCTCACTCATTCCATACCCCCGATAGCTCAGCAAAAAAACATTCGTGCCAAGATTAGCGAGGCGAACGGCATCTGGAAGCCGATGAGAGGCATTCCCTGCATTTCCATGGAGAAACAGCACGACCCGATCTGACGCTGACCGAGGGACAAAAAACCCTTGGAGTGTTACGCCATCGGAAGAATCAAAAAAGACTTCTTGAATAGTCGGGTCCACATCGCGAGGATTCACTTGATTGCCAGGTACAGGATGAAAAGAAAAGAAATTCACGAGCCAATCGAATGGCCCAATGAAAGTGAGGACTAGCATATTGGCGAAAATGATTGATCCTACGGTGAGCAAAATTTTCATGCCACTCTTTTCCGATGCATTCTCGGGAAATCACAAAGATCAAGGGATTCGTCACAACACAATAGTCAACCTAGAACGGGCAGCTGGTCACAAAACAGCTGTTTCTAGGTTTAAACTCCTCGCCTCCCCCCATTTACCTCTTGTTTCTATATCGTGCGGAAGTAAGAGAATAATGCCAATTCCAATACCGGAGGACATTGTCTAAACAGAGAACTTTTAGGATTCACACGATTCGTATTGAGGATTTAGGGATCGGGTAGGAAAACCGCCAGATTTTTTTCAACCTAGAAACGACAGTTGGGCACAAAACAGCCGTGTAAGATATTGGTGTGCATGGTGAAATAAAAAAAGTCGTGGTCACCTTAGGGTTCGCGCAAGAATACCTTCCCCGGTTTGGGCGTCGATCCATCCCGCCTGGCGGCGTTGCTCGTCCTTTCCATACAGGAGTATGCGCAGTCCTCGCGCCTTGCCAGACAGGTGTCTCAGCACCCAAACCGGGGAAGGTATTCTTGCGCGAACCCTCCGTGGTGATGAGACATTTTTTTATTTGGCCAGGTGCGCCAAGAGCTTGCGCGGACTTTTGTGATCCAACTGCCGTTTCTAGGTTCAAGGTGAGTGAGTTGGATTAGCTTTTCAAACAGTCAGAGATGGTCTGAGCCAGTTCAGCACCTGAGGTGAGAGCCGTGGGCTTCCACCCAATGCCCAACCCTACCCCATCGTCTTCTTTGGGAATGATGTGAAAATGCACATAAAACACGGCTTGATGCGCGGAAGCCCCATTGTTTTGGAGAACATTATAATTCTTTGCCCCGGTGGCTTTAAGGACTGCTCGACACAGACGCGGTAACACTCGGCCAATGGCGGCGGCAGACTCATCGGATAGTTGATCTAGCGTTTCAGCTGGCTCTTTCGGGATGACCAAGGTATGGCCTTTGGATACGGGATTGATATCCAAAAAAGCGAACACATGTTCATCCTCATACACCTTGTGACACGGAATGTCACCGTGAAGAATTTTCTGAAAAATCGTGTCACCCATGAATGGCAGAATAAGCCAAACCGGATATTCCTGGCAAGGGGAAATGCTTCATGTTTCCTTTTAACCCGTTCCATTGCCGTAAGTTATTGCAACTTACCCATAGTCTGAAAACCACTCAGCCAACACACCAAACACTCCGATAAGAAAGAATAGAGTCCATGCTCAAATGAATCTCTTCCCAGAACAGCACAGAATATGCGCACATCTTCCTTTAGGGGAATCATCATCGGAATGGCTGTAGCAATCGCAGGACTCGGAGCCATGGTTGGGTACGGTCTTGTTTCCTTTGGAACTGAAATGCAAAACCCTGAGGGAGCCCAAGAAATTCGAGAAGAACTCGAATCAAGAGGTTTGCTTGACATCTTTCTTGGAACTGACTCCAAACACACGAATGCTGAACACTACAACGATGATGAGATCATCATTCCAGCAACTCGAATGGGGGATCACCTCTTCGTCCATGCCGAACTCAACGACTACCGAGAAGTCACCCTTCTGGTTGACACGGGAGCAACGGATATTGCCATTACCTCTGACATTGCCTTTGACTTAGGTCTTCTGGAATCCGAGTCACAAGAACACATGTACGAGACATCGAATGGTCAAAGCCAACGGTTTGTCACGCAATTGGATTCTATAAGAATTGGTGATGCGGTCCAGCATCAGGTCCGAACCTCCTTCGGGAAGGCAAGGACCGGGCCTGGAGATGGACTCCTTGGAATGAGTTTTTTAAAATACTATTATGTGGATGTAGATCTTGAACGTGAGGAATTACGACTTCGCCCACGCGAGCGTTAACATTTCGGTTGCCTCTCCCTCACCTGCCCAACCATCCGGGTGCCACCATACTCATACAGGGCTAAGGGCTTGTTAAAAAATGACTGGGACAACATCGCGCCTAGATTTGGGTCGGATTTGGACGTAACGATTGAGAATAAGCCGAGGCATAGCACCGCTATGTTGAGGCGTTTTCGATTAAGGCGCGTTCAACCTAGAAACAGCAGTTGGGCGCAAAAAAGACGTGTAAGATATTGGTGTGCATCGTGAAAGAGAAAAAGTCGTGGTCACCTTTGTGGTGATGAGACATTTTTCTCTTTTGCGAGGTGCGCCAAGAGCTTGCGCGGACTTTTGTGATCCAACTGCTGTTTCTAGGTTCAAAGGTGGCCCGAAGATGGGATGGGATTTTGTCCCAGTTATTTTTAACAGGCCCTTAGGGTTCGCGCAAGAATAACTTCCCCTGTTTGGGTGCTGAGACACCTGTCTGGCAAGGCGCGAGGACTGCGCATACTCCTTATGGAAAGGACGAGCAACGCCGCCAGACGGGATGGATCGACGTCCAAACAGGGGAAGTTATTCTTACGCGAACCCTAAGCACAGACTGTGGGCCGGTCACTGACCTTAGAGAAATATGAGCGAGCCACACCCGTACATCAATGCACAGTGCATGCCCTCCCGGCAGTTCAATCAAGGCATATCAACCTTTCCCGGATGCAGATTCCACGCCCCCTGAATCCCCCAGTCTCTCCATGATCCTGCATCCAACTTCGCTCACTATCGCCCTTACCCCTCTCGCAGCCTTGACAAGCTCACGAGACGTTGTGATAGAAATGAACGTTTATTAACGCTCCCCCAACGAAAACGAGGCTCATACCCTATGCGATTCTTTTTGTATGCCGATAACCTAAATCCGACACAATTAAAAAGACGGGCTCCAGAGCACAAGTTTTTATTTAAGGCCTATCTTCCCGATCACACGATAGGGTTCCCTCGCTTTTCCTCGCAATGGCGATGTGGAATGGCCAGCGTTCTTCCTTCACAAGGTGAACGCGTTTGGGGAATAGTCGTTGAATTGACCGACGAAGATTTAAAGATTCTGGATTCTTTTGAGGAAGAAGTCCCGGAAGGCGCCTACCGTCACCTTGAAGCGAATGTGGTGAAAGAAGACGATCAAAAAGAATTGGTGATCACGCACGCAGCCCATCCTATTGGGAAATTTAAAGTAAAAGATCATTATTTGGATTTCGTGGCAAAAGGGGTCAAACATTGGGAATTGCCTGATGAATGCCTCGAGATGTGGGATTTGTTCCGCCCTCGTTAGGAGCCTGTCCAAGATTAGACTGATCGACTACAGGGATGCTGGATTTGGCCAGATCTTTCGATCCTTTTCGTTGAATAGTCCTACTATTCGCCTCAAACGATCGAAACATCTGACTCAAACCAACACCCCCTCGCGACGATCGCTAATCTCAGACAAGCTCCTAGCCTAAACATATAGAGTGATGCGTAGCGCAAGCACTATTTTTGTTTTTTGACGCTCACCTATTTCTTGATATCAAAATCACGTTACGACACAACAATCAACTCGCCACCCTCGAAAGGAGTGACCATGCCAAAGCCCAAATATCATATTATGGTATGCACCAATACACGCCCCCCTGGCCATCCCAAACCCTCGTGCGGATCAGCGGGATCACAAAATTTGTTGATGGCCTTCAACATGGGGATGATGGAACGGGGGTTCCAACCAGGCGAGGTTCTTGTCACGGGAAGCTCATGCTTAGGTCCCTGCGAGCAAGGCCCAACCGTCGTGGTCTACCCTGACGGCATCTGGTATTCTGAAGTAAAAGATGAGCATGTGGCGTTGATTCTCGACGAGCATATCAAAAAAGGAACGCCCGTTGCTCAATTAAACCCTGATTCGGTATGGAGCTAATCTTCCATACTTGACCATCGGACCTCATCATGGCCAATCAACACGGCTCTCACTCCCACGAACATGGACAGCACCATGGCTCAACAGCTCCCGCAGAGCATAAAGCCCGTGGGCCTGCGGCCATAGGCTGCGGGATCATCACCTGTAGCGATACCCGCACTCCTGAAACAGACAAAAGTGGACAACTGATTCGAGAGTTGCTCACCAAAGAGGGGCATCGTATTGATGCGTATCATGTCGTCAAAGACGAACCTGCCGACGTAAAAAAACTGGTTCAGCAACTGGGAAAGCACGCGGCACTGGGAGCGATTATCATCAATGGCGGAACCGGTATTTCTCAGCGAGACTCGACGTTTGAAGCAATCGACGGGTTGCTGGAAAAACGTCTCGTGGGGTTTGGGGAAATCTTCCGGTATCTTTCGTACAAGGATATTGGATCATCTGCGATTCTCAGCCGTGCCACCGCTGGTCTCTATCAAGGAAAAGTGATTTTTTCTATTCCCGGCTCAAGCGGAGCGGTTCGACTGGCCATGGAAGCCTTGATCATTCCTGAACTGCCCCATATTGTCGGGGAAATGCAGAAATAAATTCTACGCCCATTTCGGATGTGAATAAAAAAACTCGTGACCCGTAAACCGTGATGCGTGATCCGTTGAAAAAACTTGTTTTCTCTTTTTACGCTTCACGCTTCACGAGTTTCCGGAACGAGAACAATTTTCCCAAAGTTTTTTCTGGCGAGCATTCGTTCTTGCGCTGCACAGGCCTCCTCCAACGGAAATGTTGAATCCACTACCGGCCGCAACGTATCAGCCTCAATGAATCGTGTCGCTTCCACAAGCTCGTCACGAGTTCCCATGTAGGCCCCCATGATCGTCAACTGTCGAGAGTACAGATAGCGCACATCAATTTGGGTGGTTCCACCGGAGGTCGCCCCACACGTGACCAGCCGACCACCTCGCGCAAGTGATTTCAAGCATGGGTCCCACACGTCATGGCCGACATGCTCAATCACCACATCGACACCATGACCGTGCGTGAGGGCTGTGACTCGCTCCCACACATTTTCGACAGAATGATTGATGACAGCATCGGCCCCTAACATTGTCGCCTTTTCCTTTTTGTCTTCCGCTCCCACAGTGCTGAGCACTCGTGCGCCCAACAAATTCGCCATTTGAATGGCCATACTCCCGACCCCGCTCCCCGCGCCTATGACCAGGACGGTTTCACCAGGCTGAACGTCGGCTAAGGTCTTCACCATATGCCAGGCAGTAACAGAAACTAAAGGGAAGGCCGCAGCCTGTTCAAACGTAAGATTCGCCGGCAGCGGCAGGACATTCCTAGCCGGCACAGCTACGTACTCAGCATACCCGCCATGTCGTTGCGCCCCAAGAATGTGAAAGTGCGCACAGCGGTTTTCTTTTCCAATCAAACATTCGTCACAATTCTCGCAACTGATCCCCGGTATCACAAAGACGGATTGCCCAGGCACCAGATGACCCGAGTAGGCAGACCCAACGGTATCGATCACCCCACTGACGTCGCAGCCAGAAATATGGGGGAGAGAAATTGTATAGTTGGGAATGCCTTGTCGAATCCAAATATCTAAATGATTTAGGGCACAGGCTTTGACCCGAACCAACATCTCTTCTGGCCCAATTTGAGGAACGGCGACATCTTCGTAGGTTAATTCTTCAGGGCCGCCATGTTTATGAAAGGTCACAGCCTTCATGATCGTTGGCATGGCTTTCTCCCATATCAGATGGGGTTTTTGAGTTACATCACTGGGGGATGTTCAAAACCTGTCCTGAGCTTGATCAAAGGAAGGTGCGCTCAGCAAGGCCGCAGGCGCTCACGGCCTTCGTAGTCAAAGACCACTTCGGCGAAGGAGGCTCGGCGAAGGCTGGGAACGCCGCTGGCTTGTCTGCCGAAGCTCCGGCGTAGGCTGACGCCCTTTTTCAATACTCCCTAAAAAAGAAGCTTTCCTTCGGCCACCATGACGGTCTGCCCCCCCACTTTAATTTCTTGAATCATGTCATCGTCTGAGAAGACGTGAACAAGAATCCGGGAAGGCCGATCGATTTCATACCCTTGCTCCATAACAATTTCAGTGGTCGGGCCCACATCCACCACACCATTCTTGACAAGATAGGCCCCAAGGGCACCGCTCGCGCTTCCCGTCGCCGGATCTTCAACAATTCCAATTGGTACGGCAAACATCCGCGTATGTACGCTGGCCCAATCTTCCACCGTCAGGGAGGTAAACACCATAATCCCATTCACCCCAAGCCGTTCGCAGACCGTCTTGGTTCCAGTCAGGTCGACCTGAATCGACTTCACAGCCGTGAGCGTTCGAACAGGTACTATGACCACGGGCAAACCTGTTGAGATGATTTCAATGGGAAGGCGCGTATCCAAAATATTCGCCTTATTCAACCCTAGCGCTTGGCTAATTTCATATAGATCTTGAAGCGCATCAACCGTTCCTAAAAATTGCGGAACTGGCTGGGACATGCTCACATGTTCCACCTTCCCGTTCAAGACAGACAATTCGACGGGAAACACGCCAATATTGCACTCAAACATGAAGCGCGTGACTGGCTCCTGCAACGGGATTTTTTTCAATACACTCAGAATATAAAAGGTGCCAATGACGGGATGCCCTGCAAAGGGAATTTCCTGTGTGGGTGTGAATATTCGTAATTTGGCGAGGGCAGCCGGGTCGGTCGGCGGGACTACAAAAACAGTCTCCGATAGATTCATTTCCCGGGCAATTTGCTGAAACTCATGATCAGACAGGTCTTCAGCATCGGGAATGACGGCAACGGGATTACCCCCAAAGGGGCGATCGGTAAACACGTCGGCCTTATAAAATTGTAGGCGCCGTGTCGGGGTAGACATAAGATTCGAAAATATAGGTAGGAGGTGGGTGTACCGTCAAGGAACGTTCAGGACTTGTTCAGACTAGCGCTAGTTAAACACGTTAGGCACTTAAAGGCAAGGCTTCATAATTAGATGCTAAGGGGTTCCGGACATAATTTTCGACAAAATTCTTCAGTGTGCCATTTCGATACAGTCTTGTGTTCGCAAATTTCGTATCGATCTTATGGAGCACCTTTACCTTGACGCCTGTTTTTTGGATGAACTCCTCCAAGGTCACACCCATAATATCCATATTGGATCCGCGACCAGATTGCATGACACTTTTGGGAATGTGGATGCGCTTTTCATTCGTCAAACATTTCCGAATATCATCAAAGGTCAGGAGAACCGTACAATCGGAATCACCACCGAGCATCGCATTGGGCACATGAAGAAACCGCGCTCGTTTCTTTCGATACATATTCAAGATCTTATACACACTTCCAGCCATCACGACCGTATCTTTTTTCTCTAATTCCAAGGCATCGAACGCACTCATGATTCGCTTTCGATTAAGAAAGGCCGTCACATATCCTTCCGTGTGAATCGTGGTCAAGTTTGGGTATCCTGCATCATAAATTCGCTCAGCCTCAATGGGAAGAAACTTCCGACCTTGCCGCATGAGGGTCGTCGTATCATCTTTGAGACCACGAACGGGGGTAAGGCAGCCCATCCACAACACACAGGTTTGATTGATTTTCGCAATCGTTTCCGCATCCTTGGACATGGTGCCCTGATCAAATGAGTAAAAATTCGCCGATGACACCGCTGGCCCATCTACGACTTTCAGGAGATGCTTCACGGATGGCGCATGCGGCATGAGTTTTTCACGGTACTTGCTAAGCGTAATGACCGACAACTCAAAGTTAATCCGTCCAGGATATTGAGCCACGAGTTGATGAATTTTGGGAACGTGGACAAACCCGACTGTAAAAAATTGAATGCTTTTATCGGTATATTTGAGAAAGTCCTCGACCCACTCCATACATTTGGGATGGAGAAACAAATCCGTCCACTCCATATATTCATTGCCACCCAAGCACCAAAACTGCATGGGATCGGTTGGCTTTGCATTAATGTAGTTGAGGATGAACTCCCAATCGTCCTGCGTGGTTTTTGGTGGGTCTTGGGTTTCACGGTAGGAATGATCCAGCTCATAACAAAATTCGCATTCCACAGGACACTTCTTCCCCAAGCTCAGCGGGATTTTTCCCCCATCCATCTCACGCGTCAGGACTTCTCGATACCCTTTGCCTTGAAGAACAAGGGTTGGCTCTAAGACTGGAAGTTCACGCCCCATATAACATTATTCCTACTTTAAAAAAACGCTTTGCTTTGTATAAGAAATTGTAACTATTCAGGTATTTAGGCTGAAGGCTATGACTCATAATGCACGACGTTTTGTATGATCAGGCATGATTACCCCTAAAAGCCTTCAGTCTATCCACCCTGAGAAGTTTCAAGAATTTCCGCTCATTGACACAAAGAATACGGGTTTGCCAGACTAACGGTCAGTATCCTTTGAGAGTCCAATCCATGAGTTCTACAGCCTCATCTCCTGAAAGTAAAAATCAGGATTCTTCAATTCAGGAATCCATAACCCAAGCCCTGACTTTATTTGACTTGACGCCACCCTTCTCTTCAACAACTCTCTACCAACGCTACCAAGACTTGCTGTTGACGTGGCACCCGCATCGGTATGCCAACATGACCAACAACCCAACCAAGTACATGAAAATGTACAAAAAAGGTGAGGCCATGACCAAGGAAATACGGTCGGCCTATACTGCCTTGAAAGAATGGTTAGAAAGCCAAACCGCTCCTTCCCCAGATTAACAACCCTACAGCGACACACTAGTTTACCAAAAGACAATATGGCTATTTGGACGCATGGCTGACCACCCGCGCCATCCCCGGCTCTCCGTCTTTTCCACCTTCAGGAGCAATTTTGGCGACAGGCCACGTGATCAAGCCAGCAACCGTGTCAGACTTGGCATCGGCAGGCCTATGATGAGTGGCATAAATTTGTGGCAACCCGTTGGTGCCATACTTTGAAATGTATAGAAAGATCTGCTCTCGGGCATTGATACGCACAGCCCACGGTTCAAAATCATTCTGATAAAACTCTTCACACAATTGCATCGCATCCAAACAGGTGACGCCACCTGGTTCATTGAGCGTGTAATAATAATCAAGCGGCATATCGTATTCGTCCTGCTTATGAATCGTAATGCCGAACTTTTCGGGATTCCGAACCATCGGCGTATGACGATAGGCCACAAAGTAAAACAACTCGACGGAGTGGATGTTGGATTTATTGTTGAGTAAGAACTGTCGTGTGTCTTCCGCTTCTTCTCGTGTTTCTCCCGGGAATCCATAAAACGCCATCACATGATTCCAGATCCCCACATTCGCCGCTTCTCTCAAATTATTTTCAATCACACTCTTCCGTGCATGTTTATCCATGAGTTCCAACACGCGTTCATTGGCCGATTCCATACCATAGTAAAGAGTCTTGCAGCCTGATTTTGCCGCTAACTTCCAAATTTCAGGATCTTGGAGAGTCTCCTCAAACCGAATGAGGGTGGTCCACTTGATGTCGACATTCTCATCAATCAACAATTGCGAAACTTTTTTAAAGAGGGCAGGGGGATAGGACTCATCGGCGAACAGGAAATGATCCGCATGATATTTTTCCTGTAACGCAGCAACTTCACGCACGACATCATGGGCTGGTTTGCCTCGATACTGATCAAAGTACCCTTGTCCATGATCGCAAAACGTACATTTCCCCCAATAGCATCCCCGGGTCGCAAGATAGGGAAGAATTCTCGTCGGGACGAAATAGGAATCGAGCGGGAACCCTTCAAAGTCCGGCAGAGGAAGGCTGGTGGTCTTTTCCGTATAAATTTCAGAGTTCGTCCGGACATGTCCCTGCTCGCGATACATCAAGTTGGGCACTGCGGCCCACTCACGGTCACCGGCCAAGGCTTCCAGCAGCCACAAAAGCGCATGCTCGCCTTCATACATAATGGCCGAGTCAAAAATTTCCGTAAAAAATGGCTCTTGCTTGGCAAGGTCTTCTTGCAATCGGGTAATCACATTTCCACCCACGGTAATATGAATGTCGGGGTAGGCTTCCTTGATCATTTTTCCAAAGGTAAATCCCGCGATGAGCTGCATTTGGGTGCCAATAGAGATACCCACCACTTCCGGACGTTCTTTGGCCACTGAAGGCAACACCAACTGTTGACAGACATCGCGATACACATTCACTTGGGAATCATTGAGACAGGCATACACATCACTGGAAACACCCGGTCGATATCCTAAATTACTTTCCATGGGATAGTAGACAAGCGAGGCGGGAAAATAGGCAGCAGAGATGTACCGCATTACGTCTCGAAAGACGTTCAACGCCCATTCAAGTTTGCTCGCGTCATAAAAATCTTCGCTTCGGTTGATGCGTTTCGCTTCATCCGCATTCTCAGCCAATTCCATCACGTCAATCGACAAGGCTTCTTCCAGACATGCTTTTTGATCGATTTCCTTCTCCGTCAATCCACTGGTGGATTCTTTCGCCTTCAGTACCCGAAGTTGCTGAGCCATGCGAGCATTGACCCAAATCAAGAACATATCGCTGAAGAACAGTTCGTACATTTCGATATTGATGTCTCGCTGAATGACTTCATGGCCATTTTCACGAAGCACCGCCGTCAGGCTGGGAAGCGCGAGATAGGGAGCCGTCGGAACCCATTCCGGGGGGAAGAGCAGCATGGTCTTCACCTTCCGACCACTCTTTGGCATCGAACTTGTTGTGTCAATCTGTATGATGGAAGAGGACATGGTTTTTATACTTTCGCCAATTCTTGGCCCTTTTCATCTGGGGTAATTCGAAATTGGAGGGCCGGAAGTTTGTTCGTGCTGAAATAGGCCACATATAAAAACACATATTCACGGATAAAAATCTTCAAGTCCCACCCGGCATAGTGATTTTGTTCAAATTCCTCGAACACACGTTCGGCATCTTCAATACTTAACCCATCTTTCACCGTAAAATAGTAATCCAGCGCCAGATCCCATTCAGGGTTGGCATAGAACGTCACTCCCCATTTTTCAGCATTCTTCGCCACCGGGGTATGCTTGCTCAGGTCGAAAGTCCCAAATCCAATAGAATGGACATGCTCTTTATTGTCTTCCAAGAATTGCATGGAAAATTTGGCATCTTCGTACCGTTCCCCTGGAAACCCAAAGAATCCCATGACGTGATTCCACACACCATGTGTAGAAGACAACTCCATGCTTCGTTGAATCACATCCGTCGTCGTCGCCTTATCCATTAATTTGAGCACTCGCTCGCTGCCTGATTCATATCCAAAATGGAGGAATTTGCAGCCTGAATCCTGAGCATCCTGCCACACTTCATCATCCAATAAACTCTCTTCGAACCGCATGTGCGTGGTCCAGGCAATGCCCATTTGTTCTTCTTTCAACGCGCGCGTGAGCTTGCGGAACAGGGCTGGGGGATAGGACTCATCCGTAAAGTGGAACATATAGGTCTGATATTTATCGCGGAGAAATCGTACTTCTTCGATGACCTCCTGAATCTTCTTCGTCCGATACCCGGCTGTGTATCCTTCCCCATGATCACAAAACTCGCACCGTCCCCAATAGCATCCGCGCGTGGCAAGATAGGGAAGGATGGGTTCTGGCACGAAATATTTTTCGAGCGGCAACCCGTCAAAATCCGGTGGCGGCAAATCGGACATATTTTCAGAAGAGGTGACCGGAGACGTATGGAGGCCGGAATCATCACGCCACAGCAGATTGGGAATTTCATTAAAATCACGATCCGTTCCAACGGCTTCGATTAGCTGCAAGAAGGCGGTTTCGCCCTCATATACGACAGCGCTGTCAAAAAGTGCGAATAATTGAGGCGAATTGGGAAACACATCTCGCAACCGCGTGACGGTATTTCCGCCAATGGTTATATGGATGTTCGGAAATTGCTCTTTTATCATGGCGCAAAATGTCATCGTGGAAAACAATTGCTGTCGTAACACGATAGAGATACCAATGATGTCTGGCTGTTCCTCAATGATGGCAGGTTTCAAAATATGTTCAAACACATCTCGATACACATTGACTTGGGCATCTTCCACAGCGGCAAGGACTTCCGAAGATATAAAAATTTTATATGAAAGATCCGTCTCCATCGGCGGCATACAAATACGGGCAGGAGAATAGACAAGAGAAATTGTCGCGGTCACTTCGCGGAAAATATTGATGGCCCACTCAAGTTTATCAACATCATAAAACTCTGGTGACCGAACGATCGCCTTGGCTTGCTCTGCCTTCTCGCTCAGCTCGGCAATGCTTGAACGTGTGCATTCGCACAAGGCCATTTGCAATTCTGTTTCGGCATCAGTCAACCCACGGTCCCGGCCGATTCGTTTAAGCCGGTCGAGTTGTTGAGGAACACGCTTGAGCACGCGCTTTAAGAAATCAGCGCTAAAAAACCAATCGTACATTTCCAAATTGACGTCTTTTTGAACCACCTCGTGGCCAGCCCGTCGAAGAAAAGCTGTCAACGTCGGCAGACTGAGATAGGGTTCGGAAGGATACCAATCTGGAGGGAAGACCAGCATGACCTTTTTCTTGGGTCCGCTTTCCGCTTGAGATTCTTTTCGACGAAGCTGTAGGAGCTGCGGGCTCAGCAGTCCGCCTTTATCATAGTCAATTATCATGTTAATCCTTTGCAAAAATGTTTCACGGAAAGGAGGCAAAGCCCTTCCATTGGCAATTTTCCAAACACCTTTGAAAAATCAAAAGATTAGGACCTGAGAGCAAATACCTCGGACAATATCGCGCCAAGATTTGGGGCACATTTGGACGGAACGATTGAGAAAAACCCGAGGCCTAGCACAGCTATGGTGAGGGTTTTTCGATTGAGGCCCGTTCAAAGGTGGCCCGAAGATTGGATGCGAGATGTCCAAGTTATTTTCTCTCAGGTCCTTAGAGTACGAAGGGTCATTCTATGCCTTCGGAAAAAGGCAGGTCAAGGACGCAACATCATGAAATATAAAGGGCAGGGCTATTTCATATTAAAGTGTAACTTTATAGATAATAAGGAATAATCGATTTAGGCTGGCTTTTTCTTTTCGTTTACGGCATACTCTTTTGCATGCCAGACGAATCGCCAAGCGGACAGCCGGACATTGATCTGAGGCAAGTCGTGGTTCGCCCAATTGTCCGAGACGAAAAGGACGCCTTCAAGACCCTTCTCGACAGACACCACTACCTCGGTCATGCCCCGCTGATTGGCCAATCGATACAATATCTCGCCTGTGTGCAGGATCGCTGGCTGGCCTTGCTGGTGTTTGCGGCGGCGGCCCTCAAATCGAGACCGCGAGACCACTGGATCGGCTGGCCCCCCTGTTTTCAATGGCAACGACTCCATTTACTGGCCAACAACACCTGGTTTCTCATGCTGCCGGGCTGTTCGCAAAAGAACCTCGCCTCGAAAGTCCTGTCGCTCTGCGCGAAACGGATCTCGGCCGATTGGCAACTGTACCACGGCTACCCCTTGCTCCTCTTAGAGACCTTCGTCGATCCTGCCCGCTTCACCGGGACCTGCTATCGGGCCGCCGGGTGGCACGAGCTCGGTCTGACACGAGGGTTTCGCAAGTCGAACACGTGTTATGTTCAGCATGAGAGACCGAAGCGCATCCTAGTCGTGCGGCTGCATCCCCAAGCCCGAGAGATCCTTGCACGCCCGATGCTTGATCAGCCCTATCAGAAAGGAGAAGCGCCTCAGATGAGATTGAATACAAAACAGACGGACTCCCTCTTTACGTATGTGGTGCAGCTGACCGATCCCCGCCATTTGCAAGGGCAACGGCACACCCGACGCGCCCTCACGGCGATCATGTTCTGTGCCACCTTGTGCGGCGCGCGCGGCTATGAAGCGATCTCGGACTGGGCCCAGCAGTTATCGCAGCCGATGCGCAAGCGGCTAGGCTGTACTCAGCGAGGGGGGCGCTACCTCGTCCCGAGCCGCAGCACTCTTTACCGCTTTATCACGGCCGTCGACCCCTGTGAAGTCGATACCCTGCTCGGCCGGTGGCTGGACACCTTCGGCGGGGAGGATCAGGGCATTGCCATTGATGGGAAGACCATGCGGGGGACGTCGAAGGTCCCAAGCGAACAGACCCACGTCCTCAGCGCCGTCACCCATCAAGCCGGGCGCCACCTCACCCAAAAAAAGTTCACTCCAAGACCAATGAGATCCCCTGCGTGCGGCCCCTGTTAGATGCGCTCGAGATCGCAGGGAAGGTGATCACGGCGGATGCGCTCCTCACCCAGAAAGAGATTGCCGAGTACCTGGTGCACGAACGCGGCGCCGACTTCGTCTTCACCGTCAAGGGAAACCAGCCCACCTTGAAGCACGACATTGAGGCCTTAGCGTTGCGAGCACGCCGGTGCGATTATGCCACCACCGAGAAAGGCCATGGGCAGATCACGACCCGCAGGATCTGGTGCGATGACTCCCTGAATGCCTATGTCAACTTTCCTCATGTCCAGCAAGTCTTCTGCATTGAGAGGGAAGTGACGCATCTCAAGCAGGGCCTCACGACCGTCGAAGCGGTCTGCGGTGTCACGAGTCAGTCCAAAGACAAGGCGGGGCCGAAGACCATCCTCTCGCAAAACCGAAAGCATTGGAGTGTGGAGAATAAGCAGCATTATGTGTTGGACGTCACCTTTGATGAAGACAGGAGTCAGATACGAAGTCTCAATGGCCCAATGGTCATGACCTGTCTGAGACGCTATGCCATCAGTCTCTTACGCCTGAAAGGCTACACCAATATCGCGCAGGCGTGTAGACTGCTCTGGGGCAAGCCCCATTTAGCCATCCGCATGGCCCTGCCCTGAAAAAGAGCGCACAAAAAACCTCATGGAATCCCTTGCTTATAAAAAGAATGAAATGGCCCTGATATAAAGGGCAGGGCTATTTCATATTAAAGTGTAACTTTATAGATAATAAGGAATAATCGATTTAGGCTGGCTTTTTCTTTTCGTTTACGGCATACTCTTTTGCATGCCAGACGAATCGCCAAGCGGACAGCCGGACATTGATCTGAGGCAAGTCGTGGTTCGCCCAATTGTCCGAGACGAAAAGGACGCCTTCAAGACCCTTCTCGACAGACACCACTACCTCGGTCATGCCCCGCTGATTGGCCAATCGATACAATATCTCGCCTGTGTGCAGGATCGCTGGCTGGCCTTGCTGGTGTTTGCGGCGGCGGCCCTCAAATCGAGACCGCGAGACCACTGGATCGGCTGGCCCCCCTGTTTTCAATGGCAACGACTCCATTTACTGGCCAACAACACCCGGTTTCTCATGCTGCCGGGCTGTTCGCAAAAGAACCTCGCCTCGAAAGTCCTGTCGCTCTGCGCGAAACGGATCTCGGCCGATTGGCAACTGTACCACGGCTACCCCTTGCTCCTCTTAGAGACCTTCGTCGATCCTGCCCGCTTCACCGGGACCTGCTATCGGGCCGCCGGGTGGCACGAGCTCGGTCTGACACGAGGGTTTCGCAAGTCGAACACGTGTTATGTTCAGCATGAGAGACCGAAGCGCATCCTAGTCGTGCGGCTGCATCCCCAAGCCCGAGAGATCCTTGCACGCCCGATGCTTGATCAGCCCTATCAGAAAGGAGAAGCGCCTCAGATGAGATTGAATACAAAACAGACGGACTCCCTCTTTACGTATGTGGTGCAGCTGACCGATCCCCGCCATTTGCAAGGGCAACGGCACACCCGACGCGCCCTCACGGCGATCATGTTCTGTGCCACCTTGTGCGGCGCGCGCGGCTATGAAGCGATCTCGGACTGGGCCCAGCAGTTATCGCAGCCGATGCGCAAGCGGCTAGGCTGTACTCAGCGAGGGGGGCGCTACCTCGTCCCGAGCCGCAGCACTCTTTACCGCTTTATCACGGCCGTCGACCCCTGTGAAGTCGATACCCTGCTCGGCCGGTGGCTGGACACCTTCGGCGGGGAGGATCAGGGCATTGCCATTGATGGGAAGACCATGCGGGGGACGTCGAAGGTCCCAAGCGAACAGACCCACGTCCTCAGCGCCGTCACCCATCAAGCCGGGCGCCACCTCACCCAAAAAAAGTTCACTCCAAGACCAATGAGATCCCCTGCGTGCGGCCCCTGTTAGATGCGCTCGAGATCGCAGGGAAGGTGATCACGGCGGATGCGCTCCTCACCCAGAAAGAGATTGCCGAGTACCTGGTGCACGAACGCGGCGCCGACTTCGTCTTCACCGTCAAGGGAAACCAGCCCACCTTGAAGCACGACATTGAGGCCTTAGCGTTGCGAGCACGCCGGTGCGATTATGCCACCACCGAGAAAGGCCATGGGCAGATCACGACCCGCAGGATCTGGTGCGATGACTCCCTGAATGCCTATGTCAACTTTCCTCATGTCCAGCAAGTCTTCTGCATTGAGAGGGAAGTGACGCATCTCAAGCAGGGCCTCACGACCGTCGAAGCGGTCTGCGGTGTCACGAGTCAGTCCAAAGACAAGGCGGGGCCGAAGACCATCCTCTCGCAAAACCGAAAGCATTGGAGTGTGGAGAATAAGCAGCATTATGTGTTGGACGTCACCTTTGATGAAGACAGGAGTCAGATACGAAGTCTCAATGGCCCAATGGTCATGACCTGTCTGAGACGCTATGCCATCAGTCTCTTACGCCTGAAAGGCTACACCAATATCGCGCAGGCGTGTAGACTGCTCTGGGGCAAGCCCCATTTAGCCATCCGCATGGCCCTGCCCTGAAAAAGAGGGCACAAAAAACCTCATGGAATCCCTTGCTTATAAAAAGAATGAAATGGCCCTGGATATAAAGGGTTACTGTATTGACAGCAGGACCCCTCCTTAGTATTATGAAGTTTTGTACTCGGAATTAGGGCTCAAAGCTAATCCCGCCAGAATTTCGCAAGACATCATCAAATTGAAACAAACTCAAGTAAACAACGTATTGACCCGACAGATGTGCCTAAGGGCTCGCGCAAAAATAACTTCCCATGTTTGGGCGTCGATCCATCCAGTCTGGCAGCGTTGCTCGTCCTTTCCATACGAGGAGTATGCGCAATCCTCGCGCCTTGCCAGACAGGCATCTCAGCGCTCAAACATGGGAAGTTATTCTTGCGCGAACCCTAAGGAGTATAATGATGAAGACGTCTACCCAGAAATTTGACCGAAATTGGCTTGCCTATCTCATGGATTCTCTGGTGAATTCTGGTGCCATGCCGAGTTGGGAAGCCACAGACTACTTGACGTCGAATCTTATTGGCGAAGCGCCAAACACCCAACTCCATGAATCCAAGTCACCCTATGAAACAATCCAACAATTTCTACACCGTGTCTATGGACCAATCGTCGAAGCCGCGTCCCGTTCAGTCTATCTCCCCCAAGAATCCATGATCCACATGTTCACCGATATCAGTGTGATGGGAAACTCGGCCGTCTTAGTCGTCTACTTTCCCGGACACAATAAACCTCACCAACTCCTGCTCCTCGATGGCGTCAAAGCCTGGGATCTGATGTTTCAAGACACTGAAGCATTCAACACCTGGGCCCAGGAACGATACACCTGGATCACCGATGCCTTAAAAGCCGTCAGCATCGACTCCATGTTCCAGGAACCCGCCGAAGTGTCCATGGCCTTAAGTTCCTAAAAACGCCCTGGATTAATCCGACCTCCCCTGAAAAAAAATTTCCAGGGAAAACTATTCCTGCTTTGGCCTGACGATTATTACAACAAATTGGGCGAAAGCCATCGCTCGACGGTGGAGACATCCATCTGCTTTCGAGTGGCATAGTCTTTCACTTGATCTTGATCGATCTTGCCAACCGAAAAGTATTTGGCTTGGGGGTGGGCAAAGTATAGGCCGCTGACAGATGCTGCGGGGAACATGGCGAAGGATTCGGTGAGTTGAATTCCTGTGGATTTTTCTGCATTGAGAAGGTCAAACAACAATCCTTTTTCAGTATGGTCCGGACAGGCTGGATAGCCTGGGGCTGGACGAATTCCGCGATAGCGCTCTTTGATTAAATCTTCATTTGAAAGGGTCTCTTCTTTTCCAAAACCCCATTCTTTTCGCGCTTCTCGGTGCAGCCATTCAGCAAAGGCTTCGGCTAGACGATCAGCAAGCGCTTTGGCCATAATCGAATTATAATCATCATGGTCTTTTTCGAATCGCTCACACAGCGCGTTGGTGCCAATCCCTGCCGTTACCGCAAACCCGCCAATATAGTCCGGCAACCCCGTTGATTTCGGAGCAATGAAATCAGCTAAGGCATAGTTGGCATCACCTTTAGGTTTTTCCAATTGCTGGCGGAGGGTGTGAAAGGTCGTGAGCACTTCCGAACGCGACTCGTCCTTATACACTTCAATATCGTCTTCCACACTGTTTGCCGGAAATATTCCATAGACGGCTTTGGCCGTGAGTATCTTTTTCTCGATGATTTCTTTCAGTAAGCCTTGAGCATCGTCAAACAATTCTTTCGCCTTGCTCCCAAGGGTGGGATCGTCGAAAATCTTTGGGTACCGCCCCTTCAGCTCCCACGTATAAAAAAATGGCGACCAATCGATGAGCGGCACCAAATCTTCTAATGGCTGGCTCTCAATCACCCGCGTTCCTAGAAAACTCGGTTTGGCGATATCTGAGGCTTTCCAATCAATCGCCGTTCGTCGCTTGCGAGCCTCCTGCAAGGGCAACAGTTTTTTCCTGGTCTTCTTGCTTTCGTAGGCTTCGCGGGATGCGGCTTGTTGCTGTTGAACTTTTTCGACAAACCCGGGCTTTGCTTCTTCGCTCAACAATTGTCGGACGACATTGACAGCCAGAGAAGCATCCAACACATGCACGACCGGCTCTTTGTAGCCTGGCGCAATTTTGACTGCCGTATGTGCTTTGCTTGTCGTCGCTCCTCCGATGAGCAGCGGGATATCAAACCCTTCCCGAGCCATCTCTTTGGCGTTATGTACCATCTCATCTAATGATGGTGTGATGAGTCCACTCAAGCCGATCATATCGACTTTTTCTTCCTTGGCCCTCTGTAAAATCTTATCGCAAGGGACCATGACCCCAAGGTCAATAATTTCGTAGTTGTTACACCCCAAGACAACTCCAACAATATTTTTTCCGATGTCGTGCACATCGCCTTTGACCGTCGCCATCAGGATTTTTCCTTGCCTACTGCTACCAGTTTTTTCTTTCTCAGCATCCATATACGGAAGCAAGTAGGCCACGGCTTTCTTCATCACACGCGCACTCTTCACGACTTGGGGCAAAAACATTTTTCCGGCACCAAAGAGTTCGCCGACTACATTCATTCCCGCCATCAACGGTCCTTCAATAACTTTCAGGGGCCGATCATATTGGTGCCGTGCTTCTTCTACATCTTCATCAATGTATTCCACAATGCCTTTCACCAAGGCATGGGACAAACGCTCCTGCACCGTGTCTTTCCGCCAGGCATCATCTTTAACGACCACTTTCCCTTTTTGTGTCACGGTTTCCGCAAAGTTGACCAATCGCTCGGTGGCATCTGACCGACGGTTCAACAATACGTCTTCCACGAGCTCTAGCAGATCTTTCGGAATTTCTTCGTACACTCCCAATTGACCGGCATTGACAATCGCCATATCCAAACCAGCCTGAATCGCGTGATACAAAAAAGCCGAATGCATGGCTTCTCTCACCACGTTATTGCCACGGAAGGAAAAGGAAATATTGCTCAGGCCTCCACTGACCTTGCAGTGAGGTAATGTGGCTTTAATCTGCCGGGTGGCATCAATAAAGTCGACGGCATAATTATTATGCTCTTCCATCCCGGTGGCCACTGTCAGAATATTTGGATCGAAAATAATATCTTGTGGAGGCAGCCCAACTTCTTCAGTTAGGATGTTATACGCTCTCGTACAAATTTCGACCTTGCGTTCGGCCGTATCGGCCTGCCCGGTTTCATCGAAGGCCATGACGACAACAGCCGCACCATACCGTTTGATCAAGCTTGCGTGTTCTTTAAACTTCTCTTCGCCTTCCTTGAGGCTGATGGAATTCACCACACCCTTGCCTTGAACGCATTGCAACCCGGCTTCGATCACTGACCACTTCGAACTATCAACCATAAGGGGCACACGACAAATATCTGGTTCCGAGGCAATGAGATTCAAAAAATGCACCATGGCTTTTTCCGAATCCAGCATGCCCTCGTCCATATTGACATCGATAATCTGCGCACCGCCTTCAACTTGCTGGCGGGCGACTGAAAGGGCTTCCTCAAACTGGCCATTCAGAATCAATTTTGAAAATTTTGGTGAGCCCGTGACATTGGTTCGTTCACCAATATTGATAAAGTTCAATTCGGGCCGAATGACCAAGGGCTCCAACCCACTCAATCGCGTGGCTGGGATAGTTGGCACGACACCGTGTGGAGGAACATCACGGACAGCCTGAGCAATGGCATGAATGTGATCCGGGGTGCTTCCGCAGCATCCACCGACAATGTTCAACCAGCCATTGGTAGCAAAATCACGAAGATCCTCACCCATGCGCTCGGGCGTTTCATCAAAACCCCCAAAGGCATTAGGCAGGCCGGCGTTGGGATAGCAACTAATATAGGTCGGCGCGAGTTTCGACAGTTCCTCAATATAGGGCCGCATTTGCTTCGCACCCAAAGCGCAGTTAATCCCGACGCTAAAGGGATGCGCATCCGCAATGGAATTCCAAAACGCCTCAATGGTTTGACCAGAAAGGGTTCGCCCGCTTAGATCGGTAATCGTGACCGACGCCATCATCGCAATGTCCACGCCATGCTCTTGACGATATTGATCAATCGCAAAAAATGCGGCCTTGGAATTGAGTGTATCGAAGATTGTTTCAACCAGCAGGAGATCGACTCCCCCATCCATGAGTCCTCGGACTTGCTCATAATAGGCTTCACGTAATTGATCAAAGGTGACGCCACGAAACGCGGGATTATTCACATCGGGAGACAGACAGGCTGTACGATTGGTGGGCCCGATGGCACCAGCCACAAATTTTGGCCGTGAGGGGTCTTTGGCCATCACCATCTCCACGGCTTTCCGAGCGGCTTTCGCACCAGCCAAATTGAGATCATAAGCCAGGTGTTCCATTTTGTAATCAGCCATGGAAATGGAATTGGAGTTGAACGTATTCGTTTCGATCAGGTCCGCCCCCGCTTCCAGGTATTCTTGATGGATCGAGGAAATGAGATCGGGCTTGGTCAGCACCAGCAAGTCATTATTGCCTTTGACATCACAAGAATGATTCGCAAACTGGGTTCCCCGAAAGTCCGCTTCTTCCAATTTATGCTGTTGGATCATCGTACCCATCGCGCCATCGAGCACAACAATCCGCTGTTTCATTAATTCTTGTAATTGACCAATTCGATCAGATGAATGTTTCACGTATTCCTCTTTCTCTACCCATCAACCCTGAAACCTACCCGGTTTCCAAACATCGCACGTTTCCCGACAAAGACAACAACGTCTTCTTGAAACATTTTAAATTGTGACATGGATGAGTGATTATACCTACTAGCAAGATTAGGGTCAAAAACAACGCTCGAAAAATTAGTTAGGATTTACACACGCTCACATCGGCCTTTTTCTTGACGCCCTTTAAGTTGAGGGAATAGGATAAAAAAAGTAGCGTGAGTTTTCATCTTTATCTATGCAAACGTTTCACCCCAAATCACACCAAGCTTTCTGGCTACTTTTAGTCGGGCTGATCTTTCTCCCATCCCTTTCCCACGTCCAAGCCAAACCATATTTTGAAGATGGCTATCTGGGGCTGACCAAGGCAGAATTGCACGAAACACTCGGCACGCCTCATGCCATCCGTTCCAGAAAAGCCGCCTTGCGTGTGTTCAGTTATTACTCGGCCAAAGATTGGGATAAATATTTTCGTAAATTGGTATCGCCGGAATATGGCGAAGATGTCTATACCTACACGCGTGATGACATTCAGGTGCGATATGCTTTTGTCTATACTCCGGATCTTCGAGAGAATACAGACTTTCCCACCCTCTATATCAAACGCGTTGAAGTCGAATTTACTCCTGCGGTGCCGATCAAAGCCATTCCAAAATTAGTCCCAGAATTTTCGCCCCCTACGCTGCCCCACACTCCCGTGTTTCGATCGAATCTTTGGGTCCTCATTTTCCCAGGGTCACCGTCTCAGGATGCACTCTTGGTGGTGACGGAATACAATAAAGAAAAATGGGATTGGTCCCTCGCGTACCAACTTTTTTCCCTGAATGGCATTCCGGACTATATCACGAGCCAGTCGTTAATTGATCGATTAGAATTCACGGTTCAAAGCCTTCCCCTAATACAGAAGACGCGGCACCATACCCACGAACCCCTTTTGAATCCTTATTCCGTTGAATTTGCCCAACGCCCTCCCGAGCCGCCAAAGAAGAAAAAGTCCATTCCTGTTCCGGAGTATGCCGATTAAGAAAATCGTCGTTCGTATCTCGTCAAACGCATTTCGTCAATCAGGAAAAAATGCCGTGTAATGAAATACCCAGAACAAGCGACGATTCATGTGTTATCTTGACACGATCTGCTCAATCACTCCACAAATTTGAGATCACTGACATCAGAAAGAAGAAGATGGGATTCTCCCCACTGATTCGGACTATCAAGAGACCACTGTTCATCAACTGTCACGGGTTTGAGCCGAATCCCACAGACCCCGCCGAACACGAGATACGCGAAACCCGCGCCTGAATCTTCCACGGACTGCGCGAGAGCGGAGCAAAGGGGCTCGCCTTCGTTGTCGGTCCAACCAATCACATCACACCATTCCCCTCGGACCGAACGGTCATACAGCCTCACCTGAACTAGAGGTTTGGCGGGACCTTGCTCCTTAAAACGAAGAAACAGGGATCCTTCAAAATTTTGGCTGCTCTCAACCTCGACAAACACTATTCCTCCACATTGACGGCCTCTATTCCGCCCTGTTAAATTCAATACTTATTCTCATGGCACAAAACGACCCCCTCTCAGCGTCAGCGACCCAAGACACCAAACCGGCCATTGAATCCGAGGCAGAAGCTGGCTTGACACCAACTCCTCAGAATTCAACACTCCCTTTTCTCTGCCGTAAACCTGTCAGGATCACGCTATACTCCCTTTTGGGAGCCTTTGCGCTGTTTGTGATTCTCTGGGGGTTTTTGCCTGCATTCCTCGACCCCACTTTCGAACAACATATTGAGGATAAAGAAGTTATTGCCGGAATGACGCGTGACCAGGCCATGAAGGCTTGGGGATCACCGTACCAAATGAATGTGACGTATACCGACCGTGGCCTTCGGAGAGAAGAGTGGGTCTATGAAGATTGGATCGACGCAGGGTCGGTTCAGCACCGATACCTCTATTTCGAAGAAGGCATTCTCGTCGGCGGGTGGGATTACAAATAACCCCGACCCCGGCCAAATCCATCACACCCTCCTGACAGTTCGCTAATCTCTGACGGGCTTCTAGGGTCAATTGAAACTGGTCACACTCACTACGGCGTTTCTGTGATTTGTGCACGCCGCCCGCTTACGCCCCCGCCACTGATAATTAACACCCGTTTCCATTCCCGGATTTGATACACAGCCCAGGCATTGGATTCCCCTTTGAAATACGCATCAGGATCTTCACCCTTGGCGCTTAAATATGTGGGTTCAGTAAACCCCTCATCCAACACATAATCCAGTAAATTATCCGTGGTGAGCCCTTCTCCCTTCAACGAGACGTCAACTAAAAAATTCAAAATTTGCGCGGGGTCAGCAAGATTGATCGGGGCCATTGCCATATTGATTCTCCCTCAAGTATGCTAAGATAGATGTAGACATTGTAGTTTCGAGATTTTGGAAAAGGCAAATTTTTCCCAATTAAGCCCAAGCAACAATATTCTGATAAAGTTGTACCCTCCCACACACTACACAACTGGACACACCTTATCACAGAACCTGAGGGACTTGTATGATTTGGAAGCTCTCGGCTGACCAGTTTCGCGAACGCCTATTTGACGTCATCAACCGCAAACAACACTGGTCGACTCCATACTTTAATGGAAGCACCACGACCAAGGCGCAACTCAATATTCATTTTCGTCAAGAGTATGCCGTCTACATCCGAGACTTTTCCGTTCTTCTCGGTCGGCTGCTTGGCAAAAACCCTCCATGGCAAATGCGGCGTCAACTGGCCACGACGATCTACGAAAAAGAAACTGGCGGACTCTCTCTCGGAAAACCCCATCAAGAACTCTTTTTACACATGATGTTGGGGCTTGGCTATCCACGCGCGGAATTTCGTGACGTGGAACTGCTTTCGCGAAGTTTTGCATACCGGGAATGGCTCGATAACATATGTCAAAAAGAGGAGTGGATCATGAGCGCAGCAGTTTTGACGCTTCTCGTAGAAGGGTCAGCCAAAGATCGGGAAGAGGTCTTCAACCAAAACCCAAAAAAATCCAAAGGCGACATTGAAGACATCGTCTTAAAACACCCACTCGTGGTTTACCATGGCCTCGACCCCAACCACATGGATCTTGTGCGTGTCCGGGAAATGACCGAACCGGGCAATCGACGAATCGTTTACGATCTCATTGTTAAAGAAGCTATCGCAAGCGGACAGTCGACTCTAGTCTTAGAGCGCTTAGAAGAAGGCTTGAAGTTATGGCTCCAATACCGCGACGGCATTGCTCGCGCGTGCGGCCTGCGGCAAGTGTAAATCATCCCGCAACACCCCGCCGCCACCTACCTATTGATTCGGGTCAGCATTGTTATAGCTCTCACCTAACCAACACGTAATGCAGTGCCGTATCCGCTAATATCGCTGCCCAGGCCACAGCGTTTACCAAAAAGAGTTTCCGCTGATGTTGCCCCCACGCACGGTACATGGCCCACACAATACACACCTGGGTGAGAATGGAGAACGGTCGATGAACATGTGCGGACATCCCCCCACTTTCGCTCGCAATCGCCGAGACTGCGGCTAACAGATAGAAAATCAACGCTCCAGATTGAATCCACACGGCCTGTCGTCCATGTGCCTGACGGACCACATACACCATGGCCCACGTTAAACACACCACCACGACAAGAAGTAATAAAGGAAATAAAGGCCAAAGTGTTTTTGCGCTCAGTGCCAAGGCGAATTCTGCAGTAATATTGTTAAGGAGGTATACTCCGCAACTTTGTGCACTCTTCTCAGTGAAAAGTCAATTGATCGCGAGCCCTCAAAGACGTTTCATCGCGCCGGCAATTTTGGTAACCTACTCAACAACGAGCTATGCTTACACTCCAACCTACATTCCGCCTGCTTAAGACCTGAGAGAAAATAACTTGGATACTATCGCGTCAAGATTTGAGTCGAATTTGGACGGAACGATTGAGGAAAACCCGAGGCATAGCACAGCTATGTCGAGGGTTTTTCGATTGAGGCCCGTTCAAAGATGGCCCGAAGATTGGATGCGAGATGTGCAAGTTATTTTCTCTCAGGTCCTTAGCCTTTGCGCCCTCGTGTACTTGATGAGTAGTTGCTCCTGGACTCCGCGCGTGGAAACCTCGATTTATGAAGGGCCACAAGTTTCGGTCTCGCTCATCACCGTCTCAGATGAATCCTTTGAGGCGGATCATCCAGTCACGTTACAAACAGATACCTTGGCCCACGTCCTTCGGGGCCTCCAAATTCGACGAAGTAAGCGTTTACTCCAAAAGATTTTTTCCGGTGAGGCAACCCCCCAACGGGTTTTGACCGAAGAACAGATTGCCATATTGGCCCCTCAATTGCAGAAAGCTTTTTCGCAAGTGACCCCGGAAGAACACGTCATCTTCCAAACCACGGGCACTCATGAGACAGGGATTCGCGCAATCAAAGGGATCATGTACGTCCATGGCGATAATCTTTATGTCACATTGAATTTGGAGACCCACAGTTCACACACCTCCACAAAATCTGGTGGAAAGGGATTACGTGCGGATCAAGAGGGTGGCAGATTGCCCGTTGTGATCTTTTCTCCTAAGGAGGCCCTTCGTGCGATGAAGCAACCTCATGGACTCCTTGGTGGTGAAAAAACCAATCATATCGTCATTAATGTTCCACTCCTTGCATCATTCCACAGACAGAACCCCACAAACGCACTTCAAACCGAACAGGAAAGATCCAAAACCCTTCCCACCTCTTCTCCCAATTTTGAAAGCACCATTAATAAGGAAACGGACAAAGGGGCAGATACAAGTTCGATGCCCCATTCCCCAACATCAGCTAATAAGGAAACGGACAAAGGGGCAGATACAAGTTCGACGGCCCATTCCCCAACATCAGCTCGGATGCCGAAAAACCCAGTCACACAAACATTGATGGAAGAAATCAAGGCACTTCGAAAAGAGCTCGCAGAACAAAAAAAGGCGATTGAGCAGTTAAAACAAGAAGAAGGGAGACCCCGTTAAGACGCCTCAAGCTATTGAGGCCTGCCCCGAGTTAAATCGAATGTCCCCCTTTGGAAAAGGGGGCAAGGGGGATTTTCAAATCAATTGTTCCGCTCAATACTCTGCTGCTTGTGGTGGGGATTCTTTAGGGCACCTCTAAAAACCGTCCTTTTCCGTGTTGGCCGCGTCAGCCGCGTGCTCAAATCCTCATGTATTCGCCCATACACTCCGGTTTTCCGCGCGCGGCTTCCTTGCCCTCACAAAAAATGCCCGGTTTTTAGAGGTGCCCTTTATTATCAAATTGAACTTTTATTAACGAATTCGTATTAGCTAAGGACCTGAGAGAAAATAACTTGAACAATTTCGCGCCAAGATTTGGGTTGGATTTGGACGGAACGATTGAGAAAAACCCGAGGCATAGCACAGCTATGGTGAGGGTTTTTCGATTGAGGCCCGTTCAAAGATGGCCCGAAGATTGGATGCGAAATTGTTCAATTTATTTTCTCTCAGGTCCTAACCCCAGCCCGGTCCCGAAGTCGAGCCACCACAGGATCATCAGCGGGCGGGAATGCAAAGTTCACCAATTCCACAGGAGTCACCCATCGAAAATCGGCGCATCCGAGCGGCTGAACTTCTCCCTGCGAAATCGAGCAGGAGAAAAAATGTAACTCTACTTCCTTTTCTGGATATTCGTGCTGAATGACCATGAAGGGAGTTGGCTGCGTCACCTCAACCCCTAACTCTTCATGCACCTCTCGAAGTACGCAAGCCTCCAAACTCTCTCCGGGTTCTCGTTTTCCACCGGGGAACTCCCAAAACCCCGCTAAATGGGTCAGTGGTCTTCGTTGGGTAATGAGGTATCGACCATCACATTCAATCACTGCAGCGGCAACTTGAATAAAATTTTTGGACATAGGAATAGCCGGTTATTTCGTTTCTGCAGGATAGGCTTGGCAAAAATCCCGCATCGGGCACAACATACATTTTGGATTTCGCGCCGTACACATCACCGCGCCAAAATCCATCAGGGCCTGATTGAAATCATACCCTTTCCCTTTGGGGATCAACTCTTCCGACATCACCCACAGTCGAGGCTTTCTCGTTTTCGGATCGCCATTCCCCAAAAACACGCGATGCAACACGCGCATGACATTGGTATCTAGAATAGGCGCATCTTCATTAAAGGCAAAGGAACGCACAGCACCCGCGGTATAACGGCCAATGCCCTTCATCGCCTGAAGCTTCTCGGGATCCTTTGGAATGGTGGCGCCATACTGCTCAACGGCCTCGCAGGCGATACTATGCAATCGATAGGGACGAACATTATAGCCAAGGGGATACCAAGTCTTGCGCACATCATCCGGTTTGGCCGCAGCAAGATCTTTCAGCGTGGGGTACCTTCCTAAAAATTCGTGGTACTTTGGAATCACCCGATCAACCTGCGTTTGTTGCAGCATCACTTCTGACACCAAAATCTTGTAGGGATCGGACGTTCGCCGCCAGGGTAAGTCCCGCCCAAATTCGTCGTACCACTTCAAAAGTCGATTCTGGAAACGCCGCTTGGGACCACGGTCAATACTTGGTGCCGACGCTGAGGTTTTCACTGCAGATTTTTTCGGGGACTTCTTCACAGGTGCCATACGTGGCAGGATTCTAGGGATTGAGGCCAAGCGAATGCAAGACAAGCAAAAACCCGGGCACCTGTATTCTCCGGTTTTTATGACTTGATGGGAGAGGGGTGAACGGAAGTCAATCCAATGTCGTCCGGCTTTTTAGTAATTATTTGCGCGGCATCAACTACAGTGGGGGGAGTAAGATTCAATTCGGCAAACTGACTCAGTTGCGCATTCACCAGAATATCCAATGCCGAGAGTAGCTGGCGGGTCTTGGCTTGCGACGAGCCCATGACGGGGCGGCCTTGAATTTTTGTCGGATGCATGTGGTTGGTGACCCCATACTTATTGGTCGCCAACGGAATAGAAGTTCCGGAAAACGGAAGAGGCACGGTGATCTTAATAAGCCCGTCTTTCGATATCGGTTTCCAATTTATGTTTTGCAAACTTTTGCCTAACGCATGCCCAATTTCATGAAGTGCCACCGAAAACAAATCAATATATGCCCCCTTTGCGAACTCGCCAACCGGTTGAGAATAGACTCTGCTCACCACGATCTTACCGCCCCCTAAGTCCTGGGTCATTTCTTTGTATGACTGAAATTCTTCATGGAGATGGGGAGTGGCATCCAACCACCACTGAAAATTTCCCGGATTCGTATTGTTGTTGAACAGGATCGTGCCTACGGTTTCTCGATTGGGCGAACCTCCCTGTTGGTTCAAGGTGTGCAAGCCTCCCCCAACAGGCGCCCATCCGAAATTCAGAACCAAGGTGTGATCATCTTGAATGGCATGCTCCCAATAATCGGCAGCAGCGTTAAAAATGGCCTGTAAATTCCCGTTCCCAATCGCCGTCGGCTGCGGTGTCCCGCCCTGATAATGGCGAATAATGTCGAGTGCCTTGGCTTCTCTGACATTCACAGAGCTAGCAAAAACTACCATCATGAGTCCAAAAAAGAACGCTCTCCCCCATCTTCCGGAGGCAATGTATCGAAGTTGATCATTCAGGATCATCAGCTTCCTCCAGGTTTGAGAGTGTAAGTTCCTAATCGTTATGGCATATTGACTCCTTGGATCCGCTAACAAGCAGCATCCGTTGCAGGAGATATCGCAAGCCGCATGCCAACCCAGCCTCAAAGCTATAATTCATTCTTGCCTTCCTATAACTATTTGAATAAGATAGCGATTTCTGCCACCATGCATTTTGCCAAGACAGCCCATCGCTACCAGGATCGCCCTAAGGCCCAACATCAATAGTAAAAAAACCCGACACGCAGATGCTGTTACGCCGGCACAAAGATAACAAAACTATGAACTTTCAATACGTTGGGAATCGCAAACAGATTGGAAAAAATTCCGACAGTAGTGGGGGCAAAATACGTGGAGAACTTTCAGCAGCAGGAACAACTCATTGATCATACATTTGACACCATTGACATTGGAATCGAATAATCAGTGCGGTTCAGCTTTACAAGTGTTTTCCCAAAAGGATATTTTCTTTAGGGAAGCAGAGGGCAGCGATAAAACTAATATTCACTTAACCAGGAGTAGTACAGTATGAGTACCGGTACCGTAAAATGGTTCAGTTCAAGCAAAGGTTATGGGTTCATCACTCCAGACGATGGAGGGAAGGATCTGTTCGTACACCACTCTGAAGTCAAAACCTCTGGCTATGCCACGCTCGATGACGGCCAGAAAGTAGAATACGAAGTCGGAGAGGGCCAGAAGGGCCCATGTGCAAAAAACGTTGTGCCAAGTTAATTGGATGGCCCACAACGTCATAATACAAGAAGGCAAACGGCCAAAAAGGAAAGTGTGGCAAGCATTGTATTGAATATTGACTTTGTGAAACTACACCCATAAATCCTCACTCATGGCCTCTGCATTAGGTATTTCCTGGCCCGTCTATGTTCGGGAGGAGGACAGGGATTAACAAGTAGGCAAAGAAAGATTTAACCTTTCTCCCAAAGACTCACGATAGGAAGCTCTTTCCACTCGGTGAACGGGTCGGGGCAGATCAATTGTCCAACCAACTTGAGGTCAGCCCCGGCCATCAGCCGACAAGCATTCGCTTTTTCTTCTCCGCCATTGACCCTGAAGACAAACCCCTTCGGTCGAAAGACGCGCGCCAAGATTTGGGACCGATTTGGAGGGAACAATTGAGAAACACCCGAGGCATAGCACAGCTATGGTGAGGGTGTTTCGATTGAGGCCCGTTCAACCTAGAAACAGCAGTTGGGCGCAAAAAAGCCGTGTAAGATATTGGGGTGCATGGTGAAATACAAAAAGTCGTGGTCACCTCGGTGGTGATAAGACATTTTTGTATTTTGCCAGATGCGCCAAGAGCTTGCGCGGACTTTTGTGATCCAACTGCCGTTTCTAGGTTTAAGCTGGGCCTGTTGAATACCTCACCCCAATATCCAAATAAAAACTCCAGATGAGCCAAGCATCGTCAATTGAAGGGAATGTTCAAAAAGCATGCCCTTGTATAATGCAAGGAAGGGTTGTAGCCCAACTCACACGAGCTGCCTCTTGTCTGAAGAGGGCATAGCCAACGTAGGGAAAAGGCTGTACCCTCACGGTATTGTGAATCCTGGCATGATAGACCGTTTGCCCTATGGGAATCAGCCCGTGACTCAGCGCAGGTCGTCATGCCCTTTCTCTGATGAACCCGAACGGTTGCCTGGGACACCAAGCCCGTATCAACAAGGTTGGGAGACAGAGCGATGAAATCAAAATCCTCAGAATTGTTTATCGGTATCGACATTTGTAAAGCTCGATTAGACGTGGCAGACAATGCCAATTCGCTTCCCTGGTCGGTAGCCAACAACGACGCCGGCATCGCCGCGCTGGTGGAGCGGCTCCACGTCCTTCACCCCACTCTCATCGTGATGGAAGCCACAGGGGGGCTGGAAACGCTTCTGTATGCGGCCTTAACCACCGCCGGGTTGCCGGCGGTCGTCATGAATCCCCGTCAGGTGCGGGACTTTGCCAAGGCCCTGGGCACCCTGGCCAAAACCGATGCCCTGGACGCCCGAATCTTGGCGCGCTTCGGGGCGGCGATCCAACCGGTGGTCCGGCCCATGAAAGACGCCACCACCCAGGAATTGACGGCCTTGGTGACACGGCGACGGCAGTTGCTTGCCATGCAGACGGCGGAAAAAACCCGCCTCCAGCAAGCAGCCAAATGGATCCGCAAAGACATCAACGCTCATATCAAAGCCCTGGAAAACCGAATCAAACAAATCGAAGGCCACATTGCCGAGATTATTAAAAAAACCCCCGGATGGAAAGAAAAAGATTCGCTCATTCGAAGTGTGCCTGGTGTGGGCAACGTCTTGTCAATGAATCTCCTCAGTAGCCTGACCGAACTCGGGACGCTCAACCGAAGAGAAATCGCCACGCTGGTGGGCGTCGCCCCCTTAAACCGCGACAGTGGAAACGTTCGCGGCAACCGAAGGGTCTGGGGAGGACGGGCCCAAGTCCGCGCCGCCCTCTACATGGCGGCCCTGTCCGCTTCACGATTTAATCCGGTCATCAAACCCTTTTACCAACGCCTACTTGAAAAAGGGAAAAAACCCAAAGTGGCCCTCACCGCCTGTATGCGAAAACTTCTGGTCATTCTGAATACGATGGCCAAAACCCAAACAGCATGGAACCCCAATCAATATTCAACCCTTGACTTTAATCACGGTTGCTGAGTCTTTCCGAAGGGTCTATCCAGTCCTGTCCTGAGCAGAGTCGAAGGAAAGGCCGCAGCCGTTTTGACGCGCGGAGCGTACTCATAGTACGTGAGCACGGCAAAAGGGCGACCTGCCTACGCGAAACCGCTTCGGCAGGCAGGGAACGCCGCTGGCTTGTCAGCCGTAGCTTTAGCGAAGGCTGGCGGCTTTTTTCAACATTCCCAAGCTGTCTAATTCGTTGACTCTGTGTGGAGGTCAGATCCTGAAGAGTGCCGGCGGCAATTTCCTCGTAGTGAGGCCTAGACCATTTCAAGGCTCGCTGGATTTCGAACCAGAATCGATTCTGAATGGAAAGAAGTCGTAGGAAAGGAGAAATAATAAGGACGCTTCATGCCTGAAGAAAGGCTCATGAGCTATTGGTGCGGGAGACGGGAATTGAACCCGTATGCCCTCGCGGGCGCAGGATTTTAAGTCCTGTGCGTATACCAATTCCGCCACTCCCGCACAGCGGACGTCACTTTACCATCGTAGCCATGGACAGGCAAGAAGAGAGGATTCGAGATAATCGGGGAAAAGGGCAATCAACTGTTGACAAAAAAAGAGGCAGCGTGTGGCCACGCTGCCTCTTTGTATGCGGAGTAATGCTGCCAGGTATTAGTGATGAAGCTGCAAATGCCCCCGGCGATTCAACTGATAGCATTGGTCATTATTGCCAAAACAAAATGGGCGTTCTTTGCCGTAGGAAATCACTTGAATCTTGTGATTCTCAACACCTAGGTCTACGAGGTAGGCTCGCACGGCTCCGGCTCGCTTCTTCCCAAGGACGAGATTGTAATCCCGGCTTCCTCGTTGGTCACAATGGCCCTCTACGGTTATGCCGCGACTTTGGTTTTGATCCAACCATTCTGCGTCGTGGGCCAAGGCTTGCCTTCCATTTTGCGAAATTCGCCAGCTATTGAATTCAAAAAACACATCTTGCAATTCCACTTGCACCCGTGAAAATTGACCACTCTGAGCCCCCCGGTCCATCCCACGAGAAGCAAACGGTTGGGCTTCGGCAATATTGTCATAGTCCTCTTGAATAAATTCTTCCGCCATAAAGCCACCTTGACCATTGCGATACCCCTGGCCTGATGCCCAGTTGCCTCCATTCCCACCACCATATTCTTGAAGACCGGCAAGGGGACCGGAATTGGCCCAGGACTCCGAATTGTTTTGATTGTCCCCGAAGTAGGTAAGCCCACTTTGTGCCGAATTTTGTGTGCCGTACTCCCCTGCTTGTGCAGTGGCTTCACCTTGCTGAGACCAACCAGGTTGCCCTGTGCCTCGCCAAGATCCAAATGGATGGTCTGCACCGCCTTGGTTGTCTGCACCGCCTTGGTTGTCTGCACCGCCTTGGTTATCTGCACCGCCTTGGTTGTCTGCACCGCCTTGGTTATCTGCACCGCCTTGGTTGTCCGCGTATTGGGCACCCTGTTCAAATGTCTCTGAATCAGCTGTGACTCGAACCGATTTTTGGCTACAACCTTGCCCGATCAGCAAGGCCAGTGCAGCAAGACCAACAATTTTCAAAATTTCTCGACCCGTTGCCATAATACTTCCTCCTTGTTCTTGACACGAGGCCCTCTCACTGGCCCCTTGTATGGGATGTCGATTCCTTTTTTCTCTGTACTTTTCTAGTTCCTTCCTGCCCACCAAAATTATTCTAGGGTGTTCTTCTTACTTATTGACTAATCCACGAACATCTGAATTTAGACTAAACAATTGTGAAATGTATCGGTACAAATCAAAAAAAACTTGAGTTAACATAAGGAGTTATGAATTGAAAGTGAGGATTGACAATTCGCCTAGTAAGTAGAAAAAACTAGCGGAATGTTGCCAAAACCACACCAAAGACGAGTACTCGGACCCTGGTGCCAATCTGTCAGGGCAATAAATCCGGTAAAAACCCGTTTCTGGATAAAGACTTCTTAAAGAGGATAGGGGAAGAGAACTTTGTGGAAAACGGGCCTCACTAAGGTTTCCTGGAGAACCCTGGGAAACCTTGGAAGGGAATGTTGAAAAAAGCCGCCAGCGGCGTTCTCGCCATTTTGCCGTGCTCACGTACTGTGAGTACGCTCCGCTCGTCAAAATGGCTGCGGCCATGCTGGACGAATTTTTTTTGAACATTCCCTCCCACTGACGATGCGTGGCTCATTGGGAGCTTTTATTGGCTGTTGGAGTGCAATATTCAACAGGCCCTGGAAGGCGGGCAAATAGATGTGCAATTGGACCAATGAAAAAAATGGGGGCTATGATTTGGAAAGCACTGCCTGACGATACCACTCCCAGAATTGGCTGACCCCTTCTCCTACAGATAATTTTGGCTCGTATCCTAATAAATCCACTGCTTTGGTAATATCGGCATAGGTATACGCCACGTCAGCGTCAACCATGGGTGTGGGCACGAGGTTGGCCTTTTTCCCAGCTAACTGTTCGATAATTTTGACAAAGTCGGCCAACAACACCGGCTCGCCACGACCGAGATTGATAATCTCGTATCCCAAGGGCCGATCGACAGCTCCGACAATCCCTTGGACAATATCGGTCACAAACGTCCAGTCACGATGCATTTGCCCAGAGTTATACAGGGGTACCTCGCGTCCAGTAAAAATATTGTCCAACACCTTATAAGCCATCATGTCCGGACGGCCACGCGGGCCATACACAGTAAAAAATCGTAGCGCGGTAAACGCAAGCCCATACAGGTGGTGGTAGGAATAGCCCAGGAGTTCCCCGCTACGCTTACTCGCCGCATATGGAGCCAGAGGACGGTCAGACGCATCATGCTCCAAAAACGGAATCTGCTTGGTATTGCCATACGCCGAAGACGTAGAAGCAAACACAAAGGTCGGCATGGACTTTGGCTTCTCTTTCCCACTCATCCGCCCCACAGCCGCCTCTAAAAGATTTAACGTTCCGGTAACGTTGACGTCATAGTAAACATGAGGATTGTCAATGGAAGCCCGAACACCTGCCATAGCCGCAAGATGGACAATGGCGTCAAATGTATGAGAGGCAAATATTTCAGCGACCAGTTTCTGGTCACGAATATCCCCCTCCACAAAGGTAAAGGCCTCGGCCTGACCGGTTTTCGTGAGGGCAAGCCGAACCTCTTCTAAATTGGCACGCTTTCTTGCTGGGTCGTAATAGTCATTTAAATTATCCAGGCCAACGACCCGATCGCCTCGAGACACAAGGGTTTGAGCCGTATGACTACCAATAAATCCTGCCGCTCCCGTCACGAACACTGTTTTACTCAAGACCCATTTCTCCTTTTATTCAAGCATGCCAACATGAGACTGTGCCTCCGATCGTTGCCAAAAAGCGGTTGCAAATTCCCCCTCAATTGCATCCCATCGGTTTATAAAAGTTGCGCCTTAAGCAACAGATCAAAGTCTTTTGGTGTTGATATTGAGCCAGCCGGCTGCCATTGGTAGAATACGGAATTACGTAATCCCATTATGGCAACACTTCCAAGCACAGAAGTTAAGGACATCACGGAAGAACAGACCGGCCTTGGAACTGACAGGGATTTTGAGGCTGCAGTCATAGTCTATAATTGCGACTGCCACACGTACCAGCAAGTCATCGATCTATTCTGCAGATTTATCCCTGGCATGAGTTCCTCAAAAGCCTTTGAACTTGCTTGGCGAATTGATCACCAAGGCAATGCCCAGGTCTACCAAGGCTCTCGAAAGATGGCCGATACGATTGCGGTAAAATTGGCTGCAGGCGGCTTACGCGTGGAAGTTCGCTAAACCCCTCTTCCAAAATAGAATCCTCCTCACGATTCCATTTCCTCTTCCCTTGAAGGTGGCTTCCGGTTCAAAATTATCGACGTTTCGCCTTAACGTAGGTCTTTGGCTTGGGCTTGGGTTTGGGTTTAGCCTTTACCTTAGCACGAGAGGTTGATGCGGATTTAGTTTGAACTTTGGATTGAGTCTTCGCTTTGGCCTTTGGTTTAGCTTTGATCTTCAGTTTAGCTTTGGCCTTCGGTTTAACTTTGACCTTCGGTGTAACTTTGGCCTTCGGTTTAACTTTGACCTTCGGTGTAACTTTGGCCTTCGGTTTAACTTTGGCCTTCGGTTTAGCTGAGTGTGTGCTAATGTTAGTTGGAATTTGAAGCGGCTCCCCCACCTGTGGTGAGATGGCGTTCGACAAAGAATCGACATCTCGTCAACAGAACAAAGGAGCCACTTCATGAGCAGTATTGCGGAAATCAAGAGACGAAGCAAGAAGGCCAAACGCTTGGGATCAGTGCGGGTGATTCGGGCCGAGCAGTATGCGGACTTTGATGTGAACAGCAAGGTGGAATGCATTCAGGCCCTCATCCCCTTGGGTCTGATGCGGATTCACGAACTCTTAGAGGACGAGGTGTGCACGTTGGCTGGAGCCCGGTATGAACGGAAGGCATCTCGCCTACCGGGCCGCCGGCATGGGAGCAATCCCGGGAGTGTCCGGCTGGCGGGGCAACGGCATCCGTTCAAGATTCCTCGCGTCCAGCATGTGGCCGGTGGCGAAATCCCCTTAGAGAGCTTGGCGCACCTCCATGGTACAGGCAAGCTGGATGAGATCCTCCTCAAACGGGTGCGGTATGGGATTTCCTGCCGGCACTATGAGGCCGCAGCGGCCGCGGTCCCTGGGGCCATTGGCTTGTCAAGTTCTACGGTGTCGCGGAGCTTTACGCACGCCAGTGCCAAACAGCTCAAGGGCCTGCAGGAACGCGACTGGAGCGAGCTGGATATTCTTGCCATCTTTCTTGATGGGAAGACCTTTGCCGACATGACGATGGTGGTGGCCGTCGGGATCACGCTCACGGGTGAGAAACACGTCCTAGGATTTGTGGAAACGGGGACGGAGAACGAGGCGGTTCTCACGCCCTTTCTCCAGGAGTTGGAGGAGCGGGGCCTCACCAATTCTCAGGGACTCTTGTTCATCATTGATGGAGGGAAAGGCCTGCGAGCGGCCGTGCGACAGGCTTTTGGGACTTCCGCCCTGGTTCAGCGATGCCGGTGGCACAAACGGGAGAATGTCGTCAGGCATTTGCCGAAAGGCGACCAGGCCACCTGGCGCCGACGGCTCCAACGGGCGTATCAGCGTCCAACCTATGCGGAAGCCAGAACCGCGCTCACGCGCTTGCAGACAGAACTAGAGGACCGCAATCAATCGGCGGCGCGGAGCTTAGCGGAAGGTCTGGAAGAAACGTTGACCTTGCATCGGCTACGAGTCTTTGCTCTCTTGGGCTTGTCCTTCAAGACCCCGAATTGTCTGGAATCCATCAACGCTTTGGTGGAAGAGCGGTGTGCCAAAGTGGATCGCTGGACGAACTCGAATCAGCGACAACGGTGGTTGGCCACGGCGCTGCTGGATATTGAGCCACGGCTGCGGAAGGTCAAAGGGTATCGGCACTTGCCCAAACTCCGTGAGGCGCTGCGACGAGACTTGAACATTGAGAAGACCGTGCCAAAGAAGGTTGCGTAACATGAACCCCGGAGCCGTGGAGAATTTCAACTAACTTTGGGCTTGACTCGTTTAGCTTTGGCCTTCGGTTTAACTTTGATCTTCAGTTTAGCTTTGACCCTCAGTTTAGCTTTGACCTTCGGTTTAGCTTTGACCTTCGGGATAACTTTTGGCTTTGGCTTAACCTTGGTCATTTGGGTAGGTTTAGGCTTGGGTTTAGGCTTGGGTTTAGACTTAGGTTTAGCCTGGACTTTGGATTTGGTTTGAGTCTTAGTTTTTGCCACCTTTTTTATCACGGAATGAGCCGTCTTCGACTTGGGTTTTGGAACCTGAACCTTTTTCGAAACAATAGGCTTCAATGTTGTTGGGGATTTTGATGGTGCGGGTTCCGGCTTCTGAGCACCCACAGGTAGTGGCTTCCGCTCAGCCTTTTTTGCAGTAGGAAGCGACTCTTTGTGTTTTGGAGAAGTGGGACGGGACGGCAATTTCCGGTTTTTCATAAATTTTAGATTATCTCCGCTAAAGACCCGCACCTGATAGAGCTCCATTAACTTGCTCACGGCTTTTTGGTCGCCCTTCCGAGCCAGCGCAAGCAAATTCCTTCGCTGATTCATTTCCTCTTCTTCAGTATGGGATGTCACTCGCCTCTCCATAGGGGACGTCTCCTGCTCTGGTCAAAGTTAGCCGGGACAATAGACCCGGTATGAGGTAGCGCCTAGCGTAAAGTACACTTTTAGGAAAATATTTTCCACCGGCTTATTTTTTCGCAAACACCGTAGCATCACAGGAAAAGTACTTGAGCTGTTTTATAGGGATGATCATCACCTCTTGCGGTGTGTCAATTTCCAAGACTTCCATGTCGTCACTGATGGTATGACGAACGGCATTGCTGATCATCACTTCTTGATTATCCGTGAACACGATCTTCACCCAATACTGCACACCAAACTCCTTTCATGAATGCTGAAGCACATACCGATCTTCCTCCCCACCATATAGGTGACAAGAAAAAACCTGTCGAACTCGACTTGTCACACCCTTCTGAGAGTTGGCCTGCGGTTAGTTTCCCAATCGACCCAATTCTCGAGAACGCAGCGTGGCGCTTTGAACGGCATTGATCACCGTTCCACGAAATTTTCCCTCCTCCAAACTATGCAAACCAGCAATCGTGGTTCCCCCAGGGGAAGCCACACGATCCTTCAACACTCCCGGATGCTCTCCACTTTCAAGCACCATTTTGGCTGCCCCAAATACCGTCTGCGCAGCAAACAACTGGGCCACCGATCGAGGCAAGCCCATTTTCACTCCACCATCGGCTAACGCCTCAATAAAAACACAGACATAGGCTGGCCCGCCACCACTCAATCCCGTGATCGTATCGATATGGGATTCATCAACCACGACCACTTTACCCACAGCCTCAAAAATAGCTTTTCCCATGTCCATTTGCTGAGGAGAAACTCCTGGACCGCCAGCTAGAGCAGTAGCCCCCTCTAACACAATGCTGGGGGTATTGGGCATAACCCGTATAATGCAAGCTTTAGTATGAAGTCCGGCTTGGATCTTGGCAATGGGCACACCGGCAGCCACAGAAATTATAAATGGTTTAGACCGCGTTGGTAGCTTTAACCCTGCCATGACCTCATCCAGAACTTGAGGTTTTACAGCCAGAATAACGATATCTGCCCATTTGGCCGCTTCGGCATTATTCGATCCGATACGAACCCCGTAACGGCGCTTAAAATGCTGTAGTCGTTGGTCCGAAACATCCGTGGCAAAGATTTGGGAAGGCCGCACGACTTTACCCATGAGCAATCCCGAAACCAGCGCCTCAGCAATATTTCCTGCCCCAATAATGGCAATGTTTTGATTGTCCAGCATAATCCCGTGAGTATATCGTGTGCCTTGCACCCGTTCAACCCAATTAATCGCCTCTGTTCTTTGCCCTAGCCGGAAAACCCGTTGTAAAAATTTCAGCTAGCCTGACAAAAGTTAATGACTCGCCCCAGCCACTATTAACGTTGACCCGGTCGAGAAACCCATCCGCATTGAGATCCGCCGCAGCGAAACGAACAGGAGCGCATTGGGTTGGGGAGTGGGCGTTTGCAATGTGGTCAAAAATGGGGTCAGGCATGAGTATTGACTTATTCTTTCAGGATCGCCCGCACCTGCCTTTCCAAAAAACGAGAAGGCTTCGCCACATAGCCCGCATACAAGCGACTGATCATCGAAGGGTCGCGATGCAAACGACGCCCCACCTCCTTCACGCTTAGGCCGCTCCATTCCCGTGCACCATACACCAGCAACGCACGTGCCGCCATCGGATCGCGCCGCCGTCCTGCCTGAACTAAACGAGCGATCGAGTGGCCCGTCGCTTCAGCCACGGCAGGAAGTAACCGGGAAAAGCTCACCTTAGGCCCCTTCACCACCACCTCGTGTTTGGCGTCTGCCTTGTGCTGGAGCGCAGCCAGAAACCGCGTGTCCCCCAAGAAGCGTTGATCCACCGTATCATAGTAGCTCGCTTGATGCCCCGCGCTCAGCCCCTCTTGTACAAACCTGCTATATGCCTTTCGCGCTGGCCCCACCTGCCGATGAAACTGTTCGAGAATGGCCGAGGCCTCGACCTCAACTGGACCCGATTGCCCAAGATACATTCCGTGGCTACTCCAGGGATACCGCAAGGGGTTCTGCGGCTGCCGCAGCCGTGCCGGGTTCAAATGCAGATATCGGACCAACTCCAGCAGATAGGCATCCCGATCACAGAGAATGGCCTTGTAGCGCCCTTGAAAAAGATGCCCCGTCTTCCGGTAACGACCATTATAATATTGGGTATAGGTGAACTGGAGGGTCTGCATGGTTCGAGAAAGAGGGACCTCCCCGGTTTCGACCAACAAATGAACGTGGTTGCTCATCAAGACAAACGCATAGCACCGGAGGCTATCCCGCTGACGGTAGCGTTCAAGGCGTTCGAGATACGCGGCATAATCCCCCTCGTCATGAAAGAGGGTCGTACGGCGGTTGCCGCGGACAATTACGTGATAGAATGCGCCAGAAAATTCAAGGCGCGGTTTTCGAGCCATAACTGGAACCTACAAGAAGAGGGACATATAAGTCAATACTCATGCCTGACCCCGTATTCTGACCCCGTATTCGAGACATCGGCCTTCCCCACTTTCTCAGTGGGTCGGAACTAGGCACATGTTCCCGCAACACGACTTCAATGCAGGCCTTTATTTTCGGGGCTGCAGGCACTTCCTTAGATGTTCAGGCCTCCGAGTTTGCTCGCCCCTCAGGTCGTTCCAACCGTAGGATGTTTCTTCCACCCCAGCTGGTACGTCCACGCATATCTCGGTTTGTCACCTCCCCGAGCAGTGGATAGACTGCCCCTCCGAATCGAGCAATTGACGGTAGAGGGACTTCACTCTCCAAGATTGGCGGCCTTGCTGGCCGCTCCTAGGAATGGTAAAGGGCCTTTTGGGCTGGACAGAAAAGTACCAAAGAAGCTGTAGGTGTCGATTTCGCTTATCAGCAGTTTACAAATGGTGGGAGGACGCAGCTAACTTTTTCTACTGGTTTTGGCCATAAAAGTCGCAAACACCCTTTCTATCTTTTGGCTTTTGCAAGAGGGACAGAACGGTGGGCCACTTTCCTGTGCCTTTAACGTTCGAGCAAGAACGAAGTCTTTGCCGCACTTCTGACATTTGTAATCATACATAGGCATGGTTCTTCCCTCCTTCGTGACAGGTCGAACTGATAGTCGTGGTGTGGCGGGAGCGTCGATGATATTTGAGGGAACTTGGCCTGCGGCATCATGTTCTCCTTGGGCCTTGAGGTCAAGTGTTTTCCCAAATATAACTATCCGAATGTTAAAACCTGACCTGGGCCAATTGAGGAAAATCCCTTCATTTTTCGACTTTGCTTAAGGTAGCCCTGCTACCCTAGAGAATGTCGAAGGGCGTAGGGTTCGCGCAAGAATAACTTCCCCTGTTTGGGTGCTGAGACACCTGTCTGGCAAGGCGCGAGGGCTGCACATACTCCTCGCATGGAAAGGACGAGCAACGCCGCCAGACGGGATGGATCGACGCCCACACAGGGGAAGTTATTTTTGCGCGAGCCCTAAGGTAACCACGACTTTTTGTATTTCACCATACACACCAATATCTTACACGGCTGTTTTGCGCCCAACTGCCGTTTCTAGGGTCACCTGCCATGGGCGGAGTGGACGGGGTTGATGTCATTTTCTGGAGAGGAGTATAGTAAAAGTGTTAGGAAAACCGCCTAAAAACTCAGGCGTTGCTCATATGCAACATGCATAATTTCCGACTCGATGCTTGATCCAAGCAGTCACCCATGATGCCATGGTGTTGTCCATGCCAAAAAGGAGGCTAATTATGAAAACATGGTCATTCTTTATTGGGCTTCTCCTGACTTTGGTTATCCTTCAAGTCCCCGACAGCTTCGCGCGACGCACGCACCTCACTCCTGAACAAAAGAGCCAATTAGCACAAGTCCAAACCATACTGGTCACGGTCTTGGCCTTGACTGAAAAGGGCCGCGCTGATCACACCGCCCTGGAAACGATTGTGACTCAGCGTCTCGAAAAGGTTGGATATACGGTGGTTACCGATCGAACCCAGACTCACGATATTGAGTTGAAGGTCAAATGTGAGGAACGAAAGACCTGGGCAGGGACGACTTCTGAAGGCGGTGACGCCGAGCTTGCGGATGCTCCTGTTCGGCTCTGGAAGGGACCAGGCTGTCTATTCACCTACCTCCTCGGTGGAAGAAATCTGGGGTGGTACAAGGAAGTACGAACGCCGTTTGAAGACTCGATCGCCGCCGCCAAAGCTGCCGGGGCAAACGATTCAGGCGTGTTTGCCTTGGAACAACTGACCACGCAAGTCTCCAACTATGACTTTCCAGTTATGATCACCGCAGAATGGGGGCAATCCCAGCGTTTACTCAAAGTGTTAGATGCCCCTGATACACCCAAGGTCAGGAAACTGAAAATCCTTTCCGCCTTGAAAACCTTGGAAATCCATGGCGCCCTTCCCCAATTGACCGAGATAATGAAACAGAAGGACCTGGCCAAGGAAGCCATTGTGGCGCTTAGAGGCGTGGGCGTGGACTCCATCCCCACCTTGATTGATTTATTTCAGAACTCCCAACAACCGGACATCCAAGCGGCAGCCGCCAAGGCTTTGGGAGATATCGCAGGCGCCAGTGGCAACCCCGCCACCCTTCCTCCCCTTGTGACGTACTTGAAAGCCTCATTACAAAATATGAAAACCTCCGAGGACATTAATTATCCGGTCTTAACTCAGGTTGTCTGGGCCCTCGGCAAACTGCGTGATGATAATTCAATGGAGCCGATGGAGGAATTGAATCAAAAAGTGTGGCTTATTTATGACAAGTCACAGGCTATGACTCAGCTTCGCGAAGCTACCAATTGGACCTGGAAGCAACTGGATCTTGATGGACATATCAGTTAACATTCGGCATCTGCCGTCCAGGCAGGATGTTTCCCGGTACGGGAAATGATGACATAACGATCGCGGCCAATAGTCTTGAATACCCATTGGCCATTTTTATATTTACCTCGCTATTCTAATAATTGACTCTATCCTACTCAGGAGGCCTCATGATAACGACGAATGGAAAAGCTATGGTGTTTTGCGCGTGTCTTGTCGTATTCGGACTGGCCACTGACAGTTCGGCTCGACGATCGCACATCTCATCGGAACAACGAGCACAGCTCGAAAAAATTCAAACCGTGTATCTGAACGTCTTGGCGCTGACGGAAAACGGCAAAATCCCATCCGACGACCTCACATCGCTGATCAAACTCCGGCTTGAAGAACTTGGGTACAACATCGTCACGGACCGAAAAGCCAAGGCTGACGTTCAATTCTTGGTCAAATGCGAAGAGCAAAAACGCTGGAAAGGTACCACACGATCAGGAGGCGATGCCGAATTAGCCGATGCCCCCTTCCGTCTCTGGAGAGGGCCTGCCTGTTTATTTACCTATCGGTTGGATGGAAAAGATTTAGGCTGGTACAAAGAAACCCGAACAGACTTCCAAGATGCCTATGCAGCGGCAAAAAAAGCCAAAGTCAAAAAGTCTGGGCAATACGCGATGAGCCAGCTCATACTCAAACTGCAGGAATTTGATTTTCCCGTTATGGTGGCCACCGAATGGGGGCACACCGACCGGCTAGCCATCTTGCTTGAGGCACCCGAAACATCCAAGGCCCGAAAGCTTCGCATCCTTGCCACACTCTCGAAGATACGAGCCAAAGAAGCCTTCCCTCATCTCATCAAATTAGCTCACGATGAAAACGATGAATACGCAGCAGGAGCCATTATCGCCCTTGCTGGCCTGGGTCGTACAGCCACCCCCATCTTGACGGAAATCTTCGTGACCCCAAAAAACTCTCGAGTTCAGGCGGCCGCGGCCAAAGGGTTAGGCCTCATTGGAGCTCATTCAGGCGATCCGGCCATCACCCCGCCCCTACTCGATTATTTAAATAAGAACCTCGAAGACATGGATGAATCCTCTGACATCGATTTCCCTGTCCTGACCGAGGTCGTCTGGTCCATTGGCAAACTGCGAAATGACAAGTCCATTGTCCCGATTGAACAACTCAACATGAAAATTTGGTTGATCAGAGATAGTTCAAAAGAAATGAAAGAACTTCGCGACGCCGCCAATGTCGCCACGAAAATGGTCGATCTGGATTATCAAATTATGTGAGTGATTTTCAGCCTGGCCTGATACGAGAACCCTCTTCTTAGAAATAGGAAGAGGGTTCTTTTTACCACGAGACCGAATGGTTCCATGCACTCATTGCAAACTCCTCAATCAGACTGGACTCCGCATTGTTCATTATTCTACTCATTTTCTGCGTTACATTTTTCACGCCATTATCTCACGCCCAACTCACTGGCGACCAAGCAGAGTTGATGCGTTTACGTGACAACGCTGAAGAAGCCATGTCGATGGGCGACCCTCAGGGCGCGGCACTGAACAGTGGAAAAGCCGCGCTCATGGCAGGGCTCATGGCAAAACAGGAAATCCGTCCTGCGCCTCACGCGCATTTCAAAAGCCTTGAGACGTTGCTTCGTGCACAGGAACATGTGTATCGAGCGATCGCCTTGTTTCAACAAAGTGGAGAACACATTCCCGCCTCGTCCGGAGTGTGCCGGACTATTTCTCTGGCTTCGACTCATCAAAAAAAGGCTGAAACTTTTTTACCGAGTCCCCTATCCGAAGACCCTCTGTTTCAGAATCTGCCAATCGATTTACATGAATGGAAAGAGACTATTGAAGAACTACAAACGGATTTCATGTGCCGGGACGCCACCCGCCGTTAATCAAGACAGATTTGTAAGACAAGGGCTGGAAGGGACTGTAAGGCTTTCGGAGGAATTCCTCGTCAATGAACTGATTATCGAGCTCATCACTTCTTGAGCCAACGTGGATTGCATCACCACCGACGCCCTCGCTCGTGCTTCACGTGATGTCACATGCCCCTCACGGCCGGATCGACTCACCACACCCACCACCCGTTCCTGCAATCGGTCGACGATCTGGATATCACCACACCACCGCGCGTACACAAACAACGGGTCAAGAGAATCAATATCCCACACACGGACCATGCCTGTGATGAGTAAATCCGGAACCTGATTGTTCAACGCTGCTTGAGGTTCAAGCCCTACTCCTGACGATGAGCGATCGGTCATCACCGGCAACCCTTCTTGCCCAAGCTTTTGAACAATCGCCGATTTCACATCAGGAGATTGCTCCCCTTCGATTCGCACCTCAACCAGAAACTGTTCCGTAACAAACGCATCAAGCTCCTGGACCAACTCACTCAATCGATACCGGGCAGGAATGCCACTTCCACTTTCTCGAATGACTCGAAGATCCTCATTCACCACCTCTCGCTCATGCCAGACCTGAATGGCATGCTTCAACTTTCCAATGCGGATAAGTTTACCCGAGCTATTCCGAGACACCTGAAGATCATCGTCAATGGTTTGATCATACGCGTGAATTTTTTCTACTAGACCTCGTTCCACCTGTTGCCGATCAAGCCCCGCCAACACATACATTTCCCTGGTGTCAGGGTGGATCCATCGCGCCAAGACCTGCACATTATTCAGAACCTTGTTGGTCGTCACCTGCGTGGACCGTTCCAACGCCAACTCTCGTCGGGTGTGGGTTGAGCCATCTGCCTCCACTAAGCGAAAAGCCTCGGTATCATGAACCCGCGATTGCACATGCGCCGAAAAAATTTTGGCCACTGCAGCATACGCCCGTTCTTCAGCTACTGCTTGAGATGCCCCATGCCCAACCCCAACCAGGTATCGGGCAGATGGATACTGCTCGTTTGATCCCATCACCCAAGAAGGGCGTTCCACCGACGAAAATATGGCACACCCACTCATCCCGAGATACAATCCTACTACAACAATGAATCTGATATGTTGGGCCATCGAATTCATTTCTCTATTCCGCCGTGTACACGGTCATAAATCGTGTTTCGCCAGGCTGCACGGTCATGGGATATTCTGTGGAGGCACCTATGGATTCGCCATGCCGACCTCGTGATTGATACGTCAACGTCATTGACCCGGGAGGCACAGAAAATCGAGAGACATGAATTTCATCCGGAAGCGTACGCCAACTTCGCTTGTCCGCTTCTTCGGTGGTCATAGCCACAACTTTCAACAATGCCGATACCACCGCCTGGATGAAATTCCTCGTCTTCTCGTCTTTGGCGGCTGCCCCGGCGCCATAGCCAATGCCCTCAGCCGCTGACATTTTTAATGCCGCCCGGGCCACTGCACGCACGGTCACACTTATCAGTCGATCTGCAAGATTCTTCTTGGCCGCAGCCGTCACGCTGTTCATCAACTCAGTCTGATGTGTCTCTTGTCTTCCGTCTCGAACCACCCGAACTTGTCCATACGCCACACGAGTCTTCTGCGGCACCACCCGAGGAAGAGAGATTCTCACAATTTCCCCTTGGAGTCCATAGAGCACGGCATCCACTCCACCCGCACGTTGCGGACGGCGCCTTCCCAGTTGTTTGGTCGTCAGCAACAGGGACAAGGCCTCCAAGCTGATCGGCACATCAATAAACCGGTCTTGAAGACGAGGAGCCCGGCCATGATAGCTAATGACTATGATCTCTGCCTGATCGCTCGTTGATCCTGATTCCCACGATATGCCTTCCCATTTAACTAAGGTTGCTTCAGTTTATTGAATCCCAAGGGTTTTGAGCTGCTGGTCAGGATTTTCAACAAACTCTGGAAGGTACTCATTGGAGTCTCACGGCGGTTATAGCGAAAGACAAACTCATCAAGATAGTGTTGCAGGTATTTTGAATCCACTCCATGGTGAATCCCGTTCAGCCAGGTCTGCAGATTGCCGAACGCTCTATGGATGTGTGGAGCGTGCTTCCCAGCACTTGCTGGGTCACCCTGGGTCCGTCTCAGGTGTTCGTATCCTGCCAAGGCTTTTGCCGAGTATCCCTTCCAACCATCGGACTTGATCTTACTGCCCTCAGCGACATGGCTATTGAGGAATGCTTTGATCTCGTTCTCTCCAGCGTCTTGAAGAATCGCTAATCGTAAACGCCCTGCTTTCTCTCGAAAGTGATCCCCTTGTGTGTACGTGACAATTTCTACGGCTCCGGCTATTAACGTCTTGGTTTTCGCTTTCGCGACGCCACGGCCCGTTTTGCCTTTTACCGGTCCACCGATATGGGTTTCATCGGCTTCAACTGTTCCTGCGAGCCGTTCACGGTTCTGTCGTACCATTCCTCGTCGCAATCTGTGGAGCAAATACCAGGCGCTATCCACCTTCTTGATACTGAGTTGACGCTGCAATTGCACAGCACTGATGCCAGGTGTGTGCGTGGAGACGAAATAGGCAGCCCAAAACCAAAGCCGTAGCGGCAAGTGCGATCTATGCATCACTGTGCCGCTTAGCGGTGATGTCTGTCTATGACACGACGAACACTCAAACCGGAAATATTTTTTGAGCCACCAACCACCGCGATGACCGCAAGCTGGACACATAAACCCGTCTGGCCACCGAATCGCCCGCAAGTACTCGAAGCACGCTTCTTCGGTGTGGAACCTAACAGAAAAATCCAAGATATCAGCAGCATACCCTGTGTCCATAGTCCAGCAGACTAGTCTAGGGACTAACCTTAGTCAAATGGGAAGGCATATCCCACGAAATCTCAGGAAATGCTTGCTGATATTCAGCATGTTCATTCGAAAGATTCAATCGATGCGTGATCCGCAATAAATCTTGCTTCACTCTTTGGGGAATCGGCACTTCCGACCACGGCTGGGCACCTTGATACGCTTCATACGCTTTGCGATAGGCCACGAAGGCATTACTCAAATCCCCGCTCGCTTCATATAGAACACCCGTCAAATATCGGGCAAACGGATCTTCATGATAATCTTCTTCGTCAACGGTGTCGGTCAAGACATTGAGCCGATGATCAACCTTCCGCGCCTCAACCAGTGCCTCGTCCATGTCCCCTAACCGGGCATAGTTCAACGCATTGATCACATTGATCAACACTTGCTCCTACGGATCACCACGAAAGGGGCGCTGGGTATCATTGACTAATAACGACAACGCTTCATTGCGAAGGCGGCGCGTATACAAATCTTCGACCAACGCATCAGCCAGTTCCAAAAACTCAGTGCTTTCTTCATAGCGACCTGCCAAATGAAGCGTCATCCCACGATCCATCAAAAACAACAGCCGGCTTTTTGATCCATAGCCAGCCTCAGCCTTCTCAATGATCGAAACCGCCTTGTTGGAGTTCCGCTGACCCAAGCTAGCCGATAATGTATCGTAATGGGAAAGGCGCCCCGCACACCCCTCCATCAACAGAAGGGATAGGATCACAAGAAAAAATACGGAGCCTGAAAAATTAAGAGGAAAGAAAAACGAGGACTGTGGTGGATGGGAAAAGGATCGGGAAAAAGAGCTAGAAGGCGGCTCAGCATGTGACAGGAATTTCACTAGGAGGCTGTCCGACATTAGGGATCGTCGCGAGATTGTGCTGGTTTGAGACAGATTTTTCGATCGTTTGAGGCGAATAGTGGTGACTATTTAACGAAAACGGGGAAGGTTGAAAAAGGCTGTCCAGCAAGCCCGCAGGGCTTTTGGCGCGCGGAGCGTACACGGAGTACGTGAGCACGCCAAAAGCCCGAGAACGCAGCTGGCGGCCTTTTTCAACCTTCCCCGAAAACGATCGGAAAAGCTGGCCACCTCCAGCGCAATCACAGTCGATCCGCTCATGTCGGACAGCCTCCTAAGGGTTCGCGCAAGAATAACTTCCCCTGTTTGGGTGCTGAGACGCCTGTCTGGCAAGGCGCGAGGACTGCGCATACTCCTCGTATGGAAAGGACGAGCAACGCCGCCAGACGGGATGGATCGACGCCCAAACAGGGGAAGTTATTCTTGCGCGAACCCTAAACATCAGTCAGCTAAAAAAGCGTACGCTTCCGTTCGATGACTTTTTTTATCTTATGCTGTCCATACCAAGATTTGACGTTATCGGCGAGGCTCACCAATTCTAAATCAACCTGATAGAAAATCGCCTTGGTCCCCTCAGCCTCATCTTGAATGGTCGAAATCCGACCTTTCATCATATAGTCGGCTCCGATCTCACGCCCTGGAGCCTTTTGAGTATCGTCACGAGAATGGGTAGCCTGGTCGAGACGTTCTTCCCGAATTTCCTGGCGTTCGGATTTGTCAGCCACAAATGTGACCTTTTGACTGTTCGTCATTTCCCGCTCCAAGTCGGTGATAAACGTTTGCGTATTAATATGTTCGTGGCTGAGATTTTGGACGGTCCCAACAATCACGACTGGTTGCCGGCTTTCACGCGTGGTGAACTGATTCAACCACGGACGCGATAACATCTCGGTAATCATTTTTTCGGCCACTTGTTTGGAGTCGGTGTCATTCCACCGACCACTCAAATCGGTGATCACACCGGTATCGACCCGCGTCACGCGTTTTTCCGTGCCACAACCGGAAAGAAGGACTGTCAACAACCCTAGCGCGAGAAACCACGAAAACTGTCGAATCATGTTCATAGCAAGTAACCACTCCAATATTATTCGATTCGCGATAATCCTTACTCGGAAGGCGCGCTGACTTGGCGCTTGGCCTCCTCTTGTTCCAATCGATCAAAAATACGTTCCCCGTTTTTCTTGACGAAATTCTTGACCTCTTTATCAAGTTCATTCGCTTGGGACAACGCCTCCTTCATATCCTTGAAAGACAGCTTGGCCAACACATAGTACATGTTCTTATCTTCATCTTTATACCGTTCAATTTGTCGAACGCCGTTGAGAGTGACTGCCGTGAACGTTTTAATCGCACGCTGCACATCCTGTTCCGCAGACACACCTGAGGTTTCCGTGGTTGCCGTGGTCGCCACATAGTCCCTCATTAAATATGCGGTATAGGTTTCAAAACTTTTGGCTACTTCGGCACGAGCACGGTTTTCGGCAATTTCCCAAGCAATAGATTCCAGCGGCACTTTTTCAACAGTACCCACGCCGTAAATCGCCTTACTGTCGTCCCGATTCATGACACCTGACCCTTCCTGGACCCAGTCAGGGGCACCACCACATCCGGAGAGGAGCAAGCCCACCATCAGGCATCCACCCAAAACTAGACCATTCCATTTAGTCAGTGAATTACGTTTCACGGATACCCTCCTCGATCGTGGGAAGTGGGCGGACGAAAATTGCGGCACCCACCGCTATGCAACAGGGCCATTTCATTCTTTTTATAAGCAAGGGATTCCATGAGGTTTTTTGTGCGCTCTTTTTCAGGGCAGGGCCATGCGGATGGCTAAATGGGGCTTGCCCCAGAGCAGTCTACACGCCTGCGCGATATTGGTGTAGCCTTTCAGGCGTAAGAGACTGATGGCATAGCGTCTCAGACAGGTCATGACCATTGGGCCATTGAGACTTCGTATCTGACTCCTGTCTTCATCAAAGGTGACGTCCAACACATAATGCTGCTTATTCTCCACACTCCAATGCTTTCGGTTTTGCGAGAGGATGGTCTTCGGCCCCGCCTTGTCTTTGGACTGACTCGTGACACCGCAGACCGCTTCGACGGTCGTGAGGCCCTGCTTGAGATGCGTCACTTCCCTCTCAATGCAGAAGACTTGCTGGACATGAGGAAAGTTGACATAGGCATTCAGGGAGTCATCGCACCAGATCCTGCGGGTCGTGATCTGCCCATGGCCTTTCTCGGTGGTGGCATAATCGCACCGGCGTGCTCGCAACGCTAAGGCCTCAATGTCGTGCTTCAAGGTGGGCTGGTTTCCCTTGACGGTGAAGACGAAGTCGGCGCCGCGTTCGTGCACCAGGTACTCGGCAATCTCTTTCTGGGTGAGGAGCGCATCCGCCGTGATCACCTTCCCTGCGATCTCGAGCGCATCTAACAGGGGCCGCACGCAGGGGATCTCATTGGTCTTGGAGTGAACTTTTTTTGGGTGAGGTGGCGCCCGGCTTGATGGGTGACGGCGCTGAGGACGTGGGTCTGTTCGCTTGGGACCTTCGACGTCCCCCGCATGGTCTTCCCATCAATGGCAATGCCCTGATCCTCCCCGCCGAAGGTGTCCAGCCACCGGCCGAGCAGGGTATCGACTTCACAGGGGTCGACGGCCGTGATAAAGCGGTAAAGAGTGCTGCGGCTCGGGACGAGGTAGCGCCCCCCTCGCTGAGTACAGCCTAGCCGCTTGCGCATCGGCTGCGATAACTGCTGGGCCCAGTCCGAGATCGCTTCATAGCCGCGCGCGCCGCACAAGGTGGCACAGAACATGATCGCCGTGAGGGCGCGTCGGGTGTGCCGTTGCCCTTGCAAATGGCGGGGATCGGTCAGCTGCACCACATACGTAAAGAGGGAGTCCGTCTGTTTTGTATTCAATCTCATCTGAGGCGCTTCTCCTTTCTGATAGGGCTGATCAAGCATCGGGCGTGCAAGGATCTCTCGGGCTTGGGGATGCAGCCGCACGACTAGGATGCGCTTCGGTCTCTCATGCTGAACATAACACGTGTTCGACTTGCGAAACCCTCGTGTCAGACCGAGCTCGTGCCACCCGGCGGCCCGATAGCAGGTCCCGGTGAAGCGGGCAGGATCGACGAAGGTCTCTAAGAGGAGCAAGGGGTAGCCGTGGTACAGTTGCCAATCGGCCGAGATCCGTTTCGCGCAGAGCGACAGGACTTTCGAGGCGAGGTTCTTTTGCGAACAGCCCGGCAGCATGAGAAACCAGGTGTTGTTGGCCAGTAAATGGAGTCGTTGCCATTGAAAACAGGGGGGCCAGCCGATCCAGTGGTCTCGCGGTCTCGATTTGAGGGCCGCCGCCGCAAACACCAGCAAGGCCAGCCAGCGATCCTGCACACAGGCGAGATATTGTATCGATTGGCCAATCAGCGGGGCATGACCGAGGTAGTGGTGTCTGTCGAGAAGGGTCTTGAAGGCGTCCTTTTCGTCTCGGACAATTGGGCGAACCACGACTTGCCTCAGATCAATGTCCGGCTGTCCGCTTGGCGATTCGTCTGGCATGCAAAAGAGTATGCCGTAAACGAAAAGAAAAAGCCAGCCTAAATCGATTATTCCTTATTATCTATAAAGTTACACTTTAATATGAAATAGCCCTGGCTATGCAAACAGACATTAGAGAAAACCTATGAAAAAATGCTAACATGGACCCCCTACCCTGTCAAGAAAATCAAAAATGAAAAGCCTCGTCATTACAGAGGATTACGAGGAATGTAAACAAGAAAGGCCAAAGGCGTGGCCTGAAGCTAAAGGAGGACGTATCGTGGCTGAAGTGAAAATTGACGATGGAATTATTAAAGTTGTGGGCTTAGAAATTCAAGATCCCAAGGTCGCAAAAATTTTGGCAGAATATCCTGAAAATCGGTGGTGTGAAATTACCAGACGGGCAGTCAAAATCGGCTTGGGCTTCTTAAAAGGCGGCGCATAAGATTAACTCTAGTGGTTCCATCAACAGACTGCCTACCCAAAGGCTGGTGAAAAGAATGGTCATGGGAAAGCGATTATGTATTTTATGAATTTTTCCTGGTAAAGCACTCGTGTTCTGTTAGGCTTCTGTTTTAAAGCCTGCCCTAAAAAATGACGACATGGTGGAAGTAGAAACTCCCCTTCATTTATGTTGCCCCCTGTTTAGGAAAAATGGAAAATGGGCCTGTTGAATATTTCACTCCAACAGCAAGTAAAAGCTCCACACGAGCCACGCATAGTCAGGGGGAGGGAATGTTCAAAAAAGTTCGTCCAGCAAGGCCGCAGCCCTTTTGACGCGCGGAGCGTACTCATAGTACGTGAGCACGACAAAAGGGCGAGAACGCCGCTGGCGGCTTTTTTCAACATTCCCAAAATATGAATTCGGCATGCAGGATTGATGACATGCTCACTCAACACGATCGGGACTACCTGGTAGCCAGAGGCACATCTGTTGAAACCGTAAAACACCAACTCGCCATTTTCCAACGCGGCATTCCGTTTACCACCATTTCAAAACCATGCATAGTCAATGACGGGATCCAACACATTGCCGAAACCGATCTTGCAACACTCAAACGAACATTTAGCCACGCCATGACTGCGGGACGGGTCACGAAATTTGTCCCAGCCTCAGGCGCAGCCTCCCGAATGTTTAAAGGGCTTTTGGCTTGCTGCACGGATGAGGCCACCGCACCATCAGACAACGCCAGTTTACAGTCCTTTTTAGACCACCTTTCGGATTTTGCTTTTTTTGAAGACTTATCCAATACACTCACCAAGCAGGGACATCAGCTAGAGGACATCCACACCCGTGGACAATACCAACCAATCCTAGAAGCGTTGCTCCACCCAGCAGGACTCAATTATGCCAAACGACCCAAAGGCCTCCTGAAGTTTCACCGATACCCTGACCACATACGAACCCCGATTGAAGAACATTTAATGGAAGCGGCGGTCTACGCCAAAAATATGAGCAATCAAGCCCATCTACATTTCACGATTTCACCCGAACATCAAGAGGCTGTTCAAGAACATATTGAATCAGCCCGTCAACGATTCAAGCACGATGACCTCGATTGGGTTGTCACATGCTCCCTACAAAAATCTTCAAGCGATACGATTGCCGTTGACATGAAAAACCAGCCTTTTCGCGACCACGAGGGCAATCTCCTCTTCCGTCCAGCTGGCCATGGTGCCCTCCTTTCAAATGTGAATGAACTGCAGGGGGACATTGTCTTCATTAAAAATATCGACAACGTCGTTCCCGACCATCTCAAGGAAGAAACCTACACGTATAAACGCGCCTTGGGTGGTTGTCTCATTACAATCCAAGAGACACTCTTTGCGTATCTCCGGCAGCTCGAAACGGAAACCATCACGGCAATACACATTGACGACATAGCCCAATGGACACAATCAGCCTTGTATTGGACAAGCCCTCCACAGTGGGAAAATTGGGACCTCACACAGCGCATCACATGTCTCCGACAATTTTGCAACCGCCCGATTCGAGTCTGTGGCATGGTCAAGAATACGGGCGACCCTGGTGGCGGACCGTTTTGGGTCAAACATGAAGACGGCTCAACGTCCCTTCAAATAGTTGAATCCTCACAAGTGGACCCGCAATCCTCGGAACAACAACACATCTTTGCCTCTTCAACACACTTCAATCCTGTGGATATGGTTTGCGGAGTTCGCGACTACCAAGGAAACCCTTTTGACCTGAGTCAGTTTGTTGATCCCGATGCAGGGTTTATTTCACAGAAGTCCTACGAAGGTCGTGAGTTGAAAGCACTCGAACTTCCGGGCCTCTGGAATGGAGCCATGGCCAAGTGGCACACCATTTTCGTGGAGGTCCCACGGCCCACCTTTAACCCAGTCAAAACTGTCCTCGACCTCCTCTTGCCCGCTCATCAGCCACAATGATGTGGTGCCAAGAAATTCTCTTGCAGGAAGACAAGAACCGCATCATAATAAAACCGATCAATCAGGGCCGTTTCTGATTCAGCGATATCGACAAATCCCAACGGCAAAATATCTTTACATTCAAGAGGACTCACCCATGGCAGAAAAAATTGAAACTCTTTTAAAAAGCTCCACGGTCCACCACCCGACAGCCAAAACGCTGCAGGAAGCGTATATCAAAGATTACGACGCCGCGTATAAAGAATCGATTGCTGATCCGGAGAAATTTTGGGAGGGCGTGGCCAAGGAATTGGAGTGGTTTTCTCCATGGAAACAAGTTCTGGAGTGGAAGTACCCTTGGGCCAAATGGTTTCTCGATGCCAAGTGCAATATTTCGTATAACTGTTTAGACCGTCATGTAAACTCGTGGCGCAAGAACAAAGTCGCAGTCATTTGGGTTGGGGAAAAAGGCGAAGAACGCATCTTCACCTACGCCGAACTCTATCGCCAGGTGAATCGTTGTGCCAATGCGCTGAAATCTCTCGGTCTCAAAAAAGGCGATGTCGTTACTATTTATCTACCCAAAATTCCAGAACAAATTGTCGCCATGCTCGCCTGTGCGCGGATCGGGGTCATCCATTCCGTCATCTACTCTGGATTTAGCGCACCAGCGCTCGAAGCTCGGATTAAAGATGCCGAAGCAAAACTCATCATCACGGCGGATTACGGATACGATCGTGGCAAAAGTATCGACCTGAAAAAAGTCGTGGACCAAGCCGTGGCGAATTGTCCGGGCATTGAAAAGTCCATCGTCGTGCGGCGAGAAAAACCTGGCATTACCCTGACGGACAACGAACTCGATTGGGAAGAATTGCTGGCAGGTCAATCCACGAAATGTGAAGCCGAACAACTGGATGCCGAAACGCCACTGTACTTCCTCTACACCTCGGGGACAACTGGCAAACCCAAAGGCGTCGTGCATGTGCATGGCGGATACATGGTCGGCACCTACATCACCACAAAATATGTCTTCGACCTCAAGGATGAAGATGTATTCTTTTGCGTCGCGGATCCAGGCTGGGTGACCGGACACAGTTACATTGTCTACGGCCCGCTGCTCAATGGCGCCACTATCCTTACTGCGGAAGGCAAACCCGACTACCCCAATCCTGGTCGCTGGTGGGATCTCATCTCGAAATATGGCGTGTCGATTTTTTATACCACGCCAACAGCCATTCGCCTACTCATGAAGTACGGCGAAGACTGGCCCAAGAAATATGATCTCTCGACATTGCGTATTCTAGGATCAGTGGGCGAGCCCATAAACCCCGAAGCGTGGGAATGGTTCTATCGCGTAACCGGCGGCGATAAACCCATAATGGACACGTGGTGGCAAACCGAAACCGGATCGATCCTGGTGACTCCGCTTCCCTGCGTGCCACTAAAACCCGGATCAGCCACGCGACCATTTTTAGGAATCGAAGCCGATGTAGTGGACAGGGAAGGCAACAGCATCGGCACCGGTGGTGGATTCGCCGTCATTAAAAAACCATGGCCATCCATGATGCGCACGATTCACAAAGACCCAGACCGATACCTCAGCTACTGGAACCTTATTCCAGGATGCTACACCGCTGGTGACGTGTGTCATAAAGATGAAGATGGGTACTTTTGGTTCATGGGCCGCGCAGATGACGTTGTCAAAGTCGCAGGGAACCGTATCGGTACTGCCGAAGTAGAAAGCGCGTTGGTCAGTCACGATGCCGTAGTCGAAGCCGCGGTGATCGGCAAACCTCACAAAACCGCCGGCGAGATGATCAAAGCCTTTGTGATTCTCAAACAAGGCCAAGAGGAAAGTTCAGACTTGATCAAGAGCCTTAAAGCACATGTCCAAACTGAACTCGGGAAAATCGCGGTTCCCAGAGAGGTCGAAATCGTCACATCGCTCCCCAAAACCCGCTCAGGCAAAATCATGCGCCGCGTACTAAAAGCCAAAGAACTAGGCCAAGACCCCGGCGATATTTCCACGTTGGAAGAATAAACTCTCACAAAAAAGGGCGAGTGGCGTTCCCCCAACGCCACTCGCCTCTCTTTTTATTTTTACACCCTCTCCTTAAGATCCGATCGTCATCCCAAAGACAAGCATTCTTCAATGCCATAATCCTAGGCTAATAAAACGTCATCGCAAGGCCTCAATTTACCCCCATTCTTTCCTCACATGAAGACTAACAAAAAGAGCCCTTTTTCTTGGGTAGTAGAACTCATGTAGACTCCCAAAGTCTGCGCAAGGGAACCGCATACATCCCCTCACCAAAACTGGCACTGGTCTCGCCATCATACAGGACCACCCCGCCAGCAAAGCGCGATCCTGCGGCCTGCTTAAGTTTACGCATCCCGCGGAAATCCGCCGGAGTCACCGTGGCTCCAGCCTTCACTTCCACGCCAGCAAGCCTGCGTGTGCCGCATTCAATGACCAGGTCTACTTCGACGCCATCCTTATCGCGGAAATGAAAAAATTGCAGCGACTCATGGTACCAGCTCGCCTGACGTCGAAGCTCTTGATACACAAATGTTTCAAGGATCTGACCCAACAGAGGCCGATCCGCCGCCAACGCAGCCGCGTTGACCCCAAGCAAGGCTGTGGCCAGCCCAGTATCCCCCAAATGCAATTTGGGTGTCTTGATGAGTCGACTCAGACGATTGCTGTGCCAAGGCGGCAGAGTCTCCAGAAGGAACACCCGATCCAACAACGTGACATAGTCACGGATAGTCGGGCGGCTCAGATGAAACGGTGCCGCCAAGTCGGATACGTTCAACAGCCGGGCCGTCTGCGTTGCCGCTAAGGTGAGGAGCCGGGGCAGGGCGTCGAGCATACTGATGCGTGACAGATCACGCACGTCGCGCTGAACAAGCGCGTCCAGATAGTCCCGGTACCAAGCAGCGCGTCGTCGCTCGGCTGGTCGAGCCAACGCCGCTGGATAGCCGCCCGCCACAATTCGTTTGATGAGTTCGCCAGCCAACCGTTCGCTGGTCCGAGTTTTGAAGCCACCAGTGAACAGCATGTCTAGAAATCTTGGCTTGCGACGCCCCAGCTCACACTGGGCGAGCGGATGCAGCCGAAGCATCTCCAGCCGGCCAGCCAGCGAATCCACCAGTCGGGGAACCAACAAGACATTAGCCGAACCCGTTAAAATAAATCGGCCTGGACTTCGCTTACGATCGATGGCCGTCTTGAGCGCGGCAAAGAGGGTAGGGACTCGTTGCACCTCATCCAGAATTGCCCGGTTCGGAAGATCACCCACGAAACCTATTGGGTCAGCCTGGGCAGCCGCGCGCGCCACGTCATCATCAAAGTTGAAATAGACATAACCCATGCGCTCACCCACTCGTTGAGCCAGCGTGGTCTTGCCGCACTGACGCGGACCATAAATCAGCACTGCTGGGGAATCGGCAAGGGATTCAACCAGCTGTGGCTCCGCATAACGTGGGTAAAGGAGGAAAGGAGTCATCGGCTGATCATAAGCTTGAGATTCGGCTAATTGCAAGGTTCAATGTCGTCTAATTGCAAGGTTTAATATCGGCCAATTAAAAGTTTAGCTAGCGACATTGCCCCACGGACGAACAACTTATTGCGATAGGACTCCACATGTTACCCTACTGAGCAAAGGGTATTGAGATGGGAGTGTGTGAGATTGCGCCATGCCCTGTGGTTGCCCTCGGATTGGGTGACTATTTCTGGTTCATGGGCCGCGCAGATGACGTTGTCAAAGTCGCAGGGAACCGTATCGGTACTGCCGAAGTAGAAAGCGCGTTGGTCAGTCACGATGCCGTAGTCGAAGCCGCGGTGATCGGCAAACCTCACAAAACCGCCGGCGAGATGATCAAAGCCTTTGTGATTCTCAAACAAGGCCAAGAGGAAAGTTCAGACTTGATCAAGAGCCTTAAAGCACATGTCCAAACCGAACTCGGGAAAATCGCGGTTCCCAGAGAGGTCGAAATCGTCACATCGCTCCCCAAAACCCGCTCCGGCAAAATCATGCGCCGCGTCCTAAAAGCCAAAGAACTAGGCCAAGACCCCGGCGACATCTCGACCTTGGAAGAATAAACTCTCACAATAAAGAGCGAGTGGCGTTTGGGAATGCCACTCGCTCTTTTTTTAACTCAAAACTGCCACTCCAATATCTAGCCATCATTCTCACGTAAATCAATCCCACTGTGGACGAAAGCATATATCCATTGGCGGCGTTCGCCGTTGCCCCTAAAATACATCATTGCAAAACCAGATAACTTCCTCGAGGATTAGCGAATTTTCCAGTCATTGTTATCTCAGCAATTTGTCATATGCCGAGTGGCTCCCAATCCAGAACCACTGAACCCCATTTGTCACTGGAATACCGAGAGCACGGTAGTGGAGGCCAACCCGAACGCTGCGATAACGCCCTCCGCACACTAACTTGAAATGCAACGAAGGATGCGCAGAATTCTGCTTGAGAAGTGCATAATTGAGACGGGCAAGATTTTGAATATCAGCAGGTAGTACCTCGAAGCACTTCCAGAACCTGCTAGAAGCAAAATGTTTCAAATCTCGCGTGCTTTCCCGGCATTGAATTCGGTCAGAGCCTCGGAAGCTAGCGAATCAAGTTTTCCAGCAGCAGCATCAGCTTCAATTTGCACATCCCAGGTTGCACCATCGAACTCTGCGAACCATTGGCGAAATTGGATGAGTTCTTCGGGCGAAAGTTTTGCTATCTCACGTTCAATGGATTCGACAATCGTCATGGCAAACTCCTATTTTGAGCATTGATTTGATATGTTGGACCTTACGGGGTTATCACCCAGACAGATGAGCGCGAAAAGGCCTCTCCAGCGGATGGTTAGCGACGGACCACCCGATCCCGCTAAAACATGACTGAGGGTGTTAATGGCAACTTCATAGAACTCCACCGATTCCCGCATCTCCGCCCGTGCTTCCGGGTGGAAAATCGCTTCCTTCACGAATGTTCTGACCTCAGCTCGGCAAACACCTCATGGGCCGGGATTCCTTGTACAGTACCAGTTTGGAGCTCCTGAAAACGCCGTTCGGCTTCAGCGATCCACAGTTTTTCGATCTCCTCTGGCGACTCCGCGCTTTCCTCCAAGCTGGCCAGCAATTGCAGGGCAAGCCGTGCACGGTCCTCAGGGGAAAGTCGTAAAGCTTGGTCACCGATCTCAGCTAGAAAATACGCTATATCGTTCGTCTCCTCTCTCACAAATGTATCATGGGATTTTAAATCTCGCTAACAAAGTTCGCAACTGGGCTGGAGCCGAAGACGCGTCCGAGCAATTAGGGCAAAGCGGCCAAACCATAGTGCCGCAAGACCACTTAAGCGAGTTATTTGCCAGTGCGACGAAAATATAGAAGCGTCAGCAGACCTTGAACAACCAGAATAATAGATGCCAGCCATCGGTAAGGTTCGACGTCTTCTGATAGCGCGACGTGTATGGCGTGGGCCACGCCCAAAATGATCAGAAACACAGCCCCAAAGGATACAGCAGTCTTAAGCTTCTGAGTCATTACCGTTCCTCATCTTAATGAATCAACCACAAACATGTTCCACGGCCCCGCTTTTGTTAGCCAGGTTTGTTTGCGGCATCACCCGAAACCCAATTCTTTGCTTGTTCCAACTCTTGATAAGAAAATAGTTTGATTTCTGCATTCACAAAGTGACTAGCAACCGCTTCAGCGAAATTGCCAACCATCGAATCCGTTGAAATGGCCACACGGGATATCTTTCTATGATGTTCCTTAACAAATCGGAGGTGTGAAAATAATGCCGCAAATGAATCCCAACCCGGAAAGGACTTTGTATGAATAATAAGCCCATTCAACCGACCAGCTTTATTAATGTAAGGATCAATGATCTTCGCAGCCAACTCGAAGTCGTGTTTCGATAAAGGCCCATCAGGCTCAAGAATCGCGATACCATTGACCTCATCAATTTCTACCGAAAGCATATTTCCTAACTCCAAAATTTTCTTTAATTAACATTTCGGGTAAGTGGCCGAGCAATTACCGAGGGGAAAGCGACCAACGAGAGCGAAACTTGACCCACTTGTTAGGCTTCCGAAATTGGCAATACAACACTTGTTTGAACCCTTTCAGGATTCCACCATATTCCGCCTCCGAGTTTGTAGTGCTCAGTGATTGTTTTCAGTTGCTCTGTATGTGTTTCAAATATTGTAAACCTAAATTCTTTTGAAATGCTTGCAAAGTCCTTGGAAGTCGTTACATTGACATTCATTAGATATTCACCTGACTGCCAAATAAATTTTGAATTAAAGAACTCAAATGCCCGAGATACCAATTCTTTAGGATGTTCGAGCGAGTTCCCTCTTTTGTTTCCAGTTCCTTTGCCTTTGCTCTATAGTCTGCAATCATATCTCCCTCAATATCTTGATATTTTTTTTCATCTACTCGATCAAATAAATTAAGAAAGTTTGCTATATGTGCCCATTCTTGATTCGGGACTAAAGAAAAAGTAGTAAACAATAAAGTGTTTTGGTCATTTTGATTTTGCAAATAATTTTGCGCGGGCAGTAAAAATAATACTTTCCCGTCTCGTGAGAGAGAAACGCAAATATCTTTGATTCGTATATTACGGCCACCTATATTAGTAATTATAAGATGTAACATTAAATTAGGATTACCAACTTTATGTGTAATAGAAATTTTTGAATAAACCTCTAGGTCGAGTTTTGCCTTTTTAACTAACTCCTTAATTGGAGGAATTTGCGATAAAAGGACAGCAATGAAGGCCACAATGACAGCCCAAAATGACCAATCAAGATATAACGGAATTTCAGTTCCTTGCATAATCGTAATTTCCTCTACTTGATAGTCTAACCAAAGATTATCTGGTTCTGTGTAAGATCCCACTTCATTGGTTCTGAAGTATAAGCCCTTTGAAGTTGTCAAACAATTAAAAGGATCACCCATTGTTCCAGAAATTCTTTGTAGTCTTATCACACGTACTCCGTTATTTTTGACGATCTAATAGGGTTCACCCTGCAGTCTCATAGCAACCGACCAGATCCTTCGTTCCACTCAGGATGACAAACAAAGGTGAAACAGGAAGGCTAAAGATTTTCTCTCGCCTTCGGGCGCGGCTGAGCTTCCGTACCGAATCGACTTCTCGGCGAGGGCTGTTTGAGCGCAGCGAGTTCCCGAGCCATCTTGATTCGGGACGGGGGCAAAGGGACCCCAAAAGGGGCCGCGCACGGGCGAAAATGGTTTTGGGTCCTTTTGCCGAAACAAAGGGATCTCGTCGCACGGGGACGAAACCCCGTAAAAAAGTAACTAGCGGGCGGCACCCACCCTGCAAATTTTTGAAAGGGAAATTTCGGAAAAAAGGAAGGTCTGCCAGTAAGAGGGTTCTAATAAAGATCCCCGCCGCAAGCAACGGAGTATTTTATGGAAACCGAATGTTTAGAAAATCCCCCTAACCCCCTTTTCCAAAGGGGGGACTTCAATGGCAACCCCGTCACAAAGCACCGGAGAATAACGAGATTCACAGTCATCAGATTCGTAATCCGGAAGAGCGGAAAAGGTGGCGGGCACTTTATCGATAATGTTTTTCGGTCATCGAGTCCTGTGGGAACAGCTTAATGACATCGGCAACAATCGACTGTTTGCAATGTAGCGATTCGTAGCAGAATGATATCCACTTCGATCGGGGTGTTAACCGTCAATTTCCAAGCCTTGATCTTGACACCATTGTCGAAGGGCTTCCTTTCCAGCACGTTCATCGTATTCAAACCACTCCTTCAACAACCCGCGAGAGTCGAGTAAGTCCTTAAATCGGGAGTACGCGCCGCGTCGCCTGAATATATCCTGCACATCCGCCAAGTCGTCTGGCATACATTCAGATACGAATTGTAAGACAAGCTGCTTGCCTAAGCCTAGGTCATTTTTATGCGGAAGCGATAGGTACTTTCCTGGTTCATCGATATCCTCAGGAAGCGGTTCGGTATCGCCGTATTCACTGTGAAAATGGATTTCACCCGTCTCTAAGGAGAGGAAAGCCTCCAGTTCCATCGGCGCTCCAAAACTTACAAAATTAAAACCGTCTTCGATATCGTCAAACTTAAATGATCGTCCGCTCATTATTAATAACTCACAGCGTCCGCGATTGAACTGTCAAACGAAGCCTCGATTCCCCAAACGGTGGCCTCAACCACGTTAACCGGCGCGGGCCACTTTGGCGCGGGTCCGGGTTGAGCGTGAAGTTCGAGGTTGTGAATGATGCTCCACATACGCGTCGAGCAACCGCCGGATCATGCGCTGATACTGAGTATTATGTTTCCGGGCCTCACCCTTGAAAAACTCGACGCTTCTCTTGCTCAACGCAATGGTGACTTTGACTCCTTCATCTCGATAGACGAGTTCCTCTGGACGAGGAAGGAAGTCAGGAACGACCTTGAGGTTTCCGAGAGGTTCGTCTGTGTATTTGATTTTCCCGCTCATATATTTGCCTCCCTTTTCGCCAGTAACCGGCTCCGAAAATCCGAATGATATTATTGCGAAACGTAAAGCGCACGGTCAGGACACCCCCCTCGACCCAGCCAAAGCAATATTGCCGCTTTTCGCTTGAGCTATGAGACATGTCTGCCGCCAGCACACGGCGTTGATCAGCAAAAGCCAACTGGGCCTTGGCGAAAGAGATTCCATGTTTCTCTTGGTTGTCCTGATCTTTTTTCGCATTCCACTCGAATCGAGCCTTTCCCATTGGTAAAGATTAACACGAGGACACTAGAATAGCCATACATTTATATGGGTATTTGAGAGGCGCATGGGATTCTCTAAAAATATCTACAGCTGAGCTGGGAACCGAAGGCTCGTGGATTCTTGCTGGGAGTTCGCCCCTCACAGGGGCTGGAGAGTAGCCTGCGCGCAAACCTTTTTGAGCCGGCGTCCCTTTTTGCTTTATTCAAACAGGGAGAGAGACTCTTTGAGGTAACGTGGGATTAGCCAAAAGAAAGATTCTACTCAACGTCGTCAGATTCGTAATCCGAATCCACATCTTGCAAAATACCTTTTCCAAGCTCGACCACTTCAGGATCCGAATCATTCAAGGCATTTTGCAAAATCGCATGGGCAGCCTCTTCATCACGAGAGGCTAGTACCACAATGGCTTCCATGCGTTGTTCGGGGTTGGGATCGTTGGTGATAATTTTCGCAATTTGATCGACAGGAATGGGGCCTTCGGCCTCGCCTAATAATTCCAACGCCAGTCCCCGCACTTCGGGACTGCGATCTTGCAAGGCTTGCACTATGGTGGATATGGCCTTTTCTTCATCTTCGCTACTCAGTAACTCCAGGGCCAAGGAACGCGCCTCAGGGTCTTCACCATCGATGGCTTGATGCTGAAGTTCTTCATCTGACAACTCTTCCTGTTCTACTGGTTCGCTTGAGGGAACCGCTTGTCGACGTTCGCGCCATTCGCCATCATTCGATGACTCACCACGTGCCCACACATAGAGGTCTCGATCGGTCAATACATAATTGGTGTTGGCCAGTAATCGGTCCAGCCCCTGACGTACCGGGACCTCTTTGACCGTCAGTGTCACAAGCGTGCCTTCAAAACCCGGAGCCACATGACTCGTCAGGAACAAGGCTTGGGCAACCTGCTCAACCACATCGACCAAAGGCGCATCGTGAAGCCGCAGAGTCATTTGATCATGATCGACAGCAATCTGAAGATCAGGCGCGCCGGCATGAACCAGGGAAATTTGGTTTCCTTGCCCCCAAACCACCACGAGGGTCAACAGGATAAGAATGATCAACTGGCCTGACCTTTTTTTCACTGGCTTCTCTTCTTCCCGGATTAACTCTAAAGGGCACCTCTAAAAACCGTCCTTTTCCGCGATGGCGGCGTCAGCCGCGTGCTCAAAGCCTCATGTATTCGCCCATACACTCCGGTTTTCCGCGCGCGGCTTCCTTGCCCTCACAAAAAATGCCGGGTTTTTAGAGGTGCCCTAAATTATTCAGGCGCAGTAAAGAAACACCACTTCCTCCCAACAACCAAATTCTACCATTTGATGGACTCACTCTTCACCCCCCTCACTAGAGAGGAAGCGATCTATGACGTAGTGAAGGGGCATGTTGAATATTTCAGGTTCATGGCCCATAAATTCTCTGGAAAAGACCGCGTGCACCAATGGGAGGAAATGTTCAAAAAAGCATGCCCTTGTATAATGCAAGGAAGGGTTGTAGTCCAACTCACCCGAGCTGCCTCTTGTCTGAAGAGGGCATAGCCAACGTAGGGAAAAGGCTGTACCCTCACGGTATTGTGAATCCTGGCATGATAGACCGTTTGCCCTATGGGAATCAGCCCGTGACTCAGCGCAGGTCGTCATGCCCTTTCTCTGATGAACCCGAACGGTTGCCTGGGACACCAAGCCCGTATCAACAAGGTTGGGAGACAGAGCGATGAAATCAAAATCCTCAGAATTGTTTATCGGTATCGACATCTGTAAAGCTCGATTAGACGTGGCAGACAATGCCAATTCGCTTCCCTGGTCGGTAGCCAACAACGACGCCGGCATCGCCGCGCTGGTGGAGCGGCTCCACGTCCTTCACCCCACTCTCATCGTGATGGAAGCCACAGGGGGGCTGGAAACGCTTCTGTATGCGGCCTTAACCACCGCCGGGTTGCCGGCGGTCGTCATGAATCCCCGTCAGGTGCGGGACTTTGCCAAGGCCCTGGGCACCCTGGCCAAAACCGATGCCCTGGACGCCCGAATCTTGGCGCGCTTCGGGGCGGCGATCCAACCGGCGGTCCGGCCCATGAAAGACGCCACCACCCAGGAATTGACGGCCTTGGTGACACGGCGACGGCAGTTGCTTGCCATGCAGACGGCGGAAAAAACCCGCTTCCAGCAAGCAGCCAAATGGATCCGCAAAGACATCAACGCTCATATCGCCTCCCTGGAAAAACGGCTCCACACAATCGAAGGTCATATTGCCGAGATTATTAAACAGACCCCCGGCTGGAAAGAGAAAGATTCGCTCCTTCGAAGTGTGCCGGGGGTGGGCAACGTCTTGTCAATGAATCTCCTCAGTAGCCTGACCGAACTCGGGACGCTCAACCGAAGAGAAATCGCCACGCTGGTGGGCGTTGCCCCCTTAAACCGCGACAGCGGAAACGTGCGCGGCAACCGAAGGGTCTGGGGAGGCCGGGCCCAAGTCCGCGCCGCCCTCTACATGGCGGCCCTGTCCGCATCACGATTTAATCCGGTCATCAAAACATTTTATCAACGCCTGATTGCACAAGGGAAAAAACCCAAAGTGGCCCTCACCGCCTGTATGCGAAAACTTCTGGTCATTCTGAATACGATGGTCAAAACCCAAACAGCATGGAACCCAAATCAATATTCAACCCTTGACTTTAATCACGGTTGCTGAGTCTTTCCGAAGGGTCCGTCCAGCAAAGCAGCAGCCATTTTGACGCGCGGAGCGTACTCTTAGTACCTGAGCACGGCAAAAGGGCGACCTACCTACGCGAAGCCGCTTCAGCAGGCATGGAACCGCTGGCTTGTCAGCCGTAGCCTTGGCGAAGGTTGGCGGCTTTTTTCAACATTCCCTGAAGGAAAAAGAGTCCGTGGTCCGGATAAACGCTACCCAAGACAATGAGGTTCAAAAAGATCCAGGGAGTCAGCCGCACGATTGGACTGGGGGAAAGGAATCATCAAGAAAGATTTCGCACATCCGTATGAAATAACTGGAAGAAAATTTCCGCTAGGGATTTTTCTCCATGGGATAATAATACCTTTTGGGAGGTTCCGGTATCTTCCCCTTGACGTGCGACGGCTTTACCATAGGCTCGCAGGTCACTAAGGTCGCACAACTCCATTCGTAGAATTGCACGATGAGCCAAAGCCCGAGAGGAATAACCACCGCGACAGACATCGCAAAAAATAAGGCACGCATTGGAACCGAAAGTTTTATCATGACTAGCTTTTCAAGTTAGGAGGGAATTTCAAGAATTCCGCAGTTTAGTTTTTTGCATGGAAGATTTATCAATCAACTCACTAGTCCCCAAGATGTTCAAAAAATCCACCCAGCAAGGCCGCAGAAACTTTGGTGCCCGGAGCGTACATCGGTACGTGAGGACAACAAAGTTCCGAGAACGCCGCTGGTGGGTTTTTTCAACATCCCGTTAAAGCAACCCTCGCTTCTGCAAATAGTCCCGGTCAATAACTGGGGCCGGTGGTTTGGCTAGCTGCCCGGCATTTTGCATGAGTCGTTCCACGTACTTGCCAATCAAGTCCGATTCTATATTCACCGAATCGCCAGGTTGCTTTAGGCCCAACGTCGTCACCTTAGCGGTGTGGGGTATAACCACGACTGACACGGTTTTATCCGACACATGATTTATCGTGAGACTCACACCATCCACTGTGATGGATCCTTTTTGAATGCAATATCGAAGAATTGATTCAGGAACCTCAAAAGTCAGAATTATGGAATTGCCATCTTGTTGCCGTTCGCGCAATATGCCCACTCCATCAACGTGTCCGGACACCAAATGCCCCCCGATTCGCTCATTCAACTTCATGGCACGTTCGAGATTCACCGCCGCCCCCGCGGCAAGCCCTCCGAGATTCGTCACATTCAACGTCTCCACAGACACATCAACCACGAAATCGCGGTCATTAATATCCGCAGCGGTCAGACACACACCAGATACGCTGACGCTTTCCCCCAGATTCAGATCGTCTAACGTGACATCCGCAAAAATGGAAAGCCGGGCGCCACTGAGGTTTCGTTCAAAGGTTTTGACCACCCCCAGTTCCTCGACGATCCCGCTAAACATCCTTGTCATCCTTCTTTTCAAGAAACACCATTCGTACCACCCAAATGAAGACCACCACTAACACCACCACCCCGACTGTCGCGAGCGCAGCAATCACCATATTGGCTGTGGTCATACCGTCTTCCATCTATCCCAAGCACTTCTTCATGATGAGCGACCTTAGGGTTCGCGCCAGAATAACTTCCCCTGTTTGGGCGTCGATCCATCCCGTCTGTCGGCGTTGCTCGTCCTTTCCATACGAGGAGTATGCGCAGTCCTCGCGCCTTGTCAGACAGGTGTCTCAGCACCCAAACAGGGGAAGTTATTCTGGCGCGAACCCTCAACTCGGCTGAATTGCGGTTTGCCGAAATGTGATCATCCCAAATCCCAAAGCTGCCAGGAACTGAAGAGCCCCGATGAGCATGAAGGCTCCAGTATAACTGATTGCGGCCACCAGCACACCCGCGAGTATTGGACCACTGGCATGGCCAATGTCCATAATGGTTCCACGCAATCCCATCCCCGCGCCAATATTTTCCGGTGCCGCCAGATCCGCGATTAACGCCGCGGATGACGAGGTAATTACGGCCTCCCCAAATCCAAACCCTGCAGCCAGAAATAACAGAGGCAGGAATTCCGTGGCATGGGGTATGCCCATGATCGTCGCCCCACAAATGACCAGACCAAGAGTGATGAGCGGTTGTCGCCCAACCTGATCCGAAATTCGACCCATGACAGGTTTGGACACAAATGACGTCAGGCCTTGAATCCCAAACAACAGGCCGCTTTCTGCCAGGCTCAAACCAAGAGACAGGGCATACAGGGGCAAGAACGCCATGAGTGTGCCATTGGCCATCATCTTGGCGGCTTCTGCCCCGCTGGTGGCCAGCATTTGTGTATTCCCAATGACGGTTTTCAACCCTTGTCGCAAATTGACCCAAACTTCCCGAGCGTCAATTCTGGTGGTCGGCGTTCCTTCCGGGTGCACAAACAAAATGGTCACATACAGGACCAACGCCAGCAGACCAAACACTCCCCCGGCGAGAAATGTCTGAGCAAACCCCACCGTATCCACGAGCCATCCACCAAGCATTGGCCCTAATAGCGCGCCTCCCTGTGCCGCCGAGGTATACCAGCCCAATGCCGCTCCACGATTCACGGGATACATCGAAGCTACAGAGGCGAGGACCAAAGGCGTAAACACCGCCGTGGCCAACCCATGGACCACCCGCAATCCAGCCAGCACATCGAGGTCGGTCACCAAAGGATACGCAAACGGCGGCAGCGCAAACGCCAACACGCCAAACAACATCAGCCGACGACGGCTCAGAATATCCGAAAGAGCACCCATCGGCAATTTGAGGAAGACTCCGGTCATTGTCGATGCCGCGACAATAAAACCCACTGCCACTGGGCCTGCGCCCAAGGTTTCGGCAAACGGTGCCAATGCCGGCATGCGGACAAGGTTGTAACTCATGAATGAGCAAAACCCAACTCCACATAGAATGAGAAAGACAGGAGTGGGACTCATCCTCGACGTCCTGACTTCAGCTCTCCTCGCAAACCCACGATAATGTATCTAATCATTCTATTCACAAAAAAGGTAATACCTGAAATTGAGTCGAGAGAACCAAGCAAGTTCTAGGAGCCTGCCCGAAATGAGGGGCAACACGGCATGACGCTTTGATCAGGCGGAATGAAATCTTCTGATAGGACGCTAGCACTAGGCTCAAAAACCTGTCAAACTCTTGTCCATCCTACGATTCGGTCTCACACACCTCACCATGAAACGTCCAACAGCACTCTTCATCCTCTTAGGCAGTGTGATCCCAACACTAATTTTGCCAGACTCCAAATCGCCTAGGAGCCTGTCCGAGATTAGCGATCGTCACGAGGATGTGCGGGTTTGAGTCAGATGTTTCGATCGTGTGAGGCGAATAGTGGGACTATTCAACGAAAACAGGGAAGGTTGAAAACGGCCGTCCAGCAAGGCCGCAGGGCTTTTGGCGCGCGGAGCGTACACGGAGTACGTGAGCACGCCAAAAGCCCGAGAACGCAGCTGGCGGCCTTTTTCAACCTTCCCCGAATTCAACCTTCCCCGAAAAGGATCGGAAGATCTGGCCACATCCAGCGCCTCCGCAGTAGATCCGTCTAATCTTGGACAGGCTCCTAACATCACGATTGACTCGGGTAAAGAAATCGAACAGGCAACATGGTCACCGGCCCAGAGGTATACGACCCTACTTCACAAGCTCAGAAATGGTTTCAAAGCCGACAAACACACTCCTGAATAGCCCCCTCGATCGCCTCTACCCAAAAAATCGATCTACAAAATATGGAATGTTCAACATAGTCGAACACCACCGGTTGAGAAAACCAAGAAAAAAACACTTCAAAACATCAACACCCTACCTTTATCTCAGCATTTTTATCTTGACAAAATTTAGGACTTACAAGATCATTCAATTTTCTGTAGCGGACAATCCTTTCATTTCGATGCCTGGTGTATTTTTATGCTGACCGTCTTTATCCCTACTCATCATTCACGTGTGACAAACCCCGCGAGGGTTCCGATGAACACATATCGGTATCACCATCAGTTCTCGTGGATTGGGGGGTCTGTCATGACGTTAGAGCTGTCAATGAGTACTAAGACTGACCAAGGAGGGTCGCAGCATGGAAACAGCTTTCAGCAGAAATGGACAGGTGTGGTCGATTATTCTGGCAGGAGGCGAAGGGACGCGCCTCACGCCGATGGTCAAAAAATGGTTGGGGCAAGCCCTACCTAAACAGTACTGTGCCTTTGTTGGAACACGCAGCATGTTCCAACATACACTCGACCGGGCACAGCAAGTGTCCTTTCCGGATCATACCGTGACCGTCATTGCACGATCGCATGGGGAATATGCACTTCCTCAATTCGGCCATCGTGCCTCCGGCACCGTTCTCATTCAACCTGAAAACCGTGATACCGCAGCAGGGATTTTCCTTCCTCTCACCTACATCCGCACCCGATCGCCCCATGCCATTGTGTCGATTTATCCTTCGGATCACTTCATTTATCCGGAAGCCCCGTTTGTTGACGCAGTCCACCAAGCCACGTGGACCGTCCAACGATTCCCTGATCGCCTGATCCTGCTTGGCATCGCGCCAGATCACACCGAATTGCAATATGGCTGGATCCAACCGGCTGAAGAACTGGAACATGTGGCTGGATATTCTGTCCGAGCGGTGGAGTCGTTTTTGGAGAAACCCACTCGCACAGAAGCTTTGGCTGCCCAGAATTCAGGAGCCCTCTGGAACACCTTTGTCATGGCCGTCAAGGCCAGTACGCTATGGGAATTGGGCTGGCGTTGCGTGCCGGAAATCATGCCGTTGTTCGACAAGCTGAGTCGGGCTATTGGCACCTCACAAGAAGGGCACATTCTTGACATGATTTATCAGCAAATGCCCAAGAAGAATTTTTCATTTGATCTTCTACAAAAAATCCCAAACCGTATTGCAGTCATCGAAGTCAAGGGCGTGCTGTGGAGTGATTGGGGGCACCCGGAACGCGTAGTCTCTACACTTCGGAAAATTGGGAAAGCTCCAAGATTTCCAGAACATTTGGTTGGGGTTGGCGAGTCCACCCAAGCCGTGCATGAACTTAGCGGATAGGGATTTGTGGAAATATCGAATGTAGAGATTTAGTTAGGCCACAGCAGATTCAAAGGCCTCTTCCTCGGTGCCGTAGATCGGAATCATGGATGGAATATCTAAACTGTCGAGGAGGGTTTTCACATGCCCACGCGACGTCACCCAACTCATTCGCCGATGGAGCCCCGTAAACTGGACGTAGGCTAAGACCAAGAAACCTAGCCCTGCGCTATCGATATACGATAGGGATTGGAGATTAATCACAAGATGGTCTTGTTCATTCAGGCAACATTGATTCATGATCGCTTTGAAGTTCCATCGAGCCGAAGAATCTAACCGACCGTGAAGATCCACGATCGTCGCCCCTTTGTGTCCTCTCACCACTACTTCCATCAAGTGACACCCTCCCCCCTTGGGGTATTTTGTCGGTCAATTACCTAGGGAACTTGATTAGGAAATTTACCCTAGTAGTTAAAACGTATTATTAATCTAACTCCGCGTATCCGTTTGAAGATTTGTTCGTATTTTAGGAATCTATCTTTGTACTTCCTGTTGGATCTTGGTAAACTTTTTCTCGATTCATGCCTCCTGCTATACACCCAGTCGACCTCATTCAAGTTCTTCGGTACAAACACCTCACGCCAGCTATTGTCTTTCTCACGTCCCGGCGCGCCTGCGACGAAGCTATAGACAGTTTCGACCATCGCCATGTGCCCATCCCGCCCAAACGGACCGCTGCCATCCAACAGGTCTTGGCGCCCATCATTACGGAATACCCTAGTATTGCCCAACACCCCCTGATTCCAACCGTGGAACAATATGGAGTTGCGGCACATCACGCTGGGCACTTGCCCTCCTGGAAAATTGCCGTTGAAGAACTGATGCGCAAAGGCTGCCTTGATGCCGTCTTCGCCACCACAACCTTGGCCGCGGGCGTGGACTTTCCCGCACGAACCGTCGTCATTACACAATCGAGTGTACGCAAGGCTCGAGATTTTATGGATTTAACTGTCAGTGAAATTCAACAACTCGCGGGACGCGGTGGACGACGAGGAAAAGACTTCGTGGGTTTTGTCGTCGTCACCCCATCACCGTACATCGATATCAACCACATTGCCAAAGGCTTAACGGGAAACCCCGAGCCGATCGACAGTCAATTCGTGATCTCATATCCCATGGTATTAAATTTATTGAAAGCCCACACGATCGATCATATTCAACCAATTTTGGAAAAAAGTTTTGCCCAATACCAGCTCAACCAACGGGCCGATCATTTCGAGACCAAACTTGATGGGGTAGAGCAACAGTTAACAGTCTATGGCCAACGAGAATGCGCTGACTGGATTACACAATGGCAATCATTTGAACTCGCAAAACGGCACCGGTCGCATCGTCACGTCAAGGTCCAACAGGAATCACCTGAAGTCCAAGCCCGCCTGGCCTTTCTGACGCCGGGACGAGTTGTAGGACTGTCACGCGAAAAAGGCATCGTGCTTCGGCAATACCGAAGTCGCGGCCAGGCCCATGCCATGTTGACAATCATCCGTAGCCGGGGACGCATTGTCGAATACCCAGCCGGGTCGGTGACGGAGGTGTTTGATCAAGTCATCGATATCGTGGAAACCCGATCATTCCCTTGGTGTACTGCAGAGTGTTTGGATCATGCCATTCAAGTGCTGGACGACCTACCCACACGAATGCGGCATTTGCCCATCCGAGTCGAGAGTGACACCACGGAGAATCCAATCCTCACCGAAACATTGAGCGATGAATTCCCTTGCCCCGCATGCCCCTCACGCCATGCATGCCGAAAAGACCATCCCCAAGCCTTACGCCTTCGGCAAGAAAGTCATCGCCTCACGAAATCCATTCACACGCTTCGCACTGAATTATGGCACCGCTTTCAACAACACATCGAAGTGTTGCAAAAGTTTGGGTACTTGACCGCCACCTCCCAACTCACGGCCGATGGCGACTGGGCACGCCTTATTCGGATCAACCACTCGTTGCTGATCACGGAACTCATTCGCATGGATGCCTTCAATGGCATTGAGCCCGCACTGCTAACCGGAGTATTGGCAAGCATCGCGATTGATGATGATCGTCCAGGAGCTTTCCCACGGCGAAGTTCTGGACTGGGCTCGGTCTTGCGACAAGTGCGAACAGTGGCACATTCCCTTGCGACATACGAAGATCCTCCGCTTCTGCGTTCCGACATTGCCGCGGTGGCGGAACTGTGGGTGGGCGAACCAAACCTACCCTGGAGCAATTTGATTCGCATGACGTCCATGGCCGAAGGGGATATTTATCGCCTACTCGCTCGTACGCTGGAATATCTTTCCCAAGTGTACAGTCTGAAAGCCACACACCCCGGCCTCGCGAACATTGCCGATCAAGCCATGAATCTCATGCGACGAGATATCTTGGAGGAATTGCCGTGAGTGTAAATGAACGATTACCTCATGTAGATAAGGATAAGGACAAGGACTCTGTAACCTCCCTCGCCCATTTGGAAAGAAGTAACACATTGCGATCATGACAAACGACGAACTCTTGCAACATCTCAACGATCAATCAGTGAGACTTCTCCATCGATTAGCCAAAGGACGGGTGCCTCGCTATTTTCGAATGGGCAAACACCGCCTCATCCAAACATTGCTCGAACTCACCCCGGACCACCGGGCCCAACTTGTTATCGACATGGAAGAGTTAATCCACGCAGCCGCTCAAACAAAACCGACTGGGAAACGACCGGCAGAATCAAAACCGCAAGAACCCCCCACACAACCAAAATTGCCTGCCACCTCAAAACATCGTTCGACCGAACATCCACCAGAACCAGCAATCACCATCAGCGCCTTTCTCCAAGGCATTGGCGTCCCGACAACCCAAACATTTACGCCTGATCAATGGCAAGAAGAAGCCATTGACCATTTAGCCACCTGCGATGTTATTGTCAGTGTGCCAACCGGCAGTGGAAAAACTTATGTGGCCATCGAAGCCATGCGCCGGGCTATGGAATCTGATCGAACCGTCATCTATACCTCACCGCTCAAAGCGTTATCCAACACCAAGCTCACCGAGTTTTCACAGATTTTTGGTGCTGATCAAGTCGGCATTCTTACTGGCGATCGTCGTTACAACCCGCACGCTCCAATCCTGATCATGACGACGGAGATTCTTCGAAATTTGCTATACGACGCAGCAAGTGGCGAGATCGACCTTCGCCTGGATACGTTAGGCTTGGTCATCTTGGACGAATCGCAGTTTATCGCTGATCCCGAACGCGGCGTGGTATGGGAAGAGACGATCATCTTTTGTCCATCGCAATCACGGCTGCTCCTACTCTCGGCCTCAATCGGCAACCCCGATGAAATCGCCACGTGGATCAGTTCAATTCGATCGACACCCTGCCAGGTCATCCACCATCGCAATCGATCCGTCCCTCTTCGCGCAGCCTACCTCGATCCAGTCGGCAAACTCTCCCCACTCTTCCGCACCAGAGACATCACCCACGGCAAAGGATTCACCCTCCACCCCGAAACCAAACGCCTCTTCACCGACTACGAAAACCAAACTCTCGGGCCGCGCTATCGGCGATAATATATTCCTAAGGCATACGGTCTTCTATAAATGAATTCTACCGTTCACAAAATAAAGTTATTTTCACCAGGCAAATGTCAACAACCAACCAAGATCGAGTCAACGGATTGAACAACGAATCGATCAAAGATATTTACTTAGATGAAGAACTTCGAACTTCAATCAGATTGATTGAGTTAGGGTTTGGCGAATTACAAAATTTAGATATGGCAAATGATTTTCATTTTCTGCCTTTTCAATTGCTTTCAAGTGGATTTGAACGTCTAATGAAATGCCATATTTGCTTAGGACATTTCGAGGCACACAGCGCATATCCTAAGACTAAGGAATTAAAGAGTTATGGTCATAACCTAACCGTGCTTAAAAATTCGATTTTAGCTTCGTTTTTTTCGGTACATGATATACCTGCATTGCAGGAGGACATGGAGCTTCTAAAGCAGAACAATGAACTGGACCAATTGATCTCCTTGTTATCTGATTTTGGGGTAAATGCCAGATATCATAATTTAGACCTTATTACGGAAAATAAAAAACCAAGCCAAGATGTAAAAAGGCGATGGGAGGAGTTTGAAAGCGACCTTCTAAATTCGCATCCTCATCTACTAGACAAATTAGGAAATACCGAAACTGCGCCCGAAGTCTTGGGTTTCATTACCCGGGCAATTATCATCAAATTAGAGAGATTCACCAGAGCACTTTGCAGACAATTCACAATGGGAAAACTTGGAAAGAAAGCTCTTCAATATTCATCCACTTTACATCAGTTCATATTGCTCGAAGACAGTAAACTAGGCAAGCGAGACTACAGAAAAGAGACAACCAATTTTCAAGCAAAAGAAAATCGTGTTCATTCACGAACCATTCTTGATGAGCTCCAAAGAAGAACAAATCCAAATTACAAACATGCAGTAATAACAAAAGAGGATTTCGCTGGAGAATGGCCATTTTACCATGAAGAAGTCATTATCGAATGCAGAGAAAAACATTGGTGTGTCATCACTATAGATAATAAAGACTATGCCTTGAATGGAAGTGCCCATGGCAGATACAAGCTAGAATTTCCTAGGGAAGCAGGAATGTCAATTCCAGGAATATCAATTAACCCATTCATTGATATGGCATTAAAGCTGAAAAAAAATTGATTAGGATATTAAATAGTTGAAAATTTTCATCTCGCCGTCCCACGCGTTGGGTGCGGCGGAGCCTCCGCCCCGAATCGGCTTCTCGGCGAGGGCTGTTTGAGCAGAGCGAGTTCCCGAGCCATCTTGGTTCGGGGCGGAGGCACCCGTAGGGCCGCGCACGGGCGAAAATGGTTTTGGGTCCTTTTGCCGAAACAAAAGGGCCTCGTCTGCAGGGGCGAAACCCTGCTAAGATTAAGTCTTAGCCCCCCCCACTTCGCAAGTGCCATATAATTTTGAGTAATTAGCAATCCAGGAAAATGTTCCTGCCACCTTATAACTTTTCTCGGCCTGTTCCGTTATTTCACTTAGGGTGGTAACGTGCTATAATTTCCTTATGAGCAACGTAACCCGGCTTGAAAAAGAAATATTGGCCCTCCCACCGGAAGAACGGGAACGTCTCGCTTTGGCGGCATGGGAGAGTTTGGAAACCCAATCCGACAACCCCGATACCTTGCCCGACCAAGAAGGAATCACTCTCGCCCAACAACGCGACACTGAGTTGCAATCCGGTTCCGTCCAGCCTCTTACCCATTCAGAATTCTTACGACGCACAAATCCCGACGCGGCTGAATGAACCTCGAATTTCATCCGCTCACTGCCTCCGATCTTAACCACGCGAAAACACACTACAACCAGAAACAACCAGGATTGGGTGATGAGTTTCGAGCCGAGGTTTATGCTGCTATTGACCGCATCGTCCGTCATCCACGCCAGTACCATATCATGGAACGAAACATTCGGCGTTGCCTAGTACACCGCTTTCCCTACTCGATCTATTTCCGAATCGTTGACATGGAAACGGTCAGAATTTTAGTTATTCGTCATCATAAACGTCACCCAGAATTTGGTTTAGGCCGAGGATAGCGGAAGAAAAGCAAGAAAACAGCCTCTGGCTACTCTCTTACCTTTCAACATGATACCCTTGGAAAAAAGTGGGATGGTTTGCAGAAACTAAGGATTAAACCTTGAGTCCTGCGACAGCCTCAGGACGAACGGATATTGTTTATGGAAAATTGGGAAAAGAAAAAACTAAAGATACTTTACATCAAACGGCGTGAGGATAGTTTCTTTTTCGACTCTGGCTCTTTATTCGGCTCACAAATATCGCATTGGCACATCTTTCGAAGATTGCCAAAGGTGTACAGTCCAGTATCGTGTCCATCGCTCCAGATAAACCGCAGGGCATAGTTACCGACTTGTTCGATGTCTTTGAGCATCATGAGCAGGGGCACGTCTTCGTCTTTGAGTTTGAGCGCTCCCGTCCATTCATCGGTGCAGGCGGCACACGGACAATGGAGTCGTAGATACCGAACGGGATAGACGCCTTTGTGGCCATCGCTCCATTCGATGCCAAAGATACCCTTTTCGATCCAGTTCATATCTGTGGGTTGGATAGTCTCAGTACTCATTTATTACGATACCTTTGCTTTCTGAGAAAAAATGCCACAGTGAAATCCCCTCACCCTGCCCTCTCCCCTCATGGGCGAGGGTTTAATTTATCATAAATGTCATCCCTCTCTGTGGCAACGAGGGGTTGGGGGAGATTTTCTGTTTAGCTTTTCCCACCTATCGCAGACAATTTCCAAATGTTCTAAATCCCCCAAACCCCTTATGCGAAAGGGGGAACCATTTGGTCAGGCGTTTTCTACGACTGAATCTATACTTTTCATGCCATACACAGGTGAGGGTTCGGCTGCCAAGAAATCTATGGCAGGCAAAGGCTTGTCTACGACGGCCCTCGCGTAGGTGTCAATAATTCCTTCCAATTCGCACCGCACTTGGCCTTCAGCTTTGAGGCGCATGGCTAAACCAAAACGCATACGTCGCGCTTGCTGCACAAACGCGACACTTCCCGGAGACATCGGCAAACAATAGTCCCAACTCGCTTGTTCACAAGCCTGACACAGGAGGCCGCCAGCCGATGGTGAGAACTTTGTGATGCGCGAACCAACGTCCTTCCCGCAAGAGGCACAGTGATCAATCTGCGGACGAAACCCCGCATGGGTTAACACATGGATCTGAAAAATAAGCGTGGTCAGAACATGATCTTCTGATTCAGGCAATGCATGCAAGCCTTCTAAAAGCAAACGAAACATTTCGTGGCTCGGATCTCGTTCAGCGGTGATCCCTTCTACCAGAGACACCATTCTGGCTGCTGCAGACATTCGCTCCAGATCTTCGCGCAACGAGGCGAAGTGTTCCAGGATATCAACATGACTGATCGCGGCTAAGCTATCATTGCGCTTATCAAACAACGTAAGGTTCACACAGGTAAAGGGTTCGAGGGCTCCGCCAAAACGACTTTTTATTCGCCGGGCCCCGCGCGCAATCCCTCGCACTTTTCCGAGTTTGTAGGAAAAGAACGTGACGATGCGATCAGCCTCTCCCCATCGCATACTTTTGAGTGCTATCGCTTCTGTGGTGATGAGTGCCATAAAATTTCTAGCAGGATGTTGGAAACGTCTGTCCAGCAAGGCCGCAGGCACTTTGGCACGCGGAGCGTACGAGAGTACGTGAGCATGACAAAGTGCCGAGAACGCCGCTGGCAGGCGTTTCCAACATCCTGTGCTATCGGAAATGTTCCAGCATCATCGTTGCAAGCCCAAGATAAATCGTCACGCCGATGATGTCCATGGCCGTGGTTATAAACGGACCCGCGGCCACCGCAGGATCGACCTTAAACTTTTTCAACAATAGCGGTGTCACCGATGCCATACTCGCGGAAATGAGAAACGTCATGAGTAGAGCCCCACCAACGACGACTCCGAAAATTCCACTGCCTTGCCAGACCCATCCTACTATCAACAACAACATTCCACAGATAAGCCCCAACACCAATCCAATGCGCAATTCGCGAAACACGACTTTCCAAATATCACTCAAATCCACCCGTCCGGTGGCCAGCCCGCGAATGATGAGCGTGGATGATTGCAGGCCAAGGTTTCCACTCATGGCAGCGATGACGGGAATAAACGTCACAATGATGACGACTTCCTGAATCGTAAACCGAAACCACCACAGGATGAATCCTGACACGAGGCTCCCGACCAAATTCGTAAACAGCCATGGCAGTCGAAGCCCAACCGCTTGAAGGCTGGACCTGTGCATCTCTGCATCCTCCTCAGCAGCGCCTGCCATCTTGAGCATATCTTTCGTGTCTTCTTCTCGGATCACGTCCACCACATCGTCCACGGTAATAATACCAACCAAACGTCCATCATCCCCCACCACAGGGATGGCCAAGAGATTATAGGTGGCCACTTGTCGGGCGACTTCTTCCTGATCCGTATCAACCGTGACGCTCAGCACTTCTCGCGTGAGCATGTTTTTCAACGGGGTCGTAGGGGCAACCACGAGAAGTTCTCGTAAGGACACCACGCCCGTTAACTTTTCATTTGGATCGGTTACATAGATATAAAATACAGTTTCGGCTTTAGTGGCTTGTTGCAGACGTTGGATAGATTCCTGCGCGGTAGTGCCTTCGGGAAGTGCCAAAAACTCCGTCGTCATGATGCTCCCGGCCGTGCCTTTAGGATAGGCCATCAAGTTCACGACTTCTTGAGATTCTTCTACCTTCATCAACGGCAAAATTTCTTGTGCGCGTTCATCCGGCAACACGCCTAGGATATACGCGACATCATCCGCCGGCACAAAACGGAGCATCCAGGTAATTTCGGCTGCATTGCGATCTTCTAAGACCTGCGGAATCATTTCCTCACTCAACTCACTGACGACCTGCCCTTGTTCAGGAATGCCCTTCACCAACTCAAAAATTGTTTGGCGCTCCTGGGGCGAATCAAGATGCATAATGACCCGTGCGATGTCAGCAGGATGTAACCGGTTAATCAAATTAGTAAGATTTGCAATCGCACCTCGTTTGAGCAGCCGACGCACGGAGAGCAACACCACATCAAATTTACTTTGATGGCTATTCTCCATGAGGAGAGCCTCAGACTGAGTTTCTTCCCCAACGGTGGGATCTGTGATTTTGACTGGATCGATCATATCGTTCTTAGGGTTCGCGCAAAAATACCTTTGCCTTTTTGGGTGCCGAGACGCCTGTCTGGCAAGGCGCGAGGACTGCGCATACTCCTCGGTATGTAAAGGACGAGCAACGCCGCCAGACGGGGTGGATCGACGCCAAAAAATGTGAAGGCATTTTTGCGCACACCCTTAATATCCCAACTCGACGAGCAAGCGCTCATTGTCCCGCCAGGCATCTTTGACCTTCACATGCAGATCGAGAAATACTTTCACATCCATTTCACGTTCAAGGTCAAGACGTGCCGCCGTCCCAATTTCCTTCAGTCTCGCTCCGCCCTTTCCAATGACAATGGCCTTTTGTCCTGGTTTTTCTACCATAATTGAGGCTGCAATCGAACACAGCCGGCCCTGTTCCAGAAATTCATCAATATGAACTGCCACGGCATAGGGCAATTCCGCCCTCGTTTGTTCAAGAACTTTTTCGCGAACAAGTTCTGCAGCTAATTGCCGCATGGACTGATCCGTCACAAAACCATCATCGTACGCGCCCTCTTGTTCCGGGAATCGGGCAAAGGCCAAATCCCGTAATCGATCAACATTTAACCCCGTCATCGCGGACAATGGGATGATTTCCGACCACTCACCCAGGGACTGGTAGGCTTCGATCACCGGGAGCACTTTCGGCTTTCGGATGAGATCGATTTTATTGACCAGCAAAAATACGGGGAGACTTTCGGACCGATCAGGTAAGGAAAACACTTGTTTGATGACCGCTCGATCCCCTGCACCAGGCATCTTCCGTCCATCCACCATCACCGCAAGCAGATCCGCATCGTACACCGTATCTAACGCTGCCCGCACCATACGCTTATTGAGCCGATGCCACGGCCGATGCAAACCCGGCGTATCCAGCAGAGCAAGTTGTCCTTCTGGAAAATGTGCAACGCCAAGAATGCGCGACCGCGTGGTCTGGGGCTTATCAGACACGATCGCAATCTTTTGTTTGACAAGCGTGTTCACGAGCGTAGACTTTCCAACATTCGGGCAGCCCAATATGGCTATGGTTCCAAATTTCATAAACAGTTCCTCATGGCCTTGTGGCCCACTTATGTGTGATGAAAAGGTGAGAGTCAGTCAGGATGAAGAGTTCGCGCAAGAATAACTTCCCCTGTTTGGGCGCTGAGACACCTGTCTGGCAAGGCACGAGGACTGCGCAGACTCCTCGTATGGAAAGAACGAGCAACGCCGCCAGACGGGATGGATCGACGCCCAAACATGGGAAGTTATTCTTGCGCGAGCCCTTACTATTTCCAAAGCAGGTTAAAAAAGATTTACGCGTGGAAGGGACAAACACGGGAAAGGCATGGGCACTTCAATGGCTCATCATCAATATTCCCTCCCGTTTTAGCTTGGTCTCTCCACAAAAATCAGGGACACGTGTATTCATAAGGGCTCGACCAATTGATACACGACCTCTCCTTCCTTGACGTACCCTAAACGTTCCCTTGCAAGTTTCTCAAGCGTAAAGGAATCATTCTGCACAAGATGGATTTCCTGTTCGAGGGCTGCATTCGATTGCTCAAGTTGTGCGATGTTCTGATTCATCCGGTCTAACTCATTTTCCATTCGGATATATTGGGTCATCTCCGCACCTTCCATCAACCACATGACCAACACCACAATCCCAACCACGAGAGCCACGGGCCTCTTCCACGACCGCAGAGCAGGCCATGGCTTCGATGACTCAACGACCCGTTTGCAATTCGCTCGTATCAAATACCCGCACCCCGTGTTTGGATCACGTGCCGTCCTCGATACTGTGCAGTCTTCCCCAGTTCTTCTTCGATCCGCAAGAGTTGATTATATTTGGCTAACCGATCCGTTCGCGACAAGGACCCGGTTTTGATTTGGCCGGCATTCAACGCCACAGCCAAATCCGCAATCGTCGTATCTTCGGTCTCTCCCGATCGATGGGAAATGATGACACCATACCCCGCGCGCTTAGCCATTTCAACGGTTTCGAGTGTTTCCGTCAGCGTACCGATTTGATTGACTTTGATGAGAATAGCCGTGGCCGATTTTTCCCGAATCCCTTTGGATAGGTATTCGACATTGGTCACAAACAAATCATCCCCCACCAATTGCACACGATCGCCCAATCGGTCGGTCAATTGCTTCCAGCCCTTCCAATCATCTTCATTGAGTCCATCTTCAATTGACACGATGGGATACCGGTTCACCAACTGCTCATAAAATTCGCCCATCTGAGTTGAGGATTTTGCTACACCACCTTCAGCCTGCAACACATATCCCTTCTTCCCATAAAACTCACTCGCCGCCGCATCCAAAGCCAACGCAATATCGCGACCAGGCCGATAGCCCGCCTTGCGAATGGCCTCGATGATCACGGCCAACGCGTCTTCATTCGATTTCAACGCCGGGGCAAACCCGCCTTCATCGCCAACCGCCGTGCTAAGCCCTTTGGCCTTTAATAGCGCTTTCAAATGATGAAACACTTCCGTGCCCATACGCAGACCTTCACTAAACCGTGAAGCACCAACTGGCATGATCATGAACTCTTGAATATCCAAACCGTTATCCGCATGCGAGCCGCCATTGATAATATTCATCATGGGCACCGGCAGTTCTCGAGCATTGGCGCCACCGATGTAACGGTACAAGGGTTGTTTGGTTTCCGCCGCCGCCGCACGAGCCACGGCTAACGACACACCAAGTATGGCATTGGCACCAAGACGCGATTTCCCTTTGGTGCCATCCAGCGCAATCATGGTGGAATCAATGGCCGCTTGGTCCAAAGCATTCATCCCTTTGAGCTTCGGCGCAAGAGTTTTTGAAATACTCTGTAACGCTTTCGTCACACCCTTTCCCATCCACCGTTTGGGATCTTTATCTCGTAATTCTAAGGCCTCGCGACTCCCCGTGGATGCACCGGACGGGACGGCCGCCCGTCCCCACGCGCCGCTAGATAACCGTACATCAACTTCAATAGTTGGCGTACCACGCGAATCAAGAATTGCACGGCCTTTCAAATCCAGAATCACACTCATGCATACATTCCTTATCGGACAAGAGTGAACACTAACGTTTCACGTTCGTGAGCACCAGTTTCTGTGCCCATCATACTAATTTTCTCACTTTTGACAAGCTCAAATGAACCTAGAAACGGTAGTTGGGCGCAAAAAAGACGTGTAAGATATTGGGGTGCATGGTGAAATACAAAAAGTCGTGGTCACCTTAGGGTTCGCGCAAGAATACCTTCCCCTGTTTGGGCGTCGATCTATCCTGTCTGGCGGCGTTGCTCGTCCTTTCCATACGAGGAGTATGCGCAGTCCTCGCGCCTTGCCAGACAGGTGGCTCAGCACCCAAACAGGGGAAGGTATTCTTGCGCGAACCCTCTGTGGTGATGAGACATTTTTGTATTTTATCAGGTGCGCCAAGAGCTTGCGCGGACTTTTGTGATCCAACTGCGGTTTCTAGGTTGAACAGGGAAAATCGCAGAGAGAGTGAACTTATGAAGACAGGGCGCGTTTGAGGAGTTCGTTGACTTTTTTCGGGTTGGCCTTTCCACTCGAAGATTTCATGACTTGGCCAACAAAAAACCCGAGCACGGTTTCCTTCCCACCACGGAATTGCTCAACCTGCCCCGGATTCTTTTCCAGTACTTCTTGAACCAGTTTTTCCAATGCGCCTTCATCAGAGACTTGTTGCAGACCTTTTTCCTCGACTAATTGCACGGCTGATTTCTCTCCAGCATACAGCTCCGGGAAAATGTCTTTCGCCGCCTTCAAGCTAATGGTGCCGTCGTGAACCAATTGCAACAATTCCACCAAACGATCCGGCGAAACAGGTGAGGATTCCACAACCGTCCCGGCTTGGTTGAGCTCTCGCAACAGTTCGCCCATGATAAAATTACTGATAATTTTTGGTTCAGCAAAAAGCTGAACGCATGATTCAAAATAGTCAGCCAACTCCCGAGATTTGGTTAGCACCCCGGCATCATACTCCGGCAGACTATATTCAGTGAGAAACCGTTGTTGGCGGACTTGGGGCAACTCCTGCAGGGTGCCTCGAAGTTCATCGATCCATTCATCAGAGATCGACAGCGGCAAGAGATCGGGGTCGGGAAAATAGCGATAGTCATGCGCTTCTTCCTTGCTTCGCATGACGACGGTTTGCCCGAGGTTGATATTCCACAGCCGCGTTTCCTGGCAAACCTTCCCTCCATCGGTCAACACCTTCGTCTGCCGTTTGATCTCGTATTCAGTCGCGTCTTTGACGAACTTAAACGAATTAATATTTTTCAGTTCGACTTTGGTGCCGAGCGTATCCGACCCTGTGGGCCGAAGCGAAATATTGGGTTCGCACCGAAAACTCCCCTGCTCCATCTCGCCATCGCACACGTCGAGATAGACCAACACATCGCGAAGGGATTTCAAATAGGCGACCACTTCGTCAGCCGAATGCATATCCGGTTCGGTCACAATTTCTAATAATGGCGTTCCGGCCCGATTCAAGTCCACGTAACTATGGCTGTCTTCACCTGCATGAATATTTTTCCCCGCATCTTCTTCTAGATGGGCGCGCCGAATCCGCACGCGTTTCGAAGACCCGTTGACGTTCAGATCGATCCACCCCCATTCGCAAATGGGCTCTTCGTATTGGGAAATCTGATACCCTTTGGGCAGGTCAGGATAGAAATAGTGTTTCCGCGCAAAAATATTCGTGGAACGAATCGAACAGTTCAAGGCGAGTCCTGTTCGAATCGCCATTTCTACGGCGCGTTTATTGATGACTGGAAGCGAGCCTGGCAATCCCAGGCAGACTGGGCAGGTTTGGGTGTTGGGCGGATGCCCAAATTCCGTCCTACACCCACAAAATATTTTGGTGTTCGTTCGAAGTTGGGCATGGACTTCGAGACCAATGACCGTTTCGAACGTCACAGTTTCGACGTCGGTTCGTCACGAGATGAATCACGAACAGGCCGCATCGCCTCTCGACCGGCATCCACGGCATCCTTCACCACCGAACTGGCTTCGGATATAAATTCGCGGCTTTTATCGACGACATCATCCCATGTATCGGTGGCACGATCCGATACATCCTTAAAGTCGTCTCCCGCGCGTCGAGCCGCTCGCAACAGCCCATCTCGCGACTCCTGTCCAGTTTGTGGAGCTAACAAAAATGCAGTGGCCGCCCCTAACAAAATGCCGCTTAAAAAGGCCAGCGCCACGCTTCCAGCGGATGCCCCAGAATTATTTTCTCCCATTGTCCTGCCCTCCTTCTTTATGAACCCGATCTTTAATTGTCGTCGCCGCCGCCTTCATCCCTGAAAAGACTCGCGCAAGACTGACGATGACTGCACTACTCTTGCCCCTCACGACCTCATGCACTTGATTGACCGTTTGCCCGACCTCACCAATAGCATTCATTAGCACAGACGCCCGATCGACGCCTTCCTTAGCTTGCGTGGTCATGGCATGGACATTCTCGCTGGTGCCTTTCAACTCTTTGAGCAATCCCGGCAAATCACTATTCACTTGAGCCAAAAGCCGCTCGGACTGAGCCACCGTCCGCCGCAACTGAATCACGGTCGGCACGAGATAGCCCACCAACACTAAAAAGGCTACGGCAATCACCACTGCGGAAAAGTCAACCATGCATTACCCTTTCGTTACCGGATTGTGGGCCGTTTCTTTCGCCAATTGGTCACCAGTTCATACGCACGCGCGACGCGCAAAACGGTTTCCTCTTCAAAGGGACGGCCCATAATTTGCAATCCTATAGGAAGCCCATGCTGGCTGAAGCCACATGGGATAGATATCGCCGGGATCCCGGCCAAACTTGCTGAGATAGTATACAGGTCTGACAAGTACATTTGTAAAGGATCTTCGATTTTCTCCCCCAATTGAAAGGCTGGGGTTGGCATGACCGGCGTCACCAGTACATCAACTTCTTCAAAGGCCTGATCAAAGTCCTGCTTGATGAGCGTTCGTACAGCTTGGGCCTTAGAATAATAGGCATCATAGTACCCGCTGCTCAACGCGTAGGTGCCGAGCATAATCCGGCGTTTGACTTCTGGACCAAACCCCTCTTGACGCGTGGTTCGATACATGTCTAACAAATCCTGACATTCTTTGGAACGCAGGCCAAATTTCACACCGTCATAGCGAGCCAAGTTCGAACTGGCCTCGGCAGTCGCCACAATGTAATACGTGGCCACGGCCACACCGGTGTTGGGAAGAGACACGTCCTTGAGTTCCCCGCCCAACGCATTGAATACCTCAATGGCTTCCCGTACGGCCTCTTCAACTTCAGGGTCAAGGCCCTCAGCAAAAAATTCGCTTGGAACCCCGAGCTTGAGTTTTTTGACATCTTTCTTTTTAAACGCGCGGGTGAAATCCGGGACATCTACATCGGCAGACGTGGAATCCATCGGATCCTGGCCCGCCAAGACATTCAGCATCAGCCCCGCATCATACACATCCTTCGTGATCGGCCCAATTTGATCGAGCGACGAGGCAAAGGCAATCAGTCCATAACGGGACACACGACCGTAGGTGGGTTTTAACCCGACCACACCGCAGCAGGCAGCAGGCTGCCTGATCGATCCTCCGGTATCCGTACCGATAGCAGCCACACATTCATCCGCAGCCACGGCTGCAGCGGACCCGCCACTTGACCCACCAGGCACATGACTGAGCTTCCAGGGATTTCGGCTAGGGCCAAATGCCGAGTATTCCGTAGACGATCCCATGCCGAACTCGTCCAAATTCGTTTTACCAATTGGGAAAAATCGCTGCTCACGAAACTTGCCGACAACGGACGCATCATACGGAGGTTGGAACTGGCCAAGGATTCGTGAGCCGCACGTCGTGGGCAAATCCGAGGTACAAATATTGTCTTTGATCGCGATAGGCATGGCCATGAGTGGTAAGGTTTTCCGCCACGATTTCAACTCTTCGTCGATAGCTTTGGCTTGGGTAAAAATGGTTTCCTTGTCATTCACCGTCACATAGGCTTTGACTTTGGATTCCACCACGCTCAACCGCAAGTAAAACGCTCGCGCAATCTCATACGCACTCGCGTCCCCGCAGGTGAAGGCATCTTGTAATTCTTTCAGGGTTAATTTGAAGAGTGACATGACAGGGAAAACAACAACTTACAAATATCAAATCCACCAAGCAAACATGCGTACCGGGGCTCACAGAAAAACGACTAGGGGGTGTTAACTATTCGATTATGCTCATCGACTTGAATAATCTTGGGACGATGATGTTTCGCTTCCTCATCATTATAATATTCATAACAAAAAATGATGACATGGTCCCCCGTCACCCCTTTTCGAGCCGTGGGACCGTTTAAGACCACCTCTCCAGATCCGCGTTTTCCATTGATGGCGTAAGTGGTAAAACGCTCGCCATTATTTAAATTTGAGACCATCACCAATTCATACGGCAAGATTCCTGCGGCATCTAACAAGTCCTCATCGACTGTCAAACTACCCTCATAATCCAAGCAGGCATCGGTCACGACTGCGCGGTGAATTTTGGCTCGCAACATTTGACGTAACATGAGTATATTCCTTCCAAGAGGCTGTCCAAGTTTAGACCGATCTACTGCGAGTGCCCTGGATTTGGCCAGATGTTTCGATCCTCTGCGTTAAATAGCCCAACTATTCGCCTCAAACGACCGAAACAGCTGCCTCAAACATGGACACCCTCGCGACGATCGCTAATCTCGGACAGGCTCCTTCACCGATCACTAATAATTTTAGGCACCTGAAATAAGCCATCTTTCGCTGCCGGAGCATTTCCCACGGCCTTCTCCTGAGGCACTGATTCACGAACCTCATCCTCCCGCAATACATTGGCCTGCCTCACAACGGAAGCCATAGGCCTCACGCCCTCGGTATCCACCTGATTGAGCTCTTCCATATAAGTCAAAATGCTGCTGAGATGATGGCTTAGCTGCTCTTTCTCGCTCTCGCTCACTTGCAGCCTGGCTAAATCAGCGACATGTTCTACTTCTTGCTGGCTTAGTTTCACAGTTAAAGGATTCCCATCTTCTAACCTTCAAGGCCGTCAGCCCCAATCCCGCCCTTGACTCTCCCTCTTCGGTCCCTATTTGACCATGAATTCATAGGACAGGGCAACGATTTGTGGAGCGGTATTTGTAGCATGAAGCCCTAGACAAAATCTACTGACCGTTCACTTCCTCACAAGGCACCCCAACACCCACAATTGGCCCAACAGGACCGAATTATCCTGTACAAGGACAAGATTCTGATGCTATGATGGTTTAGTGTTTTGGTGATTACTGAACCTAGAAGCGACAGTTGGATGCATAACGGTCGTTTCTAAGTTAAAAAAATTGGAGATGTGGGATGGCACGCTTAACAATAAGCCTTTCAGACGAAAGGCATGTGGCGCTCAAGGAAGCCGCGGCCCGTCGAGGCAAAACAATTGGGGAGCTAATCGAAGAGAGTCTGGAATCATACGGGATCAAAACCAGACAGGAAGCATCGGCTTTGGTGGCCAAAGCTCGAGCCCGATCTCACCTGAGCCCCAACGCGGCAATGGAGATCGCCGTATCAGAAACACGGGCACAGCGGCGGCGAAAATAACATGCCGCATCATTTCACTATCATCGACACCAATATCCTCGTCAGCGCACTTATCACGAATCAAAACGGGAGCCCCACTTGTCAAATTGTCGATGGCATGCTTCGGGGAGGATTTCCCTTCCTATTGTCTATTGATCTTTTAGCTGAATATCGAACAGTCTTATTGCGTCAAAAAATCAAAAAGCTACATGGGCTGACAGAGGAAGAAATTGACATAATTGCCACGGAGATCACGGCGACTGGAATGGTCAGAGATCCGCCCACTGTTCGAATCAAAGGCCTTGATCCCGGCGACCAACACGTATGGGACTTAGTCAATTTCCACCCAAATACCACACTCGTCACCGATGACCATGCTCTACGAAAAATAGCTCTCAAACATTTTTCCGTGCTCACTCCCCAAGAGTTTGTTGGGTTGGCCCTGAAATAAGTTGTTTCACTCAACATAGAAACGGCAATTGAATGTAAGCCCAGTCATGTACCCGACCATAAGGGCACCTCTACAAACCAGGCATTTTTTGTGAGGGCAAGGAAGCCGCGCGCGGAAAACCGGAGTGTATGGGCGAATACATGAGGATGTGAGCACGTGGCTGACGCCGCCATCACGAAAAAGGACGGTTTTTAGAGGTGCCCTTAATTTTGTTAGGACAGAAAAGGAACTACCTCCTTGACCGGAGGCTTATAATGGGTGACCGCAATCTTAAATTCTGTGGAAAAGCAGGTCCGGACGATCCTTGTGAATAAGTCAATACTCATGCCTGACCCCAAACAGAGGAAGTTATTTTTGCGCGAGCCTAGGAACTGCGACCTCGATCCCATGATTCACGGCCGATCAACCAGAATACCCACATTCCCTCATCATCTCGCTCACCTTTTGGTTTTCACCGGCTCGCCTGACAAGATCCTCGCCGATTGCATTCATGTCCCAATCCATGACAGGGATGTTCCACGATAACTTTTCCCCATCCCATTTAAAGCACACATTTCCAAGCTGAACCGACCCAGGTTTCTCATCAAAAATTGGCAAAATCATGTCTTCAATGCTCACTCCAATGTCATCATCTTCCACTTCTTCCATGATTCACCCTCCTTGGTCAGGGTTTACTGAAGTGCCTTTCCCCCATCAATCAAAAACAAAAGCCCCTGAGTGGTGTCACACCCGAGGGGCTCTTTGGCTTGCCACAATAAATTGAGAAACGAAAGAGACAACTACCCCATGACTATCTCCTTAACAAAACAAGGTATGGCAAAATTTTTTTGATGTACTGACGGTATCATACGCTTCCAGGGAAAGGGTGCAAGTAAAAAATGAAAAGGAAACAAGAATACGATTGAGCCGCTACCCCACATCGATACTGCCGCGGGCTTCTTTCGTGTGGTTGTCATCTTTCACAATGACGCGAACGGTCCATTTTCCAATATCAGTAAACTCCGAGACGGGAAATTTTCCCACGACTCCATTGATAACGGCATCGTCCTCAGCATACACGGTCTTCCAATCGGCAGGATTTTCTCCTTGACCTAATTGAATTTCAATTTCTTCTAAGTCACTACCCGCCGCGGTTCCAATGACATGAATAAACAATTCGCCATCATCTTCAACCGCTATCACTTCATCCACCCGTGCGGTCAAAAAGTAATCGGGATCGGCTTTCAACGCCTTAAAAGCATTCAACCGTCCGGCTCCAAAGTAATGATCCCAACCAGGCAGCCCAATATCATCAGCAGACTCCAAGAGCATGCGTTCGACTTGCTCATTCGTTAGGTCAGGATTTTTGGCCCACAGGAGAGAAGCCACGGCTGACACCATTGGCGCAGAGAATGAAGTCCCCGACGCTCGCATGAATTGAGATTCAGGCCCGACGAAGGCTTCCCCAGCTTTATAGGCCTTAGCTCCGGACAACAGCATGAAATCGGTACGCCGCGCACGAAGCGAGAGAATATCTACGCCTGGCGCCACAAGTTTAATGTGTCGCCCCCAATTGGAAAACGCCACCCGTTCATCATGAAGATCAATGGCACCTACAGCCAACACATGATCCATGCTTACCGGAGCTTTATCCGTGGTATCACTTCCAGCATTACCCGCCGCCACAACGACCAACGCTCCGTTGGCATAGGCATAATCCACCGCATGTTGTGCCGCCTGGGTTAACTCCTCCGCTTCCATGCTGAGATTAATGACACGCGCCCCATGATTCACGGCATACACAATGGCGCGAGCCGCATTAAACACTCGTCCACGTCCAAAGACAGTCATAATTTTGAGGGGCATGATCTTTACCCCCCAATTGATCCCTGCCATGCCGTGGCTGTTATTCGTGTTGGCCGCAATGAGCCCGGCCACAAAGGTACCGTGGCCATCATCGTCCCACGGGTTATTCGTGTTCTCAACGAAGTTCCAGCCAATGAGGTCATTCACCACCCCATTCGGATCTTCCTTCGGTTTGAACGGTTTGGGGTTTTGCCACACAGAACTTTTCTTGAGATCCGGATGAAAATAATCCAACCCACTATCCAGCACCGCGACGATCACTGATTGACTTTCCCCGGTTTCTAGATCCCATGCTGAATTCCCAGATCCCTTTGGAGAAAACCCAATCTTGCTGAGTGCCCATTGATCCATATGGTTTTGATCCCACGCACCCGATGACGAATAATAGGGATCGTTTTGGGCAAAACCCTGCACAGGGATCAAACAACCCAGGGGCATCCACACGACGGCCAGGATGATGTGAAGCCACCTCATCGTCCCACCTCAATCTTCAATGACGGAATAGCCTCGCCTCTGGCTTGAGGCCACTCCTTCGGATCCAACCCAGGAGCCGGCGCGATATTTATCCCGGCATTAGGCCCAATCCCACTAATTTTGCCGGGATCGAACCGCAGCAAATCCGTTCGAATTTTGGGAGCTACTTGAAGGTCACCTTGCACGTGGCTCCCATAGTTTAGAGTGTTCCAATTCACCATAATTCCTGATTCTTCGGTAAATCGTTCCCCATAGAGCCAGGTATTGGCATTGGAATTGAAATACACAATTTTACTTTCATTATTATTGATCACGGGATTCACAGTCACTTCCTGCCTGCCAATAAAGGAGATCCATGGAATGTCCACAATGGTCGAATCAAATCTCCCGCCAACCGCAAACTTGTACTTCCATCGACTCAGATAATCTTCGATGTACGCGTTATCCACATCCTCAATATTACCCTGCCCTCTCATCGCCCAATCATAGGTTAAGCCGATGGAAAACTGTTTATCGAGCGCATATCGAGCGCCAATTTCAAATTTGATGGTGTTGTCTCGAACAGGGGCCATGGGTTGAGGCATCATATCGTTGCCACTGAACGGAACCAGGCCATCGAAACCCAAGAAAAACTCTGGAGTTTCATATGGAGCCAACGTGACTCCAGAAACAAAAGAAAACGAAGAATCATTGGCAGAGAATTTTTGATCGGACGCATATCGAATGTCACCCTGGATAGAATAATTTGATCCCATCCCAACCTTTTGCCCACTTTGCTGGTTTTGAGTATTTTCAGGAGTTGTTGTGGTGCTGCCTTGTTGTGATGATGAACCACTACCTGGTCCCTGCTGATTTTTCCTTAATTCCTCTATCAACGCGGCCTTAAATTGCTCCATCCACTCCTCGGATAATCGCAAATATCCACGCTCTTCATCTGTCGTCTTCGTCTCTTGAAGCAATGTCGCAATTGATTGGTTAAAAGCCGTCACCCAGTTCTGATACCGATCCAGCGTATCCGGAGGATGTCGCCGGGCCTGATCCGTAGCATGAAGCAACTCATGCACCAATATGTCCCACATGGATTGAGTCACACCCAAGAAGGTGAAGTTGGTGTACCATCGGCCGGTTCTCAGTCGATCACAATCAATGACGATATACGTCGTGCCACCGCGTGTAGGAGTTCCATCGGCATTAAACGCACCCACTGTTTCACCCCATACTGGAATAAATGACATCTCCGGTTTTTCAATCTTTAACTCTTTGGCTTTGTCCGAACCGTAACAAATAATCTTAATCGTCTGACCGCTATTGTAGAGCGCGAGCGCCGCAGGATTGGTTCGGCCCATATTGCTTAACCCTTCATTCACCATGCGCGCTATTTCATCCTCACCAGTCGGCGCACCAAGCGCGAGTGAGACATCGACAGAAAATTCGACGGTGACTTCAGCCAACACAGGATTTGGGAGAAAACAAAAAAAGGAAAGAACAACGAGAAGACCGAAGAGTTGCCTCATCATGCGACGCTCTCTTGGAATAAGAGTGAGATTGTATCACCTTACGCAGAAAGGAGGAAATTTAAAATTCTCTAGGATAGAACTAAGAACTATGGAAGAGGAATGGCCGAGGAGGTGGCCACAGAAACAAGCGGCCCCGGATAAATACCGAGGAACACGACTCCAGCCACCGCGCAGGCAAGTACGACAGTGGCGGTTGGGGAAAGCGCGAGGCGGGTTTCCAGTTCTTGGTCAGAGGAAGGCTCACGCATATACATAACATCCCAGGAATTTTCATGGATACATTTTAAAAGTCCGCTCTTCCTTATCGAGTATTTTCGGATTCTAGGATTTTCAATAACTGCTCAATCAAAGGTGGAAGATCATCTGTCAACGTATCCCAAACACGGTCCAAATCAATATCGAAATAGGCGTGAATGAGGCGGTGCCGCATGGTGATGATTTCTCCCCACGGAATTGCTGGATATTGATCACAAGTCACACTCGTCACTTTGGTTGCGGCTTCTCCCACAATTTCTATGCACTTGACCAAGGACAAGGTCAATTTCCTATCGTTTTCTAGGTCAGAGCGGGTTTTATCATTGGCAAAGGAAATTGCTTCCTTTGCTGCATCAAGCATGTGACGCAACCGAATGTCATCTTCCTTCTTGGACATATTCCACCTTGGCAGTCCGCAAGACATCATCACGAAAATACCGACTTAATTCAGCAGGCGTTCTCAGATCAACTTTTCTCCCGATTAAAGCTGACAATTCTTGTTCCATCCCAGCCAGACGGATAAATCCCACACGAGTACCAGGAACAAACTCAACTAAGATATCCACATCACTGTCCGGGCCAAAATCGTCTCTCAACACAGAACCAAAAAATGATAGTTTCTGGATGCTGTGTTTTTTGCAAAAATCTTTGATCTGATCCGATGCAACATGTATGTGACATTGAGCCATACAACACCTCAAAGGGCAGGGACATTACCAAACGCGAACACTCCATGTTCGCGTCTAGGAAAATTCAAATCACCGAGCAGTATACCTAACATTGACAAGCCAGTTTAACAGAAATTCCCAGAAGGTGTTCGGAATTACAAAATGGACAAGCTTTTCAGATAAATTTTTGCTTGGGACTATGGAAGAGGAATAGCCGAGGACGTGGCCACAGAAACAAGGGGGCCCGGGTAGATACCAAGAAACACGACTCCAGCGACGGCGCAAGCGAGGACGACCGTGGCGGTTGGAGAAAGCGCGAGGCGGGTTTCGAGTTCTTGGTCAGAGGAGGGCTCGCGCATGTACATGACCATGACGACGCGAAGATAGTAAAACGCGGAGACCGCGGCGAAGATCAAACCCAACACAGCCAGCCAGGTCAGGCCGGCATCTACTGCGGCCATTAAAAGATAAAATTTCCCAATGAATCCTGCCGTGGGTGGGATGCCCGCGAGCGATATCATAAACAGCATCATGAGAAAGGCGGCCCCTTGGTGGCGTTTGGCCAAACCGGTGAAGTCATCTAACTCCTCACCTTCTAATCCACCTCGACGTAAGATGGCGACAATGGTAAACGCACCCATGGTCATAAACGAATAAATCGCCAGGTACAGCATGAGGCTGGAAACTCCGCGAGAGGCGACGCCGGCTTCTGTGCCCATCCACCCAGTGACCACCACGCCAATCAAGGCATAGCCTGCATGGGCGATGCTCGAATATGCCAACATCCGTTTGATGTTGGTCTGCACAATCGCCACGAGATTCCCCAGGATAAGCGTCAGGACACACATGCCTAAAATGAGTCCACTCCAATTGGGTTTGACTCCACCAAAACCTTCGAGCAACACACGAAGAAACGCAGCAAAGCTTGCGGCTTTTGACGCCACCGCCATAAACACAGTGACTGTGGTGGGGGCACCTTGATACACATCTGGCGTCCACATATGGAACGGCACGGCTGCGACTTTAAATCCAAAACCGACGATCAAAAGCATCATCGAAATCATGACCAGGGGATCATTCAAGCCTCGGGCAGTCACCGCCGTGGAAATTTCGGCTAAATTGGTACTCCCGGCCACCCCGAAAAGCAACGAAATGCCGTACAACAAGATTCCTGACGAAAATGCCCCCAAGATAAAATACTTGGCCGATGCTTCAATGGATTTCGCCTCAAACCGTTTGAAGCCAGCCATGATATACAATGAAATCGACATCAGCTCGATTCCTAGATAGATGACCAACAGGTCAGTACCGGAGACCATGATCATCATGCCCGTGAGGGACAGCATGATAAATCCATAGAATTCTGCAAGCTCGATCTTCTCGTCTTTGAGGTACCCGATTGACAGGAGAATGGTCAGCCCACTGACAAGGTACAACAGCAATTTCCAAAACGAAGCATAGGAATCCACCACGACCATATTGCCAAACGCAAACGTTTGCTGGCCCATTCCGGCAGCGGTCACAAAAAAGCACACCACTAGCGTACCAAAACACATCCAAGCCAGAAAATCTTTTTTGGAGGCAGGCGTAATTGGATCCAAAACTAACAGGACGCAGGCTGTGAACACCACGAGCAACTCAGGCAGGATGGTAACAAGATCGGCTAAAGGAATACTCATCGAGCCAACGCCTCCCGACCTAAGGCGAAGGAGGAAGAATCCGTGAGCACATAACTTTCCAAGATGTTTTGTCCAGGATTTTCCACGGTCATCACTCGCACTTCTTGTTGGATCAGGTTTTCCACGCTCGCATGCATCACATCTAACAGTGGCTTCGGATACAGCCCAATCCAAAATATAAACCCAACGAGCGGAAGCAACAGGCCTATTTCACGCGGATTCATATCATAGAGTTTGGACAGCATGTGTTGAGCCGGGACACCATAGACTACGCGCTGAAGCATCCAAAGGATGTACGCCGCCGCCAGGATCACGCCAAGAGCGGCTAACGTGGCGGCAAGCTTACTCCACATAAACGTTCCAATCAGCACAAGAAATTCACCCACAAAACTGTTCATCCCTGGCAGACCAACCGACGAGAGCGCAAAGATCACTAAGAAGGTCGCGTAGCAGGGCATCGGCTTGGCAAGGCCGGAGTTATCGGAAATTTCCCGGCTATGTGTTCGTTCATAAATAATTCCCACGCACAAAAACAGCCCGCCGGTGGTGATGCCGTGATTGACCATCTGCAAGATCGCGCCTTCAATCCCTTGCGCATTCAGCGCAAAAATCCCGAGCGTGACAAACCCCATATGACTGACACTGGAATACGCAATGAGCTTCTTGAGGTCAGACTGCGCAAAAGCCATGTACGCGCCATAGATGATTGCGATAACAGACAACGTCATAATGATTGGAGTGAAGGTGAGCGTGGCATCAGGTAGCATGGGCAAGGTAAACCGTAGAAATCCGTACGTTCCCATCTTGAGCAACACACTCGCGAGAATGACACTGCCAGCAGTCGGCGCTTCCACATGCGCATCAGGCAGCCATGTGTGAAATGGAAACATCGGAACCTTGACCGCAAACGCTACAAAAAATGCCCAAAACAACCACGCTTGGAGCGTAGGCGAATACGCCGCTTGGCTTAATGTGAGAATATCGAAAGTATCTTCACCTGAATTGAAGAAGATGACAATGATGGCTACTAGGAGCAACACGCTCCCCGCCAACGTATAGAGGAAAAACTTGATCGCCGCATAGACACGATTCTCCCCACCCCACACGCCAATGAGCAGATACATGGGAATGAGCATGGTTTCCCAGAAGATGTAAAACAGCACAAAGTCAAGCGCCACAAACACTCCGAGGGTGGCGGTTTCCATCACCAGCAAACTAATCATGAATTCGCGAATCCGCGTATTGATCGAAGTCCAGGACACGAGAACGCACAGTGGAGTCAAAAAGGTGGTGAGCAGAACAAGCGGCAAACTAATACCATCCACCCCAACCGCATAGTTGATGGATGGAGAGGCAATCCAATGATGTTTCTCAACAAATTGCATGGCGGATGTTGCTTCATTAAACATGCCCCACAGGGGAAGGGACACGAGCAGGACCACTGACGAAGCGGCAAAGCCAATCCATTTGGCCATTTCTTCTTTGGCCAACAAAATAGCCACCACTCCCAAAATCGGGAGAAAGACGACTAAGGTGATCCAGGGAAATCCGCCGGAGGAAACAGTCATTTCAGTGATACAACTCCATAACAAAAACCCCTCACCCTACCCTCTCCCCACAGGGGCGAGGGGAAGACACAACCCTCAGTACCTAAAACACGACATACGCTGTAAGAATAACCACCGCACCTACGGTCATGCTCAAGGCGTAATTTTGGGTTTCACCAGTTTGGATGAACCGTGCCACCCATCCCCACCAGGCGAAACCACGGGCGACACCATTGACCGCATTATCAATAATGGCGATATCAAACTTCTTCCACATGTAATCCGCCATTTTAAACGTCGGATTCACAATCGCCTTATCATACGCTTCGTCCACATACCACTTGTTAAGAGAAAGGTTGTACAGCATGCTCCATTGAGTCATCAGGCGATCAGGAATGTCAGGCGACTTCACGTAGAACAAATAGGCCACGCCAATACCAATTAATCCTGCCAGGGTCGCAACAATCATGATGCCCGTGGCGGCTGGGCCATGATGTCCTGCCCCTTCACTTCCAGGAAACGCATGTTGGAGAAACTCCGGGATCCCAATATACCCCGTGACGATACTCAACACGGCCAGCACCAACAGGGGGACCGTGACCACTTTTGCGGGTTCACGCACATCATCGGCATGATGCGGATCAACACGAGACTCGCCCCAAAACGTGACAAACACCAAACGGAAGCTATAGAACGCCGTCATCCCCGCGGTCAGAACCCCTAACACGGTAAGCGTTTGGCCCAATGCGCCAGCGTTCCAGGCTGACAGGAGCAATTCATCCTTACTGAAAAACCCGGCGGTCAGGGGAAACCCTGCTAAGGCCAACGAACCGATGATAAATGTCCAATAGGTGATCGGCAGTTTATCTTTGAGGCCACCCATGTGACGCATATCCTGTTCATGGTGCACAGCCAGAATCACCGAGCCACAGCCCAAGAACAGCAAGGCCTTAAACGCGCCGTGGGTGAGCAAATGATAAATGCCAAAGACATATCCGCCTAACCCACAGGCCATCATCATGTACCCCAGCTGGCTCAATGTGGAATAGGCCACGATCCGCTTAATATCCGTTTGGGTTATGGCAATCGTCGCGCCGACAATCATGGTTAACCCGCCGACCACGGCCACAACATCCATGGCAACCGGAGACAAGTTGTACAGCGGCGCAAGCCTCGCCACCATAAATACACCAGCCGTCACCATGGTGGCCGCATGAATAAGCGCGGAAATCGGTGTCGGCCCTTCCATGGCATCCGGCAACCACACATGCAGCGGAACTTGGGCAGACTTCCCAACCGCGCCGACAAACAACAAGAGACAGATCAACGTCATCGCCGAGACTTCCCAGCCACCTCCCACTGCGCCCAACAAATCAACTGTCTCCCCAACATGTGCAGCAGCGTCGGCAAACACTGGCTGGTATTGAAGGGTTCCAAAGGTCACAAACACCAACAAGACTCCGAGCAGGAATCCAAAGTCGCCAATACGGTTGACGAGGAAGGCCTTCGTGGCTGCCGCGCGTGCGGAGGGCCGCTCATACCAATGCCCAATGAGTAAATACGAGCACAGCCCCACGGCTTCCCAAAACACAAACAGCTGGACGAAGTTATCGGACATCACGAGCATGAGCATCGAAAACGTGAAGAGCGCGATGTTCCCAAAAAACCTAGCGTATCCTGGATCACCATGCATATAGCCGATCGTGTACACATGAACGAGTCCACTGACGATGGTCACCAGCAGTAACATCGCGGCCGTCAATTGATCCACATACAAGCCAAGGCGAATGGTCAGTTCACCCGACGTTGCCCACGTATAAAGGGGAATTTCCAAGACGTGGCCATCCACCACCTCTGAACATGCCATAACCGACAGCACAAAGGAGATCCCTACCGCCGGGACGGCAATAAGATGTGCGCGATCCTTGATGCGATGCCCCAATAGCCCGAGCACGATAAAGGCAAACAGTGGGAGAAGTGGAATCAGCGCGTAGAGCATCAACCTACCATTTCAACAAGCTGAAATCATCGACATTGATACTCTCATGGTGTCGATACAACGCAATGATAATCGCTAATCCGACGGCCACTTCAGCGGCAGCCACCGTCAACGCGAAAAAGACAAACACCTGGCCAGCCAGATTGCCCAAATAGGCGGAGAAGGCCACGAAGTTGATATTGGTGGCATTGAGCATGAGCTCAATCGACAAGAGGATGACGATGATATTTCGACGGACCAGAACTCCGACAAGGCCGATCAGAAACACCAGCCCGCTCAAAGCCAAGTAAAATTCAATAGGAACACTCATGATGATTTCGACTCAAAAATATCTTTTTTCGTCAAGATCACGGCGCCGACCATCGCCACCAACAAAATCAGCGAGGCGATTTCAAAGGGAAAAAGATATGTGGAATACAAAATCTCACCAATGGACTCCGTATTTCCAACAGACGCCCCCGGCTCGCCTAAAGATGGTGAGCGTGGAGACGCCACGGTGATGCCCTGGCTGACTCCCAACACCACGGATTCCACCAACAGCACGCCCCCCAAACACAGCGCCACGAAGCTCTGCTTATTATATTTTTCCTCACCTTTGATATTGAGCAGCATCACGACAAAGAGGTACAGCACCAAAATAGCGCCGGCATAGACAATGATTTGAATGGCTGCGAGAAACTCGGCATGCAGCGTGACATACAAGCCCGCGACATGAAAAAACATGACGAGGAGGGACATTGCACTATAGATGGGATTTCGGAGCGCCACCACTAACGTCGCCGTCAGTACAATCACTCCGGCAAGGTAGAAAAAGATCAGGGTTCCTAACAAATCGTCCTCTTACCCTACTTAGGACCTGAGAGAAAATAACTTGAACAATTTCGCATCCAATCTTCGGGCCATCTTTGAACGGGCCTCAATCGAAAAACCCTCAACATAGCTGTGCTATGCCTCGGGTTTTTCTCAATCGTTCCGTCCAAATCTAACCCAAATCTTGGCGCGAAAGTGTTCAAGTTATTTTCTCTCAGGTCCTTACACATTCAATTCCACTCCAATGCCCGGCGCATTGGGAATGGAGACCATGAAGGTGTTAATCAGAATTCTTTCTCGGGAATATCTTTGAATGACACGTTGAAATACGCAACGTTCGGATGTTGAAATTCCAAGCGCTTTTCTTTGACCGGGAAGGCACGTTCCCCAATAGCCAACAACTGCTCTTTATTTAACTCCAAATCGCGTTTGTTAGACACAGCCCATTCGAATTCCTGGGTCATGGCCAAGGCATCAACCGGGCAGGCTTGGACGCACATTCCGCAAAACAGACATCGCGTCATGTCCATGTAGTATTCTTTGGCATACCGCTTGGTGGGTTCACCCGGCACTTCGGCGCTCACGACTCGAATTACCCGCGACGGACAGGCTGCCTCACACAAATCACAACCCACACATTTTTCTGTGTCGTCATCGTACCGAAGAAGGGCCAACATCCCTCGATAATTACTCGGCAAGGACTTTTTGACATGCGGATATTCCAAGGTAATGGGGCGGTAATGCAGCAAGTGCTTCATCGTCTGCTTCATCCCTATCAGGATCTCGTAAAAAATCAGTGTTTTGAGCCACGCTTTGATTTTCATGAAAATCTCAACTTCATCCTTAGGAGCCTGTCCCAGATTAGACGGATCTACTCCGAATGCGCTGGATTTGGCCAGATGTTTCGATCCTTCTCGTTAAATAGTCCCACTATTCGCCTCAAACGATCGAACCATCTGACTCAAACCAGCACATCCTCGTAACGATCGCTAATCTCGGACAGGCTCCTAATGGAAAATATAGGCCAGGATGGACGTGATCACGACATTGCCCAAGGCAATCGGCAGAAGCACCTTCCATCCGAACCGCATGAGTTGGTCATACCGAAGCCGTGGAAGGGTGGCGCGAATCCAGAAAAATAAAAAGAGGAAGAACGCCACTTTTAGCGAAAACCACATGATCCCGGTCACCCAGGCCAAATCACCAGGGGCTTGAAGAATTGGCAACGGCGCGTCCCATCCACCAAAGAAGAGAACAGTTGCCACACACGACACCAGAATCATGTTGGCGTATTCGGCCAAAAAGAAAAACGCAAACCGCATCCCACTGTATTCGGTAAAGAACCCAGCCACCAGCTCACTTTCGGCTTCGGGAAGATCAAACGGCACCCGGTTGGTCTCAGCAATAGAAGCAATCAGAAACACAACAAACGCAATAAACTGAGGGGCTGGAAAAGCAAACGCATACCAATTCCAAAAACCGCCAAGTTGGTTTTCCGTAATCGTGACTAAGCTCAGGCTCCCAGACAACAACAACACGCCAACAATAGCCAATCCCACGTTTAACTCATAACTGATTAACTGGGCTGCCGCCCGGAGTCCACCCAACAAGGAATATTTACTGTTTGATGCCCACCCACCCAAAATAATTCCATACGCGCCAATAGAGGCAAAGGCCAAGATGTATAACACGCCAATGTTAATATCACTGATGACAAAGGGTTTAAATTGAACACCGAACATCTCGACATCCCAGGAGGGCCCAAAGGGAATCACGGCGAACCCAATGAGGGCCGGAACCAACACTAAAATGGGAGCCATACTAAACATAATTTTGTTGGCCCCAGCAGGAATAATGTCTTCTTTAAAGAACAACTTTAATCCATCAGCAACGGGTTGGAGGATGCCATAGGGACCCACTTCCATTGGTCCCATCCGATCCTGCATCCAACTCAGCACCTTGCGCTCCATGAGTGTGAGCACGGCAACGGTGAGCAACACCACGCCCATGACCACAGTAATTTGCGACACCGTGAGCGCCAATCTCAGAACAACTTCATTCACAGATCATCTCCTTACAGTAGGCTGGTCATCAATTTAGGTATCAGCTACACCAACGAAAAAATCTGGTTCACGAATTGCGACGACTAAGGGTTCGCGCAAGAATAACTTCCCATGTTTGGGTGCTGAGACGCCTGTCTGGCAAGGCGCGAGGACTGCGCATACTCCTCGTATGGAAAGGACGAGCAACGCCGCCAGACTGGATGGATCGACGCCCAAACAGGGGAATTTATTTTTGCGCGAGCCCTAAGCAACCCGATCAACACGAACCTGTGTGGTTTTCCAACACGGCACATGATTGCGTTCATCAACTGTCACACGAAAGAGTAGACGAAGTTCGTGATCAAAATGTTCCGGGAACCATGCCACGCCAGGGGGTATCCGATCAACCAGTTTTACTGGAACGGTTACATCTCCATTCCCATTCGACAGACGCACGCTGGCTCCATCGTCCACACCAATCCGAGTCGCATTCTCAGGATTCAAACTGAGCACCCCACTGTCTTGAATCTGTGTCAGTCCTTTGGATCGCGTACTAAATTTTCCGGAATGATACATCGATTGTCCCAGGACCAGGGTCAACGCCCCGTCACGTGCTAAGATCTTTTTTGTCAACGCATATCGAACATGCACATCTTCCTTGAACCCTTCACGAAGGTACTGTTCCACCACATCAGCTTTGGCCACATAGGGTATCGACGTCGGTCCCAACAACCCATATTGGGGAATGAGGCCACGAATCTCTTTGAAGATTTCCTTGGCCTCTCCATATTCCATGGGTGAATCCATGAGCACAGACAAAGCGGAAAAGATTTCCCAATCCGGTTGGCTTTCTCCAACCGGCTCGATGGATTTGCGCACAGGTTGGACATGGCCTTCGGTATTCGTAAAGGTCCCATCTTTTTCGACTGCCGAAGCAGCGGGCAGCACGACGTGCGCTTTCTTGGCCGTGTCCGTCATATAGAGCTCTTGACACACTATAAATTCCAGCGCATCAAGCGACTCAGACACCTTGGCATCAGATGGCAAGGATTCAAGGGGATTTTCTCCAACAATAAACATCGCCTTAAGACTGCCCTGACGGGCTCGATCAAACATCTCCAACATGGTGGCTCCGGGAGTCGTCGGGACACTCATGCCCCAGATTTTCGACAGTGTGGCTTGGGCCATGTCATTGTTGGCCTTCGAAGGCCCAGGAAGATACTCGGCCACAACGCCCATTTCGATGGCGCCCTGTTCATTGTTTTCTTCAGCCAAGACGCCTAAGCCGGAACCCTGGGCACCGTGGTGTCCAGAAAGAATCAACAGGTCAAGCAGATTGGTGACAATGCCTTCACCACCTATGTCTCGAAGCACTCCCTGTCCAGCAAGAACAACCAACCGTTGTGCCTGACTCAATGTTCGGGAAGCAGAATTAAACTGATCTGAAGACAATCCAACAGCTTGTTGAATCTCTTGCCATGAGATCTTTTCGACCTCGGCAATAATGGTACGCGCAAACTCAGTGGCCTTTCCTGAAGTTCGTTCATCGACCAAATTCTGCTCTACCAGTGCCTTCATCAATCCAAGCACGGCGACATCAAAGCACCCCGGGAGCACGGTCAAATGATGAGTGGCTAAGGTCGTGATATTACTAACGGTTGAAAAAGCGGGGACCGCAGTTTCAAGCGTGATGAGCTTGGCCCCGCACTTTTTGACAGCTTGTTTGACTTTCAACCCGGTAATGGGATTCGCTTCGGTAATACTCGTACCAACTAGCAACACCACATCCGCTTCCACAATATCCTCAAACGAAACGGTCCACCGGTGAGTACCTTGCACACGTTGAAGGGCTTTAACACCATTAATATACCCATACCGCGCACTACTATCCACGTGAGGAGTTCCGACTACACCTCGCATAAATTTCTGAAATGCGTAGAGTTCCTCATTGGTGCAACGGGCCGTAATGAGCCCACCGATGGCATCAGCCCCATGAGCGGCCTTAATCTGAGAAAAATTTTCGGCGACCCGTTCCAGCGCGTCTTCCCACGTGACTTCGGCAAACGATCCATCAGCTTGTCGTATTAACGGATTCTGTAACCGATCAGGATGCACATTCGCGTGATAGCCAAAATACCCTCGGGCACACAGATCGCCATCATTGCGACCTGCGCCCAACGTAGAATTGACTTCGATGAGATCTTCATCTTTTCGTTGCACAGTCATCTGGCAACCATCACCGCAGAAATTACAAATGGTTTCCGACCGTTTCAGCATCCAAGGCCGGAAGTCATACATCGACAAACGGCTCGTGATCGCCCCAACCGGGCAAATTTGAATACACCCGCCACAAAAATCACACTCGAGTTCGTTCCCGGCCCAATGAGATATTTGGGTCATGGTCCCACGACCCACTGGAGCTAACGCCTTGGCATCCATCACTTCTTCGCAGTACCGCACACAACGCATGCATGACACGCACCGGTTCATCTGCGTTTCAATGAGTGGGCTGAGATATTCCTTGGGAAACACACGCTTGAGTTCCGTAAAACGACTTATCGTGGGCGTGTATTCGTGGGAGAAGTCCTGCAAATCGCACCGACCCCCTTGATCACAGACTGGACAATCCAGCGGGTGATTGACTAGCAACAATTCCAGCATCGATTTCCGTGCTGACTCGACATGAGGGACGGACGAACGTACGACCATCCCGTCAGCCACTCGTGTACTACAGGAGGTCTGGAGTTTGGGAATTTTTTCGATCTCGACCAAGCACATCCGACAATTGGCATCGGGCTCAAGCTTGGGGTGATAACAGAAATGCGGAATCATCACCCCAATTTGCCGAGCGGCCTCGATGACCAGGGTGCCCTCGGGAACTTGATTGGAGATCCCGTCGATGGTGATCGCGACCATTTTTTTGGTTTCAGTCATTGCCATTTCATAACACCTAAATACTCAAAACCGGAATTTCTTTTTCTTTTCTCGTCGCACGTACCGCTTCAGCTTCTTCAATCAACGCTTCATACTCATGACGCCAGTATTGCAACGTACTTTGGACCGGCGCAATTTCTGCATCACCAAAGGCACATACTGTACGGCCACCGATGTTTTCACAGATTTCCGTGAGCGTATCGAGGTCTTCCGGCCGTCCTTGTGTATTCTGAATTCTCTGGAGAATTTGCACGATCCAAGAACTTCCTTCCCGACAGGGCGTACACTTGCCGCAGGACTCATGGTAGAAAAACTCCATCAGCCGAAGGGCTGCCCACACCATGCTCGTGCCTTCTTCCATGACCGTTATTCCACCGGAACCCGACATGGATCCTGCCATGGTCACGGATTCAAAATCCATTTGCACATCGATGTGTTCCGGAGTCAGAAATGGCGCTGAGGCTCCTCCTGGAATAAATGCTTTCAGAGGCTTATCCGATCGCATCCCTCCACCTATGTCAAAAATTAAATCCCGGAAGGTGGCATTCATCGGCAATTCAAAATTTCCGGGATTCTTGACATGCCCGCTGAGACAAAAGACACGAGTCCCCGTGCTTTTGGGTGGCGCACCGATTGCCGCAAACCATTCAGGACCACGATTCACAATATGGGGGATATTCGCCAAGGTCTCTACATTATTCACCACTGTTGGTTTTTGGTAGAGACCATGCGTGGCAGGGAACGGCGGTTTAATTCGCGGTTTGCCCCGCTTGCCTTCCAACGATTCAAGCAACGCGGTTTCCTCCCCACAAATATACGCTCCGGCTCCGGCATGAACATACATATTAATGGTCACCCCACTCCCATGAATATTCGAACCCAAATGCCCGGCTTGCTTGGCCTCTTCGATGGCGCGTTCTAAGATTTGGGCGCCTACTCGGAATTCGCCTCGTATATAGATATAACTCGTTTCCGCTCCGATGGCGTAACACGTAATCGCCATCCCTTCCAACATCTGATGAGGATCGCGTTCCATGAGCTGTCGATCTTTAAATGTCCCCGGCTCACTTTCGTCTGCGTTACAGCACAGGTACTTCGGCCCCTGGTAATCTTTTGGAAGGAAACTCCACTTCACGCCTGTAGGAAACCCCGCGCCTCCCCGACCACGAAGACCAGATTTTTTGACCATCTCGACGATGTCGTTCTGCGGAACCCCGGCTAACACCTTCCGAAGAGCCTGATACCCTCCAGTCGCTTCATAGTCTTGAAGCGAACCGGTATACGCGGGGTTACTCATATTTTTTGTTAAGATTTTTTCAAACGGTTCCATAGCAAATGTCTCTCTTCAGCTGTAACTGCTCAGGTTGCCCCTATTTTGCCTCAGGACAAGGCGCGAGGAGCGGAAAACCGGAGCGTATATGAGATACGTGAGGATTTGAGCACCACAGCAACGCCGTCCTGGGGTAAAAGGGGGGTGACATGAGTAGTTACCTTCAGATTACCGTGGTTCGGGCACCATATACGGTCCGCTTTTCAACGCACAATCACCGGTTCGTTTTAAATCCTCTAAGATCTGGCCGACTGTTTCTTCCGTTAAGCGCTCGTAGTACTCATCGTTGATTTGCATCATAGGGCCTGTGCCACATGACCCCAGGCACTCAACAACACTGAGCGTGAAAAATTTATCCGATGTTGTTTGGCCAACGGCAATGCCAAGGTGCTTTTGCAGCCACTCGATCAAATTATCCGCCCGAACCAATGCGCACATTAAAGACCGGCACACCTGGATGTGAAACTTTCCAATGGGCTTGAGACTCAACATCGTATAAAACGTCGCCGTCTCAAAAACCTGAGGAGGAGTCAGGTCTAAAATCCTAGCGATTTCTTTCATCGCCGATTGACTCACGTACCCTTCTTCTTTTTGAGCCAAATTCAACAAAGGAAGCAATACCGACCGCTTAATTGGATATCGGCTTAGGAGATCATCAATGTGGTCTTTATATTTTTCTAACAGCATGATGTCTTTTTCGTGATGCGTAATCCGTGATGCGTGATCCGTAGAGAATTTTTTTTCGCTTTACGCTTTACGCATAACGCGTCACGTTCCTCACCGGTCACATTCACCCATGACAATATCGTACGTGCCAAAAATTGTAATAATATCCGAGATCAAATACCCGCGCGCCATAAAATCAAACGCGCCCATATGCACAAAGGATGGTGAGCGAATTTTCAGTCGATAGGGTCTTGGTCCTCCATCGCTAATCAAGAAAAATCCCAATTCTCCTTTGGGCACCTCCGTCCCACAATAGGTCTCACCTTTAGGTGGCTTGAATCCTTGAGTGAAAATGATGAAATGATGGATCAAGCTTTCCATATCTTGCATGACTTTAGGCTTAGGGGGAGGAATCACTTGCGGGAGATCCGCTATAATCGGGCCCTCCGGCATTTGCTCCAGACATTGCTCAACAATCCGAGCACTTTGCCGCATTTCTTCCACCCGAATCCAGTACCGATCGTAGGTGTCTCCATCCTTGCCAACCGGCACATCCCATTCAACTCGATCATACGCACCATAGGGCTCGAGTTTCCGTATATCGTACGCGACTCCTGATCCACGTAACGTAGGACCGGTCAGCCCAAAATTAATCGCGTCTTCGCCAGAAATCACCGCCACACCTTTTGTTCGAGACAGCCAAATACGGTTTGTCTTAAGAAGAATATCGTATTCCTTCAGATGCTCGGGAAACGTTCGCAGAAATTCTTTGAGCGTGGCGATGAGTTCCGGGGTCAAATCGCTATCCACTCCGCCAATTCGATAATAATTCAACGTCAAACGTGCGCCACAAAGATTTTCAAAGAAATCCAACAACACTTCCCGTTCCCGAAACGTCCAAAAAAACACGGTCATAGCGCCGATATCCAAGGACTGGGTGCCCAACCAAAACAAATGGCCGATAATGCGTTGGATTTCCGCAATAATCGTTCGCACATATTCCGCTCGCTCGGGTATCGTCACACCAACCAGCTTCTCCACGGCACGCACGTACGCATAGTTATTGGTCATGGCACACGTATAGTCCAAACGATCGGTATGCGGAATCACCTGCATGTAGTGGAGGCCCTCACACAGCTTCTCGACACCACGGTGCAAATAACCCAAATCCGGAATGGCCTTGATCACCCGCTCGCCATCAAGTTCCAGCACAACCCGCAACACACCATGCGTGCTCGGATGTTGGGGGCCCATATTGAGCAGCATTTCTGTTTTACGTTTCCCACTTCCCGGTGTATCTCCGGCCATGAACACATGCCGCTGATCATCGGGGATGTCGTCTTCGGTCCAGACACTGACCGGTTCGTCCAAGCGAGGCAAAAAATCAAAACGGCTCCGCCAACCCTTACCCTCAGTCGGAAAATCTTTTCGTAGGGGATGACCTTCATCATAGTCCTCCGGCAGAAGGATTCGCCGAAGATCGGGATGCCCATCAAAACGAATGCCCATGAGATCGAACACTTCGCGTTCAAGAAAATTAGCCCCTTGCCAAATCGAGGTCACGGTACCAATCGTGGGGTCATCTTCAGTCACACGCGCTTTCAGGCGGATGCGAGTACAATGTGGAAGCGACAGAAATTGGTAAATCACCTCGAAGCGATCGGAATCATCGGGGTAATCGACGGAACAGATATCCGTGATATGATCAAAAGCCATACCCGGATCATCATGCAGAAAACGCGCAACATCCACCAGATCCTTCGCGCGAATCTTGGCAGACAACTCCCCTCGATGTTCATCTTCGGTAACCGAGAGGACTGCTGAGGGAAACCGTTCTTGTAATGTTTCGAGTACGCGATGCATAAAATCGTGATCCGTAATGCGTAATGCGTGAAGCGTAAGATGATGACCCGTCTGTTTCTTTACGGATCACGCATCACGGTTCACGAATCACGTCTTCATTTATTTCACGAAAACTTTTTCCTTTTGAATCTTCTCTTGCAGCTTGATCAGCCCATCTAGCAACGCTTCTGGCCGCGGAGGGCAACCCGCAATATAGATATCGACCGGAACAATCTGATCCACCCCCTGCACCACACTATAACTATTGTAGTGATTCCCCGAGGTCGCACAGGACCCCATGGAAATGACATAGCGCGGTTCGGACATTTGATCATAAATACGACGAATGACGGGCGCCATTTTTCGACACACAGTCCCAGCGACAATCATGACATCTGATTGTCGCGGCGAAGCTCGAAACACGCCTGCCCCAAAACGGTCGATGTCATACCGAGAAGACGCCGTCGCGATCATTTCAATGGCACAACACGCTAATCCAAAGGTCATGGGCCACAAGGCCGACTTCCGACACCAACTCACCAGATAGTCAAGATTGGTGGTTACGATATTGGGTTCAAACTGTCGTTCAAGAAGACCCATGAAGAAAATCCTTACGTAATGCGTAATGCGTAATGCGTAATCCGTTATGCGTAAGGGGTGACACAAAAAGATGAAAAGGGAAATAGCTCTTTCACATTACGCATCACGCTTCACGCATCACGGTTTCAGTCCCATTCCAACGCACCTTTTTTCCAGACATACCAATAACCAACTACGAGGATAGCGATAAATAATCCCATTTCAATAAGTCCCAACAGGCCCAGTTTTTTAAAAGCCACGGCCCACGGGAACATGAAGACGATTTCAATATCAAAAATCACGAATAGCATCGCGATGATGTAATACCGCATGGGAAATTGAATGCGCGCATCCGAAAACAACGGGCTGCCACTTTCGTAAGGAAGGAGTTTGGCTCGGTAGGGCCGACTCGGCCGCACGAACAATCCGATCACCAAGGAGACCACGCCAAAGGCAATCCCAATACCAATAAAGATTGCGATGGGAATATAATTTAATGGAACGGCTTCACTACCCATGTTCAATCAACCTTGGCAATGAATGTACGCGCGAACACAAAAATATTAATTTGCGCGAGCCCTAAGCACATGTTCAAAAAACGGCCGATGCCGAAGAGCCTGCAGTGTGGGGACTTCCAACCCTTTGTGTTGGATCAACACCTTAAAGGTCGTGCCCATGCCCTGAGGCCGTAACAGTTGCACGACCGCCTGCACCTCTTTGGACTCTTGATCATATCCGGCGACCATTTCATCAATACCCAGGCTCATGAGAAAATGCATCAGATTGGTAAACCCCGTGAGCGACAAACCGGCCTGCTCGCCAACCTGGGCCAAGCTGGAAAAATTCACATGCGCGGTCATGTCTTGATCACCAATCCGTTCATAGGGGTTGGCCGCGACCGTATGACGGTAATAACAGAGCAGTGTCCCGTCTTTCCTCATGGGTGAAACATAATCCGAACTCGTATGTCCATAATCGATGGTGACCCCCACCCCACGACGCAACACACGCGCCACCTGCTGCATCCAGTCCACCGCATTCAGATTGATTTCCGTGGTAAACCCAACAGGCAAATCAACATCGAGAGCTTTGAGCGAATTCGACAACTCATCGGTTGAAGGGGCTTCAAGTTGCTCGACAAACTGGCCACCCACATGGTTGACATAGATTTCTTTCAATCCTTCACTGGTCATGCGAACTCGATTGACCGGGAACGCATCCACCAATTCATTCGACAACACCATGCCTACCAAAGAGTCGTCGTCCAACACTCCGAGATTTGATGCCCAAATAATCTTTGCCGTTTTGGAATTGGCCTCCAACATCCGCTCCTGAAGCCTTCGTAGATAGGGGCTACTCTCCACCAAGATGATGGAAAGCCTAGCACACAGTCCAGGATCGAGCCGCGTCACTTCATCTAACACATCCTTAATACATCGGCCTTCTCCCGGTCCCATCTCAAGAAGCGTGAATTCCGTAGGCTGCTCTAACAATTCATCAATCTCTTGCAACTGACGAGCAAGACACTTGGCGAGGAAAGGAGACAGACACGGAGCAGTGTAATAATCTCCCCCATCCATCCCTATTGGTGAATCGGAATTTTCTCCGCTACAACGATCGCCCCCTGTCATGTAATACCCATGGTCTGGATCATACAGAGCCATCTCCATAAACTGGGCAAAGGTAAGCGGATGACCCGCTTCACGGATACGAGAAGAAATTTTTTGTGATAATGGAGTCACAATAATTCCCAAAAAATCCAGGGCTTAAGACACAAACCATCCTCGGACCCATAAGCCTAGGCCCATAGGGGTAAGGAGGAATACCTTAGCTTCCAATCCAGGGAATAGTCAAGAGAAGAGACCATTCGCAGCAATACGGGAAAGTGAGAAAAATCAATACTTTGGGTCGCATGAAAACTCCGCAACACGTTCACGGGATATCAAAAAATTGAAGAATGGGATTTGAAGAATTGGGTCAGAAAAAATTTCTTGAAATACGTTTTTTGCAGGTGTGGTCTGGGAATGACAGTACCACAGGGGGAGCCTTCACAAAGGGGGCGAGCCCTCCCTCTAAGATTAGGGAGGTTTGAACTCTTACCTGTGGTGTGGATTACTTCACTTGCTTCAAATGCACGATAGCCTCTTCCACAGCCTTCGTTCCACCACCAACGAGCCCCATTTCTCCATAGCTCACGGCACTATCGAGTTTTTCAATAGCCACCTTGAGGTGAGGATTGGGGGATTCCTGTTGTGCCATTTTTGCATGCTCTAACGCCACTCCGGCATGTTTCGCCACTTCCTTGCCATGTCCCATGTTTCCATGTTCAACCGCTTCCATCGCATGCAAAATGGCTTCCTGAACATGGCTCCCACCGCCGCCAGCTCCATAGTGCTCACAGGAAACCATAAGACTCAAAAGTCCGACCATAGCACCCATTATGAAAACTGATCTCAACACATGGGAAAGACTCATAAGGAACTCCCTGGTACCATGAATGAAGTACATGAATTATGCTCCTGGTTATGATGCAAAATATTCGGGCATTTTAAACTTTACCAATCCGTTTATCCACTATTTCCTTACGCTCTACTTCCACCGTCATGAGCACGCTCCCCTGCCCTGACTCGTGCCTCTGAGATTCTCCAGGTGGGCTCGATCCGAGACTTTGCTACTGCGGACTGAAAGGAGATCACGTTCCTGTATGGGAATGTTGAAAAAAGCCGCCAGCGGCGTTCTCGCCCTTTTGCCGTGCTCACGTACTGAGAGTACGCTCCGCGCGTCAAAAGGGCTGCGGCCTTGCTGGACGGACTTTTTTGAACATTCCCTCTCACTGATGTTGGTCGTCTGTCCTGGCGCATTTGTGGGCTTTTGGCACGAAATATTCAACAGACCCCGTATCGCACACTGTACAACCTGTAATCCTCGCCCATCATTCCTCGCAATGGGGCAGTTGCATTCTATGTATTCCCAAGAGGCTGGCGCTGCTTTCATACCAACAGGAGATGAGACAGTGAGATGGAACGTACCGTGAGGAACCCATAGGGTCAGACAAGATTTATTGAAAAACTATGGACTCTTTCACCAAAATTCCATATTAATTCGAGTCTGACCCCATTTTTAAGTCTTACAAAGGAGGGGGCTGTTCTTCCACACCATGGGACTGACTTGTTTCGCTTGGATCAACTGAGAATCAGGTATATTAAGGTAGCTAAGAGACCTGCTCCTGGGAGGGTACACAGCCAGGCGTACATAATCCGCTTGGTTACGCCCCATTTAACCGCGGACAGGCCCCTCACGGCTCCAACCCCCATAATGGATGACGTAATCGTGTGCGTCGTACTCACAGGCAGGCCGATATGCGCGGCGGCCATGAGTACCACGCCGGCTCCGGTTTCCGCCACAAACCCGTGGACGGGTTCGAGTTTGACGATGTTCATCCCCAAGGTCTTGATGATCTTCCATCCTCCCATCATGGTTCCCAGACCCATTGCCAACGCACAGGAGACGATCACCCATGTGGGAACCTCAGCCGTAGGAATCTGACCCGACGACAGAAGGGCCAGCGTAATGATGCCCATGGCCTTTTGCGCATCATTGGCTCCATGACTCAAGGCCATAAAGCCCGCTGAGGCTATCTGCAGTTTACGAAACAACCACACCCCGAAACCTCGCTGGGTTCGATAAAATACCCAACTGATTATCACCATCAGTAAAAACGCCATGATGAACCCAAACAGCGGAGAAAAAATCAGCGCCTGCAGAACTTTGAAGAGTCCTGAGATCTTCACGACACTCACACCGCCATGGATGAGCCCCGCTCCTACCAATCCTCCGATTAACGCGTGAGAGGAGCTCGAGGGCAATCCCATTTGCAAGGTCAGAAAATTCCAAATGATGGCTCCTCCTAAGGCGGCGATAACCACCACCTCCGTCACTGAGCTCGGGTCAACGATGCCCTTTCCAATGGTTATGGCCACAGCAGTGGACAGAAAGGCGCCGGCCACATTTAAGACACCTGCCATGAGCACGGCCGTTAACGGGCTCAAGACCCGAGTCGAGACGACCGTGGCAATCGCATTGGCACTGTCATGCCACCCATTAGAAAAATCAAACACCAGGGCCAGGATGACTACCAGGATGAGCATGGTGCTAAAGTCAAACATCAGCCTGTACCTGATAAAATTGGTTGAAGAACAAGAACGTAGACTGAGCCATAGTTTTCTGATGACATCCTTTCACTGAATGAATAGGTTGAACAGGTAGGTTATTAGGGTTCGCACAAGATTAATTTCCCCTGTTTGGGCGTTGATCCATCCGGTCTGGCGGCGTTGCTCGTCCTTTCCATACGAGGAGTATGCGCAGTCCTCACGCCTTGCCAGACAGGCGTCTCAGCACCCAAACAGGGGAAATTAATCTTTCACGAACCCTTACCGTCACGTGGCTTTGAGGGAAATGCGTTCCAAGACATTCGACACATCCTCGCAACAATCGGTGCCGATCTCGAAACTCTCGTAAATTTCCTTCCATTTCATGACCATAATCGGATCCTTTTCCTCCTCGAACAACCTCGAGATGGCGTTCCGACTCACCCGGTCTGCTTCATTTTCCAAACTATTCACCTGGATATTGAATTGAGACGCATCAAGGTTCCCCTGTGCGAGATTTTCGACCCCTACCCCCACTGCCTTAGAAGCCTTGTACAAAATGTCTGCCAACTGTACGGCCGTGTCAGTAGGCTTGCTGATTTTATAGATCAGAAACAGATCAGCCACCGCATCGATTTCATCTAAGACATCATCCAACGCACTGGTTAAATCGTGAATATCCTCACGATCGAGAGGCGTGATAAAGGTCTGATTGAGTCTTCGGACAATGTCGTGGGTGATATCGTCCCCTTGATGCTCAACGTCTTTAATCCGACCAACTTTCTCTTGGACATCCTGATAATCATCCATCAATTCCTTGAGCAGCCGCCCCCCTTCAATCACATTTTTGGAAGACTGTTGAAATAGGCTGAAAAAATCTTCTTCTCGCGGCATGAAATTAAACATGTCCCTGGATTCTCCTTTTACTCACGGCTTAGAAGAAAATACCGTCCTGACAGATGACGCATCTCCCTATTTTCAAGAATGAAGCTGCACTTTTTACCACATTTTTTTCGAATAAATCCAATCGGGCCGAGGCAGGAAACCTTTTCAGGCGGGATTCATCGACCCAATCGTGTATCAGAAGACAATTCGATCCCGTCTACGGCACAGGGTTGTAGCATATTTTGCTCTGGCTGTCTTTAAATTGAAGGCAAATTTGTGGTGAGGGATTGTCATACATGAAAACGGCAAATTTACCCAACCCTACCGTGCCATACCCTTTGCCCTTGCAATACTCCCAACCTTCCTGCTGGCCGCTTGACTGTACTTTCATCAGGACCAAAGCTGGCTTCAACCTCGAAACGGCAGTTTGGCGCCAAACTACCGTTTCGAGGTTGAATATTTCGCACCTGACTGGCACTCTTGCCAGTCAAGACCGAAACAAACTATTTACACTCCCATTGCTCATCCCTTTCATCAAAGGGAAAAAGCTATTGAGAAGGAAAAATTTTTATGGAGATTGACCCATCCAGCTTAGATCGCATTGTAGCCTTTGCAGAATTTCTTCAACGCGCGAAGGAAGCCGGCGCCAAGCTCTCGTTTGTCAGTACACCCACCGAACACGGCGATAATATTACGGCCACCGCCACCATCAATGACGAACGAACAAACATCGGCCTTCTGTTTTGGGATGTCAGCCTGCTTCAAGAACGTGGGCTGGTTGATACACTGGAAGAAGACGACCTTGCCCTAGGCATGACCATCACCGATGGGATGGTCGAGGATGCGGAAAAAATTCTCTCCTTTGCTAAAACCGAGTCCGCAAAAATTGGGAATCCATGAAAAGCCCAACGGTGGTGTCCCAGGACTCTACCTCCCCTTCCACATTCTAATAAAGGAGGAAATTTGCACCTCTATCGTAATAATAATGAGGAAGGATACGTGCATGCCACAACTCATTGAACAGCCTAGCGTCATCCCTCCCCCCGGCAACAACCCCAAACTCATTGAAGAGTATTCAGGACGAGTCACGACCAAGACGGACGACGTAAGCATTGCAAGGATTGTGTGTCCACCTGGATGGACAGAGGTGGGACAGTGCCCTGAGTTTACCGAGACCAAGGTCATCCTCAAGGGCATGCTGCAAGTCGAACACAAGGATGGGGTTATGTTAGTCCGTGTCGGCCAAGCCGTGATTTGTCACCCGACTGAATGGGTGCGATACAGTGCGTGTCCCACAGAGGGCGCAGAATATGTCGCGGTATGCGTCCCGGCCTTTTCACCTTCGACCGTCCACCGTGATCCAGAATAAGACCGAAGATGGAGCCCGGTCTAGGCAAAACATATCATTACTCCCTTTGCCTAACCCATTTGCCCTGAGCATATCGAAGGGTAAGGGGGGCAGGACATAGGGTAAAGTAGAGCACTGGTGCTCTACTCTACCAAAATTCTGACCCCACATTTGCTTCGCAGCTTTTGGCCGGGATTCCGGTTCAGTTTCGGAGCCGACACTTCCCCTTTGCCCAGTTCCCCCACTCACACACCGTAATGGAGCGACATGCTGGCCCGATCCTGGGAAAATGGGCCGGTCAGACCCTCCTCACAGGATGCACCCCCGCATTTCAGACGGCGGAGTCTGCGGATTGCCCCTTCACCGCGTCCTTTGGAACTTTGCTGTTCGGTCACACAGGCCTTTCTATTCCCGAACCCCGGAGAATGGCAAGTGACGGTCGAAACCGAAGACGAACGGATTATCGGAAAGACGACATTTTTAGTCGAACCAGATGACAGAGTATTTCGACGAGTAGAGACATTGGTATATTAGGGCTCGCGCACAAATAGCTTCCCCTGTTTGGGCGCCGATCCATCCTGTCTGGCGGCGTTGCTCGTCCTTTCCATACGAGGAGTATGCGCAATCCTCGCGCCTTGCCAACCAGGCGTTTCAGCACCCAAACAGGGAAAGATATTTTTGCGCGAGCCCTTAGGGTTCGCGCAAGAATAACTCCCCATGTTTGGGCGTCGATCCATCCCGTCTGGCGGCGTTGCTCGTCCTTTCCATGCGAGGAGGATGCGCAGTCCTCGCGCCTCGCCAGACAAGCGTCTCAGCACCCAAACATGGGGAGTTATTCTTGCGCGAACCCTTAGCGGTCATTCATATCGATACCCGCCGCTGATGTGCCGTTCGAATGTTGAGGATAAACCACGGTGATCTCGGTAAATTGACGACTCTACGATATCCTTATTTTTAGGCGCGATCTCCCCTGCCATAGTAAAATGTTTCTTGGCTTGCTCATGCAGTCCAAGCTTATGTTCCGTGAGGGCGAGATTAAAGAACGCTTCCGGCAATGTTGAATCGGCTCGCGTCGCTGCTTCGAAACGGCTTTTCGCTTCTTGCCACTTCCCATCATTGTATAATTGTATTCCTTCAAGATTGTGCTGAGCAGCCGTCGGGCTCGATATGGGCAGGACCGCTAAAGGACCAGACTTTGTCGCACATCCTGCGAGCATGGCGAGGAATACAAAGACCATGAGGCCTTGAATCATTCTGTATGGCATACCCTACCCTCCAATAGTTTTCCGTTTACGCGCGCCCCTCACCTCAGTCCTCTCCCCCCAAAAGGGGGCGAGGAGGTATGGGGAAGCCTTCATATCACATGAGCACGTTCTCGATTTTTTTTCAAACCCACTACTCAGGTGCCTGCCATTGTAGATAGAACGGCATTACGATACCATGCCGCATCATGACTTATGATGTGTTAATTGTTGGTGGAGGGTCTGCAGGCTATGCAGCGGCGCGAACGGCTCGCGACGAAGGGGCGAACGTTGGCATTATCGACCAGGGACCTCTGGGAGGTTTGTGTATTTTACGCGGATGCATGCCCACCAAGACGATCTTGCGCTCCTCTGACATCATGTCGCTTATGAAGCGTGCTGAAGAATTCGGCTTACATCCAGTTTCGGCGAAAGCCAATCTCTCGGCGATTATTGATCGCAAGGCTCGACTCATTGGTGAGTTTGCCGATGACCGAATTCAGGCGTTGAAAGATTCGCGTTTCACCTTGTACGAAGATCGAGCAAGGTTTCTTTCACCACAGGAAGTTCAAGTTGGGCCTCGAACACTCAAGGCCAACACCATAATCCTTGCTACCGGCTCGGTGGTGTCGCGTATCCCAATCCCCGGCCTTGAAGAAGTCGGGTATATCACGAGTGATGAGGCCTTGGAGTTACGTGACTTGCCTCAGTCCATGATCGTGTTGGGTGGCGGACCTGTCGCCATCGAACTCGCCCAATTTTACTCCCGCATTGGGACCAAGGTCACTCTCCTCCAACGAAGCGCCCATATTATGTCCAGCGGAGACGAAGACGTGGCGATTCCGGTCGAAACTCGATTCCGGGAAGAAGGCATGACCGTGTTCACCAACACTCAACTTCATCGGGTTACAAAAAATGGCACACAGAAGGTCGCGCACTTCTCACACGAGGGGCAAGAAAAAACCATCGCCGCGGATGTCGTGCTCCAAGCTCTTGGCCGACAACCGAATATCGACAGTCTAAACCTTGAAGCGGCAGGGATTGAAACACAGAACGGCAAATTCGCGGTAGATGATGCGATGCGCACCAATCAACCGCATATCTTTGCCGTGGGTGACGTGAACGGCATGCATGAGATTGTGCACATTGCGATTGAACAGGGAGAAATCGCCGGCTGGAATGCCGTGCACCCGAACGACTCATCACGAAAGTATGACGATAGACTGAAAACGCAAGTCGTCTTTACCGACCCCCAAGTCGCCAGCGTGGGTTTGAGCGAAAAAGAATGCCGGAGAGAGAACATGGCTTACATGACCGCATCGTATCCGTTTAACGACCATGGAAAATCCATGACGCTTGGTGAAACCCATGGTCATGTCAAACTCCTAGCCGATCCTCTCACCGGGACAATCCTTGGCGCTCATATCGTCGGCCCCGAAGCCGCCGAACTCATTCATGAACTCATCGCCGTAATGTATTTCCATGGCACAGTTTATGACCTGATGCGCATGCCTCACTATCATCCCACCCTATCCGAAATCATCACCTATCCAGCCGAAGAATTGCTAGCACGCATACCAAAGCCTGCAAATCGCCTTTCATGAAGCCAGCCCGCAAATAGGTTTCGTCCATGTAACCTAGAAACCGCTAATAATTTTTTAGGAGCATATCATCAGAGATTTTTTTTCCTGGCAAGTCATTCACTCTACGTTCCTCAATACTTCTAGCGATTTTTTGTATGGGTTTTACTAGCCCCTTGCCAGCGAACACATATTCGATCCATCCTTTTTCTTTTATCCTTTTCCTTAACGCATCCACAGATAACCGATTGGGAAGTCTCAATGCTGTTGGACTTTTCTTTGCTTTGAATAACAATTTGAGATTTGAGGTTGTGTCTATCGTGAGCACATCAAAATAACAACTGGCACATGACACCAAGGTGTCGATACTAAAATATACAATATGCGCCTTGAAATAGGTGTTGTGCGGGGAGGCATCGTTTGTTTCAATCCAGGGAACCTCAACAAACAGAACCCCGTGTTCATTCAACGAATGATACAGTTTTTCCATTGCAACGAGTGGAGAGGCCAAATGCTCAAGAACATGAAACATTGTTATGACATCAGACTGTCCCCGCAAGCTTTCGATTCCACCGGTTTCAATTGTGCAACCATATTCGTTCTTGGCATATTCAGAATAGCCAATGTTTGGTTCGAGTCCTTTTGAATCAAACCCCATTTTGCCTGACAAATAGACAAACTCTCCCCCCCCGGCTCCAACATCAATTAACGTTCCTGCTGTCACGGAATGTTTGTGAAGAAAGTTGATTCGGTGTATGGCTGTCTTTGCTGCACGATATACATGTTTTGGCTTTGGAGAATATGTTTTTTTATAATCCGCGCGATAGTTGTGGGAGTAATATATTTTGAGCTCATCCGTAGGTGGAATTGGAGTTTGTTGGACCAGACCACAATGTGTACATATTGACACCACCAATCTTTCAGAAGATTTAGCATCGACTTCCGAAACCGTCTCGAACGAGACTTTCTTGCACAACACACAACTCATCAGGACTCCACAGTCTTTTTTCTATGGCGCACATGGAAAGTTATTTTTGCGCGAGCCTTAAGATACTTGAGCGGTTTTCATTCCATTCCCAAGGCTTCCCGGAGAGCTTGTACATCCGGGGCGAACTGCCCGAGTTCTTCAGTTTGCGACTCCCACTGCCATAACAGCGCTTCAAGCCGTTCCTTGCCAGATGCGGTCTTTGCTGCCTCGCGCGGGGTCTGGTCTTTTAGGGCTGGAAGTGAGGTACCGAGCCACGCCTTCCAATGTTGCTCTGACATCTCTTTCAATTGTGCCTGAATTTCCGGCGTCTCCTGAAGTTCCTTGCTTGGCGACTGACTCACACTGGTCTCCGGCGACCGGTTGGCGATGTCTTCAAGCATCTTTTTCGGTGACTCTATCACTGCGTTACGGAACATGGCCTGATTACCTAGCCGGACTTCAATTTCGCCTTTGATGACATCAGCCCGTTCCTGGGAATTGACATTAATGGTGAGCTGATCGTGGTTAATAACAATATGGCCCATGACGGTATTATCCCAACTTGCATGTTGCGGGTTCCCTTTTTTCAACCACGGAAACTCAATGGACACCAACTCTCCACGCTCGTCCTGTTTCCCATCTTGGATTAATTCATCGGCGTCCACTGTTAAGGCGAGTGTGGCGAGGGCATCCAGAGTTTGGCGGGGCGTGCATGTTAGCGTGTAGTACAGCTTGGTGGACTGAAATTCATCCCCATCAGTGTTGCGGAGTTCTGGTAAGCCAGGGTTAGAGAGTTCCTCCCGAATCTCGTAGTAGATAGCGCGCAGTTCGAGATCATATAACAACAAGAAGTCCTGGTCATAATCGGAATGTTGATTCGCCATGTTCTCGCGGAAATCTATGAAATAATTGTGATAGGAAGGTGGGATCACCGTGGGAGCACAGCCCACCATAATGGAGGCCCCATCCATATTAATGATTCGTGTAAGTATGATCGAGGCTTTGCGCAACATAGACGAGCCTTGACGTTCGTGAACCGTCACCTCCCGTCCCAGGATGAGATCACGGAGCGTGAGAGACTCGCCTGGTTCAACATCTGTCACCATAAAAAAACTGTAGGGCTGCGAACAGATCTCCTCGATGAAACGATGTTGAAATACATCCAATCGCGAACCCTTTACCTTGAGATAATGCATGGCCACCGGCATTGCAGGCAGGTGTGCGGCGTCCTCTACCTCAGTATTGTCCGGTATCCAGTTGAACACGAACCAGGGAAGAAACACCGTGTCCAATTCAGGTTGAGCACTCGAATCCATGGGCACGTCGTTCCACAGCGAAAACTCATCCCATGCCTCAGCCACGACTTCCGGACCGTAGTATTTGACGGCATGCTTGAGCAGAATAGGGATAAGCTCCCCTTCCGTCCTGCGCATGTTCAACCAGGTTAAACTGGCAATTGGCGTGACCTCCTTTGGAAGGCAACATTTCTTGTATTTTCTCCCGCTGCCACAGAGGCAGGGATCATTACGACCCAAGTTCGCCATATCCATCCTTTACCATAAAATCCGTTGGCTTCCTCGTGAGGAGCAAGACTCGCTCATCGAAAGCCCAACATTGCGATGATGATGTGTTGCCATTTTCCCTATTATGTTACCTGTTCCGCAACCGCCATCTTCCCCCCAAAATCCGCGATGGATTTTGTCAACAGGACTCCTTTGGCGAAAACCACCTGTTTCATCCACGAGAGAAGTCGCATGGTCAATGTTCTTGCTGGATCCGAGGCCGCCTCCAAGGGATTCCTTGCCGCACTGGGTGTAACCTGCTCCTTCTGGGCAACCTGCTCCTTTCATGCTTCCTCTCGCGTCTGATTCCTGCCCTGGCTTATGCCTGGGCAGCTTCCGCACAGCGCGTCCGAATCTCCGCACACATGCCCCACAACCAGTGCTGCACTTTGAGGATCACCGCGCCGGCATGCCGGACCACGTTGCCCGCCCTCTGATACAGCCGCCAACGCACCGTGCGCCCTTGGCATCGGCTCCAGGCACGGGGGAAAGCCAACAACTTGAACAACACAAAGAGGTTGTAGGCCAACACGCTCATGCGAAAGAAGACGGCATTGGCCGCGAAGGTCCCACACGGAAGCCGTTCCAGGCCAAAGCCAAGCTTCAGTTCTTTGATGCGATTCTCGCTGGTCTCCCCGCGCTGGTTATCCCACCGCACCATCTCCTCGGGGGGTCCGTCTCGGTTCGTCGCAAGCAGCGTGTAGCGCTGGCGGGGGGCCTCGGGGGCAAACAAATCCTGTGGCACGGGCCGTCGCAACACGATGAGACGAAAGGCGTGCGGGGTCTTCGCCATACAATGCACTGTGTCCGCAAGGTGTCCATCTCGGTAGGGTTGCCACTGGCATTCCGGGATAGCTGCAATGGCGGCCTGCACGGCCGCATCCTGCACGCCCCCAATGGCAACCGTCACCTTCTGCTCCGCACACCAGTTGAACCGCTCCACTTGGTACGCCGCACTATCTGCCCGCACAGGAGCCATCCGTTTCCCGTTGGGCATCTGGGCCGCACAGGCCTGAGTAAATTCTAGATGGCGGGACGCCGGGGCCTCATGGCCTTCGCGAAACTCCTCCCCAATCACCAGCCCATTTTCTGCCAGATGTCCCAGCAGCGGCATAGAGCCTCGCTCCCCCTTGTCCGTCCATTTGGCTGCCTGCTTCTCCGCGACAATCTGCGTGGCATCACGGTCGAGGGTATAGTCCGTAAGCGGCTCCCGCTTCCACGCCCGCCGGATCTGCTGCTGCTTGACGACGGCTAAGCCTGCCAACCCCTCCTTCTCTCCCATGCGCCGCAGCCACTCTCCCGTCGCATCTGCACTGGGGAGCACGGAGACTCGCAGCACCGCTCGCAACCCGGCGTCCTCGCGAATCTGCCGCAGGTCCTCCAGCGTCCGGCCCCCGCCATGCAACAGCAACAGTAGGGGCTCGACAAATTGGGCAGGGTGGTAGCCGCTGCGGCTCCCGGGCGCGGGCAAGGCCGCATCGAGTTGCCCGGGCACATTCATCGCTTGGAGAAACTCCCCGACCAGCGCCAGCCCGCCATGGGCGGTGAGCTGCTCGTCGGTGGGCTCGAGCTTGAACGGAAGAACGGTTTGTGGCCTCATTCGTTTCACCTCGTTGGTGAGGAGTGGCTAAGTGGATGGGCACCCGTATCTTAGTAAATCAACGAGGTTTTTTTATGCCCGAAATAAATCCATCGCGGATCTTGGGTTACACTTCCTCCACCCTCTCCCTTGCCATGACTGTCGGAAAAGTCTCGTCCCGAGAACAGCCTGACTTTTCGGTTAATACAGGCGGTTTTGTCAAAAAATAGTGCTTTCCTTTGGATCTACGAAAAATTTTCCCGGAATTGGGGTTAGCCATGAGAGTGTTTTGTATCATACAGGGTGCCGTCACCAAACGACGAGTCCCTTTTGTTTCGGAAAAAGGAACCAAAACCATTTCCGCCTAGGCGCGGCCCTATAGAGAATGATCAAAACGTCCGTCAGCAAGGCCGCAGGCGCTTTGGCGCGCGCAGCGTACAAGTTAGTACGTGAGCACGGCAAAGGGCCGAGAACGCCGCTGACGAACGTTTTGATCATTCTCTTCCGGGTGCCTCCGCCGCGCCCAACGCGAAGACCCACGATCGAGACAGAAAATGAAGGAGCAACCTTACATAACAATTGATTGTCATTTCGAGCGGAGCGAGAAATTTCCCCTCATTGCCGAACGAGAGATTTCTCCCAAGGGTCGAAATGACAAAGAAGGGGTGGAAGTGCCAAGCAGTTTGCGAAATGACAGGAGGGAAAGCCTGAATTCCCGATTAAGGATGTCTGGAATGACGGTAAGGAAAATTGCTAGGAGCCTGTCCGAGATTGAAACGCAAGGATCACGTTTAGCGCTTGCTCCCCTGTTTACCTTCTCCCATCCACCCCTCATCCGCAAAAGAAACAAATCGGGCATCACCGATGATGACGTGGTCGAGTACTTGGATCCCAAGGATATTGCCGGCTTCTTGTAATCGCGCGGTGAGCGTTCGATCTTCGACACTGGGCTTCGGATCGCCACTAGGATGATTGTGGAGAAAGATGACGGCAGCGGCAGACTCCCGCACCGCTTCGTTAAAGACTTCGCGTGGATGAACTACACTGGTCGTGAGGCTCCCTTCGGACACGGTGATGTCTCGAATCACGGCATGCTTGGCATCCAATAAAATGACTTTAAAGACTTCATGCCGAAGATCGCGAAGCAACGGATAATAGTGCTGGAACACCGATTGACTGTTGGAAATCTTCATGCCTGTGGTGAGCGGTGTGGAAAGCACGCGCTTTCCTAATTCAATCGCGGCCTTGACTTGCGCAGCCTTGGCCGGCCCAATCCCAGGCACCGCGCAGAGTTCTTCAAGAGAGCGGTTTGCTAATCCCTGTAGCCCTTCAAGATGATGAAGCAGATCGATCGCGACCTGAACCGCGGAGGAGTCCTGCCGTCCGACGCGAAGAAGAATCGCGAGTAGTTGTGCATCGGATAAACTTTCTGGACCTTCTTGCAATAAGCGTTCGCGCGGCCGTTCGGATTTCGGCCAGTTGACGATTCCTTTCCGACTCTGGTTTTTCACGTGGTGCCTCGTATGCTCGGTTTGGGGAATTCGAAATAAAAAATCCCCCTCACTCCCTTTTCCAAAGGGGGACAAGGTCATAGGATTTTGGAAAATAACTAGGTTGAAACTAGCTTCACAATCTTCCAAAAAATACCAGAGACGAAAGTCCATGTACAAATAGGCTTCAAATAAATTATACTTAAATTATAAACTCGAGCTATTAATACCATTAAACGCACGCGACAGTGCATGCTAATTCTCTTGCTGGTCTTCGAAATGGTGTGCTAAGGTTTTTTCCCTTGTGGGAATACCTTCATGACGATGCGCGTAGTGGCGGGAACGCAAAAAGGTCGACGCCTCAAGGAACCGACGAGTCCTGGACTCCGGCCTACATCGGGACGGGTCAAAGAGGCGCTCTTTTCAATGATCGCAGAACGCCTTCCCAACGCCACCGTGCTAGATCTGTATGCGGGGACGGGAGCCCTAGGCCTTGAAGCCATAAGTCGAGGAGCGCGGAAAGTGGTCTTTGTGGAAAACCAGCCAGCCTCGATCCAGGTGCTGCGTGAAAATATTACTCGCTGTCAATTCACTGCTTGTAGTAGCATTAATCCCCAAGACGTCCAGGTCTATTTGAACACCCACTCTCTACGACAGAATGCAAGCCCGTTCGATCTGGTGTTCGCCGATCCACCCTATGAAGTTTCTGATTTGGAACCGCTCCTCAACCAGCTCGATTCCAGTGAAAAAGTGGCGACCAACGGGTTGGTGGTGATTGAACATTTTAAAAAAGCCTCACTTCCTTTGAAAGCGGGGCAACTCCGGCAAACTCGGCAATCTCGTTATGGCGATACCATCTTGACCTTTTATCACATGGTGCCAACCACGAAAGAAGACACATGCGCATAGGCGTCTACCCCGGCACCTTTGACCCCATCACGCGCGGCCACACCGATATCGTGGCACGCAGCCTGCACTTGTTCGATCGCCTGATTGTGGCCGTGGCGCCCAACCCTCGGAAAGAACCGTTGCTGTCCATTGCCGATCGAGTGGAGCTCGCGAAAATTGTCACGAAAGATTTTCCAAATGTGGAAGTGGAATCCTTCAATGGACTCTTGGTGGAGTATGTGCGGAAACGTGGAGCGCATGCGCTTATTCGCGGGTTGCGTGCGCTGTCGGATTTTGAACATGAATTCCAGATGGCGTTGCTCAACCGAAAGATTGACGAGCAATTGGAAACCGTATTTTTCATGCCAAGCGAAGAGTACTCGTATCTGACCTCTAGCATTGTTAAAGAACTGGCGATGTTTGGAGGACCCTTGGAAGATTTTGTTCACCCTGAAGTCGCCGAAAAACTTCGGCAGTGCTATCGCCAATAGACATCATGAACCTGTCTATTCGTTCCACTCGCATTGTCCCATCGCCTACACTCAGCATTACCGCCAAAGCCAAATCCATGGCTGCGGAAGGCATCGATGTCATCGATTTTTCAGCCGGCGAGCCCGCACAAGACACCCCAGAGTTTGTCAGGGAAGCCGGGCAAGCCGCTATTCAATCCGGGTTTACCAGGTACACCCCGGTCTCAGGAACGGATGAGCTGAGACAAGCCATCATCGACAAGTTCCAGCGGGATCAAGGGGTGAGGTATGAAAAATCGCAGATTCTTGTGTCATGCGGGGCCAAGCATTCGTTGTACAATATATTTCAGGCGTTGTTGGATCCTGGGGATGAAGTGATCATTCCGGCCCCTTATTGGGTGTCATATCCCGATCAAGTTCGATTAGCCGATGGCACTCCGGTTATCCTGGAGACTCGGGAATCCGACAACTTCGCCATCGACGCAATCGCGCTTGAAGCCTGCATCACAGCACGGACCAAAGCCCTGGTCTTGAACAGCCCGAGCAATCCAACCGGCGCCATCTATTCTCAAGACACTCTTGCCCGCATCGCCACCATTGCCAAAAAGCACAAGGTGCTGGTGATCTCGGATGAAATTTACGAGAAGCTGGTCTTCGGCGATCCCCCATTTTTCAGCATCGTGTCCGTGGATCCCGAGGTCGTTCATCAAACCGTGGTGGTAAACGGCATGTCCAAAGCGTTTGCCATGACCGGATGGCGCATTGGATATGCCGCAGGCCCAAAGGACTTGATTGCGGCGATGTCCAACATTCAAGGGCAAAGCACCTCGAACCCTACGTCAATTTCACAAAAAGCTGCTGTAGCGGGATTGCAGGGCGGATCAAGTTTTTTTGAGGAAATGGTCAAGGACCTTCGACCCAAACGAGACCTAGTGGTCGAACAACTCAATTCGATTCCTGGCGTAACCTGCCCAACACCCTCCGGCGCCTTTTATGCCTACCCTAACGTGTCGGGGCTTCTCGGACGTCGTCATTCCAAGGGAACCATTGCTACTCCCTCGGACTTGGCGACCTATTTGTTACAGGGAGCGCATCTGGCTTGTGTTCCCGGTGAACCCTTCGGCAGTCCGTCACATCTTCGGTTATCGTACACACCAACCATGGAAGCCGTTCAAAAAGGAATGGAACGTTTTCGATCGGCCGTTCAAGCGCTTTCTTAAACCTAGACTTGCCTTGACTAACCAAATTTTGGTGTTATAGAAACATGTAGTAGTGGTAATATTGCAAGGAGGAGAATGACCGTGCCTATTTATGAATACCAGTGCGAAACATGTGAACATAAATTTGAAGTGCAGCAAAAATTTTCAGACCCACTCGTCGATGCATGCACAAAATGCGGAAAAAGTGTCCGCAAACTCATTTCCGCACCTGGCATTGTGTTTAAAGGAACGGGATGGTACGTGACCGACTACTCGAATAAATTGAAGGACCCGAATGCATCGAAACCCAGCGACTCACCCGACGGGAAAAAAGACGGGGGAGGTTCAGCGTCAAAGAGTGATGGGAAAAGTGGCGATTCGAGTTCCTCAACCGCAAAAAGTGAATCGAGCACCCCTTCGTCGTCATCTTCGGATTCATCATCATCTTCAAGCGCATCAACTTCGACATCAACCTCAACTTCTTCGCCTTCTTCTTCGTCTTCGCCAGGCTCATAACGAACACCAACCTTACGGCGGACAGTCCCCGAAGGACTCAGCCAGTAGGTGACGCCAAACCAGTCGAGCAAACACTTCATAGCCGGCCGCATTGAAGTGCAGCCCATCACTGGCAAACTGAGAAGCTAATAGTTGGGTGGGTCCTTCTAGGGTTTCAGCGAATAAATCCAGGCACGGTATATTGAATGTCCGACATACCTCAGAAATCTGCTGGTTCAGGACGAGTCGTTGATCGATGTGGGTTTGCAACCAAGGCGGAATCCGCCTTTCTGAATCTTTTTGCCAGATGCCGGGCTCACCGCCATCTACACAGATCGACGGCACCGTCACCCCCACCGGTTCAATGCCTGCATCAAGGGCTGAACGGTACATCAGTTTAAGATTTTCAAAAATGTGCATAGGAGCCACGCCCGAACCCAAATCATTGGTTCCGCCTAAAATCACCGTGACTTTTGGCTGAGCTGCCACGACATCTCGGTGAAAACGCTTAACCATCTCACTGGTGAGTTCTCCGCAAATTCCCGTAACCACGATCTTTGCACCAGCCCCCACCCATTGCTGAATAAATCCGCCATAAGGAGTATCAGCATTCAGGCCAAAACCTCCCACCCCAGTTTGATACCCTGCGGTCAGGCTATCACCAAAACACACCAAAAATGGAGCCGTTGCTTTCATTCCCATTCCATTCCTCTCGCTCGATCCACGGTGGAAAAATAGCATGATCACGAAGCCTCACCTCGACTTCCCTGATCCTGTATAATAGGACATGGTCCAGCGTCAATGAAAATTTTTGAGACAACCTTGACAGCACCACATTCTAGTGAATACCTTCGGGGGTCAATACGGTTCTCTGCTAGATGCACCATGCCTCAGGTGTGAGACCAACCCTACCAATTGGGATACCCAACGTTAATTAATCAGATTGAAGAAGGAGGCCTTTGCCATGCAAGGAGTAAGTGATGTGATTGCCACCAAAACGAGCACCCGGACAGGCGCGCTATGCCTGACCTTGTTATTGATCAGCCTATGGTGTGGCCTCCCACAGGCGGTTGCCGCGAAAGACTTTAGGGTTGGGGTTGTGGACTCGCAAGCCGTGATGGAAAAGTCCAAAGCCGGAAAACGCTCCTTTGCGACCCTGCAAGAACATATGGCCATTCGACAAAAACTAATAGCGTCAGATGAGGAAGAGATCAGAATCCTTCAGGGGGAATTCCAGAATGCGAAGGGGCTCAGTGAAAAAGATATGCAGGCCAAGCAAGGTCTCTTTCAACGAAAGGTGCAGGAATTCCAAAGGCGTACCCAGGAGTTTACACAAGAACTTGCACAAAAAGAGCAGGCCATGTTCATAGAGTATATGGGCAAGATTGCAAAAGCGGCCCAGGCCGTTGCCGATCGCCATGGGTTCACTCTTGTGATCGAGAAAGGCCGGAAAGACAGATTACCGATCGTGCTCTATAGTCGAAAGGGACTCGATATCACGAACGAAGTCATCAAAGAATTTAACAAGAAATTTCCGTAGGGACCAGGTTCCATTGTTTTCATATAGAATTTGGACAATCTGAACGGACATCCCCTCACGCATTCAACTATTGAGAATCAGGGCCTGGGTCAATTGGCAATCCCGCCTGACGCCAGGCCTTGATTCCACCTGCCATTGAAGCCACTCGTGTGTACCCCATCTCCATAAGGCTTACAGCAGCCAGCACGGACCGATACCCTCCGCCGCAATACAACACAATCTCGGCATCTGTATCAGGAATCAGTTTTTCGATATCGCGTTCCAGAATTCCACGCCCAACATGCACCGCCCCTTGGGCATACCCGGTGGCATATTCATGGTCTTCACGCACATCAAGAAGATGAAATGGCTCGGCACGCTCGAACCGAGCGTGTACCTCCTGCACACTGCATTCACGAACCCGCGCACGAACGTGTTCAACTAATTGCTCAAATCCTGAATGATGGACCATGGCTTAGTCTCCTAGAATCCCCTCATGACTCTTCACGCCTCCTCCAACTCCGAATCATCGAAACAAGACACATGACCCCAAGGATGGCTAAACCCAACATCGATGCCGCATCACGGAACCACGACGAATGAATATGGAGGTCTTCAACTTCAAGCGAATCGGAAGTGGTGAATCGTCCTTTCATTGACACTAGCGCGGCGTGAGGCAACGGATTGGCACCCAACTTGAGGTATTCATTCGACACCGTTCTAATAACATCCCCCGAGTCCCTCTTGATATACGAAACCCGATCGAACTCGACCACTCGCCCCACGCGTGCCTCAGTTTCACGTAAGGTCTTCATAAAATGATTATCCGCTTGCTCGGCTCCACTCATGACTGCCACCGGAAACACAAAATACCCGGCCAGGACTAGAACGGACAGTACACTGTTTCTCGCGGAAAACCCAATTGGAATGAGAGGCTGTTCAACAGCCGATCGCCACGCAATCACCACGTAGACTAAACCAAGTGCCGAAAGTCCATACGTCACAATGCTTTCCGGCCAATACCACCCTAGTGTAGTGTCCTAATTTGATTGTATATTATCAAGAGTTGAGCGCGCACGATTCACTTTTTTTAAAATTTCTTCCGCGGACTTTGTCCACACAAATGGTTTCGGTTTTATATTCTGTTTCTCAATAGACTCAACAATCTTTTGCTCCAGCTCAGCGACCGAAGTACACACCCCTCGTTTCAGTTGCTTCTCTGTGAGTACACCAAAAAATCGCTCCACCAGATTCAGCCATGAGGAACTGGTTGGGGTGAAATGGAGAAAGACCCGTGGATTCCGTTTTAACCAGTTCCGGACTTTTTCGTGCTTATGTGTGGAATAATTATCAACGATAATATGCAGGTCTTTCTCCTTGTCTGTTTGACCTTCAACCGTCTTGATGAATTTGAGAAACTCTTTATGGGTATGCTTCTGGTAACATTCACCGGTTACCCTGCCGGTGGCAACTTCGAGTGCGGCAAACAGGGTACTGGTCCCGTTTCGTTTATAATCATGCGTGACGGTTCCACAGCGGCCTTTCTTGAATGGCAGCCCAGGTTGAGTACGATCTAAGGCCTGGATGGAGGTCTTTTCATCAATGCAAAGGACTATCGCATTGTCTGGGGGGTTCAAATATAATCCCACGACGTCACACAACTTCTCTTCAAACTGTGGATCATTGCTGACCGTAAAGGTCTTCACTCAATGAGGTTTTAAGCCAACCGACTGCCACACACGATGCACAAAGCTGTGCGTCGTATTCAGTGCGTCCGCCAGTGTCCGGGTGGACCAATGCGTCGCGTTGGCTGGTTTCGCCTGCGTCGTGGTGGCAATAATCTTTTTCCGAAGTCTGGCCTGCTTTCGGGTGTCTTGCCCTCCATGATTGGCCCCTCTGGGTTTATCTTTACTGATTGCGATCAGGCCACCCTCGACAAATCGGTTTCTCCACTTGCCGACTTTGTTAGGTGGGATCTTGAGCCTTTGGGCGATCACTTTGTTCTCCAGGCCTGCGGCCGACAACAGGACGATGTGGGAGCGTTCGGCCAAGCGGACGGAGACGGATCGGCTTCGGGTGTTTTTCGTCAATGTCTTCTTGTCGAAAGCGGATAATGTAATTGTTGTTGCTACTCTCATAACGGCAGACTCCTCCTGTTCAAGGACAGCTGCAGTATAACAAGAATACAACATATAATATACAGTTTATTTAGGACACTACACTAGGTTCCACAATTCCCAAGAAAACGGGGCAAACAGATGAACGCCGTTGGCCCATCTCAGCTGTGAGGAATCCAAGAGAAGATGCGCGAAGGCATTGATCGCCAGCACACCAAACACTTTTTTCGGGTGCGCGGAAAGACAAGCCATGGCCCCAGCCAACATCACACATCCAAACAACGAAGCCTGACACATGGCATAGAGACGGAGATCGTACAGATCAATTGGAATGGCGAGGGATCGCACCACACGTTGGAGAATCCACGGCACATCGGGTATGACACATCCGACGAGTACCCATTTGGGATCACACCACGGGAAGAACCGATGGCCCAAAAACCCTTGCACGCCAAAGTGTGCTACCGTATTTGGCATTGTGAAATCCGATGGGAATGGTGTCTAACCACAAAACATGCTGGCGACAAGAACCAGAGGCTCTGAAAATATTCACCCTCCCTGGATTCATAGAATAACTGATGGGTTTTTTTCGTCAACCCTGGAAGGAAAAAAGAAGAGATGTGTTTCCCCGACATGCAAACCTGCCCAAGCACCTGTATGACCTGAACCGAGTGCTTGGGCTTTCTTCTAAACAAGGTCGAAATTTGGCTTATTGTCCACTCGCCCCGGCATCGAAGTTTTGTTGAATCTCTGCCTGAGTCAACGCTCGATCATACATCGCCATCAACCGCATCGTCCCTGCCCACGGCCGATCCCCGCTGCCTTCATTCCCTAACGTCAACGGATCCGATGCATCCCAATTGCTCAACACGCCACTGATGGCCACCGTCGTGGGATTCTCCACCCCATTCACATACACACGCTCCGTCGTCCCATCATAGGTGTGCACGATGTGTAGCAGCCCCGTCGTCACCACAGTATCATTCGTTTCGAGGCGAGGCTTGGCTTTATTGTCCTTGCCCGTATGGAGCAACCGCACTTGCACATCATTACCCTGCTGTCCTAACACATAATTCTGAAAATCCCCACGGATGTCGGCATCCCGCGTGCCAACATGACCCGTGACACCATCCTGAAGCACGTTGTAAAAGGGAGTCACATTAATTGACCAAATTTTCGATTCTGTAAAAAATGGTCATTAAGCAAACTTCTCAGGCAAAGATTAAAAATAACCTTTCACAATCTAAGGCAAAGAAAATTCCAGATGTAAGTTGTTAATAACTAAGGGATTTTTTAAAAGTTCCTTGAAAAAGTGTAAAATTCTACGACACTAAAATTCTTCACTATCAATAAAACGGTAGTAAATGGCATAAAAAACAACGACTTGAATAAAAAATTCGCTATTGTAAAAAAATTTACACATACCGAAGGAGAAAGGTGGGAATAGCATGAAATAGCCCAAAAACATTGGGAATTGAGGCATTGAACAAGACTGTAAAAAATCCAAACAGTCCTGGTTACATTGATACGGCAGAGCTGTAATGGCACGAAAGATATCGCCGAATTCATTAAATTGACAAAAGATCTTTTTTAGACAAAAAACAGACTTCAACTTTTCCGAGAAAATAAAAAACTTGTGGAATGACGAGTAAGAATAAAGGGCACCTCTAAAAACCAGGCATTTTTTGTGAGGGCAAGGAAGCCGCGCGCGGAAAACCGGAGTGTATGGGCGAATACATGAGGATTTGAGCACGCGGCTGACGCCGCCATCACGGAAAAGGACGGTTTTTAGAGGTGCCCTAAAGAATTGAACCAGAGAAGGGGTGATTTCAGGAGAGATTGCTGTGCCAACGCGCAATACCCTGCATGGTACGATCTTGGCGTAGCCCCACTGGATTGGCAATAATGCGGGGAAATGTCAGATACTCACATACGATTGGAATACTTTGAATCCAACGGACCACCCACCCCTAGTACTGAAAAGGGAGAGGGTCACGGGTTGAGAGGGTCACGGACTGGAAATCCTCCATCTGGAGCGCGTTGAAATCCATGATGGCATTCAGCCTCCAATCAAGAACGAAACCTCGCTTGGTTGCAGAGTCATTTCATTTTGGAAGAGACGCTAACTTTCCTTTTTTTGGTCTCTTATGTTATTCTTATGTTATTCTTTTGTTACTCGCCATTTTGAGTGCTCAATTTTGGTTCATTCAACTCGCAAAAAGCTGTCCGGGAAAAATGACTCACATTTTTAGACAACCTCTTCATTGTTGCCACGTGTAAATTCCGCCATCCTTGTGGTATCTGGCAGTCGTCCCCTACTCACGACATTGCCCCGGAAACCCGCTGACTGTATTTGAATTTCGATATGACAAGAAGAGGTAAATGCCAGACTTAGCCTACAGGGATTGCCTGAATGACGTATAGACAATACCCACCAAATTTTGAGAAATGGTTGTATACCCATAATGGGGTACTTACCCCAAACTTAATGTATTTTTTCAAAATAAAGTTTCTGTGGAATGGCTTTTGATAAAAAAAGGATTTTGTTCAATTAACAGTGCCCTCTACAGTAAAAAATTAATTAAAAAGAGACGGATTGTAAAATATACCTACACAAGAGGTACAATAGGAAATGAATGAAGGAATACTCCCCCAGGATAAGGAGGAAGACACCACTACGAATGCAAGGATAGCTACCCAGTGAGGGATGAATTGTGATATAAAGACATTTTTGGGTTGGCTAGAGAAATGGAAGAAACTGTTAATTTCAATAACCATGGAACTTTTTCAAAGAGGTTTTAGACATGCCAAAAGGTAAAAATTCTATAAATATCAGAGGAACATTGGAGCCCTTAAGTGCCTGGAAACGGCATAAGGCGTTGCAAGAGCTGGCTCGATTTATGGGTCAGGAAGGGCGAGATCATCTCACCCAGTTGGAATATGATCTGGCCGAAGACAAAACCTATTCGGTGCAATTTTTTGTCAGGCACTGGGGATCGTGGACTCGAGCAGTCCAAAAAGCCCGAGAGCTGATTGATCAGAATGATAAGCCGGAACCCGAGACTTCCCCCTTTGCTGGTTGGGTTGCATGTCTCTGCGGAAAAGCCTGTCATTGCGAAAAACGGTTCTGGAGTCCAGACCGTCGGCGAATTCGCATGTGTGATGCGTGTCGATCCTGGTCAGATAAACTATCCGTGGATGACCAATTCTTCTATCTGACTGATGATACGGTCCTCAATACCGGAGCCCGGGGCACGGCAAAACAAGGGCGCCCCCGAAAGAACGAAGTCGAAGTCAGTGCCAAATAAAAACACCCGAAATAGCTTGCTGCAGTATTAAGGGCACCTCTACAAACCAGGCATTTTTTGTGAGGGCAAGGAAGCCGCGCGCGGAAAACCGGAGTGTAGGGGCGAATACATGAGGATTTGAGCACGCGGCTGACGCCGCCATCACGGAAAAGGACGGTTTTTAGAGGTGCCCTTAAGGGAACTTAAGGGAATATGGACGTCTAATTTCTGTGGTGGCCGCCACCTTAGTGGATACGCGAACACCCCCTTTTCTTTTCAGGTATTTTCCCACCGGGTACAAGCCAGGTTAAAGATTGTGACAGCACCCCTATGGGTGATTCATTATCTAGGAATCAGCTTTTCTAAAACACTATGAACCCGCCCGTTGGCACGCCATCTGGGTAGCAAAACAACGAACTCGATCACCGACTGAGTGAGCACCCAAAATTCCCAAGAGGCCATTTCATGGTCCAAAGCGGCATGGAACCTTAGTCGTGTGGTATCCTGGGATGGGCGGCCTGTTGGACATGAAAGCCGTCGTTCTTTCCAATGATACCCTCAAAGTTCAGTTTGATTTCGACCACCCGAAAGATTGCCGAATGGCCTATGCGACGTTGGTTGAAAAACCTCAATTTGTGATCGGGACACTAGACGCCTTTGGAGAACGGACATTTTTCTACCTACCTCACAATAAAAAGCACCCTAACCCTCGTTAGATCGCCACTGACGAAAGGAAGGCCCACACGGACCATTTCTTTTCATGCAATCCCAATTTTCTCGGATTGTTGGCCAGACTTTCCTCCCTCCAAGAGATTTATTTTCCTTCTGAGTTTTTCAGGACACTTCCAATAGAATTGAGACTCCGCTATGGGCTGGTGACACCCTGTACACAATATTATATTTTCTGGAACTCATTCTGGTGGTTTTTCAAAATTTTCCTCAATAGAGATAATTGGCCCTATAAATAAGTATAAAGTACATCTAGAAGATACGCGTTAAAGGCAGTAGGCTTGAGAGAATCATCACCTTGAATTTTTCAAGGAGGCTTAGCATCTTGTAAATTTTTATTTTGTAACGTGGCAAACCTCTTTATTCATAGATAGGGTCAATGGTGCAATAGGTATTACGCCCTTATTCGACCATTTCATAAGGTGCATCATTTCGCCATGTTTTTTGAAATAGGGCCAAATAAATAAACCTAGCTTCATCAACATCTGTACTAAGAAATTTATTCTTTCAATTGGAATGAGTTAGGATGAATGCATTGAGCTTTGATACAACTTCCCAAGTGAACCGAGAGGATTCTAACGACGGGCTTGGTATGCTTCTCATAGACCCTAACTCGGAACAGGCGCTACACCTTTTACAGACCCAGAAATCGATACTGGAAAACATCGTTCAAGGTCACGATCTGACCACAATTCTCAATACGCTCTGCATTGAAATGGAAAGGGTCCTCTTCCCCTCCCTCTGCTCCATCATGCTCCTCGATGAACCCACCGGCCGGTTGCATGTGAGAGCCGCTCCTAATATGCCCAACAGCCTCTATGTCGATCTTGATAAGTCGGGTCTCGAGAATCCAACAGGTTCATGTGGTATCGCGATTCAGACAGGAACGGTAGCTGTCATTGTGAACACCGAAACTGATCCCCATCGGGACAAGATCCGTGAACGAGCCGACAGGCATGGGATTCAAGCCTGTTGGTCAATTCCGATCGTGTCGAAGAAGAACACCCCCGTCGGGACCGTTGCCCTTTCATACCGGCAACTCCGGCGGCCCACGGCATTCGATCTTCATGCCCTTGAAACCGCAGCGACTCTCGCTGGCTACGCCATCCAACGTCGCAAAGAAGAGCACGAACTCCAGACCAGTCACGAACGACTTCAAAGCCTGTTTGACTCAGCCCCCGTTGCGTACTTCACCAGCACCATGGACGGAATAATCTTGAGCGCCAATTCCTACACCGCAGCCTTATCAGGCATCCCGCAAGATGAATTACCTGGCCGACCGATGCTCAATCTCTACGCACCAACCCTCCGTGGGAGAAAAAAAGCGGAACGAATCCACAAATGGATCAACCACGGGCTCGAAGTCGAGGGAGAAGAAATAGAACTGGAACGACCTGATGGCACCCGTCGCTGGATCAGCCTCACTGTACGTCTTATTCGAGACTCCATGGGAAACCCCATTGAGCGGCGGGGCATTCTTGAAGATATTTCCAACCGAAAACAAGCCGAACATTTATTGGACCAACAGAAATCTATTTTAGAGATGATTGCCAGGGGACAACCCCTCCACCAGACCCTGTCCCGCCTATGTGAGGGAATCGAAACGCTCTCTCCAGACATGAAATGCTCTATTCACCAATTGGAAGGATCCACGCTCACTCTTCTGGCCGCCCCATCCTTCCCTGAAAGTTATACGAGTACAATCGCCACCCTTAAAATTGGACCGGATGTCGAATCGTGTGGAACCGCCGCCTATCGCCGAGAAGTCGTTGTCGTCTCGGATATTGCCACAGATCCGTTATGGAATAAGGGACGAACTTTAGCCCTGACACATGGGCTTCAAGCCTGTTGGGCCCACCCTATTTTCTCGTCCAACCATGAAGTGTTAGGAACGATGGCGATGTACTATCCCCAACCACGCACCCCCAGTAATGATGATTGGCAGATAATCGAATCGTCCACAAAGTTAGCCGGGATCGCGTTGGAACAGGAACGGGATCGCGCGGCCCTCACACAGAGCGAAACCCGGTATCGGATTCTCTACGAAGATAATCCTTCGATGTACTTTACCGTGGCTCTGGATGGAACGGTGCGATCGGTGAATCAATTTGGCGCATCCCAACTCGGATTTACTCCAAGCGAACTCCTAGGAACATCGGTGTTTTCCCTGTGTCACAAGAACGATCAAGCAACGGTTCGACACCACTTCGAATCGTATCTCCAAGCTCCTTCCAACCTCGAATATTTTGAATGTCGAAAAGTCCGAAAAGATGGAACCGTCATTTGGGCCCGGGAAACGATTCGATTGCTCCAAAGCAAAGAACAGGAATCCGTCCTTCTCCTCGTCTGTGAAGATATTACCAAGCAAAAACGTGGCGAAGAAACGGTCGAACTGACCCAACATGTCTTTGATATCTTGCCAGACCATGTATCGATCGTCGGGTCGGATTACCGTTATCGTCGGGTCAATAGTGTCTATGAACAGGTTCATGGTCTCCCCGCACAGGAGTTCATTGGCAAACAGATCTCCGACCTGCTTGGGAAACAGACGTTCCGGCAAGATATCAAACCACACTTCGACCGTTGCCTTGCCGGAGAACGCGTGTCATATGAACAATGGTTCCAATTTCCCAATGGTCAGACACGATTCATGGCCGTCACCTACTCCCCACTGCGGTCCCCGGATTCGCCTCATGGAGTTGAGGCGGTGGTCGTAAATTCACGTGACTTGACCCTGCGAAAACAGGTGGAAGAGGCTCTGAAAGACAGCGAAGGGCACCTCCGCATTCTCTTAGACGAACGCACCAGGATTAGCCAGGATCTTCATGATCACGTGCTCCAATCCGTGTACGCCTTGGGACTGATTATTGCCGCCATCCGGAAACCACTGAAAACCAAAAATTTTTCGGAAGTGTATGAATTCCTCGATCAAGCCGTCTCACAAGTGAATCATGCCATTGCCGACATTCGCAGATTTATCGAAGGGCTACCCCAAGATGGAGGGGAAATCGGAGACTTCACGACTGAGCTGAAAAATCTGATCCAGTCCATGTCCCTCCCGAATGGACCGACATTCCAATTACGCATCGATCCAGAAGCCGCAGCCCTCCTTCCCAAAAACGACAGCCTGCATCTTCTCAGCATTGCTCGAGAATCCATGAGTAATTGCCTGCGTCACGCCCAAGCCTCCAAGGGCTCCATTAGCCTGACCCGAAGGCACGGAAAGCTGCGATTCGAGGTCCGTGATAATGGCATCGGATTCAACTACCAAGAAAGATTCCACTCAGGACACGGACTGCTCAATATGAAATCCCGCTCTGAATATGTACACGGCACAATCGTCATCCGCTCAGCTCCTCAGAAAGGAACCAGAGTGATTATTGACATGCCAAACAACCCACAAGGAAAGTAGGCAAACCATGATTGAAATTCTGTTAGTAGAAGACCATGAAGTCGTCCGCATCGGCCTGCGTACCGTTCTGGCCCAGCACCCAGACTTCACCATCGTCGCAGAAGTCGGAACCGTTGAGGGCGCGACGCAGGAAGGCATCAAACTTCAGCCACATATCGTGCTCATGGATCTCCGGCTCCCGGACGGAAGCGGCGCGGATGCCTGTCGTGCTATTCTAGAGGCCTGTCCCAACACCCGTATCCTGTTTCTGACCTCCTACCGAGACGAGGATTCCATGTTAGCCGCCATCTTAGCCGGAGCCTCGGGCTATCTTCTCAAGGAAGTCAGTCCCGATCGATTGATACAAGCCATAGAATTAGTCGCGGACGGACATTCCATTCTTGATCACGAGGTTATTAAAAAAGTCAAATCCTGGGTCCAAAAAAAGTCGCAACCATCAAACCCGGCCAAAAAATGGAATTTGTCCCCCCAACAATTTCGTGTATTGGAACAAGTGGCCGAAGGCAAAACCAACAAAGAAATCGGGCGCGTCTTAGGGCTGAGTGATAAAACCGTCAGAAACTATCTGGCGACCATTTTTGAAAAACTCCAGATCACTCGACGCAGCCAGGCTGCAGCCATGTTCATACGGCAACACCTCAAAGACACTGCCACCGTGGAGGTGTAGGACTCGTCGCTGGTTGCTGGTTGCTAGTCGCTCGGGAAAAAAGTTTAAGATTCCAGATACCAGCGACCAGCCTGCTCAAGCCCTACTTCACCAAAAAACGGCAGTTGGGGGCCCAACTGCCGTTTTTTGGTGAAGTAGGGCTCACACCTCATGTTGTCTCCCTCCAAAACCGAAAATCTTCATACAGGCAACCTCCTAGGCTGATTTAGTTCAGGCACACTGTGATGTCCATCATCCTAGAAACAGCAGTTGGGCGCAAAAAAGCCGTGCAAGACATTGGTGTGCATGGTGAAATACAAAAAGTCGTGGTCACCTTAGGGCTCGCGCAACAATAACTTTCCCTGTTTGGGCGTCGATCCATCCCGTCTGGCGGCGTTGCTCGTCCTTTCCATACGAGGAGTATGCGCAGTCCTCGCGCCTTGCCAGACAGGTGTCTCAGCACCCAAACAGGGAAAGTTATTGTTGCACGAACCCTTAGTGGTGATGAGATAATTTTTTATTTTGCCAGGTGTGCTCAGGGTCCGTCACGAAATAACCGGGACAATTGGGAGGGCCGGACGCTTTTGGGCTCCGCCGGCGTCGCTCATCACTTCCATACTCCCGGTATGCGCGCTCTTCGCTCCTTGGCTCGCTCCAAAATCGTCTCGGCCAATTGTCCCGGTTATTTCGTGACGGACCCTAAGGGCTCGCGCAAGAATAACTTCCCATCTTTGAGCGTCGATCCATCCTGTCTGGCGGCGTTGCTCGTCCCTTACATACCAAGAGTATGCGCAGTCCTCGCGCCTTGCCAGACAGGTGTCTCGTCACCCCAAAATGGGAAGTTATTCTTGCGCGAGCCCTCAGGACCTGCGAGAAAATAACTTGATCAATATCGGGCCAAGATTTGGGTCGGATTTGGACGGAACGATTGAGAAACACTCGAGGCATAGCACAGCTATGGTGAGGGTTTTTCGATTGAGGCCCGTTCAAAGATGGCCCGAAAATTGGATGCGAGATTGATCAAGTTATTTTCTCGCAGGTCCTAAGAGCTTGCGCGGACTTTTGTGATCCAACTGCTGTTTCTAGGATCACGCCTGACGAAACATCACCATCCGGGATGTGGTCTTCAACCCACGCCAAAGAGACACCAGCGAATTGAGAGTGAGGATATGGGGCTTTCGATTGACAAGGAAGAATTTGAGGAACAGGATTTCGTAGACTTCGCGGATCGCCTGCAACAAAGCCTTACCATTTTGCGCGAACTACTCAGCCGTCCTGGATTTGGAGAGGGGCCCCTCACACTCGGCGCAGAGCTCGAACTTTCCATCATCGATAAAGCGGGCCTGGCATTTCCGATCAACCGATCCCTTCTCGCCCAGAGCGCGGACTCGTCACTCCAACTCGAACTCAATCGCTTCAATATCGAATATAATGCCACTCCCGTTCCCTTAATTGGATCACCGTTTACCGCACTGCACACCCAACTCACGGGTGCCTTACAACACATCAATGGTCTGGCCGCGGCTCAAGGCGGACGTGTCGTACCCATCGGCATTCTTCCCACGCTCAGCGAAGCCGATCTCCAATCCCAAGCCTTAACCGATCTCCCGCGCTATCGCGCCCTCTCATGGGCTCTTCGCCATCAACGACATACCCCATTTCGGGTATGTATTGACGGCAAGGAACCGCTCACCATGACCTGTAACGATGTGACGATGGAAGGAGCCAACACGTCGTTTCAATTACATCTTCGCGTGCCGCCTCATGAGTTTGCCCATCTGTACAATATGGCTCAATTGGTCACCCCCATTGCCGTTGCAGTCTCCGCCAATTCGCCAATCTTTGTTGGCCATCAATTATGGGATGAAACCCGCATTGCCTTATTTAAACAAGCCATTGATGATCGACCTCCTCACGAAAAGAACTGGAATCAGCCGGCTCGTGTGTCATATGGGAATGGATGGGTCCGCGAAGGGGCATATGAATTATTCGCAGAAGCCGTCGGCCTCTTCCCTCCTCTGATGCCTCTGAGCAGCGACCGGCCACCCATGGAATGCCATCGACGTGGCGAACTTCCTCCATTGGAAGAACTCCGCCTCCACCAAAGCACGGTGTGGCGATGGAACCGCGCCATCTATGATCCGGCCATGGGGGGACACCTTCGTATTGAGCTTCGGGCATTGCCATCAGGCCCTACCTCTATTGATATGGTTGCCAACGCCGCGTTTTTGATTGGCATGACCTTAGGGCTTCGCGCACAGGCGCAACACCTGCTTCCGATTTTTCCCTTTGATTATACGCATCGAAATTTTTATCGAGCGGCACAGGCGGGGATGGACGCCCAGCTCCTCTGGCCCTCTGACACCCCACCCTCTCCCCGCGAAATGCCCTTGCGTGATCTTGCCAGGACCATGTTGCCCATTGCCAAACAGGGATTAGGCGAAGCAGGGGTTGACGAAGAAGAAACCGACCGCCTACTGAACATTATTCAGCAACGCCTGGACACAGGAATCAATGGTGCCACCTGGCAACGATCCATGCTGACTCAATTCGAACAAGAAATGCCCCGCACGGAAGCCCTGGCCGCGATGTTGGAACGATACCTCACATGCTCGAACGAAGGACGACCCGTCACAGAGTGGAGCCAGTCCTGATGAAACACCGTACGGACTTCCTCCGAATTTGGGACAATCCTCAGACAGAAGAAGTGGGAGACTCCGTCGAAGAATTTCTTCATCTTCTTGGCGGACCAACCTGGATCGACATTCCCGGCAAGGATCCATCACGGTCTCGCGCCATTGTCACATTGCTTCACGGCAATGAACCTTCAGGGATTCGGGCCATTCATCAATGGCTTCGCATAGGCCACACCCCATTCGTCAATGTCGTCTGTTTCATTGGAGCAGTTGAGGCTGCCCTCGCCCCTCCTGGTTTTGCCTTTCGGACATTGCCAGGCTGCCAAGACCTGAACCGGTGCTGGCAAGAACCCTATGATAGTGTCGAGGGGCATATTGCCCAAGCAGTCCTCCAACGATTCCAGCGCTTCAACCTGGAAGCCCTCATTGACCTTCACAACACCTCAGGACACAGTCCCTGCTACGGCATTACCACCCAAATGGGCGACAAACAGAAAGCACTCACCGCGTTGTTTTCCAGTCAACTGGTCGTCACCGATTTACGATTAGGGTCAATCATGGAAGCCACCGAGTTTGTGACTCCCACTATTGCGGTAGAATGCGGTGGAAATCACGACCAACAATCTGATCGCATGGCCTTTGACGGATTGACTCGATTTACCCAAACAGACTCTCTCTTTCCTCCAGGGAAGGAATATCCAGACATCTCGGTCTTCGAGCATCCGATTCGCGTTGAACTTCGAGAAGGCGCCACCGTGGCCTATGCATCTTCACCAGTAGAGGAAGCAGATTGTACACTCAGATTTGATGCCGACAATTTTAATTTTGATCTACGGCATCCAGGAGAACAGATTGGATGGGCCGGGCCAAACCAACTGGATGTCTTCTTGGCACGAGACGCAAAAGGCCACAATCGAACCAAGGAACTCTTTACCGTGCTCAACGGCCAACTGCATATCACCCAACCGGGAAGAATCCTCATGATGACCACCGACCCCATTATGGCCACAAGCGATTGCCTCTTTTACGGGCCTGTAAGATAAACTGTGTAACTGGTATCATGACGGATCCATTGAATAAGGAGGACTGATGACCAGAGCCAAGACCCCAAGCAAAACCGATGTGCTGTTAGATGAGCTATTGGAAGGGTGTGCGTCACCCGAAGACATATTCGGCAAACATGGGCTGGTGAAGCGTCTCACGAAACGGCTCGTAGAACGCGCCCTGCGGGCAGAACTGACCGAGCATTTGGGCTATGCCCCTCATGCCCCTGAGGGCCGTGGATCCGGCAATGCCCGCAATGGGAGCACGTCGAAAACGGTGCAAACGGCCCACGGGGATCTCCCGCTCCAGGTGCCCCGTGATCGTCAAGGCCGCTTTGAGCCGCTGTTGGTGCCCAAACGCCAACGGCGCTTGGAAGGGTTTGATGAGAAGGTCCTGGCGTTGTATGCCCGAGGGCTGACGACTCGCGACATTCAAGGGCATCTGGAAGAACTCTATGACGTGGAGGTGTCGCCCACGCTCATTTCGGCCATCACTGATGCGGTGTTGGAGGATGTGCGCATCTGGCAGAGTCGGCCCTTAGATGCTGTGTATCCGATTCTGTACTTCGATTGTCTGTTTGTGAAGTCTCGGCAGGAGGGCGTCGTCAAGAATAAAGCCGTGTATGTGGCCTTAGGGGTGAATCTACAGGGCGAGAAAGAACTCCTGGGGCTCTGGATCAGTGAGACCGAAGGGGCCAAGTTCTGGCTGTCGATCTTCACCGAACTCCAGCAGCGCGGGGTCCGGGATTGTTTTGTGGCTTGCGTCGATGGGCTGGGGGGCTTGCCAGAAGCCTTGGAGACGGTGTTCCCACACACCCAGGTGCAACTGTGCATTGTGCATAAGGTACGGCAATCCTTGCGGTATGTGGTGTGGAAAGAGCGACGAGCCGTGGCGCGGGATCTGCGAGCCCTCTATGGCGCCGCGACGTTGTCGGAGGCGGAAAGCGCGTTGGAGACATTTGCCGCCAGGTGGGATGCGAAATATCCGACGATCAGTGCGACGTGGCGACGGCATTGGAGTCGGCTCACGATCTTTTTTGATTATCCCCCAGAAATCAGGAAAGCCATCTATACCACCAATGCGATCGAATCGGTGAATTTTTCGTTACGCAAAGTCCTGAAAAGTCGGGGAGCCTTTCCGACAGATGAATCAATTCTGAAGGTGCTGTATTTAGGGATGCAGCGGATTGCGAAGAAATGGACGATGCCCATTCCGCACTGGAAGCGGGCTCTCAACCAATTCGCCATGCTCTTAGGAGATCGAGTGCCAACAATCTAGCCCACAATTCAGTTACACAGTTAACTTGACAAGCCCCTCGTCCCTGCCTCCCATGTTGATCACAGCCTACAGCCAGTAGGGCTCCTTTGCTCCACAGGCATTACCCTGCTTCCTCGCTCCTACGAGCCCCTCCGCCACCCTCTCGTCTTCGACTCACTTCCCAGAGAGCTGGTTATAGAGCCGATCTTCCTCCAGGGATTTCTCCCTGGGACGAGGAGGGCTTCTCCCGTTGCGTCGTCTGTCCTTGCTCCCGTGCTGTCGCTCTCACCCCGCCGGAGTGGTCAGGCGTCTCAGCCCTATTTCGCCTGCCCATGCCGTCTTCGTCCTACGGTCAGGGACTCGACCTCCGAGGTTCCGTACTTTCGAGGCTACCTCTGCGTTCACTTGCGTTACGGCCCGGGAACTCGCTCACCATCCTCTACGATGGCTTTGTCGATGGGCTTCAGCGTCTCGGTTTCTCTCCACGCTGCCATCCAAGCTACAGGGCTCAGGCTCTTACCCTGGTGGGCTTGCTTCCCACTGAACAGACTCACCTTACCTGGACACACAACCGTGCATGCGGTTTTCCCAAGCCGTTCACTTAATCTGTTGACACAAACCAGCAAACAGACATAAACAGCGCTTGTTTGCTGGCTTTCTTGTTTTGGATCATGCAGAAAAAATCTTCCGCAACTTCTACGCTGAAGCACCCTCGGATACCGCTCGAGTACGGTGGCTTCCAGATCAACCACTGCAAGTCTCCGGTCTGCTCGAACTACGGCGTTCCGCCAGAACACACATCGGTGCGTGGAAAAAATAGCTACACTCTGGATTCACGCAACCAAGGCATTTCATCCTGTATCTGCACGTCCTGCGGCGAAGGATTCCCTCTCAAGAGCAACCTCGGCATCGCAGAAGAAGTCGAGCGCATGTCGGCCTACCTGTCGCCTCGTGAGGTGGCGTTCTGCCGTAACGATGCCTGTACCAATCATACCGGTCAGGTGCCCGTAGGTACCGCTGGGGCATATGCCTCGTTCGGCAAGACCGCGATTGACAGCCCCCGCTGGCGCTGTAGCGTCTGCGGTACGACGTTCTCACAGAACACCAAGGCCACCGCCCGGCAGCGGGAACATCACAAGAACAAGACCATTTTCAAACTGCTGGTCAACAAGATGCCCGTGCGCCGAATCATCGAAGTCGCCGACATCCACCCCAAGACCTTCTACCACCGCCTCGACTTCCTCCATCGCCAGTGCCAATCATTTGCCGCCCACCGCGAGCACGCCCTATCCACCCTCCCCATTCGGCGACTGTACCTCGGCGTGGACCGGCAGGACGACCTTGTGAACTGGATGGTTCGCAAGGACAAGCGCAACATTCAGCTATCGGCCATTGCATCAGTGGACAACGAACACGGTTACGGCTTCGGTGTCCACCTTCACTTCGACTCTTCTCTGGACAGCGAAGCTGTCCAAGCCGAAGTCGAGAAGAGCGGCGACCTTGGCATGCCCTATCCGCATCGTCGCGTTGCACGTCTGTGGCTCACTGCAGACCATGAGCGAGCCAGTGCCAAATCCCTACGCACTTCGCGGCGCAAACCCGGACTGCCAACGCAGATCGATGAAGCCTATGCCGCAGCATTGATGCGTGACGATATCGAAAGCCCTGATGCGCCGTCGCCCGTAGAACGACTTCCTGAATACGGGATGCCAACCCATGGCGAGTACACCATGTCTGGGCATTTTTTCTTCCTCAAACGCCTGCTGGGCAATGTCCAAAAGTGGCGCTTCTTTATCGACCAAGACCCTGGACTGCGAGCCGCGTGCCTATCGGCGTTCCACGACGAGATCCGAGGCCGCACGGCGGATGCCTTCTCTGTTCGCATCACCAAAGATCTGACGGTGGACGAAAAGCGTCAAAAATACAACGAAGCGACGATGCTGTTCGTGCACGCAGAGCTCGCGCACCCAAAGATGAAGCCGCAGGAGGTCAAGTTGCTGCTGATCAAAGAGCGTCTGGCCTGTATGACGCCGCACGGGAAGTGGCAGGATCGGTGGCTTGACCATCCTTTCCCGACCATGAGCGAGCCAGAGAAGACAGTGGCCTACCTCACCAATCTGGGCGACTACGACGAAGAACACAAAGCTTGGCTCTACAACAAAGCGAGCGTGCATGGTGTCGATTCGTTCTTCAACCAAGTGCGTCGACGGCTCTCCCTGCTGGAGCGTCCGATCCATTCCAAATCCAACAATGGTCGGATATGGAACGGATATTCTCCATATAACCCGGGTAATGTTGCAAAAGTACTCGACATCATGCGCACGGTGCATAACTACATCCTGCCCGGCAAGGATGGCAAGACGCCAGCTGTGCGACTTGGATTGGCCCAAGCGCCGCTGGACTACGAAGACATTATTTATTTTGCATCAACAGATTAAGTGAACGGCTTGCGGTTTTCCCGCACACGGCTTTCCGATGTTCTTCATGTCAAGGCATGCGCCGAGCGCCAGCCCGCTACCGTAGGAACCTTATAGAGCCCGTAACGCTCATACAGATCGGCCTGCGGGAAACGACGTAAGCCGGTTCCCCTGTCCTTGATCTTGTGGCGTTTCATCAAGTGGGTTCGCAACCGGTCTTCCGCGTGAGTTTTGACCTTGCTCATCGTCACACTTGAGTTCCGATAGTGGAAGTAGTTCACCCAGCCGCGGAGGCTGCGGTTGACCGTTCCCACGAGGTCGCTCAAGGCAATGGCGGTCAGGTCCCGTTGTGTGAGTTCCGTCAGTCTCGCCTTGATCTTCTTCAACGAGGTGTCTGCCGGTCGAACATTCGGGTACGGCTTTCCAGTCGCCCCTCGACTCATCTGCAGCGTAAAACCCAGGAAGGTGAAACTCGCTTCGGTCGCGTCCACGATGTGGGTCTTGGCCTCGTTGAGACTCAGGCCCAGTTGGTCCAGTACGTGGCGCACGACCTTTAGCGGTTCCTCTACATCTTTTCGACACATCACGACAAAGTCATCTGCGTAGCGCACCAAGTGCGCGTGCAATGTATCTTTGCCGTGTCGCCGTTGCCAGGTTCGATCCAGAATGTGCCGGTAGCAGTTAGCCCGCAGCGGGGAAATCACTCCGCCTTGCGGAGTCCCCGTGCGGTTGGCTTTCCCGCCGCCTACACTTTTCCGGGTGCCGTCCGCGTCGTTGCCAATAACCGGGGCTTTGAGCCATTGCTTGATGAGGCGCAGGATGCCCCCATCCACAATGCGCTCGGCAACCACGGCCAGGAGTTTGGCATGCGGGATACTGTCAAAGTACTTCGACAGGTCGGCGTCGATGACTGGGGTGTAGCCGGCCCAGAGCGTCTTGGCAATGTCGTCCACCGCATCATGGGCCGATCGCTTGGGCCGGAATCCGTACGAATTCGCACAGAAGTCGGCTTCAAAGATCGGCTCGATGATGAGCTTGACGGCCATTTGCGCCACTCGGTCTCGGATCGTCGGGATCCCCAGCGGACGCAGCCTACCGTCCGCTTTGAGTCTCATGACGCGCCGCACCGGTTGGGCTCGGTAGGTCTTGGCTTGCAGATCACGGGCCAATTCCCTCAGAAACGTGTCTACCCCGATTCCACTCTCTATGGCCTTGAAGCTGATCCCATCACTCCCGGGGCTGCCTCGATTGGCTCGGACAAGCCGCCAGGCATGATTGAGGATATCCTCCTGGCTGATCTTGTCGTAGAGGGCGTACAAGCGATAGGCCGGTTCTTGCTTGGCCTTGGCATACAGCTTCCTCGGCAGCGTCCTGATCGTCTCCGGGGTGGTTAGCGCCATGGCAATCCCCTGATCCTCCGCTCTTCGGTTGCATGAACACAGCAGGGTTCCTTCCCTCGACCGGGGTTGTGTGGTCCCTCGGCCTCACGCGGTACGATGAACCCCTCCGACTCCCGTTCCGGGCCGCTGTGATTTCGTGGCCTTCTACACAGTGGTCGGTGGCCTCCCCACCCCCACAACGGGTCTCCAGCACTGGGCGATACGTCTTCCAGAACATGCCGTCCTTGCTACCCCGGGAGTCGAGGGATGCCACTTCCGTTATTCCAGCACCCTTCCACCGGCCTTCCCCTTCTGACCACAGGGTCGGCGTCTCCACTTTCATGTACGAGGCTACTCATCGGTTCACTTGCGTGACGGCCTGCTCTTTTGCTGTGGGGAAACTGACGACCCCGTGTGACCACGACGCCGCTTCCTCATACTACCAAGGTGTACGGACAATTCCTTGGACGGGACTTTAACCCGCTAGACATACTGCTGTTACTGCGAACGGTCAGACTCGAATTACATCTCCACGTTTTATCATAAGGCGAAGCCAACCAAAGGGGAAAAGGGGGCGCAACTGATACCTGTTCATTCTGCAAACTACCAAACGAAAGAAGAATATTGGTGCCCCCGAGACGATTTGAACGTCCGGCCTACGGTTTAGGAAACCGTAACCAGCTCAATCTCCCCTTCGACGAAACACCGCCCCAGAAGCGGAAACCAGTTGATTGATCAATGAGTTAGGTCTGCCAACGAAGTTGCACTGAGTTGCGTAGGGTGTGAGGGGTGTGAGACCTGGCGGTTACAAAAAAGGTTACACTTTAATACGGTGGCCCTTCACCTAGGCCCGCCATCGCGGTCTTGTTTATGAACACGGTCACTCGATGAAATTCAGCTGTACTGGCAGCCTTCCATAACCCTCGAAATTCGCTCCCGCAAAAAGTCGATCCCCACAATTGTTCCGTTGGGGTGCCAATGTCCGGACCCCTCATAGCACACTTGCTATTTTTCCAAATTGGCAATAGTAGGTAAGATTACGTATAATCGTCCTGCCACGTTGCGCGAAACAGGCTGGACGGTTCGCACGAAATTGTTTGTGGTGGAGCACGGGTGGGCACACTCAGGTGGGCGAGAATCTTGACGATCACGGCGGGATCTTCAATGGCCGCGATGAGGGTCAAGGGGCCTACACAGGGGAGAAACTAAATAAGTCAATACTCATGCCTGACCCTACTTCCAAGGGCCAGGTCTCTTAGGCCACTAGCCGTAGCCAAAACTTGGACCATTCTTTATGAGAAAATCCGCTACACTAGGCCCCCATTTAGAAGGGAGGATGTGCCATCTTTTGACAGTCCCACGGAAAGCTGCTTCGGGTTATTAAATTTTCAGCAAGGAAAACCGATAAGAAAACCGGAAACTAGTTGAGTCAGAGTATAGGTGGAGGGTCATTATAAAACGATGGGTTCAGCAATGATGTAAAGGATCTCTATCAAGGTAGTAATTCGAAAATCACTGGTCTTCCGTTGATTTTGCTGGGAGAGCCAGGTTGCTCTCAGTTGTAAGGGAAATCCTAAGCGAATGAATAGTATAGGTGTCTTTTGATGCAAAAGATAGAACGAGCAGTGTTGATTTTTATTGGGGGCATGCTGATTGCCCTTACTCTCATGTGGGATGTAATGGAAGGCAACCCATTTAATATAACGCCAATACAAATGGCACCTGCTATTCTAGGTGTCTTTATCGCTGTTTTGGGCATTCGGCCAAATAGAGTCATTCTAACAAATATTTATGTTTTATCTGCTTTGATAGTTATTGGACTTTTTGCATTGGAACTAGTACTACCCAAAAGCTATTCAATGCAGAATCTAACTTTAGAAAAAGAATTTGACCATCAATTAGACAAATTTAATAAAACAACAATTTTCCCAAAAAATATAAAAGAACTAGATGAAATAGGCATTAAGAATGAATTGGGGCTTGTATACAAAAAAACCTGGAACTCTAACATTATAGAAAAATCTGGCTACAGAATTTTAATCCTTGGAGATTCTTTCATTATGGGTGATGGTATGCCATGGGGGACAACATGGGATGGAATGGTGATTAACTACCTGAACCAGATGACACCTGAAGTTGAATTATTTTCATTTGGTAGAAATGGGCTGGCTACATTAGAAGAGTTCGATTTCTTAATGGAGAATATTGAAATTTTGCAACCAGATTTAGTGGTTTTTTCTTTTGTGTCAAATGATCCTCATTTTAAACAAAATGAAGAAACGAAGATGAAAAAAAGAATTCTATTTATTAATTATTACGCGAAGGCGACAGGCTATGTCTATCAATTTAAGAGCTTAAATTTTCTTTACAATTCGATAAACAACTTGTTCGTCTCATTTTATCCATACTATGGATATGTTGGGTGGGTAAAAAGGCTATATGAGCCCAGAAATTTTTCCAAATATGAAGAACTGCTCCAAAAGATCAAAAGTGCTTCTTTAGATAGAAAATTTAAATTGTTATTTTATTTGTTTCCAAGCAGAAGTTATCAATCAAATCCTCTTAAAAGTTATTTAACAAAAGTCGAAAACGCTTTAAAGAAAAGTACAATTGCCTACCTGAATCCAAATGAAAATTTTGAATCAATGACCCACACATTCTCCAAGGACCACCTATCAGCAAACCCAGGAGATGGGCATCCTGGGGTGGTAACAAATTTTTTAGCAACTCAGTATTTCATTTCTCATTTATGTGATGAGGGGTTAATGTCTGAAGGGTGTGAAGAAATCAAGCCCAAAGTAATTGAAAGTCTCCACGTAGGACTTCATGCAAGCGAGGCAAATGAGGAAGATACAAGCCTAAGTTATCGATAATATAGTCACACAAGAGCGAGCCTCATCGTTGCGACGGTGGGGCTCTTTGTTGTCCTTAACTAATCAATCTCCGCACTCACGATAGATCCTTCGTTTAATATACTTTACCTACCCAATTCACCTAAGTTTACTTCTTTACACCTTTCAATATAAACTCAACGATAACTGTCGAGCTGCGATGAGATGGTGGCAACTTGAACGAGGAGACCCACCACCATCACCGAGACGACATCCTCAGCACACCGAGGGAGTGGTCTTAGGCAGTCACGCGAAAGGAAGATCCATATGGACATCTTCATCATTAAAGGCGCAGGGCCTTTCAGAGAGGTAGTACAATGAGTCACACTAGACCTGAGTATTCCCGAATCATAGCGACCCGTGCTTTGATTTCTGTAGCCGCCATAGCAGGAATGCTCATTCTGGGGATGGGGTTCAGTGAACACGCTCATTCCGGAAGTCTTGAACCAGCTGCGCCTCCCGCGAGTCAAGCCCAAAGTTAGTTGAAATTCTCCACGGCTCCGAGGTTCATATTAGGCAACCTTCTTCATCGAGGTCTTCCCAATGTTTAACTCTTGTTACCGTGCCTCACGCAAGCGTGGCAAGTGCCGATAGCCCTTGACTCTGCGGAGCCGTGGCTCGATATCCAGCAACGCCGCGGCCAACCACCGCTGCCGCTGATTCGAGTTCGTCCAGCGATCCACCTTGGCACACCGCTCTTCCACCAAGGCATTGATGGATTCCAGACAATTCGTCGTTTTGAAGGACAGACCTACCAGAGCAAACACCCCCAGCCGAGGCAACGTCACCGTGTCCTCCAGACCTTCCGCCAAACTCCGAGCCGCCGATTGGTTGCGGTCCTCCAGTTCCGTCTGCAGGTGCGTGAGTGCGGCTCTCGCTTCCGCATAGGTCGGGCCTTGATACGCCCGTTGAAGCCGGCGTCGCCACGTGGCCTGGTCGCCTTTCGGTACATGGCTGACGACATTCTCCCGTTTGTGCCACTGGCACCGCTGCCCCAGGGCTGAGTGGCCAAAGGCGTGGCGCACGGCCGCTCGCAGGCCTTTGCCCCCATCAATGATGACCACCAACCCCTGGGAACTGGTGAGGCCGCGCTCCCCCAACTCCTGCAGAAAGGGCGTGAGGCCTTGCTCATTTTCCGTTCCCGTTTCCACAAACCCCAGGACGTGTTTCTCGCCCGTGAGCGTGATCCCGATCGCCACGACCATCGTCATGTCGGCAACGGTCTTGCCATCGAGAAAGATGGCGACGATGTCTCGCTCACGGCGGTCGCGTTCCTGCAGTCCCTTGAGTGGCTTGGCGCTGGCATCCGTAAAACTCCGCGACACCGTCGCGCTTGACAAGCCAATCGCCCCAGGGACTGCGGCCGCCGCCGCCTCATAGTTCCGGCAGGAAATCCCATACAGCACGCGTTTGAGCCGGACCTCATCCAGCTTACCTGTCCCACGGAGGTGGGGCAGGCGCTGTAAGGCCATTTCGCCACCCCCCACGTACTGAACGCGAGGAATCGGCAACGGATGCCGTTGCCCCGCCAGCCGGACACTCCCGGGATTACTCCCATGCCGGCGGCCAGGCAGCCGAGCCCCCTTCCGTTCATCCCGGGCCCCGGCCACCGCACACACTTCGTCCTCTAAGAGCTCCTGAATCCGCATCAGACCCAAGGGGATGAGGGCCTGAATACATTCCACCTTGCTGTTCACATCGAAGGCCTCATACTGCTCGGGCCGAATCACCCGCACGGCCCCCAAGCGGCGCGTCTTCTTGCTTCTCGTTGTCGTTTTCGCAATACTGCGCATGAAGTGGCTCCTTTTTTTCTGTTGCTGAGATGTCGATTCTTCGTCGAACGCCATCTCACCACAGGTGGGGGAGCCGCTTCAAATTTCAACTAACATTAGCACACACTCCATGCTGTGCGGTTACAATTGATTCCGTTCTTCGGCAAGAAGCCACTCAATGAAATTCTCCCAGAAGATGTGGAAACCTATCGCGCACAAAGAATGCGTCGAGATGGACGAAAGCCCAGTCTTGGAACAATTAACAATGACCACATTATCCTCAAACATGTGTTTAGTGTGGCAGAACGGCGTGGGCTGGTGATGATTAACCCTGCCAAGAAAGTGCCGATTCCTGATACGAATAACGAACGTGATAGGGTATTAACTGAGGATGAGTGGCACAGGCTCTATGAGACAGCAGCACCCCACATTCAGCCAATTCTTTTAATTGCCTACCGACTTGGCCCACGTCTCGGTGAGATTATGAAATTGACCTGGGATCGAGTGGACCTTAAACGGGGGTTTATTAAGTTGCGGGGTGTGGATACGAAGACCAAAGAGCCGCGTCTGGTTCCGCTGACTGACGATACTCAAAAGTGTTTGGGCGAACTGGCTAAGGTGCGGAGTTTAACAACAAATCGTGTATTCTTGTACGATGGCAAGTCCATTGATGAGATCAAGCATGCGTTCAAAACCGCCTTAAAACGTGCTGGAATCAAGGATTTCTGTTTTCATGACCTGCGACACTGTGCTGCTACTAATCTTAGACGGGCAGGAGTAGATACTGTTACTGCAATGAAGATTGTAGGGCACAAATCTGAGAAGATGCACCGACGCTATAACAGTGTCAATGAAGACGATTTACTACGAGCCATTGCCAAAATTAACACCGTAATAACACCTGCCGTTTCTACCGATTCCACGACCGCTGTAAGTGCTTGAAATATTGGTGCCCCCGAGACGATTTGAACGTCCGGCCTACGGTTTAGGAAACCGTCGCTCTATCCACCTGAGCTACGGGGGCAAGCGATGTTATGTTCATATGAGGAAAAGAAAATTTCAGGGCTGAAGTTTACCGCAATGGCCAAGGGGAGACAACCAGGGTACAGATTTGAGATGATCCCTTGGATCATGTGTCCAGGGGCTGGAACGGAATAACTGAAAAATCCCCCTTGCCCCCTTTTCCAAAGGGGGAAATAATGGATTTCCCTATTTTCGCTTGCCTGTACACGTAGCAATGACATGATGGCTCTTCCCAACATTCTAGTTTGTTTCATTTTTCTTATTTCGCTCAGTCCGGTCAACTTGGCACTTGCCGAAAACGCATGGTTTTCGCACAAGGTCAGCATTTCCAAAGGAGTGGGAACTGTCACTGCGGAGCTGAAACTGCTAGCTCCTCCGTCAACCACCTACAAGGTCCTTGCGGATTATGCGCATTGGCCGGACTTGTTTCCACGACATCCAGTGATCCTAAGTACTACACGCGATAACAATCGGGTACAAGTGGCTATGCAGGTTCCTGCCCAATATATACCTGTCAATCTTGCACTTGTGACCAGCACTCTGGAATCCCCACCCCACAGGTTAGAAACCACATTGGTGAAAGGGGATTTCGACCGGTATGATTGGACGTGGGATCTATCGCGATCGTCTTCTGATAAAACAACCATCGCAACTTTAACACTTGTCGTTCAACCATCCATTTGGGTTCCTGAGTGGTTGTTACTGTGGCTCCTAGAGTCTGAAATCACCACACACTTTCACCTCTTGCGCGAACAGGTGTTGGCTCGCCATCAGGAGCAACAACGCAGCCAAATCATTAAAGCAAATAGCCCATGAAACGTATTTCGAATCCGCAGAATCCGTTTCTCTCGGCTCAGCGGGAACTCCTCGAACCCGCGCCACAAATCACACCCGAAGTCTACGAGGAGGAAACGGGCTCAATCCTCAGCCGTAACGACAGCCCCGACCTACCGTTTCGTTGGAGCGTCAATCCGTATCGAGGGTGCTTTCATGCCTGTGCATATTGTTATGCGCGCCCCAGCCACGAATATTGGGGCTTTGGCGCAGGCACGGATTTCGAATCCAAACTCATCGTGAAACCCAATGCCGCTGAAGCATTACGTGCGGCGTTCATGGAACGGTCGTGGAAAGGTGAACTCATCGTCTTTTCCGGAAACACCGATTGCTACCAACCATTAGAGGCGACGCATGAACTCACTCGCTCATGCCTTGCCGTGTGCGCGGAGTTTCGCAATCCTGTGACTATTATTACCAAGTCTGCACTTATTCAGCGGGACTTGGATATTCTCAAAACCTTGAACAAACATGCGTGGCTGCGCGTCTACTTCAGCATTCCTTTTGCCGATAATGACACGGCACGCAAGGTGGAACCTCAGACTCCATCGATCACCAAACGCTTTGAGGCCATGACCCACTTGGCGCAAGCGGGAATTTCCACGCACGTGTTTATCGCGCCGGTCATCCCGGGACTCAATGAACACGACATTCCCGCGATTCTTCATCGAGCCCGAGAAGCCGGGGCCCTCGATGCTTCCTATATTCTTCTTCGGTTGAATGGAAGCGTGAAATCGGTGTTTCTTGAACGCATGGCTCAAGCCTTTCCGGATCGGATCAAAAAAATCCTCAACCGTTTACAAGAGGTTCGAGGCGGCGATGTGTCCGAGAAACGGTTTTTCACACGTCATCAGGGACAAGGCTCCACCTGGGATGCCATTCGACAATCGTTTGACATAGCGTATCGAAAGGCCGGGTTCCCGCTTGAACCCGATCAGCCCATCCCTCACACCTTCGCCAGGCCCGGGCAACCGCAGCAACAGTCGCTGTTCTAACCTAGAAACGGCAGTTGGGCACCCAACTGCCATTTCTAGGTTTAAGCCCGACTTGTCTCAACACCTTCTGAACAATTATCCTGGCTGTTCCGTTGACATCGGGCATATTGAATGCTCCACACGACAAAGACTGATCGCACCGAGGAAAAGAAAGGACATGTTCATGGCTATGAATAAATGGGTTGAGACAATGTGCTTCTGCGGGATTCTCCTGATCGGACTGGCAGGCTGCGAAGACGCCAGGACTCCGTGGGAAATGCACATGGACAGTGGTGAATTGCGGATGCAGCAGAATCGTTTCCAGGAAGCCGAAGACGAATTGAAGGCCGCCCTCCAAGAGGCTGAGAAATTCGGCGAACAGGATAACCGCCTTCCGGAAACCCTCACGAAACTCGCCCTCCTCTACGACGTCCAAGGACAGTACGACAAAGCCGAACCGCTTCTCGCTCGAGCCGTCGATCTGCACAAAAAAACCCTCGAACCCAACGATCCTGAACTCGCCATCAGCTTGAGCAATTTGGGGGCCTTGTATCACGCGACAAAACAATTTGACAAAGCCAAACCATTGTTTCTAGAAGCGCTCAAGATACGAGAAGAAGCGCTGGGCAAAGACCATCTCGACGTCGTGGTGGATCTCAAGAACCTGGCTGGGCTCCACGCCTCTCAAGAACAATATGAACAAGCCGAACCCTATCTCACCCGGGCCTTAGCGATTACCGAAAACAAAGTGGGGAAGGAGGACCCGGTGCTTGTGGAAAGTTTGAACAACCTGGCGTTACTCTACCGCGCTCAAGAGCGTTACGACCAGGCCGTGCCCCTCCTTGAACGAGCCATCGCGATCAATGATCAAGCCTACGGATCGGAAAGCCCTGGCTTGGTGGGCAGCCTTAACAATCTTGCGCTCATCCACATCATCCAAAAAGCCTACAGCAAAGCGGAAATCCATCTCAAACGGGTTGTCAGTATCACCGAAGTGTCATATGGACCTGACAATCCTCGTCTCGCATCAGGACTCACGAACTTGGCGGACCTGTATCGAATCAGGAGCCAATTCGATAAAGCGATTGCTCTTCTCGAACGGGCACTGAAAATTAATGAAGAAAAATTTGGCTCCGAGGACCCCAAGGTCGCCAATCTATTGAACAATCTAGCTCTCCTCCATTTTAACCAAGACAGCTACGACAAGGCGGAGCCCCTCATGCAACGGGCCCTGGCAATCAATGAAAAAGCATTGGGCGAAGAGCATCCAACCGTAGCTCGAACCCTCAAGAACTACGCGGCACTCCTTCGACAAACCAAGCGCGCCACCCAAGCCGACGAACTTGCTGCCCGAGCCAAAGCCATTCAGAAGAAACAGGAGCAATCCCAAGAAAACGTGAAGCGTGAACCGTGATACGTGAAGCGAATTGGAAAAAGTAATGGGTAAGTGACCGGTAAGGGGAAGAACCTTTCTTTCTTTCCTTATTATCCATACCTCCCTACTCATCACGTATGACGCATCACGAATTAAGGTCTTGCCACAAGGCTGGCAAACACCGACAATGGAAAAAGGGAATGACGTTGCAGGAGCTGAATCGGACAGGAGATCATGGAAAACGCCTTACGAATGACCATCATATTAGTGTGGTGCATGTTTTTCGGGTTCTTCTCCGTCTTGGGATATCTCGATGAAACCCTGGCGCAACAGAGAAAGGCCGTCATTCTCGGGGGATTGCTCCTGATCCTCGCCGCCTACCTCGCCTTTGAATGGTTCACCCGCAGCAAGGAACCTGACATCACCAAAGAAGGGTTGGTCGCAGAAAAGGGAAAGGAGAACACGGTAAAAAAAGACCCGCGTTCCCAATTAGATGAACGAGTACTCCGGCGCTTGCACCTGTTTACGAAAGACAATGAGCAGGAATTGAAGGCCGCAATCACTCCCGACGCTCCCAAGAAACGAAAAAATCCCGCGATCTCCACACCAAAAAAAGTGTAACTCAGGTGGATAGACTGAAGGCCAAAGGCTTTTAGGGGGCAATCATGCGTGATCATACAAAACGTCAGGCATAATGAGTCATAGCCTTCAGTCTTTAGCCTTTAGACTTCAGTCTTTAGCCTTCAGCCTTCAGCCTTCAGTCTTTAGCCTTCAGCCTTTAGCCTTCAGTCTTCAGCCTTTAGCCTTCAGCCTTCAGCCTTCAGCCTTCAGCCTTCAGCCTAAATACCTGTACCAATACTCGCTGACGCTACTCCATTGATGATGCCGCAAGCCCTTTGAGGGACAGGGCGCGCTTGGGAGCACGAGCAAGCGCCAAATCAAACTGCGCCCTCGCCGAGTTAATTCTTCCAGACTCCAACAACTGTTCTCCATACAATTCATGCACGGGTTTCACGGGAAACGGCGGACCATAATCAAAGGGAAGAGTATCCGCCATCGTCGTGGCTTCCTTCAATAACCTCAAGCTTTGCTCCACCTTTCCCTCGGCAGCAAGGAGTAAGGCTGATAATTGTTTTTTCATCACCAGTGCCGGCAATACCTGCGATGGGGAACGGGTTCCTGTTGCTGAGTGAATGTGATCGCGAAGTTTGGCAACAGCACTTCGGGCAATGTCCATGCTGCCGGTTTTCACCCCACTCAGTCCCATGGCAAAGAGTTCACTCGTCACTGCGGAAAAACGAAGTCCCGCACGGTCTTCCTCTAATCCACTCACATCCCACTGCTGAGTCTCCACAATAAACGTCCCACGCATCGCCGCTAGGTAGCCCTTCACAAACCGTGACTCCACCTGCGCCGCATCGTCTCTCACCATGTCCAACAACCGCTTCGCGTCGGCAACCCGTCCTTGCTGGAGATAGGCGTACATCAACCAATACACGGTATGATAGGACCGCTCGCCAACTCCCAAACTTTTTTGCTTGCGTCGCGTCTCACTCGCCGCCCAACTGATTTCATTCGCCGTGATGACCTCATCCCACATACCCAAGGCCATGAAAATATGCGAGGGCATGTGTTGGGCATGCGGGGCAGCCGTCGCAATCTTCGCATACGTCCGAGCCGCGCGAAGACCCAAATAGGCATGCTCGGGGTCATCGTACGCATGAATCATGTAATGCACGGCCCCGGGATGCCGAGGGTTCCGTTGGAACACGGACTCGGCAATCGACGCGGCTTCCAAATACGTCTTGGCATCACGTTCACCCTGCGCGGTTCCTAATAAAGCCAGCGCGTAAAAAGCTGCGGCATCAAGGTCATGAGGATAGCGGTCACTGAGGACACGCATCTGGTCCGCATACGTGCGATCCCGATCTACTTTTTTACCTTCCCCATACAGCGCGTGCATCGCATGCAGATATCCCTGTTCACGATCCGTAGGAGCTTTGGCGATCCGCTCTTCATCGCTCGATCCCAGTCGAGCCAGCACCTCTCGGGCCTGATCGAAATATTGATCACCCCACAGGGGATGATTGAACGTCATGGCCTCACCCCAGTAGGCCATCACAAAATCGTGATCGATCTTCTGTGCGCGCTGAAACGCGACTTGCGCATCGTCATATTCAAAATTGTGTAGCAACAGCACACCTCGAAGAAAATGGCGTTGCGCCTTGGGAGAACCTGACGTGGGAAAATGTATTTCGCCAAGCATGGGCACAGGCAGTTTGGATTGTTTGGGATGAGGCCGATTCACATCCGGGCGCGGATCCGGCACAAACCCATCCCGATGGAGCATCCGCACTGTCGGAAGCATGTCTTGGTTGAGCACCGCGTCCTGTTCAATAAGACCGTTGCGAAACAACAACCACGCCACCACTGAATAAATCTGGTCCGGACTCATTGACTGTGGTGCCGTAAATGGCATGGCCCGATTGATGTAATCAAACAGCGTCGTGGCATATGGCCAATGACTGCCAATGGTTTTAATAGGATGACTCGTAGCCAACGTGCCCTGCCCGCCGACCAACTTGGGCATGGGCCCTTCCACGCCAGTGGCCCCATGACAACTCGCACAATGTTCGGCAAACACCTGAGCGCCTTCCTCAACCGTCCCTCTACCAACCGGCAACCCCTCGCCATCTGGCCCCACATCAATATCCCAGGCGTTGACCTCCTCATCCGTCGCCACACGCCCAAGATGAAAGGACTCGCGCTCTTCTCCACTCCACACCACAGCCAATGGACTTCCGCCCAGAAAAAGAGAAATGAGAAAAAGATTTAGGAGAACGTGAGCCATCAAACGTCTACCTGCCAAAAAATTCATAGGGCACTTCTTGCCTCCTCGCCCCTGTGGGGAGAGGATTGAGGTGAGGGGTTTCTTTCTCTTCCCCTACGCCCCATCCCTGTAGCCACACCATCTACTGTCGCCTACCCAGAACCAGCACATGGCTCCGCCGAGCCTCCTTCGCCGAAGTAGCACGAAGGCTGAGAGCGGCTCCGCGTTTTCGCGCCGGAGCGCTTCAACGCCCAGGCGCGCAGGCGAGTGAGATCTGCAGCCACAGAAGAGAGAACTATATAGGGCACCTCTAAAAACCAGGCATTTTTTGTGAGGGCAAGGAAGCCGCGCGCGGAAAACCGGAGTGTATGGGCGAATACATGAGGATTTGAGCACGCGGCTGACGCCGCCATCACGGAAAAGGACGGTTTTTAGAGGTGCCCTATACACCATACCCTACGATTTCTTCATACACGAGCACTTTTGCAATCATGCCCCCCCTTTGACAAATGGAGAGGATACAAAGGGGGAGCAGGAGATGGGGAACCGCTTACACCTGCACATTGCGCACATTTCCGTCTTCGTGAATCTTCCAGCTTTGGATGGCATTATTGTGGTAGTAGGAGTTGGTGCCACGGGCGTTGATTAACGTTTGCAGCGTGGGTTGCTGATATCCAGTCTCGTCTGTACAGCGGCTTTGGAGTATGGCTTCTTGGCCTTCCCAATGCCAGGAAATTCGAAACCGCGTGTGGCATCTAGGTAAAATGGGATTTTGTAATTCTGCTTCTTGCCAGGTTTGTCCGCCATCAACACTCACTTCGACTTTTTCGACTCGTCCACGCCCGCTCCAGGCTAATCCTCGAATTTCAACAAATCCGGAAGCCTTCAACCGGTGTCCGCCGGATGGACTGGTGATCACCGATTTCGCCTCCATCTCGAAAGTGAATTGACGCGCGGTGCCATCGGGCATCAAGTCAGTGTACTTGGAGGTTTCTTCACGAGTCATCAATGGTGCCGACACTAGTTTTAAGCGGCGCAACCATTTGATACAGGTATTGCCTTCCCACCCTGGTAACAACAACCGAAGCGGGTAGCCTTGCTCTGGCCGGAGCGGCTCCCCGTTTTGCGCATAGCACAACAACGCGTTATCCCAAACCCGGTCCAACGGGATGCTCCGTGTCATTGCGGCAGCATCGCTCCCTTCGGCTAACATCCATGTGGCTTCGGGTTTGAGATGGGCTTCGTGTAACACCGTTGAAAGCCAAACCCCGGTCCATTCGCTGGTGCTGGTCAATCCGTGGATTTCTTGTACGGTTTTCCCCTTGGGGCCTTTCCATTCTTTGCCACTGTTCCCGGAGCACTCCACAAAGGCAATCCGTGAGGTCGCGGGAAACCGTTTCAACTCATCCATCGTAAAAATTAAAGGATGCTCCACCAACCCATGAACCAACAGACGATGGCGGGAAGGATCGATGAGTGGCACACCATTGTGATGGCGTTCAAAATGTAGAGCCGACGGCGTGATGATGCCCTGCAAGTCTTGCAAGGGAGTTCGAGACCGTTGAGGCTTTGTTAATCTCTTGGCCTGTTCAAACCGCGACCGGGAACCATAGACCGTAGCCAGTGCACCCGGCACCTTGGTGGGATCGCCCGGCACATCTAGGGCTCGACCGGAAGGCGGACTCAATAACAAGTTCGCCGCGGCCATCCCCAGCACGGATGTGGCACCGACGAGAAAGGCCCGGCGATTTGGTGGGTCTTTGTGCCGGATTGTTACATCAGCCCTGCCGTCTTCGGGCCTATGTTCAGATTCTTCACTCATGGCTTTTTCCCATTACTAGGAGCCTGTCCGAGATTAGCAATCGTCACGAGGGTGTGCGGGTTTGAGTCAGATGTTTCGATCGTTTGAGGCGAATAGTGTGACTATTCAACGAAAAGGATCGGAAGATCTGGCCAAATCCCGCACATCCACAGTAGATTCGGCTAATCTCGGACAGGCTCCTAGCACAGACAGTTGAAACGCATGGACCATTACCCCCTCTACCTCCCCTCCCCCTCCTTACAAAGGAGGGGATTGACAACACCAGGGGCAGCGACTAAAGAAAAATCATAAACGAGACGACCAAGATAATCGAGAGGTTTTTATTTATACAGCTTTCCAATGCGGAGAGTACAACTCACCATGTGGTCTAGGAGCCTTCAATCAATCCTTGTCGTTGTTATTATCACGCTTACTGGATGCGCATCAAACATTCAATGGAAGGCAGAGGAACACCCACTCCCGGCTTGCATCCCCGACCATGCACCGACATGGGAGGAGTTCACCAAGTCTTACGGAAATAATAAGAACTCCGCACAAACGGCGGTCGTGATCACACTTGACCAAGTCGATCCGCCTTTTTTACAAGCCAGGTTTGACCCGGATCAATCATGGGTCCAACCCCACATTGTGGAAGCCTGGTATCCCTACGAACAGAGCATCGCCAATCGATTGCTTCGACATGAGCAACTCCACTTCGCCATCAGTTGTTTGCTCGTCCGCCAAGCCAACACGTCCATGGAAACCGGGGACAATCCATACCAAATGCTCCAACTCGTCCGTGCTACTGCCACACGGTTGAATCGGCTATACGACAAAGAGACCAACCACGGCACGATCGCGAAGAAACAAGCGCAATGGGAACAGGACGTCGAGCAACAACTCAAAGAAGTAACAGGATTTCGATCCTCAAACCAAGCTCATGCTGCGGTAAAAGTTCAGCCTTAACAGCTTCGTCGCTCAACAGGAGGAAATACCATGGTCTCATTGAGAGATCAGAATACGCAGAACCGATGAATTCTAGGATTGAACCTGTGAGTTCAACCACGAGCCTCACACCTTACGGTGTGGGGCTCCTTTTTTTGGGTAGATTTCAACGGGTGGGGTTTAGGGAACGAAAACCCTCTTGCCCTTGTGAAAAGTGATCGGTCATTCCCGCAGTTGTAAGCGGGAATCCAGGTTTGATTTATTCGGTACAAAATCTTCAACCCCGCATCTCCATAAAAAAACCAAAGCGCATGGATCCCCGCCTACAACCGCGGGGATGACGGGACTCACATTGACGAACCGCTCCTATAGAAACATACCTTGCGCGTTAGATTGTCATTTCGACCAACGGGAGAAATCTCGTCGTTTCTCACACCAAGCAACCTGTGCCATCCCAAAGAATAGATTGCTCGCGGAGCTTGTCCTGAGGAGCGTCGAAGGGTTCGAAATGATAAAAGAAATGCCTGGGACGTAGTTCAAAATTTAATATGCAGGGTGTCGCCCCTGCAGACGAGATCCTTTTGTCTCGGCAAAAGGACCCAAAACCATTTCCGCCCCAGCGTGCTCCTCAGCCTCCGCGGGGGCAGACTGTTCAGGTTCCCTGCAAGGAGTTCCCAAATCCGGCGGCTGCACATCCTCCTCGTATGGGCCTGTTGAATATTGCGCTCCAATAGCCAATCAAAGCTCCAGATGAGCCACGCATCGTCAAGGGGAGGGAATGTTCAAAAAAGCATGCCCTGAGTCTTTCCGAAGGGTCTATCCAGCAAGGCCGCAGCCCTTTTGACGCGCGGAGCGTACTCTCAGTACGTGAGCACGGCAAAATGGCGAGAACGCCGCTGGCGGCTTTTTTCAACATTCCCCGTATGGAAAGGACGAACAACGCCGCCAGATGGGATGGATCGACGCCCAAACATGGGAAGTTATTTTTGCGCGAGCCCTAAGCCCACAACTCGGCTAACGAGATATGCAAGTCGGGCCAGTCAGGGTGGGTTAACACAGAGGAGCTTTGGGCTTGGACGATCAACTCAAATGTGGTCCCAGTAGAGCGATAGCATTCTAAAACCTGCGTCTCAGGATCAACCATCCAATAATGAACCACACCCAAAGTTGCATATCGATTGGCCTTGGCAGTGCGATCATACTCACGAGTCGAAGGGGATAAGATTTCCACCAATAACAGTGGAGGGCCCTCGATACCACGTGTCGATATTTGTTCAGGATTGGTCACGAGCACCAAATCGGGTTGGACCACATCCTGGTTGGTCAAAATTACGTCAATAGGGGCATCAAAAACTTCTCCTTGGCCCGGCTCTTCAAAGTAGGCTTCTAATATCCGCTGAAGGCGTTTCGAAACCCGTTGGTGAAGAGGGCTTGGGGCTGGCGTCACGTGTAAGTCTCCTTCCAATAATTCATACCGCTTCCCATCGGATGGAATATGCACGTAATCCGAATACTCCAATTTAGTTTTGAGACCAGGGCTTGTCATCGTTCATCATCCTTTCCGCCCATTATACGCTCGTCTCTTGCGTGTTGAAAGGAGAGGTTAAAATTTTTCAACACCAAAATCTTGAATATACTCCACGAAAACCCTCTTCCCCCTGTGCAAATTGATCCATCATTCCCGACATCCTTTCTGGGGGATCCAGGTTTTAATTTGTAGATTCGCGAACCCTCCACACCCCAACGCCACAAAAAAACGGCCACGCATGGATCCCCGCCTACAATCGCGGGGATGACGGGACTCACATTGACGAACCGCTCCTATAGAAACATACCTTGCGCGTTAGATTGTCATTTCGACCAACGGGAGAAATCTCGTTGTTTCTCACACCAAGCAACCTGTGCCATCCCAAAGAAAAGATTTCTCGCGGAGCTTGTCCTAAGCAGGGTCGAAGGGCTCGAAATGACAACTGTATCGCCTTGGACTCAATTTCGCTGCCATTGAGACAAAGCCCCACATAAAAAAAAGGTGGGCGATGCCCACCCTACACAACCCTCATGATCCCATTTCCGAACCAATCTTATTGCACTTTGAGCCAACATCCCTTGACCCACCACAGTTCCCTCAGTAAGATCGACCCATGGCACGTTTCCCTTTTGATCCTCGAAACGTTGGCTCCATGCCGCCCGGCATGCGTCCTAAACCCAGTCCTTCTCAGGGTAACCCCAATTCGCAGTTTCAGTCGCTGAATGCCACTCTGTTGTTTTGTCCTACCTGTAAGGAGGCCACTCCTGTCCGCGAACGACTGTTGTTGGTCCTGCCATCCGGTAACAAGTACGATTACACATGCGCGCACTGTGGCACTTCCACGGGTGAAAAAACCGACCAAGAACAGCAAGGTTCGCAGTTGATTATTCCTTAATTTTTTCCTTCATGCAGATTCCCGCCGCAATCAGCAGGGTTATAACATGATTGGAAAATCCCCCTAACCCCCTTTTCCAAAGGGGGAACATCGAGGGTTACCCTTCTCAGAGTACCGGGGAAAAGCGTGGTAACGGTTAAGACTGTTCCTGTTTGGGAACCGGGAGGCCTTCCATGGCCATGATGCGGAGGGCGTTGGTGGTGGGACAGGGGCCGGGACGGAGGTGATAGTCAAACTTTAATTCTTTTTCTCCGACGGTTTCTTGGAAGTGGACGTTGGTAATGCCTGGCAATTCGTCTTCTAGTCTAGCTAATTCCAGATCATGAGTCGTGACCAGCCCCAACCCGTGTCCGGTGGTGAGTTCTCGAATGTAGGCTTCGCTGCCGAGTAATCGTTCACGATTGTTCGTGCCTTTAAAAATTTCGTCGATCAGGTACAGCACGGGATCCTGTTCACCATTCCCCACCGCAAGCAAAATTCCTTTGAGCCGTTTCACTTCGGCATAAAAATAGGACAGACCTTCTTCAAGGGAATCGCCCACACGAAGGCATGAATGGAGGCGCACCCACGACCATTCCCACGTATCCGCACACACCGGTCCCCCGGCTTGGGCCAAACACACGTTGATGCCGATCGTCCGCAGAAACGTGCTTTTTCCGGACATGTTTGAACCGGTCACTAAAAACAGTTGGCCAACGGCTTGAAGATCAAAATCATTACTCACACGTTGTTCGTGCCGTAGAAGAGGATGCCCCAGTGATGTGGTGACCACTCCTGCGTCTTGGTCAGCAGGATTCTCACGCCGCGTTGGCCACACATAGGTGGGATTAAGAAAGGCAAAGGTGCTCAGGGCCATGGCCGCATCAATGGTGGCAACCTGCTCAAGCCAGACAGGCAACACGGGTCGGAGACGTTCACACACTTTTTGAAGATACCAGGTCCAGGCCATATCCCACGGGCCAATCAGATTGACCGCGATGTGAATCAAGGGATGGCCTTTGATACTCAGCCCGCTACAAATTTTGGCTAATTGCTTGATAGCCAAGGATGGTGGTTCGTCACCTGTTCGAAAGGGTTCGGTGACATGTCGAATAGCCTCCTCCCGTTCGAAGGATCTCTTTTCCAAGACTCGGATGACCGCAGCCAGCTTGGCTAGCTCCATCTGCAAATCGATCGTTCGTTCAAACACATGACCTAAGCGGGCTCTGGTCATCAATATCAGGAATCCATAGCAAAGAAATGAAATGATCCAATATCCTGGACCGAATCCCATGGCCCATATGGCAAACAACACCACATTGATAGTGGCCAAGCCGGTAGCAACACTCAGTTGCAATTGGAGGTGGGGAACATCAAAGGTATTTTTTAAGAGAACATAAATCCGGTCTCCATTGATGGGGGCATGACTCACCAGTTTGGCCACTAAGCGCATGCGATCGCGTAACCCGGAGTACCGCGTGAAGGCTTTGACTAATGCCTGTCGGGAACACCAGTCAGTAAAGGAAAGCGGATGGTCGTTTTGGTCCGCCACCCAGGACATTAAACGCGTTTGCCCCTCATTGGACACCGTGGTGTCCAATAACCGAAGCAAGGAATGCCCGCCCACAAGATCCAGGTCTCCACCATGTGGATGGTCCGCAGGCAGGACCAAGTGGGATTCGAGAATACCCTCCCAATCCAGTTGCAACCGTGCTAAATTCGTGTGTTTGATCTGGATCCATAGTCGAAGCCTCGTCAAACCGTCTTCTAACCGACTATGATACTGGGCCACGATCGTGAAGAGGATTATCCAGGCGACCAATACCCAGTTTCCCGTGACGAACCATTCATGATTGTACAACAGCCCGCACACGACAATGGCTAAGAGCACAATCCCCATGCGAACGCGGCTAAACATGGCGCTTCGTGTTTTACCGAACTCGAGCATTCGAGTACCGCGATCGATTCCACGAACTATGGCCTGCTCACGCCGTTGTTTGTCATAACCGGTATTCATCATTTCGACCGCGGACGATACGTGGTACTTTGAAAATCGTCAACACCCATGCTTAACCACACCATTGACATTCTTATTTTGACGGACGTCGATCCCAATGAGCTGACGGGATTAATCAATCAACCCGGACTCTTGGGAACGTGGACCGAGAACCAAACGATTCACGTGTACTGGGACCCGGACCATTGGTCACCGCAAGCCCAGGCTTCGATTTATACCGCCTTGCACACCTTAGGCATGGCTCACCCGGAAGAACTGGTTTCCACGCACACCCTCCCAGCTCAAGATTGGAATGCCAATTGGGCTCGCCAGGTACAACCGATACGTATTGGAAAACGTGTGCGGATTCGACCGAGTTGGGAGCCTGCCTCGACGGATCCGCAGGACATCGATTTGATCATCGATCCCAAGCAAGCCTTTGGAACCGGACATCATGCCACCACCCAACTGCTCACCGAATGGCTCGAAGACGTAATTCAGGGCAGCGAAACCCTCTTAGACATCGGCACGGGTTCGGGCATTTTGGCGATGGTGGGCATACGATTGGGTGCGCGGAGAGCCTTGGGATTCGATTGCGATGCTCGAGCGATAGAATGCGCAAACGAGTATGCCCATACGAATGGATTCGGGGAGGAGCTTGAATTCACTGTCGCGACTCTTGAACACTGCTCGCCTTTCCCGTGGGACATCGTCGTCGCCAATATTGACCGTCGAACTCTTTTAGAAATCGTAGGGATATTGGACCAGTTCATTTCAAAGACCGGACACCTCTTTCTCTCCGGTCTGTTGCTTGATGATCGCGACGAAATCAGCACCGCATTTGAGGAGAACGGATGGACGATTCTTCAGAGTCGAATTCGGGAAGAATGGGTGGCGCTGCGACTCAATCAGTCGCAGACGGCTCCTCCGGTAAGTGTTCGAGATATTCAATCAACGCATGATAGGTGAATTTGCGAACACCAGACTTCGTGGCGGGTTCTCCGTCGAGATTCCGCTGCAACCAAACGGTGTCTTCCACTTCTGCATTGGCTTCGTTACAGAGCATCCACATTTGGTGAAGAAATTCAACTGACAATCCAACTTGCACCCCTTCCGACTCAATCCGATCATCTAAGATCGCCAGGAGATCCGAAATGGCCTGATCCGGACGGTACGCCTGCGAAGCATAGCCAAACGATTGCATCGTCGCTTCATCCTGTTTGGCTTGCTCAACTAAATCGTGCATATACTCCTTGAGCAGTCCAATGTGTCTACCAGAAAGGCGCATAGGAATCTCACCTTAGTCTAAGAATCGCCCGAACCGGCGCTCCCTCTACCCCTTCCAGCCGCAGAGGAAACCCGGAAAACCAATACGGGCCTTCTTCAATGTCCACGAGGTTCAGACACACAAACACGGGGATATTAGCCTGAGCCACAACAGTGTGGGCGGGGAAGGTTTCAGGAGAAGTCAACGCGTCAAGACTATAGTAATCCCAACCAATAGAAAGAGGGTGTCGTTCGCATAAATACGCCGCAGCCTCGGCGGATAACGTACAGTACTCTTTTGAAAATGTTTTCTGGTGCAATAAGGACCCATTATCGGTCTTCAAAAGAATATGATGCTGCTTAGGAATCGAGAGCCCTTCCATATCAGTTTTTTCAATTGACTGTTTGCCCTGCTGACGTATTACCAAGGCCGGCCCGTAAAAGCACTCCAAGGCCAAATCTTCCAACAACGTTCCGTGAGCCAAAAAATGAGCAGGCGCATCAACGTGCGTGCCGACATGACACCCCAGGGAAAAAGTTGAAGCGGTGAGGGAATCGCCTTGCTCAAGATCCGACACACGTCGGATCAGGGGAGGAGAATTTCCCGGATACACCAACGTGTGTTCGGATAGAGGAAGGGTGATATCAAACAGGTGTCGCGAGGAACATTCCACAAGTGGAAAACTACCACATCTCGACTTGAGAGGAAATGGCTACAACTTCTTAGAATTCTGGGAAAATTCGTTGCGCATTTAACTCGAAATACGAATATCGAAATCCGAAACACATCCGAAATCCCAAACTCGAATGTTTGTAAAATCCCCCTAACCCCCTTTTCCAAAGGGGGAATCTAGGGGGAAACCCCATAGCCAGCTATGGGAATAGCAAGTGTCACTGTGTTTCGAATTTCGATATTCGAGTTTCGGATTTGCTCATTAGGCGTCCCCCCACAACGCGGCCAAACGCGAATCTCGGCCACAGGCCAGGCGGTAAAATTTATACCGGAGCGGATTGGTCTGATAATAGTTTTGGTGAAAGTCCTCTGCCGGATAGAAGGTTGTACCTTGGGTAATATCAATGACAATAGGTTCGGGAAAGGTCTTGGTTTTTTCTATGTGCGTTCTTGAGGCTTCCGCCAACTGCTGTTGTTCTTCAGTGTGATAAAAAATCTCAGGCCGATACTGATTCCCGTGATCACAAAACTGCGCATCCGGGGTAGTCGGATCAACATTCCGCCAATACACGTTCAATAACTCTTCGTACGTGACCTTTGTCGGATCATATTCAATTTGCACGGCTTCGGTATGACCCGTTCCACCTGCGGAGACTTCGGGATAGGTCGGATCGACTGTGTGCCCACCGGTATACCCAGACGTTGTCGAAACGACCCCATCGAGTTCATCAAATGGATGCTCCATGCACCAGAAACATCCTCCAGCAAATGTGGCTTTGGCAAAATTGCCTTCAGGGCTCTGGCTCAATGTTGGCCCGCTCATACTCATCACCAACCACACACTCAAGCCTAAGAACACCAGCAATTTATATCGGTTCATCATTGTGCCTCCGTAGCTTCAAACTTCTTTTGTGTAGTTGCTCTCAACTGGTAACTACTCAGGCATTTAGGCTAAAGACTGAAGGCTATCGCTCAGTACCTAACGCTCGGATCAAGCCATTCAAGATCTTCTCGATTTCGACGATCTTTGGTTCAATCAGTAACGAATCCAGTTGTATGATCACGCATGATTGGCCCCTAAAAACCTTCGGCCTTCAGTCTATCCCCCTGAGTAGTTGCTCCCTACATGACGTCATCGTTACAGTCACAGATTCCCAACAATCGTTACAACTCAATACAGGGCACCTCTAAAAACCAGGCATTTTTTGTGAGGGCAAGGAAGCCGCGCGCGGAAAACCGGAGTGTATGGGCGAATACATGAGGATTTGAGCACGCGGCTGACGCCGGCATCACGGAAAAGGACGGTTTTTAGAGGTGCCCTACAGTCATAATAGGAGACCGGACAGTGCCGAGGAACCACACTCAATGCTTGCCTGACCATATTCAACCCGGTGTCCGGATATTATTTATTGGCATTAATCCAGGATTGCGGTCGGCTGAAGTGAGTCATCACTATGCCGGGCATTCCAACCGATTTTGGAAACTGCTTTATGAATCGAACTGTGTGCCCATTCCGCTTACCTATCACGACGACTGGCGACTCCCGGAATGGGGCTACGGTCTGACCAATATCGTCGAACGCCCAACCACCGGCATCCATGAACTCACAACGGTTGATTATACCAAGGGACGCAAAACCCTCCTAATGAAGATTCGTCACTACCGGCCAAAGATTATGGCCGTGTTGGGCATCACCGTAAGGAATGCGCTATTCCCCACAACCACACACACGCCATCCGGAGAAAAGACAATCACACATCAATCTCGCGTGGGCCTCCAGAATGAAAAATTCGGTGGCGCTGCCGTCTTTGTGTTGCCTAATCCAAGTGGAAGGAATGCCCATTACTCTTTTGACCAGATGCTCAACCTATTTCGTCAACTTCGAAACCTGAGCAAAAAAATGTAGTTTTTTATAATTCTACCAGATGAGGTTTGATATAGAACAGGAGGATAAAGCCCACCAACATCAACACCCCAATTGAGACAACTCCCGCGACTCGATCATAGGGAGCCGGCAAGCGAATCTCCAGCCAACGTCCACACCCGACGAGGACCCCTAACACCCCCATCGACACATGTGTACTCTGAATGAGAAACTCTTGCTTCAGTTCGGCAATACTGTGTGAATGCGTAAGGAGCAGAATGCCGCCGACAATGCATAACAGTGGAAACACCAACCGCAACTGGGTGTGCGTGAACCGTTCATCTCGGGCTCGCCATTCGAACCATCCCAGGCCGAACACGACCCCCGCGGCAAGCCAATGCTGTACCACTTCCGTTTCTTGCAAACTGGCGATAAACCCGATCGACCCAAGCGGCCAATGATCCGGATTGGCAAACACAAAGATCACCACGGAAAACCCAATAAACATCAGAGGCCAATACCGTGCCCAGCGAAATCCGCCAAGCCGATCGAACAACGCCACAATCGCCATGGCAATGATCATCACCCCCGAAAAATTGTGGTTAAATCGATCCCAACTCAGATCTTCCTTCTTCCCCATTTCACCTGTTCGAAGATCCGTGAGTTCCGGGGCATCGATGAGGATTAATTCCGGCCCGGTTAATCTTGGCGCTTTGGGATGAAACATCGTCCACATTTCCGCTGGAGATGCGGTCTCTTTCGGAACATCCACTGACGGAGGAAACCCCGTTAACGAGGCTGCCGTAAATAACAACGCCACGGCCAAAATGATCTCGACTTCAATGTAGACGGGAACACGCTGCTGCATGATGGTTGGATTATTCGAACTGTTCCACTCCCGCGCCGCAAAAAAGTTCAGTGCGGCCAACACCAACACACAAACCAACAATCCGACTTTGACGAGAACCATATTGCCATACCCCGTGCCAATCAGCCCACTCCATCCTCCAACATACATCCATGCTAAATACAGGCCCGGGACAACAATAAGACTGACGCACGCGATCCCCATGGGAGAAAATCTAGAAACGAGTTCCACCCACAATCCCGAGTCCTCCTGACAGAGAAATTTCCACAGGAGCAATACATGTGCGACACCACCAGCCCATACGGTTGCACCGAGGACATGGATCATGGTCACCACCATCAACGGGCCGCCCCCTTCAAGCCGGCTTGCGGCATGACTGAGCCATCCTTCATTCACCATAAACGCCCCAGCACAGACCAGGACGACACACCACCGGCTAGCAGAACCGACCTGCCTTTTGACGAACACCAACGCACCGACCAACCCGAGGGCGAGCACGACGCTGATCACCAAACATTGAAACACGCGGGTTTGGGCAAATGCTGAAAACACAGAGGCCCCAGTCGATACGGTTAAGGCCAAGGGTTTCATGAAGAGTTGAAGAACCCGAAGTCCGGCAAGGCTCATCGCACTAGCAAGGGTCAGGACAAGAACCCGTTGAACGCCGGTCTGGAGAAGGGGTCGGGTGTCATGAGTGACTCGAAGAACGGCAAGTGCACACCCAATGCCACCCAGCACTAAGGCAAGAGCGATAAGAGTCACGCCATCGAGCAAGCCGCTGACGAATTCTAAGAGATCTGTCATGGAGTGAAATTATGGAGCAAGAATCGTAAATCGGATGGACCCTTCGGTCACGTGCCCATCCGTTGCCAGCACCGTATAATTTACGAGATAGACCCCGGGAGGCAAGGGAGGGACCGTCGCGACAATACAATCGACGGTTGACGCGTCCGTCATCTTCAAGGCTTGTGTGTGTTTCTTCAGATCGACTAACGTGACATGGGTAATCGACGGTTCCAGAGTTGCATTGAAGCGCAGCGATACGACTGCTGGCGACTCCTCAAGAACAGCCCCATGAGACGGAGAGGATTCAATCAATACGCCATGCCCCCAGGAAGGAGGACAAAGCACAAAGAGGCAGAACAGGGTCACGAGACAAAGGATCAATCGGTTCGTCAATGTCTGAACACCACGCGTACGTTCGCCCATTTGAGACAATCCTCCATCTGAAAAGACTTCCTTAATCGACATGAGTGTCTGCTAATACTTGAGACTCGATCATCACCTTCAACTCGGAAATCCACTCTAGGAGCCTGTCCGACCGAAGACTACTGAACCGACCCTCTAGATACAAGTACTTTACAAATTTTTCGGCAAACAGCATATTCCGCATGTCATGACCTGAACACCAGCTCATTACCATGTCGGCTTTTATCGAAGGGATTTATCATGCGTGCAAGAAACCAACGCGTTGGCATCATCCCACTAGCCCTACTCTTGACCGGCCTATGTTCAACGATGGCCACATCTTCAGAGGCCACAGTATTATCGAATGCAGCGGAGAAAGCCAAGCGAGCCACAATTGGGGTGTTACGCCCTCCCGCAGAACGTGCCACCATTTCTGGCCAAACCCCCTTTTCAATCAGAGGATCAGGAACCCACATTGGGAACGGCTATCTCCTCACCGCCCGACATGCCATTGAACGCCAAGAAGGTGGGCAAAGGATCACCCCCAAGACCATTCAGGTGATAACCAGCGACCTGCACGAACTCGAGGCTACCTTGGTTGGCGTCAATGCCTTTCTCGATATCGCGCTGTATCGCATTCCGAAATCATCACACGCTGCCATCTTAGACCAGGCCACCTTTGCTCAAACCGAATCCCTCTCGGGTGATGAAGTGTTCACCGTAGGTTATCCACTGGGATGGGGGCCGGCCCTGAGCTTTGGACGCGTGGGCAACCCCAATACGTTCCTGGAAACGATTCAATCACGGCTCTTACAAATTGACCTTTCAGCCTGTAGCGGAAACTCCGGGGGGGGATTATTTAACAAGCAAGGTGAGATTGTCGGGGTGATCCATGCCATTATTCAAACAGAACCCACGCAAGGGGAACGTCGTTGCAGCCGTTTCGCCTTTGCCGTTCCTGGCCTTATCGTCCAAAAAATCGCTCAATCCCTGATCGACGGCACAGGGCTCAAATTTTCCAAGCTTGGGGTCCAACTCAGTGTGGTCAAACGCAACCAACACTGGGGCATCGCCGTAGGAAAAGCCACCGGCCCAGCTCGACAAGCCGGCTTTAAAAAAGGGGACATCTTTCTAGCCATTGACGATCATCCCATTCACACTGCAGCCCAGTTAAAAAATTATCTCATCGAGCACACGCAACCCGGACAACAGGTCGCCATCACCATTCTTCGAAACCAGAAACCACACACGCTGAAAGTCATTTTAGGAAGTTCGTAAAACTCACCACGCAAGCTTTAGGAGCGTGTCCCAGATTAGACAGATCTACTGCAGGTGCGCTGGATGTGGCCAGATCTTCCGATCCTTTTCGGGGAATGTTGAAAAAGGCCCCCAGCTGCGTTCTCTGTAGACGTAAAGCGTGAAGCGTGAAGCGTGATACGTGAAGCAAAAGAGTCGTTTTGACTTTTACCTTCTTGCTTCCTTACTCATCACGCATTACGCGTCACCCATAACGATTTAGGCCTTGCTGGATGGCCTTTTTGAACATTCCCCGTTTTCGTTAAATAGGCACCACTATTCGCCTCAAACGATCGAAACATCTGACTCAAACCAGCACCCCCTCGCAACGATCCCTAATCTCGGACAGGCTCCTCGCAAAATAAAAAACTGTCTCATCACCACTAAGGGTTCGGGCAAGAATAACTTCACCTGTTTGGGTGCTGAGACACCTGTCTGGCAAGGCGCGAGGACTGCGCATACTCCTCGGTATGGAAAGGACGAGCAACGCCGCCAGACGGGATGGATCGACGCCCAAACAGGGGAAGTTATTTTTGCGCGAACCCTAAGGTGACCACGATTTTTTGCATCTCACCATGCACACCAATATCTTTCACGGACTGTTGTGAGCCAGCTGCCGTTTCTAGGTTCAATAAAACCCCACCTTCAGATATATGTCATCTTCATTCAGGTTCATCCGCCCCTCCCTTAAGACTCTGTTCTAACTGTCCGAAAATAAAGAGGAAAACATGAATATCGGCCGTAGCAATCTCTTACGTCTTCAGGTTGTGCACAGTAAACACGTGACTCATGAGTATGCCATCAACAACAGTTAGCCACGGACTTCCTCCGCGAATTGAAGAATTGCTCTCCACAACAGGAGAGGACCTCCCAATCCTTCGTCGATCGTGCCAAAGTATACTTCATTGCACGGACAACGACAGCTCAAGTGCCAATGATGTCAGCGAAGTCATCATGCGCGATCAAGGACTCATGACCAAAGTCATCAAATTGGCCAACAGCGTTCTCTATACCACCCTGACCCCCACCACAACCGCATTTCAAGCGGTGAGGATCATCGGATTCGACGAGATCCGAGCCATTACCATGAGTGCGGAATTGGTTGAACAAGCCGATGAACGAGGGGGGAGTTCCAACGAACTCAAACGGCTCCTCGCCCAAGCCTTAGTCGCCGCGACAGCCGCGGTGGAACTTGGCGAAGCCTGCCGATTTCAGAAAAATGGCAATCTCTTTACCAACACCATGCTCTACACATTGGGTGATCTGGTGCTCGCCCACTATGTCCCTGACATCTACCATCGATTGGACGTTGCCCGCCACACAGATCCGACAACCGTGGCCTCACTGGAAACAGAACTACTTGGTATGCCCTTGAAAGGCCTGGCCAGCATGATTGCCAAGGAGTGGGGATTACCAGAAAACATTACCAAAGTCATTCAAGCCACGCCGCATCTCGATGGAAAAATATGGGCGCATCAGCAGGATAAACTGGTCGGGATTGTCTTTGCTGCAAATGAATTGGGACGGTGTGTCTTATCCCCACCCACGGCATTCAATCAATCCACCATGCGGAAACTCATTGAGAACATTCCCAAAGCCCTTACGATCCCACCCCGCACCATGAAGACGATTCTGCTCCACACGTTTACAAGAGTGGTTCAATTTGCCGACACCGTGAATATTGAACGAAAATTCTTTTTGCCCAATCCGCAATGGGCGACCTTGCCAGCACCAAATCCTTATCAGGGATTGATGACAGAAATAGCCAAAGCGGCCACTGCGTTGAAAAAGGAAGAACCTAAAATACACTTGGCAGCGATGAATCATGAAGACGAGTCGGACCTGCTGTCGTCCCCTCCATCACCCGAAGAACCGGTACCGAGGGAATCTGATGTATTTTTCTGGTTGCAAGAGTTTAGTCTGCAAGCACTCTCCACATCTGATGCCAATCAAATCCTGAAGCTCGGAGCGGCAGGGTTGCACAAAGCAGGACAGTTCGAACGCGTTGTGATGACTCTTCTCTCACCGGAGACCGGCATGCTTGAACCTCGCATAGGGCACGGCCCACAGGTTCAGGACCTGTTACCGCTCTTCCGGTGCCCCGCAAAAGGGTATCATTTGTTAGCAGTGGCCTGTAATCGGTATGAGCCTATGAAGGTGGACAATTTTCAAACCGAAGTGCAAATGGGGAGAATTCCACTAGAGTTTCTCAAACAATGGGGAGACACCACCTGCTTATTCGGCCCCATATTTGCTAAAGCCAAACCCGTCGGAGTCATCATCGCTGATCGTGGGGTCACCAATACCCCCATCACCGACCACGACTACTCAATCTTCATGATGGTTCTCGCCCAAATCAACATGAACCTCACTCGCCTCGCCACCGCACATCCCTCTAACTGAGTAACCATTCCTCAACAGGGAAAAATGACCTCTTTGGCAACCCATGCAACTAAGGGCTCGCGTAAAAATAACTTCCACTGTTTGGCCATCGATCCATCCCGTCTGGCGGCATCGCTCATCGCTTCCATACTCCCGGTATGCGCACTCTTCGCTCCTTGGCTCGCTCCAAAATCACCTCGGCCAATGGTGCCGGTTATTTCGTGATGGACCCTTACCGCATCTGATTGGTATTCGGGACGTACTCATCTACTCGATCGATAAACCATAGCCCTTCCTCTCCCTTCACAAGGGAATAGAGTTCATCTTTGACGGCAGATCCCATCCAGGACGACACCGGCACACGAAGAATGACTCGCGCCTCATTTCCTTGAATGTCTTCGTACAGGATCCGACCTTGCCCATATTTTAAGCGTAGCCCTCGAAGAATGGGGTCCTGGGCATCAATCCAATCTTGCCTCGGGATGCCTTGACGAAAGTTCAATGTGGTCATATTGGCAGCCCGATCCAAATTATCCGGATACACGGTGATCCATAACTGCACAACGTCTCCAGGCGTTAACGACGGCGACTGAGCTAGAAGTTGCCAAGGGAAACCGAGGAGGATGAGAAGGCTGACGCACCCACCCCATTTCGTGCAGCAATCAACCATAGACAGGATCTTCATGAGGAATCGCTCCTTTGCCACATCAATTTCTAGTGATACCCTAACACCGCTTGTCGGTGAAAACAAAAATCGCCTTGGATTGGAATACGGAGCATGTTAGGCTTCCACATCAAAGAGACACCGTGAGGACACGCCACGCAACTTGAACGGACAGATTCGTCGGGAGAAAGAATCCATGTCCAGTTTCAACTCGACCGACATTCCTTGACCGACTCCTTTTCTGAACAGTATAGTCGTATAAGTATTGCATAGGATTTTATCTCATTCTGTTCTTCTTATGGCCACTCTCGAAGGAAAAAAGCTCGGGCTACTTCTCTCCACCCCCCCCACGCATCCCAACGCAGAAACGGTGGCACAATTAAGCAAAGCTGCTCAGCATGCCAAGGTTCAAGTCTATTTGTATTTGATTGATGAAGGCGTGAAAAATCTGGAAAATCCCACCATTCGAGATCTTACGGATTCAGGTGTCAAATTGAGTGTCTGTGCCTATGGATGCCAACAACACAAGGTTTCAACCGATGGGTATGGTCCAGATGTAACATTTTGCGGGTTGGTGGTTCTATCGCAAATCGTGACTGGCTGCGATCAGTTTGTCGCCTTCAATTAGTCGTTCCGTTTTTCCACTCAGAGGTCTGAAAGACGTGAAGGATCTGCCCCCGCTTGATTATTCGACGTTTTTCACAGTTTAAGGTTTTCGAATCGGTGCACTTTTTTTTTCATCACCCCACATTCCTTATTCGGCAAACTCAAAAACTAGCCTAGAAAAAATGTCAGGCGACCTTGCAAGACCTTTTCGGGAACGGCCTCAACAATAGGAAACATTTGATCTGATCAGACTCGATTTACGCAGGTCTGCTTCGTGGGCGGCCACGGGGGAGTGGAGCAATACGACGATCAATCTTCCGAGCTAGGCGGGCTTTAAACCGCTCACTTCCTAAGACCCAGGCCTTGTTCGTCGCCTCACGAATCGCGTCCAGGGTTTCCCCACTCAACTTGCGCCGAAACAATTCCCGATACGCCTTCTGCCGCTCCGCTGCTGTTCGCCCCAGTCGTTGATATAAGGCATGGGGCGTCAACCATGGCTCAGCTTTGCCCTCCGCCTGGAAGTGATAACTCGACCACAGATACTCTCGCGGATGCCTCACCATCTCCGCCCTCACGGGATTGAGTTCAATATACCGGCAACAGGCGAGAAGGTAGGCTTCACTGTCAATGAGGGTTGCCCGATACCGGCCTTCCCATAATGTTCCGGTCCGCTGATAGGTCGTATTCACGTACTGAACATACCGCCGGCCCAGCGATTGAAACATCTTTGGCAGGCTGTAGGGCTGTTCAGGAGTCAGAAGGATATGCACATGGTTGGTCATGAGTACATAGGCGTGCAGGGTACAACCGTGGCGGCGAGCCGCCTCGCCAAGCCAATCAAGGTAGATGCGATAATCGGCCTTGTTAAAGAACAGGGCATCTCGATTATTTCCACGTTGAATCACGTGCAACGGATATCCGGGCACAAAAAAACGAGGTAAGCGCGCCATCACACCCTCCTTTTCTCATAAATTCATAGGAGCCTGTCCCAGATTAGACGAATCTACTGCGGATGTGCTGGATGTGGCCAGATCTTCCGATCCTTTTCGGGGAATGTTGAAAGAGGCTGCCAGCCTTCGCCCAGGCTACGGCAGACAAGCCAGCCGCGTTCCCAGCCTCCGCCGAGCCTCCTTCGCCGAAGTGGCTACGAAGGCTGAAAGCGGTTTCGCGCAGGCAGGTCGGGCTTTGGGTGTGCTCACGTACTCCGTGTACGCTCCGCGCGCCCAAAGCCCTGCGGCCTTGCTGGACGACCCCCCGCCTCCGCGAGGGCATGCTTTTTGAACAGTCCCCCTTTTCGTTGCATAGTCCCACTATTCGCCTTAAATGATCGAAACATCTGACACAAACCAGCACATCCTCGTGACGATCGCTAATCTCGGACAGCCTCCTCGCGAGAGTCGAAAGATAACACAAAGCCAGATTAAAATCGAGTCTGACCCCATTATTATAATTGGGAACGCAGCTGGTGGCCCCTTCGGTGATACTGAGGACCTGCTTTTTCAACAGCTCTCTTAGGCGGATGGGAGGGAGGAGAAAATTTCTTGATATTCGCGAACGGCTTGGTCCCAGGAAAACCGGTCTAACATGTGAAAGCCTTGATTTATCATTTGGGCATAGCCTGTTTGATCCGTTTGGTAGAGTTCGATAGCATGACGTAACGCGCCTTCAGCGGCTTGGACCATTGAACGAAACAAGGGAATCTGCATTCGTTCTTGTAACCGGTCGCCTCCAGGCCAATAGGCACAATCCAAAATTGCGCTCCATCCTTGTGCTGCCTCTTTCACACCAAGTCCTGACTCGCGAAAGAGGAACCCTGTTGGAGCGTCTGATTGCCGATGAAACTGATCGCTCAAAGTACGGACTGCCGCATTCAACGCAACAGAAGGATACGGCACAACCTGCTGAACCAACCCACCGGTCGCTCTTGCCACCACAGGCGTGCCAACAGCATAGCCTTCCGTCGCCCCACCAAAGGGTTCATAGAGGGAACACATCACCATGAACGACGCTCCACGTTGAAGTTCCGTGTATCCTTGCTCCATCCGAAAAGGGAACACCTTCACCTCACCCGGTCGACGCTTGGCCAGGTTTTGTAAAAATTGCAGCCCTTGAATCCCTTCGTCTCCAGGAATCGGAGTAAAGACAAACTTCGCCTGCCCAGGTGGGATACGGTCGATAGCTGCTGCCGCAAGGTCATAGCCCTTTTGTCGCGGATCATCCCGACCAAAAAACAGAAACACCGGCCCTTCAAAATTGTTGAAATCTAACGACCCCCATGCCCTCTCAGGTTGATACGCTTCCAGCTTTTGGATCATCTCCCGGCGACGCGTGGCTTTTTCTTCCAGGAGACCATGGTAATTTCCAGAAGCAGTTTTGGTTCGGGCTTCCGGTGAAAAATCAAGTTGGCTAAACAGTCCATTGTTAATTCCTCGAATCGTCCGTTTTTTAAACATCGCCTGAAGATGCGGGGTAAAGATGTCCCGATGCACGGGTTCATGAATCAGCTCATGCGCAAAATGCTGGGAGACCGTGCAAATGGGACCATCAAAATATGGGCCAGCTTTGGCAAGAACCGTCGGGCCAGGAAGCACACGATTCATCATTCTTTTCATTTCCGCTTGACTCACAAGCCTATCATAGGAGTTGTGCAAGGTTAATAAGCAGGAGATCCCAGAAAGCCGGGCATCATCCTTGGCAACGATGGCCGCCCCCGCTGCCTCCCAGTCTTGGAGACACAACACCACATTCTGAGTCAGTCCTAACGCCACCAGGGCATTGGGTACAGCCGATGAGAACATTAAGGAGTCATCGAGTAGTTGCTCCGGGTGCGCCGGATTCAAATAGGGATTGCATGGAGCTTCCATACCAGGTGGATCTCCGCAATCACAGGGTGCATTAAAAAAATTCTGAGAATCGAACAGGTAGGTTGTAAACCCGTCGCCACTTTGATGCTGAAAAATCTCAACCTGATGATTCTTCCCATCATAGACAAGAGAAAACGTGATGCCTGTTGATTGAATGGAATCCATGAGCTTGGGCTTACACTTGGTGATCTCGCGAAAAAACGGTGTAAAAGTAACACACCGATCATCACTCATGCCTGCCATATGTTTGGGCAACAGACGCATCACCGCCGCCAGCCCGCCGAGCGGAGCAAACTCATTTTCGAAGGAGACAAAAACAATCGTTTTGATTTGCTTATTCATTTTTAACAAGGGGAAAATCAAGAAAAAAGGCCCCACACCATTCACCCTTTCAAGGTAAAAAGTATGAAGCCACTTTTCTACGATTTCGCAAGAACTCTTGTCAGAAACGTGTGATGGGAGAATCTATCCTCCGCGACTATTGCAGCACCACATGGCCGCGACGATTTTCCTGATAGCACGATTCTTCTGACCCTGTGCAGCTCGGACGCTCTTTACCATAACTCACAATTTGGATGCGCGAAGAAGACACGCCTAGGTTAACCAGGTAATCTTTCACCGCCTGAGCCCGGCGTTCACCTAATACGAGATTATAGTCCGTGGTTCCACGTTCATCACAATGGCCTTCGATCAGGACGCTGGAATCTTGGTACGTCGCACTGAGTAATTGCGCATTCTCTTGTAAGGTGGAGACCGCATCGTCTCGAATAACGTATTGGTCAAAATCAAAATACACATGCCCCAATCCGCCCCCGCCACCAATTCCATTGGTTCCATCTTCTTGAGAGCCATCCAAGTCACCTTGGCTTAAGGGCTCCATAGAATCAAGATCGGGCAATCGCACGACTTCGTCGCCAGACCCCGAAGTGCCACTCGTTCCCATGCCTGAATCGGTTGATGGGCTACCATCACCCAACATAGGTTGCGGAGGATTTTCCGGAACAAAATCTGAAGGTATGAGTGCACGGACAAATTGTTGTCCCTCATACCCACTGGGCCCCATGGATTCTCCCGTGGGCACATGTGTATCACTGTCCGTTCCGCCTTCCATTCCATCGGATATTCCTGTATCGGAGGCTCTAGTGTCGGCTATTGTGCTACCACCTGAAATATCCCCGCCCATGCTCGCACCACTCACATCACGAAGCGTGGGAGACGGAGGGTCTTCCGGATTAATACTTGAGGGGAACCGTGCCGAACTCCCAGTTCCAGCGACCGTACCTGAGGAATCACTCACCGACAGGGAGCCTTCGCTCATCCCTTGGCCAGCCAGGGGAATCCCTCCTTGGTCGCTGCCTGAACCCGTGCCTGAGCCCTGCGAGCCGGAGGCCTGAGCTTGGGCCGCCAATTCCTCAGCGGTCATGACTTCAGCATGTTTCGTGGTCTCACACCCAGTGAGGAACATGATCATGGCTGCGGTCGCAATAACGAGGGCTGCAGAACCTTTCACATTACGCATACAACCAACTCCTTTCATCTATGACCCTTTCACCAGGCACGAATGGTAAACCCAATAAATATTACGTCCCTTTGGTTCATTCATCCCATTCAATACTGGAAAAGAGGCCATGCCATGCCCCCATATAAGAAGAAGAGACCACTAGTGTGTAGACCTATGTAGACATTATTCAGGTATTTATTAATCAATAACACAAAATTGTCAACGAATGATTGCGATTTCCTCCGAATCGCAACCAATACACGCATGCCTTGACTGAGGAATTTTCGGGCCAGTATGATCTTAGCCCTTCCCGTGGCCCGCGTGATTTCAAAATTTTATCAACGACAACACGAGCGAGCGCACGAGATCGCACGATCAGCTTAAGCATGATTTCCGTTCAACACATCACGAAACGCTACGGCAACCACCTCGCCATTGAAGACGTCACCTTCGATGTCAAACGGGGCGAAATCCTTGGATTTCTGGGTCCAAACGGCGCGGGAAAAACGACCACCATGCGCATTATCACCGGCTTTATGCCAGCCAGCGAGGGCACGGTCCAGGTGGCCGGATTCGACTGTTTTGAGCACCCCCAAGAAATAAAAAAGCGCATTGGATATTTGCCTGAATCCCCACCATTGTACCAAGAACTCACGGTCACGGAATATCTGAGGTTCGTCGGCCAGTTAAAACGTCTACCTCCCTCACGCGTTCCCGGTCGCATGGCCCAAGTCATTGAGCAACTGGGACTCGGATCGGTCCGCCACCGGGTAATCGGCCATTTGTCCAAAGGGTTTCGCCAACGGGTCGGTTTGGCGCAAGCCCTTATTCATGACCCACCGGTGTTGATTCTTGATGAACCCACGATAGGACTCGATCCGATACAAATTATCGAAATTCGAGACGTGATCCGTGGGTTAGCGGGATCCCATACGGTCATTTTAAGCACGCATATTTTGTCGGAAGCCACCGCCATATGTGATCGTGTCGTCATAATTGACCGCGGCCACATCGTGGCCGAAGATACGCCGGCCCAACTCTCCTCTCGACTGCGACAGTCGGAAAAAATAAGCCTCACAGTTAAACACCCTCCGGATAATTGGCGTGAACGGCTTTCGACAATTCCCGGTGTCCTCCAGGTCATCCAGGGCCCAACACCTGAAACCAGTATCATTGAATATGAACTCGGGCAGGACCTGCGCGAAGACATCGCGCAGTTTGTCGTCAACCAAGGTGTCGGACTCTTGGAACTCAAACCCCTTTCCCTATCATTGGAAGACGTGTTTCTCCAATTGACGCAACAGGACGAAAACCTAGCCCACGCGCAAGAGGATTCTCCTTCCTCACACCCATCATCACCCGTGGAGAACCGGACCCAAGCATGACTCCTGTCAACACGCTCATTGCCAAAGAACTTCGCTGCTTTGTGGTGTCACCCGTGTTCTATGTGGTCGGCGCCGTGTTCTTGTTTATTTCCGGATTCCTGGCGCATCTCATGGTCGTGAATGCCGGACAACAAGCCCTCCGGTTTTTGCAAATGCAAAATACCTATGCACAGCTCAACTTGAATGAATTAGTCTTCCGCCCCATCTTTCACAGCTTGGCCATCGTCCTCATTTTCCTGCTGCCGATGCTCACCATGCGGCTCTTTGCCGAAGAACGGAAATTGCGCACCATGGAATTGCTGCTGACCTCACCCATCGGGATCAATGAAATTATTTCCGCGAAATTTATGAGCGTACTGATTATTTACCTCGGTCTGTTGGGATTAACCGGACTCACACCGTTCGTACTCTCGTTTTATAGTACGTTTAGTAACGATCCCATTCTGACCGGCTATCTCGGTTTAGCCCTGCAAGGTGCATTCTTTTTATCGTGTGGCGTCCTGGCTTCGACCTTGACCGAAAATCAAATCGTCGCGGCATTTCTGAGTTTTGGCATCATCATTGTCTTTTGGCTCATTGGTGGGCTGGGGTCAATGTTGGGCGATACGACGCTCGGGGTAGTCATTTCCTATCTCTCCTTTGTGGAGCATTTCGATCGTCTCGTCCGAGGGCTGCTGGAAGCCAAAGATATCGTGTACTACCTGTCCGGCACGGTGTTGATGTTGTTTATCGCTCACCGAGTCGTGGATTCACATCGATGGCAATAAACCCACTCATGCCGTTATTAGGAATCTTGGGAGCGGTGCTGGCACTCAGCGGATTGGTGCTGTCAGAAATCGATCCGTCCCGACCAGGAACCGTGGCCACTCTGGAAGGCCTTGGGTTGTTGTGCTTGTCGATGTACCTCGTCGGCAATTGGCAGCGACTCAAAACGTTTTCCACTCAGCGTTCCACCATACTTGGTTTTCATAGCATCCTGGCGATCTTGTTGATGATCGGCATCCTCGTCATCGTAAACTTTCTGGTAGTCCGCCACGGAGGACGGTGGGACTTATCCGAAACCCAGCGTTTCTCTCTTGCGCCTCAAACTTTTCAAATATTGGGCCAACTCAGACAGGATGTCCACATTCGCGTCTTTGCCCATGAGCGTAGCCCGGGGTTTGGCGCCTATCGGGATTGGCTGGATACCTACAGCCACGTCTCGCCTCATATTCTGGTTACTTTTATTGACCCCGAAAAGGAACCTCAGCTCGCTCGGGAGCTCGATATTACAAAAATCGATACCGCCGTGTTTCAGAGTGGGGAGCAGACCATCCAGGTGACCAAACCCACCGAAGCCAATCTGACCAGTGCATTGATTCGCGTGACCAAGGATGAGAAAAAACGGATCGTGTTTCTGGAAGGACATGGGGAACGACGGATACAGGACCACGAAAGCGGAGGACTGTCGTTCCTAAAGGAACGCTTGGAGACTCAAGGCTATGAGGTTGACCGAGAAATATCGACAAACGATGCCGTAACGCTTCAGGGAACCACCGTGGTCATCGTAGCCGGACCCCGTGAACCGGTCTCCAAAACAGAGACCGAACGCATCAGGAACTTTGTTGAGACAGGTGGTCGCGTACTGTTATTGATTGATCCCCAAACCACCTCAGGTCTCGACCACATGTTGGCCCAATGGGGACTCACGCTGGGGCCAGGGATTATTGTCGATCCCGAGGATCGTGTGTCACAAAGTAGCCCTACGGCTTTACTTGTTCGACGTTTTACGACTCACGCCATCACCCAAGGTTTTACCGCACCAATTTTACTGCCTGTGTCACAAAACGTGAGTTTTGACCAAACCACAGCCCTTCAATGGACCTTTACATCCCTCACCCAATCCTCGGAAGCCAGTTGGGCTGAAACGAACTTTACCCAGACCACTCCAGAATTCGAAGAAGGCGAAGACAGAAAAGGACCGTTCACACTCGCGGCAGCACTTGAGTTCACGGATGGAAAAAATTCTGGAGCTCCACATCCATCCTCCGTCATTATTGGCAACTCGGCCTTTGCCAGTAATGCGTATGCGAAGTTTCCCGGCAATACCGACTTTCTGTTAAACGCCGTTGCCTGGCTTGCGCAGGAAGAAGCCCTGATTTCTATTTCAGCCAAAGACCCCACATTTGCCCCATTCATTCCGAACCCGACACAGGAACATATGTTGCTGGCTGTCCAAGTCTTCTCGGTTCCCCTGCTGTTGTTGTTTCTGGGGATCACAATTTGGCGCCGACGGAGTCAGTTGTAACACTGAGAAACGCACAACACCCCAAAGGCCATGCAACGAATCACAACCCCATGATATCCTACCGAACCACTATCTTACTCGCGGTGATTTTCGCCGGACTCGCCGTGTACCTCTATACCATCGAAGTTCCAACGATGGAACAAGAAGTGGTTCAACAACAGGAAGTCCAACGTCTCCTGCCATTTGACTATCGCGAAGTCACGGAATTGAAGATCACCACGCGTACGGAAACGATTCAGCTCTCCCGTGATGATCGCCACCGATGGAGCGTCGTGGAACCCCTTCAGGCTAAAGCCGACTCCCGAGAAATCGGAAAAATTCTCCGCGCGCTCGAGATTGGAAAAATTTCCCGCGTGATCCAAGAAGATGCGAAGGATCTCAGTGACTATGGCCTTGGGTCCCCACATGTCATTATCCAACTCAAAACTAATGGGCAACTCACGACCAATGGGCAATCCGAAACCCTCAGCCTGGGGGATGTAAGCCCCTTGACCTCGACCCTCTATGCTCAACGAGCATCAGACACACAGATTCTCTTGACCACCTTATCGGTCAGGGATTTCCGCCGAAAAAACTTGTTCACCTTCAGACATAAAGATGTGCTGTTTTTCGATCGGACTCGTGTTGAGCGCATTCAGCTCCAACACGCCGATCAACAGATGACGTTACAGCGAGTGGCTTCCATGCATGGGCCAACCAGCAATTGGCGTTTTTCCGATCCCTTCGAAGGCCCGGCGGATAAAACGTCTGTCGGACTGGTGCTCATGGCCCTCGACGACTTATCTGCAACAGATTTCATCGACGCGCCATCTGAAAAAGAAGCGTTGTTGAAACGTTTACCGCCACCTATTTTGACAGCCATAGTCCATACGGGACGACGAGGGCACCTGGTCACATTCTTTCAGCAGTTGGAACAACCCGATGAGATATACGCTATCACCTCGGCGGATGATCCCATTTACAAAATCGCTCCAGCCACGCTTCAAGGACTTCCGACACGGGCTTTTGACCTGCAGGATAAGCGGTTATTTGGCATGGAAATGGCCGAGATCGGTTTGCTCACCGTCACGACATCTTCCGGATCGTATACAGTGGTTCAGCAACATGGAGAATGGTATCTGGACGGCGCAACGGATCGGCCTATTGATCAAAAGGAAATGAAACTGTTTGTCAGTCGTGTGGTCGATCTTCCTGCTGAGCTGTCGATTCGCGTCACCACAGACAACCTAGAGGAGTATGGCCTCGGCTCGCCGGCCATTGACATCATCGGCGTGGATACGAGAGGACGGCCACGCGGCCATTTGGCGTTGGGAAAAAGAGAGAAAGGGTTGGTGTATGCCACGGGAGCCGGGTTGCCTGGGGTGTATCAAGCCCGATCCGTGATTTTAACCCAGATGCCTGCTGACGACTTTCTTCGGAAGGTCAATCCAGAAAAATTTTGATCGGAGAAAAATTTTCTCATCAAACACATTCGAAAACGCCAAATGGCAATCTCGAGCCCCTTCGACTACCACAGCCGTATCGAAGAGCATGAATGGATCAACAACCATGCAACTGCCTTTTGTCATTTCAACCCTTGAGAGAAATCTCCCCTCTTTTCACATCAGCCAAGCCTAGGCCTCACGGATGAGGAGATTTCTCTCAAGGGTCGAAATGACAAAAGGAAAGGACCGGTTCACCTAGCCTTTCCAGAATTAGACGGACATCCTGTGGGTACACTGGATTATTCCTTTTGTTCCTCTTTTTCCATTTTCTGGAAAAACCTGTCTGAATCCCCCCTCGTATCTTGCGTGGTACGCGAAGAGGATGGCTCTTCGGGTCCTGAGGAACATCCCACTCCCAAAAACACAACCACGCCTAACACCACGAGTGCCACAATCTGTTTTTTTCGATTCATCTGTAGTCTCCCCTCGTTCACACATTCACATTTTTGGCACATGGCTCGCAGACCCCATTTCCGGGCACGGTATTGTATGGCCTAGTAACATTATACCCAGAGCGGAAGATTCCGCGAAGCCCCAAGTTTGACGGTCTCACAGAATTTTGATAGCGTTTTTTCCACATCTATCACCACCGGATACCCGGCTACCAACACGCCACCCATGTCTCCTAAGAATTTTCTTCGTTCCTTTCCTCTTTTCGCACCCCTTTCGGAATCTGATTACGATCTTCTCTTGACTGACATTCAGGAAACACCCTATCAGAAAGGTGAATATATTTTCCGCGAAGGAGACCCGACTGAATGGTTCCATATCGTCAAGGAGGGCACGGTCAAGTGTGTGAAGTCCTCGCCGGATGGACGAGACATGACCTTAAAGATCTTAACACCGGGTGACCTTTTTTGTTGCGAAGCCTCGGTCTTTGAAGGTGCTGTACATCCGGGGTGTGCCAAGGTACTGGATGGCGCAACCATTCTCAAAATTCCCAAAAAACGATATTTGGAAATCCTTCGTCGAAACCCGGAAATGGCCATGGAAGTTATTCAATACCTGGGGGAGCGATTACGGGAAGCCCAAGATAACGCCAAATCCTTGGTCTTTCATCCGGCTGAGCAACGCATGGCTTCAATCCTGCTCTCTTTGGCCACAAAAGCAGGACAGCCCGATCAGGAAGGGATACGGCTCCAAGCACGGCTCACTCGTCGTGATCTTGCCGATATGGCTGGATTAACAGTTGAAACCGCAACACGCATCATGGGACGATTCAAAGCAAAGAACATTGTCATTGGTAAGGCTAAAAAACTCATTATCTGCAACATGCAAGCGCTCAAAGCCCTGGCCAACCCGCCGGAAGAACCCAATGAGGAAGCTGGATGCAACCTCACCCTGCACCAGATCGATTATCAAAAAACATGACTTAAGTCATGTTTTTAACTTTTGACTTCCCCTATACTCCCCAACATCTCGCCTTAATTTTTTTACACTGTCAGTGCGAAGAGAAGGAGCAGAGTATGCAGTTGTCCTATAGTAAAGTTCGTTCGATTCTCATCATTGCCTCCCTACTATGTGTATTGCCGTTTTCGGTTTCGGCGAAGCAACAAACGATTCAGGCAACGTTGACCACCGCACCTCAGGTTCCTCCACCCACCTCACGATCAACCCCGGCACGGGTCGTGGTCAATTTTGAAGCTCATGAATTCATTGGCGAATTAAGCTATGGAAAGCAATATACCTATTGGGGCTTTAACCACTCAGTCCCAGGCCCCATGATTCGTGTTCGTCAAAACGACACGGTGGAATTTCACCTGAAGAATCACAAAGACAACCGATTTCCTCATAATATTGATCTCCACGCGGTCAATGGGCCGGGAGGCGGAGCCGGAGTCAATCTGGTGATACCAGGGAAAGAATCGGTTTTCTCGTTCAAAGTGTTAAACCCTGGACTGTTTATCTACCACTGTGCCTCCCCGGTGCCCAGTATTCCCGCTCACATTGCCAATGGCATGTATGGAATGATTCTGGTGGAACCTGCTAGTGGTCTCCCCAAGGTCGACCAAGAATATTACGTTCTACAAAGCGAGTTCTTTACCAAACCATCCAGCAAGGAAGGCCTGCTGGAACTTTCAATGGAAAAAGGCCTAGCCGAACAGCCCGATTTCGTGGTGTTTAACGGAAAGGATGGGGCATTGACCGGTGATGAAGTCCTGAAGGCTACTGCTGGGGAAACCGTTCGAATTTATTTTGGAAACATTGGTCCGAATAGCATTTCGTCGTTCCACATCATTGGTGAAATCTTCGATACGGTCTATGTCGAAGGGGCATTGGATGGGTTGGTAAACCGAAATGTCCAAACCACGGTGGTCCCGTCGGCTGGTGCGACTATTGTCGAGTTTAAAGTTGATATTCCAGGCGATTATTTACTCGTCGACCACAGCATTTTCCGAGTCGCCAAAGGGGCGGTAGGCTTTTTATCCGTCACAGGCAAGGGAAACCCTGAGATTTTCCAAAGTATTCAGCGACCGTAACCGTTTAGGAATTGGTAAAGGGTAAAGAATATGTCGTTATTCTTTTCCCTTCACTCATCACACCCGCCTGTCAGGGGCTGTTGAAAAAGGCTGTCCAGCAAGGCCGCAGGGCCTTTGGCGCCCGCAGCGTACATGAAGTACGTGAGGACGACAAAGGCCCGAGAACGCAGCTGGCGGCCTTTTTCAACAGCCCCTAGGGATTCGGAGCCATAAACACGAGCACCCGCAAACGGGAGCCTGAATGGTTTAGCACGCCGTGCTCCTCACCTGCTGGGGCCATGGTCCCCTGACCTGGTCCCAGAACCTGCTCTTGCCCACCGACCCGAAATGTCCCTTGGCCTTCCAGGACAAGATAGACTTTATCTTGATCGGGATGCACATGCCCCTTTTGCTCTTGACCAGGCTCGAAGCAATAGACATCACAAAAAAAACGAGAGGTTTGAAACAGGTTATGCTTTTTCATTTTCTCTGTGGAAAACGTTTGGAAATCTGCCAGGCTTATCACTGTCATCAGAGTACCTCCAACTCAAACTGTCTTAACAGCAGCGCAACTCAATCCCGACTTTAGAAGTCATTATAAATAGCCCCTGAGACTCAAAGGATCCCCATTCTAACAAAGCTTTCGTGTCAACCCAAGAACTCATGGGGCATGCGTGAGGGGAATCTTTATTGAGATTTGCCTCGTCCGTCTTGTCATGGTAGCGTGTGAGAAACGCCACGTTGATCACTCATTGCTATCGAGGAGCGATACATGAATCTGCGGGATACATTTCGGAACCAGATATTATGGAGTGTAGGTTTCCTCCTCATCCTGACCAGCGCAACATACGCGGGGGACAAACTTCCTGGGGAATACCGCCTGATAGAGGAGCCGGAAATTCACACGAATGGCAAAGTCGTACTCTTGGAATTTGCGGATTTTTATTGCCCGCATTGTCATATGTTTGATAACCAGGTGAGCTCAACACTCAAAAAGGAATTCGGCGATCGTTTGGAAATTCAGATGATTGGCTTTCCCGTCATGCGCGGAAAATTGCCAACCGCTTTCGAAATGTATGAACAAGCCAAAGTCATGGGCAAAGGGCCGGAAATGAAAGCGGTCCTGTTTCGGTCCATTCATCAAGACAAGATCCATATTTTTGATCGAAGCCTTCGATCACTCTTGATTCGTGAAGTCGGACTCAACGTGAAAGACTTTGAAGCGGGAATGGCCACCGGCGAACCGTATAAAGCGTTAGAGCATGGGAAAAAATGGGGTGAACGCATTGGCGTGACCCATACCCCCACCATCATCCTCAACGGAAATATTCGCGTTGACAATATCGGCATTGAGAACCTCAGAACCCTGATTAAAGGGATTCTCAAGCAGGATAAAGCCGGCTAAGGGTTCGCGCAAGAATATCACTTCCTAATATTTGGGTGTCTCAGCACCCAAACAGGGGAAGTTATTCTCGCGCGAACTTTAGCCCCGCATGTAATGAATTCCTAGCCAAACACGCCTCGACAACCCCCTAGCCAAGCCTGTTATAATCCTAGCCAGCCTCATCTCAAGATGAGGTAGAAGCCCATCACCTTTTTTTGCCCCACTGGAGGAATCATATGGGAAAGAAGAAAGCCCCAAAAGTATCATTTCCTGAAATAGACGCCATGCTTGAAGGCATGCAGGAATTACTCACGGATGAAGAAGGGAAGCCGCTTCCTTCGGATCACCCTCAAGTGATAAAACTAAAGAGCCTGGCGGAAAAAATCGGCACTAGCATGGAAGGCGGAGCGGGCGTTGACTCACTCCAGGGGCATGCGTAATACGTATTGAAAAGGAAACGGCCTGGGTTTCCTGGCAACACAGAACCATCATTCTCATGGCTCATGATTGGGGTGGACTTCTGTAGCACTTATGCCTACAGAGCGAAATTGGGTCAAATGAAAACTGGATCTTCTCCTAAGTGAGTGGGTAAATTTGGGCGAGTAATTTCCTGAAAGGCTTGCTGGAGAAGAGGTTGGTGGGTTTTTCTACCGTGGGAAAAGTGGCCAGGCGTTCTTGAAGCTTCACCCTGATCATCCCTCCCCTTTGTAAGAGGACCTGCCGGCGCACCGGAGCGCTTTCAGCCTTCGTAGTCACTTCGGCGAAGGCGGCTTGGTGAAGGCGTGGGCTAGGTGGGGTAGCGCCCGCGGCAAGGAGCGAGCCGCAGGCATGCTGAAAGCCTGGACCGGATTCGACACCAGGCTGCTGAGGTTCTAACGAATCTGGGTGGGGTGCGCGAAGAGCGATCTGAGCGGCTGTCGTGACCCTCTACCTCCCCTTCCCTCCTTAGGACCTGATAGAAAATAACTTGAACAATTTCGCATCCAATCTTCGGGCCATCTTTGAACGGGCCTCAATCGAAAAACCCTCAACATAGCTGTGCTATGCCTCGGGTTTTTCTCAATCGTTCCGTCCAAATCCAACCCAAATCTTGGCGCGAAATTGTTCAAGTTATTTTCTCTCAGGTCCTTACAAAGGAGGGGAGTGAAAACCGCCAGAAGTCACCCACACGATTTGGAGAAGAGCCCATTTTAAATTACCGAGTTCTTTGTGGTAGATTTTTAATGAGTAAGTCTGTCCTCACGAAAGTATCAAGAGGGGTATCCACTCACAAAGCCCGAAAACTTAGATTCCCGCGTGGAGACCAATCGGCTTTCTTGCCTAACACAGCGCCGCGGGAATGACACGGCTTTTGTTTTGGCAAGCTACTGATTTGTTCAGCAGTTCAAATTGGGGCAGCTGCGGAATGAATGTATCAGGGAAATCTTCTTCACCCTAAGACACTGCCCTGCAGTCCTCCGTGTGTCATCCCCGCAATTTGTTAGCGGGGATCCAGGTTTTAGTTTCTTTTCTACTCGAGGGTGTGAATTTCGAAGCCCGGAACCCTGGATTCCCGTGTTCAAACCTTTAGGCAACTTATTCTTCCCCCATGCCGCGGGAATGGCACGGCTTTTGTTGATGTGCCACTGACTTGATCGGCAAACAGCTCGTGTGCTACCCGCTAAAAAGACTTAGAGCTTCAACATCTCAACACATGGTGCAATGGACGAGTCCTCTTCATGAAAAACTGGAGTCACCATCCTAGATTATGGGATACTGCTTTCCACGGAGGTGCGGACAATGGAATACAACGAGAAAACTATACAAGCGAAACAAAAAATGGCGATGCATCGACGGGAGTTTTCGTGTCGCGAGGTGGATGAATACTCTGATGATCCCCGACTTCCCCCGGGTCAACATATGGTGAACAACTGGCCTGTTCTGGATTTAGGATATAAACCTAAAATCTCGCTTGAGGACTGGCAATTGACGGTAGATGGACTCGTCACTAATCCGATCACTTGGAACTGGGAGGAGTATCAAACTCAGCCCCAGCAGCCCTTTACGTCTGATTTCCATTGCGTGACGTCTTGGAGTCAGTTTGACATGGAATGGTTGGGCGTGAGCTTTCGGCATGTGCTGAACGTGGTTCAACCCAAGCCAGAAGCCAAATATGTGCTTTTCGAGTCGTATGATGAGTACACGACCAACCTACCCCTGTCCGTCTGCGATGACGACGATGTGTTTCTGGTGCACACGTGGAATCATCGTCCGCTTTCCCGAGATCACGGCGGCCCGGTTCGCATGATCATTCCTAAACGGTATGCCTGGAAAGGTGCCAAGTGGATCAAGAAAATCACCTTCGCGGAAAAAGATCAAAAAGGCTTTTGGGAAGTGCGTGGCTACTCCAACACCGCCTTGCCGTGGAAGGATGACCGGCATGGGTGATTGAGATTCACTCAGCAAGACCGCAGAGTATGCAGAGGATACAATAATTTGAAAATCCCCCTAACCCCCTTTTCCAAAGGGGGACCTCTATTGGGCAACCCGTAGAAGGCAATGGGGAAGAACACGTTCATTAATTGATGACTCACCACGACCGTTCGACTATCACCAAGATTCAACTCTGGACTCTGGACATTCCCACCACCGACCCGTTTGTCGTCGCCACGGGCCAGTTGCGCACTGCGCAGAATATCTTTGTACACATCACCCTTCAGGATGGATCGGTCGGCTATGGCGAAATCGCGCCGTTTACGGATTTAACCGGGGAGACGGTGGAAGGCAGTGTCACGACGGCTCAAACACTTGCCACCTCTTTGCTTGGAACCCCTGCTACACATTACCGGCGCTGCGCTCAACAGTTTCAGGAAATGGCCCCGGAATTTCCTGCCGTACGATGCGGCATCGAAACCGCCTTGCTCGATGCCTTCTGCCGATCCGCCACTATTCCTCTTTGGGCCTTGTGGGGTGGCGCGGATGTGCGAGAGCGCGAAACGGATATCACGATTCCGATTACCGATCGCACTCGGACGTTGGCTCTCGCGAAAGAATGGTATGCGAAAGGCTTTCGCCTGTTCAAAATGAAAGTCGGGCATGACGTGGATGAAGACATTCGTCGCATCGAAATCATTCACCAACATTTTCCTGATGTCACATTTTTGGTTGATCCCAATCAGGGGTTTCGTCGTGACACCGCCACGACTTTTATTGAAGGCGTGAGAACAGTTGGCGGCACCATTGTTCTTTTGGAACAGCCTTTACCGAAAGATGATCTGGAAGGGTCCGCATGGTTGCGCCACACTTTTCACATTCCGATTGCGGCGGATGAGTCCGTACGAACGGTGGCTGATGCGCAACGCGTCATTCAGCATCAAGCCGCCGATTTCATTAATTTAAAAATCACCAAGAGCGGGGTCATGGAGATCTTGGACATTGTGTCCGTAGCCAAAAGCTCTGACGTAAAGCTGATGATTGGTGGGATGGTAGAAACACGTGTGGCCATGGGATGTTCATTCGGTCTCGTGCTCGGGTTGGGCGGCATCGAATACGTGGACCTGGACACCCCACTGCTCCTGGCACGAGATCCAGTGGAAGGTGGATTTGCCTACAAGGGCGCCTGGTTACAACCTTGGGCGGGATCCGGGTTGGATGTCAGTCTGACTCCCCCTGCACATTTGATTGTCATCGAGTAAAATGGTTGTGAGAGAAGGGTGCCTGTTTGAACCAAGCTAGGAACTGCTTCGAGATTTGAGCACCTGCCATGTGTGACACGCCTCACAGCCGACATGTGAGGATTTGACCTTGACGAAGAGGATACCAGGCTCTATGCTCCATCAGTTGTCACCCGCTGAACAGCCCTTCATGAGGTCAACTTCCACTGCTTATGGCACCTCTGTTTCTTTACCTAATCGCCATCGACGATTGGCAACCTCGATGCCACGCATGCACTACCTCAAAATTCTTATTCTGACACTGCTTCTTTTCTTACCTTGGGTCCCCACGAACCTCCCGTCTGTTCATGCTCAGACCACGCACGTCAACTCAAATGTCGATAACCCGGAAGCCGTGATCAGATTACTGGTTGAGGCCAATGCCAACAAAGACCTTGCAACCATGAAAAAATACATGGGAGGAGCCACACACGGCGTTGGCTATACCATCGGCGGGCGAAAGTTTGTGGGATGGGAGGAATTGGCCAGTGCGATGGAAATGGAATTCCGTACTGTCGAACAATTAATTATTCCCATTACGGCGCTTCAGGTTTGGCAGCGAGAGAACATCGCATGGTTTGCCATGGAATTGGATTACACGCGAGTGACCAAGGGCCAAAACGGCCTGACCACCACCGTGATTCCGTTGCGTGAAACCGGGGTCTTGGAACGACGAGAGGGATCCTGGCAACTGGTCAATTGGCATGAAAGCCTACAAAAACCCATGGGAATCGCAACCCTCACCACAGAAAGGCCATCAACCGAATCCCTTTCCAAAGTGGCAACAAAAACACTGGATTTGAGCGGCGTTTGGGAAATTCAAGAAGAAGACAAATCCTATCAAGCCACACTCAACGCAGAAGGAAGCGGTTCATACACTCAAGAACAGGGAGTGTTCACTACCACGCAAATCGATGGCCGGTTGTGGTCAGGAACCTGGGAACAAAAAGGCAACGATCGGGAAGGCGGGTTTGAAGTACTCCTCTCTGAAGACCATGCGACCGCCGAAGGAGTGTGGTGGTACACGCGTGTCGAAGAACACAAAAACATCCCCCCTCGAATTTATGGCGGAACGTACTTATTTACACGAATTGGTCCAGCCGAAACTCAAGAGACCCCGCAGGATTAGTTCAACACACTACGTTATGAACACCAACACTGACTTACACAGACAACGTACATTCTTTCGAGAAGGAGATCTTCAATGCGTCACCTTATATTTGGGCTAGCATGCCTATTCCTCACAACAACCGTCGCTCTGGCGCATGAAAAGAGCCATCAACATCAGCAGGTCCCGACATTAGACAAAACCACGACCACGGTAACCATGGAAGAAGACAAAGTCACCATCACCTTTGGACCCATTGACCTCCCTGCTGGGCACGAAGGAGACCTCGCGGCAAGCATGCCCAGACATTTTTTCAACATGCCGGAACTCCGATATATGACCGGGTATAAAGCTGAAGTCTTTACTATGGAAGACGGCCCGATGCCCAAAGAATATCTTCACCACCTCCTCCTCCTTGATATGGATGAACCCAGTATTTCTTGTCCTGGAGAACCCTTATTCATGGCTGGAGCCGGAATGGAAATGACGGACACGCGATTCCCCAGCGGCAATGGTGTGAGACTTGACCCTTCGCATAAACTCATGACCTTGGTGGCCTTTTATCATAAGGTCCCACCAACGAAAAATGTGTATGCACGATTTACAATGTATCTGGCACCCAAAGGGGCCAAAATGGCGCCATTAGAGGTCTACCAAGTGGGAGTCAATGTCGTCTGCTTTAGTAAATTCGATCAACGACCCTCCAATCAAAGCGATGAAGGTATTAGCATCCAACCAGGCGTCCAAGTCAATACTGCGCCGCTTCGATTTTTGGTGGATGGTTGCGTGAAGTATGCCTACCCGCATAGCCACAACGGAGCATTGTTGGTTGCCTTGGAAAATCGAACCAGCAATAAAACTTTGCTTCGAACCGTGCCCAAAGTCACACAAGATGGAACGCTCATTGAATTTCCTCTTGATCAGGTCTATTCCGATGCCCAAGGTTTTTCGGTGAACACCAAAGAAGATTATGAAATGGTGCTGGTCCATCACCGACCACTTCAGCAAAAGTCCGAGGCCTGGGGCATGGGCAATTACCTGCTCTACATGACTCGCGGGGAATGCCAAACCCTCGCGAAAAACACCGCACCGTAAGGGTTCGCGCAAGAATAACTTTCTCTGTTTGGGGGCTGAGACGCCTGTCTGGCAAGGCGCGAGGACTGCGCATACTCCTCGTATGGAAAGGACGAGCAACGCCGCCAGACGGGATGGATCGACGCCCAAACATGGGAAGTTATTTTTGCGCAAGCCCTAATGAAGAACAACTTCGTGATGCGTAAAGCGTAATGCGTGAGGAAGAAAGGACAACTATTTTTCTCCTACGTTTTACGCATCACGCATTATGCATCACATCCACCCGCATGTTTCCCCATTCCCTTGCAACAACCTGAGTCGCTGGTTAGGATAAGACCATGATCCGCGACACAAGACCCACCGAGGTAACATCCATTTCACGTTCCATTTACAAGAAAGGGATTATTGAGATTCTGCCTTTCTTATTGTTTCTTTTCGTCTTTCCACCGTTGGCCTTCAGCCAAAATCTGGAATCGTTTGAACAACGCGTCACCGAACACACCTTGCAAAACGGGTGGACATTCATTTTGGTTGAACGGCCCGTCGCACCGGTCTTCGCCTTCATGACACGAGTGAATGTCGGGTCTGCGCAAGAGGGCGCCGGCGTGACCGGACTCGCGCATATGTTCGAACACATGGCCTTCAAAGGCACACCGAGACTCGGTACCAAGGACTACCCCAAGGAAAAAGTTGCACTAGAAAAACTTGAACAGGCCTATCTCGCCTACCAGGAAGCGCGCCTCGATGCTCAAGCCGACACCCAGCACGTCAAAGAACTCTTTACAACGTTTAAAGAAAAGCAACGAGCCGCTTCACAATTCGTAAAGAAAAATGAATTTGGTGATATTATCGAACGCGAAGGTGGCGTGGCGCTCAATGCCTTCACCAGCGCGGACGTGACCGGCTATTTCTATGCTTTGCCGTCGAATAAAATTGAATTGTTTGCCTATCTCGAATCCGAACGATTCTTGCAACCTGTGTTTCGTGAATTTTACGAAGAACGCGATGTGGTGATGGAAGAACGGCGTATGCGAACAGAAAGCCGTCCCATTGGCCGACTGTTAGAGCAGTTTACCGCCACATCGTTTACGGCCCATCCGTATCATCATCCCGTCATTGGCTACGCCAGCGACATTCAGTCCTATACGATGACCGACGCACGCGAGTTTTATGAAACCTATTACGTGCCCACGAACATGGTCACGGCCATTGTCGGCGACATTCATCCCAAGACGCTGATCCCACTGTTGGAAAAGTATTTTGGACGAATTCCCTCGGCACCGAAATCGCCTTCACTTCGAACCGTCGAGCCGGCATCCACAGCAGAAAAAATCATTATACTCAAAGATCCGTCACAACCGTTTTACATCGAAGGGTATCACAAGGCTTCAATCACCCATGCAGATCAGCCGGTTTTCGATGCGATCGATGATATCCTGACGAACGGCCGCACTTCACGTTTCTACCGTTCGCTCGTACGGGACAAAAAAATTGCCATCTCCGCGGGCGCCTATGGTGCCTACCCTGGCGAAAAATATCCGCACCTGTGGGTGCCCTACGCCGTTCCAGCACGAGGCGTGGAAAACCAAATGGTTCAGAAAGCGATTCGAGAAGAACTTGAACGACTCAAGACGGAAGACGTCACGGATGAAGAATTAGCCAAATTCCGCACCCGAGCCAAAGCCAGCTTAATTTATTCATTAAAGAGCAATCTTGGCCTCGCCATGAGTTTGACCGACTATCAGACCCTGTTTGGTGATTGGCGAGAACTCTTCCGCTACATCGAACGGTTCGATACAGTCACCAAGGCTGACATTCGCCGAGTGGCCAATCACACGTTTAAGGCATCCAATCGAGTGGTCGCACAAATCGAAACCATCGCACCTCCAACACGTCAACCTGAATGAACACATTAATATGACTTCCCGAACAACGTATTCCAGAGGAACGGCAACGCCCCACACCCACATACTGGCTCACGCGCTTGTGGTGTTCGCGACCTGCCTTCTAGCCACTCCGGGGTGGACCCAAGTCGAGCGAGTCGAGCAACTCAGCTTTCCGCCACTACCCGAAATCATCATCCCCGAACCCACGCGAGTGGTGTTGGATAATGGTCTCCTAGTCCTTCTGTTAGAAGATCATGAATTACCGATCGTGTCGGTTTCAGCCAGAATTCGAACAGGATCTCGCCTCGAGCCTAAGGATAAAATCGGGCTGACTGGATTGACCGGAACCGTGATGCGCAGTGGTGGCACCACCACGCTGGCCGGCGACAAGTTGGATGATTATTTAGAAGGCAAAGCCGCGTCCATTGAAACCGGTATTGGCACCACCGTAGGCACCGCCTCAATGAGTAGCCTGATCGAAGACTTCGAAGAAGTGTTCAAGGTCTTTGTCGATGTTCTCAGGCATCCAAGCTTCGCTCCTGAAAAATTGGCGATTGCGAAAAACCAGGTCATGTCGGGGATCGCCCGACAGAATGATAACCCGAATGGCATTGTGTCACGAGAGTTTGCCAAACTCGTGTATGGAACACACTCTCCTTATGCCTCCCAGGAAACGTATGCCACGGTTGGAAACATTACTCGTGACGATCTCATCGCCTGGCATAAAAAATATTATCACCCGAATCGAATGATTCTCGGTCTCGTTGGAGATTTCAACACGAAAGAGGCACTGGCCCTCGTCAAACGGGTGTTTGGGGAATGGCCGAAAGGTCCGAAATTTTCCGACCCCGAAGTACCCTTTCAACAATCCACAACACGCGGCGTCTACTATGTTGAAAAGAACGACATGACGCAGGCCAAAATCATCATTGGCCACATGGGACTCATTCGAAAGCATCCGGACTATCATCCGGTTGTCATCACGAATCAAATTTTATCCGGGTCTTTTGGGGCACGACTGTTTTCCAGCATCCGATCCAAGAAAGGCTTGGCCTACGATGTCCATGGAGGGGTGGGGTTTGGGTGGGATTATCCGGCCACCGCAAATTTCTCGATGTCCACCAAAACCGAAACCACGCAGGCGGGAATTGATGCACTCATCGAAGAAGCCCATAAAATTATGAAGACCGAACCGCCGACCGATGAAGAAGTGCAAAACGCCAAATCCAGCCTCTTAAACTCCTTTGTCTTTTCTGTGGATTCCCCAGGCAAAGTCCTAGGGAAATTCCTCACCTACGAATACTATGGCTACCCCTCGGATTGGATGACTCGGTTTCGCAATGGCATTGAACGTGTCACCACGGAGCAAGTCCGACGGGCCGCGCAACTACATATTAAGCCAGATCAATTTGTGATCTTGGTGGTCGGCCCTCGCAAAGGAACCGCCCCGGCACTCGCTCGTTACGACCATGTTCATGAGCTCGACATTTCCATTCCAGAGTCGTAAGTTTTTTATTACAACTGCCACCTAATTTTCCTCAAGTGGTTTAACTTAAAAATGCGACGGTACCCTATCTTCTCAATATGTATTCTATCGACTCTCCTCTTAGGATTCGTCGGATGTACAAGTAACCCATACACCAACCGTTCTCAACTCCTGTTAAGTTCGGAAGGGCAAGAAATGCAAATGGGCGAACAAGCCTATGCTGAGATTCTCAAAGATCCCAAAATCGTTATTTCAACAAATCCTGCTGAAGTCGATCCGGTTCAACGGGTCGCAAAACGGATTATTGCTGCAGCCAAGCAATCTAAATTTGCTAATCTGGCAAAAAAATTCTCTTGGGATGTCCAAGTCATCAAGGATGACAAAATGAAAAATGCCTGGGCCTTACCTGGTGGAAAAATGGCTGTCTACACGGGCATATTCCCGGAAGCGAAAAACGAAAATGGATTGGCTGCCATTATGGGACATGAGGTGGTCCATGCTTTAGCTCGACATGGGGCTGAACGACAAAGTCAAGTTCAACTTGGTCAACTTGCACTCATTGGGGCGGCAATAGGGTTAGAAGTAAAAAAAACCAGTGATAATAAAAAACGGGCCATGATGGCCGCCTTAGGTGTAGGGCTTCAAGTAGGACTACTACTACCCTATAGCCGAACTCATGAATCAGAGGCGGATTATATCGGGCTATTGCTCGCTGCCGAGGCCGGATATGATCCACGAGAATCCGTGCAACTCTGGCAACGCATGGCGCAATCATCCCAAGGTGCACCACCGGAGTTTCTTTCCACTCATCCCGCGAATGAAACACGCATTTCTGACCTTCAAAAATGGATGCCCGAAGCCATGGACATCTTCGAACGTTCAAACAAAGCCTCAGTGTCGGCACTTCCAAAAATCACTCCGCCTCCCCCGAAGAAAAAGCCTGCCCAACAAAAACAATAGTCATTCCAAATACGTTTCATAAACTCGAAATCCGAATATCGAAATACGAAACAAATCTGAAATACAAAACTCGAATGTTCCAAACAGGTCATTTGGGATTGTTGCGGGTTTCGAGATTCGAGTTTCGAAATTGGTCTTCTTATTTGATCATTCGAATTTGTTTCGGATTTCGATATTCGAGCTTCGGATTTACTCTATGGTTCCCCCGCCATCAGCTGAGAAACCGGAAGTTTATTGAAATAGCTACAACCAACATTTGAGTTTGCGATTATTGGCCGCTATGCTCTGGAACCTATGGCCTCCCAGCTTTTGATTCCCAAAGTTCATCTGCTATCCGCCTTTGTTCTGCTCACGCTTACCGCGTGCGGTGGAAGCGGAGAAGCGGTGGTCGAGGTCGCACTACATCCTACCAAGCCCAACATCTTATACATCGCAACGAATGACTACATTTTTAAAACGCGCGACAAAGGCAAAACCTGGAAAAACGTATCCAAGGGCATGACCCATTCCCGTGTGATTTCGCTTGCGGTAGACCCTCTACTTCCAGCCAACGTTTATGCCGGGACCAAGGGCGATGCCGTCTTCAAAAGTTTTAGTGGCGGACAACAGTGGCGATCAAGAGGGACTGGGCTCGCAAGCATCACCATCACCTCTGTGGTGCATGAGTTGAAATTTGTTCCAGGATCCAGTCAGCATCTGTTTGCCGCCACATCGATGGGCGTATTCGAAACCGAAAACGGTGGCGATACGTGGATCAAACGCATGGAGGGCATGATTGAAGTCCTCATGGTGGTAACGGTGGATGTGGATCCCAACCAACCTCAAACCTTGTATGCGGGAACAACCGGTGGGGTATACAAATCCATCGATGGCTCCAAGACATGGATAAAGGTCAACAGCGGACTCGTACCGCCAGATATCCTCAAATCTTCTCGGGCACTCAACGTCGTGAAAATCAAAATCGATCCGCATCACCCCGACACCGTGTACGCCGCTACATTGAAAGGGCTGTACAAAACCACTGATGGCGGAAACTTCTGGCAACGCATTGCCGAATCCCTCCCCGATCAATTTTTCAGCGACCTCGTCTTGGATTCGGCCCATCCCGATGTGTTGTATGTAGCCAGCCGCAAAGGCATCCACAAAAGCCTCGATGGAGGAGTAACCTGGCAAGTGATGAATGAAGGATTAACCAATCTGAATATCCGCGCCATGGCAATCAGCACCAAGAACCCACAAACCTTGTATGCCGGCACAAACCTCGAAGGCCTCTTTCGCTCCCGAAACGGCGGCCAGTCCTGGGAACCGGTTCCGCTCAAACTATCCACACCACCAGCTTAGCCACACACAGGGACGCCAGATGGATGGGTAGCGGACAGTGCCATCTTTTTTTATCCTGATTTGCCCCTCTTTCGCACCTCCAACCTTGTCATTTCGAGTCCTACGAGAAATCTTTCCCTCAATAGAGGTTACACGCTTTAGATTTCTCACACACTCCCGTCCCTGCTCCATTGCAAAAGCTTCATAGGATCGTTAGTCTGTACATGACATTAACAGCAACCACGATTTCTAATTAATCGAAAACATCCACATTGTCATTTTTCAAGGAGAACAACCATGGCAAAAGCACGTGCCCGGCATATCTTGGTTTCGACCGAAGAAAACTGCAATGCCTTGAAAACCCAAATTGAAGGCGGTGCCGATTTTGCGGAGTTGGCCAAGGAGCATTCCTCCTGTCCTTCGGGGAAACAAGGTGGCGACTTGGGCGAATTTGGTCCAGGCCAAATGGTGAAGGAATTTGATGCGGTGGTATTTCACGAGGAGCTGGGGAAAGTCCACGGCCCGGTGAAAACTCAGTTCGGGTACCATCTGTTGGAAATTACGAGCCGCTCATAGTTTCGCCTTCTTTTTTGCTCTGCCAACCCTGGTGTAGATTCAGAAGTATAGAAAAATAGTCTCTGATTCCCCTCCTTTGTAAGGAGGGGGTAAGGGGAGGTAGAAGCGAACATTTGTAACTGGCACCTCCAATTTTGCATTTGGTTACCAAACGTCCGACTTTACCCCACCTTTATCCTCCCCTTACAAAGGGGAGGAAGGGAAGACGCTCCCCCACCGAAAACATAAGAAAGCGTCGGCTTACCCACACAATTTTCTGAAGAGGCTAGTTTTTCCTGCTTGACCTTTCGAATCTCCTGGCTCACGCTTAACTCATTTCCTTATGCGTGACCACTTGCAAACAGCAACGAAACTGCTCCTTTCGGTTGGATGCTTGCTTGGACTTCCCTTTCTTGGGTTCATGATTTCTGGGCAACCGCTCTCTCCCCTTCTTGAATTTCCTCCTTCCACATCAACCGTCACTCACGCTCCTTTTTCCTGGATAGTCTTTGGGTTATTCGGTGTGATCGAGGTAGGATTGATCGCCAGCCTGCTATTTTTGCTTTTTGGAAGTTCCTCAACATCCACCAAACCATTATCAGCTCCTCCACGCACTCAGTTTCCCTGGTGGGGTTGGGTCAGCCTGGGATCACTCTTTCTCTTTTGGTTTTTGGCTTGGACTCGTTTTGCATGGTTCGCGGATATCCAAGGCCTCACCTTCACACCCCTCTGGATTTCGTTCATCATGTTTCTGAACGCACTGACGTATCAACGCACAGGCCAGTGTCTTTTTCTAAATCACCCGAGATTTTTCATTTCCTTGTTTTTATGGAGCGCGATGTTTTGGTGGTACTTCGAGTACCTCAATCGATTCGTCCAAAACTGGCGCTATATTGGGTTAGAGCCGATGACCGCGACATACTATGTCATGCATAGCACACTTGCCTTTTCCACGGTCCTTCCGGCTGTGTTCAGTACCTGCCAATTTCTGCAAACATTTTCGTTTCTGTCGAATCGAACCTACCAACGACCATTGGACATTCCTCAGCCAACAAATCTCGTATGGGTCCTATTGTTCTTAAGCAGCACATGCCTCGTGGGATTAGCCATCTGGCCCAACTATTTTTTCTCGTTCTTGTGGATTGCGCCCTTGCTATTCATGCTGGGTATTCAGATGCGATGGGGCAAGAGCACGATTATTTCGGCTTTAAGCCAGGGCCGGTGGCAGGTGATCACCACCCCAGCTTGTGCGGCCATATTGTGCGGATTCTTTTGGGAGATGTGGAATGTCAACAGCGCGGCGAAGTGGGTGTATTCGATTCCCTTTGTGGATCGATTTCACCTTTTCGAAATGCCCCTCCTGGGCTATGCCGGTTACGTGCCGTTTGGATTGGAATGTGTCGTGGCAATGGATTTCTTTTTCAGAGGACGACAGTGCTTGGATGTCATGGGCTGGTCTAACAACCGTGGGTAATTGTTGCTTTTGATTTTCAAAGTTCGCAGAAGACTCGTCATAATGGCTGGCATGATACCTGGATGCATCGTGACCTCGCTTAATGATCTTGTTTCGCCAAGTGGCCCAATGGAGATGAAGAACGTTGTTGATGACCAATAAAAAGCAGTAGCCTGTGCAGGATTTGATCTAATGCCTTTGATGCCGGGCAATTCGGCGCTAGATCCACCACGGGTTGAAAGATCCGCATGGATTGCTCCACAGATTCATCAGCGGGAATTTCTCCCAACATCACCAAATCCCCTCCGATAAATTTTCCCACCATTTGCTGAAGATAGGCGATGGGTAACTTGCTATTGGGTGTAACTCGATTCAGGACGAACAGGGGATTGAATTCTTGCAACCTGTGTTCCGCGGCTTCACGGGTACCCATTTCATCATCCCCAATGGCTGCGAGCACCTCATCGATGCTCGAAAACTCTTCCTCCAGGAGTGACGCGTTGATTTCACTCTGATTCCGTACCAACACCTGGGTTAACACTTACCGAATCGCCGCGAGTTTCAAGAATCGGTAGAGTTCGATCACTGAGATTGGATCAGGATTGGCGACGACCACCTGGGCATCACCCTGCAAAAAGAAATCAAGTGATTGATAACTTGTGCCGGGTGGACAATCCAATAAGACAATATCTGCATCAAGGTTTTTGAGGTGGCGCATCAAGCGTTGCTTCTTGGCATACGGCAAATTGGCTGTCGCCAGGGTTTGTCTGTACCCGGGATGAGCCGAAGGTCTGATCCCCATTCCACCTCTTGGGCCACCTCATCCAGTGATTTAATTTTTCGTGAGATAAAATCCGATACGCTTTGCGACGGCTGGAGTTGACCGAACAGAATGCGTAAGTTCGCGCCTCCAATATCGAGATCCACGAACACCACACGTTTCCCGTGTCGGGCTAGCAACAATCCGAGGTTACTCGCAACAACACTCTTGCCAACTCCTCCCTTTCCCGATGCGATGGATACGATGGTCGGCATACTGCTATACTGTGTGTTTTGGAGGAACGACGGTGGCCCGCATCTATTGATCCCTCCCACCTGACAAACTGATGGCTGGCGATTCTTTGGTATTCTCTTCTTCTTCGGCATAGTGGTTCTAGTTATTTAGGGCTGCTCACCGTTGAGACAGAAGCCATCTTCCCGTATCATTTCCCTGAAAGGTGATTGAGGCTTTCCTTATGAACATTGACGCTGCCCTGCAAGACCTTCGATCGCGCCTAGCCCGGGCCAAATCAGTGACGGTGTTAACTGGAGCCGGGATCTCCGCAGACAGCGGCGTCCCGACCTTTCGCGGAACAGAGGGATTGTGGAAAGATTTTCGACCAGAAGAGCTGGCTTCCCCGGATGCCTTCGAGCGTGATCCAACCCTGGTCTGGGAATGGTATAACTGGCGGCGGGAATTACTCGCCACGAAAAGTCCCAATCCAGGCCATCATGCCTTGGTTGAATTAGAACAGCGATGTGAGCGGTTTTGGCTGATTACTCAAAACGTGGATGGCCTGCATGCGGAAGCAGGTTCTCGAAAACTGTCCGAAATTCATGGCAATATTTGGAAGGTCAGGTGTACTGGATGTGGCGTGGTCAAAGACAATCGAGACGTCCCCATTGAGATTCTGCCAAAATGTTTAACCTGCCATGGGCTGCTACGCCCACATATTGTTTGGTTTGGTGAATCGCTGGACCCTGAAGACCTTCACAATAGCTATGAGGCGTTGCGATCCTGCGAGGTCCTGCTCATCATTGGCACTTCAGGCATGGTCTATCCCGCTGCCTCCTTTGGGCCGATTGCCAAAGATCAAGGCGCCTTTGTCGCAGAACTGAATTTGGATTCAACACCAAACTCTGATCTTGTGGACGTGGCGGTTCAAGGACGTGCTAAAGATCTTGTCCCTCAATTACTCTCATAAGGGTCCTGTTGAATATTGCACTCTAACAGCCAATAAAAGCTCCAAATCAGCCACGCATCGTCAGTGGGAGGGAATGTTCAAAAAAGCATGCCCTGAGTCTTTCCGAAGGGTCTATCCAGCAAGGCCGCAGCCATTTTGACGAGCGGAGCGTACTCACAGTACGTGAGCACGGCAAAATGGCGAGAACGCCGCTGGCGGCTTTTTTCAACATTCCCATAAGGGTCCGTCACGAAATAACCGGTACAATTGGGAAGCCCAGATTTGTGATCGGGGCTAGGCGCGACGAGAGAGCAGAGCGGGGCTCTGTGACCGAGGAGCAACGCTGCCCCGTGCCAAAGATGGGCCTCCCCGGAGGGCCGAACGCTTTTGGGCTGCGCCGGCGTTGCTCAACGCTTCCATACTCCCGGTATGCGCACTCTTCGCTCCTTGGCTCGCCCTAAAATCATTTCGGCCAATTGTACCGGTTATTTCGTGACAGATCCTAAGCCATTGTAATTCCACATCTTCTTGACTATTTCCCGCCTTGTTTGTTACCGTATTTTGTTTAGGATTAATGCACGATACATGGAGCGAATCATGCAAGTGACAATTAATGGAAAACCCGAAGATGTCCAAGCCGGCACAGTCCTGGATGTTCTGAAACATAAAGAGGTGGACCCCCATATGGTGGCAGTGGAACTCAATACTCAGATTGTCGAACGCGACCAACTGGAGACAACCCCGATCAAAGACGGGGATAAACTGGAATTCCTCTTTTTCATGGGTGGAGGCGAGTGACCTCTCCCTTCTTGCCGCAAATCACGGAGGGCATTGGCAACACTCCCCTTGTCAGACTGAATAGCTTTCCCCGGAAGGCGGAGCCACCATTTATGGCAAGGTGGAGTTTTTCAACCCCGGGGGCAGCGTCAAGGATCGTATCTGCCTCAATATGCTGGATGAGGCTGAACAACAGGGGCAGCTCAAGCCAGGTGGGACGATTGTTGAGCCTACGAGCGGCAACACAGGTATTGGACTCGCGTTAGTCGCGGCGGTTCGTGGGTACAAGCTGATTCTGGTCATGCCGGAAAGCATGAGTCTGGAACGAGCCAGCCTGCTTTCTTCGTATGGGGCTCAACTCATCTTGACCCCAGCGTGGGAGGGCATGAAGGGAGCCATTAAGGAAGCGGAAAGCATTGTCTCACAAAACCCTGAGTATTTTATGCCGGATCAATTTTCGAATCCCGCAAACCCGGCCATGCATAAAAAGACCACGGCCCTTGAACTGTGGGATGCCTTGGATGGGAAAATCGATGCGTTTGTCGCAGCGGTAGGAACAGGCGGCACGATTACGGGATGTGGTGAGGTTTTTAAAGAACGAAACCCTTCAGTAAAAATCATTGCGGTTGAACCTGCAGGATCCCCGGTTCTTTCCGGTGGTGAACCCGGCCCCCATAAGATTCAAGGCATTGGCGCAGGGTTCGTTCCAAAAGTTCTCAATCGTTCGATTTTAGATGATATTTTTCGCGTCACCGACGACCAGGCGTACCAGACGACCAAACTGTTGGCGAAAAAAGAAGGGCTCTTGGTGGGAATATCCTCTGGAGCCAACGTCTTTGCCGCCCAAAACGTGGCCAAGGAATTAGGCCCTGGAAAGAATGTCGTCACCGTGTTGTGTGATACCGGCGAGCGATATTTAAGTATCGAGAAGTATTTCAATATTTAATCGGTTCTTGAACAATCCATTTTACCTGAACGTACAGTATGAACTTCACAGACGATCAGATTACCCGATACAGCCGACACATCCTGCTTCCTGAAGTAGGTGGCAAAGGCCAGAAGAAACTTTCCCAGGCGAAAATTTTTGTCGTTGGCGCTGGTGGCCTTGGCTCCCCCGTTGCGCTGTATTTGGCCGCAGCAGGTATTGGCACCATTGGCTTGATCGACAGCGATGTCGTGGACCTGTCGAATCTCCAACGTCAGATATTGCACCACACTCCAGACGTTGGCCGACCGAAGGTTCTTTCGGCCAAAGAAAAAATTTACGCCTTAAACCCCGAGGTGACGGTCGAGACCTACGAAGATCGCTTCACAGCGTCCAATGCGCTCGACCTCATCAAGCCGTACGATATCGTGATCGACGGAGTCGATAATTTTCCAGCGAAGTTTTTGATCAATGATGCTTGCTATTTCGCAGACAAGCCCCTCGTCCATGGCGGCATTTTACGATTTGATGGACGCGTGTTCTCCATCATTCCCAAAAAATCTGCCTGCTATCGCTGCATTTTTAAAGAGCCGCCTCCAGCCGGTCTCGTGCCCAGTTGCCAGGAAGCCGGCATTATTGGCGTGGTCGCGGGTGTTATTGGTACGATTCAAGCTACCGAGGCGATCAAATTGATTTTGGGCATTGGACAACCGCTCACTGATCGCATTTTGGATTTTGACGCACAGAAGACCAGCTTCCGTGAGATCAAAACCAAACGGAATCCCAAATGTCCCCTCTGCGGAGACAAACCTGAAATCACGAAATTATTCGAGCATGAACAGGAAGCCTGCCAACTTCGCACACCTGGCACGGTAGGCGTCACATAAATATAGGTGCTGCCATGGCAAAAATGAAAGCCTTAGTCTGTCGAGAATGTGGGAAGGAGTATCCCACCGAAGCTATTCACGTTTGCGAACTCTGCTTTGGCCCATTAGAGGTCAAATATAATTACGATGAGATCAAGGCCAAAGTCTCACGGAAATCAATTGAGGCCGGGCCGCGTAGCCTTTGGCGATATCAAGACTTCCTTCCCATCGAGGGCAAACCGACCATCGGGTTGCATGCAGGTTTCACCCCTCTGGTCCGGGCTCATAACTTAGGCGCCTTTTTAGGCATTGACGAACTGTATATTAAAAATGACTGCGTCAATCACCCCACCCTTTCATTTAAAGATCGAGTGGTGGCCGTTGCGCTGACCCGAGCGCGAGAACTCGGCTTTGAAACAGCCGCCTGCGCGTCAACCGGAAACTTAGCCAACTCTGTCGCGGCTCATGCGGCGCTAGCCGGGATGCAATGTTACGTGTTTATTCCTGGCGACCTGGAAGCCGCGAAGGTGCTGGGCAACCTCATCTATCGTCCCAAGGTCATTGAGATCGAAGGTACCTATGATGACGTGAACCGCCTCTGTAGCGAGATTGCCGGTGAACGACAATGGGCATTTGTGAATGTCAACATCCGACCATACTATGCCGAAGGATCGAAAACGCTGGCCTACGAAACCGTGGAACAATTGGGGTGGCGCGCGCCGGATCAGGTCGTGGTCCCCATGGCATCTGGTTCTTTGTTGACCAAAATTTGGAAGGGACTCAACGAGTTTCACAAGGTGGGATTACTCGATTCATTCGCCACCAAAGTTAATGGTGCGCAAGCTGAAGGGTGTTCACCCATTTCGACTGCGTATAAAGATGGTCGGGACTTTTTCAAACCCGTCAAACCCAACACGATTGCCAAGTCTCTCGCGATTGGGAACCCTGCCGATGGATATTATGCCTTGAAGACCGCGGCAGAAAGCGGCGGGGTCTTGGATTCTGTGACTGATGATGAAATCGTAGAAGGCATTAAACTCTTAGCACAAACTGAAGGGATCTTTGCCGAAACAGCCGGCGGTGTGACGATTGGGGTGCTTCAAAAACTGGCAAAGCAGGGCTTGATCAAGCGAGACGATGTGACCGTCGCCTATATCACCGGCAATGGATTAAAGACCCAAGAAGCCGTAGTGGATTCGGTTGGTCGTCCCTTTCGGATCCCACCAAGTCTCAAAAAATTTGAACAAATGTTTGGACAACAGGGGGTGGCATGATTACGGTTCGTATTCCCACTCCCCTTCGCCCCATGACTGGCGGCAAGGGAGAAGTTGAAGGCGCCGGGAGCAGTGTGAGTGAACTCATTGAACACCTGAACGGCGCTCATCCCGGGCTCAAAGATCGCATCTGTGATGAACAGGGAGAGGTGCGGCGCTTCATTAACATCTATGTCAATGAAGAAGACATTCGATTTCTGACCGGGAAAGAGACTCCACTCAAAGATGGCGATGAAGTCTCGATCGTTCCTGCGATAGCCGGAGGAACTCATGGCTAAATTGCGATTTCATATTCGCTTTCCCGAAGAAAAAATTCCTGAGCCGATTATTTATCAAATCGGCCATGAATATAAGGTCGTCACCAGCATTCGCCGGGCCGATGTTCGAGAAACCACGGGTTGGATGGATGTTGAATTCTCCGGAGACACCGAAGAAATCGAACGTGCCATCGACGGAATGCGAGAAAAAGGGGTCCAGGTCGATCCCATCGAACTTAATGTCGTGGAATAGTGAATTACACCGTAATAGATGAATAAATAATTGGGGAGGAAGGATGTTCAAAATGTTCGTCTAGCAAGGCTGCAGACCATTTGGCACGCGGAGCGTACGACAGTACGTGAGCATGACAAAGGGTCGAGAACGCAGCTAGCGGACCTTTTCAACATCCTGACGTGATGATGGAATTTACAGAAGAACAAATTCAGCGCTATAGCCGCCAAATCATTCTTCCCGAGGTTGGCGGGAAGGGGCAGCAAAAGCTTCGATTGGCCAAAGTCCTTCTCATTGGCGCTGGGGGTTTAGGCTCCCCTATTGCGTTGTATCTGGGAGCGGCTGGCATCGGCACGATTGGGTTGATTGATGGCGACGTCGTCGATCTGTCGAACCTTCAACGGCAAGTCCTCCATACCACACCTCATGTTGGGGTTCCAAAAGTTGAATCAGGCCGTCGTCTTTTGTCTGCATTAAATCCGGATGTCACTGTCAACACCTATCAAGAGAATATTACCGCCGACAATATTATGAAGATCGTGCCAGAATACGACATCGTCCTTGATGGGTCGGATAATTTCGGCACCCGATTTCTCGTGAATGATGCCTGCTTCTTTGCGAAGAGGACCCTCATCTCAGGAAGCATCTTTCGGTTTGAAGGACAATTGACCACCATCAAACCGCATGAAGGCTATCCCTGCTACCGCTGCCTCTATCCGGAACCACCCCCGGCAGGGTTAATCCCGAATTGCCAAGAAGCCGGTGTGCTCGGCGTGCTGGCCGGCACTATTGGTATTCTTCAAGCCAACGAAGCCGTGAAGGAAATCTTGGGTCTCGGCGAGACGCTTGCCGACCGCTTACTGATTTATGATGCGCTGGAAATGAAGTTCCGCAAAGTCGGTCGCCCCAAAGATCCAAAATGCCCCTTGTGCAGCGACCACCCCACTATCACGACACTCGAAGAACACCACGTCTCTTGTAGCATTTAAACCCCATGCTCAGAATCCCATCCGACATTTGGGACGGCATGATCGAACATGCTCGGGCCCTCGATCCACACGAATGTTGTGGCCTTCTCGCAGGTCAAGATGAGGTGATCTCCAAGCAATACCGGATCACCAACATATTGGCCAACATGACAGAAGAAGAGCTTGCAACATTTTTCGAAAAAGGGAAGCTGACAGACCTGAAAAATCTTTCTCCCGAAGAACGCGCGGACATTGCATTTGTCATGGATATGGGGGAATTTTCCCTCGCCATCAAAGACATCCGCCAAAAGGGATTTACCCTTCCAATTTTTTATCACTCGCATACCTCAAGCCCAGCTCGCCCTTCAGAAACTGACATCAAAAAGGCGATGGACTTTGAAGACATGCGAGAAAAGTTAAACTTTCCAGAACCCCTCCACCTCATCATCTCGCTTGAAGATAAATCCCATCCCACCATCCGCGCGTATCGCATTCAGAACTCGCAATCCACAGAAATCGCCGTTCAACAAGTGTAGCAATTTTTTCGAATATTCCGTCTTCCCCTGAATCTCCCCTAGAAATTACCTGCTAGACATCTTTTGCCAGGCTTGCAATAATATTTACGACATGGGCCTGTTGAATAATTCAAAATTTCTATAAGACCAATAGCATTTGATTAATTGATTTAACCCTAAATAGCCAGGGGCTGTTCAAAAAGGCCCGTCCAGCAAGGCCGCAGGCGCTTTGGCGCGCGGAGCGTACTCATAGTACGTGAGCACGACAAAGGGCCGAGAACGCCGCTGGCGGACTTTTTCAACAGGCCCCCCTACATTCATTCTTTATCCTCTCCACAGGAGTGTCCCCATGACAATTCATCCACGGTCTTTATTCATTGGCTTCATGGTCATGTTTTCAAGCCTCACCTTCTCTCTCACCGTCACCGCCTTTACCGACGTACCAGGGAAAGAAATGGCTTTCTACAGTCCCATCATTCGGGTTGTCCCAGACAAGGGATTTATTATGATTAGTACGAGTAGTGGAATTCTGTGGTTGAAAGCCAGTGAGGCCGCCGCCCCACACCTTGCGAAATTACCTGTGGGCGGGAGGATTGATGTGACAGTCGAATTTCAAGGAAAACCCAATCCCCCCATCATCAAATCCTGGAAACTCGCCAGCGGGGATTCCACGTGTAACATCTTTGATGGAACAACTTGCGTCAAGGACGAAGAGAAAAAGTAAGCTTAATCTATTCCGGGACAAGATAGGTAACGCCACGTCGTCATCAACGGCAACCTGCATCCAGTCTTCGGGGAAACATATTCGGTGAAAATTTCCCCCTGATGCCAGCATCGAATACTCGGTCATGAAATTAGACCACCTTCCCTCAATAATAAAGAAGGCAAGACCGCCTTTGATCTGGTTTCAAAATCCAAACGCAAACAATTCCAAGCTGCTTTTCGATAAATACCCATGAATCCCTTTTCCGCTTTTGGCCCTCGCTTCTTGGTGGGTGTGTTGTTGGGTGTATTCCTATTGGTTTGCCTATTGGGAACCAGCCGCCTACTCCCTACTCCTTTTGGAGCTGTGGCCGCTGTATCTGGTGAATCGATGGTTGTCGCCCTGAGAAGTCGAACACTGCCCAAGCCAGGCCATGTCGCCCATTTGTATGTCTTCGGTCCAGGCGAGAGGCAAAAAACAATTGGAACGGTTGACCATATAACCGGCAGCCAGGTCACGGTGAAACTCACAGCTCGCTTTATACGTCCAAAATATAAATTCATGGTGTTGTTTGAAGATGATCGTTTCGCCATGTCGCTAAAACCATCACTGAAAATCCCCGAACCTATTCGACATCCCTTGAAAGCAACGGTACCAGCGGAACAGGACTTAATTCGTGCAGCCACTACTGATGATGTGGAGACAACTAATACTGCCCTCGGGGAAATAATCAACATAGACGCGTCGGGGGCTGATGGTGGCTGGCCATTAGCCATTGCGGCCCGGCACGGACACACTAATGTTGCTGAACTCTTATTGCGCCATGGTGCCGACCCCAATCTGATTGATCAGAAGACGGGTCTCACCCCTCTCAAACTTGCCGCAAGCTGGGGACGAAAAAAAGCAACGCGGCTACTCATCGAACATGGGGCAGATGCGAATTTTCAGGGTCCCGTGAATAACAATTGGAATACAGGCTGGTCGCCACTCCATTACGCGGCTTCCGGAGAGCACATCGAAGTCATCAATGTTCTGCTAGACATGGACGCCGATCCCAATCTTCAAAACGCAATAGGTAACACCGCCCTACACACCGCTGCGGAAAAAGGAAGATTAAAAGTTTTTCAAATCCTTCTCCAATCCGGCGGCAATCCCACCCTTAAGAATGATGAAGGCCAAATTGCTTTGGATATGGTTTCCTCAACAAAACGAAGCCAATTCGAAGCCGCACTTCTCAAATCAAGACCATCCTCCTGAGCTGGAATTTCCCAGAAAATGATTAACGGAAAAAACTACTACCAAATCCTAGGCGTTCCTGAAGATGCGCTCCTCAAGGAGGTACAGAATGGATGGCGGAATTATGTCAAGGAAAATCATGAGGATCTCGTACCGCAATGGGAACGGCCAGCCGCAAAGGAAAGAATGTTCACGATCAACGAAGCCTATGCAGAGCTCAGTAACGAAGAAAAGCGGGCTGATTACGATAATGGGCATATGCTGAACGGCGGCTCAAAAATAGAACTGGTAAGGAGCAGAGTCCGAAAAGCCAAAGAAATCATTCAAAAAAATATCTCTCTCGTTACCCAAGAAGATATTAAAATGATCGAGTCCATCATCGATTACCTTGATAGAAAAACCCAGGAATCGTGTTTTAACCGGATGATTGATATTTTATGCAAACGCCCTGAGGTCGCAAGATATACTGTTTCCCTAGCATTTGACGAGCAGCTGTATAGCGTGAACACCACGTTGTTTAATACGCTCCTAGAAAAAGCCTCGTACGCCATTACATTTGAAAAGGTCTATCTCTATGGAGAAGAGATAATTGGAGTTGGCGGAAAGGAGAACAAGGAAAGAAATTACAACCAACTTGCCCGTGTGCTGTGCCACCGGCTGGATTTGGCACAATACTTTGTATACCCGGCATTTCAGGAGCAAGCCTCCGGTTGTGAAAGCGGCTTGCTTCGAACGTTGCTAGAGGTAGCACCGGAGGTCATGACACAAGATGATTTCGACAACTATGTTAATTCAGTAAACGACATACGCTGGCATATCCACAGCCAGCTAAGAAGCTACAACGAGCAAGCCATAGTCTGGATTCTTGATGCGAGACCAGATCTCACAAGAAAGCCAGAGAAGAAAAAACAAAAATTGGAACTGCCATTCCCATTACGGTCAGGATCCTGAAGGCAATATTTTTCAACTTCGCGCACTGACCGGGTCGCCTGATGATCCAGAAGCAAATGGGGTCGGATTCGATTAAATGGCGGACGGCGACCATCTTTAGCCAGAATTGCTATTTTTAATCGAGTCTGACCCCATTTTATCCCTTCGTGTTGTCTACGATGCAGGGAGAATAGTCCGAGAGCAAAGAGAACGCAAACCGTCGATGCAGTGGTTTTACTGACTCACATCGCCTGCTGGGAAATGCGAATGACGCCTTCCCAAACGGGAAGTATCCGTTCATGAGAAATGAGTCGAACCTTGTAGACATGTGATGCTATCCGTTCCACGTACACCTTCTCCACGCCGACCCCCTGGTCATGATGATCAAGAATGGTACCGTCGGCATCGTAGGCTAACCCATAGAGCAGCGGGTCCTGGTAGACATTATGGTTGTAGGTGGTAATCAGTGGCTGGGCACCGATACCCAATAAGAACTGGATGGACTCCCCCACCTTCAACGTGAAGTTCCCGAGGATGAAGTTCACGCCATCAGCCCTGTCCACATCATTCGTGAGGCGAAGTTCAACATACCCACTGCCCCACTGACGGAACTCAAACCCTGTGAGGTTGCGCAGATACTTGTAATTGAAATACCACCGACCCTCTTCTCGTTCTTTCCCGAATGTTCTCTGATCGCTGTGACCAGCGTACACCCCGTTGAGGTCAAATTCCGACAGGAACACATCATAGCGGTGGACGTCTGCATACGTTCGGAAATGGTGCGGCACGACCTTTCCGTCATTCTCGCTGTCGGTCCAATACACCATCGGCCGCACGTGGACCGGTGGTTCAAACCCGGTGGGAATGGGAAGAGCCGGGTCGACGCGAACATAGGTAAGCGGATCCAGGCCGTGATGGTGGCGATACTCGGATTTGTGTCTGATCTCCAATTCGTACTGCCGAAATGGGATACTCCGACGGTGCACGTCTATCTCTCCGGCAATGAGCGTACTGTTGGCAAGGGCCTCGCTGCCGGTCGCACGAATCGGTGCAAGTCCTTCGATCGAGACCTCTGGCAACGATTTGATCCAATTCCACGGGAGCAAGCTGTCCCAGTAACGAGGCCAGGCAAGGCCTCGCACGTCGCTGGAGATTTGAAAGCCCGTGCCCTGCTTACCAATGCCAAAACCATGGAAACGGGTGAGCATATGACTGTAAAGTTCGTAATGAAAATTAAAATTGGCTCGAAAAAGCGGCCGGCTCAACGCATCCCGCACTTCAACTTCGTAATTGCCGGGTTCACGACAATTGTTGGTTATGGTGAGACTCACGATCCTTCGCACGGTGGTAAGATTCATGACCGTGTTGGCCAAGCGTTCGAGGACGGCCCTTCTCTGAAGGATGGCACCCCTGGTGTCTGCATGGGTTCCGTGTGACTCGATGGCAATTTGCAAGTTGCGATACACCGTTTCCAGTCGGGGAGAGTCTGAACGCTGAAGCTCTCGGAGCGCACGCTTGAGGGGTGGCAGATCATGAGTATCAACAGGATCGTGGTTGTCAATCAATTGGGCGATGCCCTGACGAAGCGCATGGAGGAGCCGCACGTCATACGCCAAAGATCGTTCTTCTGCACTCCCTGTCCTAGAAGCCGGGTACACAATCTTGGCCTTGCGGGAAAATTCTGAAAAATAGGCTTGAAGGCTGACAAGGTCCTGATCGTCCGAAACCGGGGACAGGGATTGGTGAAGAAATTTTCGAATGTCCAGACCGGGGACAAGAATGGCGGGAGAATCCCCGGAGTTGGGATCACCATGGAAGTACAGGTCAAAGACGAAAGGTGAGATGTCGGGGTCCTCCTTCCATGCGAGAGTGACCCATTTTATACGGTCCAATCTCTCGTCATGAACCTTGTAGGTATACACAAGGGGCTGGTGATGCAAGGGATAGGTCAGGCTTTCCAAGTAGAATGAAGAACTTCCCTCCCGAGATTGGGATGGGATACCTTCCACGCTAATAATTTGAAAGTCGGCCTTCGCGGAAAAACCCTCACGGATATTTTCCGTGAAGCGCTCTCGTGATGAGGTAGAGCTCGTCTCTTCCGCTATGCCGGGGGTGACGAATGTCAAGAAGCACAGAGCAACAATGGCGAGCATCATTCTGAATATGGTGCTTCGCGCACTCGCTGTTCTTGGCTTTGATGGTTTCGACATCTTGAAAACCTTCATTTTGACCAAACAAAAAGGAACCCAAGCGGCAGCGCAGTGTCAATTCGTAATCCAGGCATCGGTCTCGTTTCCATCCTGTGAGAAGGGCCGTTTCAGCCCTTGGCCAAAGATTGCCACACAGTGGGGGATGTGAGTGGTGTGAAGGCCACGGAGTGTTGTTGTCGCTGCCGCCTTTGTGTTCCACGCCATGTCGACGCCAATAGTGGTACGCTTCATGATGACTCCTCCTTTTGGTTGGAAGCTGGCGGTTTGGTATTCCAGCTTGTCACAGTCGATCCCGTCCTAAAAGGAGGAGCCCATACCATTATGCCCGTGAAGAAACGTCACCCCCGTGAGGATAGTAAATATAGACGCCCCCCTTTCTAATAGAGAGAAGGGTTACGAGGCAAGCCCACAGTTAGTTGAAATTCTCCACGGCTCCGAGGTTCATATTAGGCAACCTTCTTCATCGAGGTCTTCCCAATGTTTAACTCTTGTTGCAGTGCCTCACGCAAGCGTGGCAAGTGCCGATAGCCCTTGACTCTGCGGAGCCGTGGCTCGATATCCAGCAACGCCGCGGCCAACCACCGCTGCCGCTGATTCGAGTTCGTCCAGCGATCCACCTTGGCACACCGCTCTTCCACCAAGGCATTGATGGATTCCAGACAATTCGTCGTTTTGAAGGACAGACCTACCAGAGCACCCCCCCCCAGCCGATGCAACGTCAACGTGTCCTCCAGACCTTCCGCCAAACTCCGAGCCGCCGATTGGTTGCGGTCCTCCAGTTTCGTCTGCAGGTGCGTGAGTGCGGCTCTCGCTTCCGCATAGGTCGGGCGCTGATACGCCCGTTGAAGCCGGCGTCGCCACGTGGCCTGGTCGCCTTTCGGTACATGGCTGACGACATTCTCCCGTTTGTGCCACTGGCACCGCTGCCCCAAGGCTGAGTGGCCAAAGACGTGGCGCACGGCCGCTCGCAGGCCTTTGCCCCCATCAATGATGACCACCAACCCCTGGGAACTGGTGAGGCCGCGCTCCCCCAACTCCTGAAGAAAGGGCGTGAGGCCTTGCTCATTTTCCGTTCCCGTTTCCACAAACCCCAGGACGTGTTTCTCGCCCGTGAGCGTGATCCCGATCGCCACGACCATCGTCATGTCGGCAACGGTCTTGCCATCGAGAAAGATGGCGACGATGTCTCGCTCACGGCGGTCGCGTTCCTGCAGTCCCTTGAGTTGCTTGGCGCTGGCATCCGTAAAACTCCGCGACACCGTCGCGCTTGACAAGCCAATCGCCCCAGGGACTGCGGCCGCCGCCGCCTCATAGTTCCGGCAGGAAATCCCATACAGCACGCGTTTGAGCCGGACCTCATCCAGCTTACCTGTCCCACGGAGGTGGGGCAGGCGCTGTAAGGCCATTTCGCCACCCCCCACGTACTGAACGCGAGGAATCGGCAACGGATGCCGTTGCCCCGCCAGCCGGACATTCCCGGGATTACTCCCATGCCGGCGGCCAGGCAGCCGAGCCCCCTTCCGTTCATCCCGGACCCCGGCCACCGCACACACTTCGTCCTCTAAGAGCTCCTGAATCCGCATCAGATCCAAGGGGATGAGGGCCTGAATACATTCCACCTTGCTGTTCACATCGAAGGCCTCATACTGCTCGGGCCGAATCACCCGCACGGCCCCCAAGCGGCGCGTCTTCTTGCTTCTCGTTGTCGTTTTCGCAATACTGCGCATGAAGTGGCTCCTTTTTTTCTGTTGCTGAGATGTCGATTCTTCGTCGAACGCCATCTCACCACAGGTGGGGGAGCCGCTTCAAATTTCAACTAACATTAGCACACACTCCCTTAGCTTAAAATACTTGGCCTTTTCAAGTTTCTCAGGTTTTGTTTCAGGGTTTCAAGGGTCGAAAGAATTTTCATGCTAAAGCGTCACTAAAGAGTACCTAAGTAAGAAAATACCCCACCTTTTGCGCAAATTACGATTGATTGATTCCTGCTGATTCGAGAAACTCAGCTAACAGCATTTCACCAGGATGAAATGGATTTTGGGGTTGTTTCTTTGCCATCCTTCGTTCACCAGTCTATTTGTGATAATGGGGCCTGTTGAAAAAGTCCGCGATTCGGAATCTTTTCAAAACCAGCATTTGAGAAACAATTGAAGATGCATTTTTTTATTTTTGGCCAGAGACCAAACACAGCAGCAATTTACCATGTGGTATCATATATAATACCATGAGCGATGCCTCCAGTTGTCTTGGATACCAATATACTCGTCACAGCTCTAAGGTCCAATCTCGGGGCTTCCTTTCAGGTCTTGTCCGCTGTGGGGACTGGAAAATTCGACATTACCCTTTCTGTGCCTCTTCTTCTAGAGTATGAAGAATTTTTATTGCGGGAAAGCTATCATCTCAAACTCTCAAAAAATGACATACAAGACCTTCTGGATTACCTCTGTCGCGTCGCATTTCATCAGGATATCTTTTATCTATGGCGCCCAATATTACCAGACCCACAAGACGATCACATTTTAGAACTTGCCATCGCAGCCGGATGCCATACCATTATCACCTATAACCGTCGAGACTTTGTGGGAGTGGAAAAATTTGGCCTAAAAATTCTGACTCCCGCAGAGTTCCTCGCAAGCCTGGGAGAACTGAAATGAGCACCTTGAGCTTGAGACTTCCCACCTCCCTCCATAATAAATTAAGCGAACTGGCCAAAAAAGAGGGGATCTCCATCAACCAGATTATTAATTCTGCCGTCGCTGAAAAAATGTCAGCCCTCATGACCGCAGAATATTTACAAGAACGTGCCAAGCGGGGAAATCGCAAGAAATTCGATGCGGTACTTGCCAAAATCCCGCGTTCGAAGCCAGACGAACTGGACCATCTGACAAAAACCTCACCTCGTAAACGGCCCAGACGAATGAGCAGCTAGAATCTTTTAAATAAAGATCCCAGCCACAAGCAACAGGGTATTTTAAGGAAACCCTTTGATTTAAAAATCCCCCTAACCCCCTTTTCCAAAGGGGGGACTTCAATGGTAACCCCGTCGCAAAGCATCGGGAAATAACGAGATTCACAAGAACGATCTGTTAAAAAATGACGATACCCATTTATTCCAGTGGTCCCAATCAAAGACACCGGAATTTTCTCCACCGTTAACTCAACGCCACGGCTTTGAAGTGGGCGTGGACTTTCTGGCCTGGTTGGAGGTCAAGTTGGTGATAGGATTTTCTGGTGATCATGGCTAGGAGGGGGCAGCCCACGTCTAGTTTTACTTCCATGGCGTATTGATCTCTTGGGGACTCTTCGATTTCGACCACTGTTGCTTCTAAAGAATTTAGCACGCTGCTGGATGCAGCTGGTACGCCGACGACAAGACTGACATCTCGGGCGTGAATTTGTATTCGTAACGGTGCTCCCACAGGAAGTTCCTGTTTTGGGATGAAGAGTGATCGCCCTGCAAATTCCACTCGGGTTAGGCCAAACTCTGGCTCATGATCGGCAATCCGGGTTTCGAGGATTGCCCCGACTATATTGGGTTCGACCAAACCTGGCAGGTCCAAGCGAGCAAAGACTTCTTGAATCGGTCCGGTGGCCACGACTTTCCCTTCTTTGATTAAGACCATGTGATTGGCCAGTTGTAAAATCTCGTTGAGATCGTGGCTGACATAGAGAACCGGGATTTGTAATTCCTGATTCAGCCGCTGGATAAATGGAAGAATTTCCTTCTTCCGTTCTTGATCAAGTGAAGCCAGCGGTTCATCCATCAAGAGGAGTTGCGGACTGGTTAACAGTGCCCGCCCAATGGCCACACGCTGCTGTTCCCCGCCTGAGAGATGATGTGATCGGTGCTCGAGGAGCCTTTCCAGACCTAACAACCCAACAACTTGATCGAAGGCAATACGGCGATCCAATGCTTGGATCCGCTTCATTCCATATTCGAGATTCTGTTTGGCGTTGAGATGCGGAAACAGTCGAGCATCCTGGAACACCACGCCTACCCGTCTTTGTTGGATGGGCACAAACGTGTGTTCATCTTGCCAAATGTCTTGGCCGAACTTGAGATACCCCGACGACGCGCGCATCAATCCAGCAATGCAACGTAGCAGCGTGGTCTTTCCACTCCCTGACGCCCCAAAGATGGCAACTGTTCCATCAAGCGGCATGATGCAATCCACATCAAAGTGAAAGCCGGGATAATTAATTTTAAATCGTGCGTCGAGTTGGCTCATGAGACATGTATGGGCAACCGTCGATTGACCGTGTACACGATCGTGAGAATGATGAAACTGAAAATCAAAAGGAATGCCGAAAGAAAGTGCGCTTGGGAATATTCAAGCACTTCGACGTGATCGTAGATTGCAATGGAGAGGACTTTAGTCACGCCCGGGATATTGCCACCGACCATGAGAACCACACCAAACTCACCGAGCGTATGGGCGAAGCCTAATACAATAGCGCTCAAATATCCTCGAATGGCCATGGGGGAGGCCACACTGAAAAATGCATCGAGTTTTGAGGCGCCCAGCGCCCAGGCTGCTTCCAGGGGATTTTTCCCAACAGCTTCGAAAGCCCCATGCAGGGGTTGAACGACGAAGGGAAGCGAATAGAACGCCGAGGCGATAACCAGCCCAGTAAAGGTAAAGGAGAGCGGTGATCCCGTGAGATCCATCCATGGCCCACCAATCCAGCCCAGTGGCCCAAGTGCAATCAGAAGGTAAAATCCCAAAACGGTCGGGGGAAGAACGATGGGCAACGCCACCACGGCTTCGACCAAGGTTCTCAACCGCGACTTGGTGAAGGCTAGCCACCATGCCAGGGGTGTGCCGACAACCAACAACACGCCGACTGTCACCGCTGCGAGTTGCATGGTTAACCACAAGGGATTCCAATCCATTTCGGGCATGCTCATCTTTCCCCTCCTGGCTTTTCCTTATCGAGAATTTCGCAGCAGGAGATTTCTCTCTTTTCTCCGGCGCACGGCTTAAAAGACAACCCCTCACCCCAGCCCTCTCCCCTCAGGGGCGAGGAAGAATTAAGGGCATAGGGCCAGCCTATACATACTCTAAAGGCCAAATAATGTTGAACAGTTTTCATAACAGCCACTCCCGCATCCTCCTACCCACAGGGAATTTCCTCCCCTCGCCCCAATAAAGGTCCCGCATCAAGCAGCGGGAAATTTAAAGGAAAAAATGATTAAAAATCCCCCTAACCCCCTTTTCCAAAGGGGGGACCTCAATGGTTACCCCGTCGCAGAGCACCGGGGAATAACGAGATTCATTCCAATCCATATCCGAACCGTTCAATAATTTTGCGAGCTTTTGTTCCTGTGACAAAGGCTAAGAAAGCCTTGGCGGCTTGGTTGTGTTGACCTCTGACAAGGAGCACGGCTTGTTGGCGCACCGGAGCATGCAGATTCACTGGCACATCCCAGCGACTCCCCGCCCCATTGATTTTTGGATCTAACACTTGAGAAAGGGCAACAAACCCCAGTTGGGCATTTTGGGAAAAAACAAATTGGAAAGTCTGCCCGATATTTTCGCCTCGGACAATTCGACTCTTCATGTGATTCCAAAGTCCTAATGCTTGTAGCGTGGTTTTGGCAGCGGTACCATACGGCGCAGTCTTGGGATTGGCAATGGCCAGATGGGTAAAGCTGCCATTCGATAGCACGAGTTTTCCCTCCCCTGTAACCAGGTTGGAATCAGGACTCCACAACGTCAATCGTCCCACCGCGTAGGTAAACCGACTGCCTTCAACCGCGAGCCCTTCCTCTTCCATCAATCTTGGACGCCTGCCATCGGCAGATAAGAACACATCGAATGGAGCGCCATTCCTAATTTGTGCATACAGTTTTCCGCTGGACCCTGAGCTGACGACAGCGGTGTGCCCTGTGTCTCGATCAAAATTGACAACAATTTCATGCAGAGTCGCCAAAAAATTGGTTGCGACAGCGACACGTACCTCTTCCGCTGACGCTGAGGCCAGAAAGATATTGAAAAAGAAAATGAAAGCAAAAGTATGTATTTTCATAATCATGACATAGTCCCCTGCTTTTCACCTTTCCCACTCAGTGTTTTCTTCAATCGATAAGAAATAACATTTCATCTCTCCACCCATTTCAGGTGAATTGCAATTGAAGTCGGTCACCGTTACAAAAAATCCTTCTTCTGTCATCCTCGCAGTTTTTAGCGGGGATCCATCTTCTCCACCCCCTAGCAGACAGGGCCAGATGGATTCCCGCTAACTACCGGCGGGAATGACGCGAGCAACTCTACATACCCTTTTACCCACGGCCTTAAATTCTGAACTTTGTGAGGATGTAGAAGTAGTCAGAATCTCTGTTTCCTCCTGGCGGCAGTCCCGCGCTTGCAGGAAGTCGATCAAAATAACTCCCTTTGAACCAATGGTCATAGCCAACATCGAATTCCAGGTTTTCATTGATTTTCCACAGGGCGCGCAGTTCCACATCATGCCCGATGAAATTTCCCGATCCGCCGGTGGCGTCACGAAGGCCACTCGTACCGAAAGCGCCACGTGAAGTGGCGAGATACCAAACCCGATGATTGAATTGCACGTTCCAACCCTTGCACGGAACCACAACCACCCGCCATCCCGGCGAACTAATATTCGTTCGAAAAAACGGACCGAAATTGCCTATGGGGTTATACTCGCGCCGAACGCCAAAAAGCGTATCAAAAGCCGAGTCCTGGCTGTCGCTCGCATTCCGGTCTCCGCTGGCATAGTCGTAGTGAATCAGCAGTCGTGGCATCCATAGGAGATCGAATGTATAGCCGAGATCGATGTACTGAAAATGCGCGAAGTGGTCGGTACTGCCTCTTTTCCCTGTCTGCCAGACACTCTCGATTTCATAGTCTATCTGGCCTTTTTGGGGTTTTTCATAGACACGCAGGCCAAACGTGGAAAAGGTTCTCTGCAAACTGACAACCGCACTTCGTTGATCATTCAATCCAAAATAATAGGCATTGAGGCGCAACCACGGCACATGATTCGTTTCAACATATGTCCCCCAGAACACACTACGCGAGGACTGTTCATCAAGCTGCACATCATCTCGCAACACCGGTTCGACCAGAAACACGCGAACGCGCCAGACCTCGTCTTTAGCCAGCTGCCCATGCACTCCATCGAACGCATTCGTACTATTGAGAAAATCATTCCGGGCAATGAACCGGCGGCTACCGAAATCCAACGTGAGCCGACCGAAATGCAGGTCTGTGCGAAGACCAGTTCCCATCACATTCTTCGCCGTCACGGATACCAATAACTGCAGGATGTCCATTTCATTTTCGATACCTGTGGTGACAAAGTCACCAGGATCATCGAGATGAACCCGTGAATCCTGCCCTTCAAAGAGAAAATTGAATGTGCCACCATGTAACCCAAACCGCACACGTGACCGTTGTTGAATCTGAGGATCCGTTCGTCCTAATGGCTGGCTGGATCGCCACGGATGGTCATACACTTCGAAGCGAGTTCGATGCTCAAGTCCCAGGTCAATCCATTCCGGAAGGTTCAAGGCATTCTTCAGATAGCGATTCCATTTCCATTCCTTCCTTCGAATTAATACGGCATCGGCCGTCTCTGAAACGGGAATTATTGATGAGGCTTTTACTCGATCAACAACGCCATGAGTGAATTGGTGGAAACTGGAGGATGCGTTAAATTCCTGGTTAGCCACACCATCCGTTGGATCAAGTACTATTCCCAAAGTAAATAGCAAAACACTCCCCAGAAATATTCGCCTACAGACTCCCTTCCATTCGCACTTCATGATTATTTATGGCTAAGGGTTTAGCACCAATAGTGAAATACATATTGTAATGTTTAAATGATTTTTTATCAAGTATACTTTACGTTATAGTTCCATCTATCCTCCTATTAGGTTTTGTGGACTCAAATTCAGTGGGCCTCTAACTCAGGCCAGAAGATACCCCTCCCCCCTGTCATTTCTGGAATAAATGCCAAATAGTGTTGGTTTTTTATCTTGGTTGGAGATACTCATACCATCGAAAATACGCATTAGGAGGCGTCTTCATGAGACTTTGGCGTGAGAGGCACCTGTCATCTTTCTCATCACCGCATCCCTTTGTTAAACCCTTTAAACACAAAGATGCGTAACGTGTTGTCACCGAAGAACTTCCTTGTAACTTTCCCAACACTTTTTGGCATTTATTCCCATTTCGACCAAAGGGAGAATCCCGAGCAGGGATACCAAAGAGATTTCTCCCTTTGGTCGAAATGACAAAGAACACGGAGAAATTCTGGCCACACAGACTCAACTGCAAAACAAGGTTGCAATAAATGGAGTGTATCGGAAGAGGAATAATGGGAAAACGGAATTCTATGAACGAAGGGGTGAGGTGGTTGAACAGAGAAAATGATGATTTAAGACATTCGAGATTCAGATGCTATTCTACTCAATGATTTTCCCAATCTCCTTAGTATCATATCCGCCCAGGGCTTCAATTTCTTGCCGGAATCCGCGTGTAACCAACGTATCTAAAAACATCTTCATGCCAGGATGCGCATGGAAATACTTGGTGGGAATCACCAAATCATATCGTTCCTCTTGTAGTGGAATAAAATCAAGATCATAAAAATGCCCAACCGCTTGCGAGCCAATACCCACATCGGCCTTACCTTCCACAATCGCACGCCCCAGTCCAAGTTGAGAGGAACATAGAGACTCATATCCCCGCACCACCCGACTGGCAATTCCAGATTTGGCTAACAAATGATCGAGCAAGAACCGAGCCCCCGCTCCCTGCTCACGATTCATGAGAGAAACATCCGAGCGAGCCAAATCCTCAATCCCCTGTACATTCTTTGGATTTCCACGCCGCAGCAAGAGCCCCTCTTCCCATGCGGCAAATCGCACGACCGTCACCGCATGACCTTTCAAAATTTTCTTTACAAACGGAATGTTAAAATCCCCGGATCGATGGTCCACTACATGGATACCCGCCACATGCACCTCGCCACGCTTTAACGCGTGCAATGCCGCCAAGCTGCCCATGCTCCACCCAAGAACCGAGGCATTCCCACCATGCTGACGGATATGTTCCCCCGCCAAAAAAATAGCCGGATCGCATCCGGCTACCACAACTTGACGATCAATATCCTGCTGGGGTTTCAAAAGTTGAACATACACTCGGCTCCCGCCACGCGATGCACGAGAAGGAGTAGAGACACGACCTAACTGGATCCCATCTGCCGGCACCGTGTAATTCAACACTTCCCCCAAATCGGAGACAGGCTTAGCCAATACCCGACCGCCCACATTTGCAACTTTCACCCGAGGTGAGTGCTGACCCGAGCTTTCGCTCCCAATCAAATCCGCCTCAATAATGCCCTCTTTGGCCTCAAACGAAAACAGCTCCTCAACGGTGCAGCCCAAATTCGACGCAAGACGCAACGCCACTTCGGTCCCTGGCAGATAGTGATTCATCTCGATGGCATACAAGGCTTGACGGGTAATTCCCACCATGGCGGCAAGATCCCCTTGCGAATTCCCTGATGCCATACGGCGCTCGCGGAGCCGATTCCTTATTCCTGCCCCCCGCGCCACGCCCCGCTTGTCTTTTGCTTTATTCGGCATGATATTATTGTAATGTTTACTTGTCATTTATGCAATTAAAAAATAATGTTAATCCTGATCAATACCCACCAACACCCCTCAGGTTGTTCAAGCGTCCGGCCTTGAAAAATATCGTTCCCGAATTCCCCTTGACCTCACATCGTCATTGTCATAAAAGAACACGCTGGACGTCCACCATTCACTCACTCACGAGAAGAGGATTCCTGCATGGCAACCAAAACTTCTTCCACTATCGCCCGCCTCCCACAATGGAATTTAAAAAAATTGCTCGCGAATCCGGAAAAAGACCTTGAAGGTATTTCTCAAACCCTCAACACAACGATCGCCTCGCTTGAAAAACTTCGCCCCTCGCTTCACAACAAGACTTCGCCAAAATCTTTTGCGACCGGCCTTCAACTCACCGAAGACATCGCAGCGTTAAGTTCTCGCGTAGGTGCGTACTCACAACTGTGGTTCGCACAAAACACCACGAATCAGAAAGCCCGTGCGTTTGAGGCCAAGGTCAAGGATCGACTCGCACACTTTTCTAATCGCGTGGTCTTTTTTGATCTGTGGTGGCAGCAACTCCCTCATCACACATCACAGCAGCTCCTGACCAACACCGGATCCATGCGATACCACCTTGCCTCGTTACGCCGAATGAAGCCTCATACCCTGACAGAACCCGAAGAACGTATCATCAATATTAAAAACACCACAGGTCGGTCGGCCATAGATTCCCTCTACGATGTACTGACCAATCGCCTGACCTTCACCTCTCCAGAGAAAGGTGCTCGCACGCCTTTGTCCCGCGAACAATTATCCGTGTTCTTTCGGCACCCTTCCGCCACCATGCGAAAGCGCGCCTATCAGGAACTGCTTCAGGTCTATTCGGGTCACGCTGACATCTTAGGCGAAATGTACAAGACGCTCGTGACGGATTGGAAAAATGAGGGCATTGATCTTCGGCACCACCCATCACCCGTGGCGGTGCGCAATATTCACAACGACATTCCTAACAAGGCCGTAGAGACCCTTCTCGCCTGTTGCCGAAACAACCGCCACATTTTCCACGAATATTTCAGGCTGAAAGCCAAAATCTGCAAAATCAACAAACTGAGCCGCTATGACATTTACGCTCCAACCAAAAGCGCCAAGACATCCTATCCGTTTGACCAAGCCAAGAAGCTGGTGTTTAGCGCGTACGAACAATTCTCGCCCACCTTGGCCAAGTATGCGCAGCAGGTGTTTACTGATCGACATATTGATGCCAGCCCCACGCCAGGAAAAGCCGACGGGGCCTTTTGTTGCAGCGTACTGCCGAAACTCACACCATATGTGCTGCTGAATTACACCGGCGACGCCCGAGACGTCGCCACTCTCGCCCATGAACTTGGGCATGCCGTGCATGGCATGATGGCCCAACACCATTCCGTATTCACCTTCCATTCCACGTTGCCACTTGCCGAAACCGCATCCGTGTTTGGCGAACAATTGTTATCCCATGCACTCTTGCAAGAAGTCTCGAGCCCGCGAATGAAGCAACGGTTACTTCTTGGCCAACTCGATGATCTCTACGCGACCATCCTGCGCCAAGCCTATTTTGTTGAATTCGAAAATCAAGCCCATGAGCACATTACCCAAGGGGCCACCGTCAATGCCCTGGCCCACACATACCTGGGTCTACTGAAAGAACAATTTGGCAGAGCCGTGACAGTCCCCGACGAGTTTCAGTGGGAGTGGATCACCATCCCGCACATCTATCGAAGTCCGTTCTATTGCTACGCCTATAGTTTTGGAAACCTGCTGGTGTTGGCGCTGTACCAACGGTACCAGGACGAAGGACAGTCGTTCATCCCTAAGTATTTGGATTTATTGAGTGGTGGTGGGTCGAAAAGCCCTCAGGACCTGCTCAAACCCCTAGGAGCCTGTCCGAGATAAGCCCTGCAATTTCTATGACCAGTATATATCACTAGCTATAAGTACTTGACATCGACTCCAGGAGTTGGTACACTGCTCGCACCAATTTTCTCCCTTGGAGGTGCCTGAATGTGTGACCGCACGTTTCGTCCCTATGACCCGGAGCAACCCTTCCTGTTGCCCCCGACCTTGCAAGAGTGGCTGTCCGCGGAGCACTTGGTCTATTTTATCTCGGATCTGGTGGAGTCCCTTGAGCTGACGGCCATTCTGTCGTGGTACGACAAGCCCACCCGCGGGACGGTGCCCTACCATCCTCAGATGCTGGTCAAGGTGCTGCTGTACGCCTATTGTATCGGGACCCCCTCCTCCCGGCAGATCGCCCGCAAGCTGGAAGAGGACATCGGCTTTCGCGTGCTGGCGGCAAACAACACCCCCGACTTCCGCACGATTGCCGAGTTTCGCAAGCGGCATCTGACGGCGCTCACCGGGATTTTTGTCCAGGTGCTTCGGCTGTGTCGTCAGGCCGGGTTGGTGAAATTGGGCCATGTGGCGGTGGATGGCACCAAGGTCAAAGCCAATGCGTCCAAACATAAGGCGATGAGCTACGAGCGGATGCAGGAGGAAGAGACGCGCTTACAGGCCGAGGTGGAGGCGTTGCTCGCCGGCGCGGAGGCGGCGGATGCCCGAGAGGATGCGACCTATGGCGCGGAGTGCCGGGGCGACGAACTGCCGCAGGAATTGGCGTTCCGCACCAGTCGCCTGGAGAAAATCCGAGCGGCCAAAGTGGCGTTGGAACAGGAGGCCCGGGACGCGGCGGTCGCCAAAGCGGAGGAGCGAGAAGGGCCCCCCACGAAGTCGTCCCCTGCAGCCCCTGCCGCGGGGCCGGGGCCGAAGGCGCAGAAGAATTTTACCGATCCCGAGAGTCGGATCATGCCCTCGTCCAGTGACAAGGGGAGCTTTGTGCAAGGCTACAATTGTCAGGCGGCGGTCGATGCCACGGCCCAGATTATTGTCGCCGCCGATGTCACCCAACAGACCAACGACAAACGGCAAGCGCAGCCGCTGCTGGAGCAGGTGATCGCCAATACCACGCAGGTGCCGAAGACGGTGAGTCTGGATGCCGGGTATTTCAGTGAGGACAACGTGCAGGCCCTCAAAGAGTTGGGGACAGAGACCTTGATCCCCCCGGATCGCCAGACGCATCGAAGGCAGGCCCAGCCGCCCGCTGCCCGGGGGCGGATCCCGAAGGGCCTGTCCGTGGCCGACCGGATGCGGCGGACGTTGCGGACGAAACGGGGCCGCGCACGCTACGCGAAACGGAAAGTCATCGTGGAGCCGGTCTTTGGCCAGATCAAACAAGGGCGTGGGTTTCGCCAGTTTCTCCTGCGGGGCCTGCAGAAGGTCCAAGGTGAATGGGCGTTGATCTGCACGACCCACAACGTCCGAAAACTCTGGGCAGCCCTGGTGAAGTCTGACCGCAGCCTGGCGGCATTCGGAAAAGCATGGGCCACAGGATAACGCAGAGGGAAATCCACTCTCACAGGGAGCGCGAGGAAGCAAGATTACGGCAAAGGTCGACAGAACCAGGCATGAAATGAGGTAACCAGCGAGTCATATGACGAAAAAAGCCTGGAACAGGTCCAGTTGCTCGCAATGCAGGACAGGCTCCTAGGGGTAGACATGTGTGCCGAGAAGTTTTGGCAGTCCGGGTTCGACCGGATTGAGACCATGGTGGGGGAGCTTGAGAACACCTTATCGTAAGTATGGCCTTAGTATCTGGCACCAAACTTGAATAGTCAAAACATCCTTGAACCTAAAAACGGCAGTTGGATCACAAAAGTCCGCGCAAGTTCTTGACGCGCCTGGCAAAATACAAAAAGTCTCATCACCACCAAGGTGAACACGACTTTTGGTATTTCACCATGCACGCCAATATCTAACACGTCTTTTTTGCGCCCAACTGCCATTTCTAGGTTGATTTAGAGGGTCAGTTACGTTAGCCTTGCCCGTTTGCTGCAGCGATTCGGAACAAAACCCAATAGTCATCAGTAACAGGGAGTCAGGTATATGGAAAGTGCGTACGTGTTAATCAACGTTCTTCCAGGACAAACCGCGAACGTCAAAAGACTGTTAGAAGAAATCGATGAAATCAAATTGATCGATGCATGCTGGGGCAAACCCGACATCTTTGCACGCGTGGAAGTCGCGAGCCAAGAAGACCTCACCCAAATAGTCCTCACTCGCATTCATGCCATCGAAGGCGTATCCCAAACGGATACTCATCTGGTCTACACAATTCAGGAATAACTGGTAAGACGTGATGCATCATACGTGAAACGTGATGCGTACCAAAAACTCGACTTTACTCTTTACCCATCACGCTTCACGGATCACGCTTTTCTGTTCATGTCTCTTTCAAGGGGCCGTTGAAAAATTTTCAACATTCCCTCAATCTTAGATCTCATACACTAAAGACCAAGAGCAACAGGGGATGTTCAAAAAGGTGCGCTCAGCAAGGCCGCAGGCCCTTTGACGCGCGGAGCGTACTCATAGTACGTGAGCACGACAAAGGGCCGAGAACGCCGCTGACGCCCTTTTTCAACATTCCCTAGTGGATTCCCGCCTCCCGTTGTAGCCAGCGAACATACGCAACAATCAACTTCACATCATCCGGCGACGCATCAGCAATCTTGGGCATATTGCCAAAATCCCAATGATGAGCCCGAACCCCCTGAGCCGCGGCTCGCAGAAACGCAAAATCCCCATGATGCGACGGCTCATAAATCTTATGCACCAAAGGTGGCCCCTTCGTCGTCCCTCGCGCATGCATACCATGACAACGGGCACAGAACGCATTAAACCGTTCCTCCCCGGATTGAAACTCTTGCGGGATGTCTACATCCAATCCCCCGTCGTCGGCAGGCGCGGTGGCATGAGCCGTAGGCACGTCTACCGATGAATGCGACGAATGAGCCTCCTCCTCCGCTTGAGAACAACCCAGCCCGAACACACACATCAAACCCAAAAGCAACAACCAACCTAATCGCAAACGTAAGTTTTTCATGACCCCCTATTCCAATTCTTTAGGAACGAAAGCGGTAAACCGCAGGCAACCCCTGGCCTCCACGACAGCACCGCTTAGCATTTCAAACCCTTCAACTCTAACTTCACACTGTGAATATATCGCAAGCCAGTCTGGATTCTACCCTAGATAAGAATATTTCTCCCACCACCACAACACGGCTAAATTTAATGCCGCAATCCTCGCCCACCTCGAAAGGTGGGGGCTACCACGTTTGATGAGTTGAGCGAGGAAGCCAAACAGTTTCAATCCTCGCCCACCTCGAAAGGTGGGCGCTACGCTTGTAATTGTTTATCTAGCGGCGTACCTCCTCGTGTTTCAATCCTCGCCCACCTCGAAAGGTGGGCGCTACCCCAAAAGACGCAAGACTAGACGGAAGACCACCGGTTTCAATCCTCGCCCACCTCGAAAGGTGGGCGCTACTGGGTGTGGTCGTTTGTTTTGTCCCTTTGAATCCGTTTCAATCCTCGCCCACCTCAAAAGGTGGGCGCTACGACCCCAGGCCCAGAGGTTTTCGCCGGCTGAGCAGTTTCAATCCTCGCCCACCTCGAAAGGTGGGCGCTACAGTATATGGCGATCCGATATGAGAGTGTACTGTAGTTTCAATCCTCGCCCACCTCGAAAGGTGGGCGCTACACGGCTACATCTCTCCCATACAGAGGGATTATGAGTTTCAATCCTCGCCCACCTCGAAAGGTGGGCGCTACATCCGTAAATGATTGATTGAGGGTGGGAGTTGCGGTTTCAATCCTCGCCCACCTCGAAAGGTGGGCGCTACATGAATTGGGCGAGTTGAAGAACTTGGGCGAGCTGTTTCAATCCTCGCCCACCTCGAAAGGTGGGCGCTACCAGTAGCCCAACCCTAAGAGTTGGCGGAGCAGGAGTTTCAATCCTCGCCCACCTCGAAAGGTGGGCGCTACGACCCCAGGCCCAGAGGTTTTCGCCGGCTGAGCAGTTTCAATCCTCGCCCACCTCGAAAGGTGGGCGCTACAGTATATGGCGATCCGATATGAGAGTGTACTGTAGTTTCAATCCTCGCCCACCTCGAAAGGTGGGCGCTACGGTATATCCCCGAGGCCCATCTGGACTCCATCGTGTTTCAATCCTCGCCCACCTCGAAAGGTGGGCGCTACCACTACTTTAACCAAGGTCAATGTGATGGTGGGGGTTTCAATCCTCGCCCACCTCGAAAGGTGGGCGCTACACCGTGTTCTTCGCACCGGTACTTGTTGGTTTCAATCCTACCTCGAAAGGTGGGCGTCCAGCACAGTTTGTTCCGCGTTTCAATCCTCGCCCACCTCGAAAGGTGGGCGCTACCGCTGGAGCTTGAACCAGTGCGGAGAACCTCCGAGTTTCAATCCTCGCCCACCTCGAAAGGTGGGCGCTACTTCCTATGCTCATGTGGCCATCCATAATTCAAATGTTTCAATCCTCGCCCACCTCGAAAGGTGGGCGCTACGTCTAGGAAACCTGGTCTTGGTCATGGTGCGGTTGTTTCAATCCTCGCCCACCTCGAAAGGTGGGCGCTACGCTACCAATAAGAGCCTACAATCAAATTTACAACGTTTCAATCCTCGCCCACCTCGAAAGGTGGGCGCTACACCAAATTATTAACCAATACAAAAACAAATATGGAGTTTCAATCCTCGCCCACCTCGAAAGGTGGGCGCTACGATGAAGGAACGACAATCAATTGTGAGACAGGATGTTTCAATCCTCGCCCACCTCGAAAGGTGGGCGCTACAATATAATTTTTATACAAAGGGTCGTGTATTCATGTTTCAATCCTCGCCCACCTCGAAAGGTGGGCGCTACTTCAGGCATAGTCCTACTCCTTTGTGTTTGAGATGTTTCAATCCTCGCCCACCTCGAAAGGTGGGCGCTACCGGTACGTGGGATGCTTCCGCTCGGACTTCACAGGTTTCAATCCTCGCCCACCTCGAAAGGTGGGCGCTACGTAAATACAGAAATCCTCAATCTGCACCTTAGCTGTTTCAATCCTCGCCCACCTCGAAAGGTGGGCGCTACAGCGATGCGATCCAACAAATATCGCTACTTCTGTGTTTCAATCCTCGCCCACCTCGAAAGGTGGGCGCTACATCGTCCATACCTGCCGATTGCTCACCGATAAAACGTTTCAATCCTCGCCCACCTCGAAAGGTGGGCGCTACATGACCACGATAAAGGAAGACTGTTGGAAGTGCGGTTTCAATCCTCGCCCACCTCGAAAGGTGGGCGCTACATTGTAGGTCTTCCATCATCGTCTACTTCTAATTGTTTCAATCCTCGCCCACCTCGAAAGGTGGGCGCTACGGATGCAAGCGAGGACGACTGGACCAACATCAACGTTTCAATCCTCGCCCACCTCGAAAGGTGGGCGCTACTTGATCCGATAGATTGTCCGGTGGCAAGAACATTGTTTCAATCCTCGCCCACCTCGAAAGGTGGGCGCTACCGTGTCGGTACTCGGCATATCGATCGCTATAGCCGTTTCAATCCTCGCCCACCTCGAAAGGTGGGCGCTACCTGCGGGTCACGCGGCAGACGAGACGGGTCAGCATGTTTCAATCCTCGCCCACCTCGAAAGGTGGGCGCTACGGGAGCGACAGCACAAACAATCCTATCGGGCAAATGTTTCAATCCTCGCCCACCTCGAAAGGTGGGCGCTACTCCGTAATACCGATGCTCCTACGTCGGCCGTGCTGTTTCAATCCTCGCCCACCTCGAAAGGTGGGCGCTACCGCGTCGTAGCTCCGATGATGGGCAACCAATAGTGTTTCAATCCTCGCCCACCTCGAAAGGTGGGCGCTACGACGGGCACAAGCGTTACGTATACCCCACCGACTGTTTCAATCCTCGCCCACCTCGAAAGGTGGGCGCTACGGTCTCGACGGACGAAAGAAGACTATTACCAAAAAGTTTCAATCCTCGCCCACCTCGAAAGGTGGGCGCTACGAGACGGGCACATACATCACCAGCATGGAGCAGGTGTTTCAATCCTCGCCCACCTCGAAAGGTGGGCGCTACTCGGCGGTCACGGCAACTACGCCATATGCATAAGGTTTCAATCCTCGCCCACCTCGAAAGGTGGGCGCTACGTCCACTGCGTCGCTGGTCAGAACAGCCGCTTGGTGTTTCAATCCTCGCCCACCTCGAAAGGTGGGCGCTACGTTGATCGATGTATGGATCGGCGGCAAAGAGGTTGTTTCAATCCTCGCCCACCTCGAAAGGTGGGCGCTACGCGAGGCGCCCTTGCACAGCATGGCAGTGTCGAGGTTTCAATCCTCGCCCACCTCGAAAGGTGGGCGCTACGTCGGCTCCTTGGCCGGCAGGTCTTTGGCAAAGAGTTTCAATCCTCGCCCACCTCGAAAGGTGGGCGCTACGTCACCGTCACCGTGCCGTTCTCGCTTGGTCGTTGGGTTTCAATCCTCGCCCACCTCGAAAGGTGGGCGCTACGCCCGCACTTGAAGCTCGTCGTAGTCTTAGGCATGTTTCAATCCTCGCCCACCTCGAAAGGTGGGCGCTACAGTACTACGAAAAACATGATATTTTTCAATGAATTCCACGTCTTTTCCCGCGAACCAGTGCTCCCTATTGGAGAAGACATCTAAACCTCCTTTCTTTCCTTTCTACAACCTATTGATATTGTGTTGTTTTTGTCATTTCGCGAACCTCCCAGGGTTTTCCCCACAACTTGGGGTTGGCGCTTCACGTTTACAGGATCAACGGTTCATCAAAATCTATGGCCGTATCGATCCCATAGACTTGTAAAAATTGTTCTTTGGGTTGGGCCAACCGATACACACGAAGACTGTCCTCCTGCTCGTTCATAATACCGACGAGACGCCGAGTCAGTTCCTCGAATTGCATGTCATTCACCGAACATTCAAACACCGACAGTTGCACGCGTTGCCCAAAATCCAAACAGACCTCGGCAATTTTTCGCAAGCGGCGTTTCCCCGCCAGAGTTTCCGTTGAGACATCATAGGTCACAAGAACATGCATGGTTTATCGCAGATCAAAGGGCACGTAGGCCTCCATATCCCCGCGCAACACGCGTGCAAGCAAGCGTGCCTGCACGTGCGGGACAAGGCCAATGGGCATTTTCTGGTCCAACAACGGATGCGTCAACTCTTCTTGCTTTCTCTTTTGATACGCCACGATGACGGTCTTTCTGCCGTCGTCCTGAAGATGCACCGCCCCACCCGGTCGCACGAGAAAATCATCTGCGCTGATTTGCCGCCGATTGATGAGCGTCAAGGCTAACCTATCCGCTACCGCACTGCGAAATTCCTCCATCAAGTCTAAAGCCAGAGCGGCCCGGCCAGGCCGTAGCGCATGGAGAAATCCTATTTGGGGATCCAGCCCAACCCCTTCGACAGCGGCCACGCAATCATTCATCAGCAGCGCATACAAAAACGACAGGAGTGCATTGACCGGGTCCAACGGTGGACGACGATTGCGACCATTCATGGCAAACGTGTCGCGATCTTCACGCACCAGTCGATCAAACGTGCCAAAGTATCCACGCGCCGCATCGCCCTCGATGCCACGCAACGTGTCGAGATCCTCACAGGAAGGGATTCGCCTAATGGAACTGGCTAAAGCCTCCGCCGTACCCCGCAGAGCCGATGCATCGGCTTTCCCCACAGCTTCCCGTGCCCCTCGCAACACCACCTGCCGCGCATTTTGGATCTTGCCCGCGACCATATTCTTGGCGATGGCTACAGTCTGCTCCGGACTGGCGGCGGCTTCATGTTGGGCCCACCGTAGCAAAACATTTCCAGAGACCGGGCCTTCCACGCGAGCTTTAAAACGTCCGTTACGGTCCAGCCACACGATAGAGCGGCCTTCAGCCGCACATCGATGAATGACCGCCGCACTCATCATGACATCGCCAAAACAGACTACACTGCCAAGATGGTGCATTGGCACGTGAAGTTTCGTTTCTTTCTCCACCATCACCTTCAATGTTTCATGATCCGCGCGGATGTAGGCCCCTTCGGTCGTGACGTACAACGTGTTGAGCAATTGATGCATACGGTTACCCTTCCGAATCGGAGACGTCGAACAACTTAGCCAACAGACGGCTCTCCATTGCGTGTTGGTCAATAACTCCTGGCATGCACGACTCTTTGAGCGAACACTTGTCGCATCGTTGATCGTTCACCGGAGGTGGAAGGGTCTTGGCATTCAGCATCGTCCGAATAGAGACCACCACCTGCGCGACATACTCTCGAAGTGACTCGTCAAAGACCACCTCACGCCGTCGTCGAGATTTATGATGATAAATCGCACCACGCGGGACGGATTGCCCGGTCATCTCCTCTAAACACAACGCCTGGGCACAAAGCTGAACATCATCATGTTCCCACTGACGCCGAGGGCCGGATTTATATTCCACGGGGTAGGGGGTTTCCCCATGAAATTCGACGACATCCGCTTTCCCAACCAACCCAAGTCGCTTCGACCAAAGCGGCAACGCCCGTTCAATCCGCACCCCATGCTGTACTTCAGTTTCGACTTCATCAACAATCTTGTGCATCGCTTGCCCACGCATAGTGTAGAGGTTTTCTTCATACGTCTGATCGACGTGAATCAACCCACACTGCCGCGGGCAGTAACTCCAATGCTCCAGAGCGGAGATCATGATGAGGTCATCTGGTTCGTTATCCAAAGTAGACTAGCTCACCTTTTCCATTAAAACCCATCAATGACCTCGGGCGTGAGCCCATCAAGGTCATTAAATTCAATACTGCCATTGGGGTCAACAGTCAGTGTCCGGTGAACCTTAGCGGAGGAATACTGCCCCGCTTTACAGTTGTGCTGCCACCAAACCACTTTTAGCACTTCCATGCTTCCTTCCGGTCTGGCAGACGAAGCATCATTTTCGAACATTTTAGGTAGAACCTTTTTAATTACCTCGGCATCTGTGTCACTAAATCCGGTCCTTTCCGCCAACTGTGGGTTCATAGAACCAAAAAAGACGTAAACACCTTGATCCACGCGATGTTTGATACCCATTGTGTCGGAACTTTTCTTGCCGTCTTTGGTGTCTTCGCCGCTTACACTTTTGGTGATCTGGGTACTAGTAACCTCGATAGGTTGCACGCTAAAAGCGGACTGCACGGTAACCGGGCCGCGAATGCCAATGGAGATGCCAGTATCGCCCTCATTCTCTTCGCCTTTCTTGGCCTTTTTTCCGCCTTTCAGCGCGAAAAGTTGCCCGAAAGTACGTACATCCAGCCATTTCTTGCACGCCAATTCGACAGTTTCGGCTGAGCCAAGCTTGTTGCCCAAGCCAGCTTCGGCACGCGCCCTGAGACTTTTGTATTCGTCCTCTTTCCGGTCATCTGACTGTACAAAGATCATGTCCCCATCGTCCGCTCTCTTGCCATCGGCAACCCATTTTTCCAGGAGCCGATCCCTGATTTTTCGCTTATTACAAACATCAGTCATTTCCCCATAGTTGTCGTAGTCGGTGCGAGGGCGATTTCCATTAAGTGGGTCACCATTTGGATTGGCCCGCTTGACGTGCAATACAACGGCAAAATCGATCTTGTTTTCCAGAGTGGTCATCTTCATTCTCCTTGATTGGTTTGGTTCTCGGTGGTGTCTTCAGCCGTATCCGATTCATACTTTGGCCATAGGGCTTGCCTTTGACAGTGGTATCCCAGTAGGAACTCGCCGGAAAGTCTTGTCTCGCTCATGAAATCCTGACCACTGAAAGCACAAACAATTTCATCGGTTAGCTTTTCCATCTCGATCAAAAAGGCTGGGCGCTTGGAACGGAGGCGGCTCTTATAGGGGGCCAGTGAAAGTTCGATGGTTCGCCACGTTGAACAGGGATGATCGGAGAAACGCTGCATGAGCTTGGCTGCCGTGGTGTCCCGTTTCTCTCCAGCCACAAACAAGGCTCTGCTTTCAAGATGATCTGCCACTGCTAAGAGTCGTCCGTAGAGATAATCACGCGAGGTTCTGCCCTGCTCTAATGCCATTTGGTAACTCCTTTGTTTGTGGTACCCCCTGAACAAGGCGCAGGCAATGCCCAGGTTTTTTTCCCATTCCCATTTTTTGAGCCCCGATCGATTGGCCGTTCTGTGCACTGTGGATTCCACGAGGTCTCGTGGGATAGGTCGCCCATCAATGATGCAGGGGAGCAGCCGTTCCACCGTGGCCTTGCGGAGCTTCTCGCCCCCCTTGCCTTCCACTTGCCGACCATAGGCAGCTTCGGCGATGTCTCTGGGCGAGGGAGCACCTACGAACTTTAAGTCCCTGCTAAAGTTCTGATGCCAAGCACAGGACTCGTGCCATAGCTGAATGTGTTCAAGGAATTCCGATCCGGTCAGTTCCCGGTAATAGGTGATGGCCATACGTCCGGGCGTGGCTGAGTCCAGCGCCATGACCACGATTTCATCTGTCGCACCGAGGCGGGCGCGATAGCCGGCAATATACTTCCTCAGTCTGCCGGCAAAATTCTGACCAGCATCTCCTTGATATGCGGATGCTGAATCTTCCTCTTTGGATTCCAGGCCAAACATCTGGGCGGAGTTGGCAAACGGGTCGAGCAATGCTTTGCCGGATACCGTCCATGCCACGACAACTTGATCTCCGTTCCGAAATGCTTGTTTCCGATTTTTATCAAGCAGCCAGCGTAAGGCATTGTGGGCTTTCTGTGTCACCTCGAACCCAACGCCTAAAGCCTGATCCGCGTTGGTGAAGCGGCCAAGAAATGTAAACCCGCTAAGATCATTGGATGAAATCAATTTGGCACTGTCACCACCATACCGGAGCCGCTTTGGATGACTTTGAGCCAAGACCCTTGTCTTACCAGTCACCATGCAAAAACCCTCTTCTTGGTTCTGACTGGCATCGAAACTGATCCATGCGTCCTTTAAGCTTTGGTCTTCCCAGGTTTCTGGAATGAGGTCCCCCGGCTTTTCCACGCGCCAGCGGATAAAAGCATCACCTTGATCACGTTCTCCCTCCTTCGCGGTCAGGTGCTTGAATATCTCGGGTGCTGGCTGATCTGATTTCGGGGTGGTTGGGAGAACATTGTCATTATCAACGTGAAGAACCTTCTCTCGGACGAGATCGGCCACGACAGTTCCCTTGCGGACATATTCAAGGACTGCCCTGACTTTAGGGTGGGAGAAGCTGGATTCGGCCCAGCTTGTGAGCTGCTCGGTATAACCGGGGTAGTAGGATTTTTTCTTGCCGCCATGTTTCGGATAGTCTGCGCCACAATATTGAACCTTGTCGCATAGAGGATGTGGTGCTTCACCGCTTGTCCTTGCTGCGGATTTCTCCGTGGCAGGCAGCGTTATTTCGATTTTCGGAACAATCTTGGCGCGCCGAAAGTTTCCATTTTCGTCTAAAGTGATCTCAACATGTGCTTGCTGGATCGTATGGCTGATGGGCAGCAGAGAAGGGTTGGCAAACTGCGGCGCACCGTAGCATTGCTCGTAGGTGTCATAGAGTTTTTGAATCCAGCTCATTTCAGCACCCTAACCCTATGGCTTCGGCCTCAACGTTGACGAAATTACGCCCCGGGAGGAACTGTTTGGGATACATCTGTCTAATGAACTTTCGGATATCGCACTGTTCCGGGCGGTCAAATTTTACAACTCCATTAACCATCTTGGGACGGCAGAACCGTGCCTCAAGTTTGTTCTCTCCGGTTTCGTCCGGGTAGTCGAATCCGTGAAACATAAGACCATATGCGAGTTCAGGGGCATCGTCGTAGACACCTGCACCTGAACCGAATTCGCAAGGCTCGGCATAGCCCTGACAATCACGAGTACCCAGAAATATATCTTGGCGTCCTCCACGCTCCAACATCCGCTTAGCGATAATGTGATGTTTGGATTCATTCCTGTCATCGGCCAGCTCCGGGCGATGTTCGTTCCACTCAAAATGGGCACGTACTTGATATTCAACATCAGCCAGAAAAGTGTAGATGGCCAAGGTATTGCCACCTCCGAATTCCAATGGTTTTGTGCCTTTCGTCTGTGTGCGAATGCGCTTCATTACCCGCACTTCGTCAATCACCCAGATGAACGTTGGTTTCCAGTAGATGGACTTCGCAATTCCTTTCAGTGCCTCGTAGGTCGGGATGTGATAGGAACACTTCTCACCGCCGATCTTTGTCAGTGGGTCCGTAAACAGTGCAAAGCGTCCCCATACTTTGAATTCAATGCTGCTGTTGAGTGCGTCATGCATTTAGCACCTCCATAGGTCCCTCAGGGGTTTGGCTGAGGCCGAAGTCTGGACTGTAATATCGGGAATCAGATAGATAGAGGATATCTATCCCCTCTTGAATTGCGTGCACAGCGTGCTGCTCCTGTAACTGTTTCAGGACGTGTGGAAATACATTGACTGTATACTGCTGTGCCTTGCGTAATAGAATAGGCTGTTTTTCAATCTCGGATGCCGCACACAGTTTGCTGATGAGGTCCTTTCCTTCCTTGCCATAGAGAACAATGACGCCCCGTGTCGGCGCATCGATCGCCTTGAACGCCTTTGCAGCGGACATGAAGGATTGGCGCAAGTAGATGTTTGGGGCAGTTCCATTGCCGCGTTCGAACTCTCTCACCGCGGTCGGATTGACAGACAACAGATCTAGCAACGTGTCTTCACGGCCGACTGCCTTCGCGGAAATGGGATAGCTCATCTCATTCCGCCTGGCAAAGAAATAGTAGTCGAAATACCGCTCCATCGCTTTCGGGCCAAGTAGGTTCCCATCGAATTCCCATTCTCCCGCTATCGCCTCGTCTAAGAGCCGTTCAGTGACATCTCTACCGCATCGAATATCTTTCAGCCTATCCAGGCTCTCGTCAGATGGATTGACAACATGGACCCGCCCGATTTCCCGAAGCTTGTTGCGATTGCACCGCCCGGCAGCCTGGGCAACGGAATCCAGTCCAGCGGTGAATCGAATGACCGAGCCGAAATCCACGTCCACGCCAGCTTCTATCAATTGCGTACTGATGCATATCACCGGCGAACCAGGAGAGACCAACAGTTTCCGTATCCGGTCAAGAATTTCTTTTCGGTGAGCAGGACACATGTTGGTGCTGAGATGGCAGATTGGGACTTCCGTCTTTTCCCGACAGATCTTGAAAATAGCCTGCGCTGATTTCTTCGTGTTCACAATTACGAGGCAGCTTCCACTCTTGCCCACTTCTTCTAAAATAAGATCTACAATTTCTTCACTGGCCCAACCTCCGGGTTTGCGGCGATTCAACACTTCAACTCGTTTCAAGTCATCAAAAACCTGCTTCACGTCAGGCATGATTTCGTTCTCTTCCGCAAACCGCAGCGCGCCTTTGCTCTTGTCAACTCGATTCAGACGCGGTTGAGTCGCCGTGCAGAGCACGGCTGTGCTCCCGCAATGTTCAACGAGAAAATTAATCGCATTGTTGAACAGGTGGACGCAATTGACGGGAATAGTCTGAATTTCGTCAAAGACAAGCACCGCATTTGCCAATTGATGCATTCGTCTCGCACCACGCGTCCCGTAACCGAAGAGCGCCTCAAGAAGCTGTACGCTCGTTGTGAATATCACCGGAGCATCCCAATTCTCAGTCAACATTTTTTCTTGCCAGCCTTGTTCTTCGGGGGTGAGGTTCGAATGATGCTCCAATACGATGCGACCGCGTTCCTCTTCCGACTGTTCGAGGATGTCGCGCACTACCTGGGCATTCTGATCGATAATCGTTGTAAATGGGACGATATAGATGATCCGATGCATCTCCCACTTCTTCGCATGGTGCAAGGCGAAACGGACACTGGCGAGCGTTTTGCCGCCACCGGTCGGTACGGTTAGCGTATAGATACCCTTAGGGGCAGAAGCCTTCTCTCTACAATGATTGGAGACTTTCTGCCTGATTGCATCAATCGGGTTTCGACTTCCAAACTTTTGCAATTCTTGCTCAAGGCGCTCGATGAGCGAATTCCAGTTAGGATATTGTCCCCTGGGTCGCTTTTTGGCGGCATTTGGATATTCAAAATCGGTCGTATTGATACGGTCAGCATCGATCAGACAACTAAATAAAAATCGAGCGAGAAGTCCGATCTTAAACCGAGCGACCAGGCTTTGGTTTGTACCGCCCTCACGAAGCGCAATCTGACGAATTGATTCCTTGAGACCGTCAATCAATCCCGATTTGCCCACTAGCTCGCCAAATCGCTTTGTAATTGAAGGATCCATTTTTTTTACGGCTTCGGAGAGGTGAGTCTTGGAATCTGACTTACTAATTCGTCGCGAAAAGTTGTCATCGACTGGACGGTTGGCGCCCGATGACAGGCAATCAATCAGGCCGGAATGGTGTGATGCGATACACAAGGCCAAAATCTGGCCAACAATTTTCCCCATACCCCCTCGCTCAGACAGATTCTCCCAAATAAGTTGTGCCCCTGCCGTGGAATGATCCACTTTGCCTTTGAGTCCTTGTGCATCGACGAAGTCCTCATCTTCATCTTGGTTGATTAGCCCCACAGCAGATTTGAGATAGCCTTGAAACTCCTTGCTATATTTTCCTAAATCGTGAAGTAGCCCAATAAGCTCACCTTGTTCCTTCAGACCAATTTTTCCAGCAAGCGCTTGGGAAATAGCGGCGACCCCAAGTAAATGATTCTCAAGGCTTTGTTGGGCTTTATCAGATTTTCGCTGATGAGCAATGTAAAAAGGCTCATCCATGTTACTCAAAAGCCAAGTCTTTTAAATGAATTACAATACTATGCCCCTTCATTTTGCGAAGTAGGGCAGTATCCGCGGTGACACATGGGAATCCTAAAATCTCGGCCAGGGCGACGTAGACGGCGTCGTACCAAGTGAGGTTGTATGCCCACGCAATGGCATTGGTTTTACGCAGCACCGGGAGGGCATGTTGTTCGACTTGGATATCCAGGTCGGCGAGTGTCGTGAGCACTTGGGCTAACTCATCTTCCGTGCCCTTTCGACCGGCTTTGATGGCGTTGGGCACTTCCAGGAGAAACAACTCGGGCACGATCATTCGTGTTTTGCCTTCAACATGATGTCGCCGAATGGCCAAGGCCACGTCCCGATCAGCTTCGCCTTCCCGGATAAACCATTTCACTCCCACTGAGGCATCCACCACGTAGCTGGCATGATAGGCAGGAATCATCGCTTTACCCCGGTCCTCTGGTCACGAAACTGACGGATGGTTCCCACGCCATCCCACTTGCCGAACTTGTCTGCTAGTTTGTCCATGTTCGTGGCGGCTTTTTCCATCCGTTGTTTCCGTTCGCCGGCTTCTTTTTCCATCCTCCGCGCTTCCAGATAACGATGGGCCGCTTTTTGCAGCAACCCACTTCGACTGAGGTTTTCTTCTTCCGCTGCTTGATCAACTTCTTTTAAGATCTCTTCTTGAATCATGATATTTACGCGAGCCATAAACACCTCCAATGGTACAATTTTACACATTTTACTGTGTAATTTTTAACAAATCAAGTGTGTATTAATTTGAATAAAATAAGATGGTTCTACGGTTGACTCCGGTTGAGACAGTTGCGACTATGCAGGTATGGGTCGTCCGCAGTATCCGAAGGACATGCGGGAATTCCGCCAACGCTTCACTTCACGCCAGGCTTGCCTTGAATATTTGGTGCAGAGTCGCTGGCCAGATGAGTTTGTTTGTCCAACGTGCACGGGTAAGTCGGCCTGGCTAAACTCCAAGCGTTACGTTTTCGAGTGTAGGACGTGTGGTCGTCAGACTTCGCCTATGGCAGGCACGTTCATGCACCGTTCCCACGTGCCCGTCCAGGAGTGGTTCTGGGCTGCTTATCTCGTTACGACCCATACGCCAGGAATCAGTGCCGTCCAGCTCTCACGACAGCTTGGCCTATCGAGCGCCACCACAGCCTGGCATATGCTGCATCGGCTGCGTCAAGGAATGGTCAACAAGAACCGAAGCCAGCTCTCTGGCTTGATTGAGGCCGATGAGGCGATCATCGGCGGACCAGCAAAAGGCAAGCAAGGTCGAGGCTCACCTGCAGCCAAGCACAAGAGTTTGCTGATCGGTGCCGTTGAGGTTCTCCCCTATACTGATAAGAAGGGAAAACAATGTGAACGGGCAGGGCGGTTGCGTCTCTCGCTCCTAAAGGATGCAGGCGAGATCAGCATTCGTGGGTTTTTGATAGAAAATATTCAGGCCGGCTCCACACTCCGAACCGATGGTTGGCGCGGGTATTCCGAGGCGGCGCTGGTGGGATACAAGCATCGTGTGCGAATTGTTCGGACACCGGGGCGAGCGCACAAAGTTGCGCCCCCTATCCACCGGGTCTTCAGCAACCTCAAGGCGTGGCTCAATGGCACGCATCACGGGGTTGAGCCGAAGTATCTCCAGAGCTATCTGGACGAGTTTGTTTTCCGCTTCAACCGGCGCAAGACGCCGATGGCTGCGTTTCAAACCCTCCTCGGGATCTCAGTGAATAAAGCGCCGCTAACGCTTGGCGATCTGGTTAACCGGAGTCAACCGTAGAACCATCTAAAATAATACACTCACCTTTTGAAAATTTTGCGGCAACCTAAGCAAATTGTTAAACCCAAAAACGGCAGTTGGCAATCTCGGGACCCTCCGACTACCGCGGGAGCCGCGGCGCTGAGGGCGAACGGACTCTCACCCAACGGGAGAACTGCCATGTATAGTATTTTAACTTTCTGATGAGCTAACCCCTCACCCTAACCCTCATTCTTTCTTAAAGAATGAGCCCCTCAGGGGCGAGGGGCTTTGAAATGTCTTAGTTGAAAGTTAAAAAGGCTACAATTGGGGAGGGTAAATGATTGAGAACAGGTTGGTTGATGGTGAAAAACTCGTGTAGGGATCAGAACTGCGGCTCGTTGATTAGCAGCCAGCAGGTCTCGTTTGGAGGCTGTCTCTGCGAGGAGTTCAATTGGCAGATTTCTATATTTTTTAGGGTCTTCTCCCAAGTGAGTGGGTAAATTGGGGAGAGTCATTTCCTGAAAGGCTTGCTGGAGAAGAGGTTGGTGGGTTTTTTGACCGTGGGAAAAGTGGCCAGGCTTTCTTGAGGCTTCACCCTGATGATCCCTCCCCTTTGTAAGGAGAGGCTAGGTGGGGTAGAGCCCGTGGCAAGGAGCGAGTTGCAGCCATGCTGAAAGCCCGGACCGGATTCGACAGCAGGCTGCTGACGCGGTAACGAATCTGGATGGGGTGCTCCAAGAGCGACCTGAGCGGCTGTCGTGGCCCCCTACCTCCCCGACCCCTCCTTACAAAGGAGGGGTGTGAAAAACCCCAGAAGTTACCCGCACGATTTGGAGAAGAGCCATTTTTTAATCTCGCCTCTGGGTCACTGATTTTTTGAACGAACCCGATACGGTACTGGATCTTCCAGCCCGGCCTGGCGAAAGCCTTCTAGGCGTATGAGACAACTGTCGCATTGACCGCAGGCCACCCCGGACTCATCCGGGTCATAACAGCTATGCGTGAGTTCGAAGGGCACGCCTAACTCTACCCCCTGCTGAATAATTTGGGACTTGCTGAGCTGAAGAAGGGGGGCCTTGATCTTGACGGCTTCGCCTTCTACCCCCATTTTAGTTCCTAACCGTGCCACGGTTTCAAAGGCGTGCAAAAATTCCGGACGGCAATCCGGGTACCCTGAATAATCCAGCACGTTCGCTCCGATAAAAATGCTCCGGGCCTGTACCGCTTCCGCAAAGGCCAAAGCCAGAGATAAAAATACGGTATTCCTTGCAGGCACATAGGTATTGGGAATCCCCTGACCTCGTTCTGCTTCCGATCGACTCCTGGGAACAGAACCCTCTCCAACCAATGCCGACCCACCAAATACACTCAGGTCAAGGTGCAAGATTTTATGTTCCTGAGCCCCGACCCACGCGGCAACCTCCTTGGCGCGAGTCACTTCCACCTGATGACATTGACCGTACATCAGGGTCAAGAGGTACAAATCCCATCCTTCCCGTTTGGCCACAGCCGCCGTGACCGTGGAATCCAAACCTCCGCTGGCTAAGACGATTGCGTTCACAACTCATCCTTCACACTGTCGAATCTCGTGTATATCAGTCTAAGGATTGCATAGGATAACTTCACCTCTCCCAACGATCAGCGTAAAGTTTCCTCATCAGGTTGGCAACGGCCTGACAAGCCATTGGATTGAACCCGAATTCCCCCGTGAACACAAGGGCTTTTCTCCCAATATCATTTTGACTCCTTCGACTACGCCTGTCCTGAGCTTGCCGAAGGGCTCAGCACAGGCAACGGGATAATTCTGTTTCCTCCCACCTCGCCAAGATTTCTCACATCCGCCTGCCCGGAGCTTGTCGATGGGTTCGAAATGACAACGGTCCTCATGGATGAAGGCCGTATTCCCAGATTGGATGCGGTGATTGAACCCTTCCAAGCACGGTGATTCACACGCGACGACGGAATCCTGGTTAAAAGGGAAGGCGATGTTTTGGGAAAAAGACTGGAGCGAAGAAAGAAGCGTTGATGAAAAATGAAGGGACGACGCGCTCGTGTGTAAATCATGGATCCGGAACTCGCGCCGTGGAACGAATCATACCACGAGGATGATCCCACAATTTAAGGGCACCTCTAAAAACCGTCCTTTTCCGTGATGGCGGCGTCAGCCGCGTGCTCAAATCTTCATGTATTCGCCCATACACTCCGGTTTTCCGCGCGCGGCTTCCTTGCCCTCACCAAAATGCCTGGTTTTTAGAGGTGCCCTTAAGTCCGTTGTTCGCCTTTTTCGATCTTTTCGAGTAATTCCAGACGAGATTGACATTCAATGCAATAGCGGGCAAACGGCATGGCTTTCAAACGCTTTTCGCTAATCTCAGCATCGCATTCCCCACACAGCCCGTAGGTACCTTCATCGAGACTCGACAGGGCTTCCTCGATCAATTGACGTTCACGATTCCGCATTTCTTGAAGGGAAATGCCCATTTCCCGTTCCAGATCAAACAGAGCCTGATCCCCACTATCCATGGCCGATTCCAACCGACGCTGTTGGTCATCCGTCAACGACTGTCCTAATTTTTCCTTTATTTGTTTCATCACGGCTTCTCGCTTTGCCAGCAAATTTTTCCGCAAGGATTTCCTGCGAGAAGCAGCCATCGGTTGACGCTTTGGAAAAACAGCCGTGTCTTTTGAAGCCTGAGGTTTCGAAGGTTCGGGTTTCAACCGGGTTGTCCGCTTCGCCGTCGTCGTGGAAGCCTTGGTCACGGCAGATTTCGCACCTACGGCTTTAGTCGATCGGCTTGTCGCCCTCGCGGTCTTTTTGGTGGAACTCCCTTTCATAACCTATTCTCCTTTTCGGGAACTCTTGAGCCGCAATACCAATGAGGATCTCCCCATTTCCCTCTGAAAATATCCCCAACCCCTAGGTGAAGTCGCGGATCATACAATATCTAAGGACCTGAGAGCAAATAACTCGGACAATTTCGCGCCAAGATTTGGGGTAGATTTGGACGGAACGATTGAGAAAAACCCGAGGCATAGCACAGCTATGTTGAGGGTGTTTCGATTGAGGCCCGTTCAACCTAGAAACAGCAGTTGGGCGCAAAAAAGCCGTGTAAGATATTGGGGTGCATGGTGAAATACAAAAAGTCGTGGTCACCTCGGTGGTGATAAGACATTTTTGTATTTTGCCAGGTGCGCTAAGGGTCCGTCACGAAATAACCGGGACAATTGGGAGGCCCAGATTTGTGATCGAGGCAAGGCGCGACGAGGGAGCAGAGCGGGGCTCTGTGACCGAGGAGCAACGCCGCCCCGGGCCAAAGATGGGCCTCCCCGGAGGGCCGGACGCTTTTGGGCTCCGCCGGCGTCGCTCATCGCTTCCATACTCCCGGTATGCGCGCTCTTCGCTCCTTGGCTCGCTCCAAAATCGTCTCGGCCAATTGTCCCGGTTATTTCGTGACGGACCCTAAGGACCTGCGAGAGAATAACTTGATCACTATCGCGCCAAGATTTGGGTCGGATTTGGACGGAACGATTGAGAAAAACTCGAGGCATAGCACAGCTATGGTGAGGGTTTTTCGATTGAGGCCCGTTCAAAGATGGCCCGAAGATTGGATGCGAGATTGATCAAGTTATTCTCTCGCAGGTCCTAAGAGCTTGCGCGGACTTTTGTGATCCAACTGCTGTTTCTAGGTTCCAAGATGGCCCAAAGATTGGATGCGAAATTGTTCGAGTTATTTGCTCTCAGGTCCTAAGGATAGGACAGCAAGGAATGGATCGAACATCCTTCCAGCTTGTCTCGTCCCCCCAAGGCTAACAACTCCACGAGAAACGCACAGCCCACAATGTCAGCCCCTAATTGACTCAGAAGATGCACGGTCGCGGCAGCGGTGCCACCGGTGGCTAACAAATCATCAACGACCAGCACGCGTTCTCCAATCTGGACAGCATCGCGATGGATAGCTAAAGAATTCGATCCATACTCAAGATTGTATTTCACTTCGAACACATCGGCTGGCAACTTCCCGGGCTTGCGCACCAGAACAAAACCCGCATCGAGATTACACGCCAGAGGACCACCGAAAATAAAACCTCGTGATTCAATGGCGACCACCTTACTGATCCGCTCATTTTTGTAGTGATCGGTGAAATCCTGAATGACCTGTTGAAACCCTTTCGAATCTTTGAGAAGCGTGGTGATGTCATAAAACAAGATCCCCGGCTTTGGAAAATCCGGGATCTCCCGGATCAAACTTTTATAATCCATTGGACCATCCTTTCCGATATCAAGCGAGACGAACTGAAATCGTCTTCGCCGGATACCGCAATAAAAAAACATGTCTTTGCGTAATCGTGTGGATGCATTTTTTGGCCCTTCCTTCCCGCCCATTGGGAAATGGAGCTTGAGGGGATTACTTCATCAGCCACCTCCGCTAATCAAACGCAGACAAGGAGGCTGTAGGATGGAAGTATCGTAAAATCCCCCCTACCCCCTTTTCCAAAGGGGGAGTTACACGAAAAGGTCTCACCAATGTATGTCTGTGAAGGACAGCCATAGGATTTTTCGGCAATACGACAAACCCAGATTCACGAAGACTCTAGGAGCCTGTCCGAGATTAGCGATCGTTGCGAGGATGTGCGGGTTTGAGTCAGATGTTTCGATCCTTTGAGGCACATAGTGGGACTATTCAACGAAAAGGGGGAATGTTCAAACAGGGTGTCCAGCAAGGCCTAAATCGTAATGGGTGACGCGTAATGTGTGATGAGTAAGGAAGCAAGAAGGTAAAAGTCAAAACGACTCTTTTGCTTCACGTATCACGCTTCACGTCTACAGAGAACGCAGCTGGCGGCCTTTTTCAACATTCCCCGAAAAGGATCGGAAGATCTGGCCACACCCAGCACATCCGTAATAGATTCGTCCTAATCTGGGACAGGCTCCAAGATTCAATACTTGATCTCAAAGCGGCTTTCGTGACTTCCTGGTTCCATCCAATCGATGGCAACATGTTCAACACTCGACCACGTTGGGCCACGATTGAGATCTCGCAGATAGGTATCTACGGCTTCCCGGTCCCCTTGGACTTCCGATTCAACACGACCATCCACCACATTCCGCACCCACCCAGTCAGCCCATGGTGTTCGGCCTGCCGACACACAAATGCCCGATACCCAACCCCCTGAACGACACCACTGACGAACACATGCGCTCGAACAATTTCGTGTGAATCCGTCATGGAATCGCCAACGGCATCCGATCACATGAGGGGCACATTTCTACGACGCCTTCTTCCATAACCACGTGCTGAGGACTTTGGCCGTCTCGCCTCCATCACGAATGCAGTCAGGAATACCGAGACCTTCATATGCCGCACCGGTCACATACAGCCCCTCATGGGCAGTGAGACGTTGCCGGATGGCCTTCACTCGATCGCGATGCCCGATGACGTATTGCGGCATCGCCTGCGCCCATCGAAACACATGCGCGGAGAGCGGTGTAGCCTCAATTCCCACCATATCTTGTAATTCGTCCAAGATCAATGCCACCAGTCGGTCATCATCCAGGTCTAGAATTGCTTCCCGCCCCCGTCCACCGATGTAACAGCGAATCAGGCTTTCGTCGGGATTCGCTCGCCCCGCCCACTTTAATGAAGACCACGTCGCCGCGATCAACTTTCGATTTTCCACGCGTGGCACGACAAACCCAAACCCGTTCAGATGCGACTGCACATGTGTTTTAGGAAATGCAATCGAAACAGTAGCGGTGGAGGCATAAGATATTTGCGCCAGGAGACCGGCAATCTCAGGTTGAAATGCCTCAAGCAGTCGAGATGAGACAAAGGCTGGAGTGGCAAGCACAACGCCGTCTGCCTCGAGCAAGTCCCCATCAGCTACCTGAATCTTCCACCTGCCAATCCCCTCAGAACCCTCAACACGATTCACATGTTCGACCGTGATGCCGGATGATAAGGTCACACCTTCATTTCTTAACACCTCCAGTAAGCGAGCCACAAGATCACCCAAGCCACCTTGTAGAGTCACAAATAACGAACGCGGCGAGGAACTTTTTGTAGAGGAAGCCTGCCTGGCTTTTTGTTGAGCCAACGCGCCTTTGATCAATCCGCCATGCCTCACTTCCAAATCGACAAATTGCGGAAAGGTGGCGGAGACACTTAACTCCGAAGCATCGCCAGCATAAATTCCAGCCACCAAGGGTTCAATCAGGCGATCAAAGGCTTCCTGTCCAAATCGACGACTAAAAAAACTCGCCAACGATTCCTCTGGCCCCCCGGCTTGGCGCGCCGGGATAAACCAATCCCCTGCCATTCGCACAATCCCTGCCCAAGACACCAGACCACTTTTAAACAACGGCCCCATCTTGGTGGGCACCATGGAAACCAACCCTTGAGGAAATTCTCGAAGCCGTCCGCGAGAATAGGCAAAGGTTTTACTCTGGCCTTGATTCGTGTTAATGAGTTGCGAACTCAAACCCAATTTTTCACACAACCCCAACGCCCAGGGTTTCGTCGATAAAAAGGAATCCGGGCCGCCTTCGACAATCAAGCCCTCGACTCGAGTCGTGGAAATTTTCCCGCCCCAGTTCGGTTGAGCCTCAAGCACCGTACATTGGATTGGCTCACCGAGAGCCTTAGCCTCTTCCACAAGCGCAAACGCCGTCGAAAGTCCGGCAATCCCCCCACCCACAATCACCACTCGTTTCGGCATTGAAGCAGATGGCGGCATATTTGAGGGAAACCTTTGCAAGAATTTGAAGGGGGAATGTGTTTGCGCCCTTGAAACAAAACGCGTATCAATTGGTGGTTAACCCATGTGGATCAGTTAAAAAATTCAAATATTTTTAAAAATGGCTCACACTTCCCACTGGTCTCTTCTAGCAGAAGGCAAGGGGGCTGTTCAAAAAGGCCGTCCAGCAAGGCCGCAGGGCATTTGGCGCGCGGAGCGTACGTCAGTACGTGAGCACGACAAAGGACCGAGAACGCCGCTGGCGGACTTTTTCAACAGCCCCCCCCATATTTGTGGACGGAGGCAATGGCCGCATCCACATGTTCGACCGGCGTTTGAGGGAGAATGCCATGCCCAAGATTGAAAATATGGCCTGGCCGTTGACCAGCCCGATCAAGAATATCTTTGACTCTCCTGTCAATTTCCTCAACCGGTGCATACAGGACCACCGGATCGAGATTTCCTTGGACCGCCACATCATACCCGAGTCGTGCCCACGCCTCATCCAGTTCAACGTGCCAGTCGAGCCCCACCACGTCACTCCCCGCTTGTTTCATCAGGGGGAGAAGCGTCGAAGTTCCGGTCCCGAAATAAATAATGGGTACGCCCTCCGGTCGCAATCGATCAATAATGCGTGTGACATGGGGCAGCGCGTATTCTTCATAGTCGCCCGGAGCGAGACAGCCGATCCAACTATCAAACAATTGAATGGCTTGCGCCCCCGCACGAATTTGAACCAGCAGATAGTTCGTCACCACGTCAGCAAACTTCTCCAACAGCGCATGCCACTGTTTGGGTTGCGAAAACATGAATCGCTTTGTCGTAACGTATGAGCGGGAACTGCCTCCTTCAATCGCGTAACTCGCAAGAGTAAATGGACCACCCGCAAACCCAATCAGCGGCACTCGGCCCCCTAATTGTTGAAGCGTCAATGTGATGGCTTGATGGGAAAATCCAAAGGCTTCGCCATCAACGACCTGTAACCGAGCCACGTCTTCCGGGCTTCGCACGGGATTGGCAATGACCGGTCCTTTGTCCTCCACAAAAGACAAATTCAAGCCCATAGGTTCAAGGGGCAATAAAATATCCGCAAAGATAATCGCGGCATCCAGGGAAAATCGTTCTATGGGCTGAAGGGTGACTTCGGCGGCTAATTCCGGAGTCTTACACACTTCCAAAATACTGTGCTTTTTGCGAATGGCTAGATATTCAGCCATATACCGTCCGGCCTGTCGCATAAACCAGACTGGCGTTCGGTCAACAGGCTGTCTTCTGCAGGCACGAAGGAAACGATCATTGGTTAACGTGGGCAGCATGGTCAGAAATGTCCTCTTTTATGTCACAAAAAAAGTTGCATGTTTCCGACTGGCTAAAACCATTCTTGCTCAGCGGCTTTCGGTTCCGTTTTGGGAGCGTCAAGCTGAGAGGCAAATTGCTCTCGAAGGGCTTGACTGATTTCATCAAATTCTTGAGCCTTTTCATGATCTACGATCCACGCATCGCCCTCGGCTAATTCGATGCGATAATGGTCTTGAGCTAACGAAAACCATTCGAGATAGGGATGCGGATCTAAGAGTGGGTGAGGATCAAAAGAAATCAGGCTGACGGTCCCGAGTTGAGGAATCGCAAAATCGCCTAACCGATGGGCAGCCACGGCATCATCGGAAAATTGGGAATTGTGAAGCGATATCACCCGCCCAACGATATCCGGCTTAAAGTCTCCCTTTAAACACACATCAACCGAACCAATAGCCGCAAAGGTCAGGCGGCCAACGACCAGACCAGAGGTCCGGTTGTCTAAATACCCTTCCTTGAACCATCGTGATCCACCAAACTTTTCAGCCACGAGCCGATCCCCTCGTGAAGAAGACAATCCCTGGCTTCGGCATGTCCTCTTTCATCATGATGCTAGGAACCTGTCCGAGATTTGCGATCGTCACGAGGGGATGCTGGTTTGAGTCAGATGTTTCCATCGTTTGAGGCGAATAGTGGTGCCTATTTAACGAAAACGGGGAATGTTCAAAAAGGCTGTCCAGCAAGGCCGCAGGGCTTTTGGCGCGCGGAGCGTACACGGAGTACGTGAGCACGCCAAAAGCCCGAGAACGCGGCTGGCGGCCTTTTTCAACATTCCCCGAAAAGGATCGGAAGATCTGGCCAAATCCAGTGTACCCGCAGTAGATTCGTCTAATCTTGGACGGGCTCCTAGGGTGATGGGAGAACCAACCCAGGGCCAGAACGTGACGTGTGTGTCAGGGCTTACACATAGGACATTTGATCAGTCGAGTTGCACCGGTCTGTTCAAGGGCATCTAAGGCCGTGTCTTTATCAGGATACTCATTCCAGACTTCGTCCCAAAAATCTGGATTTCCCGGGCGGGCGGGAACTTGTAGGCACCGGTCTCGATGAAGTATTGCCTGGTCAAGGGAGTGCCGAATATTAATCCATAGAACCATAACCGTTTTACCGCTCCTTCCGGACACATAATCAATGGGCCAACATTAGGGCACCTCTAAAAACCGTCCTTTTCCGTGATGGCGGCGTCAGCCGCGTGCTCACACCCTCATGTATTCGCCCATACACTCCGGTTTTCCGCGCGCGGCTTCCTTGCCCTCACAAAAAATGCCTGGTTTGTAGAGGTGCCCATTAATCTTCCAGCAGCTGCCACTCATCCTTCTCAATTTTGATCTTCTGGCCAGTTTGGATCTTTTTTACGTCTTCTCGATCAAATAATTTCATGTACCGTTCGATGCGAGTCTCGTCATCAATGCGTTCTTCTTGTTCCATTCCATTCGCCAACTTATACCGCCGAATCAGGATCGACATACACTTCCTCCACCAGGTTAGAGATTTGTCAAAAACCGACAACCTTATAAGTCTAAAGAAGCCGCCTTTTGGCCGTCAAGGTGAGGGCAGACCCCACCACCCCATGACCATTTTTGGTTAAAATGTTGGCAAGCAGTAAATCCATTCGGCTATAATAGGGTGAAAATCATGCCCATACCACAAAGGAGTGAAATTCGTCATGCCAGTGTATGAATATCAATGCCAATCCTGTGAACACAAATTCGAACTCATGCAATCAGTCAATACCAGGCCGGAAGACACCAGCTGCCCTCGCTGCAATGAGACCAAGGCCAATCGGCTGATGTCGTCCTTCGCATCTCAGATCAAGGGCGAACACAAGACAGGCTTTAGAGAAATGAAGGCCTATGATATGTACAACGATCGCATGGATCGATTTAGTAAGCTTCCCCCGCTCATGGGCGGAGCCCGGGCCATGCCTAGTGAATCATCTATGGGCCCTCCGTCTGATTCCGGACCTGGAGAAAGTTAAGGCGCTCATTCAACCCTCACGCCAATATCCGATCTACCTCTTGAACCCAGTACATGAGACGGGAATTGATTGACAAAGGGCAACGTGGCCCATTTTCCTTCAGGAAAAATTTTGTACAATAACTTTATGAGCCCCCCTATCTTTCAACAACAGACGTCAAAAAGAAACCTGCCCAGGATCCTCTTCGCACTGTTGGTCATACCCTGCACGCTTCTCTTGGGAGCCTCATTCGCGCTCGCCGCTGAAGCCAGTTCTGGCACGCAAGCTGCCCATTCTCAAGAACAGGAACTCACGGGCAAATGTTTGATCATAGGAAATGGACCGGAACGGTACGCCATCGAAGCCCTGGCAAAAAACTTTGAAGAGCTTCATCCAAAAACCTCCCTCGATTTCTTTTGGCATCAAAACGCCAGGCCCGTCGAGGAAGTAAAACTTGGAGACGCGGACATTGCCATCACCGGAACAGTGGAAGAAGATCTTCCTTCGACCATCGTCGCGTGGGACGGGATCGCAGTTGTCACGAACTTTGCCAATCCCATCGAAGAGATTACGACTGAGCAACTCAAGGAAATTTTTGAAGGAACACTGAAATACTGGTCGCAAGTCTATGAAGAAGGCCCGGAGACACGGATTCGAATTATTCAACGGACCTGGAATCAAAATATTCGTCAAAGCTTCGAGCAACACCTCCATATTGAAAACCACAAGACACTGCCTGCCAAGATTGTAGAAAAAGAGGAACACACCTTCAAAGCCCTGAATGGCAATATCTATTCAATCTCCTATGTCTCCATGGGTCCTGCCCTCAAAGCGCGAAAAGATGGCTATGGCGTCACGCTGCTCTTTATCGATGGCATTGAGCCCGAATACCAGACCGTCCTCGATGCTACCTACCCTCTTCGACGCCCCGTTGTTTTTGTCATGGGGAACACACCCAATCCCGTGGCCAGGGCCTTTCTGAAATATGTGCTCTCCCCTGCCGGTCAACGCGCCATCAAAACCGGCGCCAGTGGCCTTTTTCATGACCGAACCAATTCTGTGGTAAAATATTACCCCCTTAAGGGGCAATAAGGGCCTGTGAAAAAATAACCTGGACAACATCGTGCCCAGATTTTGGTCAGATTTGGACGTAACGATTGAGAACAAACCGAGGCATAGCATGCCTCTGTTGAGGTGTTTTCGATTGAGGCGCGTTCAAAGATGGCCCGAAGATGGGATGCGAGGTGGCCAGGTTATTTTTTCACAGGCCCTAAGATCCTCAACCCACCTCTCTTCCCTCTTGACATCTGCCCAACCCGCCATGCTACATACGCCAGCAATCCACAGATTTAGCTCCCTCCTTACCCCTGGAACAACCTTCCACGTGAGCCTATACGAGGGCGCTGATATTTACTGATCACCTGTAGGATCGATCATGTTTAAGAAAATCCTGGTGGCCAATCGCGGTGAAATTGCCATGCGAGTCATCCGCGCATGCCGCGAGCTCAATATTGCGACCGTCGCCATCTACGCAGAATGCGATGCCACCGCCATTTTCGTCAAAAAGGCCAATGAGGCCTATCTGGTCGGTCCCGGCCCCGTGCAAGGGTTTTTAGATGCCAAACAGATTGTCAACCTCGCCAAACGAGTAGGCGCCGATGCCATTCATCCGGGATATGGATTCCTCTCGGAAAATGCGGAATTTGCTCAGCTCTGCCAAGAAGCCAGCATCACGTTTATTGGCCCCTCGCCACATTCCCTTGCACTCTTGGGGGATAAAGTCAAAGCCCGGGAACTCGCCAAACAAGTCGGCGTTCCCGTGGTCCCTGGAACCGATGGCCCGGTTGAGTATGAAGAGGGACTCAAGTTTTGCCAGTCCAGCGGCTATCCCGTCATGGTCAAAGCTAGCGCCGGGGGCGGTGGTCGAGGACTCCGCGTCGTCCGTTCAGACGATGAATTACAAGAAGCCATGGAGTCAGGTGCTCGCGAGGCACATGCCGCCTTTGGCAACGCCGAGCTGTTCATTGAAAAATATGTGGAACGCCCACACCATATCGAGTTTCAATTGCTGGCGGATAAGTACGGATACGTCGTCCATTTGGGAGAACGCGATTGCTCAATCCAGCGCCGCCATCAAAAAATCATCGAGATTGCGCCCTCCTTAATCCTGACCCCACGGCTTCGAGCCCAAATGGGTGAAGCGGCCATTTCACTTGTTCGCGCGGCGGAATTCTATAACGCCGGCACCATCGAATTCCTGTTGGATCAGGATGGCCGATACTACTTTCTTGAAATGAACCCGCGCATCCAAGTCGAACACACAGTCACGGAACAAATCACCACCGTCGATATCGTACAATCCCAAATATGGATCGCCGCGGGTCGTCCACTCGTCTTTAGCCAACATGAAATCAGCTTGCAAGGCTACGCCATTCAATGTCGAATCAATGCCGAAGATCCCCAAAATGGATTTCGCCCCTCATCCGGAAAAATCACGGCCTATTTGTCGCCGGGAGGAGTGGGTGTGCGTATTGACGGCGTGGTCTATAAGGACTATACCGTTCCGCCCTACTACGATGCGCTCTTAACCAAAATGACGGTCCAGGGACGAACCTGGGATGAAACGGTCCGACGCACCCATCGATCCTTGGAAGAATTTGTGTTGCGCGGTGTCAAAACCACGATTCCATTTATGATGCGCATTATGGAAGAACCAGATTTTCGGGCTGGACGCTTTGATACCTCCTATTTGGAAACGCACCCGGAAGTATTCGAGTACGAACATACCCTGGAACCCGAAGATATGGTCGTCGCGATGTCAGCCGCGATCGCGGCCTATGAGGGACTATAAGGCCCCCTCAACAACTCCAATACTCTTTCAAACCCAAAGGTACTTTATGGCACTGAAACCAAAGCCAATGGCTAAGAGCAAACTACCCTCGATGCCCGCTGTGAAAAAGAAAACTCCTAAGAAACGCCCGGAGACCTTTGCGATCGAACCCTCGCAAGGGCGACAGCTTTTTCTGACCGATGTTGCGCTACGTGATGGCCATCAATCCCTGTTAGCTACGCGGATGCGAACCGAAGACCTCATCCCGGCGGCTGAGGAACTTGATAAAGTTGGGTTCTGGTCACTGGAGGTATGGGGCGGCGCGACCTTTGATGCGTGCTTGCGATTTTTAAAAGAAGATCCCTGGGAACGCCTCAAAACCTTCCGTAAAGCCGCCCCGAATACGCGGCTTCAAATGTTGCTGCGCGGCCAAAACCTAGTCGGCTATCGTCACTATGCCGACGATGTGTTGGAACAATTCATTGTCAAATCCGCAGAGCATGGGATCGACGTGTTTCGGATCTTCGATGCCCTGAACGACATTCGCAATATCAAGCCGGCCATGAAAATCGTCAAACAGTGCAAAAAACATGTTGAGGCGACGATTTGCTACACCGTCAGCCCCGTCCATAGCCTGCATCACTATGTGGAACAGGCCAAACAACTCGAAGGTCTTGGGACGGACAGTATCTGCATCAAGGATATGGCCGGATTGCTCCCTCCGTTTGAAGCGTACGACCTCGTGCGGCGGATGAAAGCTGCCGTTCGCGTTCCCATTCATCTGCACACACATTACACCTCGGGCATGGCATCCATGTCCTCGCTCATGGCAATACTCGGTGGGCTTGATATTTTGGACACCGCGATGTCTCCGCTCTCCGGGGGCACCTCGCATCCACCCACCGAATCGTTTATTGCCGCCCTGAAGGATACGCCCTATGACACGGGATTGGATTTAAAAAAACTCACCCCGGTTGCGGCAAAACTGCGAGAGGCTCGGAAAAAATACCATCAGTTTGAAAGCGACTTTACGGGTGTGGATGCCGACATTCTGCTTTCTCAAGTGCCGGGAGGCATGCTCTCGAACCTTGCCTTACAATTGACTGAACAAAATGCCATTGAAAAAATGCAAGAAGTGCTGGAAGAAATCCCTCGGGTGCGGAAAGACATGGGGTATCCGCCCCTTGTCACCCCGAGTAGCCAAATCGTGGGAAGCCAGGCGACCATGAATGTCCTGACCGGTGAGCGATATAAAGTCATCACCAACGAAACGAAGAATTATTTCCTCGGGTTTTACGGAAAACCACCAGGGTCGTTGAATTCCAAAATACGGCAAAAGGCGAGTGCCGGTGAAAAACCCATCACCGGAAGACCGGCGGATAATTTAGATCCCGAATTGCCGGAAGCGAAAAAAGAGTTAGCCGATCATCAAGTCTCGGCAGAAGATGTCTTGTCCTATGCCCTCTTCCCTTCGGTCGCGCTTCAATTCATCGATGAGCGTGAACGGGGAGAACTCAAACCCGAAGTACTTGAACCTTCCCCGCAAGGCGGACAAACTTTAGATTCCCGTGATCTCCATCTGGCCCCAGTAGAATTTCGAGTTATGCTGCACGGCGAGACGTATCACATTCACGTCTCCGGCTCTGGCAAAATCGTGGATGGACGAAAGCCCTATTACATAAAAGTAGATGACAAACTCGAAGAAGTGTATCTCGAAACCCTGCAAGAAGTGCTGGCGAGCGGTCCGGAATCCCCTGTCAGTGCGGGCACTGCCAAGGGCGGACGCCCCAAAGCCAGCGGCCCCGGAGACGTGACCACGCCCATGCCGGGTCGTGTCGTCAAGGTATTAGTAGCCGAAGGAGCCAAAATTTCCACAGGCGATCCGGTCCTGGTCATCGAAGCGATGAAAATGGAAAACCAAGTGACCGCTCCCATCGACGGCACGGTGAAAACCATTCACGTCAAAGAAGGCGATCAGGTGAACTCCGACGAAACCCTGATCAAAATTGAATGACACCAAAACGACCAACCGTTCACCCTTCAACGGAGACCAGGGCAAACGGTTTACATTATATCTGCCCTTCCAAGGGAAGTTTTCCCTCATGTGAAAACCCAAAATTTCCGTTCGTGCTGAGCCCTGAACTTGTCGAAGGGTCGAAGCGCCAAAGGAAAAAATTACTGGAGTCAATCCCCATCCGGCAGCATGCTTAACCTCCTACGTGTGTTCGTTTCATTGTTGCTCATCACAAGCCTAGTGACCAGTTGCACCTTGAAAACCCCCAGAACTCCCCGACACATCAATCTGCTTCACCAACATACCGTCCACACAACAACCGTCAACGGCCATAGGCTTGCCTATCTCGATGAAGGCCAAGGCGCTCCCGTCATCCTCATTCACGGATTCGGCGGGTCAATGTGGCAATGGGAGCATCAACAGAAAGAGCTGGCCCAACACTATCGAGTCATCACCCTCGACATGTTAGGGTCCGGGCTATCCGACAAACCGGAGATCGACTACGCCCCGACTCTCCTCCTCAATTCCATCACGGAATTTATGGATAAGGCAGGCATTCAACAAGCTACCCTTATCGGCAACTCCATGGGCGCAGGCGTGGCTATTGGTATGGCCTTGACCCATCCGGAACGCGTATCAAAACTCGTACTTATAAGTGGATTCCCAGCCAATATGGTAGAGAGTATCGCCTCTCCTTCATACAAGCGCTTTATCAACACCCGTCCCCCTATCTGGCTCGCACGATTGGGAATGTGGATCGCTGGACGATGGGCGACCAAAGGAATCCTGACCGAAATTATTCATAATCCCAACTACATCACGCCACTTGTCATCGAGCGTTCTTATCGAAACCGTCAGGATCCAGGATTTCTTCCCCCGCTCTATTCACAAATCGACCAGATTCAAGAATGGGAAGAACACTTCGCCCCACGCTTAGGAGACATCTCACATCCCACACTCATTATTTGGGGAAAAGATGATCGAGTGTTTCCGCCGTCCGTAGGCCAAACCATGCACACGACCATGACCCAGAGCACCTTCTTAGAAGTGCCCAACTCAGGCCATATTCCACAATGGGAAAATCCTACAATCGTGAACCCTGCGATTCTTCAGTTCCTCGCTGGCAATTAGGTGACAAGGAAATACCGGATTCCCGCTAACAACCGCCGAGATGGCGTCGAATGCACCTTGTCAATGACAACACACCAACCCATTAAGCTGGACGCCGGATTCGTTTGGATGTAATTTTTTCTCTTGAAACGGACGACAAAGAAGCTGAAAGTTACTACTTCCCGTATCCCGCAGTTGAAACATCACGGGAGCAATCCCATGACTGATGAAACCGTTCAACTTCAACATTCTCCAAACCCGATTCAGGACTAAGCCCTCGGCACGACCCTAGTGTGGTGTAGAAGAACCCGTGCTTGAGAAGCTCTGGCAATGGCTACCGGAACAACTCTGGCAAGAAGTGTCGATCCCTCGGACATGAGCCTTACCGATATTCTCCCGACTCACATTCGCCATTTTTCGTATTCAGATTCTCTCACCACTCCACCCTGTACAGAGGGGGTCCAGTGGGTTATCCGGGAGGAACCGATCCTCATTTCCCAACAGGATGTGGATCAATTCGTCCACATCATTGGACACCATGCCCGTCCCATCCAACCCTTGGGAAACCGACAGATTGAAGAAAACGGACTGGGCAACATGTAGAACGGTTGGACCTTGTTCCGAACCAACACCCAGACACCTTCCAAGTAATCCAAGCCCAGGCTTCGGGTTCCCGGACAATAAACCGATACAACATTCATGAATTGTGAGTATACGCCAATGAACGAGCGACTAAGGAGTGAGTAATGCCCTACCAGCCGATCGAAAACTACGGATTGATTGGGAATATGCATACCACGGCCCTTGTGGGGATGAACGGGTCCATCGACTGGTTTTGCTTCCCATATTTTGATTCCCCAAGCATCTTTGCGGCCATCCTGGATGAACACAAAGGGGGATGGTTTAAGATTGCGATCAAGGGCAATACCGCGACCCAAAAACAATACTACTGGCCTGACACCAATGTGTTAGTCACACGGTTTCTTTCTACCCAGGGGGTTGGAGATGTCGTTGACTTTATGCCCGTCGGACTCAAAGAAACCGACGTGGGTTATCATGGGATCGTTCGTCGTGTGCAAGCGATTCGAGGAAACGTGACGTTCAGGCTGGAATGTTTCCCTGCTTTTAATTACGCCCGGGATTTGCATACCACCTCGGTCACTCCTGATGGAGTGTGCTTCAGTGCCAATAGCTTACACCTCCGCCTGGGCTCGACCATTCCCTTACAACTGGACGGCAATGGGGTCGTGGCCGAGTTTGAATTACAAGAGGGGCATGAATTGAGTTTCACCCTCCAGGAAGTCGGGCCGGACTACGAACGTTGTGTCGCGATTGCTCAAGACCAAGCTGATGATCTGTTCCGTCAAACCGTAAAATATTGGCGCCAATGGCTGGGGCATTGCACGTATCACGGTCGTTGGCGGGAACGTGTTCAACGCTCGGCGCTCACCCTCAAACTCCTGACCTTCGAACCAACTGGGGCCATGGTCGCCGCACCCACCTGTAGCCTTCCCGAAGGTATTGGGGGACAACGGAATTGGGATTACCGCTACACGTGGATTCGTGATGCGGCCTTCACATTATACGGACTACTCCGTATTGGGTTTACCGATGAAGCTGCAAAATTCATGCAGTGGCTGGAGGCCCGGTGCCACGAACTTCGCCCAGATGGTTCGCTGCAAATCATGTATGGAATCGATGGCCGGCACGAACTCCGGGAAGAAACCCTTGACCACCTTGAAGGCTATAAACAATCCCGACCTGTTCGGGTGGGCAATGGAGCGTATGGCCAACTGCAGTTGGATATCTACGGTGAGCTTATGGACTCTGTGTATCTGTACAACAAATATGGCACTCCCATTTCCTATGATCTCTGGAAACATCTCCGCCGTCTGATTAACTGGGTATGCGACAATTGGCAACGGCCAGACGAAGGGATATGGGAGGTGCGCGGTGGACAGCAACATTTCCTGTATTCCAAACTGATGTGCTGGGTGGCCGTCGATCGTGGGTTGCGACTCGCGGAGAAACGTTCATTTCCGGCTGATCGGGATCGTTGGTTACACGTACGCGATACGATCTATGAAGAGATCATGGAGAAGGGATGGAGTGAAAGCCGCCAAGCCTTTGTGCAACGCTATGGAAGTGAAACCCTTGATGCAGCCAATCTTATGATGCCTCTGGTCTTTTTTGTCTCCCCCACCGATCCTCGTATGCTGAAGACCTTGGATGCCATAAACCAATCCCCGGAAAAGGGAGGGCTGGTCGCCAATGGCCTAGTCTATCGGTACAAGGTCGACGAAACCGAAGATGGCCTTGAAGGCGAAGAAGGTACGTTTAATATTTGCACTTTTTGGTTAGTCGAGGCGCTCACACGGGCAGGCCATGTTGATCGGGCCCGGCTGGATGAAGCACGGCTCATGTTTGAACAAATGCTCGGGTACGCCAATCACCTCGGACTCTATGCCGAAGAAACCGGCCACCACGGCGAAGCCCTGGGCAACTTTCCGCAAGCCTTTACCCACCTCGCCTTAATCAGTGCCGCGTTTAATCTTGATCGCGCGCTCGGATCACACGGGTAGTCGTCAATCCAGCGACTGAAAGCTCATCCCGCATTCTTTGAGACAAATGGGTCCCATATTTTAAAAAGAAGTGCACCACCTCCTGATGACCTAGGATACGGTGGTGCACTTCTTTTTAAAATATGGGATACTACTGAGAGACCAAATCAGTAGAAACCGGTAAGGCTGTCCTCCCAGGCGATACTCCCAATTTTCAGAACCGGTGTTTGGCATAATTGACACCCCGTGGCCCCCTTGCTACTTTTCTGCTTGGCCAAAATGGCGTGTAGGGCACCTCTAAAAACCAGGCATTTTTTGTGAGGGCAAGGAAGCCGCGCGCGGAAAACCGGAGTGTATGGGCGAATACATGAGGATGTGAGCACGCGGCTGACGCCGCCATCACGGAAAAGGACGGTTTTTAGAGGTGCCCTGTATATTTCCTATTCCCGAGGGTGTGATATCAACAACAGTGGCTAACCTGGAAGATCCTTCAAAGCTACGACCTATGCGGACGTGGGCTCGAGCACAACCGGCTATGCTGACATAGTGGCAGTAGAAAATGGACCATCCAAGGTTTTGCCTGATAAGCTCCTGAACGTTTATTGGGAAATCCGCGACCTAACGACCGGAACGGACAGAGTTCAGACGTCGGTACCAAGTACCAATCGGCAATATTTTTTTTACACACCAGAGCAAGAGTCCGCTGCACGCGCGTCAAAGGAAAGGCTGGAACGCGCTGGCAGGTATAAGAATCCCATCGGAACAGCGATCACCCCTGCCTCCCAATTCTACAATGCGGAAGAGTATCATCGGCAATATTTGGAAAAGCGGGAACTCAACCACTACACGATAAAGTGAACATGTAGCAAGAGGCAAACAGTTCTGGCTTCTGAGTTTTGTACTCACCCTGGCCTTTCTCTTTAAGGAAGATATGGATATCACTGGGGTTCTGAAAACACTGTCGGGCTTTGTGGGGAAAGACCCCTGGATTTTGCAGGTCTTTGTGGTGGTCTTTTTGACCCTTGTGGTCAACTACTTGCAAAGACGCATGCTGAACAAGCTCCACGTAAAGATCGAGAAGACCGCGACCTATTGGGATGATGCGGTCTTCCATGCCGTCAAAAAGCCGCTAACCGTGCTGATCTGGATTGTCGGCATGGCCTTCGCCATCGATATCATCCGCCACGAGGCCGGAGCAGCAATCTTTGACGCCATAGATCCCGTCCGGGATTCGGGCATCATTGCCACCCTGGCTTGGTTCCTGGCAGGCCTCATCACCCAGGCCAAAACGAATATCATTGCTCAGCGAGAGGCGAGCGGTGAGCCCTACGACCGCACCACCATGAACGCCATTGCCAAGTTGCTGCGGGTGTCCGTCATGATTACCACCACGCTGGTGGTGTTACAGACACTCGGATTCAGTGTATCCGGCGTCTTAGCCTTTGGTGGGATTGGGGGCATTGCCATCGGCTTCGCGGCCAAGGACTTGCTGGCCAACTTTTTCGGTGGCTTGATGATCTACCTCGACCGCCCCTTTGCAGTCGGCGACTGGATCCGATCTCCGGATCGGGATATCGAAGGTACGGTGGAACATATCGGCTGGCGTCTGACCCGAATCCGCACTTTCCAGCTACGCCCCTTATTTATTCCCAATTCCACCTTTGCCACCATTGCCCTTGAAAACCCATCGAGGATGCCCAACCGCCGGATCTACGAAACGATCGGCATACGCTACGATGACGCGAGCAAGATGACTGAGATCGTGCGGGATGTGGAAAAGATGCTGCGCGCCCACCCTGAGATCAATGCCGATCTAACCCTGATGGTCAGCTTTAACACCTTCGCACCCTCGTCCCTGGACTTTTTTATTTACACCTTCACCAAGACCAAGAAATGGGTCTACTACCATATTGTCAAGCAAGACGTCTTACTGCGGATCCTGAAAATCATCGAATCTCATGGGGCGCAGATCGCCTTCCCGACCTCCACAGTCCACGTCCCCGATGGCCTGCCAATGTGGCAGGAACCAGAGGAGAAAGAGGACAAGTCACCGAAGCGGTTGGCGCCCTGAGCCATCTTCCCAGATTTTTCCGCCCTCCCTTGATTGAGGTTCCGGGAATAAGAAATTTCGGTCCGTCCGGGTTTTCCATGGGTTGTCCCCAGTCTGCTGTTCCTTAGGGGTCGCACAAGAATAACTTCCCCTGTTTGGGCGTCGATCCATCCCGTGTGGCGGAAGGTGACAGTACCGTTGGAACGCCTCAGGAATTGTGGGCTTCGCATGGGCGAAACCCACAACTTCCGCCGAGGATAACTCCTCGGCTATTTCCCCTGCTTCTTTTTTTCCTGTTTACTGGCTTTCTGTTTTTTACTTTTGTCTTTATCCTTTTTTCCGCCTTTGTCTCCCATGGTATACCTCCTTTTGATGTGAAATGGACCGTCTTTCCCTGGATCGTTAATAAGGGCACGCTACGCTTTATTGTCAGTCCTCCAAGAAATAGGGTTTAGGAGCCCGTCCAAGATTAGACGGATCTACTGCGGATGCACTGGATTTGGCCGGATATTTCCACCCACTCTACCAAAATGAATACAAAGAAACGATTTATTTTTCAAGAAAATAAATTCTTATTTTCCTGAAAAGGATTTGTTTAAACTTTCAACTGTGGAAAAGGGTTTTATTGGAGCGGGTGAGGAGATTCGAACTCCCGACCAACGGCTTGGGAATACGCACAGGGGAATTGCTCAACGCTAGTAAAGACGGGCAATTCCCCTCCCCATCTACACAATCGCTTCCTTGCCTCTTTGCCTGACTTTGCCTCTCTCTGCCTCACTTCCCACCCGGTTGTCTGTATTTTTAACACCTATTTAACACCTCGCCGCACGCCCGTTTTTCGATCAAATAAACCCCGAAACATTATCGTCCTGCAAAAAGTCGATCCCCACAATTGTTTTGTTCGACGGTCAAAGGCCGGACCCCTCGTATAACTCTTGCTATTTTTTGGAAATGGCGATACTAGGTAAAATTACGTATCATCATTCTACCACGAACCTCACATTGTTTTGTGGTGAGATGTCGTCGCGGCTTTGATCGTTGTCCTTGACGACTCAATCTCCTCACTCGTGACTCGTTTAATGTCTCGAACCAGTTTATCCGCTTCCACTTTGGGGTCCTGTTTGGGCTTCATCGTCGCTCCTTTCATGAACTACGATGAGCCAAAAACATCACCTTAGCAATCCTCCCTATTTGTCCAACATGTGCTGACACGAAACAGTAATACGTTTGCATCCAGCCTCCCTGGGTCAGGGCACTCAAAGTTTTATTGCGAAAACTGATGGGCAGAGACTACAGAGCGCCAGGTCAGGCGATCATACAATGAATGGCCGGCTCACGAGCTTTAAGCTAGGCCGTTACCGCTTGAGTTCTCCCAGGCTACCTATTACATGATCAATCGTGGGAGCCCCAGCCAGAAGACTGTAGGAGGTAACCGTAATCCGCACACTGCCTTCAACGATCCCGCCCCTCGGAAGCTTTAACACTTGTGAAACCTGTGAGCCCGTAAGGATGAATCGCCAATTCATAATGAGAGCAAGTGTTACTAAATCAACACAACAGCACATAACTGATAGTAATTAACACTAAGTATTATATGCTATGACAAATTACTGTTCATTTAGAACTCTTTTATTCTTTAGTAAATCTTATTGTTGCACCGACAAGGAACTAGGGTTGTGAAAAACCATGAAAATTCTAACGCAGTGCTATGAATTTCCGCCATTGGGTGGAAGTGGCGCGAAAGTGGTGTATGGCTTATCCACCCAGTTGGTAAGGATGGGCCATGAGATCGACCTAATTACCATGATATATTGCCGGACCTTATCATCAAGTGGTCGATGAAGGCTCCTATCCGCTCAATCACATCGCCAAGCATCGGAATTGTCTCAGGCGAGAATCCGGACAGGCGATCCGGCCGTCATCAGCCATTCGGCTTTCTTATCGCCCAAGGCGACAATATCAAAGAGGGGCATGCAATGGATGATGTTTCTATCTTAGACATCGCTCCAACTCTCCAGCACTTGATGAACATCACGCCCGAGATGGATTTCGATGGAAGGGTGTTGACTGAAATAATAAGAAACTCATGAGCTTGCCCCCCTCTATTTCACGAACCGTAGTCGAATCCAGTGGATTGGAGCGTAGCAGCACGTTGGGTGCTTGAGGCATCAAGCACACAAGCTTGCGAGTAGGGAGATCACCATTGAAATGGATCAACAACCCAATGAAACGCTGGTTCTTGGCGTTTCTACAACTCTTAGTCAGCACGGGGCTTCTCTATTACATCTTCACCATTGCTCCCCTTGAGCAAATTTTCTCGGCCTTGACCTCTGCAAATCTTGAGCTGGTGGTCTTGGCCTTTGCATTCATAGCTCTAGGACGATATGCCGACGCTTACCAGATGAAGATGGTAACCGATTGCCAGGCAATGGGGGTGTCTACCTTTCGAATTTTTCAGATCAACTTAGCAACATCTTTTTATGAATTATTTCTCCCATCCTATATTGGTGGTGGAGCCATACGCTGGTACAAACTTTCTCAATCAAACGGGAGACGTGCCGAGGCCTTAGCCGCCATTGGGTTCAATCGGCTTATTATCTTGGTGATGATGGTCCTTATTGGTACTGGCTGTTGGATGTTTGATGAACAGGCTCGGGCATCGACTTTACACGGCACTGTGTTCATTGTTTTATTGGGATTGTTAGTCATTGGGTGTGCCATCCTAATGAAGGGTAAAGGCTTTTTATTTTTATCGACTTCTTTAAGAAAAAAACGATTTCCAATTGTTCCCCACATGCTCCAAAGTAAAGCTGAAAAAGTGACGCGAGCGTTTGGGAAATTTCAATCCCTCCCTCTTACAGTCACACTCCGGATTTTAGGGCTTGGTCTGATTCACCCTTTGTTACTTATTCTGATAATGTATCTGCTGGCGATGTCCTTGGCTCTTCCTCTTTCACCCTTAAATATCGGTTGGGTACGCTCATGCATCTTTATTCTCTTGATAGTTCCCATTTCTGTGGCGGGATTGGGTGTTCGAGAGTGGAGTCTGGCTGTATTGCTTCCTCCTTATGGAGTTACGAGTGAGGAAGCAGTGGCCTTATCGTTTTTACTCTTCCTTCTGAAGATTTCGTGGGGAGTGCTTGGGGGAATTGTAGAGGGCTGGCATCTTTTTGGTGTAACAAGAAAAATCACAGTTTCAAAACAAATCTCTACTTGAGGAAAATATTTAAACTTCCCGGCGGGTAGGTCTATTGCCCCCCTCTGGTTAGCGGGAAGTTTTTTAAAAAGGCAACAAACAATGCATTATCGAGTACTTGGAAAAACAGGGATTTCTATCTCAGAACTAGGCTTAGGGTGTGGCAGACTTGGTAAGAGTTTTTTTCTTGATAATAGAAAAGCTTCAGCCCGAATTCTTGAGGAAGCTTTTGAAAAAGGAATCAATTTTTTTGATACGGCACGTAATTATGGGTATGGTACTTCCGAAGAAGCCATTGGTCGCGCTTTTCGACATAATCGATCCAAAGTCATTATCGCATCAAAGGGAGGTTACCTCCCCTCAACCCTTGGGCGCTATGGGCGTCTGTTAACTCCCTTCATCATGCCTTTCCGTCGCCTGATCCAACCCTTGCGAAAGCCTCTCAAAGGAAAAACACAAAAAGTGGGTGATTACTCCCCTGCATATATTAAAAGGGCGCTTGAAGAAAGCTTGAAATCTTTGCAAACCGATTATATCGATATCTACCAACTTCACAGCCCCCCCCCTTCTGTCATAGAAAGTGGTGAAATATTTGAAACATTAGAGGCGTTTCAAAAAGAGGGAAAGATTCGTTTTTATGGCATCTCTGTTAAAAACCTGGAGGATGCGGTCTCTTGTATTAAAATTGGTAGGGTGGCAACCGTACAAGTTCCTTTTAATCTTCTTGAGCGGGAAGCCGCAAAGGAAGTCTTTCCTCTGGCAAAAGAGAAAGGGGTTGGGGTGATTGTTCGCGTCCCTTTTGGGCGTGGCCTATTAACAAAAGATGAAAAAGTAAAAACAGGGCTGAAGGAAGGCAACAAAGCATTAAGAAAGGAAGCAGAAGAAGAAAAACAACGTCTGTCTTCTTTGTTGCATTTAGACCAGACGAATTGGTCGGATGTCGCGCTTCAGTTTATTCTTGCACATCAAGAGGTATCAACCGTCATTGCTGGAACGATATCCCCATTACACTTGAAAGAAAATATTGCCGCAATCAAAGAAAACAAAATGTCCCAGCGGGAACGGGACCTCATTCATTCGCTCTGAGAATCATTATGGGTAAAGTTGCGATCATTATTTTAAATCTGGATAAAAAGGACGATCTCTTAGCATGCCTCAAGAGTGTCACGCAAATGGACCACCCCTCTTTTGAGGTAATTGTTGTGGATAATGCTTCCTTAGATGGATCCGTTAAAGCCGTGAATGAAAATTTTTCAAAGGTCCATCTTATCTGTAATGAAAAAAATTTTGGTGCTCCTGGTGGGCGCAATGTTGGTTTTGAATACGCACTCAAGCACATTGCTTTTGATTACGTCTTGTTTTTGGACAATGATGTGATTGTCACCCCTTCCTTTTTGAGCGAATTGATCCATGGCTTAGAAGCAAAAAAGGACGCCGGCATTGCAGGTGGAAAAGCTTATAGGGAATACCCTTCGAAAACAATCATGTCAACGGGTCTCGACGTCAATTTCTATACAGGTTGGGTGGGTGACATTGGAACAGGCCAACCCGATCGAGGACAGTTTGATGAACCGAAATATGTTCCCGCCTATGGCGCGTTTGGTTTATTGATTCGGAAAAACGCTCTACAAGATCTTAATGGGTTTGATGACCATTTTAATCCTTACGGCTGGGGAGAAGTCGACCTATGCTTGCGGGCAAAAAAGCTCGGGGTTAAAACATGTTATGTGCCTCAAGCCATTATTTATCACAAAGGATGCAAAGTTGGCCGTGGCATCGTTCCCCATTACGAAAAGTACAAAACAAGAAACTACCTTTTTTTAATGCGAAGGCATGCCAAAGGGCCTCAGCTTGTCTGCATCTTTTTTGCAACCTTATTTCGAGGGACCCTCCGGCTCCTTTCCTTAATTTTTCGCGGTGATTTTGCAGTAATTGCCGCACACGTGGATGGGGTTTTTGCAGGCATTAAAAAGAAATAGAATGATGACCGATCAAATTATTCTCATTGCTGTTGATTCTGCCGAGCCATCCCTCGTTGAAAAGTGGGTTGCCGAAGGCAACCTTCCGACCATGGCTTCCCTTATGCAAAAAGGGACTTGGCAATGGTTGCGTTCGGATGCCGAAATCTCAAGCGGATCCACATGGGTTTCTCTCTTGACAGGAACTTCTCCCGCAAAACATGGCGCCAGTTTTACTCACCGACAATTTAAGTCCGGAACTTACCAAATTCGAAAAATTTATGCCGATCAATTTCTTCGCGACCCTTTTTGGTTGCCCCTTTCACAGGCCGGTAAGCGCGTAGCAATTTTTGATTTTCCAAAATCGTACCCTCTTAAAGAAATCAACGGCATTCAAATCACAGGCTGGGGAACGGAAAGTCACAATTGTAAACCTGGCTCCGTCCCCGCTGAGAAATTTAGGGAAATCAATCGACGTTTTGGAAAACATCCTCTTGCTGATTGGTATCATGAAAGACCAAAAGATGTGAAAGGCTGGATTGAGCTGACGCAACAAATGATAAAAGGGGCTAAACAACGAACGGACATCACCCACTGGCTTTTGGAGAAAGAAAGGTGGGACCTTTTTGCTGTTTGCTTCGCGGAAACTCATTGGGCAGGTCATTTCTTTTGGCAACTGATGGATGAGGCACACCCACAATATGACCCCGCTATTGCAAAAGATTGCCAAGAGCTTCTTTTAAAGGTGTATCAAGAAGTCGACCGCGGCATTGAAAAAATAATCGCCTCTCGACCTGAAGCAACTTTTTTCATTCTCTCCAACACAGGCATGGGTCCCAACTACAGTGCCGTTCATTTAGTCTCTGATATTTTAGATCGTCTTGGTCTTGGAAATCAGAAAAAAAGGACAAAGAAAGAAAATTTTTCTTTCAAACTCCTTCCTCAAAAAAAGTGGGGATACTTTGCTTTCAAAAAAATTGAATCCATTATTTCTATTCGTACGCTAAGTAAGATTCGAAAGCTCTTTCCCCAACGCCTGTGGAATACACTCGGTCGCCGTTTCTTAGAACTTGGAAATGATTGGAAAGATTGTCTTGCCTTTGCTGTGCCTGATGACTTTTCCGGAGCCATTCGTATTAATGTAAAAGGTCGCGAACCCAATGGCCTTGTCGCCCCTGGAGAAGAATATAATCGTCTCTGCGATACGATTATTCAAGAATTTCGTGCTCTTGAAATTCCGGAAACAGGAAAGAAAGCGGTGGCCGATGTTTTTAAGGTAAGAGATCGTTGTCAGGGAGAAAATGTGGATGAATTACCGGATATTATTGTGATATGGCAAGCAGACGCTTTCATTGAATCCTTGCGTTCACCAAAAATCGGGACCGTCTCCGGGGAGTTTTTGGATGAGCGAAGCGGCGCCCACCGTGCTTATGGTTTTCTTCTGGCCTGCGGGCCAACCATTCGATCCGGTGAAGTGATCAAAGAAGGCAATACCTTGGATATCGTCCCCACCCTCTTTCACATGTTCGGAGAACCCATCTCAAAAGATTGGGATGGAAAGGTGTTAGGCGATATCTTCGTGAAAAGGAAAAAGGAAAAGAAAAGGGTAGAGTAGAGCACTGGTGCATACATGGAGCTGCTCTCGAACGCTTCGACGCACGCGTCTACCACGGACCATAGCAGTCAACAATTCCCAGCGCCCCCTCATCAGTAGGGTCGAGGACTGGCGCGCCAACGGTAGGGGTCGGTGGCTCCTCCACCCCTTTCGGAATGGGCCTCAGTCCGACTCCCCTGGTCACGGTTCCAGTCCCCGCCACCTCAAACCCGGCGTGCTGATTTCCAGCACCGGGCTTTCCTGGATGCTTCACCTCAAGGGTTATGTGACCTATCAGCCTGGAAGGACTTTCATGCCGACCCGTTGTACCGCACTCGGTAATCTCCATATAAGCCAAGTACCGTGTAGAGCCAAACCTTACTCCACCTCTTCCAGCCAAAACCTCGACGGTGGCGCACTCGCATCATGTGCCGCCGGACCTTCCGCTCCACCCAATCCTTCACGTAGGAGAAACACCGACTCGCATGCCCAATCCGGAAGTAGTTCACCCAGCCCCGTACGATCGGATTGATCATGGCGATCATCCGTCCCACCGGCTGGGATTGCCCGCGTCGGAACACTTCCTTGAGCTTCCGCAGCAACGCGGTGCGCCGCTTCACCTTCGGTATGTACTGCGGGCGCCACACTCCACGCCGCGACCGCACACGCCGAAAGTCAAAGCCCAGAAAGCCGAAGCTGCCTCCCTGACTCAGGTCCACGATCCGGCTCTTCGCCTCATTCACCTGAAGGTCTAATTGGGCCAACGCCTCTCGCAGCTTCCGCTCCGCAACCTGCGCCAGTTGTGCGTGGCGGCGATAGCCATCCACTAACACGACGAGGTCATCCGCAAACCGGACATACTCGAGATACGTATACTGGCCCTGCCGGGTTGTCTCCTTCAGCTGCTCCAGCCTCTCATCCACTTCCGTGAGATAGAGGTTGGCCAGCAGCGGGGAAATCACACCCCCTTGAGGCACCCCACGCGGGCCGGACGCCTTGACGATGAGTTTCACCAGCCGCAGGATCGCGGGATCCTGGATGCGTCGGGCCACCTTCGCCAGCAGCCGGTCATGCCGCACCGTGTCGAAGAAGGCCGCCAGATCCACATCAATCACTCGCGTCTTGTTCTGCACCATCGCCTGAGCCACCCGGCCAATCGCCTGGTGGGCTGTCCGTTTCGGTCGATACCCATACGACCCATCACGAAAATCCGCCTCAAAGATCGGTTCCAGCAGGAGCTTGAGCGCTCCCTGTACCACGCGGTCCCGAATCGCGGGTATCCCTAAGACGCGGACTCGTCCACCGCCTTTCGAAATCTCCACGTGCCGGTTCCGCATCGGTCGGTAGGTCTGCGTGACCAGTTCGTCCCGTAGTCGTGCAAGAAAGGGCTCCACCCCCGTGGCCTCGATGCCAGCAAACGTCACCCCATCAATGCCGGGGGCTCCGTTGTTTTTCTTGGCCATCGAATAGGCCGCGCGTAGCGTCGCCTCTTTGCACACGTGGACGTACAGGCCCCACACCCGCCATCGCTTCTCAGCCTTCGCCTTGACGTAGAGCCGCTGTCGCAGGTCTTGCAGTGTAATGGACGCCGTTGTCATCTCGTCCCTGCCTCCCATGTTGATCACAGCCTACAGCCAGTAGGGCTCCTTTGCTCCACAGGCATGACCCTGCTTCCTCGCTCCTACGAGCCCCTCCGCCACCCTCTCGTCTTCGGCTCACTTCCCAGAGAGCTGGTTATAGAGCCGATCTTCCTCCAGGGATTTCTCCCTGGGACGAGGAGGGCTTCTCCAGTTGCGTCGTCTGTCCTTGCTCCCGTGCTGTCGCTCTCACCCCGCCGGAGTGGCCAGGCGTCTCAGCCTTGGTTCGCCTGTCCATGCCGTCTTCGTCCTACGGACAGGGACTCGACCTCCGAGGTTTCATACTTTCGAGGCTACCTCTGCGTTCACTTGCGTTACGGCCCGGGAACTCGCTCACCATCCTCTACGATGGCTTTGTCGATGGGCTTCAGCGTCTCGGTTTCTCTCCACGCTGCCATCCAAGCTACAGGGCTCAGGCTCTTACCCTGGTGGGCTTGCTTCCCACTGAACAGTCTCGCCTTACCTGGACACACAACCGTGCGTATAGTTTTCCCATACACGGCTTTCCGATGTTCTTCTTCCAGAGGCATGCGTCTGTCATTAGCCAATAGCCAAATTCAGACTTGGCCTTCCGAGATAGTTTCCTCTGTAGTGTCCTGATCGTACTTGGGGTTGATAGCGCGATGGCAATCCCCGGATCCTCCACTCGTCGAAAACGCGAACAAAGTAGGGTCCCTTCCCTCGGGCCGGGTTGTGTTGTCCCAGGCCCTCCAACGGTACTATGAACCCCTCCGACTCCCACGACGGCCCCTGACGATTTCGGTATCCCTTATACGTCGGGGTTGCTGGCTCTATCCCAGCACCGTCGCGGGTCTCCCGTCCTGCACGGTGTCTCTTCCACCACATGCCATCCCTGCTACCCCGGAAGATCCTGAGGGTGGGTGTTCGTTCTACTCCCTCAGACAGCGGCCTTCCCCTTCTGACCACAGGGTCGGCATCTCCAAATAAGTCACGAGGCTACGTCTAGGTTCGCTTGCGCTACGGCCTGCAGCTTTGCCCATGGGAAACTTCAACCCCTGATTACTCAGACGCTGCTTCCCGGTGCTAGAAAGGTGTACGAACAACTCCTTTCGCGGGACTTTAACCCGCTAGACACACCGCCGATGACGGCATGCGGTCAAATCTTTGGTTGACTAAATAGTGTCTGAGAGAAAACGCAATCTCTAAGCCAGACGTGGAGTTTCGCAAAAGAAAAGGGGTCAAATCTTTGGTTGAAAAGGGGTCAAAAAGGGGTCAAATCTTTGGTTGACTAAATAGTGTCTGAGAGAAAACGCAATCTCTAAGCCAGACGTGGAGTTTCGCAAAAGTATGCTGGTGAATCTTTTGCCTTCTTGGGGAACAACCCCTGAAAACAGCGTGATTTTCGTGTAGAATGCCGCAACATTCACCCCATCATCTGGAGGATCGAGGCAATGCGGCAACGCTTTGAACGGCAGTTGGAGTTAGGCCAGACCCCGATTGAGGAAGTCTTCATTCCCTCCAAGAGTCGGGATGAACCCCTTGAATTCAAGTAGCAAGTGCAATTCTTTCTCAAATAAGTGGGACGAAGAGATTGTTGAAGAGTTGGTTGGGGGTTCGATACCCTCGTGTTTTTCTTGGACGATTATTGAGGAGGTCGACGGCCTCAGTCACCTGTTGCCAGGAGATCGTCCGAAAATCGGTTTGCTTGGGGAAAAACTGTCGAAGGAGTCCGTTGGTGTTTTCATTGATGCCTCGCTCCCAGGAGGAATAGGGATGGGCAAAATAGGTCGTGGCCTCAAGGGCGCGGGCAATTCGTTCATGTTTCACAAACTCTGAGCCATTATCAAAGGTGAGGGTCTTCACACGCGCTTTGAAGGGGCGAAGGAGTCGGATAATGGCGTGACTCACCACGTGGGCTGACCGGCTCAAGACTCGAGAGCAGACCGTATACAATGAGGCTCGGTCCACCACCGTCACCAGCACGCTTTTTCGATCTTTCCCAATTACCGTATCACACTCCCAATCCCCGAGGCGTTCTTTCTTGTCCACTTCTTGGGGACGCTCCGTGATCGAAATGCGATTGGGAATACAGGAGGCGCGGGCTCCCGAGCCATATCGCTTGCGGCGATGGCGCCCCCCTTGACGAAGAAACGGTTGCAATTCCGCTTTTCGGGTGACATCACTGTAGATGAACCGATAAATCGTTTCGTGACTGAGGCTGAGAGCATGATGCTGTTTGAGATACCCACTGACTTGCTCCGGGCTTAAGTATTGCCGCACGAGCTGCGTGATCAATTGCGCGTGTTCATCCGTGAGCGTGCGAGACTTCTGTCGATTCGCGTCGTGTTTTCGATGCTTCACGATCTGCTTGGCCCAGTGATAGGTATACACATGACACTGCGGATAGGTATTCCGTTTGAGTTCTCGACTGACTGTTGAGGGGTGACGGCCAAGGGCCTCAGCAATCTGCTGTTGTGTATTCCCTTCTCGTCGCGCTTGCCAGATGTAAAACCGTTCTTCGTTGCCTAGGTGTTGGTAGTGTTTCATACGTGCCGTTCCTCCGGCGGATCTTCCCCCGAGTTTTGGGCGGATTTTTGGCTCTAACCTTTTGATGTCATTAAAGAAGTCACGGTTTGGGCGAGGCCACGTCTCTGCCTACACATGCACCTTGGCTGGCCGTGTGGTGGTGGCAGGCGGGGTGATCCCCAATGCGGCAAAGATGGTTGCCTGCCTAGCATCGGGGCGAGCCAGCTGAAGCACCTCCTGCCCGCCGATTGCATGGCGTTGGAAACACAATCGTGACAGGGCCCCCAGGGCGTCTTGAAGGGTCAGCGCCTGGGCGCTCTGCTCCGTCGTCCCAAACGCCTCCTTCAGGCCTCGCTCGCCTTCCCGGGCCACTTTCAGGGCGAGCATCGCGGCAAAGACATGGCCACGCGTGCGGCTCTCCTTCCGCACAAAGATGGGGCGCAGTTCGAGCAAGCCCGTCTTCATCGTCCGGAAGTCGCGTTCCACCCGTTGCAGGTCCCGGTACCGGGCATCCACCGTCGCGGCATCCATCGTGTCCCGAGCCACATCGGTTTCCAGCACCGAACAGCCATCCAACAGGGCCGCCTCGGCCTGCTTGGCCTCATCAATCTCGACCACAAGCTGGGTCCCCTGCAGGGCGAGGGTGGTGAAGGCGGAGAGCTTGTGCTTCTTGGCCCACTGGGTCAGCTGCCGCTGTCCCGCCGCCGGGGTGGCCCGCTTGGCCGTCTGAACAAACGCATTGCGCGCCGCGACCTTCTGCTGCAGTGTGGCCACTTTGTCCTGACGTCGCGTGGCCACCGTGTGGCGCAACGCCTCATTCCGCCGCAGGATCAGCCGACGAGACCCATCCTCCACTTCCTGTATCGTCTCATCAAACAAATTGAGTTGGAGCACATCTTTCTTCAGCAAGGTGCGAATCTGCGGGTCAGTGAGGGCGGTGAGGTACTTGAGTCCCTGCTCGGTGAGGGCCGCCTTGCCTGCGGCTTTCACCATCCCCCGATCCCCCACACACACGACGTCGGTGATCTTGAACTGGGTCTTGATCCGTTCAATCTGCTCGGCGACCGTGCGGGGATCCGCCGTATTCCCCTTGAACACCGTGACGGCCAGCGGCTCACCATCCGGCCCTGTCAGCAAGCCAATGACAATCTGCTTCTTGTGCTTCTTGCCGTCCCGGTTATACCCATAGGCGGCCAGTTCATTCTTGTCCCCCTCAAAATAGGAGGAGGTCACGTCATAGAGCACCAAGACCGGTGGCTGGCCGGTCCGCTGGACAGAGGCCCGATACAGTTTCTTCTCGATGGCTTCTTGTTGGGTGCCCAACCAGTCTAAGGCCTCGTACAGGTCATTCTCGTCAAAGGCGGGCAATCCCAACACCTCAGCGACCGCATGATCGGTGGCCCACCGCACGGCTGACAGCCGCGAACCCTGATGAGCCACTCGTGCCAGCACCAGGAACAGGGCGAGCTTGGCTACTCGTTTCGGACCCAAGGCCGACACCACTCCCACCCGTTGGGCCACCGCTTTCAGGGCGAAGAGGACGCCAAAGATCCGATCACTCACGGGGCCCGCCTCGTCTTCCGTTCCATCGAAATCCCCACGGAGGCAGCGCTTGAGCGCGTCTACGCGAGCCGGAGGCCACGAGGTCAGATTGGCCAGGGTCCGGGTCTTCACCTTGCCGCCCGCTCGGTAGCTTTCGCGCAATAAAATGGCGGGCGGGGAGGTGCGGTTAGGAACGGTGGCGATATACATGCTTTATGTATAGCATAAATAAAGCATTATAGTCAAGATAAAACAACAATTACATGCCTACATTCCAGAGAGCAATCCAATCTTTCCCTGAAGAATTCCAACAGCTTAGGTGGCAAACATGGGGGGAAGATCCGTCCGGTGACATGGATTGGTTCAGCCCCTCATCCTACCCAATTCGGGTGGCGAGAGAAATTGCACTTATTGTATGAATCCGCGCCCTCACACACCCCAAAGAGTGGGCTATTCCAGGTCACTGTCCAGCCTGAGCTGGTGGCGCTCCCCTTCGGCCCACGTTCTGCTGTGGTCATGCTCATTCCACGAATTGGGCTCCGGAGAATTCCCCTGTTTTGGTCTCGTTTATCTCGCCGTTTCGAAGTGAGCGGGAAATGGCTCGCCTCATGGTAGAAGATGGGGAATTTCTGGAGGTGTTTATCGACACCCCCCTGGTAGAGTGCGAACGTCGCGATGTGAAGGGTCTCTACAAAAAAGCCCGAGCCGGTGAACTCAAAAACTTTACAGGTATCGATTCCCCCTATGAACGTCCGGAAGACGCAGAAGTCATCATTCATGGGGAACAGGAGACGGTAGAACGGGCGGCCTTAATCATCGTCAATGAAGTGGAGCGGAAGAGGCTCTTGTCACATGGCTGATGGAACCCTGTTCATTCAGCATTGCAGATTTCTGGAGGGTTCTCAAACTATGGGACCGTTGAATATTTCACGCCGATGACCCATACATCCTCGTAAGGAGATCGACATCATCAACGGGAGGGAATGTTTAAATAGAACGTCGGAAGATCCTATGTGTGGCCTAGTTGAGCGCGAATGTGCTGGCAGACATAGTCAGCAAAAGGCAAAGAACAGGTAAAGGCGGGCGAAACAGCATTTAAGACATGCATGGACCGAGAATCTCCCTCCAGAACAAAATCCATTTCAAGCCTTCGTTTTTTCGTATCAAGCAATTGCGCGCGAATACCTGGCTTTCCCCAAGTCTCATATCGTTCAGGGGTAATACCCTCCATTAACGATGTGGCGAGCTTCACTAAATGGGTTCGGGAATACTTCTGAATTTCTTCGAACGCCAATCGTTTAAAGTCAAATTCAGAAAACAAAAATAATCCTGCTTGACGAACCAGCACATCCACTAATTCTGAAAACTTAAAATTCCCAAAACTCTCATATTGTTCCCGCCAAAAGGCCGGAATCGCCGTTGGACCAATTTTGGCTTTTCCTTGTGCGGTCACGGTCACATGCACACCCAAAAAGGGGTTCCGTAAATCGGGAACAGGATAGACATTGGTCCGTATTGTTCCAGGTGGTTCATTGGAATAGAGATAGAGTCCTTTAAATGGGAGAATGCGATAGTGCTCGGAAAACCCAAAATCTCGAGCAATGTGATCCGCGTATAACCCTGCGGCATTCACGATGTAACCAGCGTCATAAGAGTCCTGCGAGCACTGAACGACGGCACCCCGTCTGGACTGATATCCGCTATCATAATGAATTTCCACACCTTCGTGTTGAGCATCACTGACCATCGCGTTCACCACTTCAGTGGGATCCACTGTGGCAGTGGTTGGGGAATACAGGGCCCGCTCCCACGTTTTCACCCGCGGTTCGATTTCCTTGGCCTCCGCTTCGGTGATTTCTTGTAAGGGAATGCCATTTGCCTTTCCCCGTTGGACTAGCTCATCCATCGCCGAAAGCTCGGCATGATCTTTTGCGACCACCAGCTTTCCACACTGATTGAGGTGAATCTTTTTTTCTTGGCAATACTCTCGAAGTCTTTCATTACCTTGACGTGTTAACTGAGCTTTTAAGCTGTCTGGCGAATAGTAAAACCCGGCATGCAGCACACCACTATTGCGACCACTGGCATGCAACCCACAGGCGGATTCTTTTTCAAGAATGACCACGGAGGAATCCGTATAGAGGTGTTTTAATTGGCGAGCGATGCTCAGTCCGATAACACCTCCACCAATAATCAGAAAATCCGGTTTACGCATAAGAATTAAATCTCCTCCCCCGATATGTTAAGGGTCCGTCACGATATCCCCGGTACAAGCGGGAGGCCCATATTTGTGATCGGGAAGGGAGCATCGCGAGACGATGTGACCGAGAAGCGGTTCTGTCGCAAATAATAGAATTGTGAGTTACGCCACTGGTTTTCATGTTGGACCAAGTTGAAAAACTCCAGTAAAGTTGACAATTCTCGTCTGCGGGACACGGAGATAAAACCCCTTATTGCCTTCAAAGACATTGTTTGCGACAGAACCCTAGTTTCTAGATACCTCATTGAGAGACGCTACGCCGCACTCGTAGAGGATCTGAAACAGTTACCGCAACTTTTAAGGGTTCCTAAAAAAATAGGCAATAGAACTTCTGGCACTATTGGGAATAGGAATTTTAAAAGGCCTTTTTGACTGAGCTGCAACGTACCAACGAACGCGGTGAGGGGTCCATCCGCACACTTCGCCGTCTGAAAGGCGGGAGTGCATCCGGTGAGTCGGGGCTTCCTGGCCCTTTTGCCAGGGATTATGCCAAATCTGTTGTTTGCTCGTGACGTGTAGGGTGGAAACGGGCAAAGGGGGAGTGTCGGTTCGGGTGCCGAACCGGAATCCGGGGAGGGATTAGGCTGTTTGCATGAATGCGTCGAGGCGGGCTGGGGCTCGTGGTGGGGCGCGGCGGGGTAGGCCCAGGTGGCCCAGAATCTTGATGATCACGGTGGGATCTTCGATCGCCGCGAGGTATTGGGGTCGAGTCTTTTGTTGAGAGTTTGCACTCTGGCTCGTTCCCTTTCCCCTTTCCATTTTTTGTTATTAATTTTTCATTTATCATTTTTCATTGTCATTTCACCTTCGGTTCTGAGGAGGTGGGATTGTTGAATGAGTCAACACAAGACTTGAACACCCAATTGACCCCAATAAAAAAAGGTAGGACTTGAAACTCTCAACAAAAGACTTGACCCCTATTTTGACTACTATTTGACCCATATTCTATTATTGCGTACTGAGCACGCAACTTTTAAGTCAAAAAAATACCCAATAGGAACATCCAAGGCCGTAGCCAATTTTGAAATTGTGTGGCCGCCATGAGTTTGCTTGGCATTTTCGTAAAAACCAATAACAGCATGATTATAAAGCCTCATCCTGTCGGCAAGATCAGTCATAGTAAGACCAAGTTCAATTCGTCGAATTTTGATTTTTTCGTGAACAAACATAAATGCATTGTATTTGCGTGCGTGCTGAGTTGTCACCATATTTTTTAGTATTTAATAAAAATGCTATGCTATAATTTCAGATAATTATGAGTGATTTGAGCAAATACTCAGAAGATTATTTAGTAAACAATCTGCTTGATTCAGATTGGAGGAATGTAACATTCCATAATATTTTTAAAGTAATTCTGGATACGGGATTTTGGACACCCGCGAATATGGGAGAGAACCTAGGCGTTACGGCAAATACAGTTTACCGTTATATTAAAGGGACGGTATACCCAAGCAGTGAGGTAGTTCAAAAGATTGCGGAAATGGGGAACTTAAACGCTGATCATTTATTAGGGCTTGTAGCCAGAGAAAAATCCGCAAAACTACAAAAACGAAAAGGCCTTAACGAGTCAGAGTTTCCAAAGTCTGTAACTGGCACGGAAATGAAGACCCCGCCAGACCTCGCTGCCAATTCCTTCTTAAGGGATGGCCTTGATGAGGAAACGAGAAAATTATTTGAATGGTTTAATGTTGAATTTCCGAGGATTAACCCTCCTCAATTTCTGAATGTTGCGATTGAATATTACATTGCAGATCTACGAAAGTTTGGGTTTAACCAGAATACATGGTTCCCTAAGGCCCCCCATCTGGAGCAGGAAGCCCTTGGGCAGCCTATCGCTGCCGAACCGAAATCTATGTACGGCGTGAGGGTCTTAAAAAATCTGGAAACCGTCAGAGTGCATCTGGACCAGTCTGGATTAGGTTTATATCCCAATTGGTACGAGGGTGACCTGCAAATATTCCAAGAAGACTATGAATATGGGCCTGGAGAGATATGGGTGTGTCGCCTTAAACAAAATACCTTTTTTAAGGCTGTTGGGCGTGCAAGAGATGTCGCGATCATTACGTTCTATGAAGGTTGGGACAAGCGACTTGAACGGCGACGGCTTGAACATCAAAAACAACCAAAGAAGAAGCCGGCACCAATCATTATCCTACCCAAACGGGAAAAAAAGGCCTGGGATAAATCAGGGCCTAATGTTGCCTATTAATGGTGGCATAAAATCGAAATCACGATTCGTATGACTCGAATAGTTTGACATCTATTAGATTTTCCTCAATTTGCCTACAATATAGGTCAAAGGGGCGGGTTGAGGATGAATGGGGATCATCAGAAACTATTTTCCGAGCATTGGCCTGGAGAAAAATCATTTGTAGGGGGTAGTGAGTATGAGCCGTCACGGTTTAATTATTGGATTGCCGAGGAGCCCTATCTCCAACCCCTGAAGGGGTTCATGCTTACGATATGCCGGGAAGCCAAACACGATGCAGCCCCTCATCATATCGCCATAGTGGATCATGAGGGTGTGTTGCGTGGGTGTGCATCGTGTCATGAAAACCAATGGACCCGGCAGATTCACGCCACGCATTCAAGTAATTTTACCGCGATACTGAACGCAGAGGATCAACGTAAAGTTGATTGGCAATTGCGCCAGGTTTTAACTAGCGGGGAACAAGTGGAATTGAGCATCTGGTTTCATTGTGCGATGCGGAGCATACCCATGTGGGTAGAATTACGCCGAATAGAATCACAGCTCGCAGGAATGATCATCTGGGAATTGCAGTAAATACAGTCTCTTTTTTTGCCCATGCAAGACATTTGTCTCTGGATGGATGGACTATCAGATGTGGGATTTCATTATTGAAAGTCTCGAAGGCATTTTTATCGGAATCTTTAATACCGGAAGGTGAGGGAGCAGCGCCATGAGAACGTTAATACTTCTCCTGTCAATATTCATGCTAGTGTAGTGTATTAAATAGATTAATGATATAGTGGAGGCACGTGACTCACCAATAATAATGGAGGTCTCATGCCTGCTCAAATACCCATTCATTTATCAGCCGACGAAACGAAGCAACTTAAAAAGAACCGACGGAGCCGGAAGACGCCGGTCCGCTTATTGGAACGCTCACGGATTGTCTTACTCGCGGCCGAAGGGATTCCCAATTACCAAATCGCCAGAACCCTGCAGATTGATGTGAACAAGGTGGGGCGGTGGCGAAATCGTTTCGCGGAGCGGAGGCTGGCCGGCATTGAGAAAGACTTGCCGCGCGGGGCCAATCATGGCGGCAAGAACTCCGCAGCACAAGCGAAACTGCGGTCGAAGATCATTGCCCTGACGACGCAGGCCACCCCGAAAGACGCCACCCATTGGTCGACCCGCGGGCTGGCCCACGTTCTGGGGATCAACCATTCCTTCGTGAATCGAGTCTGGCGGGAAGTGGGGCTGAAACCGCATCTCACGATGCAGTTCAAGGTGAGTACGGATCCAGCTTTTGAGGCAAAACTCCACGATGTGGTGGGACTCTATTGAGCCCCGCCAGAGAAGGCGGTGGTGTTCTGCATCGATGAGAAGAGTTCGATTCAAGCGCTGGATCGGACGCAACCAGGCTTACCGATGAAGCCTGGGCGATGCGGCACGATGACGCACGACTATAAACGGCATGGCACCAGCACCTTATTTGCGGCATTGAATACCCTGACAGGAGAAGTGATTGGTCAATGCCGCCAACGACATACCCATAAGGAGTTCCTGACTTTCTTACAGAAAGTCGAAAAGCAGACCCCCAAGGACTTGGCCTTGCATCTGATTGTGGACAATTATGCGACCCATAAACATCAGAAAATCACAACATGGCTGAAGCGACACCCACGGGTGCAGTTGCACTTTATTCCCACGAGTTCATCGTGGCTCAATTTAGTGGAAAGATTTTTTGGGTTATTGACAGACAAGCAATTGCGGCGAGGGGTCTTCACCTCGGTCAAAGAGTTGGAGAGAACCATCATGCAATTTATCACCACGCATAACCACAACAAGAAACCGTTTGTTTGGACCAAGTCGGCGGAAGAAATTTTGGTGAAAGTCGGGCGGGCGCGTCAAGCCCTCTCATATCAGTAGTCAGTTTAATACACTACACTAGCAGGGTGCGTCTCGACCGAATTAACAAGTTATAAAGATCCGAAATTTCCAGCGCATGGATTTACAAGGGGCGCGATTGGCGCAGAGTACGCTGACTTGGGATGGCGAGTAAAAATAGAAGAGGGTATTGTTGATGAACTGGCTCGTAATGGGGTGCGCGCTCTTACCGTGATTTCCCTCTACCCACCCACTCAAGAATTTACTGTAGCTACGTTTATGGACATCGCGAGAGAGCATGAAATTGAGGCTCTCTTGGTGGTGGATATTCGTGAGGCCTGGTCTGCGTATTCACTTGATAGGGGGACGAGTAGTTATAGCCCACGAGTGAAAATACAAACTCGAATATACGATCTGAGCAACAGTGAAATTGTTTGGATGGCGGACTCTCAGTCCAAGGGCAACAACGTCTTGAACTTCACCTTGGTCAATGCCAATTTTGAATTACTGAGGGATTCGTATACCCAGCGATTAGTCCAAGAGCTTACAGCTCAAGGTCTGCTTGTGAAAACCTTTACTCCACCACCTCGACCAAATAACGAAAGCGAGTGAATGGCCAAATCCAATAACCCCGACCGTGGGCTAGAACACGTTGGTAAGCAATGGCGGGGGCGGTTCACTTACCACAATAAAGTGACTCGGTCTCCTCTCTTCCCCACAAAGACTGAAGCCCGCGCCTATTATACAAAAGCCAAGACTGCCGAACGATTGGGTAAGGCCTTCCCCGAACTCGTCTCAGGGTTCATGAAAGGTCCGCTCATGACGGACGTGATTGAGCAGTACCTCCGCCCGATTACCCGGAAGAAAGCCGAGAAGGGTGAACGTGGCATGGCCGACCATTGGAAGGAGCGGTTTGAGTCAGGCGTATTACCAGAGCCATGGTGCAGCATGAGCGGGAGGCGTTAGCCCAACGACGGACACATAGGAAGTCTGACCTCGACGATGGAAAACTCATCTCACTTACCAGGGTCAATCGCTATATCTCCTGTCTTAGTCGAATCTTTACCTATTACTCCGCCAAGACCAAAGCCCCACATAATCCGTGCTTAGACTTGAGGCCCAGGACATACCCTGAACCTAAAGGCGTAGCTGACTATTACACGGACAAGGAAAAGGTGGATATCGGTGACGCGCTAGGGAAAATCAGTCAGGAATGGGCTGACGCGTGGTGGTTTAATTTGCTTACCGGGGCTCGAAGAAGCGAACAATTCAAGATGCCGAAGTCGGCCATCAAGTGGGACCTTGGCTACGCCAAGCTGCCAGAGACCACGAGCGGAAACCCCAAGCAAATTTTATTGGAGCGTCAGGCTATTGTTATCTTAAGGAGGCAATGCAAACGATACCCTCAAAGCCCTTGGGTCTGGCCATCACGTACCAATCCCGACAAGCCAATACATATGGAGAATTTCTATAACCGTGTGTTCAGGCCAGTGTGCACCGAGCTGAAGATTGACCCCGAGAAGGTCTGGCATAGTGGGAGGCATACATGGGCTTCAGATTTACTCGAAGTGACTGGAGATTTAAGGCTGGTACAGCAGGCCGGAGATTGGAAGAGTTTTGATGCGGTACAGATCTATGCGAGGGTGAGGAATGAGCGTATCAGGAAGGGCTTGCAAGACCTCGAAAAGAAGGTCACAGGCTGAAATGGAATTGCCATTTAATTGCCACTATTCAGTTGTCAGATTTTACCGTACAACTCAACTATTTGTTTTTAAAGGTGTTTTTGGAGCGGGTGAGGAGATTCGAACTCCCGACCAACGGCTTGGGAAGCCGATGCGCTACCACTGCGCTACACCCGCTCAAATAGTGGTGAACGGCATTCTAGACAGGGGTCAGAAGTCAAGTCAAGGTAAGCGAGGATTGTGTGATTTTTTGCATTCTTGGATTCTTATACACGAATATGTCTATTGCAAAACTCCTCCTCACCCTAGCCCTCTCCTCCTGCATGCAGGAGAGGGAATATGATATGTCTGACCACCCCCATGCAAAAAGGAAATGGTAGCGCGATTGCAACACTGACACATTCTACTCAAGATTGACTTTCACTAACGCATATTTTCGTTTGCCGATTTTCATTTGGTAGTCATTGCCGTCTTGGAACTCAATAACCGCGTTCACGTCTTGGTATCGTTCTTTGTTGATGACTACAGCGCCTTGGGTAATTAACCTTCGGGTTTCTCCTTTGCTTGGCGTGAGTCTGGTTCGCATAATGAGATCAACGAGACCCATTGATGGGGTCGCGGGATCTGCGAAGTCTGCCTTTTTGAGTATGACCGTGGCATCTGGTTCGTCCGGAAACTCACGTTTTCGAAATTTCTGCTGGAATTCTTCTTTGCCTTGTTGTGCCCCTTCCACACCGTGATATCGGCTGACGATGTGTTGCGCCAATGCGATCTTCGCTTCCATAGGATGTTGTTTCTTCACGGCCTCAAGATTATCCGAGGTGAGCAGTTCGTAGTACCGCAACATGAGTTCATCGCTGATCGACATGACTTTCCCGAACATGTCACCCGGTAGATCTTCCAAGGCAATATAATTGCCAAAGCTTTTGCTCATCTTACGAACACCATCAGTGCCTTCTAATAACGGCATCGTGATGACCACTTGTGGCGTTTGCCCATAGGCTCGCTGCAAGTCACGCCCAACGAGCAAATTAAATTTCTGATCTGTCCCACCGAGTTCCACATCGGCCTTGAGTGCCACTGAGTCATACCCCTGCACTAAGGGATACAGAAACTCATGCACACTGATGGGCTTTTGATCACGGTACCGCTTGGAAAAATCATCGCGCTCTAACATACGAGCGACGCTATAGTGGGAGCATAGTTCTACCAACTCTTCGGCCCCCATTTTTTCCATCCATCGGCTGTTAAATTCAATGCGTGTTTTGTCAGGATCGAGCGTTTTGAAAATCTGCTGTTCGTAGGTCTTGGCGTTGGCACGCACTTGATCTTTCGTCAGGGCATTGCGTGTTTCGGAAACTCCGGTCGGATCACCGATCATACCGGTAAAATCACCGATGAGGAAAATCACTTCGTGCCCGAGTTCTTGAAAATGCCGGAGTTTTTGAATCAACACGGTGTGCCCAAGATGAAGGTCAGGGGCCGTGGGATCAAACCCGGCTTTGATACGAAGAGGGCGACCTTCTTTTAACGAGGCAGTCAGGCGAGTTTCTAGCTCTTTTTCCTGGATGATTTCGACAGTACCCCGTCGAATGAGATTTAGTTGACGGGTGAGTTCTGTGTTTACCATTCCAATCTTTCTACTATAAATGTTCCAACCCCTCACCCTGTCCTCTCCCCTCAGGGGCGAGGGGAAGACAGAGGAAAGGTGATTGGGAAACGTGAAATACCATATTAGCCTTGTGGCTTCGTTGCACTAGCTTGGGAGATAACATTGATCAAGGGGCGTAAGGCCTGAAGTTTTTTGGTTCCGATTCCTTTCACCTGATCCAAATCTTCGATGGATTGAAAACCTCCGACCCGCATTCGATGCTCGACAATTCGTTGTGCCAGGATTGGTCCAATGCCGGGCAATGCTTCTAAATCTTGAGCAGTGCTGAGATTTACATCAATGGGTTGCATTGAGGGTTTGTTGTTAAACCTGTGTTCAACTTTTTTGCTAGAGGGAGATGCCACAGCATGAGTTGGCAACAGGGGATGTTGCTCAGCTAGATGCCCAGTATCCACGCCACGGTTTGGCCCTGACCAATTCAAGACTACGAGAAAGGCCAGGGTTCCGGCTAGCATGATTAATTTTATGGCCAGAGAGCGGATCATGGTTCGTTTCGATCACTTATTCCCGCTGCGGGCATGAGGGAGTGTCAGGAGGAGGGGAAATATTTTGAAAATCCCCCTCACCCCCTTTTCCAAAGGGGGGACATTGGAGAAAGAATCACCTTCTTGGTTTCTCCTGCGCTTGAGGTTTTATCAATACCGCTTTCCGTCTACAGGCGCTTCCGCGCTTGATGAATAGCCAATCCTTGAATATCCTCGGCTGCTTCCATGAGGGCTTCGGCATGCGTGGGATGCGCATGGATCATCTCAGCCATCTGGGTGGCCGTGGCATTCATGTGCATGGCCATGGCGGCTTCGTGGATGAGATCGGCGGCATGTGCTCCCACCAAATGCGCCCCAAGGATGGCGTCTGTTTCAGGATGGGCCACCACTTTGGCAAACCCCACGGTATCCCCAACGGCGTGGCTTTTGCCTAAACCGACATATCGAAACCGCCCCACCTTTGGTTCAATCCCCTGCTCTCGGACCTCCTGTTCGGTAAGACCCACCCGGCCAATTTCCGGAAGCGTAAAGATTCCCGCAGGAATGACATGATAGTTGATGGTTTGTTCATGGCCTACAATATTTTCTACGGCGACTTTCCCTTGGGCTGAAGCCACATGGGCCAACATGGCTTTTCCGACAACATCTCCGATCGCATATACACCGGACACGTTGGTTTCTAACCGATCGTTGACAGTGATCTCATTTCTCTCTCCCAACATGACGCCAACTTTTTCTAAACCTAATCCCGTGGTGTTGAACCGGCGCCCGACCGACACGAGAATCATATCGGTTTCCAGTGACGTTCCGTTTTCCAGCGTGACCGTCGTGGCAGTATCACATCGTGTGACCTTGTCCACTTTCGTACCAGTGTAAAACTGAACTTTACGTTTTTTGAGTTCCCGTTCAATGAGCGCAGAGACCTCTTCATCTTCCAGTGGCAGAAGTCGCGACATCATTTCAACGATCGTGACTTTCGAGCCAAGCCCGGCATAGAGTGACGCAAACTCACACCCCTCCACGCCCCCACCGACGATCAGGAGCCTTTCGGGAACACGGTTAATCTCCAATGCCTCTTTGCTGGTGATAACCATTGTTCCGTCTACTGGAAACAGAGGAAGATTTGGCCACGACGAGCCTGTGGCAAGGATAATTGCGTCCGCCTGAATTGATTCCGAAGTGCCATCGGCTTTTTGAACATTCACTGTTTGCTCGTTTTGTAGTACACCTGTCCCTTCAATATGGGTCACGCCCCAGACCTTGAGAAGCGTGGCAATGCCTTTGACCAAACCCGTGACTACACCATTCTTTCGTGCGACCATTTGGAGGGGATTGAAAGTCATCGGCCCCGCAAGGGAAAGCCCTAAGTCCTCAGCCTTGTTAAGTTTCTCACCAAGGTCGATGACTGACAACAGCGCCTTGCTGGGGATACAGCCCCAATTCAGACAGACCCCACCTAAGGCTTGATTCTCGATAATCGTCACGTGCGCTCCCAATTGGGCCGCGCGAATGGCCGCGACGTAGCCTCCAGGACCGGCGCCGACAATCACGATATGTTTGGATTGAGCCATTAGGACCTGAGAGAAAATAACTTGGACATCTCGCGCCAAGATTTGGGTCGGATTTGGACGGAACGATTGAGGAAAACCCGAGGCATAGCACAGCGATGTTGAGGGTGAGTCGATTGAGGCCCGTTCAACCTAGAAACGGCAGTTGGGCGCAAAAAAGACGTGTAAGAAATTGGTGTGCATGGTGCAATACAAAAAGTCGTGGTCACCTCAGTGGTGATGAGACCTTTTTGTATTGTGCCAGGTGCGCCAAGGGCTTGCGCGGACTTTTGTGATCCAGCTGCTGCTTCTAGGTTCAATGACGGCCCGAAGATTGGATGCGAGTTGTCCAAGTTATTTTCTCTCAGATCCTTAGCTCTGTGAGGAAAGAAATTCTTCGTACTGTGCGGCAGTCATGAGACCGTCAACTTCGGCAGGTTTCGACAACTCTATCACGACAAGCCACCCTTGGCCGTAAGGTTCTTTATTGAGGTATTCCGGATGGTCTCCCAACTCGGTGTTCACGTGCACGATTTTCCCGCTCACAGGAGAGTAGACACTAGACGTCGCTTTAGTGGACTCGACTTCGCCAATTTCTTGATCCTGCTCAATGGCGGCGTCTACCTGGGGCAATTCCACAAAGACCACATCGCCCAAGGCCTCCTGGGCAAAATCACTGATCCCGATAGTGACCGTGTGGCCATCTTGTCGAACCCACTCATGCTCTTTGTGATATCGCAAATCCTCAGGAATCATTCGACTCTCCTTTTTCTCTATTCAGAAAATTCAGGCCCTGATTTTCTAAAGAAGGGGGTAGGGATTGTCAAGGACCCGGGGAGATTTCTAAAATTTCTCCAACGCCCTCAGGCCAATCCATCGATCCAGCTTCACCGTGGTTCAAAACGGAACCAAGATCAGAGTGGGCTCGTTGCTCTGGCTGGATCACCCACACTTTTTGAGGATCTTCTAAATAATCAACCATCCGTTGAATCACATCCTGTTGGAACATCCGAGGGTTCGACTGAGACCACCTACGTGATTGTGTCTGAAAACCTGGGTGCGAAAGATCCGGGAAACGAACCACAAAAAAATCAAAGGGTGCCTGAGCCATTTCTACCCAATCATCACTAAAGTGTGCCAAGGCATACACGGGGTCATGAATACTCTCTGGATGAATTTCTACACCAAATTGAAGGTGAGGAAATTGCACCCGAATGGTGTGCACTAATTCATTCATCACGCGAAGACGCTCACGCGATTTCCACCCAGCCCATTTCCAAAACATATCCGGATACGTGGGCATGGGCCTGTCCCGAATATCTTCTGCTGCGCGTTGTGACGTACGCACCGGCTTGCCACGCAGAAACAGTGTGGCCGGATTGAGTGTGATGTCGAACGCACGTTCAAACTTCTTGACGGCAATAGGGCTTAATCCATCGCGTAATCCCAAAGGCACATCTTCCTGAAACACAATCCCCGCAATCTTGGATTGACTCAGCTTCGATAACATGTCTTGCAACGTGGTTTGATATCCCGACGAAAACAACGAAAAGTATGGGGAGATACCCACTCGTTGTGACCGTGGATTAAATGACCAATCATGCAATTGGGGTATCTCCCCCACAGACTCCGGTGCAAACAATCCTAAGCAGGGAAGCGATACGCCAAGGTACACGGCTTGTCCCGCATACACGGCGTCTTCAATCACCGTGTCCAGATCTTGCCCAAGTTCGTTTTGCCAGTTCTGGCCCTCGCTCTCAGGCCCATCGGAATGTGGAATAGATGGCCTATGAACCGGACATCCCAAATCAATCAGTAACACCGCACCCTTCCGTAAGCGAGTGTGGGCAATACCTGGGGACGCCTCTGTCTTCAGGGGCAGGTATTGAAATTTAACGGAAAACCCTTTGATGTGTGAAGACACCGGATCGAGCCCAAGAACCTCTATAAGATTTTGTGCCCGAAACCTAGCCTCTTGGCGATACAGGTGCCTTTTCGAAGACTGCGCTAATCTCTGGAAACGGGCTAACGCCAACCTGAGATTGCCCGATTGTTGATACGAGCGCGCAAGCCACCATTGGGCTTCCGGGGCCAGTGTCGATTTGCGATGGTTGTTCACAAAACGATTGAACAACAATACGGCCTCGGGATATTCCGCTCGAATAAACGCGAGTTTCGCATCCTGAAGCAATCGCTCCTCGGCTTGAGCGCGCAACTCCTGCAACTCGACTTCCGGTGAGGGAGACTTGAAACAGCCTGAAAGAAACACGGTGAGGGAAAGGATCGTAATAAGAAATTTACTTTGTGCCGAAGAAAGCATGAGATTGGTTTAGGCTACCCGAAGACCATCCTCGAGGGTGAAGGCTATTCAGACAGCACAAGAATCATAGAATAGTGCTCGCTTGGGTTACTTCAACTCAGGGAAGAAGTACCCCATTTCAAACTGCGCGGTTTCCGTGGCATCAGAGCCATGAACCGCATTGGCTTCAATAGAAGCCCCATGGACTGCTCGAATGGTGCCAGCCTCGGCTTTTTTCGGATCGGTTGCGCCCATTAAATCGCGATTCTTCGTAATGGCATTATCCCCTTCAAGCACTAACACGACAACAGGGCCTGAAGCCATATATGTGCATAAGTCATGAAAGAACGGACGTTCACGATGCACCGCATAAAACCCTTCTGCATCTTCCTTTGACAACTTCGTCATTTTCATAGCGATTGGGTGAAGCCCCGCGCCTTCATATCGTTGAATAATATCGCCGATTGCATGTTTGGCCATGGCATCCGGTTTAATAATCGCTAACGTTCTTTCGCTCATGCCTGACAACCCTTTCTCGATGAGTAAATTCCCACCGAAATTCGATGGAGAGATGTGACACCTCACATGAGGCGTGGACCCATTTTTACCATAACCGCTGACTTAGACCAACTGTTTCTCCTGATACAGAAACACCACTCCCGCGGGCTCAATTTTGAGGGAAGACCCGGCTAGAGATTCTGGACGGCAGAGATCCGCCCTACTGAGATCCACCACTTGGATCGCCCGACCCATCCCAGTCAGCTCATGTATAGCCAGATCGCCTGCATGCTCCCAATCCCTGTTGAGCACGATCCAGCCTGTTTGTCCTGGAGCATATTCCGATTCCCGCGAGAGAACGAGCAAGGAAGGATGGCCCACATCCACCCGATTCAAGGTCCCCTCACCTTGCAACAGCGGGGTGTTCAATTTGATTTCATTCACGGCCCGGACAAATTGCTGTACATCCATGGTCCCCGCTTCCCAATCCGAAGGTTGCGTGTCGACGACATGAAGTCGTTTTTGAAAACCAAACTCATAGCCAATAGGCATCATCACCCCAGCGGAAAATGTCGAGGCAAAGGCATACCATTGGCGCTGGATCATTTCCAACCCGTTGGTGTCATGAGCGAGACGATCGGTGTCATGGGTTTCGGGAAATGATATCGACGGGACATCTTCAAATTCTCGATGTTGGTCAAGGCACCAGGCATCCTGAAAGTTCCACCATTTCGAATTATTACAAAAAAATTGAAACCCTGCGGCTCGCAACGCTCGCGTTTGGTCAACGGTACAGCCTAAATTCTCGGCCCAGAACACAGCGTTGGGATTGACCTTCCGTGCTTCGTGGATCAACACACGCCACAATTCCGCAGGAACCTGATAGGCCGCATCACATCGAAACCCGTGAAACCCCAGATCAAGATACCGAAGAACAAGGTCAGTCCAAAATTGCCATAGCCCCGCTGGATCGCTGGAACTCCCATTATCGACAATGGCCAAATCCCCCCACACGGTTGTCAGGCTGGGATCATTAGGATCGACAGCACAGGGATTTTTCACATGGCCATCGGAATCCCATTGAAACCAAGCCGGATGTTCATGAATGAGTGGCGAATCAATCGCAGTATGGTTGATGACCAGATCCACCATCGGATGAAGCCCAAGGTCTCCCATTTCCCGAAGTACCGGTTTCAATACATCCAATGCCTGGCTTTGAGAAGCAGGTGGAACAAAAATCGGATTGAGTCGCCCATACTCCTTTGTGGAGTACAGGCTTCCCGAAAAACCCGGATAGGTGACGGGGTTGATGTACATCCAATTGAAACCCATCGATGCCGCTCGTGTCGCATGGGAAACCCAGTGGTCACACGAACCTGCCAAGCGAGGGAATAGATTATAAATGAGAGGCGTACGGAGGTAGTCCAAGATTTTTGGAAATTAGCAGGATCGTTCTTCAGGTCTGGTATCCCTACCAGGCCCTGCCGTGACTTCGATAAGACCGACATTTTTGACATTTGCACATAAATCACCAAGCCCTGGAGTCACCAGCCGAAACGGGCCGCCTTTGTCGGAAGGTAAAGGCTCCCCATCAACTTGATACACCACAATACCGTAGTTTTTGGCTTGGTCAAGAGTCAGACTAGCTGAGTATTGACCATCGTGAGAAAAAAACGTCACATGATCGGCATTCGACTCGAAGGTCGCCAAATCCAGCAGGCCAGCAACCTTCACGCCTTTACCTCGCATGCTCGGCATCAACATGCTGATATCTTCCACATGAAACTCAGGGCGAAGATGAGCAAAGGTTGCCTCATCAATACTCAATGGTTTCATCCCCGCCCCAACAAGCTCCAGAGTGGCGTGTTGTGGCTCTTTGGATATCGTCATGAAAATAGTTAACTATCTGATTTCTTGAAGAAAATATGCGATTCTATCAGTTGTACAGAACGCCAGAAATCCTGACGCCCGGTCCACGCTGTAGCTCCCTGGACCGCAACCGATAGAACAAATAGAACCAATCATTCAAAAACCCATCCAAATACAATAGGGAATGGGTAAAATTGCACATGAACCCGTAAAAAACTCTTGCGAAGCGACGAGGAACCATGAGAACATGGAACCTTGGTCAGGTCACCCCCAACAACTATTTATAATGATAGGAGTGGGTTTGATGTTTTCGTTCTTTCCTCAAGCACCGGGTAAGCCCTTCCGCCCTACGAATGAAACCATAAAGTTGGTGTTGAAGGATCTTGTCTCGTACGCTATCCTTCTTTCCCCCATTGTGTTGTTGTGGAGTTCCTCCCTCTTCCCGGTTTCCACCCCGGTGGTCACTGAACAGCGACCGACCCTTACCGCACCCCCATCAGACCTTCCCTGGTTTGACGTCCAGCGATTTCAATATCATGTACAAACACGCCTTCCGCTGTACCAGGACCAATTTGAACAGGTATCGAAACAATATGGGCTCCCCTGGAAACTCCTTGCTGCTCAGGCCTATCAAGAATCTCGCTGGGATCGGTCTGCCACCAGTCCAACTGGGGTTCGTGGACTGATGATGTTGACCCTCGACACGGCCTCTTCGTTAGGCATTGAGAATCGGCTTGATCCCCAAAAAAGTATTGAAGGTGGCGCCCGGTACTTTGCGTACCTCCAAAATCAAGTCCACGACACCATAGGAAACGCGGATCGAACCTGGATTGCTCTTGCCGCGTATAATGTCGGCATGGGCCATATCAAGGATGCTCAACATCTCGCAGTGAGCATGAACAAAAATCCGTATTCCTGGAACGACTTAAAAACCGTCCTCCCACTCCTGGCTCAAAAGCAGTACTATCAAACCCTTCAGTATGGTTACGCCCGTGGAGGGGAACCGGTTCAATATGTCAAACGGATTCGAGCCTATCATGCCCTGCTCGAACACTTCCTCCGTGAAATTTAAAGGGATGTTGAAAAAGGGCGTCAGCGGCGTTCTCGGCCCTTTGTCGTGCTCACGTACTATGAGTACGCTCCGCGCGCCAAAGTCCCTGCGGCCTTGCTGAGCGCACCTTTTTGAACATCCCCTGTTGCTCTCCCTGAAAATTTTCAATTACCCAAACCGTTTCCCTAACGTTCGGCTTGTCTTTCAACAATCGATTCGCGGTCGGATCCTTAGGGCTCGCGCGAGAATAACTTCCCCTGTTTGGACGCCGATCCATCCTGTCTGGCGGCGTTGCTCGTCCTTTCCATAGGAAGGAGTATGCGCAGTCCTCGCGCCTTGCCAGACAGGCGTCTCAGCACCCAAACAGGGGAAGTTATTCTTGCGCGAACCCTCACTCCCGTATTTGACCGGACCCAAACACAACATATTTTGAACAGGTCAAATCCTCAAGCCCCATCGGGCCCCGTGCATGAAGGCGGGTGGTACTAATTCCGATTTCAGCCCCAAGGCCGAATTCATAGCCATCATTCAATCTGGATGAAGCATTGACCATCACCGCCCCAGCATCCACTTCTCGCGTAAACCTGAGCGCACGGCCATAATTGTTCGTCACGATCACCTCAGTATGGTGAGATCCATACTGCCGGATATGCTCCATGGCTTGGTCCATATCTTTGACCACTTTCACCGCAAGCGTGAGGGATAAAAATTCTTGCCCATAGTCTTCATCTGTGGCGGGAATGGCCTGAGGAATCAAGTCGCAGGTTTTTTCACAACCGCGAATTTCCACCTTGGCTTCAACAAGATCATTGCCAAGTTTCGTCAAAAGGTTTCGAGCCACTTGGCGGTGAACCAGAAGCGTTTCCATGGCATTGCACGTGGAGGGCCGCTGCACTTTCGCATTGAACGCAATCGAGTGAGCCATGTCCAGATCAACATCATCATCCACATAGACGTGACAGACCCCTTTATCATGTTTAATGACCGGAATGGAGGTGTTCTCCGAGATGATGTTCATCAAGGACTCTCCACCTCGAGGAATGATCAAATCGATCAAATCATCCCTTTTGAGCAATTCAAGGACCGCAACACGTTCCGCTCGTTCCACAAAGGAAATCGCGCCCTCTGGGATATCTGCCTTTTTCACCGCTGCTGACAAAACGTTGGCGATAGCCGTATTCGAATGAATCGCCTCCGAGCCACCACGAAGTACGCAAACATTGCCGGATTTAAGGCACAGGGCCGCCGCATCGGCCGTCACATTGGGCCGCGATTCATAAATAATTCCAATGACACCAATAGGAACCCGCACTTTCCCCACTTTCATCCCATTCGGACGCTGCCGCATACCCAGAGATTCCCCAACAGGATCCCGCAACTCCGCAATGGCTCGAATCCCGGAGGCCATCGCGTCAATGCGTTCAGGCGTCAGGCGTAATCGATCAGCCATGGCTTCACGACCATTGCTGCTATCAAAAGCCTCAAGGTCTTTCTCATTGGCCTCAATAATGTCCTCAGAGGCCTGTTCCAGGCCATCGGCCATGGCAAGAAGCGCTTGATTTTTCACCGCGGCCGTCAGAGAGGCAAGACGTGGGGCGGCAGATCGGGCGGTTTTCAAGAGGTCTTCAATATACGTCGGCGTATCGACTTTTTCTTGCTCGGGTTCCGACCCTTCGCCTTCAGTCGGTTCTTCTAACTCATCATTTTCTAACTCTGTAGATTGAACGTCGTCAGTATCCATTACAGTAATGCTCCCGCCCGAATTAAATGGTAATGTCCGTGATGCAGTAAGAACCAGCCCCCCCAGCAACTTTCAGATCATGACAAGGGCTCTAGCATTTATGCCGACATGCTAAACAGAGGCCAAACTCTTGATGTCTGTGTGAGGTCCTCGAACTATTGTCTTGGTACATGAGCTCCCCGGCACACGCCTTACCAACAAACTATTTTGGTTAGGGATTGAGAATACCGGTGCATTAAGAAATCCGTCAAGCAAGAGGCCCGGCTTATTCCCCGAACGGGTGAACATAATCATTTGTGACGCGTCACGTGAAACGTAAGACTTGAACAACTTAAACAATACGGGGAAAATCCTCACCTTCCTCTTCTCAGCTCTGATACAATAGAGAGAACTTGCTCTAACAGTCTCTAAAAAGTAACTGCTGAGCGACCATCATGAAATTAAAACGTGACCATTTGAAATCCATTCCCCTCTTTTCGGAACTCACCAACACGGAACTCGATCTTATCTTAGCCAGCGCCCGAGAACAGCGGTACCCGCGTGGGAGTATAGTTTTTTATGAAGGGGACCCTGGCGATTTTCTTATGGTCGTGCTGACGGGAAAAGTCAAAGTTGTCCTGCTGGGAAAAGAAGGCCAAGAAATCATTCTCGCCCTGTTGGGGCCTCGCGACTTTTTTGGAGAAATGGCCATTCTGGAATCCGCACCTCGTTCAGCCACGGTTATGACCATCGAGGCATCAGAGTTTTTATGCCTGGCCCAACAAAATTTTACCACACTGCTGCAGAACCACCCTCCCATCAGCATGAAGATTCTCAAGCATCTATCCGAACGACTCCGCCAAGCCAATGAGCAGATTCGGAGCCTGGCCATGTTTGATATCTATGGCCGCATCGCTCAATGCCTCCTACGATTGGGACAAACACAGGGCCAGCGCCTAGATGGGAAACTCGTCATCACCGACCGTCCCTCCTTCAAAGAACTGTCTCATATGATCGGATGTTCCAGAGAAACCGTCAGCCGAGCCATGAAAGTCCTCCAAGAAGACGGGTATCTCATCGTGACCCGCAAAGACATCACCATTACGCGCCCCTGGCACAATCCCAAGTAAGAAAGACGTACAGCCCTTTCCAAGAATGCCAGTGTTTGGTTAGCTCACGGCAATAGGCCTGCGCCATGGTTTTCTATGCGTACCTTCCAATGCTGCTTGATTTTTTTCGAGGTTTCCTGATACACCTCTCCCACACGTATCGGTTTAGCACTAACTCTATTGCGACACTGATCCCTCCGGTCTGCTAGTCCATAACTTGCCATGTGCCGAGGTAGCTCAGTTGGCAGAGCACAGCCCTGAAAAGGCTGGTGTCGACAGTTCGATTCTGTCCCTCGGCACCATAATATATATTCAAAAATTAGGTCACATCGAAATCATCACCTCCCCCTTGCCTTCGAAAATAGTTGGTGGGCCCGACCTGTAACCCCGTGCAACACCATCGTGCGTGACTACCGGGTTGGAATCCAATTTTCGTCAACTCATACCTCATCGCCACCCACTTGATCAGACACACGGTTTGACAATACCTGAAAGAAGGGGACCATTTAGCCTTTCATGATTTCAATCCTTATTGAGCTAGATACCCATTGACCTTGGCCAGAGAAAGCCGTCATTCTGAAGATGACCACCCTAAGCCGATCGGAACTTCGGCCAAAGTGCATCACCATTCATTCGCAAAGGAGTCAGAAGGATTCCCGATGGGCATTGACATTGCTGAGCAAACCGAGACGTTTCATGTCCCTTTTGGATCACCGAACAGCGAGGGCACGCCTGAAACTAGTTATGTGGATGTGAAAGCGCATCCCGAATGGATTCCCGTACTCCCTTCCTGCCTAGGATGGCCAGAAACACAAGCGTTGCTCAAAATCATAAACTCGCCAAACTCACCATTCATGAGCCTCGCAACCGATCAGGGATTTACTTGGGGGGAAGCCGTGGAGAGGCAAAGAGTACTCACGTCCTTTGTCGCCGTGTGCTTTGCCGATGTCTTACACAATACCAAAGAGACGATCAGAGATTTTGCGCAAGCTCTTCAACACCGATTGGATACCCTCCTGCAACACACGTGTAACAAGTTTGGGCAACGCTTACACATCAAAATCCGCCTGGAACTCCAACCAACTCGATTTCATGATCATGAATTCGAGGGATGGAGCCTCATGATTGTGATGGCGGCCTCGGCCAATGAAAAACGATTGGCCCGCTACCATTGGGGACTGGCCATGACCGGGCTGGAGACCGCGATGAAAGAGTATGACCACTGAGGCTGGTGGCTTGAGCTTTTTTCACGCCTTTGATTATTCCCCAATGCCTATCTACGGTATTTTGTGTATTTTGACAGCGTGATTTAACGGCCACTATTTTCAAGCAGCACGAAAAGCCGCCTTTTCAAGTAATTCATGGATAAGCGTCTGATAGGGTTTCTTTTGTTTGGCCGCCATCCGACGAATGGCCATTAAAAGCTGAGGCGATAATCGAATAGCAATGAGTTGCTTCCCTTCCTTACTCTTGGGCCGCCCAACACGACGAGCTCGTTGAAGTTCGTCATCCGTGGATTCCGGAATATCCGAAAAATCAATCTGGCGATTGGGTATAGGCCGCGCGCTCTTTGCGGCTGGCTGGCCTTGCACCGATGATCCGGATAGTTTCTTTGCCATGGTTGGTTCTCCTTATGGTGTAGACAACTAATAGTATTCGACCGGTTATCGATTGTCCCACGCGTTTGGACCTTTTTTCTTGCTGGGAATGTATCAGGTCCTCCCAATCCAGGCCATCTGGATCCACGAAGATTGTTGCGGCTTCTTCAAATGGGACGCCATGTTTTTCAAAGTTGGTAATAGCTTTCTGAATGTCCCAAGCAAACATATTTTTGTATATACATGAATAGGGATGAAATACGCAATTGTTTAGTGTTTTTTGAGTGCCGAGCGAGACAGTTAGTAGTGTTGGGAAAGTGGGAAAATCGGGGCTATCCCAGACTTTGTTTAATTGAAATGTTGTGTTTTGCAGTATGCGAGTGAAACATAAATTCGTGGCTGACCCTGGTTCTTTAGGGGGCAGCGGGCTTGAGTCAATTCTGACGGATCTTCCCCCGAGTTTTGGGCGGATTTTTGGCTCTAACCTTTTGATGTCATTGAAGAAGTCACGGTTTGGGCGAGGCCACGTCTCTGCCTACACATGCACCTTGGCTGGCCGTGTGGTGGTGGCAGGCGGGGTGATCCCCAATGCGGCAAAGATGGTTGCCTGCCTAGCATCGGGGCGAGCCAGCTGAAGCACCTCCTGCCCGCCGATTGCATGGCGTTGGAAACACAATCGTGACAGGGCCCCCAGGGCGTCTTGAAGGGTCAGCGCCTGGGCGCTCTGCTCCGTCGTCCCAAACGCCTCCTTCAGGCCTCGCTCGCCTTCCCGGGCCACTTTCAGGGCGAGCATCGCGGCAAAGACATGGCCACGCGTGCGGCTCTCCTTCCGCACAAAGATGGGGCGCAGTTCGAGCAAGCCCGTCTTCATCGTCCGGAAGTCGCGTTCCACCCGTTGCAGGTCCCGGTACCGGGCATCCACCGTCGCGGCATCCATCGTGTCCCGAGCCACATCGGTTTCCAGCACCGAACAGCCATCCAACAGGGCCGCCTCGGCCTGCTTGGCCTCATCAATCTCGACCACAAGCTGGGTCCCCTGCAGGGCGAGGGTGGTGAAGGCGGAGAGCTTGTGCTTCTTGGCCCACTGGGTCAGCTGCCGCTGTCCCGCCGCCGGGGTGGCCCGCTTGGCCGTCTGGACAAACGCATTGCGCGCCGCGACCTTCTGCTGCAGTGTGGCCACTTTGTCCTGACGTCGCGTGGCCACCGTGTGGCGCAACGCCTCATTCCGCCGCAGGATCAGCCGACGAGACCCATCCTCCACTTCCTGTATCGTCTCATCAAACAAATTGAGTTGGAGCACATCTTTCTTCAGCAAGGTGCGAATCTGCGGGTCAGTGAGGGCGGTGAGGTACTTGAGTCCCTGCTCGGTGAGGGCCGCCTTGCCTGCGGCTTTCACCATCCCCCGATCCCCCACACACACGACGTCGGTGATCTTGAACTGGGTCTTGATCCGTTCAATCTGCTCGGCGACCGTGCGGGGATCCGCCGTATTCCCCTTGAACACCGTGACGGCCAGCGGCTCACCATCCGGCCCTGTCAGCAACCCAATCACAATCTGCTTCTTGTGCTTCTTGCCGTCCCGGTTATACCCATAGGCGGCCAGTTCATTCTTGTCCCCCTCAAAATAGGAGGAGGTCACGTCATAGAGCACCAAGACCGGGGGCTGGCCGGTCCGCTGGACAGAGGCCCGATACAGTTTCTTCTCGATGGCTGCTTGTTGGGTGCCCAACCAGTCTAAGGCCTCGTACAGGTCATCCTCGTCAAAGGCGGGCAATCCCAACACCTCAGCGACCGCATGATCGGTGGCCCACCGCACGGCTGACAGCCGCGAACCCTGATGAGCCACTCGTGCCAGCACCAGGAACAGGGCGAGCTTGGCTACTCGTTTCGGACCCAAGGCCGACACCACTCCCACCCGTTGGGCCACCGCTTTCAGGGCGAAGAGGACGCCAAAGATCCGATCACTCACGGGGCCCGCCTCGTCTTCCGTTCCATCGAAATCCCCACGGAGGCAGCGCTTGAGCGCGTCTACGCGAGCCGGAGGCCACGAGGTCAGATTGGCCAGGGTCCGGGTCTTCACCTTGCCGCCCGCTCGGTAGCTTTCGCGCAATAAAATGGCGGGCGGGGAGGTGCGGTTAGGAACGGTGGCGATATACATGCTTTATGTATAGCATAAATAAAGCATTATAGTCAAGATAAAACAACAATTACATGCCTACATTACAGAGAGCAATCCAATCTTTCCCTGAAGAATTCCAACAGCTTAGGTGGCAAACATGGGGGGAAGATCCGTCTGAATTATTTCAAGTACTCTGCCCCCCCCCCTGCAGGTTTGGAATGGTAGGAAAGGTAGGAATGGTAGAATTGACCCCAACCCCAGAACACATTATTAAATAGGATTGCCCTATATCTGAATTTCTTCCAGACCAATATACTGAAAAATGAAGTATTGAAAGTGTTATCATGTTCCGATAATATGAAACAATGATTGAGCAGTTTGGAAATCAACTGGCCCAAGATTTATTTAAAGATGTACATTCATCCAGCACACGGCGTTTTTCTTCAAAATTGAGGCGTGTCGCAAGAAGAAAGCTATTGTTCCTACATGATGCAGCAGAACTGAAAGACTTACGAGTGCCTCCGGGAAATAGGCTTGAAGCCCTCAGGGGAGAGCAAAAAGGTCTTCATTCTATTCGGATCAATGACCAATGGCGTGTAGTATTTCGCTGGGAAGGCGGGAATGCTTTCAATGTGCAAATTATGGATTATCACAAATAGACTGGTAAGCGGAGGATGACGATGATACAACCCAAAAACCCATTTCATCCTGGTGAAATGTTGTTAGAAGAATTTCTCCAACCGGCAGGAATCAATCAATCCCAATTTGCGCAGAAGGTTGGGTGGACACGCACGCGGGTCAATGAATTCATTAAGGGAAAGCGAGGCGTAACGGCTGATGCAGCATTAGATTTAGCCAAGGCGTTGGGTACGTCTGCCAAGCTTTGGATGAATCTCCAGGCCACCTTTGATCTGGACCAAGCGACGAAACGAAGAAAATCTGCATAAGGGACAGGGAAGGCCCCCATCATGTGGCATGGCAAGACCTGACCCACAACCATAAGTCAATACTCATGCCTGACCCCTTACCCTGACCAACCCGGTGATCCCCAACCCGACGAGAGTCTAGCAATTTAGAGTGCACTATGTGTAAGATATTGTGTAAAGGAGAAGCCTGTGCCCACAAATCTTGCCCTCAATGACAAATTAGTCAAAGAAGCGCAGAAGCTCGGCGGACATTCAACCAAGCGTGCAGCCGTTAATCAGGCCCTAACTGAATATGTCATGCGGCGGAAACAAAAAAAAATCTGGAGTTGTTTGGGAAACTTGACTGGGATCCGACATACGATTACAAGAAAGCCCGGCCTCGCGGGTGAGAACATTAGTTGACACGTCCGTCTAGTCCCTTGCCTTTCGCAAACAAGGTCCCGCCCAACATCCCGCAGTAATTCAACTCGCCACCCTAATTGAAGAAGAAGAAGAAATCGTCCTCATTGGTTTAATCATACAAGAATTTTTACAAGCCTTTCCCAACGAACCCACAGTTGAAAAAGTCACAGCCTACCTAGGCGTGTTTCCGATCATCAAATTGGAACGGATGGATTTCATTGAGGCCGCTCGGCTATTCCGCCGCAGCCGAGCCAAAGGATTTACGGTCGCCACACCCGATTGCCAAATTGCCGCTGCTGCCATCTCCTATGATTGCTCGCTACTCACCACCGATCAAGATTTTCATCGCCTGACCACCCTGTGCCCTTTGCAATTGTTGTAAATTCCTCTCGCCCTGAGCTGTGAAAATGAATAAGCGAGCGAATGGCGAGCGGCAAGGCGAAGGATCTCCGCTGGGCTTTCGAGACTTCACGTAGGTTTTCGGGTTGGTGCTCTGGCTGAGGGTCAGGTCTTGCAGGGCTGAGGGCTGAGGGTCAGGCTGAGGGGCAGGTCTTGCAGCAATACATTTTGGTTGACCTTACACGTGAGGTTCCTGCTTTAACCATTCCTTATCAATTTTAGAGAAAACGGCCGTGTTGGGATAATTTCCTCATAAGTCAATACTCATGCCTGACCCCTTACCTGAAATAAAAACCAAAACTCTCTTCCCTATGTGGCACTGCAAGACCTGACCCCCTACCCTTTATTTATTCTATTTACTATTTACTTTATTTATTCTATGTAACTATAGGTGTGATGATCTTTGTAGTGAATTGTGCAGGCATAAATGGCCGATCATGGCTTGTGAAATGGCTTGCGATGTTGCCGCCCTGCTTTCTCGCGGTAGAAAGGTAGCTTCGTATGCGGGCGAACTGCCTCGCGCCTTGAAGCGTTCGAAAACACCCGGATATTTTGAGGCGGAGCTTGATCATGCGGATATCCTGTTCTGCCAGATTATTAGTGAAGGGAACCTGTCTGTCATGGAGGAACGCGAGCACGGAGGCTTCATGCTCGCCAAGACGGGTGAGGAGATTTTGGGCCTTGGTCTTTTTGGGCCGGCCTCGTGACTTTTTCTGTGGCGGTGCCGGAAGGGGGTTGGCCTGCCATCCGAGGGTGAGAAGATCCCTGTATTGTTTCAGCCAGGGGGTTTTCTGTTCTTCCGTTAACTGTGCGAGTTGCTTGCTGACAAACACGTTCATCGTCAGCAACAGGTCAAACATGTGTTTGGCCCATGGTTGTTCGTGCTGCTCGAACAGGCACGTGAGTTCCCGCAAATGATGGGCGTTACAGAGGCCGTGGGCACAGTCATAGGAGAGATAGGGTTTCCAGAAATCGTGGATCAGGCGGCCAGCAAAATCCGGGAGGATCTGGAACTGCTCGATCGCCTCTCTTCCCCGTTTGGCGTGCACACCGTAAAAGGTCAACGTGGCCGTGCTGGCACTGTGGAGCCAGTGGAGCGTCCCGGCCGTGCGGACGCCGCTTTCATCGGCATGGAGGATGGGACTCTTGCCGAGCGCTTCTTTGACCGCAGTCTCGAACGGCGCGAGGTGCTCATAACTTCGGCGGGAGGCCTCGTCAATGGTGGCGTCGCTGACCGAGGCGCCATACAGATCAGCCATCATCTGGCTGACACGGCGTAAGGGGATCAACTGTTGGTTCTGGAGGTAGACCAGGAGGCTGCGAAATCTGGGACCGTACTGTGCCGGCGCAGGCAGGTCATCAGGAAATGACGCCGTGACCGAGCGGCCGCATTGGGGGCAGGTTTTGATTGCTCCCCGATATTCGGTGACGTCGAGTTTTGGCTCCGGCAGTTCAAAGAGCTGCCGGCGTTCATAGCCGGTGACCGTCTCGTTGGTGAGGTCGGCATGGCAGGAACAGGAGTGAACAGGCAGGTGGACCAGGTGGTCTGGGGTTTCCACCTGTTTTAACGTCTGGCCGGCATGTCCCTGTTGGCCGCCCGGCTTTTTCCCGGAAGGTATGCGCAGGCTCTTGGTTCGGGGCTTGGCCGGTCCATCGGACGAGGGCGGTTTGCTGCTGTTGCGACTGTGTTGGTCGAGCCGCTGTGCCAGTTCGGTGACATGCGTGGTCAGCGCCTGCCCCTGTTCCTGCAGCGCCAGGATCAGTTCGACGAGCGCCTCGGGGTTGCTCTTGGCCAGGATGAGGAGTGCGTCGCGGGTGAAGGTCATGGCTTGCTCCGGCAGAGGGCCTGTCGGAAGTGGCGGATGAGGGGATAGAGATAAATTGCCTTCACCGGCACGCGCAGAGCCTTGTCACGGTCCTGCCGGGACCGGCCTTTGGTCTGCCCGACATAGAGCCAGTTCGCGGCCTGATAGCAGATACCTTTGAAGCGGTCTCGCTCCACAAAGGTCTCCACCAAGTGGACGGGATGGCCGTATTTCTCGATCCAGTCCTGCCGGAGACGTCTCATGACCCGGCCCAGGAGATGGCTGGCCAGATGCGGCACACGCACCCAGGGCAGGATGAGAAAGCGGGTATTGTTGGTCATGAAGTTGAGGTTGGCGGCTCGGGTGTCCGGCTCCCAGCCGATAAAGGTGTCGCGCGGGGTGGTTTTCCAGGCGGCGGAACCGAAGAGGAGGCAGGCCAGATCCTGCCCGGAGCGATCCCGCACCAGGTACTTGAGATGTTCACCGACCGTTCGGGTGAACCCGAGGTAGTGATGGTGGCTCAGGTAATATCCCACACAACTGGCTTCGTAGGAATGTGAGGTTGGAATATGAATGGACAGGGGCGTCAGGGTCTTGAGAGCTGCGTCGATGTGCGGGGCTTCGGGAGGCATAAACCCCTTTCGGAAAGGGGGGAAGATGTTGCGTCGAGAGGCGACACGAATCGGGGGCAGCTTCAGGAGCCCGCGATGTTCGAGTTTGTCGATCATGCTGCGGGCGGCAAAGGTTTTCAGTTGTCCGGACGGGGTCTGCCAGCCCCAGTGCCGACAAATATGCTGGGTTATTTTATGGCGGCTCCAGTCAGGGTGCCGGCAAACCAGATGGCGTAACCAGCACAGATCAGATTGGGGGAGGCGACGACCTTGACATGTAATCGCTTCATTCATGGCCCCGATTATGCCATGGGTGGAGCCGTTAGTCCAGAAAAAAATCAGGCTATAGAAAATTGACCTGAGTAGTTAATCATGAACTTTCGAAACTGCATCAAAGACAAATAATGTTCCAAAAAAACTACCCGGTTTTGTGGGATCACTTTTGCTAAATTCACAAAGCGCTGCTTCACATGTTCCAGTTTTTATATTTGGACGTTCCGCAAAGGTACAGGGTCCACCAAAACATTTAGATTTGTTTCCACTTTCACTTGAGCTTGCGTTCGTGGTATCACGAGCCCACTCCCAACCCGCTTTGAGAGTTCTGGCTCCAGCTGCCACAACAAACCCATACTGAAATTTTCCACCCTGCAGTTCCGCTGAAGTTCCCCCGACAATGCCGTGACCAACAATTTTCTCCACATCACTGAGCCCGGTAAGCTCGATAGCTTCAAAAGCCTTGGCAGTTGCATAGGTAATCACGGCAGCTTTTAAGGCATTTTCCGTGGATCCACCATCCAGTTTTGTTGTGTATGCACTAAATCCCGCAGCACCAGCGGGCCCACCAAAATAGGAAGCCGCGGCAAACGCCACAGCACGAACAATAGAGCTACTTTTTAGCAAAGGGTCCGCAATGATCGTAATTGGGGATATTATGTTTCGAATATTAAAAAGGAAATCAGTCGCTGGTGAGATGATTTTGGAAATGAATTTGAAGATTGAGCTAAAAAAGTTTCCAGTTGGATCGTTGTAGGCAATTGGGTTATTGCGTGCATAGGCATATCGATTCAATGATTGCGGATCAGTTGGGCCTTGGACGATCCTATCAGGTGAGATAAATCGTCCTAGGACTGGGTCGTAATACCGCGCTTCGTAGAAGTAGAGACCGGTGGTGGTGTCGCGTTCTTTGCCGGTGTATTTGTAGGCCACATCGGAGGTGCCGGTGTGGGTATGGGTGTCGCCGTAAGGTAGGTAGGTGTTGTGTTCTTCGGCGACGCCGGCGGCGTTGGTGAGGACGCTGGTGGAGCCGAGGTGATCGGCGTGGAAGTAACTCGTTGAACCACTGGTTACTTGTTTCATGGCGATGCGTTGGCCGCCGGAGTAGATGAATTTGACGCAGGAGAGTGATGGCGTCGATCCTTCGCAGACGTAGAGTTTGCCGATGTAGGTTGTGGTGGTCGTGCCGTCGGACTTTTTGACTCTTCCGCCGTCGCCGTCGTAGGTGAAGGTGGTGGTGACGCTATTTTTGGTGACACTATCTAGTCGGTTTTCAAAGTCGTAGGTGAGGCTTCTGTCTATATCGAGGATCATGTTGCCGTTGGCGTCGTAGGTGTAGATGTTCGTTCCGGCACTCGTCACGGCATGTGGGCGGACGCTGCCTGACCCACTCGGGCTATAACCATACGTGCCGAGTTGAGTATTGCTGAGCATGTTGCCGATTTCGTTGTAGCTGTAGGTGAGGGTGCCATAGCCGCCGGTGGCGCTGGTGAGGCGGTCGAGGTCGTCGTAGTTGAAGGTTTGAGTGCCGTGGACGGTGTCGGTAAGGGTGGTGACGTTGCCGCCATCATCAAAGGTGTAGCCTAGGTCTTGGAGCACCGTGGCACCGTTTACTGTTTTGAGGGTTTTGAGGCGGAAGTTTTGGGCATCGTAGGTGTAATCGGTGACTACGCCATTGCCGAGGGTGAGCTTGTCTGGTTGCCCCAGAGCGTTAAAGCCGCTGTACCTGGCATAGGTGGTGGGGCCTTCTTGCACACTTTGAAGCTGCGGGCCGTTGTAGGTTTGTGTGACGGTGCTGGTGTCGGGATAGGTGAGGCTGGTGACTCGGCCTAAGGCATCGTAGGCACTCTGGGTGGTGTAGGTGGTGCTATCCACGATTTTATCTGTTTTGGTGACTCTGCCGGTGATGTCGTAATAAAAGATCGTGGTGCCGGAGGCATCGTTGACTTGCTGGAGCCGGCCTGTCCGATTGTCTATCGTGCCATCATAGGTGTAGACCACATCGCCTGAGCCGAGCGTTTTCTGGGTGCCGTAATCTTTTTGCACTCTTCTGTTTAAGGCATCGTATTGGAAATGGATCTGTTGGGTTTTGGCGTCGGTCTGGAGGGTGAGGTTGCCATTGGCATCGTATTGATAGGTCCAATCCCCCATGTCCGGATCATGCATGGTGGTTTTTCGTGAGAGTGTGTCGTACTGCATGGTGCTCTGGTTGCCTTTGGCATCCGTGAGTGTCTGAAGATTGCCCAGCCCATCATAGGCATAGGTGGTGGTGGCATAGGGTGTGCCCACGGCGGTGTCACAGGTGGTAAAGGTGCCGGTGTATTCGTGCACGGTCTGCACACGACCATAGGCATCTCGTGTGGTGCGTTTTTTATGGTCATTGGCATCGATGGTGACGGAGACCCAATCATCATGACAGGAGAGCCCGCGCGTGCCATCGGGAGCGGTGGCTTGCACCACCCGGCCCATGGCATCGTAGATGGATGTTGACCAGAGCGGGGTGCCGCCGGTTTCAAAATACGGGGTGCTACTGCGGGTGACCGCGCCACGAGCATCGTATTCTGTTTCGGTCACGCTGATGTTGCTATCCGTGCCGGTGCTCTTGGATTTGATGGTTCGTCCTAAGCCATCAAAATAGCTCCAGGTGGACAGGCCCAGTTGGGAATCTGTTTTGACATGCTGAGTGCCCACGGTGCCGAAGCTCACATAGCTGGTGGTGGTCCAGAAACCATCGGGTTGGGTGACTTTGGTGCGACGGCCTAACGCATCGTACTCTGCGAGCACTACCGCGTTATTCGGATCGGTCACGGTTTTCACTTGTCCATACAGGCCCAGATCCATGGCCACGCCATTCACCCCATAGTAGGTGGTACTGGTGACATGGCCTGAGGCATTGGTCACGGAGGTGGCAAAGGTGCCGGAGGGATCATAGGCGATGGTGGTGGTGTTCCCTAACGCATCGCGCGTACAGGTGACATTGCCCATGCTGTCATAGGCCATGCGTGTTTCGGGGCTGGTGCCGCCGGAGAGCCAGCGGACCACGCGCGTGAGATTGCCAACGATCGGCAGTTGATTCGTCGAGGCCACGGAACAGCTCGCGGTGCCGTCGTAGTAGAAGTCGGTCTGCGCCATCTGTGTGCCGCCTGTTCCCAGGCCGGCATAGATGGTTTCACTGGAGGGCAGGCTCAGGAGCCAATCAGTGGTATTGGGCGTAAACGTGCGGACGACCGTGCGATCATCCGAACTATCGCCGGTATCGCCGTATTGGAGTTCTTCGGTGACGTTGCCATAGATGTCATAGGTAAAATCGGTGCGGGTTTCTTTCCCACAGCCATTGCCATCACAGATGGAGGTGACCACTGAAGCCGGTGGCGTAAAGAACGGCGCTTGCCCATCAGCATCCGCCACATACGTCGTGGTGGTTTCGGTGTAGAGATTGCCCGCACCATCCGTCACCTTGGTCCGATACGGCGCGCCTTTGAGATAGCCGTCTGCCACATTGGGATCATTCACATCCACGACAATATCATTGCCCTGATGAAACCACGTCTCGGAAATAGCCTGCTCCCCCGACGGCCCAGCCTGCCCAATAACCTTCACATGATTGAACCCCCGAAAATCCCGCTCCCCAATATGATGAAACCCGCCGTCGTATTCGTAGGTGGTCGAGGCGACGTTGCCATTGCCGTCGTCTGTCGTAATCTTTGAGACGGTTTGCACCGGGAAGGGGAGTTGGGTGTTGGTGTATTCGGTCGAGGGGGTGTATTCGATGGAGGTTGTTGCGCCTAGGCCGTTGGAAAGAGAGGCTAATAAGTCGCTCATTCCGTAAAGTTGAGCCATATGCCAGCCTCCATTATTGTAGAGAAAGTCGCCCTTGCCATCCCCATTGAAATCCCCAACGAAGTGATATCTAGGAGGAGCACTCGAGTTATAGGTCAGCCCGCCATTAGGGCCATCATTATTTCCAAGCCATAGGATGGGAGTATCCAAGCCGCTGCCGTTGGCAAGCGCCACATGCCACCCACCATAATTGTAAAGAAGGTCGCTTTTGCCATCCCCATTGAAATCCCCCAGTAGGTGATAAATAAGAGGATTATTCGGATTGAAAGTCTGTGCCCCATTGGGTCCACCATTATTCCCGAGCCATAAAGTCGGGGCATCAAAGCCACTGCCAATGGCAAGGGCCACATGCCACCCAGCATAATTGTAGAGATAGTCGTTTTTGCCATCCCCGTTGAAATCCCCAACGAAGTGATAGCCAGCACTGGGCTGATAGGTTTGCGCCCCATTGGGGCCCCCATTATTTCCCAGCCATAGGGTCGGTGCATCAAAGCCGGTGCCGTTAGCAAGCGCCACATGCCAGCCAGCATAATTGTAGAGAAAGTCACTTTTGCCATCCCCGTTGAAATCGCCTAGGAAGTGATAGCCAGCACTGGGCTGGTGAGTCTGCGCGCCATTGGGGCCCCCATTATTCCCAAGCCATAAGGTCGGGGCATCAAAGCCGGTGCCGTTAGCAAGCGCCACATGCCAGCCAGCATAATTGTAGAGAAAGTCACTTTTGCCATCCCCATTGAAATCCCCAACGAAGTGATAGCCAGTACTGGGCTGATAGGTCTGCGCGCCAGTAGGGCCCCCATTATTCCCCAGCCATAAGGTCGGGGCATCAAAGCCGGTGCCGTTAGCAAGCGCCACATGCCAGCCAGCATAATTGTAGAGAAAGTCACTTTTGCCATCCCCGTTGAAATCCCCAACGAAGTGATAGCCAGCACTGGGCTGATAGGTCTGCGCGCCATTAGGGCCCCCATTATTCCCAAGCCATAAGGTCGGGGTATCAAAGCCGGTGCTGTTAGCAAGCGCCACATGCCACCCACCATAATTGTAGAGATAGTCGTTTTTGCCATCCCCGTTGAAATCCCCAACGAAGTGATAGCCAGCACTGGGCTGATAGGTTTGCGCCCCATTGGGCCCCCCATTATTTCCCAGCCATAGGGTGGTCGGCACCTCAAAACCATTGGTGTTTATTACATAGGAAATTCCTACAGCTGGTTGTGTTAAGCCACCACTGATACTTCCCGTTCCATCAATATTTGAATCTTTTCCAAACTGTTGGACACTGTCCAAAAGGGAACGGGAAGTGTTCCCACTCAGCGTGTAATTCAACGCGTAGGCTCGTACTAAACCGCTATTGGCTTGGACCTCAATCGTTTTCAATCGTTTGGCCGTCGTCATTTCAAAATTCGGCACATACATGGAAGTCACATCAGGGCGATCTTCGAGATGAAAGATGACACTGTTGCTCGGTACGGTCGCGCCATGCCCAGTGTAATCGACACGCGCTTGATAGGATTGACCTCGGTCGCTCGTATACGTGAGCGTCATGTAGTTCCCGTTTGTGTCTTCGACGCGGTCGAGACACCAGCGGAAGATTCGAGTGGCATCGGCTGGATCAACGACTCGGGTGTTGGCTTCTTGGCCGAAGTAAAACTTCTTGCCGGTTTTGTCCGTGGCCAGGAAGTAGGGTTTGCCATCGGTGGCCGTGAGTTTCTCGACTTTGGTGAAGCCGCCTTCGATTTTGGCGCGGTATTCATCGTTGCCGATGTTCACGAGTTCGACGTTGATGCCGGAGAGACGAAAGACATAGTCATCGCCTGAATAATCCACGCCATGTTTCGTTTGCCGTTCGATCACGCCTTTCTCTAACTTCCAGCCCATGCCAATCCAGCCATTGCCATTGGCGCTGCCATAGACCAGCGCGAGTGAGGGTTGGACACCGCCGCGGCCTGGGGGCACTTCTATCGGAATACTCGTCGTGGCCGTGCCGGTAAACAGATCAGCGTGCACGCTGCCGCCCATCGCGCCGACGGGCATGTCTTGGTCGGTTTCTTGCGCGAGGGTGGGGGAGGTTATCGAAAATACGACAACCATGGCGCAGAGAAGAATGGTGGGCAGTGCCCACCCTACGGGGAAGAGTCGAAAGCGGGATGATGAGGGCATGATGACGGCTCCTTGAGATAGGGATAGGGTCTATATGTTCCTATTAAAATGAATCAATTGTTTCAATACAGTCGTCTCTAATAAGGATAAATGAATCTTTAGTCAAGAATACACGTACACCTATTAAAGGTAGTTTTTGAGTAAGAATCAGGAGTTGTGATGAAAGATTGGAGGAATTATTGGGGGTAGGATTTAAGAAAGATCGTAGATTTTCCTAAGGAATGTTGAAACATGCCGCCTGCCATAGCCGGAGCGGTTTTCCGTAGGCAGGTCGTCATTTTGCCGGACCTTCGGGTTCACAGACTGGCCACTCTTCGCAGCATTCGCGCTCATGTACTGAAAGTACGTTCCGTGCGTTAAGCCTACTCCGCCGAGTCCTCCGCCGAAGGCTCCGTCTCCAGGAGACGGAAGTAGCGACGAAGGCCGAGAATGCCTGCGGCCTTGTCTGTGGAAGGGCACAGCTTGATTCCCTCAGGGCGAGGAGCAACAAGACCGGATTTTCAAGTATAAAGAAAAATTGGAGTAGTGTGCCCACTTGACAGGAACCTGCTAATAGGTGACCCCCTACCCATACGGCTCTCGAACAGCTGGCCGACGACATGATGATCGACATCACCCTGAAAACGGGCAAGTAGACCAAGGAAGTCAGAAAAAAAGACTCCCGACGCCTTTTCTTGACTTCACCCCCCTGTACTCACTGCGCAGGAATATGAACAACCTGGCCAATGGTAAGGGTTTCAAGAGCGGTCAAGATTGCAGGGAGCAGGGGAAGGAGATCTTCAAGGCGATTACTACGTGCGTGAAGAATCATAACGGAGATCGAAAACGCGGGAAGGGGTTGTTGAAACGGCAGATTTTGATCAGCAGTCAGGAGCAGATCAAAGTCAGATGCCGCGAGTGCTAACAACTCGCCATTCTGCCTCCCGGCCCACCCGCATTGTTGGACAGTTGAGGCGGCATGAGGATTGAGGTGTGAGGCGAGGTGACGAGGAAGGGACTCATCAAGAAGAATGCGCATTTGTGAGAAGAGCTCCCTGGGCATGTTCTAATGCCTGGATAGCCTGCTCTCGGGGAACAGTAGGAAATGCATCGAGAAAGGTATCCAGAGAGTCCCCTGCTTCTAAATAATCAAACAGGTTTTTAACAGGCACACGCGTTCCAACAAACACGAGGGTCCCACCAAGGATCTTGGGAGAAGAGTGAACAATAGCCGATAACTGAGTCATATTTAAACTCTAGGCCCCTGAAAATATGATGTCAAGGCAACGCGTAGATTACCAGGGCTATTTCATATTAAAGTGTAACTTTATAGATAATAAGGAATAATCGATTTAGGCTGGCTTTTTCTTTTCGTTTACGGCATACTCTTTTGCATGCCAGACGAATCGCCAAGCGGACAGCCGGACATTGATCTGAGGCAAGTCGTGGTTCGCCCAATTGTCCGAGACGAAAAGGACGCCTTCAAGACCCTTCTCGACAGACACCACTACCTCGGTCATGCCCCGCTGATTGGCCAATCGATACAATATCTCGCCTGTGTGCAGGATCGCTGGCTGGCCTTGCTGGTGTTTGCGGCGGCGGCCCTCAAATCGAGACCGCGAGACCACTGGATCGGCTGGCCCCCCTGTTTTCAATGGCAACGACTCCATTTACTGGCCAACAACACCCGGTTTCTCATGCTGCCGGGCTGTTCGCAAAAGAACCTCGCCTCGAAAGTCCTGTCGCTCTGCGCGAAACGGATCTCGGCCGATTGGCAACTGTACCACGGCTACCCCTTGCTCCTCTTAGAGACCTTCGTCGATCCTGCCCGCTTCACCGGGACCTGCTATCGGGCCGCCGGGTGGCACGAGCTCGGTCTGACACGAGGGTTTCGCAAGTCGAACACGTGTTATGTTCAGCATGAGAGACCGAAGCGCATCCTAGTCGTGCGGCTGCATCCCCAAGCCCGAGAGATCCTTGCACGCCCGATGCTTGATCAGCCCTATCAGAAAGGAGAAGCGCCTCAGATGAGATTGAATACAAAACAGACGGACTCCCTCTTTACGTATGTGGTGCAGCTGACCGATCCCCGCCATTTGCAAGGGCAACGGCACACCCGACGCGCCCTCACGGCGATCATGTTCTGTGCCACCTTGTGCGGCGCGCGCGGCTATGAAGCGATCTCGGACTGGGCCCAGCAGTTATCGCAGCCGATGCGCAAGCGGCTAGGCTGTACTCAGCGAGGGGGGCGCTACCTCGTCCCGAGCCGCAGCACTCTTTACCGCTTTATCACGGCCGTCGACCCCTGTGAAGTCGATACCCTGCTCGGCCGGTGGCTGGACACCTTCGGCGGGGAGGATCAGGGCATTGCCATTGATGGGAAGACCATGCGGGGGACGTCGAAGGTCCCAAGCGAACAGACCCACGTCCTCAGCGCCGTCACCCATCAAGCCGGGCGCCACCTCACCCAAAAAAAGTTCACTCCAAGACCAATGAGATCCCCTGCGTGCGGCCCCTGTTAGATGCGCTCGAGATCGCAGGGAAGGTGATCACGGCGGATGCGCTCCTCACCCAGAAAGAGATTGCCGAGTACCTGGTGCACGAACGCGGCGCCGACTTCGTCTTCACCGTCAAGGGAAACCAGCCCACCTTGAAGCACGACATTGAGGCCTTAGCGTTGCGAGCACGCCGGTGCGATTATGCCACCACCGAGAAAGGCCATGGGCAGATCACGACCCGCAGGATCTGGTGCGATGACTCCCTGAATGCCTATGTCAACTTTCCTCATGTCCAGCAAGTCTTCTGCATTGAGAGGGAAGTGACGCATCTCAAGCAGGGCCTCACGACCGTCGAAGCGGTCTGCGGTGTCACGAGTCAGTCCAAAGACAAGGCGGGGCCGAAGACCATCCTCTCGCAAAACCGAAAGCATTGGAGTGTGGAGAATAAGCAGCATTATGTGTTGGACGTCACCTTTGATGAAGACAGGAGTCAGATACGAAGTCTCAATGGCCCAATGGTCATGACCTGTCTGAGACGCTATGCCATCAGTCTCTTACGCCTGAAAGGCTACACCAATATCGCGCAGGCGTGTAGACTGCTCTGGGGCAAGCCCCATTTAGCCATCCGCATGGCCCTGCCCTGAAAAAGAGGGCACAAAAAACCTCATGGAATCCCTTGCTTATAAAAAGAATGAAATGGCCCTGGTAGATTACCTCCCAATGGGACTATCACCTTCTGATGTGGCAATGCAAGACCTGACCCAATACTGTTCACTTAGATATCTTCGGTGGTTTGATGGATGGTGTCCAGTCAATTTGCGCAACGGGCGGTCTCGGACGTTTGTACGGTGCGTATGGAGAGTTTCGGCGTTTCACCATCCTCGGCTTGATTTTTCCACGACTGGATTCACACAACAGTTTCGCCGTCGCCTCAAACAGCAGCCGATACCATGTTTTTTGGCGCTCAGGGGGGAAGGGCCCCAGATTGGGGCAGGGTTCGACGCACTAACTGCACCGTGGCCGTAAAAGATACCGTGCGGTCAGGGATGTCTGCCTGGGTGGCCCCTTGATACATCAACCAGCGCACGGCGTAGTGGGCCATCACCCATCCGTAGAACTCTTGACGCACCAACTCTGGCGTTTTACTGCGCAGGACGCGACGACGTTGCCTCAGGTGCGTCTTCAGCTCATCAAACACCAATTCCACCTCCCAGCGCTCGTGATACAGTTGAGCCAGGTCCTGGGCGGGTGCGCCTTGGTCATCCAGCAGCGTGGTGACGAGACGGTACAGCGGTTCGCTATTGGGCCCCTGCGGTAAGACATACTCAATCACCCTGATGGCGATCCCATCAATTCGCTTTCTTCTGGCGCGTTCACTGGGATACAGATGGCTCAGGTACGAGCCATCGTCCAACAGCTTGTCAACTGGAAGGATCAAGCTCTTCGGCATGCGCCAGAGTAGTTGCGCTCCGGTCTGAAGGCCGGCCTGCCAATGGGCGTACCCGACAAAGCCGCGATCGGCCATGCAGAGCATGTCGGGCGTGAGGCGACGCACCAAGGGCGCGGCCACCTCCCATTCGGCCTGCTTATAGGCCCCTAGTTCGGCATCCAAAATGGCGTGACTGGCACATTCCGTCAAAATGGCGCACTGGGCTTGGGGGTAGCCGGCCTGCCCGGTTCGGCTCCCTGGGTACCCAAAGACTTGCACATTGGCTTCCTCATCCGGGACCTCAAAGTTGGAGCCATCTATCGCGACGAGTCGGTAGCCTGCAAAAAAGGCGTGGGCATGCTCTGGACGAGCCAACGGGCGCAAGCAGCGCTGTCCAATGGCTTTCAGCGCCTTCCACGTCAGCCGTGAGCGGGCTTTGCTGATGGCGGATTTGACAACGGTCACGGGAGCAACGGGTTTGTGGTCTTTCCATGCCAGCCCTTGGGCCACAGCGGCAAACACCGCTTCGTACGCGGCCTCGCTGTATAAGCTCAACGCCATGGTGTAGTACACCACGGCAGAAGCGGGAAAGGTGCGGACACGTTCACTGTTACAATGATGTGCGTCAAGTTCTTCGTTGATGATGGCCACCGGAAAGGCACGAGCCAGTAATCCCGTGCTCAAATAATCCGCCAATCGAGCCCCCGCCCCCAAGCCGACTTTCTTTCTTGCCATGTTGCCTCCTCCCAGATTACGTGTGGAGGCGAAGTATAACAGATTTTCATCTAAGTGAACAGTATTGAGACCTGACCCGAGCCCACTATCTACCCCTATTCTGGTTCAGTCCCAAGCCAAACCACATGTGTCGGTAAGTTTCTCTAACTCCAAACCATATTCGTTGGGTTCACCATTTGGAAGAAGTCCATTTTTGGAAAATTCATCTCCTAATTCATCTACGATTGCTTCCCTTAATATGCGAGATAAAGGCTGAGGTAGAGTAGAGCACTGGTGCTCATCCTGGAGCTGCTCTCGAACGTTTCGGCGCACGCGCCTACTCCGGGCTAGAGCAGTCAGAAATAACCAGCGCTCCCTCATCAAACCGTGCATGCGGTTTTCTCGCACACGGCTTTCCGATGTTCTTCAGGCCAAGGCATGCGCCGAGCGCCAGCCCGGTCCCACAGGAACCTTGTACAGCCCGTAACGCCCGTAAAGATCAGCATGCGGGAAGCGGCCTAGGCCGCTTCGTCGATCCTTCACCTTATGGCGTTTCATCAAGTGAGTTCGCAGCCGGGCTTCCGCATGGTTTCTGACCTTGTTCATCGCCAGACTTGAGTTACGATAGTGGAAATAGTTCGCCCACCCTCTCAGGCTGCGATTGACCGTTCCCACGATAGCACTCAAGGGAATGGCAGTCAGTTCCCGTTGTGTTAGTGCCGTCAGCCTCGCCTTGATTTTCTTCAGCGATGGCTCCGACGGACGAACATTCGGGTACGGTTTCCCAGAACGTCCCCCTCGACTCAGCTGAATCGTAAAACCCAGGAAGTCGAAGCTCGCTTGGGTGGCGTCCACGATAGTCGTCTTGGTCTCGTTGAGCGTGAGGCCCAATCGTGCCAGTACGGCTCGCACCACCTTCAGCGGTTCCACGACATCTTTTCGGCACAGCACGACAAAGTCGTCTGCGTAGCGCACGAGGTGCGCTTGCAGCTTGTCTTTGAGGTGCCGCCGTTGCCATAGCCGATCCAACTGGTGTAGGTAGCAGTTGGCCAATAGCGGTGAGAGCACCCCGCCTTGCGGCGTGCCTTTGCTGTTGGCATTCCCGCCACCCACACCCCGCTTCACGCCGTTGTCGTCTTCACCAATGACCGGGGCTTTGAGCCACAGCTTGATGAGGTGCAAGATGCCACCGTCAACAATGCGCTCAGCGACCATGGCCAGCAGCTTGGCATGCGGGATACTGTCGAAGTAGTTCGACAGGTCGGCGTCTATGACGTGGGTGTAGCCTGCCCAGAGCGTATGGGCAATGTCGTTCACCGCATCATGGGCCGATCGCTTGGGCCGGAATCCGTACGAATTCGCACAGAAGTCGGCTTCAAAGATCGGCTCGATGATGAGCTTGACTGCCATTTGCGCCACTCGGTCTCGGATCGTCGGGATCCCTAGCGGACGCAGACTGCCGTCCGCTTTGCGTATCATGACGCGCCGCACCGGTTGGGCTCGGTAGGTCTTGGCTTTCAGATCACGGGCCAATTCCCGCAGAAACGTGTCTACCCCGATTCCACTCTCTATGGCCTTGAAGCTGATCCCATCACTACCGGGGCTGCCTCGATTGGCTCGGACAAGCCGCCAGGCATGATTGAGGATATCCTCCTGGCTGATCTTGTCGTAGAGTGCGTAAAAGCGATAGGCCGGTTCTTGCTTGGCCTTGGCATACAGCTTCCTCTGCAGCGTCCTGATCGTCTCCGGGGTGGTTAGCGCCATGGCAATCCCCTGATCCTCCGCTCTTCGGTTGCATGAACAAAGCAGGGTTCCTTCCCTCGACCGGGGTTGTGTTGTCCCTCGGCCTCAAGCGGTACGATGAACCCCTCCGACTCCCGTTCCGGGCCGCTGTGATTTCGTTGCCTTATACACATTGGTCGGTGTCCTCCCCACCCCCAAAAACGGGTCTCCAGCACTGGGCTATACGTCTTCCAGAACATGCCGTCCTTGCTACCCCGGGAGTCGATGGGTGTCACTTCCGTTATTCCAGCACCCTTCCAGCGGCCTTCCCCTTCTGACCACAGGGTCGGCGTCTCCACTTTGTTTACGAGGCTACTCATAGGTTCACTTGCGTTACGGCCTGCTCTTTTGCTGTGTGGAAACTTACGACCCCGCGTTACCACGACGCCGCTTCCTCATGCTACCAAGGTGTACGGACAATTCCTTGGACGGGACTTTAACCCGCTAGACATACTGCTGTTACTGCGAACGGTCAGGTCTTGCAGCAATACATTTTGGTTGACCTTACACGTGAGGTTCCTGCTTTAACCATTCCTGCAAAAAAAGTATCAATTTCCAAAGGCAGAGAAAACGGCCGTGTTGGGATATGGCATTGCAAGACCTGACCCAATACTGTTCACTTAGATATCTTCGGTGGTTTGATGGATGGTGTCCAGTCCATTTGCGCAACGGGCGGTCTCGGGCGTTTGTACGGTGCGTATGGAGAGTTTCGGCGTTTCACCATCCTCGGCTTGATTTTTCCCCGGCTGGATTCACACAACAGTTTTGCCGTCGCCTCAAACAGCAGCCGATACCATGTTTTTTGGCGCTCAGGGGGGAAGGGCCCCAGATTGGGGCAGGGTTCGACGCACTAACTGCACCGTGGCCGTAAAAGATACTGTGCGGTCCGGGATGTCTGCCTGGGTGGCCCCTTGATACATCAACCAGCGCACGGCGTAGTGGGCCATCACCCATCCGTAGAACTCTTGACGCACCAACTCTGGCGTTTTACTGCGCAGGACGCGACGACGTTGCCCCAGGTGCGTCTTCAGCTCATCAAACACCAATTCCACCTCCCAGCGCTCGTGATACAGTTGAGCCAGGTCCTGGGCGGGTGCGCCTTGGTCATCCAGCAGCGTGGTGACGAGACGGTACAGCGGTTCGCTATTGGGCCCCTGCGGTAAGACATACTCAATCACCCTGAGGGCGATCCCATCGATTCGCTTTCTTCTGGCGCGTTCACTGGGGTACAGACGGCTCAGGTACGAGCCATCGTCCAACAGCTTGTCAACCGGAAGGAGCAAGTGCTTCGGCATGCGCCAGAGCAGTTGCGCTCCGGTCTGAAGGCCGGCCTGCCAATGGGCGTACCCGACAAAGCCGCGATCGGCCATGCAGAGCATGTCGGGCGTGAGGCGACGCACCAAGGGCGCGGCCACCTCCCATTCGGCCTGCTTATAGGCCCCTAGTTCGGCATCCAAAATGGCGTGACTGGCACATTCCGTCAAAATGGCGCACTGGCTTGGGGGTAGCCGGCCTGCCCGGTTCGGCTCCCTGGGTACCCAAAGGCTTGCACAGTGGCTTCCTCATCCGGGACCTCAAAGTTGGAGCCATCTATCGCGACGAGTCGGTAGCCTGCAAAAAAGGCGTGGGCATGCTCTGGACGAGCCAACGGGCGCAAGCAGCGCTGCCCAATGGCTTTCAGCGCCTGCCACGTCAGCCGTGAGCGGGCTTTGCTGATGGCGGATTTGACAACGCTCACGGGAGCCACAGGTTGCTGGTCTTGCCAGGCCAGCCCTTGGGCCACAGCGGCAAACACCGCTTCGTACGCGGCCTCGCTGTATAAGCTCAACGCCATGGTGTAGTACACCACGGCAGAAGCGGGAAAGGTGCGGACACGTTCACTGTTACAATGATGTGCGTCAAGTTCTTCGTTGATGATGGCCACCGGAAAGGCACGAGCCAGTAATCCCGTGCTCAAATAATCCGCCAATCGAGCCCCCGCCCCCAAGCCGACTTTCTTTCTTGCCATGTTGCCTCCTCCCAGATTACGTGTGGAGGCGAAGTATAACAGATTTTCATCTAAGTGAACAGTATTGAGACCTGACCCCCAACCTGACCCCCAACCGTTGCAAGACCTGACCCAATACTGTTCACTTAGATATCTTCGGTGGTTTGATGGATGGTGTCCAGTCAATTTGCGCAACGGGCGGTCTCGGACGTTTGTACGGTGCGTATGGAGAGTTTCGGCGTTTCACCATCCTCGGCTTGATTTTTCCACGACTGGATTCACACAACAGTTTCGCCGTCGCCTCAAACAGCAGCCGATACCATGTTTTTTGGCGCTCAGGGGGGAAGGGCCCCAGATTGGGGCAGGGTTCGACGCACTAACTGCACCGTGGCCGTAAAAGATACCGTGCGGTCAGGGATGTCTGCCTGGGTGGCCCCTTGATACATCAACCAGCGCACGGCGTAGTGGGCCATCACCCATCCGTAGAACTCTTGACGCACCAACTCTGGCGTTTTACTGCGCAGGACGCGACGACGTTGCCTCAGGTGCGTCTTCAGCTCATCAAACACCAATTCCACCTCCCAGCGCTCGTGATACAGTTGAGCCAGGTCCTGGGCGGGTGCGCCTTGGTCATCCAGCAGCGTGGTGACGAGACGGTACAGCGGTTCGCTATTGGGCCCCTGCGGTAAGACATACTCAATCACCCTGATGGCGATCCCATCAATTCGCTTTCTTCTGGCGCGTTCACTGGGATACAGATGGCTCAGGTACGAGCCATCGTCCAACAGCTTGTCAACTGGAAGGATCAAGCTCTTCGGCATGCGCCAGAGTAGTTGCGCTCCGGTCTGAAGGCCGGCCTGCCAATGGGCGTACCCGACAAAGCCGCGATCGGCCATGCAGAGCATGTCGGGCGTGAGGCGACGCACCAAGGGCGCGGCCACCTCCCATTCGGCCTGCTTATAGGCCCCTAGTTCGGCATCCAAAATGGCGTGACTGGCACATTCCGTCAAAATGGCGCACTGGGCTTGGGGGTAGCCGGCCTGCCCGGTTCGGCTCCCTGGGTACCCAAAGGCTTGCACATTGGCTTCCTCATCCGGGACCTCAAAGTTGGAGCCATCTATCGCGACGAGTCGGTAGCCTGCAAAAAAGGCGTGGGCATGCTCTGGACGAGCCAACGGGCGCAAGCAGCGCTGTCCAATGGCTTTCAGCGCCTTCCACGTCAGCCGTGAGCGGGCTTTGCTGATGGCTGATTTGACAACGGTCACGGGAGCAACGGGTTTGTGGTCTTTCCATGCCAGCCCTTGGGCCACAGCGGCAAACACCGCTTCGTACGCGGCCTCGCTGTATAAGCTCAACGCCATGGTGTAGTACACCACGGCAGAAGCGGGAAAGGTGCGGACACGTTCACTGTTACAATGATGTGCGTCAAGTTCTTCGTTGATGATGGCCACCGGAAAGGCACGAGCCAGTAATCCCGTGCTCAAATAATCCGCCAATCGAGCCCCCGCCCCCAAGCCGACTTTCTTTCTTGCCATGTTGCCTCCTCCCAGATTACGTGTGGAGGCGAAGTATAACAGATTTTCATCTAAGTGAACAGTATTGAGACCTGACCCCCAACCCCCCCCCCCAACACTGACCCCCAACACTCTGGAAACCCAGCCACGGCTAGGACAAACGAAAAATATATTAAGTCAAGACCTGACCTCTCCCATTTGGCTATTGGAGTGAAATATTCAACAGCCCCTGAATGCAATAACACAGGCCTGACCCTATTATGACCCTATTATAAGTCAATACTCATGCCTGACCCCTTATCCAAATGGAACCTTGCAAGACCCCTAGCCAGTGGAGGGGTAATCCGTGCCCCCAGTCCCGAGAACCGAGGGGGCTTCAACTCTTGTCGTGAATTACATTGGAACGGGGTGATGGACTTTTAATGGTGTGACCTGGGCAATGTAATCAAAGTCCGAATCTTTTTGAAACAAGGCTAGATCATTGGCAATACAAACGGATGCTATCAAACAATCGATGGTTTTCCGTATGGTGAGCCCGCGCTTTCGGCAGGCTCGATAGATCATCGCAGCCTGTTCAAAGATAGGAAAACCATCCATGAGAAGGATGGGATACTGCAAAAGTAGATTTCGTGTGCGCTCGTATTCTTTGTCGTTTGGTATTCCCTGAAGGATTTCACAGAAAATGAGATCGGTCAGCGCAATTGACCAGTCTTCCGAAATAAGTTTTTGAAGATGGTGGTCTTCCGGAGTCCCCGCTCCATTAAAAAAATCTATCCAAACGGTCGTATCAACAACAATCACACGCGTGACCTTCGCATCACGTCCAGACTACCTTCCCACTTCACCTTGCCTCGAAGTTGCAGAATTTCTTTTCGCTTTTCTTTCTTCAACAACTCTTGAAGCGCCAGATGCACTAATTCCTTTTTTGTTTTGCACTGAAAAACCTTCATCCCTTCTTTGACAAGTTTGTCTTCCAATTCGATATTGGTTCGTGCCATGCTCATCCTCCTTTCGTGATCCTGACAGTAGCACAATGAGGTGTATGGAGCAATCCAATTTGGTGTATAGACAAAGAGAGGAAAGGTAGCGTCTCATTTTTCGGAGGGAATGTTAGAATCGTCCACAAAAATGACATAAACAGAAATATTTTATAAAGTAGAATTGCCCCTTTTTTCTTGACCTCTTTTTTGTTGTCATGTCGAGTGATGCGAGCCTGCTCGGAGGGTTGGAAGCGGAGAGATTTCTCCTGGAGTCGAAATGACAGAAACAGAAACAGAAACATGGAGTTGGCATGTCAAGGGCTGCGAGCCTGCTTGGACGGTGGAAAGCGGGGAGATTTCTCCTGGGGGTCGAAATGACAGAAACAGATAGATGGAGGTGGCATGTCGTGTGTTGCCAGCCTGCTCGGACGGTGGAAAGCGGGGAGATTTCTCCTCGGGGTCGAAATGACAGAAACTGAAAGATGGAGGTGGCATGTCGGGTGCTGCGCGCCTGCTTGGACGGTGGGAAGCGGGGAGATTTCTCCTGGAAGTCGAAATGACAGAAACAGAATGATGGAGGTGGCATGTCGGGTGCTGCGCGCCTGCTTGGACGGTGGGAAGCGGGGAGATTTCTCCTGGGAGTCGAAATGACAGAAACTGAAAGATGGAGGTGGCATGTCGAGTGCTACGAGCCTGCTCGGATTGTGGAAAGCGGGGAGATTTCTCCTGGGGGTCGAAATGACAGAAACAGATGGCGGTATTGCGACTCACTGCTGTTATTGTGTTTTAACCGTTTGTTTAGACCCCCTCACCCTTGCCCTCTTCCCCATGGATTAGGGGAGAGGGATTTTTAAGATGTCTTCATTGAAGGTTAAACACTATAACTGCTCAGGTTGCCTCCCTTTTGGCTCAGGACAAGGCGCGAGGGGCGCAAAACCGGAGCGTATATGAAATACGTGAGGATTTGAGCACACAGCAACGCAGTCCTGGGGCAAAAGGGGGGTGAGCTGAGTAGTTACTTTTTTTTGAATTATTCGACGGTGACGCTTTTGGCGAGGTTGCGGGGTTTGTCGACGTCGATGTCTCGGAGGACGGCGATGTGGTAGGCCAAGAGTTGCAGGGCGACGGTGAAGGGTATGGGTGACAGTAACGCATGGGTGCTGGGAATGGTAAACACGAAATCTGCTAAGGCGCCGAGTTCGCGCTCACCTTCGCTGACAAAGGCAATGACCGGGGCACTTCGGGCTTTGACTTCCATGAGGTTATTCACGGTTTTTTCGTACAGCCGGTCACGCGGGGCCAATACGACTACTGGCATTTCTTCATCGAGCAGGGCGATGGGGCCGTGCTTCATTTCTCCGGCGGCATAGCCTTCGGCATGGATGTAGGAGATTTCCTTGAGCTTAAGGGCCCCTTCGAGCGCGATGGGGAAGTTGATGCCTCGGCCCAGGTAGAGAAAATTGCGGTGTTGATAGAATCGTTTTGCGATTGAAAGAATTTCTGCTTCCCGTTTGATGACGTGCTCAACATGCCTCGGCAGGCTCATAAATTGATCTAACCACCATCGGCCATCTTCCACGCTCAATACTTGCCGGACTCGTCCGATATGCAGCGCCAACAGATATAAGGCAATGACTTGGCCGGTAAAGGCCTTGGTCGAGGCGACGCTGATTTCCGGGCCACATCGCGTGTAGATCACGCCATCTGATTCACGTGCCAACGTGCTGCCGACGACATTCACGATGGAGAGCACATGTGCGCCCAACCGTTTGGCTTCTCGCGCGGCGGCCAGTGTATCGGCGGTTTCGCCTGATTGAGAAATGGCAATGAATAAATCGCCTTCCTGTACCATCGGCTCTCGATACCGAAACTCGGATCCAATATCGACTTGGACCGGTTTACGAATCAATTCTTCGAACAAATACTTTCCCACCAGCCCGGCATGCCAGGATGTTCCACAGGCAACAATCCATATTCTTTTGGCGTTGATCAGTTCTTCAGGAGTCATGGCCAAATCGGGCAGATCGGCTTCCCCTGAATCATAGCTGTATCGCCCGCGTAGGGTGTCAAGAATGGCTTGGGGCTGTTCGTGAATCTCCTTGAGCATGAAGTGCGGATACCCGCCCTTTTCCGCAGCATCGGCATTCCAATCCACTTCCACGGTTTCTCGGTCGGCTGGCCGACCCTCGACTCCTGTGATCTCCACCCCTAAGGGCGTCAGGACGGCAATATCACCATCTTCTAGGTAGATGAATTGCCTGGTGTGGATTAATAAGGGTGTGACATCTGAAGCCAAATAGGACGCCTTCTCACTTCTGCCGATGACCAGGGGACATCCCGAGCGTGCGGCAACCAGTGATTCCGGCTCACTCATGCATAATCCGGCAATCGCGTAACTGCCATGCAGCTCACGGATGGTGGCTCGGAAGCCACTCTGCAATGAGCGCCCGTCCTTCATATGAAAGGCCAGGAGGTGCGCAATGACTTCGGTATCGGTTTCGGATTCAAAGTGATACCCCTCGTTCTTCAACTGCTGCCTGAGGGCCAGGTAATTTTCAATGATGCCGTTGTGAACGATGACGACATTCCCCGATCGATGTGGATGGGCGTTTTGTTCGGAGGGTTTTCCATGGGTAGCCCACCGAGTGTGTCCAATACCGACGTTGCCAATCAGGTGTTCATGTTGCAGAGCTTGTTCGAGGTTGACGAGCTTTCCCACACTCCGCCGCACTTCGATGTGGCCATGCTGGAGCATCGCAATCCCGGCTGAGTCATACCCGCGGTATTCCAGACGCTTCAGGCCTTCGACGATGATCGAGGTCGCATTTTTGTCCCCGATGTATCCGATGATTCCACACATAATTGTTTTAATTCTTTTTAGGCTATTGCCTCGGCTACCTTAAGGGTTCGCGCAAGAATAACTTCCCATCTTTGGGCGTCGATCCATCCCGTCTGGCGGCGTTGCTCGTCCCTTTCATACCAAGAGTATGCGCAGTCCTCGCGCCTTGCCAGACGGGTGTCTCAGCACCCCAAAATGGGAAGTTATTCTTGCGCGAACCCTAAGGGCCAGGACGGTCCGTATCAAAATAAACTTGGGTCATACAACCCCTCACCCTACCCTCTCCCCTCAGGGGCGAGGGGAAAAGAAACCACACGATGGGAAACGGGTTAGGTTTCACGCCTTACGTCCGGACGACTCCCTTATTTCGGAAGATTGGTGAGAAATCTAAAGAAACCACACACAATGGCTGTTTAGAAATTCATCAGACGGCTGGCGGGAAACGGGAGTCGACACTCTTCTTTCCACCCCTTCCGCCTCACGCCTTCCGGTTCACGAAGGCCATGGATCATTTTCATCATACACGGGAGCCGATAAGGCCATGGGAACATATGGGCACCTCTAAAAACCGTCCTTTTCCGTGATGGCGGCGTCAGCCGCGTGCTCACATCCTCATGTATTCGCCCATACACTCCGGTTTTCCGCGCGCGGCTTCCTTGCCCTCACAAAAAATGCCTGGTTTGTAGAGGTGCCCATATGTGAAATTTACCGGGGTTTCTTCTTGGAACCTTTGGAAGTCAGACCTTGGGATTTCGTGGCGCCTTTCTTCGGAGCTTTGGTTGATTCATTGGCATTCCAAGCTCGACGGCGGGAGGCCCATCCTTCACGATTCACTTGTTCGGTTCGGGAAAGCGTGAGCGCATCCGCGGGAACATCTTTAGTCACTGTCGATCCTGCAGCAATCACGGCCCCTTCCCCTATCGTCACGGGCGCGACTAATTGGGAATCGCTTCCAATAAACACTCCATCTTCAATGACCGTTCGTTCCTTTCGGAAGCCATCGTAGTTACAGGTAATGGTCCCGGCTCCAATATTGACGTGTTTCCCAATGGTCGCATCTCCCAGATAGGCCAAATGATTGGCTTTGGAACCCTCGCCGAGTTCGACATTTTTCAACTCGACAAAGTTTCCGACTTTGGCCTTCGTCCGAACGACGGCGCCTGGCCGAAGACGGGCAAACGGGCCGATGGTTGCGCCTGCTTCTACTACGGCTCCATCCAGGATCGAACTATCTTCAATGACGACTCCATCCCCAACCACACTATTTGTCAGCCGAGAATTCGAGCGAACTACGGTTTCAGAGCCAATCTTGGTGGTTCCCTCGATGGTCACACCCGGATACAGCACCGTATCTTGCCCGATTTCGACACTGTCGGCGATGAATGTGGTGTTTGGATCGAGCATGGTCACCCCGGCCAGCAACCATCGCGACCGAATCCGCTGACGCATCACCTGTTCGACAAATGCCAAATGTTCACGGCTATTCACACCGAAGCACTCGGCAGAATCTGCCGTTTTCATTCCACCCACACGTAATCCTTGCGTCACGGCCAATCCAATGATGTCTGTAAGGTAGTATTCCCCTTGGGCATTATTGGGTTTCAGCATATCCAGGGCTTTAAACAGAAACGTACTATTCACCACGTAGGTGCCAACGTTCACTTCTTGATTTGATTTTTCTTCTGAAGAGGCATCTTTTTCTTCCACCACTCTCACGACTTGCCCGGTGGGCCGACGCATCACTCGCCCATATCCTTGTGGATTGTCCAATTCCGTGGTCAAGATCGTCACGGTAGCTTGCGTGTGCTGATGTTGGGCAATAAGCTGTTCAACGGTGGCTTGGGTGAGCAGAGGCGTGTCGCCATTGAGGATGAGGCATAATTCTGAAACAGGTTTCGCTTTAGGCATGAGCACTGATTTGGCTTGCTGTACGGCATGGCCAGTGCCAAGTTGTTTGGCTTGCACGACGATATCCAGGGGTTCGAGGGCTTTCTTTTCTTGATCGAGAAAGGCTTTGACCTGCTCACCTTGATGGCCCACAACGACCACTACATGTCCATCGGACATGCGACGAGCCAATGAGGTCATATACCAGACCATTGGCCTCCCCGCGACGGGATGCAGAACTTTCGCTGTTTTGGACCGCATACGCTTCCCTAAGCCTGCGGCCATGACAATAGCTGAGATTCGTTTCATGGGTTTTTGGGTGTCCGAGGCAGTCATGAAAAGATCGGTTGCTGACTAACCAGTCTTAACCTCCACATTCCCTTCCTGGAATGAGGTTCCTTCTTTCGGGTCGATTGTCGGAACGCCCATGGATGTCCCCGAGGAATAGAGCCCGCCGGACACGATAAGTTTCATGGCTTCTTCCACACTCATATCCACTGACTGGACTTCCCGTTCCGGCACCAGTAAAAAATACCCTGATGTCGGATTCGGCGAAGTGGGCACAAACACGTGGACAAGGGGTTCGGGTACTAAGGTCTGCACCTCCTCACGAGTTTCTCCGGTGACAAAGGCCAAGACGTAATTTTCATCTTTGGGAAATTGTATCATCACGACTTTATTGTATTTCTCGCGTTGTTTGAAGGAGAGAATGTCCATCATGGACTTCAGCGTGGCATAAATCCCGCGGACGATTGGAACGCGGTCGAGAAATTCTTCCCAGCGTTTGTACAGACGGCCTCCAAGGAAATTCGTGGCCATCATACCAGCCAGAAAAATGAGAATGACAAGCGTGAGAATTCCCAAGCCAGGAACGTAATAGTCTTCTGTCACGATGTCGGACAACATATTTCCTAAAATGCTATCCACCGCGACAAAGAGCGTCTTGAGGACCAGGATGGTTCCCCAAATCGGGGTGATCACCAACAGACCTGTTAAAAAATACCGTTTAAGTGTAACTCTGGACATAGGTGATTAAGAGATTCTTCCCTCCGCTCAGAATGACAACTGATGCGGTTTTTGCTTTGGTTAAAACCGGCTCCGGCCTTGGATTGGCCGATTCACCCATCGGTAATCCCATGGTGTTTTGCCTTGGACAACATAAGCCTGTGAGTATCTTGGCATGTTACAAGTAAGCGCTCCTTGCTTCAACCCCTTTTCTTGCGAATTTCAACAACTTAGCTTACGATGCCGAGCGTGGCCACACGGGTGAATACGGAACGGACATCGAAGAAATCACCCAACCGACCCGCGGTGTGTTTATTACGTTTGAAGGGATTGAAGGGAGCGGAAAATCGACACAATGCCGGGGTTTAGCTGAATATCTGAAAGACTCGGGATTCTGGGTGGTTGAAACACGAGAACCTGGTGGCACCCCGGTTGCTGAACACATCAGGGACATTTTCCTTCAGACCCAGACCAACCCCATAGATTCGCTCACTCCTGAAACCGAAGCCTCGCTGGTGTTTGCCGCTCGTAGCCAGCATGTGGCTTCCCTGCTGCTTCCCGCGTTACACCAAGGCGCCGTGGTGCTGTGCGACCGATTTTCCGACTCAACTTTGGCGTATCAAGGATATGGCCGGGGCTTGAATATCAGCAACTTGCAACGCTTTAATCGCTTCGTCACTCAAGGCTTGACTCCGGATATGACGTTTGTGTTTGATCTTCCCGTACAACAGGGACTGGCTCGGCGACGACACGACCTCAACCAAAACCGCATCGACAAGGAGACCCTGGCCTTTCATTCGCGCGTGAGGAAAGGGTTTTTACAGCTTGCACAGGAACATCCCCGGCGAATGACCATCATCAATGCACGTCGTTCGGAAGAGGCCATTGCCAAACAAATGCGGGTGTTGGTAGAGCCGATTCTCCAGCGACGGCTTCGGGGCGAACAAATTTCAAGATCTCAATAGTTTGAAAGGCAATCCCCGGACAAAATTACACAATTGAAAACTGTAGCTGCAGCATCTCATGCTGCCTCCCACGCGTGCCTGAGGCGCCATGAGATGGCGCGGCTACAAAGGATTTCTTTTTTTTCGGAATAACATTTGGATTAGAGAATAATCACGATGCCATTTGCTGAAGTCATCGGCCATGAAGGGCCAAAACGAAAACTCCGTACCGCCTTGGCCAACGAGATGATTGGTCATGCGTATCTCTTTGTGGGTAACGAGGGTATGGGTAAACGGCTGATGGCCCTTCGGTTTGCGCAAGCCTTATCGTGTGAAGCTCCGCCCGCCACCGCCCAGCCCGACTCCTGCGGTCAATGCCGAGCCTGTCAACAGATCGCATCGGAAACCTATCCTGATTTGCTTGTCATTCAACCGGAAGAAGACAAGGCCAATCCCCAAATAAAAATCGACCAAGTGCGCGATGTGGAACGGCACATGATTTATCGGCCACTGTTTAGTGCGCGGAAGATTTGTTTGATCAATGACGCCGAACGGCTCACTCCCAGCGCGGCCAATGCCTTTCTGAAAACATTGGAAGATCCGCCGGACCACAGCTTGTTTATTTTGATCACGAGTCATCCCATGAAGTTGCTCGCCACGGTGCGTTCTCGCTGCCTGACCCTTCGGTTCTTTCCGGCGACCTCATCCCAAGTTGAGGGCGCACTCGCACTCAAACAGGCGCTTCCTGGGGAGGACGCGAAATTTCTTTCCCAAGTTACCGGCAACAGAATCGGCCTTGCGCTGCAAGCAGACGCTGTCCAAACGAAAGAACATTACGAGCAATTTTTTGAGCTTTGCGCAGAGCAATCAATGGCCAGTACCACCGACTTGTTGAATAAAGCAGAACAATTGTCGAAAGCTGGACAGTGCTCGGACATCGTTGACTGGCTTTCGCACGGACTACGCGATCTGCTCCTGGCCAGCATCGGAGCCCAGGAAGACCTGATGCTCCACTATTCGCATCTTGAAAGGATTCAACGACTGGTTGAGGGCATTGACCCTGACCAATTATTTGATCTTTGTGAGTCTTTGCATACGCTTGAACAGGCCCCGATCCGAAACCTCAACGCACAACTCGTTCTGGAAAACTTCCTGCTTCGTTTTCAGCAGGTTATTCATCGTCATGCCGCGTGATTCATCCTTCCTGTTTTGGGAACACCACTAACCCATGGCTAAAACCTTCTACATCACCACCCCGATTTATTATGTGAACGATGTGCCACACATCGGGCATGCCTACACCACGATTGCCGCTGATGTTCTGGCACGGTATCACCGTATGCGTGGGCATGATGTCTTTTTCCTCACGGGCCTCGATGAGCACGGGCAAAAGGTTCAACATGCCGCTGCCAAAGCCGGCATACCACCTCAAGAACACTGCGATCGGTTAACCCCACAATTTCAACATTTGTGGAAGATGCTGGATATTTCCAATGACGGGTTTATTCGAACGACCGACGCAAAGCACCAAGCGGTGGTGCAACGGTTTCTGCAGAAACTATTCGATCAGCAACTGATTTATCGTGCGGAGTACACCGGTTGGTATTGCACGTTTGATGAACGATTCTGGACTGAGAAGGATGTGGAAGGCGGATTGTGCCCTGACTGCCAACGGCCGGTCGAACAACTGAGCGAAAGTAATTATTTCTTCCGAATGAGTCAGTATCAACAGCGGCTTCTTGACCATATTAATGCGAATCCAAATTTTATCCGTCCCGAATCTCGCCGCAATGAAGTCTTGGGATTTTTGCAAAAACCCCTCGAAGACCTTTCTATTTCACGACCCAAGTCAAGACTCTCCTGGGGCATTGAACTGCCGTTTGATCAAGACTACGTGACCTATGTGTGGTTTGATGCATTGGTAAATTACGTGTCTGGCTTGGAGTACTTGCCTGCCAAACCGGCAGTGGATCGTTTTTGGCCGGCTACGGTGCACTTAGTGGGCAAAGATATTTTAACGACGCATGCCGTGTATTGGTCGACCATGCTCATGGCATTAGAGATTCCGCTCCCCCACACAATTTTCGCTCATGGCTGGTGGACAGTGAATGGTGAAAAGATGTCCAAAAGTCGCGGGAATGTCGTTGATCCCTACGCCATGGTCGATACATTCGGCCCCGATGCGTTTCGGTATTTTCTGTTACGGGAAGTTCCGTTTGGACAGGATGGTGATTTTTCGCATGAGCCGTTTATTGGTCGGGTCAATAGCGATTTGGCCAATGGTATTGGAAATTTGTTAAGTCGAACGGTGACGTTAATCCAACGATCTTGTGGAGGGAAAATTCCCATATCCGTTTCTACTGAGACATCGGATTTGGATACCGAGCTTCAAGCCACAGCAGAAGCCCTCATTCAAGAGAAGCTTCCGCTTCATCTAGGATCAGACCGCTTGGAATTTAATCGGATGCTCGAATCTATTTGGAGTCTTGTGCAACAGGCTAATCAATACATCGACCAAACCGCTCCATGGGTTCTTGCAAAAGATGAAGAAAAGAAGAATCGTCTTCACACCGTTTTATATCATGCCGCTGAGACGTTACGTTTTCTGTGCGTGGCGGTGTATCCCACCATGCCAAGAACGGCGGAGGAAATGTCCCGCCAGTTAGGACTGCACATTGATTTTTCAACGCCCATTCTCGCTAAACCAATGGCTTGGGGCGACCTGACACCTGGCATTGAAGTTGTCAAGGGCAAGTCCTTATTTCCGCGCATTGATCCCGCGAAAATTTCCAAACAAGGAGTCACTGTGAGTACAGAATCGACACCGGCTTCTTCGCCAACGGAAGCAACGGGCCAGGCCCTATCCAAAAGCCCTTCCTCACCCGGAGACGCGCTGGCGTCCCCAGATGCGGAAAACCAAATTTCGATTGAGGACTTTCAAAAGATTCAACTGAAAGTCGCAAAGGTCCTCACCGCCGAACGAGTGCCGAAATCAAATAAATTGCTCAGGCTCCAAGTAGACCTCGGCTCCGAGCAACGGCAAATCGTCGCAGGAATTGGGAAAAAATACACTCCGGAAGATGTCGTAGGAAAAACGATTGTGGTCGTCGCGAACTTAAAGCCCGCGAAACTCATGGGGGTGGAATCTCAGGGAATGGTCTTAGCGGCGGGAGGGAAAGACGTGCTAGGACTTGTCACGTTGTTGGATGGTGAAATTGATCCCGGCACACAGGTAAGATGATAAGGTAGACCCAGTAACCTGAGGCAGAAATTCCCTCATGTTCGGTTCATGGAAAGAACGTGCAACGCCGCCAGAGGGGATAAATCGACGCCCAAACATGGGAATTTATTCTTGCGCGAACCCTAAGGGCTCGCGCTAAAGCCTCATTCCTTCCTCTTTCGCTAGGCGAGAAACAAGGTTGAGCGGTGCGCCCCGTTGTTGAATGGTCAGATCCACGGGCAAATCCATGGCTTCCTCCAACCGAACACGCAGACCCCGTTGAAGCGTCGCGAGCGCTGTGGCCTCCATGCCGGCAACTTCGAGATAGAGGTCCACATCCCCTCCTTTCGCCTGATCGTTCAGTCTGGAGCCAAACAGGCGTAGTTCGTAGCTGGACTCAGGAGGGACCATCGATCGGACTAGTGTGGTGATCACTTCTCGCTGGGCGGGTTGCAGGCGCATAGCTGATACCTTATGCACCTATGCCATACTGACGCCGGGCATAATCCTTCATGGCTTGCACGACCGACAACAGCACCGGGACATACTGCCACGCGGCATTCAGATTGGTAGCCTTTGCCGAATCTTCATCAGGATACTCATGCGTAAAATTGTTTCTGACTTCACGGATATCCTTCCACTGCTCGCAATCGATGAGCCCGCGTTTTTCCATCAACACAAGCCGTTCCCGTGTTGTCATCTCCCGGCCCGGCACTTCATCCTCGTCCATCCGAGCAATGGTTTTGAACATCGTTCCTCCTAGGAAATCCTGGAGATCGGAAAATCTTGCCCGAAATCCATCCAGAAACAATAAATCCCGCGGATCCATACCTTTTGGGGAAAACGTATCGGGCTGCAAAGGAAAAAGGCCACGCAATTGGATGCCGGCCTGCTCCAATCCCTGAGCAAGCCCTTCCATGCGGGTCACGTTGACAATGGCTATCCGCTTATCCACTTCGAATTCCTACATCTTTTCATACGTTTCCTACACCCATAGCGTCTAGAATTGCCGTCGCGACTCAGGTTTGTCAGGTTCACAGTTGGCCCCCTTTGCGTTCGTCATATTCCTTTTGACACGCCGCAATATCTTCAAACCGTTCACTCTTCAAGTTTCTCTAACCCTGAACCTCCTCGCTCGAGGGTATGACACATATGTCATGATGTCAATTTGAAAATGACCACCATCCACTCATAATGCACCCTATGGCTGTTTCTCGAATGATGGGCCCAAGACGTTTCAAGTGCCATAGCATTCCTTGACAGCCTGCCCATCATGCACTACATTGTAGTGCATGAGTAAGACAGCCGTATATAGCTGGCGTGTGGATCCCGAGTTGAAGAATGTTTTGGAGCAAACTGCTCGAACGGAACAGATCAGTGTGGCACGGCTTCTCGACCGGATTGTCAAAGATTGGCTTCACCGGAAGGACCCCTCGGAAGACGAAGATGTGCAACGGCGATTGCATAAAGCGGCTCGGAAATGTTTCGGTACTATTCGCGGGGGCGATCCTAACCTTGCGTCGCAAGCCAAGAAGCGCGTCCGTTTGAGAATTCAAGAACGCTATGTCCGCAAACGGGATCATTGATACCGGAGCCATTCTTGCAATTCTGAATCCCAAAGATCGCTGGCACGATCGGTGTGTAGAGACATTCTCTACGCTTCACCTACCTTTGGCCACGACAGCGGCTGTGCTCGCTGAGGTGTTTCATCTGCTCAGCACTCATCCAAAAGACATCACTGCAGCTTGGCGGTTGTTATCCTCCGGCGCGGTTACGGTACTTCCAATAACTGACGCGGATTTGCCAAACCTGGATCGGCTCATGAAACAATATGCGGATCGCCCCATGGACTTCGCCGATGCCACACTAGTACATCTCGCAAAACGAGAATCACTCTCCACGATATTCACCATCGACCACAACGACTTCGAAACCTACTGCATCAACGGCAAACAAAAATTTCGCATCGCCCCTTCTCGCTGAAGCGTGGGGGAATAGACTTTCAAAATGTTCAACTGAAAGTCGCCAAGGCCTCACCGCCGAACGAGTGCCAAAATCAAATAAATTGCTCAAGCTCCAAGTAGATCTCGGCACCGAGCAACGGCAAATCGTCGCAGGCATTGGGAAAAAATACGCCCCTGCGGATCTTGTCGGAAAAACGATCGTGGCAGTCGAGAACTTATAGTATTTTAACTTTCAACTAAGACATCTCAGTCTCCCTCGCCCCTGTGGGGAGAGGGTTGGGGTGAGGGGTTGTATTCATCCAATAGCTAACACACTATAAAGCCCGCGAAACTCATGGGGGTGGAACTCAGGGAATGGTCTTAGCGGCAGGGGGGAAAGACGTGCTAGGATTTGTCACGTTGGTGGAGGGTGAAATTGATCCCGGGACGCAGGTAAGTTAGGCTCCGGGAAATCAGTTAGGAACCGAACGAGTCAAGGCTTACGAAGGCCCTGTGGCCCATCATCCTTCGTCCCGTCATTCTCGCGGCACCGGGCAAGACGAGCTACCCCAGAGGTTTACACGCGGGAATCTAGAGTTTCGAACTCCACGAATGGATGCCCGCTGATTCCTGAGAGCATAACAGACAAAGAATGAAGGGCATGTGGCTCATCTTGAGACGATCGTGCACAATGCCATATGAAACCCAAGCTTTCACACAGCAGTTTAGGAAAAGACATGCAGTTATTGGATAAAATACAAAATCATTCGGCAGTTATTGGAGTAGTCGGGCTTGGATATGTCGGCCTCCCTCTCGCGGTCCTTCAGGCAAAAACGGGATATCAGGTTATTGGCATTGATGAAGACATTGAAAAGGTTGATCAAGTCAACAAAGGGAAAAGTTACATAGACGATGTGTCGGACAAGGACCTGGCTCAAGCATTGGAAGCAAAACAATTCTCGGCCACGACAAACCTTGGCCTTCTCGAAAAATGTGACGTGATCCTTATTTGTATACCAACCCCTCTCACCATCAATAAAGAGCCAGACATCAGTGCCATTATCAAGGTCACCAAGGCCATCGCCAAACACGCACATCCCGAAATGCTGGTCGTGCTGGAAAGTACTTCCTATCCTGGCACAACAGAAGAGGTCATCTTGCCAGAGTTAATAAAAGATGGGCTTCAAGTAGGAAAAGATTTTTTCCTGGCTTTTTCTCCAGAACGTGTTGATCCCGGAAACCAATCCTTCAACACGCAAAATACCTTTAAGCTCGTTGGAGGGGTGACCCCTGCCTGCTGTGACATGGCCAAAACCTTTTACGAACAATCCATTGTTAAAATTTTCGCTACCTCCTCGACAAGAGTAGCAGAGATGACCAAGGTGTTCGAAAACGTGTTTCGATCGGTGAATATTGCCCTGACTAACGAATTAGCCATGCTGTGCGACAGGATGGACATTAATGTGTATGAAGTGATTGATGCCGCAGCCACCAAGAACTTCGGGTTTATGCCCTTCTACCCTGGACCGGGTGTAGGAGGCCACTGCATCCCTTTGGACCCGTATTATTTATCGTGGAAGTCAAAGGAATACGACCTGCACACGCGGTTTATTGAATTGGCAGGAGAAATCAATGAAGGGATGCCCTACTTCGTTGTTGCAAAACTTCAACGGATCCTGAATCAACGAACGCAATGCTTAAATGGAGCGGGCATTCTTGTTTTGGGCGTGACGTATAAGGCCGATACTGGCGACTCACGTCAATCGCCAGCCACCAAAGTCATGGAGTTATTACACAAAGAAGGCGCCCAACTCACTTATGTTGATCCGTATGCGGAAAGGCTCCAAATAGGAGATGTCGAGTTGAGTGCGAAAATTTTATCTCCTTCCCTATTGGCAGAATGCCATTGCGCCCTCATTCTCACCGCCCATTCCAGTTTCGATTACGACCTGATCGTGAAACATGCCCCAATTGTATTTGACACCCGGAATGGTACTCGAAATGTTCAAGAGGAAAAAGAAAACGTCATCTTGTTATAAGGGTTCCCGCAAGAATAACTTCCCATGTTTGGGTGCTGAGACACCTGTCTGGCAAGGCGCGAGGACTGCGCATACTCCTCGTATGGAAAGAACGAGCAACGCCGCCAGGCGGGATGGATCGACGCCCAAACATGGGAAGTTATTCTTGCGGGAACCCTAAGAACCCCACGTCGCTACGCCACCCTCCTCGCTTCAGCAACCCACTCACCATCGATAAACATTCGATGCCACAATTCAAGCATCAGCAAATTCCAAATGGGATAATGCCAAGCTCTGACCTTGTTGACATGTTCATGCAAGAGACGTTCGACAACCTCTCTCTTAAAATAACCGCGTTGGATCGATCGAGGGGACAATAATATATCATAAGCAAAGTCGCGGAGTTCATTCCTTAACCAATGATCAATAGGAACCCCAAACCCCATTTTAGGGCGATGTAAAATTTCCGGTGGAAGAAGGTCACTGACGGCTTTTTTCAAAAGATATTTTTTGTTCGATCCTCTCAGTTTCATGTGGGCCGGCAAACTTGCACAAAATTCCATGACCTCATGATCAAGAAAAGGCGAACGAGCTTCCAAGCCATGTGCCATGGTCGCGATATCAACTTTGACCAATAAATCATCGGGCAAATAGGTGTTCACATCAACGTCTAACGTCGCATCTATCATATTCGTCGCATCTGATCGCTGAAAGGCATCCAGAAGAAGGTCCGTGGACTCGCTCCCTCCACATCCGACCTTAAATTCTTCGGTGCATAGTTCAGTTTTTAAGCCAGCATCAAAATGGCTCATCCACAGACTGTATCGATACTCTGGAGAATGGGATAAGGCTGAAGTAAAGCGCTTCACTCGACTGATAAGCGTTTTCGATTCTTTTGGTTCAGGAAGAAAACGAGCGGCAGTTTCGAGCCACCTTCTCAAGAAAGCGGGCAGGCGATCATACCGCCCACTCAAAACATTGGCCAAGTATCTATCGTACCCCGCTAAGTCTTCGTCTCCCCCATCTCCATTCAGGGCAACCGTGACATATTGTTTGGTCATCTCAGCCAAATAAAACGTAGGGATGGCTGAAGAATCCGCAAACGGTTCATTATAGTGCCAGGTTAATCTTGAAAAGATTTCGGAAGGTTTAGGCGTGACGACAAATTCTTGATGCCGTGTTCCAAACCTGTTGGCAACAGTCCGGGCAAAGGATAATTCATTGTACGCTTCCTGCTCGAATCCAATCGAAAACGTGTTGAGCGGTGAAGCCCCCAGTTGCGCCATGATGCCCACCACAACACTCGAATCAATACCTCCACTGAGAAACGCCCCAAGGGGAACATCACTGATCAATCGACATTTCACTGCCTCCTCGAGTTTCTGAATAAGCTCCTGAGAAGCCTCCTGTTCAGAGCCTGTATAATTTTGGCTATAGGATAATTTCCAATAACGTTCAATACTTACCTGTCCATTTTCAACAACTAAAAAATGGGCAGGTGGCAGCTTACGCACTCCCCGAAAGGCAGACCAAGGATGTGGAACGTATTGATACGTTAGATAATGGGAGATGCCTTCTAAATCCGCTTGAGGTCTAAACTGTGGATCGGCTAAAAAGGCCTTGGGTTCTGAAGCAAAGCCAATTCCTTGCTCATCCAGCCAATAGTACAGTGGTTTTTTCCCAACCCGGTCTCTAGCCAAAAAGAGTTTGCGATGACGCTTATCCCAAATTCCAAAGGCAAACATTCCTCGAAAATGTTCAACACACTTTACGCCATATTCACGATACGCGGCCAAGACCACTTCCGTGTCACTCTGGGATTTGAAGTGATGACCTAGTGCCTCAAGAATCTCCCTCACTTCTCGAAAATTATAGATCTCGCCGTTGTACGTAATGCAAAATTGACCATCATCACTCACCATTGGTTGGTGGGCGGCTGGTGAAAGGTCAATGACCGCTAATCGTCGATGACCAAACCCAACTGAGCCGTCTTGAAAAACGCCTTGCCCATCAGGACCTCGGTGAGCCAGAAGGTTTGACATTCTAACTAGAACTGTCTCCTCAACTGGTTCACCGGAAAAACAATTATATCGGCCTAAAATGCCACACATAGATTAACCACTTAAATCCTGCGTGAAAATGGCCATTTCTCACTTGCAGAACCAAGACAGTTGTTCAATTTAACACTGGTTCTTGGCATAACATGAACCTAACCGGAGGTTAGCTTCATGTCGAGCATGTCATTCATATCTTTGCATTGATTTATAAAGGGTCTATTGAAAAGATCGTATCAGTTCACGCAGGATTTAAGTAACCAAGATTACTTGCCCATTAAAATTATCTTGGGGAAAATGACATTCGATGCCTGCCAGGCAAGATCAACCCTCACCAGTTGAAACTTTAGTAGAAAAGTTATCTAAAAAAGAAAAACGAGCGGAAATTCCAAGGGCTATTAGCAACCACAATAGTTGTGGGTGTCCGAGTGTCATCCAGCCTACAGTCTGATTCACCACAATAAAACTGAGGCCCCATGAAGCTGCTGCAATGGGTAGGGCGTGATCCGTGACCCGAGGGAGACTTCTTCCCCAGGCTAGTACTTTAAGGAAGACCAAGATCATTCCAACGCAGAATAATAGGAACAAGGCCAAACCTATAATTCCAAGCTCAGCAGTAACCCGCAACCATGCATTATGAATACTTCTGACATTCGACCAGAGGAGTTGAGGGTTAGTGAAATACTTATTCACTCCAAATAGATCATGACTCCTAACGTACGATATATAACCATTTGATCTAGTAAAGCCAACCCCAATGAGAGGCTGTTGCTTAATAATTTCCGCGGCAACGATAAAAGACAAGAAACGGTTGCTTCCTGCTTCAACCAAATGAAGCGTCAATTGCCCCATTCGACTAATAGGATACCTTTTCAACACATTCTCTTTATCTGAACGGTCTTCCCAAGAAGGACCGCCATTATCTTTTAAGGGCCAAGAGGCAGGGGAAGGGATAGTTTTGGATTCATAGTATTTGTTCCTCGGAAGCTCCAAGGCAAAACATACCTCAATCCCTACATAAGCTGTTACATGTGCCAACAATAAAATGAGAACAGCAAATGCATGCCGTTTACCCAAAGCAAGGATAAGCATTCCGGCTACCAAAGTAACCCCTAAGGCCATTTTCCCTCCGGCAATTGCCAGGACGAAGGCAGAAAGCCATGTTCTAAACGGTTTGTACAGCAAAGCATTTTTGACCACGAAGAATCCAAGGATAGGAGAGATACCATCAGACAAAAATCCCATTGCACGAACTGACCCATCCCGATAACTGTGGATCTCACCGAGTCCAAGGAAAAACGAAGCGAAAAGCTGCAAAACAACAAACAGCTCAAAAGCGTTGAAAGCCCTCTCTAGAACCTTCCAATTGTTGGCTCGAATCAGCATGATAGAGATCGCGAAAAGCCCTGAAAAACTGGCAAGCCAAAGGACAGAAACTTTTCCACCAAATACTGCTGATCCCCGTGAATCCAAAAAGTGCTGAAGAATTATCCATAAACCAAGTCCTCCTATAGAGGCCCACACTATGCCGAGGTTTGAAAAAGCATTGAGCCACTTACGTCCAACGATTCCAACGATCACAAGCGCACTGACAAAAATAAATTCTCCTTTCCATTCAGGGGGAGTAAGAATTAGGATTACCCCTTGGAAAATTGTGAAAACTAAGACAAGCGACTCTAAGCTAAAAAAAAGAGAATTTTGAAACTTTCTCGGATCTTTTTTGAAATATGATGCTAATGGATAAAGAATTGTGATTAACTTGTCGTTACTAATAAACCTCACAGGATATACCTTGTCTTGGGTGGTGGACTATTGTGCTTAGGTCTTCAACGACACACAATTTGAAGGACCAGAAATTAGAACCTTAACGTGGAGTTCGAAATAGCAAGAAATTTCTTCTATCTCTCCAGCAACTCAAAGGTCGATTTTTTATTTTTGAGCACTCCTTGAGGACTTATATCCCACTGCGCACCAGAATGGCATTTGTGGACTAAATTTAACGCGCTCTAGCCCTGCATTTCCCATCATGGTTAAGATTTGCAACTTGGTAAATCGCTTCTCCAACCTGGTACCGAAACGATCCAGAGCATCGGTTCTCATGGAGTAAAATGACTTATTGCGATAAGCACTCAAGGGCCAGCTATGAACAGATACACCTAATTTTTCCAAACCATTTCCTGTTCGGGCCAGGGGAAAATAAACAGACACTGCGATGATTTGAGAAAGAATATACTTAAGCCGATGAGGTAATCTTGAAATGAAGCGTCTTGCAACATCGCTTATCTCCCATAGAAATCGATACCAGATCGGTTGGTTATCAAACGCATAATACAAATAAACTAGAAAGGGCGCACCTGGCTTTAATTTTCGCACACAATCCATAATGCCTTGTTGGGTGTTGGGGATATGATGCAAAACTCCTAGTGAGTATCCAAAATCCATCGAATTGTCCGCAAACGGCAAATCACCAATCGTATTGCGGTGAAAGGTGCAGTTGGGCAGATGCTGCAAATTCTTTCGGGCAACCTCGACCGCACTGGATGGGTCAACACAATACAAATGACCGACTCGTGAAGCAGCCAAGACAGCCCATCTTCCAGCGCCACAACCAGCATCAAATCCTATGGCATGAGGTGAAAGCTTCTCCCATGGAAATACCGAAAAATAGGCTTCAAACTGTAGCTTACGTTCAGCATCTGGCAAACCTCTCTGATCGAACCTTTGCCATTCTTCACCAAAATCTGCCACAACGGCATGATCTACATTCTCCATCTTCTCATTCATAAGCCCTACCCAAATCGAGATCCTCCCTGTTTAGTCCTTTAGCAGAAAGATAAACGGATCTGTTTACGACAGATAGAGAGCCAGAAACCGAAATTTTGGACCATTCCATCCTGGCGGTAGAATAACATTGACATACCGCGCAGGAGAGCTACGGCTTGACTTCTTCAAAAATTTCTTCCCAGCACATTGTCAAGAATGTACTCCGCCGGCAAGCCATGAATGCTTTTTGAAAGACTAATACGGGTACCATCATCCCGCATCATAGCCTCCAGCACTGCTGCTAACGCATTATCACGGTCACCGTTGCCTTCTACAAGTGCACCATTTTCCCCAGGCCGAATCAGCTGATTAATTCCAAGGCAATCAGCAAAACCGACTGAAGGCAGACCATGAGCTAGTGCCTCTGCCGTTGTCAGACCAAAGCTCTCATACCGTGATGAAGACACGAATAGCTGCGCCGCCATGTATTCCTTGAAAACATCCTTTGTAGCCCCCACCAACTCAACTCTGCCATTGAGTCCTAAAGCAGATATCTGTACTTCCAGTTGCTTTCGCAACCCCCCTTCACCCACGATACGCAAAATCCAGTCAGGCACCCGATCAACAATTTTGGCAAAGGCGTGAATCAAAGTCGCATAGTCTTTCTGTGGCTCAAGCCGACCAACAGTTAATAAAAGCTTGTGAGGTTTCTGCGAACCTGATGCGTCTGCGCGCCCATGCGCACGCACATTTACTGGATTAGGAACAGTAACCATTTTGCGCTGAAGGGATGGAGAAAAAGAGTGTAACACTTGCTCAGAAACACATGTAACACGTTTAGCCAATAATGGGATAAGTCGAAGAAGCAGTGCTTCCACAGGCCGTGAGCGGTAATACTTCTGCTCGATATGTTCACTGGCGATCAATGGGATCGAGGTACCCACTAATGCCAACCCGAGCGGAATGAACATGCTGTGCATGAAGCCGATCACCACGTCCGGTGCATGCGCACACACACTTGCCCGCAAGGCCACTATTCTGGGCAGAGCGTTCAGGACCGTCAACCGGGCGTTGGTCGAACCAACGCCTAGCTCAATCCGTATGATTCGTCGATCAAGTGAATAGAAGGATTGGCCGCCGGGCGGATCAAAGGACAGCATCCCGACCTTGTGTCCACGATCCACTAATCCCCCGGCAGAACCCGTTCTGCCCCGCCACCGGCGTTGTTCATAGCCTTGATGCAGAATAGCAATCTCATGGCAAGGCTGCCTCAGTCAGAGTACGCTCCCAGAGTGAAAATACTTCATTTGGTGCATAAAGCTTGACACTCTCCACCGCATTGACTCCCATTGTCTGTCGTGCTTCGGAAGAAATCATCAGCATTTCCAGTGCCTTGGCAAGAGTTGTGGGGTCATTATTGCCTTCTGCAAGTAGTCCGTTTTTCCTCGAGACAATCAAGTCTCGAACACCAGCACAGTCTGCAAAGCCGACAGAAGGCAGACCATGGGCTAACGCTTCTGCCAAGGCATTCGGAAAACCCTCCCAAAGAGAAGGGAGGCAAAACAGATGAGAAAAAGCATACAGGTCACAGACTGACGTGTTTGTCCCAGGTAGTGAAATCCGACTGGAGAGTCTCTTATCCGCAATCAGTTTCTCCAGCTTCGCACGATCCTCGCCTTCGCCAATAATAGCCAGATCCCAACCAGGAAAGTGTGAGGCGACAATAGAGAAGGCCTTAACAAGAACCGTATAATTCTTTTGATAGCACAGTCGGCCCACCGATAAGATCCGGAAACGTCCATCGGCATCAGGAACATCCGGGCGGGCTTTCCCCTTAGCCGGAAAGACTGGATTGGGGATGATAACAATCCGGTCGCGCAGGAAAGACGGATACAGTTCCCTATGCCCCTCACACTGTATGAGAACACGTTTGGCAAAACGAAATGCGTGACTGATCAGCTTCTCCCATCGCGCCTCACTAGTATAGTCAAACCGCGTAGGTGCGTTGCGCTCGGCGGCGATAACAGGAATACCCATGCCAGCGGTATAGGCCCGTATCGCTATAAACGGACCAGCCTGAAAGCAAACAATGATATCCGGTTGAAACCGCCGCATCAGGTTTCTTACGGCCATACTGCGACGAACCTTCAACAACATGCTCGCTTTTGCTACTGGATTGCCCATATCCAACTGATGCCAGGTAATGTCCGATGCTATTGGATAGAAGGCCCTTGCACCAGCTTGATCCCAAGTGAACAGATTGACGGAATAACCCCGTGCCACCAATGCATTCATCACCGTGGTAACCATACGCTCAACGCCGCCGGCCATGTTATCAATGGCACGCGCCACAAACATCACTCTCATGCACTACCCTTTCGATGCATACACATTTCATGCTGAAGCCGTCGCGGACCAGTCGTCAACAGATGCGCGGAGACCGCAACAGGGTAGCGTAAGATCAGTCCAAAAAGTTCTACGAGAAACCGACCATAGCACCGCTTGAAATGCCAATACCGCAACTTCGGCCAATGCAGGGCATAATAATATCGTCTGATCGAGCGAAGATATACTTCACATTTCTGTGCCAATCTCTGCTCAGCCTCAAGGTTTTTTTCCGGTGATTTATCGACTCCGTCACTGAAATATTGCACAAATAGCGGCTCCTTCGTACCAATAAAATGTCCTCCCATTAAGGCTAGGCGGATAGCGAAATCGGCATCCTCGACCCTCCGCAGTTCAGCATCGAATCCACCAACAGCCTCGAAAGTCGCTAACCGAGACATCAATGCGCAAGCAGGAACACCTGATCCATAAAACCACTCCTTTCGTTTGCGATAGAAAAGCAGGTAATCGGCGAGGCCGGGGCCGTTCGGCATATCCTCGCCACATGATCCGATGGCTGGAAGATCCTTGGTATAGCCATTGGGGTAATGCCGGACGCCTGCAGCATAGCAGGCTACATATCTTGCACCGGTGCTTACTTCATAGTCTTGGAGGGTTTGGAGCTGCACGGAAATGCGGCCGGGCAAACTTGCATCGTCATCGTCGAAGAAGGCAACGAATTCTCCCTTTGCCTCCTTCAGAATGGTGTTGCGTGCCCCAGCGGGACCAGTATTGGACGCATGTTGGATCAACCTTGCCCTGGACTCCCCGACAATGGCCGCCTTGACAACAGCTAGGGAGCCATCGGTCGAGACATCATCAACGACTACCACTTCGATGTTTTGCCAGTCTTGCGCCAACGCACTGGCAATGGCACGACCAATCGTCCCTTCGGCATTGAAACAAGTTAGCCCAATGGTTACCAGAGGAGATTCCATCTCGAATTTCCTACTTCCTATGGAATTGTCTAAAAGCACGGTTCAGCCCGAGATTCCGCACCGCCAGCGACAAACGCCGTAAGGTCAGCCAGGGATAGCCCAACGCCAAGCTCATTAAGCTAAACAGGAAGGTAGGGGTACGTCCCTCCAACCACGCATGTTTGATGTCGATCCAACGTCGGCAGAAACTGTATAGACCGTATTTGTCAGGTATGTCCTGGTGTTTTTCCAGCAACATCAGGATGTAGCGTCGTTCGTCAGCCAAGCTCTTATCCGTGGTCTTGGTCATCGTCTGTACTACGAGGGGCTTAGCAATACCGACGAAATGGGCACCAACCTTAGCCAAACGAATGTTGAATTCCGTATCCTCACTGCGACGGAAAGAGCAATCGAAACCACCCAGCTTCTGATAAGTCGAAAGGCGCCCCATCTGCGAGCAGGTGGGACACCCCCCATACCCATCATCCAGTGACGCACCCAACAAAATACGCTCGGCCACCGGCAGGCCTGCGGGAGCGGTGACGTCCCTTACGCTGTCCCATGGTAGGGGCGATCTGAACACGCCCATCAGGATAGATCAAGCGTCTGGCCGTGTAGCAAATGACGGAGGCCCCACAAGCGAAATCCCGCTCGTAATCCAGGATCCGATTGATTTGAGCATCAACCCGTCAGGCAGGCTCTCGTCATCGTCGTCGAAGAAGGCAACAAACTCGCCTCTTGCTTCTGTAAGGATCCGGTTGCGGGATACAGCAACCCCACCATTAGTCTGGTTACGATACACACGCAGTTCAGAATGAATCGCAGCCATTCGCACCAAGACCTCCCATGTCTCATCAATGGAACTGTCATCGACTGCGACAATTTCTATTGGCCGCCACGATTGTACCAGCGCTGAGTGTACAGCTCGTTCTATGGTATTTTCGGCATTGAATGCTGCGATGCCAATCGTAACTAAGGGCTCACTCAACTCACTTCCCCCTAGCAAGAGAGTCTAACACTTCAACCCAGCGGTCGAACTGTGCTTCAGGAGCGTAGGCAGCCATACTCTTGACCGCCAGAGCACCCCGGCGAGCACGTTCTTTGTGGTCTGCCATTGCTTGGCCAATGGCAGTGGCGAGAGTCGCTTCATCGTCCAGCCCTTTTGCTAACCAGCCAGTTTCACCATCCTTGATGAGATGTGCACCCCAGCGGCACCTTCGAAACCCACAGCCGGGAGACCGTGCCCCAGCGCCTCGGCCAAGGAATTGGGGAAACCCTCCCACAGGGAGGGAATTACAAACAGGTGTGAATGGGTATAAGCATCGAAGATTTCGGACATTGACGGTTCCAGACGAACTCGCCCAGCCACACCTTGATCAACAGCCTGGCGTTGTAGTGCCGCTTTTTGGGGGCCATCGCCAATAATCCGAAGATCCCATGCGGGATGCTCGGCAGCCAGGCATGCGAAGGCACCGAGCAGGTGATCAAGCCGTTTCTGCACACCATCAAGGCGGCTTACCGCAAGGAGGGTGAAGCGCCCATCAGAGTTGGGCTCGTTGGGCCGAGCGTGATGCAGGGCTACGGGCACCGGGTTGGGAATAACCTCAATGCGATCACGTAGCCTAACGGGATATTCATTGGCGAAATCCGGGAACTGGACCGTGATACGATCAGCCAAATACAGAAATCCAAAACTCATCCATCGCTGAAACAGGGTATAGCGCATCCGGTACATAGAAGGAGCGTTACGCTCAGCCACAACAAGATGTACTCCAACTAGCTTTACCGCAGTATAAACGGTTTTGTCACCACTCATGACAAAACCCACTAACACGCGGATGCTGTTGGCACGCAGCAGGCGGGCTAAGACAAGGATACGACGTAGCTTGTCTAAGGGACCCGGATAAAAACCGAGGCGATGCCAGATGATTTTTTCACCTAATGAATAGAAGGCGCGCGCCTCTTCCTCATCCCAGGTGATCAGATGGACAACAAAGCCCCGTTCACAAAGAGCGTTCGCCAAAGCGCAGATCATGCGCTCCGCACCGCCGGCATTGACGAGCCGATGTAAATAAAGCCCTACGGGACCATGCACAGGATGAGTTATTTCTTCTTGCCTGTGTGCCGAAGCTGAGACAATTGGCCCATACCCCTGATCCTCCAGCGTCATGTGCGAACCCCTTGAAGCTCCAAATAATATAGAAAAACCCCACCTGCAGATGTCGCAGCAGTTTCAAAAAAACTAGAACTTGAGGGCGAGACGGCGGTCAACACACATTTATCATATGGATCTTGTACTGCAATCCACACTGGCTAGGAAGACCAGCCTAAAGGATCAGGCTCGATTCATTTTCGGTAAATATGCGCCCGGTACGCACGCTTCAACTGATGCAGGACACTGTGGACCGGTTTGGCGTGTTTGCGCAAAAAGGCTCGGACTCCGTAATCAAGCATCAGGAGACGAGTACATGACAAATCCAATCCTTCCAGCCTGGCCCGATATAAGAAGTCTGCTATGGAGCTGTTCTTATGAAGAAGTTTTCGCTCATAGGGTATTACCATCACCTCGTGTGGTTGCAGGGAATTGGCCCATATTTCGATTAGGGTGCAATAACGCAACATAGGTTTTGCCATTTCGTAGAACTGATGATCCTCGTGATAGATGACATCATCACCAGTTATCAACCGCTCTGTACGTACAGTTTGACTGATGACCTTGGCTAACCAATTAACCTGAAAACGTAAATAAACAATCAGCGTGACTTCATGTCCCACAAGATGCCGCTCCAAGGCTTCAAACTTCCTGCGGTAAAGTTCGAAATAGGTTTGCTCATCCGGTACGTCCCAAATGCGAGGCGAATCGCCAAAGAAGTGCTCGGCACTCAAAATCATAAGATTCGCATTAACCTGCTTCGCATCTTTGAAAAACTGATCAAAATATTCCTCGACCGTCAAATTGGGATAGCGCGACCATCCGACAAGCGCATCGGCCACCATGTTATGGTTGCCAAGATCCAAAGGCATATCGCCAATCCTTACGCTGGGATATAAAACACCAGCTGCTCGCAACCGTCCACGGTTGAGCGTAAGAATAGATTTGAATAGCCGAAGTTCCCGTTTTCGACTGGCCTATAGGCAATAGAATATGCATCTAAGCAACGCCCGATAATTTTACCCAATATTCGTTCTCCTTCTGAAAATCAGCCTATCAGAAGGTGGCGTCCAATTTATCTCTAAGGGGCGACTATTGGCTCCAACCTCAGAGTTGTTCGTAAATAGCCCACAAGCGAATAGCTCAGATGAGTCTCATGGTCCAGACGGGAGACAAAACGCATGAGCACACGGTGGCATACATTTTGCGGGAGCTTCACCATCTGTCATGTTGCCGAAAGCCATAAGCCTTTACGCGCATTCGCACCAGCCAAGGGCCGCGTCATTTAATGGCCTTGATAAAAAATGCCGTTGCGCATCTTACCATAGCCTTATCAAAGACATCCGAAGAGCGGCGGTTGGTCTGTACTGTCGTGTACAGAAGGTCTAAGAATAATGCAGCTTTCTTGCGCAAACCCTTCCCTGGTCCAGGAGTACCGGAACAAACCATTCCTGTCGAAAATGGACCCCAAGCCAGGGGTGTAATAACGATATTTTTAAATCTTATAGCGGCCAATGTTTGAAATAACCAAGTTGGGGTTGGTCGAAAGAAATCGTCAGGATGGGCATGAATTGGAAACAGAAACGGCACGGCTGCATAAAATTCACCCCCATGCTTCAAAACACGATACATTTCATTAAGGATAAATCCTATGTCATAAACATGCTCAAATGTATTCATTGAAATAACCACATCATAACTCACATTTGCACAGGGAAAGACTTGTTCAGCATCAACAACCCAGGTTGGTTCAGCGCTAGGATCAATATTGATAGAGTCATAGGTATCACAAGAAAGCAAATCTCTATAACCAGCTTTGGAACCGCCACCTATATCTAACAATTTGCCTTTCAACATCAACATAGTTAAATATTCATACTCAAGAGCTCGAGTGAGACTTATTCGACGCATTTGACGAACCATTTTTTTGTAACGAGAAAAAGTTGGCAACCTTGCCGAAGCTAGATAATTTTCCTGCCGGGAAACATTCATCAGCTATGCTCCAGTTTGACCTCAAACAACACACCATACGCAAAAAGGTTAGGCCAGCGGTTACCAAGCCACTTCTCAATCGGTTGGGAAATCGCTTTGGTTCGCCCCCTCACTGGCAGGATCATCTCATGATCAACAGCGTGTTCGTCGGCATTCATGGACACAAGCCGAAGCGCCTCATCATAGGAGAGAACCCAACGGTGGCGATCCACGATCGGCGTAGGCGGAAATGCATATTTCCCCGACAGACCACGCCCCAGCAGAAAATTCCATCGGAATTGAATGTAGTACATGTTTGGGAGAGAAATGAACACGGCCTTCCGTGCAACCCGAAATAACTCACGCAAAGCTTGGTGGGGATTCTCCAAATGCTCAAGAACATCAAGGGCAGTCACGATGTCAAACGAATGGTCATCAAACGGCAGCTCTTCTTCGAGGTTGCATTGAATGACACCATCACCGGACGTGAGGTCCGTGCCAAAGTATTCACGGCAATTGTGCAACAAAGGCTTCAATGCCATCGTTCGACAACCTGCATCCAGCAATGAATAGTCCTTGTATTGTCGATTGATTCTTTCGGCACACATGGGAAGGCGGGCAAGAGACATTTGATTATCCTGCTCAACCTGGAAAACTAACTATCGTCAAGAAAAAGAATGACAACATCGTGACCTTGGGGAACACATCCGGAGGATGAAATATAACACAACCCAACCCTGTTCCCCCATACTGGTCAACCTGGCTGTTTGGCTCACTTTTTATATTCATGATGCACTTGCCGGTAATAACTAAACTGCCGAAGTGGCCGAAGCATATAATTCCCTAAAGGCAAGCGACGCTCGATCACCCTGAGTGTAGTTCTAACAGCAATTTCGGCAACCGTGCCAGGGCGTCGCATAATTTTTCGATATTTCCTCGCGATCTCTTCCCGGCGGGCAGGAGTAAGGGTTAGCGGCGTCGACAGAGCAAGTTCTTCAAGGGGAATATCCGAAAAACAGGATTCACCAGAACCCAACCACCGTTTGGCTAATGCTTGATTGCCACTCTTATACCTGTCAGAGAGAGCCCGTTGTTGCTCATTGGTCAGACAACCGCCTCGATTCTCACCCATCTCATCCGACACCTCCACCAACGCCCGATAAGAAAGTAGTTGGCGCACCGAACTCATAGACTTACCATTTAGGTCACGTTTGAACTCTAGTACTTCTGAGGACAACCGTTCATTTACATGAACACCCGTGGTCGCACCTTCAGGTATCTCCGAAATTCCCAAAGCCAAATCGAGAAAATCGGCAACGATGTCCGTCTTCGGATCAAAAACACGAACTTTCAAGGCTGATTCACCAAAGTTTTGTGCCCAAACTTCCAAATGCCGATAGAAATCTAATGTATAATGAGTATATTCAAGAAATTGGTCTATGGTACAGGCGAGCCCCCCAGGTTGTTTAACCATTTGATTATATAAGGACTCCACGAACAAATCTTGACGGCGTACATAACAGACGACTTCCACTTCATGGGACGCAAGCATGGATGCTAAGGCCACGACTCGTGATTTTTCCTTCGACCAATACTCCTCGCCTGAAACAGCCCCCAGTCTGGGGAAAAAGGTGTTCATGGCAAAAAAAGACTCCCCGCTTAGGAGAAGACAATTCATGTCAGAATGTTTAGCCTTCTCGCACACATCCTCTACAAACTCCTTAACCTCCATATATCGTTCTTGAGCAAGCCATGCCCCTAAGAAATTGACATTGCGAGCTGATAAATATTTCCGTAAACCATAATGGACATCGTACTCTCGAAGGAATTGGGTGTTTCGCGCGCAGAAGTTCTGTATACTGCTTGTCCCTGTCTTATGAATGCCAATATGAAGAACTATTTTCATATTTCAGATTCCTAGAGTCTAGAAGCCAGATAGGGCTAGGAGCAACCTTAGGGAACAACCACCTCTTGCTTAAGGAATTGATCCTTTCCCCATTTATCGAAGGATGTACCGGTCCACAATGGGCCTACTCTCTTACCGAGAAAATTTCCCGTGCCTCAGCAGCCAGAAAAGAAAGATCCGGATCGCCACCGTAACGTTTCATGATTTCCGCATAGGTTCCCCGCACACGCTCTCGATAAGCCCCGAAAGTTCCAGAAAAATTTTCATTCTCAGGAGGAGGTGGCAAGGGCTCTTGAAACTTGCTCAAAATATAAGCCGGAACAACGAGAAAAACCCTTAACAAACGGAGCTTTAATGAAGCCTTTTTGCGTCTACCTTTAAAGAATTCCATGAGTGTGTAGCTAACGTATTTCATCCCTTCTGTTCCACTTCGAAGGTCATAGGAAATATGTGCCCAAGAATCTTTGATGGTCTTTAAAAACCTGACTTGTTTAGGCCGTGGCAAACGAGCCCGAAAGATTCGATGGTCCAAACATATGTAGGCATTTTCGGCAGCCAACCGGTGCCAAAGGTCACGATCCTCGGCATGGTATACATTACGGTAGGGCCCATACTCCAATAGAAAAGATTTCTTTCCGACATTAACCTGTCTCCCCGCGAGAAGAAAGTCACGGCCAAGACACTGCTCAATTCGATGAAAGAGGGTCACAACATCCTTGATATACGGCTCCCATACATCATCCCCATCGATATGGAGAAGCACGTACTTTCCCCGTGCTTCACGAATACTAATATTTCGGGTTTCACCTAGCTTTCTCTTTCGATCACGTTTTAAAGGAATATGTCGAAGTAATGAGTATTTTTTTTCTAATTTTTCGAGCTTGGCAACGCTATCATCGTTCGATCCATCATCAACAACAAGAACTTCGTAATCCTCATCAAGCTGATCGAGCACGCTAGTCAAAGCCCGCTCTAATGTATCGCCCATATTATAATTACACATACATACAGAGTACTTTGGGAAAGATTTTTTTAATTTATTCATATTTTTTTCCATTTACATAACCCTTTAACGGCCACTTCTTTTAACTCCAAAACCGAAGGCCAATTCATAAATGTGCCAAGCCAAATTTGTAATTGACGATTAATAACGATTAACCATTTGGCATGCCTATGAAAATTTTTTTTAAATGGTTTTCCCTTTGGCTTTTCCCCACTGGAAAGTCTCTCAAATAACGCGATCCACTCCCCAGCAACCTTGGTAAACTCGTAACGTTCCCTTACAAACTTTAGTCCAACTTCCCCCATTTTCTGGGCCTGAATTGGGTCCTCTAGTAATCTGCAAATATTCTCGACAAGTGCGCCTTCAGTACGGCCAAGTAAGCCTGTTTTTCCTTGCTGAACAGTATCGAGAAGGCCATAAAAAGCACCTGAGACCACCGCTGTTCCACATGCCTGAAATTCTAATGCACTGCCAGGACAATTCTCTGTCTGCCCTGTCGGGTTGGCGATACCAACCAAAGCCTGACTTAAAATCTCTTTTTTTTCTATCCCTAGCTTTCCCATAAAACATACTGATGGATGAAGGTCTCCTTTTTCATCAATAAGATAGGGAACAATATGCTTTTCTTCATAAATCTCACTGGCAATACCCCAAGGCCCTAATCTAGATCCGCTATCATATAGGGCTCCTGTACCGATGACCACAAGTCGTGCCTGAGGACAGCGATTCAACACTTTTTTCCAAATCTTAGCCAGCAAATGAAAACCTTTTTGAGGTACTATCGCTCCTAGATATGCGACGAGGCACGGATCTTTCTTTGGTCGAGAAGATGGTTGAAAACCATCGACATCAAAACCATTAACAATGTAGGTAAGCTTTTCGTAGGCTGGGGAATCCTGAATAAGGTCGTATTGCTCGTGCTCAACGCAGACGATAGCCTTCAAATATGGCGTATTGGCCATTCGTCGAAGATGGGGCATTGTTGGAGTTAAATGTAACCACCCAATAGCGGGCAACTGCAATTCATTGATCAAGTCGAGTATTCTACTATCAACATGCCGGTGCGGTCGGTATATAAAAAATGAACATCCTTCTTCTTTAGCCGCATAAGCTCCATCACAGACATCTTCAACTCGAATGGCGGAAACATTATCGGGCAAAAAGTCAACGTGATTGGCGAAAATGATCGGGCACAATGCATGACCGTGGAGCTTTGCCAAATAGTGCGGGAGTGCCGAAAAAAGGAACTCGGTCCCTCCGCAGCCTGGGTTGCCCAGCCGCGGATATCTTAAATCTACATCTGGAATCTGTCTGTTCGCTAGGTAAAAACCGATCCTCATTTTTTCAATCGCGCTCAGAACTGACCTAAAATAGTGCAATACTTCGGCAGGCACGCCACGTAGTTTGGGCCGCTTTTGAAGTCATTATCGGAGTAAGAAAATTTTTTAAACTGAACTCCATTCTTCCTAAGTGGACCTACGACATATCCATACCCTTCAAAGAAGATGAAGAAATCTCGCATTAAAGTATGCACATCCGCATGTGTATACCCATATTCAAACTGAATGATATCCACAACCTTTTTAGAAAGGAGGTCGGCGAAACCACCCAAGACAAAAAAATCACTTCCCTCTGTGTCGATTTTAAGAAGGTTAATCCTTAGGATACTATGATCGCGACAATAATCCTCCCCCTTTAGCGCTTGGACGGAACACCAAGAAAAGTCTCTCTTATGGTAGTCCGCACCAGAAAGAAGCGTATTGCCTCCATGATTTTCTCCATAATCCTTATAGGAAGTTTCTTCATTTCGATTCATAAGCGCAATATTATTCAAGTTGAGGGATGAATTCTCGCCAAATCGGTGTCGAAGATTCTCATACGTTTTTTCCGATATCTCAAACAGATGCCCCTCATAGTCCCGGAAATCAGTTATAGCTTTAGCGGACCAGTTACCAACATTCGCACCTACATCGAAAAAAAGAATCTTGCCCTCAAAGCCGTTTCTACAGGCCTTCAATAGTTGAAGTTCACCATTCTCCTCAAATTCATAAGAAAATCCTCGATATATATCTATATATCTTCCAGCGGCGATAAAAAGTTTGTGGTTCACAAATCTAAGGCAACTCAAAAACCACAATATTTTATCTAACAATTTCCCTTTGAATTCCGCGATTCGCAAGTATATCCCCCTCTTTTCCAAGATCAAGATTTCAAATAAAGATGACGAACAAAGAAAATTCTCAGTTAGCGAGAACGAATCATCCGAATAAACGGTCTCAATACATGCTTCCCTCGTCTTGTAAGCCCACCCCAGCGCCCTAAGACAGCTAAAAACATGGGCACCTATCCCATAACAACGGAAAAACTTCGAAACCGATGCGAAGGCAGTCTAAACTGCAATATGATGACATCTGCATAGTCCTTCGCTTCAACGCGACGCTACTTCATGGCCTAGTGGATATGCAGCACACAGAACTTCACTCCCATATATCAACAAAAAGATATCCTCTATCCCTCCAATATCCAGGATGTTTTAATTCAGGACGACTCAGATTGACATTTGAGATTCCTTGATTATTAAAGAAAGTCAATCTTCATATCGCTCTATGAGAATACCATTTCGGCAAATCTTAGTTCATGACATTAATGAAGTCGCTCGCAAAGCAGAAACCATGCGAACCGATGTCGATCCCTAATCTGATGGACCCTAAAATCGCAGTTTAAATCCTCAATAAGGCCATTAAAATAATCGATATTATCAACGCCATCATAGGCACGGTTATAAGCGATGAAGAGATAGTCAAATTGTTTGTAATAAGGCTCCAATCTCCTCCTGGTTTCAAGTGGCATTCATTTAGACTAAACGTTGCAATCAGCGCCCCTTTCGCCTTATTTGGAAAACATTCCATATCTTGCAATGAGTGGAAAATAATGCTTTTCGTCACTATCTTTTCAGGTAATGCATGTGAGAGATAATGCTTTTGTATTTCATGCATCTCAGGTAAATCGGCAATAACATACTTACCGTCATACCGTCAAATTGCATGGGTCAGGCGGCAAAAATTCCCATAGCCGCCTCCTATCTCCAGGACATGCTGGACGCGATTCTCTGGCAAAAACAATTCTAAATGTTCCTTCATCATATACATATAATAGGCATGTTGAAGCGTTATTGGACTAGCAAACGGAAAAAATGAACAAAGGAAAGGATCTCCAAACGGAATATCGTGCAACCGTGGCAAAATCTTTGTCCTACTGAACTCATCCTTGGTCATCTCTTCAAGATAGAGACGAGCCAAACCCACTTGGTTTGGATGTATGGTTCTACAAATCTCAGGTTGCCTCAGGAACCCCTCAGGCTCCCGTTGTATTTCTTTCACAATTCTAGCAAGTATGGGATCCCATTCGTTGCCGGCCGTCAGATGACCGCTTTGTCTGATTGTTAAAGACGACACTTCGTCGGACAGATAATGTGCCACCGACGGGAACCCCTCCTTTAGCAACTTTTCTATGAGAAGTTTACCGACCTTTAGGTCAAAGATATTTTTCATTAATTTTGAAATCATTTGCTTTGCGACCATCTATGATATTTCTTCTCCTATATAAGGCACTATATCCTCCAAGAAACAGTGTTCTCGAAAAACTAAAGATGAGAGCGAATGATGTTAGCGAGGGGTCTTAATCTGTCTTTTATCCATCGCTTGGAAACGGCACCTCTTGCCCGAAGGCAGCCTGAAATCTTAACGAATTCTCCCAAAATGGTATAAACCCAAGCAGCTCGCTGCCTCGGTAGTCGAGACTGCAACATAATGACATCCGAATGGTCCTTCGGTTCTCCTCGACACCGCTTCATGTCACAGACCAGCTGAGGCGCACAGAATTTCATACCCAAGTACCAACAGTGAAGCCGCGGATCCCCTATGATGTCCCCAATACAATGAGAGTAGTGATGCTCAAGACTATTATGACAACCAATCTTTTCAGGTGTCGGGGGCAACCTTGTCGAATCGCCATCATACAAGAAGTCAAGATCTCGGCATTCCCGCAATCCAAGCAGAGCCAACATAGCACTCCCACCTATACAAACCATTTCCTCATCTATGCCATTCGCCTCAAGCCAGTCTCGGAATAGAAACAGTTTTTCATGAAAACCTGGTAATGTCCCGATGCCCATATTCAACAGATCAACACTATTTTTGTTGAAGACTATGCGAGCAACCCGCAACACTTCATCATCGCCGTCAGTGATATGGATAGAGTGATTGCCCAACCCATAATGAGCCCGAATTTCCTCCTTCAAGGTTCTTAGCTTTCGATGATTACAGGTATCGACGAGAACAGCGCGCAAGGTCTATGGCCTGAAAAGGGAAAACAACTCTTTACCTTGCGGGAGAAACCCGATCCTTCACTGGTATCCTTAGTCCAACCATGCCCCATATAGACCTGCCTCAGGAGAGCATCCCCTGCTTGGGGGGGCAGTGTCAAATCAGTACGATAAACAATTTCTCCAAATTTGGAGAGACTTTTGATCACAAATTGCTCTGAGGCTACGGAAGGGAAAATCAAAATCAGCACAAGACCACTTTTTATACGGCAATACTCGATGGCAGCTTCGTCCAGTATTTCAACTGGACAAGGCGCATGCCCATGAGCTGTTCCACGAAAGAAATCTGCGGTGGCACGGCAGTTACTCGGATTGTCACTGATGCGTATAATGCGAATGGCGCGATCCATTGCGATGCCCGAGGCTATGCGATGCGCTCCATCGAAGGCACACAGTTCAGAATCGACGGGAACAGCGGGAATGTCATCCAGGTTTAAATTGCTTAGTAACGAGTGGAACGCTGCTTGAAATTGATCCATACCAGTTTTGCCAGATCCATCCTGCTCAACGACCCCCCAGCTTGGTCCTGTTATGCGAAGGGCCTGATGATAATAGGCGAAATCACGCCATATGCCAGCACGACCAGTTTTCCAGAGCCGTGCATAAAGGGCCTTGATCGCAATATCAAATCGTGCCGGCACGAGCAGGTTATTAGGCATTGCCAAACAAAGGTCTACAAGCGTATTCTCTGGAATAGTTCCAACATGGGACCAACTTTCTTGAAAAAAATCAGCAACGCTATCGTTCCCAAGAGACACTCCTTTTTCTATAATTCTTAGAACGGCATTACAATTGGTCAGATAAGTTATGTTGTCTCGCCCCATGATCGCGCGAAACCCCAACAGTTCTAACCGCCCTAATAATCCCGTTGTCCTTGATCCGTATTCGGCTTCAAGAAAGACATACTCCGCATTGGTTGCAGTCGCAATAATGTCATCTATGGTATCCGCTTCACTATTTGGAATAGAGATAAACACACTCGTTACTTCAGCAAGGTCAGCAGTTTCAATCCACCCTAGCCTATCGCGCAAAACACTTGTTTCTTTAGCGACACGGGAGGTATTTCCAATACATGAATAAAGCTTTTTCTCTGGAGAGTGTAATCTAAAGCTTTTCCTGAAATAACTCTCGATTAGTTCACTATTCGGATCACCCACGCCTAAAAACTCCTTTTTTTCTGTTCCTTCCTCTTTTTCATCGGAAGGGTCGGCAAAGTTCCTCAAAGCTTATATTTTAGAACCAGAGTGTTGCCAAATGTCATAACGCGAGAATGTTTGTTTTGCATCAAAAAGTTGTCCAGAACTTCCACCAGTCCTCGGTGTCTCATTGAAAAATCATCGAACATAACAATCGCACCATCAACAAGCATTGGAAAAAACAGTTCAATATCCTTTTCAACGCCTTCTCTCGAATGATCACCATCAATGAAAATAAATCTGATTTCCCGATCAGACAATTTCTCGGCAGCCTGCTTGCTCGTCATATTCAACAAGGTTACCGAATCCGATAAGCCGATTCTCGCCATATTACCATTAAAAACATTCACTAAATCAGATAGATCTTCCTCATTTACAACGAAGTTTTTCTTCCCATTTTTACTCGAACTTCCCTGAAAATGATCAATTGCAAAAAATTCACCATTTCCTGATTCGTATGTCGCTCTGGCCAAAAAACTTGCAGACCGACCTTGCCAGGTCCCGATCTCGACTACATCACCCTTTTCTTGTTGAAAGTAGCTCAAACTAAACAAATTCTGACCCGATTGCTTAGTGGTCATTCCGGGCAAGGAAATCCCAATAATCGCAACATAATCAAGATCAACCACCGGCCCGTATTTCAGCTCGATTGGCGAATACGCGCTGACCTTGTTATTTTTTTCAATGCGATGGACATCATATCCGATTTCCCTCAGCATATTTTTTCCAATTCTTTTCACGAAGCTCATCCGCTTCCATCGGAAAATCTCTCCTAATACGTCCATCATTTTCCCTTTCACTGACGTCACACTCACGGTAGTAAGGTTTGCATGTCCCTTTCCGCAGGTGTATCTGTTATGATTTATTATCTGCTATATCAATGAAGTGCCAAATGACAGCAACAACCAATCTTCATGACCAACCGACGCAATCAAAAATCTTGGGGAAGGCACTGTCACACTCGACAAAATAGTTGTCTGATTTATATGTAATCCGCTCCGGACTTCAAGCATATTCTTCCTACCTTGAGCACCCTACTACACAACCGTGTTCAAGATTTACGATCTGGTCGCACGCTCCAACCATCGCCATTCGATGCGTTACCAATATCACGGTCTTCTCTTCTTTCAACTGCCGGATAAGCTGAACAATTAATGCTTCCGTCCCCTCATCTAGGGAACTCGTAATCTCATCCAATATCAAAACCGATGCATTTGCATAAAGAGCCCGTGCAATGCCAATGCGCTGCTTTTCTCCTTCTGAAATGCGCATTCCCTGCTCTCCCACAATCATATCCATTCCTTCGGGTGAATTCGCCACGAAATCAGACAATTGAGCGGCTTCAACAGCCCGCTGAATCGCAGATTCATCAATCTCGCTGTCGGCGATGCCCAGCGCGATATTTCGACGCAATGTGTCATCAATCATGACAATATTTTGCCCGACATACCCTATCTGACGCTGCCAGCCCCGAACGAAATTTTTTATATCTGCGCCATCAACCTTAACCCTGCCCCCGGTTGGTTCAAGCAGCCCCAGTATGATATGAAGAAGGGTGCTCTTTCCTGAACCACTTTTGCCGACAAACGCTGTAAATGATCCTCGCGGAATACGAATATTGATTCCTTTTAGTACGGGTTCCTCAGCTCCATCATAGATATAAACCAGATTTTCAAGTTCCAACTCGGAGCGAAAGGGAGGCATCGACACATTGGTCTCCGCATTCCGATGGTGTACATTTCGCAACTCCCGGGAAATGATCTCCACGGACGGCGTCACATATCTTATACCATGCAGAGACGCCAATATAGCGGTCACAGACGGCATCAGCCGCACGACACCAAGGGCAAAAAGCCCCATTACCGGGGCTATTGAAGCCAATTCCTTGCCCGAAAGTCGCATAGTGATGATCACGATGGCCATACTTGCTATAGCCAAGATTTCAAAAATTGGCTTGGGCAGCGCACGCATAAATGCCTGCAAACGACTTATATGGCCAAGATTTTCACTATGCGCCTGAAATTTCTGATAAAATAAGTGTTCACAACCAAGTAACTGTAACTCCTTAACGGCACCGATACCTTCCTGGGCACATTTGAGACGCTCCCCCTCTTCATATAGCCGTTTTTTTGCCCAGCGACGGGTGCGAAATTTACTAAGCCTCTGAAAACCCAATGCAAATGGCGTGAGTAAAATCACTACGGATAATGTTCCAATGGGAGAGACTGCTAAAAATATCGCCAAAATGATCAACACCATTATAGAATCGCGAATCAGATTAAATCCCCCGCCAAATCCATACTGCGCGACCAATTCTACTTCTTTTATTATATTTTGTATCAATCCCGACGAATGCATTTTCAAATGAAACGACCACGGTTGGTGAAGATAAGATGCATACAATCGAGAAGCCGTGGTCATACGAAGATCGATCAAGAAGGCAGTTTGGTGCCAGGACAGCCACAATCGATAGATTGCAATAAAAAAATAAAGCCCAACAAACACACCCAGAACAATAAAAAAAGCAGTTTCAGAATCAGGATTGCCCAACCAATTTAATACTGGCTGCGCCGCTGAATTTGTCAAAATGGTTTCGGGCGCGGTCATCAAGCCAATTAAAGGCAATACCATCCCCAGGCCGACGGACTCGAAAATTCCTCCGATAAGTACAAACAATAGCAAAAACAAAGCTTGACGTTTTTGCTCATGCAGAAGCAATTCCCATATATTTCTAAGTCTCATCAAATTACTCTATAATATATTTAATTTTAACAGATTTGAGATGACCAATAATTAAATTTGGGACACCAAATACTTCCGAAGCTAGGAAACAATTTTTAAACATGTAATGCACTGGGGGCGAATAATCAACATACTATTGACAATAGAGTTCTTAGCAAATTCAAAATCAAATGTAGTAGTGTGATTACCAAGGGAAACTGGCGGACTAATTACCAAAGGACTTTGTCATAGCACTATATCAACAAATGCCTGACCGGACAATTGGCCTGTCATCGCTATGCGACAGCAAGCGATATTTTTGCTCTTTGTACCCTCAGAGCACTGGTGTTTAGCTTTTCTCTCGGTATTGTCAACTTAAGTCAAATTGGGCTATTTTCTAACTCGGACCAGTAACATGAATGCTGAACAATCAATGAGTTATGAATTCGTGTGTTGCCCAAATTTCGGTCAAATTCACTTAACTTGACAATACCCAAATAAGCGCTGGAATGGAGCTGATACACCGTTGGAGGAGCGAGGGTTGGTAAGGTCGTATCTTTTTCCCAACCTTATTTTTAGTGGAAAGCAATGCTATAGTAGCGAACGCTGGTCTTTTGGGAAAATCGACTACCGGCGTCACACTCAAACCCCGTCGTAACTGCAGCACAAGTTGAGAAACACACCGCAGACGGCCATAGGGGGAGTAATTAAGTTAGGGGCCCTGAATATGATTCTGGTCGCCCCCCTTTCTTTGCTGCCGAACCTAACACTTTTTTCTCGGTTTGGCTGACGCAGTTTTGCGGGAGAGGGTCAAGGGGAACAGAGGAGTCAATTTATTATTAGGCTTCAATCAAAATTTTGTGCCAGATTTGCGGCAAGTCAAATTCTTTTTGTCTTCTTAAGTAAAACAACCAACTTTACTCTTTCGACAGTAAAGTAAAGGCTTCACTGTTTTGCTCCTTTCAATTTTCTCAATACAATCGAAATGTTCCTGAAGCAATCTCTGAACCCGATTTATATCGCAAAACTTCGGATGAAGTTCAATCACCAGGGCACTCACTCGTTTTAGTGCCTCGGGCTCAGTACAGAGGAAGGTTTCCTCTGAACCTTCGATGTCGATCTTGACGAGGTCAACCATTTTGCCACATTGTACTAGCCTGTCCAGAAGGGTTGTGAGGCTAATACCACGCACCTCAACCGTTCCATTGACATCGATCCTGTGACTTATGGAGGGGCCACTAATTGACAGGCGGAGCAGGCTGCCATCTTCGCTCCCAGCAGGACCGCGGATCATCTCCCAGTCTATACCTCGCTCAGTAAATGCCGCGGAATTAAGCTTGGCCACCTCATATGTACCAGGGTCGGCTTCAACGCTCAAAACTCGTGCCTGTGGGTTGATTCCATATACCCAGATGGGAAAAATCCCAATATGGGAACCGACATCAATAATAGTCGGTTCTGGCGTCGCAGTTAATAGATCAGTTAGAAAGCCATAATCTCGATCTACTAGAATCTCCCGCAACACCGCTTCTTCATGTCCCCTAAATCGAACAGGGACCCCGCTTTTCTTGTTGAGGCAATAAAAAACCAATTGTATAGCCTTGGGAATGACCGCTGCGGCTACGCCACCTGTTAGTGGTGCTATCCACTTTACTCGGTTAACAAAGCTGATGCAGCGCTCGGAAAAGGAGGGGTGATGATGTGATTTTTTCACTCGTTCAACATCTTGAATAGCGCTTTTCTTGTTGAAATCAACATTCTCCCTAAATTGAGCGATTCTTTCTTGAAAAAAGTTCACAAATCCCTAGTTTCCCCGCTCTAGAGTAAGGTCTACTCATGCGGCCCACCCCTCCCTTCCAATCACCCAACAAGTGAGTGTGACCCCGATTGATCCAGGACGGCCAGGGTGTGATTAAAGCGGTGCCGAACGTCTCGGTAATAGGTCAAAGAATATTTGAGATATTCATAGGTCAACCGAGATTTTTCCTTAATGCCGCGAGGAGTGAGGAGATATCGAATTCAATTCTTTGGGAAAGTGGTGATTTTAATATGTACCAACCTTTTGAAGTATAGGTTCGTTAAGCCCAAAACAACACCAAGTTTTTGGGAAAGAGAGCGCTGAGTGAGGATGGCCTTTTTGTTCTACTTCCTAGAGAACGCAAAGGGCACGCTGGCCATCTTTATCGATTTTTGATAACCTTTTTGAAAACCTATAGTGTGTTAACTTTGGGAAAGTGGTGAGCCCCTTCCGTACCAACCTTTTGAAGTATAGGTTCGTTAAGCCCAAAACAACACCAAGTTTTTGGGAAAGAGAGCGCTGAGTGAGGATGGCCTTTTTGTTCTACTTCCTAGAGAACGCAAAGGGCACGCTGGCCATCTTTATCGATTTTTGATAACCTTTTTGAAAACCTATAGTGTGTTAACTATTCGTTGAATACACCCCCTCACCCCACCCTCTCCCCACAGGAGCGAGGGAGGTTTGAGATGTCTTAGTCGAAAGTTAAAATACTATATATTCCAGCTCGTTCAAAAATTGAACCTGCTTTCCGTTCACAAATTGAGGGTAAACCACACAATTGGCAAGATCATACTTTTACAGAGCATTAAAAACAGAGGGAGATTGTCAGGCAGATGCCGCAGACACGAGCTTTTGGGGTCGAGAGAGTATTTGAGTCGGGATTCCAGTGTCCCTACAATCTTGAAGAATTTTCGCCAAAATCCCTTTATTGGCTGAAGGAATGGCAATGAGGATTTCTTCTACTTGATGTTTTTGAACAATACGTGGGAGGTCTATCCGTGTCCCCATAACCGGAATGCCATGAATTTCGCGCCCTGTTTTATTTCGATCATCATCAATAAATCCAATGGGCACATAGTTAATAGTTGGATTATTGCGAATTTCCCGTAAGGCAATCTCTCCAGCATCACCGGCTCCCATGATCAACAACCGTATCCCTTTGGGCTGAACCCAGGACCCCAGGTATTCCCTAATCATCCGAATAGCTACCCGCACCCCGCACACCCCAGTAACAACACCATCCAATCTATAAAAAATACCGCACGGGAATAATCTTCAAACCGGAACACCATGGTCATGAGCACGACACTGACCAGAGAACTGAGTGACACCGCTTTGATAATATTGATTAAATCTTTGATTCCCACATACTGCCAAATTCCACGATACAGACCAAAGTAAAAAAAGATCCCCAACTTGATCGGAATCAAAAGAGGAAGAGACTGCACAACCACTTGATCGTAAGGGAAGGGAAGACCATCGAAACGAATAAGAAATGCCACGGTAAAGGACAACCCGATAAGAATGGAATCCAGCGCCACTTCGCCGATTCGCTTTTTTTCCATAAGAAACAAATTGAGAATGACATTCGACGATTTTGCTTCGAAACGTGTGGCCTTTTTTCCGTAGGCCACAATGCCGCTCAAGAAGATACCGAAATACAACAGAGCAATGACAACAAGAACTGCAGAAATGGTGGTATACAACCAATCATATTTTAAGCCCACAACGGCAAGAACCCCACACAGCATACTCATGGTGTAGAAAAGTAGAACTGTCGTCCGTTCTGAAAGCCCAAAGGCTACCAATCGATGTGAGGTATGGTCTCGTCCACCTTGAGAAATGGGACGACCATTGAAAAAACGTACAAGAGACACAAAGGCCGTATCGAAAATCGGAACGGCTAACACTAATACTGGGATTAACATCGCAAACAGGACATTTGTGACATTTCCCCACTGCCCCGTCACCGCCAATGTGGAGAGGGTAAACCCCAAGAACAGACTTCCGGAATCACCCATGAATATCTTCGCTGGATAAAAGTTAAACCATAAAAATCCCAAAGTGGCCCCGACCAAACTGGCGCACGCCAACACGACCACGGGATTGCCCGTACTGACCCCAGCTAACATCAAACAAAAAGCTGCAATGCAGGCCGTTCCGGCGGAAAGACCATCCATATTATCGAGGAGGTTAAACGCATTGGTGACTCCAACAATCCAAAGCAAGGCCAATGCAAAGGTAAGAATTGACCAGTCGAACAACCCGAGAAATTGCCCGCCTGCGATAAACAGACAGGCAACCACAATTTGTCCAATCAACTTGGTATAGGGTTGAAAGTGCAGAAAGTCATCGAGCAATCCCATTCCACAGATTAAAAAAGCCCCAAAAAGAAGGAGCTGCAGTGGGGGATACTCTCCGACGAAAAACAGTAGAGGAAGAAGATAGGCAAAAAATATAGCCACTCCGCCAAGGAGTGCGGTAGAAGTCTTATGCCATCGGTCATTCTGAGGACGGGCGACATACCCGTATCGAACGGCAAACCTTCGCACAGTTTCAGTCAACATAAGAGACAGAGCCAAGGAAGCTGCCAGTACAATAAATGCCGAATTCAGCACGCTCCGGAACCCTTCTTTTGGAAATACTCTGTCACCCTCGAAACAATTCCTACCACATCTAAGGATGGTTTATACCCAATCAAGTTGTGTATTTTTTCAATGGAAGGAACCCGCCGTTGCATATCTTCAAAACCTTCTTCATAAGCTTGTTCATAGGGAATAAATGTCACTTCAGATCGCGAGCCCGTGATATCTTTCACCAGAAATGCCAGATCCCGAATACTAATTTCCTCAGTTCCTCCAATATTAAAAATTTCTCCCACGGCCTGCGGATGTGTAGCCAATTTCACCACAGCTTGCACCACATCTTCCACCCACGTCAGACATCGTGATTGCTGCCCAGTTCCATACACCGTAATGGGTTTCCCGGTTAAGGCTTGAGCAACGAATCGTGGAAGCACCATTCCATATTGACCGGTCTGCCTGGGTCCTACGGTATTAAAAAAACGAACGACGATGGTCGGACAACCTTTTTCTTTCCAATACGCCAACGCCAAAAATTCATCGAGTGCTTTGGAACAGGCATAACTCCACCGGCCTTTAGTGGTGGGGCCTAATACTAAGTCATCCTCTTCCCGAAACGGAACTTGGCTGCCCTTCCCATAGACTTCGCTGGAAGATGCGATAACAACTGTTTTTTTCTTCTTGGCGGCATATTCCAACACATGCTCCGTTCCCTTCACATTGGTCTCAATCGTTCGAACGGGACTTTCGACAATTAAACGTACGCCCACCGCTGCAGCGAGGTGAAAGACAATATCAGCCCGATCAATCAGCTCAGCCAACAAAAATCGATTCATGATCGTATCGAAAAAATAATGAAATCGAGGATGTTGTTGAAGGTGTTCAATATTTTCCACGCTACCAGTGGAAAGGTCATCAAGAATAAAGACCTCTTCCCCCTGAGCAAGGAGTGTATCCGCCAGATGTGAACCGATAAAACCAGCACCGCCTGTAATAAGAGCCTTCATAATTTTTTCCCAATAATTAAATCGACGAGGATTTCAAATTAATCCTTCTTGCTTCCAACCAGAGAAAGGGCCTGAACTTGAAAGCCATTTTTCTGTAACAAATCCCCATAAAGAGACCGAATGTCCTTCAATAACCGCTCTTTAGTAAATTTGGCTTTGGCTAACTCTCGCCCGGCTCTCCCCATGGCAGTTCTTTTTTTTGGATTAGACGCCAAGAATTCCAAGGCATCGGCTAATCCATGAACATCTTGGGACGACACCAGAATGCCATTATCATATACGGTGAACTGCCCGTTCATTCTTCCCCACACACGTTGCCCAACCCCAACCATTAAATCTCGAACCCCTCCCACCTCGGTAGCGATAAAGGGCTTCCCAGAGGCCATAGCCTCAATTAACACCACAGGAGTTCCTTCATTGAGTGAGGTAAGAATAACGATGTCTAGCGAAGAATACAATTGGGCCATATCGTGTTGCCAGCCTAAAAACCTTACTCCCCCAGAAAATTGTTCTTTCTGAGCGGCTTGTTTGAGCGAAACCTCTAAAGGGCCCCCTCCAGCGATCCAGAGTTGAAATGGCGCCGTCGATTGGGAATCAAGGAGTCTCAGGGCGTCTAGGGCCAAAAATGGATTTTTAATGTCTACTAAACGACCAATATGCCCGATAACCAGGGGAAAAAGACCATCCTGCCCAGGTTGGGTATTTTGGGTTGCACCCGACAAATCGAAAAAGGGCTCTAAGTCAAACCCCAAAGGAACGATTTGAAACTTATGACTAGGCGCGATCCGGTAGACGTCAACTAATTCTTGGCGCTGATGCTCACTCAGGACAAGGATACGATCTGACAAAAAGGCTAACACACGCTCGATGAGGATATATACTTTGGTCTTACCCCACCCAAAGTATCCTGAAAACACATGCCCATGGAAGGTATGAACCTTTATCGGAACCCTGGCAACCCATGCGGCCAATCTTCCAAGAGTGCCAGCCTTTGCCGTATGGGTGTGAACAATATGGGGCCGGACCTTTCTCAAAAATTTGACAAGTTTAAAAAAGACCACCACATCGTTAACACTTGAAATTTCTCTACCCAACTCAGGAAAAATAACTGGGTGAACATTCCGTTCCAACGCGTAAGGGAGCATATCCCCTTCCTTCTCACTAATTTGTCCCGAAATAAGGAAGGAAGTGAACTCCTCTGGAGCCAAACATTCCGTCAGCATAACGGCCTGAATTGCCGGCCCTCCAATATTGAGTCTGGCAATGATCCGAACGACCTTGGCTTTTTCGAACTCCCTATTCACTACTCCTCAATTTTTTAAGGCTTCTTAGAAATACAATAAAAAAGTTAGCTGTGGCGTCGTGGCAGGTATTTCCAGCGCCAGAGAAATGTATCTTGAATGTACAAGTGACAATTCTTAGCGTAATTTCCAATACCCTAGGAACAATCACCAAACTAATCTCAAAGAATGGGTACAAGAGGAAGAGCGAATAAAATTCGCCCATAAATCCCAGGAAAACCCGAACAAGAAGTTTAGGCCTCCCTTATTGAATTTTGGGTTTTTACCGCCTGTTCCATAGAAAAGAAAAGGCCTACGAGAAGCCAGAAAAGGTAGGCGAGCGTTCCAATAAACATATCATCAAAAATGTTTCTGACAATGACTCCCACCACGATTAAACTTGTGGCTAAGGCCAACTTCCCTGCCATTTCATGTGAAAAACTTTGGAATATGGGAGCGGCTCGGGCCACAATCACAATAAAAATCCAGAAAAAAAACAGAAAACCTGGGATGCCAATCTGGACGGCTCTTCCAAGAAACGTATTATGGAGATTAGCATGAAATCCAGAACCCAAGTCGGGGTGAAGTTTACTGAAGCTATGCTTTCCGAGTCCTATCCCTGTCAAGGGGCGTTCTGCAATATCTTGAAGCGCCAACGACCAAGTATTGAAACGCACTTGCATGGAACCAGTGTGAGTATACAAACTTAAACTTGAAAGATTCTGATTTACGCTAGGCAAAGCCAGTAACACCAGCAACACACACACCAAAAGCCCCGCCCCTCCAAATGCAGCCCACCATTTGCTCCTAAATTTTAAAAGGACATAAATGAAAACTTGAATGCCTATGGCAACCCACGCCGCCCGAGTATGTGCCAAAAACAAACCAAGGAGAGAAGTTCCAAGCCCAACACCAAAAATAATACGACACCATCTTGGACTATTTCTAGCGCTATCCCAACCCATCCATAGCAGGGGAAGGCCCATCACCAAATAAGAACTAAACCACTGACCACTTCCCCAAAGGTCTCCCCCCCGATAGTGCATATCCCACATAGATCGCCCACTAACAAAAAAATAGATGGATTCAGCTACGCTTAGCACAACCATGCCTGCAATCACAGCAAGAAAAACAGAATACATCTGATGCTTGGTTTTTACCGTTTGAACGACAAAATAAAACAAAAGAAAATGAGCCACGACCTTTCGCCACTCACCAAAACTGTAGTCAGGGTCCACCGCCAACGGCACACAAATCAGAACCCAAGCCACATACAGAAGAATGGGAATATCCAGGGGAGTCTTAATCCATTTCAGTGTTCCATTTTTCAATTGCCCCAGAATCCAGGCAAACAGAAGCACAAAAAACCCATATTCAACGATGTGATTGAGACGGACAAAAAACAGACCAAACGCAATACCCATGAGTCCGTAAATAATCAGATTGTCGAGCAGACCTGACCATTCACGACTTGCCCTCTCAATTGACAGGTTTTCTTGACTGAACACAAGCCACCTACGAACTAACAAGTTTTGATAGGAGAATTAGGAAGTACACGAAAGCATTTCAATACAGTGACAGGGGATAAAAATCATTAAAAAAAAAGAAGATAGATAATACATCAAGCATGACTCAAAGCGGAGACAGGTCGTGTCTCATAACCCACGGATTATAAGATCATGCAAATGAATCATCCCTGCGACTTTTTTATCTCTCGTCAAAACCGGCAACAGCGAAATGGGCTTGTCACGTTTCTCCATTTTCTCTAATGCCGAAAAGGCGTTTTCGTCATCAAACACAAAATCCGGCTTGGGATTCATAATCTCAATGACGGTGGCAGCAAACAGATCATCCCCTCGCTCTAACACTTTCCGAATATCATAATCCGTGACCAGCCCGACTAAATGCCAGTCATCATCCCTCACCGACACTGCACCAGCACGCTTGCTCGTGATTTCCGAGAGCATCGTCCTCGTATCTGCGGAGACATGGATCACCGGATTGTCCTTCCCGGACCGCATGATATCCCCGACTGTCAGCAATAACCGTTTCCCAAGTTGCCCCCCCGGGTGATTGGCTGCAAAATCGTCAGGTTGAAAATTTCGTAATTTCATCAGCGCCATGGCTAACGCATCTCCCACGACCAAGGCAGCTGTTGTGCTGCAGGTCGGGGCCATAGTTACGGGACAGGCTTCTTCCTCTATGGGGGTATGAAGGACCAAGTCCGAGTGCCTGGCCATGGTCGATTTCGGCTGGGCAGTGATAGAAATGATCTTCGCGCCTATCTTTCGGGCCACAGGAAGAATCGTATTGAGTTCCTCACTTTCCCCGGATTTTCCAATGGCCAGCATGACATCATCTTTTTGAATAATGCCCACGTCACCGTGCATGCCATCCGAACTATGCAGAAACATCGCCAGCGTCCCGGTCGACACCATGGTCGCGGCAATTTTCTGAGCAATAATGCCGGACTTTCCCACACCAGTCACGACCACCTTGCCATGACACGCAAATAGTAATCGTACCGCTTCCTCATAATCCGGCCCTAAGTGTTTCTGGAGCCCTGCAATAGTCCGGGCCTCCAGTTCAAAAACGCGTCTTATTTCTGATAATACGTTGATTTTGCTCACAATTTTTGGCTCATCTTGGATTGGGAAAACCCATTCACCTTTAGACCGTCGGTACTGACGAATGGACGAATTGCACCATATTCGCCTGTTGGAGTCAATCCAATACCCGAACGATTCGTTCAGCACCCCGTCCCATCACCAGTTGGCTATCCAACCCACTCCCAAAATTCGTATACTCACCAAATCTACATCGAGTAGAGGAGTAGGAAATCCGAGAGATATTTTCCGCATAGGAATTGGTTCGATCCTCTCCATGAGAATGTTACATTCGTTATAAATTGGTTGAATTGCCATGTAAAAATCTCCTTTTAATTTTTGTGATGTGCCCATATTTTAGTTGCATCTCGAAAAGTAACAACTAAACCCATTATCGTAAATATGAATACGATTCATGGAACAGTGAAAAAAAGAGGAAGTGTTATTAGAAAGTGGAAGCCTCTCACCAATGATGTTGAGGGAATCTGTAAAATCGTGCAAAATGTGTGAGTTAAAAAAACTTCTATCTGCCCTTGATTTAGGAACGAAATTCAAGCGTACTTAACTCTTCCCATAAGATAAGGAAACCAAGGTGGGATCAGCAAATGTAAAAGTTGGAAATTTGAATCAGTTGCCACAATACATTAAAGAGGGGGACCTGGTTTTAGATGTGGGAGGAGGCGCAAGGCCACTAAGTAGGGCAAATTATATTTTAGACTTTATCCCGTGGCCCTTTGGCGCCCATAATATTGAGGTACTCCGTCTTGTAGGTTTTGACAATCCCTCTTTCAAATGCTTTACGCTGAAAGTCTGCCGCCAATATGACGATTGGATCCCATTTCATTTCCGCAAAAATCTGGGCGTCCGAGACCAATTCTGGTACATCATCTGTCTCTCTGTGATCTTCGTACAACGTCTCAATCGATTTTCGGAATTCTATATTGGCGAGGACTTGTCCAATGATCCCATCGACGATAGTCAGATTAACATCTTGGTCAAGTATTTTGCCTTCCTCAACTGACACGATAAAAAAGGGATAATTCTCGTTTTGAGCTATTTTGAGTTTCAGGTTCAGCTTTAACTTGCGATGTGGATCAACTGTTTCAATTTGCTGGACATATTCTCCTTGTCTACTGAAGCCTTTACTCAAACCATCAAACTCTATAGACAGAATTGGTAACCCACGTTTTGTACACCACGTGTAGTCTATGCTTGTTTTCAAGAAGAAGTCGCGTTCCTTTTCCTTAAGGTCTTGGTCTAATGTTGCAAAATCGATTATCTGAGCGAAGGGTAAAGACGGCCAAAGGTCGAACACTGACCCCCATTGTGTATGAAGGCTTGTGAACAACTCCTTCTCCCCTCTGCTTCCAAATACGGATTTTCTAATCATTTGTCACATAACGATTGAGCTAACCCGCCGCAGCGAGAATGCTTTCCTGCAAGAGCTTCAAGGCCAACGAAGTCCGGCTTCAGCTTCACGCCCTAGTGCACAGACACAGACAGATGATTCACCCAGTCAGGCTTCAAGAGATTGAAAACACTTGCAAAATTTTTGTCTTCGTGACCGTCCCGAATGAGTCGGTGCACTAGCCTACAATCTGGCCAACTTCCTGCGCACATTAGTCTTGCCAACAGCCCTTGCCGACTGGTCACTGACCAGCCTTCGGGATCGAATGATCAAGATCGGTGCAAAGGCTGTCCGTCACGCCCGGTCGATCATCCTGCAATTGGCCGAGGTTGCCGTACCCCGTAATCTATGGGCACAGATGCTGACGACAATTTCTGGCCTCAAGGCAATGGCGCAAGTGCCATGATAACCAATATCATCCCGCACAAATTTGGTTACGGGCGTGTCGCACGCAGACGCCGAGCTATACCCAAAATCCTCGATAATCGGCAAAATCCCGCCCGAATGGCGTCAAATCCGTTGAAAATCGGTCGGATGCTGCGCCAACCAAGACAGACTTGAAAAAAACAACGACCCATGCCAGTCTCGCGCTACGAAGAAACCCATCTGGGGAATATCAGTTTAGTCCGGCGTTGACAGATGAGCCAGAATCTCTATTATTAAAGACGCTCATCAGTCTCAAATATTTTGACGATGTACACTATTTGAGTTATACAAGGTTATTCTTTTTTGATCTGGTGATTTCACGTGTGTGATTTCGTTTTAAAAGCATTGTTGCGCCCTTTCTACAGGTGTCTTCTGCCCATAAAAGACCTTCTATTTCCCCGTCCTTATGAAGCTGTAGATTTTGATAGTATTGCCGCCGCACGTGAAGTCGAGCAAGAAAAATGGAAGGATGAACTATGTGAGAGGAGAGAATTGGCCAGATCAATTATGGACCGAAGTGATCCGTTAATTTCAACTGACATGGGGCTTTCTTTTTTGGACGAGGTAGCGGAAACCGATGTCGCACCTGCTCTCGACGCAATGGGGCATATCGTCAAATCAGGGCTCTATCTATCAAACAAGAAACAGTTCCTCAGGTGTGATGATCTTTGTAGTGAATTGTGCAGGCATAAAGGGGTGGCCGATCATGGCTTGTGAAATGGCTTGCAGCATGTTGCCGCCCTGCTTTCTCGCGGTAGAAAGGTAGCTTCGTATGCGGGCGAACTGCCTCGCGCCTTGAAGCGTTCGAAAACACCCGGATATTTTGAGGCGGAGCTTGATCATGCGGATATCCTGTTCTGCCAGATTATTAGTGAAGGGAACCTGTCTGTCATGGAGGAACGCGAGCACGGAGGCTTCATGCTCGCCAAGACGGGTGAGGAGATTTTGGGCCTTGGTCTTTTTGGGCCGGCCTCGTGACTTTTTCTGTGGCGGTGCCGGAAGGGGGTTGGCCTGCCATCCGAGGGTGAGAAGATCCCTGTATTGTTTCAGCCAGGGGGTTTTCTGTTCTTCCGTTAACTGTGCGAGTTGCTTGCTGACAAACACGTTCATCGTCAGCAACAGGTCAAACATGTGTTTGGCCCATGGTTGTTCGTGCTGCTCGAACAGGCACGTGAGTTCCCGCAAATGATGGGCGTTACAGAGGCCGTGGGCACAGTCATAGGAGAGATAGGGTTTCCAGAAATCGTGGATCAGGCGGCCAGCAAAATCCGGGAGGATCTGGAACTGCTCGATCGCCTCTCTTCCCCGTTTGGCGTGCACACCGTAAAAGGTCAACGTGGCCGTGCTGGCACTGTGGAGCCAGTGGAGCGTCCCGGCCGTGCGGACGCCGCTTTCATCGGCATGGAGGATGGGACTCTTGCCGAGCGCTTCTTTGACCGCAGTCTCGAACGGCGCGAGGTGCTCATAACTTCGGCGGGAGGCCTCGTCAATGGTGGCGTCGCTGACCGAGGCGCCATACAGATCAGCCATCATCTGGCTGACACGGCGTAAGGGGATCAACTGTTGGTTCTGGAGGTAGACCAGGAGGCTGCGAAATCTGGGACCGTACTGTGCCGGCGCAGGCAGGTCATCAGGAAATGACGCCGTGACCGAGCGGCCGCATTGGGGGCAGGTTTTGATTGCTCCCCGATATTCGGTGACGTCGAGTTTTGGCTCCGGCAGTTCAAAGAGCTGCCGGCGTTCATAGCCGGTGACCGTCTCGTTGGTGAGGTCGGCATGGCAGGAACAGGAGTGAACAGGCAGGTGGACCAGGTGGTCTGGGGTTTCCACCTGTTTTAACGTCTGGCCGGCATGTCCCTGTTGGCCGCCCGGCTTTTTCCCGGAAGGTATGCGCAGGCTCTTGGTTCGGGGCTTGGCCGGTCCATCGGACGAGGGCGGTTTGCTGCTGTTGCGACTGTGTTGGTCGAGCCGCTGTGCCAGTTCGGTGACATGCGTGGTCAGCGCCTGCCCCTGTTCCTGCAGCGCCAGGATCAGTTCGACGAGCGCCTCGGGGTTGCTCTTGGCCAGGATGAGGAGTGCGTCGCGGGTGAAGGTCATGGCTTGCTCCGGCAGAGGGCCTGTCGGAAGTGGCGGATGAGGGGATAGAGATAAATTGCCTTCACCGGCACGCGCAGAGCCTTGTCACGGTCCTGCCGGGACCGGCCTTTGGTCTGCCCGACATAGAGCCAGTTCGCGGCCTGATAGCAGATACCTTTGAAGCGGTCTCGCTCCACAAAGGTCTCCACCAAGTGGACGGGATGGCCGTATTTCTCGATCCAGTCCTGCCGGAGACGTCTCATGACCCGGCCCAGGAGATGGCTGGCCAGATGCGGCACACGCACCCAGGGCAGGATGAGAAAGCGGGTATTGTTGGTCATGAAGTTGAGGTTGGCGGCTCGGGTGTCCGGCTCCCAGCCGATAAAGGTGTCGCGCGGGGTGGTTTTCCAGGCGGCGGAACCGAAGAGGAGGCAGGCCAGATCCTGCCCGGAGCGATCCCGCACCAGGTACTTGAGATGTTCACCGACCGTTCGGGTGAACCCGAGGTAGTGATGGTGGCTCAGGTAATATCCCACACAACTGGCTTCGTAGGAATGTGAGGTTGGAATATGAATGGACAGGGGCGTCAGGGTCTTGAGAGCTGCGTCGATGTGCGGGGCTTCGGGAGGCATAAACCCCTTTCGGAAAGGGGGGAAGATGTTGCGTCGAGAGGCGACACGAATCGGGGGCAGCTTCAGGAGCCCGCGATGTTCGAGTTTGTCGATCATGCTGCGGGCGGCAAAGGTTTTCAGTTGTCCGGACGGGGTCTGCCAGCCCCAGTGCCGACAAATATGCTGGGTTATTTTATGGCGGCTCCAGTCAGGGTGCCGGCAAACCAGATGGCGTAACCAGCACAGATCAGATTGGGGGAGGCGACGACCTTGACATGTAATCGCTTCATTCATGGCCCCGATTATGCCATGGGTGGAGCCGTTAGTCCAGAAAAAAATCAGGCTATAGAAAATTGACCTGAGTAGTTACCAACTACAATTAAACTCGTGATGCTGGGCTGTGACGCCGATAAGGAAAGTGGCCCTCTGACAGTCCTTCAACGTGACGCGTCGCGCGATGCGTACAAAGCTTTGGTAGGAAAGAAAAGGAGTTCTCTTAGTAAGAGTATTCCAAACTGGAATGTCATTATTCAGCATAATTGAATAAGAGGATCTTACGAAGGATCGATGATGGAACAATGTACAACCAATGCGATCCCTCCAATGCGCATATGCTAGTTGGTAAAAAGGGACGATATGCCTTCCCATTTGACTAAGGTTAGTCCCTAGACTAGTCTGCTGGACTATGGACACAGGGTATGCTGCTGATATCTTGGATTTTTCTGTTAGGTTCCACACCGAAGAAGCGTGCTTCGAGTACTTGCGGGCGATTCGGTGGCCAGACGGGTTTATGTGTCCAGCTTGCGGTCATCGCGGTGGTTGGTGGCTCAAAAAATATTTCCGGTTTGAGTGTTCGTCGTGTCATAGACAGACATCACCGCTAAGCGGCACAGTGATGCATAGATCGCACTTGCCGCTACGGCTTTGGTTTTGGGCTGCCTATTTCGTCTCCACGCACACACCTGGCATCAGTGCTGTGCAATTGCAGCGTCAACTCAGTATCAAGAAGGTGGATAGCGCCTGGTATTTGCTCCACAGATTGCGACGAGGAATGGTACGACAGAACCGTGAACGGCTCGCAGGAACAGTTGAAGCCGATGAAACCCATATCGGTGGACCGGTAAAAGGCAAAACGGGCCGTGGCGTCGCGAAAGCGAAAACCAAGACGTTAATAGCCGGAGCCGTAGAAATTGTCACGTACACACAAGGGGATCACTTTCGAGAGAAAGCAGGGCGTTTACGATTAGCGATTCTTCAAGACGCTGGAGAGAACGAGATCAAAGCATTCCTCAATAGCCATGTCGCTGAGGGCAGTAAGATCAAGTCCGATGGTTGGAAGGGATACTCGGCAAAAGCCTTGGCAGGATACGAACACCTGAGACGGACCCAGGGTGACCCAGCAAGTGCTGGGAAGCACGCTCCACACATCCATAGAGCGTTCGGCAATCTGCAGACCTGGCTGAACGGGATTCACCATGGAGTGGATTCAAAATACCTGCAACACTATCTTGATGAGTTTGTCTTTCGCTATAACCGCCGTGAGACTCCAATGAGTACCTTCCAGAGTTTGTTGAAAATCCTGACCAGCAGCTCAAAACCCTTGGGATTCAATAAACTGAAGCAACCTTAGTTAAATGGGAAGGCATAAGGGACGAATTATGTTAGCTGATACAAATAGGTGCTACCATTTTGGAAGTAGGCCAGGGAGCAAGGATCGATGGGTTTTCTTCGTTCAGTTTGTCGGATGACCCAACACTTTTCCATGGAGATTCTAATGAGAAACCTCTGCCAACTTGGCTTACAGATGGTCTCGCACCAACTGAGAAGAGAATTCGCGAACTTCTTTTCCAGAATTTCCAAAAAGAAAGAAAGTCATCCGAAGCTGCTAAAGTAACTTACCGAAAAGCCGGTACAATATCAATTCCTGGTTAATGTGTGTTTTCTTTGAGAAGTATCCGCTGTCCTGCCTCCCTATAACTGGTCCCTTGTGAAGAATCCTGATTTTACGCTGGCGCGAGATTTTTCAGACCGTCAAGCGGATAGAGGATTTTGAACAAAAGAACCTTCAGCCACTGTGCGATGCGTCTGAAGTTGTAACCGGCGGCGGCGAGGACGGCGTTGATGCGGTCGCCTTCACGGGCCTTGAGGTAATTTCTGTCCATTCGGTGTTCCTGTTTGAGATGGCCGACATAGCCTTTGTCCACATAGGCGCGTTCCGGTTCGACGCCGATCCAGTTGGTGAGTTCCTCGATGACTGTTCTCAATGTGTGGCCGTCATAAGGGTTCCCATGCAGCGCCTTGGCGTGGAGCACGAACATGCCGCCGGGGACCTTTGCGTTGGTCGTTGTAATCGAGACCTTGCAGCCGAACTCATAAGGTTTGTGGGCCTTGCCTTTGCCGATGCATTCGGTTTCTGGCGCGTGCAGGGAATAAAGCTTGGGGCCTTCCTGGCGCCTCTTCTGAAGCCTGAGACGCACGGCCATGGCGAGTTCGCCGGTGAAGGCCGCTTCGCGTTCTTCGTTCCCCTCAATCTTGCGGCGAATGTCGCGAATGATCCGGCCCAGCCGCACGGCTAGGAACTTCACCTGTTTGCGATGACGCTTGAACTGTTTGGCGTGAGCGTAACGCTGAGCCTTGATCAAGGCCAGCTTGCCAACGCGCACATAGCTTTGCCGGAGTTTGACGCCGTGACGCCTGGCTAAAGCCCCCAAACGGATGATCGATGTGTAAAGCAGTTTCGCATCCGTCGGGAAAGCAATGTTTTTGGGCTGGACCGTCGTATCGACGGTGACGCGTTTAACTGTGAGATTTCCTCGTGTTGTTTACAGTTTAAAGAAAAATGTTCGTAACTTTTCGTACGGCGTGATGTTGTCGATTCCCGCATGCGGTTTGACCGTATTATAGAAATTGACGAATCGGGCAAGGCCGAGTCTCCGGTCTTGCCTGGAAGGAAAAATCGTGGCGGCATGCCACATCTCCAGAAGCGTTTTGAGCACCCGCTCCGCCTTGCCATTGGTCTGGGGGCGCCGGACCCGGGTAAATTTCTGCCCCGTGCCGTTGGCCTTGCACCTGGCCACGAACGCATGATCCGGGGTGCCTTTATATTCCGTGCCATTATCCGAATAGGCACATTCGATCGTGTAGGGGCATTCCTCGAGCACTTGCTCCAGGAACGCCGCCGCAGACGTTTGCGTTTTGTCGGGTAGGATCGCCGCGTACAGCTCTCGTGAGAAATCGTCACTGGCCACGAACAGATGCTCCCGCGGGAGGGTCTTCTTCTCGCCTGCGAGCCACGGTAAGCGTTTGGTGTCAAAGTGGAGCATCTCCCCGGGATAGCTTTTGTTGTAGCGCCGAGCGGCAAGTTTTAGCTTGCGCTCAAGAGCCTGCTCCACCTTGGCCAGGCGTTTCATCCCGTACTGTGCCTGCAAAAAGCGCGTGTTGGGGGATGGTCGAGGCGCAAACTCCTGTTTTCGCGCCCGGTCGATCACCTTGTAAATGGTCGGCCGAGAGACGCGGAATTGCTGCGCGAGCGCTACAACCGTCCACTGCCTCGTGCCATACCGTTGCCAGATCTCTTGTCGATCAAGCGGCGTTAACCGGGTTCTTTTGTGTATTGTCATGTCTACATCCTCGCAAAAAGATGTAAACAACGCTAGAAAAAATCACAGTTTAACGTCTTTCACCCGCAATGCGCCGGTGCGATGAGCCGTGCTGAGACTTTCCTTGATCAGTTCGGCGAGCTTTTCCTCGCCCAGCCTTTGACGCCAGCGCGTCATCGACGAGCGATCAAACGGCGCCTCGTGCTGAAAGAAAATCTCGCCGCAAAAATGTTGGTAATACGGGTTCTCCACCCAGCGTTCGCTGACTTCCGGATCCGATAATCCGTACATGTATTTGAGGATATTGAGGCCAACCATCAAACGGGTCGGCAGGGCGGGCCGGCCCTTCGTATAGACCGCGCCGAAGGCCTCATCGAAGCGCGACCAGTCGATCGCTTCGGCCAGCCGCACCAGCTCATGGCGCGGGTTTATGATGTTCAAAAGGCGATGACGGAACAGGTCTTCAGCGTCGTCGTCGAACCGTTCTTTCGGCTTCATCGGATCATTCCCTTGAGGCGAAAATCAACGCCAGAAGGGAATCACAATTTGCAAGATATTGCACCAAAAACCCCCGAAAACTTGCAAAACCGAAACCTTCGAAAGACCCAAACCCCATGAAAAATCAAACGCCTACGCTTTGATCACAAAGGACTAACTGAGCCAGTTGTGGTATGAATATCTCAGTCATCAGGAGATGATGTAATGACCCGGAAGCGGTTTTCAGAGACGGAGCTATATCGGGTAGATCCGTTCATCAAGACAAACCCCAAAATCCCGTACTAATTGCCGGTTGCTTTCGACGTAGAGACCTTCCAAGGCGCGGCGTGCATCGGCACTGAGCCCCACATCGCTTCCCTTCCTTCGCTCACTGTACCTAGCTATGAATTGCATCCCGTATTGGAGCCGTTGCGGAATCAAGGTGCGTATTCGATTCACAAAAGGAGAGCCTTTCCTAAAAAGGAGCGTGCTTTCGCTTACGAAGCGCGAACCGAAGGTGACGTTCTCAAACGGGCGTCCCGCCATCAGGTCAATGCCAGTCTTCTTGTCCACGCCCAGCAAGCCGCAGATCCCCTCCACGAAACGCCCTTGATCCTCAACGAGGTCCTCATACTGAAAAATTTTCAAATTTTCCGCTCCGAAGACCGTTGAATATTCCTTTGCGACATTCCAGAAATCCATTTTACCGAATGAGGCATGGCGACCATCGGATACCAAAGCTGCGTTCTCCAGGACCCATTCGCCGATGGAAGCAAATTCCTGATAGAGTTTTTTCTTGAAGAAATGGCTGGTAGCAAGGGTGTACTGTCTTCTTATGACATAAATTACGGTCGCATCGCCGAGCAATTCTCGAACCCGTCTCGCCTGCACGCCAATCGGCCCAAACTCCGGGGACGAAAATGACTCCAAGGAAAATAAAACGGGCAGCTCGACATCGCCTGGCAGGATTTCTTGAAGCTTTGTTCTAGCCTTTTTTTCGGAATACTCGTCAACATTGGTAAAGGACACATACTTACAAAAATCATACGCGGCCTCGGGCCCCGCCTTTCCGAGATAAAACAGACCCGGATGACGCGCAAACAGCTGCATTTGTAATGACGTGCTCGCGGTTCGAGAAGCGCCAATATGCAAATAAATTCTACTCATCAAGATAGTTCCTCTTACTCTCAATTTTGGTGGTGGGCTAGGAGTTCCTCCAGGTCAATATCATGGGAAGTTGCTCTATGCACGCCAATCGGGGAATAGGAATTTTAAAAGGCCTGTTTGACTAGACGGTAAAGTACCAAAGAACGGGGTGAAGGGTCAATCCGAGAATAGGAAAATTAAAAGGCCTTTTTAACTGGGCAGGAAAGTATCAAAGCAGGCACTGGAGGGTCAATCCGCCCAATCAGGGCTTCGATGAGAACCTGTCAATTACACCAATCCTTCGTCTTCGTCCCCCCATCATAAGAAACCGCGAACTGTCGTTCAATCAGTAACTCTGAAATATCCACCCAATCGGCTTTGAGCCTCCCCACAATCCTGAAATATTTCCCTCGGACTTCTTTGGGATTATCGTCAATATGGTATGGCGTGGTCATCCTCTAAACTTACGGCCAAAGATTCGGCGGCACACCCAGACGGGCAACGCTAAGTGCAGGCGTGGAACTGACCCATCAGATTTCCACTGTGCTTCAGCGGCCAAGCTGAAATTCGAGGCGATGCCAACTAGATCCCCCGAATCATTGATAATTGGGCCTCCAGACGTGCCACCCTCGATTTGCTCGTCAGTTTCTACCCAGAGTGTTTTATCGTCTTCGCGGCATAGCGTTGCACTCCCAGTCACCCATGTCCCTTTATGGGTGTAGATGTGAACTTGGAACTTCTGAAATAGCACATAGTCCTCTCTTCGACACAACGGCACCGGTTTCGTATCTTCGCAGAACTTCTCAAAATCATCTGCTTCCTTGGAAAACTCTTGTTTATCCAGTGAACCCAGAACGGCTATATCGCTGACAGGTTCCACAGCCAGCGGGCTAACCTTCAACTCTCTCTCGCCAGTCTTGATTTTCTCAATAAAGTAATCACCTAACACCATACCGCCTTCGCATTCATAGTTAATACAATGGGCAGCCGTAAGAATCAGGTTGCTGCTGACTAAAACCCCCTGTCCGCCCTTTCTTAAAAGAGTCACTGTTGCCTTTGCAACGTCGGTGTACATGCTTTCTCGTAGCATCTCTGTTTCGCCTTTATAAAACAGTTGCAGCGGTCGTTGGGTTTTGTTTGCCGCCGCCTAACTAGAAATAGGCTGCCCAAATGCCATATCCATTGACGGCATGAAGTTCATGAAGGTTCAGCAATCATTCACTCACACCAATCTTTCGTTTCAGTGCAGCCACTTCCCACATGTTGGCAATGGTGAGTTCTTCGAGGGTGACAAGGTCTGAGTTGGGATCGAGGGGGGAGGCCATCCTTGTCTCCTGAATTCCACCCGATGGTTAGAACGGTCCAGTTGCCACATCCCCCTCAATACCCCCGAACAGGTGAGGCATTCCAACGGCGTTTTCCTCGAAGAGCGCAAGCCCCTCAAGCCCCGGATACACCGTGGACCGACTAATGTTCATTTGATGAAGCTCTCTGAAGCACTGCTTCAAGCTATCCGTGCTCAAGGTTATTGTATAGACCCTTAGATGTAGATCGAGTGTAGGTTTTGGGGCGATTGCCTCGAAGTTCTTCATCAGAGATTTCGTTACGTCCAAGGGCAGGACGAACGCGCCTTGCTGCACAGCAAGACGGTCATTCAGGCGGAAAGGACTCATGATCCAGACACCGGGCGTTCTTTTCATTTCGAAAAGGGCCTTACTCTCCTCAGGAGAATTTGACCCGTGCTCCTTGATTGCGTTTTTCAGATTGGAGTTCTTCTCTTTAACCTGTTCTACCATCCACCGTGCGTCGAGGGCCCAGACTTCGCAGATATCCCTGTCATCTTTGGCTCTCTCAAGTGCGAAATGCAGAGCAAGCCAGAAAGAGTAAGTCCAATCTTGGAGGCGTGCTGGGCCACCATAATGACGAAGCAGGGCAAGCCATTCCATCTTGTTCTCGTTAGGCGGTACCTGCGCAGTGACAAGGTGGCAACGGCGCATGAAGTCTCGGAGTAGCCGATACTCAAGCGTACGGGCCTCTTTGAAGGGGAACCCAAACCTCTCCATCGCCCTTTCCAGACTGGTCTTCAGTGAAGGGCCTTCTTCTTTTTCGTTTTCCTCAGTCTTCTTTCGGCTTAACTGTCCGCGAAAGAGCCAGCCGTCCCAGAGGTCTCCGTTTTCCCCGTACAACTTGCATAGTTTGTCCCAAGACTGGAGTGGCTCGCCAATAGGAGGGATAGTCATCAACGACCTCCGTCTGGGTAAGTCTTGACCGGAGCGTAGGCGGTTGCCCGGAGCCTGTCAACGGAGAATGGGTCTCTCCACGGACATTGGTCCCTGCCTCAGCGGAAACGATGGCGACACGATGCCTGACCCTGAAAGGGTAGCGACTGATCACCCCATCAGGCGAGGTCGTCCTCCAACTCAAAACGCCGTCCCGAAAATCGATAGTGGGGATGATACTACGTAAAAATACCTACTATTCCATTTCAAAAAAATAGCACGTGTGCGATGAGGGGTCCGGCCATTGGCACCCCAACGGAACAATTGTGGGATCGACTTTTTGCGGGAGTGATTTTCGTGGGTTACGTGATCGAAAAACGGACGTGCGATCAGGTGTTACATAGGTGTTAGAAGTACAGACAAACGGGTGGGATTAGAGGCAGAGAGAGGCAAAGTCAGGCAAAGAGGCAATCTGCGACCAGGCAGGCTGTGAGAGGGAATTGCCCGTCTTTACTAGCGTTGAGCAATTCCCCCTCATCTTATTCCTCATAATCCGGCCCTAAGTTTTTCTGGATCCCTGCAATGGCCCAGGCTTCCAGCTCGAGGACGCCTCTGATTTCTGTAAACACATTGATATCACTCACAGTATTGACTTTCTCCTAAGGGAAAAACTCCGGTTCACCGTTAGATCCTCGAAATCTACAAAGTGGTAGGATTGCACTATCTTCACCAGTCGGAGTCAATCCAACACCAAAACGATTCGACCAGCACCTGGTCGTATCACCTGCCGGCTATTCAACCCACGCTCAAAATTCGTATAATCCGCCTCCCGACATTCATCATTCTTAACCCAAATCCTAACAGGACCTGAAGGCCGCACATTCTGAAACCTATTACAAAAAAAGTTATTATCCACGTCTTTACGCAACTCGACTACCCGGCACTCGGAAAAATATATTGCGACGAGGGTGGGGACGCATTTTGGAAAGACCGTAAAGGTTCTTGCCAAATATTGGGAATGCGAATAGCCTCACAGCTTAAAAACCGCCTTACAGAAAAAGGACGTAGCCTATACGTGGGAGCGGGTGTGGCGGAATTGCCGATGCTTGTTGTGGAAACAACCGAACTTGACCGATCAGTCACAGCCCATAATCTGCGAAAAGACGAAGCCGCTATTCTTAACAAGGCATGCGCCGACTTACCGTTTGAAATTCAGGCCAGTAACGCTTCGCGGGCTCGAGGTCGCTTTAATCATATATGGCTTGTGAGCGTCCTCAATGACCCAGAATGCTACCCCGAAACCTCCGCCCTCTCCTATGGGCATGCCACCCCTGTAAATTTTGATGCCAACACATTTAAAAAAGAGCGGCGCACACTCATTCGGCTCATCAACTCCTGTCTCAGCAAACTCACCCTTCCCGGGCTCGTCTCCACCACGGTTGAAGAAATTCCCTGGATCACGGCATGGTGCTTAGAAAGGGACATTCCCTTTCACATAGAAGATAAGACATATCCCACAGCCATTGTTGGAGACCCTTTATGTTTCATTCACCTTGGGAAAAAATCACCACATAAACACAGAAAGCCCAAAAGAACATGAACGTCTCGTTTTCCCTCTGCGACAAAGGGGACTGGAACTAGTGGCTTCCTTAGGCCTTGGACTCATCGGACTCGGTCGGCACGGCCAGCGCTATGCCCGGCATCTACTGGAAGGCATTCCCCATTGCCAGCTGGTGGCTGTATGCCGACGAGATGCAGCCAAAGGCCAGACATTTTCGACACAACATGGACTTCGATTCTACCGAGACTACCACCACCTTATTGCCGATCCACAGATTCAGGCCCTTCTCGTGGTCACCCCACCAACCGAAGCCATCCCCATTGCCCTCGAAGCCATTCGCCAAAACAAGCCGCTTCTCATCGAAAAGCCCATGGGGTGTACAGCACTCGACGCGCACCACCTGCTCAAAGAGTCAATGCAAACCAAGACCCCCCTCATGGTAGCTCATACGCTTCGTTACGAGGACACCATCATACAGCTGAAAAACCACGGAGGGGAAATAGGAAAATGGTAGTACCTCGTCCTGACCAACCGATTAGAGTCACCCTCCGATCACAAATCACTATACTCATTACATCGCCAAGGCGCCCTTCTAGAAATCGGCATTCACCAGCTGGACATGGTGCGTTTTCTCACCGGGCAAGAGGTCAGGCAGGTCAATTGCGAAATGGAGCGACCTCACCCACAGGACCCGGATGTCCGAGCTTGGGTGAGCCTTAAAACCGAATCCGGCCTACCTTGTCTTTTGGATATCTCTCGACTGAACAACACAAGACTCACTCGGGCAGAAATCATTGGAGAAACAGGACAACTCATTGCCGACTGGACCTCGCATTCCTTAATACTCCTCAAAGAAAATGGCTCCACGACTTCCATTCCACTCACAACAAAACCAGCGATTCCTCAAATCATCTCAGACTTTGTTCGCGCGATCCAATCCGGCGCTCCTATGCCCATCACCGGACTCGATGGCCTACGAGCACTCGAGATGGCAGATGCCTGTTACGAATCAGCCAAAACCCGGAACGTTGTCATGCTCAAGAAACACTAAATCTGCCCAAAAAAGCCGAAAATCGAATATCGAAATCCGAAAAAATTTCAAATGACCAAATCATAAACAACAAAAACGCCGGGAGACAGAATAAGTCGGAATGATTTGGTTGAGACATTCGAGTTTGGGATTTTGGATTTGTTTCGGATTTCGATATTCGAATTTCGGATTTATGCCACAGACCAAATCACAACTCCGTTCAATTTATTTATTCTGTTCGGCTAGCCTCGCCCCCTGGCATGCTGCGACGCTGACGAGCAAAGATAGCATGCAGGTCTTGATTTTGACTCACAAAGCGTTGGCGGGCTTCGAGAAAGATTTCTTCAATCAAGGCCCAATCCACCTGGCTTAGATGGTACGAATCAAAAGCCGTCTCAATACGTGGATTCTCCCACATCGATTGCTGCATGGAATACTCCACCATGGCTTCTAAGGATTCAGACGTCCAACCTTTCTCATAAAACGAATCGCGAACTGTTGCCCCCTGCATCCCCCACCGCGCAACTAGGGCTGAAGAAAAATATTCGTAAACCGCTGGTTCCTGGCTCTTCATAAAAACCGATTGAAATTGAATGAGGGATCGAATCAATTGATTGGCACGCGGGTCGGCCTCGGGCGGCAAAACCCCTGCTTCATCAAACGTTCCAAGAATAGCCATCACGGCACCCACATACCGCGCAGGTGCCCGAGAAGTTTTCACAGGCTTGGCTGAAACCGGAGGGACATAAATCTCATTGAGATTGCTGAAAGACCCCCCCGGTGTAGGACCACCACTGATCACATAGACATATCCGTCGATTACAGCCGCCCCAAGCCCATGACGTGCGGTCGGCATTGGAGCCATGACTTCCCAACGATTCAATCGAGGGGAGTACCGTTCATTTGCGTCAAAGGTCCCTTCACCGGATTCCCCTCCAAAAACATAAATCCACTCATGAATCACACCTGCCGTTATCCCGCTTCGCGCAGTGGGCATACCGGGGCGTGACTTCCATTGGTTCACAACCGGATCATACACCTCCACCGTTCCCAAATTATGGTGATAATCCAGTTTGACCCGGCCACCAATGGCGTAAATCCGATCTTCAACTGTCACCGCTGTTAAATGATCTCGAGGAGTAGGAAGGGAGGCAACCGAGGCCCAGGCATCCATCTGTGGATCGTACACTTCCACTGCATCAGGATTGAGTGTTCCATCATAGCCACTCATCGCATACAGTTTTCCCTGGAGCACTGCCACGGCTAACCCACCACGTGCAGTAGACAATGATGCTCTCTCTTCCCATTGACTGGTTTTGGGAGAGTATCGGAACACGCGTTTGGATGGATTCCAAATAGACATTCCGGACTTGATAAAACCTCCGACAATATATACATGTCCCTCTAAGGCAGCAGCTCCCGCATGATGCAGCCCAATAGGCAATGAGGCTTTGGGCGTCCATCGGTTTGTCGCAGGGTTATACGCTTCGACGGTTTGACTCACAGCAAACCGAAAAAGATTCCACACATTTGGTTTCTCAAACCCACCTGCAACATAGATCAGACCATCCAACGCCGCCACGGTCACTTCCGTTCGTTCAGTTGGAGCAGGAGTTCCCGTCACCCAGTGGCCCTGTTCGGAGGCCGCCATGAGTTGTCCAACGGGACACGTAAAAAACAGGACAATGCCAATCACCCAAAAACACACGGTTCTCATGAACTTCCCACCAGCGTAAGTATTTCTATTCCGTGTAGCTGTGCCCTCTCACCTGCCTGCACGCTTGCGCGCCAAGGCCGACTTCAGCGGCGAGCACGAAAGCAGGCGAGATGCTGCAACTACGCAAGAGAAACAAGGGTCCAGAAACCTACCTTCCATTTGAATACTGATATCAAGAAAAATTCTCGGCTTCCTTGAAAACCAGAAAAACACCTGCTTATAATCCATTTGCCCCTCATGCAAATGTCCCTACCATTGAGGCAAATGTGCTTGCAAAAGTTTTGAGTGCTGGTCTGCTCGGTCTTGATGCCCACCTGATTGAAGTCGAAGTCGACATAGGAGGAGGGCTTCCTCAATTCTCCATCGTCGGACTTCCGGATGCAACTGTTCGAGAAAGCCGTGACCGTGTCCGCGCGGCACTCAAGAACACGGGATTTGTCTTTCCACCAAAAAAGATCACCGTAAATTTGGCCCCCGCAGGCATCAAAAAAGAAGGGTCCGGTCTGGAGCTCGCCATTGCCATTGGAATTTTAGTGGCCGAAGGAATCCTCTCTCAGGAATCGGCCGAAAACTTTGTGCTGGTTGGCGAACTATCTTTAGACGGTCGCGTGAAACCCATCATGGGATCGCTTTCCATCGGCATGCTGTGTCAAGGCAAACATCCACTGATTATTCCCGCAGAAAATGCCCCGGAAGCCGCGGTTCTTGAGCAGGCCGAAGTCTATGGGGTGCATACGCTCCCCGAAGTCCTTGCCATCTTGAGTGGAGAACAATCGGTCTCCCCGGTTACGGTAGATCGTGAAGCCCTCTTTCAAGCACCCGCCACCATCGAAGAGGACTTCTCGGAAGTACGTGGGCAAACTCAAGCCAAACGCGCACTCGAAATCGCCGCGGCCGGCGGCCACAATGTATTGCTCATCGGCCCGCCAGGTTCCGGGAAAACCATGCTCGCACAACGACTCCCGAGCATCCTGCCCACCCTCAATCAGCACGAGGCCATCGAAACCACAAGAGTACATAGCGTGGCCGGCACACTTCCGGACGGACGATCGTTGATCACCACACGACCATTTCGCGCCCCGCACCATAACATCTCCGAAGCGGGTCTCATTGGTGGAGGCACCATTCCCAAACCAGGAGAAGTATCACTCGCCCATCATGGCGTCCTCTTTCTCGATGAAGTGCTGGAGTTTAGGCGGCAAGTCCTCGATAGCCTTCGCCAGCCTCTCGAAGAAGGCGCCATCACCATAACACGAGTCAATGCCACACTCCGCTATCCGGCGCAACTGATGCTGGTCACCGCCATGAATCCATGCCCTTGCGGGTACTACGGCGATCGCACCCGTGAATGCCATTGCTCGTCCCAACAAATCCAACGATATCGAGGACGTCTCTCCGGCCCACTCCTCGATCGACTGGATATCCACCTCGAAATCCCGGCTGTGGTGGTATCAGAACTGAGCAAGGATACTCCAGCCGAATCCTCCATCGTTATTCGCGAGCGAGTCTCGGCGGCACGGTCCACACAAGCTCGGCGATTACACGCTGACGGGCTCTTCACCAATGCGCAACTCAAACCTCGACACCTCAAAAAATACTGTCTCATTGACGAACAAGGGAAAAAACTGCTCGAACAGGCCGTGGATCGGCTTGGCCTTTCAGCAAGAGCCTACGGTCGCATTCTTCGCGTTGCACGAACCATTGCCGATTTGGCAGACTCAGAACACTTGGAGCCACCTCACCTCGCTGAGGCTATTCAATACCGGAGCCTGGATCGTGCTCTTCCGCTATAGACTTGGGGCAAAGCAGAATCGGCGACATCCGCACTGGTTACCCTAGAAACGGCAGTAGGGCGCAAAAAAGACGTGTAAGATATTTGGTGTGCATGGTGAAATACAAAAATTCGTGATCACCTTAGGGTTCGTCACGAAATAACCGGGACAATTGGGAGGCCCAGATTTGTGATCGGGGCAAGGCGCGAGAGGGAGCCTAGCGGGGCTATGTGACCGAGAAGCAACGCCGCCCCGGGCCAAAGATGGGCCTCCCCGGAGGGCCGGACGCTTTTGGGCTCCGCCGGCGTCGCTCTTCGCTTCCATACTCCCGGTATGCGCGCTCTTCGCTCCTTGGCTCGCTCCAAAATCGTCTCGGCCAATTGTCCCGGTTATTTCGTGACGGACCCTTAGGACCTGCGAGAAAATAACTTGATCAATATCGCGCCAAGATTTGGGTCGGATTTGGACGAAACGATTGAGAAACACTCGAGGCATAGCACAGCTATGGTGAGGGTGTTTCGATTGAGGCCCGTTCAAAGATGGCCCGAAGATTGGATGCGAGATTGATCAAGTTATTTTCTCGCAGGTCCTAAGAGCTTGCGCGGACTTTTGTGATCCAACTGCTGTTTCTAGGTTCCAAGATGGCCCGAAGATTGGATGCGAGATTGATCAAGTTATTTTCTCGCAGGTCCTAAGAGCTTACGCGGACTTTTGTGATCCAACAAAGACGACTGCTACCGATTAACGGCTCTAAATCATGAATTCACTGAAAATCTTCACCTGGTGGTTTCTGGTCGGGGTGCTCATGGCCACCGCAATTATTCTGCTCCAAGGCGGCATTCGAGACATCATGCTGGCGGGAGAACCTCTGTGGGAAGTGAAACTCATGGAATTACTTACCCCCATTTTTGGAGGTGGGCTCTTGGGGGGATGCATAGCCCTTATCTTAGATCGCATTCGCAAACCTGATTCATAACAAGGGGTAAAGGGAAAGATGGACATTCAAATTGGTCAACATGTGTATCGCAATACAGACGGCACCATTGAAATCGAAGGAGCGCTACAAATTGAAATTACACTGCGCGGAGCCGGGACCCCGCCACAATTGAATTTTGCCATTTTCAATGCCCTCGGAAAAATTCCTGGAAAGCTGATGAGCAGCAACTTTACCGTCAACGAAGGGAGCGTCTACTCTCTATCGAAGAGCCCGACGAGCATTGTCATTACCCACCCGGAGTCGGGCACGGAGGTACTGAATGTAGCAGTTGAATCCGAAAACAAGGTCGTGATCTCAAAGGGAAATTTTCACACCCTCAAGGGGCACACCGTCACCATCACACCCGAGGATTGGACGATCGACAAGACAACTGTAACGAAAGGGGAAACAGATATGAAAGGAAAGGGTGTCAGCTTGGGATAAATTTCCGCCCCTTACGACGGTAGAGTGGTTGAAGGGAACCGACATTTTTCTCTTTTGCGAGGTGCGCCAAGAGCTTGCGCGGACTTTTGTGATCCAACTGCTGTTTCTAGGTTCACCGTGAAAAACTCATAGCATTCAGTTACACTGGTTTGTCCTAAAAAATCTTCAATCAACAAACCACAGGGTGTTCAAAAAGGGCCGTCCAGCAAGGCCGCAGGGACTTTGGCGAGCGGAGCGTACAAGCAGTACGTGAGCACGACAAAGGCCCGAGAACGCCGCTGGCGGACTTTTTGAACACCCTGCCTAGATCTCCGCAACCGGGGCGCTTTGCGTCCCCTCGCAAATCGAACACATCTGACTGGGAATCGCCTCGCTGACTCGGGCCGGACCCAACGCACTCTTGAGATCTAACGCCACCACATCTGAAGCTTGATACGTCCACAGCCTCCCGCAATCAGGACAACAGAACCACATGGTATAGCCAGGCCAATTGCGATCTCGTGTTCCCATAATCTCAACTTCACCTAGGGTTACGCATCGACCTCAAACACATTCCGAATCTTTGCCTCTAACGAACCCAACCACTCTTCAAACGGCACGCCAGCATCCACAATAATTTCCAACTTACCGTTTTCCAATTTACGGACCACGCCTGGAGATTCAGCGCCTAAGGAAATTTCCACCCATTCACGATTGATTTCCAAATCATCGATCAATTCCAATATTTGATTGATTTGTGGAAACGAAACGGCATCTGACATAGCGACAATCCTTGTGGTAATCCTTGAAAGCAAAAGTGGATTTTAGGGAACCAAACCTGGTTGTGTCAATGACGGTAACAGAAACTCATCGTAGGATTTCGGCGAGCATGAGGGTGCAATATCTAACACACAATCAAGAGATAGCTTTTCATGCAGATAGGACCGAACTCAATATGTGCGCAGCTTTTTCCATATCCTGCTCATCGACATCCAAATGCGTCACCGCACGAAAGACCCGATCACCCATGGCATTCAACAGCACCCCAGCCTCCTTGAACGCCTGCAATAACTCTGGCGTCGATCGTTCACGTTGACCGACTTCAAAGACCACGATATTGGTTTCAACCCGATCAGGGTCCACCAATACCGTAGAAATTTGCTGCAACTGCAAAGCCAGATTTTTGGCATTGTCGTGATCCTCTTTGAGGCGGGGGATATGATGCTCCAAGGCATACAGCCCTCCTGCAGCAAGAATACCCGCTTGCCGCATTCCTCCTCCAAATATTTTCCGCAAACGACGAAGCTGGTTGATATTGTCCTGTGTGGAAATGATCAACGACCCCACAGGCGCACCCAGACCCTTCGATAAACAAAACGACACCGTATCAAAATGCCGGGCATACTCGGCCGCAGAAATCCCAGACGCCACGACCGCATTGAACAGCCGGGCACCATCTAAATGACACGCCAACCCCTGTTCTCTGGCCCAAGAGGTGAGAGTCTCAATCCTCTCGAGAGGATAGACGGACCCACCGCCGGCATTATGGGTTTGCTCAAGGCACAGGAGCGTCGTCGGAGGATTGTGCACATCCTTTGGACGCAAGGCGGCCTGGACCGGTTTCAGCGCAAGAAGGCCTCGCTCGCCAAGCACGCAACTCAACTGCACCTGAGATAACGCCGACGCCGACCCGCCCTCGTACCGAATAATATGAGAGGAACTTTCGACGATGATTTCATCGCCCGCCCGTGTATGAAGCCGAATCGACAGTTGATTGGCCATCACGCCCGTTGGGACAAACAATGCAGCTTCCTTGCCAAGCACCTGTGCAGCCATCGCTTCCAATCGATTGACGGTGGGGTCCTCGCCGTACACATCATCCCCAACCTGCGCCTGCGCCATGGCTTCACGCATGGCGGGTGATGGCTGAGTCACCGTATCGCTGCGAAGATCAATCATGTTTCGTTCCTTTAGGTTGGGAGTCGTGAACCATATTTCTTAAGGGCACCTCTAAAAACCGTCCTTTTCCGTGATGGCGGCGTCAGCCGCGTGCTCACATCCTCATGTATTCGCCCATACACTCCGGTTTTCCGCGCGCGGCTTCCTTGCCCTCACAAAAAATGCCTGGTTTGTAGAGGTGCCCTTAAATATTCGTAACAACTCAGGTGGATAGACTGAAGGTGGAAGGCTTTAAGCCGAAACCGAGAAGGTCTAATATGGCTTGCTCCAAGCGTTACGTGATGAGTGATAGCCTGTAGCCTGTAGTCTTCAGTCTTCACCCTTCAGCCTGTAGCCTGTAGTCTTCACCCTTCAGCCTTCACCCTTCAGCCTAAACACCTGAGTAGTTACGAATATTTTACGGCAACCCAAAGTAGCAGGACAACACTCGCGGCACACGTTACAATAGCGATTCAACGAAGGAAAAATGACCATGCCACCTCACACCCTACTCATTACTGGCGGCTCCGGCTACTTGGGATCGCAGATTGTTCAAATGGCTCAACATTGGGCCACCCACGCGATCTATCTTCATCACACGCCAGCACCTTCACAGCATACCACGTTTCACCAGTGCGACTTGCGGAATAGAAAGCAAGTCGAACAATTGCTTATGGACGTTCGCCCATCCGTCATCATCCACACGGCCTGTTCCAATCAAAACCAAGACAACCTAGACTCAATCCTCCCTGCCGCCCGCAACCTGACCGAGGCAGCCGTCAAGATCGATGCGCGACTCATTCATGTGTCCACCGACCTCGTCTTCGATGGAAAACAGGGCCCATATTCCGAAGCGGCAACACCTTCCTCCTTGTCGGAGTATGGACAGGCCAAAACACAGTCTGAAAAAATCGTGATGACCCACAACACAAAGGCCCTCGTGGTGCGCCCATCACTCATTTATGGCATCAACCCCATCGACCACCAAACATGCTGGCTCATCAAGGGAATTGAGGAAAACCAACCGATCAGATTATTTACTGATGAATATCGCTCCCCCATTTGGGTGAACACATTAAGCCTCGCACTCCTAGAATTGGCCGAAAGCACGGTGACCGGGATTGTGCATCTCGCCGGCCAGCAGGCATTAAATCGATGGGAGTTCGGCCAAGCCATCCTGAAAATGCTGAAACGAAACACCCCACCAAATGTCGTACCGTCAACGATCAAAGAATCAGGAATGATTCGGCCACAGAATCTGACTCTCGATATCACCAAGGCGCAACAGCTCTTGAAGACACCATTGCTTTCGGTGGCTGAAGTCAGCGAACAGCTTTGTTCGCCAAAGTCATTCCTTGCTTAGCCAACACCAATTGAATCGCCTCGGATGACACCAGTCCTGCCCGCAAAATACGAGGGGGCCCAACGAGGCTGAGAATAGTAGACGGCAATCTTCCTGGTGAGGATCCACTATCAAGAATCAAGTCAATTTCTTCCCCAAACTCCTCCAAAACCTCTTTCCCAGTACAAAGAGGGGAAGAGTTCGCACGATTGGCGCTCGTCCCTGTCAGGGGCCCTGTCGCACGCAAAATTGAGAGTAACCGCTGGCCCCCAGGACACCGAACGCCGATTGTTCCGCTTTCATCTGTAAGAGGCGCAGGAAGACCGGATCGGGCAGGAACAATACAAGTCAACGGACCAGGCCAAAAATGATCCAAGAGAGGAACGGCCCACGAAGGGATCGACCTCACCAAAGGGTCGAGTTGACTTCGCTCGCCGATCAACACCAGCAGAGGTTTGTCGGAAGGTCGGCCTTTGAGATCGGCTACCCGGTTAACCGCAGTTGGAGACAAGACCGAAGCGGCCAGCGCGTAAAAACTTTCCGTGGCAACCGATAAGACTCCGTTCTGCGACACGCATTGACGCACCTCCTCAAAAAACTCAGAAGAGGGATTGATCGGAACATTGAGGATTTTGGCCACAAGATCCTTGGCCGGATAAAAAAGGGTTAAGGGACCATTGAAGATTTCAAAATTCCCAGGGGGTGGTCAAAAAGGTCATCCAGCAAAGCCGCAGGCCCTTTGGCGCGCGGAGCGTACACTAGGAGCCTGTCCGAGATTAGCGATCGTCACAAGGGGGTGCTGGTTTGAGTCAGATATTTCGATCGTTTGAGGCGAATAGTGGTGCTATCCAACGAAAAGGATCGGAAGATCTGACCAAATCCAGCGCCCCCGCAGTAGATCCGTCTAATCTTGGACAGGCTCCTAGTACGTGAGCACGACAAAGGGCCGAGAACGCCGCTGGTGGCCTTTTTCAACACCTCCTTAATGCAGAACGCGGCTGGCAATATCGTTGCGAAAATACTGGCCATCAAAATGTATGGTTTGCACGGTGTCATAGGCCTTGCTTCGTGCTTGGGCAAGGTTCGAGCTCACAGCCGTCACCCCGAGAACCCGGCCGCCTGACGTCACAATCTGGTCATCTTTCCACGCAGTCCCAGCATGAAAAACAGGAACCGATTCCGAGGAGATAGAAGCAGGAAGCCCTGCAATCGGCACGCCCGTGGGATATTTTCCAGGATACCCCTCGGAGCTCATCACCACGCATACGGCAGCTTCCTCGGACCATTCAATGTGCAATTGTTCCAGCCGGTGCTCCACCACTGCTTCCAATACATCGACCAAATCCGTTTTTAACAATGGCAAAACTACCTGCGTTTCGGGATCTCCGAACCGAGCATTGAATTCAAGCACATACGGCACACCATCTTTGACCATCACCCCCGCATAGATCACGCCAAAGAACGGACTGCCGACCCGTGCTAACCCTTCAATCGCTGGATACAGCACTTCACGCATAATGGCGTAACGCAACGCCGGTATGGCCAACGGCGCTGGGGCATAGGCTCCCATGCCGCCAGTATTGGGCCCGGTGTCGCCGTCTCCAACTCGTTTATGGTCTTGCGCGGCAAGCATCGGTATGACGGTTTTTCCATCGGCAAAAGCCATCAAGGTTATTTCCTCACCCTGAATACACTCCTCGATAATCACCCGTTGCCCAGCCTCACCAAAGGCATGTCGCTCAAGCATATTCAGGACAGCCTCTTTGGCTTCCTCATGCGTGTGGGCCACAACCACTCCCTTGCCTTGGGCCAATCCATCGGCTTTGACCACGATCGGGACGGGACGGGAATCAAGATATTGGATCGCCGCACTGACACTCTCAAACGTCCGCGATTCAGCTGTGGGAATCTGTTGGCGAATCATCAAGTCTTTCGCAAAGGCTTTGCTCGACTCGATCCGTGCCGCATTCTTGGTTGGACCAAACACTTTGAGTTTGTTTCGGCGAAACAGATCGGCGATGCCAAGTGCCAGAGGGGCTTCCGGACCCACCACCGTCAAATCGATCCGTTCATCCTCCGCAAACTTTTGCAATCCCGTAAGATCATCAACCGCAATCGGCACACATGTCGCCTGCTGACTGATACCCGCATTCCCAGGCGCGCAGTACAATTTGGTCACACGAGGGCTTTGCGCCAACTTCCACACCAGCGCATGCTCACGCCCACCACCACCGATAACGAGGATTTTCATAATTCTTAACTACCGTGATGCGTAATGCGTGATGCGTAAAAAAAGGAATGAACGAGGGATGAAGAGAAAATTTCCACCCCTCTTCACGTATCACGCATTACGGATCACGCATCACGATTTTAATGTCTAAAATGCCGCATGCCCGTCATGATCATCGCCAAATTCTGCTCATCCGCCGCTTTTACCACTTCCTCATCACGAATCGAGCCACCAGGTTGAATCACCGTGGTAATTCCGGTCTGAGCTGCAGCATCGAGTCCATCGCGAAATGGAAAAAAGGCGTCAGATGCCATCACACACCCTTTGATTGGCAAGTTCGCCTTCATCTCCGCGAGTTTCACAGAATCAATACGGCTCATCTGTCCTGCCCCAATTCCCACCGTTTGGCCTGGCTTCGCAAACACAATGGCGTTGGACTTCACATGCTTGCACACCTTCCAAGCAAACGCACAGGCCGCGTACTCTTCTTCACTCGGTGAGCGTTTGGTCGGAACCTTTAAAGTCTTTAAATCAGGAAGCGATCCCAGGTCACGATCCTGCAGGATCAGTCCACCGATCAACTTTTTCCAATCAAAGCCATCTGAGGCTTGGCCTTGAAGTGAGCCAACCTCGAGCAGGCGCAAATCTTTTTTTCGTTTCAATTCTGCTAATGCATCTTCGGTAAACTCTGGCGCAATGAGCACTTCAACAAACGTCGAAGTAACTTCCTTTGCCATGGCGACATCCACTGGCCGATTACACGCAATCACACCGCCAAAAGCTGAAAGTGGATCCGTTTCTCTCGCTTTCACATACGCTTCAACCGACGTCGCACCCAAGGCCACTCCACACGGATTGTTGTGCTTGATGATCACCACGGCGGTATCATCAAATTCCTTGGCCAACTCCAGAGCTGAGTTGGAATCCAAGTAATTGTTGTAGGACATGGCTTTGCCATGCAGTTGCTTCGCGCCGGAAATCGATGGCTCGGTTGCACCAACTTCTCGATAAAACGCCCCATCCTGATGAGGGTTTTCGCCGTATCGCAACGTTTCCGCCCGCTCATACGTCAGGGATAACCTGGCAGGAAATTTATCCGCAGTACCGTCGGCATTTTGTTGACTCAAATAATTCGCAATGAGGCCATCATACCGCGAAGTATGGTGAAACACCTTTTGCGCCAACTCTCGGCGGAGGGACGAAGACACGGTTCCAGACTTCAAAGCGTCCAACACCCGGCTATAGTCACTCGGATCAACCACCACAAGCACGTCTTCATGATTTTTCGCGGCGGATCGAAGCATAGACGGGCCACCGATATCGATATTTTCAATCGCATCTTCGAAGCGACAGTCCGGCTGGGCAATCGTGGATTCAAACGGATAAAGATTCACGACCACCACATCGATGGGTACAATGCCCTGCTCCTGCATTTGTTGGACATGATCAGGCCGTCCACGACGACCTAATAACCCACCATGAATCTTGGGATGCAGGGTCTTCACCCGCCCATCAAGAATCTCCGGAGAGCCGGTATGCGAAGACACCTCAGTCACGTCCAATCCCGCCTCTCTCAAAGCTTTTGCCGTCCCGCCGGTAGAAAGAATCGACGCGCCCAAGTCCACTAATCCCTTGGCAATTTCCACAACCCCGGTCTTATCAGACACACTAATTAACACATGGTTCAGTCCACCCATCATGGTTCCCTTTTTAATTAATTCGATCGTGATAAAATGAAAAATCGATGATCAAAACGAGGAGTATGAGCTTATCAAATGGGCAGGTGCTCCGCAACGGAAAGCCAATATCAACAAATCCGAATCTCGAATATCGAAATCCGAAACAAATTCAAATGACCAAATTCCAAACACCAAAACGGGATTCCGCTGGATGCGTAGGGGCTGGCCCTTCGACTGTGCTCAGGTGGTTAGGCTGAAGGCTGAAGGCTGAAGGCTTTTAGGGGGCAATTATGCGTGATCATACAAAACGTCAAGTGTTAGGAGTAATACCCTTCAGTCTTCAGCCCAAATATCAAAGGCAACATCGGCCTTCCCAAAATGTCTGACTATCGTGTATACTATGTATCAACATCATTGAAAACTGGAAAGGACTGTGAACATGATCATACAAACAAAAATACAAAAATGGGGTAATGGGCTTGCGTTACGGGTTGCAGGAGCCATGCGGGATATTCCCGGATTCCAGGACGGAACCCCTGTTGAGGTCACGGTCACAGACAACGGTCTGAACATTACAAGAGCGAAACGCAAACGGCGGCTCAATCTGCCCTTCAGCGAAGAACAGCTCTTGGCTGATCTCTCACCCAAAAAAGCTCATGCGGATATTCTTGCAACACCCGTAGCTCATGAAATGGGATTGTTGAATAATTCACGTCAATAGCCAATACAAGCTTCAGATGATCCACAAATTGTTAGGGGGAGGGAATGTTCAAAAAAGCATGCCCTGAGTCTTTCCGAAGGGTCTATCCAGCCCTGTCCTGAGCAGAGTCGAAGGAAAGGCCGCAGCCCTTTTGACGCGCGGAGCGTACTCTCAGTACGTGAGCACGGCAAAAGGGCGACCTGCCTGCGCGAAGCCGCTTCGGCAGGCATGGAACCGCTGGCTTGTCAGCCGTAGCCTTGGCGTAGGCTGGCGGCTTTTTTCAACATTCCCGAAATAGATCCGCCATGACCAAGCCCTATACACCAGAAAGAAATCACATCGTTTGGCTGGATTTCGAACCAACCAAAGGCAAAGAAATCGGAAAATACCGACCTGCCCTTGTTCTCTCATCAAGAGAGTACAATAAAAAAACCGGCTTGCTGATCTGCTGCCCCATAAGTACGAGTATTCGACGCGCTCAGACAGAAGTACCGATACGAAATTTAGAGAAGCCCTCGGTGGTCGCCGCTAATCTCATTCAAACACTTTCTTGGAAGAAACGAAAAGTTCAGTTCATTGATCATGCTGACCCCACCGTCATGGAACAGGTGCTTGTGCGACTGATTCCTCTGATTGGAGCCGATCGCATCATAGAAAATTTTGTTGAGTGAATGCCCACTACATGACAGGCGTAGCTTCTACCCTTTGCCTCCGCTTCGCTACGGTCTGCTCTTCATCCCTGAGAAAAGCACGGGGCTTTCTGGCAGTTGTTGTAATGAAAATTCAGACCCATACATCCCCGCCAAAGCCTCATGGACCCCGCACTTTCCTGCTTTATGCATGCCGGGGGGTGGGAAAAGAGATTCTTCGCCGCTGGCTCAGAATGACAAAGGGGATGGAAGCCTAGCCGGTCAACTTCGCTGAAACACTTAGGGCTCGCGCCCCTTGTCCTTTCAACCCTCCCCTTGTCATTTCGACCCTTGGGAGAAATCTCGACCTTCGGAGTCGCGCAACAATACGTTCCATCAAACCACAACTCGAATCTCGAAAACCGAAACCTTTCCACATTCCTGCTTCATGCATACCGGGGGGTGGGAAAAGAGATTCTTCGCCGCTGGCTCAGAATGACAAAGGGGATGGAAGCCTAGCCGATCAACTTCGCTGAAACACCTAGGGCTCGCGCCCCTTATCACTTCGACCCTCCCCTTATCATTTCAACCCTTCCCTTGTCCTTTCGACCCGCCCCTTGTCATTTCGACCCTTGGGAGAAATCTCGACCTTCGGAGTCGCGCAACAATACGTTCCATCAAGCCGAAACTCGAATCTCGAAAGCCGAAACAAATTCAAATACTTAAAAACAAAAACGCATGTCTACATAAGTCGACATACTCCATTTGAAACATTCGAATTTTGGATTTCGGGTTTGTTTCGAATTTCGATATTCGGATTTCGAGTTGGCGGCGAGGGAAAAGCTGCAAATCGGTTCAACGGATATTCACGCGGGTTCTAAGGTTCGGCGTCTGCCTGGTTCGACATCGTCCCCGGATTCGTGAGGATTTCAGTGGCAGGTGAAGTGGTGGGATCAGCGCGATAGATTCCTTCGGTGCCATCTTCCAAACGGGCATAGAAGGCGATTTGCCCGGCATCATTGAATCCGCGATTGGACAAGACGGGGCCTTCGACAATTCTGGTTCCGAATAATTGATCCCCTTGTTTGATGACGATATCGGTCTCGGGGTTTGGCCCCACAAACAACCCGGAGATTCCCGAGGCCAACACAGCGCTAAACACCACGTGGCCATGGTTGTTCACGGCATGAGCACTCACAAGATCTTGAAAAAGACCTTGGGTGGAGGCGAGAAGATGGATGTGCCCATCGACAATGGCCACAAGATGCTTCGCAACCCAGCCGTCTTGCGACTCGGAGGCTGTTTGCACCACGACCATTCCCTCGTCATTAATCACCGGCCGGTAAAACAAGAAATATTGCTCATCCCCATCTGTCAGAAGCGTGGTGGTCTGACCATCGCTCACAAACACTTTATCGCCGGTGGAAAAGGCCACCTGGCCGTGATTGTTTAACGACAACATGCCGACTTGGTTACTTTTCGAATCAGGGATGGCCACGGACTTGCCACCGTTTCCAAGAAACACCTGCCTGCGTTGCTTTCGGCCTTTGGCCCATTTCCCTTTGAAGGCAAGCATTCCTTGGTTGTTGATCACCAGATCACCAAGAGTCGCAAACTCCTTGTTGCTGTACAGAAACTCCCCGGTGATATCGGCCCCACGGGAGTACCCAAATTCGCCACCTGGCCGTGTGCCGAAAAACACGATGTGTCCATTATCACTGACAGCCGGCGAGCCCCGAAACGCTTCAAAGTCTTCGGAGGTTTTGGCAATCTGGGTGGTGATAGATCCATCGGCCTTGAATATACCCTGTCCCCCGCCTACTAAATTCGCGCGGAACAGCACCATACCCTGCGCATCAATCGACGGAGCCAAATGGAATCCGCGATACACTCCGCTTCGGGTATCGGCAATCTTGGTGAATTGATAGGGAGCCGGATATTCTTGTGGAAAAGAAAAATGCCAAAAGCCTAGGACCGCGACACACAACAACCCGCACACGCCAAGAAGTTTCATATTTCGCCGTTTCCGTGGGCTTGAGGGTTGGGAAGACTCATGTTGCGACCGTCCACGAGAGGCTTGTGATCCCTCCTGCTTGTTCTTCACTGACACACTCCATTCCTACTCTTCCCTCTCTCATGAACAACACAGGCTCACTATGATGAACGGAGGGATTGAGGCAGGGTCTTCTTCCTCGTGGCGCCATTTTGAAGACGATTGTACCGGAGCCTGTCCGAGATTAGCGATCGTCACGAGGGTGAGCTGGTTTGCGTCAGATATTTCGATCGTTTGAGGCGAATAGTGGGACTATTCAACGAACAGGATCGGAAGATCTGGCCAAAGCCAGCTTGCCCGCAGTAGATCAGTTTAGGGCACTTCTAAAAACCATCCTTTTCCGTGATGGCGGCGTCAGCCGCGTGCTCAAATCCTCATGTATTCACCCATACACTCCGGTTTTCCGCGCGCGGCTTCCTTGCCCTCACAAAAAATGCCTGGTTTGTAGAGGTGCTCTTTAATCTGGGACAGGCTCCTGGCCGATGTTTAGGATTACTGGAAAATACAAGTCATTTGTATTACTTTATTCCATCGGCTCTCGAGAACAGAACCTAAAGATTTTCCTGGCTGCCTTCTACCTGTGTTCATCAGAAAACAGCGAGGATGAGGACAAAACCGTCCTCTGGAAAGACAATGATAGGGTACCCGTATTCATGCAGGCTCGATAAAAACGAAACGCGGAGTTGTGGCATCGCCAGTAACTACAGATTCGAGGAACATGGCTTTGGGTCTTACCCACAGGCCACCTTCTCCATATAACGCCCGATACACCACGAACTCTTCCTCGGTTTCCGTATGTCGGGCGCAACCCAGCACCTGATAGTCTTTCCCCTTGTAATGCCGATACCGGCCTGGTGTGACAGTCTGTGACATAGAATACGACCACCTTGAGTTAAAGGGTGACACGTAATAGGTAAGTCGTTATGAGGTGAATACTATTGAACGCATCAGGCTTCACGTCAAATTACCCTCGTCGTTCCACACTCCCCTTCAGCCGCAACAGTGCGCATGTTCGTTCACCCAAGACATATTCCCCTCCCCCCTTAAACGACCGACCCCGTTTGGTGGGTACTGGCATCGAGGTATCGAAAACCAACTCCCATCGAACACCCCGTTTATGGGCGGGAAGAGTGAAGGGTACGGCTTCATGGTGGGCATTCAGCAGCAACAGGAAGGTTTCGCCGGAAATGGCACAACCCTTGGCATCGACTTCCTCAATGGCATCGCCCGACAGTCGAAAGCACAAGGATCGAAACCCCATTTGCCACTCTTCGTCTGTCATTTCTTTGCCATCCGCATGGAACCAGGAGATATCCTTGACTTCGGATCCTTGAATTTTTCGACCTTGAAAAAACCGACGACGCTGAAAGACCGGGTGGTTCATTTTCAATTTGATAAGCTGTTTAACAAACTCCAACAACAGTTGGTTCGATTTCGTCAGATTCCAGTCAAACCAACTGATCTCATTATCCTGACAATACGCATTGTTATTCCCTTGTTGTGTACGGCCTAATTCATCACCACCGCAAATCATAGGCACCCCTTGGGACAACAGCAGGGTTGCCAAGAAATTCCGCTTTTGCTTCTCCCGCAGTTCATTGATTTGCGGGTCATCAGTCACCCCTTCCACACCACAATTCCAACTGAGGTTGTCGTCACTGCCATCCTGATTCTGTTCTTTATTGGCCTCATTGTGCTTGTGGTTGTAGGAGACTAAATCCGTCAGGGTAAACCCATCATGGGCAGTCACAAAATTAATGCTGGCATAGGGTTGTCGGCCACTGGCTCCATACAAATCGCTGCTGCCCGACAGCCGATACGCCATTTCGCCCAACACACCACCGTCACCTCTCCAATAGCTCCGAATGGTATCACGATACTTTCCATTCCACTCTGCCCAACCCGGCGGGAAGTTACCGACCTGATACCCTCCCTCACCGAGGTCCCACGGCTCGGCAATCAACTTGACCTGGGATAACACGGGGTCTTGATGGATAATATCGAGAAACGCGCTCAACCGATCCACATCATGCAACTCACGAGCCAAGGCCGACGCCAGATCAAACCGGAACCCGTCCACATGCATCTCCAACACCCAATACCGCAAGCTATCCATAATGAGTTGAAGCGTCCGTGGATGTCGCACGTTCAGCGTATTACCGCATCCCGTGTAATCCATGTAATACCGTTGGTTGTCCGGCATCACCCGGTAATACGTGGCATTATCCACGCCACGAAAGGAAAGCGTCGGTCCCAGATGACTCCCTTCCCCAGTATGGTTGTACACCACATCCAAAATCACTTCGATGCCCGCACTATGGAGCGTTTTGACCATAGTTTTGAATTCATACACTTTACGGCCTTGCTCAGGAAAGGCGGAGTACCGAATATCCGGCGCCAAAAATGCAATCGAGTTGTATCCCCAATAATTAGTCAACCCTTTGTCGTACAGATGTTTATCATTCACAAAGTGATGGACGGGCAGGAGTTCAACTGCGGTGACGCCCAGAGACCGCAAATATTCAATCATAGGTGGCGAGGCGAGACCGGCATACGTTCCACGCAAATGCTCGGGCACATCAGGATGACGCATGGTGAAGCCCCTCACGTGCACTTCATAGATCACGGTTTTTGACCACGGCGTGTTGAGCAATTTATCCTCACCCCAGGTAAAGGCCTGGTCAATCACGACACACTTGGGCATATTGCCCGCATTATTGCGCTCGTCATACGAGAGATCTTCACCGGAATCCCCCATACGATACCCAAACATGGCATCCGACCATTTGACCACCCCCGTCAGCGCCTTCGCATAGGGATCAATCAGCAACTTAGAAGGATTAAACCGATGCCCGGCATGCGGATCATACGGCCCATGCACACGGTACCCGTAAAGCTGGCCAGGTCGGGTTTCGGGTAAATAACAATGCCACACCAAATCGGTACATTCTTCCATTCGAATGCAATGGGTTTCCTGATCCTGTTGTTCATGATTAAACAAACAGAGTTCCACGCCAGTAGCATTTTCTGAAAAGAGGGCAAAATTGACCCCCTCCCCATCCCATGTCGCTCCCTGTGGGTAAGGCCGTCCTGGCCATACTCTCATTTACGATACTCCTTATCCACGCCGTGAACTTGCCGAAGGCTACGTACCCTACCGTAATAATAATTCTCTTGCAATTTCAACCGAAATGGTACGACACGGAACACACGATTGGAAATTCTTAAATTGAAGCAATGGTTTTTTGTATGGGTGATCACGCATGCTGTTTTTGTTATGATGCTCCCCCGTCAAGACTCTTTAGCCACTCAAGGAATTCTGAAAACATGACACCCAAACCACCCCATCCATGGACTTTGGACCTAGGCGCCACTCTCATTGATACCAACACAGTCCAGTTCAAAGTCTGGGCGCCATCGGCGGAAGCCATGAGTGTTCAGATTCATTCGGCGAACCCATCCCGAATTCCCCTAGCACCTGCCCCAATGGGGTATTGGGCAGGAACAATCCCGAACGTACCTGCTGATTCACTCTATAGTTTCGTCATCAATCAACATCTTGAACGTCCGGACCCTGCCTCCCGATTCCAACCCAATGGTGTCCATGGACCTTCTGTTGTGGTTGATCCATCGGCCTTTCCCTGGAATGATCAAAATTGGAATGGCCTGCCACTCGAACAATTTCTTATTTATGAACTCCATGTGGGCACCTTTACACCTGAGGGAACATTTGATGCGATCATCAACACGCTTTCCTATTTTCGCGATACCGTGGGCGTCACGGCGATTGAATTGATGCCCGTCGCTCAATGCCCAGGCATTCGCAATTGGGGATACGATGGGACGTACCTGTTCGCTCCCCAAGCCAATTATGGCGGACCCGCAGGGCTCAAGCGCTTGGTAAATGCGTGCCATGCACAAGGCCTCGCCGTCATCATGGATGTGGTCTATAACCACTTAGGGCCAGAGGGAAATTATCTTGGCGACTACGGCCCCTATTTCACGCACCGCTATCCAACACCTTGGGGACAGGCGATCAATTTCGATGGTCCAGACAGTGACCCTGTTCGACACTTTATCATCAGTAATGCGTTGTACTGGGTCACGGAGTATCACATTGATGCGCTTCGGCTTGATGCGATTCACGGCATCTTTGATTTCAGCGCCAAACATATTTTGCAAGAGTTAGGGGAAGCCGTTCATGAGCAAGCGAGAACATTAGGAAGAGCGATCCACGTCATCGCTGAAAGCGATCTCAATGATTCACGGGTCATCACGCCAATCAATAAAGGAGGATACGGGCTAGATGGCCAATGGAGCGATGATTTTCATCATGCCCTCCACTGTTTACTGACAGGGGATAAGAATGGCTACTACGAAGACTTCGGGAAACTCGATCAGTTGGCAACGGCAATCACAGACCGATTTGTGTACTCAGGCCAATATTCATCCCACCGAAAACGCGGTCACGGCAATTCCGCAAAAAGTGGCTCGCCAACCCAATTCGTTGTTTTCTCCCAAAACCACGATCAGGTCGGAAACCGTGCCCATGGCGACCGGCTCTCTACTCTGATCCCCTTTGAGGCGCTCAAACTTGCCGCAGCCACGGTTCTTCTTTCCCCAAATATCCCACTGTTGTTCATGGGAGAGGAATATGGAGAGACCGCGCCCTTTCTTTACTTCATCGATCACGGAGACGAAGGACTCATCGAGGCAGTTCGACAAGGAAGGAAATCTGAATTCGCCACCTTTGGTTGGACCGATGTCCCCGATCCCTACGCGCAATCAACCTTTGATCAGTCACGAGTTAACTGGGACAAGAAACTATCAGATGAGCAACAATGTCTGCTGAATTGGTATCAGGCCTTAATCAAACTTAGAAAATCCGTCCCATCTCTTGGACCTGGACACAAGAAAGACACATTGAAAGTGTGGACTGATCGAAAGGCAAAAGTCTTAACGATATATCGAACCAGCCAGTCTAACCCAGAAACTTTAATCATTTTGAGCCTCAACAAAAACGAGACCAGTACTTCGCTGGTTAAACCAGAAGGGAAATGGGACCTGCGCCTCGATTCACACTCACCAGAATTTGGCATCCAACAAAATACTCCTGCCCCCAACAACCTAACCTTGCCGCAAGACAACCTTTCTCTCCAACTCCCCCCCTACGCCGTGCGGGTCTACACAAACCAGTAACTGTCAGACTCAGAAATAGTTTGAAAGATAATCCTCGCCTCGAGTGCGGCGGAGCGGTGGCCCTGAAGGGACCCCGTCGGCGGGGGCGAAATCCTTCGGAAAGACTCAGGGCAGGTTTTTTGTTCCGGCAAAAGTGACCAAAACCATTTCCGTCATGAGACAGGACTTCGAGAACGGCTCCTGTTGGAGCGTGGAGGTCTGGAAGGTTTTCCTGGTTGAGGGAACTCAGCTTTTTCCCCTAACCACACTTTGATCAAAGACTGGTAGGGGACATCACGCCGATTGGCCTCGACTTTAATCTTTTCCAGCAACGAAAGTGGGAGGCGTAAAGAAATGGCTTGAGTGGATGGCTTGACGTTAGGAAATCGTACCTGTTTCGCCTGCGCCCAATTAACATATTCCGTGGAATCGTGGGTTTCCCAGAATATCTGTTCCGCAGCTTCAGTTTTAAACGTTGGAAGGGTTTTGAGTTTTTTCTTCATAGATTCGCAGTTCCTTTCGATGCATCCCTCGGGCCGAGATGACACGTATTTTCCGTCCTCCAAATCTCAAGGTGAACGTGATATGGAGCATCCGGTCTGCATTGGTTTTACCTAAAAGGTGAAAACGTGACTCAAGCTGACTATGCCTCAGGTCCGGTGCAAGGACGACTGGTGCATTAAAAAAAACTTGTTCGGCTTCAACTTGGGTCACCCCATGCTTATGGTTGCTTTTTCGTGCATTCCCTTCATCCCAATCAAACCCGTCGATGGCGTGAAAGTCGATCACTTTTGTATATTCTCATAATATACATTTACCAGCAATGGTTAATTCTTTGAGAAAATAGAATATTGGGACTCATTGTGTTTGGAAGCCTTTTGGTTGATGATTTGTAGCGGGGTTTCGTCCCCCGCATAAAAATAAACCTAACCCCCAAACACTGTCAGCTCCGAAACGATACGGAAATGTTTTTTATTCCGGGTCACGAGGGGAAGGTGTTTTACCAACGCGGTTGCTGCAATGAAGGCATCAGCTTTTCCCAGAGAGGGGTATTGTCGTCGAAGTTCAGAAAATCGGACAGTAATCTTTTCCGACAATGGAATCATACGCCAACGGCTCAATTCGAGGAGAATGGCTTCCCGTTCCCGCTCACGCAAGCCGGACTTTGCCAAGAGTTCTTTTTTGGTCATCACCGAATAATAGACAACATGATTCGGTGCATCGAATAATTCGGTAAATTGGCCGGAATTGAGATAATCAATAACGACGTCGGTATCTACGAGGAAGGAGACTTTTGCCATACACGAAGTTCCGCCAGAAACTCCTCATCTGATTGCCCTCGAGCCTGCTTTCGTAGGGCAGCCACGTAGGCCCGACTGTCCTTCACCTCAGTATGACCATAGGGATTAAAGCGTTCACGGACAAGATCTTCTAACAACGTGACGGGATACACGCCTTTCCGCTTTGCCGCCTGAGTGACCAAGCGTTTCAGAGTCGGGTCAAACGATAACGTCCACTTTTCTTTGCGCACACTGGTTTTGGCCATGACTACTGTCCTTTCACGGTGCTTCAATGATACGTATCTTAGACGTATTCATAGCGAGGGTCAATGGAATCTCTTCTCATGCAGGATGTCCCACGCGTTGGGCGCGGCGGAGCCCCAAGATCGAGACAGAAAATGAAGGAGCAACCTTACATAACCATCGATTGTCATTTCGAGCGAAACAAGAAATCTCCCCCCATTGTCGTACAAGAGATTTCTCCCAAAGGTCGAAATGACAAATTGTTTTTTTTGACGACAGCTCTCTTTCATTTCCTTTCCCTGAACCCCTGCGTTGGGCGCGGCGGAGCCTCCGTCCCGAATCGGCCTCTCGGCGAGGGTTGTTTGAGCAGAGCGAGTTCCCTCGCCATCTTATTCGGGGCGGAGGCGGAGGCATCCCGGAGAGCCTGCTTCTGAGCAGGCTCGGAGGGACCGCGCACAGGCAAAAATGGTTTTGGTTCCTTTTGCCAAAACAAAAGGGACTCGTCGCGCGGGGACGAAACCCCGCAAGCTCAATTGATTTCTCAACAACAATAAAAATCCCCACAGCAAATGAGCAGAATATTCAGCGATACATAATAATTTTAAAAAATCCCCCTATCCCCCTTTTCCAAAGGGGGAACCTGAGGGAGAAACCCCTGGCAAGTTCAACTTTCCTTCTTCCGTGCCATTCCTGAACCTCTTCACCTCTTCCCTTCCATTAGAACATTCTAATGCAGGCTTAATCTTTCTCTCATGTCTCAATGGTACAACAGTATCAACGCACGGATGATCCCTTTGTAAGATTTTTTAAAGGAGGCAATACATGAAAGACCTTTCGCAATCCACCCCCTCTCATTCACAACCTTCGCGCGGAAACCGTCGATGGCCTTCTGCCCGAACAACCGTGAGCCTGACGCTCGCCGGACTCTTCATAGGATCTTTGATCCTCGGCTCAATGGATTCCCCAACACCGTCCGTCGCAGCCGTTCCAACGACATCAATAGAATCATCCACGTCACACCTGACCAATCAGCACCTTGGCTTTGCGAACATTGTGAAAGCCGTTCGTCCGGCAGTGGTGAATATCACCTCAACAAAAGTCATGACCAAGTGGCAATCTCCTCGATCGCACAATGATGGTCCAGAATGGTTTGGCCCTGGCCCAAGAGGCCAAGATTTCTGGGAGATGCCTCCTATGCCTAGGCTTCCACGCCAACCATTCCGTGGAGGAGGCATGGGATCGGGGGTGATCGTTTCTCCCGACGGATACATCCTGACGAATCATCACGTGGTGGATGGTGCGGACAAGGTCACCGTCACACTCATCGACAAACGTGAGTTCATTGGTACCCTCGTTGGAAGTGATCCGCAGACCGATTTGGCCGTGATCAAGATTTCCGGCAAAGACTTGCCCTTTGTCCCGTGGGGCGATTCCTCAAAACTGGAAGTCGGAGAATATGTACTGGCCATTGGCAACCCCTTTGGCTTGAATTCCACGGTGACTCAGGGAATCGTGAGCGCGCTTGGCCGTGCCGGGATGGGCATCACCCAGTATGAAGATTTCATCCAAACCGATGCCGCCATTAATCCGGGAAATTCCGGTGGTGCGTTGGTCAACATGCGAGGAGAGTTGGTGGGAATTAACACAGCTATTCTCTCAAGAACGGGCGGATATCAAGGCGTAGGCTTCGCCATTCCCACCAGCATGGGGAAACACGTGTATGACAGCGTGGTCAAAACGGGAACCGTGAGTCGAGGGTTTTTGGGTGTCGGCATTCAGGAAGTGTCTAAAGACCTCGCCACATCATTGGATTTGCCGAACGCCTCGGGTGCACTGGTCACGAATGTTCATGAAGGCAGTCCTGCCGATCATGCCGGCCTCGTGCGCGGCGATACGATTGTGACCTACGAAGGACAGCCTATTGCCGACCCTCGTGCCTTGCAACGCGCCGTGACCAGAACAACCGTCGGACGCTCTATCGAGATGACGGTCATCCGTAATGGAACATCCATCACGCTCAACACGACTCTCGTGGAACATCCTGACACCAAAAAGGTTGCCCGAATGAATACTCCATCGGAAACCACACAGCTCGCGGGATTAACCGTTGAGGAAATCACCCCGCAAATGGCTCGCCGTCTCCAGCTCACGACACAGACCAATGGTGTTGTCGTCACGGCTGTTCAACCCGGCAGCCATGCGGACAGTGCTGGTTTACAACAAGGTGACGTGATTAGTGAAGTGAACAGAACACCGGTTCGGACCATGAAGGACTATCACTCAGTGGTCGCCCATTTACCTCATGAACGCCTAGCCCTCTTGTTTGTTCATCGGCAAGGCGTTCCGATTTTCATGACCGTGAAAGTGTAATCGAAAGCGAAGACCACCGTTCCAGAAATGCCTCACTTCGATGGCTCAAAGCGGAAAGGACGCCGATCATGACCATGCAAGTCGTAAAACAGACTGACCCGAATGCGACACGAAACGCTGACGCACGATCAACACGCTCCAAGGCAACTCGCTACTTGAATGAAATGACGCCCACACTCGACACGATGATCGAAGAACAGGGAGAAGAATCCAAAAAAGAACCCAACACGGTGGCATTGGAAACCGTGTACTTTCGGACATTCCGAACCCGCCCACTGTTAGATCGTGAACACGAGTTGCGACTGGCAACAGAGATCGACGACAGCAGTCAATGTATTCGGGCGGCCTTAACCCAGGCGATTCAACTCATGAAGCATCTGGCTAATAAACCTCACTTTCAACCATCCATTCATTCGCTGACTGACACTCGCGAATTGAGCGGCTTCTCTGCGCCATCGCTGGATAACGCACACCACACGCTTGCGGGATTGATGACCGCCTTATCCGGTTCAGGTCCTAAAGCCTTAGCCCTTAAAAACCGTCTCAGGACAATCCAACAACAGATTGCCCGTGCCCGGGGTAAACTTGAACGAGCCAAAGACGGATTGGTCCAACGCAACCTTCGTCTGGTGGTGGATTTGGCGAAACGCTTTACCAGTCGGGGACTTGGGCTGTTAGACCTGATTCAGGAAGGCAACGTCGGACTCATGCGTGCTGCCGAGCGTTTTCAATATCAAAAGGGCTTTAAGTTCAGCACCTATGCCACATGGTGGGTTCGACAGGGAATCCTCCGAGCCATCGCGGATCAATCGCGAACGATTCGAGTTCCCGTCCATACGACGGAAGCGTGGCAACGCATGACGAAAACGTCTCGTCGGTTGGCGCAACAATTAGGCCGAGATCCTAAACACGAAGAAATCGGCGAAGCCCTCGGCATTCAACCTGACCGGGTACAAGAAACGATGCAGGCCTTTCTTGAGCCCGTATCATTTGATAACCCCACAGGAGACGACGAAACATTTTTAGGTGATTTTATACCAGACGAAACCCTGACGCCGCCAGATGAGAACATTCAGGAAGAGCAGGTAAAAACCCACCTCAATCGGGTCCTGTGCACGCTCACGCCACGAGAAGAGCAGATTATCCGAATGCGATTTGGGTTAGGCCAAGATCATTCGATGACCTTAGAGGAAGTTGGCAAGACGATGAACGTCACGCGTGAACGAATCAGACAAATCGAGGTCATTGCGCTCAAGAAATTACGTGAGCCCGAGATGAAGGCACAATTAACGGGAATTTGTTAGGGTTCCACCAGATCCAACAAAAAGGTATACACGAAAGCCAATTCTTTATAACGACGAAAACGTCCGGATGCCCCGCCATGGCCCGCATCCATGTTGGTTTTAAGCAAGAGACGATTGCCATTGGTCTTCATTGTTCGAAGCTTGGCCACCCATTTTGCAGGTTCCCAATACTGCACCTGCGAATCATGAAGGCCTGTCGTGACAAGAAGGTGCGGGTACGCCTTAGCTTGAACATTGTCATACGGTGAGTAAGACATGATGTATTCGTACGATTCCTTGTGGTTGGGGTCTCCCCACTCGTCATACTCACCTGTGGTCAAGGGGATATTCGGATCGAGCATCGTTGTGATGACATCAACGAATGGCACTTGCGCCACCGCGCCATTAAAAAGATCAGGCCGCATATTCACGATAGCCCCCATCAATAATCCACCAGCACTCCCGCCCATCGCAAACAACTTCTCAGGCTTGGTATAGCCCTGAGCAATTACATGTTCAGCACAGGCAATGAAGTCCGTAAACGTATTTTTCTTATGAAGGAGTTTCCCCTCTTCATACCAATGCCGACCGAGTTCTTCCCCACCACGAATATGGGCAATCGCAAACACAAACCCACGGTCGAGTAAACTGAGCCGAGGGGAGCTGAAATTCGCATCCATGCAGGCCCCGTACGATCCATAGCCATACAACAACAACGGGTTATTGCCATCTTTATTGCATCCCTTCTGATACACCAATGAAATCGGGACCTGAACACCATCGGTCGCCGTGGCCCATACTCGCTCCGTGCAATACTTTTCCCGATCAAATCCCCCCAGTACCTCTTCCTGTTTGAGCAACACCTTTTCTCGCGTCTCCATATTGTAGTCAAACACAGAATTGGGAGTGGTCATCGAGGTATACCCAAACCGAAGGAGCGGCGTATTAAAATCAGGGTTTTCCCCGATGCCCGCTAAATACGTCGGCTCGCCAAAGTCCAAATAATGTTCGCCGTCGCCAGACCAGGGAATGACCCGAAGATTGGTGAGACCGTGTTTTCGTTCCTCCAGCACCAAGTAATCGCGAAACAATTCGAAGGATTCCAGCAGCACATCATCACGATGGGGAATCACCTCCTGCCAATGAGCCTGATCAGTCTGTTCGACTGATGTTTTCATAAGCCGAAAGTTCTTGGCTTGCCAATTGGTAAGGATATAAAACGAATCCTGATCATGCTCCACATCGTATTCATGATTCCGAGCCCGAGGTACAAACACCGTGAACTCCTCAGTTGGGTGATCAGCCCCGATATAACGATATTCACTACTGACCGTTTGCTGCGAGGCAATCATGACATACCGTTTGGACTTGGTCTTAAACACCGCGGTTGAGAAGGTTTCATCTTTTTCTTCATACACGATCGCATCATTCGAAGGATCGTCACCAAGGGCATGACGGCAAATCTGATGAGACCGAAGAGTGGCCGGATCTTGTTTGCTATAGAAGAGCGTTTGATTATCATTGGCCCACGCCATGTTGCCGGTGACTCCCGTCATCGAGTCAGCCAACAATTCGCCTGTATCCAGATTTTTATAATGAATGGTATAAATGCGCCGACCTTGGGTATCACTCGCGTACGCTAACAGGTTTTGATTAAAACTAACCGCCATTCCGCCAATGGCAAAATATTCATGCCCTTCTGCGAGAACATTGGCATCCAGCATGATCTGCTCATCCGCATCGAGGGATTCTTTCTTTCGACAAAAAATGGGATATTCTTTTCCCTCCTCAAACCGCGTGTAGTAGAAGTAATCATCGAGTTTATACGGAACCGATAAATCGGTTTGCTTAATTCGCCCTTTGATTTCCTCAAACAAATCATGCTCCAACTGCTTCCGATGCGACATCACGGCTTCCGTATAGTCATTCTCCGCCGTCAGATAGGCAATGACATCAGGATTCTCCCGATCATTCAACCAATAATAGGGGTCGATTCGCGTGTGGCCATGTTTTTCCAATGTCACGGGATTCGGTTGGGCAATGGGGGGAATGATCGATGAAGGTACTTCCTGCTTCTGGGCTATGGACACAGAGCACTCCTTTGTTCGATTTCCTGAGAGGGGTTGTTGCAAAAGGCCGCCAGCGGCGTTCTCGGGGCTTTGTCGCCCTCACGTACTTCATGTACGCTGCGGGCACCAAATCCCCTGCGGCCTTGCTGGACAGCCTTTTTCAACAGCCCCAGTGATATGACTTGTTTAGTCTTCAAGGCTGCCTGGTTTTCGCCGTACCCTCTTGAGGCCACCACGTTGTTTTTTTTGATCCAACCGACGTTCGATGACACCATGAGGCACATGCGTTTTCTTTCGAATTTTTGCCGGCTGTAACGCACTGCTCAAAAGAGTTGAAAAACGTTCTAGAAGCACGACTCGGTTGGCTGCTTGGCTTCTGGTACCCTGGGCATGAAGATACAACACCCCGTCTTTGGTGATCCGGGTTTTGAGTTGTGTGGCAATTTTCGTCTTCTGGCTATGAGTCAAATATTTCGAGGACCACACGGGAAAATGAAGCGTGACCCGTGTATTGACCTTGTTCACATTCTGTCCACCAGGGCCACTACTACGAGAAGCCGTAATCTGAACTTCTTGGTTCGGAATCTCGAGCTGTGTGGTTATCACAATCATGGGACACCTTCATTCACCTACTCCTATCGGAAGGGCTCAATGGCAGGTTAACTTTCATTGCCGTTTTTGACAAGACGTTGTGACATAAAAGTCTTACATCAAAAGGAGATGGGGGAAATAAAGAAACTCGGAGGTAGATGATTTCCACAAGGAATCGGGGGCGGGGGACTGATCCTTGGCAGATCAATCACCCACGCCCCGCGAAGGATAGTGTTGACACCATTTAACAACAACGTGTTACTTCGACTCAATCGGTATCAATTTGGGTTTAGCCTCTTCTTGTTTCGGCACCTTGACGATCAAGACGCCTTTGTCGTAGATCGCCTTCGCCTCATTGGGTGTCACATACTTCGGCAAGTTAAAGCTTCTGCCAAAGGTTCCGTAATGGGCTTCCCGAAAATGATAGCCGTCCTTATTGTCTTCATGCTCAACCTTTCGTTCTCCATGAATTTCCAGGAGACGATCAGTTACCGAGATGTTCACATCCTTCATATCAATTCCGGGCAATTGTGTCTCCAAATATAGGCTTTCTGTGTCTTCATAGACATTCACGGCCGGGGCCCAATTCACCGTTCGCTCGGTACGATCATCCCAGAGCGGCCGACGAAATGGCTGCGTGCCCCACCAGCCCAGGGTTTGTTCAATCTCTCTAAACGGATCCCATTTCACTAACATAATACACCTCCTTTAATCACAGCTTGTGTGTGTGGTGTGGACTCTGATTATTTTTTTTGAGGCGCCTCTGTCAATTGAGATAAGTCGTGCATGGAAAAAGTCAAGCCCTTCACTCAGTATCCCTCCAGAGAGGAGCTGGCTTGCCACTGTGGAAAAAGAATTTTTCCAGACAGGAAAAAAACAGTCTGCGGTTGAGAGTGGGGGGAAACGAGAACCCGAAAAACTACGTGTTTTGAGACTTTCCTATCGGGTCTTGGTGAATGACATTGAAATCTTTGTGGGTAATGAAAAAGCCATTGGCATACAACCGAAACTCATATCGGCCAGGGCCTGGAAAAACCAGGGAAGGAATATTGATACCAAAGTCATGAATTTCTAAACGGTCCTTGATGGTAAAGGGCGACAAGGTGGCTTTCCCAACGATGACATCCTGATCCAAATACGCCAACCGCAATTCAAACTCATAGACACCTTCTGCGTCGGTCAAACAAAAATAGATGCCCATTTGATGATGCTGGCACGGAAACCGTGGCGCCCAGAGATGCGTAAATGTCCCGATGAGGCTTTTCTTCCCTGTCTGGCTATCAATAATCACACTGTCACAGACTAAAAACGCCTGAACACTCGGTTTCACAATGTCTTGATCATCCATACATTCTTCCTCAGCTTTCCAACATGGAACTATTGATTAAATCTTCCGTCCGCAACGGAGATTCGTCACCGAAGAATCACACGAATAACGGACACCAGCAGCACATAGAGCGTCATAGCCACAGCAAACGACAGGGCAAACCCAAACCGGGGAACGCCAAACATCATGGTAAACACATATGCAAACCACGGCGGTGAGAGCCAAATCAGATTTTTCGAAAATGACACGGTTGGGCCCGTACCCGCATTGAGATAAATAAGAATGAAGGTCATCCCACTAATGACGGGCAAGGTACTTGCCAGGGCTGCGAAAAACCCTTTCCCATGTGAACCAAGATATGTAGAGACCGAAACCAGCGTGCCACCTAGTACAAAATAGAGCACGTATTTTGTCAATTCATTCATCGAAAATCTCAAGGACAATACTAACGAGAACCCTGTACCTTACATCAACGCAGCTTTGATACACGAATACAGTATCACGACTTCAACAGCATGCGCCACGATCACCGTATAAAGATTATGCGATCGAACGTAGAGCCAGCCCCAGATAAGACCATCCCACACCGCAATCCAATGCAGATGCTGAAAGGTCATGACCATGAAGGGATCACAAGCAAATACCAGAGCAGACGTGAAAACAGCAAGAATTGATACAAGGGAAAAGGATCGATTTGGTTCAATACGTAACCATTGGCCAAACAGCACCTTTAATCGTCCAAGAAGAAACCCACGAAAATTGAGCTCCACACCAATGGCAATAGCCAAGATTCCCCACGGGACCATCACCCAGGTGGGCATGTTGGCATGAGGCGTCTCTTTCAAAAACTCGATGTCTCCACCAACACTCGGCACAAGCCACAGAATGACAAAGGTATTGAAACCGCCTAATAGCAGCCCGGTGACCACTCCCCATTTGATCCCGGTAAACATGCCATCGGGTTTCACCCCGAGTCGTTCCAGTGCACCTGGGTTGCACGTAAACCAAACCCCAAGTGCAAGGTACGCAGCCAATTGAGGGAAGAATTGAATAAGCCTATTTTGCTGTATGTCAATTGGAAGGAGATAAAAAAGGCCGGTGGCCAAGACAGGAATCAAAGCCAGCCATGAGACCTGCTCTTCGTGATTTTTTATTTCCCCCTCCTTTGTAAGGAGGGGATAGGGGAGGTAGAGACTCGTGTTAGAAGATCATACATACCATTCATGAGTAGAAGCACCATACTTCGAAAATCTACCCCACCTCACCTCCCCTTACAAAGGGGAGGAATCGGAAATTCATCGCACCTCAGCACATGGTTCGTACCCTGGTCCCCCTCCTTTGTAAGGAGGGGTTAGGGGAGGTAGAGTCCTACAACAATTGCAAAAGTAAGTCTTCCAACACCCCGTCCAGATTGTTTAACAAATCATCATTATTGTAACGAATCACACGCAGCCCCAAGGATTGAAAATATCGTTCCCGCTCCTTGTCTTTTTTCTGAACACTCTTTTCTGCATGCACATCCCCATCAACCTCAATAACCAGACTTTTCTGTGGACAAAAGAAATCGACAATATACGGACCAATGCCATGTTGGCGACAAAATTTCAGATCCTGAAATTGTTTGGTGCGTAGTTTCGTCCATAGACGTGATTCCGCCGGAGTGAGATTGGCACGAAAATGCCGCTTGAGGGAGAGGCGGTTTGGTTGTCCTTGTCGGATTCGAGGTGGTTTGTCCATGTCACCAAGACTCTACCCCACCTAACCTCCCCTTACAAAGGGGAGGGATTAGAAACTTAGCTCACCTCAGCATCTTGTTCGAATCCTGGTCCCCTTCCTTTGTAAGGAGGGGTGAGGGGAGGTAGAGACTCGCGAGGGAAAACTACGCTCCAATTCTTGGTAACAACCTCTAGCTCCGAGGCTCTAACTCTCCTTAAAAAGGAGATGAAAACAACCTACTAATTTTCTCAAAACGAAAAAAGATTCACTGATACCGCAGCGCTTCAGCAGGATCAAGCTTCGAGGCTTTCACAGCAGGATACAAACCAAAAAACACACCCACGAATACCGCGAAGGAAAACGCAATGAGAATCGCAGAAGGTTGAATGACCGCGCCCCAATCCCCGCCACCTGGCATCGATTGCGCCACGAATCCCCCAAACCCATACGCCGCGCCTATCCCAGCAAGGATCCCGAGGAACCCACCGATTACACTGATCGTCACAGACTCGACAAGAAATTGGAGCATGATATCGCGACGCCGCGCACCAATAGCTTTGCGCAATCCAATTTCTTTCGTTCGTTCGGTAACGGTCACCAACATGATATTCATAATGCCAATCCCGCCAACCAGCAAGGCCACGACCGCCACGCCACCCAGCACAATGCGAAATGTCCAAATAGTACGATCCACGGCATTCAAAAATTCGCCCTGATTCCGCACGCGAACATCATCGACTCCATCATGCCTTTGAACTAACAAGGAATGGACTTGTTGGGTGGCCTGTTGCATCTGGTCCCGATGGGGAACATGAATGATCATCCGTCGAATTCGATCGTCACCTGTAAATCGCCTGATAGTTGTGGTGATCGGTATAAAGATCATTTCATCGTAGTTCGTTCGACGGATTAAACCCTTGGGTTCCATCACTCCCACGACCGTAAATCGTTGATCGCCGATTTTCACTTCGCGATCAAGCGGAGAGCCACTGCCAAACAATTTTTCAGCTACTTCCTTACCCAACACCACGACGCGCTTCCATTCCGTCAGGTCCGATTGAATGAGAAACCGCCCATGTTCCGCTCGAAAGTTTCTTACCTCCTGATATTCAGGCCACGTCCCGGTGACCTCACCACTAAACTCGCGATCACCGGCTTTCAGTTGCTGATTTAACTCAATAATCGGAATCGCAACCACATCAGGAATTTGTTGACGCACTGCAAGCGCATCACCATATCGTAAACCTGTTGACCGTCCAGCAAACTTGCGCTGTTCTTCATGCGTCAACGACTTTTTCCAGACGAACAACAAATTAGTTCCTAGTCGCTCGATCGACTTCACGAGCCACACCTGCCCACCTTCAACAATGGCAATCATCGCAATCACCGCAGCCACGCCAATAATCACCCCAAGCATCGTCAAGCCAGTCCTCAGAATATTCGACTTCAGGTTCTTCAAAGCATCGATTACAATGGATTGCACAATCATGGGTGTTGCATTCCTAATATTTCCTGTCATTCCAGCGGTACGGACCTAGACAATTCACCACAGTAGCCCCAACGCTGGAATCTAGAATTCCAAACGAAAACCAAGTTTTCACACCTTAGCAGTTGCCTCATCGCTCACGACCTGCCCATCACTCAGAACGATCCGTCGCTTGGCCGCCTGAGCCACGTTCTGATCATGCGTAATCAGAATAATTGTCTGCCCTTCCTGATGCAGTTGATCAAACATCGCCATGACCTCTTGCCCAGTGCGGCTATCCAAATTCCCAGTTGGCTCATCAGCCAGTAAAATCGCCGGTTCGTTCACCAGCGCACGCGCGATAGCCACGCGCTGTTGCTGTCCACCGGATAATTGCGTGGGGAAGTGCAGCATTCGATCGTCTAGGCCCACACGCTTCAACATTTCGGTTGCGCCCTTTCGCTGTTCAGCCAACGACAGCCCGGCATACTGCAACGGCAACTGCACATTTTCCAAAGCCGTCTTCCGAGAAAGCAGATGGAAGATTTGAAAGACAAAACCGATTTTTTGATTGCGGATCGTCGTCAAGTCCTTATCGCTGAGTAAGCCGACATGTTGCCCATCCAACCAATACTCTCCTTCCGTTGGTTGACCCAAACACCCCAAAATATCTAACAATGTAGTCTTGCCACTCCCCGACTGCCCAACGATCGCCACAAACTCACCTTTCTCGATCGTGAGCTCAATCTTCGTTAACGCATGAACACTCACCTCACCCGCGTGATAGACCTTCGAAATATCATGCAAGTGAATGAGCAGAGAACGACCGGGATTATCCCCAATACCCGAAAGTGGATAGTGGCCATCCAAAGAGGAATCACTATGGGGAAACTCTGTCACTAAGGATTTTCCATTTCAGAAATCTCCCATCGCCCCCCCTTTGCCAAAGAGGGGAAAGGCAAACAACAAGTGGAAGAACTTCAACCGCTCCAAGGAAGACTCCTATGGGCCCTTCCTATTCCCCCTTTGGAAAAGGGGGACACAGGGGGATTTAATCAAATCAATTCCCTAGAATGAGAGCCATCGATTTCAATGACTAGTTTTGCCCTTGATGCGTAAAAATCTACAATGTACTGACCAAGGCATTTTTGATGGTATAAAAATACTATCTAGAAAATCTCCCCCACCCCTCTTTTCCAAAGAGGGGAAAGTCGAACCCTAGGTGAGAGAAAGGCAAACAACAAGTGGAAGAACTTCAACCGCTCCAAGGAAGACTCCTATGGGCCCTTCCTATTCCCCCTTTGGAAAAGGGGGACACAGGGGGATTTATCAAATCAATTCCCTAGAATGAGAGCCATCGATTTCAATGACTAGTTTTGCCCTTGATGCGTAAAAATCTACAATGTACTGACCAAGGCATTTTTGATGGTATAAAAATACTATCTAGAAAATCTCCCCCACCCCTCTTTTCCAAAGAGGGAAAAGTCGAACCCTAGGTGAGGGAAAGGCAAACAACAAGTGGAAGAACTTGAACCGCTCCAAGGAAGACTCCTATGGGCCCTTCCTATTCCCCCTTTGGAAAAGGGGGACACAGGGGGATTTAATCAAATCAATTCCCTAGAATGAGAGCCATCGATTTCAATGACTAGTTTTGCCCTTGATGCGTAAAAATCTACAATGTACTGACCAAGGCATTTTTGATGGTATAAAAATACTATCTAGAAAATCTCCCCCACCCCTCTTTTCCAAAGAGGGGAAAGTCGAACCCTAGGTGAGAGAAAGGCAAACAACAAGTGGAAGAACTTGAACCGCTCCAAGGAAGACTCCTATGGGCCCTTCCTATTGGCCCTTTGGAAAAGGGGAACACAGGGGGATTTATCAAATCAATTCCCTAAAAGCTGAAGAAACCCGTACTGACCAAGGCATTTTTGATGGTATAAAAATACTATCTAGAAAATCTCCCCCACCCCTCTTTTCCAAAGAGGGAAAAGTCGAACAGTAGGTGAGAGAACGACAATTTCCACCTATCCCGAGCCCCCCCCATGATCCATCCTATTCCCCCTTTGGAAAAGGGGGACACAGGGGGATTTTTCAATAAAGAACAATTCCATTACCCCTTCTTTCCAAAGAGAAGACTTGGCATATTTTAGCGAGACCGTTTCTTTGAAAACGTTGGCACCACCAACCGATCACCCTCCTCTAACCCTTGCGTGATCACCGCTTGAGTCGGCGTCCGGAATGCCACGCGCACTTTCCGGCGCACTTGGTCAGAGCCTTCCTGCACATAGACCACATCGTCGCCTTGTTCCGATTGCAATATTTCCAGCGGCACAACAATCACGTCGGTTAAATCTTCCGTCAAAATATCCACATTCGCCGTCATCATCGGCCGCAAACTGAGATCCGTGTTATCGATTTCGATTGTCACCTCATAGGTCACGATACTCTCTTCCTTTTCTCCTTGAGGAGCAATGGCCGTCACCACCCCTTCAAACTCCGCACCGGGAATCGCATCGAGTCGAATCATCACGGGTTGCCCCGTCCGAACCCGATGAATACTCACCTCATTGATTTTTGCTTGAGCCACCATTCGTCGAAGGTCGGCTAATTTCATCAACACCGTCCCCCCACCGACCGTGGCCGTGCCTGAGGTAATAATTTCACCAGGCTGCACACCAATATCGATAATCGTTCCATCTGAAGACGACAACACACGGAATGCTTCAAGCCCTGTTTCAGTCGGATCTTGAGAAATGTATCGCTGAAATAACTCTTGATTCCCACCCAAAGCCAGCAATAATTCCTTTTCCGCCAATTCCCGCCGAACCATGGCCTGTTGGGCTTCTTGCTCGGCAGACTCCAATTCTTGGCGAGCGATAAACCCTTTGGCATGCAACCCGTCCATGCGCACAAAATTACGCCGCGCCTGAGCCACGTTAAAGCCCTCTTGCTCCAACTTGGCTCGCAGTTGCGCCACCTGCCGCGCCTGACTGGGCTCCTGGCGAATCACCATCAATGGTTGATCCCGAACAACCTGTTCCCCTTCACGAACAAAAACCTCCAACACCTCGCCCGAAAACTGCGACTTTATATCCAAGGTCCGAATCGGCACCAAAGTCCCGGTCTCCGACACTCGCGTGTGAAGCGTACTCCGCTCCACCACAATGACCCTCGGCTCTTCCTTCTCCTGGCTCTCCTGAGCCAAAGGCATCGGAAAAAACCAGTACACACCGGCGCCAATGGCACCAACCGCCAAAACAAGAACAATCCATCCACGCTTCATACTGGGGATTCTATCAGAAAATTATGAATTTTGGTGTGGTGATGAAAAGAGGTGCGGATCACACTAGATGCAGTCCGTTCGCACTGAGCCTCCTCCGCCCAATCTCCTTCCCCGAGAGTGGCTACGAAGGCCGGGAGTACTTCTGCCCCCAAACGTTCAGGCGAGTGAGATGCTACGTCTACAGAGCAGATAGTTGAAAAAGATGCGTTTATTCATGGGGTGAGGCTCCTGGCATCCAGGAGTTTTTCTATCAGATTTCTCCCTGCGGTCGAAATGACAATGGGGGGGCGAATTAACAAAGGAGGGGAGGGATGAATAAGAAGGAAAATGTAAAAAGGAATGGGGAATGGCAGAGAAGGAAACACTATGATTGGAAAATCCCCCTAACCCCCTTTTCCAAAGGGGGACCCTTCGACCTGACTCAAGGGCAGACCTTAATGGTTAACCCGTCGCGGAGCACCTGAAAATAACGAGGTTTATTCTAGAGAGATATGGTACCGGTCGAGAGTCGAGGCTGTCCTGCGGTGGAGGTTGGCGAGGGATTGGTTGTAATCGAGGATGGCGCGGAGTTCTTTGACACGTGCGAGGGCTTCATCGCGTTGGAAGTCGAGCACTTGCCGGGTGGTGCTGAGACCGAAGTTCAGGCGTTCTTGTTCGGCGGCTCGTTGGCGATTGGCGAGTTTGCGGGCGATTCGGGTGGTGGCCATTCGTTTGAAATCTGTTTGCACACGACGAACGGCTTCTTTGGTATCCACGATGACTTGACGGCGAACGTTTTGTAATGTGTTTTTTGCCTGCGTGGTTTCAAGCTGTCTGCGGCGGTACTGACTTTTGGCGGACCGATTGCCTAACGGATAACTCAAAACCATCCCCGCGCCCACGTTGTAAAAATCCGTGCTCGCGGTTCGCTCTAACGTATCGCTGGCGTCTTTGCCTAGCCCGCTGAGTCCCACGCTTCCTTGAAATTCTAAACGCGGCAGCAATTTGTTTTTGGCTAATTTAGTGTTGAGATGGCTTGATTCAATATTTTTTTGAGCTTGAAGCACTTCGGGCCGATGCTGCAACGCGGCATCCACGGCACTGTTCACCGTGGTGGAATCATGCTCTTGCACCGGACGATCCAAGGGAATCATGACTAGGGTTTTTCGCAATTCCTTTTCTGTTGGACTAGTTAATTGCCGAAGTTGGTCTTCATGATCGCGCGTTGTTTTTTGGGCCACGAGGATTTGTTCGACCCGATTGGCCACACCAACTTGTGCCTGCAACACCTCGACTTCAGCCATGACCCCCGCTTCAACTTTGGCCCGATTGCTGGCTAACACTTCTTTGGCCGCAGTCAACGCTGCTCGAAAGACTTCTTCGTTTTCTCGCGAAAACACCAACTCCCAATAGGATTCTTCGACTTGAACAATGACATCCAGCACTTGATTCACAAACGTGTAATGTTCGACTTGCACGGCATTTTGCGCGATGTGAATGGCGGCTTGATTCACCGTCACTCCATAGTCGCGAAGCAACGGCTGCGTGAAATTGACCAGGAAGTTGGCGGTGTAACTGGGATTGAATAAAAACGATGAGGGGCCCGCGACGGAGTTGCGATCCGTATCCAAGGTCATATCATAGGTGCCGCCAGAGTACAGTTTCTGCGTGATGCCAAGACTCACCTTCGTATCATTTTGATCGAAATTATCCGGTTCCCCACCTTGGGTGACACCCCCGAATCCGAACACTGGCCGGTTTAATGGCACAACCGATCGATCATACCGAGCGGACATCTCTACCGTGGGATCAAACTTGGCTTGTTCGAACAGAATATCCGTCACCCGAACGTCACGGGTCTGTTTGCTCACAATGATATCCAAATTGTGTTTCAGTGCTTGGAGGACAACTTCGTTGAGCGAAATCGTCACCACGGATTCGTCATCCAGGAGACTTTCGACATTGAAAGAGGGCATGGCATCTGGCCCGGCTGATGCGGCCAAGGTCGGACTGACAGCTATTGTGAACAACAACAGCAGCATCCCAGTGTGGCGAAACATTGGCTTAGGATTTTTCATCTTAGGAGTTTCTTGACTCTTCCGATCAGTTTGACGACGGCCTCAGTCGATAATACATTCGGTAACCAGCGGTTTGAGGTTATCAAAGGTCATGCACTTAGGCAATTAAAATCTGCTGGTTTTTCCTAACGTATTTGCTATCTGGACGCGTCATCTGGCTGTTGGTCACGACCTCCAAACACCTCGTGTCCACCTTGCAGGGACTGCTCTTTTCTTCGTATCATCCAAACAAGAATATTTTGATAGGCTTAATTTTATGGAGTCTTTTATGCAATGTTTTCTTTTCCCTGCTTCTGATTGTACACGGTTTTCTCATCGATTCTCGGCTTCTCGATTTTTTACGTATTCGAGGTTCAGCACCTTCTTGTTCATAACAACCCTAATTCCCGCAATCTTTATCGGAATGAACTCAAGTGCCTCTGCAGAGGAAAATGGTGAGCTCAAGGAACTCCCTCGAGCAGTCTTGAAACACACTCCTCCGCTATTCAAGGAATGGACGTTTGAAAAACATGAACCTGCTATATTCCCTCCTGGGTTTGTTTCGAAAACTTTGGGAGATGCCCCCCCTGGGTCCTGGGAAATTGTCACACAGGAGAACGCTCCAAGCCGAACTCATGCCCTACTCCAGTCGGCCCGTTGTTCACATTCTCCGTGTTTTCAACTTTTGATCTCTGAAAATATCCGCATGGAATACGGAGATTTCTCGGTAAGAATTTTATCGGAGTTTGGGACCCAGAATTCTGGCGCAGGCTTAGTTTTTGGGGCTCAAGATGTTCAAAACTTTTATGCGGTCCTGATCTATCCATTCACAAACATGGTGAAAGCCTTTCGAGTTCTCAAGGGACAACCGACCCTTATCGATGAGCACGTCGTGGTTCCTCAACAAACGTTATGGCACTTTCTCAGAATCCAACGCAACACAATCATGAGCAAAGAGTTGATCGAAATCTTCTTCGATAATCACATAATTCTTTCCCTTTCAGATCAAAGCTTAGGAACCGGGTATATTGGCCTTGCCACTACCGGCGATGGCGTGTTCGCTTTTGATAATTTTCGGGTAGTAGAACTATTGACCAGCAGACCGCTTTCAAGACCGCCAGCCTATTAGGTGCGGGAGTAGGCGTAATGCGTGAAGCGTAATGCGTGATCCGTAACAGCTCTTATTTTTTTTCGCCTCACGCATTTCGCTTCACGCATCACGCTTGATGTTAGCCCCCTTCTAGAAGATCTAACAGCTTAGCTGGATTATCGGAGGTAAGGATTAGGTTTCGATTTTCTGGAGTCACAAATCCTTCTTGCACTTGATGGTCAATAAACGTCAACAGGCCATCGAAAAACCCATCCACTGTTAACAAGCCACTGGGTTTCTGGTGAATGCGGAGTTGCCGCCAGGTTATCATTTCACAAAACTCTTCCAGAGTGCCATACCCGCCAGGCAACGCCACAAACGCATCCGATAAATCAGCCATGAGGGCCTTGCGTTCATGCATCGATCCCACGACGTGTAGCTCGGATAGATCCTGACGGGCAAACCCATGTTCCACCATAAAGTCAGGAATGACTCCTTGCACGTCACCGCCCCCCGCTAGCACCGTTTCAGCCACCACGGTCATCAATCCGATGTTTCCCCCACCATAGACCAATCCCATGTTACGGCGGACCAGTTCTTCTCCCATAGCCTTGGCAGCTTCTTTATACCGGGGCTTGAGACCGTTGCTCGATCCACAAAAGACACAGACGCGTTTCACAGGATTACTTTCTTTTGGGGGCAGATGAACAATGAAGAATTAAGACGTACTGTCTAAGGAGACTTTCAGGAGTGAATAGGGATCGATGCGGGAACCGTTTAATCGAACACCCCAATGCAGATGCGGGCCGGTGGCTCGGCCAGTCGCGCCGACTTTCCCAATGGGTTGCCCTTTCTCAACCAGTTGTCCTTGAGTCACATCGACGGCAGACAAATGGAAATACATGGAGAAGAGACCAAGACCGTGATCGAGAATGACGCCTTTCCCGGTAAAAAAATGATCCATGGTTAAGCGAACCATACCGGTATTCATGGCCACCACTGGCGTACCTTTCGGCGCGGCGATGTCTTCCCCGCTATGTGGCCTTTTGTGTTGCCCGTTAATGACTCGTCGACTGCCAAACCTACCTGAGACCCGTCCTTGAACCGGTTCGATAAACTGGCTATCCCACAGCGGCTCCGGCAGGACAGTTTCAAACGCTTGGTGAAGAAGCTTTGATTCCTTTCTGACTCGGGCCAAGGTCTTACTGTCGAGATCAACCATCTTCTTGGGCAGCTTCAAATGCTGGACCCTGAAATCTTCCTTCATGAGCAAGACCGTGACGCGATGTTGTTCCTTGCGATCGGGATACTCCACCTGAATCATCAATTTATGGTGGCCGGGCTTGTCTTGCATATCCAGCCCCAATAAACCCGCATACACACCCTCACCAACTGGAAAAAATACAATTTCCCGATTCAAGAGATGACCGACGACCCGACCAGGATCACCTTGTACTGGAACCGTAACCACAAGGACTTCACCTTGCTTGCCACTCACTTGATCATACGTTCCAGCCGGAAGATCTTGGGTATGAGGGAAAAGGTTGAGCGGAAATATACTCGCAAGCAGGATGGCAAACACCAAGAACGTTCGGCTTGTGAGACGCGTCATATGAGGGAGATTGAGAAAGAGAAAATCGCGGTTAGGACCTGAGAGAAAATAACTTGGACATATCGCGCCAAGATTTGGGTCGGATTTGGACGGAACGATTGAGAAACACCCGAGGCATAGCACAGCTATGTTGAGGGTGTTTCGATTGAGGCCCGTTCAAAGACGGCCCGAAGATTGGATGCGAGATGTCCAAGTTATTTTCTCTCAGGTCCTTAGGGATACAGACGAGCCGTCGGCACCTGTGCTAATAATTCATCGACTCGTCGATTAGACGATGTAAATGGATCCATGCACAGAATGGTCTCTTCCCAGTATCCATTCAGTTTCAAATAGGTCCAATCCACAGTATACGAACGATTCTTCGCTCGTGCAAATCGAATGAAGTCTCCACGCACCTTGGCTCTGGTTGATTGCGGAGGAACCGTCATGGCCCGTTCAATGGCTTGTTCATCAATAATTTTAGCCACCTTCCCATGCGATTCCAGGACGTAATACAAGCCCCGTTTCCGATTCACGTCATGGTATTGTAAATCCATCATCGCAATGCGCGGATCCTCCCACCCACAATGTTTCCGGTCGATGTACGCTTCCATCAACCACTTTTTGGTAACCCAATCCACTTCTTTCACCAATTGCATCGGGTCATCGTCCAAGGCGTTCAGCACCCGCTCCCATTCTTTCAACACATCCGCCATCACCTTATCAAACGGCTGGGTGGGCAAATACTCCTGAGCCCGTTCTAAATACATGCGCTGAATTTCCAAACCAGTCAGCTCCCGTCCATCATCTAACTTCACGCGTTTCTTTAACGTGGGATCACGGGAAATTTCACGAATAGCTTTCACGGGGTCTTCTAATTCAATGCTGGGAAGGAAAAACCCGTCTTCAATCATGGACAGAACCAACGCGGCGGTCCCAACCTTGAGATAAATAGTAAACTCGGACATATTTGAATCGCCCAGAATGATGTGAAGCCGTCGGAAGCGTTCGGCATCCGCATGAGGTTCATCTCGTGTATTGATGATACTTCGAGACGAGGTCGTCGATGAGGACGTTTTTTCATGGATGTGTTGTGCCCGCTGAGAAATAAAATATTGCGGTTTGCCGGAAATCTTGAGAACTTTTCCTGACCCGGAAAAAATCTGGCGGGTCACAAAAAATGGAATAAGCTGCTCCGCCACTTTCCAAAAATCCACGTCTCGCCGCATGAGGAAATTCTCATGGCATCCATACGTATTCCCCAAGGAATCCGTGTTGTTTTTGAAAAGAAAAATGTCGCCGGAAAGACCCTCTTCGCGGAGACGTTCTTCGGCAGCAGGCAGGCATGATTCTAGGATCCGTTCTCCAGCCTTTTCATGGACGAGGAGCTCAAAAATGTCATCACATTCTGGAGTGGAGTATTCAGGATGACAACCGGTGTCTTGATAAAACCGCGCACCGTTCGTCAAGAACGCATTGGAAGGCCAGCTATTGGGAATGAGCCCCTCAAAGATATAGCCAAGAATCTTCTCAATAGGCAGATACACTCGCCCATTGGGAGAAAACGTGAGACCATATTCACATTCAAGACCATAAATTCGTTTCATCATGGATGACACCTATTAAGGAAGCATACACCTCAGCTTCCATGACCTTCAACTGATTGAACCCAAGCATGACGAAGGATTGTGTTAGGAAAGAAGCGAAGAGAATTCGTCTTGGGAAAGACGTCGGAATTTTCGACCAGGACGAAGGCGGTCGAGTAGCGCAACCTCTAAGCCATCTAAAGCCACATCTTGCTCGGAAACCGTCTTTAACGCACTCACACAATGTTGCAGCGCTGACTTTAAATCCAGGAACTGATGATCGCCAGCCCCTTTTTGCAAGGCCGCAAGCAACGCTTCTGAACGCCCTCCGATTGCCACGAATGAGCGCTCGTGGAAAATCGTGCCATCAAAGGCGATCCGGAAGAGTTCATTCTCACCGGGTTGTTCTCCCACCTGAGCCAACAGAATTTCCACTTCAAAGGGTTTCATTTCTTGGCTAAAAATTGTTCCGAGTGTTTGGGAATACCCATTCGCGAGCGATCGTGCCGTGACGTCTTCACGGCTATACATAAACCCTTTTAAGTCCGCATGTTGAATGCCGGCTTTCCGCAAATGTTCAAATTCACTATATTTTCCTGCTCCGGAAAACGCGATGTTGTCATAAATTTCCGAGACTTTGAATAACGACGTGCTGGGATTATCGGCCACAAACAGCACCCCATCTTGGTATTCCATGGCAATAACCGAACGGCCTTTGGCAATACCCTTCTTGGCATACTCAGCTTTATCCTGCATGAGTTGTTCGGGAGAAACATAGTAGGGCATTGACATGATTAATCCTGCGTAACTCTGGCCCGAGCCAATTCGTCGCACATGGAAGCAATCCGAGGTTCTTCGACATCTCGGACACCGTCCAGGTCAATGAGTTTCATGGTTGGAAAAATCCGGCGTAAGATATCGGGGCCACCGGTCCCCACATCTTCTTCCGCAGCGCTGAACAGGGCTTGCAGCGCAAGCCGAATCGCTTCCTCCTCAGGGAGATTCCGTCGATACCGTTCTTTAATTGTGACTTTGGCGTCTTTTCCACCAGACCCAATGGAATGATAATCAGTCTCTTCGTATCGTCCACCCGTGACATCGTATTTAAAAATTCGACCCTGCCCGAGTTTCGAATCAAAGCCGACAAACAACGGGATAACCACGAGGCCTTGCATGACCATCGGCAAGTTGGCCTTGACCATCTGGCCTAATCGATTGGCTTTTCCCACACAGGACAACTGCACCCCGTCGATTTTTTCGTAATGTTCTAATTCAACACTGAACAGCTTGGCCATTTCGATGCAGGGTCCGGCTGCGCCAGCAATCGCCATCGCGGAATGGCTATCAGTTTTAAACACTTTCTCCATGGTACGGGCGGCAAGTTGATACCCTTCCGTTGCTCGCCGATCACCGGCAATCAATACACCGTGATCATATTTGATCCCCAGAACAGTGGTACCATGCGTAACCGAGGCAAAATACGCACCCTGAACGTCTTCCGCAGATACCGGAGCCGGCAACGACCCACCCCAGCGAGCTGCTGGAGTTAATTCCGGTCGAGTTTGCAACAGGTAGTCAAAAAAACTCGAACACTGTACATGTGGTGACTGCAATGATTTCATCCATTCCATAACAAAAACACTCAACAAGAATATAATTATCGATTGAGAAGTTAGTGCTCCAAGGCAGACAACTTCGCGAGCAATTCCTCCGCCGTTTCGACCCCATCCATTAACTCATTGGTCAATTCACGTGTGCCACGGGTGGGATCCATCAAGGGAACCCGTTTAATCGTGGTGTTCCCAATATCAAACAACACCGAGGTCCAACTCATGCCATAAATGTGTTTCGGAAATTTCTGCAGACACAGTCCTCGAAAATAGGCTCGTGACCCATTTGGCGCAACATGCTCAGCCTGAGAAATGTCTTCATCGTGAAGCAAACGCTCGATCCGGTTTCCTCGCTCCAAGGTAAAGTACAGACCTTTGTTCGGGCGGATATCGTGATACTGAAGATCCATGAGCGCGGCTCGAGGATCATCCCAGCCACAACCTTTTCGATCGATGTAGGATTCAATCATCTGTCGCTTGGCTACCCAGTCAAGTTCCCGACCAAGCAGCATGGGATCTTTCTCCAAGGTATCCAAGACAGACTCCCAGCGAACCATGACATCCTTTGTCGCCAGGCTGAAATCACGACAGGCGTAAAAATCATGCGCAGCTTTTAAAAACTCCCGTTGCATAGCAATCGCCGTGGTCATCTGGCCATTGCTAAGCTTGACATCACGTTTCACGGAAAGGTCTCGTGATACAGCCTTGATTGCCGCCACAGGATCATCCAACACAATCTTGGGCAATGCCGCACCTTCTTCCAACATATGCATAACAATCGACGCGGTCCCGACTTTTAGATAGGTGGAAATTTCTGCCATGTTGGCATCACCCACAATGACGTGAACACGACGAAATCGTGAGGGATCGCCATGCGGTTCATCGCGAGTATTCACAATGGGCCGCTTCACCATGGTATTGAGATCAACCAAACACTCAAAGAAATCCGACCGTTGAGCAATCTGATAACCCACGGGAGTCGTGCCGTTCTCTGCACCAACTTTTCCGGCTCCCGCATAAATCTGACGACTGACAAAAAACGGCAGCAACGTTTTGATAATCGCCTCAAACGGCACCGTGCGCGCTAACAGATAGTTTTCATGATAACCGTAACCATTCCCCTTGCCATCGGAATTGTTTTTGTACAACACATAGCGAGCTTCACCGACTGCCCGATTCATCAGGTCTAAACTCTGGGCAGCCACAAGTACCCCAGCACGCTCGTACGCAACCAGTTCACGAGGGTTGCTGCACTCTGGCGTGGAATACTCCGGATGCGCGCCATCGACATACCACCGTCCACCATTAGCCAGGACTTTATTCAATTGTCGATTGTAATCCGGTCCAGGCCGTTCACGTTCGCCTTCGATTTCAAACCCACGGGCATCGAGAAGCGGATTTTCGTTTTCGTAATCCCACAGGGCTTGCGGGACGGGGAGACAAGGATAATAGCCTATGAGTTGGAGAGAGTTGGCGACAGGATCAGACAATGACGCATGGCGATCGGCAATACCAAATTCGGTTTCTGTTCCAAGGATTCGATGCAAGGGAGCCTCATTCGCACACAAAACGGTAAGATTAAAAATAATGGCCGGCGCTGATTGTTTCAATCTCTCGGGATTCATCTGACCCCGGAGTTAAGGTCCGAACATGGATAATTTTCTCACCTTTTTTTCCGGCAATCCGAGCCCAGTCATCAGGATTGGTCGTGTTGGGAAGGTCTTCATGGGCTTTAAACTCATCACGGATGGCCCGCAGAAAATCTTCTTCCTTCAGGCCTTTCTCTCCACTGGCAATCGCTCGTTTGACCGCGGATGTTTTGGCACGTGACACGACCCCTTCAATCAGCGCCCCACTGGAGAAATCTTTGAAGTAGAGCGTTTCCTTTTCTCCATTCGCATAGGTGACTTCGAGAAAGCGATTGTCTTCGGAAAGGGCATACATCGATTCCACGACCACTTCGATCAAACGCTCGACAACCCTGTTCCGATCGCCGTCAGATCGTTCAACTTCTTCCTTGGCAAACGGAAGATCGCTCGTCAGGTATTTGGCGAAGATATCCCGAGCGCCTTTTTTATCGGGTCTCGGAATTTTCACCTTCACATCCAAACGACCGGTTCTGAGCACAGCGGGATCAATTAAGTCCTGACGGTTACTAGCGCCAATCACGATCACATTTTGCAAGCGCTCCACCCCGTCTATCTCAGCCAAAAATTGAGGGACAATGGTGGACTCAATATCCGAAGAAATCCCCGACCCCCTTGTACGAAACAAGGCATCCATTTCATCAAAAAAGATAATCACCGGATTCCCCGTGGCGGCTTTATCGCGAGCTTTCGCAAAGACTTCTCGAATTTTTCGTTCGGACTCACCGACATACTTATTCAACAGCTCGGGTCCTTTGACATGAAGGAAAAAACTGCGCACCTCCTTGCCAGACAGGTGTTTCAGCTTTTTGGCAATGGAATTCGCCACCGCCTTGGCAATCATGGTCTTCCCACAACCCGGAGGCCCATACAGCAACACGCCTTTCGGTGGTTTGAGTTTATGCTCTGCATAGAGATCGGGGTAGAGAAACGGCAACTCGACGGCATCCGTCACTTGTTCTACTTCCTTCTCCAACCCACCAACATCGTCATACCCGATGTCCGGCACTTCTTCAATCACGAGTTCTTCGATTTCCGCTTTGGGTATTTTTTCGATCACATAACCGGATCGAGCATCAAAGAGAAGATGGTCGCCGACGCTTAATCGCTCTTCCAACAGTGGCTCGCCCAACTCCACCACCCGTTCTTCATCGTGGTGCAACTGCACCAGCACTCGAATATCATCAAGGCGATCTTTTAAGCGAACCACCTGGCCCTGTGGATCAAACCCACGGACTTCAATAATATTCAGAGCCTCATTCAGAATGACTTCTTGTCCCTTGCGCAACATCTCACCTGCAATCGACCCATGCACACTCACACGCATCTTGCGCCCGGAGACATACACATTGGCAGTCCCATCTTCATTGAAACTGCAAAACAAGGCATACGACGATGGGGGGGCTGTCAGTTTTTCAATCTCGGTTCGGAGAGACTCAATCTGGGTTTTGGCATCCTGGAGTGTGGCAGTCAATTTGTCATTGTGCTTTTGCGACTGCTGTAGCTTGATCCGAGTATCATAGAGCTGACGAGTTTCAGTCTCCAACGATTGGAGTTCACTCCGCAACTTTTCAATCTCGCGGGTATAATCTTCGTGTTTTCGAAATACCATAAGTACTTTACCTAAGCATCATTTCGGATGAAACACAAGGGAGAAGAACTCAAAATACAGGCTAAAACTTTCTTGACGATTGATGCCAGCCTCAACAAAAGCCCCACTTTTAAAGGGCAAAACACATCAACATTTTTCTCAACGCCACCGTGAGGAATTCTAGCACTGGGTTTCGGAAAGAAGCAACAGGATGATTCATGAATTTGCCCTACGGAGATACGCCAAGCTGCGTAGAATAGTTCTTGACGGATTCTACGGGCGAAGAAGATTGAAAGATGGATGAAATCACCGCGATACCATAGGCGCCCGCTTTCCGAATTTCTTCAACCCGCGACGGATCAATTCCGCCTATGGCAAAAATGGGAATCTGACAACGTCGATGGGCTTCTTCAAGCACCGACAACCCTAAGGGCACGCCATACGCCTGCTTTGAGGGCGTATCATACATCGGACCCAGCACCACAAAGTCAGCACCTTCTTGCTCACGTTGGACTGCTTCATCGGCAGAGTGAACTGAGACTCCAATCAATCGGTTTGGCCCTAAACATTCCCTAGCTTTTTGAACAGGAAGACTATTTCCTCGCAAGTGCACACCCTGCGCGCCTGTGGCCATGACGACATCGACACGATCGTTAATCAACAATGGCACTTGGTCGCGTTTGGCCCAACGAGAAAGGGTGCTTGCCAATTTCAACAAGGTCCGAGTAGGGATGTCCCTTTCTCGAAGTTGGAGCATTAGGCCTCCTTGAGAGATCAGAGACTCCAACACCTGGAGAAAATGTTCCTCACCAATTTGATGACGATCTGTTACGACATAGAGAGGAGGAAGGTGATAGGCAGACATGGGAGGTAATTGGAAAAACCGTGATGTGAAAAACGTGATGCGTCAATAGAAATGAAGGAATTCACCCTTCACGCTTAACGGATCACGCATGACGTCCGACTACAGCATACCTTCAATCGTCGTACTCGCCGTGGCATAGAGTTTCCGAGGAATACGCCCCGCGCGATATGCAAGCCGGCCAGCATTAACAGCAAATTTCATGGCTTCAGCCATAACAATGGGATCTTGCGCACCGGCGATCGCGGTATTCATCAGCACGGCATCCGCTCCAAGCTCCATGGCCAAGGCCGCATCCGAAGCCGTGCCTACGCCAGCATCCACGATAACGGGGACCTTGACGGTTTCCAGAATGATTTTGAGATTGTAGGGATTTCGAATACCCAAACCCGATCCAATTGGAGCGGCCAACGGCATGACCGCTGGACAACCAATATCAACAAGCTTTTTCGCAACGATGGGATCATCATTGGTATAGGGTAAGACAATGAACCCTTCCTTAATAAGAATCTTCGCCGCTTCAATGAGGCCTGCGGTATCAGGGAACAGCGTTTTCTCATCACCGATCACTTCAAGTTTCACGAGATCGGACACACCGGCAGCCCTTGCGAGCCTCGCATATCGCACCGCATCTTCAACGGTATAACAACCAGCGGTGTTGGGGAGAATGGTATATTTCCTCGGGTCAATGTAATCCAAAAGATTCTCGGAATTGCGGTCGGTGATATTCACCCTCCGGACGGCCACCGTGACCACATCAGCTCCCGAGGCCTCAATGGCTTTTTGTGTTTCGACAAAGTCTTTATACTTTCCTGTTCCTACCCATAAACGGGACTTGAACTCATGTCCAGCGATGGTTAAGCGATCATTGCTCATAAGATTCTCTATCTATTGGTTAAAGGTAACTCAGGTGGATAGACTGAAGGAGGAAGGCTTTTAATCCCGAGAAGGTCTAAAATGGCTTGATCCCAGCGTGACGTGATGCGTGATAGCCTTCAGCCTAAATACCTGAGTAGTGAAGGCCACTACCAAAACCTTCCGACCCTCCTCCGATAAAACTCATGACTTCGACTCGATCCCCGTCTTGTAAAAGTCTGGCCTCAAACACACCTTTATCCATTATTTCCATATTGACTTCCACGGCCACCTGATCCAAACGAATCTCTAATTGAAGCAAGAGAGCCGCGACCGACATTCCTGCTTGGATATCATGCTGTTCCCCATTCAACTGAATAGTCATTTGGCAATACGATTGATCGGGTAAGTAAGGACCACAAGGATCACATAAATGCCATCCTACGAGACCCCGGAAATGCTTGTCAATGCAGGCGAGGGCAGGCTCAAAGAGCTCAATTCCGAATCAATCCAGGAAGGCCATAGCAATCCCAATCAACCAGAGCTATAATCCCTCTTAGATATCATCTGTTCTTTCACGCCATGGCCATGTATCAGAACAACAATACCGTCGCGAACATTTTCCTTACAATGGCGGAACGCCTGCAAAAGGAGGGCGCCAATCCTTTTCGCGTACGTGCTTATCGACGAGCTTCGGCTACCCTGAGTGGCCTTGATGAAGATATTGCCTCGATTGCACAACGAGGAGATGTGGACTCGCTTCCAGGTATCGGGAAAGATTTGGACGCCAAGATTCGGGAATACCTGACAACCGGAACCATTCGAGCCTATGAAGACCTGAGCACACCTCTGCCGGAATTCGCCAAACAATGGCTGCAGCTTCCAGGGTTTTCAGAACCCATTGTTAACGATTTATACTTTCGCCTAGGGATTCGCTCCCTTGATGACCTGGAAGCCCTGGCTTCTTCCCATTTACTCCGAACCCGACCAGGCATCACGGCGCCCACGGAGGAACTGCTGGAGGCCATACAATCACTCCGTGAATTTGCCTCAACTGATTGACCTACAGACAGGTCTTTGGTAGGTTGGCTGCCGCTTCAAATATAGTTGGGGTTTTATCAAGATAAGGATACAGACAATATGGCTGTTTCAGCATTTGTTCTCGTAGATGTCATCGGTAATCATACGAAGAGTGCCTTCCAAACCATTACCCGCATTCCAGGGGTCAAACACGTCTATGCCATCACGGGCCCTTTCGACATCATCGTGGATATCGAAGCTGAAACGATGGAAGAATTAAACGATTTAGTGTTATCCCGAATGCGAAGTGTGGACGGCGTGAGGAAAACCACGACTGCCATTGTCTTAAAAGTCTGAACAACCCCTCCAATCAACCACCGTCACACTCCGACTGCTGGAAATCCGAGACGACACCAGAAAAGTCTGCGGGACACTCCAAACCTGTCCTGAGCTTTACCGAAGGAAGACCCAACAGGGCCTGCGGCAAGGAAGGAGACGCGGCATACTCTCCGTTGAGCACCCGAGCACCTCGAGAACAAAGCTGGCGTAATTTTTCGCCCTTCCGCTAAAGGGGACGCAACTCCTTAAAGACTTTCCACGTCTTCAACAACTCAATCGCCTTTTGAAGTTGTACGTCCTTCTTCATGAATTCCGCTTCCCGAGCTTTCAAATCTTTTATCGTATCTTCCGGGGATTCGGCATCCTCTTTTTTCGCTGGATCGGAGACAGCAGCAGCCTGTTCCCTCGGTTTCCCAGCCGCGAAAGACTCCGCTTGAGCCACGGTCCTTGGCGTGGGTTCAACCACAATATCTGGTTTCACGCCAACCTTGTGGATGGACTCGCCACGAGGGGTGAAATATTTGGCCGTCGTCAACCTGAGACCTGAACCATCCGAGAGCGGCAGGATCGTCTGTACCGAACCTTTGCCAAAAGTGGTTTTCCCGACAATCACCGCCTTCCCCCAATCCTGCATCGCCGCGGCGACAATTTCCGATGCACTCGCGGACCCCTGATTCACCAAGACAATCATCGGATATTCAAAATGCTCGGACTGCATGCGGGCTCGATATTCATCTTTCCGCCCATCACGGCCTTTAATTGACACGACCAACTTGTCTGATTCGAGAAATTGTTCCGAGACACCTACCGCCGCGGACAACAAGCCTCCAGGATTATTCCTCAAGTCTACAATCAAACCTTGAATATTGCTTTCTTTGAACTCTGCTAATTTATCACCTAAGTCTTTTGCCGTGGATTCTTGGAATTGCGAAATCCTGACATATCCAATTCGTTCATCAAGCACCCGTGAACGAACGCTTTGAATCTTTATGGTATCACGAATCAGGGTAAACTGAAGCGGCGTTTTGGAACTTTCCCGTTCAACCGTCAACGTGACTTTAGTGCCTTTGGGCCCTCGCATTTTGTGGACGGCTTCCATCAGCGTCAGATCTTTCGTCGGCAAATCATCCACCTTGATAATGACATCGCCGGACTCAATTCCCGCCGCATACGCCGGGGTATCTTCAATGGGCGCAATCACGGTAATGCGATGTTCCTTGACCCCAATTTGAATGCCCAATCCGCCAAACTCCCCACGGGTCTCGACCTGCATTTCTTTATACATGTCAGCGGTCATATACGAAGAATGCGGATCCAATGTCGCCAACATTCCCCGTACAGCGCCGTAGACCAATTCTTTCGTAGGCGTATCTTCCACATAGTGCTTCTTTACCTGGGTGAGCACCTCGGCAAAGATTTTCAGCTCCTCATAGGATTCGCTCGCATAACCAGTCTTCTCCCACCCTTTGCCAATCACGACACCCAGCACGAGTGTCGCCATGACGACGAACCCAGTCATCCATGCTGTCCAGAACCGTCCCTTTTCCATCATGTTCAATTCCTATCTTTAAAAATGATCTCACTAGGAGCCTGTCCAAGATTAGACTGATCTACTGCGGGTACACTGGATTTGGCCAGATCTTCCGATCCTTTTCGGGGAAGGTTGAAAAAGGCCGCCAGCTGCGTTCTCGGGCTTTTGGCGTGCTCACGTACTTCGTGTACGCTCCGCGCGCCAAAACCCCTGCGGCCTTGCTGGACAGCCTTTTTCAACCATCCCCGTCTTCGTTGAATAGCCCAACTATTCGCCGAAAAGGATCGAAACATCTGACTCAAACCAGCACCCCCTCGTGACGATCACTAATCTCGGACAGGCTCCTAGCGCTTGACCAACCACTTCTGCGGGTCAACGGGTTGTATCCCTTTGCGCAATTCAAAGTATAAAATAGATTGATCAGTCAGACCAGATGCCCCAGTGTGACCTAAAACGGCCCCACTCGCAATATCATCGCCTTGCGTAACGTCGAGATTCGAAGCATGCGCATAGAACGAAAAAAATCCGTTGTGATGATCCAGAATCACCACCAGGCCATACCCCTTTAACCAATCCGCAAATACGACATTCCCCCCAAATACCGCTTTAATGGCACTCCCATCGCGCGTTTGGATTTCAATGCCCTTTTTATTGACATAGGTATTAAACCGAGGATGTTTTTGGCGCCCAAACGAAGTCACGACAGGACCATCCGCCGGCCAGAGCAATTTCCCCTTTTTCAGAAGACTCACGGCACGGGCCTGACTGCGTGATGCAGTCTTTTCGCTACGCTTCCGCAATGTGTCAAGTAGCGACTCTTTTCGTTCTTCCGCACGCTGTAATGTAGAGAGCGCTTGCTCATGGGAACGAGTCTGACGCTTCAAACTCGTCAACATCACTTGTTTTTTCCCTTTAATCCCCTTCATCACTTTCAGGTTTTTCTCAATCCGCTGTTTATTGCGAAGCAGCGTGTCCCGTAGGCGGGCTTGGCGTTTTTTCAGCTCGCCAAACTGCGCCATGTCTGCTTCATACCGTGACAGCAGCTCATGTTCCCAACTGGCCATCGACGAGAGATAGGTGAGACGACGTTGAAACTGTGAATAGGAATCCGAGGACAGCAGCGGACGGAACCAGCCCCGATGTCCTTCCATGTACAATCGACGCAATCGTGTTTTCACGGCCTGTTCCCGTTGCTGTAAACTCGCGGCAAGCTGGCTGACTTTCCGATTCAATGTTTCCTGCTCCCGATTCGCCTTCCGAATCTCACGCCGAATGGTATTATATTCTTTCCGTTTCTGATGCAGTACTCGATCAATCGTCTCAACGGACTGCAGAACCGCATCATGTTTCTTTTGGGTTTGTGCACGCTGTTGTTTGGTCTCTTGGATTTCCTGCTTCAGCTGCTGGAGATGACTGCGTTCCCGTTTAATTTTATCCTGCAACGACGTCGCAGCCCATACGGGATCAGAGCCATGCAGGCCCCCAAACACAAAAAACAACACGCTTATTCCCAAGAGAAAGCTAGGAGCCTGGCCAAGATTAGACCAATCTACTGCGGGTGCGCTGGATGTGGCCAGATCTTCCGATTCTTTTCGGGGAATGTTGAAACAGGCCGCCAGCTGCGTTCTCGGGCTTTTGGCGTGCGCACGTACTCCGTGTACGCACCACGCGCCAAGCCTACTCCGCCGAAGTAGCCTTTGGCTACGAAGGCCGGGAAGCCCTGCGGCCTTTCCTTCGACAGACTCAGGACAGGACTGGACGGCCTTTTTCAACCTTCCCCGTCTTCGTGGCATAGCCCAACTATTCGCCTCAAACGATCGAAACATCTGACTCAAACCCGCACCCCCTCGTCACAATCGCTAATCTCGAATGGGCTCCTAGGCCGTATCGTTTCGGATCTTCATTAATCCACAGACCGACAGCACACTACTTCCACATCCTAACAACATCCCGGACAAAACTAAAAACACTGACGTTTCGTGGGGGAAAAATGTCAACACGGATTCCAGCCCACTGAACCATCCCGATGCATTCAATTCTAATCGAAAAAATTCAAACATGCCTTTTAATAACACCAAGGCCAGCCCCCCTCCACACAACCCCAAAATCGCTCCTTCAATGACATAGGGTGTCGCGATGAATGATCCGGTCGCACCAATGAGTCGCAATATCTCGATTTCCTCTTTTCGCGCATAAAACGAAAGCCGGACAGTATTCGCAATGATGGTAATGGTCGCCACCGCTAGGGTTACCCCAATAATGATAGCTCCAAATTCAAAGTAGCTGACGAGCAAGGCTAGCGTATCAATCCAATCCTGACTGTACCGAACTTGCTGCACGCCTGGGAATTGCTTGACTCGTTCCGTGAATGCTTCAATCGAATCAGCCTCTTGAAAACCCGGTGCGATCTGAACCACAAACGAGGCAGGCAGGGGATTCTCCTCCATACCTTCCAGTAACGTGGATTCATCAGGAAACTGCTGATAAAATTCTTTCAATGCATCTCCTTTGGACACAAAGACTAGCTCCCTCACCGCCTGTTCACTATCCAACCGTTGACGAACCCTCTCGACCACCTGGACGGAGGCCTCCGGCTGAACATAGACCACCACTTCAATATCATGTTGAAGCGTCCCAGCGAGATTTTTCAGATTGTCATACAGCAACACGAACACACCGAAACATGAGATCGTGAAGGCTGTGGTGACAATACCAATTGTCACACTCATCCGGTTGACGCGAAGACTGGTGAAGGCTTCTTGAATGAGATAGAGGGGGCGCCTCATGCCGTAGGCCCTTTATCCGACACCAGTCGACCAGCGTGCAAATGCAGGACGCGTCCGTTCATTTTTTCAACAACGGTTTGATTGTGCGTGGCCAACAAGACAGTCGTACCCCGCGCATGAATTTTTTTGAACAACTCCACAATGTCGGATGTCAGTTCGGTATCCAAATTACCGGTTGGCTCGTCTGCCAACAGGATGATCGGATGATTCACGATTGCCCGTGCAATACACACACGCTGCTGTTCCCCAGCCGATATCACCCCTGTTTGACTGGCATGCTTATGACCCATGCCCACGGATTTCAAGGCCTCACTCACCTTTTTTTTTGACTCAGCCCGTGACACACCTTGAATGATCAGCGGCAGCACAACATTCTCAAAAACGGTTTTTTGGGGCAACAACTTAAAGTTTTGCAAGACAAACCCCATGGTTCGCCGCAGGTACGGAATGTCGGCTTCTCGCAGCCTGGCAATATTTCGATTTTGAACCAGGATTTGCCCCTCATCAGGAATTTCCGCGCCAAAAATTAATTTCAGAAAAGTGGTTTTGCCGGCCCCGCTCGGGCCTGTCAGTAATATGCTCTCACCCTTCTCGATTCGTACCGTGACATCATGAAGCGCGGTACACCGCTTAAAGAATTTCGAGACATGGAACAATTGAATCATCAGATTGGTATGTCGCACAAACCATCTTGAATAAAGGCCACCTCTAAAAACCGTCCTTTTCCGTGATGCCGGCGTCAGCCGCGTGCTCACATCCTCATGTATTCGCCCATACACTCCGGTTTTCCGCGCGCGGCTTCCTTGCCCTCACAAAAAATGCCTGGTTTGTAGAGGTGCCCTAATATGACTGAGGGGTGGCACCTCAGGAGCCAGCCACCCTTTAGTGTCAGTGAAACAATCACAAAATTTCATTACCGTGAATCACTCGAATACACTCTCAGAGGCAATGGAGAATGTTCAAAAAGGTGTGTCCAGCCCTGTCCTGAGCAGAGTCGAAGGAAAGGCCGCAGGCCCTTTGGCGCGCGGAGCGTACAGTAGTACGTGAGCACGACAAATGGCCGAGAACGCCGCAGGCACCCTTTTTCAACATTCTCCCCTACCATCGCAGATCATCACCCGGGACTTCGAACGCATTCACGACATGCTCCACATGGCCAACCTGTTCTGCATCACATTGGTACAACATGACATCAAATCGGGTTGGGCAGTTAGACAGTTGGTGGTACGCTAAGTATTGAGCGGCGAGATTGATCAGACGCTGTTGTTTGTGAGGCGTCACGGCATAGGACGCGCCACCAAAGTAATTGATCCTCCTGGCCTTGACTTCGATGAAGACAATCGTGCCATCTTTTTTCGCGATAATATCCAGCTCCCCATTGGGAAACCGGACATTGCGTCCTACAATACGATATCCGTGTTGGCGAAGATATTGTTCCGCAGCGACTTCGGCTTCCTTGCCAAAGACCTGAGACTGGGATGTCACACATCCTCCTGATGAGCCTGTAGAAGAGTCTTGATTGGTTGAAAACTACGTCGGTGCGCCGGACTCGGGCCAAATTTCCGAACCAAACGAAGATGCGCCGGTGTGGGATAACCCTTATGAAGGTGGAACTGATAATCCGGATATCGACGATGATAGTCCTGCATCAATCGATCACGAGACACTTTGGCAAGAATAGAAGCAGCGGCAATTGAAAGAGACAATCGATCCCCCTTCACCACCGCTCGTTGAGCCATGGCCACACCGGGTAACGAGGTGGCATCGATGAGTAAAAAATCAGGGACCACAGGAAGTTGGTCCAGCGCACGTCTCCAGGCAAGTCGTGTGGCTTCTAGAATATTGATTCTATCAATTTCCTGTTCTGTGGCAACCCCGACGGCCCAAGCACGCGCCCGTTGTGTAATCGCTTCAAACAGGGTTTCTCGATTCTCGGGGCTGACCTGTTTGGAGTCATCCAACCCATCCAACTGAAATCGTCGAGGGAGAATGACGACTGCACCAACCACTGGACCGGCTAAGGGTCCTCTGCCAGCCTCATCCAACCCAGCCACGCATCGATAGCCACAGACTCGAGCGTCTTCCTCAAACACCCAAGTGGGCCCATCTGCCGTCCTTGCGATCAACTCCCCTTCCACGATGTGCCCCTCTTAGGAGCCTGTCCAAGATTAGACTGATCTGCTGCGGATGCGCTGGATGTGGCCAGATCTTCCGATCCTTTTGGGGAAATGATCAAAAAGGCCGCCAGCTGCGTTCTCGGGCTTTTGGCGTGCTCACGTACTCCGTGTACGCTCCGCGCGCCAAAAGCCCTGCGGCCTTGCGGGACGGCCTTTTTGATCATTCCCCGTTTTCGTTAAATAGCCCAACTATTCGCCTTAAACGATTGAAAAATCTGACTCAAACCACCACATCCTCGCGACGATCGCTAATCTCGGACAGGCTCCCAGCTTGAGGAAAACGTCGTCCACATGGAGGGCAAATTAATCAGAAGTCGAGTCGTCTTTCGCTGGCGATGCTTTTGCCGCAGCAGGAGCCACCTTGGCCACCGGTTTATTTTTTTTGATCCGCGAATATTCTCGCTCTGGAACCTTGGCCTTCTTTCCAATTTTATCGCGGAGGTAGTACAATTTTGCGCGTCGAACCTTCCCTTTGCGTATCACCTCAAGCTGGGCAATATTGGGAGAATTGACAGGAAAGATACGTTCCACACCCACATTGTGCGAAATTTTTCTGACCGTAAACGTCTCACTGACTTTCTTCCCTTTTCGGGCAATCACCACGCCTTCAAACACCTGCACCCGTTCTTTTTCCCCTTCAACAACTTTGACATGCACCCGAACGCTATCGCCAATTTCAAATTCTGATAGGGTATTTGTTGGAAACGTTTGTTCAAGTCGCTGCAGCCGATTCATGATCTGATTCCTCCCCCACATTCCTGTGATATTTCTACTAACAATCGTCGATCTTCATCCGTTAAGCATTCGTCCCGTAACACATCAGGACGCTTACAATAGGTATTCCGTAATGACTCTTTTCGCCGCCATAGACGAACCGCTGCATGATTGCCGGATAACAACACGTCCGGCACACTATATCCGCGTACGCCTTCAGGCCTGGTGTAATGCGGAAAATCTAATAACGCCTCCACAAACGAATCGTGTTCCACGGACGCAGGATTGCCCACGACTCCGGGGACTAACCGTGCCGCGGCATCAATCATGACCATGGCCGGCAACTCCCCACCAGTTAACACATAATCGCCGATGGAAATTTCTTCAGGCTCCAACCGAGTCAGAACCCGTTCATCGACACCCTCATAGTGGCCACAGATCCACACCAACCGCCTCGACTCACGACTGAAATCCATGGCCAATTGATGCGAAAACGGCACTCCCTGCGGAGAGGGAAACAACAAACGTAATTCTTGTCCTTCAGCTCGCAGGGCATCGATTACTCGAAAAATTGGCTCGGCCTTCATCACCATGCCGCTTCCACCGCCATAGGGGGCATCATCAGCAATGCGGTGCCGATCCTCGATGTAGTCTCGAATATTATGTACCTGAATCCGAACCCGACCGCTCTCCTGCGCACGTTTCAGAATACTCTGCGTCGCAATGCCTTCGATCAACTCAGGGAATAATGTGAGGACATCACACCACATCGTCGCCAGACCATTCTTCTTTTGATACCACCGTCATCTCTTGGCCAGGAATATCAATCTTGGTAATCCACTTCTTTGAGGCAGGCAAGATCCATTCCCGACCCTGCCCTCGGATCATGAATAAATGCTGAACCGGCGTTTCGATCACTTCCTCCAACACGCCTAACACGTCACCGGATTCCTCTTTGACTGTCAGCCCAATCAGTTCAAACTGGTAATGATGGCCTTCAGGCGCTGGTGGCACGGAACCTTGAGGAATTTTTATCCAGGCCCCACGATACGCTTTGACTTCTTCGGGCGTTGAAAAGGCCGCAAAACGCAACAGGTAGGATCGTCCATCGTAATGAACATCCGTCACCTCAGTGACCAGGGAATGACCCGAGGCAGTTTCTAGCGTCACCTCGCGTAGGTTTTCCAATCGCTTCGGGACATCCGTGAGGGAAAGCACTCGCACCTGCCCACGCACCCCAAACGGCTTCACAATTTTCCCAACCGTCACGAATGCTGTTTCAGACATCACGTCACAATTGACAGCGGGCATGCCATGAATTCCGTATTTAGGGTTCGCGCAAACATAACTTCCTCGGTTTGGGCGCCGATCCATCCCGTCTGGCGGCGTTGCTCGTCCTTTCCATACGAAAAGTATGCGCAGTCCTCCGGCCTTGCCAGACGGGCGCCTCAACACCCAAACCGAGGAAGTGATGTTTGCGCGAACCCTAATGGGGTTGCCTCCCAATATCATAAGGCACTCCCAACATTGTGGAAAGAGTCACCTAGATGAGAGGAAGAAAGCGAAGTTATGACTTCTTTCGAGAATCTTCAAAGGTTTTCCAAATGCCGGCCCGCCGCAACAGCGTGCGCACCGTCACCGATGGTTGTGCACCCTTTTGCAACCAATCCAACACTCGTTCGGCTTTCAACTCGGTGACAGCAGGATCCTTCAACGGATCATGCGTCCCTAGCACTTCAAGCGCACGACCATCCCGTCGCACCCTCGAATCTACCGCTACCACTCGATAAAATGGTCGTTTGTGTCGTCCCATTCGACTTAATCGTAAATGTACTGCCACTAGCTGACTCCTCCTATTCTGAATAGTCTATTCTTCCCAAAGCTGATCAGTATACTCTGTTTGGTGTGAAAAGTTAAACTCATCGGGATTGGATAGCTCGAATGAGCTTTCCGCGCCTTTTCAACTTACCAAGTTTACCTGGTTTACCCTTCCCGCCAACCAGGGACTTCATCATCGTCCGGGCGCCTAAAAATTGTTTAATGAGCCTGTTAATCTCCTGGACAGACGTCCCGCTCCCTTTGGCGATGCGCTTCTTCCGGTTGCCATTGATGATCGTGTGATCCCGACGCTCTTTTGTGGTCATGGAGTCAATAATGGCCACCACACGGCTTATTTCCTTTTCAGGCAGTCCCTGTTGTGATGCCCCCCTCACCATGGCTTTGAGCTTCTCCCCACCAGGAAGCATGCCCATTATTTGTTCCATGGACCCCAACTTGTTCACCTGTTTAATCTGATCCCGAAAGTCCTCTAGGGTAAGGGCATTGCTGGAGACCTTTCGTTGCAGAGATTCTGCTTCCTCTTTTGAGAAGGCTTCCTGGGCCTTTTCGATGAGTGACAACACATCGCCCATTCCCAAGATGCGCGAGGCCATGCGATCCGGGTGAAAGGGCTCCAAGGCATCGGACTTTTCCCCCACCCCCAAATATTTAATGGGCTTACCGGTCGCCGCTCGAATAGACAGAACAGCACCCCCGCGGGCGTCACCTTCAATTTTGGTTAAAATCACCCCTGTGATCCCGACACGCTGATCAAACTGCTGGGCCACATTCACGGCTTCCTGGCCAGTCATGGAATCCGCGATAAATAAAATTTCCTGCGGTGTGACCGCGGCTTTGATATCCACCAACTCCTGCATGAGTTCATCGTCAACATGAAGACGGCCACCGGTGTCCAACACCACAACGTCATAGGCATGGTCGCGACCTCGGGCCACTCCCTCCGTGCAGAACCGGGCAACCTGCGCCCGATCAACCAGAACCCCTTCTGCGTGCCCTTCTACTCGATGAACCGGCACATCCAAATCAGCGCCCAGCGAGGCCAATTGATCCGCGGCAGCAGGGCGCCGAGGATCAGCTGCAACCAGCAATACTCGTTTTCCTTGCTGCTTGAATAGATGGGCCAGTTTGCCGCACGTGGTCGTCTTCCCCGCACCCTGCAACCCAACCATCATGATCACGGTGGGAGGCTGAGATGAAAGCGCCAGACCAGAATATTCATGGCCCATCAGGTCCCGCAATTCTTCCCAGACGATTTTGACAACCTGTTGACCAGGATTGAGGCTGCCTAAAACCTCACGCCCAATAGCTTTTTCCTGGACACGGCCAATAAAGTCCTTCACAATCTTGAAATTGACATCAGCCTCCAGAAGCGCAAGACGGACTTCCTTCAACGCCTCGGTAACATCCTGCTCCCGCAGAACGCCCTGTCCCCGAATCTTTTTGAGGACATTGTCAATTTTTTCTGTGAGCGCGGAAAACATCAGATCTAACTCCTAACCATTGGAAAAATATACGAAATTCCGTCGAAGTCTAGACAACGCCGAAACTACCTGTCAAGGCTACCCTTAGGTGCAGGGCCATTTCATTCTTTTTATAAGCAAGGGATTCCATGAGGTTTTTTGTGCGCTCTTTTTCAGGGCAGGGCCATGCGGATGGCTAAATGGGGCTTGCCCCAGAGCAGTCTACACGCCTGCGCGATATTGGTGTAGCCTTTCAGGCGTAAGAGACTGATGGCATAGCGTCTCAGACAGGTCATGACCATTGGGCCATTGAGACTTCGTATCTGACTCCTGTCTTCATCAAAGGTGACGTCCAACACATAATGCTGCTTATTCTCCACACTCCAATGCTTTCGGTTTTGCGAGAGGATGGTCTTCGGCCCCGCCTTGTCTTTGGACTGACTCGTGACACCGCAGACCGCTTCGACGGTCGTGAGGCCCTGCTTGAGATGCGTCACTTCCCTCTCAATGCAGAAGACTTGCTGGACATGAGGAAAGTTGACATAGGCATTCAGGGAGTCATCGCACCAGATCCTGCGGGTCGTGATCTGCCCATGGCCTTTCTCGGTGGTGGCATAATCGCACCGGCGTGCTCGCAACGCTAAGGCCTCAATGTCGTGCTTCAAGGTGGGCTGGTTTCCCTTGACGGTGAAGACGAAGTCGGCGCCGCGTTCGTGCACCAGGTACTCGGCAATCTCTTTCTGGGTGAGGAGCGCATCCGCCGTGATCACCTTCCCTGCGATCTCGAGCGCATCTAACAGGGGCCGCACGCAGGGGATCTCATTGGTCTTGGAGTGAACTTTTTTTGGGTGAGGTGGCGCCCGGCTTGATGGGTGACGGCGCTGAGGACGTGGGTCTGTTCGCTTGGGACCTTCGACGTCCCCCGCATGGTCTTCCCATCAATGGCAATGCCCTGATCCTCCCCGCCGAAGGTGTCCAGCCACCGGCCGAGCAGGGTATCGACTTCACAGGGGTCGACGGCCGTGATAAAGCGGTAAAGAGTGCTGCGGCTCGGGACGAGGTAGCGCCCCCCTCGCTGAGTACAGCCTAGCCGCTTGCGCATCGGCTGCGATAACTGCTGGGCCCAGTCCGAGATCGCTTCATAGCCGCGCGCGCCGCACAAGGTGGCACAGAACATGATCGCCGTGAGGGCGCGTCGGGTGTGCCGTTGCCCTTGCAAATGGCGGGGATCGGTCAGCTGCACCACATACGTAAAGAGGGAGTCCGTCTGTTTTGTATTCAATCTCATCTGAGGCGCTTCTCCTTTCTGATAGGGCTGATCAAGCATCGGGCGTGCAAGGATCTCTCGGGCTTGGGGATGCAGCCGCACGACTAGGATGCGCTTCGGTCTCTCATGCTGAACATAACACGTGTTCGACTTGCGAAACCCTCGTGTCAGACCGAGCTCGTGCCACCCGGCGGCCCGATAGCAGGTCCCGGTGAAGCGGGCAGGATCGACGAAGGTCTCTAAGAGGAGCAAGGGGTAGCCGTGGTACAGTTGCCAATCGGCCGAGATCCGTTTCGCGCAGAGCGACAGGACTTTCGAGGCGAGGTTCTTTTGCGAACAGCCCGGCAGCATGAGAAACCAGGTGTTGTTGGCCAGTAAATGGAGTCGTTGCCATTGAAAACAGGGGGGCCAGCCGATCCAGTGGTCTCGCGGTCTCGATTTGAGGGCCGCCGCCGCAAACACCAGCAAGGCCAGCCAGCGATCCTGCACACAGGCGAGATATTGTATCGATTGGCCAATCAGCGGGGCATGACCGAGGTAGTGGTGTCTGTCGAGAAGGGTCTTGAAGGCGTCCTTTTCGTCTCGGACAATTGGGCGAACCACGACTTGCCTCAGATCAATGTCCGGCTGTCCGCTTGGCGATTCGTCTGGCATGCAAAAGAGTATGCCGTAAACGAAAAGAAAAAGCCAGCCTAAATCGATTATTCCTTATTATCTATAAAGTTACACTTTAATATGAAATAGCCCTGCCTTAGGTGAATACCTTCTTGACTTAAGGTCTGGGTTGCCGTACTTTTCTAGTAGTTTACCCTTATATCAGCATCGATCCAGCCAATCACTCACCAACGACCGAAGGAGCAGTTGTGAAAAAATCAGGGTGGACTTTACTTGGGTTCATTTTTATTGGCGGCTTGTTGGGCGGAGTCCTTGGGGAAATCCTCCGAGTATTCACTCCAGCAGGAGTCATTCAAGATATTTTCGCACGGTCCGTTTCCACAGGACTTGAGCCTCCGTTCACCGTCGATTTCGTTCTCATCAAGATCACACTAGGCTTCATTTTCAAGATCAACCTCCTCACACTGTTAGGGATATTTTTTGGCATTTACTTGTACAAAAATATCTGACAGCAATACTTTCGATATACCATTCGCCCGAAGCCTTTAGGGTACGGTGAATATTTCACCCCATTAGCCAATACAAGCTTCAGATAAGCCACGCACCATCAAAGGGAGGGAATGTTCAAAAAAGCATGCCCTGAGTCTTTCCGAAGGGTCTATCCAGTCCTGAGTCTGTCGAAGGAAAGGCCGCAGCTATTTTTACGCACGGAGCGTACATGGAGTACGTGAGCACGGCAAAATGGGGAGAACGCCGCTGGAGGCTTTTTTCAACATTCCCTTTAGGGTTCACACAAAATCACTCACCATCAGGCATTCAATTTCCTTAACCTTTTTTAAACCCTTATCGTTCCCAATAAAGCCGGTGGCCTGAAAGCCGATGGCTGTGGCAAGCTGAATGGCATCTGGCGTGCTCAGGTTATAACTGGCGCGAAGTTCCGCCGCCCTGTCAGCTACCTCCAGTGATACAGGCACCCAGCTAAGCTTGGGATACGTGGATAAAAGGGCATAGAATTTTTGAACCAGTGGGTGATTTTCAAGACGATAGGGTTGCACCAATACCTCCAACATTGAAACCGTTGAAGTGACAGCCGAGACTTGTCCCCTTTCGATACGGGCAAACAGCTTGGCACACCATTTTCCATAGCGAGGATGGTCTTGCACATGATAAATCAGAACATTGGTATCCAGCCCAACCTTGCGATAGGCCGAAAACGGCCGTTTCCCAACTACCACGATTGCCGTTCCCTATTCAGATAACCTTGAGGATATATCCCCTTAGCAAGTCCTCGAAGAGCTTTGGCATAGCTTTTCGGCTCCGGCATCACAACCGTCACATCTCCTTTCACGACAACAAGAAGCTTGTCCCCCCCTTTGACCCGCATGGCCTCACGGGCTGCTTTGGGGATCACGATTTGATTTTTTCGACTGAGCCTTTGAATACCCATAACCGTTCCCTCCTTCCAAGGCTTTACTTTATCATGCAAAGGTAAAGCTGTCGAGACACCCCACAGGCCGTGCACAGCTGACTCCCACTACCTTGTGGATCGACTCATCCTGGGCACGTCAAGAAAATGTATCTGGGTTAGGGAGTGATAATGCAGGGTTTCGTCCCCGCGCGACGAGGCACTGTTGTTTCGGCAAAAGTGCCCAAAACCATTTCCGCCCGTGCGCGTCCCCTGCGGGGAAACTTTGCCACGAGACCAAATTAAATGGCTCGGGAACTCGCTCCGATCAAACAGCCCACGCCAAAGAAGTCGAATTTGGTTTCGTGGCAAAGCCGCGCCCGAAGGCGGGAAGAAAATGTGGAAAAGAGAACATGAGATAGCTATGAATCTGCGAAACTCTCAACAAAAGACTCGGCCCCTCTCCCCACTATACGTCCTCTTTTTTCAGAAACGCTCAATCTTAAAATTGACGTTTTTGCCAAACTGACTAGAATGCTTGGCTGATAGTGAAATAAAAACGAGAATAATTTATCGGGAAAGAGACAACAATGAACTGGACCACTGAGAAGCCGTCACAGCCAGGGAGGCATTGGTTGCTGAAATCAATGGTGATCCATTTTTAATAAGTGGCTTTTTTAAGGAAGCGGCCAAAGAAGGACTAGGTTCTATCGGTGATGCACCCGAAGGAAAAAACTATTCAGATTTTATAGGGGAACTATGGGCAGGCCCAATTCCTGAGCCGGGGGAATAGGAATTAGGAATATTTAGGAATATAGGAATAGGGGTCACCCTGAGGTCTCGATCTAATACCTTTTAGGATCGAGACTTATAGATTCAATAAAAACAATTCCCCTATTTTAGTGTTTTTCATGTCAGCGTACCTCCCATTTGTAATTCTTTTTGGCGCAATGCCCGAATTTTGTCACGCAACTTTGCCGCTCGTTCAAATTCCAGCGCCTTGGCGGCGGCTTTCATTTCCTTATCCAACTTCTCAATGGTCTTTTCCATTTCTGATTCGTCGCTATACACTTCTTCCTCTTCAGCTGCAATCCCAAAATCAAGATAATCCGCCTCGGCAATTTGATATTCAAGATCGTAGATTCGCTTTTTAATCGTTTCAGGCGTAATGCCATGGGCGGTATTGTATTCAGATTGGATGGCCCGCCGACGTACGGTTTCATCAATCATCACCTGCATGGATTTGGTGATCGAATCTCCATAGAGAATCACTCTCCCTTCGCTATTCCGGGCAGCACGACCAGCAGTTTGAATCAACGCGCGGTGACCGCGAAGAAACCCTTCCTTATCCGCATCCAACACGCCAACCAACGCGACCTCAGGCAAATCCAAACCTTCTCGCAAGAGATTAATGCCTACCAGCACATCAAACGTGCCTCGTCGAAGATCCCGAATAATATCCGCTCGCTCCAGCGTCTTGATATCGGAGTGGAGATACCGAACCTTCAACCCCAGATCGTGATAGTATTCGGTCAGGTCTTCAGCCATGCGCTTAGTCAAGGTCGTCACCAACACACGAAAGCCTTTAGCAATCGTTGTCTTCACCTCATGTAAAAGATCATCCACTTGTCCCTTCGCGGGTTTGACTTCGGTCACCGGATCCATCAGGCCAGTGGGCCGAATAATTTGTTCCACCACATCACCCTGAGCATATTGTAATTCATACGGACCAGGTGTCGCCGATACATAGACGGCCTGCTTCACAAACCCTTCAAACTCTTTAAACGTGAGCGGACGATTATCCAACGCCGAGGGAAGACGGAAACCATAGTCTACTAAATTCTTCTTGCGAGAACGGTCGCCTTCATACATTCCGCCAAATTGCGGAATCGTCGCATGCGCCTCATCCACAATTAGCAAAAAGTCTTTGGGGAAGTAATCCAAGAGCGTCGGAGGCGATTCACCCGGCGCCCGCCCACTCAAATGCCGAGAATAGTTTTCGATACCATGGCAATAGCCCATCGCACGAATCATCTCGAGATCAAACTTCGTGCGCTGTTCCACTCGCTGCGCTTCCAGCAATTGCCCATTGCGCTGAAAATAAAGAATCCGTTCTTCAAGTTCTTCTTCAATCCCTTGTAACGCATCGTGATACCGATCCGGCGCAATCACATAGTGACTCTTGGGATAGATGGGAATCTTGGAGAGCCGGCCAAGAGACTTGCCGGTCAAGGGATCGATTTCGGAAATCGAATCAACAGTATCGCCGAATAATTCCACGCGGATGGTATTCGAATCCGAGGCCGACGGAAAAATTTCAATGACGTCACCACGCGCCCGAAACATACCCCGCTGCAACTCCACATCATTGCGGGAATATTGAATCTCCACCAACTTGGCCAGGATCGCCTCACGCCGAATCTCCATGCCTACTTCGAGGTAGAGCAACATGCCATGGTAGACCTCCGGGGAGCCGAGGCCATAAATGCAGGACACCGACGCCACAATAATAATATCGTCCCGCTCCAAGAGTGCCGACGTGGCTGCATGCCGCATCTGATCGATGGTGTCGTTAATCGCGGAGTCTTTGGCAATATAGGTATCGGTGGAAGGAATATAGGCTTCTGGCTGGTAATAGTCGTAATAACTCACGAAGTATTCCACCTTATTGTGCGGGAAAAAACTTTTGAACTCCTGATACAACTGCGCCGCCAGCGTTTTATTATGAACGACAACTAAGGTCGATTTCTGGACATTGGCAATCACGTTAGCCATCGTAAACGTCTTCCCCGACCCCGTGACCCCAAGCAACACTTGATGCTTCTTCGCAGAATTCACCCCTTCCGTCAGCGACGCAATCGCTGCCCCTTGATCCCCTTTTGGGGAGAATTCTGATTCTAAAATAAATTGAGACATGACAAACCCTTTGGAAGGTCATCCTAACATACGTGAGTCGGATTCGGTCTTTTTCCTTTCCAAGGCCTACTCCTCAGTAAGGTGCAGAATGCGAAGCCAGCCGCGAAGACCCGACTCAAACGTCCATAAAGGTTCAAACCGAACTTGCTGAAGCGGTTCACGAAATAATCCACATCTGTATTTTCTGGCATGGGCCGGAACGGCTCTTTGTACTACTCAAGGGTACCTCTACAAACCAGGCATTTTTTGTGAGGGCAAGGAAGCCGCGCGCGGAAAACCGGAGTGTATGGGCGAATACATGAGGATGTGAGCACGCGGCTGACGCCGCCATCACGGAAAAGGACGGTTTTTAGAGGTGCCCTCAAATTCACCAAGTGAATTTTTAGACATGTGGGGAAAATTTTTGCGGGACAATCCAAACACATTTGCACTCCGTCAGATTCTTGCCACTGTCTACGTTTTTGACAGAATTGTCTTATGCCCGCCACTAATTCGTACCCAAAAGTTTTCCTATCAGGTTCAAAATCATGTTCAATACTTCATCAATCCAACCTCAGATTCTCTTTTAAAATTCGTACCTTAGAAACCCTGCTCGCATTCAATGTCAAATTTTGTCGTGAATATAAACGTCAAGATGGAAAAGGCTTATTCCCTATTGGCATCCAGATTGCCTTTATTTTTATTAGGAGAAATGCCGATAAGTAATAAATGAAAAAGAACCAAAGAAACCAAAGGAGGTTGTTATGCCTCACCACACAGGTTTCACCAAGCGTTCCACCCGGCGATCGAAGACTCCAATCCTCGTCATCTTCTTGATCTGTGCCGGAATCTTCCTTTTCAGCATGCCCGCTCGCGGGGCTCCGACAAACACCCCACCCAAATTTCACCAACTCGCCATCCCGATTCTAGGTGTCACATTCAATCAACAACACCATCTGGTTGGCATTGTCACTCATGTCGTGATCAACTTTGAAAAACGCCACGATCATGATGGCCTCCAGCTTCGCTTCAGAGTTGATCCAGGTCGTTTCTCACCCTATGCCCAACAAGCTGTATCCACCGCAATCGCCCGCGCCTGCAAAGCCGCGAACCTGCAAAACGACTCGTGGACGATTTATTTGACCTTTCCCTACCGCGGAATCACCATGTATGGAGATAGTTTATCCGCGATGGTGGGATTAAGTGTGGTAGCCATGGCCAAGGGCGAGGACATTATCTTTGGCCGATCCTTGACTGGCACGATTACGGAAGATGGGCATATCGGCACGGTGGGAGGGATTCCGTATAAAGTCCAGGCCGCCTATGCGGAACATATGAATCGAATCTTGATTCCTGAAGAACGGGCCACGGCAGATGACGAATGGCAGACCCCGTTCATGATGCAGGTTTCTCCGGTCAACACTCTGGACAAAGCGTACTATGGGTTAACCGGACACCGGTTGGAATGAGTGCAGTCGCTACGAGAACATTCTTCATTGGGGATCAGCGCAGAACTGTTGAAGGGAATGAACGACCCCGCCGCAACCAGCGGGATAGTGTGAGAAGAAAGAATCAAAAAATCCCCCTCACCCCCTTTTCCTAAGGGGGGACATCAATGGCACTCCGTCGCGAAGCGATAATCACAAGATTAAAACAGCCCCACAATATTCCCGGTTTGATCGACGCCTACAGCTTCCGCAGCCGGGACTCTTGGTAGCCCTGGCATAGTCATAATATCGCCAGTCAGCACCACAATAAATTCAGCGCCCAGTGCCAATCAAATTTCCCGAACTGGAATTGTAAATCCAGTCGGCACTCCCTTTTCCGCGGGATCAGTCGAAAAACTGTATTGTGTCTTGGCCATGCAAACCGGAAAGTGTAGGGTCGAGGACTGGCGCGCCAACGGTAGGGTTCGGTGGCTCCTCCACCCCTTTCGGAATGGGCCTCAGTCCGACTCCCCTGGTCACGGTTCCAGTCCCCGCCACCTCAAACCCGGCGTGCTGATTTCCAGCACCGGGCTTTCCTGGATGCTTCACCTCAAGGGTTATGTGACCTATCAGCCTGGAAGGACTTTCATGCCGACCCGTTGTACCGCACTCGGTAATCTCCATATAAGCCAAGTACCGTGTAGAGCCAAACCTTACTCCACCTCTTCCAGCCAAAACCTCGACGGTGGCGCACTCGCATCATGTGCCGCCGGACCTTCCGCTCCACCCAATCCTTCACGTAGGATAAACACCGACTCGCATGCCCAATCCGGAAGTAGTTCACCCAGCCCCGTACGATCGGATTGATCATGGCGATCATCCGTCCCACCGGCTGGGATTGCCCGCGTCGGAACACTTCCTTGAGCTTCCGCAGCAACGCGGTGCGCCGCTTCACCTTCGGTATGTACTGCGGGCGCCACACTCCACGCCGCGACCGCACACGCCGAAAGTCAAAGCCCAGAAAGCCGAAGCTGCCTCCCTGACTCAGGTCCACGATTCGGCTCTTCTCCTCATTCACCTGAAGGTCTAATTGGGCCAACGCCTCTCGCAGCTTCCGCTCCGCAACCTGCGCCAGTTGTGCGTGGCGGCGATAGCCATCCACTAACACGACGAGGTCATCCGCAAACCGGACATACTCGAGATACGTATACTGGCCCTGCCGGGTTGTCTCCTTCAGCTGCTCCAGCCTCTCATCCACTTCCGTGAGATAGAGGTTGGCCAGCAGCGGGGAAATCACACCCCCTTGAGGCACCCCACGCGGGCCGGACGCCTTGACGATGAGTTTCACCAGCCGCAGGATCGCGGGATCCTGGATGCGTCGGGCCACCTTCGCCAGCAGCCGGTCATGCCGCACCGTGTCGAAGAAGGCCGCCAGATCCACATCAATCACTCGCGTCTTGTTCTGCACCATCGCCTGAGCCACCCGGCCAATCGCCTGGTGGGCTGTCCGTTTCGGTCGATACCCATACGACCCATCACGAAAATCCGCCTCAAAGATCGGTTCCAGCAGGAGCTTGAGCGCTCCCTGTACCACGCGGTCCCGAATCGCGGGTATCCCTAAGACGCGGACTCGTCCACCGCCTTTCGAAATCTCCACGTGCCGGTTCCGCATCGGTCGGTAGGTCTGCGTGACCAGTTCGTCCCGTAGTCGTGCAAGAAAGGGCTCCACCCCCGTGGCCTCGATGCCAGCAAACGTCACCCCATCAATGCCGGGGGCTCCGTTGTTTTTCTTGGCCATCGAATAGGCCGCGCGTAGCGTCGCCTCTTTGCACACGTGGACGTACAGGCCCCACACCCGCCATCGCTTCTCAGCCTTCGCCTTGACGTAGAGCCGCTGTCGCAGGTCTTGCAGTGTAATGGACGCCGTTGTCATCTCGTCCCTGCCTCCCATGTTGATCACAGCCTACAGCCAGTAGGGCTCCTTTGCTCCACAGGCATGACCCTGCTTCCTCGCTCCTACGAGCCCCTCCGCCACCCTCTCGTCTTCGGCTCACTTCCCAGAGAGCTGGTTATAGAGCCGATCTTCCTCCAGGGATTTCTCCCTGGGACGAGGAGGGCTTCTCCAGTTGCGTCGTCTGTCCTTGCTCCCGTGCTGTCGCTCTCACCCCGCCGGAGTGGCCAGGCGTCTCAGCCTTGGTTCGCCTGTCCATGCCGTCTTCGTCCTACGGACAGGGACTCGACCTCCGAGGTTTCATACTTTCGAGGCTACCTCTGCGTTCACTTGCGTTACGGCCCGGGAACTCGCTCACCATCCTCTACGATGGCTTTGTCGATGGGCTTCAGCGTCTCGGTTTCTCTCCACGCTGCCATCCAAGCTACAGGGCTCAGGCTCTTACCCTGGTGGGCTTGCTTCCCACTGAACAGTCTCGCCTTACCTGGACACACGTCCGTACCCCGCCTTTTCCAATTCCGCAAACTGCTTCAGAACAGCTTGAGGAATTTCGGCATCATCCGCCCCATAAATCTCTCGCGACACCGTCCGAACTTTTTCAGCAAGCGGCATTTCGTCGGGATACAACATGTGGAATTGCGCTGGCTCGGTGTCAATGGTCTTGACCACCAACTCTGCCAACGCGATGGCCCCTTCCCCGCCGTTGGCCCAATGATTAGCCAGTGCGACCTTCACGTCCTGACCTCCACAAACTTTACAAACCAGGTCTAATTCCGCTTCAGTGTCACTCGTGAATTGGTTAATGGCCACAACCACCGGCACACCAAACTTTTTTAGATTGTCCAAGTGCCGTATCAAATTCGGCAGACCTTGCTTCAGCGCCTCAAGATTTTCCTTCCCAAGTTCTTTGGGATGGGCTCCGCCATGCAGTTTTAAGGCTTTTACCGTAGCCACCACGACGGCACAGGCCGGCTTCAAGCCTGCTCGACGGCATTTGATGTTAAAAAATTTCTCCGCACCAAGATCCGCACCAAACCCGGCTTCGGTGACCACATAGTCAGCCAATTTCAACGCGGCTTTCGTCGCGACCACCGAGTTGCACCCATGCGCAATATTGCCAAAGGGCCCACCATGCACCAAGGCAGGGTTATGTTCCAATGTCTGTACCAAATTAGGATTGAGCGCATCTTTCAACAACGCAGTCATGGCACCTTGGGCCTTAATATCCTTGGCAAAGACAAATTCTTTTTTCGCAGTTCGTCCGACTTTGATATTCCCCAGCCGTCGTTGCAGATCCTGTACATCCGTTGCCAGACACAACACAGCCATGACTTCCGACGCAGCGGTAATCTCAAAGCGCCCGTCCCGCGCAAAGCCATTGGTCACCGCTCCAATCCCAGTCACGATATTTCGCAACGAACGATCGTTCATATCCATGGTGCGTCGCCAGGTAATGCGCCTCGCGTCCAATAGCGGTTCATTCCCCCAATACAGGTGGTTATCCACCATCGCCGCCAACAAATTATGCGCGGAGGTGATAGCATGAAAGTCTCCGGTAAAGTGCAGATTAATGTCGCTCATCGGCACGACCTGCGCATAGCCTCCTCCACACGCACCGCCCTTCATGCCAAAACATGGCCCGAGGCTGGGCTCTCGCAATGCCACCATGGCCTGTTTGCCCATCTTGGCCAGCCCATCGACCAGACCAATGGACGTCGTGGTTTTCCCTTCACCAGCAATCGTGGGAGTCATCGCGGTCATCAATATCAAGTGCCCATCAGGTTTCTCGTGCAAGCTTTGGAGAAAGGACACAGGAATTTTCGCTTTATAGTTTCCATACAGTTCTAACAAAGCTCGATCGATCCCTAATTTATCCTGCGCCACCTGTTCGATGGGTTGCAGGACTGCCTTGTTGGCGATTTCAATATTGATATGTGCTTGTTTCATCACGCGCCTTAATCAAAACCCGGTAGTGGGCAGAACGGTGTATTGGGGTTTATCCCCATCTGCACCAAATTGCTAAAAGAGCATAACGCGTTCTCCAGCACTCCCACAACAAATGCCTGAGCACCCCTCCCCCCACAATGCATACTACCCTTCTTGCACAGGGTTTGGTATGTATGAACATCATTCCTCTTTTCCTGGAGATGTTCATGCCCACTTGGTCGTTGGTTTTCAGCCTCTTCTTCATTGTGACGTTCGGATTCACCAGTGCGTCAATGGCCGATGCGTTTGAAGTTGGACAGACCATCACCCTCAAGGCGAAAAAACCCAAAGGCGTCCCTCTTCATCGTGAAGCCAAATCCAGTTACTGGAAACATGTGCCCCACGGCGTCAAAGGCACGATTCGCCACGTTGCCCAAACTGGGTGGCTGTATATTGCCTTAGAAACTGGAGAAAAAGCCTGGGTGAGCCCTAAGGGTTCGCACAAGAATAACTTCCCCTGTTTGGGTGCTGAGACACCTGTCTGGCAAGGCGCGAGGACTGCGCATACTCCTGTATGGAAAGGACGAGCAACGCCGCCAGACGGGATGGATCGACACCCAAACAGGGGAAGTTATTCTTGTGCGAACCCTAAGTACGTGGAGGAACCAAGCGCGCGCCCCGCCTCCACCAAAATCACGGTGGACACACCTGATCCATCGCCAGAGTTTCACCGACCCGCTATGCATACAAGCTCCGCGCAGGAAGAAGCATTGGTCTGGAAATCTCCTGAACACTGCAGGGAAGTGGTCAAGGATGGTGGTCGTATGGCTGTTCATTCATCCGAGAAGCTCCGCATCGGCACATGGAATATCCGATGGTTTCCCTATGGACAGTCGCCTAATCGCTCAGGGAAAGATGACGAAACCAACGTACCCTGGCTTATCTGCACAATGGTATGGATGAACCTAGATGTCTTGGCTGTGGAAGAAAGCTTGGGCACACCAAAGGCCAAGCGGGCTTGGAAGACAGTGTTGGAATCTCTTGAACACACCACCGGAGATTCCTGGCAGTGGACCCCCCAACGGTGCGGAAACGTTGATAGCCACAAGATTGGGTTTGTATGGAATGCCAGGCGTGTAGAGTTGACGCAGGTGAAAAGCCTCTGGCCCTTCAACGTCAAAGCCCAGTCAGAGCGAAATCCATGTGAAGGAGGATTACGCCCCGGTCATTACGCATATGTTCAATCGCGTCAACAGCCAGGGGCAGATTTTCATCTCATCGCCCTGCATTTGAAATCCGGGCCGACGGTGTTTGCCCTCGAAGATCGCCACCGTGCCCTCAACCGCATTGATCAAACGGTCAGCCAGTTTACTTCGAAAGATCAAGACACGATCATCCTTGGCGATTTCAACACGATGGGGGCAGGAGACAATGCGTCCAAAAGATCTGAATTAAAATATGTGCGACGTATGGTCGCCAAAGAAATGCCCGGCTTTCGGGATCTTTCCCTTGCCCCACAATGCTCCCACTATTTTCGTGGACGCGGCGGGTGGCTCGATCATGTCCTGGTCAATAAAGGGATGGAAGAAGTACGCACACGGTCTGCCCGAGTCACAGGATATTGCGCAGTGGCCGAGTGCCGACGCATCAACGGCGACTACCCCTTAGCCTATCAACGATTATCCGATCATTGTCCCGTAGTCATCGAAATCGACAACCAAGACAAGGACTAACGCAACGATGTCAGCCCGTCAGATAATTCGATGCACCTGGGCCACGAATGAACACCTCAGCCAATACCATGATACGGAATGGGGCGTGCCGCTGCATGACGACCGCCTATTGTTTGAATTTTTGATTCTTGAAGGCGCGCAGGCAGGATTAAGTTGGAACACCATTCTACAAAAACGGGCGGCGTTCCGAGAAGCCTTTGATCACTTTGACGCCACACGTATAGCCAAGTACAACCAGCGAAAAGTTCAGCAATTATTACAGAACGCTGGCATCATTCGAAATAGATTAAAAATCCATTCCGCCATTTCCAACGCCCAAGCCTTTCTTGTCCTCCAAAAGGAAGTTGGAAGCTTTGATGAGTATATTTGGCAATTCGTCAAAGGTCGACCAATCCACAATCGATGGAAATCTCTAAAAGACGTGCCCGCCCACACAGCGGAATCCGACGCAATGAGCAAAGACCTCAAGCGACGAGGATTCTCCTTCGTCGGCACCACCATCTGCTACGCCCTCATGCAAGCCACAGGAATAGTCAACGATCACACGACAGATTGTTTTCGTTATCGAGCCATCAACAAACTCAAGTCCCATAGGTGACGACCTTGCCATTGCCATGTGTAAGTGAGGCTACCCCTTCGTCACAATAAGTCAATACTCATGCCTGACCCCAAGTCTAACCGATAATAGATTACCTTTTAAAATACTTCAATGATAGCTGCGTGGCCAGGAGAGTTACGAAGGCGGACATCACACGTGACTAAAGGGGCTTTGAGTGATTCGGCGAGAGCCACATACGCAGCATCATACGGCGTCATATTATCCCGAAGCTCCCAAAGGCGAGGAAGAAACATTTCATGAGCGTACCTGGTGAGGGGAAAAACTAATAAATCCTCAAGAGCCTGATCGGCGCGGGAAAGGGAGAGGATATCACGTTGCCAATACCGACGAAGGACATTGACCACTTCAAGATCTAACAAATGAGGAGCATGTAAACTCTCGCCATCAATAAGACAACGCTGGTGAAGTTTCACTCCCTTCGGCGTAGCCAACAATTGTTCGACCATGGCCGAGGCATCGACGACAATCACCGTCGATCACGTTCCTTTCGGATAATATCCGCAGGTGGAACGGAAACGGAAATAGGATCCCGACGACGGAGACGCTCCAGCATTTCACTCGGTGTAGGTTTTTCCGCAAGATCTCGAATATGGGAGAGAAGATAATCCGACAAAGAACGTCCTTCCAAAGCAGCCCGAGCTTTAAGTTTACGATGCAGTTTTTCCGGGACATTCCGAAGTTGGATCATTTTAGACATGTGATTACCATACTTTCATGCTAAGCACATGTCAACAAAAAGCCCCCTAGGTCAGGGGCATGGGATCATTACGAGGTCAGGTTTTTCACGGTGTCAGGTCCTGACTTAATACCTTTTTCGCTCGCGCCAACCGGGGATCGCTTTCCAGAGTCTGGCTCAACTTTCCCACACATCGATTGATCCCACTGATGTGCCCCATCCCAAAATACGCGGCAATCTCCGCTAGCGGATAGCCACCCAGGTCCCGACAGAGGCAGACTGCCAACCATCTGGCCTCATTTTTTCGCCCTCGCCCACGGACGGTTGAATTTATCGTTTTCGGGATGAACGGCGGGGTTTTTCGGTTTCTTCGCCCCAGCGTGAGAGGAACTTCGTGAGGAAGACGTGTTCATGCGCGGGCACGACGGCGAGGGGTGCCAGCGACAACGAGACCGTTAGGGCAATGTGGTAGCCCACTGAGCGTGAGGTCACGGCGCGCTGATAGGCAGGATGGGCTTGATTGACCCACACCGTCGAATCGACGAGTCTTCCCAATTCCGTGTCTTCGGGCCTATCCTCGAATTGAATGACCAAACCATACCGCACGGGCCGACGTGGCCCCCCTTTCTCAGGCAGCAAAGTCATGCCATCTGGTGTGGGCGGAGTGGATGGATTGGACGGATTCGGCAACTCGGAATTATTTCCCTCGGGCGGAGTAATCGCCGAAGACTCGTCATGGGACTGTGGCAACTCCTCTGGTTCTTCTTCTGCGTGTGAGGTCAGCAATGACGTCACCAGGGCTCGGCCATCCGGCGCATCTCCGCTGGTGCCTAACGGTAACCGTTTTTGCCCACCCAACCGCCGCTCTATCAAAGATCCTAAAAGGGGAAACGCATTGGAGAGATCTTCTAACACACGTTCCAATTCTCGTTCCATGGGACGCAGCATACGAGGACGGGGTTCGTCCTGAGTGTCACGCATATCACCCCATGCCATCAATTGTCGGGACACGGCTTCTTGAATGGCTTTGCGATAGGCCAGAAACGTGGCGCCACGATTCCCCACACGAACGAAGTCCCCTTTATTAAGGGTCAGGCAACCTGCTAACGCGGGCACTTCGATGAGCCCTCCGATGCGGTCCGGTGTGGTTGGAATCACCCCCAGCCAATCCCACCCGCCTTTAATCACTTTCCCGAAGGTACTAATCGCCAGCCCCTGCTTGTCTACCGGCAACCGATGGCTGCTACGGAACAGATAGCCGATGGCCGAGGGCTTCCGTTTTCGCAACAACCGAATTTCCAATGCCGCTTCTTCCCCTTCCATGTCATGCTCTTTTTTCAAGCGTGTGCCATTGACAAAGATGGCAATACCTTTTGGATAGTGAGTCACAAACAGATGTTCAAATGCAGGGTCTAACAGTGGTTGGAAATGCCGCCGAATACTGCCTTCGACAAAACCCGGATCAAGGAGTGGAGACAAGGCATTCTGCAAGGTGAGACGCACGGCCGTGCCTTGCTCAGCCACGAGTCCAGCCGGAGGAACCCACTTCCATGGTGCGCGATGCCGTGACGATAGATGCCATGAAGTTGCCACATGAGTTTTGCCGCGACGGGTTTCCGTCATCACTTCCTGACAGACCAGCAACCCAAGTTTGATCCCCACTCCGGCAAATCCGATTCCTTGGCCACGCACCTTGGAACTGGCGGCAATGTCATGGTATCGGCTCAAGGCCCGCCGTTGCATGCCGGAACCATTATCCACGACAGTGAGCGTGCTTCGAGACGCATCAACCGAAAAGGACAGACGGCTCGCGCCGGAATCTAAGGAATTCGCCACGATCTCGGTCAGGATGGTGTCCTCTAATGCCTCGGGATAGGCATCACGAAGATCTTCTAATAGATGGAGTAAATCGACTCGGGTTTCGCCCACGTCTTAGCCTCATAGAGGATATGAAAATGAAATTAGGCTCTTCTCCAAATCGTGTGGGTAACTTCGATAGGAGATAGGGGTCAGATAGAGATAGGATAGGTGATAGGGGGATAGGGGTCAAATCTTTGGTTGACTAAAAAAGGAAAAGGGGTCAAATCTTTGGTTGAAAAGGGGTCAAATCTTTGGTTGAGAGTTTCGTTTTTAACTCTTCGGCTTTCTTTTGAAAAGGGGTCAAATCTTTGGTTGAGAGTTTCGTTTTTAACTCTTCGGCTTTCTTTTAGCCACTAACCTTTTTATGTGCAAGTGATCTTCTATTCCGAGAAGGGGGCGTGAGCTGAAGTATTAGTCAACAAAAGATTTGACCCCTTTTCCTTTTCAGAATAGCCTAAGCTTTTTGTTTGAAACTCTCAACCAAAGATTTGACCCCTTCTCAAGATTTGACCCCTTCTCCTTCTAAGATTTGACCCCTTCTCATGTTTGAATGTGGCCCTTTTCTCCTCCCTTTTCAGAATTCATTTTTTGAGCTGATTAGCGAATTTATAATCAAAGATAAAATGTCCAATCAAACCATCCAAATCTCTTTCCAAATCCTGAATAGTTTTTTTTGATTCAATAAAAATAGGGTCAGGCAACCCATAGGTCCACGTTACACTCCAGGTTCGCACATTAGGAACTCTTTCGGATACAACATTTTCGTAAAGCTCAAGTTTTTGTGAATAAAGAAACTTTCCTTCGCAATCCTCTGACAAAGGTTTTAAATCTAATGTCAACTTTAGTAAAGGTGAATCACTCTGAGAATCATCATTCACATTTAGTTGTAAACCTTCCTTTTGAAAATGGTTCACCGCACGAATAAAAAGACGATCATAGTGTTGGTAAGGAACCCTCAGCATTAATGTTACAGTTTCTAAATCTAATCCCTTTGTGGTCGAAACCAAAGGTTCAGCGTAGACTGTATTTCCAAAGATTACTATAGACGCAATCATAAACTTGAATACAATCAGAGAAGTGAATTTGCCAAATTCTGGTCTATAGATAATTTTCATTCCAATTCCCTCTAGAATTTCTTAATCAGAAATAAATTCCATCCAACAAATACGAGATTATACTTTTCAAAAAGCCTGATCGTAATTAAGCCTCGAACGGCATGGCCTACATGGTATAAAATTGCCCTGTCCAGGTCCAAAATTTGTCACGACCGGTGCTTGAGAGGTCCTGGTTATGAAGTCTGGAATTATTTGTAAATAGGCGGGACCAGTAATTCCATTTACTGCTACCGCAAAGTCTGCGAGACCCCCAAACCCTACTTTTCCTGGCAAATCTGTCCATAATGGGGTCATAATGGGGTCATAATGGGGTCAGGCCTGCGTTAATGCTTTGATATATCCACGAAGCTGAGAGGGAAGCCCATCCTGCCCTCGCACGCTTGCATCTATTTTTCCAATTTGACGACTCAAGGTGGAGGCATCACGATTCCAATAAATCCCCACTTCCTGAATGGTTGCCGTACCAACCGGTGTTTTTGATTGATCCACCGGGTATAGCGGAAGGCCAGATTTTGCATGATTTGGCTCAACGGTTTTTCCTTCACTTGAATGGCAAAATGGAGGTGGTTGGTCATGCAACAGAAACCATTAATCCGATGGCGATAGCGCTCGCCTCCCTGGTGGAGCAACCCATACACGTGATGCCGGTCTTCGTCATCGAAGAAAATATCCTGGCCCCCATTCCCCCGAAGAATCATATGATAAACCCCTCCCGGGACATGAAGTCATGGTTTTCTGGCCATGATCCAATCGTCATGGAAGGGACTAGATTATTGCAATAACGCAGGCCTGACCCTATCATGACCCTATCACTAAAGGAGAGGAGGAACGCTAGACAGAAGTGGAAGGAGACAGGCTGCTCTTCTTGAGACGGCCATCAAGCAATATGACGTCATGCACGTATTCCTGTTCAGAAAATCAGCCTGGCCCCTTTTCCAAGCCCAATTTATTCTTCCAAAAAAGGCTATACTGCGATTCACTCAACGTGGCAAGAGCAGCTTTCTCCGAACATCTTGAAGCCAACTAAACACATTTGTACCATCGGCGGTTGGATCATAATAACACCCAAGCTGCAATAATAATTCCAAAACTTCAGATTCACTACACCCAGAGTTTAAAATCTGCTCCAACTCGAATTGAGCCGCACGAATAGACTCCGGCGGTTCAGACTTTACAAAGTCAGCAATCGCCGGATCCCAAGACTCATAATCTACAGGCCAATCCTGATGGAAATAACAGCCAAAAAATTGGAACAAGGCCGGATATTTATTTTTCATCATGGTGTTGGAAAACCAGTAACAATACGAAAGCCTGTAGGCAGTGAAGTCGACCGGTCCAAAATGACTTTAACATTGGAAGCAGGAATAGCCGTTGAGGCACCTCTAGTTACACTAACTCCCACGGGACTAGGTAAACCATAGGTGATGACTAAACGTTTAGAATTGCCAGCCAAGAAATTTTGAATGGCAGCATGATTTGCTTTTAAGGCTTGCGACACAGCCGATTCTGCTATTGCACGATTTAAAAGGATGAAGCTACCTTCAATCCTGGCTCAGAAGCAAGCCTACTTGACAATTGTGCCGCTGTTTGCCCTACATGACGAGCTAGTAGATGACCTCCAGCACCCTCATGTGCAGCAAGACCACCTCCAGGAACTATTCTACCAAAGCGCCCCTTCGAACCCAATGATAAAAGTTTTAATCCCCCTCTAAATACTACTCCAGTCCCAAATAGCGTGGCTGTTTCAACGGCAGTATTAGATAATGCAGGGCGTTGTTGCCCAACAGCTTCTGGCCCAAAGGCAAACTCATAAACATTTGGTGCTGAAAAGATTCCACTGTGTGAATAATCAACCCCAAATGGCGAGGAGTTACTCTGTGATCCAGTTTGGCTTGGCAGCGGAGTAGCCGTAACTTGAACAGTCTCTAGCGTATAATCGGCTGGGGCAAAATTATTCGATGATGCTGATGATCCTGTAGAACCTGCTGATGTGTCGCGCCCCCAGCCCCAGTCGTTCTTTAAATCAGTCCACCAATCATTCCACCAGGCATGGCCGGTGGGGTCGGTGTAGATAATGGGGTTATTGCGGACATAGCTGTAGCGATTCAGCGCTTGTGGATCCATGGGATCTGGCACGATGGTATCTGGTGAGATGAATCGTCCCAGCACCGGATCGTAGTACCGCGCTTCGTAGAAATAGAGTCCCGTCTCGTTGTCTAATTCTTGGCCCGTGTATTTATACGCCACATCGGAGGTACCGGTATGGGTGTAGGTGTCGCCGTAGGGATAGTAGGCGTTGTCTTCTTCACTCACGCCATTGGCATCGGTGAGCACACTCGTGAAAAAGGGGTCAAATCTTTGGTTGAGAGTTTCGTTTTTAACTCTTCGGCTTTCTTTTAGCCACTAACCTTTTTATGTGCAAGTGATCTTCTATTCCGAGAAGGGGGCGTGAGCTGAAGTATTAGTCAACAAAAGATTTGACCCCTTTTCCTTTTCAGAATAGCCTAAGCTTTTTGTTTGAAACTCTCAACCAAAGATTTGACCCCTTTTTCAACCAAAGATTTGACCCCTTTTCCACGGAGCATCACGTGATAGACACCTCCGGGGACATGCAGTCTGGGTTTCCTGACCATAGTCCAATAATAAGGTAACGGGTAAATTAAGGCAATAGTGCAAGCCTGACCCCGTCATGACCCCGTCATTAAGGTTTACCGGGCATCGAGAAAAAAGCTCCAGTCCCCTTTCTCAAGTGTCTGTCAATTCCGGGCCACCCCAAGTCTTGACTTAATACTTGAGCTTCCTTCTGGTCTGCCCATTGGGGGAAGATCAATCGGTGCATGGGAAAGTTAAGCCAGTCCCTGGAAAGCTGGCCACGGCGGAATCGCGCCAAAATTGTATTAAATCAAGACCTGCCCCCCAACACTGAGCCCCAACACTCTGGAAACCCAGCCACGGCTAGGACAAACGAAAAATATATTAAGTCAAGACCTGACCTCTCCCATTTGGCTATTGGAGTGAAATATTCAACAGCCCCTGAATGCAATAACACAGGCCTGACCCTATTATGAATCTCCTCAGTAGCCTGACCGAACTCGGAACGCTCAACCGAAGAGAAATCGCTACGCTGGTGGGCGTTGCCCCCTTAAACCGCGACAGTGGAAACGTTCGCGGCAACCGAAGGGTCTGGGGAGGACGTGCCCAAGTCCGCGCCGCCCTCTACATGGCGGCCCTGTCCGCTTCACGATTTAATCCGGTCATCAAACCCTTTTACCAACGCCTACTTGAAAAAGGGAAAAAACCCAAAGTGGCCCTCACCGCCTGTATGCGAAAACTTCTGGTCATTCTGAATACGATGGTCAAAACCCAACCAGCATGGAACCCAAATCAATATTCAACCCTTGACTTTAATCACGGTTGCTGAGTCTTTCCGAAGGGTCTCTCCAGCCCTGTCCTGAGCGAAAGGCCGCAGCCCTTTTGACGCGCGGAGCGTACAGGGAGTACGTGAGCACGGCAAAATGGCGAGAACGCCGCTGGCGGCTTTTTTCAACATTCCCTTTATCTCCACCGAACAACGCCGAAATATAGCACACCTGTACGAATCTCAACCTAAGCCAATTAGGCAAATAATAACTTTCTTTACCTAAGAAACAAGGTACTTTTTGGAAATTCGTTTGGGGTGTTTGTCCTACAAAAGCCGAAGAAGAGAAAACCCTTTTTAGGAACCAAAACAAAAGGGAATAACGTTCTGGTTAATTCTGGAGAGGAAGGGGGCTAGACTGGAGGCTTCAAGGGGAGAAACGCTATTCAATCAAACGATAGTCGAGCGCATACTTCATCAGCTCTCGTGTCGTGGTGAGGTGTAATTTCTCTAAGATCCGCGATCGGTGGGTACTGACAGTCTTCGGACTGATGAACAGCCCGTCGGCAATCTCAGTCGGGGTTTTCCCTTTCCCCAGCAGGCAAAAAATTTCCAGCTCCCGGTCGGACAACCTGTCATGGGGAACTCCCTCCCAGGATTGTCCCAATCGGTCGGCAAGTTGTTTGGAAAAAGCCTGACTCACATACTTACCTCCGTCCACCACTTGCCTAACGGCTTTGATAAGTTCTTCCGTGACGGAATCCTTGGCCAAATATGCCGACGCCCCACCTTGGTACGCACGCATAGCAAATTGTTCCACCGGATGTAGACTGAGAATGATGACAGGTAAGGTAGGCCGAACCTGCTTCATCTGCTTTAATACATCAAGGCCAGGGAGGTCAGGCAAATTCAGGTCCAGAATCACAGCGTCCCATGCCCCCTCTTTAACTTTGTCCACTGCTCCCCGCCCCGTTCCCACTTCATCAAAATCTAGATCGGAAAATGCTTGAGACAGGAGTTGTTGGAGACCAAGGCGGACAATGTCATGATCATCCGCAACAAGTATCTTCACGACGGTCCTTTCATAGTTTTTTTACATACCGGAAGGGTAACCTGCACATGAGTTCCTTCCCCGGGTTTCCCCACAATGGTAAATTGCCCACCCAACATCACCGTGCGCTCTTTCATGCCTAGAATCCCTAAGGTATTGGGTGACTCAATCCTCTGAGGAGCAATGCCGATTCCATTGTCGGTCATGTCTAAGATGATCGTCTCCTCCCTTAGACTGATCGTGAATTGGACCTTCGAAGCCTGAGCATGGCGCATCACATTGGTGAGAAATTCCTGAATGGGAATAAAAGGTTTCCCATACAAACATGCTGAAGGCGAAAAGCGTGGTTCCGATCCCTAGCAGAGCTAGAAGGAAATCTAATTTTGAGTGACGGTATAGAGTTGGTTGTGTTGGGTAAGATTCCATAAATGATTATTTTTGGTGCAGAAAGGTGGTTCAAAAAATCGCACGCTCCAATGCTTGAGAGGGTATGATCAACTTGAGGGCACCTCTAAAAACCGTCCTTTTCCGTGATGGCGGCGTCAGCCGCGTGCTCACATCCTCATGTATTCGCCCATACACTCCGGTTTTCCGCGCGCGGCTTCCTTGCCCTCACAAAACATGCCTGGTTGTTAGAGGTGCCCTTGCGCCAAATTTGGCTTCGTCAACACATGGAGCGTATTCCCTGATCTCTGCCCATTCAACATGTTATGTCCAGGTGAATTGTCTGTTCAGGGTCAAATTTTCCTTACGTTGACAATACCCTAGACCTCATAAAAATGGGTGAATAAAAAAAGCCCTTGGGTGCGTCTCAAGCCCCAAAGGCCATCCGTAGTCTCAACAGGGTTATCGTATCGTTAATGGTGGTGGGTTCGGTCGTCTCCTTCGACTCACCACCCCATCGTAGTTCAGAAGTAAAGTGTAAAGAACGGGGGTAATGAAAGTATATGCCTTCCCATTTAACTAAGGTTGCTTCAGTTTATTGAATCCCAAGGGTTTTGAGCTGCTGGTCAGGATTTTCAACAAACTCTGGAAGGTACTCATTGGAGTCTCACGGCGGTTATAGCGAAAGACAAACTCATCAAGATAGTGTTGCAGGTATTTTGAATCCACTCCATGGTGAATCCCGTTCAGCCAGGTCTGCAGATTGCCGAACGCTCTATGGATGTGTGGAGCGTGCTTCCCAGCACTTGCTGGGTCACCCTGGGTCCGTCTCAGGTGTTCGTATCCTGCCAAGGCTTTTGCCGAGTATCCCTTCCAACCATCGGACTTGATCTTACTGCCCTCAGCGACATGGCTATTGAGGAATGCTTTGATCTCGTTCTCTCCAGCGTCTTGAAGAATCGCTAATCGTAAACGCCCTGCTTTCTCTCGAAAGTGATCCCCTTGTGTGTACGTGACAATTTCTACGGCTCCGGCTATTAACGTCTTGGTTTTCGCTTTCGCGACGCCACGGCCCGTTTTGCCTTTTACCGGTCCACCGATATGGGTTTCATCGGCTTCAACTGTTCCTGCGAGCCGTTCACGGTTCTGTCGTATCATTCCTCGTCGCAATCTGTGGAGCAAATACCAGGCGCTATCCACCTTCTTGATACTGAGTTGACGCTGCAATTGCACAGCACTGATGCCAGGTGTGTGCGTGGAGACGAAATAGGCAGCCCAAAACCAAAGCCGTAGCGGCAAGTGCGATCTATGCATCACTGTGCCGCTTAGCGGTGATGTCTGTCTATGACACGACGAACACTCAAACCGGAAATATTTTTTGAGCCACCAACCACCGCGATGACCGCAAGCTGGACACATAAACCCGTCTGGCCACCGAATCGCCCGCAAGTACTCGAAGCACGCTTCTTCGGTGTGGAACCTAACAGAAAAATCCAAGATATCAGCAGCATACCCTGTGTCCATAGTCCAGCAGACTAGTCTAGGGACTAACCTTAGTCAAATGGGAAGGCATATGAAAGTAAATTGGGTGTATTAGCTAGGTGAAGACCTTAAGAACGAATGGGATATCGAGAAGATGGAGCTGCCAGGGACAACGAAGCCCCCGCGACGCCCGGACAAACTACGCGAGATTCGGTTTAAATACTATTTCTGGGCAGTTCTGGCGATGGGGGTACGGGAACGACACCTAGGGCTTCTTTTTTGCCAGAGGGGATCAAGCGTACCCATCATGGCATACCCAAATCATAAAAATCCGCAGTATCGTTGCCATTCTCCTCCTGCCCATCCTCGCGGCGCTCGAAGATCCCACCGTGATCATCAAGATTCTGGGCCACCTGGGCCTACCCCGCCGCCAGGGCTATTTCATTGTAACGTGTAACGTCATCAATCATAAGAAATAATTGCTTGCGGCTGGCTTTTTCGTTTCGTTTGAGGCATACTCTTGTGTATGCCCAACGAAGCGCCCCACGAACATCCGGCCATCGATCTTCGCCAAATCGTGGTTCGGCCGATTGTCCGTGACGAGAAGGACACCTTCACGACCCTGCTCGCCCACCATCACTACCTCGGGCCTGCCCCGCTGATTGGCCAATCGATCCAATACCTCGCCTGTGTGCAGGATCGCTGGCTGGCCTTGTTGGTGTTTGCGGCGGCGGCGCTCAAATCGCACGCCCGCGACCACTGGATCGGCTGGGCTCCCTGTTTTCACTGGCAACGGCTCCATTTACTGGCCAACAACACCCGGTTTCTCATCCTGCCGGGCTGTTCGCAACCGAACCTCGCCTCGAAAGTCCTGTCGCTCTGCACGAAACGGATTGCGGCCGATTGGCACCAGTGCCACGGCTATCCCTTGCTTCTCTTAGAAACCTTTGTCGATCCTGCCCGCTTCCACGGAACCTGCTATCGAGCGGCCGGCTGGCACGAGCTCGGGCTGACCCGAGGGTTTCGCAAGTCCAATACACAGTATATTCAGCATGACCGCCCCAAACGCATCCTGGTCAGGAGTCTGCATCCCCACGCCCGAGCCATCCTGACACACCCGATGCTCCCTCAGCCCTATCAGAAAGGAGACGCGCCGCAGATGCGATTGAATACCAAACAGACGGACTCCCTCTTGACCTATGTGGGGCAATTGACCGATCCCCGGAGTTTGCAAGGACAACGGCATCCCCGACGTGCCCTCACCGCGATCATGTTCTGTGCCACCTTGTGCGGTGCCCGCGGCTCTGAAGCCATCTCGGACTGGGCCCAGCATGTCTCGCAGCCGATGCGAAGGCGGCTGGGCTGTCGCCAACGAGGGGGACGCTACATCGTCCCCAGCCGCAGCACCCTCTACCGGTTTATCAATGCCGTCGATCCCTGTGAAGTCGACCACCTGCTCGGCCGGTGGCTGGCCACCTTCGGAGGGGAGGATCCGGGCATCGCCATTGATGGCAAGACCATGCGGGGGACCTCGAAGGACCCGCGCAACCAGACTCATGTCCTCAGTGCCGTCACCCATCAAGCGGGTCGCCACCTCACCCCAAAAAAGTTGACACCAAGACCCATGAGATCACCTGCGTGCAGCCCTTGTTAGAGGAAGTCGAGATCGCGGGCACGGTCATCACGGCGGATGCGCTCCTGACCCAGAAAGCGATCGCTGAGTACCTTGTGCAAGAACGGGGGGCCGACTTCGTCTTCACCGTCAAGGAGAACCAGCCGACCTTGAAGCGCGCCATTGCGGCCTTGGGGTTGCGAGCACGACGGGGTGATGCGGAAACGACCGAGAAAGGCCACGGGCGGATCACGACCCGGCGGATCTGGTGCGACGACTCCCTGAAGGCCTCTCTCACCTTTCCTCATGTGCAGCAAGTCTGCTGCATTGAGCGGGAAGTCACGCATCGCAAGAAGGGCCTCACGACGGTCGAGGCGGTCTACGGCATCACGAGTCAGTCACCAGCAAAGGCGCTGCCAGAGAAAATTCTCGCGCAAAACCGGAAACATTGGAGCGTGGAGAATAAGCAGCATGATGTGCTGGATGGCACCTGTGATGAAGACCGCAGTCAGATCAGAAGTCTCAATGGGCCGAGGGTCATGACCTGTCTGCGATGCGCAGCCATCAGTCTCTTACGAATCAAAGGGATCACCAATATCGCGCAGGCCTGTCGATGGCTGTGGGCCAAGCCGCATGTCGCGATCCGCATGGTGTTGCCCTAAAAAAAGAAAAGACAACACCCTCATGAAACCACTTGCTTATAAAAAGAATGAAATGGCCCTGACCCAGCTGGTGATGACCCCGCTGGAATTCCTGCAACGCCTGGCCGCCCTCGTCCCACGTCCGCGCCTCCATCTATGGCGTGCTCGCCCCCAACGCGGCGTTGCGGTCCCAGATCGTGCCCGGCGCGGCCGACCCGGCGCCGAACACCGCCAATGAGGAGGGCGATGCCCTCGCTCCTTCAACACGAGCCCGCCTGAGCTGGGCCCAATGACTCAAACGCGTCTTCGCCATCGACATTACCACCTGTCCACAATGCGGCGGGCCATTGACCATCCTCGCGGCGATCGAAGATCCCACCGTGATCATCAAGATTCTGGGCCACCTGGGCCTACCCCGCCGCGCCCCACCACGAGCCCCAGCCCGCCTCGACGCATTCATGCAAACCGCCTAATCCCTCCCCGGATTCCGGTTCGGTACCCGAACCGACACTCCCCCTTTGCCCGTTTCCACCCTACACGCCACGAGCAAGCAACAGATTTGGCATAATCCTTGGCAAAAGGGCCAGGAAGCCCCGACTCACCGGATGCACTCCCGCCTTTCAGACGGCGAAGTGTGCGGATGGACCCCTCACCGCGTTCGTTGGTACGTTGCAGTCTAGTCAAAAAGGCCTTTTGAATTTCCTATTCCCGAACCATCTGACTCAATCCAGCACTCCCTCATGACGATCGCTCACATCGGGCTGGCTCCTAGTGAAAACGTTTCTCGACACTCTCTGCCAAACGTTCGAGCAGCGGCTTCGTTGCCTCCCACCCCAAACACGCATCCGTAATACTTTGACCATAGGTTTCAGCTTTACCATCAACGACATCCTGTCGACCTTCCACCAAATGGCTCTCGATCATCACTCCGACAATATGGTTGTGCCCACTTTTGATTTGCTTCGCCACATCTTCACCCACGGCAACTTGTTGTACAAATTGTTTGCGGCTATTCGCATGACTGAAATCGATCACAATTCCCGTTGACACGTGACTGTCTTTTAATTTCGCAGAACACAGTGCAACATTGTCGCGATCGTAGTTCGGTTCTTTACCGCCACGCAAAATTACATGGGCATCCTCATTGCCCGTCGTTTGGTAAATTGCGGTGGAGCCCTGTTGCGTTGGCGATAAAAATATATGGGGGTGGTTGGCAGAATTAATCGCATCCACGGCTATGGTAATATTCCCGTCAGTACCATTTTTAAATCCAACCGGACACGAGAGCCCAGACGCCAACTCCCGATGAATTTGACTTTCGGTGATACGCGCCCCAATCGCACCCCAACTAATGAGATCCGCGTAGTACTGTCCGGTAACAATATCCAGAAACTCTGTCCCCGCAGGCAAACCCATACCGTTGAGATCGACAAGAAGTTGGCGCGCTAAACTCAACCCTTTATTGATTTGGAAGCTTTCATCCAGATCAGGATCATTGATCAAACCTTTCCACCCCACTGTTGTACGAGGTTTTTCGAAATATACGCGCATGACGATTTCCACTCGATCTTTTAGTTTCTCGCGTATTGGCCGCAATTTTTCCCCATACTCGCAGGCGGCTTTGACATCGTGTATGGAACAAGGCCCAACGACAATGAGCAGCCTTCGATCGCGACCATGAAGAATGTCGCTGACGGCCTTGCGTGTTGCCAACACCAAATCTTCGATGTGTTGATTGGAAGGGACTGCACGAAAAAACTCCTCCGGAGGGGCGACCTTCTCAATATGCACGATTCGTCTATCAGACGTCTTGGGCATCTTGGGTTTCCGTATCGTTTAACCTAGAAACAGCAGTTGGGCGCAAAAAAGACGTGTAAGATATTGGTGTGCATCGTGAAAGAGAAAAAGTCGTGGTCACCTTTGTGGTGATGAGACATTTTTCTCTTTTGCGAGGTGCGCCAAGAGCTTGCGCGGACTTTTGTGATCCAACTGCTGTTTCTAGGTTTAAGGCTCTTCAGAATTTCGTGGGGGTGTCTTGCACCCTCTCCCTTGAAGGGAGAGGGTGGGGGTCCAGTTCGCCAACCTGATCCCCCGGAGAGCTGACACCGTTCCCAAATCCTGTGGCCAGAGAGCATGAGCCGTTTTTGGCTCTTGTACATTTCCCCCCTCCCCCTCTCCCCTCCGGGGCGAGGGAACAGGACAAGCGGGGAAGAAGGAAGGAGACCAAAGCTCACACGGTTCTGCAAATCCGCAATAAGAACGCGTCCCTTCCAAAACGTTTAGACCTGAGGAGTCTCAGCCACCAGTCTTCCTCTCTTTTGATGACCACCTGTCCGCGAACATGCATGACCTAACCGACTTCGTTACACCAAAAACGGGCTGCTGAGGGCCATATAGCCCATGGCCATGCCGATCAACAGGAAGAGAGAGCCGATGGCTCGTTCCATCGTGCGCTGGGAGACGAGGCCTTGCAGACGAGGGCCAATCTGGCCCCCGATAATGACGGCGGGAATGGTATAGATGACAACATTCCATGGTAGGGCATTCAAGCCACCTTGGGCAACCAGTGTCGAAATTTGCGTAAACGAGGCGGTCGCGCAGACCACGACCACGACAAACACGGAGGTTGCGGCCGCCACCGGGATGGGCACACCGTTGTGCTTGGCCAATTGGGTCATCACCACTTCGCCAATGCCGACGCCTAACAAGCCCGTAAAAAATCCGCCAATGCCGGTGACGATGGCGCCTTGGCGTTGGCGGGGCTGTTTATAGGAGTAGGTTCGTCCGTCCCGACACGTAATGGTCAGAGTCGGGCGGTCCGCTGGCTCGGAAGCCACGCCATGTTTTTGCCCCAAGGGCCTGACCCGCCTTGGGTCGTGGTGGCAGATCAATTGATAGGACAGGATAAACATCAACACCGCATAGCTGCCGCGAAGAATTCCCTCAAAGTCTTTGAACGTGGTCAGAAGGATCGCCCCGAGAATCCCGATAGGAACGGCGACCAGGATAAATCCCAAGATCCGCGATGGATTTATTTTGGGCATAAAAAAACCTCGTTGATTTGCTAAGATACGGGTGCCCACCCCCTTAGCCACTCCTCACCAACGAGGTGAAACGAATGATGCCACAAACCGTTCTTCCGTTCAAGCTTGAGCCCACCGACGAACAGCTCACCGCTCATGGCGGGCTGGCGCTGTTCGGGGAGTTTCTCCAAGCCATGAATGTGCCCCGGCAACTCAATGCGGCCTTGCCCGCGCCCGGGAGCCGCATCGGCTATCACCCCGCCCAATTTGTCGAGCCCCTGCTGCTGATGTTGCATGGCGGGGGCCGGACGCTGGAGGATCTGCGCCAGATTCGCGAGGATGCGGGCTTGCGGGCCGTGCTGCGACTCCCCGTGGTTCCCAGTGCCGATGCCACGGGCGATTGGCTGCGACGCATGGGGGAGAAGGATGGTTTAGCAAGTTTAGCCGTCGTCAATCAGCAGCAGATCCGGCGGGCGTTGAAGCGGGAACCGCGCACGGACTATACCCTCGATCTTGATGCCACGCAGATTGTCGCGGAGAAGCAGGCAGCCAAATGGACGTACAAGGGGGAGCGAGGCTATCTGCCGATGCTGGGGCACCTGGCGGAAAATGGGCTGGTGCTTGGGGAGGAGTTTCGTGAAGGGAATGAGGCTCCGGCGTCCCGCAATCTTGAATTCACCCAGGCGTGTGCGGCGCAGATGCCCAAAGGCAAACGGATTGCTCATGTGCGGGCGGATAGTGCGGCGTACCAAGCGGAGTTGTTCAATTGGTGCGAGGAGCACAACGTGACGTTTGCGATTGGGGGCGTGCAGGATACGGCCGTGCAGGCCGTCATTGCCGCCATCCCTGAGAGCCAGTGGCAACCCTACCGAGATGGCCATCTCGCTGAAACGGTACATTGTATGGCGAAGACCAAGCAAGCCTTTCGCCTCATCGTATTGCGACGGCCCGTGCAACAGGATCTGTTTGCCCCCGAGGCCCCCAGCCTGCGCTACACGCTGATTGCGACGAACCGAGATGGAACCCCTGAGGAGATTGTACGATGGTACAACCAGCGGGGCGAGACCAGCGAGAATCGCATCAAAGAACTGAAGAGTGGCTTTGGCATGGAACGGCTTCCGTGTGGGACCTTCGCGGCCAATGCCGTCTTCTTTCGCATTGGCGTGTTAGCCTACAACCTGTTTGTGTTGTTCAAGTTGTTGGCGTTGCCCTATGCCTGGAGCCAGTGCCAAGTGCGCACGGTGCGTTGGCGGCTGTATCAGGTGGCGGGCAAAGTGGTCCGGCATGCTGGTGCCGTGATCCTCAAAGTGCAACAACAGCTGTGGGGCTTGTGTGAGGAGATTCGGACGCGCTGTGCAGAAGCTGCCCAGCCTTATTAAGCCGGGGCAGGGGACAGCACAAGAGAAGAAGGAAGCAGGAAGGGAGTGGTCTGCCCAAAAGGCTGGTCGATCCCATGTCAGGACAGGCAACTCTGGGAGGTGGCTCAAATCCAGCCAGACCATTGACTAAGCAATGGCGCGAACACGTGGGTTTTGCCAAAGGACCTCTGTTGACCAAACCCATCGCGGATCTTGGGTAAATGGGAGGGCGGTCGAAAAATCAATCAAGTGTTTATAGTAATAGCCCACAAAGCCAGAGGAGAACCCGAAGGTTTCGGTGAGCAACGCCACGCCAATCGCCACCGCAATGCTTTCAAACGCATATTCAGGCCCCAAGATTGGAAAGATGATCATAAAGATTGGGGTGAACAGGGCCGCACCACCTATACCGCTGAGCATAGCGATCGTGGCCACACAAATAGCGACGGGAAACATAAACCAGTAGATCGTCCAATCGAATTGCGCCAATTCCATACTGAAAAATTCCTGAGAGTAAGTGTAGATGCCTTCGCAAGATCTTACTGGCAGCTCTTCTCCGCCTCCTCTCGGGACTCGAAGACGTTCCCGTTCTCCGCGAGGATGGAGAGCCGATCGATGGGTGCGTGGTAGGAGACGCGGTTTGGTCCGCCCGGCCCGAGCCAGGAGACCTCGATACGCTCTATCGTGTCAGCCGCACCGAGACCTATATCGGCGAGATAGGGGGCGCTGCCGAAGCCTGTCTTGTTGTCCATGTGGCTGTAGTACACTTTGGACTCGGTATTTCCATTCTTGGTGTGCACCGCGATCGTTGATCCCAGGCCGTTGCGGTTGGCGACGCAGCCCTGGAGCCGCAGCTTGATCCAATGGTTGTCGGTCTGGCTCTCGTTCAGGAAGAGCTGGTTCGGCCACACATCGCCAGGCCAGAAGCCACCGAGGCTGGAGTAGATATCCTGGTCGCCATCCCGATCGAAGTCCGCAAAGACGATGCCGTGGCCCTTCTGAATTGTACCGAAGCCGTAGAGCATCGAGACATCGTCGGTTCCGGGGCCCTCGCCACGCTCGGGTCGGCCGAGGAGCATCTGATTCGGCAGGACGTACCAGCCCTCGGGCCCCCCCGTGCCGAGGTACCAATCGAGAGCCCCATCGTGGTTGAGGTCGCCGAAGTTGACACCCATCGGCGACTGGGGGAACTCGCCAAAATAGCCCGAGTCCTTCTCCCAATTCCCGGCTTTCTTTTGGAGCCAGACCCGCGACTGAGTCTGATAACGATCTTTGCCAGTCTGGAAGACGACCTGTTCTGTCACGGAATCGGCCACACCCAGTCCACCCACGAACAGGTCAAGCCGGCCGTCGTGGTTCGTGTCGACGAACGAGGTCATGAAGCCGAAGGCGTGCGAGTCGATCACATCGACGGCTTGAAAACGTCCACCTTCATTGTGAAGCAGGACCTCACTCGGAGCATAGAAACGGGTGACGGCCAAGTCCAGCTTGCCATCGCTGTCATAATCGCCAAAGGCCGCCCCGATAATGAAGTGTCCATCCGTCACGGCATTGACGCCATACTCGTCGGTCACCTCGACAAAATGGCCGTCGTCGTTGCGGAAGAGCATGGACCGCGCATTCTCGTCGAGCGAGAAGACAGCGTGGAACCAGCTTCGTTTAAAATAGGTGCTATAGCCGTGAGCGTTGGCAACAAAGAGATCCAGATCTCCGTCGCTATCGATATCCCCCCAGGCCGATGCCCACGTCTGAAAGTACCGCTCATCATCGGCTGCGATCAAACCCGTGGAGCGCGTAACGTCCTCGAATGTGCCGTCGCCTTGGTTGCGCAGCAGAATGAAGTCACCGCGTTCGCTTCCGAAGTGCCGCCCGAAGAAGAGATCGATCCATCCATCGTTATCGTAGTCGGCCGCAGTGACGATGTGACCGGCCTTAAAGGCGGCGAGGCCCGATTCGACGGATCGATCGACGAAGGTCAGCTGGCCAAGCTCTGTGCAGCGATTCTCGTAGTAGGTGGTAGCCCTAAACCCGGAGGCGGTCACGATATCGAGGCACCCGTCTCGGTTGAAATCTTCGACAGCAATGCCCCTACCGGCACCCGGGCCGCCTGCGGCTCGAGACCAGTCGACCCCAATCTGCCCAGCCACGTCCCGGAAACGCAAGTTGGTGAACTTTGCCTCGATCTCTTTGCGCGCCGCGCCGTAGAAGAGGCTGTGAAAGGGGCTGTCCTCCACGAGCGCGTAGCGCTCGGGCACGCCCTCCGGGAAATCGTCGGCGGCCATCAACGTGAAGTTGACCAGCCACTGGTAGAGTGGGTTGGGTCCATAGTCGTCCAGAAGCTGGGTCCACAGGTGGGCTGCCGACCGAGTCGGGGACTTGTCGTGGTGGTAGAGTTCCAAGGGAAGGGAACACATCCTCGAGTGGTCGAGCTCGGTCTCGTGATGGCCCGACTCGGCAAGGAGCTGGTCCAGGCAATTTGAGGCCTCGCCGAGTCGCAGGTACGCCATCGCGAGCCAAAACAGGTGATCCTCGGATTGGCCGTCTTGTTCGATCAGGCGCTCGAAGTAATCGACCGACGCTTGGAATTCGCCCCGGTGCCACGCGCGCTGGCCACAATCGAAGAGGTCGGCCGACGACGACGCGCACGCTTCATGAGAAAGAGCGATCACACCAGTTCCGTCGTGGTATTCGAGAGTTCGGGTTTTAGGATCAAGGTAGGCAAAGAGGCCACCCATCGACACGAGCGAGCTGAGGGAATCGTGATACAGGACCGATATCGGCAGCGTGATCAAGAGCGGGTTCTTGATCCAGATGACCGCGGTCACCGCGACGAAAATGATGGTGAGCGACAGCAAAACCCGGAATACAATTCTGCGTATGTTTTTCACATTGTTCATCGCGCTATCTCCGCTTTCCGAAGTTGTGAAGGCTGTACCTCATGTCTTGCAGTCGTATTTTTCTCCCTTCCCTTGACGTGGTTTTCGCTTGAAAACCGACGTTGCCGTCCCAATGGCGGAACGCAACCTGCGCCACAGACGTGACAAGCCTAAGACTAAAGCGCCGACCCCGCCGGGGCCATACGGTGGGTAGGCCCGCAGCCGCGTGATCAAACCATCTTGGGTCTCGATCACGAAAACCTGGGAGAAATCCAGTTTCATGCCCATCTCGAGGACATGATGTGAGTCCACCTCAACAACAGCTTTTCCTCCATCGGCAGACGTAAAGGAATGAACCACGACAAAACCGAAGCTCTTCATTTTGGGAAAGGCCCAACGAAGCCCTTCGAGAATCGCTTCGCGCCCCTCCATACGTGGTACGGGGTAATGCGGATCAACAAGAACTGCACCTTCGGCATACAGTCCGGCGATCGCAGTGAGATCTTTCGCTTCGACCGCCCGCAACAATTTTTCCATGAGAACGGCGGGAGTATCCTGTGTCCTATTCATCACGCTATCTCCCTTTTTCGAAGTTGTGAACGTTGTACCTTGCCGGTTTTCGTCTCGGGCAGACTGTCAACAAACTCAACCTTCCGTGGATACTTATACGGGGCCATCCTGCTTTTGACGAATGCTTGGAGTTCGGCGATAAGGGCATCACCCGGCTCGTATCCTTCCCGCACCACCACAAAAGCCTTGACGATGTTTCCACGCATTTCGTCGGGGGCAGCTACCACCGCGCATTGGGCAACCGCCTTGTGCTCCTGCAACGCCCCTTCCACCTCGGGGCCAGAAATATTGTGGCCCCCAGATATAATCATATCGTCCGCACGCACCTCAAACCAGAGGTACCCGTCAGCATCCTGTCGACAGAGATCACCGGTTATGTTCCAACCGCCCTCAACATAGTCTCGCTGCCGAGGATCGGCGAGATACAAGCACCCGATAGGACCCCGCATCGCGAGTCTGCCAATCTCCTCCGGCGGTAGCTGGGTCCCTTTCTCATCAATGACCCTCGCCTCGTATCCCGGCACGGGCTTGCCAATGGAACCGGGTCGGAGGGCGTCTTGCGGCGAGGAGAGGCACATATGAAGCAACTCAGTCGTACCGAAGCCATTTCGAAGCGCGACACCGGTTGCCTCTTTCCAGGCTTCACAGGTTGCCAGTGGCAGTGGCTCACCACCAGCAAGACACAGGCGCAACCCTTTTAAATCCATGCTTTCTGCCTGATCGAGCATCATCCGATAGGCGGTAGGGACGGTCACGCAGATAGTCGCCTTGAAGTCCTGCATGCCGCGGAGGAGCACCTGAGGCTTGGTCTCCTCAAGAAGCACCGACGAGGCTCCCACCCGCATAGGGAAGAAGACCAACACATCCAGTCCAAACACGAAGCCAATCGACAAGTTACTGATGAAGATATCGTCTGCGGTTGCTTGAAAGAGATACCGTGAACAGGCGTCACCGGCAATGAGTGCGCTGCGATGAAAATGTACAGCTGCTTTGGGTACTCCGGTGGTGCCCGAGGTAAACGCAATCAAGACCGGATCGTCTCCTGCCGTGGCCACGTTTCGAAACTCCGTCTCCTTTTTGGCCATCCGAAACTCCAGGTCGGCGCCAGCCTCCGGCTTCCCCGACCCATTGAAATAACAAATGTCCTCGCACACAGGCGCCTGGCGTTGCCCAGCTTCCATCTCGTCCGCAAGGCGCTCGTCGCAAAGGGCCAGCTTGATCTGTGCCTTCTCAAGGATGGTGCTGATCTCATGCGCACGCTCGAGCGACATGGTGGCCACCACAATCCCGCCGGCTTTGGCAACAGCAAACCAGCATGCCACCTGCATCGGATTGTTCAGCGAGCGGATCAATACACGGTTGCCGGGGACGAGGTTAAAATCATCGACCAACACATGGGCGATCCGATTCGAAGCTTCAAAGAGGTCCCCATACGTCCATCGTTGAGTTGGCGTTCGGAAAACCACGCGATCACCGTCTTCTGCCAGTACCCTGCCATCGAGGAGCTCAGCCGCACAGTTGAGTCGCTCGGGGTACGGGAACTGATCGAGATGAATTCGATCAGGCCACTCTTGTTCCGGTGGCAGGTTGTTGAGGACAAACCGATCAACGTGACTCGTGTAGCCAATCATCTTGTTCACTCCTTCCGTCAGCACACTCCTCGGATACGGTGGTCCAGGGCCAGGGCTTCTCTTACGTGTCCTCGATAATATGGAGGACGGCATCAAGTGGCCGGCGGAATGAACGATGCGTTGGCTCTTCGACCATCGCCAGCCGAAACAGCATGACTTCAGCCATGGCGTCGCTGACGGGGAATACCTTCTGGTAACGGAGGCGAAGCACGCGCAGTTCTTCCACCATGCCGGCACTGAACCCCTCACCATCCTTCCGTAGAAGTCGGGCGAAGAAATAGGGAAGCACCGTCATGGGCTGAAAGCCCATCTTACGAGTGGTCGCCGTAAGCCAGGCGCGTTCTATCGCACGACCACCATTGACGTAATCAATTTGTCGCGTGGAGGGCATGGTGACGAGCGCGACGGCACCGGCACCGGCAAGCCAGCGTTGCGACATGGTCTCGAGCGCACCGCCAACGCCCCACTGCTCTAATAAAGCAAGTGCATCAGGACGGTTTCGACAGAAATCAAAGCCTACCACGTCCTGCGCTCTCATGCCCAACTCGTGAATCGAAAGGCCGTCTCCATGCTCCTGTGCGTCCTCCTGCGTCAGCCAGGTTTCGGCAAAGAGCCCTTGACGCATCGTTGGATTGAAAATACGCAAGCGATCCGCCGTACCCAGAAGCGCTCCCACCTCGGTTAACTCCTCCGGCAACGTGCAGATCTGGATATCTGCACCAGGGATCGATTGAACGGCTCTCCTGATCGCGTCAAGGTCGGCCTGCGGTATCGGCCGCCGCGGACCTACGTTGCGATTGGTATGACGACGCGCCATCGCTTCATAAAGCCCGTTTTCGGTTTTCACTTCGGAAGAAGCATCGGGGGTTTGATGGAACTCAAAAGCTGCCACGACCTCCGGCAGATTCGGAGCAGGAAACGGATGTATCCGAACACAGAAGCCCTCGTGGTGCGCGGCAAGTGTGAGATTCTCTGTCGCGGCACCGAGTCCCACCAGACTGCCCAAGTACTCGAAATCAAGGATCGGAGTGCTCCGTGTCCGATCGAGCGCCAATACGAGCCAGGGTGCCCGGTATACCCATAACCACGGCTGCGCGTTTCCGCCGGATGGCGCGGTGACTGCCGCCTCTACCAAAAGCTTTACCGTCTCCCGTGTCAGCACGAGTGCCCCTTCGCGAACAGACAGCACCTCCCCACACTGCCTGCTCAGAGAGTCCGCCCAGTCAGGCGCTAACGTAATCCGGCTTTCCGCGTTAGGTTCATTTTGGGGAGAAAGAGGAACGTCTGACCCCATGATTATTGCTTCGGGGTCGGCAAAGTAACGACCCGAAGGCACATCCCCGTGAAGCGCCATGCGCCGCGAGAGAGATGCCGCGAGGGCCGCTTCGCCGAGTACCTCTGAGCCAAGCTGCGACACTCCCTTCACGCTCTGTTCGATCTCCATCAGAGAAGCCGCATGCCGTGGAGAGATCGTGTTGATCCCCAGAATCCCAAGCACAAATGGCAGCTTCTCTTCCATGGTAAGCCCTCGCATCTCTTCGACCGACACGTCAGGGGCTAATCCGTGGAAAAGCGGACGATCCGGTTCAAGATCAAACCGTTCGCTGTCCACGAGCCAACGATCGCTCGTCACCATCAGGACCGGGATTTGATGCGAGCGGGCCTTTTCCCGCACTAAGATTTTGATGTCCGGACTGTCGCACTCCTCAATGACCAGATCGAGCTTTCCTCCTTCAAGGAAAAATGCCTCGACGTTCTCCTCTGTCACGCCTTCGGGAAAACAGGTCACCGAAAGGAACGGATCAAGTTCCGCAATCTCTCGGGCTGTCATCGCAGCCTTCGACAGACCGAGGTTATGGATACCCGTCCGGATGCGGTTCAAGTTCGAAAGCTCCAATTCGTCGAAGTCAGCGATCCGAAGCTCTCCACAGCCCCGCTCAAGAGCCAAGGAAAGAGCCACCGATTGACCCACCGAGAGTCCCACAACACCAACCCGCCACGAAGCCAGACGGCGCTGTTCATCTGGAGTAATTTTGTACTTGTTACGATCCGTCCGTAGCTCGACGAACTCGGCCTCGGGAAGAAGGTGGACCAAGCGACCACTCCAGGAGTAATAGACCCATACCCCATACGCTTCGAGCGAGACCCCCTCGAGGTGTTCATCGATGAGCTGATGTGTCTTTTCAGCAGAGAGTGTCTGTCGGGGGTGACGCGTCGCCATCAAATCAGAGAGCTGGAGCGGCAGTGTGTCAAAGACCCAAACACGCGGGTCAGCTCGGAGTTCTCTGATGATCCGGGCATCTCCTTCCCTCTGCGGGTTTAAGAGTGTGGGCTTACCCACTTGATGTCCCTCCCGCGAGTCGAGGGAGCCTAATAACTCATGTGTACTGGTCATGGTGATACCCGTGTATTGTGTGTTTGCCAAACCACAACAGAAATTCCGTCCTCCTATTAGGACAAGTCGTTTGTCTAGGAGCCTGTCCGAGATTAGGCTGATCTACTACGAATGCGCTGGATTTGGCCAGATCTTTCGATCCTTTTCGTGTAATAGCCCAACTATTCGCCTTACACGATCGAAAAATCTGACTCAAACCAGCACCCCCTTGCGACGATCGCTAATCTCGGACAGGCTCCTAGGAGGTAATACACTGGAACTCGATGAAATCACCCGGCCTTTCGACACCGAAATGTCAAATGGAGAGGTTTGTCTCGGAGCGGGCCAAAGAACTCGGGGGCGAGCCGCATATGCTCGTCGGTCACACCGAGTTCGCACAGTTCCGGAATGCTCGTGAAGCCGGCTCTGCCAAGACACTCGAAGTAGTCCTGGAGTGTCTTATGAACACACAAGACCTTGACACTGCCTCCACCCCGCATCCCCATCTTTCCTTCAAGGATGCGACCCCTGTCAGAAAAGTACCTTACGTCGCCTTGCCCAAAGAAAAGAGGAAGGACGCTCTCCGATATGAAGGGAAAAAACGGATGGGGAACGACAAAAACGAATCGGCCTTCCGGCCGCAGCATACCGTGAATGCGTCCCATGGCAGCCTGCATGTCTTCCGGGATAAGATTATTCAGACAAAAGACTGCCACGACTAGGTCAAACGAGGCGTCGGAGAACTGCAACCGTGCCGCATCCCCGATCAGGTATTGAATCCCCCTCGGTGACACTTTTTCTCGTTCCTCCGCGCCACGGATCATGGCGCTCGATAGGTCCACGCCCACGACTTTTCCCGCGCCGCGCTCGTGCATGCGGCGCGTAAAGTAGCCTTCGCCGCAACCGACGTCGAGAACATCGGCTCCGTTAAGCGGTTCGCACCATTCAAGAAGAAAGGGACGAGCCGTGAAATCGGAGAGAAGAGTTGGGTCTTCCCGACTCCAGTCCGCGCTCGTTCGATCATAGAGCTCACGCGACAATTCGGGCATGATTTTTTCCCTCAGCTCGTAAGGATAGTGACAGTCCTCTGTTAAGTTCTCTCGTGAATCGCTCAACCTCCTGCTCTAATCCTGGGGCAGTTGGTGTTTTAGGGCTTGTGCAGCGTACAACCTGGAGACAATCACACCGTCCATGCTCAGTGTAATGCCAGGCGGGTAGGTAGGCCGTAATCTGGAAGCCAAGCTTCCGCATAGCGCGGACCAGTGCAACTTTGTCTGCAAGAACATAGGCGAAGACATGCTCCTTTTGGGGTGCCACGGAAAGCAACGCCGCAAGTCCCTCATCTGTAGCCTTGGCTCTTTCCTCTGACCCTAGGATGTGCACGATGTGAAGCGACTCCCCCTCAGCGGCGAGACGGTAGTCAATACGCCAGTTCCCGTCCATAGCATAATCCGTACCAGGCGGCCCGACGATCGGGGTGTTCGGATAGGCCCCAGTGATCGTTTCAAGCGAAAGTGGCTTAAGAATCTCATCCTTGACAAACGCTGCCCAGGGCAGTGTCTCTGCCGGTGCGATGCGTCGAGGGGTATGCTCAGGGTTCAGGGTGAAGCCTGCGAAGATGGCTTCCCTGGAACCATTATTCACATGCATTCCGCCATCATGCCCTCCAATAACCGTCGCACCCCTATTGGTGTTCTCAAAAATTGGAAGAAATGTATGGAGGACGTAGCCCATCACGATTTCACAGTCTGGCCGGGCGTACAGAGAATCCATGCAGGCCACCCGCAAGTCCGACGAAATATGGCGGGCTCGATGTGCAGGATCGGTCGCAGTCCAGCTGCCGGCATCGAAGGTGGCCACTCCTAACTCCCTCGCCTGATCGAGAAGTGCCAGCCCAGCATATTCCTCCTCCATCTCAACGCGTTTTACACCGTAGAAGTAATCGACAAAATTGCCACTGAGGCGATAGCGTTGTGGAACTCCGGCTGGGAATTCGTCAATGGTCATGTAGGAAAAATTCAGAAGCCAATGGTAGAGTGGATTGTCGTTATCGTAGTCGTCCAAGAGCTGGTTGAAGACATGGGCCGCCTTGCGTGAATACAAGTCTTTGCGGTGGTAAACCGTTAAAGGAAGGGCGCACATCTTCGAATGCTCACCGGCGTAGTGTTCCGCGTGACCGTCGAGTAGCTGGTCCAGGCAGTTGTTCGCCTCGGCCAGGCGCATATAGGACATCGCGAGCCAGAACAGACTGTTCTCAGACTGTTGGTGTTGGCCGTGATGTTCCTCCAGGTGTGCAACGGCTGCGACAAAATCACCGAGATGCCAGTACATCTTTCCCAATTCAAGAGGGTTGGGATCAGGCGAGCTTTGCAAATCTTCGAGTGCGGCGCGCAGATCTTTCACTTGCGCTGCTTCATTCCATTCAAACAGCGCAATATAGGAGGAGGTGTAGTACACCACGCGAAATTGATCAAGAAGCGAGGTCACTGATTCAAAGCGGACCATGGCCACCGGCAATTCAAAGAACAGATGAAAGCGGGCGACTAATAACAACAGAATGAGCTCAATGCCACTGCCAATGAGAACGAACTTATTGCGAATCTTTTTTTTACCAAACATGACTAAGTAATTTCATTTATGTGCTCTCTTACAGTCTACGACTCCCATTTTCCGATCTACACACAGCGTTTCACGGCTAACAGGGCTTTCTAAACTGATTATCTGTCGAGCATCCTTTTGATTACCAGAAGGCCAAACTACTTCCAGATCTTTCAACGGTTCTTTCCCCAAACCTATCAACATGTCGCCGGCGTAGCTGGAAAAACTAATGCCGCCGACAGTATAACGCCGCATAATACTGCCATTAACAATGACTTTGGCACCTACGGCATAATGGTTATTCGACTCAATGTCGAGCAATCTCAATTTCACCCAGTGCGCTTTATCCTCATCTGCTACTCCTCCATTGATGTACAGGAACGTCCTTCCTGCTTCCAAACTTCTCGGTGGTTTCACTATCTTATTCGGAGCCGGAACGGCCATCGTGAGCGGGCCGACTTTTATTTTCATATTTTTTGCGTTTGGTGATAAAGAGTCATAACCTGCTTTATGACGCACTAACAAATCGGCGTATCCGTCATTGTTCAAGTCAGCTGACACCATTCCCACAGCGGCTTCATGCATTCTGAAAATGTCGTGAATTTGACTTGTCTCGGATGCGTATAATCCCACCCCTGAAATAGCATCCATATCCTCCACAGTGACATAGTCCCGTTTGTGCCACCCAGTACCAGGAGAGGGGCGTCTTGGGGGAACATGGTCATAATCCATGAGATCGATATCTAAAACCCGATAGTCGATAGTCTTGTCCCTAAAATTAAATTCATTAACCACGCTTTCATTTATCAACAGGCGTCCCGGCCCCCCCAATTGATCACCGGCGCCGCCGTCGTTTCCCCGCGCTAACGCTCCTGCTAGGTAAATATCTAAATCACCATCATTTTCAACATCAAAAAATACCGGCCCCCAGGCAAACTCCAGACCTGTGATACTACTTCCCATGTTGTCTCGGTGGTACACATGACGTAACTGCGGGATCACGTTATTCACGTTCGTCATGTCCGGCGGAATCACAGAGTGCTCTATTTTCGTTGCGCTCGTTTTCTCTTTCAGCACACCATCTGAGAAACTCATGAACGCATGCGAAAGATGAGACTTATTATCTTTGGCATTCGAACCTGAGATACTACCTAATGCCTCAGTGGGATCTCCATTTTGCTTAAAGGTCATTGCAACATAGCGAAGCGAAATAAACTGGCTACCACAACTTGTCACCAGTACTTCATCTGACAAGTCCCCATCTAAGTCAGCGGTTTGAATTCCCATCCAGCAACCATTCCAGTATTCTTCGTCGTAGGTTTTTATTCTTTCAAATGACTGACCTTGGATATTCTTATAGACTCGCAGGCGATTACCAACATCATTCGCCACAATCAGATCGGGCCATAGGTCGTCATTCCAGTCGACAAGCTGTGCGGCCCAAGAGTGATCAGCAACTTCTCCGACCAGCTTCCCCCCTACGCGTTGCTCCCCAATCTCAACGGATCCCCCTAGTCGATCGAAATACACCGATGAGGGTAACCCTTCTTCTTTATGGAGGCCCGCAACGCCATAGTCGAGAGCAGACTCTTTAAAGGTTAACTCCCCCGTCTCAGCGAGTTGGTTGAGATAAAGTTGATTTCTATTTCCGGCAAACCGTGACATGCTAAAACCGTGAAAGTCTGCGTCAAGGAAATTAGCAACATAAATATCAATGTCACCATCTCTATCAATGTCAGCAACAGTTACCCCAACGGAATCCCAGTGCCCCCCGACATTAGCTGCCTCTGTTACATCCTGCCACTCAGGGATGCCATCTAGATCCAAATCACCTAGGTTTAGCAATAGTGTGTTACGCCCCTCACGCTCCTCCTTTTCCCCTAAAGAAAGTGTCACTGTCAGGCCATCTTCTTCCCCTGCGGCCATAAAGGAAGGGACTTTAATTAAATAAGCTTCATTGTCGTTAGCATCTCTACCGATATTGTCGGCTAGAGGATACAGGCGAAAGGCAGTTTCGTCACTCTGAGCATTTTGACCGTAGTGTCCATTGACAATGTAGAGGTCCAACTTGCCATCACCATTGAAATCTGCAGCGACGGCCCCATTGTTCTGCCGACTAGTCAATTCATGACCGCCGACGGGATAGGTATGATTTCGAGGACGAAAACTATCTTCGATCGCCAGTTCTTTACCCGCGCAGTTAAAATCTTCTTGCTTCGCAATTAAATCCTGAACACTGTTATAAACAGGATTTCCCTGCTCGTCATTTCCCTGATTGAGCATCAGAGTAGAGGGATGGCTTTTAATTGGCTGAGTGGTAGAAATAACCCCTTCCTTTGACATGGCCCTTCCGATAAGGCGCCCAAACTCAGGCATATAGAGATCTAATCTGCCGTCACCATTGGCATCAAACACGGTGACACCTACAGGATAGATAATCTGATTAGATTCACCCCAGCGCCCCAAACTACGCCCTATTTCATGAAAGGGAGTGATTGCTGACTTTACACCACTCGCCTTAGAAGCAACATTTTCCGCGAGTGGAATATCTGCACTCTCATTAGTTCCCGCCAGCAGCGTTTTCTCACATCGCTCCTGAATTTTTGCCTTTTGAACATCGGTCAACACGACAGGCACTTCCGATGGATCGATCTCAAATGAGGCATCGCGCGCGGCCCAAAACCAGCCTATCACAGCTATCAGAATAACGAACGCAGAGAACAATGGTATTTTTAACTTCTTTAACAAAGTGATTACTCTACCTCTGCCTACTACAAGATGTTGTTATCAATATACCCACGAAACAACGGAGTTCGATAAGTCTTGCTTACTTCCTTTATTTTTGTGGCTAGCCCTGCATCAAGCGCCACCTCTAACTCTAGCAGATCTGTAATACGCTCATAAGAAACTAGTGTAATGCGCAAGAATACCTTTCCGTCTCTCTCTACAGGCCGAAGATATACTTGCTCCATTCCAAATTCATGGTTATTCACTCCATAAAACTTCCCCTCCTTATGATGGGTAAGATAAGCGTAGTGTGGTTTTGGGCCTTCGGACATTCGCAGATAACGACGTTCGATATTTTCCGACGCAGATAAAACACCAACACCAAAAGCCGGAATGGCGTAATCCTCCTGGAAAACGAGTAGTGATAAGGGAATATTACCAAGAACGATGGCACGAGATTCATCACTCGAGTAAATAACCAGTTCAAGACTTTCGAGATCATTGTACTTAGACTCATTGTTCTCATAGGAAGTTAACGGTGATACTCCCTTTATCGTCACTCGATTCCAATTCGGATCGTAAATCACTGGCTCAATCTTCGTAGATGAGTAGACACCCGGGGGAACAAACGCAATTAATTCAAAAGTATCCCCTGCTTTTAACTCACTAAATTCTTTTGCTTCAAACTCTTCACCATCACGGGTAATAGTAAAAAAGTTTTTCTGTGTTTTACGTCGAGAATCTTGAGAAGAGTAGCTTCCAATTTTCTTACCATCAGCAAGCTGTAGCTTGGAATCTTGAATAATACCTTTACTTTTTCGCAGAGTGTCAAGATCAAGCAAGACCGCTATCCCCGTCTTATATTTTAGGATTTTTAAAAGATCCCAATCAGTAGTCACAATGTTATTGTTTGCCCGTATCGCATCGAAATAAATATCTCTTGGTAAATCAACCCAACCATGAAACATCTCTCCCACAGAGTCTTTCGCATTTATTTCCCAAAGCCCCGGTGAAAGACAATTATTGGTAATGCTCATCCTTGTTGGTAAAATCCCACTATTTGGCAGAATTTCATTGTCTTGAAAGAGGTATTCCCCACCCTTATTGAAGACTCCCTCGGTCGCCCAAAACGAACCAAAATGCTTATTATTTTCTTGATAGCTTAGAGTAAGACCGACACGAGCGTATTCTGCCAACATCAAGTTATAGGCATCGAATTCTGTTATCTCTTGAGAAATATTATACGGTAGCAATGGGGTTAAAAACCTGCTATCAATCTCTTTATAGAAAACCTTTTTTGCATTTTCTTTTTTACCATCTGTAAGTGTAAAATTAAACAACTTGCTTTTCGGACTAAAGTCAACTATCACATTATCAAGACTATTTAGAACAGAATGATAGCGATTAAGAGACTGAGTATTGCCCGTCAGTGGCTGACCACTATCTAGAGTATATTCTTTTTTGTAATCCACTTTTATCGGAAGATTACTCTCCACAATCATGACTAGGCTTGAGCCAAAATTAACAATCAGTAGGACCATCACGACGATCGCTATCAAGACATTAAATATCACTATTTTATTTCTTGCCAATATTTCCTTGATATCAAACGACTCATTTTTTGATATAAACTTACTCATCACATTAGAGTTCTTATTTAAGACCGAATCGATCATTTGTTGCCACATCATGATGCTGTCAGCTTTGTCTCGTTTGAAAATACAGTAACTTCTGCCCACATTCTCTTCCGAGCAACGACTTGTCCTTTAGCTTGATCTAGCGTGTGGGTTTGCCTGAGTTCCGCGCTGTAGTGAAGTGCTTGTGTTGCCCCCGGCCACATCACTTCAATGTCCTCGATGCGAACCGCATCGCCTAAGCCTATATGGGCTACATAGGGAGCGCTGCCGAAAGAGGTCTTGTTACTCATGTGATAGAAGCGTTCAAATCTATTACCTTTTGATCCCATGGCAATCACTCGAATTTGAGCGCCAATTCCAGAGCGATTGTTCTCGCGCCCCAGTAGCCGGAGCTTGATCCAAACATTTGATCGGAGTTCTCCGATGATCCGGACATCTTCTTCCCTCTGCAGGTTTAAAAGTGCGGGCTTACACACTTGATCGACCGCCCGTGAGTCTAGTGAGCCTAGGAAATCATGTGTATTTATCATAAGGGACACCTGCGTCTTGTGTGTGTGTCAAACAACAACAGAAATCCTCTCCTCACCCAGTTCGCACCATTTCCCCCCTCATCTCTCTCGTACAGATCTTTACAGGCCTCTGTTAAGTTCTCTCGTGAATCGCTCAACCTCCTGCTCTAATCCTGGGGCAGTTGGTGTTTTAGGGCTTGTGCAGCGTACAACCTGGAGACAATCACACCGTCCATGCTCAGTGTAATGCCAGGCGGGTAGGTAGGCCGTAATCTGGAAGCCAAGCTTCCGCATAGCGCGGACCAGTGCAACTTTGTCTGCAAGAACATAGGCGAAGACATGCTCCTTTTGGGGTGCCACGGAAAGCAACGCCGCAAGTCCCTCATCTGTAGCCTTGGCTCTTTCCTCTGACCCTAGGATGTGCACGATGTGAAGCGACTCCCCCTCAGCGGCGAGACGGTAGTCAATACGCCAGTTCCCGTCCGTAGCATAATCCGTACCAGGCGGCCCGACGATCGGGGTGTTCGGATAGGCCCCAGTGATCGTTTCAAGCGAAAGTGGCTTAAGAATCTCATCCTTGACAAACGCTGCCCAGGGCAGTGTCTCTGCCGGTGCGATGCGTCGAGGGGTATGCTCAGGGTTCAGGGTGAAGCCTGCGAAGATGGCTTCCCTGGAACCATTATTCACATGCATTCCGCCATCATGCCCTCCAATAACCGTCGCACCCCTATTGGTGTTCTCAAAAATTGGAAGAAATGTATGACGGATGTATCCCATAACAAGCTCACAGTCTCGCCGGGCATAGAGAAGCTTCATACAGGCAGCCCGCAAGTCCGTAGCAATATTGCGGACTCGATGGGCAAGATCGGTGGCCCCCCAGCACGTTTCGTATACGCGGTTCCAGCCGTGCCACACGGCCGCAATGCACCCCACGACCCTGCTCTCCACAGTCGCGACAAGCCACAGATCCGGCCGATTCATGGACTCCCGGACGAACTCCGGATCCTCGCACTCGTGGATGGGCCCTCCCCTCGTCCTCGGATACGCTTGCCGGAACAGCCCAGCGATCGACTCCACGTCCCTCTCGACTGCCACGCGTATTCCGTAGGTGCTCTCACGTTCAAGCATGTCTTCCTCCTCCTCAAGTCCAGGTGGCCCAAAAAGAAAGAGTTGGTCTTTTCCTTCCCCCGCCAGAGAGAGAAGTAGAAAATATACAGCAAACAAGCGTATTAGCTGACTGGCTGACCCACAAGCGCCAGATCCGCACACATTTGGTCCAAAGCTTGAAACCGTGGTTCGCCTTCGAACGCAAAAAGCCTGTCCTCTTCCCACTTCTCCGGATCAAGTCCCACAGCATAGGGATTGACACACGCCCCAGATAATGTGCTCTCTTCTTTGGGCAGCACATCGGCTACTGCCAACCTAAAGAACACACGGGCGTAGTCTTCAAACAACTGAAGTGAGCCGGCCATCTCCTCCAAGAACTCCTGGGGACTTTTTTCGCGAACACTTCCCCGCATGACCTCACATATATTCGGAAATCCCCTCAGGGGATCATAGAAGCCAGCCGGCAGTTTTTTCCCCGATCGAAGCTTCGCCCACTGTATGAAGAGTGCCTGGACTTGCCGATTCAAGCGGATGAACTGCCGCGTCAACGCAAGATACTCGGGCAGAATCTCCTCGTGTTCCAGAAATCCCAAAAAGAGCAACTGGGCTGGTCCGGCGAAATACTGCCCGCCGTCCCAAAACGGTTTCATGAGCATAAGGAAGTCATCACCAAGAACCTCATACATGCTGGAAAACATATCCGTACACATCCCTGCCCACCCGAGGTACAGCTCATTGTAGTGGTTCACAATTTCGTCCGTCAGTTGCCCCGCAAGCGTAAGTTCAATGAGGCGAATAACGATCGTATCAGCCCAGGCAATCAAGTCTGCGCCGTTTGAAAAGAACGGATCCGTAAACGCTGCTGCCTCACCTACACAAAACCACCCCGTCCCCGAGAACGCACGCTCGATCGAATGGGACAGCTTCTTATATGCCAAAAAGTCGATTGGCTGTGTGCTCGCTAGCCATTTCGCAACTATCGGCTCATGGCGCTCAAGCCAAGCAAACGAACTTTCATAGGTGTTTCGGCTCTTGATAGGATGGAGCCGCTCAGTCCCGACGATTCCAATACTGGTGTAGTCATCAGGCAGTGGAATAAACCATACCCAGTACCCTTCGCCAAAGAGATGCAACGTCGTATCTCTTCGGGTTTCAACCCGCCGGTGCCAGGCGGCGTTTTCTTTGGGGACAAGATCAGACACGTCCAACGCTCCCTTGACCCGCCACCAGGTCGCGTTTGCTGGATTCTCCAATTCCCGTGCCAGGCTCAACTTTTGAGCCAGAAAGCGCCGCCGGCCAGTAGCATCCACCACGAAGCGGCACGATACAGTTTTCTTCTCCCTGCTTCCGCTATCCTCGTAGACCACGGTATGCGGCTCGCCATCGTGGGTCACAATATCTTTGACCAGAAAGCCCTCCTGCATCTCAATCCCGAGCGCATCATTGGACGTTCGGACATCATTTTCGAACAGGCCGCGATCCAGTTGGTAAGCCGGAAGGCCCGTGTATGGCTGGGCTCGCGCCGTATACTCAATCCGTTCTTGAAACGAGTCCCCGCCGCCAACACCGATAAAATGGAGACCATACTTCTCTACGTGCTTGTCAACTTGCGACTCCAGATTTAGGATCTTTCGCAGCCAGAAGGTAGGCGCCGTGCCAATGGACTCTCCCACCTTGTAGGCTGCCACCGGCAGCGGTCGCTTCGTCCGTTCGATGACGAGAATCGACAAATCGGGGAGTTTCATGCGAAGTTGACGCGCAAGTGTCAGCCCCGCAAACCCTCCGCCACAGATCACCACGTCGTAGTATTTTCCCATTCTTCTTCTCCTTTCTAGGACCCTGCCCGAGATGAGACTGATCTCGGACAGGCTCCTCGCCCATAGCCAGAACTCATCTCTTAAGTCTTTGAAAGGCCTCACTCTCTTCACCGATAAACCACGGACACACAGACGTTCCTTTATAAAACGAGAAAACGTAAAGTGTAGGGATAGTAGCGATGAGTTCATGAAGTTCAGGTTTGGCATAGCAGAAATAAATATCGTCCGGATAGAGCTGATGATACCTTTTGAGGCCAAACGTTCGAAAAGTCACGTACCGTTCAGCAACCTCTTCTTGAGTCAAGAAACCTCTTTTGACTAAAAGAGAGTGTTTTCCGGCTTGCTCGATTAATGTTCTAAAACGAGGGTCTTTAAGCGATGCATCGATCTTCGGGATCGATTGTTCAAACATGTTTTCCAGATCAAGCCGCTTCGCGAGTTCCATGACCGAAAAACCCTCATTCCCGTTTAATGCAAAGGCATCCGACCAAAAGTGAGTGTTTAAGGATACAAGCTCAAAATTCTTACCTAGTGACTGAGTCATAACTTTAAGACTGTGCCAATAGCGATCTATTTGCTCCCTATTGTATCCTTGCAGAAATGAAGCATTGGTATCGGCGAAAAGAATTCTGATAATGAGGCGCGCTCCCAGGTTCTCAATGGGGGTCATGAATTGATCGCGTAAAAAAAGTAGCGTCGCGCGATCAACCTCATCGGCGACTCCCTGACTCGTCGTTTTGACTCCAAGCCAGGTTGTTGACAAATTGATAGGCTGATTCGTCTGAATTTTTTCTAATAGGGACTTTTTGACCCCAATGCTATCCAACGGCAAGTGTCGTCTTACCCTTCGGCTGGTTAAAATTCCATACACAGAATCAACCAAGACATTAGGCTCTACGTCACCAAAACACGTATCTTTTCGTTCAACGCGACGGGGCGTGACCGATAGTGAGTTCATATTGGCTCCTCCTTATCTTTTTCTAAACATAAGCTGGGGTTCCCCGTTGCTTTGTTTGATAATGAAGTTTCCTATGTATTGTTCATTTGTCTCGGGATAATCTTTACGAAAATGTGAACCACGACTTTCTTTCCGTTTTTGCGCACTCATAGAAACAAGCTTCGCGGTGATATACATATTCCTCAGCTCAAACAGTCGGCTTAACTCCTCCCGAGAATTTGCCGCCCATTTGGAGAATCCTCCAAGGCTGCGGTCGATATATTGCACGAGCCTCGTAAGCCCCTCCCCTGTTCGGATTAAGCCTCCATCGACCCACATACGTTGCTTCAGTGTACTCTGTAGCTGCTCTACGTGATTATCTTCCCCGATATGCCGATCGAGGTTTTGGATATACGCTTCCACTTCTGGACAGAACGGCTCTTCATTCCCTGGAGGATTCTTCATAATAAATTCAACGACTGACTGGCCGGCAATCGTTCCAAACACGACACAATCAGGCAACGAATTACAGGCAAGTCTATTAGCCCCATGAACCCCACCCGTGACTTCTCCACAGGCAAATAATCCAGGAATGCTCGTTTGAGCCTGTGTATCGATAACAATTCCCCCCATGAAATAGTGAGCGCCCGGAGAAACAATCACTTTCCATTCTTTTCTTGGTATTCTTTGTTCGAGAAAATAGGCATAATAATCAGGCATGGTTTCTTTTACGGCTTGAGCTTTCACGCCAGAGAGGTCAAGCCACACACCATTTCTTACACCTCGCCCAGCAAGAATCTCTTGAAACATTCCTCGCGCATGAATATCACGAGTGGCGAGGTCCCCTCGACTATCATGCTTGTTCATAAAAGGCTCTCCGAGAGCGTTCTTTGTCTTTGCCCCAAGACTCGGAAGACTTGCCGGGATATCCGCGTGAAGGGTCTCGCTTCTCGGCCACGCAACTTCGAGTGGATAATGTTGTACGAATTCCATATCAACCAGTTCCGCTCCCAGGTTAAAAGCCAAGGCGAATCCATCACCCGTCGCCTCAAGCGGAGTTCGGGTGACTTGGTAGATCTGCCCTGCTCCTCCGGTGGCCACGATAACCGTTCTGGCGACAAACACTTGGAAAGTCCCTTTTTCTTGGTTCAGGCAAATGACGTAGAACAGAGCGTTCTTCTTCAAAACATCAAATACGAAAAGACCTTTGTGTATTTCGATGTTTTGATTCCGGATTTTCTGAATCAGAGGGATACTGATATCCGGTCCGTTTTTATGAATTGTGTAAATCATTCGGGGATGTGTATGACCACCACCCAGATAGGTTTTCAGACGACCATCTTTCCCTCGATCAAAGGTCACGCCATGTTTTTCAAGTTCAGGAACATATCGAATCGATTGATGCACATAAGTCGACACCAGGTCTGGATCACATAATCCCCGTCCTGAGGAGAGCGTATCCTCTATGTGAGACCTGAGGCTATCTTCGGACCCATTTTGAACAACACTAAAGCCTGCTCGAGCAATGGCAGTGGCTCCATTTTTTTCGCTTTTGCCTTTTGTGATAAGAATCGGCTCAATCCCCCGGTCTTTTATCTGTAGGGCCGCGGCCATTCCAGCTAATCCGCTCCCCAGTATAATCGTATCGTTTGTGGGATGAACTCTAAATTGAGACATGTTTTTAATAGATCCTTAAGCGATTAAGTGGGTCCCGGTTGGTCTTTGAACGCGATGATTCAGGCCGCGTTAACCAGACCTAAAAACCGCTACTAGAGACACCCAGCACCCAGATATGGTTTTTCATGAAGGCGTACCTCACAGACTTTGGCGTGCAGAGTACAAGGCAAGACGCACGTCTTTTGTGTTTGTGATCATGTCTTCTTCCTTTTCGATCATTTTGATCGGCTGCATGTGTTGTGAAAGAAGAGTCATCCATCCACCATTTTTCCATAGGATGCTGCCTGTGAGATGCACATGCGTCTCACAGATCAATGAACCATTGCAGACATCCCCGTCGCGACGTCCGCTCCAACAGGAACCCCGGGAGTTCCCGTCCCGAATTCTTCTTGGAAGAACCGACAGAGCGGCTCGAGGTGGTCATGGTCTTTTTTCCATTCGCCCAAGATATTTTCAATCACATGATGAGTGCGGAGTAGCTTGTCCTGACGGAAACGCCGAACAATGGGATGGATGACGGTGCTCAATTCCGAATGCGCCGTGTCTTCCTTATGAATCCGGTTCACACAAAAGGGATCAACCGCCGCATCGATCAGGTTCTGTCCAAACTCCAGCGCCACGATATAATACTGCTCGTACCGGCTAAAGGGGCTGTCCTGAACATAGTCGAGGGGCATCTCCTCGTAGTAGCGCACGTCCGCCCCCTCAACCACGAGCAGGTCAATGATATAGTCCGTCTGTTGCCAGAGGGCCGAACTTCGATTGATGCGCTCGAGGATGACCGCCGCCACCTTCTCGGCCGTAGGCTCAATGCGCCGGGAGGGCCAGTCCTGCCCATGGTACTTATGCTCAAAGAGCCGCGCTAACCACGAGGTGTTGTAGCGAAAACCATGAATGAAGGCCGACTGATCCTTTTTGAAATCCCGCATTTGCATCAACGCCCCGGCAAAATACAGATGCGGCACATTGGTCGACTCCCACTGACTCGTTTGTGCCGGGAAGCGATTCCCGATGGCCAGCGCCGGTTGGCAGGACGGATCAAAGATAGAGTCATCGAATTGAAAGCCGGTACAGGTGATGATGCGATCATAGTCCAGGACTTCCTCCTCCCGATGCCCATGGGACGAGATGAACGTCACTCGAAACCCGTCCCCGGTTCGCTCAATCCGTTTCACCGTCGCATCAATAAAGACATTTTGGGATTTCAAGAGGTAGCTGTCCGCCAAGGTTATATTCACCGAGCGCAGGTGCCCAATGTGGTGGGTTTTCCAGGCCAGGGTAATGGGGTTGGGGCTCACCAGGTGCATCAATGCCGTGGTCCCAATTAAATGCTCCGCACTCTCAAAGGCGGAATTGCCTTTGCCGATAAACAGGACCCGCTGGCCGGCAAAGTCTTGGGGATCGATCGAGACGTCCGCATAATTTTCGGTTTGCTCAATCCCCGGTATCGCAGGCATATAGGGCCGTGACAGCCCGGACGCGACAATCAGCCGATGTCCGGCATACCGGCGGCCTTTTTGATCAACCACCTCAAAGACCCCGTTTTGTCGTGCGACGCTGATGACCTGGGTTTGATACTGAATGGCGAGATCGAAGTGCCGAGCAAAGCGACCAAGATAGCGCACTAAATCATCGCCGGTAGGCCAATACGCCTTGGTCTCATCTTTGAGGAGCACGCCTTCCTCATTTAAGAGGGAATTCCAATCCCATCGCAGATTGACACCCGGATCCTCCTGCCCTGTATGGACTTTGTTGATCGAGAGCAGTGCCCGATGTCGGGGAAACCGCTCAAAAAAACTCCCCGGTTTCTCGGCGCCTTCTAGAATGAGGTACTCGCGCCGGTTCTTTTGGAGACAGTACCCCAGCTGGAGGCCTCCCGGACCGGCACCAATGATCAGATAGTCATGGATCCGCATTTTCATTCTCCTTCTTTGTAATGAGCCTGTTGAAGGCTGAGGGGTTCGGGAATCTTTCACAATCATGCTCTTCACTTGGAGACGGAGAGTTGCCTTAGTTCGTCCACCTTTTTGATTTTTTCTCCACAAGTGGATCGTACCGGGAGACCGTTTCCCCTTAGAAAACCTTGCGTGGTCTGTTCGCAGGTAAATAGTCTGGGAGAATAGCCCGCCTGGCTACGACCCCACCCAGGTTGTCTTCTGCGTCGACCACGGGCGCGCCGAAAATTGAAATGAAGTATATTGAAATTGGTTTTCTATTTAAATCAGCGGAATCCTGAAAATATGGTCAGACTTTGCCTCGGGCCCGTGTCCGATTATGTCCTAGTGTTTAATTGCTAAGTTAAACTATATTATGTAATTTTGGCCTAATGCCGAGAACTGCCCCCCCCCATAGAGATCCCCCCAGAGGACAAGAGAACGTTACGAAACCGGACAAAGAGCCGAACATTGCCCAAGCAAACGGTGGCCCGAGCGAAAATGATTTTGGAGAGCGAAGCGGGAAAACCGGTCAAACAGATCGCGCAGGAACTCACCACGTACCCCAACAAAGTCATTGATTGGCGATAACGCTATGTCGAGAATGGGCTAGCCGGCCTTCAGGATCAGCCCCGCTCGGGTCGACCACCCAAGTATGGTAAAACGTTTCGCAATGATCTGCTCAAGGTGTTAAGCCCACCGCCGCCCCAAGGGTTGGCCCTGTGGGACGGGCCTGCCGTGGCCGAGGAGTTGGAGGCACCCGTTGACGCGGTCTGGAAAGTGTTACGCAAAGAAGGCATCAATCTGCAACGGCACCGGTCATGGTGTATCAGCACCGATACAAACTTTGCCAGCAAGGCCGCGGATATTGTGGGGCTCTATTTAGCCCCGCCGGTCAACGCCATCGTGCTCTGTGTGGATGAAAAACCCAGCATTCAGGCCCTGGAACGAAAAACCGGCTATATCAAAACAGAGAGTGGAAAAGTCATCCGCGCCTACCAAAGCACCTATACACGACATGGCACGCTCAATCTCTTTGCTGCGCTGGAAGTCTCAACAGGAAAAATTCAGGGCAAAGTGACGCCAGAGAAAAAGCGAACGGATTTTCAAGCCTTTCTGGATGAAATTGTGGAGGAATACTCTCCAGCCCAAGAGATTCACGTCGTGTTAGATAATGACGGCACCCACAAGAAGAACGACGAGTGGCTCGCACGCCATAACAATGTCCACTTTCATTTTCCCCCGACATCCGCAAGCTGGCTCAATCAGGTCGAAATCTGGTTTGGGATCTTTTCCCGGAAAGCTCTCCGGGGCGCTTCCTTTGCCAGTCCTCACCAACTGAGACAGCGTATCGAAGATTGTATCGAACACGACAACCCAACAGCCAAACCATTTAAATGGCGGAAAAGGGAAGTCAAGGGATCGCAGCTTAAAGATAATATAGCTAACTTAACAAATTAAACACTAGCCCTTGTCATAGCACCTCCTCCACCCCTTTGAAAGCCGGCTAGTATCCCACTGGTTACGGGGGGTGTTCCGGCTGCACGTTAGTGTCGCTTGATTTGAGACTCCTAGCCTGGATTTCTCACCGGCTGAATTGAATAAGGCCGCATTTCATGGCATAACCATTGGGAGCTCAATAGGTTAGAGCCAGAGGAGAGAGTAGCCTTATGAATACAGCGTGTACAGCAGGACAATTGGAATTTCACGGCCTTGGGCGTCGTGCGGTGGTGGGGCAATTCGATGGGGGAAAGATCAGTTCAGATAGTGGCGGACTGTTATTGCGTGAGGTTGAACAGCGGGCGCATATTCTCAAACGCCTCGCCGAGTGTTTCGTGAGAAGGGGTCAGAAGGGGTCAAGAAGGGGTCAAATCTTTGGTTGAGAGTTTCGTTTTTAACTCTTCGGCTTTCTTTTAGCCACTAACCTTTTTATGTGCAAGTGATCTTCTATTCCGAGAAGGGGGCGTGAGCTGAAGTATTAGTCAACAAAAGATTTGACCCCTTTTTCAAAAGATTTGACCCCTTTTTGACCCCTTTTTCGCGTACCCGCTGTTCTCTTGAATTCAAGTAGCAAGTGCAATTCTTTCTCAAATAAGTGGGACGAAGAGATTGTTGAAGAGTTGGTTGGGGGTTCGATACCCTCGTGTTTTTCTTGGACGATTATTGAGGAGGTCGACGGCCTCAGTCACCTGTTGCCAGGAGATCGTCCGAAAATCCGTGTGTTTCGGGAAGAACTGTCGAAGGAGTCCGTTGGTGTTTTCATTGATGCCTCGCTCCCAGGAGGAATAGGGATGGGCAAAATAGGTCGTGGCCTCAAGGGCGCGGGCAATTCGTTCATGTTTCACAAACTCTGAGCCATTATCAAAGGTGAGGGTCTTCACACGCTCTTTGAAGGGGCGAAGGAGTCGGATGATGGCTTGGCTCAATACGTGGGCGGACCGACTCAAGACTCGAGAGCAGACCGTATACAAGGAGGCTCGGTCCACCACCGTCACCAGCACGCTTTTTCGATCTTTCCCAATTACCGTATCACACTCCCAATCCCCGAGGCGTTCTTTCTTGTCCACTTCGTGGGGACGCTCCGTGATCGAAATGCGATTGGGAATACAGGAGGCGCGGGCTCCCGAGCCATATCGCTTGCGGCGATGGCGACGCCCTTGACGAAGAAATGGTTGTCATGCCGCTTTTCGGGTGGCATCACTGTAGATGACCCGATAAATCGTTTCATGACTGAGGCTGAGAGCATGGTGTTGTTTCAGGTACCCGCTGACTTGCTCCGGGCTTACGTATTGCCGCACGAGCTGCGTGATCAAGTGCGCGTGTTCATCCGTGAGCGTGCGAGACTTCTGTCGATTCGCGTCGTATTTTCGATGTTTCACGATCTGCCTGGCCCAGTGATAGGTATACACATGACACTGCGGATAGGTATTCCGTTTGAGTTCTCGACTGACTGTTGAGGGGTGACGGCCAAGGGCCTCAGCAATCTGCTGTTGTGTTTTCCCTTCCCGTCGCGCTTGCCAGATGTAAAACCGTTCTTCGGTGCCTAGGTGTTGGTAGTGTTTCATAGATGCAATTCCTCCGGTGACATGGATTGGTTCAGCCCCTCATCCTACCCAATTCGGGTGGCGAGAGAAATTGCACTTATTGTATGAATCCGCGTCTTGAATGCGATGGTTTCGACATCTTGAAACCCTTCATTTTGACCAAACAAAATGGTACCGACAGAGGCCGCAGGGTGTCAATTCGCATTCCGGGCATCCATCTTGTCCCCTGACAGAAACGCCATCTTCCCCCTCCGTCACCCCGTCAGTGGTTATCGGGGGTCCATCCGGAAAGGCCTGAAAGAGAACCTGGATTCCCGATTAAAAATGTCGGGAATGACGAGGAAGGGACAAGCACCCTCCGTCCTTCATCCCCACACTTACGCACAAAGGTGCATCAACACGCAGGCGCAATTTGTTAGCGGGGATCCATCTTGGCCCCAGGCAGAAACGGTAACCTGGATTCCCGATAAAGGATGTCGGGAATCAACGTCTGGCGGCACTTGTTCCGCGTCCCCGCCTCCATCTCATTCGTTTCCATGGCGTGCTGGCACCCAACGCGGCGTTGCGGTCCCAGATCGTCCCCGGCGCGGCCGACCCGGCACCGAACCTCGTCAATGGAGACGGCGATCGCTCCTCGGCCTCCACGCGGGCCCGCATGAGCTGGGGCCAATTACTCAAACGCGTCTTCGCCATCGACATTACCACCTGTCCACAATGCGGCGGGCCATTGACCATCCTCGCGGGGATCGAAGATCCCACCGTGATCATCAAGATTCTGGGCCACCTGGGCCTACCCCGCCGCGCCCCACCACGAGCCCCAGCCCGCCTCGACGCATTCATGCAAACAGCCTAATCCCTCCCCGGATTCCGGTTCGGTACCCGAACCGACACTCCCCCTTTGCCCGTTTCCACCCTACACGCCACGAGCAAGCCACAGATTTGGCATAATCCCTGGCAAAAGGGCCAGGAAGCCCCGACTCACCGGATGCACTCCCGCCTTTCAGACGGCGAAGTGTGCGGATGGACCCCTCACCGCGTTCTTTGGTACGTGGCGATCTAGTCAAAAAGGCCTTTTGAATTTCCTATTCCCTACATACAAAACCCAGGGTGTTGTGCCCACTTCCCTCCGGTGGTGAACTGAACATTTATAAGTTTTTTACCCTAGGTTAAAAAACGTGAGTACTTTTTTTTAATAAAAACTCTTGACAAAAATAAAAAAAACCGCAATATATTGTGGAACCCGCTTAGCTCACATACAGGATACATGTTTTAATAAATAGTGAAAATCAGGCAAAATGTACCATTTTCATCATGAAATTTTTCTTTAAAATAATCGTAGCAGGAGTCGAAACGCCAGGTTGATTCACGGAAAGAATCACAGCGCGAAAGGAGGCACCCTATGGCTAGTCATGTAACAATAGAACGAGAAGGGGTGGTTTTCAGAAAACGCACATCAAAAAGTAACGAACAGTGGTTTGTGCGAGTCTCCTGCAATTTGTTCCAGCCACGCGTGTACGGCCCGTTTATCGCGGTGCAGGATGCCGAGCACTTTCGGGAAGGGGCAGCGTTTGAATTACGAAAGTTGTTGGATTGCCAACTTTCCACCCTTTCCGGTGACGATCATCTCTCCCCCCCACGCATCGAGTTATAATGGTCGGGTTCGATATTCAGTACCAGGAGCCAATCCATACCGTTGGGTTGAGCGGGACGGCTATTCCCCACCCAAATTCTTTAGGGTACCTCTAAAAACTAGGCATTTTTTGTGAGGGCAAGGAAGCCGCGCGCGGAAAACCGGAGTGTATGGGCGAATACATGAGGATGTGAGCACGCGGCTGACGCCGCCATCACGGAAAAGGACGGTCTTTAGAGGTGCCCTTTACTTCGCCGACTCACATTCCCTCCACCTGATACGTTTATTTCTGAGAAATACTACGCCCTTGGCCATAAGCATAATCGGCGCCCACACGAAGAGAGCTTCACTGGCGATCACGTGTAACCCGCGCAGTCCAAAAAAATCTGCCCCAATCGGGGAAACCACAATTGGGGTCCAGGGGAAAAAATACCGGGTATTATCAAAGGGCGCAAAAAACGCCACACCCAAGCCCCCATTCGTCAGTGCATCCAACACCCCATGAGACGCCGTCACCAGAAAGAAATGCGTGACCAAGACCCACCACGTTTTTGATCCTCGTGGTATTCCGGGAAATCCCCACACGACAGTCAGCATTGCCACACCAAAGGCAAAACACAGTGAGTGCATCAAGCCACGATGCCCCAACACGTGGCTATACTCAATGCCCCAGGCATAGCCAAGGACATCCGCATCGGGCACAATCGAACAGAAGATTGATAACACCCAAAAGCGCGTGGTCCGGATATGAAATGGCTGGGCCTTTCCCAAGGCTCCAGCCAAAAAGGCATGTGTCAACCAAGAGGCCATAGATTCTCACCCACGTTTAGCCGTGACTTCCGTACCACACATTCTCCCCCCCATAATAGAAAGATTATAATGAATCCACGAAAGACGCACTCAATTCTTTTACGGCAACCTTTCCCCTCTGCTTTATGGCTATTTCAATTAACTTCCGTTGTCTCTGCGGCTGGCGGGAGCACAAGAGCGTAAACCCGAAACTCGAATATCGAAATCCGAAACACATGAGAATGACCAATTTGAAAAACTCGAATTTAAGATTTCGGATGTATTTCGACATTCGATATTCGTATTTCGAGTTTATGGAACTGATTTGAAATGACTATAATCACCAAGAGGGTCCCCCACCGATAACTCGCCATGTCACGCAATACCATTATGACCCATGTGTGGCTGCTGACTGGCTTCCTGCTCCTGCTGCCAGTTCAGGGCATTGGGCAACAACCCAGCCCTTATCAGATCCAAACCCAGGGAGAAGACATTTCATATACTCGGACATCCCGGTACCTCATGATGCGAGATGGCATCAAACTCGCCATCGATGTGTATCTTCCTACCTCCTGGCAAGCTGGCCAACGACTGCCCACCATGCTTCATCAAACACGGTATTGGCGAGCCATGGCCTACCGATGGCCCCTGAGCGTGTTTAAAGAGACCCTTCCACGAGGGCTCATCGGCCAATACACCAAGCGCTTTTTGGCGAATGGATACGCGTGGGTGAGTATCGACGTTCGTGGGTCGGGAGCCTCTTTTGGCAGTCGCCGATATTCTCATTCCCCGGAAGAAATCAAAGATGGCGCGGAAATCGTCGAATGGATTGTTCAGCAGCCATGGTCGAATGGCAAGGTCGGCTCTTTAGGGATTTCATACTCCGGCGCCTCGGCTGAACTCCTCTTGGTGAACCAGCACCCAGCTGTCAAAGCCGTGGCACCGATGTTTTCAGGCTTCGACTTGTATCCGGAAATTATCTATCCCGGTGGCATTCATCTGAGCTGGTTTACGAAAACGTGGTATCACATCACCAAAAACCTGGATCGCAATACCCTGCCTTTCGGCAGTTGGCTGGGCGCACTCGCTATCCAGGGAGTACACCCCGTCGATGTGGATCGTGATGAGAGGTTGCTTGATCAAGCCATCGCCGCTCACGCGTTCAATTGGAACCCACACAAAGAAGCATTGGGAATCATCTTTCGTGATGATGCGCCCTCCTCGAGCCCAGTCCCCAACATCGATGCCTTGGGACCGGTGTGGTACCACGAAAAAATCGACAGCTCGGGCGCCGCGATGTATAGCTATACCGGATGGTTTGATGGAGGCTATCAACATGCCGCCATTCGACGACATCTGACGAACCCCAATAATAAATTGATCATCGGCCCGTGGGACCATGGGGGACGCCGGCGCATCAGCCCTTACAGCATCGGGCCGGTTCAGTTTGATCACGCCGGCGAACTATTGAAATTTTTTGATTACCATCTCAAAGGCATCCAAACAGGGATTAATCGGGAAAAGCCAATCCACTATTTCACCATGGGCGAGGAGCAATGGAAATCGACCACCTCCTGGCCACCAACGGCAACACCCGTCACATTGCACCTCGCACCAAATTTTGAGTTGCGCGAAGAACCGCCTGCAGACGAACACACACAAGACATCTACAAGGTCGATCCCACAGCCGGCACGGGACGGGAGTCCCGCTGGCATACGCTTGTCGGCTTGCCAATCAACGATCCCTATCCCGACAGAATAGAACAAGACAAAAAGTTGTTGGTATATACCTCCCCTCCCCTGGAGGATGACTGGGAAGTCACGGGCCATCCTTCTGTGACCCTGTACTTCAACATCTCAGGCAAAGACGCCACGGTCTTCGCCTATCTCGAAGACGTGAACGAAGAAGGCACCGTCTCGTACGTGACGGAAGGCATGCTCAGGGCCATTCATAGGAAATTGAGCCAAACACCCGCCCCTTACCGTGATCCTGTTCCCTACCGAACCTACCTCCAAGCCGATAGCCAACCGATCATTCCTGGGAAGGTCACCACTCTAACATTCAACCTGCTTCCCACCTCCTACCTCTTCAAAAAAGGGCACCGAATTCGCTTGGCCATTGCCGGTAGTGATAGGGATCATTTTCGACCATTGCCAGGTCTCTTGCCCTTATTTAGGGTCATAAGAAATCATATGCCTTCCCATTTGACTAAGGTTAGTCCCTAGACTAGTCTGCTGGACTATGGACACAGGGTATGCTGCTGATATCTTGGATTTTTCTGTTAGGTTCCACACCGAAGAAGCGTGCTTCGAGTACTTGCGGGCGATTCGGTGGCCAGACGGGTTTATGTGTCCAGCTTGCGGTCATCGCGGTGGTTGGTGGCTCAAAAAATATTTCCGGTTTGAGTGTTCGTCGTGTCATAGACAGACATCACCGCTAAGCGGCACAGTGATGCATAGATCGCACTTGCCGCTACGGCTTTGGTTTTGGGCTGCCTATTTCGTCTCCACGCACACACCTGGCATCAGTGCTGTGCAATTGCAGCGTCAACTCAGTATCAAGAAGGTGGATAGCGCCTGGTATTTGCTCCACAGATTGCGACGAGGAATGGTACGACAGAACCGTGAACGGCTCGCAGGAACAGTTGAAGCCGATGAAACCCATATCGGTGGACCGGTAAAAGGCAAAACGGGCCGTGGCGTCGCGAAAGCGAAAACCAAGACGTTAATAGCCGGAGCCGTAGAAATTGTCACGTACACACAAGGGGATCACTTTCGAGAGAAAGCAGGGCGTTTACGATTAGCGATTCTTCAAGACGCTGGAGAGAACGAGATCAAAGCATTCCTCAATAGCCATGTCGCTGAGGGCAGTAAGATCAAGTCCGATGGTTGGAAGGGATACTCGGCAAAAGCCTTGGCAGGATACGAACACCTGAGACGGACCCAGGGTGACCCAGCAAGTGCTGGGAAGCACGCTCCACACATCCATAGAGCGTTCGGCAATCTGCAGACCTGGCTGAACGGGATTCACCATGGAGTGGATTCAAAATACCTGCAACACTATCTTGATGAGTTTGTCTTTCGCTATAACCGCCGTGAGACTCCAATGAGTACCTTCCAGAGTTTGTTGAAAATCCTGACCAGCAGCTCAAAACCCTTGGGATTCAATAAACTGAAGCAACCTTAGTTAAATGGGAAGGCATAAGAAATCAAATGTCCCCATCCCATCTTATATTGCCCATCGTGACCAATTAGAAGTCCTCATACACCATTTATTCACAGATACTTGCTGCATTCTACGTAAAAAAAATTCCGCAACCATTTGAATACTTGTGAATTTTTAAACAAGTTTGTCTTCGTCCACTAAAATTGGGGACAACCTTGTGGATTAGTTTCGTACAACAGAAAATGACTAAGATAGGATGGGATTTTTGACCTAGTTGCCTATTAAAAAGGCATTGTGGTTACGACATTCACACCACAAAATCCATGGTGGGGAAGACCCTTGCGGGAGGTTACGTAGACCGATGGGTACACCCCTCAACCTGACTTCGAGGGAATGTTCAAAAAGCGGATCAGTGGCAACTTTGGTGGAGTCGGGGCCTATTGTGTGGCCATGCTGTGGTGATGCCCAACCAGGGTCCCAGCATCATCCTTGTAATGGCGCCCCTTATAGGTACCCCATCCCTTTCCCTAAACCAGGGCAGGCAAGGTCAACCTCTCGTCTAGTGTTTCTCTCTGTTCTTGCTCGTATGGACGCTCACTCTCTACCGTGATGGTTATGGGGAAACGGCCTTCCCTTTGTGTCATGTCGAACGGATGTGAGAAATCCTTGAAAGGTTGGAAGAGATCTCTCGCTTTGCTCGAGACAAGGATTTCTCTCGTTGGTCGAAATGACACGAGCCTGAGGTTCATCGAATAGGCACACGCATTGATGAAACCCTACCCTAGGAGTGGGGGCATGGTCTAGGCATCCACATCCGGGACCCCCTTGACGGGAATACCAAACGAGGGGCTAGCCTCACTCCACCAAAATTGTGATTGATCCCAAAAAGCATGCCCTCGCGGAGGCGGAGGGTTGGTCCAATCCTGTCCTGAGTTTATCGAAGGAAAGGCCGCAGCCATGTTGACGTACGGAGCGTACATGGAGTACGTGAGCACGGCAAAATGGCGACCTGCCTGCGGGCTGCGCGTTGTGGCGGCTACAGCGCGTACACGCGGAGGCAAGGAACGCCGCTGGCATGTCTGCCGTGGCCTTGGCGAAGGCTGGCGGCTTTTTTCAACATTCTCAATGTTCGCTTTTTTAACCAAACCGGGTAGGATTGGGAAAGGGTTCGCGCAAGAATAACTTCCCCTGTTTGGGTGCTGAGACGCATGTCTGGCAAGACGCGAGGACTGCGCATACTCCTCGTATGGAAAGGACGAGCAACGCTGCCAGACGGGATGGATCAACGCCCAAACATGGGAAGTTATTTTTGTGCGAGCCCTAACACACACAAAGAAAAGATACTGACATCTGTCCCTCATCAGGAGAATTGTTATGCCAAAAACATTCATGAGCCTCTTCATACTCTTAATGAGTGTGTGTTGGCACACCCAGGATGCTCAAGCCAAATTCGGCTGGGCCGATGCGGATATCGTTCTGGACTATGGAGTAGAAGTCGAGCCGGGGGAGAGACAGGTCATCATCGACCAAGCAGAAGTGGGCTATCCATTTCAAGTGGATGTCGTGTGGCGACTGCACCCAAAAGACTGCCTCATCCAAACCCTACAAGACCGAGATGGTGACGGCACACCAGAATGGCAGACGCAATCAGATGACCAGCTGTTTCATGGTAACCCTCGGCACGCCATCGCCTCCAATATTGAAACCCTGGCTGTCAGCGCAAAAGAAGGAAAGCCCTGTTACATGGATCCACAGAAAGATGAATTCCTCGTGGTCTCCGAAATACAACACCTCGAGGAAAAGAACACAGCGCCAACATCATCCATACCGCTGGGCGCACCGCTGGGCGCCACCGTGATGATTCTCCGGGCTACCTCATTTTTTACCCCACAGGTGGTGACCATCAAAGCCGGAGAACGCATCGTCTGGATTTACGCCGATGGCGCGAAGGAACCACATACCGCAAGGAGTGGAGCATGCCGCGGAACAGATTGCACCGAAGGCGGGAGAAAATTCGACAGCGGCGAAACGCTCAACAAAGCCGGCCACCGTTTTGAACACATCTTCAAACACCCAGGAACCTTTCCCTACCATTGTGCCCTACATACCGCCAGCATGATCGGAACCATCATCGTCAAACCATAATTAAAAAGTGAAAAATCTCTGAGCGCTCAGTATTGCGCTCCAGACCTGTGTGAGTTCCAGTAAAAAAGGAACTTGCCGTTAAGGCCCCTGGGAAGGCTCCGACATGGTAACCCCATAGCCCAAATGGCAAGTGGAATAAGAATTACACTGCCATGGTTCTCGGACGCTCACGCAGCAGAGCAAGCAAACTGTTAAAAAAAACAGATTTCACCAGCCTTACAATGAACTGCCCCACTGCAGGCAGCGGGGCATCAAATTTCCAAGATTCGAATTTGCACACGGCACACCGCGGAAAGTGACACATTTAAATCGAGTCTGACCCCTTTAATTTTCTCTCGGCTTGCGGAAAGGTAAGATCTGATCAAAACGTGGTGAACAGGGACTATGAGGAAATAGGGCAATCCGATGATCTGTTGGAATATGCCGAACGGGAGATCTTTCAACGAGCTCAGAGCCGATTAGGCTGTTTGTTTGTTTCCGTTTCGTCAAATCATTAAGAAAAGCATCGAGATTGTCGATCGGTGATATACATGGTCTTACCCATAGCCCTCCTTTCTGGATCGAATCGCCATATCGTGAAACGGTATGTGTCGGCTCATCCTAAACACCTCGTGGAATTCTGTGAAGCGCATGTGTCATTCGATGGACACGGGACTTGAAGAGCACGTTGTGGCGTGGAAAGTTTTGGTTAAATGGCAACGATATGGAGACCGTGGGTGAGGGTGGGAATGAGCGGGTTGTCGAACCGTTTGTGCAGGAGAAAGGCACACCGCGAGAAGAAAAACGTCGGTTAAATCTTTTGTATATCCCCTGGTCTAGCCATGGGGTTCTGAATTGATCAATCGTTTGGGATGGTGATGTTTGATCACAGAGAGGAAGGTGTCGTCACGTCACGAGTGATGCACATGAGAGAAAAACTGGCAGCTGTAGGATGCCTAATTCGCAAGAGGAGCGGGGTGTGTTCATCCTTTTTTTCCTGGAATACCTTCTGCCTCATTGTGATTGGATTGTCGGTTCTGATCTTAAGTACGAAAGGGCTAACGAATAGTGGAACCTTTTCGTTACAAGGGGATATGCCCCGATACATAATGAATGGGGTCTTCTTTCATGATTCGATCCAAGATTTTCCTTTCTCCGATCCCGTCCAATATGTGAAGGAATATTATGTTAGATATCCTGCTCTGAGTCTTGGCCATCATCCCCTTCTTCCTAGTCTTGCCGAGGTGCCGTTCTTTTTCCTATTTGGGATTTCAGTGTTCTCCGCCAAGGCCACCACGTTGGCCTTTGTGTTTCTTGGGATATTTGCTTGGTTTGAATTAGTGAAGACACTCTACAATTCTCATATTGCCTTCTTATCATCATTATTATTCCTGACCTCACCCATGATTGTGAAATTTTCCAGGGTCATGATGGCAGAAATCCCTGCTCTAGCCCTTATTATCGTGGCGACTTATTGGTTTTTTCGATACTGCAAGAACGAGCGGCCAAACGAGGCCTTTGGGTATGTGTTGAGTTTTGTGCTCGCCTGCTATGCGAAGCAAATGGTGATCTTCATGTTCCCAATTTTCTTTGTGTATCTGGGTGTGACTAAGGGAATACGGTTCCTCATGAAACAACAGACGATCATGTCTTGTTTGGCCATCATCATTCTGTTAATACCCCTCGCCGTCATGACGTGGACACTTTCCCCAACCAATGTTTCGATGGTAACACAAAATATTGTGAAACCTCTGGCGCCTCAGGCCGAGGAAGTCGAGAAGGGAAAAGAAGGAATTTTTCAGTCGGTGGGTTCCTACATCCATTGGAAACTTATCTCTACTGAATGGCTTTTTTACCCTACGGTACTGTGGAAGACGCAGGTCTCAGTCGTTCCCTTAGTATTGAGCGTGGGCGCGGTCGTGATGATGATCTGGCGGCGAGAAAAAAGGTCCTTGTATTTTTTCCTGTGGATTATAGCCATGTATGGAATGGTGACGTATATGGGAGTGCACATTCCTCGCTTAGGGATTTATTGGATTCCACCAGTCTGTCTTTTTGCGGCCTTAAGTCTAGAGGCTGTCAATTCCCGTGTGTGGCGGGTCGTGGTGGCGCTGTTACTGATTGGTTCAGTGGGATATCAGTTTGGGGTGGGGTATGCCTCTGAACCTGATTATGCCAAAGGATATGAGGAAGCGGCTTCCTATGTGGTGAATCATTCAAAGGGTGCGAGTGTGTTATATAGTGCAAAGGTGGATACCGGATACTTTATTTTCTTTGTGAGGAAATTTGACCCTGAAGGTCGTCTGGTCGTTCTTCGAGCCGATAAGGTACTGAGCACATCGCGTCTGGATCGAATAGTAGAGGAAAAAATTTCAACTCCAGGCGAACTGTATGATGTGCTTCAAGATTATGGAACCTGTTATATAGTGTTGGAAGAAGGGCACTATACGTCACCAGCCCTTAATTTGTTGGCTGAAGAAGTTCAAAGCGAACAGTTTATTCGTAAACATACCATTTCGATGGATTCGAATAATCGACGGTTGCAGGGTGTGAATCTCGGAATTTTTGAATATCGAGAGTGTGGTCCTCCAAATAAAAATGCGCTGGTCAATTTCAATATCCCTCTCGCCAATCTGTCCATTCGTCTGAAATTTTCAGACGTCATTGACTAAATCACGTTTAATCTTCATATTTCCCGAAAACATTCCACCGATACCCATTGAGCTCCCTTGGCCATGTCCACCCGGCTTAAGGGTTCGCGTAAGAATAACTTCCCCTGTTTGGGTGCTGAGACACCTGGCTGGCAAGGCGCGAGGACTGCGCATACTCCTCGTATGGAAAGGACGAGCAACGCCGCCAAACTGGATGGATCGACGCCCAAACAGGGGAAGTTATTCTTGCGCGAGCCCTAAGGGCTGCAATGCGGTTTTTTGCCCCTTCAGAATTGATGACGGTAAGAAGTTCAAAAATTGTCTTCCTCCATTCCATCACAGAGTCATGACAGCATCGAGAGGGTGAGTCCCAAGGAGAGGGTCGTCATCATTGGAGGTGGTCCTGCTGGGTTGACCGCAGCCTATCAGTTGTCACAGGGAAATATCCCCTGTGTGGTCTTAGAGAAAGATCACACCGTAGGGGGAATATCCCGAACGGTGAACTATAAAGGATTTTTATTTGATATTGGAGGACATCGGTTTTTTACCAAGGTACAGGCTGTAGAAGACATTTGGCATGAGATTCTTTCCGATCAAGATTTTCGTGTGTGTGCTCGACTTTCTCGCATTTATTACAACCGAAAATTTCTCCCCTACCCCTTAGATCCCATCTACACACTGCGACAGCTAGGAATTGTGAATAGTCTTGGCATACTGGGAAGTTATCTCCACTCCCAATGCTTTCCGGAATTACCAGAGGACAATTTTGAACGGTGGGTGTCTAACCGTTTTGGCAAGCGGTTGTACAAGACTTTTTTTGAAGCCTATACGAAGAAGGTTTGGGGAATCCCTCCCAATCAGATTTCCTCGGAATGGGCCGAGCAACGGATCAAAGATTTGTCAATTCCGACTCTGCTGAAAAATGCCATTTTCAAGGTGGGTTCCAAAGACGGGTCGGTGATCAAAACATTGATTCATCAATTTCACTATCCGAGGAAGGGGCCAGGCATGATGTGGGAAGCGGCGGCCCACCTTGTCGCGAAAAAAGGGGGCCGGGTTCGATTGGGCGCCAGTGTAGAAAAAATATATTGGTCGAAGGGTCGAGTCGATGCCCTGGACATTTCGATAAATGGCCGCCTGGAAACCATCGGTACGTGGCAAGTGATTAGCAGTATGCCACTTCGAGAACTTCTGCAAAAATTTGAGCCACCTGTTCCACCGGAATATCTTGAAGCTGCGGAACGGCTTCGCTATCGAGACTTTTTGACCGTAGCTCTGATCATCAATCGACGGGATGTGTTCCCGGACAATTGGATTTATATTCATGATCCTGACGTGAAGGTAGGACGAATCCAGAATTTTAAAAATTGGAGTGCAGATATGGTTCCGGACCACAATAAAACCTGCTTGGGATTGGAGTATTTTTGTTTCGAAGGGGACGGGCTGTGGTCCGCCGAGGATGCCGATCTTCTTGAGCTTGGGAAACGGGAACTCGAAATGATCGGGTTGGCCAACAGCTCGGAAGTAGAAGACGGCACGGTCGTGCGAATGCCAAAAGCCTATCCGGTGTATGATCAGTCGTATCGTGAGGCCTTAGGGACAATCCGTCAATTTCTGGTTACCTTGAACAACCTACAAGTAGTTGGGCGGAATGGAATGCACAAGTATAACAATCAAGATCATTCCATGCTGACAGCTCTGCTAGCTGTTAAAAATATTCAGGGCGCCCAGCATGATCTGTGGAGCGTCAATGTGGAGGAATCGTATCACGAAGAGACGCGGGACGACTATTTGGAGGATGAGGATTTTTCGGCTTTGAGTGCCACGCAACCAAAGGTGCCGGTATCGACAGAAAGAAAACCCCCTTTATCCCCTTAAGGTTTTTCGCCCTTAAGGTTTTTCGCCACTAAGGTTTTTCGCCACTAAGGTTTTTCGATTGTCCATTAGCACGTTTAACTATGGCCTGATACTTGCAACTCATTTTAAATTGGTAAATGAATCCCGATTTTGGTATTACTACATTCCATTGAAGGTACGGTATGAGCCATTCAATGAGTGATCCAGTCCTCATATCCATTATTATCCCCACCTACAATGGTGGCCGGCATCTTGATTCCTGCCTGTCCGCTATTCGCCGGTGCCTGTATGTGCCCCATGAAATCATCGTGGTCGACAATGGTTCTGTTGACGATACCCGTCAGATTGCTGGTCGGTATAGTGTGGTCATTGTTGACTGTCCTGGACCTTCTGGACCAGGGGCGGCACGCAATGAGGGAGCAAAATTTGCCCAGGGAAAAATTTTGTTGTTTGTTGACACGGATGTCATGATTCACCCTGATGTGCTCCATCGTGTTTTGAACATATTCAAGACCCAACCGGAATTGGCAGCGGTGTTTGGTTCCTATGATACGCGCCCGGCTGCTCAAAACTTTATTTCCCAATACAAGAATTTATTGAACCATTTTGTTCATCAACATGCTCAAAACGAGGCGAGTACGTTCTGGGGAGCCTGTGGAGCCATCCGATCAGATGTGTTTCACAAAATTGGTGGTTTTGACACCCACTGTAACAAGCCGGCAATCGAGGATATTGAGATGGGATACCGTTTGCGTCGAGCAGGGTATCGCATTGTGTTGGACAAACACATGCAGGGGCAACACTTGAAACGGTGGAGTTTTTCCTCCTTGATTCACACGGATATTTTCTGTCGAGCCATTCCGTGGACTAAACTGGTATTGGAAAGTCGAACTCAGGTGAATGACCTGAACCTTCACCGGTCGCAAAGAGCCAGCGCCGGGTTGGTTGGTATGGCCACGATCGGGGCGCCACTTACCATGATTGAACCCCTTGTCTCATTGGCGGTGTTATCGTGTCTCATGGGTGTGTTCCTCTTGAATCGAGAGTTATTTAGATTTTTCTTTCGTGAAAGAGGAATGCAGTTTGCCATGTCCTCTTTTCCAATTCACCTGTTGTATTTCTTGTACAGTGGGACCGTCTTTTCCTCCTACTGGGCCAGTCATACTCTTGTTCGTAGGTCTGTATCTTTTCTGCAATGGTTGGAAAAAGGGAAATTATTTTTCTTTCGGCCTAGGGAATCGACTGATCCTTAGGGTTCACGCCTAAGGGTTACATCAGGATCACCTTCCTCAAGACCTTTTGTGCAAGGTTGCTGCTCCTAAAAGTTATCAGTAGCCAAACACAATTTCCCCATTCGTTTGCTGTCAATTTTCCCAACACACTGTCGGTTAATTAGCACTATTATTCCATCCCTTCGACTGTTCCCCCTTTGCTTAAGGGTTTGCGCAAAAATAACTTCCCCTGTTTAGACGTCGATTCATCCCGTCAGGCGGCGTTGCTCGTCCTTTCCATACGAGGAGTATGTGCAGTCCTCGCGCCTTGCCAGACAGGCGTCTCAGCACCCAAACATGGAAAGTTATTCTTGCGCGAACCCTAAGGGCTAAAGTCCCACTTCTTCTCATGACGAACGTGCATTTCATTGAGTCTGGTTGTGACAGGCTGTCACTGATATTCCTGGCATGAGGCTTGCCTATAAAAAGGTTGAGAGCGCTCCCTTACAGGAGAGGAAATGGTTGTGCCAGGCGAACGTCAGGATCCTGACGGAGACGGGCAGCGTGGTGTATGTCATGAAAAGGGAACGTGAAACACGATGATTGGTCAAAAGCAGAGTTGGTTAAGGACTCATCGAATGTTAGCTGGGCTGTTGGCTGTGGGGGTACTTGTGTCGTTGGGTGCAACCGTTGGAGGAATTCCTCTTTCTGAAACCATTTTCGGAATTGATGGAGTACATCAGGTCGATGGTCAAAATAATTCCCCAGTTCAGGTCGAACTACCCAAACCCTCTTGGCACCTGAATACATATGATGAGAACAAAGCCAAACTCATTGTCCTGCCCAGCAATCCAAATATACGGCGAGTCGAAGTGACCCAAGCTGATACGACAGCCAGATGGCACATTCAATTAAGCCACAAACCTATTATTGTGGAGGGGCAGGAGTGGTACTCCCTGCGTTTCCGAGCCCGAGCGGATGATGTGCGATCAATGGGGGCGGCCGTCAGTCAAGCACATGGTCCATGGGAAGTTCTTGGTCTGTATCGTTCAGTTCCCCTGATGAGGCAGTGGCAAGATTATAAATGGGAATTTCTTGCGACAGAGGATGATATCAATGCTCAGATCACTTTTGATTTGGGTGGGTGGAAAGTCCCGGTTGAAGTCACAGCGGTTCGGCTCCTGAAACTCTCCAATGGAACGCTAAGGTGGAAGCTACAATTTCGAGAGGGAAGTGAAGCTGGGTTGCTGGGAATCCCAGAATTACCTCTTGGCACTCGAGTGGCTATTACCAAATCGCTCAACAACAACCCCAAACATATTCAATTGGTTCAACAAGGGGTAAACCTCCAGGTGAATGAACGATACCGACTACGATTTCACGCACGTGCTGACACACCACGAGACATGTATTTGGCGGTAAACCAGGCCCAGTATCCTTGGGAGGGCTTGGGTTTGAATCAAAAGGTTTCGCTCACCTCTGAATGGCAGCTCTTCGATTTGGAATTTGTCGCGACGAGCACAGATGAGAACGCAAGACTTATTTTTGAGCTAGGCGGACACAATATTCCCGTGGATATCAACGCCGTGTTGTTGCAGAGAAATTCCGAGATGGTGATACACAGTGGGGATTCCTCAGCCCCTTCCTTGGGCAGAGCTACAGACACCCTGGTTGCGGTGGAGCCAACCTAAATCCCTTTTGGGAATGTTGAAAAAGGGCGTCAGCGGCGTTCTCGCCCCTTTGTCGTGCTCACGTACTATGAGTACGCTCCGCGCGTCAAAGGGGCTGCGGCCTTGCTGAGCGCTCCTTTTTGAACATCCCCTGTTGCTCTTGGTGTTTCATAAGATGAGTCACATGTGAACGGCATTATGAAAACGTTTCAATTATTCAACGGTCCCCTTTGGTGAATAATAATGGGAATGCCGTTTGGTCCACTAGGCCAAGCGATATCTCATTTCTGCTACCTGTTTCCTCCTGGTTTCTTGGTGGAAGGGAATTCGAACCCTCCTTGATGGAGGATTGATACATAAGTTGCATCGCCATATTTTGATTTTTCACTATACCCAAACTCGGGGATGTTTTAATCCAACACGTTCCACTGAGTATTGCCAAAATGGCCATTGGGTAAACCAACGAACTCTCTGCCTTGACGGTTATTCATGAAAGCCATTTCGATCCGTGTTGTAGAATCGGTTAAACAACATCCGGTCCTAGCGGGAATACTCGTTATGGGGTTTCTGCTTCGGATCTCGGTTGTGTTTTGGGGAACCCCTTTCTTTGGCCCTTTTGAGGGATATTATCACCCTGATGAGTGGAACATTATTCAGGGTGCTATCCAATTTCCGAACCATGCCGTTGACAATCTAAGATTCGTCTATCCCACCTTCTTCCACTATTTCTTGGGGATTCTGACCTTTCCCTTACGAATATTCTTTGAAGACTTTAGTTCTCCCACGCTGGATACTGTAGGTTCAAATTTCTATTGGGTCGTGACGGTCGTCGGACGACTCTGCTCGGTGTTAGCGGGAATGGGGACGATAGTTCTGACTTACCTTCTTGCCAAAGATGTGTTGGATCAAAAACGGGCCCTTTTGGCCAGTGCATTTCTGGCCTTTACGATGTTACACGCCACGAACTCTGCTGTGGTGACTCCTGATGTGCTCACTTCTTTCTTCCTTGTCTTGTTTCTTTTGGTACTTCGCCGTGCATTCTTACAACCTCAATCTTCTTTTTTGTTTGTGTGTTCGGGGATGGTTCTTGGACTCTTGGTCGGAACCAAATACACCGGAGCGTTTGCGATTTATGCGATGGTGGTACTCTATGGCTATACGTTGGTGTCACATGTCCGCCGTGAAAACAGCAATATTCGATTTGATCACCGAAAATTTCATGGGAATCTCCTCCTGTGTGGTGGCGTGGCTCTGGTCACATTTTTTCTGACGACACCAGGAATTTTGCTTCATTTTGATGCCTTCCTTGATTCCATGAATGACGTGACGAGGCAAATTGGGTGGAAATCCAAACCTAGGAGCGATATGCAAACCTGGGTGACGGTGTTTCATAAATTTGAACGAGGTGTCGGTTTGCCATTAGCGTGTCTTTTTTTATTTGGGATGTTCTTCCCATACAAAAAGAATGTGTATGAATGGAGTTTTTTGGCGATAGTGGCTGGATTCTTTATGTATTTTGAGGCCAAATTCATTTCAAGGTACATCATATTTGTTGCACCATTAATTGCCATCATCGCGAGCAATGCCGTGTTCTGGTTGATCGAAAGGAATCGCAAATCGCTTCGAGTCGCTGGATATTTTCTCATTATTGTTGTCTCGGTGTATTCCTTTGGCCATTCTGCCACTGGGGTATCTATGCGTCTTGATGATACGCGCACTCAAGCTGCTCATTATATTCACAACAGATTCCCTGACGAGACGACCCTCGGAATAACCTATGCTCCCAGAGACGGGGATTATAAATTGCATCGTTGGAGGAACCCAAGAATTAATTTCACCAAGTTCAGAGACATGGATATTTTCGATTATCCGGAAGTGGTGATCGTTTCTTCCCTTGTGAAACTAAGACCTATCAAAAAAGCGCTGCACTCCGATAAGTTGTCTGAAGATTTTGTGTGGGACCAACGGTATAACCATAAATGGCGGTGGGACTCACCTCCCTCACCTCGTATGTTTCGCTTCTACCATGAACTCTTCGAGGCCGATCGCTCAAGATATCGTCTAGTAAAAACCTTCAAAAAAAAGCTATCCGTCTGGTTAGAACATAGCTCACCCCAAATGGACATTTATGTTCGCCAATCCTATGGCCCACAAATGGAGAGGAGAGTTTATTATCCCAGCAATCCGCGTGATTACTTTCAAGAGAAAGATATGCGGGATTGGCGCTGGCAGCTTCGAGTGGAAGAGGGCAACAAGGCAAAGCTGAAATTTCCATCAAAAGACCTGAACGCGATCCGGATTGCCATTAAGAAGGCGGACGTTGGTCCTCCTTGGGCTATTCAACTCAACCAACGGCCAGTCGCCATACTGAATAATGAGGCGTACGTCTTACATTTTCGTATTCGAGCCGATAATGCCCGATTAGTAGCTGTGGCGGTTGGGCAAACCTCCGCGCCCTGGCAGACGGTGGGATTGTATCAGCACGTGCAGGTGACGGAGGACTGGCAGGAGTATGCCTTGTCGTTTCGAGCCGAAGCCGATGAGCCTCAAGCGCGCGTATTTTTCGATTTGGGGGAGAGTGCTGTATCCGTTGAAATCGGTGATGTGCAACTTCGACACAAGTCGGACGTGGTGTTGGCCAGTCTGACTAGGAGCCGACAGGGATGGCGTTCGGCAAATGAATTAATCGAACCCGATTATCCGGATAAGTTTTATGTGGACTATCAGTTCAATACCATGGGGTGTCGGGGCCGGGACTATCCTATCCCACGTACGAGCGAGGGCACGCGCATTCTGGTCTTGGGAGATTCGTTGGCCTTGGGTGCCGGGGTGCATCAAGAGGATACATTGGCTAGTCAACTCGAAGGGATGTTGAATCAAGGCCGGCAAGGAACAATCACAGGACCGGGCTATGAAGTCATCAACTGTGGGGTAGAAGGGTACGGAACCCAGGAGGCAGCTAGATTCTACGAAACATTTGGGTCGACCTATGCGCCGGATATCGTGCTGCTGGTTATGGCACCGGACGATGATCACTCGTTGTTCCAGGAAAGGAGGCAGAAGATATTGAGGAGCCCAGGAAGTCAATTTGTAGCTTGGTCGGACCAACAAGAGAGACTATTTAATCGTTCGGCTCCGGATTATTCGGGGAGCCTCAAAGAGGTGGCTAACCTTCAACAATTGGTTGAAGGGCGGGGTGGAAAATTGGCAGTGGTGGTCTTTCGACATACTCAGCATCAAGCCTGGAAGCCTCTGATCCAGCAACTGACCCAATCATTTCGAAACACGACTGTGCAGGTGTTAGATCTCGGGGAGACCTTGCTGGCAAGCCATTCAGAAGATGAGCTGATAGTTCATGAAGAGGATAAACATCCTAATGATTTGGCACACAGGATCGCGGCACAGGGCCTACGAGATTTTTTAACTCGGAAAGGACTGCTCGTTGGGCAGCCTATCGCTAGATTGGATGCAACGCTGTAAACAGTCTTGCGAAGATGGCAAGAGAGAAACGTGGAAAATGGGTCTATTGGCGCTCCCGCCATTTCTTGTAGATAGGTAATGAACGGTCAATGAGGCTAGATGGGTGAGGACTTTCATCCGTCAGAATGAGACGGTCTGAGGGCTGGCTAGGCTTTGATGTGGCCAATGTTCGGTGCAGTAATGGTGGTTTTCAAGCGAGAAATTTTCTTCAAATAGGCAGGAAGATTCGCAAGGAATTTAGATAATAGAGCAAGGATTACCAGGCCTTCTACAATGAAGCCTAAACGAAACATGATCACGCCTACTAGTATATGACGGCCGACTTCAGCGGCATCCCCATGATAACATACGAAGGCTTGCACCCACGCGTTCATGAGTAACCAAAGCGCGACCCATGAGGGCATGCGAACTCCAGAAGCGTAACGTACGCTCCATAAAGCTCCGCACACAGCGAGGAACCAGAGTCCTAAAGGAACTGGAATATTGGGATACATGAATTGAGTGAGGGTTTGGGTCGCTGCCGTCTGGCCGGCTTCCTGGCCATACACTCTATTCTGGTCATTAATGGTTTCTTGCAATGCATGAGTCGCCCCAAGGATTGCGTGAAATGGTCTGTCTAGGGTCAGGTACCGCTGATAAGAGGAACGTCCCTGCTCTGTAATCCAGGTATTAACATCCGACAAATTCTTGTCTTTCTTTACATGGCTCAGGAGCCATTTGCCATCTGGTTCTTGGTCCCAAGCCCTTTTTCCTGCCCAAGTTTCGAACCGTTGATTTTGGGGGAACTCATATTTGTTCTGCCAGTATGTGTAGACATCAGGTTTGGTCAAGACTCGCTCCAACACAACATTAAAGAATGGTATCTCCCATCTCGGTGATTGTATCGTTGACCAATATCCGAAACACACGACTATGCCAATTGCAACAGTCGAGATACAAAGACTTGCCGAGACCCCTCTGGAGTCAACTTGAATTCTTTTTCCAGTGGCCTGGACCAGGATCCAGGTTGCCAGTGCTCCACAGAAAGTTGCCAGAGAAAAGGTCATTGCATCACGAGTGGAGACCAAAAACAGGGATAACACGGCCCAGCCAATAATAGCTGTAAATGGAAGCTCTTCCTGTCGATGAAGAAGACGGACATAACGAATGGACACGGCACCGAAGAGCGCCAACAGCGAGAAAGTTATGGACTCCGATCGGATGACATAATCCCACTGGTTGATCGGGATGCTTAATGAAAAAGCTGAAATGGATGCCGTTGCGATAATCTGAAGGAACACTGATTTAAAGCATGCAGCCACCGAGAGTCCCAGGGCAAACCAGCATAAGACAGAGAATATGCTTTGGAACACCACGATGCGGTCTTCATCGGCATTGGCCAGTTTGTAGAGAAGTGGGACGACAAAGGGTCGTCCACCGAGGTAAAAATGTTTCTCAAGTACGGAATACTTTGCGGCCGAGGCCCACACCCCCGAGTCTCCAGAATGAACAGGACCCGGGGTGTTTTGAAACGATTGTTGTTCCCCGTACGCCAGGCCAAGAAATAGCAGCGTGAATAGGCCCACCTTAACGATCATCAAAGCCTGTGGGGGCGGGCTGCATTTCAGGAATTTTAGGAGAATGTGAATGCGCTCCTTAAACAAACGGAGGAATTTGAAGGCCATAGACCATGGCATCATGAAGGGTATTCCTTACCTGATAAGCCTGTAATGAAAATAAGCGTTCGAAAAAAACTAACATAACCGGTATCAAGAAACGTTTGCTCGCTCATGTCCAATTGCATATTCATCAACGCTTCGATGAGCACTTACTTCTATTCGGAGAATTGAGTGGTTTTCTAAAAAACGACGTAGCGTTTTGGTGAAAACCACGGTTGATCTGATGCCTCCTGAAAAAAACTGGTTACCAATTTCCCAACATTCGTCAAAACACTCCACGAAAATACATCTATACCCTTCCATGGCTTAACAGGTTTAATGGAGCATTTTTTTCCCACCCCACCGGTAAAACCTGGTCCTTTTCGCTATCTTTTGCTTCCCCCCAGAAAGAAGAGCCGTGGCATAAGCTTTGCATAGTGTGCGAGGTTCTTCTTCTGTTGTGGACGTTCAGTATGTCTCTTTAGACTTCCTTCTCGGCACCTGATGTTTTGCTTGTAACCCAAAGGGTGGTGGTATGAAAAAAGCGTTGATCACTGGAATTACCGGGCAAGATGGCTCGTATTTGGCAGAACTGTTGCTCGGTAAGGGTTACGAAGTGCATGGTCTCATCCGGCGGGCCAGTACGTTTAACACTCCTCGTATTGACCATCTCTATCAAGATCCCATGACCCCAATGCGAGACTCTTTTTGCACTACGGGGATATGGCCAACTCGGAGCAATTGACCAACTTGGTGTACAACATTCGTCCAGACGAGATTTACCACCTCGGGGCCCAGAGCCATGTCAAGGTCAGCTTTGATATGCCGGAGTATACCGGTGATGTGTCCGGTCTGGGCACCACGCGATTACTTGAATCCATTCGTCACAGTGGCATCAAGACACGGTTCTACCAAGCGTCCAACAGTGAAATGTTCGGGGCTGCCCCGCCGCTACAGCATGAGAGGACGCGCTTTCAGCCACGGAGTCCCTATGCGGCGGCTAAGGTGTATGCCTACTGGATGACGGTGAACTATCGGGATGGGTACAACCTCTTTGCCTGCAATGGGATGTTGTTCAATCATGAAAGCCCGCGTCGGGGGGAAACCTTCGTGACTGGGAAAATCACGCGCGCCCTTTCCAGGATACTGGCAGGACAACAGCAAAAGTTGTATCTGGGCAATTTGGATGTCATGCGGGATTGGGGATACGCGCCTGAGTATGTCGAGGCTGTGGCCACAAGTACGTTTGCTATTTCCTTACCGATCTTTTCGGAGGAACAGTCCTTTGACGGAAAGCAGCCTGTCAATTTCTCAACGCTCGTCAAAACCTTCCACGAAAAAGAATCCAAACCCTTCGACTGTTCTAAGGGTTAATTGGGTTCGCCTTTCTCACTCCACGCATAGATCGGGGGTATTTTCGAGATCTTTCACTGCCACCTGAGAAAAAATCCGTGGCATATATTTTGCAAGAATTTCAACGAGTTTCTCCCTTTTCACCGTAGGGTTTGGGTGATGGGGGCTGATCCCAGCGATCACGCCAGAAAGAAGACGCCGATAAACCATTCAACGGCAAATGGCCAAGCCGTGGGCATTTCAGGAAAATTTTTCGTCATCGCTTCCGATAATAGCGTGCGACACCTTCGCCAATACTTAGGTACGATACCTGATCAGAGGGTCATATACCTATTTGAAGTCAGTTTCCCCTGTCTATTCCCCGTCATGGTTTTGCGATGAAAATATTATCTGAACGAATAATGAAAGTGTTAAAAGAACATCAGATGCTCGCGGCGATACTGGGTATCGGGTTTCTGCTTCGGATATGGGGAATTTTATGGGGAATCCCTTTCCCAGACCCGTTGGAGGGAATTTATCACCCCGATGAACCTAAAATTATTAAAGGTGCCGTTGAATTTCCCGGACATATTCTCACCAATCAAAATTTTATTTACCCAACTTTTTTCTCCTATTTTTTAGGATTCATTACGTTTCCGCTTCGGTTATTTTTCGATGGATTTAATGTACCGGGGCCTGGAGGCATAGGTTCAAATTTTTATTATGTCGTCACGGTGATAGGTCGGCTCTGTTCGGCTCTCGCTGGAACGGGCTCGATTTTCCTCACCTATTTGCTGGCCAAAGATATTTATGATGAGAGACGTGCTCTGTTAGCCGGTGCATTTCTTGCGTTGACCTTCTATCACGCGAGTAATTCTTCTGTGGCTACGACTGATGTGCTCACTTCATTTTTTTTGGTGTTGTTTCTCTTTGTACTCCGCCGTGCCTTTCTCGCCCCAGAATCTCCTTCCTTGTTTATGATATCAGGCATGATCCTGGGCCTCCTGATGGGTACAAAATATACCGGAGCTATTGTCAGTTTGGCCATTGTGGTGATGTATGTGGACATGCTATGGGGCCGATCGCGTAGTCACAATGAAGGAGGGCACTTCAACTTACGCACATTGCATGTTCATCTCCTCCTGTGTTGTGGAGCGACTATTGTCACGTTTTTTCTCACGACCCCCGGAATCCTTATCCAATTTAATGGCTTCATTGATTCAATGGCTTACAATTTCAGGTATGTCGGTCGGTGGGCCATGCCCAGAAACGACTTGGATGTCTGGGTGGCTGTGTTACAAAAGATCGTGATGGTGGTTGGGCTTCCCTTGACGAGTGTGTTTCTCCTCGGTCTCTTTTTCCCATACAAGAAGAACGTGCATGAAGTCATCTATATCCTGATTTTGGTTGTTTACTTTTTATATCTTGAGAACAGGTTGCTACCGAGATACGTGATTTTGGTTGCACCATTGGTGGCTATCATTGCGAGTAATGGATTGGTCTGGTTTTATGAGTCGGCGAAAAAACCAGTTCATATCCTTGGGCTTTCGATGATGACGATCGTTTTAGTGTACTCCCTAGGCTATTGTTTGACTGGTGGGTACTTGCGCTATAACGACACGCGAACCCAGGCGGCACATTTTATCCAGGACACGTTTCCTCAAGGGACAACGGTGGGGCTTGGGTATGTTGCAGAAGAGATCGGTTGGGCTGCTCACCCTTGGAGGTATCCCCAAATCGATCTGACGCGGTTCACGTATATGGATTTTCTGGATTACCCTGAGGTGTTGGTGACCTCCTCCGAGTATGACACCACACGAATTGAAGATGCGCTGAAATCAGATAAGCTGTCAAAGGATTATGTTTGGAATGTGGAGTACAACAAAAATTGGTTTGAATTCTCCCCTCCCTCTCCTCGGATATTTCGTTTCTATGAAAAATTGTGGTCTTCCGAACGATCACATTATCTGCTCCTGAAAACCTTTAAAATGAAGAATGTCGTTCCTCTGGAGTTTGGTTCTCCTGAAATTAACATCTATGTTCGTCAGTCCTATGGTCCAAATTTAGTTCGACGGACGTATTATCCTAACAATCCGCGTGGGTATTTTCAGGAGGAAGATCCGAGAGTTTGGCGGTGGCAGTCTAAGGTTTGGGAGGGGTCCGAGGCCAATCTGGTGTTTCCTGATGAGGATCCCCAAGGCGTACGAATTGCTATTAGCCGTGCAGGTTCTGATGTGCCTTGGCATATTCAATTGAATCAGGCGCCTGTGGCGGTTAAGGCAATGGAAAAGTACTTGTTACGATTCAGGGCCCGTGCCGACCACCCGCGTTCCATGGTCCTTGCTCTCAGTCAAGCTGACAATCCATGGCGTAATCTTGGATTGTATCAGGAGGTGGCCCTCACTACGGAGTGGCAAGACTTTGATGCCGAGTTTATTGCCACGCGGGATGAACTGCGCGCACAAGTGCATTTTGCTCTTGGAGGGAAGGCCGTATCCGTGGAGATCGCAGGGGTGAGATTGCAGCGAAAATCTGACATTCTGTTAGCAAGCTTGAGCACAACAACACTCTCCTCGTTCGGCTGGGGTATTCATGCGGTCTCCAGTGACCAAAGTCAATTTATAGAACCTGATCTGCCCGATAGATATTACGTGGAATACCGGCTTAATGCCCAGGGTTGTCGTGGACGGGATTATCCCATACCTCGGTCTAATCAAGGGATGCGCATTTTGGTCCTTGGCGACTCCTATGCACTGGGGGCTGGGGTGCACGAGGCTGATACTATGGCCAGTCAACTTGAAAGTCTATTACATCAAGATAAATTAGGTGCGAGTTCTAGCATGAGCTATGAGGTCATCAATTGTGGGGCAGGTGGGTACGGCACACGAGATGAGGCGGTGTTATCTGAAAAATTGGTGTCGAGGTATCAGCCGGATGTGGTCTTACTCGTTATGACACCCGACGACGATCAATCCTGGGTTGAAGGGGCAAAACGTGGTGAGTTTGATCATCTGAGGAAAGATCGAGATCAATTTGTCTCCTGGTCTGACCACAAAGAAAAACTTTTTCAACGATCTTCTCCGGATTATTCAGGGAGCCTCCGAGCGATACATGATCTTCGACAATCGGTTCAAGGTCGTGGCGCACGTTTGGTTGTGGTCCTATTTCGAAATAATCAAGATCAAGCATGGACGCCGCTAGTCAGTCAGATAACCGAGGGGCTGAAGGAAACCGGTATCCCCGTATTGGATCTTGGTACAGTATTGTTAAAAAACCAGCCTGGACAGGATCTAACCGTTCACGAGAATGACAAGCATCCAAATGAGATTGCGCACAAGATTGCTGCAGGGGCAATTCTTGCCTCTTTAAATAAAGAAGATTTTTTTAGTCCCCTCGTAGTGCCGAGCAAACCCTAAATTTCCCAGTATCTTTTCCAATGGTGCTGGTTCTTCCTTTTCGTGATTGGATCAAAATTCGCAAGTTGGTTCGTCGTGATATTTTTGAGAAATTACAACTCACAAAGCCCGACTTTGCTGTGAAGTCCGAGTTAGGCGCATGGGCCTTTCCGGAGATTGAAACGCACCGTCATGTTGATCGACACATTAAGCCGTAAGAGTTCAATGTTTCTCCGATTCCCCCACGTGGGCACCACGGTCTTCCTCATTACTTTGACGGGCCTGTATCTCATTCAGCTAGTCAGCCAGGGCACGGCCTTATCCTTTTCCGTGATCGAATTAGAGCAGATACATCTTAAAAGCGGTCACGCTTTCGAGGTTAAATTGAGCCCAAATGAATTCCCCATACCGCAGGGATTCGCTCCCATACTCTATGAACACCTGAAAGCAAAGGGAGGCCCAATCATATATGCAAAACCGGTTATCGGAGAGACAAGGGTGTACTATTTTCTAAGCAATCTTTTGGATAAACGTTTCCCAGATTTATCGGCTGGAATTTGGACGAAACTTGGGCCAGAAGTACAAACCGTAGCAGAGGTTCGAAGCAAGGGGGAGGGCCGCTACGGCATAGCTGACGGTGGCCTCGTCTTTAGTGCATCGGATAATTCGAGCCCAATAACTAACGGGCGTGCTTATCAGCTTCGCGTCTCCCGGGTAGTACCTCCTTACCTTACAATCCCTTTGCAGGTCTTATGTTTCGTCGCAGCACTATTCTTTCTTATTCAAGTATTATCGAAGCTACCTCGAGTATGGACAACGCTGTATACCCGTAGTTGTCTGTTCCGCAACCTTGCACCTGGAATTGTGGTCTCGGCGATAAGCATCATTGTGTTTTTTGTTGCCGGAGAGATCTATCTACGAGCCACGATTCCCTTTACGGAAAGTAATAACGTATTTACCGTCGATCCGAACATCGGAAATTCGTATAAGCCAGGTGCAGAATTGCGTGCCACAAATCACGTTGATTTCTGGACAGTTTCAACAATTAATTCCCTAGGTTTTGTTGATCGAGAACCAATGTTGCCAAAAGATGACGACACGTTCCGCATCGTCATTATTGGTGATTCCTATGTTGAGGCGGTGCAAGTCGACATGCAGGATAAATTCTCTGTACTGCTTGAGACTCGTCTCAGACAGAGGTTTCCGGATCGCCCGATTGATGTCGTGGCGATGGGAATTGCCGGGACTGGCCAGGTCAATCAACTGGCCTACCTTGAAACCTATGCCGAACTCCTTCGCCCGGTCCTGTGGTTATGGTATTTGTCGGCAATGATTTCGCTGATAACTCTCCGCTACTCCAAATGATAGAGAAGGGCGTGAACCTTGCTTATTCGCCGTTATTATTCTTTATCCCGACCGAAGATGGATATGATCGAACACAGCTAGCACAGGATGCCTGGTCCCATAGCCTGCATTTGGATTGGGGCGAGACAATCTTACGGCGGTTCGAGTACGCAAAATCTTTCGACCAATATGCTGAGCTTCTCCCAGAATGGAGCTTCTCTGATGGAAACAGCTATCGTTCCGCGATATGGGATATGTTTCACTATGAGGAGTTACCGCCGGTGGGCTCGCAAGCGATCAAAATTACGGAATATGCTTTGGATCAATATGTCTCGATGGCCGAGCAACACAACTTCCATCTTCTCCTCGTATCAGGAGGGCTTACCAAATTTTGGAGTCATAACAATGCTGATGGAAGACAAAGATTAGAGCGGGGTGCAGTCGAACGCGTTGAACGGTTTGCCGAGGAGCGTAACCTTCCCTTTCTCGATTTGTATCCGGAGTTGGTGCCTCAAGGAAAATTGAGCGAGATACGTTTTAGATATGATGGACACTGGAACGAAGAAGGGCACCGTCGTGCTGCGAAGGGGATGTTTGAATTTCTAGTAAAAAATCCTGAGCTTTTGCGCTAAGGGATCCTGGGCTCACTTTCCTTTATTGAAGGTGTGGGGTGGAAAAATTTCTCATTGATTGACTGTACCTCACTCCTTAACAAAGTCATTTATTGGCGGCAACGCTATGTCGAGAATGGGCTAGCCGGCCTTCAGGACCAGCCCCGCTCGGGTCGACCACCCAAGTATGGTAAAACGTTTCGCAATGATCTGCTCAAGGTGTTAAGCCAACCGCCGCCCCAAGGGTTGGCCCTGTGGGACGGGCCTGCCGTGGCCGAGGAGTTGGAGGCACCCGTTGACGCGGTCTGGAAAGTGTTACGCAAAGAAGGCATCAATCTGCAACGGCACCGGTCATGGTGTATCAGCACCGATACAAACTTTGCCAGCAAGGCCGCGGATATTGTGGGGCTCTATTTAGCCCCGCCGGTCAACGCCATCGTGCTCTGTGTGGATGAAAAACCCAGCATTCAGGCCCTGGAACGAAAAACCGGCTATATCAAAACAGAGAGTGGAAAAGTCATCCGCGCCTACCAAAGCACCTATACACGACATGGCACGCTCAATCTCTTTGCTGCGCTGGAAGTCTCAACAGGAAAAATTCAGGGCAAAGTGACGCCAGAGAAAAAGCGAACGGATTTTCAAGCCTTTCTGGATGAAATTGTGGAGGAATACTCTCCAGCCCAAGAGATTCACGTCGTGTTAGATAATGACGGCACCCACAAGAAGAACGACGAGTGGCTCGCACGCCATAACAATGTCCACTTTCATTTTCCCCCGACATCCGCAAGCTGGCTCAATCAGGTCGAAATCTGGTTTGGGATCTTTTCCCGGAAAGCTCTCCGGGGCGCTTCCTTTGCCAGTCCTCACCAACTGAGACAGCGTATCGAAGATTGTATCGAACACGACAACCCAAACGCCAAACCATTTAAATGGCGGAAAAGGGAAGTCAAGGGATCGCAGCTTAAAGATAATATAGCTAACTTAACAAATTAAACACTAGCAATGATTTCTTGACCTTCTTTTTCACCTCTTTCCAGAAACAATTTTCGAGTATTGAATTACACATTGCTGGGTCCCTGGCATACACGAGTTCTCCCGTTTCCCCTAAACTGTAGGGGGAACCTTCCCAATGATTCAGATTTGCAACCCGGTGAACATGGTCAATGATACCTTGATACATGATAATGTGTGGCTTCACCTTGATAACAGGATCCACTAATCCATGTTCAATAGCCGCGAGCATGTGTTGCGGCCCGTATCCGGGGGTTCCAAAATTGTATATTTGATACTGTTCATGAGTAAGGATTCCCACCGTATACGGCATGGCTTCGTGATTATTGACGCCTTCTCCAAATGTCACAGAACACCCAAAGAACACAAGAGATCTCCCTCCAGAGTTGGTGCTCTGGTTATAGGGAGGCGCAATACGAAGTCCGTATTCATCAGTTGTGATGGCCACTTCGTACACGGGTGTATTATCGTGTATTCGAATCTTTCGTGCGATTCGGTCAGAATTTGGCTCTTCCGTCCAACCGAGTATGTCGTCGCCCCTACCGTTATAGACATTCTCCATCCGGTACTTGTTTTCCCCCACAGACTGGTCGAGTTGAAAACTCAAATACCATTCCCCTAAGACGAGAATGACCAATAGGGCCATTAATGTTGATCGATGCTAATTTGAGAAAGGTCCCACGACAGACAATCCCCGAAACAAGGAGGGCTCCTCCCCAAAGTGCCACGACCCACATGTTTGGGTTTGGTATGTATTCAAGTAAAAGCCATGAAAGGAACAGGGGGATTATCCAAAACAGTATGCGTGCGTTCATTCTTTTGCCGCTTTTTGGTGTTGCAATGGATTTTTTTAAAAAGACCAAGGAAGCCAAAGACTTAGTGTACGAAAACATTTCCAGGAAATTCATCGGCGCACATAGGCGTGATCTGAAATTCAGCAAGTAATTATATCTAGCATTTTCTGTCATACCTGAATCTTTGGAACTCGTTATTGATATTTAAGTGTTGTTGAGTGAAATCGTTCAGGAGAAAAGGTATCTTGAAAAAAACTCCGAAACAATTAGGCGGGGTCCTTCATAGCAATATCAGATCTGAACAGGCTCCAAATCCTGATAGCCCTGTGACGTTGATGGATAAGATCGATCATCTTGGCCGGAGACATATTGCATTTTATTGGCGCTTCACCGCCTCCCTTCCTGGGCTCGGCTAATCCGATTCTAACCATTCCCCAATTGGGCCTTTGGCTTTCGAAATATTTGAGGCATAGCTCACGCATGTCGAATCGTTGTACACACTTCTGATAATTTCCCGTTTTGGTTCTACCGACTGTCAGATTTCCGACATTCCGTCAGAATCTCCGCGAGAATTTAACCTCCCCCCTCTCTTTCTCAATCTCAGAGAGAGTCCCTTAGGCAAGAAATTCACTGCATTTTTACACATTAATTAGAAGTTTTGGTGGATGCCCAGAGGAAATATCTTCTGGTATCTGTCTTGCTTGTATGAAAACGGAATCATCTGTTTCTCACCCTTGGTTTGTTCAAGGCTTCTCAGGGTGGCCCGTGGGTATCTGGATAGTGGGTTGATTCCCCTTTGGTGTGATCAATATTTATCAAGGAGGAGATGGACATGGTGAGTAGTGAACAGCCGACGCAAACCCTGCCCCCCCCGGACGTCTCAGTCATCATTCCCTCCTTTAACAGTGCCCCTCATGTCCGCCAATGCCTGGATGCCCTGAAGGCCCAAATTACCACATGTTCCTATGAAGTGATTCTGGTTGACAGCTCACAAGACGCCACACATGACATCGTGACTGACGAATATCCTGACGTGAGACTGTTCCATTTTGATGAGCGATGCTCAGTGGGCAAAGCACGCAATATTGGGGTTGAGAAAGCCAAGGCGGAAATCGTGTTATTTTTGGATACGGATTGCGTGCCCATTCCCACATGGCTCGAGCAACTGTACTCGGCCCTTCAGAGTCATCATGTGGTGGGGGTTGGAGGGGCCATCGAGAATGGCACTCCGACAAATATCATGGGGTCGGTGGGGTTTTACCTCGAATTTTTTCGGTTCCTTTCCTGCAAGGGTTCACCGTGTTTTTCCACATTTCTCATGGGAGGCAATTCGGGGTTTAGAAAAACGGTGTGCCAATCTCTTCCATTTAAGGATGCCAGTATTGGCGATGATTTCCTGTTTACATGGCATTTGGTTCACAGTGGAAGGCCGTTGTTGTTTGTACCCTCCGCGGTTGTTCGACACATTAATAAAACCGGACTCCGAAACGTATTAAATTATCAATACCAATTGGGGCTTGGGGCTTGTGCCTATCGTCAAACGGTGTCACCCAGGCTCAGTTCCTCTATGAAGCGCCTCCCGCCGGCCATTTTCTTGTCTTCAGTTTTTGTCCTGTTCTGGATTGGATGCCTCGTTCTGAAACGGGAAAAGGTTTTTGATGGGATCAAGTTTTTCCTATTACTTCCCTTTCTCTTGTTTGGACATTTGGTGTGGGCCACGGGTTTCTTTCGGGAAATCATGCGAATACGAAAACTTCAACCTCACCGACACCCACAAGATCCTTTGATGAGAATGCCACAGTCTGAAGCAGGAGGACAGGCAAAGGGATGAGCATGTGCTCAAGCAATAGCTACTCGACATTCCAGTTTTCAGGGCACGTCCAAGGGGGAAGGAATAGTTGCGTCACTCAACACCCCTCGATGAGGATCACCTCATGAATCATCCACCTATGTCATCACACCTGAATCTGGATGGGTATTTTGGGTTGCGAGAAGTCTGGCGATGCCGAAGTCTTTTCCACATTCTCGTAATGAGGGATCTGAAAATCAAATACCAGCGGTCTCCCCTTGGGTTTCTTTGGACGTTGCTGAACCCCTTATGTACTTCCCTCATTTTGATCACGGTCTTTACTTATATTATCAAAGTGCCAGTTGACCATTATTGGGCCTTCCTGCTGAGCGGGTATTTTGTCTGGAATTTTATGCACCAGGTGCTCCTTCAATCCACGAATTTGTTGAGAGACCATGCCAACCTCAGGCGTAATATGGCGTTTCCAAGTGAAATTCTTATTTGGAGTGCTGCATTTTCAAGGCTGCTGGAATTTCTGATCGAAATCAGTCTGGTAATAATCGGCCTGATGGTGTTTCATCATCAGGGCATTCCGACCAGCCTGGTTCTGTTCCCCTTGCTCATTGTTATTCAGATATTTCTCACCGTCGGGTTGATGTACCCCCTCTCGACGCTCTCAGTTTTTTTCCACGATGTGTCGTATGCGTTGCCAGTTGTTATTTTTACGTTGTTTTATCTCTCTCCCGTATTTTATCCCATAGAAATGATCCCGGAGATTGTTCGGCCATACAGTTTTCTCAATCCTTTCTCCGGAATTCTAACCCTGTATCACGCGGTTTTGTACGATGGGCTCTGGCCTTCAATGTTTTTGCTCAGTTCAGTCTTCGGTAGCGCACTTGTTATTTGTTTGATTGGGTATGCCATCTTTAATCGGTTCAAACATACCTGTGTCGAGATTGCCTGACCGGTCGGCTGTCATAGCGGTCGAGTGTCGAGGAGTTGTGAAAGGATATTAGCGTACCAACACCGTACGCCTCTATCCGCAGTTGGTACTTTTCTGCGGCAACTGACTGGCTGCTCGCGAAACAGTCGTCTGGGAGGGGGTGCCCATGCTGGAAGTAAAAGTTCGTTCCGCTAAGCAGACTGCGGAGCCCGCAACAATAGGCCAGATTGAACGGCCGCTCGAGGATGTCGGCACTCGCCCCATAGTATCCGTTGTCATGCCATGCCTCAACGAGAGTGAGACAATCGGCGCATGCATCGAGAAGATTCAAGACACGTTCGCCGCTTTCAATATCCAAGGGGAGATCGTCGTTTGTGACAATGGGTCAACTGATAGCTCTGTCACGATCGCTGAGTGTTTGGGTGCGCGCGTAGTTCACCAACCGATCCGTGGGTACGGCAATGCTTACCTGAAAGGATTCGCTTGCGCACGTGGAGTGTACCTTATCATGGGTGATGCCGATGACACCTACGATTTCACGCTGATCCCTAAGTTTTTGGACCTCCTAATGAATCAGGATTGCGACTTTGTCACCGGGAGTCGCTACCTTGAGGGAGGGCACAGGCACATCACTAGCCTACATCGTATCCTAGGCAATCCGGCGCTGACCGGAATCCTCAACGCCCTATTCGGGACCGTGTACACGGACGTGTATTGCGGCTTTCGCGGGTTTAGCCGGAAGGCCTATGACCTCATCCAGCCGGTTAGCCCTGGGATGGAGTTTAACCTCGAGCTGGCGATCAATGCAGGTCTGGCGGGGCTGAAGATAGCTGAAGTGCCAATCCAACTGGGCCCCCGCAAGGGGGAGTCGAAGTTACGAACGTTCCAGGATGGGTGGCGCAGCCTGCGAATGATGCTTCTCTACTGCCCGAACAAGGTCTTTTTCTGGCCTGGTGCTTTGCTCCTTTGCAGTGGCATGCTAACGCATGTAGCGGTATTACTCGGTTTAGTGATGTGGAATGGCCGATCAGCGGGTGGTGTCACCGGAGTCTTTGGGACAATCTTCAGCGTCGTGGGGTTCCAAATCCTGACCCTGGGCCTTCACGCCAAAACCTACTCTTGGAGCCGACGTTTCGACAAAAACAACACAGCGCTGGAGAGGTTCTACCGATTCTTCAATCTGGAAGCTGGACTTGCTATGGCTGCCGGGTTGATCGGCACCGGTGGGACTATCCTCATCATCCTCATCAACCAATGGCTGAAGGCAAACATGCTGCCTCTGCCACACCCGGAATGGGCATCCTTTGCGGCTACCATGATTATCATCGGTTTTAGCACACTTTTCTCATCTCTGTTTATTTCAACCATGTCAATGGACAAGGGAAAGGGGGGTGGTTGAGGATTTCATGGCCTGCTCCTCCATATGTTATTCACATCCCCACCAAGCTCCTTTTAAAAGGTCCTCACGGGAATACCGCGGTGACGACTCGCGCTCTAATTTGGAGTGTAGGACTGTTTGTCTGGAGCGTATCCTTTCGACGTAACGAATGTCCGGGGGATCCCTCTGACTCTTAGGGTTGGCCTGGTACCCGAATGTCATGATGTTAGGTTTCCTTAAACGGCTTTCTTTTTTTTCCGACGAGCAACTCGCTCCGGTGGATGACTGGTCCGAGAGGTTCTGGGAGTTTGTAGTCCGGCCGCTCGTGCTTCGGTGGAAAGTCTGCCATATTGCTGGGCCCGAGACAGTGGATTACGCCCCAGACGAACTCATCGCCATTTGTGTCGTACGTAATGGCGCGTCTCACATTCGACAGTTTGTCGAACATCACTTTGAACTAGGAGTGCGGCATATCGTTTTTTTGGATAACAACTCCTCTGATGATACCGTTCGAATCGCGGCTTCGTACTCCAATGTCACTGTTCTACAGACTAACTGCCCTTATCGATTCTATGAAAATGTCATGAAGCGGTATCTTGTGAAGCGTTTTGCAAAAAAACGCTGGAGTCTGTGCGTCGATATCGATGAACGTTTCGAATATCCATGCGCCAATGTGCTCTCCATAAGGTCCTTTCTTGCCTATCTCAACGAGCATTCTTACACCGCTGTGGTAGCTCAGATGCTTGATCTTTTTGCGGATAATCCTGTTGATGAGTCTCAATGGGGACCTGACCAACCGGTTGAGGATGTTTGTAATTACTACGATATTTCTAATATCGAAAAAACACATTACAAATGGGGGATCCTGTCGAATGAGAAGGTAGACATGCACTTCGGTGGAATCCGCAGAACATTGTTCGGGACTAGAAACGGGCTGACTAAGGCAGCCATGGTGTTTCTTGACGGGCAGGTCCTGCCATTCGTCGAATGGCACCACGCACTGCACGCCCGAATTGCCGATATTTCCTGCCTACTGCGGCATTATCCCTTCGCTGGTTCCTTTTATGAAAAAGTATTAGATGCTGTGGAGACTGGTAGGTACGGCAGTTTTACGACTCTTGAATATCAGAATTACTGGCAGATTTTAAAGCAAAATCCAGCACTTGGTAAAAAGCGGGAAACTGGCCGGAAATTGGAATGTGTTGATGCACTGGTGAACGAAGGTTTTCTAGTAGTCTCCGAGGCGTATCAGCAGTAGGCGAAATCACATACTTGAAAGGCGCACAGGTAGAACTCAGGGCGTTCTGGATTCATGGCGTTCTCTTCAACGATAGCCAGATCTTGGTTAGCGAGTCGGTTTAAGAATGAGAGGGCCATTCCTCTCCTCTTAATTGCCATTGTCGTACTGATTTGGATTCCCCGGTTGGATGGTCCTATCGATCTGCGGTGGGATGCGGGCGTGTACTACATTCTGGGCACTTCAATTGCTCAAGGTGAGGGATATAGGCTTCTCAATGAGCCTGAGGAGATTGAAGCCGTCCAGTATCCTCCGCTACTCCCGCTGATTGTTGCGGCGCATCAGTGGCTGCTGGGGACAAGCGATTTCCTGGTGGTCGGACAATGGCTAAGGGTCTTCTATTTCTTCCTGTACATAGGCGTTTCCGTTTCTGTGTACTGGCTCGCACGGCTCTATTTGACTCCAGGGTATGCCTTCCTTGCAGCGTTTGTGTGCATCCTGGATTTAAATATGTATTACCTGTCCAACCTATTGTTTACCGAAATCCCCTTTACGCTCCTGACGACGCTCTTTGTCATTTGGAATCAGAAAAGCGAAAAGTTCGGATATGCCATGTTAACCGCAGTAGCAGGGGTGGCAACGTACTTTCTGCGGACGGCAGGGATTGCCCTACTCGCCGCCTGGGTGGTTGAAAGCTTTCTGCACCGCCGATTTAAACAGATGGCTGTCCGAGCACTGGTGGCACTGATCCCGATCCTGATCTGGCAGGCCCACATTAGTGAAGTGAAATACAGCCAGGAGTACAGGCAACCCGCATACGAGTATCAACGTGCACCCTACCAGCAACACAACGTTACTTACCTGGAGAATATATCGCTGATCAATCCGTTCAGTCCTGAATTGGGCCAAGTGACAGCAGAGGAGATGATCAGGCGTATTGCGATGAACGTAATCGCCATTCCGGCGGCGCTGGGAGAAGCCTTGTCGGCCCCGATTTGGTTGTGGACATTGTCGCTGAGGGAGGCCTCCAAACTGCCGGGCTTCCCGCTGCTCCCAATGTGGCTGGGCGATATACCGTTGTTGCTTTTCGCGAGCCTGGTGATTGCCGGAATGATATTGCTGGCGGCCCGCGGAAAGTGGTTCATCCCGCTTTACTTTGCTAGCTCTGTTGTCCTAATCCTTTTGACTCCCTTCCAAGGGCAGTTTACACGTTACTTCACGCCCCTAGCCCCCTTCCTAATCCTTTCCCTATTTTACGCCCTTGCGTGTGTCCAGGAGCGTTGCATCCGATGGTTTGTGGGGCCATGGAAGAAAGCCGGCCCACTGCTGAGTATTCTGGTTATATCGATAATTTTCCTCGTGGAGGGAGCATCTCTGGCCGCGCTATACAGCAAGCGGCGCTATGCTGTGAGTTACTATGATGCCCATGGAAATGAGGCGGTGCACCATTTATTTTTTTACTTCCCACCATGGAAAGCATTGGACGCTTCACTGGAATGGTTGCGGCAGCGGTCCAAGTCCGATGAGGTGATCGCGACGACAGTGCCACACTGGGCTTTTCTGCGTATTGGGCGCAAGGCGGTGTCGCCTCCCATGGTCGTAGGGAGTGAAAACGTACAGCGGCTGTTGGATTCAGTCCCGGTGAAGTATGTCGTCGTGGACGAATTACACAGTCCGGGCATCAGCCAACGGTACCTCGCGCCCGCGATCGAGAAACTTCCGGATTTTTGGAAGCTTGTCTACGTTGCGCCGGAGGGGAAGTCCCAAATCTATGAGCGTATAAAATGAGTTGGACATTTGTCGTGTCAATCAAGTGGCTTTTCACCAATACCCAGTCGTATGCGGCGCGGTCAAACAAGGGCGCGGGAGGGGAATCTTTAGCCGGGTCCCCATGACAGGTGGGTGACCATGGCGCAGCGATTTCTTCTAACCAGCGCATCGGTCACACTCATCCTGTGTCTCCTTGAAGGCCGCGTCCTTGTTAGAATTGTGGACTTCACATACTTGAAAGGCGCACAGGTAGAACTTAGGGGGTTCTGGATTCATGGCGTTCTCTTCAACGATAGCCAGATCTTGGTTAGTGAGTCGGTTTAAGAATGAGAGGGCCATTCCTCTCCTCTTAATTGCCATTGTCGTACTGATTTGGATTCCCCGGTTGGATGGACCTATCGATCTGCGGTGGGATGGGGGCGTGTACTACATTCTGGGCACCTCAATTGCTCAAGGTGAGGGATATAGGCTTCTCAATGAGCCTGAGGAGATCGAAGCTGTCCAGTATCCTCCGCTGCTCCCGCTGATCGTTGCGGCGCATCAGTGGCTGCTGGGGACAAGCGATTTCCTGGTGGTTGGACAATGGCTAAGGATCTTCTATTTCTTCCTGTACATAGGCGTTTCTATTTCTGTGTACTGGCTCGCACGGCTGTATTTGACTCCAGGGTATGCCTTACTTGCAGCGGTCGTGTGCATCCTGGATTTAAATATGTATTACCTGTCCAACCTATTGTTCGCGGAACTCCCCTTTACGCTTCTGACGACGCTCTTTGTCATTTTGAATCAGAAAAGCGAAAAGTTTGGATATGCCATGTTAACCGCAGTAGCAGGGGTGGCAACGTACTTTCTGCGGACGGCAGGGATTGCCCTACTCGCCGCCTGGGTGGTTGAAAGCTTTCTGCACCGTCGATTTAAACAGATGGCTGTCCGAGCACTGGTGGCACTGATCCCGATCCTGATCTGGCAGGCACACATTGATGGAGTGCAGTACAGCCCGGAGTACACGCAACCCGCATACGAGTATCAACGTGCACCCTACCAGCAACACAACGTTACTTACCTGGAGAATATTTCGCTGATCAAACCGTTCAGTCCTGAATTGGGCCAAGTGACAGCAGAGGAGATGATCAGGCGTATTGCGATGAACGCGATCGCCATTCCGGAGGCGCTGGGAGGAGCCGTGGCGGCCTCGAATTGGTTGTGGTTTTTGGGGGTGGTGATGGAGGCCTCTGAACTGCCTGGCTTCCCGCTGCTCCCAACGTGGCTGGACGATGTAACGTCGTTGCTTTTCGCGAGCCTGGTGATTGCCGGAATGATATTGCTGGCGGCCCGCGGAAAGTGGTTCATCCCGCTTTATTTTGCTAGCTCTGTCGGCCTCATTCTATTGACTCCCTTCCAAGGGCAGTTTACACGTTACTTCACGCCCTTAGCCCCCTTCCTGATCCTTTCCCTATTTTACGCCCTTGCGTGTGTCCAGGAGCGTTGCCTCCGATGGTTTGTGGGGCCATGGAAGAAAGCCGGCCCACTGCTGAGTATTCTGGTTATATCGATAATTTTCATCGTGGAGGGAGTATCTCTGGCCGGGACATACAGCAAGCGGCGCTATGCTGTGAGTTACTATGATGCCCATGGGAATGAGGCGGTACACCATTTATTTTTTTACTTCCCATCATGGAAAGCGCTGGACGCTTCACTGGAATGGTTGCGGCAGCGGTCCAAGCCGGATGAGGTGATCGCGACGAGCGTGCCCCACTGGGCTTTTCTGCGTATTGGGCGCAAGGCGGTGTCGCCTCCTATGGTCGTAGGGAGTGAAAACGTACAGCGGTTGTTGGATTCAGTCCCGGTGAAGTATGTCGTCGTGGACAAATTAGAATGGCCAGATATCAGCCAACGGTACCTCGCGCCCGCGATCGAGAAACTTCCGGATTTTTGGAAGCTTGTCTACGTTGCGCCGGAGGGGAAGTCCCAAATCTATGAGCGAATACAATGAGTCGGACATAGGTCGTGTCAATCAAGTGGATTTTCACCAATGCTTAGTCGTATATGGCGCGGTCAAACAAGGTCGCAGGGTGGAATCTTTAGCTGGGTCCCCATGGCAGGTGGGTGACCTGATGGTCTGGCAGTCAGCACAAGGTAAAACCCAGGTTCATCGTCCCGTTCAGATGGGCCTCCGGCTAGTTAAGCTGAAATGGTTACAGCCAACCAAGTAACAGGGGTGCGGAAGGCTGCACTGGGCTACGCGGTCATTATCATTTGGCTCAGCACATGGATTTTCTACTCGTCAGTGAAACCCAATCACCAACCCAACTGTTACACGCTGGGCATAATCACCCTATCTTAATCTGGCACTTTGGAGCCTGGCCTTTCTGATCATGAATGCATCTAAGACGAATCTGGCAAAGAGGTTTTTCCTCACCACCGTTTCGCTATTATTCACTGTGGGTCTCCTTGAAATCCTCGTCTTGGCCAAAATCGTTGACTTTAGGCTAGTACTGGGTACAGCCCGTAGCCAACCATGGCATCATCCAAACAACCTGCTCGATCCGAAGCTCTTGCACATACGCAAGCCATACCAATACTTCAAGTGGGCAGGGATCGAGTACCGCTACGATCAGCATGGTCTGAGGAACGAGGCGGACCTCGAAACTGCAGACATTGTCGTGATTGGTGATTCATTCATCGAGGGTTGGGGAGTGTCTTCTGCCGACCTCCTCACTTCGCACCTGGGAAAGCAACTGGGCCGAACGGTAGCGAACCTTGGACAGTCGTGGTATGGCCCTCAACAGGAATTGGAGTTACTTCGGCGATATGGCGTACAGCTGCGTCCAAAAGTTTGCACTTGGGTTTTCTACGAAGGCAACGACCTCTGGGACGTGGGCCGTTACAAGGAGGCAACAAAGAATTGGGTGAATTTTTCAAAGGACCTACACTCCTTCCGCCAGCGGTCCTTTACGAAAAACGCCATCGCTGCCATGCGCAAGCTCTTCTTCTCCGTAATGCCCCCTCGTGATGACAACGCCTTTATTATCAAGGACTGGTCAGGCGTATTCGAAATGTCATCAGGCCGTAAGGTCCGACTTATTTATTTGCAACCGAACCGTGGTAACTTGTCTCCCGTCGACCTCGAAGCCCTACAACTCGTCCGTGCCAGCCTTGCGGAGGCACATGAGCTTTGTCGGAAGGTTGGAGCTAAATTCTGGGTCGTTTTTGCCCCGGTCACGTTCCGGGTCTATAAGGAATTCCTCGAATTCGATCCTCAGGCGCAGGCACGAACCTGGGTGGCCAACGACCTTCCCGTAAAGCTTGAGATGATTGTCCGAAACGCGTTGCCTGGCGCAGAATTCTTGGACCTGACCCCCGCTCTCACTGCGAAGGCGGCAGAGGGACGGCTCCTGTATTTTCCAGAATGGGACACCCATTGGTCCCCGGAAGGCCATCGTGTTGCTGCCAACGCAATCGCCCAATCCTTGATCCAATGGGAGCAGAACCCTGTCTCAACACCACATCGCTGAGACGCTAGGGAGCACCAGATTTGGGAAAGAAAGTTTTTTTCAAGGGATGTTCGTAACAGCGAGTTCACTCATCGTGGACTCGTTGTTGGCCGGGGACATCACTCGATGTTAATGGGCCTCGATGCTGCAGATGTTGCCGAAACCGTGGGAGCTGATCCACTTCTCCGTAAACATTGGGTAACGGATGTGCCGTTGGGTAACTCGGGAAGGAAGTACAGTATCTCCGTAAATTGGTGAACGACCTCTTTGTGGTCGAGCGTCGCGTATTCTTGAAGCCATATCTCAGCAGGAGAGGGCTTCCCCAGGTCATGGACTTTCACGACTGCCACTCGGCAGCGGTTGTCGAGCAAATCATTCATATCGTCAGGCAGGTGCCGTTGTTCTAGTTGAACGACCCAGGAAGCCAGGGGTGTGGATGTCTCCAAATAGCGACTGACACCCAAAACGCCAGAGGGAATAGAGTGGACGATGATGAGATCGGAGGGCGTAGACCAGGCCGCTAACCGAGTGCCTATTTCAGGATATGCCCATGGGCGGGATGGTTCTGCAAACACGTCCCTGATCCCTGGAAGCCAAGTGAGAAGGATCAGCATGAGAAAGGCAACCGCCCCCCTGGGTGGGAGCCGGCTTATGTAAAAGCCTGCCAACAGCATGGCTGCCGGAAAACCCGGCAGCGCATACCGCCAAACAGTAGAAGTTCTTGTGTGCATGAGTGAATCAAACAGAACCGGGCCTAAGCACGAAGCGACCACCCACAACCAAATCAGGCTCCGCCCGTGAGAGGAAAGGCGCCAGACCCTTTTGTAGAGTAGTAGGACGATGAGGAATGCATACAGGCAAACAATGATTCTGTCTGGCCACACGAAGTCGCTCCAGGGAACTCGGCTCCCAAGCAGGCTAGACGCCAAGTTGAACGGTGCTGCAAGCAGTTGCTGCCAAGTCATCTGCGAGTCTAACCAACCCGCGGTGACCCGCCACCGGCTGAGGCTGTCCGGAATTTGTATGTACCACGGAAGAATAACCAGCCCCGTCATAAGGATAAGTCCTACAAGAACACCTCGCTTCACTTTATTTGTGTGGATCCAAAACCACGCAAAGCAGGCAAGCCAACAGAAGGCGAAAAAATAGTGAGTCAGGAGACCGGCTGCGCCAGTTACGCACCAAAGTAGCAAAAGATGTGGTCGCGGTCCGCGCCGGTTTAACAAAAAAGTACACAAGGCAAGGCTCAAGCCGAGAACCCACACCAGCGAATACATTCGTCCCTCCGCAGAGTAATAAAGCCCGGGCGGTGAAAAGGTGAACAGAAGGCAGGTTGCCCAGGCCGTCTTCTTTCCACCCACCTCCCGTCCGAGAATCCAAAGAAGTGGTAAACATGCCAAGGCAAACACAGTTGAAAAGAGACGGAGAGCAAAGTCACTGGTTCCGGTGATCCGGGTATACACGTTAAGGAGTAGGTAATAAAAGGGAGGGCTCGTGTCTGACAGAAACACCGCACGGATGACGCGGCTCGCTCCAGCCGGCGGCGTCTCGTGCTCCATGTAACGGCGAAATGCCGATGCTGGTTCTGCTGATTGCGGCTCTACAAAATCCCCCAACTTCGGGTCTGCATCCTCGGGCGGATGCTCCAGGCTGTGGCCTGTAGCCATGGCGAGTGAAAAGATTTCATCAGCCCATAGGCCCGGGTGCACTGCCGCTGGCATCCTCATGAGCGCTGCAATACACAAGAGGAGGATAAAAAGGGTGAATTGCCAGGTGTATTGGGATCGGCTCAATCTGTCACACTGGTCGGTCAGAAAATATACTATTCAGCAGTCTTTGGTGATGATGCTGGGTGGTATTCTGTTACGATCGACCCTAGAGTATAAATTTTCCCCGGCCAGCGTCAAAGTCAACAACTGATTAGCGTCAAAAACATCAACAGAGTTTTCTAAAGAGAGGCAAGCCCGGGATTTCTGCGCAAGAGTTGTCCTATTCAAAAAGGACGAGGGTCCAACTAATGACTATTGCCTTTAGGCGATTTTTAAACGGTAATACAACCGCTGAAGCATTGGGAACTAGCCTTTTTCTCCTTACCAGACAGAATCGTTAATCCCATTATGCTATTCCGTGGGAGGAATAGGCAGGGGTAAAAATTTTTATGATATTAGGAATGGATTTTGCAGGTTCATTTGGGTACCTCGTTATTGACCGGTTTGTCTAAGGAATCATTTCTGATATGTCAGTGGTAATTGTAACAGGAAGTGCTGGCCTTATTGGGGCCGAGACCGTTCGATTCTTTTCCAGGAAGAATCTTACTGTCATTGGCATCGACAATGATATGCGCCGGTATTATTTCGGGAACGGTGCCAGCACTGCATGGAGTAGAGAAAGTCTGAAACAGAGCGTCCAGGGATATATTCATGCGGATATCGATATCCGCGATTATGGGTCTCTGGAATCCATATTTAAGCGGTATCATCGTAACATTGTCGCGATTGTCCACACTGCCGCTCAACCGTCACACGACTGGGCAGCGAGAGAACCGATGACCGACTTTGCGGTGAACGCGACCGGCACTCTCAACCTTCTTGAGCTGACCCGACTGCACTGTCCCGCAGCGGTCTTTCTCTTCACCAGTACGAACAAAGTTTACGGTGACACACCCAATCGACTTCCTCTCATTGAGCAAGACAAACGATGGGAACTTACTCATACTCATCCATTCAGTACCTACGGCATTGATGAGTCCATGAGCATAGACCAGACCCTCCATAGCCTCTTTGGAGCATCAAAGCTCGGAGCTGATGTGCTGGTGCAGGAATATGGACGATATTTCGATATGAAAACAGCCTGCTTCCGAGCTGGCTGTTTAACTGGGCCTGGCCATTCGGGCACCCAACTTCATGGCTTTCTCGCGTATCTCGTCAGGTGTACCATCACTGGCCAGGCGTACACCGTTTTTGGATACAAAGGTAAACAAGTACGGGATAATCTTCACTCGTACGACTTGGTAAGGGCTTTCTGGCAGTTTTTCCTGAAGCCGCGAGTTGCGGAGGTCTACAATATGGGTGGCGGGCTCCTCGCCAATTGTTCAATGCTGGAAGCGATTGACCTATGTGAATGGGTTATTGGTCGACCATTGCGTTGGTCATACAGTGAGTCAAATCGGGCTGGTGATCATATCTGGTGGATCAGTGACATTAGGAAATTCCAATTGCACTATCCCGATTGGCGTCCGACATATGATATTGAGCAAATCATTACCGAAATTCGTGATGGCTTGATGGATCACTTTGCTTCGAAAAAGTCGGTTGAAGCCCATAGCATGACCGTCACCCGTTAAATGCAACGCCTTTGGAGTAAGAATGCGCTGGAGCCCATAGTCTCCGTGGATAGTACCAAGAACCGAATGGGGTCGACGATTCGGGACTTGATGCGCTCCTAATAGGAAGGCCGTGAGGGGTTGTGCTGAGGGGTGTGCCATTCAGAAAGATCTTCGGTATTTAGTTCAAGGGTCTGGTTCCATTCTTGTTGAGGCTTCTCTGTGATGAGGAAAGATACATCCTGCATTAAAACCCTGGCAATCCGCGAGCAATTTCGGGACGCGTATCTGCAACACCGCGATCCGATCCCTCAGGACCGGTTGCTGTGGCGGGCTCAGAGTTTCCGTCACATGACGCATGTTATGCCCGGGCAGACTATTTTAGAGCTGGGCTGCGGTCAGGGTATGTTCACCCAGCAACTGGTTCGGGTGACGCGGGAGGAAAATCCGATTACGGCGGTCGGGTTTACTCCCGACAGTACAGGGCCTTCAGTATCGTCTGCAGCGGTTGAATTCATTCACGCACCGGAATCATTAGAGTCCCTGAAGGGCAGACAGTTTGATTTTATTGTCGCGATGGACCTTTTGGATCAGCGCACCGGTTCGTGGCTGCTGGAAAACGTATACCAACTTCTGAAGCCGGGAGGGCAGTTGGTGTTTTATGAGAGCAATCCCTGGAACGTGGTGCTTAAACTTCGAACGATTTTTCAAAGACTTTGGGGTCGGCCCGATCCACGATTTTTGCTCAGTCGCCTGCAATTGTACGAACTGATGTCGGAAGTAGGATTTATCCGAGTGTTTTCGATTTATAACGACTTTGTTTATGCACCGCTCACTCAAGGGCTTTCCTGGATTCTCCGCAACCTGTCAATCGTGCTGGAAAATACTCCGGCAATCCGGACTCTGGCCGGGTCGATCTTGGTCCATGGCCAAAAACCACCACGCAAAATTGTTCATCCCAAAAACTCCCTATTCGCCTACGAGCACCTTCGCCATGCCATTTCCGTCGTGATTCCGTGTCGCAACGAGGAGAAAAACATCGGCTCCCTCGTGACAGGCCTGCTAGATTTATTTGGGGAGTACATTCACGAGATTATCATCGTCGACGACAACAGTGAGGACAACACTCGAGACGTTCTTCGCAGACTGGCTAAGAAAGCCTCTCGCATCAAACCCATTTTCCGCTCACCCCCGAATGGCGTAGGAAGAGCCATTGCTGATGGATATCGAGCCGTCACAGGTCAGTATGTCCTATCGATGGATTGCGACTTTTGGTATCTATTGCCGGAAATCCGCGACCTATTTGACGCTGCCGCAGAGGGTCATGAAGTCGTCATAGGCAGCCGTTTCTCCCGGCACAGCGTTTTGTTGAACTACCCATTTCATAAGATCATTGCGAATCGAACCTTTCATCTCCTGGCTCAGTTGATGCTGCGATACTCCTTTCGAGACTTGACCAATAACCTCAAACTGATGCGTCGAGATGTCGTCGAGAAATTGCAGCTTAAGGAGCCAGAATTTGCTGTGAACGCAGAGATTGGTTTGCAGCTCGTGTTGATGGGCTGCAGGGTTAAGGAGGTTCCGATTTCCTGGATCGAGCGTACTTTTGATATGGACATTTCCTCATTCAATATGGCTCGAGTCGGCGGCGGATATTGGAGAGTTCTGCGTCGCCTTTGGCTCAAGCGCGTCTTCGGCATCGGCGCTTACAAAACCCTTCCAATACCGAAAAGACATCAGATAGAAAAATCCCGAAAGTCATTTTTTATGAAAAACGCATGAGTGCGGGAGGAACGACAACTCCCGGCGTGCCTTTGAAGACGGTCTGATTCCGGACCCCTCTTGCAAAATCTCTGCTTGGCCATCCACTCTCGGTGGCAGCTCTCTGATAGACAGTCTCCTGTCAACTTCTCGACGCTTTGTCAAAACCCTCCACGAAAAAGAAACCAATCCCACGGGTTGAATGGGGTTAGCCTTCTTCCAACCCAAGCGTTAAACAGGTCGTATTTGGTGTTCTTCACCACTGCCCTGAGAGAAAGTCCGTGGCATATACTTTGCACTAAATTCAACGAGACTCTCTCTCTGAATCCGTAGGGTCTGGATAATAGGGTTGGTTTCTGCGGAATGGAAAAAACGAAGTGTAGGTTGAGACGTCCAAAGGCTAATAGTCAAAAGGTCCCGACCAAGATATATCAGGCAACATCATGGATCACTCTCGGTTGAGATGAAGATAGCCCTCCTGTCATTTGAATATCCTGAAGAAACCGGGTTCGGCGGGATCGGTACCTATACCTGGTACCAGGCTCGCGCCTTAGTCAAGCTGGGGCACGAAGTGCATGTGTTGGCTGGGGCCACCGAGCCAACCGCACTTCGGATGGAAGCACATGATGGGGTTTTTGTGCACCGATATCGGAGCCATGGCTTCTTTCATCATTTTCCGACACTGCTGAATACGAGGAAATTGCTGAATAAAAACAAATTGGGGTGGACCAGTAATCGTGCAGAAAATGCCCTCAATATGTATCAGGCCTGGAAGGTGTTAGACCGTGAGCATCATTTTGATGTTGTGGAAATGCCGGAATGCGGGGCCGACGGTGCACTGATTAATCACATCACCTCGGCACGTACGATTATGAAGTTTCACTCACCGTCGCGCCTGATCATGCCACATTATGACGTGACGGCAACCGACATCGCGCTCTGTTCCTGGTTAGAGAAAATCGGGATGTGGGGAGCCCAGGCATTTTCTTCTTGTTCGAAATTCCTTGCCGATGAAGCGCACAAGAAACTTGGGATTCGAGGTCCGATTCAGGTTATTCCCAATGGGATCGACCTGCAGTTATTCGACACGTCCGCGCGTGTGAATATTAGAAAGAAGTTCGGATTGTCCCCCACTCGGCTAATTATCTTTTTCTCAGGTCGAATGGAACCTCGTAAGGGAATTCATCTGTGTAAGGATATTGCCACCTCAATTTTGGAACGATATGAGGTGGACTTTGTGTTTGCCGGACAGGACTTATTCAATTACATGTCGGACACATTGCTTCCCTACCTCAAGGGGAGAACGTTGAAAGGGGCCGTGCATTACCTGGGAAAGCTTAACCTCACTGATGTTCGTTCCTTTCTCACTCAAGCTGATATTTTTCTCCTTCCAAGTCTTTGGGAGAACTGTCCTTATTCATGTCTTGAAGCCATGGCGTCTGGATGTGCCATTGTATGCTCGAATCAGGGAGGCCTGCCTGAATTGATTCAGGACGGGCAGAATGGACTCCTCACGCCCAACGAACATGCCCCCTCATATATCGCCAATCTTGAACGATTGATTGAAGACCAACCCCTTCGTGAACGTTTAGGGGTGGCGGCCAGAAACACGATCGAGGACCGGTACACGGATATACATATTGCCCGCCAGTCTTTGGCGTATTACGCAAAGGGTGTATGTCAGGGAATGCCTACCGCGGGAGAGGCCATCGGGACAGATCGTTTAGGAGAAAAGTGTGCAGAATAATGTGGGGGCCATAGCTCGTTCAATCGTGAGCGAAGAACGAAGACTGAAAGGGTTTTGAAATGGGCAGGCTGTTCATCGAAAAAGAAAATGTAATTCAGCTCGACAAAGAACAGTATGACCTTTGGCGGAGCGATGACTTCTCTGGAAAGACTGTGTGCCATGCACCTTTTGTTTCCCTAGATGTTCGTGAATCTGGCGCGGTGCATGCATGCCCCTATTCCGAGATGGATTTGGGCCACGTAGGTGGTCAGCCCCTTGAATCGATCTGGAATGGTCCAGGTTTTGGTGAAGTGCGTCACCGCTTTCGGGAATATCGTGTCAAGGTTGATGAATGTGGTGGTTGTGTCAATTCTTGGAAGGAGGGCGTACCAGGGAAAAGCCCGGCTCTCGTAGAGTTCGATAGCATAAAACCTGCTCGATGGGGATCTCCGTATGTTCCTCAAATTCTCAGACTCGATCTGCGCGCACCGCTTTCGGCAATGGATACCAAGACGGTGTTTCGATGGTTACCACGGCTCGCTCGGCTGGATTTGGGTATCTCCTGGCCTCTACCAACCGATTCACTTTTTCGGACACTCATAGATCGGGCGGCCACGCTTCCTGACGGCAAGCGTCCGAAGATCACATTACAGGTGTTCGAAAACATTCCAGAAGCCAATAACATTCCCCACGGGATTGCGGTCGTCAGACTCAACCTTGCCATGAATGATGAGGATCTTTCTTCTCATCAGGGTGAGGTATTGGAGGAGCTGGCCCGATCTCTTCAAGCTCGAGGTGCGGAGCTTGTCCTTGAGGTTTCCGTCCATCAGGGAAACTGGATTCATCTTCGATCCTGGCTCTTGCGCGCGCACACTCTCGGAATCACGCTTGTACCGTTGCTAGCTCCGACATCAGAGAACGCATCACTTGCCACCCTTGATGGTGATGCACTGGCTTGCCTCCACAGCATCTTTGAGCAGTGGCTGTCTGAACACCCACACGCCACCCAGCTAGGGTCAGCATCCCCAACAAGACATGCCATGCTTGATCAACTCCGACGGTGGCAGCATGAAGCTGCTGGGCGTCCTCCGCAGCGAACCGTTCTCTCCTTTCCTGGTCCTGACCATTCCATTGTTCAGGATGAAACAGCGTTGGAACCGTTTCTGGCCGGTTTACTCCGGATCTATTCTGACTTTTCCATCGAGCGTTGGCTGATGGGGCTCACTGAAAGTAAGGGATTTGTCGCGAAGGCCCGGCGCCGGCGTTCGTTCCGTCTCGCGGCATGGTGGCTTGGCTGTGTGTTCGACCGTGCCGAGGTTCTTCCACTCCTAGGTCGGGTCTTTCGGACTCATGAGGAGGCTCGCCGCCTCATTGACAAAGATCGGAACGCTCTGGCTGGTACGATTTGGGAAAGTTGGTTCGATGGCTGGACGAGGCAGCTATACCTTAATTCCCTGCAGCCGCGGGGACGACGCTTTGATGTTGGCGCACCCCGGCGAGAAACTGCGGAAGAAACTGCTCAGATCACCGTGATCATGGCCTCCTACAATCACCAGGCCTTTATCGGGAAGGCAATCCGTAGTGTCCTGGCCCAGACACGAACCGACTTTCGTCTACTTATAGTCGACGATGCATCAGTGGATGAAACAGTTAAACAGGCTGAAAAAATCCAGGATCCTCGAATCCTCATTCGTCGAAACTCGAAAAACCTAAGACACGGCCCAAACTTGGCACGGGCATTGGAGAACGTCGAAACAGAATATGTGGCCTTCATGGACGCCGATGACCTCTTCCATCCAAAACGTTTAGAACACTGTCTTTCCGCCTTGGAAGAAACTCCTCGAGGAGCTCTGGTCGCGACGGGCTTGGCTGTAGTCGACAAGGAAGGCCGGTTCTGCTCAACAGCCGACTCCTCCCCAGTCTTTGAGGGTTTGAAGAATTATAATTGGTTGCGTTTCTATGAAGAGCAGGCCCGCCTGACCAAAACTCCTGCCGATTTTCTGGGAAACCTCTTGGAAGGGAATTCGCTAATTACGACTTCAAATCTCGTGGCACGTACGGAGTTTCTCAGGCGCCACCAAAGTCAGTGGCAGCGTCTCGAGTTCTGCGTAGACTGGCAGCTTTTTTTGGCTGCGGCCTTAGAAAACAGATTGTGCTATGTGCCAGAAACCTTGTTGGGATACAGGCTCCACCCATCCAATTTTAAGTGGACCCACTGTTTCGATAAGGGGTCCAACTGGCACTACTACTTGGAGTACAACCAGGTTGTCGCAAGGACACTGGGTCATCTACTCCAAAGGTCCGACGGGTCGGATGCCAAGGGATTCACCACTGTTTTGAGTGCCCTGACTGACCACTTGAACTCAAACACGTCCATGGATTGGCCTGGGGTGGTATTAGGGTTCCTGTTGGAACGTTTGGGCTTGTCACCCCGTGACCTAAAAAGCGATTCAGTGGCCGACCGTGTCCAAGCACTGATTCAAGCCCGAGACTTTCGTTTGCAGACAAGGTTTTGGCCCCCAGATTACGTGGACGATATCGCGGAGCAGTACCGGATGCGAGGAGAAGCACCGTTCCTCCGTTCCCTACGGAACAAGTATGAAGGGCTTCAGAACAGTCATGACCGACTTCAAGGCGAGGTCACAGGACTGCTGTTTGATCGTGCCAATGCTAAAAAATGGTGGCGCAAGGCCGAGCAGGAGCGTGACCAGGCCCTGGCAATACAGCAAGACCTGCAGCACCAACTCGGAGGACTGCAGGGGGAGCACGACCAGGCCCTTACGAAACAACAGGGCTTGTCTTGCCAAATTGGGGAACTGCAAGGAGAGATCGAGAAGGTCCGTGCCTCATGGAAATGCGTGGAGAATGAGCGGGATCAAGCCATACATGACAAGGGCGAACTCTTTCAAGAAATTGGCCTGTCCAAGAAGAAACTCGACTGTGTGCATACGCAGTTAGAAGAACGTACCACCGAACGCAATGCCTTATTACATTCCCTGGAATATCGAGGCGGGCAACTCTTGATCCAAGGGTTCCATTGCCGTCCATTGATTCGAGGGGTTGAGTGGATGACCGTGAAGATTCAACGGCATCTGGCTTTCTTGGGCTTAACCCTCGCACGATGGTCATCAGGATGGCGTCAGGAGAGCTCTAGGGTGTTGGCGACAGTGTGTGCGGCCTTTCCTATTTATTCGCAGACTTTTGTGCATCAGGAACTTTCACAGTTAGCGAAACGTGGGTTTCAGATACGGCTGATCTATTCATCCCTGCAGTCCAGGGGAAATCTTCATCACCAATTCGACTCTCTCTGGAAACATAAAAGCCGTCTTTCAATATATGACAAAATCCATGAACAAGATTTTGACCGATTTCGAAATCAGTTTCCTGAGAAGGTTGAACGACTCATTCATATGGTCGGTGATTCATCCGGTGTCACCCGAGAGAAATTAATTCGACATCCACATTTCTTGCAGGCCTTTTCGTTTACGCGAATGGCTGAGGTGTACCGTCCTCACTACTTGCATTCGTATTTCTTTTATGACCGGTCCTTTATGGCTCTCGTGGCTGGCTATATACTCGATATTCCGCGAGGCATCAGTTGTTATGCCGATCATGTCCTGGATGACTACAAACTCAAGGTGGTGCCGCTGCACCTTGAATTGTGTGATACGGTGATTGCCACATCTGAACGCATCAAAGCTGAACTCCTTGCGATGGCCCCAAAGACCGATCCGACACGTATTGTGGTGAAACCTAATGCCATTGATACGACATGGTTTCCCAGGATTGAATGCCGTGAACCACAAACTGATGAGCCATTCCGGCTCGTATGTGTAAATCGAATCGAACCCAAGAAGGGGTTGCTCTATCTCGTCGAAGCTATCCACTCTCTCCGTCAGCGAGGACATCATGTCGAGTTGCATGTGATCGGCACGGCAGATACAGGGATTCAATCCAGCCAAGATTATAAACACAAGTTAGATGAATGCATCTCTGATTATAATTTGTGGGGTGTGGTTCATCTAGAGGGGCAACAAAATCAGGAAGGTGTTCTTCGATTTCTCAACATGTCTCAGGTATTTATTGCCCCATTTATTGAAACAGACTACGGAGATAAAGATGGGATCCCCACAGCCCTGTTGGAAGCCATGGCCACCGGGTTGCCGGTCGTGGCTACCGATGCAGGTTCCATGGGGGAAGTGATCCAACATGATCGAGAAGGAGACGTCGTTCCACAACGTGATAGTCAGGCCCTCGCCGATTCTATTGCACGACTTCTTACTGATCCACAGCGCAGGAAGAAATTGGGACAGGCAGCCGCGGATACTGTGCGGCAGCGTTTTGATGTGAGCGTATGCGAACACCGCTTTCATGATCGTGTTTTGTCGGTCATTGAATCCAGAGGTCCTAATGGAATGTCGCGGCAATCCCCTGGTTTCGATTTCCTGCCGAGGTGGATCTCTCGAGTGTCCTAGCCATGATGCACGCCGTTACGGAAACCCTATCTCATCCTTCGAAGACATTCCAAGGACTCCAGAAACCTGCCCTTGAGTGTCGGAATGTTGTGAAGGAGTATTTTTTATATCAGCAACGAACCACCTCTCTTCGCGAGTGGGTCATTCGAACCCTGTTGCGTCATCCAATCCCTGCCGGGCAGTCGTTTTTTACGCTCACGAATTTCAATATGACAGTGTCCAAGGGTGAAAGTGTGGCGCTCATTGGGGATAACGGGTCGGGAAAAAGTACGGCTTTGCGCCTCATGGCTGGCATCTATCAACCGACGAGCGGATCCATTCACACGTTTGGACGGGTTGGTGTTGTCATGGAACTGGGTGCAGGCTTTCATATGGAACTCACCGGGGCAGAAAACGTGGAAATTTATGCGGTCTTAATGGGGCTGACTCGAGACCAGTTCGCCTTTCGCTTTCAAGATATCATCGAATTCTCGGAACTGAGGGATTACGTGAACATTCCGGTGAAATATTATTCCTCAGGCATGCAGGCTCGATTAGCGTTTTCAGTCGCCATCTGTATCACTCCAGAAATTTTATTATTGGACGAAGTCTTAGCGGTTGGAGATCAAGGTTTCAGAGAAAAGTGTCTGGATCGTTTGCGAACCTATCATTCAGAAGGTGGAACGTTGGTCATCGCCTCCCACAGCTTTGAAATAATTAGGGAGTTATGTTCAAGGGCCGTGTGGCTGGAACAGGGCGTGATCCAAATGGATGGGGAGATTAACGAGGTACTTGATGTCTATCAATCGGCAAGCAAGTCACGGATACTGGCCGGCAAAATATAGGAACAATCGAAAGGTTAAGGATGGTGTGAGACATTGGTGCAGGGGTTTGCCCCCCAAGATGTTGGAGTTGTATTCCCCATGAACATTCTTCAAGTGATCCACTCGTTCCCTCCCCATAGTCTTGGAGGGTCAGAAATTTATACCTACAACCTGTCACGAGAATTGGCGAAGTCTCACGAGATCATGGTTTTTCATGCCATCAACGATCCGAAGGCCGAAGAATATGACATAAAGGTTGGTTCATGCGATGGCTTCAAAGTTTCGACTATTAACAATACTTTTAAACAGTGCACGTCGTTTGAAACACATTATCGCAATGAGATGATTGCCAAAAAATTTGGTGAACTACTCGACGAAGTCACCCCCGATATCGTGCACATCGGGCATCTCATTGACCTTTCTGTCACGTTGGTGGACGAAGCAAAGAAGAGAAGCATCCCTGTCGTATTGACGTTGCATGATTTTTGGTTGTTCTGTCCACTCGGACGACTCCTCAAGGCCGATCTCACGTTGTGCCAGGGACCTCAAATGTCAAAATGTGCCAAGTGCCTAGCCCCTCAATTGTCTACGACCAAAGGGTTAAGACGTTTGTATCAAGGTATTCAAAAGGTTATTCCAAATTTTAATGAGAGAATAGGGATTCGGAAGATTCTGAGTGTGTTGTATCGTCAATATGCCAAAGTCAAAGCTGCTCAAAATAACAATAACTCCGCTCATATTGAAAACAGAGCCTTGGAAATCAAGCGAATTTGCTCCTTAGTTGATGTCTTTATTGCTCCGTCAAGGTTTTTGCTGGAGAAATTTGTCGAGTTCGGGATTCCGAAACAGAAACTGGTTTATTGTGATTATGGGTTTGATACCTTGCCCTTTAAAGGTGTACCCAAAAAGCACTCGAGGAAAATCCGATTTGGGTATATTGGAACCCTTATTCCTTCCAAAGGTCTTCATGTTCTCATGGAAGCCTTTCATGCCATTCACGATGAAGATGTCGAGCTTCGTATTCATGGATATTACTCATCCTTCCATCTTGGCTTTGAAGACTATCCCAATTCCCTTCGTGCCATGTCCTCAAAACATAATGTGTACTGGGGTGGGAAGTACGACAATACCGATGTGGCCAAATTATTGTCTGAGATCGATGTCTTGGTGGTTCCCTCGATTTGGTATGAGAATTCGCCGTTAACGATTCATGAAGCGTTTTTGGCAGGAGTCCCTGTCATTACCTCAAATATCGGTGGTATGGCAGAACTAGTGGAAGATGGAGTGAATGGTCTTCATTTTCAGATGGGGAGTGCAGGGGATCTGGCCAGGCAATTACAGCGAGTGATTGATGACCCTGGACTTCTCACCAAGCTAAGACCGAATGGATCATCGGTGACGTCAATTGAAAGCCATGCGCTGAAAATCGAAACAATCTATAGAGGAGTGAATTGCAGGGAAACCGTTTAGTTTGAATCTTGCCATTAAAATGAACAAGCGGCTACGTACAGGCAGTTCTTGCCACAATTTTTTGCCCAGATAAACCACGTAAAGAGGCGGACCGTGAGCTCAAGATAATCGTTTTGTTCGCGGACCAATAGCAGTTGGAGAGGAGGTTGGGGTTGGAGCCACTCTCGAACAGGGCGGTGCATATCTGGTACTCGCCTGCGATTTGAAAAACATCCACTGGTTCCGCGAGAATCTTCACCGCCTGAGGAGCTTGATCTTCGCTGAACTCGATGTCAGACCTGAAGGGCACTGCATATTCCTCAAAGTTCGGAAGAAAATAGATCACGTCATCGGGACTGCGGATGCCGACGAAAAGATCAGCGACCATGGGTTCGCCCTTGTAATGGAAATCCAAGTTCACTTCCAGTATGTCGCCGGGCTGCACCACTTTGCGGTTCACCCGAAGCTCGCTCCGCTGCAGTTGTTCCCTTGCCTGGGAATGGGGGTCATGGGTCCCGGTCGCCTTGAAACTATTTGGACCCTTCATGCGATCGAGGATAAAGTGCTGATCGTCATCACGATAGATGGGGCACCTTGTAGACTGGCACTCTGGCGGTAGGCGTTGCTCGCTCAGGGCTTGCCGGATCCTCTGCATAATCGGCCCATTCCAGATTTGCTCAAAGGATTCCTCGTTGACACTACCTACCACCGCACTTGAGAAGCAGCAGAAATTTACGCTGGCATCGGAAAGGATTACTGAGGTGCCCTGCCAGGGTACGTCACATAAGGATTGCCGCAGTTGCGTCGCTATCCATAGAACTTGGTTTGGGTTCCCCGCAGCAGTCATAAAATCTCCCCCTCCGTAAGTGTTAAACCCTCGTACTTCTATCTAGGCTATTTGTGAGCGGTCTTATATTTTCCAGAGAAAATTGAGAGAATTCGTGGCGCCCATTTAGGATTCTCACATTTAGTACCGGAGTTTTGCACTGACCGCTCTTCCTGGAGCTCCGCCTCTGTAGGGGGGCCAGGTAACTCGATATTTAGTCCCAAAACCTCCGCTGCCTGGCGGGTCCGCTCGCGCTCACGATTGTATTCCGTACCGAATTTTCTGGTGCACTCTTCACGGTAATCGAAGATGCCACCAGTTTTCGTCTCGACCTGCCAGTCGAGCCAGTCCCCCTCGTGTAGGTGATAGTATCTGACGCCATCCACTTTTAATGCCTTCGCCAAATACATCAGTGGCATCATGTCCTGTACGCTACTCTTGGTAATCACGAAGGAGAGGGTGATCTGGGTCCTATCACGCCGTGCCTCAAACCGGTCGACGTAGGTTTTAATGTTGCGGACGATGGGCCAGAAGTGCTTGCCGCGGATCCTCAAGAAGGTTTCAGGAGTGGCAGCATCTATGGAAAAGTTAATCGAAAGATAATTAGGGTAGTTCGCCAAGGCATCGAGATATTTCGGCGTACAGACTGAGCCGTTAGTGTTAAGGGACAGTCCTACCCCAGCCTCCGCACATCGGCTGACGATATCAAAGAACTCCGGGTCGATCATGAACTCGCTGATGCCATGAAACGCGAGCGCCTCGGATCTTGGGATCAACTCCAGCAATTTTTTCCAGGTATCCCCTTCGTTCTTGGTCCTGGGAATCTGGTTGCCAACCCGATGATCGATGCAGTAGACGCACCGAAAGTTACAAATGTTTGATCTTGCGATCTGCAAGTTTGGAGGGATAGATTTGACGTTGGCAATGCCGTGGGCGAGCTCCCATTGCGCCTGATACCTATTCTTCTGATTAAGTTTGAGTTTGTGAACTGACATCAAGTCTTCCTCCGCCGGTTCGAACGTTTGTCAAAACCTTGAGTGTGCCACAAGGCTGATGGTGTATCGTTACATCACAAAGGATGTTGAAGCAGGGTGAGACGAACGGAGCGTCGTATCTGGACCGAAATGTTTTGTTGGTAAATTCCCGCATGTCATCGAAAGCATTGCGAACAGATTCTTTCTATTGAGATAGATGCAAAACCCATGCCACCGGCTTTCTCTCATGGCAATAGAAAAGAACACCAAAAACTATTCATATTAGGCTTGGGTTGGAAGAAGGCCAATCCAATTCAACCCATGGAACAGTCGGAGGGCTTAGAATCTTTTTCGTTGAGAATTTTGACAAAGTGTCGAGATTTCGACAGGAGACAGTCTAGCAGAGGGTTGCCACTGGAAATGGGGAAAAAGAACCCTTTTGGGGCAACCAGGCAATTATCGAAGGAGCAGCTCATCGTCAAGATCCCCAGCTCATGTCCCTATGGAATAAAACGCCCATTCCCATATTCAAGAAAGAGCAATCCATGTCAAATACATGTCCTCCTTAGTTGAAATTTATGTTAATTTTATTCTCAGTGGAGTTTGAACAATGTCAAAAAAATGTATTAATAACCGGGATGAGTGGCTTAATTGGGGGGTTGGCACGCCAACAGTTAAAAGGCAAGTATGAGCTAACGGGCCTAAATCGAAGTGAGGTGCCGGGCGTAAAATGCGTTCAGGCCGATCTGTCTGATCTTGAAGCCATTCGCCCGGCCTTTGAAGGCCAGGATGTGGTCATACATTTGGCGGCCAAATTAGGGGCCGACTTTTCATGGCAGGAGTTTCAGGACACGAACATCGCCGGCAAGTGGCATTGGCGTGTGCTGGCAGGAAATGCCAGGGCGAAGGCAGGAACAACTCGATTACATGGGTGGTGCCGGTTTTTTGTTTAAATCAATTGATGAAGTTCCGGAAATAATAGGCCAGCCTTACCCAGACGAAATGCGTAAACTCGGCCTTGAGAACTCAAAGAAATGCGACGCCGATACCCATAAAAAAATGCTCGTAGAAACGTGGCGCAGGTATTAACGCGGAGCAATCAATCCGAGCCTGATCAATTCTCGACACCGGATTTTGGATCAAATGAAGCGTTTTTGGCAGGAGTCCCTGTCATTACCTCAAATATCGGTGGTATGGCAGAGCTAGTGGAAGATGGAGTGAATGGTCTTCATTTTCAGATGGGAAATGCGGCGGATCTGACCAGGCAATTACAACGAATAATCGATGATCCTCCACTGATCGCTCAGCTTAAGAACAATATTCCACACGTGACGCCAATAGAAAGCCATGCCTTGAAAATAGAAACGATCTATAGAGGTCTTCTTCCTCAAGCGCCAAGACCAAGGGCTCTGGTTTCCCAAAAATAACAATTGGCGTCTATCACTGGCCAACAGTCCTCGTCTTTGGATTGGTATTGGCAATGGATGGTGGTAATTATGAAGGATCATCGGGGGTTGGATAAAGTTAGGGTTAATGATAGCTGGGAAATCCCAGATCCAAAAGTGAGCACACAAACGAAGGCTGATTACCTTTGGGAGAAACCCGAAATTATTTTCGGCCATTAAGCGGGTGCACGATGGCTAAACAAGTGAATTCATAGTATGGATGCAAGCGAAATAGGTTGGTTAAAAAGTTCTGGTTAACCTGTATCATGCCACGCGTCAAAATACGACACATTTACGGAAAGAGGCACATCAATTATGCCAGGGACGAACTTATCGTGGTCACTCTGGCAAAGAATGCAGGCCAGCACATCGAGTCATTTCTTGCTCACTATATTAGATTAGGCGTTAAGCATATAATTATCCTCGATAACCACTCTACAGATGATACCATCGCGTGCGCCTCCGCTTATCCCAAAGTATCTATATTTAAATGTTCACTTCCTTTTCGGGGATTCAACATATTGATGCGACAGCATCTCATGCGGCGCTTTGGGGGAAAAAACCGCTGGGTGTTGTGTGTAGATATTGATGAATTGTTCGATTATCCGCATTCCGATCAACTGAGCCTCAGTGCTTTCCTGCAGTACCTTGAAGCCAATTCGTTTACCGCGGTGATTGCCTATTTGCTCGATATGTTTTCTGACCGACCACTCTCTCGGCTTAATGGCGCTACCACCAATCTCAAAGACGAATTTCCATACTACGATATATCATCTATTCGGAAATTGCCTTATTTAGGCAGCTATCCGTACAGTGGTTACAGTAACCGGTTTCAAAGGGACGTCCAGCTCCATAATGTCCTGCCCAATTCAGAGATCATGCATTATGTGGGGGGAGTTCGTGCCAAACTTTTTAATCTGCCGGATGTCTATCTTATCAAGCATCCGCTGATATTTTTGGACGGGATGGTGGAATACGTCCATCAACATTTTGTCAACCATGCTTCTATTGCAGATGTAACAGGAGTGCTGCTTCATTATAAATTTGTTGAAGGGTTTGCCGAAAAAGTCAACGATGCGATTTCACACAAACAATATATCGAAGACTCGAAAGAATATCAGCAATATCATCAGGTGCTTGACACACATCCTCATCTTTCCCTGAAAACTGAAAGCGCGGTTAAGTTGCACAGTGTCAATGATCTTGTGCAAGCAAGATTTTTACATGTCAGTGAACAATATCTGGACTGGATAAGCAGCCACAAACACTAGCGATAGGTTCAACCTAGAAACAGCAGTTGGGCGCAAAAAAGACGTGTAAGATATTGGTGTGCATCGTGAAAGAGAAAAAGTCGTGGTCACCTTGGGGTTCGCGCAAGAATACCTTCCCCGGTTTGGGCGTCGATCCATCCCGTCTGGCGGCGTTGCTCGTCCTTTCCATACCGAGAGTATGCGCAGTCCTCGCGCCTTGCCAGACAGGTGTCTCAGCACCCAAACCGGGGAAGGTATTCTTGCGCGAACCCTCCGTGGTGATGAGACATTTTTCTCTTTTGCGAGGTGCGCTCAGGGTCCGTCACGAAATAACCGGGACAATTGGGAGGCCCAGATTTGTGATCGGGGCAAGGCGCGACGAGGGAGCAGAGCGGGGCTCTGTGACCGAGGAGCAACGCTGCCCCGGGCCAAAGATGGGCCTCCCCGGAGGGCCGGACGCTTTTGGGCTCCGCCGGCGTCGCTCATCGCTTCCATACTCCCGGTATGCGCGCTCTTCGCTCCTTGGCTCGTTCCAAAATCGTCTCGGCCAATTGTCCCGGTTATTTCGTGACGGACCCTAAGGACCTGCGAGAAAATAACTTGATCAATATCGCGCCAAGATTTGGGTCGGATTTGGACGAAACGATTGAGAAACACTCGAGGCATAGCACAGCTATGGTGAGGGTTTTTCGATTGAGGCCCGTTCAAAGATGGCCCGAAGATTGGATGCGAGATTGATCAAGTTATTTTCTCGCAGGTCCTAAGAGCTTGCGCGGACTTTTGTGATCCAACTGCTGTTTCTAGGTTCAAGCAGGAAATGCCAGGGTACAGGCAGGAACAACTCGATTACATGGGCAGTGCCGGTTTTGGTTTTAATCAATTCATGAAATGCCGGAAATAATAGGCCAGCCTTACCCCGACGAAATGCGTAAATGCAGCCTTGAGAACTCAAAGAAATGCGACGTCGGTACCCATAAAAAAATGCTCGTAGAAACGTGGCGTAGGTATTGACGCGTAGCAATCAAGCCGAGCCTGATCGATTCTCGACACCGGATTTAGGATCACATGAAGCGTTTTTGGCCGAAGTCCCTGTCATGACCTCACATATCGGTGGTATGGCAGAGTTAGTGGAAAATGGAGTGAATGGTCTTCATTTTCAGATGGGGAATGTGGCGGATCTGGCCAGGCAATGACAACGAGTGATCGATGATCCTTTACTGCTCGCTCAGCTTAAGAAAAATATTCTACTCGTTACGCCAATAGGAAGCCATGCCTTAAAAATAGAAACGATCTATAGAGGTCTTCTTCCTCAAGCGCCACTACCAAGGACTAGTGTTTCCCAAGATATGCCTTCCCATTTAACTAAGGTTGCTTCAGTTTATTGAATCCCAAGGGTTTTGAGCTGCTGGTCAGGATTTTCAACAAACTCTGGAAGGTACTCATTGGAGTCTCACGGCGGTTATAGCGAAAGACAAACTCATCAAGATAGTGTTGCAGGTATTTTGAATCCACTCCATGGTGAATCCCGTTCAGCCAGGTCTGCAGATTGCCGAACGCTCTATGGATGTGTGGAGCGTGCTTCCCAGCACTTGCTGGGTCACCCTGGGTCCGTCTCAGGTGTTCGTATCCTGCCAAGGCTTTTGCCGAGTATCCCTTCCAACCATCGGACTTGATCTTACTGCCCTCAGCGACATGGCTATTGAGGAATGCTTTGATCTCGTTCTCTCCAGCGTCTTGAAGAATCGCTAATCGTAAACGCCCTGCTTTCTCTCGAAAGTGATCCCCTTGTGTGTACGTGACAATTTCTACGGCTCCGGCTATTAACGTCTTGGTTTTCGCTTTCGCGACGCCACGGCCCGTTTTGCCTTTTACCGGTCCACCGATATGGGTTTCATCGGCTTCAACTGTTCCTGCGAGCCGTTCACGGTTCTGTCGTACCATTCCTCGTCGCAATCTGTGGAGCAAATACCAGGCGCTATCCACCTTCTTGATACTGAGTTGACGCTGCAATTGCACAGCACTGATGCCAGGTGTGTGCGTGGAGACGAAATAGGCAGCCCAAAACCAAAGCCGTAGCGGCAAGTGCGATCTATGCATCACTGTGCCGCTTAGCGGTGATGTCTGTCTATGACACGACGAACACTCAAACCGGAAATATTTTTTGAGCCACCAACCACCGCGATGACCGCAAGCTGGACACATAAACCCGTCTGGCCACCGAATCGCCCGCAAGTACTCGAAGCACGCTTCTTCGGTGTGGAACCTAACAGAAAAATCCAAGATATCAGCAGCATACCCTGTGTCCATAGTCCAGCAGACTAGTCTAGGGACTAACCTTAGTCAAATGGGAAGGCATATCCCAAGAATAACAATTGGCGTATATCACTGGCCAACAGTCCTCGTCTTTGGATTTGACCCTCCTCACCAATGGCCCGAAAAATTATCGACCTGTTTGAACATGGTCTGAAGCCTTCTTAAGTCTTTATAGGGCAACGGAGGACGCAAGAGGGAGGAGACATTTGCCTGAAGGTGCTCCACGTTTCCCGTCGAAAATAAAACGACATGAATGCCCGGCTCATGACGGCAATAGCGGTATGCCGCATCGGTTAAACTCACAGCCCCCTTCTTGTGAAAAAGGAAGTTGAGAGCGTGACCATCCTCGGCTTTGGTCTTGTCTGTCACCCCTGTTTCTGCCAATGTGGTCAATGCAGTCTTTAAATTTTCTCTACTGTTCAAGGCACGTCTCACGGCATACATTCCGAGTACACCAATATTGTTTTTCATGGCTGTCGATAGGACCTCCGTTCGTGCCGTTTGATTCAGCATATTAAACCCGACGCAAATAACGTCCCAACAATCATCCTGAACCGCACGATGTAACATTCTATGACTAGGGTCTGCCCAAAATTTTTCGGTAATTCCAAGAAAACGAATTTTGCCCTCATCACGAAGCCGTAATTGAACGGGTACGAGTTCCTCTGCGACGTATTGATATTCTTTTTCTTCTACCGCATGAAATTGATAGATATCGAGATAGTCTGTGTTGAGCTTGCGAAGACTATTTTCGGCGGACTGTACCAGATCCTTGGCGGCGATTAGTTTATTATTGAGGTACATGGGGGCTTTGGTGGATAGCACGAGTTCTTGTCTTTTTCTCCCTTTTAGCGCTTTGCCCAGAATCTCTTCTGTCCCGTAAGTTTCAGCGGTATCAGCGAAGTTGATACCAAGGTCCAGAGCCCTGTGTACAAGGGAGATTGATTCCGCCTCGGTTTTTCCTGTTAATTGACCGAGGCGACTCATTCCACCACACCCCAATCCCATCACACTCACACGAAGACCTGTTCTGCCTAGAATTGTATATTCCATTTCCTGTTGTGAATTTTGACCGCTGGTTTGGCCAATTTGTATTAAATGATGAAAAAAATCGTTAAGGTATCGAGGCAACACGATATTTCTTTTTCCTCATCAAGAATGGGGGTTTACTGTCGTCTTCTCAACAATGTGTCAGAAAATGCCACAAGGATTTGATCAATGATTCTCCTTCCAAGGTTCAGGATTGCTCACTTTTCTCCCAAAGTCCAATGAAAAATGTAGGTGTTGATTTTTGGGGCTCCTCTTTTTATGAAGGAATATGGCATGCCATTTGCAATATAACTTTTCAGAACTCTTGCGACTTTTCCCGACCTTCAAATGAAATGCCTCTCGGGGAAAACCTGTGAATTTTTCAACGCTTCTGCACCAGGAGAAAATGTCAATGGCAATTGACGGCATAGGACATTCAGGTGAAGGGGGTATTTCTTCAAAGGCTTCTGAATTTCATGAGATTTCTGAGGCACATTCTTACGCACAGACCAACATTCAACTGTATAAGCAACTCAAGTCAGTGGGATATTCCTTAGACGAAATCAATCATGTTCGGAAAGCCTATGATTTAGCAAAAGAACTCTTTGCCTGTTTATATTGTCCTTCTGGTAAAACTTTTCTTGCGCATGTGGTGGGAGTCGGAAGCATTCTCGGTTCGCTTCGAATATCAAGCAATGTTGTGGCGGCCAGTCTCCTTCATGAAGTCTATGAAAGTGGCGATTTTGGGGAAGGGTGGAGTCTTGATCAGAAAAAAACTCTAGTGCGAGAGACCGTTGGCCCTAAAACAGAACAGTATATTGGAGAATATCAGGCCTTGGAATGGTCTCGTTCAACCATTCCGGTTATTCGGAATAGGATAACTTATCTGAACCCATTTGAACGAGATGTTCTCATGGTTCGTTTATCCAGTGAATTGGAAGACCTTCTCGATGGCGGAATTTTGTTTTGTCCCGATGCGGAAACTCGACGACTACATTTTCGTAATCTCGGTCATCTTCATGTCGAAATGGCTGAGTTGTTAGGATATCCCACTTTAGCCGTTGAATTTAATAAGGCCCTTAAAGAAACATGTGAGGCTACTTCTATTCGGCCCATAATTCCCGATGGAGCCCGAACATCGCCTGCTCCTTTTCGGCTGATTCCACTTCCCTACACCTACCCACCAATAATGGTCATTCGTCACTGCATGGATCATGGAATAAAGCGCCTTGCCAAGACCCTTCGACTCGCGACAATCATGGTATTCGTGATGGGAACTTATTCTTCGAATATCGCTCACTGGCTTACAACATACTTCCAATCAACCTCTGGCGGATAATTTGTCTGTTTACGCCCAGACCTATCTTCAGCTTCATCATCAAATTCGGCGAATGGGGAATTCGGAAGGGGACCTCGATTACCTTCGCGGAGCTTATGCATTCGTGATGCAGATATTATCTGGACATGTTCAGGGCTATGGTAAATCCTTTCTATCACATAATGTGGGGACGGCAAGTATTCTCGCTTCTCTAGGCACCCCTATCCAGGTGGTAGCTGCGGGTCTTATGCACAATGTGTACGAAGGCGTGGATTTTGGAGATGGCCACACAGGCATTACCCCCTCCCACCAAAAAACAATAGTCCGAGTAGTAGGCAAGGAAGCCGAAGGGTTTTTGGCCACATTCAACACGTTGCGGTGGAATCCAGATTTGTATGCTTCTATTCGGGATCATTTAACGGACTATGACCTATTTCAACGGATGACTGTGTTGCTTCATTTAGCTGATCATCTGGAGCACAATTTGGATAATGGAACCCTGTATTTTCATGATGATGAAAGCGCCGGGCGCAGAAAAAACTATGAAGTCCTCGTTGAAATGGCGATAATTCTGGGGTATCCAGTATTAGGAAATGAGATTCAACGGGTGCATCAGGAGCATGAGGGTATCCAGATTCCTGTCGAATTCAAACCTCTCCACACCCCAGCATATAGAAAGAGAATTGTGCCAAAATCTTGCCGTAGGCGTTATGATCTGCAATTGAAGGGAGCGGTCGCCCCCTGCCTTCATCGGCTTCAACAGGGAACTGCTTCACTGTATGGCGAAATTCGACCGACGCTAAAGACCGTCAGAAATTGGTTCATGCCCATTTAGTCAGAGATGAAAGGTGGGGAGGAAATCAAGGCCGGTTGAGAAAATCAAGAACCGAATAAAGGGAGAACATTCAGTTGTTTTAGCTAACCATAGAGTTCAAGCCTACATTCCGCACTTGAAAACGTGTATTTTTCTGCCCCTCATGTATCGCCTCCTTTTTTTGCACCAAACTGGTGTTGAGGGATTTTGAGGAGTCGCAGCACCTGATGCTGTGGCTCGGACAGCTCATCCCAAAAGGCAGGGCTATTTCATTTTAAAGTGCAACTTCATAGATAATAAGGGATAATCGATTTAGGCTGGCTTTTTCTTTTCGTTTGGGGCATACTCTTTTTCATGCCAGACGAATCGCCAAACGGACATCCGGCCATCGATCTTGGGCAAGTCGTAGTTCGACCGATTGTCCCGGACGAGAAGGAAGCCTTCACGACCCTTCTCGCCCGACATCACTACCTCGGGCCTGCCCCGTTGATTGGCCCATCGATCCAATATCTCGCCTGTGTGCAGGATCGCTGGCTGGCCTTGCTGGTGTTTGCGGCGGCGGCCCTCAAATCGAGAGCGCGAGACCACTGGATCGGCTGGCCCCCCTGTTTCCAATGGCAACGCCTCCATTTACTTGCCAACAACACCCGGTTTCTCATCCTGCCGGACTGTTCGCAACAAAACCTCGCCTCGAAAGTCCTGTCGCTCTGCGCGAAACGGATCGCGGCCGATTGGCACCTGTGCCACGGCTACCCCTTGCTCCTCTTAGAGACCTTCGTCGATCCTGCCCGCTTCACCGGGACCTGCTATCGAGCCGCCGGGTGGCAGGAGCTCGGGCTGACACGCGGGTTTCGCAAGTCCAATACGCGGTATGTTCAGCATGACCGCCCGAAACGCATCCTGGTCAAGAGCCTACATCCCCAAGCCCGAGAGATTCTTGCACGCCCGATGCTTGATCCGACCTATCAGAAAGGAGAGGTGCCTCAGATGCGATTGAATACCAAGCAGACGGACTCCCTGTTTACCTATGTGGTGCAGCTGACCGATCCACGCAAGTTGCAAGGGCAACGACATCCCCGACGAGCTCTCACCGCGATCATGTTCTGTGCCACCTTGTGTGGAGCACGTGGGTATGAAGCCATAGCGGACTGGGCCCAGCATTTATCCCAGACGATGAGAAAGCGGCTGGGCTGTCCCAAGCGAGGAGGGCGCTACCTCGTCCCAAGCCGCAGCACTCTCTACCGGTTTATCAATGCCGTCGACCCCTGTGAAGTCGATACCCTGCTCGGCCGGTGGCTGGATACCTTCGGCGGGGAGGATCAGGGCATCGCCATTGATGGCAAGACCATGCGGGGGACTTCGAAGGTCCCGAGCGAACAGACCCATGTCCTCAGTGCCGTCACCCATGACGAGGGGCGCCACCTCACCCCAAAAAAGTCGACACCAAGACCAATGAGATCCCCTGCGTGCGTCCCTTATTCGATGAGCTGGAGATCGAAGGGAAGGTCATCACGGCGGATGCGCTCCTCACCCAGAAAGAGATCGCAAATTACCTTGTGCAAGAACGCGGGGCCGACTTCGTCTTCACCGTCAAGGGGAACCAGCCGACCTTGAAACGCGACATTGAGGCCTTGGCGTTGCGAGTACGACGGTGTGATACTGAAACAACCGATAAAGGCCATGGGCGGATCACGACCCGTAGGATCTGGTGTGACGACTCCTTGAATGCCTCTGTCACCTTTCCCCATGTGCAGCAAGTCTTCTGCATTGAGAGGGAAGTCGCGCATCTCAAGAAGGGCATCACGACGGTAGATACCGTATGCGGAGTCACGAGTCAGTCACCAGCGAAGGCATCGCCGCAGAAAATCCTCTCGCAAAACCGGAACCATTGGAGTGTGGAGAATAAGCAGCATTATGTGTTGGATGTCACCTTTGATGAAGACCGGAGTCAGATCAGACGGCTCAATGGCCCGATGGTCATGACCTGTCTGAGACGCTATGCCATCAGTCTCTTACGCGTGAAAGGCAACACCAATATCGCGCAGGCGTTTAGATGGCTCTGGGCCAAGCCGCATGTAGCCATCCGTATGGCCTTGCCCTGAAAAAGAGAGCAAAAAAACCTAATGGAACCACTTGCTTATAAAAAGAATGAAATGGCCCTGCCCAAAAGGTCCTCACCACCTTGCCGTCACGAAGAATCTCGTACCTGCAGTGCTGGGCAAAGAGTCGCTGGACTTGTTCCCAGGTCGGGGTCGAGGTGGGTCGTTCCTCGGGGAGGGTTCGCAGGGTTCGAATACCGCTCTTCTCCATCGCCTGTCTGAGATCGCGCTGAATGAGGGCGGCCACGAGATCGGCGAGGTAGACCACGAGCATGAGAGCCTCGATGCGTTCGTTGTTCTTGAGGAACACCGGAGCCACCTGGAAATCGGATTTGAGGCCGCTGAAACGCTTCTCGATATGAGGCTGATACTTGTACGCCTCCAGGACCGCTTTGGCGGAGAGGGAGGTATTCGTGACCAGCGGAAAGATGCCATCAATGGCCTTGGCCCGAGCGAGCTGTTCCGGGTCTTGCTGGATCATGAGCTGCGGAATGTGTTTGACGGTGCGATGGTAGGTCGACGCGGGCGAGGGTTTGCCGCGGGCGGTCTGTGTGAAGGTTTCCTCCACGCGGTGGCTCACGGTCACCGTGAGCCACGGAGCCACCTGATACCTCGCGATGATCTGGTGGGCCTGCTTGAGTAACGAGCGCTCGGTTCGGCGCCCACGCGCTTTCTTCTCGTTGAGCGCCGCGAGTTTGTGCCGAGCGATCTCCAGCCGGTCCTTGCGGCGGCTGGCATCGCGCTTTCTCTTCTCGGAGGAGCGATACCAATAGAGTCGAAACCCCTCCGCCAGCTGATACGCCTCGCTCGCGACCGAAAACACGTCATACATCCCCCGCCTTCGAGTCGAGCGCTGGCGTAGGAGCGGGTCCCAGCGGACGGTCGCCTCGTAGCAGTCGGTGGCAAACGCGTGGGTTTCGGCCCGGGTCCGAGGGACGATGGTGACAAACCGACCGTGTTCCTGGTCAATGCGCCGCATGTTGGCCGTCGTGCATAATTTGGAGTCGGCGACGTAGAGGAACCCAGCCCCGCCCACCAAGCGGCGCAACGTCAGCCAATTCTCGATATGCAGGGTGTCATCGGTCTGATGGCCCGCATGGGTCTTGAAGTGAATCGGCACGGCTCCATCGCGCGCAATCGACAAATTGTAGAGGAGCTGCTTGAGATCGGGACGATGATCCTTGCTGTGGCCCCGCGTGAGGGAGACCCCTTTGCGCGATTGCGCCGCGTAGGCCCCCGAGAACTTGACGGAGGTGGAATCACTATGGATCTGGGAGACATCAATCGTGAACCGTTCAATGGCCGCCAGCGTGAGGGTGGTCTGCAAGGTCGCGCGATCAGCCTGGAACAACCTGTCGAGGGCCCGCCCCAGCCCATCATCGGTGAGCGGCGCGGCTCCTCGCTCAATAGGGTCGAACTGCTGGGCCCAGGCTGGGACGCGGTAGAGCGCTGCCGGTTCGATCAGCATACTTTTGATGAGAAGCTCAATCGCCGTAGCGTACCGCGCCGAACGAAGAATGTCCTCCAGGCGTTGACGCACCCCGAGGGTCGCGAAGCAGCGATTGATGAATGGGAAGGTCGCAATCCGTACCTTCCGATGCTGCAAATCTTTGGCTTGCATCACGCCCTATCTTAATGCATAATAGCATTAAGATGTCAAGCGCCAAGATGATCCACCTCAGGTCGCCCGGACCCGTTCTGCCCGGGAGTGTGTCGACAGCAAGGGCGCGATGCGGCAAACAGACGTGCAAGTGTCGGGACGACCCGGCCCACCGACACGGGCCCTATTATCGCTGGACAGGCATCATCGACGAAAAGAAGACCACGGTCACGCTCACGCAGGAGGAAGCCAAGGAGTGCGCACGACGGATTAAGAACTTCAAGAAACTTCAGGCGAGGCTAGCAACAGTAATCAAAACGGCGCTTGAGACCGCTCCGTGGACCCAGCGGTAAGGGCTCTAGGCGCAGGACACCGCTAGTGGTATCCAGGCTAAATGCACGTTTTCAAGTGCGGAATGTAGGTTCAAGGGCTCGATCAAGGTCGATTCGTTCTGCCTGAATGACTCCGTTACCCAGGTCCTTGCCATACACGTCAACATACAGGTTCGAAGCGAAATAGCGGTTCGGATCAATATGTGTGAGTTTTGTACTGAATAAATATGAATCGTCTGTCATCGCGGTTAACCAATGGATGTTGTTTTTGTCATCGGAGTGAGAATTCCATTGGCCGGGTTGAGACACATGGTCTGATGTCTGGCGAATATGGAAAAAGTTTTCATCGTAATGCAACCGATCGTATTGCCTGACATGAAATGCACCGGAGAGAATGAGAAATGCAGAAACCATATTCAGATGCCCATGGGGTAAGATTGAACTTCCTTTGCTAATTTTGGCTAACCTCGTGGTGACCACCATAGGTTCAGGGGCGCCTATATGTGGCAGGAAACATACGGGGATGAAATTTTTGCTCTGGTCAATAGAGCCAAAAGCCGAATTTTTGGTCGCTGGCTCAAAGTCAATGCTTCGTAATAGTGTGCCTAGATCAATGTTGCGATAAAGATCATCCATCCCATCCTGCCATGCCAAAGCGGTAATTTGGCCATTCAGCAAGTCTCGGCCTAGGGAATCTAGCTGGTGAATCCAACTCCTAATATCTATCGATACGGCGAGAGAACTCATTATTCCTCAATGTCCGTCAATGGAAATGAATAAAGGGGAAGGCCAATAGCGCCACGCACAGCTGATTACACAGCTGTAGCTTTTTCGCGGGTTGCATTTTCCCAGGCTTCGGTCAACAGGACTTTGTGCAGTTCAATGTCGCACTTCTTGGCGTTGGTGAGGCCTGCCTGTCGCATGTCATCAGGATAGGGTTTGGTTAATATGGCAGGCAGTTCGTCGATCGACTGGAAGAGGTAGCCGCCTCCACCCAAAAATGCGAGTTGTTCCTCGCGTCGACCTGGTAATTCTTGCCAACAGACACCGAGGCCGCTGGCCTGTGCCTCGGCAATAGCCGCCGGGAGTCCGACTTTGTTGATGGTTGGATCCGAAGGGTACACGAACCAATCATAGTGAAGATAGACATCCGGCATCTCGTCTGGATCTGTATAGATGGTGCGTGCTGGGTTGCCGGCTTGTTCATTATATGCCTGTATCGTTGCCAGGTGGCCCCCCTTGCCGTAAAGGTCAAATTGTAGGCCGCTTCCCCGCATCCGCACAGCCAAATCGATAAAATCAGCATGTGCTTTTTTCGGAATAGTCGGGCCGGCACAGAGTACTCGTCCCGTTGATGCACGACGACCCGGTTTAAAGAACCGCGCGAAGTTGATGACGGGCCAACAACTGACAACCTTTTCACCCTGAAGGCCACTCTCTACTAGATAGTTCCGAAACGCCGGGAACGCAAGTACCCTCTGGCACCAAGGACTATTCGCTGCATCGCACATGGTGTCTATTTTCTCTTGAGGTTCAGAAAGAATATCCATTGAATGAGTCCTGATAGTAAACGGGATCTTGTGTCGTTCAGCGAGGAATTGCAGGAGCAGTCCCATGCCGAAGTAGTGCGCATGCATCACGTCGGGTTTAAACTCCTTGATGACAGCATCAACTTCACGGATAAACTCTTGCTGGGTTGCCGAATTAAACTCACGATTGACGTTCTTGATCGGGCCGTATACAAGGCATGAATCTTTATACTCAATAACTTTATGGGGAAAGGCGTGATTGCGAGGATATGGGGAAGCCCGGTAGGTAATAATCTGGATATCGTACTCTCCGAGCAGACTCCGAATCTCTTCATGCATATAGGTTTCAGAGAAAGTTGGGTAAGACACGATGAAATACAGAATCCGTGGTCGTCGCCCCTTCGGTGAGAGAAGCGAGTCACCGGAAGTGCCTCTCCGAAGTTTGGAAAAGAAGGTATTGAGAATCTGCCAGCGTGATGTGGTCATGGTGTTAACCTCTCAAATGAGTGCCCGAGTGAACGTGGGAGTCGCCGCAAAGATTTCATAATGTTATTTTTACAAAAATAATGCTTATGGCAAGAGAATAATTCAAAATGATCATCAAAGTTTTTGTTGAACCTGGCGAAATACGACGCGATGGAGGTGCACACCAATCGCTGAGAAGCTGACCATCGGGGATGCCAATCCTCGTCAGATCCAGGAAGAGGGTGGTAGATTAAAGCCCTGGTGCTAACCTGGAGCCGCTCTCGAACACTTCGACGCACGCGTCTATCACGAACAACAGCGGACAGGGGCGATCAGAAATTGGGGCCAGACTCGATGAAGAAAAAAGACACGAGCGCCGTTAACCAAAAGGAAAATTTATTCGAGTCTGACCCCTTTTAATCTCAACATCTTGCTAGGAAAGCAGGGACCAGGCGAGGATGCTGCCAAAACCCATGGCGAATACGCCGGCACAGGCTTTGATTCGGGGTTGCCAGTGGGTGGCTCGTTGAGCCATGACGATAAACGGCACACTCACGAGGGTGCTCATGACGAACATGCCCGCGATGGTACCTGCTCCGAAGAAAACAATATAGACCAATCCAAGGAGGGTCGAGGGCATGGTCGTCATCACAGCCAGAGTTAAGGCTGCGCTTCCTGCAACGCCATGAACCACTCCTACGCCAAAAGCTTTTCGCAAGGAATTCCTGAAATGATTGTGAGCATGGACTTCTTGATCTTGCACGTGAACATGCACATGGGTGTGGGTACTGTTATCATGCGAGTGGGTATGGGCGTGAAGAGTCAGCGGCCTTCTGGCCCGCCACAGCAAGAGCCCACCCAGCCCCATGATCATCCCGGCTACCAGGACTTCCATGCTAGTGGCAAGTGCGTCTGGTATTTGCCACTTGAAACTCAGCACGAGTGCTCCCAGCACCGCTAGAGTGACGGTGTGCCCCATTCCCCAAAACAGTCCCAGGACTGACGATCGTTTCAGGCTCTCGGTTTCTGCCGCCAACGTGCCCACAGCTACGACATGATCCGCATCTAACGCATGCGACAGCCCAAGCAGGAATCCGAGAAACAATGATGTAAGAATGAGGTCGTCCATGAATGTTTTTTTGTAGGGTGGGCATGGCCCACCTGACAGCCTTTATGAGGTACGTCGAATGACTAGCACGCCGTCCCGAATCGTGACAAGTACTGATGAAACACGATCGTCTGCCGCAACCACCCGATTCAATTCCTGAATGGCGGCGGTGGAATCATCAGGGGGTAGATGGATGATAACGTCACCGTTCCACAATACATTATCGATGAGCATGACGCCGTTGGGAGCAAGCAGTTCTAAACCCCGTTGGTAGTAATTCACATAATTGATTTTATCCGCATCGATAAAAATGACATCGAACGGTCCCTTCACCTGGTCCATCGTTTCCAACGCCGGACCAAGACGTACCTCAATCTTTTTGCCAACAGGACTTTGGGCCCAATACTGTTTCGCAAACTCCGTGGTCTCCGGATCAATATCACACGTGATGACCGTGCCATCCTCCGGTAACGCTTCGGCAAAACAGAGCGCGCTGTATCCGGTGAAGGTTCCAATTTCCAATACCCGCTTCGCCCCTACTAACTGCGCCATCATTTTGAGAAAGGCGCCCTCTAAAGCCCCGACCACCATTTGAGGAAAATCGAGCGAACGAAAGGTTTCTTCCCGCAATCGCCGGCACACATCCGACTCGGGGACCGAATGCGCTTCGGCATAGGCTTCGATTTCAGGTGCGACGAGATCTTTCATATTGAGTACCTCATTTTCAACAGTACCTGCTTCTGCTGGGTTCTCTATCTCACCTACCCCTCCTTACAAAGGAGAGGGACTTTATCAGCCAATGCACATTGCAATCGTGTGCATGTCTTTGTACAGTCCGACCCTTACAATTTGCAATTATTGGATCTGCTCACATGAAGGAGTGCATCACATGTCACAGACGACGGACGGGCTAGAGAAACTTAAAACCACACTTCTTGAGATTCAACACTTGCGGGATGCCGCATCGTTACTTTCCTGGGATCAGGAAACGTATATGCCTACCGGCGGGGGCCAAGCCCGTGCAGATCAAATTGCCACGCTTCAGACATTGGCCCACGACAAGTTTGTGTCCACCGAGATGGAAGACCTGCTAACGCACCATATTGATCCAATGACCGGCTTGGCAAATAGCAAGGGCACTGGATTGGATGAGGCATCCCAAGCGCTGCTTCGAGAAACCTGGCGTGACTTTAGCCGGGCTAAGAAGCTGCCTTCTGAATTTATCACTCGCCTCGAACGTGAATGCTCCCTGGCGCAGCAAGTGTGGACAGAGGCCCGCCAAAACAATACGTTCGCGACATTCCTTCCGAATCTTCGGACCGTCGTCGCACTGAAGTATGAAGAAGTGGAGTACTTAGGCTACACCGATTCGCCATACAACACCCTGCTCGATACCTATGAACCAGGCGCAACCGTGGCCCAACTCCAGCCGTTGTTCACCACCATTCGGAAAAGGCTTGTGTCTTTGCTGGAGGAAATCCGGCAATCCCCTACTCCCCCAAATGATCGAATCCTGTATCAACCCTATGACACCGATCGTCAACTGGAATTCGGAAAACTCGTGTTGGCGAAAATGGGCTATGACTTCTCCCGTGGCAGACTGGACTTATCCGCACACCCGTTTACCACCTCGTTTCATCCGACTGACGTCCGCGTCACCACGCGCGTGTTTGAAAAGGATTTACAGTCTTGCCTCTTTAGCTGCATTCATGAGGGTGGCCATGGACTGTATGAGCAAGGGTTGCCACCCGAGCACCATGGCACACCGCTGGGGGAAGCCCTGTCCCTGGGCATTCATGAAAGCCAATCTCGCCTTTGGGAAAATAGCGTCGGACGCTCTCGCGCGTTTTGGGAATACTTCTTTCCCTTGCTGAAAGATCGGTTTCCCAATCAACTCAGCGGCATCAATGTGGACACATTCTATGGGGCGATCAATACCGTGAAACCATCGCTCATCCGAGTCGAAGCGGACGAAGTGACCTACAACCTGCATATCATGGTGCGCTTTGAGATCGAACTCGATGTCATTGAAAAGCGTGTTGGCGTGGAAGACTTGCCGGATCTGTGGCGAACAAAAATGAAGGAGTACCTCGGGGTCGTTCCCGAACGGGATGCCGACGGTGTGCTCCAAGATGTGCATTGGTCCTTCGGCGCGTTTGGATATTTTCCAACATATACCCTGGGCAATCTCTATGCGGCCATGCTGTTCAAACAAGCAGGGACGGATTTGCCTTCACTTGAAACCGACATCGCCCAGGGAAACCTGATGCCCTTAAAACAATGGCTCAACCACCACATCCATCGCCACGGACGGCAATTCACCTCCAAAGAGTTAATTCAACGCGCCACCGGACAAACGCTAAGCGCCGAGCCATTTTTGCAATCGCTTCGAGATAAAATGCAGGAGGTTTACGGATTTCCGGCTTAAAAAATCGGAAGGCGGGAGAAGGAAGGCGAACAGTCTCCTCTCCGCCTTCCGCCTTCCGTTTCACGCTTCCTTGTGTATCCAATCGATACAGTGATGTATCCGATTGGATACAAATTACCCTCTTTTGCAATATAATTTTCCTCTGGTATATCTTTCTTAAGGGTTCTCAATAAACACCAATCAAATCAGCACCTTCACACACATCACACCCACCTTTTTTTCGTTGGCATGGATTCTGCTTATGCCCAAGAAGGCACGGGCATTTCACTAATTCCTTTGTTTCGGATCGGTGAAATGACCTCATCAACCGTCAAGCGTGCAGATCGTGTGTAGCCTCGAACTGGCATACATACTGCTTTATGAAAAGTCAGGAGTGTTTCTCCTGGTCATTTAATCTTATTCAAAGGAGGGAAAGTGTATGAATCCGTTTCAACAATTTGCTCGGTCTTACATGACCATTGGACTGTTGGCCTTCGTATTGTGTTTGAGTTTTCCTGGTCTGGTGCTCGCCGCTGAGGGCACAATCGATCTCAATACCGCCACGACCAAACAGCTTGAACTATTGCCAGGCATTGGCAAAGAAATCGCCCAACGCATTGTCAGCTATCGAACGGACGTTGGGCCCTTCACGAGTATCAATGAGCTGATGAAAGTCAATGGCATTGGCACAGGAAAATTCGCCAAACTAAAAGAACTCATCACGATTGGGGTTGCCACCCAATCACCTTCATCCAACTAGTCCCCATCGGTTCGGAGGGTCTTCGGAGCCTGTCCGAGATTAGCGATCGTTACGAGGGAGTGCTGGTTTGAGTCAGATATTTCGATCATTTGAGGCGAATAGTTGGGCTATTCAACGAAAAGGATCGGGAGATCTGGCCAAATCCAGCGCACCCGCAGTAGATCCGTCTAATCTTGGTTCTGTCGCAAATAATAGAATTGTGAGTTACGCCACTGGTTTTCATGTTGGACCAAGTTGAAAAACTCCAGTCAAGTTGACAATTCTCGTCTGCGGGACACGGAGATGAAACCCCTTATTGCCTTCAAAAACATTGTTTGCGACAGAACCATAGAATGACGAATACAGGGAATGTCGTTTGATCCACTGGTTCTAGCGATATCTCGAGATTTCTTGAAATAGAACAGGAAGGTTCTTCAAGAATTTGAACAATAGAGCAAGGCCTACCAAGCCCCCTACAATGAGGCCTAAACGAAACATGATCATGCCTGCTAGTAAGTGGCGGCTGACTTCAGCGGCATCCCCATGATAACACACAAAGGCTTGGACCCACGCGTTCATGAGTAACCAAAGCGCGACCCATGAGGGCATGCGAACTCCAGAAGCGTAACGTACGCTCCATAAAGCTCCGCACACAGCGAGGAACCAGAGTCCTAAAGGAACTGGAATATTGGGATACATGAATTGAGTGAGGGTTTGGGTCGCTGCCGTCTGGCCGGCTTCCTGGCCATACACTCTATTCTGGTCATTAATGGTTTCTTGCAATGCATGAGTCGCCCCAAGGATTGCGTGAAATGGTCTGTCTAGGGTCAGGTACGAGTCAAGCCCAAAGTTAGTTGAAATTCTCCATGGTTCCCGGGTTCATGTTACGCGGCCTTCTTTGGTCCGGCCTTCCCAATTTTTAAGTCTCGTCGCAGGGCCTCGCGTAAGCGGGGTAAGTGCCGATAGCCCTTCACCTTGTTGAGCCGAGGCTCGATCTCCAGCAAGGCGGTGGCCAGCCACCGCTGCCGCTGATTCGAGTTCGTCCAGCGATCCACCTTGGCACACCGCTCCTCCACTAAGGCATTGATGGATTCCAGGCAATTCGTTGTTTTGAAGGACAGCCCGACGAGGGCAAACACTCCCAGCCGATGCAAGGTCAACGTCTCCTCCTGGCCTTCCGCCAGACTCTGCGCGGCCGATTGGTTGCGGCCCTCCAGCTCCGTCTGCAAGCGATGCAGGGCGGTGGACGCCTCCGCATACGTCGGGCGCTGATAGGCCCGGTGCAGCCGGGCCCGCCAGGTGGCCTGTTCGCCTTTCGGTAAGTGCTTCACCACATTCTCCCGTTTGTGCCACTGGCACCGTTGGACCACGGCCGAGGCGCCAAAGGCTTGCCGCACGGCGGCGCGCAGGCCTTTGGCCCCATCAATGCTGACCAAGAGGCCGTCAGAACTGTCGAGGCCCCGGTCACATAACGAGTGCAGAAAGGGCGTCAAGACTTTCTCGTTTTCAGTCCCCGTTTCCACAAACCCCAGGACGTGTTTCTCCCCCGTGAGCGTGATGCCCACGGCGATCACCATCGTCATGTCGGCGAAGGCTTTCCCGTCGAGAAAGACGGCAACGATGTCCAGGTCGCTCAGGTCGCGGTTCTGAAACGCCTGGAGCTGCTTGGCGCTGGCTTGCGTAAAGCTCCGAGACACCGTCGAGCTTGACAGGCCAATCGCCCCCGGGACCGCCGCTGCGGCCGCTTCATAGTTCCGGCAGGAAATCCCATAGAGCACGCGCTTGAGCAGGCCCTCATCCAGCTGGCCCGGGCCGCGAAGGTGGCCCACGCTCTGTAAGGAAATCTCACCGCCTTCCACATGCTGGACACGAGGGATCCGAACCGGATGGCGTTGACCCGCCAGTTGGACACTCCCCGGATTGCTCCCATGCCGATAGCCGGGCAGATGCGAAGCCTTCCGCGCATACCGAGCCCCGGCCAACGTGTACACCTCCTCCTCTAGGAGTTCTTGAATCCGCATTAAGCCCAACGGGATGAGGGCTTGAATACATTCCACCTTGCTGTTCACATCGAAGGCCTCATACTGCTCAGGCCGAATCACCCGCACCGGCCCCAACCGTTTCGCCTTCTTGCTTCTTGGTCTTGATTGCGGGATACGTTCCATCGTGGCTCCTTTCTCGTTTGAGTAATGATGTTTAATTAGGTAATCACCATTACAACATAGCAGGGGGAGCCACTTCAAATTTCAACTAACAATAGCACACACTCAGATCCACCACGAAAAGCTTTCAACAACATGCAACCTCTAGCATTCCTCCGATAAGACATCCCGTTTGGCATCTTTGGAAAAGACCCAACTCTTCAAGGTGTCATGGGAGAAAAAGGGCTAAATTGAAATATTCAGAATCCGTTTTTTTTCCACCAAAATTAGGGATCAACAACCATTGACTCAGGAAAACCATAATTCGTACCGAAATAACAACAAGGACTAGTAGTTTCACATACTCGCAATTTTCCACGTACTTACCTGAGCTAAGGTCCCAGCCATTGCGTTTTGAAAGCTTCAGTCCAAATTATTGAATCCATGATACCTACACTTACGCTAGAACAAGACATTCCAACATGGTCTGATTGTAACATGGGCCACGATCTTCCGGTCTTATGTGTTGACCTAGATGGAACATTATTGGCCACCGACACATTCCTGGAATCAACGATCCTGCTTCTTAAACAAAATCCCTTTTTCATTTTACTCCTTCCTCTCTGGGCCTGGAGAGGGATAGCCTACCTCAAACAACAAGTGACAAAAAGAATTAGGTTGGATGCTTCGTCCTTACCGTATCGACAGGATATCCTCAGCTACATCAAACAGGAATTTCATGAGGGCAGAACACTCGTCCTGGCAACAGGTGCCGACCAGCAAGTAGCTGAAGCTGTAGGAAAGCATTTGAATATTTTTTCGGAAATCATCGCGAGTGACGGCATCAACAATATTGTAGGATCCAACAAACGTCGAGTGCTAGAAGCACGATTCGGATTACGGGGTTTCGATTATATTGGGAATGATTCCGCGGATCTCGAGGTTTGGAAAAGCGCACATGGGGCACTTGTCGCATCCTCTTCCAATACCCTTCTTCAACAAACGGCACAACACGTTCCTGTCCTTCATTTTTTCCCCAAACCCAGACCTTCATTGAGGATCGTCTTGAAGGCACTGCGCATTCATCAATGGATCAAAAACATCCTCATTTTTCTCCCCCTTGCCGCGGCTCACATGATACTTGAACCGACGCTGTTACTCCCGGCCTGTCTCGCATTCCTATGCTTTAGTATCTGTGCCTCAGGAATTTACCTATTCAATGATCTACTTGATCTTCCCGCTGACCGAAAGCATCCCAAGAAAAAAGGGCGCCCCTTTGCATCTGGATCTCTTCCCCTACACGTCGGGTTGCTTGGCCACCCCCTTCTCATTATAGGAAGTTTCTTTCTTGCCTGGGCGACACTCCCGCCCTCCTTCCTCCATATTTTGCTTCTCTATGCCCTCACGACGATGACATATTCCATCTATCTAAAGAAAATGATGATGGTGGATGTCCTGACCTTAGCTGGCCTCTACACGTTGAGAGTGTTGGCAGGTGGAGTCGCGGTTGGGATTTCAGTCTCGTCCTGGTTACTCGCCTTTTCCCTTTTCTTTTTTCTGAGTCTCGCCTTTGCCAAACGCCATGGCGAACTACAAATCAGAAAGGTTTCGACCTACCAAGGAATTGAGCGAAGAGCATACATCGGAGGGGACAAAGAAATCTTGGGCACGATGGGAATAATCAGTGGCTACATGTCTGTATTAGTATTGGCCTTATATATCAATGGGCAAGAAGTCACGTCCTCCTACGAAAATCCGGAGATGCTGTGGTTAACCTGCCCCATACTCCTATACTGGGTAAGCCGCACTTGGCTACTTGCCCATCGGGGCAATTTGAATGATGACCCTCTTGTTGTGGCCTTGCGTGACCCACGCAGTTACGTGATTGCTTTGGCGATGGGAATATGCGGAATACTCGCCATATAACCAAATGGTGTTGCGAAAAAGATGAATGCCATGAATCAATACCAATCTTGGGGCCAGTACCCTCAAAGCTCTCCTCATTCCATACAACCGGTTTTTTGGCAAAACGACCCCATTGATTTTGATTCCCCTAACCAAACCTATCTCCCCTATGCCTATGGGCGAAGCTATGGGGACAGTTGCTTAAACAATGAAGGAACTCTTTTGGATGTTAGCTCACTGAAACGGATGTTGAGTTTCAGCGAAGACACTGGGGTGTTTCGCTGTGAAGCAGGTGTCACATTTTCCGACATTCTTCAGGTCGTTGTTCCCAAAGGATGGTTTCTACCGGTCACTCCAGGCACACAGCATATTTCAGTTGGAGGAGCCATTGCGAATGATGTCCATGGGAAAAATCACCATCGCGCCGGCACTTTTGGAATCCATGTCCGAGAATTTGAACTATTACGCTCCACAGGGGAGCGTTTCATATGTTCCAAGAATCACAATGCAGGATTCTTTTCTGCAACGATAGGAGGCCTCGGACTCACCGGCGTGATCCTGTGGGCAGAATTTCAACTGATCCCAATTTGGGGACCATGGATTGAGACGGAACGAACCCGCTTCCATCACCTATCCGAATTCTTTTCTCTTTCCGCCCAGGCAGACCAGCATTCCGAATATACCGTGGCGTGGATTGATTGTTTTGCGGGCAAGAAAAGCCAAGGCCGAGGAATTTTTATCACTGGGAATCACCAACACAAAGACACATCGACACCCTCCTCGATCACACCACGGCGAACGGTTTCGGTACCATTCAAGGCCCCTTCTTTTCTATTAAATCGACATTCCCTACGCTTATGTAATACCCTTTATTTCCATCTCTCCTTTCGCTCACCAACGGGAAGTATTGAACCTTTTGACACGTTCTTTTACCCCCTGGATCGCCTACTTCACTGGAATCGCCTGTATGGCTCGCGCGGTTTCCTTCAATACCAATGCGTCGTTCCTCCACCCAACCAGAAAGCTGGCATCGCTGAGTTGCTTGACCACATTCGCCGATCCAGGCAGGGATCTTTTTTGGCGGTCCTCAAGCAATTTGGCTCAATGTCTTCTCCCGGGCTTTTGTCCTTTCCACGGGAAGGCACCACCTTGGCTTTGGATTTCCCAAATAGGGGCGAAGACACGCTCAATCTGTTACGTATACTTGACGATATTGTGTGTGAATGCAGCGGTGCGGTGTATCCAGCAAAAGACGCAAGAATGTCGGCTCAGCACTTTCGTTCGTATTTCCCGAATTGGGAGGTGTTTGCCCCATTGATAGACCCCAAGTTTTCTTCCAGTTTTTGGCGACGAGTGGCAGACTCAGACCTTCCCTCAGAAGCTCCCAGCATCCCCCCTACTCACGGTTCATTGCAAACGCCACAACACGATGAACTATCCATGGGGATTTCATCTTAGAGAGTTTGTATCCATGAACATACTGATATTAGGTGCGACATCAGCCATTGCACAAGAGACAGCAAAATATTGGGCACAAGAAGGGGCCAATCTTTTCCTGGTTGCTCGAGACAAGGAAAAACTTGCAGCGGTGGCATCGGATCTACAAGTTCGTGGGGCATCACAAGTTGTAGAATACCCACTCGATCTTGGTCACATCGATGTGCATCAACAACTCATCCAAGTGGCCATCCACAACCTTGGAGACTTGGATGTCGCTTTCGTGGCCTACGGAACTTTGAGTGACCAAGCAACCTGTACACAAAGTGTTACTGAAACACTCAAAGAGTTTACCGTGAACTGCACTAGCGTCATTTCTCTCTTAACCTTACTGGCCAACCATTTTGAACAACAGAAAAAAGGATGTTTAGCCGTTATTACGTCTGTGGCTGGAGACCGTGGGAGGCAAAGTAATTACGTCTATGGTGCAGCTAAAGGTGCCGTGAGTATTTTTTTGCAGGGCCTACGCAATCGCCTGACCCCCTTCGGAGTCACCGTTCTCACGCTCAAACCCGGTTTTGTGGATACACCAATGACAGCCCATATCCCCAAAAATCCGCTTTTTGCAAACCCCAAATCCGTAGGGAAACGCATATACAAAGCCGTAAAAAACCAAGAAGATGTAGTCTACATCCCAAGTTTTTGGCGTCCCATTATGACGATGATCACTCACATCCCAGAACGATTTTTTAAAAGACTTGAATTATGATGACGAGAATAGGAAATTCAAAAAGCCTTTTTGACTGGATAGGAAAGTACCAAAGAACGCGGTGAGGGGTCAATCCGCAAACTTCGCCGTCTGAAAGGCGGGAGTTCATCCGGTGAGTCGGGGCTTCCTGGCCCTTGGGCCAAGGTTCATGTCAGTTCTAGAAAACCAAACGTAGCACGATCCCACTGTTAGGCTCTGGCTTAGTCGGCCTCATCGGCTACTGGATGAGGAAGATACACGCGTAAAATAAGTTATTAATAACGGAATCACGCAGACAAAGAGCCTCATCGCTTCGGCGGTGGGGCTTTCTCTCATTCAAACATCAATCCCCATCACTAAAATGTTCGTACTAGTTTAGATAGGACAAACGTGCTGGTTATCCTAATATGTTACTGGCATCCCATCATGACAGCAGGTGGGAAAATGGTAGAACCACAAACGGGATTCAGGTAAAGTTCTGCCTAGGTTTACTGTTAAGGAGATTGGAGAAGCGAGGGATTTTGCCGAAGGGGAAATGGAGGTGAACCTCATTATGAACGCGTCGAGGCGGGCTGGGGTCCGTGGTGGGGCGCGGGTGGGTAACCCCAGGTGAAGTTTATTATGAGTTTGTAGACGGCATATGGGTAAACCAGACTGATGGCTCACCGGTTCTACCGGACTCTGAATTATCAGAGCCTGCCGTCATGGCTGAACTAACCATTCAAAGAAATCGATATCGCAGATTACTTATTGCCGTAATAAACGGTTCCATTAGTGACGATGAGGCTTTTGATCTGATTGCAGATATTGGTATGCAAATCAGTATGATCTTTTTGAGCAACGCAAATGCATCTCCTCCTGTTTCGCTAATGCAAAACATTCAATCACTACACGATTATATAATGTCAATGATACGCCCCTCTCTTTTTATTGATGAAGGGCCTACAGGATACGATCATCCGGGAAAGCAGGACGCATGAGCATAGTAAGGGTAGAGTAGAGCACTGGTGCATACATGGAGCTGCTCTCGAACGCTTCGACGCACGCGTCTACCACGGACCATAGCAGTCAGCACTTCCCAGCGCCCCCTCATCAGTAGGGTCGAGGACTGGCGCGCCAACGGTAGGGTTCGGTGGCTCCTCCACCCCTTTCGGAATGGGCCTCAGTCCGACTCCCCTGGTCACGGTTCCAGTCCCCGCCACCTCAAACCCGGCGTGCTGATTTCCAGCACCGGGCTTTCCTGGATGCTTCACCTCAAGGGTTATGTGACCTATCAGCCTGGAAGGACTTTCATGCCGACCCGTTGTACCGCACTCGGTAATCTCCATATAAGCCAAGTACCGTGTAGAGCCAAACCTTACTCCACCTCTTCCAGCCAAAACCTCGACGGTGGCGCACTCGCATCATGTGCCGCCGGACCTTCCGCTCCACCCAATCCTTCACGTAGGATAAACACCGACTCGCATGCCCAATCCGGAAGTAGTTCACCCAGCCCCGTACGATCGGATTGATCATGGCGATCATCCGTCCCACCGGCTGGGATTGCCCGCGTCGGAACACTTCCTTGAGCTTCCGCAGCAACGCGGTGCGCCGCTTCACCTTCGGTATGTACTGCGGGCGCCACACTCCACGCCGCGACCGCACACGCCGAAAGTCAAAGCCCAGAAAGCCGAAGCTGCCTCCCTGACTCAGGTCCACGATTCGGCTCTTCTCCTCATTCACCTGAAGGTCTAATTGGGCCAACGCCTCTCGCAGCTTCCGCTCCGCAACCTGCGCCAGTTGTGCGTGGCGGCGATAGCCATCCACTAACACGACGAGGTCATCCGCAAACCGGACATACTCGAGATACGTATACTGGCCCTGCCGGGTTGTCTCCTTCAGCTGCTCCAGCCTCTCATCCACTTCCGTGAGATAGAGGTTGGCCAGCAGCGGGGAAATCACACCCCCTTGAGGCACCCCACGCGGGCCGGACGCCTTGACGATGAGTTTCACCAGCCGCAGGATCGCGGGATCCTGGATGCGTCGGGCCACCTTCGCCAGCAGCCGGTCATGCCGCACCGTGTCGAAGAAGGCCGCCAGATCCACATCAATCACTCGCGTCTTGTTCTGCACCATCGCCTGAGCCACCCGGCCAATCGCCTGGTGGGCTGTCCGTTTCGGTCGATACCCATACGACCCATCACGAAAATCCGCCTCAAAGATCGGTTCCAGCAGGAGCTTGAGCGCTCCCTGTACCACGCGGTCCCGAATCGCGGGTATCCCTAAGACGCGGACTCGTCCACCGCCTTTCGAAATCTCCACGTGCCGGTTCCGCATCGGTCGGTAGGTCTGCGTGACCAGTTCGTCCCGTAGTCGTGCAAGAAAGGGCTCCACCCCCGTGGCCTCGATGCCAGCAAACGTCACCCCATCAATGCCGGGGGCTCCGTTGTTTTTCTTGGCCATCGAATAGGCCGCGCGTAGCGTCGCCTCTTTGCACACGTGGACGTACAGGCCCCACACCCGCCATCGCTTCTCAGCCTTCGCCTTGACGTAGAGCCGCTGTCGCAGGTCTTGCAGTGTAATGGACGCCGTTGTCATCTCGTCCCTGCCTCCCATGTTGATCACAGCCTACAGCCAGTAGGGCTCCTTTGCTCCACAGGCATGACCCTGCTTCCTCGCTCCTACGAGCCCCTCCGCCACCCTCTCGTCTTCGGCTCACTTCCCAGAGAGCTGGTTATAGAGCCGATCTTCCTCCAGGGATTTCTCCCTGGGACGAGGAGGGCTTCTCCAGTTGCGTCGTCTGTCCTTGCTCCCGTGCTGTCGCTCTCACCCCGCCGGAGTGGCCAGGCGTCTCAGCCTTGGTTCGCCTGTCCATGCCGTCTTCGTCCTACGGACAGGGACTCGACCTCCGAGGTTTCATACTTTCGAGGCTACCTCTGCGTTCACTTGCGTTACGGCCCGGGAACTCGCTCACCATCCTCTACGATGGCTTTGTCGATGGGCTTCAGCGTCTCGGTTTCTCTCCACGCTGCCATCCAAGCTACAGGGCTCAGGCTCTTACCCTGGTGGGCTTGCTTCCCACTGAACAGTCTCGCCTTACCTGGACACACATCCGTGCGTATGGTTTTCCCATACACGGCTTTCCGATGTTCTTCTTCCAGCGGCATGCGTCTGTCATCAGGCAATAGCCACATTCAGACTTGGCCTTCTGAGATAGTTTCCTCTGTAGTGTCCTGATCGTGCTCGGGGTGGTTAGCGCAATGGCAATCCCCTGATCCTCCACTCGTCGGAAACGTGAACAAAGTAGGGTCCCTTCCCTCGGGCCGGGTTGTGTTGTCCCAGGCTCTCCAACGGTACTATGAACCCCTCCGACTCCCACGACGGCCCGCAGCGATTTCGGTATCCCTTATACGCCTCAGTTGCTGGTTCTGCGCCAGCACCGTCGCGGGTCTCCCGTCCTGCACGGTGTCTCTTCCGCCACATGCCATCCCTGCTACCCCGGAAGATCCTGAGGGTGGGTGTTCGTTCTACTCCCTCAAACGGCGGCCTTCCCCTTCTGACCACAGGGTCGGCATCTCCAATTCGTTTACGAGGCTACATCTAGGTTCGCTTGCGCTACGGCCTGCGGCTTTGCCCATGGGAAACTTCAACCCCTGATTACTCAGACGCTGCTTCCTGGTGCTAGAAAGGTGTACGAACAACTCCTTTCGCGGGACTTCAACCCGCTAGACACACCGCCGATGACGGCATGCGGTCAAGTCGTCCTTTGGCGTACTTTCAATAATGCCGTTGGATGGCTTAACTCCTATTCCTTAATTGACATGTCTAGAATAAGCCGAAAAACTGACCGACGCCGGTAAGTGTGACTATGGGACCGGCAATCTTAAGAAACTTGCCATACTTTTTCCGCCACAACTCCATTTTCTCAGGATTCTTAGGCTTTTTTGGCAATACCCCACTTGCCATTAGGTACATATAAATGCCGCCGAAAATCATTATTAGCGCGCTCCAATCCATTAGTTGCCCCCCCTTTCTCTAGATCTGAAAACAATTTATAGGGCGGAGAGTAGAGGTCCGGCTACTACGGTCGCAGGGGCTCCCTGCGCAGCCCATCCGCACTCGCTGATGCCAGTCTTCGACTAACGGCTATTCCTCCCTTGGGTCGGCGCTCGTTTGTTTCGAATCCTCTCCCCTTGATCATTTCGGCGTGGGCCGAAATTGGCGGAGAGTAGAGGATTCCTGAGACCTCAATTTCCCCAATTCATTTGATCATCAAGGAATAGGAATTTTAAACGGCCTTTTTGACTGGGCAGGAAAGTACCAAAGAATTTACTGAAGGGTCAATGACCAGGCTCTGATGTTACTGTCAACCGGCCTGGTTGGGCTGATTGGGTACAGGATGAAGAAGAAAGCGTAACCGAGTCGTCGAACAAGACGACCACACATATAAGCCTCATCGTTGCGGCGGTGGGGCTTTCTCTCATTCAAACACCAACCCCCATCATACTCACTTTTTTGCTTATTTAATTCCCAAAATCTCCAATTTTTCCCGCATCACATCTTTGGAAAATGGCTTCAGCACATAATCATTAGCCCCGGCGGCCAGCGCTTTTATTATTTGTGAAGATTCGGATTCGGTCGTCACCATCATCAAGGTCAATGCTTGACACTCAGGATTGCCCCGAACTGCGCGAATAAATTCCAAACCACTCATCTCGGGCATATTCCAGTCCACGAAGGCAATGTCGGGGTTACTCATGGTTTTCAGCTTTTCCAATCCTTCCTTGCCGTTACCCGCTTCTTCAACCATGCAGCCCAAGGATTGCAAAAATTGCTTCAAAATACTCCTCGTGGCCTTTGAATCATCAATCACCAACGCTTGCATATAATCCCTCCTTTGAAGATCCGGGAGAGGTGAAAAGTGAGAAGTAAGGGGTAACAATGGGAAATATCCAAACTCCTTGCTTCTCTCTTCACTCTTGCTTCTAACTCCTTATATTTCACTTCTCATTTTTTTATCTTCTCTTTTCCCCGTCAGGGGATTATACCAGAAACTCACCCTCATATTGGCCTGAAAAAATGGAGAACCGGCCAAGGGCGCACCCCTTAATTGCCCCATGAACTCCAACACCATGCGGAAGCAGTTGGGGTCGATTATTTTGGTTTCTACCTTTGACCAAGCAAGGTAGAATACGATCCTTGTTTTATTGGTTACTACTAAAACTGACTTGAAATGGACCTACTAAAAGACTTCGCACCGTTTGGGTTCCAAATAGATCCCATTGTCGTGGTTGATGGCAGCGTGACTGTGACGGCCGTGGTCGCCCCCATCCCCGAACCCAGCACGATGTTGCTATTAGGGTCAGGCTTAGTTGGGTTGATTGGCTATCGGTGGAAGAAAGCACAGGTGTAACCGAGTCGCCATACAGGCAGGGCCATTTCATTCTTTTTATAAGCAAGTGGTTCCATTAGGTTTTTTTGCTCTCTTTTTCAGGGCAAGGCCATACGGATGGCTACATGCGGCTTGGCCCAGAGCCATCTAAACGCCTGCGCGATATTGGTGTTGCCTTTCACGCGTAAGAGACTGATGGCATAGCGTCTCAGACAGGTCATGACCATCGGGCCATTGAGCCGTCTGATCTGACTCCGGTCTTCATCAAAGGTGACATCCAACACATAATGCTGCTTATTCTCCACACTCCAATGGTTCCGGTTTTGCGAGAGGATTTTCTGCGGCGATGCCTTCGCTGGTGACTGACTCGTGACTCCGCATACGGTATCTACCGTCGTGATGCCCTTCTTGAGATGCGCGACTTCCCTCTCAATGCAGAAGACTTGCTGCACATGGGGAAAGGTGACAGAGGCATTCAAGGAGTCGTCACACCAGATCCTACGGGTCGTGATCCGCCCATGGCCTTTATCGGTTGTTTCAGTATCACACCGTCGTACTCGCAACGCCAAGGCCTCAATGTCGCGTTTCAAGGTCGGCTGGTTCCCCTTGACGGTGAAGACGAAGTCGGCCCCGCGTTCTTGCACAAGGTAATTTGCGATCTCTTTCTGGGTGAGGAGCGCATCCGCCGTGATGACCTTCCCTTCGATCTCCAGCTCATCGAATAAGGGACGCACGCAGGGGATCTCATTGGTCTTGGTGTCGACTTTTTTGGGGTGAGGTGGCGCCCCTCGTCATGGGTGACGGCACTGAGGACATGGGTCTGTTCGCTCGGGACCTTCGAAGTCCCCCGCATGGTCTTGCCATCAATGGCGATGCCCTGATCCTCCCCGCCGAAGGTATCCAGCCACCGGCCGAGCAGGGTATCGACTTCACAGGGGTCGACGGCATTGATAAACCGGTAGAGAGTGCTGCGGCTTGGGACGAGGTAGCGCCCTCCTCGCTTGGGACAGCCCAGCCGCTTTCTCATCGTCTGGGATAAATGCTGGGCCCAGTCCGCTATGGCTTCATACCCACGTGCTCCACACAAGGTGGCACAGAACATGATCGCGGTGAGAGCTCGTCGGGCGGATCTTCCCCCCATGTTTGCCACCTAAGCTGTTGGAATTCTTCAGGGAAAGATTGGATTGCTCTCTGGAATGTAGGCATGTAATTGTTGTTTTATCTTGACTATAATGCTTTATTTATGCTATACATAAAGCATGTATATCGCCACCGTTCCTAACCGCACCTCCCCGCCCGCCATTTTATTGCGCGAAAGCTACCGAGCGGGCGGCAAGGTGAAGACCCGGACCCTGGCCAATCTGACCTCGTGGCCTCCGGCTCGCGTAGACGCGCTCAAGCGCTGCCTCCGTGGGGATTTCGATGGAACGGAAGACGAGGCGGGCCCCGTGAGTGATCGGATCTTTGGCGTCCTCTTCGCCCTGAAAGCGGTGGCCCAACGGGTGGGAGTGGTGTCGGCCTTGGGTCCGAAACGAGTAGCCAAGCTCGCCCTGTTCCTGGTGCTGGCACGAGTGGCTCATCAGGGTTCGCGGCTGTCAGCCGTGCGGTGGGCCACCGATCATGCGGTCGCTGAGGTGTTGGGATTGCCCGCCTTTGACGAGGATGACCTGTACGAGGCCTTAGACTGGTTGGGCACCCAACAAGAAGCCATCGAGAAGAAACTGTATCGGGCCTATGTCCAGCGGACCGGCCAGCCACCGGTCTTGGTGCTCTATGACGTGACCTCCTCCTATTTTGAGGGGGACAAGAATGAACTGGCCGCCTATGGGTATAACCGGGACGGCAAGAAACACAAGAAGCAGATTGTCATTGGCTTGCTGACAGGGCCGGATGGTGAGCCGCTGGCCGTCACGGTGTTCAAGGGGAATACGGCGGATCCCCGCACGGTCGCCGAGCAGATTGAACGGATCAAGACCCAGTTCAAGATCACCGACGTCGTGTGTGTGGGGGATCGGGGGATGGTGAAAGCCGCAGGCAAGGCGGCCCTCACCGAGCAGGGACTCAAGTACCTCACCGCCCTCACTGACCCGCAGATTCGCACCTTGCTGAAGAAAGATGTGCTCCAACTCAATTTGTTTGATGAGACGATACAGGAAGTGGAGGATGGGTCTCGTCGGCTGATCCTGCGGCGGAATGAGGCGTTGCGCCACACGGTGGCCACGCGACGTCAGGACAAAGTGGCCACACTGCAGCAGAAGGTCGCGGCGCGCAATGCGTTTGTTCAGACGGCCAAGCGGGCCACCCCGGCGGCGGGACAGCGGCAGCTGACCCAGTGGGCCAAGAAGCACAAGCTCTCCGCCTTCACCACCCTCGCCCTGCAGGGGACCCAGCTTGTGGTCGAGATTGATGAGGCCAAGCAGGCCGAGGCGGCCCTGTTGGATGGCTGTTCGGTGCTGGAAACCGATGTGGCTCGGGACACGATGGATGCCGCGACGGTGGATGCCCGGTACCGGGACCTGCAACGGGTGGAACGCGACTTCCGGACGATGAAGACGGGCTTGCTCGAACTGCGCCCCATCTTTGTGCGGAAGGAGAGCCGCACGCGTGGCCATGTCTTTGCCGCGATGCTCGCCCTGAAAGTGGCCCGGGAAGGCGAGCGAGGCCTGAAGGAGGCGTTTGGGACGACGGAGCAGAGCGCCCAGGCGCTGACCCTTCAAGACGCCCTGGGGGCCCTGTCACGATTGTGTTTCCAACGCCATGCAATCGGCGGGCAGGAGGTGCTTCAGCTGGCTCGCCCCGATGCTAGGCAGGCAACCATCTTTGCCGCATTGGGGATCACCCCGCCTGCCACCACCACACGGCCAGCCAAGGTGCATGTGTAGGCAGAGACGTGGCCTCGCCCAAACCGTGACTTCTTCAATGACATCAAAAGGTTAGAGCCAAAAATCCGCCCAAAACTCGGGGGAAGATCCGTCGGGGATGCCGTTGCCCTTGCAACTTGCGTGGATCGGTCAGCTTCACCACATAGGTAAACAGGGAGTCCGTCTGCTTGGTATTCAATCGCATCTGAGGCACCTTTCCTTTCTGATAGGTCGGATCAAGCATCGGGCGTGCAAGAATCTCTCGGGCTTGGGGATGGAGGCTCTTGACCAGGATGCGTTTCGGGCGGTCATGCTGAACATACCGCGTATTGGACTTGCGAAACCCGCGTGTCAGCCCGAGCTCCTGCCACCCGGCGGCTCGATAGCAGGTCCCGGTGAAGCGGGCAGGATCGACGAAGGTCTCTAAGAGGAGCAAGGGGTAGCCGTGGCACAGGTGCCAATCGGCCGCGATCCGTTTCGCGCAGAGCGACAGGACTTTCGAGGCGAGGTTTTGTTGCGAACAGTCCGGCAGGATGAGAAACCGGGTGTTGTTGGCAAGTAAATGGAGGCGTTGCCATTGGAAACAGGGGGGCCAGCCGATCCAGTGGTCTCGCGCTCTCGATTTGAGGGCCGCCGCCGCAAACACCCGCAAGGCCAGCCAGCGATCCTGCACACAGGCGAGATATTGGATCGAGGGGCCAATCAACGGGGCAGGCCCGAGGTAGTGATGTCGGGCGAGAAGGGTCGTGAAGGCTTCCTTCTCGTCCGGGACAATCGGTCGAACTACGACTTGCCCAAGATCGATGGCCGGATGTCCGCTTGGCGATTCGTCTGGCATGAAAAAGAGTATGCCCCAAACGAAAAGAAAAAGCCAGCCTAAATCGATTATCCCTTATTATCTATGAAGTTGCACTTTAAAATGAAATAGCCCTGGACTCCCCCTCACCCCAACCCTCTCCCCAAAGGGGCGAGGGAGCATTGAGATGTCCGTTCGCTCTGAGCGCCACGAGTCGAAGGGATCAAGAGTTTCTCACTTCCGTTTTTGGAGTTAAGGACCTGAGAGAAAATAACTTGAACAATTTCGCGCCAAGATTTGGGTTGGATTTGGACGGAACGATTGAGAAAACCCCGAGGCATAGCACAGCGATGTTGAGGGTGTTTCGATTGAGGCCCGTTCAAAGATGGCCCGAAGATTGGATGCGAAATTGTTCAAGTTATTTTCTCTCAGGTCCTAAGGCGATTTGACTTTTACTCGGCCTGTGATACTCACCGTGATGGCCTTTTCTCCAGCCTTATTAGCAAGAATGATGGTCCCTAGACTTGATGCGGTTCCCCTGGGATGAAAAATTGGATTTCGATTGGAGCGAACCGTCACGCCAGCATAGTCCTCTTGAATCGATCGATTTTCAACCATTTCGCCTGGATCCGCTTTCCCGTTATTATTGTCATCATCCAAGATGTCGTAATGGTGCTCATCCTGGAAGAATACACGGAATTCATTGCCCTGACTCACGGCTTGCATTCTGGCGGCTAGAAGATCGGCCCGAACCTGTCGAACCGCACCATTGAGTTGATAGTAAGGGATTTGCGTGGAAAGCCATGACCCACCGATAAGGCTCACCACTCCGAGAATACCGAGAACGATCAACAACTCGGTGAGTGAAAAACCTTGCTGGTTTGGAAAATGAGAGCGACGGGGAAGCATGTTCATGATCAATTTCGCTGGCAGTTGTTTCTACCACATGGTCTTGATATACCACTGCAGCAGGTCGGCATGAAAGAACAACGCCACCAGCGCTCCAAACACGAGAAACGGTCCAAAGGGAATGTATTGCCCTCGTTCCATCACCTTGAACACAACCAGTCCGATTCCCACAACTGCCCCAAATACCGAGGCAATCATGAGTGTCAACAACACCGGCTGCCAGCCCAAAAAGGCTCCAATCATCGCTAACAATTTAATATCCCCACCGCCTAAGCCTTCTTTCCCGAACAGATAGGGACTCAGAATGGCGAGCATCCAGAGAATCCCTCCACCCAATAGAACCCCGATGACGGCGTGTACAAACCCAAGGGGAAGCACTGTTGCCGCAGCAAGCACACCAATGACGATGCCAGGGAGAGAGATCACATCGGGAATAATGAGATGGTCCAAATCAATCCAGGCTACGACGAGAAGCGCTGAAAAAAATAAGGCATACACTCCCGCAGCCAGCGTCCATCCAAATGTGGCCACAACGCCGACATATCCCAGGCCATTCATCAGTTCGATGAGGGGATAACGAAGGGAAATGGAGGTCTGGCAATGTCGGCAGCGGCGACTGAGCCAGATGTAACTCAGGATAGGGATATTATCGAACCAGGCAATGGGTGTTTGGCAGGCAGGACATTGGGACCGTGGCGAGATGACAGACTGACCGGCAGGCACTCGATACACGCACACATTGAGGAAACTCCCCACCACCAAACCGACGGGAAATACCCACACATAGAGCCACCAGGAATCTATCATATCTGCATCGTGTGATAGACAGAAAATCCGATCATATGAGCTGAATTACGTACTTAATAGTCTTTACTTTCAAACAAATATATTGCTAGTATTACCTACATAATTTATCTTGAGGAAAAGTGCGGTGATCCATGACTACGCAAACCAAAACAAAAAAGCGAGACGTCCTTCCCTTGAAACGAAAACGCCCTGAAGCCTTAACAGAGCGTGAGCAGGAAATTCTGCAATTGATATGGTCAGGACTGAAGAATAAAGAGATTGCTCTGAGTCTGAAAATCAGCGTAAAAACCGTTGAGGCCCATCGGGCTAATATGATGAAAAAAGTACGGGTATCGAATGCCGCCCAACTCCTCAATGCGGCCATTCAAGAAGGCCTCATTCAAGTTCGATAAGGTCTGCTTTCCCTTCCTTCCTACGCTGCCGCACCGCCTCAAACACGACGACTGCGACACTTGCCGACACATTGAGCGACTCAACCTGGCCATGCATAGGAATCTTCGCGTGATTCTCACATTTCTGAAGCACTCCCGGCCGAACACCTTTTCCCTCACCGCCAAATACTAGCAGAATAGGGCCATTCATCTCCACTTTATCATACGATTGGTCAGCACCTGGATGGAAGGCCACAGCCGAAATACCGTCAGCTTGTAATCGCTCGATAAGTTTCCCAATGTTCGAACATCGGGCCACGGACATATGCTCCAGAGCACCAGCTGATGTGCGAGCGACTGTGGAGGTCAAACCAACCGAACGCCGGTCCGGAATAAATATCCCATGGACACCCGCAGCCTCCGAAGTTCGAATGATTGCGCCGAGATTTTGAGGATCTTCGACTCCATCCAACGCCAGGAGCAGTGGGGCTTCTTGCAGTCTCGACACCCGAGAAAGGATATTTTCTTCGGTATCGTAAGATTTTGCAGCCACCAACCCCACGACGCCTTGATGATTCTCACCACGGGAGACAATTCGATCGAGATACTGCCGTTGTTCAATCGCAAGAGGAACCCCTTGAGACTTGGCCAATTGAATGATTTTGGAGAACTGACGATCTCGATGCGTAAGCAAAATCTTCACAAAACTTCGGGTCTTCGCCCGAAGCGCTTCTGTCACCGCATGGATGCCACAGATCCGTTCTCCAGGATCACCGCTTCCATCGCGTGGTTCCATCTGGACGGTCTTCGAGGATAATTCCTTGGGCCGCCAGGTCTTGCCGGATTTGGTCTGCGGCTGCAAAGTCTTTCCCGAGTCGCGCTTGGGCCCTTTGGTGAATCTGCTCTTGTATCCACTCATCCGTCAATTCCTTCTGTTCATCCTGCATTGTTCCAGACGCGCCACTAAACTCCAAAGGACGGGACACCCATTCATGGTCAGGTAGCTGAAAAAGTCCTAAGGGATCACCGCAACGTCGGAAGGCTTCCCGAACCTGTTTTCGAGATGAATCAGACAGGCCTGTGGGAAGCATCTGATTGATCTCCGTTCGCAGTTGCTGAAACTCTGCGAATGCTTTGGGGGTATTGAAGTCATCATCCATCGCATCTTCAAATGCCTGGGCAAACTGATCGAGCCGTGGCTGAATCGTGGTTTCTTCATGAGATTCGTGTGAAGACGATTCCTGTAACCGTTGAAACAATCCATACAAATTATCCAGCGCCGACTTGGCTTCCGACACGGCCTGATTGGAGAAATTCACATCGCTTCGATAATGTGTCATCAAAAGAAAATATCGAAGGGTTTCGGCCGTCACTGTTTCCGGACAATTCGATTTGTCGAAAATTTCTCGGACCGTGAAAAAGTTCCCCAACGACTTCGACATTTTCTCTTCATCGATCGTCACAAATCCATTGTGCACCCAAAACTTTGAAAACTCTTGACCTGTGGCCGCACACGACTGTGCAATTTCGTTTTCATGGTGAGGAAAAATCAGATCTTTGCCACCTCCATGAATATCGAATACTCCCCCAAGATGATGAACGGACATGGCCGAACATTCAATGTGCCACCCCGGACGCCCAGGTCCCCACGGACTGTCCCAAACCGGCTCCCCTGGCTTGGCGCCCTTCCATAACGCGAAATCCGTGGGGTCCCGTTTGCGCGTATCGATTTCAACACGAGCACCGGCCTGCATATCCTCCAGCTTTCTTCGTCCCAACTGGCCATACGAGGCAAAAGTTGAGACTTCGTAAAACACATCGTGATCAACTTGGTAGGCATGCCCCTTCTCCACCAACGCCTGGATCATCTTGATAATGTCTGTCATGTGATCTGTGGCCCGCGGCTCGATATCCGGATTGGTGACTCCTAATCGATGCATATCGCGATAATACGTACGCACGTATTTTTCGGTCACCTGCTTCCAGGGGATGGATTCCTCTGCCGCACGATTGAGAATTTTGTCATCCACATCCGTAAAGTTTTTGACGTAATTCACTTGATACCCTCGGTACTCGAGGTATTGTCTGATGACGTCAAACACAATGGCACTTCGGGCATGGCCGAGATGACATTCATCGTACACCGTCACTCCACAGACATACATACCGACTTTGTGAGGAATGAGTGGAACGAATTCTTCTTTTTGATTGGTGAGGGTATTGAATATCTTCACGGCGTGTTGGCTTCCCCGCTTGGAGACGAGGAGGTCTTGGCCGCTTTTTTGGCGTAAACTTTGACTATCCAAAAACCAATGGCAATCAAGACCACGAGCAGAATCGTAATGAGGTTAAAATAATTTTCGATCACGTCCTTCACCCACGGGCCAAAGAGTTGGAGCGTGCCAGCCACGAGAAAGAAACGAGCCCCTCGGCTGATGAGTGACGCAATCACGAAGACCTTAAAGTTTACAAAAAAGGCCCCCGCTCCAATGGTAAACAATTTATACGGAATTGGCGTCAACCCTGCAATTAAAATCGCCCATCCCTCATATTTTTCAAAGGTTTGGTGAATCATGGCGACACGTTCTTTTCCCATAAACCGCAGGAGCAGAGGCCGGCCTCCCCACCAGCCAATCGCATAGCCAAACATTCCCCCTAATACGGATCCTGCCGTGGTAATTGCGGCGTAGTACATTCCCCATGAAGGATTGCCCAAGGTTAAGGCCATCAGTAACACATCTGGAGGCAAGGGGAAAAAGGAAGATTCCGCGAAAGACAGGATAAATAAGGCAGGAATCGCGTAGGGCGATTCCGACCAGGACAACATCCACTCATAGAGTTCGTGAATCATAGGGAAAGGTTCTTTACGAAGGCTGTTGAATGGAACGTACGCATGTATTTAACCTGTGTTCCCACGCGTGCAGTTTGGTCAGCACCCGATAGTGCGTCATGTCAAAATGGAGCGGGGTCAACGACACAAAACCTTGTGAAATAGCATCCACATCCGAATGTTTCTTTCGATTCCATGTCACCTGTTCACCAGCAATCCAGTAGTACTTCCCCCCGCGTGGATCGGTTTTTTCAACCACCGGATTGTCATATCGGCGCCGACTCAATGAAGTAAATTTCATCCCCTGAAGACGGTTGGGCTGAAGATCCGGCACGTTCACATTCAAAAATGTGTCTGCTGGAAGCCCCTGCTGCAACACTATGCTCGCAATCTCGAGGGCAACCTTGGCTCCAAGGGTAAATCGAAAACGTTGCTGCCCATCCATCGACACCGCGATCGATGGAATGCCACGAATGGCTCCCTCTAACGCAGCCGCCACGGTTCCTGAATTCGTGACATCATCACCTAGATTTAGCCCCTTATTGATCCCTGAGACCACAAGATCCAGATGCTGACCTTTCAATAATTGCCCGACGGCCAACGTAATGCAATCGGAAGGGGTCCCGTTTACGGAAAACATTTGCCGGCCCACTTGGTTGAGTCTCAGCGGTTTATGTAGGGTGATGGCCCGTCCCATCGCATTTTGCGCACGTTCCGGAGCGACCACCCACACGTCTCCAAGGGATGCCAATGCTTTGGCAAGGGCTCGAATTCCAGGTGAATCAATGCCATCATCATTGGCCACTAAGATTGTCATAACGGTGCAGAAAAAGTCGCTCTTTCTGAATAACTCAGAGGGAGTGGCCTAAAGCAAAGAAATCCGAGATGTTGCCCTGGACACGGTATCAAGATCGGTAAAACATCACTTAGACCTTAGTGGATTGAGAGAGTAAAGTCATGGTTTATCCCTAAAGCAAAAGAGCCCGCCCCCATTGATGGAGGCAGGCTCTTTTCTATCTTCTCTCAAGTTTGTCGTGATTCAACGTCGCGTTAAATATTTTGCATGAAATGGGCCACCTCTTCAGGATCAACTTCGGTTCCCAAAATGGCTGAGGAGGGAACTGTGGCTGATCTTTTCCCAGTGAGTCCACATTCGATCTCTTCAAATATCATTTCCACAGGCATAGACATCCCACCATACACATGGGGACCTGCCACGATTTTGGCTTTGGAATACCCATAAATGGCAGTGGCCACCTCCTTGGCCAACCAACCGACATAATTAAATTCTGGCACCACAATCAGTTTGGCGCCAGTACACAATTTGCGGAGTTCTTTCTTGGGGAATGGTCTCAACGATCTGATTTTAATGAGACCAGCTTGAATCCCCTTATCATTACACAGACGAATGGCTTCACGACATTGGCCCGCCATACTGCCGGAAGCAATGAGAAGCACTTCAGCCCCTTCGACGTTTTGCGCTTCAACAAGTCCGCCCATATACTGTTCAATGTATTTGCGCGACCGTTCAACTGCTGCCCACACTTCCTGCTGCCACACAGCATGGATGTTATAGGCCATGAAGTTGGACTTTTGAACTGGCGCATCACGCGACAGTCGCGCTGGAGGATTTTCAGCATCCAAGACTGGCACTGCCCCTCGCCAGGCCTCACGACCAGGTAATTTGAGTCCCTTATCCTGCATCGAACAGTATCCCCGTGCATGGGTCACGAAAAATCCATCACAGCAGACACCCACAGGGAGGGTCACATCATTCTTTTCGCTAATGATAAATGCCATCATGATGTAATCAAACAGATCCTGTTGATTCTCTGCATGCCATATGATCATCCCGCAATTCAACAGGTAGGCAATTTCAATATTGTCCGGTTGAATGGCTAATGGAGCATTCACCACACGACAGGTAAACATCGCCACTACAGGCAACCGATGGCCTGGCCAAGAAGCAATGGGCTCCAACCCTCGAAGCGTTCCGGGACCTGCCGTTGCGGTAAAACAACGAACGCCAGCACGAGATCCACCAGCCATCGCTGACATCACCCCATATTCTTCTTCACCACGATAAAATTCTTTCACATACCCTTCTCCATATAACACCCCAATAAGCTGCAGGGTCTCACTTTGTGGTGTAATCGGGTAGGCAACCGTCATATCAACGTTGGACCGACGAACTGCTTCTTTCGCACACTCACTGCCAGTGATAAACTCTCTTTCTCGAGGAGCCTCCAAAAACATATATTCTGGGGTGACTATTTTTTGCTTTTTCGCAGCAGCATGAGGATCTTTTCTCCCCCCTTTTGTGGCGGGGGCTGAAGAGGGAGCTGGTGCTGCGCTCGTAATTGGGTCGCCTTGTGGATTGGTTTTCACTTCACTCTCTAATGCATCACTCATGGCTTAACCCCTTTATGGGTGGGTACAATCCTTCCTGAATGAAAGGACGACATTGATCAAAAGTTTTTCTCTAACCTTCTCGTTGCATGTTTTCCGCTTTATGGCCGAATGCGCCGGCACTCGCGGTTCCTTCACCCCCGAGTTGAATATCTAGTGGATTCGTATGGGTTATCCCGCCATGCACTAAGGACTGGAATCCCGTAAATCGAACATTTTCGCCGTTCTCCGGTAACGTGAGGCCCATTTCTTCACGGACTCGCTTAAACACTTGGGCGGCCATCCGAATTTTTGTCGCATCGGAATCTCTGATAGTAAACATCGCATCTTCATGACCTTGTTCAGCACAAATCGCCGATGTCCAGCAATTCGTACCAGCACGAATCATTTTCAACGTCAGATTGGCATAATGACAGTGCACGCCAATGAAAATACAGACTTCAATTTTATTTCCCCAAATCGTGAGATTCGGGTGATTCGGATTAATCATTTCCTCTGGTTCAATTTTTGGATATTTGGGCCGATAGTCAGGCATTGGAATGATTAAAACATCTGGAATTTGTGCCGCAAGCTCGAGAACGGCTTTCGCTTTATCCGCTGCATGATCATTCCAATTCCATAAAACGAGTGGACCAGGAAAAATGGTGGCGTTTTTTCTGGTGAACATGGCTTTTGCCATTTCTTCCAGGGCTTTAACTTCTGGAACCTCATTACCAAAAGTCAGACCATAGTCTTCTTTTGGAGGGAGAACACCCAATTCAGCGGCTGATGGAGGATGAAACCCAGCTGGGCCTGGCTCAATAAGTCTTTCTAACTCAGTTACTCCCACGTGTTTCCTCCAATCATTCAGGTCGGGAAAGAATGGTTTATTGACGTCACAACCTACCCGCGAACCGGACTGGCTAACACGGCAGTACAGTTCTTTTCAGAATACGTCAAATTTTCCGTCAATGCTTGGTCACCAATCTGGTCAATCATTTCCATTTTGATGGCATTATGTTTGGCCATATTGTCACACACCCAGACACATTGAGCGCAGCCCTTACAACGATCCACCGCCACATAGGCTGATCCATACTTCAGACCTCTGTCTTTTCCCGCCTCGGTATTATAGAGAATCGTATTGGCCTCAGGACAAAATTGCGTACATAACTTACAACTCGTGGCAGCACAAATATCTGTATCAATATGCGCAACTAAATACATAATATCCTCTCTTTTTTTCGCTATGCTGGTGCAGCAGAAGCAACCTCTTTGTCTTGTTTCTTCGCCCAACCCTTATCGACGGCATATTCCCAGGCCGCTCTTACCACGGCAAGATTTTTATCAATTAACTCCGCCTTTTTCTTAAACTTTCTTTCCACAACGCTATCTAACGCCGCCGTTCCTCCTGAGACCACAAAGCCTTTACCAAGAAAACGATCTTTCACCGCTTGGGCCAACGCCTCCATGTTTGTCAAACCCGTAATGGCACCAATAGCCCCGACCATCGCCATATTCGTGGCAAGGTCAATTCCAGCCACCTCAAGAGAAAGTTTTGTTGCTGGCAAATAGTACAATTGGGCATTGAGTGCTTCGAGTTCCCGCGCCTGATCCGGCTCCAACTTCATCGTCCTCTCATGATTGATCAATGCCACTCCATCTTGCTTCAGTCCAAAATAGAATGGATTGGTATAGCTTTTGCCATGGGTAATGACCTGAGGATGAAAAATCATGATAATGTGAGGAAAGGTGATTTCGCCAATTTCATAAATTGGCTCATCAGACACTCTCACGTAACTTTCCACTGGCGCCATTCGCTTTTCAGATCCATAGAATGGGACAATGGTGCTCTCTCCGCCCGCGTTAATGACCGCGGTGCTAAAAATATGAGAGCCCGTCACCACACCTTGCCCACCGACACCAGCCATGCGGATGTTATAACGAATCGCCATGTCCCAAACCCTCCTCTATCCTTAATGCCTTCAAAAAGCCTGACGTGCTTAAGCCAGCGTTACTTTTGTTCTACTGCCGCCACTGGTTTTGGCAAATATTCTTTGTATCCATACAACTGCGACAGACATTCCTTGGCTTCATCTGTCATATATTCCTCAAATTTATATCGATCTTTTTCGACCACATTACAGTCTTCCAACACCTTTTCCGTTGGAATCGCATATTCGATATTACAGGAGGTATAGGCCTGAATATAGGTAGGGCCAACCTCACGAGCGATTAATACAGCCTTCTTTATCACACTTTCCACCCGTCGTGGATTATTAGGAACCACAGTGGCCACATACGCACACCCTGCCACCTTTGCCATTCCCAGCATATCCATCTTTTCAAATTTTTTCCCAACCGGGGCCATTTTTAAGACTTGGCCTTTATTGGTCATACCGCTTTCCTGACCACCCGTATTTCCATACACCTCGTTGTCCAACATGATCGTCGTGAACTTTTCTTTTCTAAACCATGAGTGCAGCGTTTGCGAAAACCCGATATCAGCCATACCACCGTCACCCGCCATCACAACAACATCTTTGGGTTTATCACCGAATCGGAGCTTAAGACCACGAGTTAGGCCACTGGCCACCCCATTCTGATCTCCATAATTTCCATACACAAATTGAATGGCTGCTTGAGAGATGGCCAACCGACCACAACCAGCCGTTCCCACCGTAATGGTATCCTCAGGATTCGGAAATGCGATCACGGCAAGCCGAATAAATAACGTCATGGCACAACCCGCACACATGGGATGTTCTTCCATGATTTCTTTAAACGATCCAACCTGGGATACAGTAGTTTTCTTCCCAAATGGACCATGGTCCACCATATCCCGATATTCTTTTGGCATGAATTTGCCAAAGCCTGGTGTGAATTTCACATAATCGAGGCTCATCGTAGACCCTCCCTTTTGTATGGTTTAGCTAAAAGTTTAGACAAACGTAATACTCGTTTTCTTCTATCTTCTCTCGCAGGAAAAATGCCTTCACTCAAACTGAAAATAATATAGACCCATTACCGTAGCAAAGCATTGAAAATAATGTCAATCTTGATAAATTTCTATCCCCCCAATTGATCCTGAAAATACTCGACATCAACGTCTTATAATCCTAAGGCGAAAGGACAAAGAAGGCAACCAAAAAGAAGACCCAGCACTCCAAAAAGAAGGCCTACCATTCTACATCGCACCTAGGGCTTTGGGCCTACCCCCTTGACAACCTTGTATGATATAGACTCGAGGACGGATGAAACGATGGAAAAATGACTTTGTGGCAGGAATTGATTTTCAGAAGGACAAAGGAAAACAAATTATTAATCCAAAATATATTGGACAGGATTCACAACCTTATCGTTAATGGCGACCTGGTAGTGAAGGTGAGGGCCGGTAGAGAATTTACCTGAACTACCCACCAACCCAATGACATCACCACGTTTAACCTTTTTGCCATATTTCACCAACATCTTGGCCAAGTGGCCATAGGTTGTCTCAATCCCAAATCCGTGGTTGATGCGAATAAAATTCCCCAACCGGGTATCATAGGCAGCCACCACAACTTTTCCCGAAGCTGGCGCCCTTATCACACGCCCTCGAGGAGATCCAATGTCCAGACCTGAGTGAAAGGCCTTTTTCCCAGTGTAAGGGGAAATTCTTGGACCAAACTTTGAGGTAATATGACCTTTGACCGGCCAAATAGAGGGCGTTGCTGCCCATCGCTCCACACGTTCACCAGCCGTCTCAGCCAAATCATCCAGGATTTGCTGTTCTTTCAAAGCCTGGCGGTCCAGCCAAACTAACCCTTGTTCAATATTGACAACCAACGAGAATTGTGTGGTCCCTTGATTTGGCGTGATCCGACTCTCGACCCCCGAAGAATCCAAGGATTGACCCGGCTCACCATAAATGTCGCTCTCATAGGGAAATTCTTCACCACCCTGTCCATTTACTTCAACACCTTCAACATTATTGGGCTCCAACCCAAAGATGGTTTGAAGTTTGCGATTGAGCTCTTGCATCACCAGCATCCGTTGCTTCATGCCGTCGATGGCAGACGAAAAGTTTTTGGTCTGCCCCCGAGTTTCCACAATCTCTGTTCGTAATGCATTGAGTTCAGAAACCTGGCTAGTTTGGACCACATAGTGAGCCATAATCCCCATTTGCACCACAATGAGAACCACCGCCGTGATCAACACCCGTCGAAGCGTGACTTTTCGCAATCTCACCCGAAGAGGGTTTGACGTCGCTCCCCGAAAGATCATGATGGTATAGGCTTCGTCAAGGGTCTTCATACATCTCCTCTTAATGGTAACTTCTTCAGTTCATCAAAAGTTTAAAGTACTCTACTGGAGTCGATCCTAAGGGTCAATGCCAAAATGCAAAAGTTCGATTTGGCTTGTATTATGGAACATTGATCACAAATTAACGACTATCGTGATTTCTGGTCATATCATGAACCCAAGATAAATACGATGCCGACCCTTCCACAATTGGCAACGCAATAATTTCAGGCACATCATAACTGTGCTGGGCAATTATCATTTTCTCTAGCGCCTTGAAAAGTGGTTTCCTGGTTTTGAGAATCATCAAACACTCTTCTTCTTCGGATATTTTGTCATTCCACTGAAAGATTGACTTCACTTTAGGAAGGACATTCACGCAAGCCACGAGCCGGTGCTCGACTAACATTTTACCTAAAGCGATGGCCTCTTTTTCGGAAGACGTGGTGACCAATACAACAATTGCATCCACTTTCAGCCATCCTGGCTCAAGCCCACTGTTCCCAAAATACTGTACTTAAACACGGCACATGCGTTTTCAGGTGCACTTAGGACTCGTTTCTGTTCTACCATTGCCGAATCCTTACTCTGATAAAAATTATCGGCAGTTCCTGCTGAGACCTAAAGATTAAAGCGCGAAAAAAATAAATAGGCTATTTTACCTAACTATTTTAACTTAAATGCGATAGGCTATGACCCAGAAAATCTGGCGTGAGGCTACAGGCATTTAAAATTTGGCCCTATCTTAGATTAAGACCGCCGTGATCTTATTGCCCTTCCAGGCGAGCTTTTGCTTTTTCAGCCAAGTCCCGAATGGCTGGACGCAACGCATCCTGAAGTGCAACGGGATAACTCTGTACTGAAACTCCCAACCCATAATACACCCCATCAATTTCTGAACCACGAAATTCCATGGCAAAACTCCATAAGACCTGGGATGGATCACCCGTGGGAGTAAGCCGCAGATCCATCTTCACCTCGGTAGTAGTTTCTCCCATAGGCAATCCAGCCATCCAAAGAACCGTCCCCAGTGGACCCAAGAGATAGGTTGTAAGGCGCCGTTCCCACTTGGTGGAATAGAGGCGTCCCCGCAACACGTAATCACTTGGTGGAGGAGTCTGGTCTCCAGAAAATATCACCGTGGAATAAATATTGGCCTCACGAATCTCATCGGCCAGGGCTCGGGCAAAATCCTTAGGGGGATCAAAAAACACTTCATCAATTTGTTCGGGATCCACCGCTGTTTCCGGACGATCATACGACGTCACCCCATGCGGCACCAAGGGAATGGCCACTCGCCAATATTCCTCGCTCACTTCGGTGCCACGAAGATCTTCAAGCGGGAGCACGGCAAGACGGGCGGGAATGGAATCCTTGGCCGAAACATTCAAATAGGTCTTGACCGGAGGGGGTGGATAGCTCCACTCTCGAGGCCCTAAACACCCCGAAATACTAAGAGCCCCAATAATTAGGAGAATACACCAGACTTTGAAAAATGATGACGAACGAATCATGTCATGCCTCCTTTAATAGCAACAGATGGCACAATTGGAATTTTGGCACATCCGGCAGGCAAGTTTCCAGTGCTTCTTAAGTCCCATCGCAATATCTACCCTGACCTATGATATGAAGAACTGATCCACGGTTTAACCTCAGGTCTCACCAAGCTTCCAATCCTAATTTTGTCTATGCCCTGGACCCGACTGTCCAGCTAACAGATTGCCTAAATAGCCGCTGGGATGACAATGACCTGAATTCCTTACGGGACAAGTCCCCCGACACGGCAAAATTCATCTTGGAGTTCGCTATAGGATTGAACCACAGAAAATTGAGGAAATTCCGACTTGATTGAATCCGGTGGGCAAAAGAATACTCCCGCATCAGCTTCTTTCAGCATCGAAATATCGTTATAAGAATCCCCGGCCGCCAGGACACGAAATTTCAAATTCTTCAGAGCCGCCACCGCATGGCGTTTTTGATCAGCTTGGCGAAGGTGATAGTTTCGAATAAACCCTTCCTCGTCAATGTCCAATGTATGACAAAATATGGTCGGATAGTGAAGCTGCTCCATCAAAGGCGCCACGAGATCATAAAACGTGTCAGAGAGAATGATCACCTGGCATCGCGTTCGGAGCCAGTCTAAAAATGCCGAACTCCCTGCCAGAGGTCGCAACTCAGCCACCACATTTCTAATATCAGCAATCCGCACCTGATGATCCGCCAAAATTTTGAGCCGTAATTGCATCAACTCGTCGTAATCCGGAATATCACGTGTGGTGACTTTCAGATCCGCAATGCCCGTTTTATCCGCAACCGCCAGCCAAATCTCTGGGGTCAAGACCCCTTCTAAATCTAAGCAGGTGATGACTGGTTGTGTCATAAGATCCTTAACTTCTTTTTCTTCTTCTATCGTGCGACAGTGGTCAGTCAAAAACAAAACCCATGTATCTTAAAGAACCCACGCCGGGACTACAATCATCGAGAGCTATTTCTCGAACACTTCAGGATTCACGCAATGAGGCAAGGGTTGGCCTGCCAAACCCGCGCGGAGATTTTCTGCCGCCATCACGGCCATTTTGCTCCGAGTGGCCACCGAGGCACTCGCAATATGCGGGACGATCAAACAATTGGGCAACATGACAAGAGGGTCCTGGGCTGAAAGGGGTTCGGGGTCGGTGACATCCAGGGCAGCATACGCAATGGTTCGATCGCGGAGAGCATCCAGCAAAGCCTCCGAATCCACGACCTTTCCTCGTGCCGTATTGATTAGGATAGCCGTCGGCTTCATACGATTGAAGACCTGTCGATCGATCAAATGCTGGGTCTCGGGTGTCAGAGGAACGTGCACACTCAGAAAGTCAGATTCCGCAACGACTTGATCAAATGGCAACTGTTCCACATGGCTCTGACTAAGAATATCGTCAGCAATTGGTCGCGAATGGTACACTAATACTCGCATCCCAAATCCAGTGGCACGACGCGCCACGGCCTGACCTATTCGACCGAATCCAATAATGCCCAAGGTAGCGCCATACACATCGTGGCCAACCAACAGTGTGGGATCCCACGCTCCCCAGCACCCGGCCTTCACAAACTCAGCGGCCTCACCAATTCGGCGCGCCGCAGCCATTAACAACGCAAACGCACAATCTGCCGTGGTTTCAGTCAATACTCCGGGAGTGTTCCCCACAGGAATCTTCCGTGTCGTGCAGGCATGCACATCAATATGGTCATACCCAACGGCCATGGTACTGACCACACGAAGCCGTGGGGCCTGAGCCAACAACGCTTCATCGACTGCATCGGTCAGCAGGCAATAAAGCCCTTCAACAGACGCGATTTTTTGAAGGAGCACATCGCGAGGAATAGGACCCTTTCCCTCCCACACCTCGACATCGGCACAGTCTTGCACGGCTTGCAATCCGGCATCGGGAATCCGTCTGGTCACAAGAACGCGTGGTTTAGACATGGGAAACTTTGACCTTCAAGGCATCAAATCTGAAAAATGAGCGACTGGCTCAAACCAGCATCCCCTCGTAACGATCGCTAATCGCGAACAGGCTCCTAAAGAACCGTCAATATGACCACGAAGGCCACATAGCACAAACCATTGAGAATAAGGTGAGCCGGTTTGATCTCCTGCCGCCTGGCCAAAAGCCAAAGGTAGGTGGTGGCAAAAAATGTCAATCCCATGCCGAGAAGCACTTCGGTCCGAGGCACCCAAGGAGTCAGCATGATGCCTAATGCCGGAAGCAGGCTGCCTTGAAACACCATGGCGCCGGTGATATTCCCAAACGCCAGAGTATCCCGGCCCCGCCGAATCCAAATGATGCTATTCACTTTCTCCGGCAATTCGGTCGCCACCGGTATAATAAGGAGGGACAAGGCTAACGTCGAGATTCCTAACCAAGACGCTAAATGCTCCACACCGTAAACAAACCCTTTCGCTCCCCCCACGATCAGACCAAGCCCCAACAACAGCTGCATGCTGATGGTGACAAGATTGTCCGGTAAATGGACCCGGCTAAGAAAAAGCGGATGATCGGCTTCTGTCCCATGGCCTTCCTCGACCAGCCCACGTGAGGCGCGAATCGTCAGCATGAGGTAGATCATATAGCTGAGGACTAACCCCAGAGCTAACGTCCCGCGAGTCACCCGCCACTCGACAGGCACGAACACCGCAATCGTCGCCAAGGCAAACGCAAACAGAAACCAATTCAGATCTCGTCGCAATCCCGTTGGTTCAGGACGAAACGGACTGTTCCATCCACGGCGGTGCGCCGCAAACATCCCCATCAAAAACAACGTCAAGGTCGAGAGCATGAGTGGAGCCCCTAAAATAGCCCCCACGCCAACTTCGTGCCGTATTTCGAGACTGCCGGAACTCGCCAACACTGCCACGATAGGAACCATGGCTTCAGGCAACGCCGTTCCGACGGCAGCAAAAATCGACCCTGTCACGCCTTCGGAAATACCTAATCGTTGGCCAAGATGTTCCAACGCATTGGTAAAGGCTTCCGCACCGACCAATATCAAAATTAACGCAATAAGGAGAATCCAAAGTTCCATCGTAGTCTTATCTCTCAGTTAATACGGCTGTCTCACGAACTCCGTAATGTGCCTAAGGGCTCGCGTAAGAATAACTTCCCCTATTTGGGTGCTGAGACACCTGTCTGGCAAGGCGCGAGGACTGCGCATACTCTCGGTATGGAAAGGACGAGCAACGCCGCCAGACGGGATGGATCGACGCCCAAATAGGGGAAGTTATTCTTACGCGAGCCCTAAGTAAAGGGCTTGATCCTTACCCAGACCATCCACTAGACTAGACGGATGGACGATTGGATGTTGATTGGGGTGCTTGGATGCATCGCTATGGTTGCCTATCGGTTCGGATACCGTTGGTGGCGCGACCGACAAGCGGGGAAACAAGCGGATGCCTTACTCGCCAATATTCTGAAGCGCAAGGATTCCTTTCGTCGATAACCGTGCCGGCCATTGGTTCTAATCTCATTCCTATTTCTAGATTCTTCGAGCCCCATTCTCGGAGCTTGTCCAAGATTAGACGGATCTACTGCGGATGCCCTGGATTTGACCAGATCTTCCGATCCTTTTCGTTGAATAGCCCAACTATTCGCCTCAAACGATCGAAACATCTGACTCAAACCAGCACATCCTCGTGACGATCGCTAATCTCGGACAGGCTCCGAGATTAAAGGCAAAACGAGGCCTGTTTCCTGACTCCCATTCCCCATGACCACAAACGCCTCCCGACAAGGTGAAATCTACCTCCATCGAGGCAATCTCACGCAGGCTCAGTATTGGTACGCACAGGCCGTGGATGAGGCCCGAGCGGAAGGCACGTGGGACTTGCTGGCATCGGCGCTAGGAAACCTGGGGAATGTCTATGCTTTGATGGAAGATTTCCATCAAGCGGATACCTGTTATCAAGAAGTCCTCACCATCCAACGCACACAATCCAACCCGAATACGATCGGTGAAACCCTGGGGAACCTTGGAAACTTGAAAGCCGATGCGGGAGACTATTCTAAAGCCCGCGCCTATTACTTAGAAGCCATCGACGCGTTAACCGCGACCGACAACCATCGAGGACTGGGCATTCTGTACTGCAACTTGGCCTTACAAGAAGTCGCAACCAACCAACTACCGGATGCGATTGGCCACTTTAAATACGCACTAGAATTCCATCGTGTAGTTGGTGATGAGGTCAGTCTCGCCAACACCTACAGCCAACTGGGTCAAGCTTTTCTCACGCAGGGAGAGATTCGTCAAGCCGAGCGCTGCCTCAACAACGCAAGTGAGCACTTTATTAAACTGGGCAATGAGCCAAGTGAAGCAGCAGTCCTGCGGGTGTTGGCCGACTTATACCAAAAACGGGGAGACACGATTTCAGCGGTACGATGCCTGGAACGGACAATTCAAATTGATATTCGCTACCAACTCCCGGAACAGAATAATGATTATTCTCGACTGGCCCAATTACGAAAAGAAACCACCCCAGCCTCAAACAGCCCTCCCGACGACCCAAAGATAAAGATCAATCCGACATAAACGCAAAGGCCAGTTGAATCGGTTTGAGTACACCACCTCCATGGCCAGCCTGCTGTTTTGATTTCACTTCCCCATGCAGGCTCCCCCACTTGGTACTCGGACTCACTTCACGAAGTTCACCCTGACAATACCCACATCGATGAGTCTTGGACGAAATGCTCTTTCGTTGCCGATGATACGCCCGACCACATTGCTGGCATTGCCAGGCATACTTGGATAACGCCTCCACCTCTGGGGTCAACGCGTGGTAAATCGTAATACCCAAACCATCCTCATTCATGACTTTCATCATTCGCCGAAATTCACGACCATGGGACGGGTGACATTTTTTCACATCAAACTGCCATTGATGAATCATCTCATGGGCCAAAGTGCCTCGAATTTCAGCCAAGGGTTGATCACGAAGAAGCGGGAGGGATAACCGGATAACCCGACCCGAACCATGACGTATTTCAGGAGCAACCAGGTGAGTGCGTGGCCCGCTTTGGGTGACAAACAGGCCAACGGAGGACGTCAAGCGCGTACTCCATTGAATCTCAATCGAAGGAAGCCGATTGTCAAAATACGATGCATTGAGCGAACTCCACATGCTCTGGAGTTCGCTCGACGAGAGCGGCAGGCGGGATGAAAGAGATGTGGTGCTCACATGTTTTATGATGTTGTTCCCAAGTATACGCGAAGCGGTCCATATGGTACCATGCCTGCGGTTCCATCCCAACCCCAAATACGACGCAACTTGAACACACGTAATCAACTAGGTATAGGAATTCGCAGGTCATGACCAGCGACCATCACAGAGATACGGAATTTATGGGGGCTGCCCTCGAAGAAGCCCAACAGGCTTTCTCCTTAGGCGAAGTGCCGGTGGGGGCAATTCTCGTGCATGAAGGCACCATCATCGCTCGCGGGCACAACCGGCGGGAATGGCAACACGACCCAACCGCACATGCGGAACTGCTCGTGATTCAACGTGCTGCTGAACAGTTGCAATCGTGGCGCCTCATCGATACCACATTGTATGTCACGCTGGAGCCTTGTCTCATGTGTGCTGGAGCCATGCTCCAAGCAAGAATCCCACGACTCGTGTTTGGCACATTGGATCCCAAAGCCGGAGCCTGCGGGTCATTATTTACCGTCCACCAGGATTCACGCTTGAATCACCAAATCGACATCCGTCACGGCGTCCAAGAAGAATCGTGCCGGAACATCTTAAAGGAGTTTTTTCAACAAATCCGGCAAGACCATGCCGTGACCACAAAAAGTTAGGACTCGAAGAACGACTAAACTAAATGGGGAAGCACCATAAACCTATCGACCTCATTAGGGAGAAGGATCAACATTGGAGAAACCGTCCGTGGGTTGGGAGCTCCACAAGATATATGCAAGATGTTTAAGGAAGGTCAAAAAGAATCTTATCCAGGGTTTGAACACCTTGTTGGCAAATAATTTGAAAGTACAAGGATTTGATGAATAAGGTTTTGCGGAATTCTCTTTCAGAATTCGAAAAGGACGCTACAAAGGACTACATTTCGTTTGGATTGAACCCTTTCTTCTAAAAGTTCGACAGCAGCGAAATAAAACCTGACTTACGGAGAGGTGCGAGAGTGGCCGAATCGGGCGGTCTCGAAAACCGTTGACCTGAAAGGGTCCGTGGGTTCGAATCCCACCCTCTCCGCCAATTCACTAGGGTTTGTATCAGATGTAGGCCAGAGACAACACGTTCGTGTATTAACTTTCATGGCCTAACACCAATGGGTAAACCACCTTCTAGGTATTCACCCTATTGACAAAACTATTTACAAACGTCATGGTCTTTAAACTTCCCAGTTTTCATAACTGCCTAATATTCCTAAAGGTTTTTTTGTTTTACGCTTGGCCTTATTCTTGCTTCTCTTTTGATCAACCCTCACTTTCTTCAAACGGAGAACTGCATGAATTGCCATGACAAAATCTCGAAAGATCCACGTATCACGCTGCCACTGGCTGAATTGTTAAAAAAAATACAAGAAACATTGAATCCCCCTCAGGAACCGACCAACCACTCACCTTTTTCCAACACCCAGGATTCGCCCTCTTCCAAGACACAAGGCAAGCCATAGACCGTTTGACTTTCCAGAATTCGGATTATCACTTTGAATCCTACCCATCGGGGATGAGCTATCATCCAAAAGAGCTACGTCATCCGTTGTAAGACGGAACCATGGTTGCATAGGCTAGTGAACCTCTAGCGCATCCTCCTTTTGTGAAAGGGCCTACTCGGGTTTTTCGAGTAGGCCCTTTCTTTGGGGTATTCCTGACGACATCATGTTCCAACCATTCACCTGTGTACCACACCTTAGGTTTTCCTCGCCATTGACCTTCTGCTCTATTCAACCTAGAAACGGCAGTTGGGCGCAAAAAAGACGTGTAAGATATTGGTGTGCATGGTGAAATACAAAAAGTCGTGTCACCTCTCTGGTGATGAGACCTTTTTGTATTTTGCCAGGTGCGCCAAGGGCTTGCGCGGACTTTTGTGATCCAACTGCCGTTTCTAGGTTCAACCTAGGAGCCTGTCCCAGAGCAGTCAAACGGCCCACGTGCGTTGCGATAGAAAGACATTCTGAATGGATTCTGAGTAAAACGTGAACAGTAAGGAGAGACGCTACAAACTACGTAGGTTCGGGGTACGTCGATGAGGCGTCTTTTCTTGCATGGTGAGGGGTAAAATCGCATCCAAGAAGTGATGCGCGATGAGGGGTTTGGCCATTCTGGCAAGGTGTTGCACCTCTCCAGTCCGGGTCAAAAGCGTCAGCTCATTGGTGTCGTTTCCAAAGGCACAATCCGGCCCACTGACGTGATTGATCGCAATCAAGTCGAGGGATTTTTGCTGAAGTTTCTTTTTCCCATTTTCGATGTGATGATCGGTTTCCGCTGCAAAGCCAACCAAAATTTGGTGAGTTCGCTGTTGTGATAATCCAGCGAGGATATCAGGGGTTCGTTCCAGTTCAAGGGGCTCTCCAGTCCACTCGTCCTTTTTGATCTTTTGTGTCGTGATCTGGCGTAGTCGAAAATCTCCGATTGCCGCGGTCATGATCAGCACAGTCGCCCAAGAAAATCGGTCCTGAAGGACCTGCTGCATATTCTCAGCGGTAATCACCGAAATCGTTTCAACGTTCGCTGGAGGAGTTAAGAATGTCGGCCCACTCACAAGCACCACCTCGGCTCCCCGTTGGGCCGCGGCTTCGGCACAGGCATATCCCATTTTTCCTGTGGAGGCATTCGTCATAAACCGGACCGCGTCAATGGGTTCCCTGGTCGGTCCGGCAGAAACCAAGACGCGCTGTCCAACCCAATCCTGTTGACGGCACACGCAGGCATCGACAGCCGCCAGAATGGCCTCTTCTGAAGGCAGCCGCCCCTTTCCAATCAACCCCGAGGCTAACCCACCTTCTTCGGGTTCAAGAACCGTGACCCCACGTTGACGAAGGATGCGCGTATGGTCAACCACGGAAGGATGATCCCACATGTCCCCATCCATGGCTGGAGCCATGACTATCGGACACCGGGCGGCCAATATCATTGTACTCAAGAGATCATCGGCTAAACCCAACGCGCTCTTGGCCAGCATGTTGGCTGTGGTCGGGGCCACAAGCACCAGATCAGCAGATTCCGTCAAGGTGAGATGCGGCATGGGAGCTCGGTCAGAAAACAGCTCTTGATACACCGGCTGCTTCGACAGCACTTCAAATGTGAGTGGGGCCACAAACTGCGTGGCGGATGACGTCATCACCACGGAAACGTTCGCCCCTTCCTCAACAAGGGAGCGAAGAAGAGACACGGCCTTATAGGCGGCAATACTCCCGGTCACCCCAAGAACGATTCGCGTATTGTCCCATTTTCCCATGGAGATAACGTGGAATAACCTTATTTGGTTGACTTAGTCGTTTCAGTCGCTTCTGCTGGCTCGGCCGCTTTCGGGGTATCGTCAATATACACACTCAATTGTTTTTGAATTTCTTTGGCGTTTTCATCGCTCTCGATCAAGAGGGAATGGTCAAACTCCGGTCCGACACTGCGCTTGGCGTCACGGATCGCTTCTCGAGCATCTTCCCCAATAAAATAAGGCACATCACCACGCAGCACCTCTTCCAGGGCCATGGATGTTTCTTTTGCATATTTGCTGGTCTCGGCCTGTTTCCCACTCCGCATGATTTGCTTGGCTCGCTGGGCCGCCACAAGAACCACCCGGTAGCGGGAATCAAATAGTTCACTGTTGTCATCAGGCAGTAACGGAAGCGTATCAATCATAATGGAGACTCCTTTTTGCTGCTTTAGAATATTGTTGAATTTTCCTGAATCGCATTTTCTTCGATTAATCCCTTTTCCTTGAGCCATTGTGTATTCAGCCGCTCGGTTTTGACACGTTCTGCAAGGAGAATAGATTCGAGTTCTTTGGTGGCTTGCGGTAACTCCTCATTACGAATCAAGTAATGATAGGAACGAAAATTGGCAATTTCATCACTCGCGCGTTGAAGACGGAGCTGAATTTCATCAGGTGAATCTGACGCTCGTCGATTTAACCGTGTCCGCAACACCTCTAAGGACGGGGGCGTAACAAAGACATAGACCGCACCCGAAAACCGCTTCAGGATCTGACGGGCACCTTGGGCATCAATATCTAACAAGACGTCAGTCCCTTGATTCATCGCCTCCTCCAGCTGCCGCTGTGGGGTTCCATATAAATTCCCGTAGACTTCAGCCCACTCCACAAATTCATCACGCTGAATCATCTCACGAAACTGGCCTTCATCAGTAAAACAATAATCCACCCCATCTTGTTCGCCTGGCCGAGGATTTCTTGTGGTATAGGATACTGAGAGTATCGTCTGAGGAACTTGTGCAATCATCGTCTTGCACAAGGTGCTTTTTCCTACACCAGAAGGCCCTGATACCACAAATAATATACCGGTTCGATTCATGCTTCTTTACTCGTAACTTTGGTGAAGGGGTAGCCCGATTTGAACCCCATCGTGATGCGTGACCCGTAATGCGTGAAGCGTAAGGACCTGAGAGAAGTTTAGGACGCTTCACGCCTTACGCTTTACACATCACGTCCGTAGATTATTCCACATTTTGCACTTGTTCGCGAATCTTTTCCAGTTCCGCTTTAAGCTGGACTACAGACTTGGAAATATCGGCATCGTTGGCCTTCGACCCAATGGTGTTCACTTCTCGCCCCATTTCCTGTAGCAAAAAGTCTAACTGCCGGCCAACGGGCTCTTTGCTTTTCACCATCGCATCAAATTGCTGGCCATGACTATCAAGCCGAGTGAGTTCTTCTGTGATGTCACACCGATCGGCGAACATCGCTAATTCCTGTCTGAGCCGTTGGTCGTCAACCGCACCATTGCCCAGGACATCTTTGATACGCACCTTCATGCGATCATAGTAGCCTTTGGTCACCTTCGGCAACCGGCGACGAATGTGGCCCTGAACCTGTTGGACCACCTGAATACGTTTCATCATATCCGTCTGTAAGGCTTTCCCTTCACGCCGACGCATACGATCGAGATCGTCCACCGCTCCCGACACCAAGCGTTTGACGACCCGGTTCACCGCTTTTGGGTCAACCATGTGCTCCCCCACAGAGAAAATCTCACGAAATGATCCCAATAAGGAAACATCGACACTCCCACCTAATTTGAGATCTCGCTGCATCTCTCGAAGGACCTGATGATATTGCCGAGCCATGTGACGATCCAGCTTTAAGGTTTTGGAGGTTTCTTTCCCCCCGCCACACACCACAGACACCTCAATTCGCCCTCGACTGCACTGCTTGGCGACCACCGCTTTCAGTTCTTCCTCCAGCTCCGCTTTTCCTTTGGGGAGACGCATCACAATTTCCCGGAATCGATGATTCACCGATCGAATTTCCACAGAAATGGTCATGCCCTGAACTGCGGCTTCACGTTTTCCAAATCCTGTCATGCTGTTTATCATGATCGCGCTATTTTCCCCTTCCATTCGCACGCTGAATAAATCACACAGGACTCGCACCTTGGCGTGCGCGCCACACACACATAGCGACCGTGAAGCAACAACCGCTGTGAACCACCGGTCCAATCTTTTTGAGGAAGCAAGACTTGAAGATCATATTCAATTTTTGTGGGATCAGCATAAGCCGTGAGATGCAACCGATTGGCCACTCGTTTCACATGAGTATCAACAATAATCCCGGGTTTCTGAAAGCACGCACCCAATATCACATTCGCTGTTTTTCTCCCAATGCCCGGCAATGAGGTTAACTCTTCCATCGTGGCCGGAACTTTGCCATCGAATTGATGAACCAAGGCTTGACTGCAATGAATTAAGCTCTTGGCTTTATTGCGATAAAACCCCGTCGAATGAATAATCGTTTCAAGCTCAGCAGGCTTAGCCTTGGACAACTGTTGCGGTCCTGGATATTTCGCAAACAGTGTTGGCGTCACTCCATTGACCCGTTCATCCGTACACTGAGCAGACAAAATAGTGGCGACAAGCAATTCAAATGGCACGCGGTGTTGAAGTTCAACAATCGCCTCAGGCATGGTCCGCTTGAGTGTCGAGATGATTCGACGGGCCCGCGCTTTTGCATCCAGTTTCACCTACGTTCACATTTCCATGGCAGTGGGGGCTGTTGAAAAAGTCCGCCAGCGGCGTTCTCGGCCCGTTGTCGTGCTCACGTACGCGCGTACGCTCCGCGCGCCAACGGCCCTGTGGCCTTGCTGGACGGGCCTTTTTGAACAGCCCCCCTTCCTCTAGGCACTCGAGGAGTTAGGCGACAATCGACATTTTATTTTTTTGAAATTATTCAACCGTCCCCCTTAGTTAAATTCGAGGTTACTTCGCCAGAGTTTTAGGCCTAAGAAGCCGAGCATACGTGCCTGTGACACAATAACTTTGAAATCTCGCATCCCATCTTCGGGCCATCTTTGAACGGGTCTCAATCGAAAAAGCCTCAACATCGCCGTGCGATGCCTCGCCTTTTCCTCAATCGTTCCGTCCAAATCCGACCCAAATCTAGGCGCGATATTGTCATAGCTATTGTGTCACAGGCACTAACGGGCTTTCGGCTTCGCCATCGTCCGCATCCAGGATCTGGCCTTCTCCCACCCATCCTAACCCTTCGGCAATGGCCGAGTGAACGAGAGGCAGCGTCTCTTTATGAATGGCCGACACTCCCACAGCCTGGTTCCTGCGGCACAGGGATTCCACTTCATGAGGCTGTAACCGATCACATTTATTCATCACAAAAATTCGTGGCACTTGGGCTAATTCCAGCTCCGCGAGAATGTTTTCAACGACCTGCATTTGCTGACCAAAATCCGAGGCACTCGCATCGATGACATGCAACAATAAGTCTGCATCATGCAACTCCTCAAGGGTGCTTCGAAAGGCTTTCAATAATCCTTGAGGCAGGTCTCGAATAAAACCGACCGTATCGGTGATGATGACTTCCTGTCCCATGGGCAATCGCAAGCGACGACTCACGGTATCGAGTGTCTCAAACGGCCGATCCTCAACCGATACCTGACTACCCGTCAACGCATTGAGCAAGGTGGATTTCCCCGCATTGGTATAGCCGACAATCGAAACTACAGGGACCTGGTTGCGTGTACGCTTGGTCCGTTGTTGAATCCGTTGCTTGGTCAAAGAATCCAATTGACACTCAAGATGACTCACGCGGTCACGGACTCGCCGAAGATCCGTTTCCAGTTTGGTTTCCCCAGGACCTCGCGCCCCAATACCACCACCTAATCGAGAAAAGGCTGTACTGGATTGAGAGAGTCGCGGCAACAGATACTTCAGCTGAGCCAACTCAACCTGGACTTTTCCGGATCGGGAATGCGCCCGTCTCGCAAAAATATCTAAAATAACCTGCGTGCGATCCAGAACTTTCATCTCGGTCATTTTTGAAATTGATCGAATCTGGGTGGGGGTGAGATCTCGATCAAAAATCAACATTTCCGCGCCGCTTTCGAGAGCATGAATAATCACCTCGGTCAACTTTCCGGCTCCTAGGACATATTTGGGATTCACCTTCGTTAGGCGTTGTTCTATAGTTCCTAAGACCTCGATCCCTTGAGAGACCATGAGTTGCCTGGTCTCTTCGAGTCGTTCTTCTTGCTCAACAGGACTTCTTGAAAACACACTGATGAGCAACGCTCCCGGCCGATCATTCGTCGTTCGAAGCGAGGGGGTTTCTTGAGTGATTTCCGATTCTAGGGATTGGACGAACTCCTGACATTCCATGTGAAAAGAATGAAACGCCGTCCGCCCTAATTCCGCGTAAGACTTTCCTGCAGGGTTTGGCGGAAGGAGGTGAGCCACGGAGATATGCGCCGGCTCTCCATGTTCTCCTACTCCAATTGCGACCATCAAATCCAAACGCAGCAACGCAAGGTCGGTTAAATCATCCTTGGTCAAGGGCTGATCTTTGAGGTGCGTGTGCACAAAGCGCACACCTCTCAACAACCGAGGGCCGGATCGGCTACGCGCGAGAAGAGGAATCACGAGTTGCCGATCGGTGCCGACGATAACCGACTCGATCACTCCTCGTCGATTGATCAAAAAACCAATTTGCCGACGCATCTCGTGTGACAATTCCGTTGCCGCACGTGCTAATTCTGGCGTGATGACACGCTCAACCGGAATACGCCGCCGATAGAATCGCCCGAGGCGTGCCAATTGGCTGGCTTTGAGCCCACTCAGATATCCTGTAGGATCCGGGATGGACTGACCCTCCTTGAACCTGGAAACAGCAGTTGAACCACAAAAGTCTACGCAAGCTCTTGGCGCAACCTAGGTGCCTGTCCAAGATTAGACTGATCTACTACGGACGTACTGGATGTGGCCAGATCTTCCGATCCTTTTTGGGGAATGTTGAAAAAGGCCCCCAGCTGCGTTCTCGGGCTTTTGGCGTGCTCACGTACTCCGTGTACGCTCCGCCCGCCAAGCCTACTCCGCCAAAGTAGCCTTGGGCTACGAAGGCCGGGAAGCCCTGCGGCCTTGCTGGATGGCCTTTTTGAACATTCCCCCTTCTCGTTGAATAGTCCCACTATTCGCCTCACACGATCGAAACATCTGACTCAAACCCGCACAATCTCGCGACGATCCCTAATGTCGGACAGCCTCCTAAGTTGAAGATTCGCCTTGGCATCCACATCCCAGGATGCCAAATCTCCTCGATCGTACGCCCAAAGTCCTGCTGTGGCAATCATCGCAGCATTGTCCGTGCACAATCCAAGGCTTGGCACAATCAGTTGCACTCCGAATTCAGCCGACCGATCCTTGAGTACGGCCCGAAGACGACTATTAGCCGAGACCCCGCCAACTACGGCTACCGTTTTCACCTTGTAACAACGAACGGCACGAAAGGTTTTTTCAACTAACACGTCGACTATCGCTTCTTGATAACCCGCCGCCACATCGGCGAGAACACAGTCCTGCCCATTTTTTTTTAGATCTCTGAGGTAATACAACAAGGAAGTTTTGAGTCCACTGAAACTAAAGTTCAACCCGCCTCGATTCAGGTACGGCCGTGGGAACCGAACCGCCTGAGGATTTCCCGAACGCGCTAGTTGATCAAGTGCCGGCCCACCGGGAAAGTCCAACCCAAGCATTTTGGCCCCTTTATCAAACGCTTCTCCTGCGGCATCATCCAGGGTCCGGCCAATGAGATGGTATTCCTGGAGCTGTGGCACGAAGTATACATGCGTATGTCCGCCTGATACGATTAAAATCACGCATGGTGTGCCGAGCTCTGGCTGCTCCACCCAAGCCGACGCCAGGTGTCCCTCAAGATGATTCACGGCAATCCACGGAATGCCCTGCGCGTAGGCCAAGGCTTTCCCAAAACTCACCCCAACCAAAAGCGCACCGGCCAACCCAGGGCCTTGGGTCACGGCAATGGCTTTGACATCTGCCAAATTGATTTTTGCACAACGGAGGGCCTCCTGAACAATATCCTCGATTTGCTCCGTATGTTTCCGCGAAGCCAGTTCCGGGACAACACCTCCAAATCGTCGATGCACTTCATGTTGGGAAGCCACGATATTGGAGCACAACACCCCGTCTAGCGATAACACCGCCGCAGCGGTTTCATCGCACGAGGTTTCAATCCCCAGAATGTATCCACGTTCTGCTGATGTTCTGTCCAAAGCGTTGGAATGATTTTGCAAAATCATTCAGGTGGCAGGAAGTTATTTAACCATAAAAACACAACGACCCTCATCGCTCGTCGGCCATGAGGGTCGTTCTCTGTCTTACACAATAGTATGGTGTCACAGTCGAAAGGTCATGAGGTTACACACTTACCATAGCTTCTTCCTCAATAAAGAATGGGGCCTTGTCTCGAAGTACGACTTTAATTTTTCGCACGTCCTTGAATCGCCCTTTAATCAGTTCCTCCGACAGCGGATCACCTAAGAGCTTTTGAAGGGTACGCCGCATCGGTCTCGCCCCGTATTGCGGCTGATATCCTTCCTCAATGAGCCATTGCTTGACTTCTTCTTCAATATCCAACTCCACATCCCGCTCAGCAAGCCGTTGATTCAATTCCTTAATCAGAATATTCATAATCTCAATGAGATGCGTTTTTTCCAAAGGATGAAAGACCACGAATTCGTCAACGCGATTCAAAAATTCAGGGCTGAAAGTACGTTTTAACTCATCAAGGACCTCACCCTTCATACGCTCTCGACTGTCGGCTATATCTTCTTTTTGAAATCCGAGCGAGACACCTTTTTGAATCAACTTGGTTCCCAAATTTGAGGTCATCACAAGAATCGTATTTTTGAAATCGACTTTTCGGCCCAAGCTATCCGTCAACACACCATCGTCCAAGACTTGGAGCAACACATTGAAGATGTCTGGATGGGCCTTTTCAATTTCGTCAAACAAGACAACCGAATACGGACGTCTCCGCACTTTCTCGGTTAATTGTCCACCTTCTTCGTACCCGACGTAGCCAGGAGGGGCACCAAACAACCGCGAACTGGTAAATTTTTCTTGATACTCGGACATATCAATTCTGATCAGAGAATCCTCGGTATTAAAGAGAAATTCTGCTAAGGCTCTCGCTAACTCCGTTTTCCCAACACCGGTTGGGCCTAAGTAGATAAAGGACCCAATCGGCTTACGAGCATCTTTCAACCCGGCACGAGACCGCCGAATAGCCCGACATACTGCGGAAATGGCCTCGTCCTGACCAATAATCCGTTTGTGTAGGAACTCCTCCATGTGAAGAAGCTTTTCCGATTCCTCTTCTTCAAGTTTGAAAAGGGGAATGCCCGTAATCTTGGAGACCACGAAGCTAATATCTTCGCCCTTAATAACTGGTTTATCCTTCTCTTGTTTCTTTTTCCAATCGCGCTTGGCATCCTCTAACAGCTTCCGAAGACGTTCTTCTTCTTCCCGAAACTTCACGGCCTCTTCAAAATTTTGGAGACCAATCGCTACTTCCTTCTCACGAGCCACACGTTTTAATTCCTGTTCTAAGGACTTTAACTCCGGGGGCAAGGCATACGATTGGAGTTTGGCTCGTGAACCCGTTTCGTCGATCAAATCGATGGCTTTGTCAGGAAAGAACCGATCAGTAATATATCGATCGGAGAGTTTCACGGCTTCTATCACGGCCTCATCCGAATATTCCACTCCATGATGTTCTTCATATCGATCTCGTAAACCGTGAATGATTTTAATGGTTTCATCGATGGATGGAGGATTCACATAAATTGATTGGAACCGCCGCTTGAGCGCACCATCTTTTTCAATGTGCTTGCGATATTCATCCAATGTCGTGGCGCCAATGCATTGGATTTCTCCACGTGACAAGGCTGGCTTGAGCATATTCGCCGCGTCAATAGACCCTTCCGCAGCTCCTGCTCCCACTAATGTATGCAACTCATCAATAAATAAAATAATATTGCCCGCTTGAACAATTTCTTTCATGACGACTTTCAGGCGTTCTTCAAATTGACCACGATATTTGGTGCCGGCAACCAACGAGCCAAGATCCAACGCAATAACCCGTCGGTTTAATAAATTATCAGGGACATCCATCGAGACAATCCGTTGCGCAAGCCCCTCGACGATGGCCGTCTTTCCCACACCCGATTCTCCAATCAAGGCCGGATTGTTCTTTGTACGCCGGCTTAAGATCTGCAGGACTCTCTCTATTTCATCGCTACGACCAATTACCGGATCTAGCAGGGACTCTTGAGCGAGCTGAGTCAGATCTCTTCCAAATTCATCAAGGGCTGGAGTGCTGCTTTTCTTGTCTCGTTCACGAGTACCTGATTTTCGAAGGAAGGTGACGGTCAATTGTCGGGCTGTCAACAGATTTCCACCAAGACTTCTTAACACTTTTCCGCCGATTCCTTCTTCTTCTCGAAGGAGCCCGAGGAGAAGATGTTCGCTGCCAATATGATTGTGCCCGAGTAGTCTTGCTTCTTCGACACCATATTCGATCACTTTTTTCACACGAGGACTAAAAGGAATTTCTCCAAACGTGACGGTGGTCCCGCCGCTTGGCAAATTCCGTTCAATCTCCAAACGGATTTGTTCAGGAGACAGCCCCATTTTCTTGATGATCATGAGGGCAATGCCATCCGATTCACGGAGAATAGCAAGCACAAGATGCTCCGTGCCCAGATAGTCATTCTGGTGGCGTTCAGCCTCTTCGCGGGCCAGGATAATGATCTTTCGGCCTCTGTCCGTAAATCGTTCGAACATTTTCCCCTCCTCCAGGGCAAGAAAATTTCGCGTCTGCTAACGACCAACCCTAAACTGACATGATGAAAGTCTAGCCACCATCCATTCACACTGTCAAGGTTGTACCACTACTCTATAACCCTAGGTTTTCATAATCATCGAGCCCCGTCAAGAGCCCCTATTTTCGACCACGCATTTTGATTGACTCAAGCAGCTGCACTGGATACAATTTTTGGTTCAGGTCCCCAGGTATCTGACCAAAGGGATATGTATGGACTGCGCCTGTTCTTCCCACCGTACAACCACTTTTCGTAAAATGACGAGTCGATCTTGAACACTATCGGCATTCTCACGAAACCCCAGTTCCCGGAATTAGAAACGGTGCTCAAGCAATTGGTGCGCTGGCTTCAATCCCAAAACAAAACCATCGTACTCGGTTCCTCAGCCGCCGCACTCCTTCACGAAGACAATTCCCACGGAGATCTAGCACTTGCCTCACAATCAGAACTGGTCATTGTCCTCGGAGGTGACGGGACCATGCTCAGTGCCGCCCGCTTGGTTGAAACACGTTGCACCCCGATTCTTGGGGTGAATATGGGCGGCCTTGGATTTCTGACCGAGGTCACGGTTGAGAATCTATATGACTCACTGGAAAAAGTTTTCACTCAACAATTCTTCCTCGACAACCGCCTACGATTACAAGCAAGAATTTCCCACCATGATAGTCGTGAAGAGCAGGGCACGGCACTCAACGATATCGTGATCAGCAAGGGTGCCATGGGAAGAATGATTAAAACCCACATTCAGGTCGACAAACAATTTGTCACCCTCTTACGAGGCGATGGGGTCATCGTGTCTTCTCCTACTGGTTCCACGGCCTATAGCATGTCTTCTGGAGGACCCATTCTCGATCCTTCGTTAGATGCGCTCTTACTCACCCCTATTAGCCCCCATACGTTGACCCACCGCCCTCTTCTCGTCCCAAGTGACGTCTCTCTTGAGATCGCTCTGACCAACGGGGTTGAAGTTCGGGCCATATTCGACGGTCAGATTGGATTTGTCATGAATCAAGGTGACTCGATTTTGATCAGTGCATCCCCGCATCGGACCCACCTGATTCGTTTCCCAGACCGCACCTATTACGACATCCTACGCAACAAACTCAAATGGGGAAACGGGTAAGTTTCCCCATCGATTCACACCAATCTATTGGCCCGACCAAAACCCTTGCTGACTCATCAGGCACTCCATTCTATGAAAAATTCCCCTAATTCGATAATCATTACATCGGTAACTTGTTATAAAAACACAAGATTGAATCATCAAAGAAAAAACTGGACCGACTTCCCCCATTGACCAAATACAGCTCGGTAGCAATCGAAAACACACTTTTGACTCTTCGATTGAGGAGCAAAATGGCATAAGGCCTTAAAAATCCTCAATGCCTACACCCTAAGAGGCTGTTTGAGCGAGATATTATACAGAAGGAGTATGAGATCTAGATATGATGAGTGAATTTGGACCAAGCGACTAGGGTTGGCACTCTGGACACTCGGTGCGCTCGGCAGGAGCGCGGAATTCCTCAGAGGTCAAGGGGAAGGTTTGCTCACAAGTTTGGCATTGGCGAATTTCAAAATACGCTTCGCCATCATCGTGGATTTCACAAGGCAGGAGGAGATCGAGGGGATCGTAGCCCAGGGTTTTCCCATCAGAAAATTTCACGACCGCTAATCGGATATTAAAGTGTTGAAATGCCCCTTCTATCCCCTGTAAATCATTCATACCTCCAACGACACAGACGGGTTGACCCGGAGGACGAACTTTTAAATCCTTTAACGTCCGCTGAGAATCCGTAGCCACGAAATATTCGATAGTGTCTTGAGAGCCAGCATTACTCATGTATGATCAACCAAGAGGTAAGATTGTTATGACAAACAGGCGACATCGAGCTTGTAACACGCAGGGAAAAACACCGTCAAGATAACCAGCCCTCATTCGAAAGGAGCAGCAAGCAATTTATGGCACACATTACGATTTACCAAAAACCCACCTGTTCGACCTGCCGAAAAGTCATCAAACTGGTTGAGGAAAGCGGGCAACCCTTTACCACCATCAATTATTACGAAGAGCCATTGACCAAAACAAAGCTCAAAGAATTACTCAAAAAAGGCGGGCTGAAAGCCAAAGAGGTGATGCGGGTCAAAGAGGATATCTACACATCATTGGAGCTGGCCAAGACGGACAAAACCGAAGATGAATTGATCGGGCTCATGATTGAACATCCCGACCTCCTCCAACGCCCGTTGGTCGAAAAAGGTGACAAGGCCATCATGGCCCGGCCACCCGAAATGATCCATGACATCTTATAGGTTGAGGTGGGGATCATAATCTTCGAGACCATTAAACCTAGAAACGGCAGTTGGGCGCAAAACAGATGCTTACGCAATTGGTGTTCATGGTGAAATAAAAAAAGTCGTGGTCACCTCGGGTCTGTCATTTCGACCCTCTCCTTGTCATTTCGACCCTCTCCTTGTCATGTCGACCCTTGGGAGAAATCTCCGCCCATTGCCGAATAAGAGATTTCTCCCAAGGGTCGAAATGACATAAAGAGGGGTTGAAGTGACAGAAAGGAAAACCTGGGTCCCCGATTAAAGATGTCGAGGATGACAGGAAAGATTAAACGGCCTCAATTTAACAAACCTTTCTCACGCATTCAATTTATAGAAATGTCACTTCCGTCCCGCCTTCGGACGCGGCGGAGCTGGAGCCCCGAATCGACTTTCGGCGAGGGCTGTTTGAGCGGAGCGAGTTCCCTCGCCATCTTATTCGGGGCGGAGGCGGAGGAACCCTGGAGAGCTTGCTTCTGAGCAAGCTCGGAGGGGCCGCGCACGGACGGAAATGGTTTTGGTTCCTTTTGCCGAAACAAAAGGGACTCGTCGCGCGGGGGCGAAACCCCACATAAATAATGTTCAACCACACCCAAGAAAAATATTTGTCATTTCGACCCATGAGAGAAATCTCCGCCCATTGCCGAATAAGAGATTTCTCCCAAGGGTCGAAATGACATAAAGAGGGGTCGAAATGACAGAAGGAAAAACCTGGATCCCCGATAACGAACGTCGGGGATGACGGAATAGAAGAAAAATGTGACAGATTTATTTTCCTGCAGATTTGGAAAGAGAGGAGCTAAGGAAAGGCAGGCCTTCACCCCGGTCGCACAAGCAACAGCACAGTCAAACACACTAGTGAATTGTTCAACGCATGAGCTGCCATGCCTGGCAAAATGCTTCCCGTTTTTTCATAGGACCAGGCCCAGAGCAGCCCGCTCCAAAAGATCGTGACCAACCCGAAGGTCCCATACCCATGGGCCAGTGAAAAAATTAATGCACTCACGACCATCGCCACAGGAGCAGTGAAACGACGACGAAGTGTGCTATACAACACGCCTCTGAAGATGATTTCTTCAAACACAGGAGCCAACACCGTATACGATAACAGCGGGAGAATTATTTGCCACGTCGTCCCTTGAATCAGCGTGGGATCAAACCAATCGGTCCAATGCAACGACGTCTGAAAATTCTGGGCAATTAATTCAATAACCCACCCGCCCCCTGCTCCAACGGTAAAGAGTCCCAACGCAAACAATCCCATCCGACTCCATCCGCCAGACACCACGTTCAATCCCAAGGCTTGTCGCATGGACAAACCCGTTGGACGCCAGAGGTAAAAATACGCCAACCCGATAATGGGGATATGAATAAAAATGGGAATGAGAAATTGCAGGGTCGGCGGGTCAAGCCCTGTCACGGAAATGGCAATAATCAGCAGGCTGGCGATGCCACCGCCTCTCACCAACACCACCATGCCATTCCAGCCTGACCAACGAGGGGGAAAGGACATCCCGCCAACTTGTAACGCCATATCGCCTCCCCACTTCCACCGGCGCCAGAGCAAGCCCATCGCCACCAAACCCCCAACCACCGCCATCATTTGAGCACCCCCTAACCAACGATTGTTGGACACAAGACGCTGCGCATGACGATGACTGTCGGCCTGGAGAGAGGCTTGCAATCCCCTATCTTGACTTCGCTCAGCGATATGCAAGGCAACCTGTCGATACAACCACCCATGTGGCACCTGCTCGGCTAATTGAGCTTGCAACTCTTGAGCACTAGACGGATCCACGCTCCCTGGCAAATAGGCCGCTTGGAGAATTCGGCCATACAAGGGAAACGGTAGAGCCCTATCTTGCCAACTTTCGACTTTCATCTGGACGGATTCGGTACGGCCTTCCTCACCCTCTAAAATGGCTAAATACAATGCCGAGAGTGGATGAAATTCTATTTCCGCCAATTCCGAATACCACTCGATGCACTGCAGGACCTCCCCCCCATTGTCACCCACCGCACCCATCAACAACCTTTCCCAGCCAGAGACCTGCTCGAGACCATCTCGAAGCCCCATGACTTGATTCGTGATGATTTCGAGTGCTTGGTCAGGGGACGGAATCCGGTCTAATCGGGGCATCGATAGGTGGGCAAATACCAAGAACCCAAGGCACATGAGGAAGATGACCCCAAAACACGCCGTCACAAAAGGAGAGAAGTGGACAGGCGTCGTATGGGATTCAGGTGAAAGCACGTCTTGATGAGGCCAGTTCGTCATGGCATTGAACCTAGAATCAGCGGTGGGTCACAACATGAATAATGAATGGCACAAAAAAGTTAACTTGGATGACTGAAAATGGACTCGTTGTGTAAAATTTCTTTTGACACCCACTCTGACGGTTTGGCTTGAAACCACGATGGTTCATTGCACTGCCCTTCTTTCGGCCAATGTGAACAAAGAGTGGAATCCCGAAGCGCCTACCGCTAAAATAGGAATCCCAAAGGGTTCGCGCAAGAATAACTTCCCCGGTTTGGGTGCTGAGACACCTGTCTGGCAAGGCGCGAGGACTGCGCATCTTCTCGGACGAGCAACGCCGCCAGACGGTATGGATCGACGCCCAAACCGGGGAAGTTATTCTTACGCGAACCCTAAGGATGCCCCTTAATGCCAAACTCCCCACACACATACAAGGACTTAGCCCCACCTCGACGCCTCTTATTGGGGCCAGGGCCAAGCATGGTGCACCCTCGTGTCTTACAAGCGATGAGTACCCCACTCCTGGGACACCTTGATCCTGAATTTCTGGCCATCATGGATGAGATTCAGGAACTGCTCCGATGGATTTTTCAGACGGACAATGCATTGACCATTGCGGTGTCGGGGACAGGGTCGGCAGCGATGGAAACGGCTATCGTGAATCTGATTGAACCTGGAGATCGCGTGGTTGTTGGAATCAACGGGGTCTTTGGCACACGTATCGCCCAGATGGTTACACGATGTGGCGGAACAGTTGTCGCCATTGAGGTACCTTGGGGGCAACCTATTCCCTTGGACCGGATCGCCCACATTCTACAAACGGCTGGACCAATCAAAGCGGTCGCACTCGTTCACGCGGAAACGTCCACCGGCGTTTGGCAATCATTGGAACACATCGGGCCACTCTGTCATGACCATGGCGCGCTCTTGATTGTGGATGCGGTGACGTCCCTCGGCGGCATTCCCGTGCAGGTGGATGCGTGGCACATTGATGCCTGTTACTCTGCTACACAGAAATGCCTGAGCTGTCCACCAGGGCTGGCACCACTGACATTCAGCCAGCGCGCGAAAGACGTGATCCGCAATCGACACACCCCGTGCCAAAGCTGGTATCTCGATTGCACCCTCGTGGCCGACTACTGGACTGAAGGGAAACGCACCTATCACCATACCGCTCCAATTTCCATGTCCTACGCGTTACGCGAAGCACTTCGACTGATACACGAGGAAGGGCTCGACCCGCGTTTTGTCCGTCACCAGCAGAACAGCCAAGCGCTTCGTGCCGGACTGGAAGCCCTGGGGTTCGCCCTCGTCCCTCCCGCTGACCAGAGCCTCCCGACCCTCACCTGCGCCTCTCTCCCAGAGTGGCTGGATGACAAAACCGCTCGGTCAACCCTTCTTCAAGATTTCAACATCGAAGTTGGGGGAGGATTAGGGCCCCTCGCCGGCAAGGTGTGGAGAATAGGGCTCATGGGCGAATCATCAACCTTTGAGTCGGTCATGACCTTACTTGCGGCCTTGGAGCAGATTTGTTCACACGTCGCCCCGTCACACTCTTTGGGCCAATCGATGACGGCAGCCCTCAAAGAATATTCAGCCTTTGCTCATCCCTGATTAACCCTAGAAACGGCAGTTGGGCGCAAAAAATCCGTGTAAGATATTGGGGTGTATGGTGAAATAAAAAAAGTCGTGGTCACCTCGGTGGTGATGAGACATTTTTTTATTTTGCCAGGTGCGCCCAGGAGCCTGTCCAAGATTAGGGATCGTTGCGAGGGGGTGTTGGTTTGAGTCAGATGTTTCGATCGTTTGAGGCGAATAGTGGTGCCTATTTAACGAAAAGGATCGGAAGATCTGGCCAAATCCAGCGCACCCTCGCAACATTCCTAATCTTGGACAGGCTCCTAGAGCTTGCGCGGACTTTTGTGATCCAACTGCTGTTTCTAGGTTAAAATACACATCTTCTTACCATATGGCTGCCCCTCCAAAGTGGCCAGGCAAGTCAGATACTTTTCCGCAGACCCACTCCGTTTGTGAGGAACCTGCCTTCCCCAATACTCCCCGTCTGATACCGTTCGTCTGTATTCCCTCAGTATGATCACTGTTCCCCTTACTTACTCCTCTCCTCGTAAGATTAAAGAGTACTGAAAAAAATCCCGATCAACAATTAAGGGTTTGTTAAAAATTAACTTGGACAAGATCACGTCAAGATTTGGGTCGGATTCGGACGTAACGATTGAGAAAAAACTGAGGCATAGCACCGCTATGGTGAGGCTTTTTTTCGATTGAGACGCGTTCAAAGATGGCCCGAAGATGGGATGCAAGAATGTTAAAGTTATTTTTTAACATGCCCTAAGGGTTCGCGCAAGAATAACTTCCCCTGTTTGGGTGCTGAGACGCCTGTCTGGCAAGGCGCGAGGACTGCGCATACTCTTCGTATGGAAAGGACGAGCAACGCCGCCAGACAGGATGGATCGACGCCCAAACAGGGGAAGTTATTCTTGCGCGAACCCTAAGGCCAGCGGAAGGAACCATGGGCCTATCCGAGACCCCAGACGTACGTGAGACAAACCCAAATATTGACGAGAGACCCGTTCCAACAGCGCCAAAACCAATCCAAATTCCGCTGTGGGAACAACTCCTATTGACGATACACTTCATGCAGTTCTCTTTATTTTCATCAATGCACTCATGGCCACACGATGAATAATTTACGACTCGACTCAAAACACACTCCGGGCTTTGATGAAATGTTTGAAGCCCCCAATACTCCCCGCCGACACTACCAACAACTGATCGAACGTCTGGATCAACTCCCGCCCCACGACCTTGAATTGAAACGCCGCCAGGCTGACCAAGCATTTCTTCGGCAAGGGATTACCTTCACGGTCTACGACGAGCCGGATCAAACCGAACGGATTTTTCCGTTTGATCTCCTGCCACGGATTATTCCAAACAGTGAATGGCGGATCCTGGAAGATGGCCTCCGGCAACGAATCCGGGCCTTGAATCTCTTTCTGCTGGATATTTACGGCAAGCAATCCATTCTTCGGGATGGCCGGATTCCCCGTGAACTCGTGGAAACAGCCACGCACTTCCAACCTGACCTCATTGGGTTTCGCCCTCCCAAAGATATTTTCATTCATATTTCGGGCATCGATCTTATTCGGGACCAAGATGGGACGTATCGGGTATTGGAGGATAACGTTCGTACCCCCTCTGGAATCTCGTATGTCTTAGAAAACCGGATGGTCATGAAGCACACCTTCCCCAATCTGTTTACGGAAATGCGGGTCAGACCCATCGACCACTATCCCACACAATTATGGGAAAACTTGAGATTCCTGGCCAATGACACGCGCGAACACCCCACGATCGTGCTCCTCACTCCTGGAGTCTGCAACTCAGCCTATTTCGAACACTCGTTCCTCTCACTCCAAATGGGCATCGAGTTGGTCGAAGGTCGAGACTTAGTGGTGGAAAACGATCGTGTCTACATGAAAACCACGCACGGACTCCAACAAGTCGATGTCATCTACCGACGAGTAGACGATGCGTTTCTTGATCCCGAAGTCTTCCGGCACGACTCAGCCCTCGGGGTGCCCGGGCTCATGCGTGCCTACCGGGCCGGGAACGTGGCTCTCGCCAACGGCATTGGGACCGGCGTGGTTGATGACAAAGCGGTGTATTCCTTCGTTCCAACCATGATTGAATATTATCTCAGCGAAACCCCGATCCTGCCGAGTGTGCCAACGTATCTCTGCGTGAACGATGAACAACGCCAATTCGTGCTCGACAATCTTGCCAATTTGGTGGTGAAGTCGGTCGACGAATCAGGCGGATACGGCATGCTGATCGGCTCCGCATCAACCCAGACGCAACGAGAAGATTTCCGGAAACGGATTATCGCGGAACCGCGCAAGTATATTGCGCAACCCATCATGCCCCTTTCCCAACACCCCTGTATCGTGCCCAACAGTACTGGGGACTTACACCTCTCCGGCCGTCACATCGATTTGAGACCGTTTATTCTTTGGGGACAAGACATTTCCATTTCTCTTGGAGGACTGACGAGAGTCGCTCTCCAGGAAGGATCGTTGGTCGTGAACTCATCCCAGGGTGGTGGCAGCAAAGATACCTGGGTGCTGTATGGAGAAGGCTGAGCATGCTAAGCCGCACAGCTGAATCATTTTTTTGGATGGGCCGGAATTTTGAGCGTGTGGAGTATACCGCTCGCTATACCAACGTTCATTACCACCTGTTGTTGGAAACCACCAATTCGAACGAGCAGACCCAACCCTGGAAGGAGTACCTCGAAGGGAATGGAGAATTCCAGCTGTATCAAGAAATCTATGGCCGCCTGAGGACCCAATCCGTCCTGGAATTTTTGACCCTCCATCCCCAAAATCCGAATTCGTTATTTAACCTGATTCAGATGGGTCGGGAAAATGCTCGGGGCATTCAGGATCAACTGTCGAGCGAAGTCTGGTGCCATATCAACGACTTCTACCTTGGGTTGACGGATACACACAATGATGCTCTCTGGCCGAGCCCACATCGACTCCTCACGCACATTCAGCATATGTGTTACACCGCGGACGGGGTCCTGGGCAGCACCATGCTCCACGATGAGGGGTGGAACTTCTATCGTTTGGGTAAAAACATTGAACGAGCCGGACGAACGGCCCGACTCCTGAATGAGACGGTCCTCTCGAAAACCGACCCCGAACCCGGAGCTATCTCCGACTATCATCAATGTCTGGCGATTCTGAAATCAGCCAGCGCCTATGAAGCCTATCGCAAGTTCTATCGGTCTCAGTTGGTTCCACGTAAGATCGTTCAATTTCTGTTGTTTCACAACAAGTTTCCACGATCGGTCCGCTTCGCCGCGAGTCTGATTCGACAAATGCTCTCTCGGCTGTCATCCGGCCTTCGCAACCCTCAAGTACGCGAGGCCGAACGGCTGGCTGGCCAGTTCGCCGCTGATTTGGAATTTGGGAATTTAGAAGAAATCTACAGACTCGGCCTGCCCGTATTTCTCACCCAGGTTGTGTCGCAAGTGGATCAAATCACCAATCGCATCGCGCAGACCTTTTTCGGCTCCGAAGGTTACTGTGATCAACCGATCCCTGTGGCAGAATATTTCCATCGCCCCCCGATTCATGTGTCACAACCACGCAACGAGCCGGTCAAAGCGACACTCGCGGTCCAGCATTCCTTTGCGTACCACTATGATTCACCTGTGTCCCAGGTCAAGACCGTTATGCGATTAGCCCCGCCTCAACATTACGGCAAACAACGCCGCTTGGATATTCGTTGGCAGATGGACCCGCCATCGGACCACCGTCATTTCACAGATGCCTTTGGGAATTTGGTATGGCAACTCGACCATGCCCACATCGAGGATAAAATTCATTGTACCATTGAAATGAGAGTGGAAACACAAGCGTTGTACCTTATTGATGGAACCCTGGCTCTCCAGGGCGTCCAACCACAGGAATCCGATTGTACGGTGGATGCCGCTGAGTTTACACAACTCACCCGTCTGGTTGATCGATCGGAAGGGCTACTCCACATGACGCGACAATCTCAAGAACGCGGCATGACCCCCTTTGAACTTGCAGAGTCGTTCCTTCACCAAGTGCACACGCATATGCGCTATGAGTCCGGTCGCACCCACGTCGGCACCACGGCCGCCGAGGCCTTCGCGCAAGGAGCCGGAGTCTGCCAGGACTATGCCCATGTCATGTTGGCCTTATGCCGGTTGGCCGGACTGTCCGCCCGCTATGTCTCCGGTTATCTTCCCGGGGAAGGCCAGATGCATGCCTGGATTGAGGTCCTTCTTTCCACGGACTCGCAAGGAACGTTGCTGTGGGTACCTTACGATCCGACTCACCAACGCCGTTGTGATGAACGCTATCTCACCGTCGCCATTGGCCGAGATTATGAGGACATTGCACCAACCAGCGGCTATTATTCAGGCGACGCGACCAATAGCCTTGCAATGTCCGTCTCCGTCACCATAGAAGATCAGGGTGGGACATCCCGTTGGCCCGTTGAGTCACGATTGATTCAAACCACCGCAGCCTACCATGAACTGGTCTCTCAGCAACAATGACAAATTGTCTAATCAAGATAAAGGGTATGTCGTGATCTGGAATCTGTTTGGACGCGGAAAGGGACCGGAACCTCCGCAAAAGGATTTGGGGCCCTATTCAAACTACCGGTTGGCTGTGAGACTCGAACTGACTCAGAAACTCGGAGTCTTTGCGGAAGTGGCCACACTGTTAGCGGAAGAAGGGGCCAGTCTTGGTGCGGCGGATATTGTCTCCGCGTCAAAATCTACCGTGGTCCGTGACATTACTTTTGACGCCAAAAACGAAGAGCATGGACAGAAAATATTAGAACTGTTGGACCTACTCGACGACGTGAAGGTCATTTCAGCCTCTGATCGTATTTTCATGATGCACGTGGGTGGGAAAATCCAGGTGAGCAGTAAGTTTCCCATCAACAACCGAAATACCCTTTCAATGGCGTATACGCCAGGCGTGGGTCGCGTCTGTCAAGCCATTGCCGGTGATCCATCTTTGGCCTATCGATTTACGAGTAAGGGCAACAGTATCGCCGTCGTCACCGACGGGTCCGCGGTTCTCGGACTAGGGAGTCTTGGTCCCGAAGCGGCACTGCCGGTCATGGAAGGGAAAGTCATGCTCTTCCACCAATTCGCAGGAATCGATGCCTGGCCGATTTGCCTGGATACCAGAGATCCGGATGAAATCATCAAGATCGTGTCGGCCATCGCCCCAAGTTTTGGGGGCATCAACCTTGAAGATATTAGCGCTCCACGCTGCTTTGAGATTGAACGGCAATTGCAGGACAAGCTTGATATTCCGGTGATGCACGATGACCAACATGGAACTGCCGTCGTGGTTTTGGCCGCACTCCATAATGCGCTCACCGTGACCCACCGTCGGTTAGAGGATATCACGATTGTCGTGAATGGCCTTGGCGCAGCCGGCACCGCATGCTGCCAATTGCTCCTTGCTGCGGGACTCCAACACTTGAGAGGCTGTGACAAGCAGGGATTTGTCCTCAGAGGCGAGACGCAGGAACTGTATAATCGGCGCAATACCCTTCCTGCCATCATCCAATATGACAAACCCATTGGCACATTGCGCGATGCGCTCCAAGGCGCGGACGTGTTCATCGGGCTTTCCACGGGGAATGTCTTGCAACCACAGGATCTTGATCTCATGGCTCAAGACCCCATCGTGTTTGCGCTCGCGAATCCCGACCCGGAATTAGCCCCTGAAGCCGCGCATAATCATTGCCGGATCTATGCGAGTGGTCGGTCGGACTACCCCAATCAGAGCAATAACTTATTGGCCTTTCCCGGAATCTTTCGAGGGGCGTTAGATGTTCAGGCCAGGACCATTAATGAATCCATGCAACTTGCTGCCGCTGGTGCCTTAGCTGATGTCATCCCTGCTTCATCCCTCAGTGAAGAATACATTATTCCGAGCGTCTTCAATAAACACGTGGTTCCAGCCGTGGCCCAAGCCGTCGCCAAGGCCGCACAAGAAACCGGCGTGGCCCGAAAAACGTCGCAACATCTGATAACAGAATAGGATGGGATAATCTTATCCTTCCCCTTCCCCACCACCGGTTTCGTTTTTACTACCATCACGTCACGAACTCTGACTCTCCGAGGCCCACTCCGGTGATGAGCACAGACGAAAATTCCTCCAGCCAGGGTTGAATACACTTCAACCTAGAAACAGCAGTTGGATCACAAAAGTCCGAGAAAGCTCTTGGCGCACCTGATAAAATACAAAAAGGTCTCATCACCACTAAGGGTTCGCGCAACAATAACTTTCCCTGTTTGGGTGCTGAGACACCTGTCTGGCAAGGCGCGAGGACTGCGCATACTCCTCGTATGGAAAGGACGAGCAACGCCGCCAGGCGGGATGGATCGACGCCCAAACAGGGCAAGTTATTGTTGCGCGAGCCCTAAGGCAACCACGCCTTTTTGTCTTTCACCATGCACACCAATATCTTACACGTCTTTTTTGCGCCCAACTGCCGTTTCTAGGTTCAAAGCCAAAAACGGAACATGCATGCGAGCGCGTTCATAGGAAAACCGCAGCCCTCTTCACCTCCCAATAATACGGAGATTCACCCATAAAGAATCTCTTCAGTTAGACCGAAAACTTGATGAGTCTAGAGTACTGATAGGTCTCCTCAATTGTTCATTGTTCGGTATGCTTGGGTGAGATCAGGCAATATTGGTGAAGGAGCAGGAAATGTGGCTCCATCGGGAGAAGACCGGATACTTCGGCACGAACAATGATTCATCGTTACTGAAGATATAGTAGGAAAAGATTCCCTTCCCTGAGATTCGCATTATGGAATGTATTCTCTGTACAACGTCCATTGGACTAGTGGTAGGAACCTTGGTCGGGCTCACCGGCTTGGGAGGAGGCGTGGTCTTATTGCCACTTCTCATTTTCGGGTTGCAGACCCCTCCCATCATCGCCATAGGTTCTGGAGCCACATTTGCCACCGTGACCAAGATCGGGGCCGCCATTGTCCACTGGCGCCATGGTAATGTTGATTGGAAACTCGCCGGAGCCATGGCCATCGGCAGCATACCTGGCGCCTTAATTGGCGTCGCACTCTTAGGCCACCTCCAATCGCAATACGGAGAATCTGTCAATGGGATCCTGACAACCATGATTGGGGTCTTGTTGCTTACTATCCCCTTTCTCTTACTGTTCCAGGGCCATCTTGAGAAAAATGGCGGCCTCTCCTTACGGGAACGGCTCCCTGGATATCTCACCCGGTATAACGGAGCTTTTTTTATTGGAATCGAAGGAGGCTTACTCGTCGGACTCACATCGGTCGGGGCGGGGAGCGTGATTATTTTGTTCTTGCTCCTCTTCTATCGGCTCACACCCAAGATCATGATCGGGACCGATATTGTACATGCCGTCATGCTGACAGGGGTGACGGGACTCGCTCATATGAAATTAGGCACGGTCGATTTCAGTTTAGTCGGCTGGCTGATCTTAGGCTCCGTGCCAGGAGTTTTCGTAGGCTCAGTCTTAACAAAAGTCATCTCAGGCGAGTGGTTAAAAAGAGGCCTCATGATTATCTTAGTCTCAACAGGGATCACGATGCTCATATGAGTAGGCCAACGCCAGAAATGTCCTCAGTCGATGAGAGTTTTTCTCTCGTCATTCCAAATGAGCTCCATAAACTCGAAATACGAATATCGAATTCCGAAACAAATCCGAAATTCGAATTTTTCAATTTGGTCATTCTCATTTGTTTCGGATTTCGATATTCGAGCTTCGGATTTACTCTATTCGATGAACTTATCCTGGAAATGCATCCACGGCTTGGCGAAGGGTTTCTCGGATTTTCTCACAGGCGGTGACATCCTCGATCTTTTCCCCTTCGGATCCCGTGACATAAAACACATCGACGACTTGATCGAGCCGAGTCGCTATCCTTGCTGCATGGATGGATAACCCTAACTCAAACACTGTCCGCGCAATCACCGCCAATAATCCCTGACGATCATCGGCAAACACATCGATAATCGTCATTTGATCAGAGGTTTCATTATCGATCTGGACATCAGCCGGTTTAGGGGTAACCGGGAAAGGCCGCTCGAACGTCAGACGTTGACTCCGCTTGGATAAATTAGCGATCGATTCGTTTCCACACAAAACATCAAGGATCGCTCTCCCAACCTTCTGGCGCTTCTGTTCAGTGGGTGCCCCATCAAAGTCCCGATCGTGAACAAAAAACGAATCAAACACAATGCCATCATGTCTGGTCATAATTTGAGCATCGAGGACATGCAGCCCCAACGCGGCCAGCACCCCGGTCACGTTCATGAAAATCCCTGGGGTCACATGATCTCGAGCAATCAGGGTATACTCACACACACGCAGGTCAGCATGATACGCCGACTCCACAACCGCACTCGTCATAGGAAGCCGTTGCAAGGCTTGTAAGTGCACGGCCATCCGATCGCGAGGGGTTCCCGACAAATACCGCAGGGGGAACCTTTCTAATTGATCCTCAACCCAATCTTGACGAGCATCAGAAGATGGTGTGGTGCCGTCGCCAGGTCCAGGCGCCAAACCTGTTGAGTTCCACAGACTCAGAACTTCCGTGGCAACCTCTTTGATATTCTTGGTCACGTCAACAGCTTCACGTCCACCGGACACCTCCGGCAGCGTTCGTAAATACAGTTCGATTAATAACGACTCTTTCCATTTGGTCAGCGTACCAGGCCCCACAGCTGCAATATCGGCCGCCGTCAGCAGCAGCAATTTCTTCAACAGAGCCGGTGTACCCACAGCCCGTGAGAACTTCAGCAACACCTTCTCATCATAAGGATCACGTCGAAAGGCCGTGTGGGACATGAGCAAGTGGTGAAACACAAGATACTCTAACGTGCGAGTCTCCTGCTGGTCCAATTGCAATCGTGAGGCCATATCTCGCGCAATTCCTTGTCCCACTTCACTGTGATCTTCAGGAAGACCTTTCCCAATATCATGCAGCAGCGCTGCTAAATGCAAAAGGTCCTTCTGCTGAATTTCGTGATACACATCGTGAAATATTCCCTCTTGGCGTCCTAATCGCTCCACCTCCCGCACCGCAAACAGGCTATGTTCGTCAACAGTATACTTGTGATATTGATTAAACTGCATGAGCCCACGGACACGACTAAAGGCCGGGACAAGTTTCTCCAACACGCGGGCTTGATGCATCAGCATTAATGTCTGCGCCACGGAACCCGGTCCGGAGAGGATGTCCCGAAAAGCCTGTCTCGCGGATGGCGTGCAGAACACATCATCGGACACGGTGTCCATATGTCGGTGAATTTCTTCGATTGTGAACCCGTCAATGGCGAGACCGCGTTCCTGAGACAGCTTGAACAGATTGAGCAACCGTCCAGGATCACGTAGGACGTCGAGAAGCTTGTCTTGAGGAACGAAGAGGCTAGACTCGGACAAGGAGAAATACCCGTTAACCAAAGGCCGCGGCCACCATCCCTTGACACGATTCCACAAGGATTGGCCTTGAGAACGATCGACAAACCGGACACACCGATCATAGATTCCCATGGTATGCCGATAATACACCTGCATGAACTGTTCAACGGCAAGCAGATGGGCTTGGTCATGAAACCCAAACTCTTTGGCTAACCGGACTTGTTCCTCAAACGAAAGAATGTCCTGCGCACGCCCGGCTTCAAGGTGCAAAAACGTGCGAACCTTCCATAAGAACTCTCGAGCCTCAATCAACGCGGTATAATCCTGATGAGCCAGAATGCCGCGATTGGCCAGATCCTGTAACGTGGCCGCTTGATATTTAGCCATGCCTACCCATTGCAGCAAATGCAGATCGCGCAATCCCCCCTTGGTCTTCTTGATGTTGGGTTCGAGCAAATAAATGGTCTCGCCAAATTTGGCATAATCGCGTGTTCGTTCTTCGACCTTCTCTCGAATGAACGTGTCGACGCGCCGACCCAAAATACGTCGCGCAAAGCGTCGCCGAAATTCCTGAAAGACGGAAGCCCCTCCTGTCAGAAATCGCGATTCCATGAGAGCCGTTTTCACGGCTAAATCTTCTTCTGCCAGGACCAAGCAATCCTGAATGGACCGAACACTATGCCCCACTTGAAATCCTAAATCCCACAGATGATGGAACACCTGAGTGGACAGCGTGTTGACGACCTTCTCCCCCCCGGCGCTATAGAGTACCATTACATCGATATCCGAATAGGGTGATAGCTCCCGACGTCCATACCCACCGACCGCCACCAGGCAACACTGTTGTATCCCAACAGCCACAGCCCCGACTTGCTGACGGAGAACGTTTCGATATCGAGCCATCAAGACGGAATCGACTAAGTCCGTAAAGCCAGCTACGACTTCAGAACCCGATGCTCCATCCCTCAACCGTTGGCACAGACCATCACGCCGCTCTCGGAGCACAGCCTGAGTCGTTGTCAGCTCCTCCTCACCAGAAATAGATTCCGAGGGTTCAGATCGCGTTGAAAACTTCATGCCACTTTTCTCTTCGTTCCTTTTAGTATCCGCTCAAATAGAGTTTTAAATCCGAAAAACGAATCTCGAAATCCGAAACAAATCCGAAATCTTAAATTCGAATGCTTCACATTAGGCACGGCAATTTGTTTCGAATTTCGCCATTCGAACTTCCTCATTTTGGTCATTAAAATTTGTTTCGAATTTCGGGATTCGGATTTCGAATTTTTTCATATTAATGTTTGACGTATCGATTGGTGATGGGCATCCGCCTATCTTTCCCCAGAGCTCGCTGCGTGATCTTGATGCCAATCGGCGCCTGCCGCCGTTTATATTCGCTTCGATCCACCATGGCCATCACACCTCGAACGGTTTGGGATTTCATGCCGAGCTTTACGATCTCAGGCAATGAACGATCCTCTTCCACATACGCCTCTAAAATCCGATCGAGGACATCGTATGGCGGCAACGTATCTTGATCAATTTGATCGGGCTTTAACTCCGCCGAAGGAGCTCGTTCCATGATTCGAACGGGAATCAGATCCTTCCCGTGTTGTTCGTACGCCCGACGGTTCCGATATCGTGCCAGCTCATACACCAGCATTTTCGGCACATCTTTAATCACAGCAAACCCACCTGCCATATCGCCGTACAGGGTGGCATAGCCAACGCTCATTTCACTTTTGTTCCCGGTCGTGAGGACCAAATGTCCAAATTTATTCGACAAGGCCATTAAGAGGGTCCCTCGAATTCTGGCCTGGAGATTTTCCTCAGTTGTATCGTGGGGTCTAGTCCCGAAAGCCGGTGCCAATAGAGTCACAAATTGCTTCCACACTCCTGCAATCGAAATCGTGAGTAATGTACACTTGAGTGCTTTCATCAGCGCTCGGGAATCGTCCCGACTTTCCCGAGAGGTAAACTTCGAAGGCATGAACACACCGGTGACATTGTCCGGGCCTATCGCATCAGCCGCGATCACCGCCGTGAGAGCCGAATCAATGCCTCCGCTGATCCCGATGACTACGATAGAAAAACGGTTCTTCCGTACATAGTCTCGCACTCCTGTCACTAGAGCAAGGTAGACTTCCTCCAACGGGTCCAGCTTCGAGATGGGATGGCGAATAATTGCCTTCTTTTCCTGGTGTCGAGCGTTCCTTGTAGCCACAACTTTTTTGATGGGATAGTGGACAGCCGCTCGTCCTTTTTCCGGTTTTCCGGCAACGACCAGTCTAGAGGGCGTATCCTCAAATTGAAGATCCGCAACGACAAGATCCTCTTCAAAGGCTTTCCCCCGAGTCATGATACGTCCCTTGCCATCCACCAACACGCTATTGCCATCAAAGACCATTTCATCCTGCCCACCTACCATGTTGGTGTAACTCACCATGACACCATTTTCTCGAGCCCGTTGCGATAACATCCGTTCACGAACAGCGCTTTTCCCCTTGTGATAGGGGGACGCATTGATATTAATGATCAATTCGGCATGCCCACAACGAACTTGATCTCGCGTGGGTCCATCCGGGTACCAGATGTCTTCACAAATATTGACGCCCACTCGAATGCCATCGACCACACAAACCAACGCCTGACGACCCGGATGGAAATACCGGCTTTCATCAAAGACGCCATAATTCGGTAACAACGACTTATGACAGGTCGCGACAATTTTACGATCGTGTATCACCGCTGCCGCATTAAAATTTGGGCGGGGTCCTGAAGGAACCACCAACGACGTCGTGGGCTTCACACTCCTTGCCTTTCCCTCTTCCACAAAACCAACCACCACCGTGAGGTGACGACATTGTTTTACGAATTGATCCAGAGCCTGACGTGTATCGTGGAGAAAACTGGGGCGAAGAAGAAGATCTTCTGGCGGGTATCCGGTGATCGCCAACTCGGGAAAGACCACCAGATTAGCCTCCACCCGACGGGCTTCCTTCAGCCATCGCGTCATCGCCCGAACATTTCCCTTCAAATCCCCAACAATCGAGTTCATCTGGACCATGGCAATTCGGCAAAGTCGCATAGCAAAAAAAAACGTCCTCATTCCTTTAGGAAATGAAGGACGCCTTTGTCCACACACCATAACATTAGGGGATATTCCCCCTCCTCGTTTCTTGCCCTCGCTTGTAACAAGGTCAGCGTGACACTGTCAAGCTAAGGGGCCTATCCTTCCAATTCCCCAGCGAGAATAATGGCTTCGGCAATCTCTCGCATGGATTTCCGCATATTCATGCTTTGACGTTGAATCAGGCGAAACGCTTCGCCTTCAGACATCTTCCGTGACTGCATGAGGTGCCCCTTGGCCCGCTCCACTAACTTACGGACGGCCAACGCTTCTTGCATCTCAAAAGATTTATCCACAAGCCGCGTATGCTCAATCGCCACCGCCGCTTGATTGGCAATGGCCTGAATAATCTTAACCTCTTCAGCTTTAAAACTATGAACCGTTGAGGTATAGACATTAAGCACCCCAATGACCTGGTCCTTGCTCATCATGGGAACCGACAACAACGAGCATAGGCCTTCTTGTTTGGCTAAATCTCGATAATGAAAATCTTCTTCCTTCGTCACCTCTGAAACATAAATCGGGCGCTGCTCCTTCACGGCACGACCACTGACACTTTGTCCAATCTTCAACGACGGCTTTCGTCGATACGCCTCACTGAGGCTTTGCGTCGCCGCAATCCGCAGCTCACCGCTGGGCTCATCTACCAACATGAGCGAACAAATTTTTGACTTCATCATTTCCGCCGTCATGGTCACGATTAATTCCAATACATCATCAATGAGTCGATTAGATGACACGGTTTCAGATACTTGAGACAGGGTATCCAATTGAAGGGCTTGTCGACGCATTTCTTCATACAACCGAGCATTCTCAATCGCCCCACCCACCTGGTTGGCAATGGTTGATAACAACGCCAACTCCGCGTCGTGATACCGCTTGGTTCGTTTGTGCTGAATATTAATCACGCCCACAACATGGCCTTGCGTGACAATGGGAAGCGACACAAACGCTTGATAGCGATCTTCAGGTAAATTGTGGAAAAATCGGAATCGGGGATCGTCACTGGCATTGCGAGGAATCACGACACGAACTTTCTCTTGCGCAACCCATCCCGTAATTCCTTCCCCAAGCCCGAGAGATGTTCGTCCAATCAATTTAGGATGCGGGTTCTTCGAGGCCCTCAAGATCAGTTCATCACGATTCGGGGAAACTAAATACAGCAAACACGAGTCGGCTTTGGTTACCTCCACGACGACTTCGACGATATGTTTTAGCACGGATTGTAAATCTAACGTGCTGCTAATGGACTCGCTGATCCGATATAACACTTCCACTTCGCGAGTGCGTTCGCGAAGGACCACTGTGACATCTTTTGAGGGTCGACGTGGTTTGGCTTTGGTTACACTCATGAAGCCCTACGTGCCACAGTGAAAAGGGTTGTAATTTTTGACACACAACTCGCTATCATGCTCGGCTCTTTTCAAGTTGGCCGAACCAAGACTTCACGGATTTTTGGTCTAAGGGAACCACGGTCACGGTTCCCACCGCTTTGGGGAGGACGCAGTGAATCCGACCGTGAGCCACTTTTTTATCATGGAGCATGGCTCCCCATAAATCACGAAAATTCAATTTTGGTAACCCCAATGGAAGCCCCGTCCGTCTCACAAGGTCCCATTGCCGAGTGACGACCTGCTCTGAACACAACCCGAGGGAATGTGCAAGGTCAGCCTCATGCACCATCCCAATCCCTACAGCCTCACCATGGATATACGTCTTGTACTTTCCTAACGATTCCAAGGCATGGCCAATGGTATGACCATAATTCAAAATTCGACGCAAGCCTGATTCTCTCTCATCCTTAGCCACCACCAACGCTTTAATTTCACAGCAGCGCTTCACCACGTGGTGCAACACGGTATCGTCCATTTTGACAAGATCATCGATTCGTCTTTCGAGAAAAGCAAAAAAAATTTTGTCGGCAATCATGCCATATTTCACCACTTCGGCGAGTCCTGCTATCCACTCTCGTTTGGGCAGAGTGTGTAAGGTCTGTGTATCCAAAAGAACCAACGAGGGCTGGTAAAAGGCGCCAATCATATTTTTTCCCAAGGGGTGATTCACTCCGGTTTTTCCACCAACACTGGAATCCACCTGAGCCACCAACGTGGTCGCCACCTGCACAACCGGAATGCCTCGTAGATACACCGAGGCCACAAACCCCGTGATATCCCCGATCACCCCGCCTCCCAATGCCACCAGTATCGACTGCCGTTCGAAGCGTTGAGCCATCAATTGGTCAAGGATGTGCGAGACCCAGCGAAGAGTCTTGGCACGCTCGCCGTCCGGAATGCAGATCATATGGCATTCATACCCTGCTCGCTTCACAGACTGCGAAACAGTCCGGCCATACAGGCTCTGCACAATCGGATTGGTGATAATGCCGACTTTCCCAGCATAGCCAAGATCTTGCAGGTACTGGCCCAATTGTTTAAGACCGCCAGGATGAATGATAATGTCGTAGCTCCGATTCCCAAGTCGGACCGGAACGCGTTCATGATTTTTGGTATGAGGCTGAGACACGAATCTGTACGCTTTCTTTTCTATCCGCTACCCAAGGAACGGGGCTGTTCAAAAGAGCCTCCAGCAAGGCCGCTGGGACTTTGGCGCGCGGAGCGTACGCCAGTACGTGAGCACGACAAAGTCCCGAGAACGCCGCTGGTGGCTTTTCTGAACAGCCCCTAAAAGGATTTCACATAGGCTTGATACGCATCAAAATTTCGCTTCATCTCTTCAAGACTGTCACCACCGAATTTTTCCATCATGGCATTGGCTATCTCGTACGCAATGACAGCTTCACCAACGACACCGGCTGCCGGGACGGTGCAAATATCGGATCGTTCAACCGTAGCTTCGAAAGGTTCTTTCGTGAGAATGTCCACGCTGTGTTTCGGTTTGTATAGTGTCGCAATCGGTTTCATGGCGACACGAATGACAATTGGTTGGCCATTGGTAATCCCGCCTTCTAACCCACCCGCATTGTTGGTCTTTCGCAGAAAGCCCGTGCGAGACTCGTTTGGATAGATGTCGTCATGGACTTCCGAGCCAAATCGGCGAGCTGATTCAAAACCCATGCCGATTTCTACCCCCTTCATGGCTTGGATGCTCATCGCCGCCATAGCGAGTCTGGCACTCAATCGACGATCCCATTGGGTGTAACTGCCCAACCCGATTGGCGGATTAGTCACGACCACTTCAAACACCCCACCGAGGGAATCGCCTTTATGTTTGGCTGAACGAATTTCTTCGATCATTTTTTCTCCAGCCGCTTGATTCCAGCACCGCACTTGTGATTCTTCGGCCTTGGCAAAGGCCAGTAACGGATCATCAGGGGCTGGAGCCGCTACCCTTCCAATTTCCATGGTATAACTGACAACTTGCATTCCAAATTGGCCCAACAGGGCTTTCCCCACCGCGCCAACCGCAACCCGAATGGCAGTCTCGCGAGCGCTGGCTTTTTCAAGCACGTTCCGAATATCACGATGCCCATACTTAATCGCTCCGACGAGATCAGCATGACCGGGACGGGGCCGAGTCACGACACGTTCTGTCGAGGGAGGCCCTGGCTCAACCGCCATAATGTCTTTCCAATTTTCCCAATCTTTGTTACGAACGATGAGGCCAAGAGGATTGCCAAGAGTCTTGCCATTTCGCACTCCACAGGAAAATTCAATTTGATCTTTCTCAATACGCATTCGCCCGCCACGACCATACCCCCCTTGCCGCCTCGCGAGATCGTGATTCACCTCTTCCGCGGTTAAGGGCAACCCGGCCGGAACACCTTCAAGCACCGCCATGAGGCATTGTCCATGAGACTCACCTGCGTTTAAATAGCGCAACATATCGACACCCTATGTTAACGAAACGAACAAACACCACGTTCTTTCATAAACCGTGAATTGATTAAAATTTTCTTGGATGAAAATTAAATCGAAGAAGGCATGTCCTCGATAATCATTTGAAAGACGGCACTGCCCATCACACCCAAGCCCACCATCATTCATGGACCTTCCGTGCAGGCAAGGATAAACGCACAGTTAATTGATCCCCCATGGCCTTAATCGCATATCGGAGCCCCTTGTCGAGCGGATGGTTAAGATCAAACACAACCCGTAATTTCTTGGGATGTTGACCAATCCGAATTCGTTTCAGCAGCAGATGATCGACAGGCAATACTTGAAAGCGAATCGCCGAGACAACATTCGGCAGATCAAGACTCAATCGCTGTGAGTCAACCGGACTGAGTCGATACGTCAGAGGACCAGTACCTTGAATCACAATGGTAATGTCATCAACTCCCCGTTGAACGACAATTTTTTTAATAGCACGTCTCAAATATTCTCATTCGGGTTCGCACAAAAATAACTTCCTATGTTTGGGTGTTGATGCGCCTGTCTGGCAAGGCGCGAGGACTCCGCATACTCCTCGGTATGGAAAGGACGAGCAACGCCGCCAGACGGGATGGATCGACGCCCAAACATAGAAAGTTATTCTTGCGCGAACCCTTTGTGAGAAAACACTAACGTCTTTTTTAATATGTGATTGTCGTCTTGTGCATCCAACAATCTGGTAAGCACCACCGTATTCCTGGTGATCCGAGTGACTCTTTCAGATGTCTTTTCCAGGACGCTCCCTGGCCCAACCATGACACGCTCCCCATTCGGCAATTTCAAAAGAGCCTGATACCCTCGTTTTCCAGAAATGATTCCGAGTAGCGTCACTGTGCTCTCAGGGTTTCCTGAATCCGATAATTCAGTAGCGTCAGACTCGTCTGGGGAACCGGGAAATGGCAAAGGAACAAAAGGATCTCGACGGTTTCCAACGTGATAAGTGTAGGGTTGACTCACAGCCTGTTCAAAGAGCGATTCTGCCAATTCCAAGACAGGACGAGGCTCCGGCATCTGTGCCGAAACAAATACGGGATCGGCGATTCCCATTCCGGTTATTCCCAGGGCTAGGGAGGCCGCAAAAAAAATGTTGGGCAAACATGGAATCCGCTCCATCCTTGTGCCTCTAGCCTTTATTGGTTATCCGTTCATCAATGACAGACATGTGGTTATTGTCGGCAAGGGTTTGGACATTCCTACTATATCCCATCAAATCGATAATGGCCCGAACCATCGGCATTCCGTCATCGGTATCATCACCGTGCATCGTGAGTGCCGTCACACCCATCGTCTTGGAAAGATACTGTATATGCTCAAGGAACTGAGCCACATGATGATACCCACCCTCCACTTGAAGTTGAAGGTACGTGGCGTGGGCCTGACTTGACGACTCGATGTCCCGTTTCTTCGGTTTCCACAATGTTAAAATAATTCCGGTTTCTTGAGCGATGCTCGACATATCAGAAAGGACCTGACTCATGGGAACATCTAACCCAAGTCGCTCCTCTTGTCGAGACACGATGGACTGCCACTGCAAAAATTCTTTCTGCGCTTTGCCAAGCTGGTTTTCGGATTGGGTCTCGAGCTTCAACGTATGATCAAGAATTCGCAATTCTCCTACCAATGTATCGATCTCTATCACGAGGGGATCAGCAATCAACCAATAAAACCCCACCCCAGATATAGCTAGAAAAAGACCAACCAGAGAAACCTTCTGCACAAATGGTGTCACCTCGAACCATTCAAGAAGACGTGACATGGTTGAACTCTGCTCTCAAAAGAAGGTTCATGGTAAAATTATATTTTGAGGGTTTTCCCGATACTTGTCCTGTTTCAAGAACCGTCACCTCTTGAAAGAGCCCATCCCGTTTCAAGTATTGCACGAACTGAACAATTTGGGCTTTGGAGTCGGCAAACCCCATGAGCGTGACTTGGTCCTGTTGCATTTCCAGTCTGATCAACCAGAGTTTTAAAGGATCCAGGCTACGACTTACCGTGTCCAAGAGTTGAATCGACCGTCGCTGCTGACCCATCAAATGAATGACTTGTCGACTCCTTTTCCTCAAGTCTGCCGTGTATCGATTGATCTCCTTAAGTTGGCTATACGTACGTTCCCATTCCGCAAGCTGTGTGGTTTTTTGCTCCTTCTCCTTTTGAAATTGCCCGAGGGATTGGTCCAAATCCGCCCAGACGAATCCGCACACAGCTATCGTACCCAGAACAATCAACAGCACGACGGCGGCTTCGCCCTGACACCGCCGACGTTGACGGTGTTCATTCTCAAGTGTACAACGAAGAAGATTAATGGCGATCATGACAAAGCTCTCATCCGTGTTGGGCTCGGAGAGCCAATCCCCCTGCTACGCCGGAGGAGGGAGCCAAGGGCCGAGCACTCCTTCTCCCTCTACTCCATTCTAAAGATGCAACAGGATCGATGAGAGAAAGAGGAAGCATGAGCGATTGCCTGAGTTCTTCTAGAAACTGGGAACTGTTCCAACCTCTTCCACCGAGAAACACACATTCAATATCCAGGTCAGGCTGTAATTCTCGCGCACCTTCCACGGTTCGCTTCAGTTCACTCACGATTTCAAACCAAGACATCTTTTCCGACAGGGAAGAATCCGTCTCTTGAGAAGCTTGGGCCTCATGGAACCACTGAGGTTGGCCTAAATTCTCGGACGTACCATCGGCAAAACGTTGATTGGAAAGAGAAGGCACACTCACATCACGCAGGAGGAGTGGTTGCCCCTGTGCCACCACCACGACATTCATTATGCCACCATCGAGATTGGCAAGGAGGTAAGAGTTGTGGGTTTGAACCTCTGCATTCAGTGAAGCCAAATTGAGACATGCGAGGGCCTCGACATCACAAATTACCGGATGCACATTGACTTCTTCCAACACATCCCTTCGCTCGTCAACCGCATCGCGCTTGGCCGCCACCAAAAGAAGGGCAATCTCTTCGCTGCTGGCGACCTGGGAAACTGATGAACACACAGAAAAATCAAGATACACATCATCGGGATCATAGGGAATATAGTGAGCACCCTCCCACCTCAGGTAGGCGTCCAGGTCATGGTGATGACGTGTCGGCACATGAATGCGTTTCACCATTACCGAAGCCCCATTGACCGCCATCGCTACGGAAGCACCTTTGAGTCTGTATTTGTGAACAAACGCATGCAGAGTTGCAACAAGTGATGATCTATTGGTGATCCTCCCTTGTTCAATGACATTGGGGGCAAGGGGTTCAGATCCCCACCGACTGACATGATCGCGGCCTCGTCGATGTTGCAACTCAACAAACGTAATGGCATGTGACCCCATATCCAAGCCAATCGTAGAATGGGATTTCGACCATGGCCAAAACGTCTGAAGTTTTTGAAAAATTGTTGATGGTCGAACGGTAGGCATCATAGAAAAACGGCTCGGCAACGCAACGAAAAACTCCCGCCTATTCCAGGAATAACAATGGAACACTGGCGACAGAGGTTACCCCCCCAACCCTACACTGTTGGCCGATTTTCCGTCAAACAACCCATGTGTAATACCAACTGTTATGGTCGAAACTCACGGGAATCTTGAAAGAAGCCGAGGAGAGGGACAGAATCGACGTGATGGATCGACAGACAAACAAGGGAAGCTATTTTTGCCCGAGCCCTTAGGACCTGAGAGAAACTAACTTGGACAATATCGCGCCAAGATTGGGGTCGGATGTGGACGGAACGATTGAGAAAAACCCGAGGCATAGCACAGCTATGTTGAGGGTTTATCGATTGAGACCCGTTCAACCTAGAAACGGCGGTTGGGCGCAAAACAGACGTGTAAGATATTGGTGTGCATGGTGAAATACAAAAAATCGTGGTCACCTCTCTGGTGATGAGACCTTTTTGTATTTTGCGAGGTGCCTGTCCGACGATCGTGACGAGGGGGTGCTGGTTTGAGTCAGATGTTTCGATCCTTTGAGGCGAATAGTGGGACTATTCAACGAAAATGGGGAAGGTTGAAAAAGGCCGTCCAGCAAGGCCGCAGGGCTTTGGGCGCGCGGAGCGTACACGCAGTACGTGAGCACGCCAAAAGCCCGAGAACGCAGCTGGCGGTCTTTTTCAACCTTCCCCGAAAAGAATCGGAAGATCTGGCCACATCCAGCACACCCGCAGTAGATCAGTCTAATCTTGGACAGGCTCCTAGGTTGCGCCAAGAGCTTGCGCGGACTTTTGTGATCCAACTGCCGTTTCTAGGTTCAAAGCTGGCCCGAAGATTGGATGCGAGATGTCCAAGTTAGTTTCTCTCAGGTCCTTAGGGTTCGCGAAACAATAACCTCCCAGAATTCGCGCCCAGGTTTGGGTCAGGTTGGGCCGATCTGAGTGAGCAAAACCGCAGGCGTATCCAAGGCCTACGCTGAGGATTTTGCGAGTGAAGATCGGCCCAAGATGGCCTAAAGGTGGGATGCGAAAATGGGAAGTTATTGTTGCGCGAGCCCTTAGGACCTGAAAGAAAATAACTTGGACAAAATCGCGCCAAGATTTGGGTCGGATTTGGACGGAACGATTGAGGAAAATCCGAGACATAGCACAGCTATGTTGAGGCTTTTTCGATTGAGGCGCGTTCAAAGGAGGCCCGAAGATTGGATGCGAGATGTCCAAGTTAGTTTCTCTCAGGTCCTTAAGTTCGATGGATGTCACGGTGACGAACAGGGACATCATGCCCAAGCGATAAAAACACCTGTTGCAGTCGAAGGGCCACCGCAACGGATCGATGACGGCCCCCTGTACAGCCAATAGCCACCGTTAAATAACTTCGCCGTTCCTGTTCAAACAGCGGAAAAAGAAATACGAAGAGTCGTTGTAAGTGCTGCACGAAACCTTCGGCCTCCGACATTTCAAACACATAGCGTTGGACCTCTTCCTGTTCCCCGGTCAATGTCTTCAACTCCGGAACGAAATTCGGATTGTGAAGAAAACGGACATCAAACACTAAATCAGCATCATAGGGCACACCGAATTTGTACCCAAACGTCAGGAGAGAGATTCGCATCGATTGCCTGTGATCCACATCGCCAAAATGCCGTGCCATCCAATCACGCAGTTCATGCACCGTCATTGCGGACGTATCCAGCACTCGATCGGCACCGGCTCGCAGTTCTTGTATCTGTTGTCGCTCTAATTGAATTCCCTCGACCACCGGCTGCTGAGGGAGAAGAGGGTGAGGCCTGCGGGATTCGGAAAATCGACGGGTCAGCACCTCATCACTGGCTTCCAGAAAGAGGAGTTCTACGGAATAGGTGCTTTTTTTTAAGCGGGAAAGATTGTCAAAAAAGTCGGCAAAAAATCCACGTTCACGAATATCAATGCCCAAGGCAACATCTCGAACGTCTCCACTCCGTTGGGCACAGAGTTCGGCAAATTTTGGAAACAAGGCTGGCGGAAGGTTATCCACACAAAAAAAACCAAGGTCCTCCAAGCATTTCAACGCCTGGGTTTTCCCAGATCCCGAAGCTCCACTGACTATGACAAGCTGAAATGACTTATCTGAACTGTTTGACTCCACATTTCCTCCCTACGGCATCAAAAATCAATGGCCAATGTTCGTTAAGGCAGTCAGGGATGAAGAGTTGGTGATCGTAGCTACTCAGGAAGACACATGGATCATACATAATCCCAAGACGCGAGGCCCCACTCCACCTGGAAGCTATGAATGAATACGTTTACGTTGACTGGCAGGGGCAATATGAAGCTCGGCTCGATATTTCGCAACGGTCCGTCGGGCAATCACGATACCACGGTATTTCAATCGGGCCACGATTTCTTGATCCTTGAGTGGTTTGCTCCCACTTTCATGAGCCACCATTTCTCGAATGATTTCCCGAACGGTAAGAGAGGATAAATCTTCCGCCCCCGGATCTGAACGTTGAATGCCGGCGTTAAAGAAGAACTTTAATTCTAACATCCCTTGCGGGCAGTACATGTACTTATTCGTCGTCACTCGACTGATCGTGGATTCATGCATGCCGACATCTTCAGCCACATGCTTGAGCACCAAAGGCTTCAAATACTGAATGCCTTTGTCGAGAAACGATTCCTGAAAATGAATCAGGCTATGGACGACCTTTAAGATGGTTTTATTCCGTTGATCGAGACTGCGAATAATCCATTGGGCTCCACGGAGTTTATCGTCGAGATATTCTTTGGTGGAGGCTGCCCCGTCACCGCCGCCCCCCATCATTTCCTTGTAATAGGGGCTGATCCGTACCCGAGGCAAACCATCTTCGTTTAGCAGGACGACCCATTCGCCTTCGTCTTTAAACACGAACACATCGGGGATAATGATTTGATTAGTATCTATAAAATAGGGTCGGCCAGGCTTGGGCTCTAACCCTGCAATGATATGGACCGCTGCATACACTTCATCGAGAGACACCCCGACTTCCTTGGCGATATTTTGATATCGTTTTTTCTGGAGGTCCGGCAAATGATTGGCAACGATGGTTTTGAGCAACGAGTCAGGCCCCGCACCATTTTCTCCATGGTGACTATGCACCAACCCATAATGAAGATGTCGTAGCTGTATATTTAAACATTCCTGTAGATCGCGCGCGCCAACCCCTGGGGGGTCAAACGTGTGAATCAGATCCAACGCATTCTCCACTTGATGAAGCGAGACCTGAGCACCCTCAGCAATTTCTTCAAGAGAAGTCCGGATATAGCCATCTTCATCGATATTGCCGATTAAGATGGTACCGATCGCTTGCTCCGTTTCATTCACTGAGGATAAGCGCAATTGCCATAACAAATGATCTTCAAGAGAAGTGGGTTTTGTCAGGGTCTGTTCATAGGAAGGGAAATCTTCGTCTACAGTTGATGACGAAGTAGACGCTCCACCAGCCCGCCAATCGCTTTCATAATAATTATCCCATTCTTCTGAGGAAAGTGATTCTGAAAATTCTGTCTGCTCAACCTCACCACTGGATTCTCCATCGGCTGAAACAGTTTCTTTCCCTTCGGTCGGACTATCCGTCCCCTCTTCTTCCTCAACCTCACTCTCACCTTCTTCGAGTAACGGGTTCTCTATGAGATGCTGAGAAAGCGTTTGCTGAAGCTCAAGTCTTGATAATTGAAGAAGCTTAATCGCTTGCTGAAGTTGGGGAGTCATCACCAACTTCTGAGTCAGCTTCAACTCTAGTCGTAATTCCATGCACTCACTCCCAAACCCTAACGAAAAGACATTACAGTTTAAATCGCTTACCCAAATATATTGCTCTGGCTTGAGGACTACTGACGACCACTTCCGGCTTCCCCTCTTCCAAGATCGACCCTTCGTTAATTATATAGGCTCGATCCGTTATGGAAAGGGTTTCTTGCACATTATGGTCGGTAATTAAAATACCAATGTTGTTCTTTTTCAATGACTGAATAATTTCCTGAATGTCGGCCACGGCAATCGGGTCAATCCCCGCAAATGGTTCATCCAATAGTAAAAAACTCGGGTTGGTCGCCAGAGCCCTGGTGATCTCCAATCTTCGCCGTTCTCCACCAGATAGGGTGAAGGCTTGGCTCTTCCGAAGATTGGTCAGCCCAAGTTCATTCAACAATTCATCTACCCGAGTATGACGTTCCCTTTTAGAAAGGGAAAGCGTCTCTAATACGGCCAGGATGTTCTCTTCGACCGACAGGCGCCGAAACACGGAGGCTTCTTGAGGTAGATAGCCGATTCCTCGGCGAGCCCGTTGATACATGGGCAGATGCGTAATGGATTCACGATTGAGGAGAATCTGCCCCTGATCGGGTTGACATAATCCCACCACCATATCGAAAATCGTGGTTTTCCCCGCGCCATTGGGCCCAAGGAGCCCAACAATCTCCCCCGCCTCTACATCGATAGACACGCCACAAACGACTTCTCGCCCCTTAAAACTCTTTCTCAGTTGCTTCGCATATATACGGTTCTGCTGCATGAGGTCCCAAAAAGCACGCACTTCCTATCTTTATTAGACTTGGGGAAAGCCCTATTCTTCACCCTCCGGGTCTTCCTGAAGAATCACATGAGCCCCCCCCTCCACAACACTACGCTCTTCTTTTAAGTAAAACGTCATCCGCGACCCTGTGATACGCGTTCCCTTCTGCCACGCCACAGGGGATTCCGTGAGCACGACCTTCTCTTCATCTTTGTAATACACGGCTCGACCACTCGTAGCCCTTACTTCGGCCTTTTCAATGATGACTCTTCCTTGAGCTTCAACGACATCTACTTGTTGCCCGAACGAGTCATCTGAAGATTTCTCGGTTTTCCTAGGTTGGTCTTTTTTAAAGTATACCGTCATGCGATCGGCCCGGATCACCATATCGTCACGCGTTAACACAACGGACTTCTCAAAGATGGCCTTTTGAGATTTCCCTTGCACGATCATGGTCCCAGACGTGATGGTCGTCGGATTTCGGGAAGCCGCCAGAGCCGATCTGGCATAAAGCCCTCCCGCAAGGACGCTAACCACCAAGACCAACTCAAGCCAGATGATGTGCTTAGGAGGACGATTGAACACGGACATGATCCAGCACTGAAAATTCCTCGGATTCAAGGTGCCCGACTAACCCAATGCCGGTAATGGTGAGACCATTACCCTGAATAGTGACCGGATGAGGTGTTCGAATTTCTTGGTTCGCGTCAACCCAATGGATATGAGGCGTGAGAATGGTGTACCCATTCGCAAATTCAATGGCAATGAGTTCTTTTTGATTGCGTAATTCAAAATCATTCGTCGTGGTATTAATCATTCCCTCATCAGCGTGCAGCACCATCTCCTCGCCATCATGTCCAAAAAATCGCAATTGGACATCCTGTAGAGTGACCTCATGCCGTGCTTCAAAGACTTCGGCCTTCTGTGCAGCGACCTCCCATTGCACCATGCCATCTTTTGTTTGACGATACACGAACCCTTCCATCCCGGCATCGGCTTCTTCAAGAAGGGGAGAAACCACGGAGGAGGGTGGAGCATTCGTGCGCACTTGCCCAATGACGACGAATACCAAAAAAGCCGCGAGGCCAAGGATGATTCCACCTAATGTCCATCTCATGAACCGGTTGAACATTCTAGCCTCACCCCATTTATGATTTTGGTACGATGACAAAAAAGAATAGCATACGCCCCTGTCCAAGTAAACTACACTTTCTTGACAAGGCAACAGAATAATTCAACGATATCAAATAGTTAGAATAATATTCGAAGTGCTAGCAGGTAAGCAATTCTTTGCGGATCATGCAGAATTTAGGGTTCTGGCAGCACAATACGATCAGGTGCCAATAAAGTTATGGCACTCCTCGTGGGTTATGTCGCCTCTCCTTTTGAGCGAATGGCGTCGTCTTGTATTGTTAGGTCGCTGCAGCATCTCATGCTGCCTCTTCCTGGCGTCATAGCCCCTTGGTCCGTGGGAAGAGGGCACGATACGATCGTGCAACTACACAAGAAAGAACGCTCACAGGAAGCAACGCCATGGCCAAGAAACTCCATGTGGCCAGAATTGGATGGCGGTAGGATAGAACCATATATTCTGTATGATCCTTCTTTGCGTGATACAAAGAACTGCAGGTCAAGAGGACATGAGGAAGGCCTTACTTTTTCTCGGTATCGGTATCAGGTGTCCCTTCAGAGTCTTGTTCAGGTTCCACCGATGCGTCACGCGCAATCAGTTCCAATGCCACAAGTTCAGCCCCATCGCCAGGACGGCGCCTGGTCGGAATGATCCGGGTATACCCTCCGGAACGACCACGAAATCGCCCCGCGACATCATCAAATAGTTTTGACACAATGTCTTTCTTTTGAATAAAACTCAGAGCCTGCCGTCTGGCATGCAGACTGCCGTTCTTGCCCAAGGTAATCATTTTCTCGGCCAGCCCTCGGATCTCTTTGGCTTTGGCCTCAGTCGTTTCAATCCGCTCGTGTTCCAACAAGGATGTGACAAGGTTCCGGAACAGGGCATGACGATGTTTTGAATTTCGACCAAGCTGTCTGCCTTTTTTTCGGTGCCGCACGGAGTGACTCTCTTTCTACAGGCGTTGGCTTATTTCGAGTTCGTAAGGTTGACGGGTTCACTCTTGATCCCCAACCCTAATCCCATTTCCGCCAAGACGTCTTTAATTTCATTTAAAGATTTTTTCCCAAAATTTTTGGTTTTCAACATTTCCATTTCTGTGCGATACACCAAATCTCCAATGGTCTTGATATTGGCATTTTTCAAGCAATTCGCAGCTCGAACGGAAAGCTCTAATTCATTGACGCTTCGTGCCAAATTGTTATGTAATTCAGCCTGCGCCTCGGATTGCGAGGAATCGGGTTCGACTTCTCGCATCTCTTCGCTCGGAATACAAATGGCCAAGTGCTCACGCAGAATCCCCGCAGCAGAGGAGATGGCCTCTTGGGGGGTCAGACTTCCATCAGTCCAAATTTCAAGATTCAACCGATCGTAATCCGTCATCCTCCCCACCCGTGCATTTTCCACATTGAAATTGACACGCTTGATCGGGGAAAAAATCGAATCCACCGGAACGACTCCAATGGGAAGTCCTTCTTCTTTGTTGCGTTCTGCCGGCACATAGCCTTTTCCTGGTTTGACAATCATCTCGATATCGATATTGCCATCCTTATCGAGTGTGGCAATTTTTAGGTCGGGATTGAGAACCGTGATATCCGCGTCATGTTCAATATCAGAGGCCTTCGCATCACCCGATCCCTTTTTCTTTAACCGTATGGCCTTGGCCTTATCGGTATGCAATTTCAGTCGAAGATTCTTGATATTGAGAATGATGATCGTCACGTCTTCCGTCACACCTGGAAGCGTAGAAAACTCATGATAGGCGCCTTCAATCTTCACTGATGTCACGGCGGCACCAGGGAGTGAAGACAATAATACCCGCCGCAGGGAATTCCCAATGGTCGTCCCAAACCCTCGTTCAAAAGGCTCAGCAGTGAACTTCCCATAGGTGGTAGAGGCCGTGTCTTTTTCTAACTCCAGCCGCATCGGCAGCTGAAAATCCTTCATCCCTTTGCTCATTACGTCCCCCTTCGCCTCATCTGTCTATGTCGAAAACATTCATGAACCTGCTTATGCTTGAAAAAATGGTTCTGTTTTTGGAATGTTCAAAAAGGTGCGTCCAGCAAGGCCGCAGGCCATTTGGCGCGCGGAGCGTACACGGCAGTACGTGAGCACGACAAAGGGCCGAGAACGCAGCTGGTGCCCTTTTTCAACATTCCCATTATCGAGAATACAACTCAACAATCACCTGTTCATTCACGGGTGCGCCAATATCATCCTTCACTGGCAAGGCATTGATGGACCCACGAAATGCCTCGCGGTCAACATCAATCCAACCAGGAGCCCCTCGTCCTTCCGCTACTTCCAACGCACTGGTTATAGCCAACAGTTCATGACTCTTCGGTTTCACAGTGATCACATCACCCACGGAAGTTGTGATGGATGCAATGTCGGCTTTTTTCCCATTGAGTTGGATATGCCCATGATTCACTAATTGGCGAGCCTGTTTTCGAGATAGGGCAAACCCGATACGATAGACCACATTATCCAAACGTTGCTCCAATAAACGCAGCAAGTTTTCCCCGGTCACCCCACTTTGGCGTTCGGCCCGTTTAAACGTCAATCGAAACTGGCGTTCTAGCACACCATACATGCGCCGTAATTTTTGCTTTTCACGAAGCTGCGCACTATAGTCTGTCGCTCGTGATCGGCCTTGTCCGTGTTGCCCCGGTGGATAACTCCGTCGCTCAATCGCGCATTTGTCCGTCATACACCGTGTTCCTTTGAGAAAGAGTTTCACCCCCTCTCGCCGACAAATCCTACACACCGGTCCAGTATAGTTCGCCACGTCGCGTTCCTTTCACCAAAACCCAGGCTATCCTTATGCCATCAATAGTAAAGCGGCCTCATCCAGGCAGGCCATGATTACACTCGTCGTCGTTTAGGAGGACGACACCCGTTATGTGGAATGGGCGTCACATCACGAATGAGATTGACTCGCAATCCCACCGATTGTAGCGCACGAACGGCCGACTCTCGTCCTGACCCAGGCCCATTGACGTAAACATCAATTTTTCGCATCCCATGTTCCATGGCTTTTCGTCCGGCTGCTTCTCCCGCGCGAGTCGCGGCAAACGGCGTACTCTTTCGAGACCCTTTAAACCCCAAACTCCCAGAACTCGACCAGGAGACGGTATTGCCGCTCATGTCTGTAATCGTCACCAAGGTGTTATTAAAGGAGGCTTGAACATGCGCAATCCCCATTTGGACGATTTTCTTCTCTTTTTTTCGACCCTTTTTCACACTCATGCAATCACCTTTACTTATTTCTTGGCACGACCAATAGAGGCTCGTTTTCCTTTTCGGGTTCGAGCATTTGTTTTCGTTCGTTGTCCACGAAGGGGAAGCCCTTTTCGATGACGAAGACCACGGTAGGTACCCGTATCAATAAGCCGTTTGATGCTCATCGTGATTTCTCTTCGCAAATCCCCTTCCACGTTGCAATCGCGGTCAATAACTTCACGAAGTTTCAAGATATCTTCTTCAACGAGATCTTTGACTCGAACGGCCCCATCAATACCCGTCTTTCGTAAAATACTGCGCGCGGTCCATGGACCGATTCCGTAGATATAGGTCAATCCAATGTCAAGGCGCTTCCCCACGGGAAGATCCACTCCTGCAATACGAGCCATGCGTCCTCCTTGCGTTCATCCACCCTCTGCTCAGGCAGGTTACTGCCTCAGTCTCAAGTGGGTGAACCGTATTATTTCCTACCCCTGACGTTGTTTGTGCCTCGGATTAGTGCAACGCACCCGAACCACGCCACGCCGTCGGTAGACCGTACATTTTGAACAAATGGGTTTCACTGACGATTTGACTTTCATCTTCCATCCTCTATGCTATTTAAAGCGATAGGTGATACGGCCTCTCGTCAAGTCATAGGGCGACAATTCGACCGTCACTTTATCACCAGGTAATATTCTGATGAAGTGCATTCTCATTTTTCCTGATATATGTGCCAGGATCTTGTGCCCGCTCTCTAGCCGCACACGAAACATCGCATTGGGCAAGGTCTCCAACACGGAGCCCTGAACTTCAATGACATCTTCTTTTCCCATAATCACGTCCAGACTTTTCGTAGAAAGTCCCTTATTCCCAATATACTACAACACCGTTAAAATTCTCGGAGGACCGCTCGGTTGAATCGCAATAGTATGTTCAAAGTGAGCAGAAAGACTCCCATCTTGTGTCACGGCCGTCCACTGATCATCTAACACCCGGATATGATATCCACCGAGATTCACCATTGGTTCAATGGCCAAGACCATTCCAACTTGCAACCGAGGCCCTTGCCCAGGCCGCCCATAATTCGGTACTTGCGGCTCTTCGTGCAATTGACGCCCAATTCCATGTCCCACAAAATCGCGAACAACCGAAAACCCATGGGCCTCAACGTGGCATTGGACGGCATGCGAAATATCTGACAGCCGATTCCCCACTACGCCCTTTTCAAGCCCCTTCATCATGGCCTCTTCGGTCACTCGCATGAGGGTGGCGACTTGATCGGGAACGGGACCAACGGGGACCGTCACAGCTCCGTCACCATAAAATCCCTGAACAATTGCGCCTAAGTCCAGCCCGATGATATCCCCTTCTTTCAACACGCGATTTGACGGAATTCCGTGGACGACCTCGTCATTGACCGCCACACATAAGGTCTTGGGATAGTTTCGATAACCTTTAAATGCCGGAATCCCGCCATGGGCTCGGATAAATTCCTCGGCGATTTTATCAAGAAACGAGGTCGTAATGCCAGGCTTGACCTCTTTTTTCAACACATGATGGGCCTCCGCAACAATTTTGGCAGCCTGGGCCATCATTTCGATCTCGTCCGGTGTTTTCAGAACAATCATGCGTAACGACTCAGGTCACTTCCCTTTTGGCTCATGACAGCGTTGCTGTGGTGCTCGAATCCTCATCCTTCGAGGACCTCAGGACAGGCTCAAAATGGATCGGTTCTGCGCTCCTCGCGCCTTGTCCTGAGCCAAAATTGAAGCAAACTTAAGTAGTGACATCAAGGCTCAAGAAGGTGATAACAATGCAAGTAATCGCTCGTGCACATCATCCACTGACCCTGAGCCATTCAGTTCCGCCAACACATTATTTTTACGATAATAGTCAATCAAGGGAGATGTTTGTTCTTCATACACAGTCAGTCTGGACTCCACGGTTTCTTTTCGATCATCACTACGTTGAACAAGCTCACCCCCACATTCATCGCAGACCCCATCCCGCTTGGGAGGAACAAACTCCACATGGTAGACTGCGGGACATTGTGAACAACTTCGCCGTCCACTGAGCCGATTGATCACTTCCTCCCGTGGAACCACAAAATGCACCACACGATCAAGCGACAATTCTTTCGTAGTTAACAACGTACCCAACGTATCGGCCTGCGGCACCGTTCGTGGAAACCCATCCAGGATAAACCCTTTGGCACATTCCGGGGTGCCAACTTTTTCTTCGACTAAGCCGATCACAACATTGTCCGGAACGAGGTCCCCTCGATCCATAAATTGCTTGGCTTCTTTTCCTAATGGAGTGTGTTGTGCCACTGCTGCCCGAAGCAGGTCTCCCGTTGAAATTTTTTGGATGCCATATTTCGCCGATACCATTTCAGCCTGCGTACCTTTTCCCACACCTGGAGCACCAAGAAACACGAACCGCATTGCCGGTTAACCACTCCTTCCCCTGAGCTTGCCTTTGGAGAGAAACCCTTCATAATTGCGCATCAACATATGTGATTCAATCTGTTGAGCCGTATCGAGTCCCACGCCAACGACGATAAGCAACGATGTCCCTCCAAAATAAAATGGAACATTCAACCGATAAATCAACAGCTCGGGAATAACACACACAATGGCTAAATAAATGGCACCTGCGAAGGTAATCCGCGTCAACACCTTGTAGATATAATCCGCAGTCCGTTGCCCAGGACGAATTCCAGGGATAAAACCACCATATTTCTTCATGTTGTCTGACATATCAACGGGATTCAGGACAACCGCTGTATAAAAAAAGCAAAAGAAAAGAATCATGCTGACATACATCAGCGTATAGACTAACGAACCTGGAGCCAGATGGGCACCGATGGCCTGCACCCAAGGAACCTGAATAAATCCCGTAATCGTGGCAGGAAACGCAATGATCGACGACGCAAAAATTGGCGGGATCACTCCTGCCGTATTGATCTTTAAGGGAATATGAGTGTTCTGCCCCCCAAAAACACGTCGCCCCACGACTCGTTTGGCGTATTGAACAGGGACCTTACGCCGACCACTTTCCAAATAGACAATGGCCGTCACGACTCCACCCATAACCACGCCTAAAACAAGAAGTAAGAGAAGGCTGAGCTCTCCTACCCGATACAGGTCGATGGTTTGAACGACGGCACTTGGCATCCGGGCGACGATTCCTGCAAAGATAATAAGCGAAATGCCATTCCCGACACCACGTTCAGTGATCTGCTCACCCAGCCACATTAAAAATGCGGTCCCACTGGTGAGGGTAATCACGGTCATGAAGCGAAAGGGCCAGCCGGGTTCAAGTACAAACTGTCCTTGATTCATCCCCTCCAGGCCAAGCGCAATTCCGAACCCCTGAACCAGCGCAATCCCGATGGTTCCATAGCGAGTGTATTGAATAATCGTTTTTCTTCCGCGCTCACCCTCCTTTGCCAGTTTGGATAAATGGGGAATGACAACGGTCAGTAACTGTATAATAATCGAGGCGCTGATGTACGGCATAATGCCCAGCGCGAAAATGGTAAGGCGCGATAAGGCCCCACCAGAAAAAATATCCAGGAACCCCAGAAGGGCTCCACCACGATCAAGGAGAAATTTCTGTAGCTCCTCGTTATTAATTCCAGGTGTGGGGATATGCGCCCCAATCCGATACACAGCCAACATCGCCACCGTAAAGAGCACACGGCTGCGTAACTCTGGAATTTTGAGAATGTTTTGGAAGCTCGTAATGAGCCGTTCAAGCACGGCCTATGACCTTGGCTTGTCCGCCCGCTTGCTGGATCTTTTGAAGGGCCGACTGGCTAAATTTATGGGCTTCAACAACAAGGGGCTTGGTCAGTTCACCCACACCAAGGATCTTGATTGGTCTCGATCGTTTTTTCACGATTCCTTTGTCATATAACACTTGGAGCGTGACTTCATTGACATCCGATAGGGCGGAGAGCACTTTGAGGTTCACAATACTGTACTCAACCCGAAATGGATTATGAAATCCTCGCTTAGGCACTCGGCGAGCCAAGGGCATTTGCCCACCTTCGAACCCAGCCATATTAGGATTCCCTGAACGAGCCAACAGCCCCTTATGACCTTTACCAGACGTTTTACCATGCCCTGACCCATGACCTCGACCCAACCGTTTTGGTTTTTTCTTGGACCCAGGGGCCGGTCTTAAATCATGTAACTTCATAATGATGTCACCTCGACCAAATGCTTCACTTTATCTATCAATCCAAGAACCTGAGGCGTTTGGGGATGTTCAACTGTCTGATGAAGACGTCGTAATCCAAGCCCAAGCAACAACACGCGTTGATTGGAAGGACGCCCTATAGGACTATTTTTTAGCGTAATAGAAACTCTGTTCATTGTAGTGCTTTGTTTGGATGGAGTCATGAAACAATATACTTAAGGATGTTAGGAAGAGACGGATGGCCCTGCTTGGCGCATCTTCTTCACCGCCTCTGGATCTTTCAATTTGGCAAGTCCTTCAAGCGTGGCCTGAACCACATTAAACGGGTTTCCCCTCCCTAATGTTTTCGCAACAATGTTATGAGCACCGAGCACTTCCAAAATGGCCCGAACCGCTCCACCCGCAATAATTCCGGTCCCTTCTTTGGCTGGTTTCATCAGAATATGTTCGCCGCAAAAAAACCCATGAACATCGTGGGGAATACTTCCGTTTTTCAAGGGAACTCGAATGAGCTGTTTTTTGGCTCGACCCACTGCTTTGGCAATGGCTGGAGGAACTTCAGCCGCCTTACCCTTTCCAATTCCAACCCACCCTTCACCATCTCCCACGACGACCAGTGCACTGAAAGAAAATCGTTTCCCGCCTTTCACCACCTTGGCCACGCGATTAATTGAAACCAGTTTATCTTTTAAGTTCAATTCTTCAGGATTGACACGCACGAATAATTATCCCCCTGGGCTAAAAGTTAAGCCCTCCTTCACGAGAAGCATCGGCTAATGCTTTAACTCGACCATGAAATAACCGTCCACCGCGATCAAATACCACGGCAGTAATATTGGCAGCTTTGGCTCGTTCCGCTAATTGTTTTCCAACAGCCTTGGCTGCTTCATTTGATCCACAGGTTGACACAGTATCCTTGATGGATTTTTCTCTTGAAGAAGCAGCGGCTAAGGTTCGGCCCTGAGTGTCATCGATAATCTGAGCATAAATATGCGCATTACTTCGAAAGACATTCAACCTGGGTCTGGAGATTGACCCTGTAACTTTTTTTCGAACCCGTACTTTGCGACGAGAAAATCTTCGACGTTTTGTCACTTCATTCATAACAACCTATTATTTCTTGCCGGCCTTCCCAGCCTTTTTAATCAACACCTCTCCACTGTATTTAATGCCCTTCTGTTTATAGACGTCCGGTGGTCGAACACTACGAATATTGGCTGCGACCTGAGTCACCAACCGCTTATCAATCCCCTTGATCAACACCACAGTCTGCTTGTCAACTGAAGCTTGAATGCCTTGAGGAAGGGAAACGGAGACGGGATGAGAGAATCCCACATTGAGTGTTAAATCTTGACCTTGGAGCTGAGCACGATATCCAACACCAGTGAGCTCCAAGGTCCGCTCATACCCTTTGGTCACACCTTCGACAAGATTACTGACTTCCATCCGCGTCAATCCATGCAAAGCTTTGAGTCGTGGAGCATCGCCATTTCGCCCAACATGAATTTCACCATCTTTTACTTCAACACTGATACCATCGGCCAAGCCCCAGTGTAACTGACCCAGAGGACCTTTCACGGTAACCTGCCGTCCGGCAACTTGAACGTCTACGCCTGTAGCAAGCGGAACCGGTTTTTTTCCAATTCGTGACATCTGCTCGTTTATCCTAATTTCCGTTTATGGCACGACAGCTGCTAATGCTTACCATACATGACACAACACTTCGCCACCCATCCCATTTTTCCGTGCTTCCTGATCGGTGACGACACCTTTTGAGGTGGAAATCAATGCCACACCTAATCCACCCATCACACGAGGAATTTCTGATTTTCCAACATATTTTCGATATCCTGGCTTACTTATCCGCTTAATCCCGCCCAGAATAGGTTTTTTCTCTCTGCCAGGATGATACCGCAACGTGACCGTCAATCCAGGGTGGCCATTAAGCGTGGTCTGCTCAAAGCCATGAATAAAACCCTCAGATTGAAAAACAGACAGAATTTTTGCTTTTAACTTAGAAGCCGGAATACCCACTGTCGGATGACCACGCCCCCCAGCATTTAGCAGGCGAACAAACAAATCAGCAACAGGATCGGTCATTGACATATGCGTTCCTCACTTAGAAAAAAGGTCACTACTCAGGTCACTTCCCTTTTGCCACAGGACAGCGTTCCTGTGGTGCTCGAATCCTCATCCTTCGAAGGACCTCAGGAAAACAGGCAAAGGGGATGGGTTCTGCGCTCCTCGCGCCCTGTCCTGAGCCAAAATTGAAGCACCCTGAGTAGTTACGAAAAAAGTTGGCCACAATCAAAACGACTTACCAACTTGACTTCGTGACTCCAGGGATGTCCCCACGAAGACTATGGAATCGAAAACAGATTCGGCACATATGGAATCGACGCAAAAACGCTCGAACTCTTCCACACAAAGTACAACGGTTGTATCGCCGAACCGGAAATTTTGGTTCGAGGGCCGCTTTGTTTCGTAATGCTTTTCTTGCCACAAGTTACTCCAACACAATCCATTGGGTGAATCAGATCAACGAAAAGGCATCCCTAAATGGGCCAACAGCGCTTTGGCCTCATCATTACGGTTTGCACTGGTCACAATGGTAATATCCATTCCATGAATCGATGCCACATCATCATACTTTATTTCAGGAAACGTTAATTGTTCCTTAAGCCCAAGCGTATAATTCCCACGCCCGTCAAAAGCCTTGGGAGACACTCCACGAAAATCTCTGATGCGTGGCAAGGCAATATTCATCAATCGATCCAGGAATTCATACATATAATTCCCCCGAAGAGTGACTTTGGCTCCAATAGCCATCCCTTCCCGCAACTTAAACCCGGCAATGGCTTTTTTTGCTCTGGTCACAACGGGCTTTTGACCGGTAATCACCGAGAGTTCAGACACCGCACTTTCTAGAAGCTTGGCATTCTGAACGGCCTCTCCCATTCCCACATTCAGCACCACACGATCCAATCGAGGAACCTGCATATGATTTCGATAGGCAAATTCCTTGATCATCTTGGGAATGACTTCGTTCCGGTATTTCTCCTTCAGCCGTGGAAGCGACTGTCCATTTGATGAAGACGGCTCAGCTGTACTCGTTTGCTTCTTACTCATCAGACTTTATCCAAAATTTCTTCAGGACTCTTTCGAAGAACCCTGACGCGCCGCCCATCATCCAACACTTTAATACCAACCCGAGACGGCCGCTGAACACCCTGGGAATAAATCATGACATTGGAGATGGCGAACGGCGCTTCACGTTCCAAAATACCCCCCTGTTTATGCTTTTGTGTCGGCTTTGTATGACGCTTGATAATATTCAACTTTTCAACCGTCACTCTTCCGGTACGAGAAAATACCCCCAACACCTTGCCGGTTTTACCCTTTTCACGCCCGGCAATTACCATGACCGTATCCCCTTTTTTGATCCGAGTCTTCTGGCGAACAGGTCCAGAGTTCTTCCTTCCGAGACTGCGCGCCATTATATAACCTCAGGAGCAAGTGAAACAATTTTCATAAACTTCTTTTTGCGCAACTCTCTGGCGACTGGCCCAAAAATCCTAGTTCCAACCGGATCGCCTTTGTCATTGACCAGTACACAGGCATTTCGATCAAAGCGTATATAGGACCCGTCTTCCCGACGGGCGCTCTTCTTGGTTCGCACAATCACCGCCTTCACCACTTGCCCTTTTTTAACGGCCGCTTTTGGGATGGCCTCTCGGACTGATACGACAATAATATCGCCAATCCCGCCATACCGCCGTCGCGTTCCGCCCAACACATGAAAACACCGGACACTTTTGGCCCCGGAATTATCTGCTACATCAAGGTAGGTATAATTTTGAATCATCGCTATTCACTACTCCCAACATAGAGGAAACCCATCTATGCCTGTTGAGACTTTTCGCCTCGTTCGATCACTGCCGCAACACGCCAATGTTTATCTTTGCTCAAAGGACGGGTTTCAACAATTTTCACACGATCTCCAATTTTCGATTCATTTTTCTCATCATGCGCTTTCAAAGTGGACACCAGACGAACGACCTTCCCATACAAGGGATGAGGCACGAATCTTGTAATGGCCACCACAACCGTTTTTTCCATCTTATCTTTGACAACTTTTCCATACGTCACACGTTGTCTACGACGCTTCACATTAGTCATTCTTTCGCACCTATACTCCCCTCATCGCGCCGCGTCCAACTCCTTCTCACGAAGGACTGTCCGAGCTCGGGCCACATCACGCCGGACTTGCCGAATTCGCATAGGATTTTCAATTCTTCCCAAGGCCAGTTGACATCGAAGATGAAACAACTCTTCCTTCAGGCCGTGAACTTTCCCTACAATCTCTTCTAATTCCATTCCTCTGAGTTCTTGAATATCCATACAGCTCTACCTTAGATTCCCAGCTCCCCACGAACCACAAACTTCGTGGCCAAGGGCAATTTATGTCCAGCCAGACGAAAGGCTTCCTCCGCCACACTTCGACTCACATCGTCCATTTCATAGAGTATTCGACCGGGCTTAACCACAGCCACCCAAAACTCTGGACTACCCTTCCCTTTTCCCATTCTAACTTCAGCGGGCTTTTTGGTAACCGGCTTATCCGGAAAAATACGGGTCCAAATACGCCCGCCACGCTTAACATAACGCGTCATGGCAATTCTGGCTGCCTCAATCTGTCTGGCAGTAATTCGTCCAGGCTCGAGTACCTTCAGACCAAACTGGCCAAACGACACGTCTCCACCACGGTAGGCCTTTCCATACATCCGGCCTTTATGAACTTTTCGATATTTAACTTTTTTGGGTGCTAACATAATAAATTACATTTTCCCGTTTTCACAATAAGGCAAGAGAAGGCTCACCTTTACTTGAAGAAGGCAGCTCCGCATCACCTTTATAAATCCAAGTCTTCACACCAATGATCCCCATGGTCGTATGGGATTCCGCAAAACCATAATCAACATCGGCGCGAAGGGTATGAAGCGGGACACGACCCTCTCGGTACCATTCCGTCCTGGCAATTTCATTTCCCCCAAGTCGCCCCGCGCACGACACCCGTATCCCTTTGGCACCCAATCGCAAGGCCGCCGCAACACTTCGCTTCATCGCCCGACGAAACGAGACACGTTTTTCCAACTGTAAGGCAATATTTTCGGCTACCAATTGCGCATCCAACTCTGGTTTTTTAATTTCCTTGACCGTGACGTACACCTCACGACCATATTTCTGCTCAAGCAAGGCCTTCAACTTATCGACTTCAGCGCCCTTCCTGCCAATGATAATACCAGGACGTGCGGTATGAATAATGGTTTTAACCTGATTGCCTGATCGCTCTATTTCCACACGAGAAATGCCGGCATGATACAATCTGGTTTTAACAATTTTTCGGATCTGCACATCCTCGTGAAGGAGTTTCACAAAATCTTTTTTGGCATACCACCGGGAATTCCATGACCTGGTATACCCAAGCCTAAAGCCATATGGATGTGTTTTTTGACCCATAAATTCAGTCTACTCCTCTACATGCTAAACTGGATGTCCTACACATTCTGTCAGCGTCATGACCCTCAAGAACCCTCGGATGATGCCACGACGATCGTCACATGACTCGTCCGTTTAAGAATGGGATTGGCACGCCCCATGGACCGAGCCCGAAAGCGTTTTAACACTGGACCACCATCAACATAGGCCCTGACAATCCGCAAAGAATCAGAATCGCCTAGCTCCTTTTGCCCCGCATTCGCCACGGCAGATTGAAGGAGTTTTTCCACCACAGGTGAGGCAGCTCGATGAAGATACTTGAGAAGCGTTAAGGCTTCAGGCACCTCACGGCCACGGATCAAATCAATTACCATCCGCATCTTCCTTGGAGTCATTCGTACAAAACGAAGGACCGCACTTGCTTCAGCCATAGACCGTCTTCCCTTCTTTCTACTTCAGAGCAACCGCTTTTTCAGATCTCGCGGCCCCATGACCTTTAAAGAACCGGGTAGGAGCAAACTCACCAAGTTTATGCCCAACCATATTTTCAGTCACATACACAGGAATAAACTTCCGTCCGTTATGAACGGCAAATGTGTGGCCGATCATTTCAGGAATCACCGTCGAACGACGCGACCAGGTTTTAATTAACTTATGGTCGCGGGCGTCATTCATTTTTTCGACCTTCTTCAACAGATGGTCGTCAACAAATGGCCCTTTCCGAATTGAACGAGGCATACAAGACTCCGCGCGGGACTATTTTTTCCGCCGTGAAATAATAAATCGAGAAGAAGCTTTTTTCTTTTTACGCGTTTTGAAACCCTTGGTTGGAAGACCCCATGGTGAAACCGGATGGGGATTCCCCTGACCGGACTTCCCTTCCCCACCTCCATGAGGATGGTCAACGGGATTCATCACCACACCTCGAACGTGTGGCATTTTCCCAAGCCAACGAGAACGCCCAGCCTTCCCAATACTGACATTTCCATGATCCAAATTCCCCACTTGCCCAACAGTCGCCATGCAGGTCCCTAAAATCCGCCTCATCTCTCCAGAAGTCAGTCGAACCTGAATGTAATGACCTTCCCGACCCATGACCTGCGCTGACGCGCCTGCGCTTCGAGCCAATTGCCCACCCTTGCCTGGTTTGAGTTCAATATTATGAATGGTCGTCCCCAGGGGCATGGCAGAAAGTGGAAGGGCATTTCCCGGTTGAATATCAGCACCAATTCCTGCCTGAACCATTGCCCCAACTTCCAACCCAACCGGGGAAAGGATGTATCGCTTTTCTCCATCGACATAATGGAGTAACGCAATCCTCGCAGACCGATTTGGATCATATTCAATGCGAGCAACCTTAGCAGGCACGTTAAACTTATTCCGCTTAAAATCAATTTGCCGATACAGCCGCTTATGACCACCACCACGAAATCGGACCGTAATCCGACCTTGGTTATTCCGCCCGCCAGTCTGGGCCTGCTTTTTCGTCAGGCCTTTCTCAGGACGTTCAGACGACAGCTTTTCGCCAACAATGGCCGTCATACCCCGACGTCCTGGGGATGTAGGTCTGTATGGTTTTACTGGCATTATTTTTCCGTTTTCCTTATGACCACAGTTCTATCACGCACCACGATTCTATGCACTTTCATAGAGGTCAAGCTTTTCACCTTCTCGAAGCGTGATGATTGCCTTTTTCCAATCTGCACGTTTCCCCACAAATCGACCTTGTCGCTTCTTCTTCCCCATCATATTCATGACATTCACCGTCTTGACCTTTACCTTCAAGACAGATTCCACGGCATGTCGAACTTCAACCCGACTGGCATCCTTCCTGACAACAAAAGCGATCCGATTGGCCTGCTCCTGAAGACGGGTAATTTTCTCAGTCAAAAGAGGTTTAATGAGAATATCAAAAGGATCGCGCGTTTTTATGCCCATAACTCCTGAACCTTTTCCACTTGATCTTTCAAAATAACAAGCGACTCATAACGAAGAACGTCGTAAACCGTCAACTCACTAGGCCTGACAACCTTCACGTATTTCAAATTCCGCACAGCCCGATATAAACTGACATTCCCTTCACCTACCACTAACAAGACCGAACGACTCAAACCAAACTTGGCTAATGCCGCAGCAACCTGCTTCGTCTTAGGCTCCGAAAGAGGCAATTCAGAAAGTATGGTCAATTCACCATCAGACTGCTTTGAAGAGAGCGCACTTTGCATTGCGCCTCGATACATTTTCTTGGGTATGGAAAAATCATATCCGCGGGGCCGAGGTCCAAAGACGATTCCCCCGTGGCGCCAAATGGGAGATCGTATCGATCCGGCACGGGCCCGGCCAGTATGCTTTTGCTTCCACGGCTTTTTACCGCTCCCATGTACTTCACCACGCCCCTTAGTGCTGGCGGTTCCCTGACGAGTTGAGGCACGTTGCATAACCACAGCCGTATGAACCAAAGACCCTTTTATTGGGACCCCAAAAACCGAATCACTCAGATCGATTGACCCGACCGTATTTTTCGCTGTATCCACCACATCAACAGTAGCCATAGACGTTACTTTTTCTGAGCCTTTTGAATGATGACATAACCACCAGGAGGACCGGGAATGGCTCCTGAGATCAACAAGAGGTTTTCCTCTGGGCGCACTTCAATCACTTTCAAACCTTGCACGGTCACACGCTTGGCACCCATTTGCCCGGGAAGCTTCTTCCCTTTCCATACCCTCGAAGGATACGAACTGGCACCCATAGAGCCTGGTTCCCGATGAAACATTGACCCATGGGAAGCAGGTCCACCAGCAAAATTGTGTCGTTTCATCACTCCCTGAAAACCCTTCCCCTTCGACACACCTTGCACATGAACTATTTCACCTTTTTCAAACAGCTCAACGGATAACGTATCACCGACTTGATGCTCAGTTGGTCCACGAAATTCTTTTAAAATTTTCCAAAATTTATTAGTACCGGAAGCCCGAAGATGCCCAATTTCCGCTTTGGATAATTTTCGCTCCTTCACCTCTCGATATCCTAATTGAATCGCCTGATATCCATCGCGCTCTAAGGTCTTAATTGCCGTGACATTACAAGGCCCAGCCTCGACAACGGTCACGGGATATAAACGACGGTCAGCATCGTAGACCTGAGTCATTCCCAATTTTTTCCCCAACAAACTAGTACTCATCAAACAATTTCCCCACCCAAGCAAGACTCATAGCCAAAAGGTGATTGCATTACAATTTAATCTCGACGTCCACTCCGGCAGCAAGACTTAATTTCATAAGCGCATCCATGGTATCCGGAGTTGGTTCAAGAATATCCAACAGCCGTTTATGGGTACGAATCTCAAATTGCTCCCTGGATTTTTTATCGGCGTGGGTAGAGCGCTGAACCGTGAACTTCTCGATTCGAGTTGGAAGAGGAACGGGCCCCGCCACCCTTGCACCCGTTTGCTTGACAGTATCCACAATCTCCCTCACCGACTGATCGAGAACCCGGTAATCAAAACCTTTTAACCGGATACGAATTCGTTGATCTACACTTACCACGCGCAAGCCTCCCTATACCCAAATTACCCTAAGATTTCCGTGACCACACCGGCGCCCACCGTGCGGCCACCTTCCCGCACCGCAAACCGCACACCCTTCTCCATCGCAATCGGCGCAATCAATTCCCCCGTAAACGTCGTGTTATCGCCCGGCATCACCATCTCGACCCCTTCGGCCAAGTTCACAATGCCCGTCACGTCGGTCGTCCGAAAGTAAAACTGGGGACGATACCCATTGAAAAACGGCGTGTGCCGCCCACCTTCATCCTTGTTTAACACGTACACTTCGGCTTTGAACTTCGTATGCGGGGTAATACTCTTCGGCTTCGCCAGCACCATCCCCCGCTCCACTTCGTCCTTCTTCGTCCCCCGCAACAGGGCCCCAATGTTATCCCCGGCTTGCCCATCATCCAACACTTTCCGGAACATCTCCACCCCTGTCACCGTCGTGGTCCGCGTATCGGCTAATCCGACAATTTCAATTTCATCCCCCACCTTGACCTTCCCACGTTCGACCCGCCCGGTCACCACGGTGCCCCGACCGCTGATCGTAAATACATCTTCAATGGGCATCAGGAAGGGTTTGTCAATGGCCCGCTCTGGCATCGGAATATACGAATCAACGGCTTCCAAGAGCTTCAGAATCGAGGGCACGCCAATGTCGCTGGTGTCCCCTTCGAGCGCTTTGATCGCCGAGCCGGTTATAATGGGAATGTCATCCCCTGGGAATTGATACTTCGACAACAACTCGCGCACTTCGAGTTCGACTAACTCCAACAACTCAGGGTCTTCCACTTTGTCGGCTTTATTCAAGAACACGACGATGTACGGCACCCCAACTTGCCGGGCCAGCAGAATATGCTCGCGCGTTTGCGGCATCGGCCCATCCGCGGCGGAAACCACCAAAATCGCCCCATCCATTTGCGCAGCACCCGTAATCATATTCTTGACATAGTCGGCATGCCCGGGGCAGTCCACATGCGCGTAGTGCCGATTCTCGGTCTCATATTCCACATGGGAGATCGCGATGGTTAAGATCTTCGTCGGATCCCGTCGGCCTTGGGATTCACTGGCTTTGGCCACTTGATCATAGGAGACATAAGTGGCCAACCCCTTATCCCCCATCACCTTCGTCAAGGCCGAGGTGAGGGTCGTCTTCCCATGGTCCACATGCCCAATCGTCCCCACATTCAAATGCGGCTTCTTCCGATCAAATTTCGCCTTCGCCATCTGCCCCTCCCTTAATGAATGCGACTCTTCTCAGGCAACACCAACAAAATATTTTTCCACCCACTAGACTCTATTCTATTATGCGTTATTCTTAATCGACGACTACTCGCCACGCTGAGCCCCAATGATCTGCTCTGATATTTGCTTGGGTACTACTTGGTATTGCTCAAATTCCATGGAATAGGTAGCGCGACCCTGGGTCTTGGATCGAAGAGTCGTGGAATATCCAAACATCTCGCTCAAAGGAACTGCGGCATCGACCGCCTGAGATCCTCCACGAGTTTGCATCCCACGAACTTTCCCTCGCCGAGAATTTAAATCTCCTATCACATCACCCATAAAATCCTGAGGGACCAACACTTCCACCTTCATGATTGGCTCAAGCAAAGCAGGATCTGATTTTTTACAGGCACTCTCAAAGGCCATGGACCCGGCGATCTTGAATGCCATTTCATTGGAGTCTACCTCGTGAAAGGAGCCATCAAATAGCGTCACACGGACATCACGCATGGGATACCCAGCCAGGACGCCAGATTCCATTCGCTCCTTTACCCCTTTTTCCACCGCAGGAATATATTCTCTGGGTATTATCCCACCAACGATTTTATTCACAAATTCTAGCCCCACGCCAGCCTCTGACGGCTCAACGGTTAGCACCACATGGCCATACTGACCTCTGCCACCAGACTGTTTAATATATTTTCCTTCTGCTTTACCTTTTTTTCGAATCGTCTCACGGTACGCCACTTCAGGCTTCCCAACGTTGGCTTGCACTTTAAATTCTCGGACCAACCGATCCACGATAATCTCTAAATGGAGTTCGCCCATCCCAGAAATAATGGTCTGGCCAGTTTCGTCATCAGTCCGAACGTGAAAGGACGGATCCTCCTGCGAAAGCTTCTCCAAAGAAAAACCAAGTTTCTCTAAATCCTGCTTGGTCTTCGGCTCAACGGCCATGGATATCACAGGTTCTGGGAATTTAATCACTTCCAATAAAATTTGTTTTTTTTCATCGGACAAGGTATCGCCAGTCCTTGCCCCTTTCATACCAACGGCCGCAGCAATATCCCCGGAGTACACCATGTCGATATCTTCACGCTTATTCGCATGCATTTTCAGAAGGCGACCGATGCGCTCACGTTTTCCTTGGGTCACATTATAGACATACGAACCTGCCCCCAACTTTCCTGAATAGACGCGGATGTAGGTAAGCTGACCAGCAAACGGATCCGTCATAATCTTAAACGCCAACGCAGAAAACGGCTCTTCATCATTGGCCTTACGATGCATGACCTCACCGGAGTCCGGATCTACTCCCTGAACCTCTGGAACATCCAAAGGCGACGGCAACAGATCAACCACAGCATCCAACAATGTCTGGACCCCTTTATTTTTAAAGGCGCTCCCACACAACACCGGCGTAATCTTCATTTGACTCGTACCTGCCCGAATCGCTCGCTTAATCTCATCCTCTTTAAGCGGCTCACCATTCAGATACTGCTCAAGGAGGATCTCGTCAAACTCGGCCACGGCATCAAGCATTTTCTCACGATATTCTTCAGCCATCGGCAACAATTCAGAAGGGATATCCCCCACCTCAAAACTAGCACCCAAGGATTCATCGTCCCAAATGTTCGCCTTCATGGCCACCAAGTCAATAACTCCGCGAAAGTCCGCCTCCTTGCCTATGGGCAATTGCACAGGAACAGGATTTGCGCCCAATCGATCCGTGATCGTCTGAATACTGTGAAAGAAATCAGCTCCCACCCGATCCATCTTATTTAAAAAAGCAATTCGTGGAACCCGATACTTATCGGCTTGTCGCCACACCGTTTCAGATTGCGGCTCCACACCCTGAACCGAATCGAATACAGCCACGGCTCCATCCAACACACGAAGCGACCGCTCCACCTCCACCGTAAAGTCGACATGCCCGGGAGTATCAATAATATTGATCCGATGATCTTTCCAAAAACAGGTTGTCGCAGCAGAGGTGATCGTAATTCCACGTTCACGCTCCTGTTCCATCCAATCCATTTGAGTAGCACCCTCATGCACCTCACCCATTCGATGAGAGACACCGGTATAAAACAAAATGCGCTCAGTCGTCGTCGTTTTACCGGCATCAATGTGCGCCATGATGCCAATATTACGAGTACGATCTAATGGATATTCCCGACCCACTGTAATTCCTCTCCTCCAAAACACAGAAATGCTGCGGCGGCACCCCTACCCTTGCGATCCTCCAACATGAACCAGGAAAAACGTTAGGGCATTACAGAGCGGGCCAACAACAGCACCCTCCTACAATTCACCAACGATAATGAGCAAACGCCCGATTGGCTTCGGCCATTCTATGCGTTTCGTCACGCTTCTTGACTGCAGCGCCAGCACTATTCGCAGCATCCATCAGCTCAGCAGCAAGCTTTTCCTTCATGGTACGGCCAGACCGAGAAGAAGCGCTCTGCTTGATCCAACGGAATGCCAACGCCATCTGGCGGACAGGCCGTATTTCGACGGGCACCTGATAAGAGGCACCACCAACGCGGCGGGATTTCACCTCGACCATCGGCTTTACATTTCCGAGGGCTGAGTGAAAGACCTTCAGCGGATCATTTCCGGTTTTAGATTGAATGACATCAAAAGCCCCGTAACACACCGCCTGGGCAGTATTTTTCTTTCCACACGACATCAGAATATTAATAAATTTACTGACCAATACGTCGCGGAATCTTGAATCAGGCGGCGACGTTCTTTGCTCTGCACTTTGTCCACGTGCCATATGTGTTAGACGAACTCCTCAACAAATATTCAATACAAAAGTTGAATTGAACAAGAACCAATTATTTGGGTTTCTTGGCGCCGTATTTTGATCGGCCTTGCTTTCGATTGGCCACCCCAACAGCATCCAAAGCCCCGCGAACCAAATGATATCGTACCCCAGGCAAATCCTTCACCCGTCCTCCGCGAACAAGCACGATTGAATGCTCTTGGAGGTTATGCCCCATCCCAGGAATATAGGTCGTGACCTCTACCCCAGTGGTCAAACGAACTCTCGCAACTTTCCGCAACGCTGAATTTGGCTTCTTTGGCGTGGTCGTATACACCCGCAAACACACTCCACGCCTTTGAGGACAACGATTCAACGCAGGACTTTTGCTTTTAAACTTTGGGGGGGTTCGCCCTTTTCTGACCAACTGATTTACGGTCGGCATAATGGCCTCACTTGTAACAACTTACGTTTTTGTGGAATCCCGGCACACCGTCAGCGGGCAACCGGCGGATTGTATGGAACCATGGACAACTATGTCAAGAGTAAACAAGATATTCTGACAAAATTCATGATGTTTGAGTTTGCAATTCTTTCACGTCTTCCCCTGGCAATACCTTTGCCTCAGGCCCAGATTCTGCTTCAATGACAGTTTCAACCGGAGGAGGCACAAAGGTTTCCCGATAATCAATATATCCGGTCCCAGCAGGAATGAGACGTCCAACAATAACATTCTCTTTTAAACCTCGGAGATCATCGACACGCCCATTGATTGCCGCTTCCGTCAATACCCTTGTTGTTTCCTGGAAAGACGCACCTGAAATAAAGCTGTCCGTACTCAACGAGGCTTTGGTAATACCCAATAGCACGGGTTTCCCAATAGCGGGCTGACCACCTTCCGCTAGTACTTTTTGGTTTTCATCCATGAAAGAAAATTTTCCGACTTGTGCTCCTGGCAAGAAAATCGTATCGCCAGGATCTTCGATGCTGACTTTCCTCAGCATTTGTCGAGCGACGACTTCGATATGCTTATCGTTAATCGACACACCTTGCAACCGATACACTTCCTGGACCTGATTGACCAAGTAACGCTGCAATTCACGAGGCCCCAACACATTGAGAATATCATGGGGATTGGCCGAACCGTCCATCAAGGGTTCCCCAGCACGAACCCAATCGCCCTCATGCACGTTCACATGCTTCCCTCGAGGGATAAAATATTCCTTGATATCCCCCATCTTGTTATCAACTGTGATCTTCCGTAGCCCTTTGACGAACCCACCAAAGGAGATTTCGCCGTCGATTTCGGTAATCACTGCTTGCTCTTTTGGTTTTCTGGCTTCGAACAGTTCGGCAACCCGAGGGAGGCCGCCAGTAATATCCTTGGTCTTGGTAGTTTCTCTTGGAATCTTGGCCAGCACATCCCCGGGATGAACCATGGCCCCTTTTTCAACAAAGATATGGGCACCCACCGGCAGGAGATATCGAGCTTGAGCACCCGATGAAGGCAATTTGGCCGTCTTCCCGGAATCATCCTTAATGGAAACTCGTGGACGAAGGGTGGTTCCGGCTTGCTCAATCACAACCTTCCGAGACAACCCGGTCACTTCATCGACCTCTTCCTTCATCGTAAGACCATCAGAAATATCCCCATAGGCGATCTTCCCACCAACCTCAGTTAAAATCGTGAGCGAATAGGGATCCCATTCAACAAGCTTCTGTCCCACGGTTACCCGACCACCATCTTTCACTTTAATTTTGGCTCCGTACACAACAGGGTATTTCTCGCGTTCGCGCCCGGTATCATCGTACACAGCGATCTTCGCATTCCGGTTCATCACAACCCATTCACCATGCTTATTTTTCACGGCCATGCGATTACTATGGAAATCCGCGTTTTTCTTGGCATCAAAGCTTAAATACTTCAACACCCCATCATGCCGAGACTCCACCACGCTTTGCTCCACAACCTTACTCGCCGTACCACCGATATGAAATGTTCGCATCGTCAACTGCGTACCAGGCTCACCAATCGATTGTGCGGCAATCACGCCCACAGGCTCACCCTTTTCCACCAATCGCCCACGCGCTAAATCGCGCCCATAACATCTCACGCATACACCCCAGCGAGCCTGACACGTCAACACAGAACGAATTTTCACATGGTCAATACCGGCTTCGACCACCACCTTCACTCGCAATTCATCAAGCTCTATATTGGCCTTCACCACTACTTCACCCGTTAAAGGATCGAGAATATCTCCAGCAGCAAGCCTTCCTAAAATACGCTCATCCAGAGGTTCAATCACCTCGCCCCCTTCGACTAAGGCGGAGACATCAATCCCATCAGCGGTCAGACAATCTTCTTCACTGATAATGACATCCTGCGAAATATCCACCAGACGCCGTGTCAAATATCCGGAATTGGCTGTCTTAAGCGCCGTATCCGCCAACCCTTTCCGGGCGCCATGAGTGGAAATAAAGTACTGCAACACCGTCAATCCTTCACGGAAATTCGCGGTAATGGGTGTTTCAATAATTTCACCTGATGGCTTGGCCATCAAACCACGCATTCCACCAAGCTGACGAATTTGTTGAGAACTGCCCCGTGCTCCTGAGTCCGCCATCATGAAAATCGGGTTCAGCGTATCGTCAGAACCTTGACCACCACCAGCGCGAATTTCGCTCATCATTTCGTTGGCCACCTGCTCACTCACATGTGCCCAAATATCAATCACTTTGTTGTACCGCTCACCATTGGTGATCAACCCTTCGCTATATTGCAGCTCAACGTCTTCCACTTCCTTCTTAGCCGTATCGATCAAGGCTCCTTTCTTAGTGGGAATGTGCATATTGTCAATGCAAATAGACACCCCAGCTTTGGTGGCATAGGAGAAACCCAGATCTTTAAGTTTATCCAACATCCGCACCGTTTCATGTACGCCAGCCTTGCGATAGACCGTATCAATCAGTTTAGTCATTTCCTTCTTGGTCATGAGTTGATTGACGTGCGAGAAATCAATAGACAACGGAAGGACTTCCCCAAAGAGAACCCGCCCGACTGTGGTGTCGACCAACTCATTATTAATGCGTACCTTCACGCGCGCCTGCTCATCAAGCTCATCGGAATCATAGGCAATCCGCACTTCTTCTGGTGAGTAGAGAATCTTTCCCTCACCTTTGGCTCCGTCACGCACCTGGGTAAGCCAATAACACCCCAACACCATATCTTGCGAAGGAACGGCCAAGGGCCGACCATTCGCCGGTGATAGTATATTATTGATCGACATCATCAATACCCGTGCCTCAATTTGTGCCTCAACCGACAACGGCACATGGACCGCCATTTGGTCACCATCGAAGTCCGCATTGAAGGCCGCGCAAACCAATGGGTGCAAGCGGATAGCTTTTCCCTCCACCAAAACAGGATCAAAGGCTTGCATGCCCAAACGATGAAGTGTGGGGGCCCGGTTCAGAATAACCGGATGTTCACGAATGACCTCGTCCAAGACATCCCACACCTCTGGTCGTTCTTTCTCTACAAGTCGTTTGGCACTCTTAATGGTTGTCGCAGCCCCACGTTCTTCCAACTTATGAAAAATGAAGGGCTTGAAAAGCTCAAGGGCCATCTTCTTGGGCAACCCACATTGATTGAGTTTCAGCTCTGGCCCTACGACAATGACGGATCGACCGGAATAGTCAACGCGCTTTCCTAAAAGGTTTTGCCGGAACCGACCCTGCTTCCCTTTCAACATGTCGCTCAAGGATTTGAGGGGACGTTTGTTCGCACCACGAATGGTCCGCCCACGCCGTCCATTATCAAATAACGCATCAACGGCTTCTTGCAACATCCGCATTTCATTGCGAATAATCACGCCTGGCGCTTTTAATTCAACCAATCGCTTTAACCGATTATTGCGATTGATCACACGACGATACAGATCATTTAAATCCGATGTCGCGAAACGTCCTCCATCCAAGGGAACAAGAGGACGAAGCTCCGGTGGAAGTACCGGAATCACATCCATAATCATCCACTCCGGCTTGTTTCCAGACTTTATGAACGCCTCAATCACCTTCAGGCGCTTGGTGAGCTTTTTCGTGCCAGCGACGGAAGTGGTCGACTTCACCTTTTCATGCCGCTCATTCCACAACGTTTCGATATCAACTTTTCGTAATAATTCACGAATAGCTTCTGCTCCAATCCCCACTCGAAATCCTTGGGAACCATATTGATCAAAATATTCGCGATACTTTTCTTCCGTCAGAAGTTCATTTTCCTTGAGAGGCGTATCTCCTGGGTCAATGACCACATACGATTCAAAATAGAGAATTTTCTCCAACTGTTTGAGACTCATGTCCAACAAAATCCCAATCCGACTCGGCACGCCTTTTAAAAACCAAATGTGCGCAACGGATGCCGCCAATTCAATATGCCCCATCCGCTCACGACGGACCTTCGACTGGATGACTTCTACCCCACATTTATCACAGACAATGCCGCGGTGCTTCATCCGCTTATATTTCCCACAATTGCATTCCCAATCTTTCGTCGGGCCAAAAATTTTGGCGCAGAACAACCCGTCCTTTTCAGGTTTAAAGGACCGGTAGTTAATCGTCTCGGGCTTCTTCACTTCCCCGTAGGACCACGAGCGAATTTTCTCTGGCGAAGCAATTCGAATACGCATTGCATCAAAGGACACGGCATCGCGTGGCTTTTCAAACAGCGCATAAATGCTTTTCAAGGTTTGACCCTCCTCATTAAAACACTCGTGATAAACACTCTAGCCATGAATCTATTCCGTGGACTTCATCAATTCGACATCGAGACCTAAACTCTGGAGTTCCTTCACCAACACATTGAAAGACTCCGGCAATCCAGGTTCCAAGAAATTTTCCCCTTTGACAATCGCTTCATACATGCGCGACCGTCCAGGCACGTCATCGGACTTGACGGTGAGAAATTCCTGCAACGTCGAAGCGGCTCCATAGGCTTGCAAGGCCCACACTTCCATTTCCCCTAAGCGCTGTCCACCAAACTGGGCTTTCCCACCCAACGGTTGCTGCGTCACAAGAGAGTACGGACCAATGGACCGAGCATGAATTTTATCATCAACCAAGTGATGCAACTTCATCATGTACACATATCCAACTGTCACAGGACTTTTGAACGGTTCACCCGTACGACCATCAAGCACGACGGATTGCCCAGATTGAGATAAGCCGGCTTTTGTCAAGAGGTCCTTGACTTCCAGCTCAGTAGCTCCTTCAAAGACCGGGCTAGCCACATGAATGCCCAAGGCTTTGGCCGCCCACCCCAGATGGGTTTCCAAAATTTGTCCCACATTCATCCGCGAAGGTACCCCAAGCGGATTCAAGACAATTTCCAACGGCGTGCCGTCCGGCAAATAGGGCATGTCTTCTTCAGGAAGAATGCGCGAGACCACCCCTTTATTGCCATGCCGACCGGCCATTTTATCTCCGACGGAAATCTTGCGCTTAATCGCCAAATACACCTTGACCAACTTGATGACGCCAGGCGGCAATTCATCGCCACGCCGAAGTCGCCCAACCTTTTCATCATAATAGGTTTGGAGGATTTCGATTTGATCTTTGGCGGCATGCTCAATATCCTCGAGTTTTTTCTGTTCCTCGGAATCACTAAGAAGGACTCGCCGAACATTATCGTCGGATAATTTCCGCAAGACCTCTGCGGTGATCTTCCCCTTCCTCTTTAAAATGACCTCGCCACTGTCATGGTCCATAAGATCACGGCCCACGACTTGGCCGAGCAGAAGCTTACGCAGTCGCTTGGCCCGCTCTTCCTCAATAATACGAAGCTCCTCTTGATAGTTGCGTTCAATCTTGACTCGATCTTGCGATTCAATGTCTTTGGACCGCTCATCCTTATCAAGGCCTTTCCGAGAAAAGATTTTGACATCGACAACGATTCCCTCGATTCCAGGAGGAACTTGAAGCGAGGTATCTTTTACATCCCCGGCTTTCTCGCCAAAAATCGCTCGCAACAATTTCTCTTCCGGAGTCAGCTGCGTCTCGCCTTTCGGCGTCACCTTGCCAACCAGGATATCTCCAGGCTTCACCTCAGCCCCAATACGCACGATGCCACTTTCATCAAGATTCCGCAGAGCCTCTTCACCCAGATTGGGAATATCTCGGGTGATCTCTTCTTTCCCTAGCTTGGTATCGCGCGCCTCAACTTCAAACTCTTCAATATGAATCGACGTGAAGATATCGTCTCGCACCAGTTTCTCGCTGAGCAGAATCGCGTCCTCAAAATTGTACCCACCCCACGGCATAAATCCGACAAGGATATTTTTACCAAGAGCCAATTCTCCTCGATCAATGGAGGGGCCATCTGCCAACACTTGCCCTTTTTTGACCGGCTGACCAACCTGGACCACCGGCGTTTGGGTCACACAAGTGTTTTGGTTCGTACGTTGAAACTTGACCAGGTCATAGGTATCCAAAAATCGTTTACTCTTCCCCTTATCATTATCTTTTTTGCCCAGTTCCGTTCTCACCACGATTCGACGAGCATCGACGCTTTCGACAATTCCGTCACGGCGCGCTTGCTCAACATATCCGGAGTCTCTCGCAACCACAGCCTCCATCCCTGTCCCAACGAGCGGGGCTTCACTTTGAAGCAACGGAACGGCTTGTCGCTGCATATTTGAGCCCATCAAGGCGCGGTTCGCGTCATCATGCTCGAGAAAGGGAATCAACGCGGTAGCCACACTGACCACTTGCTTGGGCGACACGTCGACGTAATCGATTTTATCAGGATCCGCCGTCACAAACTCGCCTGCCGACCGTGCCGTCACCGATTCCCCCACCAATTTTCCACTCGCATCCATTTTCGAGTTGGCCTGTGCGATAATAAACCGTTCTCCCTCGAGAGGGGAAAGAAATTCCACTTCATTGACAACTCGGCCTTTTCGTACTTTGCGAAACGGCGCCTCAATAAATCCGAATTCATTGATTCGGGCATACGTCGCCAATGAAGTGATCAAACCGATGTTCGGACCTTCCGGCGTTTCAATCGGACAAATCCGACTATAATGGGAAGGATGGACGTCACGAACCTCAAACCCCGCACGCTCTCGAGTCAGACCGCCCGGACCCAACGCCGACAACCGACGCTTGTGTGTGATTTCAGCTAAGGGATTGGTTTGATCCATAAACTGAGATAATTGGCTCCCGGCAAAAAACTCCTTGATGGCTGCCACAATCGGCTTGGCATTAATTAAATCATGGGGTAACACGGTTTCCATGTCTAACAGATTCATCCGCTCCTTGATGCTCCGCTCCATCCGAGCCAACCCCAAGCGAATCTGATTTTCCAACAACTCACCAACTGATCGGACGCGTCGATTTCCCAAATGATCGATGTCATCCACATCGCCTTTGCCCATTTTCAATTCGACTAAGCCGCGTACCACTTCAATAACATCCTGAGCCGTCAGGACACGCAGTTCAAGCGAATGGTCCAAGGAAAACCGACTATTCATTTTCAGACGTCCCACCGGAGAGAGGTCGTATCGCTTAGGATTCAAAAACAGGTTTTCAAAGAGGAGCTTCGCCGAATCGACGGACGGCATTTCCCCTGGCCGAAGGCGCTTGTAAATTTCAACCCAAGCCTCTTCTTTTGACGTGGTCCGCTCGGCCTCAAGAGTATCTAGAATCACAGGGGTGGTGGCCGTACTATCCAGGTAGATGATTTTGAAGCTCTCAACCCCACTCTCTAAAATTTTTTCGACAGTCGGCAGTGCAAACCGTTGATTCTTTTCCAGGATCACCTCACCACTTTTTGGAGCAACCAACTCCGTTAACACCGCACGGCCCACCAATTCATCCGGCTTGACGGGGATTTCCTTTATTCCCGCGGCACGAAGTTTGGACATGACCCCTTTGGTTAAGCGATTGCCTTCCCGAACCAACGGTTCCTTCGAACCTTTTTCGAACACGTCGAGAGAGGTTCGGTGTCCCATATGCAACTCAAGATCAAGTTTACGCATGAACTGCCCATTGACGATGCGAATTTCTTCAACCGGATAATACATTTTCAGCAATTCATCCGTGGAAAGGCCGAAAGCCTTCAACAAGATCGTCGCCGGCATCTTTCGCCGCCGATCAATTCTGACATACAAAATATCGCGAGCATCGAATTCAAAATCCAACCACGAACCACGGTAAGGAATAATTCGAGCGGAAAACAGAATCTTCCCACTCGAATGCGTCCGACCTTTATCATGACTAAAGGATGCACCAGGCGAACGATGCAATTGGCTCACCACCACTCGCTCCGTCCCATTGATGATAAAAGTCCCGCGATCCGTCATCAGCGGGAGCTCCCCGACGTACACCTCCTGCTCACGAACATCGAGAACTTTGCCTTTGACGCTTTTATCCTGGCTATCAAACACGACCAAACGAATACGAAGTTTTAAAGGTGCGGCAAAGGTCATACCCTGCTCCAAACACTCGCGCACATCATACTTGGGTGTCCCCAACGAATAATTGGTAAACTCAAGAATAGCCGTATTGTTATAATCAGAAATGGGAAACACGCTCATTAATGCCGCTTGCAAGCCCTTTTCAGCTCGGCGTTCAGCGTCAGCATCTTTTTGCAAAAAAGCTTCGTATGATCGTTTTTGCACTTCGACCAGATCCGGGATTTCAATAGTCGAAGGAATTTTTGAAAAATCCATTCGCTTGATAAGTCCCGGCAATGTTGGTTGCGGCATAGTCGGCTCCTTCGACATCATCAATACAGGTTAGACAGCCCGTCCTTGGCAATGAGGAACAATCCTCGTCCCTCATCTTCCTTATTTATTTGACTTCTACCGTCGCACCCACATCAGTCAGTTTCTTCTTTATGACTTCGGACTCATCCTTGTCCACATCCTCTTTGACGGCCTTTGGCACACCCTCCACTAAATCTTTGGCTTCCTTCAAGCCCAACCCCGTAATCTCTCGCACCACTTTAATCGCTTGGATTTTCTTGTCAGCTGCAAAACCAGTCAAAATCACGTCGAAAGAATCCTGCTCTTCAACGACTGGCGCAGCGGCCCCTGGTGCTGCTGCTACCGCCACCGGTGCTGCCGCAGTCACTCCAAACTTATCCTCGAAACCTTTGACTAACTCCGAAAGCTCCAATACCGTCATGCCTGCCACGGCACTGAGAATGTCCTCTTTTGAAAATTTTGTTTCTGTCGCTGCCATTGAACCGTCTCCTTTCTTTTTTTCCTGTATTGCCGCCAGCACAGCCACGAACCCACGAAGAATGCCTTGCATCACGCCAACCATCCCTCGCAGAGGGCCTTGCATGGCGGAAAGCAACATGGACAGCAAGACCTCCTTGGACGGTAAATCCGCTGCGGCAATGAGCTGTGCCGGATCGAGAGTGTTTCCTTCTAATACGCCGCCTCGCCATACAATTTTCTCACCACACTTTTCTGCCTTAATGAAGTCACGTAAAATTTTGGTGGGCAGAACGGGATCATCATAGCCAATCACCACGGCAACCTGCCCCTTGAACAACGTCTTCACCGACAACAGTGATGTCCCTTCAACCGCGCGCATCGCGAGCGAATTTTTCACCACTTTGAGTTCAGCGTTGACCCCACGAAGTTGGTGTCGCAACTGCGTCAATTGATTAACCGGCATTCCGCCACATTCCGTCACGACAGCCAATGTGGCTTTAGAGAATTTTTCGTGCAGATCAGCGATGGCCGTCACTTTATGTTCCTTGTTCATTCAGCACTCCTTCTCGACTCCCTCACTCGACATTCCGGGTAATCGTTGAACATTCAAGTGGGATACCAGGCCCCATGGTGCTACACATGGTCGCGCCCTTCACATACTTCCCTTTACTGGAAGAAGGTTTGGCCTTCATAAGAGAACCAAAAACCGTCTGTGCATTTTCCGAGATTTTGGTGCCTGAGAAAGACGCCTTTCCGATTGGCACATGCACGATCCCGGCCTTATCCACCTTGTATTCCACGCGCCCTTTGCGAATTTCATCAATCGCCTTGGCCACCTCGAAAGTCACGGTGCCTGTCTTGGGGTTGGGCATCAACCCTCTTGGACCAAGCACTTTTCCCAATTTACCCACGGAAGCCATAAGATCAGGAGTGGCAATGGCTTTATCAAAATCCAGCCAACCTCCTTTTATTTTTTCCAACAGATCATCAGAGCCAACATAATCTGCTCCAGCCTGGCGAGCCTCCTGCTCTTTTTCACCTTTGGCAAAGACCACAATCCTCACCTTCTTCCCTGTCCCGTGAGGAAGGAGGGTTGTTCCACGGACCATTTGATCGGCTCGTTTAGGATCGACACCTAACCGAACCACCAACTCAACCGTTTCATCAAATTTCGCCGTGGCAATTTGCTTGACCAGCTCACTAGCCTCCTCCAAGTTATACAACTTCGATTCAACCTTGGACACAGCATGTTGTAATTTCTTTCCCACTGCCTTCACTCCTCTACAATCTCTAAAATTAGTCCGTGACCGTTATCCCCATGCTCCGAGCGGTGCCTTCAATAATTTTCATGGCACCCTCAATATTAATTGCATTCAAATCTGTCATTTTTTGTTTTGAAATTTCCGTCAATTGGACCCGAGAAATGTTCCCGACCTTATCTTTCTGCGGCACGCCAGACCCTTTAATGATCCCTGCGGCTTTCTTTAACAAATCCGTGGCCGGAGGAGTCTTGGTGATAAAGGTGAAACTCCGATCTTTATAGACCGAAATCACAACAGGAATGATACTGCCTTCTTGTTTCTGGGTCTTCGCATTAAATTGCTTGCAAAACTCCATAATATTGAGACCATGTTGCCCCAATGACGGACCGACAGGGGGCGCAGGGTTTGCCTTCCCTGCGGGAATTTGCAATTTAATTTGAGTGATGACCTCCTTCGCCATAGCGTGTTCTCTCTCCTACCAGAAGGTTAACAATGCTTCACAGCCTCGAAATGGCTTTCATGAATTCCGCTACACAATGTGAAATGTACCGATGGATCATCCACGCTCAATTTGGGAAAAAGCTAATTCCACAGGAGTTGATCGACCAAAGATGCTCACCAAGGCCTTCACTCGACTATGATCCGAATCCACTTCATCCACCATCCCATTGAACCCCATAAACGGTCCATCAATAATTCGTACGTTATCGCCCTTAGAAAAGATGATCTGTTCACGAGGAGCTGTCGCCCCGGATTCGATTTGCTTGAGAAGAGATTCAGCCTCTTCATCAGTTAAGGGAATCGGTCGGGTCCCTCCCCCCACAAATCCCGTGACCTTCGGAGTGTCCTTGATCATCATCATTGTTTCATCTGTGACAGGAGCTTCCAATTCGATCAAGACATACCCCGGGAAAAACTTTCGCTTGGATGCCCTCCGCTTTCCATCCTTGATTTCTATCACGTCTTCAGTCGGAACTAATACCTGACCCAGCTCTTCCTGAAGGCCCATTTGAGTCGCACGCTCCCCTAGGGATGCCCTGACCCGCCCTTCATAACCCGCATAGGTGTGAATGACGTACCAACTTTTGCTTTTGGCCATCAAAATACCTCAAATTCTTTTTTTTAAAGTATGCGGCTCACAAGCCACACTAAAATAGAATCGATCATGGAAAGGTATAAGGACATGATTACACAAAAGACCACCACAACCGAGGTCGACCCAATGGTTTCTTCACGGGTTGGGAAGGACACCTTTTTCAATTCAGACTTCACTTCTGATAAAAATTCAGTAATTCTGCCCCACAATTTACCCACGATGCATTCCTTCTCTTTTGTCCATGCCCCAAAACTTCAAATCTTTCCAATTCTTGGCCATGTACTGGAAACTCAAACTACAGTTTGGCAGGGGCACCAGGACTCGAACCCGGACCATCGGTTTTGGAGACCGACATGCTAGCCATTGACACCATGCCCCTTCTCAAGACCCATGAGACGTAAGGGGTAAAACGGAAGGTGAATAAAAATCTATCGATTCTCGCTTCACCTTTTACTCTTGACCCTTATTTCACCTCTTTATGAGGGACATGCTTCCTGCAGAACCGACAATACTTTTTCATCTCCAGACGATCCGGATCATTTTTTTTATTTTTCATCGTCGAATAATTTCGCCGCTTACAATCACCACAAGCTAAAGTAATAATGACCCGCATGGTCCCCTACCTTTCGAGAAATATCAAACAACTCCGAATCGTAACGACTCAGGTCACTTCCCTTTTGCCTCATGACGGCGTTCCTGTGGTGCTCGAATCCTCATCCTTTACGAGGACCCCTCAGGACCACCAGGCAGTTCCGCGCTCCTCGCGCCTTGTCCTGAGCCAAAATTGAAGCAACCTGCGAGTTACTCCAAATCTGTATTACCCTAAGATTTCCGTGACCACACCGGCGCCCACCGTGCGGCCACCTTCCCGCACCGCAAACCGCACACCCTTCTCCATCGCAATCGGCGCAATCAATTCCCCCGTAAACGTCGTGTTATCGCCCGGCATCACCATCTCGACCCCTTCGGCCAAGTTCACAATGCCCGTCACGTCGGTCGTCCGAAAGTAAAACTGGGGACGATACCCATTGAAAAACGGCGTGTGCCGCCCACCTTCATCCTTGTTTAACACGTACACTTCGGCTTTGAACTTCGTATGCGGGGTAATACTCTTCGGCTTCGCCAGCACCATCCCCCGCTCCACTTCGTCCTTCTTCGTCCCCCGCAACAGGGCCCCAATGTTATCCCCGGCTTGCCCATCATCCAACACTTTCCGAAACATCTCCACCCCTGTCACCGTCGTGGTCCGCGTATCGGCTAATCCGACAATTTCAATTTCATCCCCCACCTTGACCTTCCCACGTTCGACCCGCCCGGTCACCACGGTGCCCCGACCGCTGATCGTAAATACATCTTCAATGGGCATCAGGAAGGGTTTGTCAATGGCCCGCTCTGGCATCGGAATATACGAATCAACGGCTTCCAAGAGCTTCAGAATCGAGGGCACGCCAATGTCGCTGGTGTCCCCTTCGAGCGCTTTGATCGCCGAGCCGGTTATAATGGGAATGTCATCCCCTGGGAATTGATACTTCGACAACAACTCGCGCACTTCGAGTTCGACTAACTCCAACAACTCAGGGTCTTCCACTTTGTCGGCTTTATTCAAGAACACGACGATGTACGGCACCCCAACTTGCCGGGCCAGCAGAATATGCTCGCGCGTTTGCGGCATCGGCCCATCCGCGGCGGAAACCACCAAAATCGCCCCATCCATTTGCGCAGCACCCGTAATCATATTCTTGACATAGTCGGCATGCCCGGGGCAGTCCACATGCGCGTAGTGCCGATTCTCGGTCTCATATTCCACATGGGAGATCGCGATGGTTAAGATCTTCGTCGGATCCCGTCGGCCTTGGGATTCACTGGCTTTGGCCACTTGATCATAGGAGACATAAGTGGCCAACCCCTTATCCCCCATCACCTTCGTCAAGGCCGAGGTGAGGGTCGTCTTCCCATGGTCCACATGCCCAATCGTCCCCACATTCAAATGCGGCTTCTTCCGATCAAATTTCGCCTTCGCCATCTGCCCCTCCTCAGGAATCCCACCCAGAACCGACACATCTTGGTCGCTGGCTGAGAGCTAAACGTGAAAATTTACATGTATTTCAATTAGCTGGTTCGAATCAAACTGGAGCCCACGACGCGGATCGAACGCGTGACCTCGTCCTTACCAAGGACGTGCTCTGCCAACTGAGCTACATGGGCCTTGATTTCGTAAAACGGGAAACGAGCGGAATGCAGATTCTGTCGTCCCAATTCTTCACCCTTCACGTGTACCGTTTTACGCCTCACGCTTCTCACTTGGAGCGGGAGACGGGATTTGAACCCGCGACAGCCAGCTTGGAAGGCTGGAACTCTACCACTGAGTTACTCCCGCTACGCCCTACATGCCTATTAAAATCCAACGAACGAATTCTCCCTGCCCTTCCCTCGGCAACAAAAAAATGGTGGGCAGGCAAGGATTCGAACCTTGGAAGCCGACGGCAGCAGATTTACAGTCTGCCCCCTTTGTCCACTCGGGTACCTGCCCATTTTACATCTACACTTTTTGGCAGTCTGCCCTTAAGTCATCAAAGATTAAGGGAAAGATTCAATCGAACGGGTTGGATGCAATAAGGCAAAACCCTTCTCCCCCCTGAATTTCTAACAGGTAAGAACTAGGGCGCCTTAAAAATTTTCACTTAAATCGCCTAAAGGTCGATCACAACAAACGGCATATTATAAAGACAGAGTGGAAAATCGTCAAGATATTTGGATGGAATCAAAATTGATTATTTTTTGAGGCTCAGATCCAAACATTTTGGGGACAATTTTGCCGGGGCCATGAATCCCTAAACTCAACATGTAGGCAAGTGGTATCGGCCTTTGTATGACGGGAGAAAGGGCTGGACCTCAAGCCTTTTTGTTTGATATGAAGTTATAAGAGGTATCTTAGGGTTCCCGAAAGTAATGGCAAGGATAGAAATTAATGATTTTTCGACAGAAAATACTGATGCTTTTCCTTCTGATCACAGTTGTGTTCACGGGATCGTTGTCGGTTTTTGCCACACCACCTGCCCCGCCACCGAAACTTAACCCGGGACTCGCGACCATTCAGACACCCGACGGATTTACGATATTTGCCGAATTGGCCATTACACCAGACCAACGAACGAAGGGATTGATGTATCGAACCCGTCTGGCACCCGACCGAGGAATGCTCTTTACCTTCACAGAACCAGGCTATTGGACCTTCTGGATGAAAAACACCAAGATGGCTCTGGATATCCTATGGCTCGATGAAAAGGGCACCATTGTGCATATTCAACATGCCGCCCCAATTTGTACACGGCAAGATAATCTCTGCCCACGGTACCGGTCCATAATCCCCGCAGTGTCAGTTTTAGAACTGGGACCAGGACGAGCGGAAACACTCAACTTAACAAAAGGCAAGACACTCAAGATTGAGTTACCTTAGGATCCTTGCAAAAGGCTTTAAATTCGAAACCCGAATATCGAAATCCGAAACAAATCCGAAATCCCAAACTCGAATGCCTCAAACGGATCACTGAACTCTTATACGGCAGGCAAAACCCTTCATTCAATCTTCAAGGTCATCCCAACAGTTTATCTATGTTTGGTTTTTAGTTTAGTCATTTGAATTTGTTTCGGATTTCGAGATTCGAGTTTCGGATTTGGTCCCAACTTTTCAGATAGGCATTCTACCGTGAACCTTCCCATACTCGGATTCGTTTCGCAGAGATCACACCTTCGATTCGTCCAACCGCTTCCAAGGTTCGGTCAAGATGTAAGGTATTCGACACCTCAATGACAAAATCCAAGACAGCTTTTTGATCTTCTCGTGTCGTAATTTCTGCTCGACTGATGTTAGCCTGAGATAAAGAAATGGCGGAAGATACCTTGGCTAACACCCCCGGTTGATCAATCGTCAACACGCAGACTTTGACTGAATGATTGCCTTCGATTTTCCCATCCCATTCAACCTCAACCAAACGGTCCTTTTCATAGTCCAAGGCTTGAAGGTTGGGACAGCCTACAGAGTGAATGGTGAGACCACTCCCACGCGTAATGTATCCCATGATGGGATCCCCCGGAACAGGGCTACAGCATTTCGAGAGCTGCATCATGACATCTCGACCGCCCATGATTTTTACAGCTTTGATAGGCCTTGGGGCCCGCATGTGCGGAACCACCCCTTCCGCGTCATCCTGGGCAACTTCTTCCCGGGCAGCAGGATCAAGAAATTGGTTGACGACCGTAGCGGCGGACAGGCGACCATAGCCGATCATTCTCATCATTTCATCGAGTGATTCATATCCAGCGTCAGCTGCAACCTGTACGAGCTGATCGGATTTAAGCAGTTGAGCTGCCGGAAGGTTATGCCGTCGAAATTCACGTTCTAAAAGACGCCACCCTAATTCGAGCCCGCGTTTTTGCTCCTCAACTTTGAGCCAATGCTTGATTTTGGCTCTGGCTCGCGAGGTCTGAACAAATGTCAACCATTCCCGCTGAGGGGTTTGAGAAGGCGACTTCAGAATGTGAACCGTATCGCCGCTATTGAGCTTGTGTCGCAAGGGAACAATTTTCCCATTGACCTTTGCGCCAATACAATGATCGCCGATTTCCGTATGAATGGAATAGGCCAAATCCAACGGGGTGGCGCCAAGAGGCAACTCCTTGACCTCACCTTTTGGGGTAAAGGCAAACACCACATCATGAAAAACATCCAAATGAAACAAGTCGAGTTTCACGGAATCCATGAACTGCTGGTTGTCTGACAAATCTCGATGCCATTCGACAAATTGCCGCAACCAGCTAAACACTTTTTCATCTCGATCACCGACCTTGGCCTGCTCCTTGTACCGCCAATGCGCGGCCACGCCATATTCCGCGAGACGATGCATGTCTTCCGTTCGAATTTGAAATTCAATATGCTCCCCTTGTGGACCCAGCACCGTCGTATGGAGCGACTGATATAAATTGGTTCGCGGAGTGGCAATGTAGTCTTTAAACCGACCATGCACGGGCGGCCACAGGGAATGGATCAATCCCAACACCACGTAACAATTCATTTTGGTATCCGAGACGACTCGAATGGCCGCGAGGTCATAGACCTCCTCAAAGGTGATCTCTTGTCGTTCCATCTTTTGATGGATGGAGTATAAATGTTTAGGCCTACCCTCCACCGCACCCGTCAGACCCGCGGCAGCCAAGGCGTCTCGTGTCGCATGAATAATGGATTCGACATATTCCTCCCGCTCTTCATCACGTTTCGCCACTCGCAACTTGAGCAAAGAATAGGCTTCCGGCTTCGAATATTGAAAACATAAATCCTCGAGTTCCTGCTGCATCCAACTCATACCGAGACGATTAGCCAACGGGGCATAAATTTCCAGGGTTTCTTGAGCAATCTGTTTTTGCTTGCTCTCGGACATGTGCTCGAGCGTTCTCATGTTATGCAAACGGTCCGCCAACTTAATAAACACCACCCGGATATCATCGGCCATGGACAGCAGCATTTTTCGAAAATTCTCAGCTTGCTTTTCTTCATAGGTCTCAAAAGGAAGCTGTCCGATTTTCGTGACACCTTCCACCAGGTGAGTCACTTCGTTTCCAAATTGCGCTTGCAACTCTTCTTGGGTCGCCAGGGTATCCTCTAGCGTGTCGTGGAGAAGCGCCGCGACGATGGCAGTCTCATCTAGCTTGAGAAAAGTCAGGATTCCCGCCACGGCCAAAGGATGTTGGAGATAGGGTTCCCCGGAACGCCGGGTTTGCCCTTCATGCGCCTTCGCGGAAAAATCATACGCGCGTCGGATCACAGCCTCATCCGCTTCGGGATGATAGCTATGAACTTGTTCAACAAGCTGGTCGATCTCTGTGACAATCGCTAAGGACATGTGACTCTCATACACCTCGACTCATTCGCACATCTCTCATGCGCAACTGAACCCGATCATACCCTTTCCATCGATTGAACTCTGGCATAAACGCTACGTCAAATTGCTGTCCGCTTCCATTGATCTGGGCAAGCCATTCACCCATCCGAAACCCAATACATTCCACCGGCACCGACCCAGGCTGACGAACCACCAATTTCAAATGATTCTCACCCACAATTTTCTTTTCTAAAACCGTGACACCAGAAACTGAAAGAGTCGGTTCAGGATTGCCCATGCCAAACGGATTCAATTGGTCCAATTCTCGCAACAGCCGAGGGGTCACCTCTGAAAGATGCACCTCCGCGTCGATCTCCAGGACAGGCAACTTGGATTCTGCACTCAACGTATCAGTTACTATCTTAGCCATTTTTTCTTGCAAACTCGAAAATGCTTGAGAGGAAACGGTTAACCCCGCGGCAGCCGGGTGCCCGCCAAAACCCAGTAAATGCTCCTGGCACTGGGCCAAGGCTTCAAACACATTGAACCCAGGCACGGAACGCGCAGACCCTTTCCCCACGCCCTCCTGATCAAAGGCCACGACCACCGCCGGACGATGATAGCGCTCAACCAGTCGAGACGCCACAATACCCACAACCCCCATATGCCACCCTCGCTTACCGACCACAATGACAGGGGACTCATCCCCTTCCTCGACACAGGCTTTGGCTTCTTCAAAAATATCCTGTTCAATTTCACGACGCTGCCGATTCAACTGCTCTAATTTCTGTGCGATCGACAAGGCCTCGGCTTCCGATTCACTCGTCAGTAGCTTCACACCTAAGCTCGCATGGGCTAATCGACCGGCGGCATTGATCACCGGAGCAAGCCGAAATCCGATGGTGCTTGCGGAGCAGCTATCCGTAATACCTAAAACCTGCTTTAAGGCTCGAATACCACAACGAGTACCCTCGGTGATTTGGCGAAGACCGTCCCGAACGAACGACCTGTTTTCATCACGAAGTGGCACGACATCAGCCACGGACGACAACGCCACAAGATCAAGGTAATCCTTGGGCGAAACTTCGGGCTGGCCATATTTCATCGAATACGCTTCAGCCATTTTGTAGGCGAGTCCACCTGAACACAGGCCCTGGAAGGGATAAAGACTGTCGGGGCGATACGGGTTTAAAAAAGCAAAAGGCTCGGGAGCGGTATCTTGAAATTGGTGGTGGTCCATCACAATAACATCTATTCCCAGGCGCCGAGCCAATGCTATTTCTCGATGCGAGGTGGTTCCACAATCTGCCGTCACCATCACCGAAACATGGCGATCGGCGAGTTTTCGAATGGCACCCTCATTCAATCCATATCCTTCTTCTTGGCGGTGCGGAATATAGACCTCTGCTTGTGCGCCCATTTTCCCGAAGAAAGACCAATGTAAACTGGTGGCGGAAATGCCATCGACATCGTAATCGCCATAGAAACACATCCGCTCCCGCTGATGAATGGCCTGTTGAAGCCGGTCAATGCATTTTTCCATGTCTGGCAGAAGGAATGGGTCATGACCATTCCATCCAGAATCGGTCAGCCAACTATGAGCCTGGCCCGAATCCGTTACACCTCTCCCCCACAACACTTTGGCGGTAATGGGAGAAAAAGCCAATGATTCGGCAAGTGCCAGGATTTGCTCTTGGTCAACGGGCCTGGTGATCCAGCGTTTTTCGATCATAGCTTTTATGAAAACTGATATAAAAAAAAGGAATGGCGTTTTTCGATCATGGTTTTTTTAAGAACTGGTATGGAAAAGGGCAAGATAGCTTGATGAGAATCTTAGGAGTTGGATCCAAGGGTGTCAAACCCAACCTGTGGGGGAAACAACGTAACTCCTAACCCGGACGAGCTGGAACGGTATTGTCAATTTAAGTTGCAGTTGACAGACTGGGCTGTATGAAAAATAAACCACCCAGCTACCAACGTCACCGTTTTCCCTCTGAAATTATTAGCCATGCCGTCTGGTTGTACCATCGTTTCTGCCTCAGTTTCCGTGAAGTCGAAGAATTGCTGACCGAACGTGGCATCACCGTCACCTATGAAACCGTTCGTCAATGGTGCCGAAAGTTTGGGCCAGCCTATGCTCGGAAATTGAAGAAGCGACAAGGTCGTCTTGGTGAGACGTGGCATCTGGATGAAGTGTTTGTGTCCATCCAAGGCGAACAGCAGTATCTCTGGCGAGCCGTGGATCAAGACGGCGATACCATTGATATGTTGGTGCAACGCCGACGCAATAAACACGCGGCCGGGCGCTTCTTCCGCCGCTTACTGAAAGGCCAAGGCCGTGAGCCGCGCTGGATGATCACCGACACACTCACAAGCTACGGTGCCGCACACCGGGCCGTCATGCCGACCGTCGAGCATATCAATGCGGTCTACGCGAATAACCGAGTTGAAGTGTCACACCAACCCACGCGGCAACAAGAATATCATATGCGAGGGTTTTCTTCAGCAACTCACGCTCAACGGTTTTTGACGTGACACGGACTCACCCAGAATCTCTTTCGTCTCGGCCGCCACCTCATGCAGGCGGTCAACTATCGACTGTTGCGCACCCAGGCCTTTCAGGTCTGGAAGGAAGCGGTGTGCGCATAAGCAGGTCGGCTTAGCTGGCTCAATTTGCCCATCGATCGTTAAGTTGACAATGCCTCGATTCAAGCTCAACGGTTTCTCACGCTCCATGGTCTCACACAGAATTTGTTTCGTCTCGGTCGCCATCTGATGCAGGCGGTCCACTATCGGTTCTTACGTACGCAGGCCTTTGAGGTCTGGAAGGATTCGGTGTACGCATGAGACGTGTGGCCAAACAGGTTCAATTCGCGCTTTGGCCGTTAAGTTGACAATGCCCCTCAGAGCCTTCCACGGGTTGTTTTGGGCAACCCGAGTTCGGTGGGGATACAGAGCCTATTGAGTTTTTTCGCAGGTCGTTCAGTTTGACCGTCATGGAAAGCGACAGAATTCCCTGTTGGGCCATGATTCCTCCTTTCAGCCCGAATATCGCACCATATGCCTTCCCATTTAACTAAACCTGTTTAAATGGATCAAACAGCGTCTCAGCTGCAAATCTTTTTTCAACATCTCCGAAAATGCCGTCATTGGAGTCAGATCGGGATCGCCAACTCAGTCAAGATGTGCTTGACAGGTATCGTCAAAACACGCCTCATGATCAAGACCGTTCTACCCAGGTTTACAGATTTTGCCTCACGCTGTTTGGAAAATTGTGAATCAAATACTTACCCAGGAACTTGCCATGAGTAGACTGGTGCCATACGTAATCAATAGAAATTGGTGATAATTTAACCGAGTATCCCTTCCAACCATCGGACTTGATCTTACTGCCCTTAGCGACATGGCTTTTAGGAATGCTATTCATCTCGTCTCTCCAACGTCTTGAAGAATCGCATACCATTGTAAACGCCCTGCCTTCCCATTTGACTAAGGTGATCCCTAGTGTAGTACTGCTGGACTATGGACACAGGGTATGCTGCTGATATCTTGGTTTTCTGTTAGGTTCGCACACCGAAGAAGCGTGCTTCGAGTACTTGCCACCGATATCGGTGGCCAGACGGGTTCAATGTGTCCAGCTTGCCGTCATCGCGGTGGTTGGTCGCTCAAAAAATATTTCCGGTTTGAGTGTTGTCGTGTCATAGACAGGACATCACCTTCTGAAGCGGCACAGTGATGCATAGACGCACTTGCGCTACGGCTTTGGTTTTGGGAGCCTATAGGCGTCTCCACGCACAACCAAAGCCAGTGCTGTGCAATTGCAGCGTCAACTCAGTATCAAGAAGGTGGATAGCGCCTGGATTCTGCTCCACAGATTGCGACGAGGAATGGTACGACAGAACCGTGAACGGCTCGCAGGAACAGTTGAAGCCGACCAACCCATATCGCGTGGACCGGCAAGCTGGCAAAACGGGCCGTGGCGTCGCGAAAGCGCAAAACCGAAGACGTTCTTAGCCGGAGCCGTAGAAATTCCACGTACACACAAGGGGATCCCTTTCCAGAGAAAGCAGGGCGTTTACGATTAACCTTAGTCAAATGGGAAGGCATATCGCACCAATATCCCAGCCCTGGTTTGCCCCTAAACCTGTTTAAATGGATCAAACAGCGTCTCAGAATCAAATCTTTTTTCCGCATCTCCGAAAATGCCGTCAAGAGTCAGATCGGGATCGCCATCTCAGTCTATGTGCTCGTGACAATCGTCAAAACACGCCTCATGATCAAGACCGATCTCTACCCAACACAGATCTTGAGCCTCACCCTGTTTGAGAAAATTCCATTGAATCAAATACTTACGGACAGGAACTGCCATGAGTAGACTGGTGCCATACGTAATCAATAGAAATTGGTGATAATTTAACCGTATAGTAGTGCCAATATATAATTTGTGATTTTAATATACTTAGTATTGACATGCCTTTTATAATTATATTCACTAGTGTCCCAACGTTGCTAGATCCATCCCGCATAACCATTTGAATTATAGAAGATATGCCTTCCCATTTGACTAAGGTTAGTCCCTAGACTAGTCTGCTGGACTATGGACACAGGGTATGCTGCTGATATCTTGGATTTTTCTGTTAGGTTCCACACCGAAGAAGCGTGCTTCGAGTACTTGCGGGCGATTCGGTGGCCAGACGGGTTTATGTGTCCAGCTTGCGGTCATCGCGGTGGTTGGTGGCTCAAAAAATATTTCCGGTTTGAGTGTTCGTCGTGTCATAGACAGACATCACCGCTAAGCGGCACAGTGATGCATAGATCGCACTTGCCGCTACGGCTTTGGTTTTGGGCTGCCTATTTCGTCTCCACGCACACACCTGGCATCAGTGCTGTGCAATTGCAGCGTCAACTCAGTATCAAGAAGGTGGATAGCGCCTGGTATTTGCTCCACAGATTGCGACGAGGAATGGTACGACAGAACCGTGAACGGCTCGCAGGAACAGTTGAAGCCGATGAAACCCATATCGGTGGACCGGTAAAAGGCAAAACGGGCCGTGGCGTCGCGAAAGCGAAAACCAAGACGTTAATAGCCGGAGCCGTAGAAATTGTCACGTACACACAAGGGGATCACTTTCGAGAGAAAGCAGGGCGTTTACGATTAGCGATTCTTCAAGACGCTGGAGAGAACGAGATCAAAGCATTCCTCAATAGCCATGTCGCTGAGGGCAGTAAGATCAAGTCCGATGGTTGGAAGGGATACTCGGCAAAAGCCTTGGCAGGATACGAACACCTGAGACGGACCCAGGGTGACCCAGCAAGTGCTGGGAAGCACGCTCCACACATCCATAGAGCGTTCGGCAATCTGCAGACCTGGCTGAACGGGATTCACCATGGAGTGGATTCAAAATACCTGCAACACTATCTTGATGAGTTTGTCTTTCGCTATAACCGCCGTGAGACTCCAATGAGTACCTTCCAGAGTTTGTTGAAAATCCTGACCAGCAGCTCAAAACCCTTGGGATTCAATAAACTGAAGCAACCTTAGTTAAATGGGAAGGCATAATAGAAGAAATTAGGCGAATCATGGGTGTCACCGATTTGAACTGTGCAAAAACCTCTAAAATGCCACTATTTAGGCTATTTTTGGAGGAAAATCATGCACATAGGGAAACTCGTCTTTGCTCAATTGATGGATCATCTTCCCATGCATACCTTTCGTTGCTGTGTGACGCGCTACGATGGAAATCACAAGGTCAAATCATTCAGTTGTCTCGACCAATTCCTCTGTATGAGCGTTGCTCAATTGACCTACAGAGAAAGCCTTCGGGATATCGAGGCCTGTCTTCGTGCCCAACGAGAAAAGTGCTACCACATGGGTATTCGTGGAAGCGTCTCTCGCAACACTCTCTCCAATGCCCACAAAGTCCGCGACTGGAGAATGTACGCCGACGTTGCTCAGGCCTTGATCAAGATGGCACGGCCCCTCTATGCCCAAGAAGATTGAGGGCTCGATCTCGACAATACTATCTATGCGCTCGACGCCTCCACAATCGATCTCTGTCTCTCCGTGTTTCCCTGGGCGCTCTTTCGTTCCACCAAATCAGCTGTCACACTCCATACCCTGCTCGATTTACGAGGCAATATCCCAACTTTCATCCATATCTCAGACGGCAAGCTACACGACGTCAAGGTCCTCGATCTCCTCATCCCAGAGCCAGGGGCGTTCTACATCATGGATCGAGGGTATCTGGATTTCGGACGACTCTTCACCCTGAATCAAGCCGGCGCCTTCTTCGTCATTCGCGCCAAGAGCAATACCCAATACACACGTCGGGACTCTCATCCCATAGCCAGATCCCAGGGGCTGCGCTGCGATCAACGTATTATTCTGACCGGAGTCGATTCAAAGAAGGACTATCCACAATCATTACGGCGGATCAAATATCACGACGACCAGATCGACAAAACCTTCAATTTCCTGACCAACAACTTTTTGATACCCGCACAGACTGTAGCCGATCTCTACCGGTATCGATGGCAGGTAGAGCTGTTTTTCAAATGGATCAAACAACACCTGAGAATCAAATCCTTTTTTGGCACGTCCGAGAATGCCGTGAAGCGTCAGATTTGGATCGCCATCTCAGTCTACGTGCTCGTGGCGATCATCAAAAAACGACTCAACCTCAAAACCGATCTCTACACAATATGACAGATTTTGAGTCTGACGCTTTTCGAGAAAACACCATTGGATCAATTACTTATGGGCATCCATTACAAAAATGAGGATTCTATGATGTCTAACCAATTGAATTTGTTCGATTAAACGTTGGGACACTAGTGAATTATATTATAGGTTTATTTGCCCTCGTGTTCAATGGCCCTCGTGTTTAATGTATCGCGAATTTCTTGTAATCGGGAGAAAACAAAAAAACATACCGGGGCCGTTGAGATTTGAGAGACCGTGAATGCCCAAGTAGGCAAGACTAATTTGGAGGATCTATATCAAAGGCAATATATCTAAACATTTGTAAGGCCATGGATCTAAAAGTTCTGAATTGAGCAGCCGTTGAATCATGTTGAAATTTTTGTGGGTCATAACAGAATACATGGTTCTCCCATACCGCCATCCAATTCTGGCTCCCTGAAGCTTTTTGTCCCTGCCTCTCCTTCCTGTTAGCTTTCTTTCTTGTGTAGCTGTACAATATTACCAGCCTTCGCTGAAGCGGGCTTCGCGCAGGCAGGTCTGACGGATCTTCCCCCCATGTTTGCCACCTAAGCTGTTGGAATTCTTCAGGGAAAGATTGGATTGCTCTCTGGAATGTAGGCATGTAATTGTTGTTTTATCTTGACTATAATGCTTTATTTATGCTATACATAAAGCATGTATATCGCCACCGTTCCTAACCGCACCTCCCCGCCCGCCATTTTATTGCGCGAAAGCTACCGAGCGGGCGGCAAGGTGAAGACCCGGACCCTGGCCAATCTGACCTCGTGGCCTCCGGCTCGCGTAGACGCGCTCAAGCGCTGCCTCCGTGGGGATTTCGATGGAACGGAAGACGAGGCGGGCCCCGTGAGTGATCGGATCTTTGGCGTCCTCTTCGCCCTGAAAGCGGTGGCCCAACGGGTGGGAGTGGTGTCGGCCTTGGGTCCGAAACGAGTAGCCAAGCTCGCCCTGTTCCTGGTGCTGGCACGAGTGGCTCATCAGGGTTCGCGGCTGTCAGCCGTGCGGTGGGCCACCGATCATGCGGTCGCTGAGGTGTTGGGATTGCCCGCCTTTGACGAGGATGACCTGTACGAGGCCTTAGACTGGTTGGGCACCCAACAAGAAGCCATCGAGAAGAAACTGTATCGGGCCTATGTCCAGCGGACCGGCCAGCCCCCGGTCTTGGTGCTCTATGACGTGACCTCCTCCTATTTTGAGGGGGACAAGAATGAACTGGCCGCCTATGGGTATAATCGGGACGGCAAGAAGCACAAGAAGCAGATTGTGATTGGGTTGCTGACAGGGCCGGATGGTGAGCCGCTGGCCGTCACGGTGTTCAAGGGGAATACGGCGGATCCCCGCACGGTCGCCGAGCAGATTGAACGGATCAAGACCCAGTTCAAGATCACCGACGTCGTGTTTGTGGGGGATCGGGGGATGGTGAAAGCCGCAGGCAAGGCGGCCCTCACCGAGCAGGGACTCAAGTACCTCACCGCCCTCACTGACCCGCAGATTCGCACCTTGCTGAAGAAAGATGTGCTCCAACTCAATTTGTTTGATGAGACGATACAGGAAGTGGAGGATGGGTCTCGTCGGCTGATCCTGCGGCGGAATGAGGCGTTGCGCCACACGGTGGCCACGCGACGTCAGGACAAAGTGGCCACACTGCAGCAGAAGGTCGCGGCGCGCAATGCGTTTGTCCAGAAGGCCAAGCGGGCCACCCCGGCGGCGGGACAGCGGCAGCTGACCCAGTGGGCCAAGAAGCACAAGCTCTCCGCCTTCACCACCCTCGCCCTGCAGGGGACCCAGCTTGTGGTCGAGATTGATGAGGCCAAGCAGGCCGAGGCGGCCCTGTTGGATGGCTGTTCGGTGCTGGAAACCGATGTGGCTCGGGACACGATGGATGCCGCGACGGTGGATGCCCGGTACCGGGACCTGCAACGGGTGGAACGCGACTTCCGGACGATGAAGACGGGCTTGCTCGAACTGCGCCCCATCTTTGTGCGGAAGGAGAGCCGCACGCGTGGCCATGTCTTTGCCGCGATGCTCGCCCTGAAAGTGGCCCGGGAAGGCGAGCGAGGCCTGAAGGAGGCGTTTGGGACGACGGAGCAGAGCGCCCAGGCGCTGACCCTTCAAGACGCCCTGGGGGCCCTGTCACGATTGTGTTTCCAACGCCATGCAATCGGCGGGCAGGAGGTGCTTCAGCTGGCTCGCCCCGATGCTAGGCAGGCAACCATCTTTGCCGCATTGGGGATCACCCCGCCTGCCACCACCACACGGCCAGCCAAGGTGCATGTGTAGGCAGAGACGTGGCCTCGCCCAAACCGTGACTTCTTCAATGACATCAAAAGGTTAGAGCCAAAAATCCGCCCAAAACTCGGGGGAAGATCCGTCTGAGGTGTCTCCCACGCACCAAGGGTCCATGACGCCAGGAAGAGGCAGCATGAGATGCTGCAGCGACTATTCCCTAAACCGAATGTGTCTCTAACTAAATTCCAACTCTGTTCCACATTCGTTTGAAGACATACAGATCCTAAACGCTAGAGGCAAACTTACTCTCAGTGAAGAGTAGGAGCTAAGTTCTTCGATGAGAGCGACCTGAGAGGACCGGCTTCAAAATTCAGTTGATAAAATTTACTGTTTGCATCAATTATTCCTAACCAAGGCAATTCCCATATTTCCAACCTCCTCATACACAGCTTACATATACCGGTGGTGCTTCATGTATCTCGTGGTAGCGACGGTGGCCGTTGCCTGTGTTGGATGTGCTCCGCATAAAGACACCGACCTCGATTTGGACATCCTATTGGCCAACTATCACGAGCAGAACAAACAAATAAAAGCCCGGCGCCAAATCAACCTGGAAAGGGGCATAGAGCGGCTCGAGGTAGTCTTGGAGGGATCGTCGCCCGAACAGGTACTGGTGTCGGTCGATCTGAAAGAGGCCCGGCTCGAGGTATTGGTGCAGCTCATTCTCAAACGGTCACGTACAGAATTTATCCGCGAAATACCCCGCCTTGTTGGCACTGTAACGGCGCTTTTCGAACGTAGGCCTTTGGTCGAGGCGCTATCGATCCTGCTTCGCCCGAGCGGTATGACCGCGAGTCTGAAGGATTCAATGGTGGTGATTAATGAAGCGCCGGTGCAGACCGGACCAGCGACCCTCAGCTCCGCAGACGACTCAGGTAATGTGTCACACGAGTTTTCTCTCTCGCACTTACGTACTGAACACGCGGTCAAGTTATTGAACTCCCTCTATCCATATAACGACCAAGAGGGCACCAGGGAGATCATGGTTGCACCGCTACCCAAGACTAACTCGATCGTCATTTCCGGTCGCCCTGCAATCATCGACAAAGTGGTCCATATGCTTAACCACATCGATATCGATTCTGGCCACGTCTTGTTGGAGGCTCTCATTGTCGAATTCAACGTACAGTCCTTTCTCGATCTCGGTTCTCGCCTCGAAGGCGGCTCCACTGGGGAGTTTCGCAACATCTTTATTGACTTCGCCAACCTGATCGGCGATACGGTCTCATTTACCCGTGTTGCAGACACCGCCCACACGGCGACGTTCACAGCTGTGTTGAACATGCTGGTCCAGGACGAAGACGCGCGCATCATCTCGCGGCCATATTTGGCGACGACCAGCGGAACATCGGCACATCTCGAAATTACTGAGGACCGGTTCGTGGTCGTCCAGGCCCCTGGCGGTATCGATGTGACGCTCGAGAAGATCTCGAGTGGCATCATCCTCGAGGTTCTTCCTGTGATCACCAAGGATGGCAGAATTGCGCTCGACCTCGAGATCGACCAGTCGCAGTTTATCCCCACACTTGAAAACGTTGAACAACGGCGATCACGAAACTCCGTTACCACTTCCACCACGGTAGAGGATGGTCAGACAGTGATTATCGGTGGACTTATGCTGAAGTTGGGCTCAGACAGCGTAGCTGGCCTTCCTGGATTGCGCGATTTGCCTGTTCTCAAATATTTTTTCGGGCACCAGGACATGTTTCGCCAACAATCGCAAGTGATAATTTTCGTGACGCCGCATCTGTGGTCGCCGGGAATGGTAACGCCGACCATGGACCAGAAGAACTGGTCGTTATATAACATGCCGTCTGAGGAGGAACCGAAATAGGATGATCATGAATTGCCAGGAATCGAAATTGTGATTGAGTCAACCGCACTCTTTATCACCACTCCATTTTTAAGGCATAATTGTTCCTCTCAAAAAATGGGCTCTTCTCCCAAGCGAGTGGGGAAATTTGGGCGAGTCATTTCCTGAAAGGCTCGCTGGAGAAGAGCCATAAAAAGAGGGGAAGAACAATTTGGAGAGAAAGAGCTATGCCGTCATGCTTACACACCCAACACTCGAAACTCTCAACCAAAGATTTGACCCCTATCTGACCCCTATCCGACCCCTATCCCCTATCCCTATCCGAGACACCCCAATCTTTATTAATTGACCACGAACGGTGATGAACGGGAATCAACAAAGGTCCCGTTGCATCGGTCAATACAGAAGAAAAATGTTGGGGGGGGGGGGGGGGGACTCGTTGAGGGCAGAGCCGTGGGCAAGGGAATGGAATGAATTGAAACAGAAATTGGTCGGGTCGAATAACTGAAAAGGGGATAAGAGAAAGTTACTGGCCTCCTTTTTGCACGTAATTCTTCACGAATTCCGAAGCGTTTTCTTCCAAGACTTCGTCAATCTCATCGATCAGTTGGTCAATATCGTCGGTCAGTTTTTTCCCAGTCTCGACAACCTTCGGATTGGCTTTAACTTCTTGATCGTCTTGAACGGAAGGATCTTTGGTTGAATCAGATTTACGCTCCTGCTTTTCCATCGGCCACCTCCCTGACTTAAAAAGACACTCGGTCAAGTCAATTCAGGATAACGGAGCCCGTCTGAGGGGTCAAGGTAAACCCCTTCGTCAAATCACGCAGCCTGTTCTTAACCGCTTAAAAAATTGTCAGACGGTAGGCGGGAAACGGGAGGGGAAGCCCCACCTTCCTCTTGCTGCCGTCTCCCGTCTTTCGCCTAACGATGGAATTAAGCATTTTTATCATCCCACAGAACATGGAGAATTGCTTAGAAAGCAGTTAGCGGTTCGCACCAATACACAGGCAGCCGGGGCTTGATCCTTGTCAGAGCAGGGCCCTCCCGTTCAAGGATCAGCATCACCAAACGATTCCGTCCGAGTAACCGCTCCAACGCCCAAGCACGAAAGTGTGTCGGGAACCCATACCGCGCGCCTCTTCGATGACGACGTAGAGGCTTCAGCCCAAGCAACCCGGCCACCTCCTGATCACGGGCCTGGTACCATTCAAAAAACTTCCCCACCTGAAATAACAACACATCCCCGGAAAACCGCCAGCGATAATACCCGTATTGACAACCGATCGTGCGCAGGTTGGCGGGAAAACAAAACGTTCGCTCCTGTTGTCATTTCGACCCTCCCCTTGGTCATTTCGATCACCCCCAATTGTCATTTCGACCCTCCCTTTGTCATTTCGACCCTTGGGAGAAATCTCTTTCCCGCCACACGAGCCACAACCGTCCAGGGCCAGCCAAGAGATTTCTCCTTTCACTCGAAATGACACCGGGGGGGTGTCCATATATGATAGAGGGGGACTGATTGCTCATCCCCTCCCGCTAACCAATTCGATCAATCTTGGTGACCTTTTATAAGGTAGGGTCCCCTTTTTGGCTTCCCGCGTTGGGTGCGGCGGAGCCGGAGCCCCGAATCGACTTTTCGGCGAGGGCTGTTTGAGCGGAGCGAGTTCCCGAGCCATCTTGACCTGTCCTGAGCAAAGTCGAAGGGTTTGGGGCGAAGACGGAGGGACCCGTAGAGCCTGCCCCCGCAGAAGCGGGGGGCCGCGCACGGGCGGAAATGGTTTTGGGCACTTTTACCGAAACAACAGGCCTGTCCTGAGCTTGCCGAAGGGGCCTCGCCGCGTGGGGGCAAAACCCCACTTTAATATTTTTCAACCATACCCGAAAAACCTATTGGTCAATGACGCGCGGAAGAGGCATCCTTCGACATGGCTCAGGAGGGATGCTGCACCTACAAAAAGACGCTATTTTCTATTAACGGACCAGCAGGCCACCGTACTGCACAAAAAACGGGACGAAGACTAGTGACAGAATAGCGGAAAGTTTGATCAGGATATTCAGCGACGGGCCTGAGGTATCTTTGAGTGGATCCCCGACGGTATCGCCAACAACTGCGGCTTTATGAATGTCAGTACCCTTGCCGCCGAGGTTACCGGCTTCAATATATTTCTTGGCATTATCCCAGGCTCCACCACTATTAGATGAGGAGATGGCCATGACGCCACCGGCGACTAAAGAACCTGCAAGGACACCCGCGAGCGCTTGAATGTCAAACAGGAAACCGACAAGCAGTGGGGTCCCCATGATCAGAATGCCTGGGGGAATCATTTCCTTTAGCGCAGCTTGAGTTGAAATGGCCACACATCGGTCAGAATCCGCCTCGGCTTTCCCTTCCATGAGGCCAGGAATGGTGCGAAACTGACGTCTGACTTCTTCAATCATTTTATAGGCCGCCGTCCCCACAGACTTCATGGTCATCGCTGAAAAATATGACGGTAACATCGCACCGATAAACAGCCCGGTAAAGACCAAGGGATCGAGCAAGTTAATGCTTCCCAACAGATCATACTCAGGACCACGTTGTTCCTTGAGCAACAAATCAGCCCGTGTCAAAAAGGCAGCGAACAGGGCCAACGAGGTGAGGATTGCTGCGCCGATGGCGAACCCTTTACCAATGGCAGCTGTGGTGTTTCCTGCTGCATCCAGCACGTCCGTTCGTTTTCGCACGTGCTCAGGCATGCCGGCCATTTCAGCAATGCCACCGGCGTTATCAGAAATCGGGCCGTAGACATCGATGGTCAGCGCAATGACCAGTGTACCAAGCATACCAAGAGAGGCGATGGCCACACCGTACATACCAGCCAACATCCACGGGATATAGATGGCCAAGCCAATCGCGAGATAGGGACCCACGGCACTCTGATAGCCGAGAGCTAAGCCAAAAATGATATTCGTGGCCGAACCGGTTTCACACGATTTCGCCAATTCTCGCACGGGAGCGTAGTTATGTGAGGTGTAATATTCGGTTATCAGACCCACGACGAGCCCAGCAATTAAGCCGGCGAGGAAGCAAAAATACACCGCCAGATCCGTATACGTCTCACCGCCGATTTGAAAGGAATCGGGGACCATGGCCTTGGTGACGAAAAACATCACCACCGCTGTCAACACACTAGAGATGATCAGCATCTTTTTGAGCGCTGGACCCACTTGGTCTTCCGTGTTGACCTTGATCATCATCAAGGTCAGAAAGCTCACTGGGATCCCAACAGCAGAGATAAGAATCGGATACAACAACGCATCGACCATGCCGGAAAAGGCCACAGCGCTAATCACCATAGCGGCGCAGGTACTTTCAGCACAGGACCCAAATAAGTCGGCACCCATACCGGCCACATCACCGACATTATCGCCCACGTTATCGGCAATCACCGCAGGGTTACGCGGATCGTCTTCAGGAATACCCGCTTCAACTTTACCGACCAGATCAGCACCGACGTCAGCGGCTTTGGTGAAAATACCACCACCCACACGGGCGAATAGCGCAATAGACGAACCACCGAGACCGAAGCCGGCAATAACTTCCATCAGAATGTGTGTCGGGAGTTGAGCCGGCATGATATTCACCAGCAGAAGATACACCCCAAGTAGTCCTAAGGAGGCCAGACTCACCAACGCAAAGCCCATGACGGAGCCCGAATGCAACGCAACCTTAAACGCTTCGGAAAGGGATTTATTGGCTGAGACCGTGGTACGCACATTGCCCTGGGTCGCGATCTTCATGCCGATGAATCCCGAAAGAATCGAAATGATCGCGCCAACAATGAACGCAATGGCGGTATAAATCCCTTCATTCACATAATCGGTTTGATGGTCATCAATGAGGACCGCAATGATCGCCGCAAAGACCACCATAAAGATGGCCATGAATTTATATTCCTGCTTGAGGAATGCCATGGCCCCATTGGCGATAGCCGAGTGGATCTTAGCCAGACGCTGCTTGAGTTCGGGATCATCGATACCCATATCGATGGGGATTTTTCTGGTCGATGAAGAATAATAAAATGCGATGACCAGTCCGAGAAATGACAGGGCCAGAATAGCAGTTACCGCCATGTTGGATATCTCTCCATGTAGTTAAAGACAAAAGGATTGATTCGCCATCACATACAAAAGAAAATTGATCATGTGAGGGAAAGCAATATTGGTAGAATTGGACTCTCTTACCCAAGCATGCGTTATGTCTGCTGAGTCACGTTTCTACCTTGAGGTGTATTCCTTGGGCACAGTAAAGAAGAATATAGCTGAAAAACTGCCCATTGTATCCATCGAGACACGAATGATCAAGAAAAAATTCAACGAAGCAAATACGTTGGCTTCAACCTAGAAACGGTAGTTGGGCGCAAAAAAGACGTGTAAGATATTGGTGTGCATCGTGAAGGAGAAAAATTCGTAGTCACCTTTTGGGTGATGAGACATTTTTCTGTTTTGCGAATTGTGCCAAGAGCTTGCGCGGACTTTTGTGATCCAACTGCGGTTTCTAGGTTCAAACATCGCTCACACGTCATGCACGTGAAAACGATGCTCACGCTTCTTGATTGATCAACGCTTCTTTGGATAAGAACGAAGATGTGAAGGAGTTCCCGCCAAGTCACAGGCTTTGATTAAGGGGTCGCGCTAGCATGTTTGGGTGCTGAGACGCCTGTCTGGCAGGGCGCGAGGACTGCGCATACTCCTCGTATGGAAAGGACGAACAACGCCGCCAGACAGGATGGATCGACGCCCAAACAGGGGAAGTTATTCTAGCGCGACCCTTAAGAGCCGAAGCTCTTGGGAACGGAGCTGTCGATACTGACCTGAAAGCAAGTTATCGATACGTATCGGACCGATCGCCATTCGAATAATTCGGAGAGCAGGATGACCGACGGCCGCGGTCATCCGCCGGACCTGTCGATTCATCCCTTCAGCAATTGAAATCTCCAACCAGGCAGTTGGAACCGATTTGCGAAATCGAATAGGAACGGGACGTTCCCATAACGAAGGGGCGTGATCCAACAGATGAACCCTCGCTGGCCGAGTCTTCCGTCCGCCAATAACCACTCCTGTGCGAAGTTTTGCTAAACTGTGTTTATCGGGAATGCGTTCAACTTGCACGACATAGGTTTTAAACAATTTAAACTTGGGGTCAGTTAAACGATGCGCTAATGACCCATCGGCAGTGAGCAGAAGCAATCCCTCGCTGTCGAAATCAAGTCGTCCCGCCGCATACACATCGGGAACGGAAATATAATCCGACAGTGTGGGACGCTGTGATGTATCCGTAAAACAAGACAGCACGCCATACGGTTTATTGAAGATCAGGGTGTGACCAGGATGTATTTTCACATTTCTCACCACTTCGTCATTTTATCATCATTTTTTATTCCACCCATTCAACGTAGAATGAAGGGTTCGCGCAAGAATAACTTCCCCTGTTTGGGCGTCGATCCATCCTGTCTGGCGGCGTTGCTCGTCCTTTCCATACGAGGAGTATGCGCAGTCCTCCCGCCTTGCCAGACAGGCGTCTCAGCACCCAAACAGGGGAAGTTATTCTTGCGCGAATCCTAATCAGTTGCCCAGTTTATAATTTTCTGTTAACGTACGGAGCAATTCTGGTTAATTACTCACGCACTACCACTAAACATCGAATCAATAGGGGAATTATCAATGGCCTGGGAACCAAAAGATCCGTGGGGGAAACAAGGTGGCTCAGACCCTCTGGATGACGTCCTTAAAAAAGCCCAAGAACAATGGAAGCGGCTGATGCCGTCGACTGGGGTGAAGACCATCATCTTGATTGTCGTGGGCATTTTCGCACTCACCCAAGCCTTCTACAAAGTCGAACCCGATGAGGAAGGTCTCGTGAAACGGTTTGGCGATGTAGTCCGCGTCGTTGGACCTGGCCCCCATTTCAAAATTCCGATCCTTGAAAGCGTGGATACGCCTAAGGTTGAAAAATTGCACCGGATCGAAGTCGGGTTTCGCACCAATGCTCGAGGCCGGTCACAGATGGTCCCGCAAGAAGCGCACATGTTAACGGGGGATATGAATATTCTGGTCGTTGAATTTATCGTGCAATACAAAATCAGCAATGCCAGAAACTTTCTTTTTAATGTTGCGGGCATTGAAGAGACGATCCGAAAAGCCGCGGAAGCCTCCATGCGGGAAATCGTCGGCAAAAACAAGATCGATGAAGTGTTAACTGTGGGCAAAGCCGAGATTCAAATGAAAACCCAAGCCCTCCTGCAGGGAATACTCAACCAATATGAGGGCGGAGTACAGATTTCCACCGTCCAATTATTGGATGTAAACCCCCCACAGAAAGTGGCGAAATACTTTAAAGATGTCGCCAGTGCGAAAGAGGAGAGAGAGCAGCTCATCAACCAAGCCCATGGCTATCGAAATGACCTCATACCCAAAGCCAAAGGACAGGCGGCACAAGATGTTAATGAAGCCAAAGGGTATGCTAAGTCCAGAATCGCTCGGGCTGAAGGTGAAGCGAATCACTTTTTGCAAACACTGAAAGAATACAAAAAAGGCAAAAACGTCATCGCCACGCGGGTGTATATCGAAACCATGGAAAAAGTGCTCTCGAACGTCGATAAAATTATTCTAGATTCTAACGCAGCGGGCAATGTCATCCCCTATCTCCCGTTAGATCGAATGAAAAGGCAGGCTTCACCATAATGAAACAAAATCTAATCCTCGGCATATTAGGTGTATTCGTCTTGCTCATTATGTTGGGGGTATCCCCATTCTTTATTGTTGATCTGACGCAAACGGCCATCGTCGTCCAGCTTGGTGAACCCAAGCGAACCATCACCGAACCCGGCTTAAAGTTCAAGATTCCCTTCGTGCAAGAAGTCACCTATTTTGATAAACGACTCCTGGATTACGACGTCCCCGCTCGCGAGGTCATTACCAAAGACAAAAAGACTATTTTGATCGATAATTACGCCAAATGGAAAATCGTGGATCCCCTCCAAGTGTACAAATCATTCCAAACCCAACGGGGAGCGCTTCAACGATTGGACGATATCGTCTATTCCGAGCTTCGCGTGGAGCTAGGTGGCCATGAACTCCACGAAATTGTCTCCGCCAACCGGTTGGTGATCATGGCCAAGGTCGCACTACGAGCCAACGAAATAGCCAACAAATATGGCTTGGAAATCTTAGATGTCCGAATCAAACGCGCGGACCTGCCTGAGCAAAATGCCAAGGCCGTGTTTGATCGCATGCAAGCCGAACGGGAACGGATCGCCAAACAGTATAAAGCCGAAGGCGCGGAAGAAGCGCAGAAAATTCGATCGGAAGCCGAAAAGGATCGCGCAATTCTTTTAGCCAATGCCTACAAAACGTCCCAAGAACTTCGCGGTGCGGGCGAGGCCAAAGCCTTCAAAATTTACGCCGATGCCTATCGGCAAGATCCCAAATTTTTTGAATTTATTCGGACCATGGAAGCCTACGGTAAAGTCTTCTCCACAAACACCACCATGGTGCTCAGTCCCGATTCCGAGTTTTTGCGATACCTGAAAAAACGCTAACCGCCTCGGTTTACAATTCAACCTTCCTTCACATTCCGCCCTTGCTTGACCATCTCTTTTCAGGTTAAAACTCCAGCATGGCAAACCAAGGACATCAATAGGAAAAACTAGTAGAGACACAAGTCAATCAGCCAGAAAAGTCCAAAATTCTTCCACACCAACCATGCCTGAAATCGCTAGATTTTTTGGAATCATCATTCGAATGTATGTCGAACCAAGTGGCCCTCATCACCGACCACACTTTCATGCGTACTATCAAGAACATGTCGGAATTTATGCCATCGATGAAATCGAACTTCTCGCCGGCAGTCTTCCAGCTCGACAAGAACGTCTGGCTACAGCTTGGGCAGAAATCCATCAAGAAGAACTCTTAAATAACTGGAATGTCTTGCAGGCTGGTGCTCCTCCAAGTAAAATTGAACCACTGCGGTAACAATATGGCTCACTCAATCCATAAAGTCGTGAAGTTTGAAAAGGTGGCTCCGTTCACCCTCAACGTTGAATTTGAGGACGGCGCACATCAGGTCATCGACTTTCAACCAGTTTTACGGGGAGAGGTATATGGACCGTTGAACGATGCACGTGTATTTGATCAGGCTTGTTTAGACGAAGAAGTCCATACTATCGTGTGGCCCAATGGAGCGGACTTTGATCCTGCCACACTCTATGATTGGCCTCAAGCCGGACCAAAACTTGAAGCGCTGACAAAATGCTGGAAAACAAAGGTCGGATAGCCCACACCTCCCCTTGGTGCTCAGTCCCGATTCCGAGTTTTTGCGATACCTAAAAAAACGGTAACCGCGTCGGTTTTCACTTCATCCTCTCTCTTCAGCATTACACCACGTTTCATCCTTGCTTCACCGTCTCTTCTCACGTTAAAACAGTAACATGGCAAACCAAGAACATCTTGACCTCGTTCTTCAAGGGCTGGAGGTGTGGAATAAATTTCGGCGAACGCAGCCAGATGTCCACCCCGACCTCAGCGGTGCCGACCTGTCGGGGTATGACTTTACGCGAATGGATTTTTCGAAAACGGATTTTACCGGCGCGGATCTATCCGATGCCTACTTGCTTCGCGCCAATTTCGAAGAAGCCAACCTCACCGAAGTCAATCTCACAGAGGCAGATATTCTTGATGCCAATCTCATCAAAGCCGTGCTCACCAAAGCCACAATGGTGATGACCGACCTCAGTGGAACCGGCATGGTTCGTGCGGACCTCACAGGAGCTGACCTCTCGAAAGCCAACCTTACACGAACCGCCTTACCATGGGGAATACTGCGGGGATGCACACTCGTCGAAACCAATTTAAAATTGGCTGACCTCCGCGAAGCCGACCTCACAGATGCCGACCTTTCTCAAGCCAATCTCCAAGACGCGTCGCTCACAGGCACCATATTCAAAGGAGCCAATCTCCAAACCACCAAAAACATTTCGCTGGAACTCTTAGGCAAAACCAGCACTCTTCACAATGCCCAACTCGATTCAGAGATTAAAAAAGAAATTGAGAAGAGCTATTCTCACCTCCTAAAGGACGCTTAGCACCCAACCGTCATTTCGTTTCCTTCTGTCATTTCGACCAGCGGGAGAAATCTTGTCGCCTCAACGTTAGTTCCCTATTCTATGGGGCAAAGATTTCTCTTTCTCTTCGAAAGTACATTTGAAGTGATATAGGGTTGGCATAGTCTATCTGTCATTTTTTTATGCGGGGTTTCGTCCCCACACGACGAGGTCCTTTTGTTTCGGCAAAAGGACCCAAAACCATTTTCGCCCGTGCGCGGCCCCTCTGGGGAAACTTCGCTGCCAGGCCGAATCAAATGGCTCGGAAACTCGCTCCGCTCAAACAGTCCTCGCCGAAATGCCGGATTTGGCCTGGCAGCGAAGCCGCGCACGAAGGCGGGGGAAATACTTAAGAAACAAATCAAGTAAAATGGAGGGGTGAAAGGCAAACCCAATTAAAACTCAATAGTCAGTGTTTAAAGGGCTTTCATGGCCAAAAGGCAGGTTCCATGTAACAGTATTGGGTATACTGTTACATTTTCTTTTAAATTGAAATCTTAAGGTGGGTAGATCCCCCGGCAAAGGTGGGGATGTTGTGGAAGCCGCCGAATTGGCCCGGGCTATTTTCCATCGCCTGAATCTGCCTTAGTAGAATGCCACCCTGCTTCCAAGAAATCCATCATGGCCTGCGGGATTTGTGCGCCGGACTTATCCTTGAGGGACTCTTGGAGATCGTCAGGCAGTGGAATAGCATGCTTCCGGAAAAAACTTTCAAATTCGGAATAGAGATCATTCAACCAAATTTCGGTCCTTTCCTCCTGGCTCCCAAAAAACTGGAGATGCTTCGAACTTATTGGTGATTCCCTCTGGTAATGAAAGGTCGCGTTTCGAAACAACCTGAGTTTGTCTACGAAGGGGGAATGGAGAAGCTGGTCTATCTTGGGATCACTTAGCTTCAGATCCTTCCAGCCCTCAATCACGAGGTAAATTCCTGAATATGAGTACATATGCCTTCCCATTTGACTAAGGTTAGTCCCTAGACTAGTCTGCTGGACTATGGACACAGGGTATGCTGCTGATATCTTGGATTTTTCTGTTAGGTTCCACACCGAAGAAGCGTGCTTCGAGTACTTGCGGGCGATTCGGTGGCCAGACGGGTTTATGTGTCCAGCTTGCGGTCATCGCGGTGGTTGGTGGCTCAAAAAATATTTCCGGTTTGAGTGTTCGTCGTGTCATAGACAGACATCACCGCTAAGCGGCACAGTGATGCATAGATCGCACTTGCCGCTACGGCTTTGGTTTTGGGCTGCCTATTTCGTCTCCACGCACACACCTGGCATCAGTGCTGTGCAATTGCAGCGTCAACTCAGTATCAAGAAGGTGGATAGCGCCTGGTATTTGCTCCACAGATTGCGACGAGGAATGGTACGACAGAACCGTGAACGGCTCGCAGGAACAGTTGAAGCCGATGAAACCCATATCGGTGGACCGGTAAAAGGCAAAACGGGCCGTGGCGTCGCGAAAGCGAAAACCAAGACGTTAATAGCCGGAGCCGTAGAAATTGTCACGTACACACAAGGGGATCACTTTCGAGAGAAAGCAGGGCGTTTACGATTAGCGATTCTTCAAGACGCTGGAGAGAACGAGATCAAAGCATTCCTCAATAGCCATGTCGCTGAGGGCAGTAAGATCAAGTCCGATGGTTGGAAGGGATACTCGGCAAAAGCCTTGGCAGGATACGAACACCTGAGACGGACCCAGGGTGACCCAGCAAGTGCTGGGAAGCACGCTCCACACATCCATAGAGCGTTCGGCAATCTGCAGACCTGGCTGAACGGGATTCACCATGGAGTGGATTCAAAATACCTGCAACACTATCTTGATGAGTTTGTCTTTCGCTATAACCGCCGTGAGACTCCAATGAGTACCTTCCAGAGTTTGTTGAAAATCCTGACCAGCAGCTCAAAACCCTTGGGATTCAATAAACTGAAGCAACCTTAGTTAAATGGGAAGGCATATGAGTACATTAAGTAAATCCCTGGGGGAAAACAAAGGAAAACCTCTAAGCCCAGTTTTTCGTTGCTTACTATTTGCAACCAATCTTCATTCATTTCTCGACAATACAAAACCCGCATGTGTGAGAGAAGGACCCGGAAAAATTGACACTGTCTTAAGTGGATAGGTAGACCTGTTTCAATCATCTTCATGTCCTTTACAGGAGCTTATCATGAGTAGACGAATCCGACGAAATCACCAACCTGCATGCAAGGCGAAAGTGGCGCTTGCTGCCCTGAAGGGCGATTTTACCACTGCCGAATGAGCGAAGAAATTTGAGGTCCACGCGAACCAGATCTCCCCATGGAAAACACAGCTACTAGAGAAGGCACCCGGAGTCTTTGATGAGAAGTGGCGCGAGACAGGCCCTCCCGTTGAGGTGAAAACCCTGCATGCCAAGATCGGGCAACTGACGTTAGAGAATGATTTTTTAGAAGGCGCGCTCGGCAAGGCCGGACTCCTGAGCGCAAGGCCATGATCGACCGGAACCATGCACTCCCCGTATCGCACCAAGCCAAGATACTCGGATTATCGAGAGGTTGTCTCTATTATCAACCTGTCCCCCTCAGTGAGCGTGACCTTGCGTTGATGCATCGTCTGGATACACTGCATCTGGCCCACCCGTTTGCCGGGTCGCGTATGTTGAGAGATTTGCTCCAATTGGAGGGCTCCAGCGTTGGGCGCACACACGTGAGAACCCTGCTGAAGCGGATGGGCATCGAAGCCCTCTATCGCCAGCCCAGGACGACTCAGAGGCATCGAGGACACGCCGTATATCCGTACTTACTCAGGAATCTATCCATTACGCGGCCCAATCAGGTGAGGGCCTCGGATGTCAGCTACCTTCCGATAGCCCATGGATTTGTCTATCTGACGGTCAGGCTAGACAGGTATAGTCGCCGAGTCCTGTCATGGCGTGTGTCGGTAACGATGGATGGGGAATGTATCATGGATGCCTTGGAAGAGGCGATTGAGAAATATGGCTGTCCAGCAATCATGAACACGGATCAAGGCAGGCAATATACCAGTGAGCGATTCATCCAAGCGCTCAAGGAGCGAGATATTCAAATGAGCATGGACGGCAAAGGAGCCTGGCGTGACAACATTTTCGTTGAACGCCTGTGGCGATCAGTCAAATATGAGGATATGTACTTACATGCCTATGAGACGCCGAATGAGGTCAAACAAGGCCTGAAACGGTATTTTCAATTCTACAATACCAGTCGTCCACATCAAGCCCATACGGACCAGACACCTGATACGGCGTATTTCAACCTGTTGCCTGTAGCCGAGGTAGCATAATTCATTGGGATACTTTCCACTTAAGACTTGGCTTGGGGTGTTCAGATAAACGGGACCACCTCTAACTACAATTAAAGAGAAAGAAGGGAACGACCTAGTGTTTAGAGTCAGGGTTGTTGCTTCGTCGGATGACGACGATGCGGCCGAGGAGATGATTGGGCGGGTTTACGGATGTTTCGATTAAATCGATTCGAGAGCCTACGCCTTGGAGTATGCGAAGGCCTTGGGAGGTTTGGACGAAGCCTTTGGCTCGGAGGGCTTGATGGGATTGGATTTGTTTAATGAGGGTGTCGGGATCAATGCCGGGGTCTAGCTGGATTTCTTCAGATTCAAAGGCCTCGTAGGTATGAGGGAATTGCTATATTTCTTCCTAGAAGATAAGCTTTATCTCTGCCTGGAGGTGAATCATGAATTGGGAAGAGCGGATACAGGTTGATCCAAATGTTCTTGTGGGGAAACCCGTGATAAAGGGGACACGCTTGGCGGTTGAGTTTATCATCGACCTCTTAGCTCAAGGATGGACCGAAAAGCAGATACAGGAGAATTATCCTGGCATTACTCATGAAGACATTCAAGCCTGTCTTGCTTACGCCAGCGCTATCTTGCATGCCGAACGGGTTTTCCCCCTACCGACTTGACCCGTGCGCATTCTTGCCAATGAAAATGTGCCAGGTGAGATTGTTCAGGCACTAAGAGATCGAGACCATGATGTCAGCTGGATACGAATTGATGCTCCTGGAAGTGTGGACACCGAAGTACTTTCCCGCGCTCAAACAGAAGATCGCCTCCTCTTAACCTTTGATAAGGATTTCGGAGAACTTGCCTTCCGATGGGGACTCCAAGTCTCTAGTGGCATTATTCTTATTCGTCTCTCTGCTCCTTCCCCCACCCAACTTCAACAATCAGTGATTTCCGCACTCGAAAGCCGAGATGATTGGGCCGGAATGTTTTCAGTTATTGAAACAAGCCGAATCCGTACCACACCCTTACCTCCACAGGTCAAATAACTCGTCAATCCCTGGATAGAAGGAAACAGTCTAGTGTGTTGAATCTGGTTTGGTGCTTCTTCGAATGACGACGATGCGGTTGAGGAGATGGGCTGGGGGATTTACGGTGGTTTCGATTAGGTCGATTCGAGAGCCTACGCCTTGAAGTATGCGAAGGCCTTGGGAGGTTTGGACGAAGCCTTTGGCTCGGAGGGCTTGGTGGGATTGGACTTGCTTGATAAGGGTTTCCGGATCGATACCGGGCGCTATTTGGATTTCTTCAGATTCAAAGGCCTCATGGGTATGCGATACCTGTTGATCGCGCTGGTGTTTGGCCTGAGTCTCCGGGTCTGGAGTAAATAAGACTTTGGACTCGACATTTGCATTGGTGGCACGAATGAGTGGAGTGCCCGGGGCCATGTGCTCTAATTGTTTCTCAATCAGATCGAGTTGATCGGCCTCGATCAAATCAATTTTATTGACGATGAGGAGATCTGCCGATGACACTTGTTGCTCGAAGGTTCCGCTTAAGTCACGCCCTTCTGCAACTTGTTCGGCATTGACTACGACCACCGTAATACTATCGCCTACCCATTCAGTCACCGGTTCTCGCCAAAAATTGATAAGCGTTTCGAACGGTAAGGCCACGCCTGAGGTTTCAACGACAATCCGATCTGGCTGAACCTCTTCCCACAGTTGCTGTAAGGTCTTCACTAACTCATCGGACAGCTTACAGCAGACACAGCCGCCTTCCAATTCGACATAGCTGTTGGAGCCTTGATTGCCCAGCAATGCCTGATCAATGCCTAAGGCCCCGAATTCGTTCGATACGATTGCCAGTCGCAATCCTTGACGTTGTGCGTCCTTGAGAAGATGTTGAACGAGTGTGGTTTTACCCGCCCCTAAGAATCCTGACACGACGAGGGCGGGAATACCGGCGAGAGGAGCAGGCTGTGGGTTCTTCATGGTTGGTTAATCAATCGAGGCAAAGGGTCCCATAAACTCGAAATCCGAATATTGAAATCCGAAACAAATCAGAATTTCAAAACTCGAATGCTTCAAACGGATCTTGAAAACTCGGAATCAAAATTTACGGTTGTTTCGGATTTCGACATTCGAGTTTCGAATTTAGGACGCTTTTATGGCAAATCAGTCATCCCCAGACCCGGACCAATTTCATATAACAGGGAGACTTGCGCTTCGATTTTTATTTCTCCAGGCGACATCGCCACTGAAGACTCACCAGCAGCATTCGCCATGAGCATACTCGATTTCGCAAAGGATCGCCGAGGTGCAGGAACCTGCGACCTACCTTCTTGGACGGTCAACAATTCCACCAACTGAACATCTAAGGCTTGCGCTAACATCCGCGCCTTGGCTTTGGCTTTCTTTGCGGCTTGGGCTAAGGCTTGGAGATATATCGGGTGTCGGTCACGCACAATCCATTGGATCCCATTGAAATGATTGGCTCCTGCCTTCAATGCCCTGTCGGCTACAGCCCCGACCTTGTCCAAATCTCGGACCTCGACCTTTAGCCCATTTCGCACGGTATACCCAAGAATCCTGGGCGGTTCATATTTGACAGGCTCATTTGGCCGCCGACGTGGTGGCGGAGCATATTTTGGCGTGACATCAAAAGAGGTGGTTTGAATGCGCGCTTCGGGAATGCCAAGACGGCTAAGGGCTGTCATCACCCGTTGCATGCGATCTCGATTTTCATCCACGACTTGCTCAAATGATTCGCCCGCGGTCTCCACCGAAAAATTGACAATGGCCGTGTCAGGTGCCAACTGAATCGACCCTTTGGCCGAAGCACTCATGGTCGAGGGATCATCTGTATCTTCATGAGCCCAGGCAGCGGTAGCCGACATGATGACCAGTAGCCCAAAGACGAGAAATCTCATGGGACCTCCTTTGGTGTGGAGAAAACTTACAGGACGACTCGTTGTCTCAATTGCCCACATTGACAACCATGGTCCGCCTTTACGAAAATGTCGGAATGGAAACATCTACAACCGAATCACCTGCGTCTACCCCAGAATCCGAACTCCCCGACCGCCTATGTGCGTGGTGCAAGATCAATATGAGTAAGCGCCTGGTCGGTGAGGGACGCTTTATTCATTACACATGCCCGCAATGTATTTTTCAACATACCTCGAAGCATGAAGACTCGTGAAGCGTGATGAGTAATGCGTCATGAGTAAAAAGCTGAGAAGAAAATAGGGATTTCTTCACGCTTCACGTATTACGTTCTTCGGATGCCCTTCCCCATAGAATATTTCAATTAGTCGTCCGGAAAGGACTGAGTCCTGGTGCGTCATGAGTGAAGGGATCCAACTTCCCCACGCTTTACGCCTCACGGATCACGCTTTACGTCTTTTAAAATAGATTCGAGACGATTCTGGTTCCACCCACCCAGGTCCCAATCACGCTGCCAATTGTCGGCAATAAAAAAGCGAGAAAAATTCTGAGCAGTCGGCTTTGCCACCACCGTCGGGGAATCGCGATGTCTGCTGCCACGGATTGAAACTCGCGAACCATCGGTGGCTGCATATAGGCCTGCACAAATGCCGTGACATAGCCAACGCCAATCACAGGGGTCAAGCTGGTGAAGGGTGCACCGGCAAACGCCACCAAGATAGTCAACGGATGCGCGAACGCGAGTATGGCACCAATGCCGCTGGGAATCCCATTGGCCAAAATCCAAAACAGGGCATTTTCGCCTGCCGCTGCCACGCCCTTTTGGTAGCCAATCAGCGCAATGGAGCCAACAATAATCGCGGGGATACTCCACCCCACCCATTTCCAGATTGGCGATACGGGCGGAATGATATCAAGCGCCTGAAGATCCATTCGCTGGGCTTGGTGCAACACCGTCGTCATACCCTCAACATGGCCGGCTCCGACCACGGCAATGAGTTTCTTACCATCGGCTTGTAAGATTTTTTCTGCTAAATATTGATCACGCTCATCAATCAACACTTTTTTCAGGGTCGGAACTTCAGCCCCGAGTTCCTTCATCATCTCCGACAACACGTCCTGCTTCTTCAGGTTTTGTAGGGATTCTTCCGTCACCGGCTCGGTATCAAACACGCTGAGCATAAGCGAGGACACGAGCATGGTTTTTTTGAGGAACGGTGTCGATCGCCAGGCGCGCCGCATGGTCACACGGATATCGCGATCACACAGAAAAATCGGGATGTCGTGTTTTTTCGAAACCGTGATGGCTTCGAGCATTTCCATGCCAGGCAAAACACCCAACTGATCCCCAAGGCGTTTCTGGTAGGACGCTAAGAGCAAATTGACCAGCAACGTACTGAGTTGTTTCTTGCGAATGATCTCTTTGAGATCCAAGGACTCCCATTTATGTTGCTGCGACAAGGCTTCAAATCGTCGGGTGTCCAGTTCAACACACACGCCATCCGGCTGTTCCTCTTCGATAACGTCCCGAACTAAATCAGCAGATTCCTGGGAGATATGTATCGTTCCGACCAACACAATTGTCTTGTCGCGAACCGACAGGACATGCACATCAGGGGAGGACCGTACGCTGGAGGAGGTTGGTTTCTGTGCTGGCGTTGACTCGTGTGCTTCACATGATTCCATCAATACACCATGAACAGATGATCCTGATCTTGTCAAGAAAGGGTAAGACGTCTGAATCCCCATCGTGCTATACTGAAGGCATTGAACCTAGAAATGGAAGTTGGGCACAAAAAAGACGTGTAAGATATTGGTGTGCATGGTGAAATATAAAAAATCGTGGTCACCTCTGGGGTGATGAGACATTTTTATATTTTACCAGGTGCGCTCAGGGTCCGTCACGAAATAACCGGTACAATTGGGAGGCCCAGATTTGTGATCGGGGCAAGGCGCGACGAGGGAGCAGAGCGGGGCTCTGTGACCGAGGAGCAACGCCGCCCCGGGCCAAAGATGGGCCTCCCCGAGGGCCGGACGCTTTTGGGCTCCGCCCGCGTCGCTCATCGCTTCCATACTCCCGGTATGCGCGCTCTTCGCTCCTTGGCTCGCTCCAAAATCGTCTCGGCCAATTGTCCCGGTTATTTCGTGACGGACCCTAAGAGCTTGCGCGGACTTTTGTGATCCAACTGCCGTTTCTAGGTTGAACATTGAAACCACAAAATTTACTCATGATCGATATACACCAATGAGCAATACTCGCATCGCCAAACGCATGTGGTTATGGATTAATCGGGATGGCAGTCGATGGAAACTGGCAAAAACGGAGGAGGGGTTTTGGTTTTGCCCAGTGGGTTCTGGAGGCAAACGCCGAGGGTCTTGGGAAGCCGGATTCCCTCCGGGGTTAGACGATATTCCTCCTTGGCATAAGCAGTCATAGGAGTTATGGTTGGGTTATGACTCGGAACCTTCGGATCTCAAGTTATCGACTGGCTTTTTGGCATGCGCCTAAACGGGCACGTCACGAGGAAGAGGATGACTTGGATTGCATATTTTGCCAATTCACTGAAGGAGTCGCCCGAATGCGTGATGTCGCGGGCTACCTTCACCACAGAGGTTTTACGATTACCGAATGTGATAACCGCTCTTTGACTATTGCCCTGGATAACTCGTCCGAGACCTCAGACATAATCCTTTCACACGACAAGTCGGCGTTGCTTCGAATCATTTCCGGGCAACGAGCATTCGCCTTCCCCTCTCCACGTTTTGAATAAAGACTCACTTCGGCATTTGAGAAGCATTCGTTTCTCGATCTTCAGGAGTCAACATCCGAACCTTGCCAAACTCCCCGTCATATCCTGGCGCAATCGTGACGTTGCCTTCTCGCATGGGTTGAATAGCAATCGCTAATAACGTTCCGCTGTGTTCTTCGATATCGACTATCGGCACATCCATGAGAATAGAGAATTCATTGCCTAAGGGTTCGCGCAAGAATAACTTCCCCTGTGTGGGTGCTGAGACACCTGTCTGGCAAGGCGCGAGGACTGCGCATACTCCTGTATGGAAAGGACGAGCAACGCCGCCAGACGGGATGGATCAACGTCCAAACAGGGGAAGTTATTCTTGCGCGAACCCTAAGTCCGCGAGTACACGATGATAGACCCCCGTCACGCCTTTGGTGGTGACACCTGCACCTCTGATTTCAGAAAGGATTTCCACCAAGGGAACGAGGCTCCAGAAGGGTAACGCATTGGGGAAACGATGGCCCGTCGGTTGATCCGCAAGTAACTCCGCTCGGCACGACTCAGGGATCTCACGATCTACAGGTGCGGCCAGTTCTGGCTTAAGGCGATAAAGGCCCTACTCTGCCGGTACAAGTTTTCTTGCAGCTCGGCAAACCAGGCAGGATGCGTGACGTCACCGGTCCCGACGACGGTAATCCCTTTGAGCTGCGCCCAGCGATAGAGACTTTCCGGAATCATGTGTTTGCTCCCCGCACGAGAGTAGCGGGAATGAAGTATGAAGATCGGCGATGAATGACATGATTGTTCCCTCAAAAACGGAGCAAGCATAGCGGAGCCATCGATTGGGGCCAGAGATGGAAAAGAACTTACCGGTATGGGGCTGTATCTATAGGGCACCTCTAAAAACCGTCCTTTTCCGTGATGGCGGCGTCAGCCGCGTGCTCACATCCTCATGTATTCGCCCATACACTCCGGTTTTCCGCGCGCGGCTTCCTTGCCCTCACAAAAAATGCCTGGTTTGTAGAGTTGCCCTATAGTGAGAATAAGTGCCCTCGCTTTCGGTTTCTGCTAAAGCTCCCCTCTCATAAAACAGAAACGAAAGATCTCTACTCTGCCAAAACCAAAATAGATTGATGCTGAAATCTTGAAAGGCTCTTCTCCAAATCGTGTGGGTAACTTCTGGGGTTTTTCACTCCCCTCCTTTGTAAGGGGGTAGGGGAGGGATGATCAGGGTGAGGCCTCAAGAAAGCCTGGCCACTTTTCCCACGGTCAAAAAACCCACCAACCTCTTTTCCAGCGAGCCTTTCAGGACATGACTCGCCCCAATTTACCCACTCACTTGGGAGAAGACCCTCTTGAAATTTTCAAATTAGGAGTAATGACCATCAAGACTTTTAAACAATACACCGAAATAACTAAGAAATGACTGTATCCTGAAAATTTTTCAAGCCTGTTGATTCTAGACTCATTGACACATCATCTACCTCCTGTCTGGAACAGATATTGCATTAAACATTAGAGAATCTATTTTATTGTATCTTTCCTATAGTATTTGAGGGGAGAAACATTTGGTCGACCACACCAATGGGGCTGGGTTTACTAAGAAATCTCGACCAGCGATGATCGCGCTCATACTGGCCAGTGTTGTGTTTTGGACACATTTGTGTGCAGATATTGCCACAGCCTTGACTCCTCAAATCACGACGCCTTCCTCAACTGGCTCCCTTTTTGAAACGTCCACAATATTAGATGCCCGAGACTTGCTCCCCCCGGAACTGTTACAAGGCGACCATTATACCGTGCTCGACCAAGTTGAACCATTCCGATTTATTAACCATTTCACGATATCATCGCCATTTGGACAATTCGATGCCTACGGGCAAGACATGCTCCGGATTCGCATTCGAGAGATTCAAGCCTTAGTGAAATTACAAGAGGAAGGCGCACTGGATCAGATTTCGGCATTTTGGCATGGCGTGGTCCACGCCGTGGTAAGCCCTCTGAAGTTTTTGGTCAGTCTGTTGACCGATCCAGTGGAAACGATTATTCAAATTCCCAAAGGGCTATGGCGTGTCACCACTCGCCTCAAGGAAATGGCCACCGGCGATCGAGGGAATTTGGAAGATCCCGTAAGCAAGGAATTGATCGGTTTTTCGATGGTGAAACGAAAAATCGCCGACAAATTGGGAGTGGATACCTACTCCTCTAATCCTGTGCTACAGGATACTCTCAATCGACTCAGTTGGGCCGGGTATGCCGGTGATACAGGCGTCCGCCTGCTCACCATTCCCGTGGCAGGTCCCGCAGGGGCCGTGTTAACGGGCACGACCTTGAGCATGACCGTCAGTGACATCCTACGGGACTATGCCCCGGAAGATCTTCGACGCTTGAACCGTGACAAACTGGAAGACATGGATATTGATGAATGGATCATCGAGGACTTTCTCAGCCATCCGTGGTACTCCCCTCGACACGAAACCGTCATCGTCCAAGCTCTCTCCGAAATGCAGTCTGTCGCCAACCGTGGCCGGTTTCTTGAAGTCGCGATATCGGCTCAATTCGAAGAGGACGCGTTGTTTTTTCAACGACTCTCGGAGATGTTGGTCGCCTATCACCATAATGTCCGGCCCCTGAGTGACATCGTGACCATCGACAACCAACTTGTCGTGGGGTACGCCAATAATCATACGCTGATTGCCATGATTCCGATGGCTCGATTAGCCTGGCACCGGGAGGTGGCGGAGGCGGCACAGCGTATTCGGCATTGGAACAGTCCAGACCATTCAACTCAGAACGTGGAAGTATGGATTTCAGGAGAGCCCACCCCCACCGCGGCCAGAAATCTCAAGGCCTTGGGGCTCACCGTCAAAAAATTTGTGGGGAATCATTTGCGATGGGCTTCGGCAGGAGAGCCCCTCAACTATGCAGCAAGCGCTCTTCCCTTTGGCCAAGAATAGGCCTCTCCTGCATCATCAGTGATCCTTTGCCGTTTACCCGGTGACAACACCCGCACTCTTTTTTGAACCCACACATAAACACGATTCTCCAAATTCACCCAATATAGTTGGCAGAGGCTTTCGCATTCTTATAACACTTCCTCCTGACCTTTCGGGTTCCATTTCCGGGCTAACTGTTTGGCTTTTTCGATCTGAGCCGGCGTCATCACCTCTTCCAACATCGGCAAAGCCATGAGGGCAGGATCCATGCCCTGGTTAGCTGCCAGGAAGGCCCATTTATATGATTGCACGTAATCTTGAGCCACACCCTCCCCTTTGAAATACAACAATCCTAAATGGTTTTGCCCAGCCGCATTGTCTTGCTCGGCTGCTCGAAGAAACCAATAAAAGGCCTGGCGATAATCCTTCGGAACGCCCAATCCATGCAGATAGACCATGCCTAGGTTATTTTGGGCTCTGGAATGTCCTTGATCCGCCGACCGCTTGTACCACTCCCGAGCTTTGGCAAAATCTTGGTCAACCCCTTGTCCCCATCGATACATATAACCCAGCATGTTTTGCGCTTCGGCATGACCTTGAGCCGCCAAAGGTGACCATTCTCCAAACGCCGCTTCAAAATCCTCGGCAATATACGCTCTCTCTCCTTCATCAAAATCAGCCCATGTGGGGAGTGCCGCAAGAAGAATGATCCCGATGATCATACCAATAGTAGAAAGAGTTTTGTTATTCATTTGCCCCCCTGGGTTATGATCTGAACCCATGCGTAGGATTACTCACACTATTCAGTTAGAACCTGAGAGAAAATACCTTGGACAATATCGCGCCAAGATTTGGGTCGGATTTGGACGGAACGATTGAGAAACACCCGAGGCATAGCACAGCTATGTGGAGGGTGTTTCGATTGAGGCCCGTTCAAAGATGACCCGAAGATTGGATGCGAGATGTCCAAGGTATTTTCTCTCAGGTTCTTAACGACTCCAAATCAATGACGAACCGAAACCGGACATCACCCTTCACGACCCGATCATAGGCCTCGTTCACTTGCTGGATCGGAATCACCTCGACATCAGACGGAATTTGATGCTCGGCACAAAAATCGAGCATGTCCTGAGTCTCTTGAATCCCGCCTATCAGCGACCCCACTAAGCGCCTCCGCTTAAGGACGAGATGAAAAGCCGCAACCGACAACGGATCACTGGGTGCCCCAACTACAATCATTGTCCCATCTCGAGTCAGCAAATCCAAATAGGCGTTGTAGTCGTGATACTCTGAAACGGTATCGATCAGAAAATCAAACTTGCCTGAAAGCCCAGCCATTGCCCTGTCTTTCTCGGTGGCCACAAAGTCAACAGCCCCCAGTCGTTCCGCATCGGGCCGTTTGGATTCAGACCGACTAAAAACAGTCACATCAGCACCGAACGCACGTCCAATTTTCACAGCCATGTGACCAAGCCCACCCAGCCCAACGACACCCAACCGGTGCCCTTTCCCCACACCCCAATGTTTCAGCGGCGAATAGGTCGTGATGCCCGCACACAACAACGGAGCAGCTCCCTCCAAAGCCAGGGAAGAAGGTATTCGCAGTACATACTTTTCATCCACAACAATCTGTTTCGAATAGCCGCCATACGTTGGCGCACCCTGCTTATCGAGGCCGTTATAGGTGATGATCATGCCGTCTTCGCAATACTGCTCAAGGCCTTCCTGACAGGAGGCACAGGTCCGACAAGAATCCACGAAACACCCAACACCAACCGTATTGCCCTCTTTAAACGTTTTGACTTCGGGGCCGACCTGAACGGCGGTCCCCACAATTTCATGCCCTGGGACCATCGGGAAAATCGACCCCCCCCACTCATCACGAACTTGATGGATGTCGGAATGACAAATTCCGCAATACCGAATGTGGATCAGAACATCATGAGGGCCAACGGATCGACGATCACAATTAAACGGTTCCAGCACTGCTCCAGCTTGTAACGCAGCGTAGCCTTTGGTCTGTGGCATTGAATCTCCTTACACGTGTTTCAAACGGGGTGAATATCGTATGGGTTCCCTTCCACATGACATGATTCATCATGACATATCCAAAGGAGCCTCGTCGATCTAAACACGGTTGTTTATTCTCAAGACGCCAGGGTAAAGGGAATGCTTAAATGGGAAGAGAGGTATGAGAAACGATTTCTCTAGCTCACTCGTTCAGTGGGGAAAAAACTTATTCCGCAACAACTTTTGCTGGTAACACGTGAGCACTCGGTGGCACCGGGCGTGTCCAAATGAAAGTGAGGACACTGATCCCAATGAGTAAGATCACGACTTTCACCATCAGCCCCACGTTCACAACCGTAAACGTCACCGCAAACGTGCCAACGATAAGCACGGTCGCTTTGGTCTTGGCCGTTTTGCAAATACTGCCATTTTGTTGCCAATCTTGAATAAGAGGACCCATTTGGGGGTGAGTGGTCAGCCACTGATATAGCCGTTCCGAACTGCGACTAAAACAATAGGCCGCCAATAGAATGAAGGGAGTCGTTGGTAACAGGGGAAGAATAATGCCCACACACCCCAGGATGAGACTGACCCACCCTCCAATAAAGAACAAGACTCTGAGTGGCTGCAACTGTTTCATGGCAATACCCCTGGAATGACCTTCTCCTCTTTCTTATCGGTCACTGGTGGCGTCTGAATAAGAACGGAAAGACAGAAACTTCAACACCTTTCAAAAAACCTGGACGAACGGTACAGTAAAACAAGCATGACACCCGACAGAACACACATGGGCACCTCTAAAAACCGTCCTTTTCCGTGATGGCGGCGTCAGCCGCGTGCTCAAATCCTCATGTATTCGCCCATACACTCCGGTTTTCCGCGCGCGGCTTCCTTGCCCTCACAAAAAATGCCTGGTTTTTAGAGGTGCCCACATGTCTTCTCCTGACGATTGGAATAGCTTTTGTGAGTCGAGAGGTGACTATCTCACAGCTCTCGCTATTACCGTGGCCCAAGGGGTGACCCGCCAAGACACGAGCTACCCGGCATTTTGCGGATGTATCGATTGGCATTCCTGTGTTCACGGCCTCTATGCGTTGCTCACCGTTTCACGACTCACAGACGATCCGCAATGGGCCGAGATTGTGGAATCGCGATTCGAGCCAGGCAAGCTCGAGCAGGAACTTGTGGCCATCCAACGAGAGGAAATCAATCAAGAAATGCCGTATGGGTTTGCGTGGTTTCTGAAACTGGCACAAGAACGGGAGCGGTCGTCAGACCACCAGGATTTACGGCCTTTGGCTACGGAACTCGCCCGACGATTGGAACAGTGGATTTTTTCTTTTTCCTCGGAAGAGATTATTTACCACGTTCAACATCGCGCCTATGGCAATCTCTCCTGGGCCCTACTCAATTTGTGGGAATGGGTTCATATGCCTTCCCATTTAACTAAGGTTGCTTCAGTTTATTGAATCCCAAGGGTTTTGAGCTGCTGGTCAGGATTTTCAACAAACTCTGGAAGGTACTCATTGGAGTCTCACGGCGGTTATAGCGAAAGACAAACTCATCAAGATAGTGTTGCAGGTATTTTGAATCCACTCCATGGTGAATCCCGTTCAGCCAGGTCTGCAGATTGCCGAACGCTCTATGGATGTATGGAGCGTGCTTCCCAGCACTTGCTGGGTCACCCTGGGTCCGTCTCAGGTGTTCGTATCCTGCCAAGGCTTTTGCCGAGTATCCCTTCCAACCATCGGACTTGATCTTACTGCCCTCAGCGACATGGCTATTGAGGAATGCTTTGATCTCGTTCTCTCCAGCGTCTTGAAGAATCGCTAATCGTAAACGCCCTGCTTTCTCTCGAAAGTGATCCCCTTGTGTGTACGTGACAATTTCTACGGCTCCGGCTATTAACGTCTTGGTTTTCGCTTTCGCGACGCCACGGCCCGTTTTGCCTTTTACCGGTCCACCGATATGGGTTTCATCGGCTTCAACTGTTCCTGCGAGCCGTTCACGGTTCTGTCGTACCATTCCTCGTCGCAATCTGTGGAGCAAATACCAGGCGCTATCCACCTTCTTGATACTGAGTTGACGCTGCAATTGCACAGCACTGATGCCAGGTGTGTGCGTGGAGACGAAATAGGCAGCCCAAAACCAAAGCCGTAGCGGCAAGTGCGATCTATGCATCACTGTGCCGCTTAGCGGTGATGTCTGTCTATGACACGACGAACACTCAAACCGGAAATATTTTTTGAGCCACCAACCACCGCGATGACCGCAAGCTGGACACATAAACCCGTCTGGCCACCGAATCGCCCGCAAGTACTCGAAGCACGCTTCTTCGGTGTGGAACCTAACAGAAAAATCCAAGATATCAGCAGCATACCCTGTGTCCATAGTCCAGCAGACTAGTCTAGGGACTAACCTTAGTCAAATGGGAAGGCATATGGGTTCAATTTCGGAAGGATACCGAACGAGCCGAGGCGTTGGTGAGATGGACCAAAGATCATGTACTTCCCCTCGATCAGGCTGTGCCTCTTTCTTTCGATAACGAGACGAATGAATTCTTCTCCGCCTCGCTTCAACGTACACGAGCTTTGCTAGCAATTTTATCCAAGGAAGAAAGCCAGGAATGGCTGGAGGATTTTTTTCGTGAGGGGGTTTTCCTCCAACCCGTGGAGCACCCCTCATCTCCACATTCGGCAGGGTTGAACTTCAGTCGCAGTTGGGCCTTTTGGGATCTGTACACCCATACGGGCGAAACAGCCTTTCGTGACCAGTACATCCATCACATTGTCACGCATATCGACTTACCACAGTACTGGCGTGATGACTATAAACAGTACAGCCATTGGGTCGCGCAGTTTGGCATTTATGCCATTGCTCTGAGCATGAGTGAACCCTCGATTGGATCCCCTCCTTTGTATTGAGCGCATTTCCACAGAAGGATGCGGATAGGGGAGGAAAAGTCGTAAACTTGGCGATTACGGTGCGCGACCTTTTCAATTTTACCCTACAGGTCTCTGCCCCTTCGCACGCACCCCCCCAATGCTTGAAGGTTTGATTATTGCCAGGGATCGCGATGAGCATGACAACGGAATTTTTTGGAAACTTGCCAACACACACACCGTTTGAACATTCAAGACCTTTAGGAGAACTGGTGACACTCCCCTCACCTTTTACAATCACCCGTAACGGAAGAAGCCGGGGCATTGGAAATGTTGCCATAACTTTGCGAGGTCCATTGAGTCTGCCCTGACACCCCTTAGAGCCACGACAGGCCCCCAGCCAACGATGAAAAAGAGGCCCTTCACCGAGCTCGGCCTGAAGTCTTACCACAGTGCCACGAGGAAATTCAGCGGAACACCTCCCAGCAGAACAGGACAGGCAATCGGGGAAACTTGTTACGGTGCCTCCCCCCCGAACCATGATGTTCAGAGGTACCGGCCGATGTCTTTTCTGAAACTGATGATCGTTTGATTTGGTCATGGCCTCGGGAGCCACGAGTAACGTGAGCAGGAAGGCAAGCTGAAGGGCTATGCCAATCTTGGAAAACGCCGTGACACCCTGCCATCCTGGGCGTGACCCTTGTCGTAGAAATCTAGCCCTTACTCGATTGCCTGAGGAGGACACACCATCCTCAGTGTTATTCGCTGTTACCGTATGGTGTTGCACCGACATGGTCTTCCTCCCTATGAAACCAACAAAACCCCTTCTTCTCGCACCACTCCATTGGGACCATGAGAATCATTCTCTTCTTTGGTCAGTGCCAATTGTTCAGGGGGTCTTCCCAAGGAATACCCGGCAAGGGTTACTGATGTTGAACTATGGATTCCTCATGACTCGCACCAACGCATATCGTGGTTAATTTTACTCCTCACCCACGATCCATTATCGGCAGGCGAAGAAACTTTTTGCTTGAGTGCAGTTGAAAGGCAGTGTGAAATCTGCCGAGGAGAAAAAGAAGGAGGAAGAAGAGTCCGAGTCCAGACGGGATGGATCGACGCCCAAACAGGGGAAGTTATTTTTGCGCGAGCCCTAAGAACTCTTGGGACGACGCCGTTTGACTATCTGCATGCCAATTTGGTTCCGAACAAACCGGAACATGTTCTCGGTTTGATGGTAGGGATAGAATATGGTCCTGGGATCACCTATAAATTGCCGCAGGTCTTTGGCTGGCGTCTGACGACTGACAGCTCCTTGAATAGCAAACCCCGCGCTACAAGGTCGCCAATATTCAGAGGAAAAGGGAAGGGGATCACTGCCAGGTAGAATTGAGATGCCTTGCAGGCGAGCCTGCTGAAACTGAGGCGGAAAGGGAAGAAATCCCGGTCGCCCACTGTTGTCTCCAAGAAAGAAGGTTGTGGGTGTTTGCGAAGCAAGAAATTCAGAAAGGATTTGGCCCCGGCGCCCCCACCATTTCCCAAACCCCCACGGGACCACAGCCACGCCCCCGTCGTTTCGAACGGCATCCACCGTATCTTTCAGCCCGACACCATCTGGAAACTGTGTGGCCGTTAACAACGCCAAGACTTCAAGATTTTCTTTCACGACAATCTGGCGCCCAGCCACAAGATAGAGTTCGGCGCCATGGTTTGCCTGGACCAAGAGAGAACAGGCCTCCTGTGTTCGATGAACCATCCATTCACTGCCCAGCTCGTTCCGAATGCCCTTGCGTTCGTCTGCCCAAGACGCACATTGCTGAAACCAGTTATCTCCCACCGTCTCGGTGAGAAGAAGAAAACTCGTAAACGACTCCGTCTGATGCCGGGTTTGCGCTTCGAGTTGACAGTTGTTGTGGGCTGAGTCCCAAAAACTCGCCAAATTAAAACTGGGGTGAATATGGACGTGACTATCAACAATAAGAACGGAAGAAGGTGTCATAGTGGGCAGAGTGCCTTTATGTTTGAAAAGAATTCCTTCCCGCGTGTACATCAATCATGTAGCCAGGTGTTCCGTCATCTTCCCTTCAAGATCGGAAAGGGCATCCAGAAGCTAAAGCCTCATTTCTCAAACACCAAAAGGACTCCTCCCCTGCGTTTCAAGGATATCCTCTGGCAACTCATTTCTAGGGTCCTGGTCGAGATTAGGAAATTTTTGCAGATATTTTCATATTTCCAGACAGATTAGGTTAGGTTTTGCCTGGTTTCTACCGAAATAAGTAAGTAAGCGTAGTTGCAAAAAACTGTCTCACGGATGAGACATCCGCCACCAATTGGACAAGGAAAGCCATGGACATCAACCCACGCTTGTATGTGCATCCCTCTTCCCATCCTATCACCACGGCTACGGGGGATCGTGAGCCTGGGAGAAATTTGTATTTTGGCTCGCAGCGGAAACGAAAACCTCAGAAGCCGGAGAGTGAACAAGAAGGGCATGAGCCTGGGCCAGATGAGCCCGAGCATCGAATCGACATCATGGCCTAATTCGTTTCTTATGGCGACCAGGAAGGCATCATAAGAGACGGAGTGGCCCTCTGTATGCTCATGCCCTCCCCGATCCTCCCCAAAGGAAATTCATCCCATTGGGTGGACGCCGGAAAGGATGGGAAATAGGTAATTTCTCTGAGTGATTGCGGTAGCGGGTATGATACCGTCCACCCCATTTTTTGTGATCTGGATGTGACATTTACCATTGGCTTTTCGCATCGACAGATACTCAATGTTGGATTCACTGTTGATGAGATTTCCTGGTCACACCCTTCTTTCACACAAAGTCCCCAGCCCCTTGTCCTATTTTGCCTTTATCCACAACAGGACTATTACAAACAATGTCTTATAAAAGTATTGGCGATTACGGCATCATCGGCGATCTTCACACCGTGGCCTTAGTGGGAATGGATGGTTCGATTGATTGGTGTTGCTTGCCTCACTTTGACTCCCCTAGCGTCTTTGCGGCCATACTCGATCACAAGCATGGAGGACATTTTAAAATTTCCCCCACCATTGAAGGCAATCAACGGCAAATGTATTTGCCGGAAACCAATATCTTGCTCACCCGATTTTTCCAGGAAGATGGCGTGGGAGAAATTACCGATTTCATGCCCGTGGAATCTGATGCCCCAGGATATATTCCCACGCGACACCAAATCATTCGGATGGTTGCCGTAACCAGGGGGCGGGTACGATTTCGGCTCGAATGCGCCCCATCATTTAATTATGGCCGTGATCCCCACACCGTCCTGACCCGCGAGACCAACGTCATATTCCGTTCCCAACATGCCGTTCTCGGATTGGTGAGTCCTATTCCAATTGAAGCACGAGAAGGGATGGCGTTCGCTGAGTTCACTCTCAGCCAAGGACAAAGCCTAACCTTCTTTATCGAATACCTGGAAGCCAGTGGCCCCGAAACGCTGTTATCCACTCCCGAATCCGGAGAAATGGCCTTTCGAAATACTTCAGCCTTCTGGCAACGCTGGCTCACTCAATGTCAATACTCAGGCCGATGGCGAGAAACGGTGCATCGTTCCGCCCTCACCCTGAAACTGCTCACCTACGCTCCCACAGGTGCGATCGTCGCTGCCCCAACCACCAGCCTACCTGAAGCAATTGGCGGACCACGCAATTGGGATTATCGCTATACCTGGATGCGTGACGCCGCTTTTACGGTGTACGGCCTTCTACGCCTAGGATTCACCACGGAAGCCGGTCGGTTCATGGATTGGTTGAATGCCCGCTGCCATGATCTGAATCCTGACGGCTCATTACAACTGGTCTACGGCATTGATGGACGCCGTGATCTCCCGGAAGAAGAGCTTTTGCATCTGGACGGCTATTGCTCCTCAAAGCCCGTGCGCATTGGCAATGCCGCCACACATCAATTGCAACTCGACATGTATGGGACCCTCATGGATGCGGTGTATCTCTACGACAAACATGGCACGTCCATTTCTTTTGATCTCTGGATGAACCTCTGTCGGCTCTTGAATTATGTGTGTGACAATTGGCATTTACCGGATGAAGGTATTTGGGAAGTCCGTGGCGGACGTCGGCATTTTGTCTATTCCAAAGTCATGTGTTGGGTGGCCTTGGATCGAGGCATTCGTCTCGCCGATCAACGCGGGTTCCCGGGCAATCGAACCCGGTGGACGCATGAACGCGATCGCATTTATATTGATGTCATGGAACACGGCTATAACACGGAAATTGGCGCATTTGTCCAACATTATGACACGGCCGCCTTAGATGCCGCGAACCTCATTATGCCCCTTGTTGGCTTTGTCTCCGCCACTGACCCTCGCATGATTTCCACCCTCAATCGCACCCTGGAACAGCTCACAATGGGAAGCTTGGTGTATCGATATCGAGTCGGAGAGGCTGCTCCCGACGGGCTGGAAGGAGACGAAGGCACGTTTAGCATGTGCACCTTCTGGTTGGTGGAGGCCTTAACTCGCGCCGGTCGGTTGCAAGAGGCTCGATTGATCTTTGAAAAAATGTTGAGCTATGCCAACCACCTCCGTCTCTATGCCGAAGAGGTGTCCCATACCGGTGAACAATTGGGAAACTTCCCGCAAGCGTTTACACATTTTGGATTGATCAGCGCCGCCACAAACCTCGACCTCGCCCTCAATACCCGACAGGGCACGTTTACGATGACTCGCCAGGCACTCTCCGTGCCAAAACCATTGCAACCCTGATTTTTCCCGATTCTTTTCCTGCTTCGTACCACTTTCATTTCGTACTTTACCCTTACGGTTTTTTGCGGTATGGTATGGTGATGGGGCTCCTGTTTACCCCCCTTCATACCGATAAAGAAGTGTTTCCTTCTGTTCTCTTAGGTTGCTGAAACACAACGGGAGTGAGAAGACTGGATTCCCAGAGATCAATACACAACCAGAACGTGGCGAGCCCTTACTCCCACAGACCTTGAACCTGTCCCTAGAATACGAGAACTGAGCGCTAGGGGGAAAGGGAACGGTTATGGAAATCGGATTTATCGGACTTGGCAAGATGGGCATGAATATGGTGACTCGGCTTCGGCAGGGGGACCACCGTGTGATTGCATTTGATCGGTCGCAGGACCTTATCACACAAGCGGAGGGCACCGGAGCGGTCGGAGCCTCCTCACTGAAAGACCTCATTTCGAAACTCGCCAAGCCGCGCGCCGTATGGGTAATGGTACCATCTGGTGCACCGACCGAAGAAACCATTCAAACCCTGGCAGGCATGCTGGACCCCGATGACGTCATCATCGATGGCGGCAATACCAAATTCCACGATGACGTGCGTCGTGCCGTTGACTTGAAACCCAAACAGATTCATTACGTGGATGCCGGCACCAGCGGAGGTATTTGGGGATTACAAATAGGGTATTGTCTAATGGTCGGGGGCGACAAAGAGATTATCAATCGACTGGGACCAATTTTCACTACGCTAGCGCCAGAAGATGGCTGGGCTCATGTCGGCACTCAAGGCGCTGGACATTACGTCAAGATGGTGCACAATGGGATTGAGTACAGCATGATGCAAGGCTATGCCGAAGGCTTTGAGCTCATGTCCAAAAGCCATTACAACCTTGACCTTCCCAAAATTGCCGATCTGTGGATGCATGGCAGTGTGGTGCGGTCATGGCTGTTAGAACTCGGAGCCGGCGCTCTTAAAGACGATCCGAAGTTAGAGGGGCTCAAAGGATATGTTCAAGATTCCGGTGAAGGTCGCTGGATGCTGATGGAGGCTCTCGACAAGGATGTCCCCGTTCCCACCTTGTCCACGGCCCTCTTCACCCGATTCCGATCACGGCAGGAAGAGTCTTTTGCTGAAAAAATGCTCGCGGCGCTCCGCAATGCGTTTGGTGGACATAGCGTCAGAAAGTAATGGGCCTATTCAAAAAGCATGCCCTCGCGAAGGGGGGGGGGGCCGCCCAGCAAGGCCGCAGGGGCTTTGGCGCCCGGAGCGTACACGGAGTACGTAAGGATGACAAAGGCCCGAGCACGCAGTTGGCGGACTTTTTCAACTGGCTTATAATCAACTTCCAACCCGAGTGGGAATGATATGACCATGGCGATCGAGCAAGACAAGCCTTCCATAATGCAGACCAACTCTGGCCCCACGGTCGAACCGTGTACCCTCGTCATCTTTGGAGGATCCGGGGATCTCACCCGTCGCAAGCTCCTTCCGGCGATCTACAATTTGGTGCTCGATGGATTGCTTCCTCCCAACTATGCCGTCGTGGGAATTGGACGCAAAACCTGGAGTGATGATGAGTTCCGGACCGTGGCTCGCGAGGGCATTGAGAAATTTTCTCGGCAGTCTATTCAGGAAGACAAATGGGAGGAGTTTGCTCGACGCCTGCATTATTTTTCCGGGACCATTGATGATCCCAATATGTATCAGGGGCTCCGCGGCCGAATCGAAGAAGTCGAAGCCGAGTTTGGTTTACCTGGCAACCGCGTCTTCTACTTGGCGATTCCCCCAACGTCCTTTGCTCCCTCATGTCAGGGGTTACAGCAAGCCGGATTGATTTATCCCCCTGAGCTTCCCGACCGCATGTCTCGTATCATTGTCGAAAAACCCATTGGCCATGATTTGGAATCAGCGAAGGCCATCAATGCGACGATTGGTGAAGTCTTTGAGGAATTGCAGATTTACCGCATTGATCATTATCTTGGAAAAGAAACCGTTCAAAATATTATGGTGCTCCGATTTGCCAACAGCATTTTCGAACCCATCTGGAATGCTAAATATATCGACCATATCCAGATTACCGTGAGCGAGGCAGAAGGGCTCGGCACACGAGCCTCGTATTACGAAGAGGCGGGAGCCCTTCGCGATATGGTGCAAAACCACATCCTCCAACTGCTCTGCCTTATTGCCATGGAACCGCCCTATTCGTTGGACCCAGACGTGATTCGTAATGCGCGCATGGAAGTACTTCGGTGTCTTCATCCAATTCGCGGGAAGGACATCGAGCAGTTTACCGTCAGAGCCCAATACTCTCATGGAACAGCTAATGACCAGGAAGTGCCGGGGTATCGAAGAGAGGAAGGGGTGAAAGCCGACTCGACAACCGAAACCTTTGTGGCCCTCAAACTCTTTATTGAAAACTGGCGATGGTCCGGCGTACCATTTTATTTACGCACAGGAAAAGCCATGCCCGCTCGCGCCTCAGAAATCGCCGTGCAATTCAAAGACATTCCGGAAATTTTGTTTAACACCATGCCAGAGGCACGCCAAGCCCCCAATGTCCTCACCCTTAGGATTCAACCACATGAAGGCATGGCATTGAGAATTATGTCAAAAATTCCGGGAAGCCGCGCGCGATCGCATCCTGTGGAAATGAACTTCAACTATGGCGATGCCTTTTCCGCACCTTCCCCAGAGGCCTATGAACGGTTGTTGTTGGACGTCATGGCTGGAGACGCTTCGCTCTTTATGCGACGCGATGCCGTAGAAGCTTCCTGGGCCTGGATTACGGATATTCTTGAGGGTTGGACAGCCCATGGCGGCCGTTGGCTTCCCGAATACCCCGCTGGTACGCGGGGACCCGTTGAAGCTGACAGGCTCATCGAATCCGATGGCCGCAAATGGCGGTTGGTGTGACGTTGACCTTTACAAGGAAGTAAAACCCAGTCCTTCCAACCCCATACCATTATTCCCGACATTTGCAAACGGGAATCCAGGTTCATCGTCCTTCCTTTCCGGATGAATCCCCGCTAACCACCGGCGGGGATGACGGAATCCAATCCGTAAGACAGCCTTTGCGGGTCAGCCTCAGCTCTCCGTTTTCACCGTTGCACAATATGCCAAAAAAGGCTACTATGGTCTTACTTATTTCTTACCTTTTCCCATTGGAGAGGAATACATGCAAAAAACACGTTTATCGAATAAAGGTCAGATTGTGATACCTAAACCAATCCGTGCAGCTCATGGATGGAAATCAGGCCTTGAATTTGTGGTCAAAGATACTGAAGAGGGAATATTCTTGAAACCAATCAAGCCGTTTAGACAGACGGGAATCGAGGACGTTGTCGGTTGTACTGGATATAGGGGGCCAAGAAAGTCACTTGAAGAAATGGACGCCGCCATTGCGAGGGGAGCCAAGGACTCACATGGTCGCCGTTGACACGAATATTGTCGTCAGATTGCTGACAAAAGATGATCCGAATCAAGTTAAACGTGCTGTGGCGATTATGAAAAACTCTGAAGTCTTCATTCCGAAAACAGTCCTGTTGGAAACGGAATGGGTCCTACGATATGCCTATGAAATAGAACGGGAAGCCATACATAAAGCATTCATGAATCTTCTTGGACTTCCTCACGTCACCATGGAAGATTCATCCGCCGTGACGCAAGCGATTTCCTGGTATCAACGTGGGTTGGACTTTGCCGACTCCCTTCATCTTGCTTCGAGTATTCATACAGCTGAATTTAAGACATTCGATCGCCCGTTAGCGAAAAAAAGCCGAAACATTGAGGCCATACAAGTTACGTTGGCCTGAGCCAGAAAATCTCCCCCTCTTTTTCAAAGAAGGGCGTTGAACCTGCAAGAAACATGTTCTGGTTACCCAGAACCGAACAACCCTTTTGAATTTTTTTCAGAGGGCTCTGACACGACGGTTCCTTTTCCAAAACCAACTGGCCTTGGGGAAGGTTACGCTTTTTGCGCCAGCAACGCCCCCTCGACCGCGTTCTGAATTCGCTTTAATCCGGCTTCGATATCAGCACCAAGATGGATTCGAATCACTCGTCGATTGCGGGTGTTGAGACATTGCAAATCTCCTAAGGCTTGCGCTGCGGCCAAAACGCCAAAGGAATAGGGCTCGTCGGGAATCGCCAGGTCCTGCTCCACATCAGAGGTCACCTGAATAAAGACTCCGGAATTGGGACCACCTTTATGGAGTTGGCCGGTTGAGTGAAGAAAGCGTGGGCCATACCCTAAAGTCGTCGCTACGTGTTTGGCATCGCGTACCATTGTCCGAATATGTTGGAAGGTATCGTGGACCGCTGGGGTTCGTTCGACATACGCATTAATCGCGACGTAATCCCCTGCTTGTACGCGGGAAAGATGGGCGGATAACACTTGGTCCAAGGAAGACGCGCCACCTAACGATTGTTGATTCGCAGCATCAGCGAAGATCCGAACGTCACCATCAGTGGCCATCGGTGATTCCTCTGGCAATTGCCCATTCTTCTTAAACCCATCGAGATACGCTTTGGTGAAATCTTTGCTCTCCTGGACATTGGGTTGATCAAACGCATTGATCCCTAACAATGACCCTGCCGTGGCGGTGGCGATTTCCCATAAGAAAAACTCTTGGCCCAAATTGATGAGAGCAGCCACATCAATCCGAACGACCGGATGCCCGGCTTCTTTTAATGCCTCGACCTTGGCATCTTGTTCGGGATCAGCACCATCCGCATACCGAAGATAGGCAAAGAGGCGATCATCACCATACACATTGGGAGCGCCAAGCGGCTCATCATCCACGGGAATAATGCCTTTCCCTTCTTTGCCTGTGCTTTCGGCAATCAGTTGTTCCAGCCAGGCGCCGACATCACTGAGCGCTGGTGAAGTAATGAACGTCACCTTATCGCGTCCGGCTTTAGCTAATGTGCCTAAGATCACACCTAACACGACCCCAGGGTTATCTGCCGCTGGCACAGTCGAATCACAACTGTGCCGCATCCGCTCGGCGCGATGGACAAAATGCTCGATGTTGACGCCCATTAACGCTGCAGGGACAAGGCCAAAGTTGGACAACGCCGAATACCGTCCTCCGATTTCCGGCACACCAGGGAAAATATCTCGAAACTTCAGTTCTTTGGCGACTTGTTCTAAGAGAGAGCCTGGATCGGTAATGGCGATAAAGTTCTCACTCGCGCGATCGCCTTTAACTTGCCGCATCCGTTCAAAGAAATATTTTTGAAACACGAGCGGCTCGGTAGTTGATCCTGACTTACTCGCCACAATGCACAGCGTGTGCTCAAGATCAACTCGTTCTTCAAAACTTTTCACTTGCGAAGGCACCGTGCTATCCAGCACATGCAACTCGGGATAACCCGGCACGATGCCAAAGGTCATCCGGCATACTTCGGGGCACAGACTGCTCCCGCCCATTCCCAACAAGAGGATATGCTTAAATCCAGCCTGTTTGATTTCTTCGGCAAACGCTTTCAATCGTGGAATGTGTTGAACTTGCTGTTCAGAAATAGTGAGCCATCCGAGTGCGTGTTGAATGATTTTTTGATGTTCAGGATCTTGATGCCACAAGGTCGCGTCTTTCGCCCATAACCGCCTCACCAAGTTTTGAGCCTGTACGTTTTTCAATGTTTCTTGAACCGCAGACTCACATGCCCCAAGAGTCTTGGTCTGACGATCCAATTTGGGACCTAACACATCGCTTCGCTTCCGACTAATCACACCCATCAGTTGATCGAAAGAGTCTCCAAACATTCGCGCGCCATCTTTGAGCAACGTCTCCGTCACGTCCGTCATGCACACGCCACAGTCCGCCAGGCTTTGCATCGTCGCCTTGGCTTCTTCCAGGCCTTCGGTCAGAGTTTCTTTTACCGTTCCATGATCACGAAACGCATTAAACGTGGCTGCCGGAATCGTATTCACCGTATCGGGACCAATAAGCTTATCCACATAATAGGTATCCGGGTACTGGGGATTTTTCGTTCCCGTGCTGGCCCACAAGAGACGCTGAACCTTCGCCCCTTTTTGCTGCAAGGCTTGAAACTGTGTGCCGGAGAAAATTTCCTGATAGGCCAGATACGCCACCTTGGCATTAGCAATCGCGACTTGGCCTTTTAGGCTTTCAAGGGTCCTTCGTGTGCTCTCATTGGTTTCGTCTTTGAGTTTGGCATCGAGATATTTATCAATCAGCGTGTCAATACGGCTCACGAAAAAACTCGCCACCGAGGCGATCTTAGAAACATCGCCGCCATTGGCTGCGAATTTTTCCAAACCCCGGATATAGGCCCAGGCCACTTCCTCATAGACCTGTACACTAAACAAAAGTGTGATGTTGATATTCAACCCCTGACTCAGCAAGTGCTCGATGGCAGGTAATCCCTCTGGAGTTCCCGGCACTTTGATCAGCACGTTGGCACGATCGACGGTTTTCCACAGACGAAGAGCTTCTTCAATCGTCGCGTCGGTGTTAAATGCAAGAGCAGGGGACACTTCGAGACTCACATACCCATCTCGCCCCTTGCTCGATTCATAGACGGCAGACATCACATCCGTCGCAGCTTGAATATCTCGGATCGCCAAGGCTTCATAGATATCTTTCACACTCGTGACCCGAGCGACGACACGCTGTAATTCTTCGTCGTAATCCGCGCTTCCGGCAATGGCCTTTTCAAAGATGGATGGATTTGAGGTCACTCCCATCAGTCCATCCTGATCGATCATCGCTTGTAAGTCCCCAGAGGTGATCAATCCTCGTTCGATGTAGTCATACCAAGGACTTTGTCCGGCAGTTCGAAGTTGTACGAGGGGATTCATATTGTAGCCTCCTTGGTTTCACATCTGGTGACGTGGATTCGCCATTATTACTGGGAGCCTGTCCGAGATTAGCGATCGTCATGAGAATATGCTGGTTTGAGTCAGATATTTCGATCGCTTGAGGCGAATAGTGGGACTATTCAACGAAAAGGGTCGGAAACTCTGGCCAAATCCAACGCATCCGCAGTAGATCAGTCTAATCTTGGACCGGCTCCTAAGCCCGAACGGCAAGTTCGAGTTGTTGTTTTACAGCAGCCATCACGTGATCAACGGTAAATCCAAAATGTTTGGTCAGATCCTTCAGCGGCGCTGACGATCCAAAGGTGTGCATGCCAATGCTCGTCCCCGTCAGTCCCACATACCGGCTCCACCCAAAAGTTGTCGCCTGTTCGACCGAGACCCGAGCCGTCACGCCGGGAGGAATGACCGAGTCCCGATAGTCTTGACTCTGCTGTTCAAACAATTCCCACGACGGCATACTCACCACACGCGCTTTTATCCCATCCACTTTCAATTGTTCGTAGGCATCCACGCACAGCGGCACTTCACTTCCGGTAGCCAGCAATAACACTTCAGGCTTGCCATCATCGGCATCAGCCAACACGTAAGCACCCTGAGCGACACCAAGGGCCGATGCATACAGTGTGCGGTCCAACGTCGGAAGGGCTTGTCGAGTTAAGGCCAGTACCACGGGTTGATGTTGGAGTTGCATGATCACTCGCCAGGCTTCGACCACTTCATTCGCATCACCGGGTCGAAGGGTGACCAACCCCGGAATGGCTCGCAGAGATGCCAATTGCTCAATGGGTTGATGCGTCGGACCATCCTCTCCCACGCCAATGGAATCATGCGTGAACACGTAAATCACCGGGATTTCCATCATAGCTGCGAGACGAATAGACGGCCGGCCGTAGTCACTAAAGATCAAAAACCCGGAACCATACGCCCGAACTTTCGACAACGACATACCGCTCATAATCGCGCCCATGGCATGTTCCCGAACACCGAAGTGCAGATTTCGTCCACCTGGAGTAGTCGCTTCACAGTCGCCTGCACCATCAAAAGTCAAACGGGTTTTGGTTGAGGGCGCCAGATCCGCGGCCCCGCCCATCAGCCAGGGGACTTCCTTCGCAATCGCATTGAGGACTTTCCCTGACGATTCCCGTGTGGCTAGACCCTTTTTGTCGGCAGGAAATTCCGTCAACCCTCGAGCCCATCCTTCCGGGAGTTGTCGATGCTGCATTTTGTACAATTGATCCGCGAGGTCTGGATACTGTGTTGTGTACTCCTGAACCTTCGCCATCCACAACTCTCGATTCGCTTTGCCTCGCTGTCCCATGCCAGCTTGAAAATGCTGAATGACTTCTTCCGGAACCAAGAACTTGGCGTCTTCGGGCCACCCATAATTTTTCTTGGTCAGGCGAATTTCTTCTTCACCCAAAGGCTCACCGTGCGCACCATGAGTGTCCTGTTTATTCGGTGAGCCAAACGCAATATGACTATCAACAATAATCAGAGTGGGCCTGGTGTTTTCCTCCTGAAACGCACGGAAAGCACCGGACAGTTTTTCTAAATTATTGGCATCGTCAACGTAGGCCACCTTCCATCCATACGCTCGAAAGCGGGCCCCTACATCTTCACTAAACGCCAACGCCGTCTTTCCCTCAATCGTGATTTTATTGTTGTCATAGATCCAACACAGATTTGACAATTTTAAGTGGGCAGCCAGTGAGGCCGCTTCACTCGACACGCCCTCCATCATACAGCCATCCCCACACAGGGAATACACATCATAGTTGATGATGTCGAATCCCGGGCGATTAAAATACTCGGCCATCCAGCGCTGAGCCATCGCCATCCCAACACTATTCCCCAGGCCCTGCCCAAGCGGCCCCGTCGTGGTTTCGACCCCCGAGATCCAATGGTATTCAGGATGCCCAGGGCATTTGCTCTCCAATTGCCGAAACCGTTTTATTTCGTCAAGTGGAACTGCCAGATCAATCGTGGCCCCGTATTCATTATTCACGGCCTTGACTTGGGATAGATGCAACATGGCATAGAGGAGCATCGAGGCATGGCCGATGGAAAGGACAAATCGATCGCGGTTGGGCCAAATAGGATCATCAGGATCAAATTGAAGAAATTGATTCCAGAGGCAATAGGTCACAGGCGCCATGGCCATAGGCGTTCCCGGATGACCGGATTTGGCGGCTTGCACGGCATCCATGGCCAACGTCCGAATGGTATTGATACTTAATTGTTCGGTAGAAATTTGATCAGCCACGGTCTCGTCCTTCCGGCAGGAAAACAGATGGTCAAATTTATAGAAGCTTTGGGCTCACAATGTTGTGAACACCCCCTTGAACCCCCAAGTACTATACCAAAATCGGTTCTGGCATACAGTACTCGTTCTTGATCTTTACGTAAAATCCTATCATTTTAATCGGTTTTTCCATACTGAAAATTACAGAAACATACGATCCTACTGAGAAAATTAGTTCAGAATTCGCCCGATTAAGTCCTTTAGACTGCTTTAAGTGGCTATTTTACCTCTGGAAGGTTTTCAGGGCTTTTCGGCTAAGGATGGGGAAAACCCACTGGAAGGCATATTTTTTGAACCTGCCCCGTATATCCCCCTGTATATCAATGACTTGCCATACCCTGGTGACAATTGCAAACTCAGCACGCGCCGTCTTATGATGCACCAGAAGATATGAAAGTCCACCTCACTCATCCCCCAAAAGATCTCGACATTCCAGGGCCTACGATTGTTCGACAATTGCTCCAGCAATTGCAACTCACCCCCGAAGCCTACCTTGTGATCCGTGGCGACGACCTCGTCACTGAGGACGAAGTCTTAAACGATTCCGACTCCATTGAAATTCGATCAGTCATTTCAGGGGGCTAACCCATTCCCATGCGCTGCAAGAAATGTCCCCAACGTGCCGCCATCAAATTGCCTCAGCATAATATTTCGTATTGCAAAGACTGCTTTACGGAATTTGTCCACTCCCAAGTTGCCAAAGCTATAAAAAAGCAAAAGATGTTTACTCCTGAAGACCGCATTCTGGTGGCAGTCTCTGGAGGCAAAGATAGTCTGGCCCTCTGGGCGATCTTGTTGAAATTAGGCTACCGTGCCGATGCGCTGTACCTTGATTTGGGCATCGGGAATTATTCCGTTCAGTCTCGGCACAAGGTCGACCATTTCCACGAAACCGTTGCCCAACCACGAGGAGCAACGCTTCACATCCATACCCTGGCGGAAAACGAAGGAGCTGGCGTGAAGGAGTTGGCAACGATGATGCATCGCCCCACATGCTCAACCTGCGGCACGATGAAGCGATATCATTTTAATCGAACGGCCCTTGAAAAAGATTATGATGTCATGGCCACCGGACATAATTTGGATGACGAGGCCGCCAGACTGTTGGGAAATGTCTTGCGCTGGCAGACAGAGTTTTTGGATAAGCAATCTCCGACGCTTCCGGCCTCAGTGGAGGGATTCGCCAAAAAAGTCAAACCCTTGTATCGGTTAACCGAGCGGGAGATGGCCGCCTACGCCGTCATCAATAAGATTTCCTACATCGTGGATGAATGCCCCATGGCCAAGGGCTCCAAGATGTTGGTGTACAAAGACGTGCTCAATCGATTAGAAACCGAATCTCCGGGAACCAAGCAATCGTTTTATTTGAAATTTCTCGACAAGCAAGCCAAAGAGCAAGCCAGCACCGGCAGCATCACCTCACACGATCAACAACGCCTCACTCCGTGCCAAACCTGCGGCCAGCCCACCTCCATGGAAGTCTGCACCTACTGCAAAATGATGACCAAGGCCAAAACACACGTGTAGTAAGAATTACTCCATCAAGACCCCTCAATAAATTTGAAAGGCTTGGTGCACTTACCACACATCCAGCACATTTGGATCAATTGGGAATTAGGGAATAAAATAGGACGGCAGGAGAGTCAATTACTGAGGAAGGTCGATTACCATTTCTTTTCCACCATTCCCGTGGACCGAATCTCTGGCCCGAATGCGGACTTGCTTGGTTCCTGGTGGAATTTTGAGGTGAGACAGTGAACGAGTGAACGGCTGTTCATGGAGGTGAGGGTGGACCAGTTTTCGAGTCCCCAGGACCTTGCCATTCATTGAAAGCACTTCCCACAAATCGGCATAGTGCTCCCACCCTTCATCTGCATGCTGAACCGTCACTGTAAACTGACACACCAGCCCAACATCACACCTAGCCTGGCCAGCAATAACGTTTGCCTTCCCGGCCCAAGAAAGACTTGGGCTGAACAATAAAATATAGATAACAAACCCCCAAGGACCCTTCATACAATCGCCCATTCCATCGGCATTACCCTTTCTTCAAGTAAACCTAAACACAACTTTATTTTCCATATTTAAAAAACCCGTTAAAAATCGTTCGCCAAATCTTCTCATTCCTATCCCATTCCTTGGCAGGGCACTCAAAATAAACAATATATACTTGGTCCAATTCATCGAACGATTGAAACACCTTATGAACTAGGATCGGATACCCCTCGGACCCAGTAAATTTGACGCGGTGGATTTCTTTCTTAAACGATCCAAAATCCATAACGGGATCTACCCTTATGACTTCAACGCCTTCCTTTTCTCTTTCCGCTCTTGCCCATGCCAACATAAATTCAGTAGGAGTTGCCCCCGAACGCTTACGAATATTGTCAATAAGGGTGACACTTGCACCTGTGCGAAACTTTCCTTCTTTCCGCACATCTTCTTTAGACACGGAACCGGTAAACGACCCATTGGCAGGTGAATGGGTTTCATGCCATTCCACCGGACGCAACATGGCATATTTGATTTTAGGAAAAATTGCCCAACGGTATCCTTCAGGAGGAATCGGCAAATCTAACCCTCCGTCTGTATATATTTTTTTCGGTGAGTTTGAAGACGAAAAATTACAGGCTGTTATGGACCCAAGGAAAATTAAACAAAGAAATAGCAACAAAACCCTTTGCATAAATCTAGCCTTTCTTTTTACAAAAAAACTGACGCGACTTCTTTCTTCGTTAAGTCAGAAACACCTCAAAGATTTCACATTCCGCACCAAGTAAAAAAATCTCTCTCACAACTTTTCTTCTAACTTTTCCAAAATATCATCAGTCCAATCTGTTGCAAAAATATTCCTTTCTACGGCTCTTTTTGAAACGACTTCCACATGCGTTCGATCCTGATTTACAGCCTGTGTAAAAATCGCAACGTTCTCACCATAACTCAAAATTGTGAGTCCCCTCTGAGCAAGAAAATAACCTTTTTCGCGATTTGCATCGACGAGGTCTAAACCTAAGTCTGATAGCACTAATGGCATCACAGACCAAATTTTCTCGACAGGGGAATTATATTCCCTTGAAAGCCCTGATCCTTTTCCTCTTAAAGCATCTCCTAAGGTATGGGTTGCACATCCTGATAGCACCAAAAGAGCAGCTATTAAAAGAGCACACCGCGTTGTAACTTGCAGGTTCATAATTTTTCACCTAATCCTATTCACTCACTTAAGAGGTCCTAAGAATGCAAAAATAAGTATTTAATCTAAGGCAGGTTGGTTTAAGAGGGAGAAAATTTTGTCTTCCTTCTATGCGTCTTTGGCCCAGCCGAGACTCCGGCTGCATCCGACTTTTAGGCGAGGACTGTTTGAGTAGAGCGAGTTCCGCAGCCATAGGGATTCAGCCGGGGTCGCAAGGCACCCGAACGGTTGGGCCAGGACGCGAATGATTTTGGTCATTTTGCCGAAACAAAAGGACTTAAAAAAATCAACTCCCATCATCCTTAAAAATATCCTCTAGCTTCTGTTGCAACCTCTCTTGGGTTACCGGTTTGACCAAGTACCCGTCGGCTCCGGCCAGGATCGCTTCCCGGATATGTTTGTGATCGTCATCGGCTGTGACCATAAGAACCTTCATGGACTTCAGCGATAAATCGGTCTTGACGAATTTGAGTAACTCCATCCCATCCATCTCCGGCATGTGCCAATCGGCTAATAGCAGGTCGAAGGCTTGCCCTTGTAGTTGCTCTTGTGCCTCCTGGCCATTGACCACAGCCACCACATTGGTGACACCTAATTTATCAAGGAGTAGCACGACAAGCTTTCGCCCATCCGGATGATCTTCAGCGACAAGAACGGATTTGTTAGCATACTTTTTCATGATTGGCAAACCCTTTGTTAATGAACGATGGTGTGGTACGACTGTGTTTTCTATTCCTAATGGGGTCAGACTCGATTAAATACGATCATCTCGACTGACTAGGGGCACCGCTCGCCATTTAATCGAGTCTGACCCCATTTAGTCCATTTCGCAGCTCGGTGCCCAGGGTATACGAGCGTCTCAATGGCCACTGCCGCGCGGAAGAAGCAGCATAAGATGCCGCGGCTACACTTGCAGGGGAACGCAGGGGGAACTCCCCCTGCACCCCCCACTTGCCGGAAAATTATCACATCACTCGAATGATCAAATCACCACCCCCCGCCGGGCACGTCGCCACCCAATCAGCCCCACTAACCCACTACCCAACAGCACCATCGTACTGGGTTCCGGTACGGGCGAACGCACGGCCCAGCCGAAAAACGAGTTGCCCATGTCGAAGTAGTTCTTTCTTAAGACATCCTGATAGCCAAAGCGGTGATAGTTGAAGTTCCACGCGAGGTCGGTATCCGGCGCGAACTCCGTACCAGACCAATACCTTCCGGCCTGCACGTTCTCAAACACCCCAGGGGCCGCCGCGGTGATGCCCTCCACATTGAACAAGTGCCCCATCTCACTGCCGGTACAGCCAGTGCCAAAGCCTAGATAGCCAAAGCCTGGTACTTCACCTTGTTTCTCACAATCCGGATCCGGCTGCGTCGTCGTCGGTAGCCGCCAGTTATTGAACCCTTTGTAATTGGCCACATTCATCCCGGCAATCCAACTGTTGGCGGTGTCCCAGAACATGCTTCCATTGTCGGCGATCCCCCCGTCTTTGACGTCTTTGTTCTCTAATCCAAACAGTTTCGTGTACGCCAAGTTGGCATCTTTGAGCCACGTCACGTTGAGATGGTCGTCGTAGATCAGGCCATTGCCTCGATCGATCAGCGTCGCCCCCGCCGGGGCCACTGCCACACTGGTCAATAACGCCAAACTCACAACTCCTTTGATCAATAAGGCTTTCATAGGATTCCCTTCCGTTGAAGTGATAAGTGTATAAGATAGGAGCTAAGTATACCTATCCATGGTTGTCGAGTTACCTACTCTGCAAGGGCCACGCCACACACCGAGCCGCCGATTGAAGTGGTGCATTCGAACGCGTTCACGAAAAATGTGTGGTGTTGTGTGGTGTTGTTGCGTCACGCATCAAGCGCGGGTGGCACGGCAGGTTTGCCACCACCGTAAAGGGTTCCGACACCCGCTGCGCAGGAAGGCGAGGCAACGAGAACCACGGGGCATCATTGACCATGTCCTGAACCTCCTGAACACGAACGAGCCCCGGTGAAACGTGTAAAATTTTGTGACAGGTTCTTGAGGGCTTTTGGACGGAGGGGGGAGGGACATACTACCTCATAGGGCTAATTGCCTCTGTTCATGCGGGCTGTCGTGCATCATGGCGACACCCGCTGCGCAGCTCTCACCGTGGAAAGAATCCCGACATCCCCCAAACGAGGGAGGCCTAGGCTCACATCCCATAGTTCAGATAGCCGAGTTGATCAACAAAGGGCACCTCTCACAACCAGTCATTTTTTGTGAGGGCAAGGAAGCCGCGCGCGGAAAACCGGCGTGTATGGGCGAATACATGAGGAGTTGAGCACGCGGCTGACGCCGCCCTCACGGAAAAGGACGGTTTGTAGAGGTGCCCTACAGTCTTCGGCGGAAATGGTGCTGAGGAGCGATAGCGCATTGGTGGCATAGGACGGCTGACGCGTAGGGGGATTCTGATGAGCCGCCCGGGATACGCGGAAACCCCTTCTATTCATCCTTAAAAATATCTTCTAGCTTCTGTTGCAACCTCTCTTGTGTGACCGGCTTGATCAAGTACCCGTCGGCTCCGGCCAGGATCGCTTCCCGGATATGTTTGTGATCGTCATCGGCTGTGACCATAAGAACCTTCAGAGACTTCAGCGAGGAATCGGCCTTGACGGATTTGAGTAACTCCATCCCATCCATCTCCGGCATGTGCCAATCGGCTAATAGCAGGTCGAAGGCTTGCCCTTGTATCTGCTTCTGTGCCTCCTGGCCATTGACCACGGCCACCACATTGGCGATACCTAATTTATCCAGGAGTCGCACGACAAGCTTTCGCCCATCCGGATGATCTTCGGCGACAAGAACGGATTTGTTGGCATATTTCTTCATGTTGGCGGCACCCTTTGTTGATAAACGATGGTGTGGTACGACTGTGTTTTCTATTCTTAGGCCCTGGGAGAAATTAACTTGAACATTTCGCGCCAAGATTTGTGGCAGATTTGGACGGAACGATTGAGAAACACCCGAGGCATAGCACAGCTATGTTGAGGGTGTTTCGATTGAGGCCTGTTCAAAGGTGGCTCGAAGATTGGATGCGAGATGTTCAAGTTAGTTTCTCCCAGGGCCTAAAATGCGTGACGAATGGTACTGTACCCAGTCATAAATTTCCAGAAATACTCTTGTTGGAGAATTGGGTCCAGATTATTCGTTCGCTCCTAACCTGGGACCACCCCAAAATTGACCGAACCCTATCGACTATGCCACATTCGTTCTTCCTATACAGCAACGCATTAGACGAAGAAATACGATAGTTGGAGGACTGTTATGGCTTTAGATCTCAAGCACAAAAGTCGCGATTTAACCGAAGGTCCCGGGCGGGCTCCGGCTCGGGCCATGTTGCGAGCCGTAGGGCTCCGGGATGAGGATTTTTCCAAACCCTTGGTGGCGGTGGCCAACACGTGGTCCGAAATCACGCCTTGCAATTATCACCTACGTGAAATTGCGCAAAAGGTCAAAGAAGGCATTCGTGAGGCCGGTGGCGTGCCCATCGAGTTTAACACCGTGGTGGTCTCCGACGGCATCAGCATGGGCACGGAGGGCATGAAAGCCTCGTTGATCAGCCGTGAGGTGGTCGCCGACTCGATTGAATTGGTGGTCCGTGGGCATTTGTTTGATGCGGTGGTGGCACTCTCCGGATGCGATAAGACCATTCCCGGCACCGTGATGGCGTTAGCCCGACTGAATCTCCCCTCGCTCATGCTCTACGGTGGTTCGATCATGCCGGGAAAATTCCAAGGTCGCGATGTCTCGATTCAGGAAGTGTTTGAGGCGGTTGGGGCCCATGCTCGCGGCACAATGTCTGACGCGGAACTGCACGATCTGGAAACCCACGCCTGTCCGGGAGCCGGGTCATGCGGTGGCCAGTTTACGGCCAACACCATGTCCATTGCATTTGAATTTTTGGGCATTTCTCCTATGGGATTTAATGGCGTCCCGGCCTTGGATCCCAAAAAGGAATCGGTCTCTACTCAATGTGGACATTTGATTATTGACCTGCTCAAACGCGACCTGCGGCCTAAGCAAATTATCACGCGAGATGCCTTGGAAAATGCCATTGCCGCCGTCGCCTCTACGGGTGGCTCCACCAACGCCGTGCTCCATTTCCTAGCGCTCGCACATGAAATCGGGGTAGAACTGAATATGGATGACTTCGATACTATTAACCAGAGGATTCCACTTATCGCCGATTTAAAACCCGGTGGGCGGTACATGGCTGCTGACCTGTATCAAGCGGGGGGCACCCGCCTGGTAGCCAAACGATTGATTGATGCAGGTCTGCTCAAGAGCGAGTGCATCACCGTCACTGGACGCACGCTCAAAGAAGAAGCCGAGACTGCGTCAGAGACCTCTGGGCAAAAGGTGCTCTATCGGGTGGAAGAGCCGATCAAGCCAACTGGCGGATTGGTGATCTTGCATGGAAATTTGGCGCCTGAAGGATGCGTGGTGAAAGTCGCGGGGAATAAAAAACTGACCCACACCGGACCGGCTAAGGTGTTTGATCGCGAAGAAGATGCATTTGCCGCCGTCCAGCAAGGCGGCATTGTGGACGGCGATGTGGTGGTTATTCGTTATGAAGGCCCGCAAGGTGGACCCGGCATGCGAGAAATGCTGGGTGTGACCAGTGCGATTGTGGGCGCGGGGCTTGGGGAAACAGTTGCGCTCCTAACAGACGGCCGATTCTCTGGCGCGACTCACGGATTGATGGCTGGGCATGTGGCTCCCGAAGCCAGTAAGGGTGGCCCGATCGCCACCGTGCGAACCGGGGATAGGATCACCATGGATATCCCATCCCGTCGCTTGGACCTGAATATCACGCAAGAGGAAATGAATACCCGCCTCCAGCAATGGACAGCCCCTCCTCCTAATTATACGAGCGGCGTGTTGGCTAAATATGCCAAGACCGTATCATCTGCCTCAAAAGGCGCGGTGACCTGGTAAGGACTCTGGGTTCTCCTGGTTTGAGAGGTAGACTGTTGTCGATAACTTGAAAATCCCCCTAACCCCCTTTTCCAAAGGGGGGATCTGAATAATCACCTCCAGGCAGAGCGCCAGGGAATAACAAGATTCAACAGACCTAAAAAAAAGGCGGGAAAGCTTTTGGCCTTCCCGCCCTACCAAAACATTTTCCACTGATTTATTTTTTGGCCTTCAGCTTCACGTTTTCCTTAAATCGAGTAATTTGCACAGGCTTGAAGGCCCGATCTTTTCTCCCTAAAGAAGCGCGTTGTTCGACTTCTTTGATAAATGCTTCGGGCCCATGAATAGGCGCATAGGTCATGGTCACGATGACATCCATGGATGGCGCGTCTTTGGGCGTGGGGAAGGTAAAGATTTCAACCCGTTTTTCCTCAGGCTTCAGAACGTTTTCCTCCAATACCTTAACGGCTTCAAAATCAAAGATCGTGGCTTTTCCGTTTTTGTCACCAAACACGCGTTCGTAGTATCGCTGTTCATTGAACGTTTTTCGCAAATTTTTACCGAGGATCGTCAAGTCGATTACAACCCGAGACCATCCAGGATGCGGCAAGGGCAGGTTGTGGGGCACCAAACTTTGAATGGTGACCGTGACTTCCGATTCCATCCCTTTGACTTCGGTCACGACGTCCAGCTTCACCGCATCGGCTCGAACTTTTCCGAATCGCCCAGGGAAACTATGGTTGGCGATTTTTCGATTCCGTTCTCCGTTCGCGGATTCACCAAACTCCTCCGGCATGTGACACGACTGGCAATTTTTTCCACTCTTTTGCGTCTTGGATTCCTGCCAGGGTCCCAGCAAATCAGGAAGTTTTTCAAAGCCAGGCAGATTTTCATGACAGGTCACACAAAACTGGGATTGGCTATACAGCGATAGAGGAACGGATTGATGCGCTAAATTTTCTTCTGGCTTTTTATAGCTCCCGAAGACAGTTCGTTCTAATTGGTATGTAGGATGCGGGGGATGCTGGGTCGGATCTACCGATTTAATCAAATGGCACTGAGAACACCCGACCCCATCCAACTGCGGATCACCTGATTCGACTTCTTTGATATACACTCCCGTGTGGTCAGGGTATTCTATGGTACTCGGGGCATGGCATCGGAAACACATGGCACCTTCTTTGTCTTGTGTGGTTGCCCGATAGTGTTCCAACGACACGCGAAAAGGGGAACTCAAAATCGATCGGGATTGTGCCGATGCTTCCCATTCCTCAAACACGCGCAAGTGGCACCGTTTGCATTTCTGTGAGTGGGGATACGCCTTTTCCAGAGGTTTAGCTGGAGCCTTCCCCGCCGCCAACGTTTCGGAGGCAGGAAGGTCGATGGTGACCACTAACAAGGCCGTGACCAAAAACAAGCCTGTCACCCAACAGAGTGCATGGAGAATTTTTCGCATGAAGCGGACCTTAATTCATCGTGTTATGTATGGAAAATGGTTTGGGCTTGGCTATTAGGGTTCGCGCAAGAATAACTTCAGGGCACCTCTAAAAACCGTCCTTTTCCGTGATGGCGGCGTCAGCCGCGTGCTCAACTCCTCATGTATTCGCCCATACACTCCGGTTTTCCGCGCGCGGCTTCCTTGCCCTCACAAAAAATGCCTGGTTTTTAGAGGTGCCCTTCCTCTGTTTGGGCGTCGATCCATCCCGTCTGGCGGCGTTGCTCGTCCTTTCCATACGAGGAGTATGCGCAGTCCTCGCGCCTTGCCAGACAGGCGTCTCAGCACCCCAACAGAGGAAGTTATTCTTGCGCGAACCCTAAGGACTTTGTCCGAAATGTTAAAAGTCGCTGTGAGGAATAATCCGAAACAATCTGTTTGGCTTGTTCCTTTTCCCGTTCAGTTCCCAATGTCGCCAGATATCGATCAAGCAAATCCCGCCCAGGCTCAGGGATGAGCGCATAACTGAGAACCGCTTCGACATAGCTGGGAGTCTGACCCTGTTTTACAGGAATTGAAAAAGGAACCCGGCGAGTAGTCCCGCCGCTGACCAGAGGATTTGGGATGGGACCTCGAAGTAACTTGTCAAAGGATAATCCAAAACGCTCTTGTGTTGTTCCCAATATATGTCCTTCGGCATTCTTGACGGTGACCGTCACAAAAAACTGTTTCAGCACAGGGTCTCCGCCCGGAAACATGTGCGGCAGGCTTCCATTTCGCACAAGCACTTTTCCCTCGACACGTCCACTGTTTTTTTGTATCTCAAGGTCAACCCGAGGGAACCATTCCGCTTGCAAATTCCGATTGCTGAGCATGATCCCCGGAATCACAATCCCTTGAAACCAATGTCGCCCAATGGGCCGTGTCAAAGAGCCACGCTTTGAGGTGGAACTGCCCGTGGACTGTTCCATGTGGCAATCCTGACAAACCGTCCCTTTCAAAATTTGTCCTGGCAATTGGGCCTTGGTCACATCTTTGACTTTACTAAAGTGGCAGGAGGCACAAAATTGAGCACCCTGATACACGTCAGCCTGTTTGGAAGGATGCACGAGGTTGTCTTTAGCATCTGTATAGGGACCGAACAAGGTTTTTCCGACATGAATCTTAAAGGCCGGGAAGTCGGTAGGATTTTCTTTGACCGAATCAATCAGATGACAGGAAGAACAACTAATCCCCTCGACACGGGCTTTTTTCGCGGCTCGTCTTCCTCGTCTTTTGGGCTGTTCCGACAGGACTTGAGCAATGATGTTTTTAGTATATTGAGGAAACACCGTTACCGCAGGAGCGTGGCATGCCAAGCACCGTGTTTGTTCTTCGACGGTCGGATTGGTTTGTAACCACAAACCAAGGACGGTTTTAAACACGGGAGAGGTGAGCGCGGTCCCATGCAACAACGCTCCATCCACGCGACCAAACGTTTTGAGGTCAGGGGTTTGCTCGCGCATCCCCTTCCATTCCTCGTAATGGCGATCATGACATTGTTTGCAATGCTCTGACGGGAGAAAAACTTTTTCAATTTCTTCAATCCATGTGGGGCTGTCAGGGGCATTGGTATTATCCTGCGCCCTCACAGATGAAAGGGGGAACCAAAGGGCGACAATCAGAAAACCCAGGCCCCATTTGGGAAAGCTCAATGGAAATCCTCGAGCGTCAGATTTTCGAAAAGATGGCATGCCCCCGCTAATCCTTTAGAACACGAACCATGTGGAAGTTCAATCCACCACTAATTCCCTGATCATCAACCCCAGCCGGTTCATAGGTGGCAACAGAGAAATTTTGGGTTGGCAAGGCTTGTTCTAACGCTCGCCCCAAGTCCAATAAATTCCTGACTTCTTTCCCATCGACTTCTTTGATAATGGCTTTGGTCCTAATCCCCGCAAGGTCGGCCGGTGTGCTGCCGATCACCGCAAAGACCACCACACCTTCAGCCGTTGCCAATCCTAGAAACTCCTTGATCTCTTCATCAACCTCGCCGACATCCACACCAAACTCTTCGGCTAACTCGAAGGCCCGCTCTTCCGTCATTTCCTCAGTAGCTCCGAAGGACTGATGGGGAAAGGCCAGAGATCCAATCATCAAGACACACAGGACAAATGATGGCAGTGTATGGAAACCGGGGAACCGTTGAGTAGGTGATGTCAGAAAAGCCGTTTTCATGAGTTCGTTATTGTGATGAAGTTTCAGTAGATGAGTGATCTGTTCATTCATTGTATCATGATTTCTGTGAGGTAATCGGTCCGCCCAGGGGATCGACCAGTAATTGAAGCCAAGAGGCCACAGCCTTTTGGCCATTGCGTTCATTATTTTCGCCATTCCACACGGCAAATCCTACGGCTTGCATTCGACCAGGGATGAGCGTAGCTTCGTTTTCGTCTCCGCCGCCTGGTTTGGTCAATGGACGCTTCATGACCACTCGCCAAAACCCATTTTTCCATTCAGCCTGTCCTTTAATTTTCCCTTGACGCGCCTTACTCGTGAGAGTACTAAACCCTCCCCCGATCAGATCTTCGACAGAAGATGGCCGTCGGGGAATCACTTCAAACCGTCGAATACCTCGTTTCCTTCGTTTCTTTTCCTTGGCCCGTGCAGCTCGACGATCCACGTCACTTTGCCAATCGGCCTTCCAATGCCAAATATTGACGTAGTGATCGAGTTGTCCCATACAGAAAAAGGCAGGTGCATCGCCTAACGGAAGCGCCACAGCTGCTCCATCACGAAAGACACCGGGGGTTAATTTCTCATTTTTGGTAGCATCCTGCCACTCGATTAAAAACGAGATGTCTTTTCCATTATGCATAGATCGGACGGAAACCACTTTGGCGCTTGGCTCAGGCCAGACAGGCCGCGTGATAATTTGTCCACTGAGCGGAATCGGAATTGGGGCTAGTGTTTCCCAGGCCTGATCGGAGGGATAGGAAGGAATAACTCCTTCACGGAAATGGGAACGGATGAAAATGCCTTGGCTACTGACGACCGGGATCTCAAACCAGCCTAACACCATGGCGGTGAGGACAATTCCCAGCCCCGTCGCAATCAGAGAGCGTGTCCAATGTCGTCGTGACTTCACGCCATACCTTTCCGGTAAGGGCATTAGGTGGGAACGCCCCATTTCTGAACGTGACCGATGAAGGAGTAGGGATGTTAGGAGACTGATGACGATATCTTACCAGAGTTTGACTCGACGAATCTTATTTTCATTCCGTTCACAGATATACAGATAGCCTTGTGGGTCAAGCGCTAACCCGGACGGGGAAAACACGACCGCATCAATGGCCATGCTCCCATCCCCATGTTTCACCATTCCGGTTTCTTCTTTGGCGACAAATCGCGCGGCTCCACACCCACCCATATTTTTGTCATCATAGCCGCTATCCCCATTGCCGGCTATTGTTGTTATCATACCGGTAGTGGGGTCAACTTTGCGAACACGATGATTCATGGAATCGGCGATATAGACATTTCCCTCATGATCCACAATGGCTGCTTCAGGAACGTTCAGCATCGACTTCACACCGAGTTTATCATCTCCATCATAGCCAAATCGGCATACGCCCGCGACCGTGGAGATTATTCCGGTCTTCATATTCACTTTTCGAATCCGATTGCTGGCCTTATCCGTGAGATAGAGGTCACCCTGCTCATCGACAGAAATCGACACGATGTCCCACAGTTTTGCTTCCAAGGCAGGTTGTCCATCATCGAGGTAGGGGGTCAAGTCCAAATTGTCTGAACATTGGGGCCGAAGCCACCCTTGGTCATCACTAAAATCAATCCCGATGGCATCTCCAGATAACACCACGAGATTCTGAGCAGTCAATGGGCTAATCCAGTCTTCGTCTACCCCGGTCCAGGTACCCGCTACCGTGGTGACCATCTCTGTTTTGGGGTCGTACTTGCGAATTCGGTGGGCTTGCGTATCGGCAATGTACAAATTATCATCCTGATCAAAAGCAATGAATCCGGGATAGGTCAAATTCACCTCTAAGGCTGGGCCATCACCGTTAAACCCTGAGGGACCTGCGCCGACTACCGTCGTGATGATATCCGTTTTGTGATCCACTTTCCGAATACGATTGCTTCCTGAATCACAGATAAACAGATCATTGTGTGAGTCCACCGCGATACTCAGAGGAAGGTAGAGTCCGGCTTCACCACACGGTCCATAGTCGCCGCAGTACAAGGTTTCGCCAATGCCGGCATAGTTGTGAATCCGACCGGTTTCCAAATCCACACGGCGGATACGATCCGATCCGTTTTCCGCGATATACATCCAGCGCCCCTCTTTATCCAAACAAATATGATTCGGCAGAGGGATCCCCGCTTTGACGGCTCGTTTGCCATCTCCGGTGCTTCGAGATTTCCCATTTCCGGCAAACGTTTCAATTTTTCCAAGGGTTGATTCGACTGATTCTACACTGGTTTCCATTCCATACTCCTCTTGAGAGATTGTTGAAAGGTCTGGCCAAATTGTCTCCCATAGGCCAAAATTGAATCCCCCATGCCCCTCTCCTTCGTCGAAATTGTGACAAAGCCAGAACAGAACATGGGTTTGAACCGAAAACCTTTGCGCACCTTCTACCAACCCTGATCGTACGCCACGCTCATACCGCTAACCGATATGAGTGCTTTACACCTTGGAGGTTTGGACCGGTTCAGGCTGAGCCACTTGTGCTGGGGGAACCGAGGCCATCGGATCCGACTGTGATGCGGGGGCCACTTGTAAAGAAATCTGACTCGGGTCCTGTGCCGGCTGCTCTGTCGCCATGGCTGGTTGAGCCTGATTTTTTTCCTCAGCAAGCACCTGGGCTTCCGCTTCAATCTCATTGGCTTCATGAACCGATTTCTTAAAACCTCTGATCGCTTTTCCCACGCCCTCACCCAATTGGGGCAACTTGCCTGCTCCAAATATGATCAGGACAATAACCAGAATCAACACCAGTTCTGTAATTCCTAAACTCCCAAACATGATATAGGTCTCCTTTTGAGGCTAAAAACTAACCTGGACTTTTCTCTTTTGACCGTTTCGCAAACCGCTGTTTCAATCGCTGGCGAGCCTCCTCCGCCTGGTCAAACATTTTACACTTTTCATACGTATTGATGAGATTGTAATACGCCAAGGGTTCGTCCGGGCTATGATCCACAGCGTCTTCCATAATCTTCACGGCCATATCGCTCTTTTTCAGCGTAAAGGAAATGTCCATTAATTTGAAACTGGACTCTAAATGCGCGGGATCGAATTCCAACACCTTCATGTAGGCTTGGACAGCCATATCCAGCGTATTAAAGTCGGAGACCTGCGGATTATCCAATTGTTCATACACCCCTGCCAGATTATACCAGGCAATCGGATCCTCTGGAGTAATTTCAATTAATCGCTCAAAGTAATCCTTGGCCAGCATATACTCTTTTTTCTCACTTTGCAGTCTTCCCAAATTGAACAACGACAACACATCATGGTTATTCAACTCTAAGGCTCGTTCAAACTGAGGACGTGCATCATCCATCATGCCCTTCGTCCCGTAAATTGTACCAAGGTTGGAGTAATACATGGCGAGTGACCGATCCATTTCGACCCTCAATCCCTCGGCCATTTCAATGGCTTTTTTGACCTCGGTCAGCGCTTCATCCATCCGACCTTTGCCAAAATATAATTCTCCGAGCCGACATCGAGCCTGAAAGTCATCCGGCTCTTCACTTAACAGCTTCTCCAGCTCTATGATTTCCTGATCTGGTGTCAGTTGTTCCTCTTGTGCGGGAGGATTTTCTGACACAGTGCTTTCCGTTTCGGCTGCGACTTCTTGTTGTTGTTCCATTGTTTCCACGCGTCCTCTCAACGTATTCCGCCCAACACAGGGGTACCCGGGGAATACACCACAGGTTCTCCGATTTTGTTTCTCAACTTCCCTAACGTTCCACGCTTATCAATCGTCATGAGGATCAGCCCCACGACCACCATCATTGTTAAATGTGATAATTGAAGAGCATACCCAGCCATAAACATTAACCCAAGACCATACCCTGCCAGCCGTCCAATCAGCACTAATTTTATCACGGTGTAGGCCCAACAGGTAAAGCCCGCTAGATACAACGCAAATGGCAAATAAAAGGTGTAGCCCATTCCCATTTGGAACACCCAACCAAGTCCCTGTCCTGCTTTTCTCGCATCCTCGGCAAGTGCCGGGTTATACAGCGACAAGAAAAAGTCAATATACAGCATCGTAAAAAAGGTGATGCCTCCACTGGCGAGAAGAGTCAGGGCCCACTTCCGTTGGGTTTTATTCTTTGTAAAGAGTGAGGTACTCCCATATGACCAGAAGACGAGAATACTGGCCAACACCATAAACGCTTCCCCTCCTCGACTGATTTCATGAACGAGCGGTGGGGCATCGAGTATTCCGAGGAGTCCATACGAAGTCGTGACCGTTTGATAATAGATCCACCCAAAAATCCCAAGTACAAAGCACCCAACCGTGATACGTTGGCTCCACAAACGATGGGACACAAAAAATTCGGCCATGAGGATTAATAAAATCGCCAACGAGACGATGTTATAAATAACAGATCCCAACATGGCTGGGGGAAACACCAAAAAGACGATGGTGATGACAATGAGGAGGGATACGGATGGCACTAACAGGCGATCAAAGCTCCCAGTCCAAATCGATGGTTTGAACTTTTCAATCAGCAAAATAAATAACACTAAAAAGAGCAAAATTGAGGTGACATTGAGCAGGACGAAACCTAGGGAAGAGAGGGTTTTAAACGTCAGGCGAATGGCTTCAGACTTTTCAGCCAGCTTGGCCATATGCATACCCATCCGTGACGCCAACCGGTAGAGCACCAACTCTAAAAACGCGGAGATCAGAAGAAACTTTAAGGCATACTCAAAGAGCAAACTCGGATTTCCCGACCGACCAGAATCTTTTGCTGGTGTCGCCACTCCCATGACATCCATGAAACGCTCACACTCTCTTTCGTGTTAAGACCCTACCAAGGCATTTCACTTTTCCATTCACACGCAGCCTCATGAAACCGTGGAAAACTCCGCGGCATGTTGTTTTTTATGTCGCGCAATATAGAGAAGCCCATCGGCCATCGAATAATTAAACGGCAACTCAACCACTACTTCACTAATTTTTCCATAGATATATTGGTACAACTTTTCTGCCTCTTCCGGAGTCATTCCTTCCTTCACTTCATAGAAAAACCCAAGACTTAAATCTTCTGCAGCAGGGCGCATGATTCGCTGAACCCCATAGCCTCCGGGGTCGCTCATAATTGGGGCTTCCTTTTCGAGGTCGAACAAACAGGGCTGACAAGAAAAGCCATAGGAGGAATTCAACTTGGTCGTATCCACAATAAAATTCATGGTCTCCAACGCTTCTTCCTCGGTTTCGGTTGGGAAACCGACGATGACATAACAATGCACGGCGATGCCCAGATCAACACAATCGAAACAAATCCGGTCTACGCTCTCCTGTTTTATGCCCTTCTGCATAAAGTCCATCATGCGCTTGTTATAGGTTTCTAACCCAAAGACGATCTTATGACACCCGGCATCTCGCAATTGGGTGAGTAAATCGTGTGAAAGGTTTTTCTCAAATCGAAATTCCGCTGTCCATTGGATATCAAACTCACGATTGATGATTTCTTTACACAGCCGGCGAGCAGGGGATAAGGCTAGGCATTCGTCCGTAAAAAAGAAAAATGGCGTATCATATTTTTTTGAAAGGTGTTGTAATTCATCAACGACTTTCGCCGGATCTTTTTGCCGAAAATTTTGATGATCAAGCGTCAGCGCACAGAACGCGCAATCTTTGTAATAACAGCCTCGAGAAAATTGAACCGGCAGGACCGTTGTGGGCGCAAGATAGCGATCCAGAGGAAATCCATCGTAATTAGGGGCAGGATGCTGGGATAAATTTTCAGAATAAAATGGTTGATTGACAATAACTTTTCCATCTTGTCGATAAATCAAATTAGGCACTTTGGCAAAATTCTTGTGCCCATCTAATTGATTCACGAGTTCAAGAAGCGCGGTTTCCCCTTCAAAGACAATGAAGTCATCCATGAGCTGAAACAACCGTTCACATTTGCGTAAATTGTCTACAAGACGGGTAAAAATGCTGCCCCCGATGGTTATATGAATATCAGGATTCGCTTCCTTAATGAGCCGACTCAGGGTGAGACCTGGAATGATTTGGGAAGTGGCTGTAATGGAAATACCAATAAGGTCAGGTTGCTCCCCGATAATAGATTGCAAAAAATATTGCCGATAGAGTTCGATATAGGGATTCTGTCCTTCGTCTTTTACCGCTTTTAAAATATCTCTGGAGGAATAAATGGAGTAGCTGAGTTGGTTGTCGACCACGGTCAATCTGGTCGGGAAGTAAATTGCTGACACCACCTCCAACCAACGATCAATCAGAAAGAGACATTCACGATATCGATCGATATCGTAAAAATCTTCACTTCTGAGAGAAGCTTTGGCGGGTTCAATAGCATCGATCAAATGGGGAAAGCGGTCTAGGGCTTCAACAATTCTCCCATAATGCTCATCGCTCCCATGCCCGAATTCACCATCTCGTGACTGTTCGAGTTGCTTCAGTTTTTCCACTAAACGTTCATACACATCCAACCCATACGTTCGGGAAAGAATGGTATCGAGCATTTCAATATTTAAATCACGTTGGCTATTATCCTTAATCCCAGCTTGATCAAGGAAAGCGGTCAAACAGGGAAGGCTTAAATACGGTTGGGAGGGATGCCAACTTGGTGGAAATAACAGAGACACTTTCACAGGCGTCACCTTTAAATTATGTTGAGCGGTCCTTAAAAATTTTCCCGGTTATTTTCGACTATTGCACTTTGCCAAAAACGGGAAAAAACTTTCCAAATCAAAGAAAAAGATTAGCCTTAACCTTCTTAATCCTTATACACGGCCACAGGTTTCCCACGCAACTTTCAACCCCAAAACACGTACCATGGCAACTTGCCGGGTAATCCTTCGGGAGGTTCAGGACGAACGTGGTGCCGTGTCAGTCACCAGGTTGGGGAAAGTCAGTTCGTCCTTCGGCAGGCCTGCCTGAGCGAGGCCACGGGAATCAGAAAAAGCCCATGAGGGCCGCGATCACAACGGTAGCCGAAAGGATCAGATATTGCGAGCTGGCGTTTTTGGGCTCAAGAAACCTACAGTTATTGATATTCTTAAACCGATCCCCTCCCAAACAAACAATTTTTCAGTTTTTCATACAATACTCATTCATAGTATTGGGAAAACCTTGATTTCAACCGTAAAACAAAAAAATGCAAGTTGGATCATAACAATTCGCTCAACCTCTTGCCGCGTCTGACATAATAAAAAAATGTCTTATGACAATCAAGGTCATCCAGATTTTTTTTATTTCACCATGCCCAGCAATATCTTACACAGCTGGTTTTCACCCAACTACCGTTTCTAGGTTAAAACCGACAAGCAATGGGACTGTTGAATATTTCACTCAAATGGCAAATAAATGCCCAAGAGGAGACAGCCATCAGTAGCTGAAGGGAATGTTCAAAAAAGCATGCCCTGAGTCCTTCCGAAGGGTCTATCCAGCAAGGCCGCAGCCCTTTTGACGCGCGGAGCGTACATGGAGTACGTGAGCACGGCAAAAGGGCGAGAACGCCGCTGGCGGCTTTTTTCAACATTCCCGCAATCGATATATGGTAATTGAGCAAAAAGAACCCTGGCAGCCCATTTTTAATTGGGCCACCAGGGTTTTTACCTGCTTTATGATCTACCAAAAAGACTTATGAAAATTCAGCTGTCTTTACGGCATTTTGGCTGTGAACCAGGTGGAGATACCCTTCATGCCATTCCGTTCGACATTCTGGCCATCCCACACTGCAAATGCTATTGGCAAACTTTGTCCCGAACGGAACTGCACATCGTTCGGATCATTTGTCGTCAATGAGCGCTTCATCACGACCCGCCAGGTTGGTCCGCTACAGCAACCACCCTTTAAGGCACCATATGGTTCCCATAACCCGTTACCCAACACATCTTGCGATGCTTGCGTCGTCAACGTACTGAAACCAGTGGCATTCAAATCTTCCACGGAACTATTCCGCATGTCCGGATCAGACATAATGTTGCCTGACCAAATCCCAGGATTGAATGGCCCAAGGCTCCGTCCAATACGGTCTGGATAGGTCACACCACCCGCTGGTTCTTCATAATAGAAGTCCCATGCGATGGAAGGATATTGATCATCCACATCCCACATCCCAGCGACGCCACGACCCATGTCCTTTTGCCATTCCGCATTCCAGCGCCAGATGTTGACGGTTCCACCGGATTGCCCCATACATTGAAATGGTGGCGCACCAGAGGTTTGAACCGGGAATTGCACCGCAATTTGGTCACGAAAATCTTGTGGCCCAATAGTGGTGTTATTAAGGGTTTGATCACCCCAGTTAGCCCACACCGCGATCTCCTTACCATTGGTGGCTATCTTAACCATCACGGTTTTCACGGAGATATTTGGATGCATAGGTGTGGTAATGGTTTGGCCACTCAACGGCACCACAATGCCCGGCACGGTTTCCCAAACGGGATTGGCCGCGTCCATTGGGATGGAGCCGCTAATCGTGCCCACCGGAATGGTGACCGGTTGGCTGACTGCGAGAGGCACCTGCCCGAGCGTCAACATGACACCAACTGCCAGGGCAGAGAGTAAAATGCCGAACACCAGTCCTTTGTTACGCGTCTGCACCACTCTCATAATGACGCATCCTCCTTTAATGAAAGATTAAAACTAAATGACTGCGGACTAAAAAACTCTTCCAATGAAAGAACACTCACTACTTTTGGACAACAATTAAGCGGTCCCTGACTTACCTTGATCCTGCTCTTTATCAAGGTAAACCTGTGCGCCGACTTCATTCATCAAGAGACTTAACTCATTCCCTTTGTCCTGCGCACCACATTCAAACGACTGGCCTTCAGGATTGCTATGGATAGCAGGACGATAGTCCGTTTCTGAATACTTCTGCGGACTCACTGAAAGAAAATGTATTTCAAAATCTACCCAGGCAGTCGTCAAGTCAGCAATACATTTATATAACCCATAATCGGCTTTATTCTTGAGCATTTCAGAAAAGAGTGGAACCCATCGTCCTATATGTTCCTTCACAAATTTCTTTTCTGCGTCAACAACGGTTTGAACTTTTTCAGGTCCGTCATGACACAATGCGTAGGATTCTTTATAGGCCAGGTAATGTAAAAACTCCAGTTCTACGGCTAAATGATCAAGGCGTTCATGAATGTCTTGTGATAACTGAAGTCCAAAGGCTGTATAGAAGCCGGAAATGTCACCCATGACATACGATTGCCCAAACACATGGTCATTGCCAAACAAGGTTTCGTAAGGGGGACAATCTAACGCAATGACATTACTAAACACCCGACGATGTTCATCTCGCAGGTCCTGCACACTCCAGTTTACGCCCTCAGATGAAGTCCAATTTTCAACTTCATCAAAGTGCTTGGCAATCGCATCCAAGCTCTCTTGGGCTTCCTCTCCCCCATGACTCTCTAAGACGGACCGCAGGCTTTCAAGAGCAGCCCTTCCATCTTCGACAAATTCGCCGCTTTGGAGATATTCCAAAAACTCATCGTCTTCGGGATAGAGGTAACTCCATGATAACAACAGATATATTTTGCTTCTGGAAAGAGCGCGTTCAACAGCAGGGGAATCTTTTAAAGGTGAGACCGCAGAGGTGGCAGTATTTGGATGGCTTGCCGTGCCATTTACTTCATTTTGATCTTCTTTTAATTTTGTCGCCATAGACTACCTCTCAAATTCCTCATCCGGAATAGTCTTAGCTTCTCCGCCCAACATCAGAGCTCACAACACTATCTACCCTCGCTAAAGGGAGGCCAGATAATAGGTGAACTCTATGGCGAAGTCAAGATCTAATTCCGGCATATCGGACCAAAAATGTAGAATTTCGTCTTGTTTTTGATGAATTTTCAGACAGGAACCCAACCTTAAAACACAACTCCTTCCTTTTTCCTTATTATCGAGATTTTCATACAACCTACAAGTCCTTGATTTGGTTAAACGATCGCATGGGCGAAACCTTAATGGCAAGACGATCATTCACACTTCCACAGACATATTCACAAATACCACACCCCACGCATCGTGCTTCATCAATGGTGATGGTAAATGATGAAAAATCCATTTGAATCGCCTCCGTTGGGCACTTGGACACACAGGCGTGACACCCTGCTGGGGCAGTGCATAGTCGATGATTAACCCTGGCTATTCCCATATTGACATCAGTAATTGGGCCATTGATGGGTAGCAGCGCCTCTGTCTCACATACCGTGATGCATGGAAGATCCTCACAGACATAACAGGGGGTGTGATCGGGAAAAATTTCAGGCCGTTCATCTTGCTTAGAGACCTGAATGCTGTCATGTGGGCACACATCAACACAGTCCCCGCATGCGGTGCACCGTTCAAGAAATAGCGACTCGTTCACAGCACCCGGAGGTCGCAACCAATCGGTCCGAACTGGATCAGTGTGTTCTTCTTGAGGAGGTTTAGCATCACGATGTTTGATAAACTCGTGAACCGTCATTCCCAAAGAGACGGCCGACTGCTTTAAAAAATTGCGCCGTCCGTAGACTGGTTCAGTATCCGTTGATTTTCGGCCGGAAAATCGGCTCATAAATGACATTTACCTGACACTCCCGCCATTCAACCCTGCACCACAACAAAATAAAACCAGGCAAGCGACCGACCAAATGTATTCAGCTCCCTAGACCACCCCAGCAGCCCGAAGCTTGTACACTTCGACGCAACGATCACAGGCTCCATACATGGTATCCCAGCCTGGATGATTTTCTCGAATAAAATCGAGGACGTACGGTTCGAGATTTTCATCTAAATCCTCCACCCAGGAATAGGTGGGAAAGCGACAAAGCGGGCAAGGAAAGCCCGGCGTGAGTATGGGTTTTGTGGGTACATCAGGAACCTCGCTGTCGCCAACCTCAACAGCACGCTCGATGACTCGACCAGTATCTTGAGCCATTTCAACGAGTTCAGCATGGGTGAAGTAATCGGTTCCCCACAGTCCTTCGAACACGGATTCCACTTGAGTCGCAGGTATTTTTCGATACCACGACCGAAATTCTCGCAACCGATATTCACGAGTGAACATAGGTTCTTTGCCCGATTGCGCAATCCGACTATCGATGTGCAGACTCCACAAAACTCGATATCGATTAAGAATAAGATGCTCTTCCCCTGGATTCAACCCGACTTTCGTGTCAGGGTCATAGCCATACGCCGGATCCAACATATCGGAAATGTGCGTGAGTTCATGGCGAAGGTATCGATTAATCGCTGGATCATAGAACCGACGGGGAACCAATTTAATACCCACCCCCCTGAGCCCTTTTTCCTCAAACTTCCGCGCAAGCTTCGCTTCGACAATGCCCCATTTTCGAAGGATGTCCACCCCTTCCTGGTCCTCTTTGAGCACGCCACGCACCAAGACAATACCAATTTTCTCTTCTAAATCTGGGAATTCCTTAAACCCATCACGGAGAATATCGGCAAACCCCCATTTGGCAAACAAATATTGATACAACGTTTTAAATTCCGGTTCGCGATCATCAAGAGCAAACTTTTCATAAATGGGGTCAGCCACTTCATGAAACTCATTAAAATAGGTAGGGTCCCCTTCCCGTTCGGTTTTTTCAGCGAACGAGTCAATGACTTCTTGAAGAAGGGCTGGTTGAAAGCGTGTTTCCATAAATCAACTCCTTAGTACTCGACAACGAACGAAAAATTTGGCCCATCCACTTAGGACCTGAGAGAAAATACCTTGGGCATATCGCGCCAAGATTTGGGTCGGATTTGGACGGAACGATTGAGAAACACCCGAGGCATAGCACAGCTATGGTGTAGGTGTGTCGATTGAGGCCCGTTCAAAGATGGCCCGAAGATTGGATGCGAGATGTCCAAGTTATTTTCTCTCAGGTCCTTAACAATTTCACGACCCAAAAACCAGTCGTCATTCTGCGTATAACGCCTTGATATACTTAACCTTGACGCCACGTTTCGTCGCTAGCTAGTATCTCTTCGGGGCCATGTTAAAGCCATTATAGTCACCCCTACTTTTCATTCGCAAGGAACATACTGACGCATTCAATCAGCGAAAGGACTACCCTCATATGGATCACATGAACCTATCTTCTGTCGGCACTGAACCGACCCATCAGCCCATGCAGCCCATGGAACAACCATCACCCCTCCCACCACCTATTGATGCCCTGAGCTATTGGAAGGCCGGCACGCATGAGGTCAAAACATTCCGTGGACATTCGCAAGGAGTGTGGAGCGTGGGGTATTCCCCGGACGGTCTCACCTTAGCCAGTGGAGGCGCCGATCGACATCTCCGACTCTGGGAGATAGAGACAGGACGGCTGATTCGATCTCTTCGAGGGCATACACATGATATCCGGCAAGTCGCCTTCAGCCCGGATGGACAAATTCTCGCAACGGCCAGTGAAGATCGCACGATTCGCCTATGGAATCCCCAGACAGGCGAAACCACCAGGCTTCTCTTTACACGCTATGATCATGCGGTGTGCAGCATCTCGTTTTCCCCCGATGGACTCATGTTAGCTCGTGCCGGACAAAATAAGGATATTAAAATTTGGGAGGTGACTACGGGGACAGAACTCATGTCCCTCCTCGGAAAAGATCAATATGACCACAATTGGACCGTCTGTACCGCATTCTCACCCGATGGGATTCATCTTGTTGGGGGAAGCGACATTGGAAAGTTGAAGCTATACGAAGTCCTTCCCAGTGGTGAAGAAATAACCGTATGTCTTGGGCATTGGCTAGACGAACCCGATGATGAAGAAACCGAACATCGCGGTTTTTTTGTTGACGATCATGGTGGGTTCCAAAAGCCCATGGAATATTGGATCGGAGCCATTATCTTTTCGCAGGACGGAAAGCAGATTATCACAGGAGGACGAGACGCCACGCTTAAATATTGGGACGTGCCAGACATGAAAGAAATCCGAACGGTGAAGGGGCATACGGAATGGATTCGATGCCTGATCCTCTCCCCGGACGGAAAGATGCTCGTGAGCGCCAGCGAGGACCACACCATCAAAATGTGGAATGTAGAAACAGGGCGGCAGGTTCAAACTCTAAAGGGACACACCGGAGGCGTTCGGGGCATTTCATTTTCTCCGGACGGACGATATTTAGCCAGCGCGTCGTACGATCGAACGGTTCGGCTTTGGAAAGGTGGCGAGACATTTGACGATTAGGGCTTAGAATTGTAACTACTCAGGTGGATAGGCCGAAGGCTAAAGGCTGAAGGCTTTTATAGGAAGCAATCACGCGTGCAAAACCTCGGACATTATAAGTATTAGCCTCCAGTCTTCAGCCTTTATCCTTCAGTCTTTAGCCTTTAGCCTTCAGCCTTCGGCCTATCCACCTCAGTAGTTTCGAATTCTTTATTCTTCCTGGGCCTCTGATTCCTTCGGATCAGATATTCCGTAGCGCTTACACTTCTCCCAGAGGGCTTTGCGAGACAAGCCAAGGGCTTTCGCTGTACCGGTTCGGCTCCAATCCCCACGATTGAGTAATTCCAGGACATATTCACGTTCAAATTGCTCTCGGGCTTCCGCAAGGGTTCCACCCGTTGACACCGTCAAAGACAGAGTGGATCGTGTCTGGCCTCTACTCAGCCCTTCCTGACAGAATCCACACCACTCCTGAACGGGTCCACCTAAAAACGGACACCCTTGATGCCCGCAAAGATCCCACACCTCAATTTCTTTCCGGTCCTGGGACAAGGCCACAGCCCGCTCGATGGTATTTTCTAATTCCCGAACATTGCCCGGAAAAGAATACCGCAACAAGACTTCCTTCGATTGAGGCGAAAACCCTTTGGCCGCACAGTTGTTCCGGGCAAGGCAAACCTTTAATGAATGATCCCCCAACACCAAAATATCTTCTTTTCGTTCCCGCAAGGGAGGCAACCGCACTTCCAAAACATGAAGCCGATAATACAGATCCTCCCGAAACCGTCCTTCTTCGACTTCTTTTTTCAAATCTTTTTGCGTCGCACACACCAGCCGAACATCGCTTTCAATCGTTTCCATCCCCCCGACTCGTTCAAATTGCCGTTCCTGAATCACCCGCAAGAGCTTCACCTGCACCAGTGAGGAAATTTCTCCGATTTCATCTAAAAACAGCGTGCCTTTATGCGCCAATTCAAACCGCCCCCGACGCTGTTTGACCGCACCAGTAAACGCGCCTTTTTCATGGCCAAATAATTCCGCTTCAAGAAGGGTTTCCGGCAACGCCGCGCAACTGACTTTGATCAACGCGTGTTCCCGACGGGGACTGTTGCGATGAATAGCATTCGCAAACACTTCCTTGCCGGTTCCACTTTCTCCCATGATCAGGACCGTCGCATCAGTTGTCGACATGAGTTTCACTTTTTCGATCACATGCCGCATCTGTTCATTTTTGCCCACAATGCCCTCAAAACTAAACTTGCCTTCTAATTCCTGCCGCAGCGAGATATTTTCCTGGCGCAGCGCCACGACTTTGGTGGCACGATCCACGGTCAATAACAGTTCATCCATGGAGAAGGGCTTGGTGATGTAATCATAGGCGCCCAGCTTCATGGCTTGGACAGCCGTTTCCACCGAACCGTGCGCAGTGATCACAATCACTTCCGTATCCGGAGAACTCTCCTTGCAAGCTTGGACCACTTGCAGACCATCGCTTCCAGGCATGCGCAAATCCGTGATGACAAGATCGTATCGCCTTGCCCGAACCTGCTTGACACCTCCATCGCCCGTCGAGGCGGCCTGAACGTCATAACCTACCGCCTTGAGCGCATCCGCCATGGACAGGCGCATGAGCGGTTCGTCATCAATAATCAACACCGAACGGTCGCTCATGAGACCCTCGCCGTCGACACACGCGTGGCACTACACGGCAGCTTGACCGTAAAGACAGTCCCATGGCCTTCTTCGCTTTCCACCGACAATTGTCCGCCATGTCGCTCCACAATCCCCAGGCTCACAGACAAACCCAACCCCGTACCTTCACCCGTGCGTTTCGTCGTAAAAAATGGATCGAAGATATGTGGGCGAACATCCGCGGCAATACCCGAACCTGTATCGGCAACCTCGATCTCGCACATCTTTCCCACGACGTGTGTGCGTAACGTAATCATCCCCCCTTGTTTCGTGGCCTGAATGGCATTGAGCAGCAGATTGGTAATCACTTGTTCAATCATATGCGGGTCAACAAACAACGAGGGTAAGTCCGGGGCCAAATCTTTTTCGAGCTGCAACCCTTTCTCAATAATCGCATGATTGGTGAGCACCAGAACCCGATCAATGAGCACATTGATTGCACTCATCGTAAATTCCGGTTCATGTTGCTGAGAAAAATCGAGCAATTGCCGAACGATCTTCTGCGCCCTCCGAAGACCATCCTCCATATACATGAGGTATTCCTCTTGTCGCTCCGGCGCCAAGGTGCCTTTTCGAATGTTATACAGACAGTTCAGAATTCCCCCCAACGGATTATTAATTTCATGGGCAACCCCAGCCGCCAATTTCCCCACTGACGCAAGCCGTTCGGTATTGCGAATGTGTTGTTCCATACTTTTCCGATCGGTGATATCGCGAGCAATCCCCAGGACACCCACCACAGTATCCTGGTCATTGCGAAGCGGAGAGACACTCACCAACACTGATCGAGTTTCCCCCGTCCGGCTCATCACTTCAATTTCATATTCCTGTTTGACCGGCATGTTCAAAATTTCTTTCAGACGTCGCCCACGATGTCGCTTGGACAACAGGCTCAGAAAGGGCCGCCCGAGCAAGTCCTCTTTCTGATACCCCCAGATTTCGACCTTGCCATTGACGTAGGTAAAACACTGATCATGATCTAACGTATAAATCACATCGTTGGCATTTTCCAAGAGACTTTCCAAATATAACTTGGTGCGTTGAATTTCCAAGGTCCGTTCCTGAACTTTTTCCTCTAATTCTTCACTGTAACGTTGAAGCCGGGCCTCTAATTGTTTCCGCTCCGTAATATCCCGGAGTTGGACCATCACAACGATGGTCGTTTCCTGTTCCACTCGAATGAGATCCATTTCTACAGACAGTAACCGGTGCTCCGCATCATAGACCTCGATCTCCGTGGTCGAAACTTTTTCTTCACCCGAGACAACGGTACGTAATAGCCCAATCGTTAGCTGGCGAAACGATTCAGATACCACATCAGTCAACGGGTGATGAATCAATGCCGATTCCGGATAGCCCAAGACTTCCTGCTCCCGCTCATTCACCGCAACGATGATTCCATCGGAATCCACCATCAAAATCGAATCAGCCGAACGGTTAAACAAGACACGATATCGCTTCTCCGACTGTGACAATTGCTGGGTTTGGACAGACACTTCTTCTTCCAATTTTGACGTGTATTGTTCGATCTGGTGTTGCAGCGCCTTGCGTTCCGTCACATCCCGCACAAAAGCCCGCGTATACACGAGTTCGCCAGAATCAGTGTCAACCAGAGCCGTGGAGTGAATCTCCACATCAATAAATGCACCTTCACGTGTCACAAACACTGTTTCAAGTGTTCCTTCCCGTTGATGGGATAAACGTTGAAAATACTCTAATATTTCCGGTCGCTTGTCAGGCGGCGTGATATCCCACAAATACTTATCCAACATGTCTTCCAGCGAATAGCCAAGTTTCTCGAGCTCAGTCTCATTGACATGAACGAATCGACCGGTTTTGTCGATCTGATGAATCATTTCCGGCGAGTTCTCGATTAAGTCCCGATACCGTTCCTCTAACTGACGAATCTCACCCATCTGGTCGTTGAGTTGCGCAAAAGACTGTTTCAGATTCGTGGCCATTTTATTAAACGCGTTGGCCAAATCTTCAATCTCATCACCCGTCGGAAGAATGAGATGGTGATCCAAGTTACCGCTTCCGATTCGCTGCACACCATCCCGCAACGTTTGGATCGGACTCACGATTCGCCGTGCCACGAAAATACCCGCCAGCCATAAAATGCCGAACACGATAATCCCGTATGTCGCCACTTTGATGAGCATTTGATTCAATGGGGCGTAGGTCTCACGAGGATCCTGCCGAACATAGATCACCCAATGACGACCGCCAAAACTCTCGGGCGCTAACGGGTCAGCCATGCGCAACCGCGCAAATCCCACAATCGAATCCTGAGCCCCATGCGAATCTCGTTCGGCTTGCACCCAGCCAACAGAGGTTTCCTCAATAGCCGCGACAAGTGACGGTTGAAGAAGATGCCGTTCAAGTGAGAGAACCGGACAGATCAACGGAGTCCCATCACTGGACATGAGCATCGCATGCCCGGTCGAACCAGCCGTGACTTCGGAAATGGATCGGTATAATGAATCGCGCCGCAACAAAATACTTACGGTGCCAACCGCACGAACCCGCTGTGAATCAAGGATTGGGACCGCCACATTGAGAACATGTGTCCCAAATGACGGGTCAAAGGACAGCTCACTCACATACAGTTGCCCGGCCCCCTGATGAAACGCCGCCTTCCACCATTCACTTTCGCCATGGAAAAACTGAACTTGGGGTAGTGAACTCAAGACAATGGCACCTTGATTATCCGTCACCAAGATTCCAAGGTAGTCGGACTTCCGAACCGCATGCCAATCCATCAAATAATTCGTCGCAATCTGGTTGACAAACACGGGAAATTCATCAGGGTCCTGACGTTGCCGCCACCGCTGCCGCCATTCCTCGATAATCGCCTTGATCTTTTCTGCCTCCCGGCCTTCATAACTACGATTCGCCTCCGTCACTGCGGTCCGGATAAATGGAAGGGTGGCCAATTGCTGCGCTTCATTGATCCCGCGCATAATCTGAGTCTCAATTTTTCTGGCAACTTCAACGGCAATGCCTTTGAAATTTGAACCGCTCGTCTCGCGCAGAGCTCGACGCTCTTCAACATAGGTGAGGATCAAAGAAAGGAGGAGCGGGAGAAGACCCACTAGCACCATCCCAAGGATAGTTTTCCGTTGAATGCTCTGTGACCACTTCCACCGTTTCATTTTGGTAACACGTATCCCAAGTGGAAAGTATAAGTTATTAATTTTCCAGTGAATTTTTTCAGGGAGATCTAACCCTTGTCAAGGATTGGGCTTCATTGGACAGAGCAATCAGGCAGGGTGTTGAAAAATTAAAAAACCCTCAGAAGCCGTTCATGGCTTCATGAGGAACGCAAATCACCAGTTGGCGGTACAGAATGCGCAGCAGCCCCCATCAGCGCCAGAAACTCGAACGGCTGTGTCGCGACATCACGCGCCCGGCCTTGGGCCACAAACGCCTGCGCCGCACCCCGGCCGGTGAGGTCGTGTTGCAACTCAAAACCCCGTACCGCGATGGTACCACCCATCTGGTGATGACCCCGCTGGAATTCCTGCAACGCCTCGCGGCCCTCGTCCCACGTCCCCGGCTCCATCTCATTCGCTTCCACGTGCTGGCACCCAACGCAGCCCTGCGCTCCCAGATCGTGCCCGGCGAGGCCGACCAGGCGACGGACACCACCGATGGGGACGGCGAGCTCTCCTCGGCCACAACGCGGACCCGCCTGCGTTCGGCGCAATTACTCAAACGCGTGTTCGCCATCGACATTACCACCTGTCCGCAGTGCGGCGGGACGTTGACCATCCTCGCGGCGATCGAGGATCCTGCGGTGATCGTCAAGATTTTGAGCCACCTGGGCTTGTCTACCCGCGCTCCACCACGAGCCCCGGCCCGGCTCGACGCGTTCATGCAGACAGCCTAATCTCCCCCCTGGATTCCGGTTCAGTTCCCGAACCGACACTCCCCCTTTGCCCAATTCCCCCACTCACACCCACAATGGAGCGACAGGCTGGCCCGATCCTGGAAAAATGGGCCGGTCAGACCCTCCTCCTTGGATGCACACCCACATTTCAGACGGCGGAGTCTGCGGATTAACCCTTCACCGAGTTCTTTGGTACTTTCCTCTCCAGTCAAAAAGGCCTTTTAAAATTCCTATTCTCCAATTACAAGGCTCTCCGGATCTGATATAAGTGCATTCCAATCTTTTGGATCAACTCGGATCCCGGTTAATTTACCCGGCTCAACCTCGTATATTCCCATGGAAACTATTTCTTTTTTCAACCTTACCTTCATACGGTAAAAAGGCATCTCTGTCACATAGGATCTTTTGTGTGATAAATCAGAAAAACGCAGATCTGATCTCAGATGATCTAATAACTTATCGATACCCTTGCGGGATCCTGCCACAGTCGCATTAAGTCCCTCTTCAGCTAATAAAATAGTCCCTTTAAGATCTTCTGCTTCGCATAGCTCAAGCAGTGGCATGCGTAGTCCTTGATGATCCGCCAAGCGGACAAATTTATACATTGCAACAACAATAATATTCATAATTATCTCTAATTTTTATATCTTGATGTAATCAATTTGATCGATTGTAGTATCGATATCACCACTTGCGGTATTCCTTGAGGGGATAGCTGGAGGGGATAGTGCTATGAATGGGGTAGACTTTTGGAAAAGGGCAAAGGGAAAGGCTTTTATGCGTCCGATACCCTACTTGACCTTAATCATCGTAGGTTTGCCGATATCCCCTATCTGGAACACTAATATCTCCAGGTCATCAGAGAGACTCAGATTCATGCCAGTCACCGCTTGACCAGCATCCTTGGCGAATACCTCTCCCGTCTTAAAGGTTTTAGTTTCACCTTCACTCTCCACAGTAAGTTCACCCTCCAACACGTAAACAAAGATGGGTCCTGGATGCATATGCTTATCACCAACAAATCCCGCTGAGATCCCGAAGTGAGTAATCGTCACCTCCTTACCTTCTATCCCGATCCCGGTGATCGGTGCCTGGTAGAGTACGTTCTTCAGTGACCTAGGCACGTACTCGTTGTCGGCGATCGCGGGAAAACTTGCTGTTCCCATCATCGTAACTAATAACAGCGAGATACTAAATAACTGTTTCATTTTTTCCATTTTAGTTTTTTCCTTTTTTCTATTTAGGAAATAGGATTTATAAAAGGCCTTTTTGAGAGAATCGCACAGTACCAGATACGGGTCAAGTCTTTGGTTGACTAATACTTTTCACGGAGAATTTGGAGGCGGGGGGAGGTGGGGATGGCATAGGGTATGGGGTCAAGACTCAATACTGTTCACTTAGATATCTTCGGTGGTTTGATGGATGGTGTCCAGTCAATTTGCGCAACGGGCGGTCTCGGACGTTTGTACGGTGCGTATGGAGAGTTTCGGCGTTTCACCATCCTCGGCTTGATTTTTCCACGACTGGATTCACACAACAGTTTCGCCGTCGCCTCAAACAGCAGCCGATACCATGTTTTTTGGCGCTCAGGGGGGAAGGGCCCCAGATTGGGGCAGGGTTCGACGCACTAACTGCACCGTGGCCGTAAAAGATACCGTGCGGTCAGGGATGTCTGCCTGGGTGGCCCCTTGATACATCAACCAGCGCACGGCGTAGTGGGCCATCACCCATCCGTAGAACTCTTGACGCACCAACTCTGGCGTTTTACTGCGCAGGACGCGACGACGTTGCCTCAGGTGCGTCTTCAGCTCATCAAACACCAATTCCACCTCCCAGCGCTCGTGATACAGTTGAGCCAGGTCCTGGGCGGGTGCGCCTTGGTCATCCAGCAGCGTGGTGACGAGACGGTACAGCGGTTCGCTATTGGGCCCCTGCGGTAAGACATACTCAATCACCCTGATGGCGATCCCATCAATTCGCTTTCTTCTGGCGCGTTCACTGGGATACAGATGGCTCAGGTACGAGCCATCGTCCAACAGCTTGTCAACTGGAAGGATCAAGCTCTTCGGCATGCGCCAGAGTAGTTGCGCTCCGGTCTGAAGGCCGGCCTGCCAATGGGCGTACCCGACAAAGCCGCGATCGGCCATGCAGAGCATGTCGGGCGTGAGGCGACGCACCAAGGGCGCGGCCACCTCCCATTCGGCCTGCTTATAGGCCCCTAGTTCGGCATCCAAAATGGCGTGACTGGCACATTCCGTCAAAATGGCGCACTGGGCTTGGGGGTAGCCGGCCTGCCCGGTTCGGCTCCCTGGGTACCCAAAGACTTGCACATTGGCTTCCTCATCCGGGACCTCAAAGTTGGAGCCATCTATCGCGACGAGTCGGTAGCCTGCAAAAAAGGCGTGGGCATGCTCTGGACGAGCCAACGGGCGCAAGCAGCGCTGTCCAATGGCTTTCAGCGCCTTCCACGTCAGCCGTGAGCGGGCTTTGCTGATGGCTGATTTGACAACGGTCACGGGAGCAACGGGTTTGTGGTCTTTCCATGCCAGCCCTTGGGCCACAGCGGCAAACACCGCTTCGTACGCGGCCTCGCTGTATAAGCTCAACGCCATGGTGTAGTACACCACGGCAGAAGCGGGAAAGGTGCGGACACGTTCACTGTTACAATGATGTGCGTCAAGTTCTTCGTTGATGATGGCCACCGGAAAGGCACGAGCCAGTAATCCCGTGCTCAAATAATCCGCCAATCGAGCCCCCGCCCCCAAGCCGACTTTCTTTCTTGCCATGTTGCCTCCTCCCAGATTACGTGTGGAGGCGAAGTATAACAGATTTTCATCTAAGTGAACAGTATTGGGTCAAGACTTGATTTAATACATTTTTAACTGGTTAGTTGCTTCTCGTTCTTCCGTTTCACCGAGTAGGTCTCCCACGTTTCTCCCGTCGTTCCCTTCCCGTTTTCCTTGCTGCAATTTCTTCTTGCTCTTGCCTTAGCTGCGTTTGCCCGTCGTTCCTTGAAGAAACGCATCCAACACTTGGGCAGGGAGTCGAGACTTGATTTAATATCTTATGCCTTCCCATTTGACTAAGGTTAGTCCCTAGACTAGTCTGCTGGACTATGGACACAGGGTATGCTGCTGATATCTTGGATTTTTCTGTTAGGTTCCACACCGAAGAAGCGTGCTTCGAGTACTTGCGGGCGATTCGGTGGCCAGACGGGTTTATGTGTCCAGCTTGCGGTCATCGCGGTGGTTGGTGGCTCAAAAAATATTTCCGGTTTGAGTGTTCGTCGTGTCATAGACAGACATCACCGCTAAGCGGCACAGTGATGCATAGATCGCACTTGCCGCTACGGCTTTGGTTTTGGGCTGCCTATTTCGTCTCCACGCACACACCTGGCATCAGTGCTGTGCAATTGCAGCGTCAACTCAGTATCAAGAAGGTGGATAGCGCCTGGTATTTGCTCCACAGATTGCGACGAGGAATGATACGACAGAACCGTGAACGGCTCGCAGGAACAGTTGAAGCCGATGAAACCCATATCGGTGGACCGGTAAAAGGCAAAACGGGCCGTGGCGTCGCGAAAGCGAAAACCAAGACGTTAATAGCCGGAGCCGTAGAAATTGTCACGTACACACAAGGGATCACTTTCGAGAGAAAGCAGGGCGTTTACGGCAGCGATTCTTCCACGCTGGAGAGAACGAGATCAAAGCATTCCTCAATAGCCATGTCGCTGAGGGCTCAGATAACCGGCAAAAGCCTTGCCCCCAAGCCGAACACCTTTCTTGCCAGGGTGCCTCCTCCCAAGTGATTAGAGCGTTCGGCAATCTGCAGACCTGGCTGAACGGGATTCACCAAGATGAGTTTGTCTTTCGCTACGCACCGCCGTGAGACTCCAATGAGTGACCAGCAGCTCAAAACCCTTGGGATTCAATAAACTGAAGCAACCTTAGTTAAAGGGAAGGCTTGATTTAATATCTTATGCCTTCCCAGTCCCTAGACTAGATGGGGACACAGGGTATGCTGCTGATATCTTGGATTTTTCTGTTAGGTTCCACACCGAAGAAGCGTGCTTCGAGTACTTGCGGGCGATTCGGTGGCCAGACGGGTTTATGTGTCCAGCTTGCGGTCATCGCGGTGGTTGGTGGCTCAAAAAATATTTCCGGTTTGAGTGTTCGTCGTGTCATAGACAGACATCACCGCTAAGCGGCACAGTGATGCATAGATCGCACTTGCCGCTACGGCTTTGGTTTTGGGCTGCCTATTTCGTCTCCACGCACACACCTGGCATCAGTGCTGTGCAATTGCAGCGTCAACTCAGTATCAAGAAGGTGGATAGCGCCTGGTATTTGCTCCACAGATTGCGACGAGGAATGATACGACAGAACCGTGAACGGCTCGCAGGAACAGTTGAAGCCGATGAAACCCATATCGGTGGACCGGTAAAAGGCAAAACGGGCCGTGGCGTCGCGAAAGCGAAAACCAAGACGTTAATAGCCGGAGCCGTAGAAATTGTCACGTACACACAAGGGGATCACTTTCGAGAGAAAGCAGGGCGTTTACGATTAGCGATTCTTCAAGACGCTGGAGAGAACGAGATCAAAGCATTCCTCAATAGCCATGTCGCTGAGGGCAGTAAGATCAAGTCCGATGGTTGGAAGGGATACTCGGCAAAAGCCTTGGCAGGATACGAACACCTGAGACGGACCCAGGGTGACCCAGCAAGTGCTGGGAAGCACGCTCCACACATCCATAGAGCGTTCGGCAATCTGCAGACCTGGCTGAACGGGATTCACCATGGAGTGGATTCAAAATACCTGCAACACTATCTTGATGAGTTTGTCTTTCGCTATAACCGCCGTGAGACTCCAATGAGTACCTTCCAGAGTTTGTTGAAAATCCTGACCAGCAGCTCAAAACCCTTGGGATTCAATAAACTGAAGCAACCTTAGTTAAATGGGAAGGCATATAATATCTTTTAAGCTGGTTGGTTGCTTCTCCTGTTGAAAAAGTCCGCCAGCGGCGTTCTCGGTCATTTGCCGTGCTCACGTACTGCCGTACGCTCCGCGCGCCAAATGCCCTGCGGCCTTGCTGGACCTGGCTTCGCCGAGCCCTCCTTCGCCGAAGTGGCTACGAAGGCTGAAAGCGGCTTCGCGCAGGCGAGCGGCCTTTTTGAACAGGCCCTCTGCTTGTGATGAATCAGGGAATTGGTCAAATGGAATTTGGCGCTCAGACATTTTTTAGTTACTCAACGGTACCTTTTGGTAACACGTATCCCAAGTGGAAAGTATAAGTTATTAATTTTCCAATGAATTTTTTCAGGGAGACCTAACCCTTGTCAAGGATTGGGCTTCATTGGACAGAGCAATCAGGCAGGGTGTTGAAAAATTAAAAAACCCTCAGAAGCCGTTCATGGCTTCATGAGGAACGCAAATCACCAGTTGCAATACAGAATGCGCGGCGGCCCCCAGCAGGGACAAAAACTCGAACGGCTGTGTCGCGACATCACGCGCCCGGCCTTGGGCCACAAACGCCTGTGCCGTACACCAGCGGCGAGGCAACTCAAAACCCCGTATCGCGATGGCACCACCCACCTCGTCATGACCCCGCTGGAATTCCTGCAACGCCTCGCGGCCCTCGTCCCACGTCCCCGGCTCCATCTCATTCGCTTCCACGTGCTGGCACCCAACGCAGCCCTGCGCTCCCAGATCGTGCCCGGCGAGTCCAACCAGGCACCGAACACTCCCGATGAGCACAGTGACGCACCCTATGCCTCCACGCAGGCTCGCATGAGCTGAGCGCAATTACCCAAACGGGTCTTCGGCCATCGACATGGCCGCCTGTCGGCAGTGTGGCGGCCCCTTGACCTTCATCGCGGCCATTGAAGATCCTGCCGTGATCGTCAAGATTCTCGCCCACCTGGGTGTGCCCACGCGTGCTCCACCTCGGTCACCGGCTCGCATCGACGAATGCTTTCAGACAGCCTAAGCCCACCCTGGATTCCGGTTCAGTGCCCGAGGCGACACTCCCCCTTTGCCCAATTCCCCCACTCACACCCACAATGGAGCGACAGGCTGACCCGAGCCTAGGAAAATGGACCGGTCAGACCCTACTCGTAGGATACACTCCCGCATTTCAGACGGTAACGTCTGCGAATTGACCCCGCAACGGGGTCTTTGATACTTTCCGGTTTAGGCAAAAAGGCCTTTTAAAATTCCTATTCCCTGAGTGATATCGTGGGAACTGTCAATCGCAGCCTGAGAGGGTGGGCGAATTATTTCCACTATCGTAACTCAAGTCTGGCGATGAACAAGGTCAGAAATCATGCGGAAGCCCGGCTGCGAACTCACTTGATGAAACGCCATAAAGTGAAGGCTCGACGAAGTGGTCTCGGCCGTTTCCCGCATGCTGATCTCTACGGGCGTTATGGGCTGTACAAAGTTCCTGTGGGACCGGGCTGGCGCTCGGCGCATGCCTTGGCTTTAAGAACATCGGAAAGCCGTGTGCGGGAAAACTGCATGCAGGGTTTGATGAGGGGGCGCTGGTCATTTCTGACTGCTCTAGCCCGGATTAGGCGCGTGCGTCGAAACGTTCGAGAGCAGACCCAGGATGAGCACCAGTGCTCTACTCTACCCCATTTCATCCTGACCCCCATCCCTTATCTCTTAATATGGTTTACCCTCTTTTTTTTCCTCTTCGAATTTCGTTTTAATTGTCAGAAAGTTGCTCTAGCTTAGTTAACCAATTGCTAAAGTGATCACATTCTTCCCTAATTCGCTCTACACCAATTCGTCCAGCAATTAGGGAACCATGCAATGGTTTCTGGTAGTTCGGGTAAGCATTAATAATTCTTTGGTGGGGGGCAGTAGACTTATGGTCATTAATTTCTTCAGGGGATTGGAACTGTTCCCGGATATTCTCAAAAGTATGACGAAGTCTTGAACCTCCAGGTAGGGCATCTTCCATCGCTTGAGGGGATGAAAAAAGAAGTCCCTCGAATTCGTGTAGGGTTAGGAACGGTATGAATTTCGAGTCATTAATATCCTGTTTGATAGCTTCCTCAACATAACAAACATGGTCATAACAGTTACTTCCCTGCGGAGCACTTCGTCCAGGGAAGGTAGAGGGGAGGCCATAATAGTCAAGCATTGTTGTTACAGCGACGGCGCTGGTGTCTTGCAAAAGATTCCATATTTCCTTTTTCGCTTTGTGGTATTTTGGCACACCGCCCTTAAAGACGGGCTGTGAAAACACGAATTTGGTTGTTGCTACGATGGGGTGGCAATATAGATTGCGGATTTCCAGATAGGGAACCAGGAGAGTTTTTACAAATCTTTCTTCCGTTTGACCTTCAACATAAATAAAGACTTTTCTCACGATTACGGTCTACCGCCCAGAAGATTTTTCTCCCAAAGATCCCCAAGACCATAATCTTCTATCCAGCTTTCCATTTCTTTACTTTCTAGATGCCTGAATGTAGATTGTCCCCTACCCCGATCCACAACGAGAATGTCTTCTGGTTGAAGTTGGTTAACAAGAGGGACTGATTGCGTAGAAACAATGACTTGCGTTTTTTCTGAGGCACTTTTCAATAATGATGCGAGGACAGTAATTGCATAGGGATGTAAGCCTAGTTCTGGTTCATCTATCAGCACAGTTGATGGTGGTGTTGGTTGTAGAAGTAAGGTGGCTAGACACATGAAACGAAGTGTACCATCAGAGAGGTGGGAGGCCCTAAAAGGAAAATCGGATCCCTTTTCACGCCATTCCAGCCTAATATTATCTTTAGCAATAGGATCGGGTCTTAGTACGAAATCGTCGAAAAACGGAGCAACCTGCCGAATGGTGTCACGAATTGCCTCGTAATAGGAACCAGTTCGACTTTCTCTTAATAAATATAAATAGGCAGCTAAGTTTCTGGCATCTGAACGAAGATAAAGATTATCATTTATTTCCCCAATCTTTTTGACTTTTGCACTATCACTCGTGTCGTGAAAGTGGTAAAGCCTCCAAGTTTTGAGTGAATCCATAACATAGCCGGGCACTTTTTTCGGCAATTTCCTGGCAGCGTCAGGCAGTTGGCTCTCTTTGTGACCCGAGCCTAGATACTCTCGATAAACTGATGGTTTATAATCACCCCAAAAAAGACACTCCTCTCGACTGAAGAAAAGCGACCCATCTGCCGTTGGTGCCCAAACACAGTAATATCCATTCGCACCAAACCGTAGTTCGACTTCGATTTTGTCTGTGGTTTTTTCACCAAAGTGCAAAAATGTTTCAGCACCACCACCATGCGTAACCGCATTTTGAAAATTCCCAGCTCCCATCTCATTTAATAGTTTAAATATACTAATAAAATTGCTTTTTCCTGCACCATTAGATCCAATCATGACATTTAAAGCACGCAGATCTAGGTCAAGATCACGTATAGATTTAAATCCTTTAAGATTTATCTTCTCCAGTTTCATATTTCTGTCGTGAACCTTTCTACGCCTTCACAAATGGTACAAAATAAAGGCTGTTATTCTCTACTTGAAATAATTTACGACGAATTAAAAATCTTGGACCGTAAGGAAATGGCGACAGGCTACTTTTTGAAATGAACGGTGTCAACAGTCTTTTACGATAATACGCGCGAACCTGGGTCGGGGTGAGTTCTCACATTCCTACATTTTTGCTAAACTCACACTATGGCCAGACCGTTACGACTGGAATTTGCAGGGGCGTTGTATCATATCACCTCACGAGGAGACAGGCGCGACGCCATTTATCGAGCCGCTGACGATCGAGAAGCCTGGTTGGAAGTCCTTGGCAACGTCTGTGCCCGGTTTAACTGGGTCGTGCATGCGTATTGCCAGATGACCAACCATTATCATGTGCTTGTGGAAACCATAGACGGCAACCTCTCACGCGGCATGCGGCAATTGAATGGTCGATATACCCAGCGGTTTAATCGCCGCCATGGCCTGGTTGGGCATGTGCTTCAAGAATCCGGGGTCAGTTCTCACATTCCTACAGTAGGTGTTGAAAAAGTCAAAAACTATCAGAAGCAGTTCCTGCTCCAGGAAGAAATCAAAACACCAGTTGCAATGCAGGGTGTTCAAAAGGTCCATCCAGCAAGGCCGCAGGGCTTTTGGCGCGCGGAGCGTACAGCAGTACGTGGGCACGACAAAAGTCCGAGAACGCCGCTGGCGGGCATTTTCAACATCCTGCTATCGGCCCCGGCTCAGGAGCCGGCCTTCGATTCCTGGCCAGGCCAGGAGAAGGGGGCTGGCGACAAAAATTGAGGAATAGGTCCCAATGAGCACGCCAAGAAGAAGTGCCAAGGCGAAATCGTGCAAGACTTCGCCCCCAAATAGCGTCAACGGCAGCAAGACCAGGACCACCGTCAGCGTGGTGATGAGCGTCCGGCTCAACACCTGATTAATGCCGTTATTGATAATGGTCAGAATGGAATCGCGCCGACGCGCCCGCAGGTTTTCCCGAATCCGATCAAACACCACGACCGTATCCGTGAGGGAATACCCGGCCAGGGTCAGGAGGGCCGTCACCACCAACAAGGTGATTTCGATATCCAAAAGATAAAAAATCCCGAGGACGGCTAAGACATCATGAAACGTGGCGATGGCTGCAGCCACGCCAAATCGCAACTCAAAACGCGATGCGACATAGAGAATAATGCCGATTAAAGAAATCGTAATAGCCAACAAGGCATCCTGTTGCAGCCGATGGCCAATGGTGGGACCGATCTCGATACTGGAATCCACAACAAATTTATTTGTGGTAAATTCTTGTTCAAAGATTTGAATAATCCGTTCGGAAATTTTCTCCTCAATCGTGCCTTCGGTTTTGACCCGGATCAACAGTTTATTGTCCTGGGTGAATTCCTGAAGTTCTGCATCGTTGAGGCCATGCTTGATCAGTGCCTGCCGGGCCACATCAATGGCAATGGGATTCTCAAATTTTAATTGCACCGCCGTCCCACCGGAAAAATCAATTCCTAAATTCGCCGCGCCTCGCCCAATCTGAACGATGGTGAAGAGCCCAAGGACCACCAAAAATCCTGAAATGACAAGGGCAACCTTCCGTTTCCCCATAAAATCAATGTTTGTTCTGCCAACGATTTCGAGCATCGGTCCCCTCAATTGTAATAAAATCCCCGCCGCAAGCAGTGAGGTATTGATTGGAAAATCCCCCTCACCCCCTTTTCCAAAGGGGGGACCCTTCGACCTGACTCAGGGCAGGCTTCAAGGGTTACCCCAAGACAGCGCACAGAGGAATCACGAGTTTAAATACTCAGACTTTCAATCTTTCGGCGATTCACCAAGTCAAACACCACTTTTGTTCCAATCAAAGCCGTGAACAGATTGATCCCAATCCCCAAACACAAAGTGACTGCAAAGCCTTTAATGGGACCACTGCCAAAAACAAACAGCGCGAGCCCGGTGATTAACGTCGTCACATGCGAGTCCACAATGGTGAGGAACGCCTTGTCGTACCCCGCATCCACGGCTAATCGAACCGGGCGCCCCTGTCGAAGCTCCTCACGAATGCGTTCGAAAATCAGGATATTGGAATCGACACCCATTCCAATGGTCAAAATGATTCCGGCAATCCCCGGAAGCGTCAACGTGGCATTCAATCCGGACAACGCGCCAAATAAGCAAATCAGATTCAACGCCACCGCGGCATTTGCGACAATCCCCGATAGGCGGTAATACACAATCATAAATAACAACACGACCAGCCCAGCAATAAACGTTGTTTTCAAACCTTTTTCAATGGAGTCTCGCCCCAAAGACGGACCGATCATGAGGTCTTGGAGTGTTTTCATCGGCGCTGGTAGCGCACCGGCTCGCAGCACAATCGCTAAATCATTGGCTTCGGCCGTGGTGAAGGTTCCAGTAATCTCACCCCGCCCGGCCAAAATAGGTGATTGAATTCTTGGAGCTGAATAGACTCTCCCATCCAGCACAATGGCCATGAACTTTCCAACATTCTCCGAGGTAACACGCCCAAATTCTTTTGCCCCTTTGCTATCTAGGGTGAACGAAACATTTGGTTCACTAAACTCCCCAATAGACACTCGTGCGTCTTGCAAGACATCCCCGGTCAGGACCGGAGTTTTAAACACAAGGTACGGCCGGCTATATTTTGGAAAACCCTCATCTGCAGCCACCGGCTCAAACAATATTTCTGACCCTTCCGGCACCTGACTTGCAAATTTCTTACGAATGGCCTTTTCCTGGGTCCGTTCCACCTGCCCTGGCAACGCCAGCTTCGGTCCATTGTCTTCATCCAGCAATTTGAATTCGAGAAGAGCCGTAGCTCGGATCAGTTCCTTAGCCCGCTTTGGATCTTTCACACCAGGCAATTGGATGACAATCTGCTTTCGACCCTGCCGCTGGAGAAGCGGCTCGGTCACACCAAACTCGTCAATACGATTCCGAATGGTTTCTAGCGCCTGATTGATGGCTCCGTTCTTGATGCGATCTATGTCATCGCTATTCAGCTCGTACACCAACGTTTGGCCATCTTTGGAAACTTGAAAATATGTCGGAAACGATTCAGAAAGGAGGGTTGCGGCTCCATCAAGTTCATCTGAATCGGACAGTTCAATCGTGATCTGCACGCCTTCTTCTCGGGAGGCCTTGTTAAACTCAATGCCTTGATCGGTCAACAGGTCCTGCATGGCTCTGGCCGAGCGGTCTACGGCAATTTCCACCGCACGATCTTCTTCCACTTCCAAGACCATATGAATCCCGCCTTGCAGATCAAGGCCAAGAGAGATACCACGAGGAGGAATCATCCCCTTCAGACCGTCAGGCAGAGAATCATAAAGCCCAGGCCAGGACGGAATAGACAAATAGACAGAGAGGATCGTTAACCCCAAGATCAGCAATAAACGCGTACGAACTTTTTTCATCTAGCAACTCTCCAAATTTTATCCTTCATCGGTGGCCCTCTTGCGAGCGATATTGTCGCGTTGGATTTTCACTCTCGTATTATCGTCAATTTGAATGGTGGCCGTCTCTTTCTCCAATCGGTTGATGGTCCCCCAGATGCCAGAGGACGTAATAATTTTGTCCCCTTTCTTGAGCGCTTCGAGCATTTTTTTTTGCTCTTTCGTCTTACGCTGTTGAGGGAGAATCAACAAGAAATAAAAAATTACGAAGATCAACAGAAAGGGGACTAAGGAGAGGAGACCTGCCGGCCCCTCGGCCGCGTCAGCCCCTTGCGCCCATGCCACTGAGGCCATCGCCACGGAGGCCATTGAATAAATTGTCACAACTCTTCCTCCTTCCGGGAATTCCCATTTTGACCTGTCAGCCCCGCGCCCACTTCCTCAACATACGGAGCACTACGTGGTGAAATTTCGCGAGTGGCATAGAACTGTTCGCGATAGGCCAGTAAGCGATCTTCTTGAATGGCCTCACGTAATTGTTTCATAAGCTGGTGATAATACCACAAGTTATGGATGGTATTGAGCCGAACTCCCAACATTTCATTCGACATAAAAAGATGCCGGAGATAAGCCCGGGAATACCGCTCGCAGACCGGACAGGTGCATTGGTCATCAATCGGGGATTCATCACGAGCATATTGTGCATTTTTTATCATGACCCGTCCGGTTGAGGTAAACAGCCATCCGGTTCGACCATGACGCGAGGGAATCACGCAGTCGAACATATCAATCCCTCGCACGACGCCTTCTACCAAATCTTCTGGCAACCCCACTCCCATGAGATAGCGTGGATGATCTTCGGGGAGCTCAGGTATGGTGGCTTCGATCATGGCCATCATGGCCAGCTTATCTTCCCCTAAACTTAGACCACCGAGAGCATATCCATCAAATTCCATCTCAACGAGATCATGAGCCGCCGTTCGGCGAAGATCCGCATCCAACCCTCCCTGGACAATACCAAACAAGGCTTGGCCACTACCCTGAGCAGCTTGCTTGCACAGCCGCGCCCATTGCGTGGACCGACGGACAGCATCACGAGCTTGTTCGGTGGTGCAAGGATGGGTTGGGCATTCGTCGAGCACCATCATGATATCCGAGCCCAACGCCATTTGAATTTCCATGCACCGTTCAGGGGTCAATTCATGCATGGAACCATCCAGATGCGATTTAAAGGTGACACCCTCATCCGTAATGTGACGCAGATCCGAAAGACTCACCATTTGGAAACCACCGCTATCCGTCAAGATGGCTCCGGACCACCCGGTAAAGCGATGCAACCCGCCCAATTCAGCAATCAGTTGATGGCCGGGGCGAAGATACAGATGGTACGAATTACTCAGCATCAATCCAAACCCGCATGAGTGCAACTCATCGGGGGTAATCCCCTTCACCGGGCCCAATGTCCCGACTGGCATAAAGACCGGCGTTTCGACAATCCCATGTGACGTGGTTAAACGTCCGGTTCTGGCCTGACAGGCAGCGTCTTGATGTGAGACCGAAAATTGAATCATGAGAGCGCCATATGAAGAGGTAGGCAATGCCCACCCTACACATTAATAGTTTAAGGTCCAACTCCCTGCTTCTGGCGGAAGAACCATAGATTAAATCCGAAGCTCGAGTATCGAAATCCGAAACACATTAGAATGACTAAATTGAAAAATTCAAATTTAGGATTTCTGATGTGTTTCGAAATTCGATATTCGTATTTCGATTTTATGGAACGTATTTGGCATGACGATACCACTACATTTTCTCCGGCGCACTCACGCCCAAAAGCGTGAGGCCATTGTTGAGTACAGTTTTGACCTGCTGCAATAACGCCAGTCTAGCAAGGGTTAGCGCAGGAGAGACGGTTTCTCTGATGGCTTTGCGTTCTTCCCCATCCTGCACCTGATCGATTACTTCCTCTCGCGCATCGCCTTCTTTAGGCGGCAAGACCCGGTGTTTGTAATAAAACACATGGAGAAGACCCGCTAATTCTTGCAGGTAAAACGAAATCCGATGCGGTTCCAAGGCCTGAGCACAGCTTTCGAGCAAACCAGGGAAACTCGACAGATGCTTGATCAGCCGAAACTCTTCGGGGGCCATGAGTAAAGACAAATCGGCATCGTGCACAGGGGGAACCGTCAGGCCACGTTCCTGAGCGATGCGAAATAAACTGGCCAACCGCGCATGAGCATACTGCACGTAATACACGGGATTGTCCGCCGATTGTTTTTTGGCCAATTCCAAATCGAACTCCAAATGAGTATCTGCACGCCGCATCAGAAAAAAAAACTTGGCGGCATCGGCGCCCACTTCATTCGCAACCTCTTCAAGTGTCACAAACTCACCGGACCGTTTAGACATTTCGACTTTTTTCCCACCTCGCAACAAACTCACCATCTGCACCAAGACCACCTGGAGCCGATCTTTGGGATACCCAAAGGCTTCCACCACTCCCTGCATCCGAGGCACATACCCATGATGATCCGCGCCCCAAATATTGATGAGCCAATCAAAACCCCTTGTGAGTTTGTCAAAATGGTAGGCGATATCAGATGCCAAGTACGTATAATCACCATCCTGTTTACACACCACACGATCTTTCTCATCTTTGAATTGGGAGGAGCGAAACCACACGGCTCCATCTTCTTTGAACACCAAGTCGCGTTGTTCCAGATCATTTAGCGCATCCTGGATCTTTCCCGTGGTCAACAACGACGCTTCGCTATACCACGTCTCAAAATTGACCCCAAATTGAGCGAGATCGCGTTTGATCGCATCGAGAAGTTTTTCATAAGCCAGTTGCCCACAACGCACTTGTCCCTCTTCTGAGGGCAGATCTAAAATGGTTGATCCAAATTGCTCCCGAATACCTTGAGCCAAATCTTTGATATATGCTCCATGATACCCATCCTCGGGAAAATCAACGTGTTCCCCTTCCAGCTCTCGATATCTAGCGTAGACAGAAGCAGAAAGAAGCTTCATCTGTCGCCCAGCATCATTAATGTAGTATTCCCGTTCCACTGAATAGCCAGCGGCACGCAGCAATCTGGCAAGCGCTTCACCAAGCGCGGCACCGCGTCCATGCCCCACATGCAACGGCCCAGTTGGGTTGGCACTCACAAACTCAAGTAATACGCGCCGACCTTGGCCAATGACACTGCATCCATAGCCCTCGCCTTGCGCGTCAATCTCGGTGAGGACTGAATGCCAGCAATCCCGACGAAGAGTAAAATTGAGAAACCCCGGTGGAGCGATATCGATCTGTTCGAAAAACTGGCAAGAGGATTTCATGTGCGCCGCGATAAGGTCGGCCACATCCCTAGGCGATTTTCCTTCTTTTTTGGCGATTGACATCGCGACGTTGGAGGATAAATCTCCCCATTCTTCCCGCTTGGGAAATTCCACCGAGGGAACGGGAAACCAATCCGAGTTCAACAAACCCTGTGCCTTGGCGTGAAGAAGGGCTTCAGAAATGGCTGAGGAGACTCGTTCTTGGACAATACCAGCGGACACGATTTCTCTCTATCTGGGTTTAAAATAAAGGGAATGTTCAAAAAAGCATGCCCTTGTATAATGCAAGGAAGGGTTGTAGGCCAACTCACCCGAGCTGCCTCTTGTCTGAAGAGGGCATAGCCAACGTAGGGAAAAGGCTGTACCCTCACGGTATTGTGAATCCTGGCATGATAGACCGTTTGCCCTATGGGAATCAGCCCGTGACTCAGCGCAGGTCGTCATGCCCTTTCTCTGATGAACCCGAACGGTTGCCTGGGACACCAAGCCCGTATCAACAAGGTTGGGAGACAGAGCGATGAAATCAAAATCCTCAGAATTGTTTATCGGTATCGACATTTGTAAAGCTCGATTAGACGTGGCAGACAATGCCAATTCGCTTCCCTGGTCGGTAGCCAACAACGACGCCGGCATCGCCGCGCTGGTGGAGCGGCTCCACGTCCTTCACCCCACTCTCATCGTGATGGAAGCCACAGGGGGGCTGGAAACGCTTCTGTATGCGGCCTTAACCACCGCCGGGTTGCCGGCGGTCGTCATGAATCCCCGTCAGGTGCGGGACTTTGCCAAGGCCCTGGGCACCCTGGCCAAAACCGATGCCCTGGACGCCCGAATCTTGGCTCGCTTCGGGGCGGCGATCCAACCGGCGGTCCGGCCCATGAAAGACGCCACCACCCAGGAATTGACGGCCTTGGTGACACGGCGACGGCAGTTGCTTGCCATGCAGACGGCGGAAAAAACCCGCTTCCAGCAAGCAGCCAAATGGATCCGCAAAGATATCAACGCCCATATCGCCTCCCTGGAAAAACGGCTCCACACAATCGAAGGTCATATTGCCGAGATTATTAAACAGACCCCCGGCTGGAAAGAGAAAGATTCGCTCCTTCGAAGTGTGCCGGGGGTGGGCAACGTTTTGTCAATGAATCTCCTCAGTAGCCTGACCGAACTCGGAACGCTCAACCGAAGAGAAATCGCCACGCTGGTGGGCGTTGCCCCCTTAAACCGCGACAGCGGAAACGTGCGCGGCAACCGAAGGGTCTGGGGAGGCCGGGCCCAAGTCCGCGCCGCCCTCTACATGGCGGCCCTGTCCGCATCACGATTTAATCCGGTCATCAAAACATTTTATCAACGCCTGATTGCACAAGGGAAAAAACCCAAAGTGGCCCTCACCGCCTGTATGCGAAAACTTCTGGTCATTCTGAATACGATGGTCAAAACCCAAACAGCATGGAACCCAAATCAATATTCAACCCTTGACTTTAATCACGGTTGCTGAGTCTTTCCGAAGGGTCTGTCCAGCAAGGCCGCAGCCCTTTTGACGCGCGGAACGTACATGGAGTACGTGAGCACGGCAAAATGGCGAGAACGCCGCTGGCGGCTTTTTTCAACATTCCCATAAAATGTTTTTAGAGGAATGGGCACGGAGTTTTTAACACAGCCTCCTGCAGCATGGCAAGCGAGAAAACCCTTAATTAATTTTCACTAACTGGCGTTGCGGCTTTTCCATACCTGCACCACGCAAACCACGCTCAACGGCCTCGACGACTTCGTCAACTGAATGTGTTAAACACAATTTTTCTGAACAGTGTTGAACGGCTTGCCAATCCTGACACTGACAACTCGGCCCATGAATCACCTCGACATGATCCCCTTTGGGGCTCCAACGTTGAGGATCAGTTGGACCAAATAGCGCAACAGTCGGAACACCTAAGGCTGCGGCAAGATGGGTGATCCCCGAATCATGCCCAAGAAATACGTCCGTTTGGCGTAAGACCCGAGCCATTTCTGATAAATCTACATCTTTGAGGATTTTGTAGCTCACCTGATCGAGATATGGCTTAAGCGCAGTTACCCTCTCTTCGTCTGCCGGCCCTTGGCAAATCAAAACTGTTCGATCATCCCCGCCGGCTAACCTTTTGATGATGAGGCTCAGTCTTTCAGGAGAAAGACATTTATGCCGGCTCCCACTTCCTGGATGAATCATTATCACTGGTTTGGACTGCTTAGTTTGAAATGAAGGGATGGATATCTTTAACAATGGCTCATCCGCTTGTGGACGACCAGGCGGAAGAAAGGCTTTGCCGGAAGTGTCAGACATGCCTAACTCAAGGGTTTCACAAAATCGATCAGATTGATGAAGCGCCTGTAAGGAATGGGCATGAGGAGAAACAACACATCGATGGCTAATACCAACACGTTGTAAATTTTCAGATAAACGCCCGCCAGAGTCATGAACCCATGCCACCGCGTGAGTACACCGCGAAAAGATGTCTGTGATTTCCGGTTTCCTTCGCGGATATTCTTCAAGAAGCTCTGAGAACACAGGCCCCTCTAAAGCAATCACACGATCAATGACGCCATACTCCATAAGAAGCCGCCCGATCTCTCCCCGAGCAAGGAGAATACATTCATGCCCAGGCAACCTATCCCGGATGCTCCGGATAGCTTTAAGAGCTAATAACACATCACCTAAGGTGCCAGGATGAATGATTATTACTCCATTGGGATGTATCATCTTCATGGCACTATTGAGAGTCACCAATTTTTCTTGCCAATTCCAAATCAGCGGGGGAATTGACATTCATAAACGAAAGCAAATGGTTATCGTAGGGAAGAATCTCCGATTCCAATACTTTTCGTATTTCAAGAGAAGACTCATCAAGTAAATTTTGCACACGAAGATTTTCGCTCTTCACCATCTGCTCTAAATGAGATAAGCAGCGCTTGGAATATATGGCATGCATGGTTTGTAGGCCATGTGCCAGCTGGGCAAGGGTGACATCAAAATGAGAGGAAATGGAAGCCATATATCGAATGACATCGGGATTGAGATAAGGCATATCACAGGCCACCACAAAAACCCTTTGCTGTGTGGCATAAAATAAACCCGTATACAAACCTCCTGCTGCAGCGCGATTGGGGATTAAGTCATTGACGACTCGAACGTTATCGTGGTGTACGGGAAAGTCCTCTACACCGAGAACAACAATGACTTCGGGAAATATTTTAACAAGAACGTCCAGGGCTCGATTAAAAAGTGTCTCACCGTCCAAAACTAGGGTTCGTTTATCTTGCCCCATTCGCCGGCTTTTCCCCCCTGCCAGAAGAACTCCGGTAATGTCGTCTTCTCTAATCCCCATATCTCATGCATAAAAAAAGGGGGTGGGTATTCCCCACCCCCTTTTTTCTCCAGTCCGGGTAGCCCCTTGGCATCCGGAGGAATGTATTGGATACCCTTAGGCTTCGCCCTTTTCTTTACGCCTATTGCTGCGACGTCCAAGAACCCAGCCTTCCAGAACAATAATCCCTATTGCCATGATCGTGGGATAAATATACACGGTATTTTCAGTCGGCGGCTCCATCACCAGGTAATAAATCGCCGATACCGCCATCTTCCGTGCAACATCCCCGTTGTGCCCATCCCAAGCAAAGAACACCATCGGGATATATTTACCATTCTGTAAGTAGGCCACTTCTTCATAGTCACCTCTGAGGGGACGTTTGATAATGACCGTCCAACGGCCATTGACCCATTCCGCTTTGAGAACCGACACTTCTTCTTGGAAATCTAGTTCAGTGAAGTCCTGGTCCCAACCCGTGCCTTCGTATACCCCAAGGGTACCATCCGCGGTCCATTTCGTGATATCCGCTGCGAATCTTTCATCACCCCAAAAGTATCGTGGTTTTCGTGGTGCAGGCAACTCTTGCCATTTTATCGGGAATTGAAACGCGATCCCATCGTTGTACACGGCATAGCCATCTTTTTGTTTGGCTGCAAGGGATTCAGGGTGGAATTGCTCCTCGCTGAACAACGACCCATGAGGTTGTTGTTCTTCTATTCCATAGTCTTCAAGGTTTACTTCTTCCGGATCCCAATCCACATCATCTTCCTGAATACTCTTGGTACGGTCATTCCACTTGAACATAAACAGAATATGATCCTTATTATAAACCGACTGTACCCAAACATCATCAATCCGATTCACGAAATTCCTGGGTTTATGGGTGATTTGGCCGCCTAAGGCAACCCATTTTCGAGGGGCTGTTTTCCACGCTTCACCATTTTCATCCGTTGGAAGATCCCCTTCAACAAATTTTGAGGGAATGACGAAAGTACCCTTGGGCTTATCTGTTAAGGGGTCAATGGGCAGGGGCAACGCCGTACTTAGGGTAGTGGCAATCTCATCGCTGACTTCACCACCGGCCACAACCACTTCACCGATTCTTTCACACAGAGATTGTACGTAGTTGGCAATATGCCACCGATCTTCTATGCTCGTAGTATCGGCAAAGGACGGCATCGGGGTGCCATTAATCCCCGTGGAAAACGTGCGGAAGATATTCTTGACGTTGTAGGCATCCTGCCGGCTGCCTCTGAAATTCCAGCATTTGTGCCAGTCTGCCGGTTGAATTGAGAAGCCCCAGTCATCTTTGAGGTTAAAGGCATTCCCATCACCTCGCCCTTCCATACCATGGCATTCAACACACTTCTTCTCGACCACGAGTTCCGATCCACGCTTGATGGATTCAGGGCTGTTGGCAACTGGTTGTAATTCATCGAGTTCCAAAACAAAAAAGTCCTCGAACTCGGTATCTTGCCAGTCTCGATCCTTAACCAACTGCGTGGACACAAAGGCCAACACGTCTTTTCGTTGTTGCTCGGTGAGAATACCTTCCCAAGACGGCATGGCCGAACCTGGGAGCCCATGCGTGACTGTCTGAAGTAAATCGACGTTAATCAAAGGCAACTGACCGCTCGCAGTATGCCGAATTTTAAATGTTCCAGACTCGAAGTTCCGTGGACGGGGCCACAGCCGCACCGCACCCGGTCCATCGCCTGTCCCCTCCACACCATGGCACCACACACATTTGGTGAAATACACCCTCTTCCCTGCTTCAATTTGTTCTGCCCCAGGTACTGCAGATGCACTTTGCTTGACAAACCCTTCAGGGATCTCTTCTTCTTCTTCTTGGCCCAAGGTTGTAAGCGGAAGTCCTAATCCAAGAAGCACACTGATACCTATTGCCAGTGCTATACGACTTGGGGTGCCCGTCGTGAATCTTGTATTCCTGTTCATTGTGTTCCTCTTTATGTTGCAAGTCATCAAAAGGCCAGTTTGCTCATCCAATAAACCGATTAATCCCACGTTCTCGGGTAATAACCGGTATGCCAGTATTCGAACATCACGACTTTCCAGATCTCATCCACGGTGAGGTGTTGTTCCCAGGGAGGCATCACCGATGCCCACGGAAAAGCTTCGCCGGGTAATCCGATCCCACCTTTTGCAACACGCCAGAATACGAAAGTTTCTTGCAACTGCGCAATGGTTCCAGCGTCCGTAAAGTTTGCTGGAATCGGGTTAAAAGCAAAGGCCCAGAGCCCGCGTCCGTTTAAGTTGTCTCCATGACAGAAATGACAATTTTGAAAGAAGATCTCTCCTCCTTCACGTACGTATTTAGTGTAGCCTTCTGCATTTGGATCCCATGGATTGAAATTAGGATCGTTCACGTCCTTCATTAACCGGCCCATGCTTTGGTCCACGATCCGTTCGTTGCCATATTCCTGATCATATTTGCCTTCGGCATTAACCCTGTAGGGATTGGCGCTTGTTTGAAGCACAAACGTTTTTCCATGGACTTTCGTGGTGGCCGGCGGCGCAGGATGCACAGTCCGCAATTCAATCGGCTCCTCAAAGCTTGGTATAAGTGAACTATAGGCAAACCCCCACAAGCCAAGGGGGATGAGGATTAAAGCCACGACTCGAAGGCCTTTGTGAAATCCGGAAACCCCATCCATCACATTGAAAATTGGACGTTTAAAATCTAGCCACTCTTTCTCGGAACCAGAGACCCACATAAAAATCCCGCATCCGGTCACCGTACCGTAAATGGCCCGCACACTGAACGGAATAGGGGGATAAATCCGATAGGTTAAATACATCCAGATAAAAACCCAGACTCCGATCCCCGCCCAAAACTTGGGAATCCCCATCCCGGCGCGATTTAAGGACCAATTGATCACAACGAACAATAAGATCGCACCGGTCAGCTCCATAATCATCTGCATCGGCATGTAGCCTTCAACTAACTTTAACCAGGTCATCGTTCTATGCTCCTGTTTTAATAATACAGAACGGTAGAGATTGAATTCTTATTCAAAGTCAGCAAGCGCCGGAGGTTCTTGGCCCTCTTTCACTTGCGACAAATAATCAACAATTTTATTCACGGCCCCAGCGCTTAACTTCAGGCCAAAATCCTTGGGCATTTGGTTGTCAGGAAAATCTTTCACGACATACGCACTGGGATTTAAAATTGACTCCGTGATATATTCCCGTGTTGACTCTGCTTTTCCCTGATACCCCGGATCCTTTAATCTCTTAGGCGCATTAGTGCCTTCCATCAACAAGGGACCCAATTTCCCAACAGCATCTTTAATTCCAGGAATAGTATGGCAAGCCGGACAACCTGCTTTCATGAAAAGATCCGTAATTGCCTCTTCGCCTGTTGCAAGCACTCCCCCGGCTGGCCCTTCGTCAGTACTGGCTTTAGCTCTATCTTTTTCAGGAATAAATTTTTCATAGGAAACTTGAATTTCATCGTAGGTGGGAGCTTCCTTTCCCTCCCGCACATATAACCACGTATCCACGGCTGCCAATTCTCCAATCGTAAGAGAAATCGGCGGCTTATGAATTCTGGGCATGGGACTTTCAGTATCATTTGTTCCTTTTACCCCAAAACCAGGAACGACAAAGCAATCGGGACAGGCATGTGATTCAGCTATATATTCCTGAGCGGTGGTGGCTGTTCCCGATCCATCAAACGCCTCCTTTTGCGCCGTATTACGAGACGCCGGATCGTTCATAAAATATTTTTCATGTTTCAAACGTTCTTCTGCCCGAGCAGGAATATCCCAGAGATTCGGGGCTCGCTCACTTAAAAACCCCTTATTGAAACCATGACAAAGAGGACATTGCCCTTTTCCTATGGCGCCCTGAACTTTACTTTGTCCAAGACCACCAAAAATTATTTTTTCCCCTTCATCCCCAAGCTGCTGACCACTCATGCTTTGGAAATCCAGCTTTACTTCCGGAGGGGGAAACCCCCCTTCTACTTGAGGAAGCCAATTACCATAACCAGACAGTGCTGCGGCCACAAAAAACATGAAACCACCGATTCTCATTAACGCACTGATATTGGTGAAATACACACCCATGAGAAACGTTAGGGTGGTGATCATGACCAACGAAATTGGTAGTTTTCCATCATTGATCCCAAAGTTGCCCTTATAATTGACGATAGCAATCAATAACAAGACCGCGGCCAATAGCCCGATCATGGTATTGAACCTCATGCTTTTTTTCTCAGCAGGATCTGAAACCCTTGATTGCTTAAATAGGAAAACTGCCACAATCAAGACTAATAACGGCCAACCAAATGAGAGTGCCTCTGCTAGTAATTCAACCACCTTAACTCCCTCCATCCCTATTGGCTCCCATGTTTTACATGAGAGCCAACCTTCTTGGATCTTCTATTTCGTTAAAAGAATTTTATATTCTTTCCATTCATTTCCCCCCGGCTGGCTGCGGTACAGGAATGGCAGGTGCTGGCTCTGTTGCTGGGACAGGCACCTTTTTCATACCAAGAGTCCCAAGCCAGAAGACAAACATAATTGTAATCCAGAAAAACAACACATTGAATGAAATGACGTTCGCAGCAAATCCGATTGTGTGGGTATATGCCCATGGCGAATTATCTCGCATGACTTCATTGACATGCCAGAATAACCTTACCGATGATCGAATATACCCCATTAACCCCATCATCCATGTAAAGGCCGTGGCCAACATGATAAGAGCGTATTGGGACCTCGAGGAAATTTTTCCATACTTAATAGGCCCAATTTCCTTTGCCCCCTTTAACATGATGAGGTTGATCGTCGTTCCTATAAACAGACAGGACAGTGTTCCCGCTACTTGCGGGACTGACAGTCCTATTCGAACATTTGCGGGTATGAAGTAGCCGTAACTGGCCACCCATATATTATTGACATGCGCCACCACAAAAAATGTTATCAAAAATATGTTTCCAAAACTCGCCCACTTAACAGCGGGCATCTTATTCCCTCGCTGATACCATATAAAGCTCGCGATCGTGGTCATGATAATCGCATTTATGCCTCCATTCTTGGCCGACATCACGCCAAAGTTCCCCAGAACCGGGTGCTGCTGGCCACCCATGGCTTTCAATTCTGCTGGAGTCATTACAATGGTGTGTGGCGTAATGAAGACAAGGAGCCCGACAACAAGAATGAAGACGAAGTATTTTATATACTTCTGGAACCTTTCTCCTCCACTCATTCTCCCCAGTGCCTGCCAGAGATAATAGTTGGTTGTGAGAAAAAGAATACCAATCATGGTAGCCTGGATAATAAACAACCACGCCAACAAACCACCCATTAACGTAATACCCATTTGTTGCCTATAGGCATACACTTCCCGCATCAACCAATACCCGGCAAAAGGCAATGGAATTAAAAATGCGACACCCAACGACATGGCGATATAACCCATCCAATCATAATGGGCTCGCTCTTCATCGGTTCTGGCCGATAAAAATCGGTAGGCCGCATAGGCGGCCACCACGCCACCACCAAATGCCATATTCCCAAGAATCCTATGCACATTCAGAGGATTCCAGAGCGCAGAATGGATGACGTTCCAAATATTCCCAAGGTATCGCCCCTGTTCATCAATACCCGCAGGAGACATCATGAAGGCAATCCATGAATTGGCCAGGAACATCAACAGCGTACCGATCACATTCAGGACCACACAGATACTGAGATGTATCCATTTCATAATGCCTTCCGTCATCTTGTCCCATCCATAGTAATAAATGTAGAGGACGCCGCTCTCCGCCACAAACATAAATGCATAGATATGCATGACAGGACGAAAAATACTTGAAAGGTACCCGAAAAACGCCGGATACAAGGTGAGGAAGGTGAAGATGAGAATACCTCCGAGAATAGCAGTCAGAGAGTATGCCGTCAGACTGATCTTAATAAAGTCATGAGCCAACTGGTCATACTTTTTGGCCATGGCCTTATCCTTAGAGACCATCCCGGCAAACTCTACACACATACAAAAAATAGGAACAGCCAACACAAAACTTCCATAGTAAAGGTGCTGCTGGTTTGCTACCCAAAGAAGCACGCGGCTTTCAAAATTGTACCGCGGATAAAACTCCGCAGTATCCTTCGTTCTTGGAGCAGGCGCACCAACCACAGGGCCTTCAATTTTGTAGTAAATATCTCGACCAACTTCAACGGGCTCTGCTTCGCCCTCCGCTTCGGCTCCCTGAGCAGCCACAACGTCAGCAGGAGGACCACCACCTGCTGGGGCCCCACCAGCCAATGCCGGAAGCGCCATAAAAATAGGGAGGACCAACATTCCCCCCATCGCAAAAAGACCTGTAAACGCCAGGATTTTCTTCCTGACTTGTCCAGAATTGAGGCGACCCATGACCGACCTCCTTTTTCCTTTGAAAATATTCAAAGAGCCAAAGTATGTGTTAAATTTTTCACTACTATTCAATTCATTTCACCCAATCACTTAGCGAAGAATATAGAAGTAATCCAATCCCTGCATGTCCATTAAAAACCAATCGAGGAACTGAAAATACGCTACAGAAATCACCAACGAAATACCAATATAAATGATCTTTTGCATGCCAACTCCTCCTTAAAACCTACTCTGTTCCGAAATCAACAAGGACATTGAATGCCGGCAAACCAATAAAAGAAATACAGACTTGCAGAACAGGTGATATAGAATATCGCCTTGCCGACCTTAATTTCAACTGGATCCGTTCGCGCCATAATTTACCCCTAAAGTACTTAAATAGTTAACCTTAAATGATTACACTCTTGACACTTTTCTTTTCGATATGATACTCATCGTTCACTTTTTATTCATGAGGTCAAAAGAATGCGAAATGATGCGAAATTGTTCGACATTATAGTGCTGGCTGGGATGGTTGTCAATATTCTTTTAGCTGTGTTTTTGATTCTGTACTACTTCGACTTCCTCTAATCTCACGTTTACTTTTTAGAATCTTTGAACGCGGTATTATCAGTGTTTTTACCTAATTCTGATGCCGCACACCTGAAGCCAATCGTCTCATCCCTGAAATTTGGGACCATAAAGCTCCTTCCGGTAATTCGTAAATCGATTCCGTGGCTGGTATACCCTGCTCCGCGAAGAGTTTTATATCCTCCACGATCGGCAAAATTGGTTTCACGAGGTTCATTCGGTGGCGCGACTTGCTCCTCATACCAATTGCTGACCCACTCCATCATATTTCCATACCCATCATAGATTCCAAAAGGGCTTCGGTCCAAAGGGAAAGAACCCACCGGCGCTGTGACCTCAAACCCATCCTCCACACCACCCAGGTTCGCCTTGAAAATTCTTGGAGAATTTCCCCATGGCCAAAGCCGGCCATCTATCCCCCGCATGGCTTTTTCCCATTCCGCCTCTGTGGGCAATCGCCTACCTTTCCACTGACAATAGGCATCCGCATCATACCAGGACACATAGGCCACGGGTTGATTGGGGCCACGGAGCTGATCCAAACGCTTTGCATATCGCGCCGGTGGACCAGGGTTACGATGCCCCGTTTGCTCAACAAATTCAAAATAATGGTGATTCGTCACTTCATGCCGGCCAATCCAAAAACCATCCAATGGCACAATTCGCTCCGGACGCTCATTATACCCACCTTGCGTTGTACCCTGGATAAACTCTCCAGGAGAAATAAACACCATTTCTTCTTTGATGATCGGCTCAGGGGAGTCAGAAGGAGAATGAGATCGGGTAGACTGAAGAGGTTTGGCCATCTTGGCAAGATCCGGATCAGGAGGTGGAGGATTAGTTCCTCGCAAGATTCCTGAAATCGGCATGCCCACCATGAACAAAATCACGGCAGCGAGAATAAGCTTTAATCGACCATCCATCGTACAAACAGTTGCCCATTCCCTTGTGGGCCACCAAACTTGAAATCGCTACGTGCCGGGGTACTCCGCCTTTGATGAAGGCTCGTAGGCATCAGCATCAAGGGCGCAACGGAAACCCATGGTGGCATCAGTCCTCCACAGCTTGGCAGCAAACCGTTTAGTCACTCGTGCGTTTAATTTCGAGTCACGCCATGTGCCGCCTCGAATCACTTTAAACTCTGAGGCCTCCGGCCCCGGGGGGTCTCGAAAGGGTGTGTTTTGATAATATTTTGGATGGTAAGTATCCGCCACCCATTCCGCGACATTCCCAGTCATATCATACACCCCATAGGGACTGCGGCCGACTTCATACGATCCAACAGGCGCGAGATACGGAAAGCCATCATCATCCCCATCGACATTGGAAAACGTATAACTAAACTCATTACCCCACGGATACATACGACGCCCTTCACCCCGTGCAGCTTTTTCCCATTCAGCTTCGGTTGGCAACCGCTTCCCCGCCCACCGGCAATACCCAAAACCATCATTCCACCCAACGCCGACAACAGGAAAGTCCGGATCAGTGAGTTTTGAAATATCTTCTTCGAAGACCGGAACCTGGGGTTCCCCTCGCTTCGTCATTTTGACAAAACGATCGTATTCCGACTGCGTCACTTCCTTCAGATCAATAAAGAAGGCCTTAAGATACACAGGATGGGCTGGAGCTTCATCAGGGTCCCCCTGATCGTGCCCCATTGTAAAGGGCCCTTCGGGGATCTCAACCATTTCACGCCCCTCATTTCCCATAACAGTACGATACATCGAAAAGTCTTGGACTTTCACGGGCTCGATTACCCGCGGCTTGGCTTTGTGCGATGCCCCAAGAAGTCGTTCCCGCTCAGCCTTCTCCTTGTACGTTTCATAGACCAACAAACCTATCAGCAGGATAAACGAGCCAAAGACAAAGATGATAGAGCCAATCAGAACACTACGATTTTCCATAACACCACGTTTTTCCATAATCCCTCAACGTCTATTCGCTTCGTTACCCCAATGAATCAGAAAAGTCTGTCTTTCGGTTTTGTCAAGATGCGGTACGATCCGATACCGGAACAGCCTTGACCGGTTTCTGAAAAAATATATCGAGAAGCATGGAGATCCACGTTCCCAGAAATCCTCCCATAGCGGCCCCTGACCCTGCACCAATAGTAATATTGTGAGAACCGGCCACTAGCCACGCCAGCGCCCCGCCTAACACCGCACCAACCAGAATGCCAATAAAAAACAGTCGCCCGCCAATCAGGCCAATGCCAAACCCTAACGCCAATCCCAAGCCAATTGCGACATAAAAAAACACCCCACCCATCAACAGACCAATGAGCACCCCCACAGTACCCATGACGCAGAGGCCAAGTGCGACATCAATAATTTTTTCTTTTGAGATACAGGCCTCCGATTAGTCTACATTTTTCAACAAGGCTTAGGACCTGAGAGAAAATAACTTGAACAATTTCGCATCCAATCTTCGGGCCATCTTTGAACGGGCCTCAATCGAAACACCCTCAACATAGCTGTGCTATGCCTCGGGTTTTTCTCAATCGTTCCGTCCAAATCCAACCCAAATCTTGGCGCGAAATTGTTCAAGTTATTTTCTCTCAGGTCCTTTTTTCTCACTAATCTCAATCGACCCAAAGTCCACTTCCACGCCTGGGCCACTTTGCAATGAAATGCCCCAAGCTTGAGGAGCAGGATCATGGTTATGGATGTCTTTGAAATCCTGATACGCATTGACTTCTTCTTCAATCCACTCGCCGATCGGTTCATTCCCTGAACGGATAACTACTTCTGCCGCGCTAAAAATCCCCCCGTCCTTCACATCCCCTTTTTCCCGTGTTCCACTCCAGACATACTTCGTGGAAACCGGGATAAACATATAGTCTAAATCCAGATTGGCGAACACCGCAGCAATAAACTCGGTATTCTCAGGAACCGAGTGTATGCGCCACCGCCACCTTAAAATGGGATGGGTTTTGGGGTCCCAGCTAATGTGCTTGGTATACACGCGCTGGTTCGCGCCTTTCCCTTTCAAAAATGCCGTCTCACCTTCCTTATGGATGGAATAGGCTTCTTTGGCCGTGACCTTGCTTCGCGAACCTTCCCAGCCTTGAGGAAAAGCATCTTCATCGGGATGTTGAAAGTCTTCCAACACCACAGCAGGGGACGACTCATCATGGGCACCCTCTCCATAGACCACCGACCCCATTGGTAAGACTCCGAGCATCAGGACCAAGATGAGGAAAAAAGGTGTTGGAAATCCACTATTCAATAATTGATCGTTCACACCGATTCCTCTCGTGAAAAATTCTGTACCAGGGAAACCTCCTGCGTTTCAACCGAAGTTTCTTTAGTCCGCACCACTTGTCGATCTTTCGTGGCTAACCAAAACATCACAAACACGGACCCCCAAAACAGTACCATATTGATGGTCACCATTTTCGCTACAAAAATTATCGGCGGTGTAAACGCCCATGGAGAAAGATCAGCCATGACATCCTTGACATGCCACCCTAACCGTCCCGCCGATCGAATATACCCCATTAACCCCATGACCCATGTAAACATAGCTGCGATCGCAAGTAACGAAACCATGCCACGAACAGAAATTTTCCCCCATTGAATAGGCCCTCGAACCTGAGCACCACGAAGCATGAGCCGGTTCAGCAGCAAACCGGCAATTAACACCGTGGCGGTCGTGGCTCCTTGCGGAACCGAAAGCCCCACACGGACATGCGCGGGAATAAAAAATCCGTAAATCGCCACCCACACAATATTCGCAATACCGACAACAAACAAGGCACCCAACGCAATGTTCCCCGCCGTAGCCCAAGGCACCGTGATGATTCGATTGCCTCGGCGATAGAGCAGAAAACTCAACGTCGTCAAACAGATCATCACATTGATGGCGCCATTCTTCGCTGACATGACTCCGAATTGACCAATCACCGGATGTTGCGCTGCGCCCATGGCTTTCATTTCACTCGGAGTCATCGCAATCGTATGGGGGGTAAACCAGACAAGGAACGAGATCATCAAGCCACCCACGATGAACTTGAAATACGGATCAAATCGTTCCCCACCTCTTAAACGCCCCATGGATTGCCAAATATAATAATTGATTCCAAGGAACAGCCCTCCAATCGTCATCGCCTGAACCACAAAGAGCCACGAAAGCAATCCGCCCATCATGGTCACGCCCATCTCCTGCCTAAACTCAAACACCGCCCGCATGAGCCAATACCCGGCAAAGGGCATCGGGAGCAAGGCACACACCATCACGAAAAGGAAGACATAGCCTACCCAATCATAGTACGCGCGTTCCGTTCTCGATTGCGTCCTAAAAAATCGATAGGCGGCATAGGCACATACAACCGCGCCCCCGGACATGATGTCGGCTAGAAATCGATGGGCATTCAACGGATTCCACAACGGCGAGTGCAACAAATGCCAAATATTCCCCAGGAACCGACCACTGTCATCGACTCCGGCTGGGGCCATCATAAACGAGGCCCAGGCATTCGCCATCAGAAGTAAGAGGACTCCCATGGCATTGGCTAACACCCCAATCGACATATGGACCCATTTGCGTCCACCATGAGTCATCCTGTCCCAACTGTAGTAATACAGTAGGATGAGGGAGGATTCGCCAAGGAACACCGTCGCATATGCTGGCATCAAATCCTTAAACGTGGAGCCCATATAATTCATGAATCCAGGATAGAGTGTGACAAACCCAACCAGCATCACACTGCCCAACAAGGCTGTGACGGACAATGACAACACGCCGACACGTAAGATATCCCGAGCCAAATCATCAAAGTATTTCGCGGCTTCAGGGTCACGACGAGAACGCGCAAGAAACTCGAGCAACAAGGCAAACAACGGCAAGGCCAAGACAAACCCGCCAAAATAGGTATGCTGCTGCGTGACCATCCAAATTAAAATTCGATTATCCACCAATCGCCATTGTGGATACACCGATTCGATATCCTCGGCAGCAAGACCCTGAGGAACACCTTGGGTTTGATAATAGACATCCCGAGTAGGCTCACCATACGGAACCTCTTCCGAAAGAACGACAGAAGCTTGTGAACTGAAAAGGAAGAACAAGCAGAGGAATGCGGAAATTCGAAAAAGCGTTCTCATGGACATATCTATGAAGGACGTTCGGGCTGACCCGAAGCGAGAGAAGAAGAAGATGGGGGTACTTGCGTGGATGATACCCAGCCGGTCTTGGCCAAAATTTCCATCACAAACGGGCAGCGACGCAGTCCCTCTGAAATACCATCTTGCGTCTGCATTTCCACGAACACCCGTGTTCCCAGAAAATAGCTATACCCAACCATTAACGCACACACCATCCCGGCTAATGTTGCGTATAGGCCAAGCTGATTCGCGCTCAGGTTCAATAAAAAGACCGCGACTCCCCATAGAACTAAATAGTATGTCAGGGCAAAAGTCAAACAGGGCCACACCCAAAATTGAACGCGTTCCCACCAAGATTGTGACCCGAGTCGTTCGGACCAATTGTGCTCGGGAAATTTGCCATGGAGAAAGGCTAATTGCGCCAGGATTCCCGCAACCACCATGGAGAAAATGGCTTGTCCTATTCCGTTCACCCCCCACTCTCCTGCAACGCTGAACATCATGGAGAACATGACCCCGGCCACAAGGCCGCCGCCGACCCATTGCGATACATGAAGGGGATCTCTTTGTAGCAACTCCCGAAATGGTTGGCCATTGGGAAAGGTCACCATCCGAGTGCCTTCAGACTCCAATCGAATCAGATGGCCGATCTCAAAGGCATCTCGCGCCACAGCCGTACAGGGAATAATCAACGCCATCATCGCGGGGCCTTCTGGATGGAGCAGAAAATTGTAATTCACAAAAAGAGCGAGCAACGCCAGGACCAACAAGGACAACTGCATGCTATAGACACCGCCGATCCATCCGGCGATCCAAACCAATCGTTTCAACGAATCGCTCTTGAGGATACGACTCAACGCCTCTTTCCGCCCCATACCATACGCCCACAACGCCGTGAGCGTGGAAATCACACCACTGAAGGCCAATAACACAAAGGGATCTCCAAGAGGCAGAGGGTCTTTGAGTAATCGATACAGCAGAAAGGCAATGAACCCGGGTGCCAGCATGACCAGCCGTTTGCGCTTGCGCACCTCACGTTCCGTCACCGCGGCACTGAGTTGAGGAATGACTCGAAGGGCTAGTCGATGGAGCATGGGTATCTCTATAAGACGTGAAGCGTAATGCGTGATGCGTGATGCGAAATACAAAAGGAGTAAAGAATAGAACGTATCATATTTTTAACGCTTCACGGATCACGCTTCACGGATCACGAGGTCTTCGCGGCCATCCCAAAATAACGCGCCTTGATTTCTTCCATTAAGGCCACGGTCACCTCGGGCAACCCCCGATCTAATGCGGTTCGTTCCAATTCCACTCGCGCCATCGCACGAACTGGGGCCGGCACACGGGAAAGCCGACTTTCCGCATCAGGATGCCAAGACACCGTGCCTTGGTTCCTGGCTTCCGTCATCATCCCGGTGGAAATCAGGTTGATATGTTTTTGCCCGGCATAGGATTCGACTTCCTCCCGAACAAGCGGCTCAACATACGGCGGCAGCCGATCTAAACAATGTTGCGCCTCATCGGTCCACACAGGGTGTTCGAATAAAGGAGAGGCATCTTGACCGTCTGTCTCTATGCCGAACGCAAATCCACATCCAGGACAGGCATAACGGATCAACGACTGGCCATCCTCCCATTCTTCAATTCGGTGAAGCTGAAAATCTGAACCGCAGGTACAGATCATGAACGCTACCCAATCTTGCCAGGATACAAGATATACAGCATGGTATAGGTAAGGCTACCCGTTATAAATAGGACACAATATAATGCCACAGTAAACCGGCCCAAGATTTTATGGCGCCGGGCCCCATTTGGCCAAATGCGCTGGATGGTGATCTCAACTCCAAAGACGATCCCGACTAATATGAGCAAACCAAGATACACACTGAGTTTGCCCAAAGAAAAACCGGCGGTGGCTACCCGACTGAAAAATAATAACAACACCGCGACCGTGACCCCCCCGAAAATAATCCCGACCTTTCGCCAGGTGGTTTGAAGAAGGGCATCCTTCAACTTTCGTTGCCCTTCGATAAACGTTTGAGAGCGAAACCCCAGGACGATCATATAGATGGCCATGACGAGCCCAATCACCACCAAACAAATGTGAAAGGTCAACAACGGGATAAACACGTTGTCATACAATTCCTTGGATCCACCAAAGCCCTCTTTTCCTTCAAAGGCCAACACGCCCAACTGCCGAAATAAATAGTAACTCGTGAAGAAAGCCAACATGGCCACCATACCGCCCAGCATCATCCAATGATGACCAGTTCCTCTTCCTTTTTTTGCCTGGAACCACCCGACAATAAACAAGACGGTAAAGAAGGTCGCCATAAACTGACTCACATCCGCACCCATCGTGGCATGCGTCCCGGCAAAGCCCGGCGCTCGTAACCATTCAGCCATCAAATCATTCCTTTTCTATTAGGGCTGTTGAAAAAGGCCGCCAGCAAGGCCGCAGGGCTTTTGGCGCGCGGAGCGTACACCAAGTACGTGAGCACGACAAAAGACCGAGAACGCCGCTGGCGGGCTTTTTCAACAGCCCCCATCATGCCTTTGTTCCCTGAACAATGGCTCGCGATTCTAATTCAGTCACAGATTGAAACCCTGCGGTGGTCATCCATTCCATGGCTTCCTGCGTCGTGAAACAATCCCCGTGTTCGGTGTTCACCATAATATGCACAGCGAACGCCGTGGTCCAGGCGGGACTCGTTCGGTCTGGATCGAGAAACCGGTCCTTAATCACCAAGCGGCCATTCTCCTGTAAATGGGCAAACACCTTTTCCACCAACACTGCATTCGTCTGGTGGTCTTGGTAATGAAGAATGTCGGACATTAACGCCACATCGTAGGGACCGCCCAATGGATCCGCATTGAAATCCCCAGGCTTCAACGAAATTCGATCCTCCAATCCCACTTCCTTGATATAACGTTCGGTGACTCGCAAGGTTTGAGGTAAATCAAACACCGTGGCTTTCAGATGAGGATATTCCTGACAACACGCAATCGCGTTGGTCCCTGCACCACCACCAATATCGACCAAGTGCTCTACTTCATCGAGTTGTAAATACTTCGCCAGATTAACTCCGCTCCCGCGACCGATACGATCCAACACCGCTAACACATTGGCTCCCATTTCCGGATTGGTTTCGAATACATGTTGGCGAACCGGAGACGTTCCGGTACGAATGGTGTCTTCAATTTTTCCCCAATTCTCCCACTCGGAATCGTGAAGAATTAACAGGTTTCCAACATATTCAGGATTCGTCTTCACCAAGTACTGTTGGGCCACACTAGAATTGGCAAATTGCCCATCATGCTTAGCTAGGACTCGCATCGCCACCAAGGCGTTCAATAATAAACTCAGGGACCGATCATTCAGAGTTAAGTGATTGGCTAGTTCAGAAGAAGAGAAAGAACGACGGTCTAAGGCTGAAAACAGATCCAACTTAATAGCCGTCAGGAGAATTTTTGTCTCCCAGTAATACCCCAACTGAAATATTTCGGCGAGAGATAACTCGCGAGGCACAGTAAGTCCTTACTATTTCTAAACACAATGACCAAAACCAATGGGAAAGATGATATTAGCGGCCTGGAATGGGCGAACGCAAGGAAGGGTGATGGGGTTTAAATAAAAAAGGCAGCAACGGTTTCCCGCTGCTGTCTTTTCATTATTTCACAAGAGAAAGGTTTATTTCCCTTTGAACTTATTTTTCTTTTTGATGTCAAAGTTCGCTTCAACCGTGGCACCGTCTTTGACTTCAACTTGCGCTTCCACATTTCCAGCCACGGGGTGCCAAGCTAGGACTTTGTGCTTGCCGGCTGGCACGTCTTTTATTTCAAACGTCCCGTCGCCACCGGACACACCAAAATGACCATTGGTCACAGGCAAGAACCAGGCTTGCATAAATTCATGCTGGTCACATTGCAAACGCAGAACGGAACCTTTCCTCGCCATACGCATCTTAATTTTCTTATCAAGCTTGTCACCCTTCCTGGCTAACCCAATATTGAACAAGGTGGAAGACTTGGCGCCGAGCACGTCAAAGCTATGAGGGTTATGCAACACACCGTCTTTGGACTTGGGATCATCGGGATCGTTATCCATATTTTCAACCATAAAGTTCCCTTTGTTCACCAAGACACCAGTAAAGGGCAGAAACTCACACAGCTTGGCCTTCACATGAGGTTTATACTTAAACCCTTTATCCTTAATGCCACGAACGGACACGATGACATTTTTCAGCCCCTTGCTCCCATCCACTTCAACGTTTTTCAGCAAACGGGTGTCATCCCCTTTTTGACTAGGATTTTTTTTGCAGAAAGCTGGATTGGGAAATTTGGAAAACGCAAATTCTTTGTGAGGATGTGCTTTTCCAGAATACGTAATCTTACCTTTGATCGTTCCACCTGCCTGAGCAATCAGTGGAATTGCTACGAGCAATCCACCGAGCATCAGGGATACAATTAGGGATTGACGATTCCTCATAATCTCTCCTCCTCGTTGAGAATATAATGTTGTCCGTTTCGGGGGGGGAATAAAATCTGACGGCTTTTGGCTCCCTGGCCGCTTCACAATCGTATCACTGACACGGGCGGGAATGCTGTCAACTATTCCTAAAAAAGTACTCATTTTTGTATATAACAAGATGGCGTTTTTGGTGTCAAGTCAGCTTCCCTTAAGTGGCTTATTTCCTTGACCCTTTTGGGATTTCCACGAAAATGTGGACACTAAGATGACCTATCGACGGCCATTGGAATGGAATTTGAGGATTCACGAAGTCCCGCCATGACCTCTTCGAGATGCTCCCGCAAGGCTTCGGCATGTTGTATGGGGCTGGAGAAAGCTTGTCGGTACAAACATAGGCCTGGGAAGCCGTGGTCTGAGGAAATCTCACATCCCCCACGGACAGCTTGGGAATGTTCAAAAAAGTCCGTCCAGCAAGGCCGCAGCCCTTTTGACGCGCGGAGCGTACTCATAGTACGTGAGCACGGCAAAAGGGCGAGAACGCCGCTGGCGGCTTTTTTCAACATTCCCCGAAGAAATCGATTGATTCCCAGACCGGCACTTCCCACAGGCAAGGGACCAGACCTTCCCACCACGAATTGAAGCACCAGCTTCGCTAGATCACGATACTCAGTTTTTTGAGTGACAAAAACAAATCCGAAAATACAAGGGCTCGCGAGGCATTCACTTTCACACCTTTGTAGGGAAACTTCAGAAGTCCATGGGATGTGGCATTCGGAGGACGATCAAAAAATCCTCCACCTTGCTTGTCTACAAGTTGATCCACCAAATCGCGAACAATCTGTTCGGCCCGGTCCCGGCAGATCGAAAGACTTGTCGTCACATAGGCTTCGAGCAGCGCATCGGCGATCCACATCCGGTCCTCAAGCAGCCCAAATTCTTGTAACCGTCCCTCCCGAATCACATGGCCAGGCCTTTTCCGGATCGATATCGCTCCTCAAACAACCGATTAAGGGTTTTGAGAGCACACTCCCGAATCCGTGCATCGCCAAACACTTGAGAGGCCTTTAACCTAGAAACGGCAGTTGGGCGCAAAAAAGCCGTGTAAGATATTGGTGTGCATGATGAAATACAAAAAGTCGTAGTCACCTCGGTGGTGATAAGACATTTTTGTATTTTATCAGGTGCGCTCAGGGTCCGTCACGAAATAACCGGGACAATTGGGAGGCCCAGATTTGTGATCGGGGCAAGGCGCGACGAGGGAGCAGAGCGGGGCTCTGTGACCGAGGAGCAACGCCGCCCCGGGCCAAAGATGGGCCTCCCCGCAGGGCCGGACGCTTTTGGGCTCCGCCGGCGTCGCTCATCGCTTCCATACTCCCGGTATGCGCGCTCTTCGCTCCTTGGCTCGCTCCAAAATCGTCTCGGCCAATTGTCCCGGTTATTTCGTGACGGACCCTAAGAGCTTGCGCGGACTTTTGTGATCCAATTGCTGTTTCTAGGTTTAAGTAGCTCTTGGCCATCAACCCATTCCATACTGGCTATTTCGTAACAGACCCTAACCTCGAATTCCGCAGTTGAAAATTGAAAGGGACGTGATTGGTAAAGCAACAACAATAGGGGAAATACCATCAAGAATGGGCAACTGCTGGATCGGGGAGGTACAGACTCACGAAAAACCTATTTCACCATCGTGTTAGGACCTGAGAGAAAATACCTTGAACCATATCGCGCCAAGATTTGGGTCGGATTTGGACGGAACGATTGAGAAACACCCGAGGCATAGCACAGCTATGTTGAGGGTGTTTCGATTGAGGCCCGTTCAAAGATGGCCCGAAGATTGGATGCGAGATGTCCAAGGTATTTTCTCTCAGGTCCTTAGGTCTGAGGTGGTTGCGAAAGAATCCGGGCAATCGCCCCAGCAGCAGTCGCACGAACGGATTCATTGGGATCTTTTAAGAGATTCTTGAGTTGAGGAATCACTTCTCTGCCAGCCACACGACCAAGAGACCGGGTTGCGGAAATTCGCGGCTTGGGTACGGGGTCATTCAACATCACAAGTAGTGTACCAACCACATCACGGGCTCTACCATGGGAAAGGGCTTTGGCCGCCAAGGAACGTAATCCCGGGTTTTGGTGTCCCATTAATTCCCGGACCGTATTTGCCACAATTCGAAAAGGGCTATTGAGTTGAAGAAGGCCCGCCACTGCGGCGGCTTTCACCCCCATATTCCGGTCATGTAAGGCTCTGGTCAGAGCGGGAATGGCATCCTCAGCTTGGAGTGTACCAAGAGTCACCGCAGCCACACTGCGCACAGCGGGCACGGGTTCAGACAACGCTCCGATCAGTAGCGGCACACCTTCCAGAAGACCCAACTTTCCTAAGGAAGCCGCGGCGGCCGCCCGAATTGATGGCTGTTTATCCCGTAACCCCAACTCCAGCAGAGGCAATCCTCGCGGGTCTCCAATTTCGCCAATCATGCGCAACGCCGAGCCTCGCTCATACCCTTCTTTGACTTTCGTCGCGCGTTCGACTCGTTCCCATTGCTCCTTTTGTCCCAAGCGATATAACGCTGCCGCGGCAGCAACCTGCACGGCTTCCTGCTTATCGGTGAGAAAGGGAGTGATGAGCGGAATTGTGGACTTATCACCCGAACGCCCAAAGGCTTTTAACACAGTCACCCGCACCAACCCAGCTTGATCATTCAGTGCACCACGAAACGATTCTGATTTGCGACCGGCAGAAAATTTCCCTATCCCCTCCACCACCAAGACTCGAAGAAAGCCAGATCCGTCACTCAAGCCATCCTGAAAATACGGGAGAGATTCGGGAGATTGCATTTCCTTTAAGGCTGAATACGCCGAGCCTCTGACTTGTTCTCGCATATCCGATCGAAACGGTAGAATGCTCTGGATCGCCATTTCACGAAGCAACGCTTCATCATCTTTCCCAATGGCTTTGATGAATTGATCAAATACTTCGACGCCTTCTTTTGTCTTTTTCAGTCGCACCAAGCTCAATACTTTAAGACGGAAAGATTCCCGAGAGGCTGGTGACTGCTCAACCAGCGGGTCAACCAGCTCTAGGGTTTTGGGGAAATCGCTTTGAGCAAATGCCTGACCCGCCTGTTCCAAAATGTGAGCGCGAGAGGGTTCGGCTTTGGCTGGGGCGGTCCAGCTGCCCAGGAGCACACTTACGGCAAAGCCGAGAATCAGGCCGATCAACGTCATCCCTTTTATTCGCATTTATCCTTCCTTCTCTTGGATCCCGGTTGCTTCGAATTTTCTATACCCCAAAGGGGTTTCAAAAAAATAATCAGGCTGCTTGGATTGAATGACTCGATCATATTCTACTGACCAATCGCGGTCTTGACTGACTAATTTTAGCAACAACTGTCGTGATTCATCGACCCACTCATAGTAGGTTTCTTGATGTCCGTTTCGATCCACACGCACATCATACAATGTCGCCGTTTGCTCCCCTACCATGGCATCCCCAATCCGCTTCCGAGCCACCTCCCCTTCGAGCCGAACCGAAAAAGGGAGTATATGATCTGTCGTCAGGGGAACTGCCATCACGAGGCGTCGTTGCGATAAGATGTACCACACCTTTTGTTTATCCAACCGGACAATGGTGACGGTGGCATAACCCAGATCGGTTTTTATTCCGGCAAGATGTTCAATGCGATACCGATCTTTTTTCACAAACAACTGGGCTTTTGACGATCGCTTCCCCTTCCGCCAGGTCAGTCGAGCCGAAAACTCCACATCGTGAGGAGACTTCATGCCAGACGATTCTCCAGCGAAAACTTTGTCGAAAGGAGAGGGTACTATCAGAGAAAGAACACACAAACACACACGGAAAAGGACTGGATGCCACCCCGTCATATTCTTAGGGGGACCAATGGGACGCATCACTTATTGACGCTCAAGAATGGGTTCAATGGTCAATTCACGCCCCAAAGCCGCTGGGGTAAATCGTGGGGGAGTGAGGACCGTAAGTGCGGTTTTTTTGCGACTGGGTGACGGCAAGTCAAAATCAACGGTCAACGCTCCGCCAGGCTCAATGATGACTTGTTGCTTAATGACCAACTTGATACTTGGATGCCACGCCCGAAGATCATAGGTGCCAGGAGGAATAGCTGGGATAGAAAAAAGTCCCTGTTCATCCGTGAGAACATAATACGGATTTTCAACTGCAATGGCCCAACTTTCCATATACGCATGAAAGCCACATTGCATAACAAAGGTTCGTCGCTTCTTACTGAGCTGAAATAGACGAACTAAAGATTTCCCCGGCTTGTGGTCATGCATGGCATGGAGATTTCCACGCTGATGCCGTTGATTAAATGGCAAGGGAGAATTAAAGAGCACCCTTGTTCCCGTCACAATCGATGTTTCGTAGGCTTGAATATCATGCATCACAGGATCCATGTTCACGACTTCGACACCATGCCCACTTCTCACAACAGTTGTAAAGGGTAGAAATCGACAATCCCGCGCTTCAACTCGCGGAACGGAAAGAGCAAACGGTTTGCCAGCTTGTACGCCTTCGAGTAAGACCACCACATGTTGTATTTGACGTTCTTCATTGACGAAAAAATCTCGAAGAAGACGCCACCCATGCCCATTGGAAATTCGTCCGCAGTACTCAGGGTCCGGAAAGATCACTAAATTATAGGCTTTGGGATCAGGCACCTGACCAGAAAGCGTCACGGTTCCCTGAACGGATCCACCATTTCCTACTTCTTGCACCTCATAGGACCAGGCAGAACATGGGAACAAGAACAGTGCGGTTATGAAAAAACGAATCATGAAATCTTCACCTTGGGATCCGTGCAAAATGTAAATTGAACGGTTTTAAATTCGAAATCCGAATATCGAAATTCGAAACAAATCCGAAACCCAAAACTCAAATGTTTCAAACGGATCATTCTGACTTATGCAGAATTGCGCCAAGACTGACCGTCTTCAGGCGTTTTTGTCATTTGCGATTTGGTCATTTGAATTTGTTTCGGATTTCGAGATTCGGATTTCCCATTTGGGTTTCGATATTCGAGTTTCGGATTTCCCCATTAGGGTTTTTGAAGTTTGAGCGAGGGAACGATCTCCACACCCTCACCCAGCAATTCCAGTCCAAACCGTGGATTGTCACTGATTTCATGGACACTTCGGCGACCGGGTGGCGCGACATATTCAAAATTTTCCGAAAGAGTTCCATTGGCTGTCACAGTGACCGGTCGTTCAAGATATTGTTTCATTCCCGCATGCCAAACCTTTAACGTATATTGTCCGGGTGGCACATCAGAAATTTCAAACTGTCCATCTTCTTTGGTAATCGCATAGTAGGGGTTTTTGACCACCACACCCCAGGAGAACATATAGGGATGAAACCCACATTGCATCACAAAAAGATTTCGGCCTTTTCTCAGATGAATCTTTTCAACCATAGGTTTTCCGGCCATATGTGTATGGCTATTCAACATTCCCAGCACCTTATGGAAGGGATTCATCGGCAATGGTCGATTAAACAACACCCTCGCGCCACGTTCGCGAGCTGTTTCGTATCCTTGGATATCATGCTCAATGGGATCCATATTGATCACGGTCACTTCATCTCGGTCGCGTAACACACTCACGAAAGGAGAAAAGTCGCAATCAAATGCATCGATTCTGACTTTTGGCAAATCGAAGGATTTCCCTTTTTGAATACCGTCTAATATCACGACGGCATCTTTGAGGCTCCCATTCTTGGCAATAATAAAATCTTCCACAATTCGCCAACCTGTGCCTGTGGATATTCTTCCACAATACACCGCATCCGGAATCGTGACGAGATTGAAGGCCATCGGCCTTGGCTTGTTTCCCGTAATCGTCACCTGACCTCGAATGGTTCCTCCATTGGTGACAGACACTTCCTCGTATGAAAAACTTGGCAACGCGGACAGAAGAATCCCCACGCTTGCCACCAAAGCCAACATCCAACGCCTCATGAAATCCTCCCTACACAATCGAATAAAGTGGCGCAAATCCAAAACTTGAATATCGAAACCCGAATGGAAAAATACAAAATCCGAATATCGAAATCCGAAACAAACCCCAAATCGAAAACTCGAATGTTTCAAACGGATCATTCCAACTTATGCAGCTAATCGTTTTTTTATTTGCAATTCGGTCATTTGAATTTGTTTCGGATTTCGATATTCGGATTTCGAGTTTAGGGGGCTACCATTGGAATTTTTTGAGTTATTCAACAAGCCCACTGTGCACCAAATGCCAAACGATGCCTACGGTTACTCTTCGGAAAAACAAAACGGGGAAGCCGAAGCTCGGCTTCCCCGTCATTCTCACTCGATAACCTATCGAACCAATCGTTATTTAAACGAGATTGGTCGAACGCTACCTTCCGAAGACTGGGGCACCTGTGCTTCTTTCACTCCAGGAGCAGCCCCACTAAGCGGAAGAATTCTCTGATCGTTCTTTGAAAGAACCCGGAAATATCCCCATTGCCCAGATTGAGAATATGGCAAGCGAGCGTTGCTATACACATAATCCGCTACCATGGAATACGGACCACCGGCTGAGGGAATGAACACATCGATACCTTCTGAACCAGCAAATTCGACAACGCTAATATGATCGGCTCCTCCCATGAACGGCTCAATCGGCCATTCATGTTTTTCTAGAGTAAACATACCATTCTGTTCATTGCTGGCACCAAACACATGGATCCGAACTGGATCACCGGCATGGGCCTCAATGAGTGGAGTCGCTGGGTCAGTCGGTTCGTCAACATTACACGGTTGGAACATCCGACCCAACGTACACCCTAATTGTTCTTCACGATACAAGTAGGGTTCATTTCGATAATTCACCCCAATAAGACCGGCCACGTTTTGGACGTAAGGCATAAAGCTGGTCCCGATAATATTGTCCTCATCTTGGAAGAACAGCGCCACATCACGATAGTTGGCCCGATTCTCTTGGCCTGGGATCGTGCGATCAACAATGACATCGGCTATCCAGCTATTCTTCAAAGAAATATCAGCCCCAGTCTTGGGATCACGATATTGCGATCCCTTGGGACCAATGATAATACCACCAAATAACCCATTCCGCGGATTCATGGCGACATTCCCCCAATCCCACACCAGGGATTGAGTTTCCCCAGTATATGGATCCGCATAATAGGTATAAGTTCGGCTTTCCCCAGGCGCCACGGTTTGATCACCAGGATTATTCCCAAGATTCACGCCTTGTGAATCCTTCGGATCGAACGCCAGAGAAAATGCAGAAAACGAAGCCCGGCTTTCCTTCATCTTATTGGTGAGTTTCACTTTTAGACAATCACCAAGATTCGCTCGAATAGTCAATGGCATGGGCTGGAACTCTCCAGACACCTTCGCCACTTCTTCTTCGAGAATATAGATCTTGGCATCAGGATTCCGAACTTCAATTTTGCGCTCAAAGTCCACTTCAATGGCTTCCTCCACGTTTGGATTGAAGACCATCTGTGGGAAGTCAATTGCCACAACATTGAAGTTCTTGACAGGAGCATCTGCCGGACAAAGGGGCAATGGTTTTTTCATTCCAGGAGCCCCAAAAGCCGCATTCGGCAAAGGCTTCAAATCAGGGACTTCTTTATCCAACACCCTGATTATCCCCCATGACCCTTCGGAGAACTTCGAATTTCGACCATTGAAGTACATGTAATCACCAGGTTGGAGTCTCGGTCCACCAGCTTGGGGAACAACAAGGTCATATCGTTCGGCGATACCAATGTGGATAGAATTCTTACGATTGGCATCTCCAGCATACCGTTCGGTCAAGAAATTATGACCAGAAATGGTAAAGACATTACTCTCATTCATGGTGACGTCAATAAGCCTAAACACAATAGCATCACCCAGGTACGCACGCAGCATAGACGTGCTCGGATCCCCATGAATCGTGCTACTGAAAATCTGCGAGGTGTCGGGGTTATTCGCCAACCGTTGCGCAAAAGGTTCGGCCCGGAAATTCAGGGCACCGCCTGTGGTATGCGTTCCTCCGTTCAGGAAAGGCATTGGCGTCATTTTAATCAACTCGTTGGCTGGCATTTGGAATGACACGGTTCGTCCAGCTTCCAAGGCCACATCAATTGGCTGACCAGGAGGGTTCCCCGCCGTGACTACGTTAACTGTGTGAGGAACGGTGTCCATGATTTGAACCATCAATTCACGGAAGCTTCCGCTCACGCCATACCCAACTGGTTCAATCGTGTGGATATCCATCACTGGACCAGTTCGCTTGGCTTCACCAGTGATTGGATCATGCCAGGTCGAACCAAATGGCTCAATCAAGAAGGAACACACCGCACCATGCGGCCACGTCGTTCCGCCAAACGCATGATCATGACAGAACACGGAACCGACATCTGCATCCACCCAGAATCGTTGACGGACAAATTCCACGGTCACAATATCGCCAACCGGATGGTCATGTTTCAATGGATACTTAAACATGAGGGTACCTGGGCCACCAATGGCCGGCATGGGTTCCCCATGGCCACTGCCACCAGAGCCTGGAATTTGCAGCTTTTGTCCAACATAAATCAGATTGGCATCAGACAATCCATTGATAGATTGTAATGCCTCAACGGTAATCCCATGGGCACCAGCGATTTCTCCCAGAGTATCACCTGGTCTGACGACATAATCTCCGCCTGCGGAAGAGGACGCAGAAGCTGCCCCACCCGAATCGCCACCACCATCGATGGCCACGATACGCTTCACTTCGTTACCTTCAACATTGTCCGCACCAACCAAGAGAACGGTTCCGACATGGTATTGTCCGGAATTCGTCACATGAATGGTTCGGTCGCCTTTCCTGGCAGGTTTCGTCAGCTTCGCATTCATTGGAATCGGCAACCCTTTGTCAGACTTCTTGTCGAACTGAGTGAAGGGCCGCATGGATTGATCATACGAAAAACCGGTAATCACACCATCCGACGCCTGATTGTCGAATTGGACAAAATGAAAGTGCGTATTGATTTTTGAAGATTGGAAATTCGTAATATCATCGTCGAGCCATTCGCTCGTTAAAATCCAATCCATGCAATCATAAATATTGGAACGAAACACCAACGGCACTTTCAAATCATTATTGTTTCGAATGGCTTCTTCTTCATCATGAACCACATACAACAACCCATTAGGATCAACAATGGGTGGTTGATCACCTTGGGCTGCCGACAATTCAATCGGAAGCTTGATGAAGTGGATATTATACTTTTGAGACCCTGCCCGATCCGGACACAGGCTCCAACGCCCATTCTCACCTGGCTTGGCTGGCTCGACTGAGGGCTGCCCGTCTGGGTCGTTATGAATCATTTCCAGCCACGGAGCAGGATTCCGATCAGGCGAAAATGGTACTCGTTTTCCAAAATGAGGAGTCAACCAGGGCCACGCCACTTTTCCAGTCGTCGGCTCAAACCAGATGTCGCGTCGCTTTCCTGCTTCATAACCCTGCCACTCAGGCTGGTACTTGGGATTCACGGTCGTGCTTTCTTTTTCACTGATCGCACGATTTCCTTCCCATACCCAATCAATCACGGTGGCATCATAAGACTTCAACTGGCCAATTTCATCCTCCGTATGACCGGGAAGACCGCGTGTTGGTAACTGCATTTCTACCCAGTCATAGATATTGACAGTGGCTGGATTCGTATCCCAAATTGACTTTGTTCCTTTTTCAACGATGTTGAATTTTTTTCCAAACCAATCAACAGTCGTCCCCACGAGTTGATCTGACGTGACTGGTTTTTGGATACGTCCCACACGGTTTGGCAATTCACGAAGAGGAGCCATAACATCGTTCTGAACTCCAGGAACTTGGAGCGTGTTGTACACCCGCCAGTATCCCCACATCCCGGCGACATAATGGTGCGCGACATGACAATGGAAGAGGAAGTCTCCAGCTAACCATTGGCAGAGACCTGATCCACATTCAGTCTCCAAATCCACCGCCTCGGAAGGCCCAATCACTTCCACATCAACTCGATCAGATTTGGCACGAATGAGCGGATATTTGACCGGACCATTCTGGCCCTTATGCCACATCGGCATTTGGTCAACCGCTCGCGGGCTTCTCGCCCAACGAATAGTTCCCCCATGAGGATGGTGAGAATGAAAGACTTCCGATCCACCATGGACGAGACGGAACTTCGCTGGATCACCTAAATAACTTCGTGGAATCGTGGGGGCCGCATCACCAAAGGTATATGAACTATAGGCCATGGATTCATCTTCGAATCCAAAGTATTCGTGCTGCACGTGCATGTTATTGATGCCAAACGGTTCGCTTCGATAGTTGATCGCCCTTGCGCCAGGCCGGTAGGCATCCGTCAAAGGATCACGTTGTGGGAGGAAGTCTCCATGTTTATTCACCGGCCGGAAAGCTTCATCGCCAACCTCATGGTAAATCAACACGAATTCACGGAAATCCGGGCCCGTCCCATTTTGAATAATCGCCTGCCAGCCACTGGGCATGTCCGTTGCTGGACCGGTTCCAAGAGGATCCAGATATTTTGAACCAGCGGGTTCAACCACAAACACTCCAAACAATCCCATGACCGTCAACTCACGATCATTACTATAGCTGTGAAATTGTCGTCCACCTTCTTGGGTATCAGGATGGATGTACCATTCCATATACAATGGCGTGGTTTCACAATTCTCTTCACAGTCCTCGTCAATACCATAGGCAATAGCATCAGGGTTCGTAGTAGTCGCAGGCTGGCCAGTTTTGCTTACCACCATGCTGGACCCGTTGATATGAAGACTCACATCTTCGCCGAATTCCAATGTATTACGAAGAGTGATTTTGAGGCAATCCCCTTGGTTGGCCCGAATCACCAGCGGTTGAATGTATTGACCTTGAATCCCGTTCTTCACACCACCGGGATTATGATATCCCTCTTCTTCACGAGCTTCAGCATTCTTGGCTTCTTCCTCGCGAACGTTGTCGATATTTTCGGCAAGCACAAACATATAGCCGGGGTAGTAATCCAGCCATTGATTTAATGTGATTTCTACATTGATGGCGGAGATGTCATAATATTTCACTGGAGCGGTCGCCGGACATTTTCCACCACTATTCATTGAAACCGGTTCAATATCTGGGTCGGAATTCAATAAGTAGTTCCCTTTTCCTGCGCCATATTGGTGCATCATGGACATGGAATTGAACCCACCCGAGTTGGAGTCAGACATTTCTTTTTCCATCTGCTGCATCATGCGTTCATGTTGCAGTTCCACAAGGGCGGACCGTTCGGCCCGACCTTCTTTGGCATTTTCGACAATCGTCTGGCCTTTCAGGCGCTCGGCCCATCCAGGGGTTTGATGATTCATCCCTGTCTTGTGAACGAAAGTCGAAGATTCAGGCGCTTCGGCTACAGCATTGGAAAGCGGAAACAACAGGAACGTCAGGGCAAGTATGCTTCCCCAGCCTAGTAACACACATTCCTTCATGGATACATGATTGAAGTAAAACATGGCCCGGCCTCCTTACAGATAAACAATTATGCCACTTAAGAAGTTTTTGGTAGAGTAGTTAAGTTTACGTAGTTATACCTCACGCACAATAGGCGAGAGGGAAAAATTACTGAAATTGACCGGGGGGTGTCAAGCGTTTTAAAGGCCTATCAAGCGTTTTAAGGACCTATAAAGACGGTTTAACGAAATACTTTGAACAAGGGACAGGATTTGTGGATTTTTTCCTCACACTTCACCCTTTGGGCGCTTCCCCTGGATAAGGGCTTGCAATTTCTCCCTCATCTGTTTGGTCACCTCGCCAGGGGTCCCATTTCCAACAGAAGCCCCATTGAGCTTGGTGATTGGCAGCACCTCAATGGTTGTGCCGATAAGAAACAGCTCCTCGGCTTGCTTCAACTCTTCCTCCTTAACCGGTCTTTCTTCAACGACTTTTCCATCGTTCCTTGCCAACTCAAGAACCGCTTGCCTCGTGACCCCTGCCAACAGTTGGTCACTCAAAACAGGGGTGAGCAATTTCCCGTCTTTGACCAGGATCACATTACTCGAGGTTCCTTCCGTTACCATTCCATCCTTGATTAAAAGAGCCTCAAACGCACCTGCCTCATTCGCTTGCTGTTTGGCTAAGATATTCGGGAGTAAATTCAGACTTTTAATCGAACACCGAGCCCACCGCAAGTCAGGAAGAGTGATCACAGAAACTCCCTGTTGGTTCAGTTGGGTTGGAAGATCCGCCATCTCCCGGAAGGTCATCACGATGGTAGGACGAGTTGTCTCTGGAAACAGATGTTCTCTCGGGGCCACCCCTCGAGTCACTTGAATATACACCTTGCACGCCGAATAGGTGCTTCGCTCAAGACCTTCACGAATGAATGCCTTCCATTCCTTGGTTTCGATGGTAAGGGGGATGGAAATAGCCTGGGCACTTTGGTCTAGACGGGAAAGATGCTCATCAAGTCGGAAGGGTCTTCCGCCATACACGCGGATGACTTCATACACGCCATCGCCGAACTGAAATCCCCGGTCCTCAATCGAAACCGTAGCTTCTTCAAGAGGAAGAAACTTCCCGTTCAGCCATGCAATATTGGGCATTTTGAGTTGTTCAACATCCCGTTAGCGTAGAGTTTCACTTTGTGTCATTTCGACCAACGGGAGAAATCCTCCCTCGATCGTGGGAGGATTTCTCCCGTTGGTCGAAATGACAAGGGGCCTAGGTTGATCCAATGGGTAAACGTATTTATCGAACACTCCCCTCGCTCTCACCCTCTTTCACATCCACGAGGAACACGCGGCGTGCTTCCGCCGTAAATTTCCATGCCATCCGTTTTTGAAATTCCAGACGGTGGGTGCCACTTTGAAGTGCTTCAAACTCAAACTGCCGATTACCCGAATCAACGGCATTATTACTGGTGGTTCGCAGAAAATCGTCTCCGGTCAGGGCGAATACGGAAGAATCGTACGAGGGCACCCATTGTTCTCCCCGTGTTCGGTCTTCCCATAACGTAATTGTAAAAGACACCCCTTTTTGGGCCACGACCGACTTCAGATCAGATTCCTCTTCACCCATTCGCTACTCCAATCGTTTCCGACGTTGGATAATAATTTCCGTGACGGTAAGTATTTTCGCTCAGTGTCTCTGATTTTTCGTCACGACTCAGGTATTGAGGTTGAAGACTAAAAACTGAAGGCTATCACTCATAATGCCTGACGTTTTGTATGATCACCCCCTAAAAGCCTTCGGCCTTCAGTCTATCCACCTGAGAAGTTCTGATTTTTCTCAAATAATATCAAAGATCTCGGCACTTCGAACTGACATAAATCTCGTCGTCATTCACCTGGATATCATAGCTAGCCACACAATACCCCCCACCATCCGTCCCGAACCCACTTCGTACGTCAAACTTCTGATGATGCCACGGACATCCGACCACATAGCCTTTGAGTTTACCTTTGACCAACGGGCCGCCTTTATGTGGGCAGATATTATTGATTGCAAAAAACTTTCCGGACACATTGAACAACGCGATACTTTTTCCGTTCACCTTCACCATTCGAGAAGTGCCAGAAGGAATATCTTCTACTCGTCCAACTGCAACAAATTGGTCTAACGATTTTGCATTCATGGAAATGCCAACGTAACTACTCAGGTTCAAGATTCATGGGTTCACGGTTTAGGATTCGCGCAAAATTATGTTGAACGGATTTGTGGTTTTTTTCGTGCCTGAAACTCGAATCTCGAAATTCGAAACAAATCCGAAATACGAAACTCGAATGTTTCAAACGAATCATTCGGAGCGGACGAATTCGTACGTTTGATCCTCAAGGTTGAACGGCCTGTCTCCCAGTGTTTTGGTGTTTCGCAATTTGGTCATTTGGATTTGTTTCGGATTTCGAGATTCGAGTTTCGGATTTATCAACTTGTTTCTTAGTTTCTGCACAAAACCTTAGGGGAGACAGGCCAAAACGGTCAGAGACCAACCCGACCTGAATACTCTACTCCATTACATTCGTAAGGCAAAGATTAATTCCGACCCAACCGCGGCCTCAGCTTTTTGAATGAACCCCATATTCGTTTCAATGACATATCGAGCATTCTCCGGGGGAGGACCATGCCACGGGCATGGATCTTCTACGCAAGGCATAGCGGCTTCTTTGACATGAACGATCTGTTTACTTTCATCGACCCAAATCAAATCCACCGGGAACTTAAACCCTTTCGTCCAAACTTTATGAAGCCCTGACTTATCAAACAAAAAAATCATGCCCCCATCTTCGGGAAGGCCCTCGCGAAAAGCCAAGCCAAATAATAATTTTTCTGGGGTATCGGCCACCTCTGCCTGAAGTTTGGCTCCCGATGGAAACCGGACCTCGATAATTTCCGTTTGTTTGGGAGCATTAAACATCATGGCCCCTGAAATCAACAGCAAGGCCATCAGCACAAGAAAAATAACCCGCTTTTTACTGGGGGGAGGCTTAGGTTTTGTACGCGTCCGCATAAATGGTGCAGATCCCGGCAGTAGAAAAAATGTGTATGGGAAAGTCTAAAACGGATTTATTTCAGAATTAATCAAAGGAGATCAATCCTTCACTGGCAAACTTTTAAGGCCACCTCTAAAAACCGTCCTTTTCCGTGATGGCGGCGTCAGCCGCGTGCTCACATCCTCATGTATTCGCCCATACACTCCGGTTTTCCGCGCGCGGCTTCCTTGCCCTCACAAAACATGCCTGGTTTTTAGAGGTGCCCTTAAGTTGTTTCTCCACCCTCTTTTCCTAAATTTCCTTCATTTATGGTAAGATAAAGACTCAAAAACCTCGAGAGAGTGGCCGATAAACATCTTTAGGTGTCAAAACATAGCCCTCATTGATGAGAGGAGGCTCAACCATGAAACACCACATGATTCACGCTCTTTCGGTATTGACCTTGACCACCCTGTTATTCCTCCCCGTACAAGCCGCTCCACCAGAGGTGCCTTCAGCCATTGACCAATTTGTGGCGAAAGCCTTTCCCGATGCCAGCCACTATTTCTGGGTGGTGAACGATACACAAACGGAAACCAAGAATGAAATGATTGTAGACATTAATACCTTTGTCACAAATAAGGGTAGCGACCATACGCCTATTGAAAACCGTTTTTTACTTCTTGTTTTGAACGGAGAGGTGATTTCAGCCCATAGAATCCCTCTTGGGGCCAAGGTTGATTGCAGTAAAGATACAGAAATTTAGGAGTCATCTCACCACGATAATACTAAAAGAGCCCCGTTCCCAGATCCGGGAACGGGGCTCTTTTGTTATTCACACTCAAAAACCTGAGGATTTACTACCTTTTACTTTAAGACCAGAAGATGCGAAGGAAGGTGTGCCGGATGCAACTGACATTTGACTGACAGGTTGCCCGCGGCGGTGACATACGTAAAGTCGCTCATGGCGATACCAATATACTTGGTTTCTCCAGCCTTCAACGTAATTTTGATCTGCATGGAAGTTGGGGCAGCGAACGCTGAGTCCGCAGACAGACTAAAACCATGCTCAGAATCCAAGGCATTGGTGACTTTGATCAAAATAGGCTGGCCTCTCCTGCCTAAGGTTCCCTGGTTTCTAAGATCCAGAATCGTCGTGCCAGGATACCAGGCTTTTTTCCCGCCAATGTTTACGGCGGTGTACGTAAGGTCGACATCAAGACTATTAAAGGGTTGACCTACGACAGACCCGGTTGCGAGATCACCAACACTGTGACCACCGGACTGCATCGCGAAAGCAACTGAAGAACCACCCGCAACTAAAACTAAACCTAAAAGGACGGATAGAAGCACCTTGTGCATTGCCTACCTCCTCAAACAAAGGACGTTAATAAAAAATTGCCAGTTAAAAAGACCATTTCCAGAATATACTAAACTTGACTTATTGCACATTCCTACCGCAACGGAGATAACTTATAGCATAAGCACTTTCCGGACGCAAGACGGTTTTCTGAAAACTTTCTGTATGGGAATGTTGAAAAAAGCCGCCAGCGGCGTTCTCGCCATTTTGCCGTGCTCACGTACTATGAGTACGCTCCGCGCGTCAAAATGGCTGCGGCCTTTCCTTCGACTCTGCTCAGGACAGGACTGGATAGACCCTTCGGAAAGACTCAGGGCATGCTTTTTTGAACATTCCCTCCCCTTGACGATGCGTGGCTCATCTAGAGCTTTGATTAGCTATTGGAGTGCACTATTCAACAGGCCCTGAATACAAGCTTCTTCTACATTGTCTGTAAGGGACGGTGTTGGGTCATAGAGAAAGGAGCATTTTCCCTGTTGCGGGTGCTTCTAGTCCAGAGTAATATCGCCATTGTTTATAGATCATCATTATCGGAGGCGTTTTCTGATGGAGAGATATTGGCATTCGGTATATATTGCAGGGGTTTTAGCATTTTTTAGCCTCTTCACCTTTTCCACGACAGTTTTTCCATTTTCAATTGTAGAGCCAAAAGATTCTAGTACGTATTTATCTGGAGAAAAAGCCTCCATCAATCTTGAAATCGGCGAAGTTGGGGGAATCATCGCTGTCCATTATTTTTGGTATGCCGACGGTGAAGACATGCTGGAAGAGCTGGTTGACCAGAAACGAGCCCTTATCTCCACACCTGATCACCACCCCCCATTCGGTGGAACCATTCGAGTACCCCGGACTGCTATCGGTACCTATCGCCTATTGGCAGTGGCCCAATTAGAGGAAGGGCAAGTGGATACGGAGAAATGGGCCGTATTTGACGAAGTCCTTATCCATGTTGAACCCAAGGCTCAACTCAAGGAAATAGATTTTGAGAATGAAAAACCTCTTCGATTCGGACGAGCCGCATCAGCTCGAGTCTACGACCAAATCGATTTTTTAGGCAAAACACTTGCGTTGCGCGCCATCGGCCGATTTTCAGACGGTACGGTTCGCTCCATTCGCAGGAAAGACACCGGAACAACCTACCTGATCGACGATGAAACCGTCGTGACCATCAATGACAATGGGCTGCTTCGTCTGGTGGGAAACGGAACGACAATGCTGACCGTCAAAAACCGAGGCCGCGAAGCCATGTTGGAAATTCAGGTCAAAGTCAACATTCAAGCCAACCAGCCTCCCGTCACGAATCCGGGGGATGACCAAACCGTGTATTCAGGTGATCCGGTCATTTTAAACGGACTGGCGAGCTACGATCCCGAAGGTGGGTCGCTTCAATACCGCTGGTCACAAGTCCGTGGCAGTAAAATTTCTCTTCTCGATCCTTACTCGGGAAAGGCCAGATTTTTAGCCCCATTCGTTCCAGAAGAACGACTGTTTCGATTTAAACTGCGTGTCACCGATACCCAAGGAGCCGATAGTATTCCCGCCTACCTAGACATCATAGTTATTCCGTAGATCGTCACAGAGAATGTTGAAAAAAGCCGCCAGCGGCGTTCTCGGCCCTTTGTCGTGCTCACGTACTATGAGTACGCTCCGCGCGCCAAAGCGCCTGCGGCCTTGCCTGTGGAAGGGCGCGTCTTGGCGCGCCTGGGTTGGGCGGGTCAGCCAACGGGCCTTTTTGAACAGCCCATGGCTATTTAGGGTTGACTCAATTAATCAAATGTATTGGTCTTATAGAAATTTTGAATTAATCAACAGGCCCTCACAGCAACTGGGCATCCACGCTTTCACTCGGCTCCTGATCGGCCTGATCAAATAATTCTTTCTCCACGTAAATGGGAGCATCAAAATGGATAGCAAGAGCAATGGCATCTGACGACCGGCTGTCAAACACTTTGAGGTCGCCATGGATGACCACTGATAGCTCTCCATAATAAATCTGCTCTTTCAGCTTGATTTTAACGTGAGTCACGGAACCTCCATAGGCCAGAAGTATCGTATGCATCAGGTCATGGGAAAGGGGCCGGGAAAACTTTTGCCCTCGTAATGCACCATCAATAGACCCTGCCACCGTAGGATCAACAAAAATGGGCACGACCCGGCCATGGGCTTTGAGTAAGACCACCGGGCCCATTTCGGACATCAACACACTCACATCTTCGATTTGAATCTGGCCGACAGGGAGTGGAGCTTGTGCCAAAGATGGTCCATACCATCCCAGCACGACAAACAGGACCAACAACAGGATTGAACAACGAGATCGCATCACACCCTCCTTCCTACGCAAACGTTCAGCCGGACATAAACGGGTTGTATTCTTGCTCAAACCCGATCTGGGTCTCTTCACCATGACCGGTAATGACCGTGGTCGCTTCATCCAGTGAAAACAAACGTTCGCGAATCGATGTTTCAATAGCTCGCGAGTCGCCACCCCATAAATCCGTTCGCCCGATACCACCCCGAAATAACGTGTCACCCGACAACAACAGATGCTCTTGCGGAAAATGGAAGCACATGGATCCGGGGGTATGACCCGGAGTATGCAGCGCCTGACCTTTGATGGTCCCAAACGACAGCACCTCCTCATCCCGCATGCAATGGTCCGGATCTGGGGCTTGGACAAACGGCACACCAAACATTCGGCATTGTACCTCAAGGATTTTCCACAGATCGAGATCAGCCTCATGTATACCAAGCGGAGCCTGTGTCGCATTCTGAATTTCTCCTGAGGCGAGAAAATGATCCAAATGCGCGTGGGTATGGTAAATGCCAATGATCGTCAAACCCAGGCGCTGAACTTCGTCCAAGATACGCCTGGCATCGCCACCAGGATCAACAACAATGGCCTGTTTGGTCTCGGCATCGCCCAGGATCGAGCAATTACAGCCAAGTGGTGGAACGGTAAAGGTTTTTCGAATCAGGGCAGCCATGAAACTCCTTTTCCGGCAGGGCAGTAAAAAATTCAAAGCGTAGCCCCCAGCGCTCGGAGGGTCAAGCTACCTTAAGATCAGGGGCATTCATTTGCATTACAAGGCGAAGCAGCCTACAATCCAAAAATCGGTTCACAAGCTCTCCCCGTGCTAACAATTTCCCCTATTGTCTCCTGTGGCTAAATCCAACACTTTCACCTCTATCAAGCTTCCTTCCGGCCAGATTTTTTTTCGGAGAGAGCGTTTTTCCTTTTTCCGTTTGATAGTCCTCCTTTGTGTGTTTCCCATTCTTCAAGGGTGTCCACAAGATAGGACTCCTTTATTGGAAGAAGAAAATACCGAACTCAAAAAACTTGGCGCGAAACAGGAATCCATGATCATTACCCTTCAAGAAGGCAACCGTGTCTTTCAAGAGCAGATTGATCGGCTGAATCAGGAACTACGGGAACAGCAGAAGGAGCTCGACCAAAAAATCAAGGCCGCCCAAGAAACCGGACAGGGCTTGGCCGTGGAACGACATACTTTGACCCAACAAGTGACCGAATTAACCCGAGAAAATCGCAAACTGACGAACGACACCCAATGGTTGCGCCGTCAACGTGAACTGTTTCGTCAATCGATTTCGACCCACATTTCCGGCGCTAATGCCCAAACCTTCACTATTGGGTTTTCCCCAATGATCGAAGCCACGAAACGGGCGTTGCTTCAACATGGATACTCGATTTTGGCACATATGGCGACTGACCAAAAAACGGTGTTTGTCACCGAACGAAAAACCTCTGCCTCACCCTCCCTCGAATTGCCAGGCTTTCACAACCAATATCTTCTCGTGTTGGAAGGACTCGGGCAGCACGCCACTACCCTGAAGGTCAAAGCGCACTATGAAAAAATATCCCAGGAAGGGAAGACGCTAGGGGTCAGCGACAATGAAAAAGCCGACATCGAACTGAGAATGATTCGGGCGGTGGAAGAAATTCTTCAGGAATCAGCCAATACCGGACCTGCTCAATAAGCGATCAAAGCAGCCGTCCCTACTCAACCATACAGAGCAGCCAGCCGGAAAAAGGCCTTTAAAACCTGTTCTGATTCTTGAAGAGGAAGAAATGGCCACTTGATCCATGTGCAGTTTCCGAATACTTTTTTCGCGAAACTGACTTTTCCTAAGCAACAATCAGGCTGATTGTTGCCTTTTTAGGGGTTATGAAAAAAGAGGAAGCTCGACAGCGAAGGATTTCCTGGGAAGCCAAAGACAACTACACCTGTGAACACCCCGAGATTGAAAGAGAACGCTCTAGAGGAGGGCGGGCGCACGGGTTTCTATGTGTGAAACACCTACGGAGCCTAGATCGGGCTACCGGGAGAGTGACCCCACGAAATGACGACTCAGGTTGCTAGGTTCAGGGTTCACGGTTGGCCCCTGTGCATTCTTCATATTCCTTTTGCCACACCTCAATAATCTTCAAACCGTTCAATCTTCATCTTTCTCTAACCCTGAACCATGAACCCCTAAACCGTGATCCCCTGAACCTGAGAAATGACAAAAGATGAGCAACACCGTTATTGCATGCAAGCACCTCTGGAAAATATTTGGGAAACATCGCGATGAGACGACTCAGGTTGCCAGATTCAGGGTTCACGGTTGGCCCCTGTGCATTCTTCATATTCCTTTTGCCACACCTCAATAATCTTCAAACCGTTCAATCTTCATCTTTCTCTAACCCTGAACCATGAACCCCTAAACCGTGATCCCCTGAACCTGAGAAATGACAAAAAATGACCAGCACCGTTATTGCATGCAAGCACCTCTGGAAAATCTTTGGGAAACATCGCGATGAGGTGTTGAAGGCGGTTCAGGAAGAAGGACTCGGGAAAACCGAGGTCCTTGAGCGCTTTCACAGTGTCCTTGCGGTAGCGGATGCCTCTTTTGAGGTCAGACAGGGCGAGATCTTCTGTATCATGGGTTTGTCAGGATGTGGCAAATCCACACTCCTTCGCCTCATCAACCGCCTCATTGACCCAACCCACGGCCATGTCCTGATTAATGGACAGGACATCAGTCATTTGGATGCCAAGAGTCTGCGCGCCCTGCGCTCCGAAACCATTGGGATGGTCTTTCAAAATTCGGCCCTGCTCCCGCATCGAACTGTCAGGGACAACGTAGCCTTTCCTCTTGAACTGCGCCATGTGGCTCAAGCAGAGCGTTCCGAAGCCGCCGAGAAGATACTTAACCATGTTGGACTGAGCGGTTGGGAAGATCGAATGCCTTCTGAATTGTCGGGCGGAATGCAACAACGCGTGGGGCTGGCCCGCGCCCTGGCAGCGGATCCGGACATCCTGCTTATGGACGAACCATTCAGCGCCCTTGATCCACTCATTCGACGACAGCTTCAAAACCAGTTTCTCGAACTCTCTTCGGTAATGAAAAAAACCACTGTGTTCATTACCCACGACCTTCACGAGGCCATACGGCTCGGGGACCGGATTGCCATTATGAAGGATGGTGTCCTGATGCAGATTGGTACACCGGAGGAAATCGTGACCAAGCCGGTGGACGAGTATGTCGCGGAGTTCGTACAAGGCATCTCACGGCTTACACTCGTGCATGCCCACACCGTGATGCAGCCAATCGACACGTATCACGGGACTGCGGAGAATGACCTTACCTCACTCTCCACCGCCCCTCCAGACGCAGACCTCAACGAGCTCATCAACCTCTCGGTAGACACTGACAGGCCCATCCTGATTCTGAAGGACCAAACACCCGTTGGCATCGTCACCAAGCTCAACCTGCTACGCGGCATTCAAGGGGAGAAAGACTATGGGGAGTGAAATTCGGACAGAAGGCTCGGGTGAGGCGACCACCCACATCGGCAACTCAAACTCCAAGAGCATTCAACTGATTGAGGCATTTGTTGGCCCCAACGCCGACTACTATGTGCTTCAGTTTGGGCGAATTTCGCAATTTGGTCTCGCTGGGATTCGTCTCAATTGGGCCGCGACCCTCGGCGGTCCCTTCTGGGCAGCGACTCGGAGCCTCTGGATGATATTTGGGTTTGCCGCCTTGGGGGATGTGATTGGGCTCATCATGATCTCCCGAGCATATTGGTCCTTCAGCCAGGGTAACGGGGTCCTTTCCCTCGGTCTTCTCTTCCTGGTCGCTTTTCGTGCCGCAACCGGCCTCGTGGCCAACGGGGCATATTTGCGGGCCTTCACGCGCTGGAGAAGCCATCGCCATCTTCCACATGGCACCAGTTGGAAGGCAGGGCTCGCCGGGTGGGCACTGGTGCTCGCAATCTATCCGCTGACCGTCTACCGTTTCAGTGCCCCACAGGTCGTTGAGTTTATCGCGACGTTCCCCACCACCCGTTTCATCAAACTCAATACGGCCCGGGCCATGGACAATGTGGTGGACTGGATGGTCATCCACATGGAGACCTTTTTTGACTCGATCACCTTGAGTATCCGAACCGTTCTGAACTTTCTCGAACTCCTGTTCGTCGGGACCCCATGGCCCGTGACCTTTCTGCTCATCATGCTCATGGCCTGGCGCATGGCCGGACCAACCGTGTCGGTGTTTAGCGGTGTGGCTCTGCTCTATGTGGGGCTGTTCGGCTTTTGGGAAAAAGCCATGAGCACATTTTCCTTGGTTGGGGCAGCAGTGTGTCTTTGCCTGATACTGGGCGCACCATTGGGAATGTGGTGTGCCAAAAACCGACGGTTGTATGCTTTGCTCAGGCCCATTCTGGATGTGATGCAAACCATTCCCAGCTTCGTCTATCTGATCCCGGCTGTGGCCTTCTTCTCCATCGGGAAACCGCCGGGGATTCTTGCAACGATTGTGTTTGCGATGCCGCCCTTGATCCGATTGACGGCGTTAGGAATCATGCAGGTCCCTGACTCGGTTCGCGAAGCCGCGGTGGCATTCGGGGCAAGCCCCCGCCAACTCCTGTGGAAGGTTGAAATTCCCCTGGCCCTCCCATCCATCATGGCCGGGATCAATCAGTCCATCATGATGAGCCTGTCCATGGTCGTGGTGGCCGCCTTGATCGGCGCAGGCGGATTGGGGTACGACGTGTTGTTCGCCCTTCAGCATGTGGAAACCGGGAACGGTATATTGGCCGGGGTGGCCATTGCTCTCCTCGCCATGGTTCTCGATCGGATTGTACAAGGATCTCAAAAATGGTCAGAAAGAGGTTGATCGGCCATTCAACTTAAAAGAGGCGCCATGAAGAAGCTCTCTCCCATGCTCATTCTCCTCTTGGCTTTTAACACCATTACATGCACCGATACCCCCTCAAGGAAAAATATCATCATTGGGGAAGTGACGTGGGATGGCGGGCTCGCTATCGCGCATGTTCTCAAAACCGTCCTTGAAACCAAATTGGGCATCGAGGTGGAACTTATTATGGCCGATCAACCTGTGATCCTCAGCGCCATGGATAAAGGGGATGGTGGTATTGATGTTCACCCGGACTTTTGGATGCCGAACCGAGCCGGGCTATGGAACAAATATATTGCGTCGGGTTCACGGGAAACGATCCTGGTCAACCAAACCCCCTACCATGGAGTGCAAGGGATGTTCATCCCCCAATATCTACAAGACCAGTATGAGTTGAAATCAGTCGCCGACCTCTCCAATCCTACGATTGCAAAGCTGTTCGACAGCGACAACAATGGCAAGGGTGAGTTTTGGGCTGGTGCCCCTGGGTGGGCCTCAACCAATGTGGAAAAAGTGAAGGCCAGGAGCTATGGGTACGACCAATTTTTTGAGTCAATTGAGGTCCCTATGGCTGTGTTCCAGGCCAAACTGAAAACGGCGTATTCCAGAAAGAAACCGGTTCTCTTTTACTCCTGGACCCCCGAATGGATTCACACCACGTACGACTTGGTGAGGCTTGAAGAGCCTCCTTTCGACGGGTTTGCCATGGAAAGCAAGAAGGACGATCCCCGCTTTAATCCCGATGGCTGCTGGAAGATGTACCAACCGAAAGATGATCTGGATTGGTACGAAAAGAGCCGCATTACCTGTGCATGGCCAGATGCTGACGTCTATATTGCCTATTCAAAATCCCTCACCAACCGTGCACCCCAGATCGCAAAGTTTTTCAATCAGGTAGCATTTTCTTCTGATATGGTGGGCAAGTGGATCACCCAAATGGTGTTGGAAAAACGAGATCCCGTTGAGATGGCGAGAAAGTGGGTGGCAAACCACCCAGAAATCGTGAACAAATGGGTCAAAGGAATTGAAAGCTTGGCGAACCAGGGTTCCGCACTCCATTGATTCTTAAGGGTGCCATAAAGTTGGCGCAGCTACTGGACAGGGTGACGGACCGTGGTTACGTCATGTCAGGCAGGCTCTTAACAGTGGGAACAGAAACAATCTAACATAATAAATTTCAATGTTTTCAATTGGTTAGATTACAGTATTATTTTAAACGTCAGAGGGGCCTGACTATCCAGCCGTTCGGTCATCTAATGGATTCTTGGTTTGTTGATCACTGCCAGGATATTGTAGTAGATTCGTTTTGGGTTAGAAGGGCACTTCGAGTAATTCACCCATTTCGAAGAACTCTCTCCCTCTCTCTCTCTACTTTACCTAATAGCAAGTTTACCTAATATGAAGAATTCACAAAATTAGGGAAGCCGGCATTCTCAAGTAATGTCCCATTGAGGGTCTACCGGTAGAAGAGCGTGGAGTTCCACCCTACGGCCCGGTTTATCAGCAGGAAACGATTTCGTCACTCATTGAAAAATGACCTTGCAACCTACTTCCTAAGGTGGCAGTAGGTTCGTTTGAAGTTTATCAAAAGGTTTAGTCACCGCTTCCACAGTAAAGGGAAAAAATAATGCCGCCACTCGATCCCGCGACTCTCAACACCCTCACCGACTATGAAGATTATTCAGTCACGTCGCAATCGTATGACACGACAAGACGGCCTATCGGGGTGGAAGTCATTTTGGGTTGTTTTGCTTCCACCAATACTCGCCCCTTACATGAACAAGTCATTCTCGATGCCGGGTGTGGGACGGGGAATTATCTTCATGCCATTCATGACAAGGTCGGAATCTGTCATGGTATCGAAATCAATGAAGGGATGTTAGCTCAGGCTCAAAGTAAACTCGGCAATGGCTCTTCCGTCCACTTTGACCACGGCAGCCTTCTTGATTTGCCCTATTCTGACGAGTTCTTTGATGGAATCATGTGTAACCAAGTCATTCACCATCTGGATGATCCCATGCCCACAAATGACTTTCCCAACGTGAAGACCATGCTCTCCGCCTGCTACCGCGTCCTTCGTCCTCATGGTGTGTTGGTCCTGAATATGTGCAGCCGCCACCAGCTTCTTGATGGGTTTTGGTGGGCCGATCTCATTCCCCGGGTTGTCGATCAAATGGCTGCCCGCATTCCTTCCCTGGAACTCACAGGAAAGATGCTGGAGGCTGTCGGTTTTCAACTTGGCGGTCTCACTGTTCCCCTTCATGAGGTCCTTCAAGGACCTTCGTATTTCGATCCAAGAGGACCATTAAAAAAATCCTTTCGCGACGGGGATTCCACCTGGGCCTTATTGTCAGAACAAGAATTACAGACGACCTTGGAGCAAATACGAACCCTGAATGAGAATGGGGGCATTACCCAATACCTAGACGAACGAGAGAAACGGCGAAAGCGCGTCGGACAGACAACCTTCATTTTTGCCAGAAAATATTGAGATGGGGAGGAAGTAACGATGACGACTCAAGCAACACATCTAGATCAACAAAAACTGCAGTCCGACGAGGAAGCGAACCGATATTCCCGACCAAGCATATTGCGATCTGAACGCATGTATGGGGAAGGCTTTCAAAGCCCTGGCGGAATTGAAGCCGTTGAGGCATTTTGCTCAAAGCTTCATATGCGGGAAGGGATGAAGGTTCTCGACTTTGGCAGCGGCTTAGGTGGAGCCACCTTTTATTTTGCCGAACGTTACTCCGCCACAGTCCTCGGTTTGGATTTTTCTCAAAATATGATCGATATCAGTACGGAGCGGAAGGAAAGAAAAAAATTACCCAACGTCACATTCCGGCGAGGGGATATTCGAACCGCGGTCCTTCCGGAAAATACTTTCGATTTAGCCTGGACTCGCGACTGTATTTTGTATATCCCGGAAAAACACCTTGTTTGGAAAAATGTGTATTCATCCCTTAAACCCGGTGGGCAGCTCTTCATTACGGACTTCTGTAAAGGGAACGGCTCCTTATCGGAATCATTTATTACGTATTTGGATCGCTGCGGGTATCATCTTCAAGACTTAGAAAGTTATGGCCAAACATTGGAAAAGGCTGGGTTTCACAACATTCGGATTGAAAACCATACGAAAGCATTCATTGATTCGCTCCAGGACGAGCTCAAGAATTTAAATAACGATCGTGATCAGTTCCTTCAAGAATTTTCCGAGAGTGACTTTGACTATCTCGTAAACCGTTGGCTCAAGAAAATTCAACTTTGTGACCAAGGCGACTTCCTGTGGGGACTTTTTATTGCGGAAAAGTAAGCGCGTGCACAGTCACCAGTGTAAATCCGGTTCTTAGGAAAGATTCGTTTCGGGGTTTGATGACCTTTGAGGTTGGGACTCGACAACAACAATAATTGTTATCGTTCTTCCCAGAGGAGAAGAAAAAATAATGAGACAGGGAACCGCTTGTCCCAACCTGAATCATCGCCGTTCAAATGCCCCACTGCGCCACTGCATCATGTGTGGTGAAATGCTCAATCAAACCATTCCCGCTAGGCAATGTACTGTCCAAGACCATGCCAACAAGAGACGGCAAAGAGACCACTATTGTTCAGAGTGTGGTCTGCAACTCCACGAGGGGAGCTAATAGAAATATGGCTGGTAACCAGTTGGACATAATTCAAAGCCTTTAATTATACCCACCTTCCTCGTCCAGCATCTATGGCATATTTTCCTTCGGGGAATGTTGAACCTAGAAACGGCAGTTGGGCGCAAAACCGCCGTTTCTAGGTTAAAATTTGTCCAGAGGTCTCTCGAAGGGAATTATGCTCTGAGTCCTTTGGTTTGGCTCAGGGTTGAGCAGCCTCATTCCTTCTGACCTATGAGAGTGTTGAGCAGTTGTCCCCAATTTGAAAATTTTTTGAATTTTTCAACAGGCCTCATAGCCATTCTGAAACCTCGAAACTACGACTCAATTGATATCCGCTTTCATCCTCTCTTTGGCAACCCGGATAAGATAACCCGTCGGGTAAAGGCTTTTAAGTATTCCAAGGGTTGATCAGGTGAAGATCACAACCTTGAAAGTCTTTAATGTTTCTTGTGGCAATTGATGCGTTGTGACTTTTTGCTATTGACGCGATGATGAGATCAATGGCGTCCACTCCTAGCCCTTTTTGCTCACGACGGGCAGCCAACTCTCCATATAACATGGCAGCCTGTTCATCAAAAGACAGTATTCTTCCTCCAAAAGCATCCCTGACAAAAGCCATGAAGTTTTGCTCAAGCGTTTTCTGTTTTTTCCCTTTGGGTAACCGTGCGAGACCGCGAAGGATTTCAGCAAGGGCAATGACGGTTAAGGTTAATTCTTGTGCTTTATGAAAATGAATCCATTGCTTGACGTGAGAATCAGGTTCTTCACGCATCAATTCGGAAATCACGTTAGTATCAAGAATAATCATGTGCTGAAAGCAACGGGTTTTCGCGTTGATCCACGTTTGGGCATTTTCAGATCAATGCCATTTTCTGGGCCAAAGTATTGTTCAGCCAAATTCAGAATGTTGATTGGTGTAAAGGTTTTTACGCTGGATGCTTGTTGGAGAATAAGCCGTGCATGGGCTTCCAGAGAAATTCCTGATTGTGCCGCCTGGACACGAAGAATTTCTTTCGTCTTATCCGGTAAATCTCGAATGGTAATGTTGGCCATGCCTCACCCCCTTCTTTCAGAATCATTGCAATCAATGATTCCAATGATAACATCAATATCGATGAAAGGAAAGAGGGCGGCATGCCACATTCGGAATGGGGAAATGAGAGACCCTGAGGGAGGAGATGCAACAAGGAAGGGTCAAGAACACGATGCGGCTAGACTCTTTCCTGCCCGCAGATAAGCCTCAACCCCAGCAGCAGCTTGGCGGCCTTCAGCAATAGCCCAGACAATCAGAGATGCCCCGCGCTTGGTATCACCCGCGGCAAAAACACCGTCTTTGCTGGTCATAAAATTTTCATCCGCCGAGACGTTACCTCGTGCATCATAGTTCACACCCAGACTGTCGAGCAATCCATTTTTAACCGGCCCCGTAAAGCCCATGGCCAACAACACCAAATCCGCATCCATGTCAAATTCCGTACCTTGGACTGGTGTAAATTTTCCTGCTTCAAACGAAACCTGATGCCCGTGCAATTTGATGACTTGGCCATTCTCGCCGGAGAACTTGGTGGTTGAGACACTCCATTGTCGGTCACAGCCTTCTTCGTGGGAATGCGAGGTGCGCAATTGCATCGGCCAGAGCGGCCACGGCGTGGACTCCGCACGCAGAGGGGGCGGTTCGGGCAATAATTCGAATTGATGCACTTCGATGCACCCTTGACGGTGCGCGGTCCCAAGACAGTCTGATCCTGTGTCTCCTCCGCCAATAATAATGACCTTCTTCCCTTTGGCGGTAATTTGCTCCACAGAAAGGGAATCGCCGGCATTGGATTTATTTTGCTGGGTAAGATACTCCATCGCAAAGTGGACGCCATTGAGTTCCCTGCCCGGCACTGGGAGATCACGCGGCTGTTCCGCCCCCAGGGCGAGACAGACCGCATCAAACTGTCGGGCCAGGCCCTCTCCTGTGACATCCTCACCCACGTTCACGCTGGTTTCGAATTGCACGCCTTCGGCTTTCATTTGATCAAGTCGTCGATCGATGACCCACTTTTCCATTTTAAAATCCGGGATGCCGTAACGTAGAAGCCCGCCGATCCGGTCAGCTTTTTCATACACCGTCACACTGTATCCGGCTCGAGCCAGTTGCTGGGCAGCGGCCAACCCTGCCGGCCCTGATCCCACCACAGCAACCTTCTTTCCAGTTTTGACCACTGGCATGATCGGTTCAACCCACCCTTCATCGAACCCGCGATCGATAATGTTCCATTCCACGACTCGAATGGACACTGGATCGGCATTGATACCAAGCACGCATGCGGATTCGCATGGCGCGGGGCACAACCGACCAGTAAATTCAGGAAAGTTGTTCGTGGAATGGAGCGCCTTGAGTGCATCCTTCCAACGACCACGGTGGACCAGATCGTTCCATTCCGGGATCAAGTTGACGACGGGACAGCCGTTGTTGCTCTGGCAAAAGGGCACGCCACAATCCATGCACCGGCCACCCTGGTTTCGGAGCTTGTCTTCTGAAAAGGGTTCATACATCTCGTTCCAGTCCAGAACGCGCAGTTCGACCGGACGCCGGGTGGGACCTTCTCTGGAAAATTTCACGAACCCTCGTGGATCACCCATAGGCCATCACCTGCTTTTCGCTGCTGCCTTTTTTGGCCGACGCTTTGCGTTCAGCCAAAACCCGTTTGTAATCCACGGGCATCACCTTCACAAACTTGGAAAGCATCGTTTGCCAGGAATCTAATACCATCTGAGCTCTTCGGCTTCCCGTATACCGAACGTGGTTTTCAATCATAGTTTTCAAGGTTCGAATATCTTCAGCAGCCATGACTTTTTCAAGCTCCACCATGCCCAGATTGCAGCGAGATTCAAACTTACCATCCTCGTTGAGCACATAGGCCTCACCACCGGACATCCCAGCCGCAAAATTCCGACCGGTTGGCCCTAACACCACCACGACACCTCCGGTCATGTATTCACAGCAATGATCACCCGTGCCTTCTATCACCGCACGCACGCCACTGTTTCTCACGGCAAAGCGTTCTCCTGCCATGCCGTAAAAATAACATTCCCCTTTGGTGGCGCCATAGAGTGAGGTGTTCCCGATCAAAATCGTCTCTTCCGGTTTGAACGTACAGCCCTTCGGTGGCGTGACAATAATTTTTCCACCTGACAGACCTTTGCCAAGATAATCATTCGATTCGCCTTCAAGTGTGAGGGTAATGCCCTGCGAAACAAACGCGCCAAATGACTGACCGGCTGATCCGGTAAAATTCAGCGTGATGGTATCAGGCGGAAGACCCTCCTCTCCGTACTTTCTGGCGATGTGGCTGGATAAAATCGTCCCGGTCGTGCGGTCCGTATTGTGAATGGGCAAATCACAGACCACCTTCTCTCCTCGCTCAATAGCCTGTTGGCACAGCTCAACCAGTTTATTGTCCATCACTTTATCCAAGCCATGGTCCTGAGAATCAACGCAAAACGTTTTCACATGAGGTTCGACCTCAGGTTTCCACAGCAACAGCGACAGATCCAATCCTTTGGCTTTCCAGTGGTCGAGAGCCTTTTCTACCTTGAGTTTATCGACTTGGCCAATCATATCGGTAAATATTTTGAATCCGAGTTTGGCCATCAGTTGCCGGACTTCCTCTGCGACAAAAAAGAAATAATTCACTACATGATCAGGCTGACCGGTAAACCGTTTGCGAAGTTCGGGATCTTGCGTGGCCACGCCCACCGGGCAGGTATTCAGATGGCACTTCCGCATCATGATGCAGCCTTCCACAATCAGCGGTGCGGTGGAAAATCCAAATTCTTCGGCGCCAAGCAGTGCGGCAATCACCACATCGCGTCCAGTTTTCATTTGTCCATCCGTCTCGACACGAATGCGGCCACGAAGATCGTTGAGCACCAACGTCTGATGCGTTTCAGCCAACCCCAGCTCCCAGGGAATTCCCGCATATTTGATCGAGGACAGTGGCGACGCGCCAGTCCCACCAGAGTCGCCACTGATCAACACTTTATCCGCATGCGCTTTAGACACCCCCGCAGCCACCGTGCCCACACCAACCTCGGACACTAACTTCACCGACACATCCGCCTCAGGGTTCGAATTCTTGAGATCAAAAATAAGTTGTGCGAGATCTTCAATCGAATAAATATCATGATGCGGCGGCGGAGAAATCAGTCCCACACCCGGCATAGAAAACCGCATCGTGGCAATGGCGTCGTCCACTTTATGACCGGGCAGTTGCCCCCCTTCACCAGGCTTGGCGCCTTGCGCCATTTTTATTTGCAGCTCTTTCGCATGAATCAAATAATTCGCGGTTACTCCAAAACGCCCTGAGGCCACTTGTTTGATATAGGAATTCTTCGAATCCCCATTCGGCAACGGCACGAATCGCGCGGCATCTTCCCCGCCCTCGCCGGTGTTACTCTTGCCACCAATGCGGTTCATGGCAATCGCCAGGGTTTCATGCGCTTCTTTGCTGATCGCACCATAGGACATCGCGCCAGTCGTGAAACGCTTCACGATATCTTTCGCTGACTCAACTTCTTCGATGGGAACGGGTTCAGGCGCGAATTGGAAATCAAACAATCCACGAAGGTTTGAGCGACGTGTGCTCTCGTTATTGACCAGCTCCGAAAACTCTTCGTAGGTTTTGGCATCATTAGCTTGTGTGGCATGCTGTAATTTCAAGATGGTTTCCGGATTCCAATTATGATGTTCCCCCTGGATGCGGTAGTGAATTTCACTCCCGAAATCGAGTTGCCGTATGGGTGCGGGTTGATAGGCCACCGAATGCCGACGCAAGGTTTCTTCCCCAATTTCCCGCATGCCAATGCCTTCAACACGCGAGGCCGTTCCCGTGAAGTACAGATCCACGAGTTCTTGGCGCAGTCCCACTGCCTCGAAAATTTGTGCGCCACAATAAGACTGCACCGTAGAAATTCCCATCTTGGAAAAGATCTTGAGTAGCCCCTTATTGATGGCCTTAATAAATTTTTCCGAGGCTGTCTCCGCATCCACTCCTTCTGGCAAATACCCTTCACGTTCCAAATCCACATAGGTTTCAAACACCAGGTAGGGGTTGATCACACCAGCGCCATAGCCAATCAAACAGGCGAAATGGTGGACATCACGCGGCTCACCGGTTTCAAGAATCAACCCCACTTCGGTCCGTGTGGCCTCCCGCACCAAATGATGATGAACCGCCGCGATTCCCAAGAGACTGGGAATTGGAGCCCACTCTTCATTGACCCCACGGTCACTTAACATTAAAAATTTGTACCCGTCCTTGATCGCTTTGGACGCATTCTGACAGAGCTGATCCACTGCAGTCCCTAAGCCATCCGGGCCTTCAGCCACGCGGAACAACATCGATAACGTTTTACTGGCAAAATTGGGGTCTTCGAACTCACGAAGTTTCTGCAACTCGGCATTCGTCAAAATCGGTTGCCGGACTTTAATGCGGCGACAGGCTTCCGGCGTTTCCGCGATCAGGTTCGGTTTGGGCCCTATGTTCGTGACCAGCGACATCACGAGCTGTTCACGAATTGGATCAATAGGCGGATTCGTGACTTGTGCAAAGAGTTGTTTGAAATACTTCGAGAGCAGCTGAGGACGATCGGAGAGAACCGCTAACGGCGTGTCGGTCCCCATCGAAGAAGTCGGCTCTTCGCCATTAATGCCCATTGGCGAAAGCACCATCTTGAGCTCTTCGATGGTGACACCAAATACCTGTTGTCGTTGACGGAGGGTTTGGTGGTCCGGTTGAGGCACACTCAATGGCTCGGGGAGTTCATCCAACGACACGCGATGTTGGGTCAGCCAGGAACGGTACGGCTTACGCCCGACAATATCGGCTTTGATTTCTTCATCGTCGATAATTCGGCCCTGAATCGTATCCACGACAAACATCCGTCCAGGTTGGAGCCGGCCTTTCTCACGAATATTTTTCGCCTCGGTGGGAAGCACGCCGGCTTCAGATGCCAGGATAACCAGATCATCCGTGGTGACCTGATAACGACAGGGACGCAACCCATTACGATCGAGCGTCGCACCAATGAGCTTGCCATCCGTAAAGGCCACGGCCGCCGGACCATCCCAGGGTTCCATCATCGCGGCGTGATATTCGTAGAACCCGCGCCGCTCTAGGCTCATACTAGGATTCCCGACCCACGGTTCCGGGATGAGCATCATCATCGCGTGGGGCAACGATCGCCCCGCCATCACCAAAAACTCGACCGCGTTGTCCAGACAGGCGGAATCGCTTTGGTTTTCATAGACGATCGGATACAGCTTTTCCAGATCCTTCCCAAACAAGTCCGACTGCAATCGACCTTGTCGGGCACGCATCCAATTGACATTGCCACGGAGCGTATTGATCTCGCCATTGTGAACCGTATACCGATAGGGATGAGCCAAAGTCCACGTGGGAAAGGTGTTCGTGCTAAACCGCGAATGCACCAATCCAAGCGCCGTCACCATGCTGGAATCTTCCAAGTCCGAAAAAAAGTGGCCTAACTGTTCCGGCAACAGCATGCCCTTATAGACGATCGTATTCGCGGATAGGCTGCAGATGTACACCTTGCCACGCTCGACCAACGCCGATTCCCGAATTGCGCGAGCAATGCGCTTTCGCACGACATAGAGCTTCCGCTCAAATTGCGCTTCATTCAAAATGTCTCGAGCGATAAAGAATTGCCGGATGTACGGGAGGGTTTGCTTGGCTTGATCCCCAACGTGTTCAAGCTTGACTGGCACATCACGCCAGCCTAAAAACCGCACGCCTTCTTCACGAATAATTGTTTCAAAAAGCCCTTCGCACTGACGGCGCAACGGCACATCTTGTGGGAGGAACACCATACCAACGCCATAGCCACCGGATTCGGAAAGCGTAATCCCAATATCCGCCGCCGCTCGACGAAAAAATTCGTGCGAGATCTGCATGAGGATTCCCGCCCCATCCCCAGTACAGGGATCGCACCCCTGAGCCCCTCGATGGTGAAGATTCTTTAAAACCTGGAGGGCCTTCTGAATAATGTCGTGGGACTTGTGCCCTTTAATATTGGCCACAAACCCGATCCCACACCCATCCTTTTCAAAACGGGGATCGTATAGCCCTTGCTTGGGCGGCATGCCGTAGAAATTGGTTTGATCAGCCATAGTTCTTTACACCAAATTCCATCGTCAGCGATTCCATGACGATGATCTCATCCCACGCGAATTTGAAGAGTGCCCCCTCCAATTCCTTCACACTAACTCATTCAAAGAAAAGGGAAATGGTGGGAAAAATAGGCAATTCTGAAATCTACTTGAAGAATTCTGAGGGTGTCAAGGAACTGTGTGCCCCGAAAAGGTTACCTAGGATTGTCAAAAAAATAATCAGGACCGCCTTTTATAAATATCACGGCGATGGCCAATACGTAATACCACAATATCAGACTCGACTAGATCAAAAATGATACGGTAATCCCCAACTCGAAATCGGTAAGATCCAAGTTGAGAATTCGTAAGTTTTTCGGCGTGTTTTAGGGGAGCGGATTGGAATCGAAGAAGTGCCTTGCGAAGCCGGACTTTTATCGAATCATCAAATTTTTCTAGATCCTTGATCGCCCGATGCGTAATACGATAGTGAAAGATCACTACCCAAACACCTCTTTTAACGTCTTCACTTTCCCTTTTTTATATTCGGCCCTTGCCTCCCTAATACTAGCTAAATAGTCTGGTGAAGTTGAGGCCAAGAGGTCTTCCAAAAATGCCTCACGTTGTTTTTTTTTCATTTGCTTGACAGCTTGAATAATGGTCTCAGGTTGTACGTGCATGATGACGGATGTAGCCAAAATTTACCTCCTCCCGGAAATGATACGCATGACTAAAATCGTAGGTCACAAAACCTTGAAAGTCAATGGACAGGCGTACCCCTCAAAAAACGAAGCCCCGTCACAAACAGAAAAAGGTAAGGGCGATGGCACCTTCTCCACAATCAGAATAACTTTTATGCAATGGAGCACTTCGATTTAGGGTATGAAGGGTGTCAAAAAATCAGCCCCCTCTCGGATAAAAAGCTGAGAATTTTCGACAGACTCTCCGCCTGGGGTTCAAGTGAGGTTTTCAGGACCAAATCCGGGCTGGTTGGAACTTCGTAAGAATCTGAGACGCCGGTGAAATGTTGGATTTCACCGGCGCGGGCTTTTTTATACATCCCCTTCACATCTCGGGCCTGGCACACCTCCAACGGACAATCCACGAAAACCTCGACATAATTTTCAAACTCTTTTCTGATTTCGTCACGAGCCTCCTGATAGGGTGATATAGCAGCAACAATAGCCACGACTCCGTGACGAGCCAAGAGATGCGCAACATAGGCAATTCGCCGGACATTTTCCATCCGGTCTTCTTTGGAAAACCCTAGACCTTTGGTCAAACGCTGACGAACAATATCCCCATCAAAAATTTCCGAAGGCACTCCCTTAGCCTTCCAATATTCATGAAGAAGACGAGCCAACGTGCTCTTTCCTGAACACGGCAACCCGGTAAACCAAATAACAGATCCTGCTTTCAAAGCATCCTCCCGTGTTACTTAAACCCAAAATTATGAATAGCAACTTGTGGTTATACATAAACTAGGCTCAGAGACCAATGACTGCTGGGGCGAAATTTAGGAGCCTACCAAATTCGCAGCCAAAAATCTTGATGGGTTCGCCAAACTAATTTTACCTGGGGACCCTTAATCCTACCCTGCTATTTGGAGACAATGCCAAGTTCCTTAACCGTACAAAATACCTGTCCAACGGTCACCCCCTCGAAAGAGTTATAACCCTCTGCCTACCTTGACAATCTCCAGACCCCACCCTACTATCGTCGGATGGCTAATGGTCACTCTCAAGTTGCTCCGTCGTCGCTGACCATGGATGAGGTCTTCGAGGCCTATCGAGAGGATCTTGAGGAAATCGAAGCCCACATTCGTCGAAATTTGGACTCCGAAGCCCCGCTCATTAATGAGATTGCCGCCCATATTTTAAATGGAGGTGGCAAGCGCATTCGTCCTCTTCTCCTGAGTCTCTGTGCACGCCTGAACGGCTATGTTCCGAAACAGGATTTGGTTCTCGGAAGCCTCATCGAATTTATCCATACCGCCACATTGCTTCACGACGACGTGCTAGACGAAGCTGACCTCCGTCGCGGGCAACGGACCGCTCGACGCATCTGGGGCAACCATGCCAGTATTTTAGTCGGTGACTACCTGTATGCCCGTGCCATGCAAGAAATCGCGGCGTTCCAAAACCATGACGTGAATGATGTCATGGCCATTGCCTGCCGCAAAATGGCCGAAGGTGAGATCCTGCAACTATGCGCAAATCGCCAGCCCCTGCTACAGGAGGCTGACTACCTGCGCATTGTTGAATACAAGACTGGCGCGTTGGTGGCCTCGGCCTGCAAAGTAGGGGCAATTATCAGCGGCACCTCGCCAATGCACCAAGACAGGCTCTACCAGTTTGGGTTGTACTTGGGTATTGCGTTTCAGCTAGCTGATGATCAGTTAGATTACACAGCTAACGGAGAGAGTTTAGGCAAGACCTTGGGACAGGATCTGATGCAAGGCATGATCACTCTTCCACTCCTGCATCTCTTACAAGCCTGCTCGTATGAGGAGCGCCAGGAACTTACACGCAACATTGAATCCAAAACCATTGAGGAAAATGATTTACTTCATATTACGACTATGATGGACCAGTATGGATCGCTTCAATACACGACCACCCGCTCCCTAGAGTATATTAACGCTGCACGGTTAATCCTCGACTCCTTTGAAGACTCGCCCGCCAAACGGGCTCTCGCCGTCGTCGCCGATTACATGGTCAACAGGGACCGATAACGGCCTATCCACTTCCCGCCTATTTCTTTCTCAATTTTCAGCTCCACGCACCGTAAAAAGCCGACAGACCTAGTCCCTTCAACCAGAATTTCCAGTAGAAAATGAGGCCTTCTTCCGTGTTGTCATTTCGACCAGGGTGAGAAGACGAGAAAAGGGGGTCAGACTCGATTTAATTGCGGAGTCGCTGACCGCAGCATGTGTAATGTATTAAATCGAGTCTGACCCCTTTTTCGCGTTTTCTCACCACCTCCCTCACTTCGTGTCGGGACAAGGAGGTAAAAAATTGAAATTTCTTAGGAGGAAGGATTCGTAGAGGATACTACCGGTTTCTCTTTCAGGAGGACTAACAATAGCAGACCGATCAATATCCAGAGGACTTCGCGCAGTCGGCGGATCAACGCAAAGGTAATGCCCGTGACTTCGTCGTATCCAAAACTCAGGAGCAAAAAGAGATACCCGCCTTCCTGAGCCCCAAGACTCCCCGGGATAAAGAATCCGGCCCCTTTGATCAACACTGAAATCGCGGCAATGGAAAAGGCTGACAGCAGGGTGACGTCCATACCCAGGAAATACAATATGGCGTACACCTCGAATGTCTCGATCGACCACGCCACAAAATAAATCAACACGGCAAACCGAAAGGTGCCGCCTCGTTCACGATAAAACCCTCGAATGGTGTTGTCTAAGTCTAGCAGCTGGGTTTCACGGGATTCCAGAAATCGTATTGGTAGCCGGATCTTTCGAAGAATGGTGAGTAGTCCTAACCCAATGCCATACCGTTGAATCACAAACAGCAGGAGTAATCCAAACGCGAGCATGCCCAGACCCACACCCGCCATCAGCACATTGTAGCCGGATCCTCCGAGGATCCAAAACGTCAGGACAATCCCCAGGAGCATAAAGAGTATCTGGGCCAGGACCATGGCGGTCTTCGCGGTCACGAGGGAAGCCAACCCATCAACCACGGGAACATCATATGGTTTAAGCAGGTAGGCTTTCATGGGTTCTCCAACCACTATCCCGGTCGGCGTGGTGACATTGATCGCTTCTCCTGCCATCCGCACGGCGAACAAGCGAAGAAAGCTCACTCGATCGGCCCAAGGTCCCAGGGTAAGCTGCCACCCGTACGCCTCGAGTACATACACGGCGAGAAGAGGCAACAAAATAATGCCAATTGAAACCACGCCCAACTGTTCAGTGGTGTGGACGATCTGAGATGGCCCAATGTGCCAAATCAACCCACCGAGTACCGTAAGACCGATAACAAGGAAGACGAGTCGAATCATTGGGTTAGGGCCTGTGAAAAGATAACTTGGACAACATCGCGCCCAGATTTGTGTCGGATTTGGACGGAACGATTGAGAAAAAATGGATCATACAGAATATATGGTTCTATCCTACCGCCATCCAATTCTGGCCACATGGAGTTTCTTGGCCATGGCGTTGCTTCCTGTGAGCGTTCTTGCTTGTGTCGCTGCACGATCGTATCGTGCCCTCTTCCCACGGACCAAGGGGCTATGACGCCAGGAAGAGGCAGCATGAGATGCTGCAGCGACCTAAAAATACAAGACGACGCCATTCGCTCAAAAGGAGAGGCGACATAACCCACGAGGAGTGCCATAAATTTATTGGCACCTGATCGTATTGTGCTGCCAGAACCCTAAATTCTGCATGATCCGAAAAAACCGAGGCATAGCATGCCTATATTGAGGTGTTTTTGATTGAGGCGCGTTCAAAGATGGCCCGAAGATGGGATGCGAGATGTCCAAGTTATTTTTTACAGGCCCTTGGCTCAAATGTAAAGAGTGCTGCGTCATGCAGTGATGCGTAAAGAATTTTTCGCGCTTCACAAATCACGCTTCACATGACTTCAATCTATTAGGAGGGGTGTGGAAGAATCGCTTTGCGGAGGGTCCAGGCCATCATCAGTGCAAAAAAAGTTGATCCCAAGGCACTCAACCATAAGAACCACGGCAGGAGACCGAGGCATGCGAACAACAAGACCACGACGGAGAAGTCCCGATTGGCCACATTGCCAAGGATAAACTCCAGCGGTGTTCGTTGTGCCGGACTGATTTGCCGCCAAGCCTTGGGATTGGCTTTCATGTACTGCACCCGATTCACAAACCAAAACGAAAAACCATTCCCCATGACCGTGATGGTCCCGAGCACGAGCGGCAAAGGGCTCTGTTGCCAGGGCCCTGTTACATACGCACCCCAAGCAATGCCGGCAAAAATGGCCATGTGCACGACGTTATCCGCAATGATATCCAGCTCTTGTCCAAAACGAGATTCAGCAAACGTCAACCTTGCGACTTCTCCATCGCAGCAATCCACCACCACAGATAATTGGAACAGTATTGCTGCGATAATGCCTAATTCATAGGATCCGCCGGCAAAGAACGCAGCACTAAGCAAACCAATGAGCATGGACACAATCGTGATCGCATTCGGGGAGACACCTAGCTTAATGAACAGTCGTGTTAACACGCTGGAGATTTTTCGGTTGACGTACCGATCGACGAGTCCGTCCATGCCACCTTTCACGGTTTGTAAGGAGTGACACAACATCTGTTCCGCTCGTAGCAGCCCTTTAGGGCCACGGGCATCGAGGAAATCCTTGGACGTCGTCGACACGGTATTCACAATGCCTTCCGCCGCGGCTTGTTCAAGGGCCAACCGAATGGGCCCGCCAGCCTGGGATTTCCAGGCGCCCGAGACTCCAAGTAAACGCGATGGCAAGACCACTAAGTCGGCAGCCGGGGCAATACGGTATTCACCATTCCCAATTTCATTCGGGGTTTCCATGGTCTGATCCTGAAACACGACCCGATGATTCAAGCCACTTGAATGGGGATCTGCTCGCATCAAGACACCGGGATTCGCCTTCCAGCCTGTATCCCCGGGCCGCCCAATGGCGACCATCACTCGTCCATCCTTAACTCCTGCCCGCAGGGAATCCACCAACGACGGGGCAAACACCATATGGCAACCCAGGATAAGACACGACCCCGTAATTTCATTCGCTAAAGTTTCCCAGGTCTGAGGATCACCAGGTGGAAACTCTCGCACAGGTAGCCAACGAATGGCGGCTTGGACCCGGTCATCCCCATGAATGAGGGACCGAAGATGCTGCTCTTCTTCACCCACCAACGCCAAAATCTGGGAAATCCCCGCTCGCTGCAACGTGAACACAGTTCGTTGAAATAGAGTCAACCCACTGATGCGGGTCAACGCATTCACCTTGGTTCGATCGGTCGCCAGCGTTAAATCAAAGACGCCGGAAGAAGCCAACAGAATCGCAGTGTCCACGGTGCTGACTTCTGGTTTATTAAGCGTGCTATCCATTACGACTTAGATCCCTATCACGTTCAGGCAACTTCGGCAAGACGTCATTTTCCGCACGGACCACATCTTCGGGAAAATCTATCTCGATCCACGGCAGCCCACCGATCTTTTCCACACCCACCGAAGTGGCTTGAAAAAAATCTTGCAGCGCATCTTCATATTCCATGTCCAGGAGACTTTGACTGATCCGGACCTCCACCGATTTCAGTAAACTCGGGGCATCGTGCCGGCTGAGTTTCAAGAATCCCACACCCTCACCAGCTTCGTCATAGGTGTCCGGCATCTGCTTCGTGAGGGCAATAACACGGCCCTGCCGAACCACGACCATGCATTCTTCCGTGTCCTGCACAACGGTGTCATCCATCAGCAAGGCATTGGGATGGGATGAGGCTACGAGTCGTTCGAGTATAGACGGATGGAACAACACATCCGCATCCATAATCACCGTATCATTATCTAATAAGGCTTGCCGAGCCACCCACAACGAAACAATACTGCCTCGTTCATACTCCTCGTTCACCAAAAAATGGACAGGGATTGACCCCGACCATGAGGCCACGGCCTCTCGAATCAATTCCTGTTTATACCCAACAACGATGGTGAGTTGCGAAACACCGACATGCTCCAAGGCTTCAAGATATCGAACAAGAAGGGTTGTTCCTCCAATCGGGATCAGGCATTTCGGATGATGCTGAGTTAAGGTATGAAGACGCCGCCCAACTCCTGCAGCAAGAATCACGGCTTTCATGCGTTAGGAGTCCTGGGCCACATGCTCATCCACACCTTAAACAATTTCTTTGAACGCGGTAACAAAGCCTTCAAAATCGGCTTGCGTGAGTGCGCCCATATTCGCCACCCGAAATATTTTGTCGCTCAAATGACCTTGTCCTGCATAAATGACATACCCTCGCGCCTTTAACCGATCATGCAAGTCTTGATAGATCAGGCCTTCGGGCAAATAAAACGCCGTCAACGAATTCGATTGCCTCTCAGAAGGCAAGACCGCCTTGATCCCAAGCGCGCCGAGCCCCTCACGTATCAACGCGGCAGAGCGGGCATACCGTTGAATACGATTTTGCACCCCCTCTTCCAACAATTCCTTCAGGGCTTCATCAAGGGCCGCATACACTTGAATGGCTGGAGTAAACGGAACGCTGCCCTGTTCCTGCGCTTCAAAATAGCGGGAAAGATTGAGATACATGGAACGCTTGGGATACTTCGCAATTCGCTCGATAAATCCCGTCCGGATCAGAACGAACGATGCTCCCGGAAACCCTTGGATGCATTTTCCTGCCGTCCCAGCCACGACATACATATGGGACCCTGCAATATCGAGGGACTCTCCGCCCAAACCACTAACCGAATCCACCACACAGACCCGGTTCATATCATCCACCATCTTCGCGATTTCATTGACCGGATTGATTAACCCCACCGTGGTCTCATGATGCACAATCGCCACCGTTTGGACTTCCCTGTGAAGCTTGAGGACAGTACGGATTTTTTCCAGATCAGGGACGGTATCCCAATCCAATTTTATCTCAGGGATCCCGAGCCGCTGACTGGTAACAATGTCGGAAATGCGTTGCCCATACATGCCATTATTGATGGTCAACACACGTTTTGCCATTGGCAAACAAGAGAGCACTGCGGCTTCGACGGCGGCCGTTCCTGAGCCGGTCAGCAGGATCGCCGTATACTCAGACTCAGCCCCTGGCACAAAGGCCTGAAGCAATTTCTGGCGAACATTCTGGATCAATTCCCCACATTCGGATTCTCGATGGCACATATCTGGAATGGCGAGTGCCTTCCTCACCCGATCTGACACATTCACCGGTCCTGGGTTAAGTAGGATCATTGGTTACATCACTCCTCATTCTTCTTAGGATTAGAAAGCAGAAAGACGTGATCCGTAAAGCGTGATCCGCGAAGCGGAAAAACCTTCTTTTCGTTACGCATAACGCTTCACGCTTCACGGCTTTCAAGCGCTGCCCGAAACCGCTTCGTCAGATCGGCTGGTCCCACTGCGACCCGATCGGCATCTTCAATTTGCTCATTCACTTTGATCAGCAAGAAACTTGGGCCCTCTTGTTTCAACATATCCTTGAATTCATATACAATATCTTCCCGTTCCCATACCCGCTCGATATTCACATAGCCCGCAGCCTTGGCCATTTGGTCCAATCGAACCATTCGAGAATACGTGGGTTGGTTGCCGGTCGTCCCATATACTTCGTTATCAAACACAACGTGGATCAGATTCTTCGGCTTTAATGCCCCGATCGTAGCAAGCGTACCCAGGCCCATCAGCACATTGCCATCCCCGTCAAACACGATAACTTTTTTCTCCGGTTGTGCCAGCGCTAGACCCAAACCAATTGAAGCCGTGACTCCCATTGATCCAATCATATAAAAATTTTGTGGCCGGTCGCGAATCTTTTGCGCTTCGCGGGATGGAAACCCATTGCAAATGATGACGGGTTGGTCAGTCACGAGCTCAAACAACGCCTGCATGGCTTGGGCTCGACTTTGCATCACACCTTCTTCCGGTCTCATTTCAGTGTATCCTTACTTACCCATGACGAATTTTTCCAGGTGGTCAAAAAAATCGTCCAGCAAGGCCGCAGGCAGTGAGAAGGCCGAGGCGTACCGCAGTACGTCGAGGCCTACGAACAACGAGAACGCAGCTGGCGGTCTTTTTGACCATCTGGCTAAGGTTGAACAGTTTTCACCACTCCCTTTTTCAGGAACAGCGCAACGGGAATACGCTGTTCCATAAAGGTTTTCGCGGTCCACTGAAGATCATCGGCTATGGTGTGTTCGGAAAGAGTTCGGTGGGGAATCCGAATCGTGTCCATGAGTTGTGGCATGGTTTCCCCCATGACGAGATGCTCCGGATCATCTTTTCCTTCAAAGCCACGCCAGGCAATAACCATGACGCATGGAATGGTGTAAATCAGATTCAGCGACATCAACACATTCAAGGCATTCCCCAACCCTGAATTTTGCATGAGCACGACCGGGATTTTTCCCCCAAGAAAGGCACCGGCAGCCATCGCCACGGCTTCATCTTCACGTACAGCCGGGGTATAAAGGCGCCGCTCCCCCAACACTTCGATAATTCCGCCGAGAATCGTGTCAGGAACACCGGTAAAAAAATCACACCCAATGCCTTCTAAGGCTTGAACAAATTCGTCACTCTCAATCATGCCGTCGGCAAGCCTCGCTGGAATGTTCCAAATGGGAATGTTGAAAAAACCGCCAGCCTTCGGAAAGACTCAGCAACCGTGATTAAAGTCAAGGGTTGAATATTGATTTGGGTTCCATGCTGTTTGGGTTTTGACCATCGTATTCAGAATGACCAGAAGTTTTCGCATACAGGCGGTGAGGGCCACTTTGGGTTTTTTCCCTTGTGCAATCAGGCGTTGATAAAATGTTTTGATGACCGGATTAAATCGTGATGCGGACAGGGCCGCCATGTAGAGGGCGGCGCGGACTTGGGCCCGGCCTCCCCAGACCCTTCGGTTGCCGCGCACGTTTCCGCTGTCGCGGTTTAAGGGGGCAACGCCCACCAGCGTGGCGATTTCTCTTCGGTTGAGCGTCCCGAGTTCGGTCAGGCTACTGAGGAGATTCATTGACAAGACGTTGCCCACCCCCGGCACACTTCGAAGGAGCGAATCTTTCTCTTTCCAGCCGGGGGTCTGTTTAATAATCTCGGCAATATGACCTTCGATTGTGTGGAGCCGTTTTTCCAGGGAGGCGATATGAGCGTTGATGTCTTTGCGGATCCATTTGGCTGCTTGCTGGAAGCGGGTTTTTTCCGCCGTCTGCATGGCAAGCAACTGCCGTCGCCGTGTCACCAAGGCCGTCAATTCCTGGGTGGTGGCGTCTTTCATGGGCCGGACCGCCGGTTGGATCGCCGCCCCGAAGCGAGCCAAGATTCGGGCGTCCAGGGCATCCGTTTTGGCCAGGGTGCCCAGGGCCTTGGCAAAGTCCCGCACCTGACGGGGATTCATGACGACCGCCGGCAACCCGGCGGTGGTTAAGGCCGCATACAGAAGCGTTTCCAGCCCCCCTGTGGCTTCCATCACGATGAGAGTGGGGTGAAGGACGTGGAGCCGCTCCACCAGCGCGGCGATGCCGGCGTCGTTGTTGGCTACCGACCAGGGAAGCGAATTGGCATTGTCTGCCACGTCTAATCGAGCTTTACAAATGTCGATACCGATAAACAATTCTGAGGATTTTGATTTCATCGCTCTGTCTCCCAACCTTGTTGATACGGGCTTGGTGTCCCAGGCAACCGTTCGGGTTCATCAGAGAAAGGGCATGACGACCTGCGCTGAGTCACGGGCTGATTCCCATAGGGCAAACGGTCTATCATGCCAGGATTCACAATACCGTGAGGGTACAGCCTTTTCCCTACGTTGGCTATGCCCTCTTCAGACAAGAGGCAGCTCGTGTGAGTTGGACTACAACCCTTCCTTGCATTATACAAGGGCATGCTTTTTTGAACATTCCCTCCAGCTGATGATGACTGTCTCCTCTTGAGCATGTATTTGCCATGGGAGTGAAATATCCAACAGTCTCCAAATCGGACTGATTTCATGAGATCAAAGGCCCCTTGGAAATGGAGTTCACAAAGGCAGAATAAAAAAAACGACCGGCACGCGGGTGATCCGGCCCCTCAACGAGAAGGATTATAACGAACCGGTTCTCCGGTTCTCAAGAAAATGAGGAATGGCACTGAGAACTTGGAAAAATCAGGAGATTGCAGCCTCAACACACGCAGTGTACACTCCCCACCGCAAGGCAACAGAGGCAATTGGCACGCGGAAATACACGAGGAGTGTTGAGCTCATGAAAGGCAGGAAACCATCGGCGGGCGCCTACACCGACGCCCATGCCCAAAGCGGAATTACCACGCCACTACCCGAGTTAGAAACATGGCCGAATCAATACGCTGGGTATGAAATTACCATCAAGATCCCGGAATACACCGCGATATGTCCCAAGACCGAGCTCCCTGACTTTGGGATCATCACAATCCACTACATGCCTCACAAAACCTGCGTGGAACTCAAATCGTTAAAAGTCTACATTCAGGCCTACCGCAACATTGGCATTTTTTACGAAAACGCCGTGAACCGCATCCTCCAAGACCTGGTCAAAGCCTGCAAACCCAAATGGGCAACTGTCACCGGCATCTTTACCGCACGCGGCGGATTGAGTAGCACCATTCTGGCCAAGTATCCAAAATAGCCACACCTTTTCCTTCAGGCCAAAGCCTTTAGGCTGATTCATATACCTCAACACGCTGCGAGACTGGAATCCAAGTGGATGTAATTATTTTAGCAGAAGAAAACTGAGGAGAAAGAGGAGACAGCCTAGTTATTTTGGTAAAAATCTCTAATCGTACTCACAACCAACTCCATCTGGGTTTCAGACAACTCAGGATAAATCGGCAAGGAGAGCACTTCGGTGGCCATGCGCTCGGAGACAGGCAGGTCACCTTTTTGATAGCCCAAGGGTTGAAAGCATTCTTGAAGATGCAACGGAACCGGATAATACATTTTGTGTCCAATTCCCTGTTCTTTGAGATAGCCCATTAGCTGATCACGCTTTTTCGCTCGAATCGTGTATTGATTAAAAACATGGACGTTCCCTGGAACCGTTCGCGGCAATGTCACCCGATCGAGCAAGCCAGCCTCGGCAAACAGTCGTTCATAGTTCGTGGCGTTCTTGGCCCGTTTTTCATTCCATGTATTGAGGTGTTGAAGTTTCACCCGCAACACAGCAGCCTCCATCGCATCCAGCCGGCTATTGAGCCCAATGTGATCATGGTGGTAATCGGAACGGCTACCATGCACACGTAGAGCCAAGAGCAATTCCCTGAGCGCTTCATCGTTCGTGGCAATGAGTCCGCCATCGCCGACTCCGCCAAGATTTTTCGACGGAAAGAAACTGAAACACCCGGAATACCCCAGCGTCCCTGCCTTGTGACCATTCTGCGCCGCACCAATCGCTTGGCAGGCATCTTCGATGACCCTGACGCCATGCTGATTGGCCACATCCAAAATCTTTTCCATATCCGCGCACTGTCCAAACAGATGTACCGGGATGATGGCTTTCGTCCGAGGGGTAATTTTCTTTTCGATCTGCTCGGGGTCAATGTTAAACGTGTCAGCCTGAATATCCACAAACACGGGGGTTGCATGGATCCGCGACACGACACTGGCCGTAGAAAAGAAGGTAAAGGGAACCGTGATGACTTCATCACCCGGCTTCACGTCCAGGGCCATTAAGGAAAGCAACAGCGCATCACTCCCCGACGCTACGCCCACGGCATACCGACAACCCAGATACCGGGCGATATCCTCTTCAAAGTCGGCAACCCGTTGGCCCAGAATAAAACTCTGATCGTCACACACCCCTTCAATGGCCGAGAGTACTTCAGTACGGATTTCTTTGAACTGCACTTTTAAATCTAACAGAGGGACCTTCACGGATGGTTCTGCTCCTGCTACGATGGGTAATTAACAATTTGTCAATGAATCAACGTATATAAGAATTCCAATTTTCGCGGGGCCTTCAAAAAAACTGAGGGCATGGCATATCACAGCTTGTCAAAAAACGAAGAACATTGAATCACACCTGACGATTAGGAGCAAGTCACACCCAAAGTGTGCGACCACATTTCCTAAAAACCTATCAACTTGTCTAACCTCTATGGAGTATCAGACGATCGAATGAAATATTGCAGTGACTGCGGAGCTTCTACATCCCTTAAAATTCCCCCTGGCGACACGTTGCCTCGACATGTCTGTCAGAACTGTGGGACCATTCACTACCAAAACCCGAAAATCGTCGCAGGCTGCATTCCGGAATGGCACGATCAAATTTTGCTGTGCAAACGGGCCATCGAACCTCGACTCGGATTATGGACCTTTCCCGCGGGTTTTATGGAAAACGATGAAACAATCGAAGATGCCGCCATTCGTGAAACGAAAGAGGAAGCCCAAACAATCATAGAACTCGCTGGCCTGTATACGGTATTTAGCATTCCACATGTGAGCCAAGTGTATATGGTCTTTCGCGGGACAATGAAAGAAAATGAATTTGGAGCGGGTGAAGAAAGCCTGGAAGTCCGGCTTTTCAATCTCGATCAAATTCCATGGACGGAATTAGCCTTTCAGGTGATTGAGGAAACCTTGAAACTCTATTGCCAAGATCGTGAAACAAAGCACTTTTCCATCCACGTTGGCACTATTCAACGCCCAAAAAATTCGTAATCCGTCGCTTGTTGCTCGCGTTTCGTTTTTTTTTTACAAGCAACGAGTGACATCCCGCACTTTACGAGGCCGCATAGACAATCACGGCATACCGTGCAGCCTTGCCAATCCCAATCCAAAACAGGGCAGGGAGCCAGTGGATCCGCAACCATCCCCCAGCTAAGCAAAGAGGATCTCCCACAACCGGGACCCACGATAATATCAACACCGGACTCCCCCATCGCCTTAACCATTCCATGGCCCGTTGATATTTTTGTTGGGAAACATTCGAGGAGGGATACCACCAATCCACGAACCGACCCACAGCCCAAGTGAACATCCCGCCTAAAGTATTTCCCGTCGTCGCCACAACCAGGAGTGTCCAGGGATCATCCTGACCTTGGTAGGCCAACGCGGCGAGCACCACTTCGGAGCCACCAGGGAGTAACGTTGAAGCTAAAAAGGCACTCAAGAAAAGAGCCCAGAGGGTGGGAATGTCAGCGGGCATACAATGTGGTGAACATCAGGGCCAAGAAACCCGACAGCCACGTGTACAGTTCAAAGCCAATAACAGTCGGTTACCGCAGCTTTCTAATTCTGATAAATTTGTGGTGGGCATTAAATTGAATCACGAATTCCCCATCAATCCCATCGTGCGTCAGAAACGGTCGCAACACTCTGGCAGGAAATTTGACCTTTCGCCCGTCAGCGGCACGAGTGACCACAGTATCTGCCACCCCCTTATAATAGGCGAGATACTTATGTGATGAAATGGTAAGACTCACTCGAACTTCAGGCATAGAAATACACCACCCGCATCGGTCACAAGGTTGATCTCACATGAGGCTAGCATGCCACTTCAACTATGTACATTCTAGCTGTGTTACCCACATACCTTGACATTGAATCATCCTAATTATTTCGATCCCTTCCTTCTCATTTCAGCCCCCTCCTTGTTATTTCGACCTCCTCGTTGTCATTTCGACCGAAGGGAGAAATCTAGAAATCTGTAGTTCGGCAACGTGCAACATTAACTCTCACAATTATTATGTGGGGTTTCGCCCCCACACGACGAGGCACTTTTGTTTCGGCAAAAGTGCCCAAAACCATTTCCGCCCGTGCGCGGCCTACAGAGAATGATCAAAACGTTCGTCAGCAAGGCCGCAGGCGCTTTGGCGCGCGCAGCGTACAGGTTTGTACGTGAGCAGGCAAAGGGCCGAGAACGCCGCTGACGGACGTTTTGAACATTCTCTTCCGGGTCCCTCCGCCTCCGCCCCGAATAAGAAGGCTCAGGAACTCGCTCCGCTCAAACAGCCTTCGCCAAAAAAGTCGATTCGGGGCTACAGCTACGCCGCGCCCAACGCGGGGAGCAGTAGATCATTTTATTCTGTCAAAACTCTCAATAGGAAAACTGCCCAGAAACCGCTCAAAACATTTCAAAACCCGGCCTCGGTGAGTGCAATTCGAGGAGCCCTTCGTAATCCTTTAATCTTTTCCTTCCGTGCTTGCCACAAGTCATAGCTTTGTTGCAGGGCCAACCAGGTCTCAGCCGATGGAGGAAAAACACGCTCCAGGCGAACAGCAACATCTGGAGTGACGGGAGCATGTCCATGACAGACGCGGGACAGCATCGCTCGACTAAGCCCTAATGCTTTCGCAGCTTCAGTAACTGTCCACCCGACCGATTTAATACAATCTTCCAAAATCGTTTCCCCGGGGTGCGGGGGATTATGCATCCTCATATCTCAACTCCTTTAATGGTAGTCTTCATAATTCACCTTCCTGGCAGAACCATCCTCAAATTCAAACGTCACCCGGTAGTTCCCAGTGACCCATACCGCCCATGCGCCCTTTCGTTTCCCTGATAGTTCATGCAACTTCCAACCGGGCACCCTCATATCATCCAAGGTTCTCGCCAGAGATAATTGATGCAAAATCCTTCTAATCTTAGGGACTTGCTCTGCGGGAAGACCTCGCGTTGAACCCCGATCAAATAGCCATTTCAACCCCCGATGCTTAAAATCTTCAATCATTTCTCAATGTGTATCATTACTACACAGACGTCAAGCGTTTTTTTTTGAGTTTTTCAATGAAGGGGAGCCGTGGAGAGAATATTTAAATGCAGGGTTTCGCCCCTGCAGACGAGGTCCTTTTGTTTCGGCAAAAGGACCCAAAACCATTTTCGCTCGTGCGCGGCCCTCCGGGTCAATGGCATTCGGTTTGGTTCGAACGAACAATCTGCCTTCTCTGTTATCAGCGGAACTGGTTGATTGATCAGGGCTTCTGAACCGAAGTCGCCCTGGTGTCCTTTTTCGCTTGACTTCTTTTCCGTCTTCTGAGAGACTATCCTCGATGAAGACTGTGGACACCTTACCCAAGACGACCTTTAGCGGGCGGCGGTTCACCCGCAAGCAGTTGGCGCAGGTCCAAGAAACCGTCCAGCTGTTCCCCCACCTGAGTCGGAAGGAATTGGCCCTCACCGTCTGTGAGCATCTCAGCTGGACCACGCCGACGGGCCACAACAAGATTCATTCCTGTTTGACCTTGCTGACCGAGCTGGAAGCGCACGGGATCGTGACTCTGCCGGCCACGCGCCACAAGCGCGCGCCGGGACACCCCATCCCTGCGTTTCACGAGCCGCCCCCCACCGAGCCACTCACCGACACCCTCGCCGCCGTGGCCCCAATTACCCTGCACCGGGTGGTCTCGAAAGAGGAACGCGAGAGCTGGAAAGCCTACCTGCAGACCTATCATTATTTGGGCTATAAACACCCGATCGGGGCCCAGCTGGGCTATCTGGTGAGATCGGCCGCCCAGCCGTACCCGCTGGGCTGTCTGCTGTTTTCGGCCTCGGCCGCCTGGGCGCTGGCCCCCAGAGATCACTGGATTGGCTGGGACGTGACGCACCGGAGGAAGCTCCTGCCATTGGTGTTGCGCAATGATCGGTTTTTGATCTTTCCGTGGATTGACGTGCCGAATCTCGCCAGCCATGTGCTGGCGCGGGCCACCAAGCAGATCGGGGACGACTGGGTTGAAGTCTACGGTTATCGCCCGGTGCTGATTGAAACGTTCATCGATCCCTCCCGGTTTGCCGGGACCTGTTATCGAGCGGCCAATTGGCACTTCGTGGGCTACACCGAGGGGCGCGGGCGGTTTGGCTCAACGTCGGACCGTCCACCCACGACAAAAGAGATTTTTCTCTATCCGCTCCAACCCGACTGGCGCGCGTGCCTGACTGCCGGGCATCGAGCCGTCACGGTGAAGACACGCTATCGCAACGACGTGCGAGCCAGTCGCACACGGTCCGTCGGGGAAGGGTTTGTCGCCTGGTGGAAACAGGTGGTCCACATCCTCCACGACGTGGCGGCCCAGTACGATGACCAGTGGCGCGTCCGGAAACGGGTGATCGATTCCCTGATCCTGATGCTGTTGATCTTTCGGTTGGTGTCGTCAACCAACTCCCAAAGTTACGGCACCACCATTGATGACTTGTGGGACAGTTGCGACAACCTGGCGCTCGCGCTCCCGCAACCCCACAGCATCGCGCCGGCGTCCTTTTGTGTCGCACGTCGCAAACTGGACGAAGCCATTTTCCAGTCCGTCAACCGGAACATTCTGGACGCCTATGCCCCACACGACTCCAACGACACCTGGTTGGGCCATCGGGTGTTTGCCGTCGATGGCTCCAAGCTTACACTGCCCCGCGCGTTGCGGGCGTGTGGCTACCCCTTGCCCTCTGACAATGCACACTATCCTCAAGGGTTGCTGAGTTGCCTCTACCACCTCACGTCGCAAGTGCCCTGGGATTTCGACCTCGTCGCGCATGGCAACGAGCGACGGTGCGCCCTGCGGCACCTGGCTGTGCTGAAGCCCAACGATGTCGTGGTGTACGATCGAGGCTATTTCTCCTACGTCCTGCTGCATCAGCACTGGACCGCCGGGATCCACGCCGTGTTTCGTCTCCAAGACAGCGGGTTCAAGGAGATTCAAGAGTTTTTTGCCGGCCCGGACACCGACACCACGGTCACCCTCTTCCCCGCCGCACGCACGCAACGAGACATCCGGGCGGTCTATCCTGATCTCGCCATCATCCCGTTGAGCCTGCGGCTTCTGAAATATGAGATGGCCGGCAGCCGATTTTGCTTGGGCACCACCCTGGTCGGCCCCCAGCAGCGGTATCCGCTCCAGGAGTTCATGGATCTCTACCATGCCCGTTGGGGCATCGAGGAACTCTACAAGGTGAGCAAGCGCCTGTTCCTCATCGAGGAGTTTCATGCCAAAACCGAGCGCGGCGTCAAACAAGAGCTCTTCGCGCATTTCGTCCTGATCACCATGAACCGGCTGTTCGCCAATCGGGCGGACCACGCACTCAATCCCGAAGCCCCCGCAGCTGAGCCCATGGCCCCTCCCGGATCGTCCATAGTTGGAACCGGCACCGGGGCGAGGCGGACATTCAAGACCAACTTCAAACATTGCCTTCACGTGTTTGCGCGAAGCTTCGAAGATCTGCTCGTGCTCCATGCTCGGATGCAGACCGCCGTCCAACGGGCCTTCGAGTCCATTGTGAGTCACTACCAACGGGTGAGGCCGGGCCGATCCTATCCTCGAACATCCATGAAACCGGAGTCCACGTGGCATCCACCCAAAAAGAACAGCCAGTCCAAGAACCCCACAGGGTCGATGGCCTCTATCTGAAAGTCCCTTAAGCACATGGAATCCGTTTCTTAAACGAATGAGCCAAATCCTTAAACGAATGCCGCCCATTCCTTAAACGAATGCCATTGCCCTCCGGGTCCCTCCGCCTCCGCCCGGAATAAGATGGCGAGGGAACTCGCTCCGCTCAAACAGCCCTCGCCGAGAGGCCGATTCGGGGCTGCGGCTCCGCCGCACCCAACGCGGAGCCCCAAGAACGAAGCAGGAATTGAAGGAGCAACCTTTGATTGTCATTTCGAGCGAAACGAGAAATCTCTCCCCATTGCCGAACGAGAGATTTCTCCCAAGAATCGAAATGGCAAAGGAGGGGTTTAAATGACAGAGGGAAAAACCTGGATTCCCGATTACTACTGTCGAGAATGACAGAAAAGATTAACAGGCCTCGACTTAACAAACCTTTTTCACGCATTCAAAATATAGAAATGTCCCTTCTCTGCCGCCTTCGTGCGCGGCGGAGCCGGAGCACCGAATCGACTTTTTGGCGAAGGCTGTTTGAGCGGAGCGAGTTCCTGAGCCATCTTAGGGTTCGCGCAAGAACAACTTCCCCTGTTTGGATGTCGATCCATCCTGTCTGGCGGCGTTGCTCGTCCTTTCCATACGAGGAGTATGCGCAATCCTCTCGCCTTGCCAAACAGGCGTCTCACCACCCAAACAGGGGAAGTTGTTCTTGCGCGAACCCTGATTCGGTGCGGAGGCGGAGGCATCCCGGAGAGCCTGCTTCGGAGCAGGGTCGGAGGGACCGCGAACGGGCGAAAATGGTTTTGGGCACTTTTGCCGAAACAAAAGGGACTCGTCGCGCGGGGACGACACCCCGCTATTAATAAATCACTCCTCTACCCAAGACACTGGGTCACCAACAAGGATCTCCCCATCATCCAAGACCTCACCAAACGCGCCACCGGCCCAAGATTCCGCCATGGCCTGTTGCAAGCCAGGCAAAGTCTCCTCCATCCGTTCACAGGGTTTCGTCTCGCCTAACATCCTGATTCGGCACCGTCCGATCAAAAGAATTTGCTTGCGGCATTGAGTGAGACTCAGGCCACTGATCAACAAATTGGCACGCCGAGCAGACGGAGATAAAGGACCTTGCACTTCACGCATCAATCGATCCCACACCTCACGCTCAATGATGGTGACCTGACGCCGACCCCCTTGGTTCGCATTCCCCACCAAACCAGCATCTCGTTCCAGCGTGGCATGTTCCACCGAATCCATGGGCCCACGCTTCATTCGCTTGATCCAGATGGCTTCAAGTTTTCCCGATAGTGGTTGGACTTGTTCACCTGAAAAAAGATCCAACACGCACCTCCGATCTCACTTGATTTTATTCATAGCCTATTCAATCATTGCACTCCAATAGTCAATCAAAGTTCCCAATAAGCCACGCATCGTCAAGGGGAGGGAATGTTCAGAAAAGCATGCCCTGAGTCTTTCCGAAGGGTCTCGTCCAGCAAGGCCGCAGCCCTTTTGACGCGCGGAGCGTACTCTCAGTACGTGAGCACGGCAAAAGGGCGAGAACGCCGCTGGCGGCTTTTTTCAACATTCCCATTCACGCGAATCCCACTGAGGGTGTCCCAGCGGGGTTATGTCTACATTTCTCACAGAATTTTTGACTCAACCCAACTTGGAGTTCTATATTGTCTTATGAGAACCGATCACAGGCAGGGACACTGTATCGCAGATCAGGCACGGAGGGAAATGGTGAGTCGCGCAAGAACATGGATACTCGCCACGGCATGTGCTATGGGCAGTCTCGTCTTCCCAGCCACTGTCGTGAGAGCCGAACACCCCACGCTCACTGATACCCCCTTTGAACAAATGAAAACCCTCATCGGCACATGGCAAGGTACCAGAAAAGCCTATGATGGTGAGGAAACCATCACCGCACGATATGTATTGACGGCAAAAGACAGTGCCGTGATGGAGAAATTATTTCCAGGCACCTCAAAAGAAATGCTGTCGATATATACACAAGAGGGCCACACTCTGGTGATGACGCATTATTGCATGCTCGGCAATCAGCCTCGAATGAAAACCCATGGGCAGACCCCATCAGACACCATTACCTTGACCTACTTTGATGGGACCGGCATGCGGTCCATGGATGATATGCACATGCATGAACTGACCATCACCTTCATGGATGAAAATCATATGACTCACCATTGGACCCTGTTCGACAAAGGGCAAAAAAAAGTGGCCCACACCTTCATGTTCATTAGGCAATAATTCAGAAAGCTTGATCATTCACTCCCTCTCAATCAACCCAATAACCGTTCACCGTCCTTCTCCATTTAGGACTTCTCTATTCAACACATGGCTCTGGCCCACTGATGAAAACCGAACTTGAAGTTGCCTTGGAAGCTGTCCACCGCGCGGGAACACGTGTCTTACAACTTGCCGACCAAGGATTCGAGACACATCGAAAAGCTGATCACTCGCCCGTAACATCAGCCGACCTTGCCGCCAATGACATCCTTCGGGAAACCCTGATGAACCGCTTCCCCAACGATGGCTGGATGTCCGAAGAAAGTCCCGATACGCCGGAACGTCTCAACACATCTCGTGTATGGATCATCGATCCCATCGATGGCACTTCGTACTTTATAAAAGGTGTGCCGCAATATTCCATTTCCGTTGCCTTGGTGGAAGACCATCAACCGATTCTCGGGGTCGTGTACAATCCAGCCACGGAGGAATTATTTTCGGCTGAAAAAGGAAAAGGGTTATACTTGAATGGGAAACCAGTCGAAGTCGATCAATCGGTCAGCGAACGTTTAACGATCCTCGTCAACCCTTCTCGTTTGGACCGTCACGAGTTCACCATTTTCAAAGATCTCGCCACCCTTCAACCGATGGGATCTATCGCCTATAGTTTAGCACTCGTTGCTGCGGGGCAAGCCGATGGTACAATCAATTTTGACCCATTACACGAATGGGATATCGCGGCAGGCTGGTTGTTAGTCCACGAAGGCAAGGGCATGGCAACAGACTCTACGGGAAACCCCCTCCGATTCAATCAACCCGACCCCATTTCTCGCGGAATCCTTGCGGCGCGGTCCGGCGCAGGAGAACCCTTTGACGCACTAGTTGCAAGACGTCTAAAAACCCAGCCTGAATCCCCCCCTACAAGGAAATAGATTCAACAAGAGACCAGTCCCGCAGATGAAGGGATTCGGCTCGAATGAGTTTCAATTCATTCGCAAGAAATGTTTTGGGAAAATCAACAGGGAGGGAAGCGATGACCTCTCGCTTCGCAGTTTCGGGAAAGAGGCCATACAGCAAACTAACATGTGGACGAAAGGGTGACACAGGCGTTTTGCCGAAGATCAATTTTGCCTCCTCATGCGCGTCACGAATTTCTGGCGTGTCTTTCACGGTGAAATACACACAGCGAAAATATTCGTCTTCATAGGTAGGTTGTTGGAGGTGAACCACAAAAGGAGTGAGCCTTTTTGCCAACTCAATGACTTGTTCAGAGAGAATGGATTCCTCTCCTTCGAGTTCTCCCAAGAGCGTGATATGGGGTTCAAATTTTGGTCCTCGATACTGATCGCTTAAAGTATTGATAAGGTTGGCAAGGCGATTACGGGAATCTCCATTTGGCGTGAGCCACAAATGGTACTGAGTCATTCTTCTTGCTCTCCTAACGCTTCAATACACCGAGGGTCGTCAAATCGTGCGTTATTGACTAAACGACTCACCGGATTCGCCACCATTTCTTCAGCCGGATAGGACACGAGAAGGGTTGCCAGCCGCACCACATCTTGTTGGTCCGGATCGAGCCAATCATCATACGCATCCGGATTCAAAATAACCGGCATGCGGTTATGAATAGGCGCCATCAACGCATTGGGTTCGGTCGTCAACAGGGCACATGTTTCAATCGTTTTTCCATCAGCACTCGCCCAATGATCCCACAGACCGGCAAAGGCAAACGGCCTTTCGCTTTTCAAGCGAATATAGTACGGCTGTTTGACTCGGCCCTCCTTCTGCCATTCATAAAAGCCATCCGCCAGCACCAGGCATCGCCGCTGTTTGAACGACTTCCGAAATGATGGCTTCTCTGCAACGGTCTCTGCCCGAGCATTAATCAACTTCATCCCAATGGCGGGATCTTTGGCCCAAGATGGAATGAGTCCCCAGCGTAATATGCTTCCTTCGCGCGTTGTCGAACCAGATGTTATTCTTACACAGGCCACGAGTTGCGATGGTGCAATATTGTATCGAGGTTTAAGGTCCGATAATTCCTCAAAGTGGAATTGATCAGCCACGACATCAGGTGTAGTTTTTAACGTGTACCGCCCGCACATAGGATAAACTTGCTCCTGTCATTCTCCATCAATATGTAATGGATTCACCCCGAAAAGGACTCTAAAAAAGAACGGCGGCAATCTCAAGAAGAAATGGAGACATGCTTATGAATAGATCATTCCCTTCCCTCAATCGGCAACATGTCATGGTGGCCTGTCTTATTGGGTTTTTTCTATTCATTTGGGTGCCATCTTATCTCCACGCCCAAACCGGCATCCCTGCCCCAGACATCTCCAACGAAGTCTGGCTCAATTCCACACCACAACAAAAAATGAAGGATTTACGCGGCAAGGTTGTCATAGTCGAGTTTTGGACCTTCGGGTGCTACAACTGCCGCAACATCGAACCCTACGTCAAAGAGTGGCATGCCAAGTACGCGGACCAAGGCTTGGTCGTCATTGCCATTCATTCGCCGGAGTTTAGCTTCGAGCGATCCATCAACAGCGTCAAGGAATATATCGACGAGCATGAGATTCAGTATGCCGTGCCGATTGATAATGGGTTTGAAACCTGGAGGAACTATCGGAATCGCTATTGGCCTACACTGTACCTCATCGACAAACAGGGAGTCATTCAATATGTCAAAATTGGCGAAGGTGGGTATCCGGAAACGGATCGACAGATCCGCCGGCTCCTGGCAGAAAACGATTCGCCGTCATCCTGATGGACGAAGTCGCTCATGTCTCGGGCCAAGACAACCCAATATATTCCATTCGCATCACTCATCACGTTTCACTTTCGAAAGAAGAGTCGCCGGCTGAATGGCTTGATCACCGAAACGGGATCGGATCGCATCCACCGCTTTCGTGACTTGGGCTTTGGGTTCCTCAGCTGAAGAAAACAGTGCCAATTGGCGAGAGCCCTCGGGCTTGAGAAAATTGGACCCCGCAACCCCTAATAACCGGGCTTTCTCATTGGCGCAGGGCAGACGAGCGAGTAACGTGAGCGCCACGTGATACATAATCGAATCCTGGTCCGTTGGTTCCTGAAGAGTGATCGAACGAGTGTAGGTCTGAAATTTCGAGGTGCGGAATTTCAATGTCAGAGTTTTGGCTTGCACACCCGCTGTCCGCAAACGACTCCCTACCCGTTTCGCTAATTCCAAGATGGTTTTGTGAATCATCTGAATCTCTGACGTATCGTTTTCAAACGTCGTTTCCGCACCAATGGATTTTTCCGGTTTCTCTGGTGCCACCTCGCGAGCATCAACCCCATTCGCCAATTCCCACAGATGCTTTCCTTGTTTTCCTAACCACGTCGAAAGGTCTGCACAGGATGCCTCGGCCAATTGCCCAATGGTCTCATACCCGCGACGACGAAGCAGATTCGCCGTCTTCGGACCGGCCCCCCACAACCGTGTAATCGGCAGGTCATGAAGAAACGCGCGCGCCGTGCCATCAGGCACGATGACGAACCCTTGAGGTTTCTGAAGATCCGATGCCACCTTCGCGACAAATTTCGTGGTCGCCACACCGACCGAGGCATTCAAATGCACTTCCTCCCAAATGTCTCGTTGAATTTGTGCACCAATGGCTTGCGGAGTGCCAAATAGACGAAGGCTTCCTGTCACATCAAGAAACGCCTCATCCATACTCAACGGTTCAACCAAATCCGTATAGCGGCGAAAAATGGAAAAAATGTGCGAGGACACTTCTTGATACCGCGCCATCCGAACAGCCAGGAAAATGCCGTGAGAACACCGACGATACGCCTGCCCAATGGGCAAGGCCGAATGAATACCAAACTCCCGCGCCTCATACGAAGCCGCAGACACCACACCCCGCCCCTTGCCCTCCTTGGGATCCGCACCGACAATCACCGGCTTCCCACGAAATTCTGGATGATCACGCTGCTCCACGGATGCATAAAACGCATCCATATCCACATGGATAACCCAGTGAGTCGGCTGTTCAGTATGAGGGCCTTGTTCCATGACACGCATTGTAGGCTCAGGAGAGAAAAACCAAAAGAGGGGAGCAATCGATGAGGAAAACTAATCAACCCTTAGGGCCTGTTAAAAGATAACCTGCACAAAATCGCCCCTGGATTTGGGTCGATTTGGACGTAACGATTGAGAAAAAGCCGAGACATTGCACCGCCATGTTGAGGCTTTTTCGATTGAGGCGCGTTCAAAGGTGACCCGAAGATGGGATGGGATTTTGTCCAGGTTATTTTTTAACAGGCCCTTAGTTGGAACTGGGTGGCTCAGGGAAGAGCCGCCATTCGACTATTGACCGGCGGGATAATTCCTGGCGTTTCTGTAGTTTGAGATGAAATTGCCAAGCATAAAATTCCTGATTTTCCTGGAAGGTCTCCAGGAACTTACTTTCATGCTTGAAATCGTTTTTGACAGTCGCAATGGGAGTCTTCGGAACCATGACTCATTATAGCACATCCTTCCTCATTCATCAGCCCCTTAACCGCATTCTCAGGGCCATTTCATTCTTTTTATAAGCAAGGGATTCCATGAGGTTTTTTGTGCGCTCTTTTTCAGGGCAGGGCCATGCGGATGGCTAAATGGGGCTTGCCCCAGAGCAGTCTACACGCCTGCGCGATATTGGTGTAGCCTTTCAGGCGTAAGAGACTGATGGCATAGCGTCTCAGACAGGTCATGACCATTGGGCCATTGAGACTTCGTATCTGACTCCTGTCTTCATCAAAGGTGACGTCCAACACATAATGCTGCTTATTCTCCACACTCCAATGCTTTCGGTTTTGCGAGAGGATGGTCTTCGGCCCCGCCTTGTCTTTGGACTGACTCGTGACACCGCAGACCGCTTCGACGGTCGTGAGGCCCTGCTTGAGATGCGTCACTTCCCTCTCAATGCAGAAGACTTGCTGGACATGAGGAAAGTTGACATAGGCATTCAGGGAGTCATCGCACCAGATCCTGCGGGTCGTGATCTGCCCATGGCCTTTCTCGGTGGTGGCATAATCGCACCGGCGTGCTCGCAACGCTAAGGCCTCAATGTCGTGCTTCAAGGTGGGCTGGTTTCCCTTGACGGTGAAGACGAAGTCGGCGCCGCGTTCGTGCACCAGGTACTCGGCAATCTCTTTCTGGGTGAGGAGCGCATCCGCCGTGATCACCTTCCCTGCGATCTCGAGCGCATCTAACAGGGGCCGCACGCAGGGGATCTCATTGGTCTTGGAGTGAACTTTTTTTGGGTGAGGTGGCGCCCGGCTTGATGGGTGACGGCGCTGAGGACGTGGGTCTGTTCGCTTGGGACCTTCGACGTCCCCCGCATGGTCTTCCCATCAATGGCAATGCCCTGATCCTCCCCGCCGAAGGTGTCCAGCCACCGGCCGAGCAGGGTATCGACTTCACAGGGGTCGACGGCCGTGATAAAGCGGTAAAGAGTGCTGCGGCTCGGGACGAGGTAGCGCCCCCCTCGCTGAGTACAGCCTAGCCGCTTGCGCATCGGCTGCGATAACTGCTGGGCCCAGTCCGAGATCGCTTCATAGCCGCGCGCGCCGCACAAGGTGGCACAGAACATGATCGCCGTGAGGGCGCGTCGGGTGTGCCGTTGCCCTTGCAAATGGCGGGGATCGGTCAGCTGCACCACATACGTAAAGAGGGAGTCCGTCTGTTTTGTATTCAATCTCATCTGAGGCGCTTCTCCTTTCTGATAGGGCTGATCAAGCATCGGGCGTGCAAGGATCTCTCGGGCTTGGGGATGCAGCCGCACGACTAGGATGCGCTTCGGTCTCTCATGCTGAACATAACACGTGTTCGACTTGCGAAACCCTCGTGTCAGACCGAGCTCGTGCCACCCGGCGGCCCGATAGCAGGTCCCGGTGAAGCGGGCAGGATCGACGAAGGTCTCTAAGAGGAGCAAGGGGTAGCCGTGGTACAGTTGCCAATCGGCCGAGATCCGTTTCGCGCAGAGCGACAGGACTTTCGAGGCGAGGTTCTTTTGCGAACAGCCCGGCAGCATGAGAAACCAGGTGTTGTTGGCCAGTAAATGGAGTCGTTGCCATTGAAAACAGGGGGGCCAGCCGATCCAGTGGTCTCGCGGTCTCGATTTGAGGGCCGCCGCCGCAAACACCAGCAAGGCCAGCCAGCGATCCTGCACACAGGCGAGATATTGTATCGATTGGCCAATCAGCGGGGCATGACCGAGGTAGTGGTGTCTGTCGAGAAGGGTCTTGAAGGCGTCCTTTTCGTCTCGGACAATTGGGCGAACCACGACTTGCCTCAGATCAATGTCCGGCTGTCCGCTTGGCGATTCGTCTGGCATGCAAAAGAGTATGCCGTAAACGAAAAGAAAAAGCCAGCCTAAATCGATTATTCCTTATTATCTATAAAGTTACACTTTAATATGAAATAGCCCTGCCGCATTCTTCTTCTGGATTCCTCCTTCCTGCCGCGGCACTACGAACAAGAAACCCTACCTCCTCCCTGAACTCCTAATTGGACGCGGAGGGGGTATTAGAATATACCATGGGGTCGGGAATTTTTTTTGATGAACCCTGAATTTCATGGGAGATTTCTTGGTACGCTCTCTCTTTTAATTCTTCTATTTGATGCGTATCGTATTGGCTGGCGTCAATCGGCGGCAATACTTTTACTTTAATAAAGATTTTTCCAGGCCCCAGCAAAAAGGAATGTTTTTGTAAAATATCACTGGTCCCTGTAATGGCAATTGGCACAAGATGTGTCTTTTCTTCAATGGCTAAACGAAAAGCTCCCGAGTGAAAAATTCTCATTTCTCTGGTTTCGGATCGAGTTCCCTCTGGAAAAATAATAATTGAAACTCCGCGCTGTAGCCATTTCCGACAATCTTGAAGGGCAGCCACTCGGTTTTTCAGGCTACCTCTTTGAATGGGGATGTAGCGGTTTAAAGACATATTCCACCCAATGAAGGGGATTTTGAATAATGATTCTTTTGCCAGCCATTTAAATGGACGGAATAGGCAAAAAAGAACAAAAATGTCGTAAACGGATTGATGATTGGAAACTAGGATATACGTTTTGCCCCATTGAATATTTTTTCGGCCTTCCACTTCAAGGTGCCATAACGGATTAATTTTAATGCCCAACCAGGCCCAAAAACAGGTGGGCAAGCTGATGATCACTCCTTTGCGATCAAAAGGGAAGGTCAACAAAAAGATGGTGAGATTGAGCAAGAATAAGGGAAGGGAAATAAGGCCAAAGGATAACCAATAGATTGCCGAATATATCCTGTTTCCCAGATTTCGCATCAGTTCCTGTATTCAAAATTGTTCAGAGGTTGGAAGAAAACCCTCCGGAAAATGATTCCGCTTAATTTACGATCCATTTACGACTAAAAATAGTTTCGTGTGTAATACGAGACAATGTCAACCAGTAGGCATTTAGTAGGAGGCAGAATCATGAGCCAAACTCTAATGTGCCTTCTCAATGCCATGTTCTTTTTTGGGAGGCCCAGTGGGAAGAGCAATCTTAGAGAGGAGCGGGTTCCCGTGAGAAGAAGCCAGCCACATGCCCTGGGAGGATGATCATGGAACGAGTCGCCACCAGGGATTTCCTCACGCCTGAGGTTACAAAAAAAAGGGTAGCGCCTCTTTTTTGTAGGTCCTTATTGCTTTAATGAACTTTCTCCGGCAAATTCCCTGAGATCAAATCCAACTATTCTCCTCAAAAAACCAATGCGCGCCAAAATTTGCGGAATAAAAACCGTTAAGGATGCCAAGCTCGCTCAGAAATGCGGGGCAGATGCCATTGGTGTACTAGTCGGAAGAGTACATCGGTCGAATGATTTTGTATCGTCCAAAACCGCAGCCGAGATATGCCGAGCCGTTGGACCGTTCATAACCACCGTTCTGGTTACGCACTTCGAAGACCTAGTCAAAATACTCAAGCTGGCTAAACAAGTTCCCACCTCGGCCATTCAACTACACTGTGACCTTCCATCCCGAACTATCAAAAGCCTGACTCGGAAACTATTCCCTCGAAAAATGATCGCCAAGGTGAGCGTCGATGGGCCAGAAGCCATTCACCGTGCCCGCAAGTTATACAACGTGGCGGACGTCCTATTGCTAGACTCCATTAATAAACGAACCAACAAGGTCGGCGGCACAGGCCACACCCACGACTGGTCAATCTCCGCTCAGATTGTTCGAGAGTCACCAATTCCCGTCATCCTCGCCGGCGGGCTCACCCCCAAAAACGTGCAATCTGCCATTGAAAAGGTCAAACCCTACGGAGTGGATGTCAACACAGGCGTGAAAAATCAAAAAGGCGGGAAAAGCCAACGACTGATTCAGGAATTTATTCAAGCAGCAAAAGCCTAACTTCAGATAGATAAAATTCTACATGAAGTCGGCCGCCTTCGGCGTGGCTGAGCCTTAGGGTTCGCGCAAGAATAACTTCCCCTGTTTGGGCGTCGATCCATCCCGTCTGGCGGCGTTGCTCGTCCTTTCCATACGAGGAGTATGCGCAGTCCTCGCGCCTTGCCAGACAGGTGTCTCAGCACCCAAACAGGGGAAGTTATTCTTGCGCGAACCCTTAGTACCGAATTCGACATTTTGGCGAGCGCTGTTTGAGTCCCTCGACAAGGCTCAGGATAGACTCCGCGAGTTGCGCAGCCATATAATTCGGTGCTGTGGTGAGGGAACCCCCGGGGCCACGACGGGGGGAAATGGTTGTAGGTCCTTTTGCCGAAACCAAAGAGCCTGTCCCAAGTCCGTCGAGGGAACCTCGTCGGCGGGGGCGAAACCCCGCTTAAATAAAACCCTTATGAACGACTTAAAAGATATTCCCTCAAAGCTATCGCATTATTATAAGATTCGTTCTTAGCAGAAAAAAGAAACGTGACTTTGCCTTCCCATGTATGTTGAGTCAGTTGATCAACCAGATCCTGTTGTTGATCTAATTCTTTGAAATAGCGGCGTTTAAATTCTTCCCATTTCTCTGAATCATGATTGAACCACTTCCGCAAAGAATCGGAGGGAGCGATTTCTCTAAGCCAGAGGTCGATTTTAGCGTCGTCTTTTTTGATTCCACGAGGCCAGAGTCGATCGATGAGAAGGCGAAAGCCATCATCAGGATTTGGGGATTCGTAGATTCGTTTGACGCGAATGGAGAATTTCTTTTTTGGCAAGCCTCCGCCTCACATATTCAAGAAACAATAATTAGCCTGGATTCCCGCTTACGACCGCGGGAATGACCATTTTGATACGGGCATCAGGCATATGCGGCACTCATTTGCCAATCACAATTTTCACTTCACGATCGACGCTGGCTGACCCCATTGTCCGCTAAACACAAACTCTGACAGAGGCTTCCTTGTGCGTATGGCCTGTTCCCGTTGAGCGAGTTCTTCAGGAAGAAGCGTGGGATCGCCTACATACCCCAAGGCCAAACCCGCCACGGGTTCGAACCCTTGTGGCACTCTGTACAGCTCTCGTATGCGATCTGGAAGAATGCCAGCCATTTGATGAAGGCTGAGGCCTAGCGTGGTGGCTTGTATCACCAAATTGCCCACGGCCAACCCGACGTCGTGCCAGGCATGAGGATTCGCTTTGCTATTATGATCAAAAGTGGACTTGGCGACGGTTAACATTAAAACTGGCGCCAACTTGGCCCATGTCTGATTGCCTTCGACAAGACAGGAGAGCATGCGTTCGTATTCCTGCGGCGTGGACTTGGTCGCGACGATGAACTGCCAAGGTTGTTCGTTAAAACACGACGACGCCCACCGCGCGGCTTCAAACAGAATCGTTAATTGTTCGTCAGCAATCGGACGATCGGCAAAAGCCCTGGGGCTCCACCGTCGTTGAAGCGGGCCGTGAAATGGGTAACTGGTTTCAGCGGGTTTTTCCATGATGTGCTCTTTCTTTTTTCTTCGCCGGAGACAACGGTTTTGATTGAAAACTATCCTGTAGACGAATGAGTTGAGTTCGTAAAGCTTCCACATCTTTCGTCGTAAACGCCTGCTGGATAAAGGGCCGCATAAACTCGGCATGAGCTGGAAACGCTTTGCAAAACAACTCTTCCCCCTTGGCCGTCAAGCGCACGCGAATGGCTCGCCGATCACCCTTGACGCCTTGCCGTTCCAGCAATCTTTTTCCTTCCAAACGGTCCAACACACCGGTGAGCGTCCCCTTGGTAATCAGCGTCGCTTCTCCGAGTTCAGCACATGTCAGGCCCTCCGTTCCACCAAGCTCTGCCAACACATCAAATTGCGGCCCCGTCAGCCCCATGCTTTCGATATGCCGACTACCGACACGATAAAACCCCAAATAGGCCTGCACCAGCGGACGGATTAATCGCAAATACGGGTCACGTTGAAAGTCCAGAATTTTGGTACGCGCCATGCTTCAAGCCTCTTGATTCAACATTGGCATTCGTGCATCTCGTTCCCAACATCATCACATAACATGTTAAAGAAACATCATTCTTTCGTATCGGGATACTCTATGGAACCTGTCCGAAAAAATGCCCCAGCCTCGGGAACGATCCAGTCCGCATCCTCAACCATTTCTAACGGGGAAACCGCATCACCGACTGGATCCTCTGAGGGTTCTTGGGTCCCCTCATCAACAGGCTCTTCGTCGAACTCATCGTGTTCCAAAGTATGCCAGTCACTGGACATTGGTCTGAGCAAAAAATCCGTATCCCAAAAATAAATGGTCACGATCGCTTCCCCATCGACGCGACCGATTCGAAATGCCCCAATGGCCCTCGACCCCTGGGGGTCGTCTTCAACCAAGTCGTTATGGGTTGCGCAAAAATTTTGAAGACATTCGTAGAGCACCGACCAGTGCACATCCAGGAGGTGATACACCGAGGCGTCCCGCGTTGCCGCTAATAATTGCGCCATCAATCGAATGGCCGTATACGGACCAAAGGCTGAAGAGCTTTCGGGATAGAGGCCTTCCCACGAATCAATCGCCCCATCAGCCGCGAGGTTTTTCACCTCGGTCATTTCACTCAGCAAGGCTTCCTCCAAGATGGCTTCAAAGACGGCATCGGGTTTGGTTTGAAAGTAAATCACAGTTCCCTTGTTTTCAATCCGGGCAATTTCCATTAAGCATGACGCAAAATTCATTTCGCCACACAGTCTGCTCCTTTCAACCTAGAAACGGCAGTTGGGCGCAAAAAAGACGTGTGAGATATTGGTGTGCATGGTGAAATACAAAAAGTCGTAGTCACCCAAGGGCTCGCGCAAGAATAACTTCCCCCGTTTGGGCGGCGATCCATCCCGTCTGGCAGCGTTGCTCGTCCTTTCCATACGAGGAGTATGCGCAGGCCTCGCGCCTTGCCAGACAGGTGTCTCAACACCCAAACGGGGGAAGTTATTCTTGCGCGAGCCCTTAGTGGTGATGAGACATTTTTGTATTGTGCCAGATGCGCGGACTTTTGTGATCCAACTGCCGTTTCTCAGTTCATAGCACAAAAGCCCATCTTAAAGAAAATGGTACAGGATTCAGCTATTCGTTTCTAATGCTTTTCTTTTGAGGCTTTTGAAAAAAAAATTCTATATTGCCGTTCGTACGTGCTCCTTTGAAGAAACCTCAAGAGCAACAGGTGATGTTCAAAACCTGTCCTGAGCCAACGCCGAAGGAAGGTGTGCTCAGTCCTGTCCTGAGCTTGTCGAAGGAAAGGCCGCAGGCGCTCCCGGCATACGTAGCCACTCCTGGCCTCCGTAGCCACTTCGGCGGAGGTGGCTCGGCGGAGTAGGCTTGGCGTGCGGAGCGTACGGGAGTATATGAGCACGACAAAGGACCGACCTGCCTGCACGCTTGCGCGTTGTAGCGGCTACAGCGCGTAAACGCGAAGCCGTTTCTACGTAGGCAGGGAACGCTTCTGGCTTGTCTGCCGTAGCTTTGACGAAGGCTGACGCCCTCTTTCAACATTCCCCTTTTGAGTATTCCCACGAAGGGCAGACACAGTCAAAAAGGGGCTAGGGGCTAGGAAAAAGAAACTTGGCCCCTCGGAGAAATGGCCTATTCGCCTCAGGGTAAATGGTCAGATGAGGAAGGAGGGGAAGGTGCGGCACCAAGGGCCTGTTAAAAAATAACCTGGGCAAAATCGCGCCTAGATTTGGGTCGGATTTTGGACGTAACGATTGAGAAAAAGCCGAGGCATAGCACTGCTATGAAGAGACCTTTTCGATTGAAGTGCGTTCAAAGGTGGGCCGAAGATGGGACGGGATTTTGTCCAAGTTATTTTTTTAACAGGCCCTCAGAGGAGGCATGTTGTATCTCAGGCATAAAACACAGATCGTCCTGAATGCCTTCTTCAAACGGATTCAATATTCGTAAGACACGAACAGACGTGTTGTCTGATGTGTACTTGGACAAGTCCACAACACACGGAGTGGCAAGCTTTTCCCGCGTGTGACTCCACACCAGTTTTATGGTTGGAAGCATCTGATCGGCCTGATTACCCGACACCACCCAACCCCGTGCTCCTGTACTGAGTTCGACCAAGCTGCCAACCGGATAGAGCCCCAAACATTGGATCAGTTTTACTACCCATTCCATGGAAAACTCACCATCAATCCCCAATTGATACAATCGACGAACGACAAGGGCTGGCGGAGTCGGTGAGCGCCCGCCCCGTTTGCTGACTAAGGCATCATACTGGTCCACGAGACCGACTAATTGAGCCAAGGTTGAAATCGTCGTCCCTTTTCGTCCCCAGGGATATCCCAATCCATTCACGCGTTCATGATGTTCCAACACAATGCGCCGAGACACTTCGGACATATTTTCGGCCTTGGACAAAATCGAAGAACCGAGTTTAGGATGGGTCAAATAGAGATTGTGCTCTTCCTTTGAAAAGTCTCCCCTTTTCGAAAGAAGATTCCGTGGCAAACGAAGTTGTCCCACATCATGCAACAAGGCCCCAATGGCCAGGTCTTGTAACTGGAGTTCGGTCATCTGCGACCGATGCCCCACCACTAAGGCTAGCACGCACACATCCACGGCATGGGAAAAGAGCGAGGCATCAAATTGTATCATCCGTTGCAACTGCGCATCGACAAGCATGTTGCCTTCCCGAGCCTTCAAACAATCCAATAAGGTTTCCGTCACGTCACGCAGAGGCCCCACGTCCAAAACCACCCCGGTTTTGATCCCTTCAAACACCTGTTTAATGGCAGAAATTGCCTTGGAACGAACCTCTTGAGCAAGGCGAAGCTCTTCTTCAAACGCCGCCAGATCAAAGGTTTTTTCCAAAACAGGCCCGGCTTCATCTAGCTCCCATTCGCCTCGATTCTCGCGGGGAAGTTCAGCCATATCCGTCACCTGAAAAGACGCCCCCTTCTCTAAATCCGCGCACACATTCATCTCGCTGGAAGACTCCTCAACATCAAGACCCTGTTCAGGATCGATCGTGACTTCACGAACTCCGGATTGCTTGAGTTTAAAAATAACAGCATGTGATTTCACAGAACCCCGATGAATCCAAAACGGAGATTTGAGCCACGACAGGTCCAGGCCAGCCAAATACATTCCCGGTTTCAATTGCTCAATAGGGATACGTCGTTGCATACCAAAGACCTCACGAATTTTCACGAAAAGGCATGTCAAAGAAGTGCGAAAAATAAATATTCAAGGGGCGTGCTAAGCAAACTGGTCTGATCCCTTTATAAAAGAAGGGGCCGCAGACGGACTATAATGACTCCTAAACAATTTGTCGGTTAATCAAAGACGACCTTGAGCCAACAAATCTGCTGGTTCCTTTATTTTCTTACTGGTTTATTGTGAGTAAAACATATTTCTAAACATTTTAATTAAATAGAATTACGTAAAAAAACAAAAAAATTCCTTACGCTTTGAGTACTTGTGTAATTATTTTTGGAATTTGGTATTGCGACACAGGTTTACATCTCTTATCCTGAGATATGGTTTAATTGCATTTCCCACTAGCCCATCATGTTAAGTTTCCCCATGAATCCACCTCGACCCATTTCAACTTTCTGCATTCAGGTGGTCATCTTTCTTATGGCCATAGCAACACCCGTTTGGGGTGCCACCATCGGAGTGCCACTCTATCAACCTCAAACGCCACCTGGCGCCAATGATTATCGAGAAGGGATCAGGGCACTTGCCAAAGGGGACCTCAGGCTGGCGAAACAGGCGTTTTACGCTACACTTAAAAAAACTCCTGCCCACGTCGGCGCGATAATCGGCTTGGCTGAAATCGCGCTGAAAGAAGGAACCCCCGATGTCACGGAACAATATATTCAACAAGCCCTGAACATCGCGCCCAAAAATGCCGTGATCCATCAAATATGGGGAAGGCACCTCACACAACAAGGCCGGCTTGATGAAGCAGAAGCAGCCTACCAACATGCCCTAAAATTAGAACCGAAACTCCTGCGTCTTCATTTGGAGATGGGCGATTTCTATCTCCAACGAGTCCATCAACCCAAGAAAGCCATCAAGGCCTACGAAGCGGCTCTTGCGTTAAACCCTTCACACGCCGGTGCTCATTTTGGCCTTGGGTCGGCGTTGGCGAATACCGGAAAAATCGACCAGGCGGTGAAAAAGTTGGAGGAAGCCGGGCGAATCGCTCCCACCAACCCGCTTCCCTTCTTCGCGTTAGGTCGAATCCATGCCGTCCGCAAGCAATATGACGAGGCCCATCAAGCCTTTGGCAAAGCCTTGCAAGCCCAACCAAAATTTGCGCAAGCCCATATTTCGCGTGGTGACGTCTACACGATCCAAAAACAAGACACCAAAGCCATCGAAGACTATGAAGCCGCTCGCACCCTCGCACCTCGTATTGCCGGGCTTCACGTCAAACTCGGGCTCCTGTACGAACGAAACGAACGCTTTGATCAAGCCATCGACTCATTTCGTACCGCGATCTCTCTTGACCCGAGGCAGCCGGTTGCCTTGAACAATTTGGCCTGGATCTCGGTTCAACACAACACACGATTGGATGAAGCGGTCACATGGGCAGAACAAGCCGTCGCCCTCGCGCCCAAGATAAGCGCCTTCCAAGATACCCTAGGTTGGGTGCACCGAAAACGGGGAGAACTGGACAAAGCGGCAGATGTTCTTGAAAAAGCCACAGCCCTCAAGCCGGAGCAGGCGGATATTTTCTACCATTTAGGGGTGGTCGAGGCCGAGCGTGGCCAAAACCAGAAGGCGGTCGCAGCGCTCACCAAAGCCTTGGAGCTGAATGCCAAATTTACCGACGCCGACGATGCCCGCCAACGACTCCAATCGCTTCAAAAGCCCTAACACGCTTTTACCCCATTCCCGCAACCCTCACATGGAACTAGGGAATGTTCAAAAAAGTTCGTCCAGCAAGGCCGCAGCCCTTTTGACGCGCGGAGCGTACTCTCAGTACGTGAGCACGGCAAAAGGGCGAGAACGCCGCTGGCGGCTTTTTTCAACATTCCCAACCTACACAATCCAAGGAATCAATTTATGAGTGCGCTGTTGATACTCCGCATATTCGGGAAAGGTTTTTACTAACAACACTTCTTCATACCGCAGCTTCAAAAACAAATCCACGAGCAGTACGACCCACATCAGGCCCCGCCAATAGGTAAATTCCTCGCACACCAGAGCCAACATCAGCAGTAACAAAGCCGTATACATGGGATGTCGAATCCACTGGTACGGGCCTCCAGTCTGAAGAGGACTATTTGATTTAATGTCAGGCAAGGCGCTCAAATTCCGAAGCTTTATAGTCCAGAGAGCCCACACGCCGAGAATCCCCCCAAACAGTTCTACCAGAAAGAGCCCCGGGGTTTTGGCCAACCAAGGACCTGTGGCTAGAATCAACCCGAGACAAACAAATTGGACCCCAACAAATAAATAGGACTGAACTCGATGGTTGGATTGACTCACGTGCAAACCTGTCGTGCTACATGTCCAAAGCTCAGTTTATTCCCAACCACTGTCCCTTGAGCCATCATTCCCCGAACACTCAAGAGCCTTCTCAAACCCGGCGACAAAGTAGCGTGTTTTATTTTTCAATTAATACTCCCTCGCCCCTGTGGGGAGAGGGTGAAGATGCGTCAACTGTACGCTAATACCGATAGCCTCCACTGAGGTGCTTCTCCAGCGTTGAGGACAAACCAAGGTGATTGCGGTAGGTGGATGACTCCACAATTTCTTTGTTGTTCGGTGCGAGTTCTCCGGCGGTTTGGAAATGCTCCTTGGCTTGATCATGCAGCCCAAGCTTGTGCTGGGTCAGTGCGAGATTAAAGTGGGCCTCCGGCAACTGTGGATCATTTTTCACCGCCGCCACGAAATGCTCTCGTGCTGCCTTCCAATTCCCATTGTTGTACGATTTGATCCCTTCAAGATTGTGTTGAGCAGCCGTCGGGCTCGATATGGGCAGGACCGCTAAAGGACCAGTTTTCGTTGCACATCCTGCGAGCATGGCGAGGAACCCGATAACAAAGAAGCCTTTTAACATTCTGCTTGGCATACCCTATATCTTTGCCGTTGGTGACGTGAATGGCATGCATGAGATTGTGCACATTGCTATTGAACAGGGAGAAATCGCCGGCTGGAATGCCGTGCACCCGAACGACTCATCGCGCAAGTATGACGATAGACTAAAAACCCAAGTCGTCTTTACCGACCCCCAAGTCGCCAGCGTGGGCCTGAGCGAAAAAGAATGCCGAAGAGAGAACATTGCATACATGGCAGCATCGTATCCGTTTAACGACCATGGAAAATCCATGACCCTTGGTGAAACCCATGGTCATGTCAAACTCCTAGCCGATCCTCTAACAGGCACAATCCTCGGCGCTCATATCGTCGGCCCCGAAGCCGCTGAGCTGATCCATGAACTCATTTCCGTGATGTATTTCCATGGCACGGTTCATGACTTAATGCCCATGCCCCACTATCATCCCACCCTAGCCGAAATCATGACCTATCCAGCGGAAGAATTGCTAAAACGCATTCCAAGATAAAATTGCGCCTGCAAATCATCCTTCTTGGAACCAGTCAGAGATTAGGATTGCGACAATAAAGATTCAAATAAGTGGAATAAGGGGTCAAGGAATAAGGGAACAATCTTATGGGCACCTCTACAAACCAGGCATTTTTTGTGAGGGCAAGGAAGCCGCGCGCGGAAAACCGGAGTGTATGGGCGAATACATGAGGATGTGAGCACGCGGCTGACGCCGCCATCACGGAAAAGGACGGTTTTTAGAGGTGCCCTTATTTTATAATATATAAATCACCCATCACCCTACCAAACTCGGCTTGAAGGTCTCCTGCCTCCAAATCGTGATTTCCGGGCTTGTACCGACGGGGAGATACTGCCTTCATGGGTTAGCCCAAACACGCGCGCAATTTCTTTTAACTAGACATCCCCTAATTGCCGCCCAGTTAACGAGGAGACCGTCACATGGAATCGGGTTGCCACTGCATGTTCGATATCCCGGACAACAGGACGATTAATCAATAAGATTGATCATTGTTGTCCCGGCAGGCGTAGCGAGGACGGGGCGCTCGCCGCAGAGCGGTGTCCGCTCCAACGAGGTGATAACCGGTGCCTCGCAAGCGAGCGAAGCCCACTTGCGAAGGGTCCGTATTCACGCACGGGTTAGGGCACGACTTGCATAGGCCCCAACACCCGCCCAGGGTTTAATCTTCGCCAGCTTACCGTGCAAAATCCGTTCCGCGACTTCCGTGTCATGTGCTACCTGGGCACGCAGCCAGTAGCCGTTAGAAAGACCGAAGAACCGGCACAGGCGCAAGTCAGTGTCAGCCGTGATAGCACGTTTGCCCGCCACAATATCCCCAATACGTTGCGCCGGGACTCCGATTTCCTTCGCTAGCCGGTACTGGCTGATCACCATCGGCTTGAGAAATTCTTCCAGCAACAGTTCGCCTGGCGTGACGGGCTTGTGTTTACGCATAATCATCCTCCGTCAGTGATAATCCACAATTTCGACATCTTCAGGGCCTGCGTCCGTCCACCGGAAGCACACGCGACATTGATCGTTCACCCGAATACTATGCTGTCCCGCACGATCACCTTTCAGCGATTCCAACCGATTGCCGGGTGGCACCCGAAGATCATCCAATCGGTCTGCGATCTCCAACTGCCGCAGCTTGCGACGTGCGACGGACGCAATGTTCACAAACTGTTTAACCCGCTCGCCCTTCGAAAGAGATTGCGTGTCGGCACACTTGAACGTCTTAATCACGAGTCTGATAGTAACACATGACGTTATTAACGGCAAGAATGATTATGACTAGGCACAGAGCTTGCCCCCCCCCTGACGAGAAGGAGAAAAGGTCAAGTCCATTGTTGAGAGTGTATTTCACCACCCCAGGGGGAAGAAGGGGGCAATGAGGGAGTCATCAATGAGGGGGTCAAGCTTATCTTATAATATATAAATCCCCCCTATTCTCGTGCAGATCCTCAGATCGATTTACGAGGTCCCCTCTCTCACCCCACACCAAGAACAAGGCTTTGGGGAGTTGTCCTGTTGAGTAGAAGACGCCACCATTTCTGATGGTGCAGGCGCTTCTCCTTGAATCAGACGGACCCACCATGTGGATCGATTATTAAGGAGCAACTTCGGCAAGAAAAGAAATAACCCGGCCAAGAGCAACCCCGACACGATGATAGGCCACTGCATTGTTGGCACGCTGCCCCCCAAATAGGTTAACGCGAACGTCGGCGGGATCATTCCCAACAGCGTGGCAATGGCAAAGACTCTCAAGGACATTCTCGTCAGGCCCGCGCCGTAGCTGATGATATCAAATGAAAAGATCGGAAGAAGACGCGCGACGAAGATCAACCCCATGAGATGATGATCGGAGCACTTCTCACAAAATGTCACTTTCGTTTTCAGAAGACGCCCCAGCACTTCCTTCCCCAAGGCGCGGGCAATGAGAAAACTCACAATCGCGCCAATCTCCGCACCAATCACCGCGTACACCATCCCCCAGAACGGTCCAAACACGATCCCCGCCGCAATGTCCAACGGGAGACTTGGAATGGGACTGACCACCACAGCCAGCGTCATCAACCCCACAAACACCAATGGCCCCATGGCCCCCAAGGACTCAAGGTCACTGACAAGCCGATCAGGGTCAAGCAATGTTTCGATATCAAAAAATTGAAAGACCCCATAGGCGCCAAACATCAGTAACACTAACAGGCCTAATTTCACGATTTGAGAAAAACGCATCAATCCTTCCTTTTCACGTACCGCCGGTAATCCAAGTCTCAATCCACCTTTGTTAATATAATGGACATTGGCATAATGCGAAAGAGATTGCTCGATCTTTTGCTCTTGAAGGAACCGAAGAGACAGTCTAGGCTCTCCCCAAGGTCTCATCCCCAGTTTTTCTGGGAAATACCCCTGTAACGACCACACCGCTCATAAGACTGTAGTGTTGAAGCAGCCAAGTTGTTTTATCTTCAACCACTGTGTTCCACAAATAGGGGTTCTCAACCATGAAGACCGAAACCATGGAGTCTACGATGGCCGACTCAACAGCCGCTAAATCTTCCTCTACTCCCATAGGAAAAATTGTTATTCTGTTGATACTTGGACTTGGGATTGGGGCGTTCTTGTATTTCGACCTTGGCCAACATTTTTCCCTTGATGCCTTGAAAGCCAACCGCGACAGCTTACTGGCCTATTCCGACGCGAACTTTGCCACTGCCGTTGTCCTCTTTATTGCCCTCTACATCGTTCAAACAGGATTCTCATTACCTGGCGGGGCCATCATGACCCTGGCTGGTGGTTTTTTATTCGGCAGTGTCCTGGGCACGATCTTTGTGAATATAGGCGCCACCATAGGTGCAACCCTTGCTTTTTTGGTGGCACGGTATTTATTACGGGACTGGGTCGAAGGAAAATTTGGCGATCGGATTGAGCCCATTCAAGCCGGGTTTGCCAAGAACGCCTTCAGCTATCTCATGACACTCCGGCTTATTCCAGCTTTCCCATTTTTTCTGGTGAATCTCGTGTCCGGTTTAACTCGAGTGAACCTGGGAACCTATATTATAGCAACCTCCATCGGCATTATCCCGGGCAGCTTTGTATTCGCGTTTGCCGGCAAACAACTTGGATCCATTAACTCCTTAGGAGAGATTGCGTCGCCACCGGTATTAATGGCTTTTAGCCTCCTTGGATTGCTAGCCCTCATGCCCATTGCCTATCGCAAATTCATAGAAAAGAAAAATTCGTGATTGAGGCAACCATTTTCACCAAACCCACGACCCACCGACAGGGAAAAAAGTGAACGCTCTGTATTGATTCCCTGAGAAAAGACCAATCATGACGACAGTAGCACGCAAAGACGGACCAGTCGAAATCGCCCCCATGGACGAGTTTAACCAACAATTGGTCAACAACGTTCATCCTCCGGCATGGATCAACCCTGAACCCACAGGACGATACAATCTGGTCATCATTGGAGCCGGCACCGCAGGATTAGTAACTGCTGCCGTGGCTGCCGCCGTGGGAGCCAAAGTCGCGCTGATTGAACGCCACTTGATGGGCGGGGATTGCCTCAACGTCGGATGTGTTCCCTCGAAAGGCGTCATTCGGGCGTCCCGTGTTTGGGCAGAAGTGAAAAATGCCGCCGAATTTGGCATACACATTCCTGGTGGAATCAAGACGGACTTTGGCGCGGCGATGGCCCGAATGCGAAAATTGCGTGCCCGGATCAGTCATGTGGATTCTGCTCATCGGTTTAAAGACCTGGGCGTGGATATCTTCATCGGAGACGGGCGATTTACCGGGCCAGGAACCGTAGAAGTCGTGGGCAAGTCCCTCACATTCGCCAAAGCCGTTATCTGTACCGGGGCTCGTGCTGCTGCACCACCAATTTCCGGTTTGGAAGATACCGGCTATCTCACCAACGAAACCATTTTCTCATTGACCGAACTCCCACCACGTCTCGCCGTCATTGGGGCAGGCCCCATTGGCTGCGAAATGGCCCAGTCCTTCACTCGCTTTGGAAGCAAAGTATGCTTGTTCGAGCAAATCGATCATATCCTGCCGCGTGAAGATGCCGACGCCGCAGAGATCGTTCAACGTCAAATGGCAAAGGACGGCCAATGCTTCGTGTTTAATTCAAACATCACTCACGTGGAATCCCGTGGCCATGAGAAGGTCGTACATTATGATCAAGAAGGCGAACACAAAGAACTTGTGGTCGATGAGATACTTGTTGGAATTGGACGAGCCCCAAATGTCGAAGGACTCGGAATGGAAACCGTTGAGGTCGAGTACGACAAACGATCCGGCGTGAAGGTCAACGGCAAACTCCAAACCACGAACCCCAAAATTTATGCGGCCGGGGATATCTGCTTCCCCTTCAAGTTTACCCACACCGCCGATGCCATGGCCCAAATCGTTATTCAAAACGCCCTATTCCCGCATCCGTTAGGGCTAGGGTATGCCAGCACGGATTCGCTCATTATTCCCTGGGCCACCTATACCGCACCCGAGATTGCTCATGTTGGTATGTATGCAACGGAAGCCAAAGACAAAGGCATCGAGGTTGACACCTTCACCTTTAAACTCAACGAAGTAGATCGGGCGATTTTAGATGGGGAAGATGAAGGATTTGCTCGCGTTCATGTGAAGAAAGGGACGGATACAATTCTGGGCGCCACCATTGTCGCAGCCCATGCCGGCGACATGATTAGCGAATTTACCTTAGCGATGAAAGGTGGCTTAGGACTCAGTACGATCACCGGGACGATTCATCCGTATCCCACACAAGCCGAGGTCATCAAAAAGGTAGCCAATGCCTGGCGTAAGACGACATTCACTGAAGGCAAGAAAAAGCTTCTGAGTAAACTGTTTACCTTCATGCGATAAGAGACGAGATGACATTTTACTAGGAACGATCATGCCACACCCACCTCAAACCACTTATAGATTGATCATATTTTTTGGGTGTCTGTTGGGACTCAGCACCGTCCCGTGGTCAGTAGGTGCGGGCACAGATTCCATTTTGAAAGTGGGCACGTTTTCCACAGCCAGTCCAGGGGGGCCTTTCCCCGAGGGCTGGGAACCGCTTACCTTCGAAAAAATTCCGCAACACACCAAGTATGAATTGGTGCAAGACCGTGACACTGTGGTGGTCAGAGCCACCAGCAAGCAATCGTCCTCCGGGCTGACCAGAAAGATGACCATTAACCCTAAAGCATTCCCGATCGTTCAATGGCGCTGGAAAATCGACAACATCATTCAATCAGGTGACGTCACGAAAAAAGAGAGCGACGATTATTCAGCCCGGATCTACATTACTTTTGAATATGACAGCAGCAAAGTTGGATTTTTTGAAAGGGCCAAATTCGAAATTATTAATCTGGCCTATGGCGAGTATCCACCAAGCGCGATCAACTATATTTGGGAGAGTAAAACACCTATCGGAACGATCGTGCCCAACCCCTATACGGATTACGTTCAAATGATCGTGACGCAAAGCGGCTCCCAACGGGTGGGGGAATGGGTCACGGAGGAACGCAATGTATACGAAGACTACAAAGAAGCCTTTGGTGAAGAGCCACCAAACATTTCTGGCATCGCTATCATGACGGACACAGACAACACCAAAGAATCCGCAACGGCGTATTTTGGCGACATCGTATTCAAGAAAGGGTTCGCGCAAGAATAACTTCCCATGTTTGGGTTCTGAGACGCCTGTCTGGCAAGGCGCGAGGACTGCGCATACTCCTCGTATGGAAAGGAGGAGCAACGCCGCCAGACGGGATGGATCGACGCCCAAACATAGGAAGTTATTCTTGCGCGAACCCAAAGCCCCTGCCCCTTGAATAACCACTCCATGTCCCGGACAGAGTACTGTTTTTCTAATGTGTACGCCTCTTCACAGAAATATTTTTCCGGAAGGTGTAACATTTCACCCCTACAGCTGACTCTCAAATAACATCGGAAGGAAAGGGCGAGGTGGATCAGGCTTCGTCCTTGTCACCGCACTCATCTTGAGAGGCATTTTAACCACAAGGAGGAGTTCTTTATGATTTCCACAAAATCTATTCTTGTCAGCACGGCACTTACAGGTCTTCTCATGGCTTCCAGCGCCTATGCTGGCGCCGGTCACGAGGGCGGCCACGGCGACAAAGCTGCCGGACAATGCCATGGAGTCAACGCCTGCAAAGGACATGGAGCATGCAAAGGCGTAGGGCATTCTTGTGAAGGCAAAAACTCCTGCGAAGGCAAGGGTTGGCTGAAAATGACGAAAGACATGTGCGAGAAATTACAAGATGGAAAATGGAACGCCATGCCAAAGAAAAGCTAATTGAGCATTTTCACTTTCAGATGGCATTTCTCAAACAGCCCTCGCCCCTGAGGGGAGAGGGTAGGGTGAGGGGTTCCTCATCAGGACAATGAACATACTGAAGTAATCGAATATGATCACACAATTTGGTTCAAGCAAGGAGGTTGGTAACATGATTTCAAAAAAAAGTTTACTCACCAGCGCTGCACTCACAGGGCTGTTACTCGCTGCGGGATGCGCTCATCAAGGTGGAGGTGGAGGGTACGATGGGTACGGGGGATACGGTAGTGGCGCCCAGGCCGCCCTTGGACAATGTCATGGCGTCAATGCCTGTAAAGGCAAGGGAGAGTGCTCCACTGCGATACACGACTGTGCAGGAGAGAATTCTTGTGAAGGCAAGGGTTGGTTGAAAATGTCAAAATCCATGTGCGGCGACATTAAAAGCAGCGCCTGGAACCCCATGCCGGAAAACATGAAACACAAAGGCTAAGACACTCAGCCATGAAATGACAAAAGGCTGTGCGTCAACCAATACAACGCACAGCCTTTTGAACAAAAGCTTTCGCTACATGTAGTTTGGGATTCCTCCGGGTTTCCATTTAATGTTACACCCCGCACTGGGACGTTGATCCTGGTCCACAGGTTGTCCCGCCAACACGGCATCAATCGCCTCGCGTACATCCTTGCCCGTAACCGGCTTGCCATTTCCAGGACGGCTCTCATCCAATTGCCCTCGATACACCAATTGTTGATTGGCATCGAAAAGGAAAAAATCCGGCGTGCATGCGGCGGTGAAGGCCTTGGCCACCTCCTGTCCCTCGTCATAACAGTAGGGAAAAGTAAATCCAAGCTCCTGCGCCATGGCCTTCAATTGCTCCGGACGGTCATCCGGATAGTTGTCCGCATCGTTGCTACTGATCCCCACAAGCCCAAGACCGTTCTCAATATAATCCTTTCCTAACCGAGCGAGCTCATTTTGCACGTGAACCACATAGGGGCAATGCCGACAAATGAACATCACCAAGATTCCCTGTTTCCCAGAAAACTTGGTTGACGAAAACCTGGTGCCCGATACCACATCAGGTAACTCAAAAGTGGGAAGTGGTGTTCCTAGCGGCAACATCGTCGAGTTCTTTAAGGACATATCAATGATTCCTCTTGCTTGAAAACGAAAGGGAGATTCGGGCCTACGGAGAAAGAGGTTCCAATCCACCCATCCCCGCCACGGTACTTGGAAGGACCAGGCATGCCCCCTCGGAAACAGTTTATCCCTTTTTCCATGTACGAAAACGCTTGAGCAATTCCTCTCGTACTTCCGTCGGCATGGGTTCGGGTGAGAGTTGTCCAAGGGTACGAATGGTAGCCTTCATTTGATTCAAATAGTTCCGACACCCCACACAAAAACCCAAATGGATTTGAAACCGAATTCGATCGGTAAAGGTCAACGTTCCCTCAAGGTACTCAGTCATTAAGTCAACAAGTTCCTGACAGGATATATTGCCGGCCATCAAGTGCATGACCTGGCCTTTAAGATCATTTGCCATCAGCGTTTTGCCTTTGTGTTATTTAGTTGAGGTTCAATCATCTTCCTTACTCGGCTTCTGGCTCGATGCAGGAGGACCCGTTGATTGGTCTCGGTGACCTCTAAAATATTACAGACTTCTTTGGAGTCAACTCCATCAAGGTCCCTCAAGGTAATCACCTGCCGTTGAACTGGCGGCAGGGCATCAATGGCTTGTTCAATGAGCATCCGGCTTTCTTTGGACAGTAACAGCCTCTCCGGGGTCTCCTCATCCCACATACTGGGCAAGGTGATCCAATGGCCCACTAATGCGCTCGAGGACTGAAATCGCTCAGGCTCTCTCCAGCCTTCATCATCACCGTCACTGTGCCCATCTCCGGTATCCAGAGATTCATAACGACTTTCCCGCTTTCCACGGGTTTTGGCTCGATTCGTCAAAATTCGAAACATCCAGGTCTTGAGCGACGACCGGCCTTCAAACCGAGGGAGACTCTCCAAGACTCCCATCCAGGTTTCTTGGACCACCTCTTCGGCCACAGCACGTGAGGGAACATAGGCCATCGCCAACCGCAAGAGTGAGCCATAATAGGTATCGATGAGAAATCCAAAGGCGGCTTCATCTCCCTGCCGTAAGGCCTCGACCAATACCTGCTCATCGTTCCATTTCGATTCAGGCGAGGCGGTCGGCTGCTGTTGTCCCTCTTCCTTCATGACCACCTCATTTAAACCTAGAAACGGCATTGGGGCGCAAAAAAGACGTGTAAGATATTGGCGGGCATGGTGCAATACAAAAAGTCGTGGTCACCCAAGGGCTCGCGCAAGAATAACTTCCCCCGTTTGGGCGTCGATCCATCCCGTCTGGCAGCGTTGCTCGTCCTTTCCATACGAGGAGTATGCGCAGTCCTCGCGCCTTGCCAGACAGGTGTCTCAGCACCCAAACAGGGGATGTTATTCCTGCGAGAGCCCTTAGTGGTGATGAGACATTTTTTTATTGTGCCAGGTGCGCTCAGGGTCCGTCACGAAATAACCGGGACAATTGGGAGGCCCAGATTTGTGATCGGGGCAAGGCGCGACGAGGGAGCCTAGCGGGGCTATGTGACTGAGGAGCAACGCCGCCCCGGGCCAAAGATGGGCCTCCCCGGAGGGCCGGACACTTTTGGGCTCCGCCGGCGTCGCTCATCGCTTCCATACTCCCGGTATGCGCGCTCATCGCTCCTTGGCTCGCTCCAAAATTGTCTCGGCCAATTGTCCCGGTTATTTCGTGACGGACCCTAAGAGCTTGCGCGGACTTTTGTGATCCAACTGCTGTTTCTAGGTTAAACCTTGACTCACCGAAAGAAGCGACGAGAACCCCTTCCTTGCACACCCTTTTGCAACCCTTTCCTCAACCCATGCATTATGGTCAGGGGGAAGGCTTGAATCAAGTTCAGGAGAAGAGAACGATTTTACTCAAACGACTGTGACTCAGAGGAAAGGAAGAAACGGCAGACAATGGAGAAGGAACACAGCACCCTGGGAAATGAATCAAGCGAATCGAAATATTTGAGCTAAAATTCCGGTCCTTGTGGAACTCCCTGTTTTCTTGAAGATGTGCTTGATATGTTCTTTGACCGTATGTTCGCTAATATCGAGGAGTTCGGCAATTTCTCTGTTTGTCTTTCCGTCGGCGACGTGCATGACAATTTCAAGTTCACGATCCGTGAGATGGAAGTGCTTTTTGGCCGTATCGGATGGCGGTTGGATGCGCCGACCAAGCTTCTCCATGAGAATCAAATAGCGAGGCTCGTTTTCATCATTCCCGGGAATAAAAAACCCTCGAAGCAGGATAGGATTTGCCTCCTCACCAATGAATCGGCGCAATTGGATCTCCTCGCCATTCGGTGAACCGGTGGCAGCTTCCATTTCCTGTTGAAGAGCGGCGCACAATTCATGAATTTCTTGTGGAAGCACCCCATTGCCAAAGTCAACATTGCCGGGCATTCCTTGCCCATGCACCACCTGATGGCACAACGCTTCTGCCTCTGCATTCATAAACAACAGACACTTCGCTCCCGTTAACGATACCACGCCGGGAACCGACCGGTTGTTCGCAATATTTTCAAGAACCATCGAAGACTGTTGGCCCGATTCTTTGTTAGACACGTTCGCCACCCATTCACCCATTCTTGGTCATCGAAATATCATCTATCGAGATTTTCCTGTGGTAAGCCATCGGCAGCAATGCACCCCTTGCCTAGACAACGACTTCGTCGAAATTTGCACTTCGGGCACACGACAATCTTGTCATCGACCCGTGGCACTGATATTAGGGTTTAATCGGTTAACTTGGTGGGTTTCTTTAAAGTCCTTACGCCAAGTTATTCCATAAATCTGAGAGATTCCGCATTCCCACGACCTATTCAAAATTCTTTAACAAGACCATCGAGAAGGAATAGAGACCAATGAGCAATGGGGCACACCAGACTCACCTGGGAAGAAGGGTTCGCGCAAGAATAACTTCCCCTGTTTGGGTGCTGAAACACCTGTCTGGCAAGGCGCGAGGGCTGCGCATACTCCTCGTATGGAAAGGACGAGCAACGCCGCCAGACCGGATGGATCGACGCCCAAACAGGGGAAGTTATTCTTGCGCGAGCCCAAAAGGCAAAAAAAGCCCTGACACTCACGGGAAAACGAGTATCAGGGCCTTATCAAGATAATTGGATCTAGACTACTCTTCTTTTTTAATCTGCTCGCTCAGATAATTTTGCAGACCAACCTGCTTAATTATTTCTAATTGTGTTTCGATCCAATCGATATGCTCTTCCTCATCTTTGACCATCTCTTCGAGCATATGCCGGGTGGTATAGTCACCGACTTTCACACAATGCACAATGCCTTCGGTCATCAATTTGACCATGGCTTTTTCTTTGTCGAGGTCGGCCTTTAATTGTTCAGGCACGTTTTCCCCGATCTTGACGGTTCCCAACTTTTGCATATTCGGTAGACCATCAAGATACAAGATATGATCGATCACCACCTGTGCATCTTTCATTTCTCCAAAACTGCGATCGAGCACATAATGATGGAGTCGATCATAGCCCCAATTTTTGCACATCTTGGCATGGAGAAAATACTGATTAATGACGGTCAATTCCTCCGTCAAAATCTTATTGAGTAAATTGATCACTCCTTCTTTGGCTTTCATAGCGATCTCCTTTCTATTGTCTTCACGAAAACATGATTAATATTTTTGACATGACTTCCAAGTATTTTTCGTCCATTTCTTTTGACCATCTTGTGTTCATGCTACCCCTCATTTTCGGACTCTGTCAATAGAAAACTTTAGGTATTTCTTCTTAGTCATGATTCTCTTTCTCAACTTCGCTGATTTGGATTCTCAACCTCGCTGATTCGAATTTTCAACCTCAGAGAAAAGCCGTAATGCGTGACGCGTAAAGCGTGATGAGTAAAGAGCAGATCAACGGTCCTATTGCCTCACTCCTTCCGTTTTGCGCATTACGCATTACGCATAACACATCACACTTTACGTCCTCGACTGAGTTGACCAATATTCTTAGCCAGTGCTACCGTCCCTTCCATGTCTAATGCAAAACCGAATCAACCGGCCAACCGGCTCATTCACGAAACCAGTCCCTATTTAATTCAGCACGCCTACAACCCCGTGGATTGGTATCCCTGGGGCAAGGCCGCTCTCGCGCGGGCCAAAACCGAAGACAAACCCATTCTGCTTTCCATCGGCTATTCCGCCTGTCATTGGTGTCACGTCATGGAACGGGAATCTTTTGAAAACGACGAGATCGCCCGACTCATGAACCAAGAATACGTCTGCGTGAAGGTGGACCGGGAAGAACGCCCTGACCTCGACGAAATATACATGCAAGCCACTTTGGCGATGAATCAGGGAAACGGCGGTTGGCCCATGACCGTGTTTCTCACTCCTGATCAACAACCCATTTTTGCAGGCACATACTTTCCCCCGACTGATAAATGGGGACGCCCGGGCTTTGCCACGGTTCTGAAAAAAATCGCCGAGGGTTGGCACAAAGATCGTGCCGAAATTGTCGAGTCGGCCACCCGTTTTACCACACGACTTCAAAAATCCATTCAAGTTCCATCACCCACCACAGTGGGACAAGCGGAACTCGATGCCGGGACGGAACAGTTCGCCAAGAACTTTGATCCGGTCTTTGGCGGGTTTGGGCAAGCGCCGAAATTTCCACCAGCTATTGGGCTCTCCTTTCTGCTTCGCCATTTCCATCAGACAGGGCATGAACCAACCTTACGCATGGTGCGGAAAACTCTCGATGCCATGGCTGCCGGTGGCATGTATGATCACATCGGTGGAGGATTTGCTCGTTACTCCACCGATGAACGATGGTTGGTCCCGCACTTTGAAAAAATGTTGTATGACAATTCGTTGTTGGCAAAAACCTATATTGAAGCGTATCTAGTCACCCATGATGCCAATTACCAACGCATTGCGACGGAAATCCTCGACTACATCATCCAAGAGATGACCTCCCCGGAAGGTGGATTCTACTCCGCAACCGATGCCGACTCGGAAGGGGTTGAGGGAAAGTTCTTTGTGTGGGATCCCGATCAAATTGAGACAATCGTTTCATCTGAAGAAGACATCAAACGCTTTTGTGCGTTTTACGACATCACAGCCGATGGCAATTGGGAACACCACAGTATCCCTAATACGCCTCGCGATCTTGAAGATGTGGCTCAAGAACTGGGCTGCTCTCCAGAAGCACTCCAAGAAACCATCGACCGCGTTCGACCACTCGTTTACCAAGCTCGGTTGAAACGCGTGGCACCAGGACTTGACGACAAAGTCATCACCGCCTGGAACGGCATGATGATTAGCGCCATGGCTGAAGCCGCTCGCGTGTTAGGACAAACCCGATACTTGGAAGCTGCCACCAAGGCAGCCGACTTTCTCCTGACTACGCTCTCACGACCTGACGGTGGATTGTATCGGACGTCTCGGGCAGACAAAGCACATCTAGACGCCTACCTCGAAGATTATGCCTTCCTCATCGAAGCCTTGATCGATGTGTATGAAGCCGGTGGGAAGGAACACTATTTGAAGGAAGCCGTTCGACTCGCCGACCGACTCATCAAAGATTTCTCCGATGAACAACATGGCGGATTTTTCACAACCGCGAAAGACCATGAGACCTTGATACTTCGCAGTCGGGAAGGCCCCGATGGAGCCACACCCAGCGGCAATGCGGTCGCGGCTATGGCCTTGGCTCGGCTTTCGTTTCATTTTGGTAGGGAAGATTTTCGTGACGCCGCCACGGCAGCGATTCGGGCCTATGGCCGACAGATCGCGCAAATTCCTCGTGGCTTTGCCAAATCGTTGATCGCCTCTGACCTCCTTCTCAGAGGGCCGGTCGAATTGGCACTTGTCGGCACCCCAGGGGAAACAAAATTTGAAGCCCTTTCCAAAGAACTCCGTCGCCATTACGTGCCCAATCGGGTCATCGCTCATATAGATCCCCAGCACCCCGAGACGGTGCATCCTCTTCTTCAAGGCAAAACATTAATCAATGGACAGCCAGCCCTATATATCTGCCGAAACTTTGCATGCGAAGCACCCATCACCGACCCGGGATTCATCGAGCAGGCTGTAAGAAGCCAATCGAATCCAACTCCCGTTTCGGCCTCAGGCAAAGCCACCACGCTGACAACTTCGGGACTCCCAGGCAAAGCCACTGCAGGAGGCACGGGTACCTATGTCTCACGCGCCTTGGCCAGCCCATTGCCTTCCCGACCATCGGCCACAGGCTATACACCGTTCGGCTCCACGGGTCTCACCACATCTCGCATCGGATTTGGCGGCTACCGCATTGCTGAAGGCCAAGATGAACATCGTGAGGCCCTTTGCAAAGCCATCCGGGAGGGATGCAATCTCATCGACACCTCAACAAACTATACAGATGGAGCCAGCGAACAATTGATCGGGAGTGTGTTGAAGGAATTAATTGGCAAACAGGAAATCACGCGAGAAAATATCATCGTCGTTTCAAAGATTGGCTATGTGCAGGCCAAAAACCTCGCCCGTGCCGAAGCCAAGGAACAAGCGGGCCAGGCTTACCCGGACATGGTCAAATATGGTGAGGGCTTGTGGCATTGCCTCCACCCCGAGTTTCTCGAAGATCAGCTCACGCTTTCACTTGACCGACTCGGATTAGACACGCTTGACGTATGCCTACTCCACAACCCGGAATATTTCCTTTCCGATGCCAAGAATCGAAAGCTTTCGGTTGATGACGCGAAGCTCCTGGAATTGCGAAATGAATTTTATCGTCGCCTTCAACAGGCATTCACCTATTTTGAAGAACAAGTCACGGCCGGACGGCTCCAATTCTACGGCGCGTCGTCCAACACCTGCACGGCTTCTCCGGATGATCCCGAAGCCACCTCCTTGTCACGAATGCGTGAATGCGCGCAAGCCGCAGCCCAAGCACTTGGAAAGTCATCACATGCCTTTCGAGTCCTGCAACTTCCCATGAACCTGTTCGAGTCTGGAGCATTACTCACTCCCAACACTGGAAGTGACGGAACGCAAACCGTCCTGGAATTCGCGCAACGGGAGCAGATTGCCGTATTAGTAAACCGTCCACTCAATGCCATTCCGGCTAAGCATCAAGGCATGATTCGGTTAGCCGATCCACAAACCGAACCGGTTGAATTCACATTTGAATCTCAGCATGAAAAACTGGCCACGTTGGAAGAAGAATTTCTGAAAGACTTTGTCCCGCATATCCCTTATTCAGGGAAGGGGCTCGAGCCCAAAGACTTTTTTTCCTTTACCGAAGAGCTCACCAGCCTTCGGCCTCAACTCCAAAGTCTCGAACATTGGGATCAAATCGAATCGCAAATGATTGCCCCCCACATCAACCAAGCCCTCCAAGTCGTCACCAAGCAACTCGGTGAAGACAAAGCCACCGCCTGGAAAAGTTGGCAAAACCGTTACATTCCCACACTCGTGACTCTGTTTCTTATTCTACGAAAAGAGGCGGCTGCAAAAAATCGTGACACCCTCAAAGGGATCACAGCTACGATCGATCCCCTTCTGCCTGAAGAAAAGCGCCCAGAACCCATTTCCCGAAAAACCCTCTGGATTCTCACCAGCACGCCCGGCATCACCTGTGTCCTTAACGGCATGCGAACAACACACTATGTCGACGACGCACTCACCATCTTAAGCTGGGACCCACTTGCCACTCCACGAAACGTGTTTGAATCACTCATCCGGCCTTAGGACCTGCGAGAAAATAACTTGATCAATATCGCGCCAAGATTTGGGTCGGATTTGGACGGAACGATTGAGAAACACCCGAGGCATAGCACAGCTATGGTGAGGGTGTTCCGATTGAGGCCCGTTCAAAGGTGGCCCGAAGATTGGATGCGAGATTGATTAAGTTATTTTCTCGCAGGTCCTTAGGGTTCTACAGCAACATTCCCAGAAACACTACCAAATCTGTCTCAGCTCAGAGGGTGTCTCCAGCGAAGTCCGGGGAACCGGCTGTAGTCTCGGTCGGTCGTGATCCATTCGCTTCCTGACTCAATGGCCATAGCCGCAAGATAGGCGTCAGGCACCAAATTGCCTTTGATGCCAGCCTCCCGGCACAGTCGAGCAAAGATTTCCCAATGCCGTGTCCCTGGAGAGAGGAGTACACAGTTGGGTCGCGAGCGAATGGCATTCACAAATGAAAACGCTATGGAGGTTGGGGTTGGCCTGTTGAAGACTTTTGTATGGGTCACCACCCGAAGAAATCCACTGAGAACAAGATCGCAGATGCCAAATGCTGTCTCTGCCTCGACCCAGCGTTCTAGCCAAGACCGGTATAGCGCATGATCGAGAGCGTCTTCTCGGTGGGCGTAAACAAGAATGTTTACGTCAACGAGTTCCATCTACCCGTTCCATGACGTCTAACAAGTCGGCACTGTTGTCAAGATCGATTCCAGGCTGAAGGCCGCCCCCATGATAGGTGGGAAGCTTCAACCGTCGTTTGACTGGGGCATGGCGTTTCATCGCCAGAAACGTTCGCAAGGCATCTTCAAGCAGTGCTGTGAAAGTACGGCCCGTTTTGGCGGCATGTTGTTTCGCCTCATTAAGGAGCTGGTCGTCAAGCCGAACCGTCGTTCTCATACACCAAAGCATATGACTAATGCATCAATATGTCAATAATGGCTTTTTTGCGGAATTCCTCAGGTTCGCCGACTCCTGCGAAGGGCTCGCGTTGTGTCTCACATATTATAGCTATTTCAATTAACTTCCGTTCTTTTTGCTGATGGCGGAAGAACAATACCGTAAATCCGAAACTTGAAAATCGAAATCCGAAACAAATGAGAATAACCAAATTGAAAAATTCGAATTTAGCATTTCGGATTTGTTTCGAAATTTGATATTGGCATTTCGAGTTTATGGACTTTATTTGGAGTGTAATTCTATTACATTTTTAAATAGGTTTGACCCCTTACTGTCCTTGCACGGCTTCTCCCAATGACCCCAAGGCCACCTCATTTTCTCGAATGCTTAAATGTGCGCAAGCCGCAGCCCAAGCACTAGGGAAAACGTCGCATGCCTTTCGAGTCGTACAACTTCCAATGAACCTGTTCGAGTCCGAGACATTACTCACTCCCAACACTGGAAGTGACGGGACCCAAACCGTTCTGGAATTCGCGCAACAAGAGCAAATTGCCATATTGGTGAATCGGCCCCTCAACGCCATCCCGGCTAAGCATCGGGGCATGATTCGGTTGGCCGATCCCAAAACCGAACCGGTTGAATCCACATTTGAATCCCAGCATGAAAAACTGGTCACGTTGGAAGAAGAGTTTCTGAAGGACTTTGCCCCGCATATCCCTTATTCTGGGAAGGGACTCGAGCCCAAAGACTTTTTCTCGCTAACCGAAGAGCTCACCAGCCTTCGGCCTCAACTCCAAAGTCTCGAACATTGGGATCAAATTGAATCGCAAATGATTGCCCCCACATCAATCAAGCCCTCCAGGTCGTCACCAAGCAACTCGGTGAAGACAAAGCCACCGCCTGGAAAAGTTGGCAAAACCGCTACATTCCCAAACTCGTGACCCTGTTTCTTATTCTCCGAAAAGAAGCCGCTGCAAAAAATCGTGACACCCTCAAAGGGATCACGGACACCATCGCTCCTCTCCTCCCAGAGGAAAAACGCACCGAACCAATTTCCCGAAAAGCCCCCTGGATACTCACCAGCACTCCCGGTGTCACCTGCGTGCTCAACGGCATGAGAACCCCAAACTATGTGGACGACGCCCTCACCATCCTGGGCTGGGACCAACTTACCACTCCACGAAACATATTTGAATCGCTTATTCGGCCTTAACCTCCTGTCCACTTCACCCGCAACCGGTGTTCTTCGCCACGGGGTGTGCCCACGCGGGCTTCATCGCGTCCCTTCTTACAGCATCTTCACCGGCGTAGGGTATGAAGACAGAGGGAAGGGGGTAGTGGATACTCGACGGGTTGTTGAGAGAGTGGAGTGGAGCATTCCGCTGAACCAAGGCTCAGTAATGAAACCGTAACTGGGCGATCATGAGGGTCTTACCCTCAACACGATATACCATGCGATGCTCATCGGTTATTCGGCGTGACCAGAAACCTGCAAGGGCATGCTTCAAAGGTTCGGGTTTGCCGACTCCTGCGAAGGGCTCGCGTTGTGTCTCACGTATCAACTTGTTGATGCGCTCGACCATGCGTTTGTCTTGTTTTTGCCAATACAGATAGTCTGCCCATGCTTCGTCAGCAAAGAGCAGTTTCACTTGGCGAGCTTCCGCCCAACGCCTTTGCCGGCGTTCAATTGAGCGACGGCGGCAAGAAGACGCTTAGCGTTGGCAGGTGTGCGTAAGAGATATGCGGTTTCCTCCAATGCCTTGAAATCTTCGAGGGAAAGCATCACGACGGACTGTCGTCCATTGCGGGTAATAATCAAGGGTTCGTGGTCGTTGCACACACGATCCATTGCACTGGCGAGATTTGCACGAACGGTGGTGTACGTGTTGGCATCCATAATCGATCTCCTAATATATGTACAGGATACTGTACGTTATAAGTGGAAGTTTGTCCAGTTCAACGGCACTGCTTGTCTTCTGAACATCCTTACCTTCTTTCGCATTTAAAGGTCTGCCATTTTGTCCAATGAGTCCTGTCCATGACGCTCCCAAACTCGTCACCTTGTTTCTTATTCTATGAAAAGAGGCCGCTGCACAAAGGTACGTTTGAGGAAGGTTTTTATGGGGGAATTATTAGAGGCAGGGTTTCGCCCCTGCACGACGAGGCCCTTTTGTTTCGGCAAAAGGACCCAAAACCATGTTCGCCCGTGCGTGTCCCTACGGGTGAACTCCGCCACCTTACCGAATCAAAATGGTTCAGAAACTCGCTGCGCTCAAACAGTCTTCGCCAAAGAGTCGGATTCGGTAAGGCGGCTCCGCCGCGCCCAAGGCGGAAAGAAACTCAAGAAACAAATCAGGAATACAAACTGCGGGCAAACCCTACTAAAACTGGCTCCTCCGAAGAATTTGTGGGTACTTCTCAGGTAACTCCTAAGTAACTTCATGCTATCCTCCGTCGTCCGGGTGCGCCGCGCGCCATAAGGGCGCTAGGTACCTCCCCGCGTCATTCCCGACGTCTGTTATCGGGAATCCAGGTTCGTTCTTAAGATAGATCCCCGATAACCAACGTCGGGGATGACGGATTCAGGTTCACCAGACCTCGGCCTTTCTTCTCTCCTGTGCCTCCTCAGTTGCCTCACAAGTTACTTTCCGTCGTCTGGGTGGGCCGCGCCCCATAAGGGCGCTACTCAGGAGGTTTCCCACAAGGCCACATGCCATAGCCCCTGCACCGTAGGCTTAATCGGCTTGTGGACCCTGAGGGAAACTTCGGATCAATCGCAATTTTGGTGGAGTGAGACTCGCGTCTTGAGTCAGACCTTGACAGAATCCGTTCGCCCTGAGCTTGTCGAAGGGTCAGAAACTTCAATGTGTACCATTCATGGTTCGACAAGCTCACCACGAACGGAACGGGATTGGACGCCTAAATCAGAACAGGAGCCCCTCGCATAGTATGTCCGTCATCGCCATAGGCCTCGACTCCACCAAAATTGCAACTGATCCGAAACTTCCCCATGAGTCAATTGAATATGAGCATCGAAATAAAACCGGTCCCCGGTGGGAAAATTCGTTGGTTTTTCAGTGCCTTGGAAAGGATTCGTTAGGTGCTCGACCCACAAATTTTCCTGAAGAGCCCTAAAACTCAATACTCATATCTGACCCCACATCCAAGAAATGCCGTAAACTGAAATTGAAATTTTCCTAGGGGTGGCGTAAATTGTTTCAATGGAATCAAAATGATTTCGGTATGGGGTGTGTAAATGAAAAAGTATCCTAAATCCATTTTAATACTGGCTTTTATCCTGCCTCTTATTCCCCTTGTATTTTCTTCTTGTGTTTCGCCAGCAGCTCACTTAACCGGAAAAGTCGATCCTCATTTTACCTTTGATAAATCCCAATCAATACATATTGCGCTGCTAGAGTCAGCAAACATAGAAGACAAGCAATTTCATCATCAACTCGTAAAGGAAATGAAGCAGGCAGGATTCCAAATTGCAAACGAATGGACGAGGGATACCTTGGCACTATTTTTTAACTTAAATGCAGACAGATCACTTGTTCATTCTATTCTTGTGTTGCCAGATAGTACCACCACTACTGGGCATATTGGCATGAAATCATTCAGGGCAACCACTGAAGGCACACAAGTGGTTCCTTACAGTAAATACATTACAATAAAACGAATCCAACTGGCTCTTTTCAGAATCACCAAAAAAGAAAAACTTGATTTAGTGTGGGAAGGACACCTGGGAACACGACAAGAGAACTTACGCTACGGGGCTTCGTCGGCCATAAGGCAGCTCATTAAGGTTATTGGAGAAAACTTTGAAGGCCCTGTGGAAATGCCAGTGCAAAGTGCTCAACGTTCCCAAGACTCAAACGATGTTAAGCAATTAGAGCACCAAGTAAAAACGCTTCAAGCACAGATTCAAGAGTTGCAAGGAAAGGATGGCAAGTTAACTGGCTCCAAAGCCGTACACAATGAACCGGAACCTTTGAAGCAAGAGAATGCTAAGCTAGCCCAAGACTGCCAGCAAGAAAGGTTAGATGCCTGTGTTGAACTTGCTGCTCGCTACCAGGTAGGCGAGGGGGTTCCGAAGAATCTGAAAACTGCAGTTTCTCTTTACGAAAAGGGATGTGAAGGTAACAATGCAAAAGCTTGTGCGGGTCTTGGAATGCTTTACGCAAAGGGAAGTGGGGTACAAGTGGATAAAGAAATGGCCAAAAACCTATTTTCGAAGGCCTGTGACAATGGATTTGCCAAAGCATGTTTTATCCTTGGTGGTTTGTTCAAGTCCGGCGAAGTCAGTAGAAAGGATGAGGTGCAATCCGTAAAGCTTTTTCAAAAGGCTTGCGATGGTGGGGATGGTATGGGGTGTACTTCTCTCGCATTCAACTACCTTATGGGTAAAGTAGGTCAAATAGATCATAAGCGAGCCATGGCTCTCCTTGAGCAGGGTTGCCAGTATGGGGAGCCTTTCGCCTGTGGTAGCGCAGCAATGAGATACAGAATAGGTCTTTCAGTTCAAAAGGACACAGAGAAGTCTTTGTCACTTCAAAAGAATGCTTTCCCTCTTTATCAGAAGGGGTGTCAGGAAGGAGACGCTTCCTACTGTGGAGCGGTCGGGGCATACTACGAGGGACGAATTGTAGTACCTGTGGACAAATCGGTGGTCGGGGCATACTACGAGGAGGGAGGTGTAGTACCTGTGGACATATCGCAAGCTCTCCTTCATTACGAAAAAGCTTGTAAAGGTGGATCACTCTCTGGGTGTGTGCGCCTTGGTAATCTGTATCTGGAAGGCAATAAAGTTTCCAAAGATCACCAGAAAGCAATTCAGATTTATAGCAAAGCCTGCGAAACAAAGGAGTTAGCTCCTTGGGAGGGGGGAGAAGCTTTTTGGAAAAGTAGCTGCTACAGAAATCTCGGATCCCTCTATGAGAATGGTGAAGGTTTACCCACGGACAAAGCGCATGCCGCAACCTTTTATCGGAAAGCTTGTGATCTAGGTGACGAAAGCAGTTGCATTAAGCTTGGCCTGCTAACATTCGATGAGGATCGTCTGGGGTCAATAAACAAAACGAATAATCTTCCCCTCCTCCGTAAAGGTTGTCATAAGTACTACGACACAGCCAATACCTGCCAGCAATTTGAAGAAACCTTAGTAGGCTTATGCGAAAAGGAGGACCTTAAAGCTTGTCGTGAGCTATCAGATAGTTATTGGGAAGGAAGACTCAATCCCAAAAAAGCACTTTTCCCCGTGGCTTCTCTCAATCGGATGCTTTGTGATGAAGGAACACTAGAAAGTTGCGATAGATTAGCTTTCCATTTTACTGTCGGTTCCACTAGAGACATCACCCGCGCGGAAGAGCTCTATGTAAAAAACTGTCAAGATGGTTATTTAGATAGCTGTGAAAGCCTTGCTGGTCTGGCCTTGGAATATTTAGAGGGACTTGTTAACACACCTGTAGATCCCGTTAAAGCTGGACAACTTCTTAAACTCTCTTGTGACGGAGGGGTGGCTTCTTCCTGTAGACAACTCGGCGAACTCTATGAAGAGGGGGAGGGCGTGAAACAGGACTACACCTCTGCAGAGAAAGCCTATAAGGTGGCCTGTGACAAAGGTGATGCCAGGGGTTGTGATTCTCTAGCCCACCTGTATAAGAAGGGGTACTTAGGAAGAAAGGGAAAGGCGGAAATTGCAGCACTATACAGCCGTGCAGTTGCGCTGTATCGAAAGGGTTGTGAGAAGGGAAAAGACCTCAAGAGAATTGATAGGTATGATAGTGATTGGGATTGCTATTGGTTGGCTTCTCATTACGAGCGTGGACGAGGGGTTTCCCGAGATGAACTAAAGGCATCAATTTTTTACAAGCAGGCTTGTGGCCGTGGACTTCAGAAGGCCTGTAAGCAAGCTACAAGCTTTTACGTTAAGGATTGTAAAAAAGGACAGGTTGCGGACTGTACGATTTTAGGGAGAATGTACCTGCATGGCCGCATTCTTGAAAAAAATACCCAACGCGCCATGCATTTTTTTCAACAAGCGTGTGACGGGAAAGACGGGAAAGGCTGTTATAACCTTGGCTCCATACACGTGAATGAAAAGGGCGACCTATATAAACCAGATAAGGCGCAAACCTATTTTCAGATGGCCTGTGATTTCGGGTATACGTTAGGTTGCCTACATGATAAAGCGAAGTAGGTGCGTTCGTTTCAGCTCCTGCAAAGAATGCAACGTTTCCTGTCAGTTCTTGTTCTACTTGGGCTCTCGCTTTGGTTTATTGGAATATTTGAAGTGATCGAGTATCAAATTATTGCTTATTGAGAAAAGTGCTCCAAGAAAAACCCCAAGACCCTCGGGTGTTAGCAGGAGCAATTGAAACAGGAATCGTTATCAGGGATTTTAGGTAGCCTTGCTGTAGATACGGCTGGGTGATGAGCTGCAGGCCGAACACCGGGCACCGCAAACCAACATTAACCTAGAGAATGTTGCGGTGACCGCTTTGTTTGCAGCCCGTCTGCTCCTTTGTTTTGGGCAGAGAGTGCTGCTTAACCTACAAGCTCTTCCAACCGTTTTGTGAAATTGTCACAAAACTTCTTCAAATCTGCCGCATTGATTTTTGCGCGCCAATTGATCGGGGCATTTGCGCTGGAAGCATCTTCAAACTCAATTTCCACCTTGTCCATTTCTCGATGATCAGAAGAGAACATAATTCGCCGGTGAGATGCAGCATTTCGCAAATGCCAAATCAATTTTCCCAGGGTGTTGGTGTCACCTTTTTCGTCCAATAGGATATCCCACCGAGGCCAACCTTCCTCCTCAAGTTCGCTCAGACATAAGTTATCAAGTTGATTCAATGCTCCATCTGCCCAAGGGAAAACAATGAGGCCCAATAGAGATGTCACTAACTGAGTGACTTCATGTACGTCTTCGTCCTCAACGCGTTTTTTGATAATAAAGTCCAGGTTTTTGCGAACGCGTCGGGCAAATTCCTTAGTGTTGTTTCGGTCAAGCGAATATTTCTTAGGCATGCCAATATCCTCCGCCTCACACTGCAAGTCAGCTACATTTTCCTAGTTAGGAACCGCCGACATATTGATAAACTAGGTAAAACACGGCTACTGAAAGCATCACAGCCACTAGAACAACTGGCCACTGATTACCCCACTCCCTGGCATCATTTGCAAGGTTCGTGTTGAGGATCTGATAGTGAACAAGCTCTCCAAAGAAGTACCCGAATAGTAGCACCAACGCGGCAACTTCGCCCGCAGCGCCAATTCCAACACTAAACAGCGTTCGCGAGGCAGGGACAGCCAATGCAACAAGCGGAAATACAAAACCAAACAAGGCCGCTACAAGCGTTGACAGGAGCAACAATAGAAGTGGACCAGTAAAGTGAGTAAGACCCAGGTAGATATCGCGGGCCTTTTTTTGATCAAAGTCAACAGCTACTTGTCGGTAGTAGTTTGCTTCTCGCTGAAGCCGGAATGACAAAAAAGTGCCGCAGAACCCTGTTAATATCGCACCAGCTGAAAGGGCCGAACCATAAAATTGTTCTATGGTGCTTCCTTTTTGACTAACTATGGATTATCTGCTTCTGTATAAGATCCCACTTCATTGGTTCTGCAGTATAAGCCCTTTGAAATGGTGAGACAATTAATGGCGTTTGAGGCTGCCTGACAGAGAGCCACGGTAGACGGCTTTGATTTGGTGTCAGGTCTGAGTATGGAATTTTGGTAAGATTTGCTCTCCCCACGCTTGAGTTTGAAAACTTAATTTGTTTCTTGAGTGTCTTCACGCCTTCGAGTGCGGCGGAGCTGGAGCCCCGAAACGGCTTTTTGGCGAAGGCTGTCTGAGCAGAGCGAGTTCCTGAGCCATCTTATTCGGGGCGGAGGCGGAGGAACCCCAGAAGGGGCCGCACACGGGCGACAGTGGTTTTGGGTACTTTTGCCGAAACAAAAGTGCCTCGTCGCGCGGGGACGAAACCCCGCATAAAAAATTTCCAGCACCTTTCACCATGACTGACAGGACGTCTTTCATGATCAATCACCCCCTGTCCACTTCACCCATAACCGATGTACATTGTCGGCTTCCTGCTGAAGAAGACTTCCTTCTCCGCTGACCACAGAAAGAAATTGCTCTTGGGTTGTTTGGATGGTTGTGTCAAATGAGTCTACACGTTGTTTGATGACAATGGCTCCATCTTGATCTGTTCGATACACTTCAATGCCTTGTTGGTCATAGTGCTGAAGAACGGAGGGAGCAGGATGCCCATAACGATTCCTTTGCCCAGCCGAGACCACAGCCGTCTTTGCCGTTAACCGATTGAACCAATCCGCATTGAATGAACTCTTGGCGCCATGATGAGGAATCTTGACCAGCGTGGCGACTTGAACCGAAGGGTCATTGGCCATGCGCTCCAATGCTTCAACTTCGGCGTCCGCCGTTAACAGAACCGAATGCATCCCACAGGTCACACTCAAGACAACGGAAAGATTATTTAATTCAGTACCACTTTTTTTGTCAGGCGCAGCTTGGGATATTCCACTCTCTGATCGAGGCGGATTCAGTGAACGCACCTGGCAAGGGCTCCCCTTCACAAGATCTAGGCCGGCCCAGGCAACCTGCTCGGTCAGATTCTTCTCGCTCATCGCACCATTCAATCGTTGGTAAAACGGTTCATCTCGTTGAACGCCATTGGTCCAAAAGTGACGAATGTTGAAATTCTTGATGACCCAAGCAAGTCCCCCGACATGATCGAGTTGTGGATGGGTGGCGATGAGATGATCAATCGTTCGAATGCCTCGATCCCACAGATACGGGCCGACGACCATCCGCCCCATATCCCACCGCTCATAGGCTGCGCCTCCGTCAATGAGTATTGTTTGACCATCAGGCAATTCAAGCAAAGTCGCATCGCCTTGCCCAACATCCAGAAATGTCGCGCGTAAGGTCTCGCCTTCAAAGATCTGACGCGGAGACCATGCCCACCAAACAACGAGCACGATAACGACGGCTGTACTGGTCCACCGAAGAACTGGCTTGGGACACATGAGCGCGAACAGCAGACACATGTAGAAACCAACAATCGCCAACAGCGCTGGTGAAGCAACATGCCATTCCGCCCCAGGGGTGTTGGCGAGGAATCCAACGAGAGAGCTCACGCTATCCAGGATGGATTGATTCACCCATGCCAGGGGAAGATGGTCCAAACCCAACACCAAAACGAGGATCGAGGAAAATAACCCTAACGGCACCACGAACAAGCCAACAAACGGCACAACAGCCATATTGGCAAATACCCCAAGCCAGGCCACTTGGTTAAAATAATATGCCACCAACGGCAGCGTGGCGAGTGTCGCCGAACCGGAAATGAGGAAATATTGCTTCAGCCATGTCTTGAGTTTGTCCCACAACGACGGGGCAGATTCCTCCGCCTCTTCCTCATCAGAAGGATCTGTCCAGCGTAGCGCCATGGCAATCGCCAATACCGACAGGTACGACAATTGAAACGACAAGTCATAGATCACCATGGGATTGACCAACGTGGTGAGAAAGGCCGATACCCCCAAGGCAACGAGAATGCGCCGCTCGTGTCCAACCCAAACCGCCAGTAAGTACAGCACAATCATCATCAAGGATCGAACCGTGGCCACATGCACCCCGGACAACACGGTATAAAACACGACCAGAGGAATGGTCATCACGACGGCAAGTTGTTTCGGGGTGATCCGGCAAGAGAGCCGTTCCAACCATGGCGCGGGCATCCGACGGGTGAGACCTCTGATCGACAGGAAAGACAGAAACGCCAGAAGCCCCAAATGAGAACCGGAGATGGAAATAATGTGGACAGTCCCGGTTGTCATAAAATCATCGCGAACCTCCTGGTCAATATACCGTTGTTCACCGACGATCATCCCGAGAAACAGAGCCCGTGCTGGATCCGTGAGACTCGATAATACTGCTTGGCGGACTTGGTTTCGCCAGCGATCAATTCGATTCCACAGAAACGTTCCCATTGTCGATAGACCTGGAGCACTGATTTGAATGTGATCAGGTCCCCTCACTATGGCCACCGCTTCTATCCCGCGTTGCCGGAGATACGCGCCATAGTCAAATCCTCCAGGATTGCGCGTACCAAACGGCGCCCGCAGACGGGTCCTGACTGTTATGGCATCTCCTCGATACACTGCTGTGTTGGGGTTGCGCCATGTCAATCGAAGTTTCCCCTGAACAACACGCTTTTTGGCTTTTTCCCCAATCGATATGACATCGACCAGCATCGTCATTCGTCCTGGCGCATGCTGAACCGGATCCGCAATCACCCCCGATAGGAGCACTTCTTGTTCACCAGCTTTTTGGAGAAGGGCACCTGCGGAATTATGCCATTCGCCCACATTCCAATAGCCAACGCCACACAGCAAACAGGCATAGAGAATGAGACTTCTTTTCGATGCCAACCGACCTTGACGCTCACACCACGTGAGACCAATGGCACAGAGAACGAGGATGGAGACAATGGAAAAGGGAATATAACGAACATAGGACCCGAACCAGAGGCCTACAAGGAAGGACACAATACAGGGCAGGAGAACTGAAGGCACGCCAATTAGAAAAAACTGAATTAGCCGATTGTGGCTTTGACCACGCCAACTAACGTATCCGCCACGTGACGGATTTGAGCGTCATTTTGTCCTTCGACCATTACACGAACAAGCGGTTCCGTTCCCGAGTACCGAACGAGCACTCGGCCCGTTCCATGCAAGGCTTCCTCACTTGAGCGAATCGCCTGTTGCAATTCAGGAAGAGACGACAGATCAGGTTTATGGGAGACTTCAACCCCAAGCAATACCTGAGGGACCGCTTCCATGCATCGGGCGACATCCGAAAGTGGACGAGCAGCCCGCTTCATGAGCTTCAACATTTGCAGGCCGGAGATCACCCCATCCCCGGTTGTATTGTAATCCAGGAATATCAAATGCCCCGATTGTTCGCCTCCGAGGTTGTAGCCATCGGCAAGCATCCGTTCGAGGATGTACCGATCCCCCACAGGTGTGCGAATGAGTGTAAGACCAGCTTTGCGTAAGGCGGCTTCAAATCCAAAATTACTCATCACGGTTCCGACAACCGTCTGTTTGTGTAACCGTCCACGTTGCTGGAGATCAAAGGCAAGCGCGGCTAAAGCCTGATCACCAGTGACGACGTCACCCTGCTCATCGACAAACACCGATCGATCAGCGTCTCCATCCAGGGCAATGCCAATGTCTGCACCCTGGGCTCGCACCACATCTTGGAGGCGTTCAGGACACATGGCTCCGAATCCTGCATTGATGTTCGTGCCATCAGGATCATCGCCAATCACATGCACTTCGGCGCCCAACTCCCGAATAACCTTGGGAAACACGGAATAGCCTGCGCCATGAGCACAATCGAGAACGACCTTGATCCCCTGGAAATCCATATCACGAGGCACGGACCGTTTCACGAATTCAATGTACCGACCTTCCGCATCATCAATACGATGGGCTTTGCCGATCTCACTAGCTGTCGGCCGAAGATGCTCGATTTCGTTGGAAAGAATGAGTTCCTCCATCCGCAGTTCCATATCATCGGGAAGCTTAAACCCATCATGGGAGAAAAATTTAATCCCGTTGTCTTGATAGGGATTATGCGAAGCCGAGATCATCACTCCAGCATCGGCACGAAGGCAACGCGTGAGAAAGGCCACCCCTGGAGTTGGCATCGGCCCCACCAGCAACACATCAACACCCATCGAGCAAATCCCGGAGGTCAACGCTGACTCCAACATGTACCCGGACAACCGGGTGTCCTTGCCAATGACAATTTGATGACGACCTTCACGCCGCTTAAACAGGTGAGCCACTGCCCGACCTAACTTCATGGCGGTTTCACTAGTTATCGGCTCTAAATTGGCAACACCTCGCACACCATCTGTCCCGAATAACTTCCGCATGAACCCTCCTAGTTCCAATGAGCTCGTTTAATCGCCGTGGCCATCGTCACCACGTCACGCATCTGCTCAACATCATGAACCCGAACGACATGGGCACCGTGCAACACCGCTGTAGCCACCGCCGCCGCCGTTCCCATCATCCGTTCACCAACAGGCTTATTCAAAACCGCTCCAATGAACGATTTATTCGACACCCCTACTAATACCGGTTGCCCCAAACTTTCAAGGGAAGACAGCCCATTCATGAGGCTGAGATTTTGTTCGATCGTCTTGGCAAAACCGATTCCTGGATCAATAAGGATTTGCTCGGGCAGGATACCATACGATTCAGCCACCTCAATTCGATCCCGTAAAAACCTTTTAACCTCTTCAACCACATTGTCATAGTGACAACAGTCCTGCATGGTCTTCGGATCGCCCTGCATATGCATCAGCACAACCCCAGCCTGAGCTTCAGCCACCACATAGCCCATATCCGAATCAAACTCCAAAGCACTGATATCGTTAATAATATGGACGCCCCAATCAAGTGCTCTCCTCGCCACTTCCGCCTTTTTTGTATCCACCGACAGTGTGACCTGACACTGTTTTCCAAGAACCTCCAAGACCGGTCGAAGACGCCGAAGTTCTTCCTCCGCATTAATACCGACTGAACCCGGTCTGGAAGATTCAGCCCCCACATCAATTATATCCACACCAGCAGCAATCATGTGTTGTGCCTGATCAAGGGCATACTGAGGGTCCAGGAAACGGCCTCCGTCAGAAAAGGAATCTGGGGTGACATTTAACACGCCCATCACTAACGGACGAACACCAAAAGGGATGCGTTTGGTTCTGGCACGAATCCATCGTTCAGTGTCTTCCGTGACTGAACCCGACATGAAAATGGACTCCTCTGACGGGGAGGTTAACGATTTATTCGGACGTCAGGAAAGCATCCTTGAGCGATGGAGAGAGTATAAGAAATGATTTGAGACGTGAATGCCTGGATCTTTTCCACCACCAGGCCTTCCTTGAACCTATGGGGACTCAGGGTTAGGATGATCGCGATCGCCAGAAACCCTATCAGGAAATTTGTGCAGCCTCCTGAACAATTGTCCCCGAATTGATGATCTGGTCAATTTCTAACGAATCCAATACTTCCTTTTCCAACAACGCTTCGGCCAGAGCCCTCAAGGTATGGATATGTTCCGTCAACACACGCTTCGTACGATCATAGGATTCCACAATAAGCCGTTTAATTTCATAGTCAATCTCTAAAGCCATTTGATCACTGATATCATGGCGTTGACTGAGTTCCCGACCAAGGAAGACTTCCGCCTCTTTTTTCCCAAAGGTGACGGGGCCGAGCTTGGCACTCATACCCCATTCACACACCATTTTTCTGGCCAAATCGGTGGCCCGTTCAATATCGTTTCCTGCTCCTGTGGTCACATCCTTAAACACCAATTCCTCAGCCACTCGCCCGCCTAACAAAATCGACAGGGTGTTATATAAAAATTCTTGCGAATAACTGTGCCGATCATCCGTCGGCAACTGCATGGTCATTCCCATCGCCCGACCACGCGGGATGATCGTCACCTTATGAACAGGGTCAGTGCCCGGCAACAATTTCGCCATGAGGGCATGACCAGCCTCATGATACGCCGTCGTTCGCTTTTCTTCTTCGCTGAGCACTAAACTCTTGCGTTCCACCCCCATCATGACTTTATCTTTAGCATTTTCGAAATCGACCAATTCCACAACCTTCTTATTCAGTCGAGCCGCCCACAAGGCAGCCTCGTTGACGAGGTTTTCCAAATCCGCTCCGGAAAAGCCAGGCGTTCCTCTACCAATTTGCTCAAGATTGACATCTGTCGCGATAGGCACCTTCTTGGTGTGGACTTTCAATATTTCAACTCGCCCCTTGATATCGGGACGATTCACGATAACCTGCCGATCAAACCGCCCTGGACGTAGTAACGCAGGATCCAAAACATCAGGACGGTTTGTCGCTGCGACAAGAATCACACCTTCCGTCGTATCAAAACCATCCATTTCCACAAGCAGTTGGTTCAGCGTTTGTTCCCGCTCATCGTGCCCACCGCCCAGTCCAGCTCCACGCAAACGGCCAACCGCATCGATTTCATCGATGAAAATGATACAGGGAGCGTGTTTTCTCCCTTGTTCAAACAAGTCACGAACCCGAGAGGCACCAACACCCACAAACATTTCAACGAAGTCAGATCCGCTGATGAAAAAAAATGGGACCGCGGCCTCACCTGCAATAGCTTTGGCCAAGAGTGTTTTCCCAGTCCCTGGGGGGCCGATGATAAGAACACCTTTAGGAATGCGTCCCCCAAGTTTCTGAAACTTTTGCGGATCCTTTAAAAAATCTATAATTTCAACGACCTCATCTTTCGCCTCGTCTATACCAGCCACATCGGCAAACGTGATTTTCTTTTTATCTTCCGTCAGCATTCTGGCACGACTTTTCCCAAACGACATTGCGCGATTACCACCCATTTGCATTTGTCGCATCAAAAAGAACCACAGCCCCAGGAATAGAATAAATGGTCCCCAAGTGACCAGGAACGTGATATACCAGGGGCTATCAACCGGTGGTTTGGCTTCTATTTGCACACCTTTTTCCCTGAGGGCTTTCACCAGATCGGGATATTCAACCGTAAAGGTGTTAATCCGTGTCCCATCTTTCAACACAGCACTAATTTGATTATCTTTCATGGTCACCTTGGAAATTTCACCACGTTCCAGGTGCAACATGAATTCGCTAAAAATAACTGGTTCTTCAGGAGAATTGGATGGGACTGTAAACAAATTGAACAAGAGAATCATAAACAGGCCAACAACCACCCAAAACAGTAAATTCTTTACTCGAGAATTCATTCGAGTTCTCTTCCTCCTAGACTATAATTTCTCTGTAGATGTGGATCGTGAATAATCATTAACAACAACGAGATAATCTCACGAATACTACCATGGGTCTTGATTCTATGACAACCAAATCCCCTCTAGTTTTTTTAGAAGCTCGTTCATTATCCAGTTTCCCATGACTCAACCCATTGAATTTCCAGTCGATTCCTGGCTGTTTCAAAATTTTTCAGGCGGAGAACTGTGTGGTGGTAGTGAGGAAGGGGGTGCCAAAATAGTGCCTACAATAGAGAGGGGGTAGGGAATTCAGAACCTAACTTCAGCGCAATAAATCTTCTGGTGTCCGTCATCACGCGGAATCGATGATCCGGTCGAAAACCAGCAACCCATACAATGCCCTCTGGAGCCACGACTAAGGGCACCTCAGAACGCCTCGTTCGGCTCAGTTTGATGTCAGAGAAAAAATCCTGAATTTTTTTCTTTTGACCATTCATCCCCAAGGGATAAAATGAGTCGCCTGATTTCCACTGACGAATCACAAGATCATGGGTAAAATGATCCGCATCGAGATACACGCAGGATGGGTCATTTTTCCAGTTATCGGGGAGACGGTCTACCAGACAAGCCTCAAGAGTTTGACCCGTGAACGGCCAGGATAACAACCCAGGTACGGATAACGGAAGGATCGGATGAGATGGTGGCAAATGAAACGGTGTCTCGCCTTCCACCGCGCACACATGAACCTCTTTATAATCGCGACGGACTCGGATGCCATGGGATTGAATCACGCGACCCGAAGTACTTCGATTCACTACATCCAAAATTGCTTCCACACAATCAAACGGTGGATGAACATTTGTCCGGGTCACCTGCCGGTAGAGCAATAACACCACTCTTCGCTGAATTGACCGCGGGAGTCCGGACAACGTGACCTGATTCAACACCACCCTATCGACATCAGCCTTGAGCATGACCGATGCCAGAGCTTGTGACGCTACCCGGTCAAGATATTCGGATTCCTCACGAAGAATGTTGGCCTGACGTGATAACACTTGAACAATTTTGGGATTGAATTGTTTCAGAACAGGCATCAACTCCTGACGGATACGATTACGCCTGTATTGAGGACTCGCATTACTCGAATCGATACGAAAAGACCATTGGTTCTTTTTGAGGTAGGCTACAATCTCAACACGCAATACTCCTAACAACGGTCGAATGAAGTAGGGAGCTCGAAAAGCAGGCATGCCTGATAATCCAACCGACCCAGCTCCCCTGAGCATCCACATCAGCACGGTTTCAGCTTGATCATCGCTCGTATGCCCTAGGGCTACTTTTGTGAGGTCGTGCTCATGGGCCACTTGGGTGAAAGCCGCATACCGAAGATCACGAGCCACGGACTGGGTCGATTGGCCTTTTCGTGTTTGGATCTCCAGTTGGAGATTGAGTCGTTGCACATGGCACGGCACATCAAGCTGCTGACACAAGGTTTGAACAAAGTCCGCATCGGCTTCGCTTTCGTCGCCTCGTAACCCATGATTCATATGGATCACATGGAGAACCAAATTCAACTGTGACTGCCACGCACACAGGAGGTGCAACAAGGCCACCGAGTCGGGTCCGCCAGATACCGCAACCAAGACCCGGTCGTGTTCGTTGAGTAATTCTTGTTGACGAACCCTCGCCAAGACCTGTTGTTCAAAACGCAGGATGGGTGACATACGCACAGCTCACAGGCGGGAAGAAATTTGCAAGGTCAACTCCGGGCTTTCTCTTTCTTAAACACGTCTTGCGCTACATCGATGTCCAAAGCAATTTGAGCGGCTAATTCATCGGACGACTGAAAAACCTCATCACCGCGCACATACGTGAGAAAATCGACTTGCACGTCTTCTCCATACAATGCACAGTCTTCATCCAGTATATGGACTTCCAGTAATCGGTCGCCCTGCCCAAAAGTCGGGCGCGTCCCAATATAACTGATCGAATTGAATGACCTCCCTTTCCAATGCAGGTTGGTCACATAGACACCATCAGGCGGAATCACTCGCCCTGCCGGCAAACGAAGATTGGCTGTTCGGCATCCCAGGGCTTGCCCACGCTGATCACCTTCAACCACCAACCCCTGCAATGAATAGGACCTCCCTAAAAATTCCCGAGCTTCTTCTATTTTACATTGCTGAATCAATTTTCGAATATGCGTTGAGCTGGCAACTTTGTCTCCGGATCCGAGCGGCTTCAGGAGATGGACTTGAAAATTTGCACGTTTTCCTAATTGGGTCAAGGTTGAAGTATTGCCAGCCCGCCCCTGTCCAAAGACAAAATGTTCCCCAACAAAGAGATCACGGACCCCCAACCCATCGCGTAAAATCGACCCCACAAACTCTTCGGGACTCAGGGCGGAAAAAGATTTCGTAAACTCGAGAATAACCAAATGTTCCACCCCGACGGATTCAAACCACTTCAGCTTGTCTTCCGGGGTCGTCAGGAATTGAAAATCGATATTGGGATTCAAGACCTGGACAGGATGAGGATCAAAGGTCAACACCATTGGTGTTCCGCCACACTCGCGAGCCCAATTGACCACGGTAGACAGCAGGTAGCGATGACCAAGATGTTGACCATCAAAATTGCCAATGGTTAACACGGGATGAGGAGGGAGGGGAGAGTTCGGGAGTCCTCGTGAAACCTTCATGTGCGCCAGCTGTCGAGGGCCTGCGCCGCATCCTTGGCAAAATAGGTGAGAATGAGATCCGCCCCGGCTCGCTTAATGGACAACAGAGTTTCAAGCATCACACTGGATTCATCGATCCACCCTTGCTGAGAAGCCGCTTTGATCATGCTGTACTCCCCGCTAACTTGATAAGCTGCGATAGGAACGGAGACATGTAATCGCGACTGTGCAATCACATCCAGGTAGGGAAGCGCCGGCTTGACCATCACAATGTCGGCCCCCTCCTCCACATCAAGTTCAACTTCGCGAATGGCTTCACGGACGTTGGCCGGATCCATTTGATACGTTCGCCGATCTCCAAACGCTGGGCTGGAGTCCGCTGCTTCACGAAACGGAGCATATAAACTCGACGCATACTTCGCAGCATAGGCCATGATGGGAAGGTCGGGAAACCCCGCTTGATCCAATTCATCGCGGATGGCCCCGACGCGACCATCCATCATGTCAGACGGGGCAACCATGTCGACACCCGCCTCCGCATGCGTTCGCGCCATTGACCGCAAACATTCAAGCGTTTCATCATTGAGAATCCGGCCATCTTTCACAATGCCACAATGCCCATGGTCCGTATATTCATCAATGCACACATCCGTGATGACGAGGAGGTCCGGTATTTGACTTTTGAGTGCCCGAACCGCTTGCTGAACAATGCCATCAGGATCATATGCGGAGGTTCCCCGAGCATCTTTTCGATCAGGAATGCCGAAGAGCATGATCGCAAGGATACCTAATTGATGAGCCTCAAACGCCTCTTTGACTAGCAAATCAATAGACCACCGGAATTGGCCCGGCATGGAACTGATCGGAATCTGTTGATTTTGGCCGACAGTGACAAACAGCGGATAAATAAAATCATCCGGCGACAGACTGGTTTCTCGAACCAGACGACGCATGGATTCATGCTGTCGTAGCCTGCGCATACGCTGTCGAGGAAAGGCCATAATGGTGTTGTCCTAAGTACGACCGGGATCCGATTGCTATGCGGTTTTTGTATAGAACCACCTTGTGTGGACAGGAGTCCCGATATTATCTGGAGGTTATTTCCGGGGAAGGTTCGTCAGAAACACCACAAGGTCTCGCACAGAAATCATGCCAACTAATTTTCCACCCTGGCCGGAAACCCCTAAATGCCGAACGTGCTCTTTTGCCATCACATCATTGGCATCGAGGAGCGTTTTATTTTCATCAATGGTCTTGATGGGGGCCGACATAATTTGCTCTACAGTGGTCTGGTTAGGATCCAACCCGGCGGCGACCAGACGTCTCAGCAAATCAGTATCAGTAAGAATCCCAATAATTTTCCCATCACGGGTGACAAAAATACTCCCAATCCCACTATCACGCATGGTTTCCACAGCCTTGCGGACATTCACATCTCGATCAATTGTGATGAACTTCTCAGCCGGAACCATAAAAGATTTCACGGGAACCATAGATCTCTCCTTCGTTTAACCCATAAATGTTTTGCATCCTTCTTTGCCCAGAATGTGACTGCCTACTCCCCACGCGGAAAGCGTGCAATCAAACCGTTGCCTGAACCGACTGTTGCCGATACGCCACCAGCGCCTCGACCAACGCAGGAATGGTATTTTGCCCGGCAACCACATCAACTTGCAATCCCTGCTCTCGAACGGTTTCGGCGGTAATCGGCCCAATACACCCAATCATGGTGTGTTGGAGAATTTTTTTCAATTCCCCGCCTCCTCCAAACAATTCCACAAAATTTCGCACCGTGGATGAACTCGCAAACGTGACCATCTCGATTCCCTGGGAGAGAAACCGTGCTTTGATGTCATCGATTGCAGAATGAGGAACCACGGTTTGATACACCGGGACAACCTGAACCTCCGCTCCCACGCAGCGCAACTCTTCAGGCAGAATTTCACGAGCCTGTGCCGCACGAGCAATGAGCACACGTTGGCCAGCCACCCCAGCCTTTTTCATTTCATCCAGAACCCCCTCGGCTTGATATTGCGAAGGGATCAAGTCGGCTTTCACACCAAATTTTTCCAATTCTTGGGCAGTCCGAGGCCCAATACAACACACTCGCACTCCCTGAAGACTTCGGGCATCTCGACCCTTGTACCACAAACGACGCATGAAATGTTGGACTCCATTCACACTCGTCAAGACCAGCCACTGATAGGTGTCCAGGCATGCAATGGCCTCATCGACATCTTCCCAACTTTCTGGGGGAACAAATTCGATTGTGGGACATTCCACCGGTTCCCCTCCATATGCCAGCAAGAGCTGAGAAAGCTCAGATGCTTGACTGCGAGCGCGAGTAACCAAAATCCGAGTTCCAAACAAGGGGCGGGATTCAAACCAATTCAGGTTTTTTCGCAACGGAACCACGGCCCCAATGACAATAATAGTCGGCGGTTGAATATTCACGGCCTCAGCCCGCTCCACAATATCTGCCAATGTCCCGACCACTGTCCGTTGCTTGGGATAGGTTCCCCATTGAATAAGCGCCACCGGGGTGTCCGAGGATTTTCCTTCTTCGGTCAACCGGCGAACGATCGTGGGTAAATTCTTCGCCCCCATGAGAAACACGAGAGTCCCATCGACAGTGGCTAACCGTGGCCACTCGAGAACACTTCCTCCCTTGCTGGGATCTTCATGACCCGTCACAAAGGTTACCGTCGAAGCCATGGTGCGATGCGTCACCGGAATCCCTGCATAGGCTGGCACGGCCACCGCTGAGGTAACCCCAGGAACCACTTCAAAGGGCACCGATTGCTCAGCCATCATCTCAGCTTCTTCCCCCCCTCGTCCGAATATAAATGGGTCTCCGCCCTTCAAGCGAACCACCTGTTTCCCTTCTTGGACTTTCTGAATCAACAGACGATGAATTTCCTCTTGAGGCCGATACGCCCCACGACCACAGCGTCCCACATAAATTCGCTCCGCATGAGCGGGGGCATAGTCTAAGAGCACAGGATTGGCTAAATGGTCATAGAGCACGACATCCGCCTGTTCCAGGCAGGTTTTCCCTCTGATAGTCAGTAATCCCGGATCACCAGGCCCTGCCCCAACTAAATAGACTTTTCCTTTTTTCATGCCAATCCTGTTCACGCACGACCGTAAATTTCGTTTAAAATTTTATCACCGCCTGCCTCCAAAATTCGCTCTGCTAAGGCAACACCCAAGGACTCAGCCTCATCAACGGAGCCATGAATCACATCACGAATGATCTGTTGCCCATCGACACTGGCGACAAGTCCATGAAGTGTCAACATCGACCCTTCCAGGATCGCATGGCCAGCAATGGGAACCTGGCATCCACCTTCCAATCGAGCTAAAAAGGCTCGCTCCGCAGTTACGGTTGAACGCGACGGGGAATCATTGAGAGGCTGCAACAGGTTCTGAATAAACGTATCCTCGGACCGCCCTTCAATACCCAGCGCTCCCTGGCCTACAGCCGGAAGACTGATATCCGTGGAAAGACATTCTGTGATCTGGTCAGCCCATCCCAAACGTTTTAACCCTGAGGCCGCGAGCACGATGGCATCAAATTGACCTTCACGAAGTTTTCGCACTCGGGTGTCCAGATTGCCACGCAACATCTTAATGGATAAGTCTGGTCGTTGAGCCAGAAACTGAGCTTGCCGTCGAAGACTGCTGGTTCCAACATTCGCTGATGGTGGGAGCTCGTGAAACGACCGGCCATCACGACTCAATAAGGCATCACGCGGATCTTCACGTTGCGGAACACAGTGGATGGCCAACCCCTCAGGCAAAACAGACGGCACATCTTTCATGCTATGGACGGCCAGGTCAATATCCTTTCTCAGTAAGGCTTCTTCAATTTCTTTGATAAATAAGGCTTTTCCACCAATCTTGGCCAAGGGAACATCCAGGATCTTATCTCCACTGGTTTGAATCCGTTCCAGCCGAATCGAAAGATGTGGCGCAATCTCATGAAGACGGGCCTGCACCCATTCAGCTTGCCAAACGGCCAGTTGACTGGCCCGTGTCCCAATCACCAACGATGTCCGGGTACCGTTTTCCGAACTCACTCATTCTCCTCAGCCAGAACCTCATTAACCATTTCAACAGGAATCCTTTTTAGGGCACCTCTAAAAACCGTCCTTTTTCGTGATGGCGGCGTCAGTCGCGTGCTCAAATCCTCATGTATTCGCCCATACACTCCGGTTTTCCGCGCGCGGCTTCCTTGCCCTCACAAAAAATGCCGGGTTTTTAGAGGTGCCCTTTAATCTATCCCTTGGCCTCATGGGAGAATTTGGGCTTATCGACATGCTGCACATTCTTTTGATCACTTGCCGATTTCACCGTTTCAGACGCCACACTAGATGAACTCAGTTGATCGTCTTCTTCCGATGCTTCTTCGCCAGAATCAAGATCATAAAAACGGCGGGCCGCATCAATATAGATCGCGCCATTGGAGGATTGGGCCACGGACTTCAGCGTCACTACCGACCCATGAATCAATTTATTCACGATGCTCGAGGCTAACCCTTCAATCGTTTCACGATCTTGATCTGACAATGTACTCAACCGACCGAGGGCTTTATCGAGTTCAGCCTGCTTAATATCTTCCGCCCGCTTTCGTAAGGCTACAATAGTGGGAGTTGCGACAAGCGTTTGTAGCCACTTTTGGATGACAGCGACTTCTTCTTGTGCAATGGCCTCGGCTTTGACGGATTCGGCTCGTCGTTCTTCCCTATTCTGCTCCACGTGCATTTCCAGATCATCAATATCAAAGAGAAAGGCGTTATCCACCTCACGCACCGCCGGATCGATGTTTCTCGGAACGGACACATCAATGAGAAAAATGGGTCTATTCATCCGCTCACGTACCGCTCGTTGCACATCTTCCGCACTAATTAAATAATGAGAGGCTCCCGTGGAACAGATAACGATGTCAGCCTTAGCCATTTCGCTCCGAAACTCTTCAAAAGGAATCGGGGAACCTTGAAACCGATCGGCCATGGTACGCGCACGAACCGGATCACGTGTCGTGAGCAGAACCTGCCGGACACCATGATTGATTAAATGCTTGGCCGCCAGCTTGGCCATCTCGCCGGCTCCAACAAGCATCACGGTCCGAGCCGATAAATTCCCAAACACCTTCTTGGCTAACTCGACTGCCGCATAGCTGACGGACACGGCATTTTCTGCAATGCGCGTTTCGCTCCGCACTCGCTTGGCAACAGAAATGGCCTTTTGAACGAGTTTATTGAGGATAACTCCACTGGTGTTGTGGGTTAGGGCGGACCGAAACGCATCTTTGACTTGCCCCAAAATTTGCGGCTCCCCCACGACCATAGAGTCCAAACTTGCCGTCACGCGAAACAAATGGGCAATAGTCCGATCACCGGAATACCAGTACAAATGTGGCAGCAGTTGTTCAGCAGAAAGCGAAAGGTGCGAATTAACAAGAAACTCCTGAACCGCAGAAAACCCTGATTCAACCTGATCGACGACTGCATACACTTCAACGCGATTGCAGGTTTGAAGCAACATGCCTTCCTTCACGCCCGAATATGTCATGAGTCTCTTTAACGCTTCACCCATCCGACTATCGGGCACAGCCAATAATTCCCGAAGTTCTACGGGCGCCGTTTTGTGGGATAGTCCGACCGTAATGATATGCATCAGCTGACCGAGACCCCGCTGCTTTTCAGAATGACGCCAAGAAAGGTGAGAAGCACCCCGGCAAACCCGACGATGGTTAAATATGCCGCTTTTTTGGCCCTCCATCCAACGGTCACCCGCCCCATTAACACGAATAAATAAAACACCCACGTGACTACAGCCCATGTTTGCTCAGGGTTCCAGCTCAAATAGGCGCCCAACGTAATCTGGGCGGAGATCGCACCCGTCAAAATGCCAAGTGTTAAAAAGGGAAAGCCAAGTAAAATGGACCGCTGGTTGAGCTTGTCTAAAAAGTCCAAGGGAGGCAGCTTGAAGTACAGCACGTTAAATTGCTTGGACTTGAGCAATCGTTCTTGCATCAAATACATCAGCCCCGCGACAAAAGCCACCGCAAACCCCACCGTTCCCAACATGCTCAGCGTGACATGGACCCATACCGCCTGAAACATGGGATGCAGGACCGGAGCTTCCGTAGGAAGAATCGCAGTAGACACTAACGAGAGAAAAGCCAAGGGCAGGATAAACGACCCAAGGACATACAGGTGCTGTCGAATTGCCACAACCAGGAACACCAACACAAGAGACCAGGAAAAAAATGACATAGCCTTGTGAAAGGTCACCCATTTCAAATCGTCTCCCGACAACAGTTGAAACGCTAATGCAATCGTATGCGTGAAAAACCCGAGTCCAGCCAAACCTAGGGCGATTTTGGAAAGAACTTCGGAACGTCGATCCAAGCATACCAAAAACATGACCGTCCCGAGGAAATACAACCCCAAAGTCAGTTGGAAAAATACAACCGTCATGATTGCGAATACCCTTGAAAAAGTCCTAAAAACCCAGATTGGAAGTATAGATAGGCCTTATAAAGAGGTCAAGGAAATGGCATGTCCGCTAGAGGGTGATGATCGAGAAAAAGAATGGGAGTGAGGTGTTGCAACGGACCTTGAAATACACAAAGGGGAGAAATCCTAAGCACGAAATCCGAAACAAATTCCAATGCTCAAAATCCCAATGTCCCAAATTTGACCGAAAGGTTTGGAATTTTGGGCATTTGAATGTTGAATGTGTTTGAGATTTGGTGCTTCGAATTTTGTGTTTTCCGTCATCTGACCCATTTAAGGCTTTAGACAGATGGACAACATGACCATTCAATTGAAAAACTATCCTCCTGAACCTGCTGTCGCTCCACCACAGACATTAATGGCTTGGCCTGAAATGGCTGCAGCCATAGGCGAACAAAGAAACAGGACAGTGGATGCTATCTCATCAACCTTCGCCATACGTTTGATTGGCACAGCCGCAATGGCTTGGGTTCGAAAATCCTCTATCGACATGCCCAAGACTGCAGCGGTTTCTTCAATTCCTTGACGAGCCATGGCCGTATCCACCCAAGTCGGGCATACCGCATTGACCGTAATCCCTCGATGAGCCACTTCAAGGGCAATGGCCTTAGTAAAACCAATGATGCCATGTTTGGCCGTGCAATAGGCTGCATAGCCTGGTACACCGAATCGCCCAAGGACCGACGAGAGATTGATGATTCGGCCATAGCCAGGGCCTTTCATATGTGGCAACACAATTTTCGAACAAAGGTAGGACCCCGTGAGATTAACTTGAATAATGTTGGACCAGCGAGAATCATCAGGATCGTCAATAGGTGTTCGGCCAGACACCCCTGCATTGTTAACAAGAATATCGATCTGCCCCCATTCTGCGACAATGGCCGAAACCACTCGTTCCAGATCCTGACGATTGGTCACATCCGCAGTGACGCCCATGGCGGAAGCTCCTAAGGCCTTCAATTCTCCAACCGTTTCTTCAAGAGGTTCAGCCCGCCGCCCACAAATACCGATGCGAACCCCCTGCCCGGCTAAGGCTTTAGCGATTCCACATCCAATTCCAACTCCCCCTCCTGTTATCAAAGCCACACGATCCTGTAACAGCATTTAGTCTTCCCTTCTGCGTTTCGGCTATTGGGGATGTTAAAAAATGGCGTCAGCGGCGTTCTCGGCCCTTTATCGTGCCCACGTACTCGCGGACCCTCCGCGCGCCAAAGCGCCTGCAGCCTTGCTGATCGCGCCCCCCGCCTCCGCGAGGGCATGCTTTTTGAACATCCCCAATTGTTCGATATGGACGCGCACGGCGATTTTTTCACCCTTCGCTGTCCCTATTCCACTTGATTATTAGGCACCCTCGATAATTATTGGCATCCGTCACATGACTTTTTCCTCCAGACCTCAGTAGAATGGGCCAATATCATACAACAAAGGAAAAATAATGAGTGGCACACTGTACATCGTTAGCACCCCAATCGGAAACCTCGAGGATTTTTCCTATCGGGCACACCGTATTCTCCAAGAAGTCAGCATTATCGCGGCAGAAGACACGAGGCATACTCAAAAACTTTGTGGTCATTATGGAATTACGACCACACTGACGAGTTATCACGACTTTAACAAAGAACACAAAACACCGGTGCTTTTGGAAAAACTTCAGGGAGGACAATCAGTCGCGTTAGTTTCTGATGCAGGAACCCCTTTAATCTCTGATCCGGGATACTACCTCTTGACTCATGCTATTGCCGAAGATATTCCAATTGTGCCAATTCCCGGCCCCTCCGCTATTCTGGCAGCACTGACCGCATCGGGCTTACCGACAGACGCCTTTCGCTACGAGGGGTTTTTACCCAAAAAATCAGGGGCCCGCTCTCGAATGCTACAAACCTTAGCGGAGGAGCCCCGAACCATCATCCTCTTCGAGACACCCCACCGTATTAAAGCGACATTATCTGAAATACAAGAAATTTTTGGAAATCGTCAATTAACTATGGCCCGCGAGTTGACCAAAACTTATGAGGAATTTATTCGAGGAAGTGCCGAGGACATTTTGGCAAGGTACGGAACTCAAACGCCTCGAGGGGAAATAACGCTGGTTATTGCAGGCAGGCCAAAAACGAAAAGGCAATCAAAAAGGAACATGGCCGTTAAGGGCCTGTAAAAAAATAACTTGGACATCTCGCATCCCATCTTCGAGCCATCTTTGAACGCGCCTCAATCGAAAAACCTCAACAGAGGCATACTATGCCTCGACTTTTTCTCAATCGTTACGTCCAAATCCAACCCAAATCTGGGCACGATTTTGTCCAAGATATTTTTTCACAGGCCCTAATCCTCACCTTTCTGAATCACCACTCGATAGCTTGCCCCAAGTTGATCCTGAGTGAGAATGGTATGTCCTTCATTTTTTACGCTTTGAGGAACATTCCTTATTGGTTCCCCATCATCTAAAATCACCGCTAAAATTTCCCCTGCAGACATCGTATCCAATTTCAATTTCGTTTTAACAAAATTGTACGGACAAATTACACCCCGCAAGTCTAACTCAACCTGGGCTTCAATCTTTTGATTCATGACTCAGGTTCCGGAACTGTTGAAAAAGACGGTCAGCCTTCGCCGTAGCGGCTTCGCGCAGGCAGGTCGGGGCTTTATCGAGATTCGCGCTCACAAACTTGGCGCTCTTCGCGCCGTTCGCCCTCACGTACTCCATGTACGCTGCGGGCGCCAAATCCCCTGCGGCCTTGCTGGACAGCCTTTTTCAACAGCCCCTTTTTCCTCCTGCCACCGGCAGAATGTTGGAAAGGTTGTTAGGAATTGAAAAAATTTTTGGAATTATTCAACGGTCCCGTTCCTCAAAACCCACCAAAGAATTATACGATTATTCCCGGTACCTGCTTTACAAAGAAAAGGAGCGTGTCAACTTTACGCTGACACGCTCCTTTTTACAAACAACAACAGACTCAACCGCTAATTACTGAACCGTACCCTTGTCCATATTGTTCCGATCAGCACCGTAGTCCGTAGCGATGGTTTTACTCGTTCGCTTGTTGACCGTGTCCGGTTGTGGAGCACATTGCCAGCAAGGACCGGCACCCGTGATCACGCCGACGGTCGAGGTAATTCCACCCTGGACAACACCTTCTTGCATGCCACCTGCTGGAACACCTGTGTACCCGGCAGTTGCGGTGCGGATACCACGATATTTATCCGGATCTGGTCTTTGCCCTAACCCACCACCGAAATCTGGATTGTCTGCACCGCCCAACAATTGAGAGCCATCGATGACGACCACTCCCTCTACCACTCTACGACCAGTACTAAATTTGTGTGTGGCATCGGTTTCCTGTCTCAGTGTCACCGACACATAGTCCCCTTGTTTGATGGCCCTTAAATTCTCGTAGTTAGTATTCTCATTAAAATACAGGGTCTGTAAATTGAGACCCCCACGAAGAGTTTGTCGTTCATCGTGAGAACTTCCGCCCATATCGATGAACAACCGGCCACTAGATAAATCGACGCCAACAACTTCTCCATGCACAGTTTCTGGTTGTGACAAATATCGTAGCATGTCACCCTGATCCATAACCCGAGATCTGTCGCCAACACCTTGTGATTCACCAACACCCGTACCGTAACCAACGTGTTGCGGCGCACGCTCTTGCGCCATTGCCATGCTGACTGAGCCTGCAAGAATGATAGCTGCTCCAAGATACCCTAACTTCCGCATGTGGCTCCTCCTTAGGAAGATGAAGTTAATAATCAAAGATTAATGCCTATGAATGATACCCTATTGAACCTTCATGTAAAGCCAAGAGGGGGTAACTATAGTGATGTCTTCAAGCGCTGTCAAGGGTGTTTTTCCTTAAAAATATCTTGAAACACAGTAAATTGCCTTGAGAAAACGCCCCACTTTCATTTTGAGGTTATAAACCTATTTTTCTCTTGAGTCCAGCCATCATTATTAATTATTGAAAAATCTAAGCCTCTGAAATGAAACAACAAATGGTGCCCGGACCGAGGGTCGAACTCGGACTCCCTTGCGAGAACCAGATTTTGAGTCTGGCGCGTCTGCCAGTTCCGCCATCCGGGCATAGGCTAATAACCCACAATTTCTAACATGATCCCCTAGTCACGTCAATGAATGACGCATGAGCTTTTCAGAATTTCTTTTCCCGTGATATGATTCAGTACATTCCAACCACGAGTCATTATCATGAATCGTTTTTATAGAGTAGAAAAAGGAGATAGTCTATGCCAGAGATTCAATGTTTACGCTGCGAAAAAACCGCGGAGATGATGACAGAAAACCTGTTTTTAGGAAAATTGGAAAAAGAAATAAAAAAAAGTGTCTGTGAGGCATGTTGGACTGAATGGGTGAAACCAGGTGGGGCCAAGACCATGGTCATTAATGAATACCAGCTTAACCTTGGAGATGAAAACGGTCGCGCTACGCTCAAAAAACAATTGCGGGCATTTTTTAAACTCCCGGATGCCGAGGTTGAGTTTAAAGATTACCGAACCTGATAACAGGTTTGCCCTGGCTACTTTGAGTCAGGAAAAGACTACTTAGACGCGTTTTCTCAAACCGAAGAAGGAAGCAGAATTCGTTTCTGCAACCGGGCTAGAAAGTTTTGGCACATGGACACACCGCTTGGAAAAGGAATTTTTCTTATTGCAACCCCCAGCCTTCGGGAGCCAAACTTCCGCCAAACGGTGGTGCTGCTCTGTGAGCATGGAGAGGAAGGGGCGCTGGGCGTGGTGATCAACCGCCAAACCGAGATGAACATCACCGAGGTCCTCCCCCAGGTCCCCATTCTCGAAGGCCAAAACCATATGGTGTTTGAGGGTGGCCCAGTCCAACGCAATCATTTATTAATTTTGTACAAGACCCCGGAGGGTCCAGAAGATACCCATCATGTATTTGATGGCGTGTATCTTGGCGGCAATATGACCGCCCTGGAAGACATCTTAAAGAATCCGTTCAGCCAGGCTAACTTTCGCGCCTTCATGGGGTACTCAGGCTGGGCACCCGGCCAATTAGAATCCGAAATGGAAATCGGATCCTGGCTCACGCTGCCTGCCGACTCTTCCTTTATGTTTGATCGAGATCATACCCGCCTCTGGGGTGACATCTTACGGTCTCTAGGAGATCAATACGCGATCTATACGGATATGCCTACCGACCCACAGATGAACTAACCCGCCAATTAGAGCTTTCTCTTACGCTGCAAAACCAATTCCCCAAGGCAAGGCCGCAAAAATTGCCCTGTGTACGAACGCTTGATCCCTACTACATCTTCAGGCCGGCCTTCCGCTACAATCGTCCCCCCCTTATCACCGCCTCCAGGCCCAAGATCAATAATCCAATCCGCTGATTTAATCACATCAAGCTGATGTTCCACCACAATGACCGAATTGCCGGCCTCGACCAATCGACCCAGCATCTCCAATAATTTCTGAACATCAGCAAGATGGAGCCCTGTTGTGGGTTCATCCAGGATATATAGAACACCACGATCAAGTGATGCAGGATCAGGAATGTGAGAAGCATTTTTGGCCTTGCGCTTTTCAGACACCGATGCCAGCTCGGCAGCCATCTTTAACCGTTGAGCTTCCCCTCCGGACAGGCTAGGGGCAGATTGACCCAATCGGAGGTAGCCAAGCCCAATGTCAAGAAGAAGTCCCAACACGCGCTGCAAACCCACTGCCGCCCCACGAAATACCTGCTGCGCCTCTTGCACCGTGAGACCAAGGATCTCGTCAATGGAATACCCGCGCCATCGCACCTGAAGCACCTCAGGGGTAAAACGACGACCCTCACACGTCTCACACGTCACGTATAAATCCTCGAAAAAATACATTTCGAGCTTTTCCAACCCATTCCCCTGGCACCGCTGGCACCGGCCCAATCCCGAATTAAAGGAAAAATGCGACGGCGTTAGCCCACGTTGTTTCGCGGCAAAGGTTTCAGCAAACAGTTGCCGGATGTGCTGAAAGGCTTTCATATACGTGATGGGATTCGACCGCGGCGTTCGGCCAATCGGTGCCTGATTGATCATCCGAATCGTTCGCAACTGACTCAGACCCTCGATTTTATCAAATCGCCCCATCGGCAGAAATTGTACCCCAAAGGCTCGGGCGGCAGCCCGATACAATGTCTGTTCAACCAACGTACTTTTCCCTGATCCCGAGACCCCCGTCACACACACAAGCATCCCTAGAGGAAACCGAACCGTCAGGTGTTGCAGATTATTCGCCCGCGCGCCATGAAGGGTCACGAACCGTCCGCTGTCCGGGCGTCGCACCTGGGGAATAGGAATCTGCTTTTCACCTCGGAGATATTGAGCAGTTAACGCATGAGGATGCATCATGAATTGCTCGCGCGGAGCCGAGCATACGATCGTCCCGCCTTGCTCACCAGCCAACGGACCAAGCTCAATCACATGATCGGCTTGCTCGATGACCTGACGATCATGCTCCACAACCACCACCGTATTCCCGCGATGTGCCAGCTCTTGTAAAATTGTGGCCAACGTGGCCGTGTCCCGCGCATGAAGGCCAATCGTGGGCTCATCCAACACATACAGCGTGCCAACAAGATGAGAGCCCAGTTGATTGGCCAGAGAAATGCGTTGGGCTTCACCGCCAGAGAGCGAGCGGGTTTCCCGCAGGAGCGTAAGGTAATCCAAACCGACTCGCAAAAGAAATTCGAGTTTATGGCACACACGAGGGAGCAGGTCACGGGTAAGATCAGCTTCAAATGCCGTGAGGGGAAAGTCCTTCAACCATTCATCCAATTGCCCCACAGTCCATTGAGAAACTTCATGAATATTTCGACCGTGAATTTTGACATTCAAGGCCTCCGGTTTCAGCCGGCTTCCTTCACAAGACGGACACGAAACCGGACTGCGATACCGGCTCAACAACACTCGCACATGAAGTTTATAACGCTTGCCTTCGAGCGTCGAAAAAAACTTGTCGATCCCCTTGAGCCCCTTCGCCCCCTTCCACAGTAACGCACGATGTTCATCACTCAATTTGTGATACGGTGTCGTGATGTCGATCTCGTACTGCTTGGCCCCACGCAACAACTGATGCTGCCACCAGAGAGCCGAAGGCTTGGTCCAGGGTTCAATCGCACCCGCAGCCAACGAACGCGAGGGATCAGGCACCACCAACGCCTCGTCATAGCGCAACACATTGCCAAACCCTTTGCATTTCGGACAGGCGCCTAATGGATGATTGTACGAAAAGAAAACCGGACGTTGAGGCGCCGCTTTGTATCCACAGGTTTTGCAACGCGCTTCGGCGCTATAAAGGAAGGAGCCTTGGTCAATCACATCGACCCGACACTGGCCCTCACCTTCCCGATACGCTCCTTCCACCGCTTCCATCACACGAGAGCGATTATCTGGCCGAAGCACCAATCGATCGAGAACCACATAAAAAAGTTTGGGCCAGCGTTTGGGTAAGGGATCCGAACCATCCAAGGACAACACTTTCTCTTTTACAAGGACGCGAACAAATCCTCGACGAAGCAACCAGTCCACAACGGACACATCTTTCGAGATCTTCAATCCCGCAAGCGGAAATAACACCATGGCCCGGCCTTGTGGAAAGTTATCCAACAACCCGTCCACAACCGCTTCCGGCAAATCCGCGCGAACCTCAACTTGACAGGTAGGACAAATAGGTCGGCCCATTGTCGCAAACAAGAGACGGAGATGATCGGCGATCTCAGTGGCCGTCCCGACTGTCGAACGAGCCGTTCGAACGGAGTTCTTCTGTTCAATCGCAATGGCTGGACGAATGTTCTCGATATGGTCAACCTCGGGCCGGTCTAATCGCTCCACAAACATCCGCGTATACGTCGAGAGTGATTCAATAAAACGCCACTGCCCTTCCGCAAACAACGTGTCAAACGCCAGCGACGACTTCCCCGACCCCGACACCCCCGTCACCACCGTCACAGCATTGTGCGGAATCGAGACAGAAATATTGCGGAGATTGTTCTGCCGCGCGCCACGAATGATAATTGCGTTTTGAGTTTGTCGTTCTGTCACGACCTGGTATTTCTCATCTCGTTTGGACATACCACAAGATCTCATACGCTCAGCAGCAATAGATGTAGGAGTTCTTTACAGTTTGAAGGGGGAAATTTCAAAGAGATGGGATTATGGAGGCCGAGTTTATTATTTCATCCTAGAAACAGCAGTTGGGCGCAAAAAAAGCCGCGTAAGAAATTGGTGTGCATTGTGAAAGAAAAAAGTCGTGGTCACCTCAATCTTATCTATGCTCTTAGAAATGCTGGTTTTGAAATCGTGCGGCAAAAGTGTGGTCATGTGAGTCTTCAAAACAGGGCAAACAACTCTGTCGTGCGGCTGCACGATGAACTTGCTAAAGGAACGCTTTGGGTATCCTCAACCAATGGGGATTGAGCAAAGAAGATCTTATCGGATTTCTAAAAAAGTGAAGCTCCCTGCACTTTGGGCGGAGGCTTCACTCGAATGGATTTTGGACATCCAGGAAGTCAAATTTTCTAAAGTCCCTATCGGTTGTATACAGCTTCCTCACATCGTGTTGCCGCAATAGGCTGACTAGATGCGCATCGGGCACCAAATTGCCCCGGACAGGAAAATTACCGGTGACCTCTCCATAGACATCCAGGAATCCGTCGGCCTCGGACAAGGGTCGAACATGCGGAACTTGGAGGAGAGTCCGAATATTGGTTAACGCTTCCTGCGCAGATAAGGGATGGGTGAAGATTTTAGGATGAGTGGAAATACGAAGGTAAGCCATCAGGGTTGGCCATGCCACATACCACATTTCAGTATGAATAGAACAGGTACGAAGAAATTCTATGGCGGATTCATGAAAAGGACTGGTGCGATCAGAGGCGTAGAGGAGGACATTGGCGTCAACGGCATAACTCACTTTTTGCCCTGGTCGAGGACTGAGTAAACTGTCTCTTTGTCAGTTAGGTCAATTGTCGCGTTCATGGCACGAGTGACCCATTGGAGTTTGGCCGGCTTGTGGGCTTTAGTTCTCCGGGATAAGGCTTCAGCCAACAATTGGGACATGATTTGCCCCAACGAGCGTTTCTCCTTTTTTTGGAGAGACTTGAGTTCCTTTAAAATTGGGGCATCGATATCAACGGTGGTTCTAGCCATGATGCAATGATGATAGGTCTGGGAACATCTGATGTCAAGAAAAAGAGCACCAAAGCACAGACAACGATTTCGTGACACCGAAAAGTACGAGGACCTGCCCTAGAACGACCAGCGCCCCCGGCAATTAGCAGGGATCCAGGTTATGAAATAGAGCGAGAAACACGCGAGGTTCCCACCCGCACATCCAGAACAATCTCGCCATACCCTACGCCATCTCAGCTTCTTATTGGTGTGCATGGTGAAATATCGATGGTGATGAGACATTTTTGTATTTTGGCTGGTGCGCCAAGAAGCCTGTCCGAGATTAGGGATCGTCACGAGGATGTGCTGGTTTGAGTCAGATGTTTCGATCGTTTGAGGCGAATATTGGTGACTATTTAACGAAAACGGGGAATGTTCAAAAAGGCCGTCCAGCAAGGCCGCAGGGCTTTTGGCGCGCGGAGCGTACACGGAGTACGTGAGCACGCCAAAAGCCCGAGAACGCAGCTGGCGGCCTTTTTCAACATTCCCCGAAAAGGATCGGAAGATCTGGCCATACCCAGCGTACCCGCAGTAGATCCGTCTAATCTTGGACAGGCTCCTACAGCTTGCGCGGACCTTTGTGATCCAACTGCTGTTTCTAGGTTGAATGTGGCACCCTACCGATAGACATCTTTGCGATCCCCAAATTTTAATACCAGAACAATCAACTGCTTGTCTTGGATTTCATAAATAACCCGAAGGTTGCCTGCCCGCCAACGATATAAACCTTTGAATTCCCCGCTCAACGCTTTGCCCTTATAGGGATCTTTGGCTAAATTCCGTTGGATGTTGTCCAGAACTCGTTTTTGGACAGATTTCGAAAGTTTCTGCAGATCTTTTTTTACAGATTTTTTAAATCGGATCTCAAACACCGAGCGCTTTCCTCATTTGCGCCATCGTCCAGATTTCATCATCCTTATCAGCCCGACGAGCCAGGGCAATTTGATAATCTTCATATTCCTGAAGGTAGAGTTCCAATGCTTTTTTAATAAAATAGCTTTTAGGACGTTCCGTCTCTTTCGCCAATCGTCGAAGTTTACGATCTAATTGGTCTTCTACTCTCACAGTTAAGGTTGCCATTATTCCCTCCAGTAATATGGACGCATACTTGTAATACTATAGCATACATGACTGTCGGACAAGGGCATTAGAAACATTGGAACACTTCGATGGATGGGACGTGCAGCTTGGTATTTTAAAAAAATGGGACAGATTAATTTTCCCAGCGAAAACTAACTGGCGATTATGACCTCATTGGATCACATGATGAGGGAAATTTGGGAGAATGATCCGAGCGTTACGCAGCCTGGGGGGCAAGGCTAGCAAACCTCTGCCAGAAAATAAATCTGTCCCCTTTTCCTAAGCCCACGAAAGAAATCGAAACTGACCCCATTTATGGTTCTGTCGCAAATAGCGGAGTGTGTTAACCTGAGGCTATTTGAGGGGGAGCCCATCATGGCAGCCATATCCTTCAAAGGCCGGCATTTTCAGCAAGACATGATCCTGCAAAGCGTTCGTTGGTATCTCGCATATTCCCTCAGTTACCGGGACATCGAAGAATTGATGCAAGAACGTGGCTTCTCTGTTGATCACAGCACTATTAATCGCTGGGTCCTTCATTACTCCCCACAACTGGAAGCCGCCTTTCGGCTTAAAAAGAAGCGTGCTGGCACTCGGTGGAGAATGGATGAAACCTACATTAAGGTAAAGGGCCAATGGAAATATTATTATCGGGCCATTGATAAGCAAGGGAATACCATCGATTTTCTCTTGACCGCAGCACGAGATACACAGGCTGCCTTACGCTTTTTGAAGAAAGCCATCAATGAAAACGGTAAACCGAGTCTGGTGAATATCGATCAGAGTGGTGCGAACAAAGCTGGCCTGAAACAGTTGAATCGAGATTATAATAAACGTATTAAAATCCGTCAGTGCAACTATCTGAACAATATTATCGAGCAAGACCACCGACGCATCAAAAGGCTCACACGACCGATGTTAGGCTTCAAAAACTTTTATGCGGCCCAACAGACGTTAGCGGGCATTGAAGTCATGGCAATGATCAAGAAAGGTCAGATAAAAACGCCGGCGGGAGACGCGACCTCTCCTGCCGAACGGTTCTATGCCCTCGCCGCGTAGTGCAGGCCATCCATCAAATGCTTTTCGTCTTGATCGAGTATTTGCGACAGAACCAAATGCCGCGGTGGGTGAAGTAGGAAGGAACGTTCTAAGTGAAACGGTATACGCGGCATAGGATCCGGCTCCAATTCCTTCCCCTCCCAGGGAAGAATTCAAGTCTGGCCCCAGTTTTTTAAACCAACTGCTACGCAGCCGGTTCGTCGGGAGGTGGATCACCAGGAGGCGGCCCGCTTCGATATAAGCGAATTTCGACTTTTTCTAGCGTGGCGAGGCCATCGGGGATGGCCTCGTCGATAATCGGCAGAAAGGATTCGATCTTGTCTTTGGTATCGACAATTTCGATCAAGATAGGAAGGTCATCGGTTAAGCGCAGAATTTTGGTGGTATGTAAATGACTGTGGGCGCCAAATCCCTCAATCCCGCGAAACGCAGTGGCTCCCGCCAGCTTTTGTTCTCTGGCTTGCTGAATGATCCATTGATACAGTGGTAAATGCCCATGCTTATCCCGTTCACCGATAAAAATTCTGAGTAGATATCCATCCCTGGGGAGAAGCATCAATCACACCACACGGCCAAGCATATCGCCAAGCCATACCGCGAGTAGGCCAAAGAACACGTGCAAGGATACATTGCCCATCGCCCGAAAGACTTCGGCATCTCGAATCAGCGCGAGCGTCTCATAGCCAAACGTGGAAAAGGTCGTAAACCCGCCAAGCATCCCGATCATCAAAAAAAGACGAAGTTCCGGACCGATGATCTGCCTCGTTTCGGCCACACCATTCAACACGCCAATACACAAACATCCGACCACATTCACGACGAAGGTGCCAAACGGAAATTCCGACAACGGCATCAGCCGATGCACAAAACCTGATAGGAGAAACCGAAACACGGACCCGATAAACCCGCCAATTCCAACTATAAAAATTTGCGATGCCATCAGCGTGCGTGGGAAGGCCTTTTTGGCGAACGACTGCCATCAATTTTCCAAAAGGCAATTCCGCCCAACAGACCAGCCATATTGGAAATGAGCGTGACATTCTCAGGCAATTCCAAGGTAACCTTCCTGGCGTTGCCGCCACCAATATACAACCGATCATAATTAAATAACGCTTCGAGAGATTGGATGGCAAACTCGAGACGTGTGTTCCATTTCTTTTTGCCGATTTTCTTCAGTACAACATCCCCCAGTTCTTGTTCATAAGTCTTGGTACTTCGAAACGGATGATGCGCAATTTCCAAATTCGGCACGAGTCGTCCATCCACAAACAACGCCGACCCAAAGCCTGTCCCCAACGTGACCACGAGTTCCACCCCCTCGCCGCGAATCGCGCCAAACCCCTGTACGTCGGCATCGTTGGCCGCTCGAACCGGCTTTCCTAACCGCTGTTCGAGGTTATGGACCAGATCAAACCCTTTCCAGGATGGATCAAGATTCGGCGCCGTCGAGGTCACGCCTTTACGGATGACCCCTGGGAACCCAACGGACACGCGATCACACGCACCTTGGCCCTTAGCCAATTCGTCAATGGTATCCAAAATGGCCTGAGGGGTCGCAGGCCTTGGAGTTTTGATCCGCCCACGCTCGGTGATGGGATGACCTGTATCGTCTAACACAATGGCCTTGACTCCGGTCCCACCGATATCAATCGCCAAAGTTCGCACAGACCGCGTGTGGGGTCCCTCACTTTTCTTTGCCTTCTTCATACTGCCTCCTATCCCATATCGAAAGCCAACCCATGAATCGGCAACCAACTTCATTGTTCAAGGTTCGATCGGCCCATTACGCCATGAACCAAAGCCTATAGGCCAACACGATCACGAGAATGATCACAGCGTAATCCCAACCATCAAAAAAGCCAACATCTTTTGAAACGTGCTTTTTTGTGGTCTCTTAATAGTGTTTTAACCTTCAACCTAGAAACAGCAGTTGGATCACAAAAGTCCGCGCAAGCTCTTAGGGTCCGTCACGAAATAACCGGGACAATTGGCCGAGACGATTTTGGAGCGAGCCAAGGAGCGAAGAGCGCGCATACCGGGAGTATGGAAGCGATGAGCGACGCCGGCGGAGCCCAAAAGCGTCCGGCCCTCCGGGGAGGCCCATCTTTGGCCCGGGGCAGCGTTGCTCCTCGGTCACAGAGCCCCGCTCTGCTCCCTCGTCGCGCCTTGCCTCGATCACAAATCTGGGCCTCCCAATTGTCCCGGTTATTTCGTGACGGACCCTGAGCGCACATAGGAGCCTGGCCCAGATTAGACAGATCTACTGCGGGTGCGCTGGAGGTGGCCAGATCTTCCGATCCTTTTCGGGGAATGTTGAAAAAGGCCCCCAGCTGCGTTCTCGGGCTTTTGGCGTGCTCACGTACTCCGTGTACGCTCCGCGCGCCAAAACCCCTGCGGCCTTGCTGGATGGCCTTTTTGAACATTCCCCGTTTTCGTTAAATAGTCACCACTATTCGCCTCAAACGATCGAAACATCTGGCTCAACCCAGCACCCCCTCGTCACGATCGCTAATCTCGGCCAGGCTCCTCGCAAAATACAAAAATGTCTTATCACCACTAAGGGCTCTCGCAGGAATAACATCCCCTGTTTGGGTGCTGAGACACCTGTCTGGCAAGGCGCGAGGACTGCGCATACTCCTCGTATGGAAAGGACGAGCAACGCTGCCAGACGGGATGGATCGACGCCCAAACAGGGGATGTTATTCTTGCGCGAGCCCTTGGGTGCCCACGACTTTTTGTATTTCACCATGCACCCCAATGTCTTACACGGCTTTTTTGCGCCCAACTACTGTTTCTAGGTTCAATTAAGACATCTGGGCACTTCTAAAAACCAGGCATTTTTTGTGAGGGCAAGGAAGCCGCGCGCGGAAAACCGGAGTGTATGGGCGAATACATGAGGATGTGAGCACGTGGCTGACGCCGCCATCACGGAAAAGGACGGTTTTTAGAGGTGCCCATCTTAAAAATCTCTCGCCCCCATGGAATAGGGGAGAGGGCAAGGGTGAGGGGGTCTTAACGAATGGTTAACACACGATAAACCTAGAAACATGGCTAAGAGTCACTTGTCTTCGTGACGTTTCGTGGCATAAAAAAAGCCGCCTTCCCCGTTGGGAAGGCGGCTTGTCTTTGGCGCCTATAACGCCAGGACCATGATTGCCTTCTCGTGCATCGACCCGCCGATGATTGGACAGTGGGACCTTTTTGCTGAATGAGGAGCCGGGGTCTGTCTCACGCCACAGAGTGGAAGGGAAATTCTCCTCTGCGGAGTCGCCTGTTCTTTTATTCGCTCAATGAGCACGTGCTAACGGGCACGACCATAGACAGGCAGCATGAACGCCGACTAGAAGCAAAAAGTCCGCTGTGAGGAGAAGGCAACCCCAATCACAGGCGAGGCCAACTGGTCAGGTGGAGTATTGTCTTGCATAGCGAGACCCTCCTTATTGTGTGCATCGAGGGACTGGACTTTCCCTCGGGTGAGACCCCGTTATTCGAGGCAAGGAAAATGCTACGCCTGTTGGATAACGGTGTCAATTAAAAAAGCAATCCCCTCCAAGCAGATTATTCCAGGAGGTGATGACTCCGCTGCGGGCGCCGTTGGCGCGGCCGTCGAAATGTTTCACCCGTGGACAGTGACGCGATAGATGATCGAGCCTTACGGGTAGCTATTGCGCCCACCCAGGCACAGGACAATCCAAGGAAAACCATACACATCGCAAAAAACGCCTCGGAGGACACGAGCGGCATCGCACTAATCTTTGCAATAAATGGCGAACCGAACGGTTCACCTTGGGTTTGGAAAAAAGGAATCGTGAGGAAGATTCCGATCATGATTCCACCGAAAAAACGTTTGAAGGGGTTGGTCATGTTATCACTCGTTTCAACACTGACGCTCTTGAACACGCCATTGTTACCTCAAGACATGCAAGAGTCTGCGCCACAAATACAATCTGTTTACACCCCTTTGTGATTGCTCAGGACAAGCTTCCCCTTTTCAAGCACTGTGCCAACTTTTTGCATCACTCGGCCGCCCATATGGGTCACCTCGTCTTGGGCTTTGTGCACGTGCACCTGAATTTGCTCGCGCGTCACACGGCCGGAGTGCGGCGCAAATAATATTCCCAAACCGGCACCTACAGCCATTCCGCCAGCAACCGCAGCCGACATCGTCAAGACCTGTCGAAGCATAGACATCATGAAACCTCCTTGTGTAAGTAAGAGTGGATGAGTAGGGCTTCCCTCCGCTCGTCAAACGAGAGGAGATGGATTTGATTCCATATTCTGCCCCCATGACAAGAATTCGGTAAATACGCGGTTTGAAGTATCGGGTTCAATTCACCCCAAAAGTCTGATTAGGGGCCTGTTGAATATTTCATGCCCAGATCCCATAAATGCGCCAGGGAAGACAACCAACATCAGTGAGAGGAAATGTTCAAAAAAGCATGCCCTGAGTCTTTCCGAAGGGTCTATCCAGCAAGGCCGCAGCCCTTTTGACGCGCGAAGCGTACTCTCAGTACGTGAGGACGGCAAAAGGGCGACCAGCCTGCGCCAAGGCTACGGTAGGCAGGGAACGCCGCTGGTGCCGTAGCCTTGGCGAAGGCTGGCGGCGTTTTCAACATTCCCATTAGAGTTTCGACAGGCTTCTGCCGATACACAGGACATGAGCGTATCGATGTTCACGGTCAAGCCTGATCTCACTCCGCATGACCAGCTACGCTTGCTGGAAGCCTGGGATGCCTGGGACATTCCGCGTGACCAACAACGGGACTGGCAAATCCAACTCTTTGGCCCTGATTTCCATTCTCATCTTTCCGACTACTTCACGTATGAAACCGTTTTCGCCAAAGACGACCAACTCGAACTCCCCTTTGACTCCGAGCTTCCAGACCCACCCATTGTTTCCTAAAAGAGACTGTTGAAATAGTCCCCATTGGTCACTCAGCTGGCACCAGCCTCATCTCCGTATTTTTAATAATATTGCGTGGCATCGAACCAGTAAACAATACACGGAACGAACGGCAAGTCACCACAACAGCAACCGCCTCCACCTTCGGAAAGCGATTCAGTCGACATTTTCAAGGATGCCCAAACCCTTTTTGCTAGTTCAGTGTTAGACACGTAACACTCCTCCCCAGAAGTGGTACGTCAAGGGAAGGCCGTGCCCCTTACTCCCCAAACACCGTTTTTTGGGTGCTTGATACTTAGAAATTCTTGCCCATTGCACATCCGCTTTTGTGATGTTCTCTTCAACAGGCGTCCTGTAGAAACCAATGCCCCACAAGGATTCCCTTCAATCTTTCCTACCCAACAAGAAATATTCCTTTTGAGGAATTGACACTTAGGCATCAGGTCACGCATCATGAGAAAATGTTCCTACGTCTAAACGCGTACTCGCATCAACCATTGAAAATTCAGTGAACACAAAAACCAAATGCCAACAGTTTAGGCAACTCCTCCAATCACAGGAGTTGGAATTCATTTGTGAAGCCCATAATGGGCTCAGTGCCAAAATTGTGGAGGAAGCTGGGTTCAAGGGGATTTGGGGCAGTGGCTTGACCATTTCCGCTCAGTTCGGGGTTCGAGACAATAATGAAGCGAGCTGGACGCAAATTCTGGACAACCTCGAGTTCATGTCTGATGCCACACATATTCCCATCCTGCTCGACGGCGATACTGGTTATGGCAATTTCAATAACATGCAACGACTCATTCGCAAACTCGAACAGCGCCAGATCGCCGCCGTCTGCATCGAAGACAAACTCTTCCCCAAAACGAATAGTTTCTTGAAGGGCGATGCCCAACCCATGGCGGACATCGATGAATTTTCCGGCAAAATCAAAGCCGGCAAAGATGCGCAAACCGATGACGATTTTTGCATCATCGCCCGGGTCGAAGCCTTTATTTGCGGGTGGGGGTTGGCCGAGGCCTTACGACGCGCCGACGCGTATCATCAAGCAGGCGCCGATGGCATTTTAATTCATAGTGCCCTGGCCGTTCCTGATGAAATCCTGTCATTCAAACGCGAATGGGGTGATCGCTGCCCGGTCGTCATCGTTCCGACGAAATATTATTCCACGCCGACCGACGTCTTTCGGCATTCCGAGTTCGCCATGGTCATTTGGGCCAACCACCTTCTTCGCACGGCTGTCACGACGATGCAAAAAACCGCCAAGACGTTGAAAGAACAGGAGCACCTGCTGTCCATCGAAGACCGAATCGCACCGGTATCTGAAATCTTTCGTCTTCAAGGTGCGGCAGAACTTCAAGAGGCGGAAAAACGGTATCTCCCGCAGAACTCCGAAAACATGGCCGCCATTATCCTGGCCGCTTCCCGAGGGGATGAGCTAGGTGAACTCACGGAAGACAAACCCAAAACCATGGTGCATATCCAAGGCACGCCTCTCCTGTCCCACATTGTGGATGCCTACAATGCCGTGGGGATCAAAAATATTACGGTCGTTCGTGGTTACAAAAAAGAAGCCGTGACGCTGCCGAATCTCACCTATGTGGATAATGATAGGTTCGCCGATACAGGAGAATTGGATTCGCTGCTCAAAGCGCTTCGCGCAAAAAACGGGGCATTTCAAGACACAATTATTTCTTATGGCGATGTCTTGTTCAATCAATACATTCCACAAACGCTTTTCCAGGAACAAGAAGATCTGGTCATATTCGTGGATAGCTCATGGGAAGGGAAGACCAGTTATACTCGTCTCGGAGGATTCGCGGAATGCACCCTTCCCAATTCACGGAAAACATTCCATTCAAAAGTGTATTTACAACAATTAGGCCAAGATGTGCCGGAAGCCTCCATCCACGGCGTCTGGATGGGATTCCTCAAAGTTTCCTCCAAAGCATGTGAACAATTACAAGAAATTTTAGAACACATGCTTGCCGATCCTGCCAACCGGAAAGCCGGCATGTCTCAGTTGTTTCAAGAGTTGCTGCGACGGAAATTTTCCATCCGGGTCCTGTACACTGTTGGCCATTGGCTGGATATTAATAGCCTCGACGATATCGTCCATGCCGGAGAGTTTTAAAGTCTGAAGGGCCCCGTGAGTTCCATAGGGATTCCCGCAACTGATTCATCCTTCCAAACAGAAATCCATTATGCTTGACCCCGAACAGTTTTTTGCATGCCTTCAGCAGCATGAGGTGTCGTTTTTCACAGGAGTCCCGGATTCACTGCTGAAAGATTTTTGTGCTTGCGTGACGCAAAAGGCTCCAGAGAACCAACATATTATCAGTGCCAATGAAGGCGGGGCCGTTGCCTTGGCGGTTGGCTACCATCTCGCCACAGGGAACATTCCTTTGGTCTATTTACAGAATTCCGGGTTGGGGAACATCATTAATCCCCTTCTCTCACTGGCCGATCCGGACGTGTATGCCATTCCCATACTGTTCGTCATCGGATGGCGAGGTGAACCGGACGTGCATGATGAACCCCAACATAAAAAGCAAGGGCGGGTCATGCTGTCCATGCTGGACTCGATGGAAATACCCTATTCCATTGTCAACCCGGAGATGGATCAGGCCGAGGCAACCATTAAACAGGCACTTCACACCGCTCGTGAGACTCATGGCCCCTATGCCCTGATCATTCGAAAAGGCACCTTTAGTCCGTTTCAGCTCCAGCAACCGCCCGCCCCGTCTTTTGAATTAACAAGGGAAGCAGCCATTCACCATATCCTTGATGAGCTCGGAGATGAGGATATCGTTATCTCCACGACCGGCATGCCCTCTCGCGAAGTCTTTGAATATCGAGCGCACAAGAATCAAGGGCATCAACGAGATTTCTTAACGGTGGGTGGAATGGGACATGCGTCACACATCGCCTTGGGCATTGCTCTTCAAAAACCCGACCGAAAGGTATTGTGTTTGGATGGCGATGGGGCGGTACTCATGCATTTGGGTGCCCTGGCCATCAATGGGTCTCTCAAACCACAGAATTTTACACATATCCTCCTCAACAACGGGGCCCACGATTCCGTGGGCGGACAACCGACCGTTGGGTTTCAAGTAGACTTTTTGACCATGGCTCAAGCGGTAGGCTATAAAACAACAGCCCAGGTTCAGACCGCTGAAGGGATCAAACACGAACTCGTGAGGATTCGAAAATCTCAAGGACCAAGCTTACTGGAAATTCGTATCAACAAAGGGGCAAGAAAAGATTTAGGAAGACCAACATTGACTCCGGTTCAGAATAAACAGGGGTTTATGAAATTTCTTTCCTAATCTGTTCGGACGTAATGCGTGAAGCGTAGGGGAAAAAGAGCAACGGTATTTCTTCCACCTATAACGGATCACCCATCACGGATCACGAAACCGGCCAATAATTTTCTGCGCCACCAATCATGAACACCCTCACAGCCTATAATGGCATTCACATCCCGGTCTTCATGTATGGCACCGCCTGGAAGAAAGAGGCGACAGACGATCTCGTTCAATTGGCTGTCTCTTCCGGGTTTACCGCTATCGACACAGCCAATCAACTCATCCATTACAATGAGGCCCTCGTGGGAGAGGCCTTACTCACCCTTGCCAGCCAAGGCACCACGCGAGAATCCTTATTTCTCCAAACCAAATTCACGTCGGTTTCCGGGCAAGACCATCGCACACCTTACGATCCGATTGCCCCAATTTCCAAACAAGTCGAACAATCGTTTGAAAATTCGCTGCAACATCTGCATACCGATTACCTAGACTCCTACGTCTTGCACGGGCCATATTCGCGACATGGTTTAGGAAAGGAAGACCGGGAAGTCTGGACAGCCTTTGAAGGAATCTATCAGTCAGGCCAGACCAAAATGATTGGCATCAGCAATGTCACGGCAAGCCAACTCCGCCAGCTTTGTGAGGAAGCCACGGTGAAACCCATGGTCGTCCAGAACCGCTGTTATGCCAGTCATGGGTGGGATCATGAAGTGCGAGAACTCTGCACCGCGCACGACATTATCTATCAAGGGTTTTCGCTCTTAACCGCCAACCAAAATGTATTGAGAGACCCGGAAATTGGAAGGATCGCTCATCGTGTGGGGTCAGGGCAGATGCAGGTCATCTTTCGGTTTGCCCAGCAAATCGGCATGCTCCCCTTAACCGGCACGACCAACGCACAACATATGAAAGACGATTTACAAATTGAGAACTTCCAACTCACCTCGGAAGAAATCACGCAGATTGAAAGAATTGGACTATGATGGCGCTGATTCCGTTTGATTGTCCTCTTGATTCTTTGAGCCGCTGACTTCGGAGGTCAATGTATCAGATGTCTCCGCCGTTGCCCGGGATAGATCCTTACTCTCAGCCACTGGGCCAAAAGTCTTTTTGGACTTAACCTGGCCTGCTTTACCCTGGCCTATTGAGGAGCCCATGGTGATTTTTCCATTAAAAATCACGCCATTGTCCATAGACAGTTTGGGAGTTGTAATCGACGCATCAATGGTCGCCGGCGATTTAAGCTCGACCCGTTGGACGGCGGTGATTTCTCCCGTGATTCGCCCACTGGCGATCACCGCCCCAGCATGAATCTGAGCTTTCACGTTAGCTTGCTCGCCGATGAATAAGGTGTCTTCGGTTTCAATTTCGCCTTCGAAAGTTCCATCGATTCGAACATTCCCTTTGTAGGTCAGCACCCCGGAAAATTGTACTTCGTGCCCCACAAACGCCACGATGTCTCCCAACTCTGATAACGTTCTCTCCATTGTCCGATTTGAGAATTCGTCTTTTTCCTGGGCCATAGTTTCACTCCTTCATCACCAAAGACAAACTTACAAGGCCAATGCCAAGACACCCTACAAGAAATATGGCCTCGCTTCAATGCACAGATACAATTTTCCATGCCTCCCTTTTCATATTGTCTCTTTTTCAGGTATTTTCTCTTGGTTCACCGATTTAACCTAGACATTATGTATTGACCTGCCCAATCTTCAGGCACGTGGGGTAAGCTACGGGGGAATCACCCGGAGTTTACAACCACCATGAAGGAGGACAGGGCATGAACCAGTTTCACAAGTTTGTTGGGTTGGACACACACAAGGACACGATTGCGGTGGCGGTGAGTGAGGCGAATGGGGGGCCCACCCGGTACTATGGTGAAATTTCAAACACGCCCAAGGCGCTGGCCAAGTTGGTCAAGACCCTGACCGCCCAAGGGGACGCGGTGTCATTTTGTTATGAGGCCGGCCCGTGTGGCTATGGGATCTATCGACAACTCACGGCGTTGGGCCAGGCTTGCGCGGTGGTGGCGCCGTCCCTGATCCCCACGAAACCGGGCGACCGAGTGAAGACGGATCGGCGCGACAGTGAATCGCTGTCCCGGTTGCATCGGGCAGGCGAGCTCACAGCCGTCTGGGTGCCGGATCAGGAGCAGGAAGCGATGCGGGATCTCACGCGAGCGCGGGAAGATATGAAAGGGCTGGAACGGATCACCAAACAACGGCTCAATGCGTTTCTGCTTCGGCATGGCCGCAACTATGATCGGGGAAAATGTCGTTGGACCCAGGCGCATAGCCGCTGGTTGGCAGGCCTGAAGTTTGAGAACACGGTGCAACAGATTGTCTTTCAAGAATATATAGAGGCGGTGAAGCAGGCCGCAGGCCGCGTGTCCGGGTTGGAACACGAGATGGCGCAAGCGCTAAAGACCTGGGAGCTGGCCCCAATGGTCGAGGCCCTGATGGCCCTGCGCGGGGTGAAGCTGATCACCGCCATGACCGTGCTGGCAGAACTGGGGGACCTCAGTCGTTTTACCTCCCCGTCGCAACTGATGGCCTATCTGGGGCTGGTGCCTCGTGAACACTCCAGTGGCCAGACCCGGCGGCGCGGCGGGATCACCAAGACGGGTAACGGCCATGTGCGGCGGGTGCTGGTCGAAGCCGCCTGGGGATACCGGTTCCCGGCTCGTAAGACTGCGCATCTGCAACGGCGGGCCACACAGACGTCCGCAGCCGTGCAGGCCATCGCCTGGAAAGCCCAGAAGCGATTGTGCGGGCGCTATCGGCATCTGCTGGCGGCCGGGAAACTCACGGTGCAGGCTTGTACGGCTGTGGCCCGGGAGTTGGCGGGGTTTATCTGGGCGATTGCGTGTGAAGTCCTGAACCAACCGGCTGTGAACACTCGGTAAGACCTGAGCGAACTGACTGGTTAGCACCACCATGCACACAAGGAATATCCAGCCAGTCTTTGGGCCAGGGCAGGGGCGGCCGGTGGGAGAATCCTCGGCGTTTCTATGAGGCGCTCAACAGAACTGAGACGACCCTCGATCCTAGAGAGAGGCAGCTCCACGACGAAGAGAGGTCAGGCGGTGTCGACCCGCGTATATCAGAGTGATCCACCGTCGTTGATTGCCACCCCTGCCCTGTGCCAAGGACTGGCTGGATAAAGCCAGAACGGATGCGACATTGAACACTTGATTACCAATAGTTGACAGGTCAATACATATCAGAAACGGCAGTTGGGCGCAAAAAGGCGTGTAAGATATTGGTGTGCATGGTGAAATACAAAAAGTCGTGGTCACCATAGGGGTCGGGCAAAATAGTGACCCAGTTGCCCCCCAGCTTAACCATAACGTTGATGTCGCCTACATGTTTGAGTCAATCATGAAATTAAAACATGGGAGCTCTCTTGTCCTCATCCTCACGTTGATCATGCCGTGCTTCCCAGTATTCGGCAAGGACAAGCCTGATATCATGCTGGCTAAAATTTACGAACGCGGCATCGATGTCACCCAGTATTGGGTGAGTGAAAAACTCGATGGAGTCCGGGCTCGATGGGACGGCACCCAGCTCATCTCCCGAGGGGGCCACACCTTCGCTGCGCCGGAATGGTTCACCCACGGTTTTCCGTCCATACCCTTGGACGGAGAATTATGGACCGAGAGAAGTCAGTATGAAAACCTGTCTTCGATTGTCAGAAAGCAACAACCCCATAAGGGATGGCGGTCCGTCCGCTTGATGGTATTTGATCTTCCCGCTCATGGCGGTAGTTTTGACGAACGAGTCCAGGCCATGAAGCAGATCGTGCTCCAGACCAAATCACCCTACCTGGGGGTCATTGAACAATGGCGGGTCGGGAACGAAAACGAATTGAAGCAGCGATTGCAATCCGTGATCGATCGAGGCGGCGAGGGGTTGATGCTGCACCGCAACACGGCACGGTACGCGAGCGGTCGCAGTCACGATTTACTCAAACTCAAACCCTTTTCCGACGCCGAAGCCACGGTGATCGGCTATCGGCCAGGAAAGGGTAAATATCTCGGGCACGTCGGGTCGCTTAAAGTACAGACGGACGACGGGAGACAATTCTTTATCGGAACCGGACTCAGCGATGAAGAACGACGCCAACCCCCACCTCTGAATAGCAGAATAACCTTTCGTTTCCAAGGCCGGACAAAAAACGGCATCCCTCGCTTTCCGGTGTTTTTGCGCATCCGCGATGAAGAACCACAATAGGGAATATTGAAAAAGAGCGTCAACGGCGTTCTCGGCCCTTTGTCGTGCTCACGTACTCCCGTACGCTCCGCGCGCCAAAGCGCCTGCGGCCTTGCTGAGCGCACCTTCCTTCGGCGTTGGCTCAGGACAGGTTTTGAACATCCCCTCTCGCTCTTGGGGGTTTATGAGATAAATCGGCATTATGGAAGTATTTCAATTATTCAACAGTCCCGCAATAGGCTCTGGAGGTCGGATCTTCTGGCACTTTCGTGATGTATTAAGCCCATCAGGGAAAATGCCGAATGAGGGAAGACCATCTGCCCTCATCCCCGTGTTCACAACCATTCCTGCGAGGCAAGGCTTATGCGATGGGTTTTTCGAGCGGTGCTCCTGATCCTGATTCTTATCCCGGTATCCATGGTCGGTGCAGCGTATTTGGCCATTGAAGACCAGCCCATGGTCCAGCGAGACGTTCAACTCACGCCCGACGAAGTACAACGAGCCAAAACGCTTTTCCAGGAACACGATCCTCGCACCTTACAAAATGGCGAAGTCAAAACCATGACGATCAGCCAGCAAGACCTCAGCTTAGCCTCGAATTATTTGGTGCATCTCCTGGGACGCGGCGGGTCAGTGGTAACGATCACCGATGGCTATCTTGTCAGCAAAACCACCGTCAAGCTCCCTAAGAATCCTGTGGGTGAGTATATCAACGTAGACCTCGGATTGGCGCAAACACGAGAGCTGCCTCAGTTAGTGCATCTCCGCATTGGACAACTCGAGATTCCCATATGGATCGCGGAAAAAGGACTTCAGCTTGTGCTCAATCAAGCCTATGCCGAAACAGGATCTCCCGCAGCCAGCGAGGTCATTCACCATGTCGCCATTCACCGCAACGAAATACAGGTCACCTATCAATGGGATACCAACATCACCGATATTGTTCGAAACGTGCTGGTCTCACCGGAGGATCAAGAACGCTTGAAAGCCTATCATCAACGACTCACTCAGGTCGCCGCCAATATAGGGTCGCGCTCCACCGTGTCCCTCGTCAGGCTCATGCAACCGTTATTTGCCTTGGCCCAGGAACGTTCGAAAACCGGGGACGCAGTTCAAGAAAACCGTGCCGTGGTTCTGGTGCTCTCTGACTACATCAATGGCCGAGGATTGAGGCGGCTTGCGCCCGACTCCGAACATTGGCCACAGCCGGTTCGGCACAAAGTCACGCTCGCCGGGCGAAAAGACTTTTCGCAACACTTTATTATTTCCGCTGCGCTTTCCATGGAAGGCGGCAATCTGATGTCGAACGCCATCGGATTAATGAAAGAAATAGATGATTCCCATGGCGGCAGCGGATTCAGCTTTACCGATTTGGGCGCGGATATGGCCGGCACGCGGTTCGGACTACAAGTCACCACTCCAACTTCTGCCAGCCATCTGCAACGCCGACTCGCCAACTCCGTTCGTGAACAAGACCTGATGCCGGAGGTCAGTGATTTACCTGAAGGATTGTCAGAACCGGAATTCGTCGAACGCTTTGGTGGTGTGGATAGTCCGCGGTATAACCAGCTTGTCGCCAAAATCGATCGACGGGTGGCTGGTCTTAGCCTCTACCAATAATTCTGCTTTGTCTTCAGAGTAAGGATAGGCCCCAAAGAATCCATTACCCTTTGGCTTGGTTTCTCATTAAACCAGCCCCTTGCTTCCTCGGCATCGATTAACACCACATCCCTGAATTCCAACCACACGACAGGAGGAGCGGTTTTTTTCTAGATTTCATCTTGACACCTCTTTCCCGAGAAGCCTATGATTTTTTTATTACATTAAATTGCGGGTGTAGCTGATGGGGGTAACGTCTTTACATCCAGTCCCTTGGGTGGTGGAAACAGAGCCAAGCCTTTTTGGTCGTCATGACTGGAAGGGCTTTTTTGTTTTCCCTACGTCACCACGAATATCCGGCTCCATCAAAACCCTGGGGGATAAGGAAGTGAAAACACGCAGAAAAGGCTTCCAAGGTCAAACGCTCGGCTCAGTCTACGATAATCGTATACACGAATCCCCTTTGGGGATATGAGTGTAATTCTGATAGGGTGGGTAAACCCTACAATAAATAGCCATCTTTTTCCTTTCAAGGAGGTGTTCAATGGCAGGTCCGAAGTCAGGGTCTTTTTTTGGATCGAACGAATCAACGAATGGGTGTGTGATGGTGGTAGAAGATGATCCCGCTGTCCGGAGTGGAGTCTGTCAGTTCCTTCAAAAAGCGGGATACGACGTCGTTGAAGTGGATGATGGAGCGAAGGCCATCGAAACCATCGGTGCCGGAGAGAATCCCCTGATGGTCGATGTCGTAATCACGGATATCGACAAACCCACGGGAATGGAGGCTATCAACTTCCTCAAAAAGCAGTATCCCCGCGTGTCGGTAATCGCGCTCACGGGGTTAGAAGAGAACAAGCCGCCCACTCAGGAACAAACACAAGTGGTCATTCTGGGCGCAGGAAAAGGTGGCACTGCATTCCTTGACCTGTTGAGCCACCTCCCTGATGTCAAAATTGTGGGCATCACCGACAAAGTCTCGTCTTCACCTGGGTTAACCCGTGCCCGTCAACTTGGAGTCCCCGTTTGGGACAATATCACAGACCTCATTGCTCAGGACGGTGTGAATCTGATTGTGGACGTCACCGGCAACCCGGACATGCCTCAGGTTATTGAGAAACATAAGAGTAATAAAGCCGAAATTCTTGGCGGCGCTGCATCAAAGCTTCTCTGGAATGTAGCGCAGTACGAATCTCAGATGCAGAATCATGTGTTGCAAACGGAGAAAGTCTCCAACCTGATGAAAGCAGGATTGATCTTCGATTATCTGGTCAAACCGGTGCGGGAAGATAAGATCAACACCATGATCACCCAGGCCATGGATCATCGGGAAATCGCCAAGCTCTAAACGACCACCGACTCTCGCAACAGACGTGATGCGAAATTTGTAAACGGAGGCACCATAGGGGAGGACAAAACCTCCGCTGTGGTGCCCTGGCCCTCCATTTTCAAATTGATGTCAATGAAAATAGGGCTTGTCCGGAAAACACGGCTCCACCCTCTTTCCGTCCTCTTGATAACATTTGGCCCTCACCCCCGTTCCTGTTTTTTCAGCAGACGCTCACCATTAAACCTAGAAAACACTGCTAGCGAGAACATTCAAGACAACAAGTGCGTCCTCAACAACCTATGAGGTGTGCTTATGAGTCTTTATCCTTTCTCGCCTTCACGAAAACCTTGGGTGAAACCCACAGCAGCCGCGAACGAACTGGCAGCCCGTTTCCAACTTGGACCATCGCCAGCCATGATGTTATTCGGCTCCTCCCTTCGGTGCCGAAAATGTCAAGGATTGGTGATGATCCGATTACAAGACTTAGGAACTCTGCCAGAAATTCGGTGCGTGAATTGTGGATGGCGGCCACAGTATCATGACCGAGTCACGACGGAGTCGGACGCGAGTTGATCCATCAGGCCAGCCACGAAGAAATTGTTACACGACGATGTCTTCAAAATTCATTAGGGTGGGAACAATTATGACACACAGACTGGTGGGCATCTGCACATACCCGAATGACCGAGTACGTCAACGAGCAGGTCTTGCCCCTCCGTTCGACGTGGCAACGAAGGTCATAGAAATTTTGACTGTGGTTGCGAGAGGAAAGATCCAAATGTTGCTACATTGGAGAAGAGAGAAGAAAAATTCCTAGCAGATTCCTATCGCCCTCTGACGGCCACCCTGGCATGAAAAAAAGTAGAGTATCAGCGTAATATCTTTATTGGGAGCCAGAAAATTGAAGCTGCCGCCAGGCTTCATAGGCAATGACGGCGACCGCGTTGTTCAAATTCAGGCTACGGCTATTGGGTTTCATAGGAATGCGCAAGCGATGGATTGATGGCACGTTGGCTAAAAAGTCGGCTGGAAGGCCTCTGGTTTCTGGGCCAAAAAACAGAGCATCACCTCGTGCGAAAGACACCTCGTGATACTGGGTTTGGCCTTTGGTGGTAATCGCAAATACTCGGGCGGGTTTTCTTTCATCGAGATAGGCTTCAAGGTTGGCATGAACGGACATGTTGGCTAACTCATGATAATCCAACCCTGCACGCCGAGCCTTTCGGTCATCGATTTTAAAACCCAAGGGGCGAATCAAATGCAGTGGGAAACCGGTATTCGCGCACAGCCGAATAATATTCCCGGCGTTCTGAGGAATTTCCGGTTGATAGAGAACGATATCCAGCATCAACAGGCATCACTACGATAGGCTGTTCCCTTATTTATCCAACACCACAACATTTTTTATACTTCTTCCCACTTCCACAGGGGCAGGGATCATTTCGCCCAACCTTGGGTGAAGCACGAACCACGGTTTGGCTTGGTTGCGAGCTATTCGAGTAATACCATACTCCGTCCCGTTTATGAAATTGACTCAGCTCATGATGAATTTGTGGCCCTTCTTCGGTGAGAAACGTGGCCTTGAATTCGACTGTGCCGACCTCATCATCCACACCACCCTGGGCGGTCTCAATGATTTCTAACCCATCCCAATTGGTCGTCTGGGCCCATTCCCGACTCCCCTGCATATCAATGTCCTGGCTTGTCTTGGGATCATGCGTCTGCTCAATAAAATCCATCTGAATTTGCGTATAAGCCGTATACCGGGCTCGCATGAGTTGCTCAGCGGTCTCTGCCTGTTTTTTCCCTATAATCAGAGGCTCGCAACAGTGACTATACTTCACTCCACTTTGACACGGACACTGCATACCACACTCCATTTTGGATGATTCGAAAAACGTCGCCCTTTTGGACCTGAGAGAAAATAACTTGGACATCTCGCATCCAATCTTCGGGCCATCTTTGAACGGGCCTCAATCGAAACACCCTCAATATAGCTGGGCTATGCCTCGGGTCCTTCTCAATCGTTCCGTCCAAATCCGACCCAAATCTTGGCGCAATATTGTCCAAGATATTTTCTCTCAGGTCCTTGTACGTTCCTCTGACAAAGAAGTCAAAAGCTCATAACCCATACCCTTATTCTAATCAGCGGTAAACCGAGAGGTAGGCACTATCGGCTTTTTTTCTGACCCAGGGGAATCGGAATAGCGTCCGAATCTGGCTGGAGTATTGCCCAATGTTGGCGTGTTGCCACAAGCCTTTTTCAAAATAGCGCTCATTCTCGATGTCACTGACAAATCCGGCAAACCGTTCTTCCGTAAAAAAACTCACCGCCCAACTATTGGTCCACCTTGGTTGACACTGGCGAACATAGTCATCCACCTGGTAGAGCAGGGCTTGCATCTTTTCCAAATCAGTCATCACGGATTCACTGGTCAGAAGAAACAGCACATCATGGTCCTCGGGAATGCTGATAAGACCAATGGCCTGTTCTTGTTTTCCGCAGGCGATATCATCAATGGCATACACATCCCGTTGCCCAAGATCATCTTTGGGAATCGTAATGGTCCGAGGCGCTCCGTTTTTGCATACAAATTTTAGAGAAGGCGGGGGACAATCCCACTGAAGCTGAACACCGAAACGTTGAATGTCCTCCAACAGAGTCGGCATCCGATGGTTTAACACCAACGTATCTTGCACCGACTCGCCCGGAAGAAGCCGAATGCGTTGCGAACCGAAATTCCCACGAAAAATGCTTTGCGCAAGAGGACTGTGTGGCGCATCCATGCGAAACGCCAAGAGCCACTTGGAATCATTCGGAGGAGTCCAGGGCAAGTCATGCACATCCACAGTTAAAGTTTCAGAGCTGATATTGGTCAAATGAATGTGGATTTCATACTGACGGTTCTGAGGCTTCTTTAAAAAGACTTCCAAAGCCAGGGGCAACCGAGGTTCTGCTTCAGGCTCTTCGGCTTGGCCGATTGAGGCCGACATAACGGCCAGGACTCCAAAGCAAAATAATGTCGGCCATAACAATCTCTTCATGTGATTTTCAGGGAACACGTGATGGCAAATAGCAGATCGTGGGATTTGACCTCCCTCCAATAACAAGATAGGTCTATTCCAAGTGAATGGTCAAATCAAATTCAATTCGCTATGGTATACTCAATAGAGGAAATCCAAAACTCGAATATCGAAATCCGAAACAATTTCAAACGTCCCGTTTGAAGCATTCTAAGTTTGGCATTTCAGATTTGTTTCGAATTTCGATATTCGTATTTCGAGTGTATGGAACGTATTGTAAAACGACTAAATTTTACGAATGCACGCTCAGGATCGCCAATGAAGACATCCTTTGTCCAACGTAAGGGCCGATGCAAGATTGCAGGTATTCTGGGAACCACCCTTCTCATGATTGTATGTGCGAGTCCCTCGGTGCTCAGCGATGATCAGCCCATAGACATGATTGCCGATCAGGCAACAACCGAGTGGTGGAATGGTGCCACAACCCGTGCGCTGGATATTCTTGACCAAGGGATTCGAGACTATCCTCACGCTCCCACGCTCCACAAATTGCGAGGTGATGTCCTCGCAACCTCCCGCCGTGAGCATGACGCCGTGAAGGCCTATGAGACTGCACTGAAACACGCACCTGACGCGTTGGATGTCCGATGGGCGAAATGGAGTGTGTTACTTCGATCGGGGCAGGGCGAAAAAGCCATCGCCGAGCTTCAACATATTGCCCAACTCGATGCCAACAATCCCCTAGTGCCCTTACGGTTGGCGCAAGACCTCCGCAAACTCGATCGTCTGGAGGAATCCCTGGAGTGGTATACCAAAGCGGTAGAACTGGTTCCGGACATGCCGGGTTGGCGGTTGGCGATGGCCCGGGCACAGTTTGATACCTTGGATGGCCGGGGCGCACGCGACGAAGTCAAACGCGTCCTAACAATGGTGAAACCTGGTTCGCCCGAGGAGATCGCAGCCCGCAGTCTGTTGTTGGTGGTCTATGGAGCCACCAAAGAACGAGGCCGACGCCATCAATATATTTTCAGTCCGGAAGGGACGTCGGCAGAGCGTAAGGAATGGGCCATGATTCGCGCAGAATCATGGAGACTTGTCGAGGCGGAACGCTATGAGGAGGCCGAAACACTTTTGCGAAAAGTGCTCGTCCTCAAGCCCAATGACTACCGCGCAACGCATGACCTCGGAAGGGCCTTAATAGGCTTAGATCGGTGCCAGGATGCCGTGGATGTATTTGAAAAAATGTCAGGCCTGAGTCCCTCTGACGAAGTCTATGCCGACACGTTTTTTCGGATAGGCCGATGTCTGATGAAGTTGGAACAATGGTCGGAAGCTCTTCTTTATTTTGAAGTACTGCATGACGCCGCCGTGGAGTTTGACCTCTCCACCAAGGACGCTCCAACCAAAGAGGGGCTGACCGTGTTGGATGCAGAGAAACTGGCCTGGTGGATCAAGAAAGTGAAACAACATCTTCCCGATCAGGCAAATGAGCGCACACCCCCCATCGATCCTAATAGCCCTACCCCCATGACTGAGGAAGAACTCTACGACCAACTTGCCAAAGAGAGGCTGGAACCCGAGATCCCGATTTTCACACGGGCAGCGCTGATGGGGCGAGACGCTGATTTCAGTTTATTTCGATATGTCATTCCCGCCAACCGCGTCATGCGGGATGATCGACCAACAGGCGCCCACGATTTTATCCCCATCGATCCACACGATACCTTTCCCACCACCCAGGGAGAAATCCACTTGGTATTTGGACTCGTCACCGCCTCCAACGATGAGGTGCCACTCATCGCCGAATGTTATCTTGAAACCTCCAAAATCACCGGGGACCAACACGCCCTAGCCCAAGACCATATCGTCATGAGCATGAGTGAACAAACCGGCTACTTTCTTTTATCCCCACCCGACACAGGATGGCCCCTCGGCCTTCACCGTTGCGGATTGTTTTTAGGCAATGAAGTGTCCGCCTACACCCACGCCGACGAAGTCCGGTTTCGAATCGTTGAACCCACCCCGTCGTCCTAACACACCTGATAGGATGCTAAAAAAGCACGCCCTTCGACTGCCGGGGTGACCGCGGCGCTCATGGCGAACGAACTCTCACCCAACGGGTGACGGCCACGGCACCCCAGTCGTGCTGAGCCCTGAGCTTGTCGAAGGGTCGAAGTATAAACGGGAAAGTGTCATGTACCAGTTGTTTTTAGGACTATATTCTGGTGTACTGCTAAAAAATTTGCATTTATCAACAGCCCCATAATATTACCGATGTGTGTTTCTGCGCCAGTAGGGGATCATTGAGGCTCTTGCTCCCTGACCTGAGGCAGCCCAGAGGCTGAATTGTCATCTGCGGGATGAGACTGAGAGTGTTCAACCCTCCTTAGGGTTTGTGTCCCACCTATCTGCATCAAAACCTGTATTGAGAACTATTTAGGAGCTCCTTCAATAAGATGACCATATGGGTTTGTTGACAAGACCCGAAGTTAAAACCCATTTCAATTTACATTGACCTAGTTGGGTAAGGTGATACAATCCAAGTAGAGATACAAGGTGTGTGGAAATTTTCCTAGTTGGACTCGACAAACATATAAGGGTATTCGCTCCTATCGCCTTCTTAACATTCTTTTGACTTTCAACACGGAGGAATCCTCATGTCAGACTTAGCTGAGATCATCCGAAAAAATATCAAATCAATTGCTGCTGACCAGACTGCACTTGAGGCAGCTCGTCGAATGCGGGATGAACGAATTGGTTCACTGCTCGTCACAAAAAATGATGAATATGTGGGCATTCTCACTGAGACTGATTTCGTACGAAAAGCTGCCGCCGAGGGGAAAAATGTTTCAACGCTTTCTGTCGAAGCTTTAATGAATCAGCCCGTTATAAGCATTGAATCAACGAAGACGGTACGGGATGCTATCGACAGGATGGGTGACTTTGGGATTCGCCATTTGGTGGTACGTGAAGCGGGGAAGGTCGTTGGGATGGTCTCTGTCCGGGATATTCTGATGTATTTTAAAAGTTTCACTAAACCAAGTTACTCCGAACCAAACATTACCCAAGACTAATTCCTAACAGGAATCCCGACAAAATATTTCAGTAATCTCGCAGGGTCAAAAAACTCGACACACCAGTTTCAGGTCTTCTGCCAAACCAACATCACACCATCAACCTTGGAGGGAACGAGAAGCCTTGGGATGGTTTAGGAGCCTGTCCGAGATTCGCGATCGTCACGAGGATGTGCTGGTTTGAGTCAGATGTTTTGATCATTTGAAGCGAATAGTGGGAATATTCAAAAAGGCCGTCCACCAAGACCGCAGAGCTTCCCGGCCTTCGTAGCCAAAGGCTACTTCGGCGGAGTAGGCTTAGCGCGCGGAGCGTACACGGAGTACGTGAGCACGCCAAAACCCCGAGAACGCAGCTGACTTGTCTGCCGTAGCCTTGGCGAAGGCTGGTGGCCTTTTTCAACATTCCCCGAAAAGGATCGGAAGATCTGGCCACTTCCAGCACATCCGCAGTAGATTCGGCTAATCTGGGACAGGCTCCTAGAGCAACCAACAGTCGATCAGAGGGCCATGGCCCAAAGAAGCCTGATGTTCTGTCGAGTTGCGCTGTGCCTTGAGAAATAATGTCAGATTCGATTAAAAGAAACCCAGCCCCTGTTTAAAGAGAGGTGAATCCACGAGAATCGACATTTTATTCGAGTCTGACCCCATTTAATTACGAGAATCGACATTTTATTCGAGTCTGACCCCTTTTAATTAACAATTATGAGCAAGCCGCTTTAATCGGGTAGTGTGTTTCCTTCCTCGGTAAACAGATGTAACTTTTTCAAATCAAATACACAGTTTAAAATTTCGCTTTTTCTGACCCTGAGATCTTTATTAAATCGAGATGTAAAACTCCCCATATCGCCCTCAAGATGAACGATAGTCGAATCGCCTAGGTATTCAACCATTTTCACTTGAGCCGCCATCTTGGGACTCGGTGCGACGGCATGGCTATAGTGTTCATCAAGATAGATATCTTCTGGTCGAACACCTAAAATCAGTCCGCCAAAATTTTTCGAGCAGTCTAAATGATAATCCGTACAGATATGACTCAAATCAATTTTATAGGAGCCCAACTGAAAAAACGACCTCCCCTCCTGTAGAATGGCACGTCCATGGATAAAATTCATGGGTAGAGACCCCACAAATCCTGCAACAAACTGATCAACAGGATTATTATAGACCTCTTCCGGTGTTCCTGTCTGGCAGGCTACGCCTTGGTTTAAGATGACCACCCGATCTGCCATGGTCATGGCTTCATGCTGATCATGAGTGACATAGATCGAAATAGCTCCGCATTGTTCATGGAATTTCAAAATTTCTTGGCGCATCTCAATTCGCAATTGGGCATCTAAATTTGATAGTGGTTCGTCAAATAAAATAACTTTCGGTTTGCGAACAAACGCTCGTCCCAAAGCCACTCGCTGCCGTTGGCCGCCACTGAGAGCTCCTGGTTTTTTGTCCAGTAAGTCTTGAAGATGCAAAATCTTTGCCGCGTCCGTCACGGTTTTTTCGATTTTCCGAGCTGGCTCCTTGCGAATCCTCATTCCAAAGGCGAGATTTTCATAGACATTCATATGGGGAAACAGTGCATAATTTTGAAAAACCATGGAGATATTTCGTAAATTAGACTCCACGTTGGTGATATCCTGGCCATCAAGATTGATCGCACCATGTGATACGGGAACAAGACCGGCAATCATCCGCAATACGGTCGATTTACCGCAACCGGACGGTCCCACTAATACGACAAACTCCCCCGGTTTAAATTTCGCGGAAAGCTGCCGAATCGTTGGGTGTTCATTTCCTGAATAATGTTTTTCTAGATTCTTTAGTTCTAGTCCTTCCATCGTGTTAACCTTTTATCCCGCTTGAAGCCAAAGCCTCGACGAAATATTTTTGAAAGAAGCAATAGCTGATAATAATCGGCAAGACCAACATCATATTCGCGGCCATTTCAATTCCGAATTGACCACCTGATTCGCCGCCCTTGGTGAATAACACCACCATTTGCGGCAACGTCATCATGGCTTTTTCGTGCACAACGATCATGGGCCATAACACTTCATTCCACGATCCCATAAAGGTTAATATTCCAATTGTGACAATGGCGGGCTTTGCCAAGGGCCAAAATATCTTGCGCAATATCTGGAATTCGCTGGCTCCTTCCATGCGGGCCGCTTCCATGAGTTCATAGGGAATTGTCATAAATGTTTGCCGGAAAATAAGAATACCCAGTCCACTCATCAATGACGGCACGATGAGTCCCAGATAGGAATCCGCCCAACCAAAATAGACGATGAGTTGATACAGCGGGATCAATGTCAATTGGCCAGGTATCATCATGCTGATCATCACGATGGCCATGATGGCTCCTTGACCCTTGAACTGTAGTTTGGCCAATGAATAGCCCACGAGAGAGGAAAAGAAAATAACCGAACAGGTCACCGTTCCTGCAATGAAACAACTATTGATCAATGCCCGACCTATGGGAATCCGATCAAAAACGGCTTGATAATTTGCTAGGGTAAAATTTTCTGAGAACAAACCTAGATCTTGAAATTCTGAAATAGGCCGTAGAGAGATCGAACCCATCCATAAAAACGGATAGATAAACGAAACTGCACCGGCAATTAATATCACGTAGACTAGTAATCTTCTCATGCTCATTAGTAATAACGTTCTGAATCGAGGTATTGCTTTTGTATAAAAACACACACCATAATAATCAAGGCGAGGGCAAATCCCAATGTCGCAGCATAGCCCATATGCTGAAATGAAAACGCCTGCTTATACATATACAGAACGACTGACATCGTACTCCCTTGAGGCCCACCGCCCGTCATCACATACGGCTCAATAAATAAGTTAAACCCACCTAGTGTCGACATCACCACAACCAATAACATCGTTGGCTTTAACAGTGGCAGAGTGATGTAGCGGAATTCATGCCACGAAGAAGCCCCTTCCATTTTTGCGGCTTCGTAGACCGGTTGTGGGATCGCTAAAATACCGGCAAGAAAAAAAACGATATAGAGACCAAGATTTTTCCATGTGGCCATAATGGCAATCGCTGGCATGGCAATTCCTGGGTCTGTAAGCCACGGCACCGCATCAATCCCTGCCAGCGATAAGACATAATTAATGAGACCACCTTCTGTTGAATAGAGCCGTTGCCACAGTATGGTCACGGCAGCACCAGAAATCACCACAGGCAGGAAAAATGTCGCGCGGAAAAACACTCGGCCTTTTAAGGGTTTCGCGAGGGCGACAGCAAGGGCAAGCGCTATTATAATTTGCAGCGGAATGTGTATCGCTAAAAAATATAGGGTATTCGTCAAGGCCTGCCAGAATAAATGGTCTGACATAAGATATTTGAAATTTCTTAATCCGACGTATTGAGGGTCCGTAATCAGATCCCAGCGATGAACAACTAGATACAGAGAAAACCCGACTGGATAAAGAAAAAAAACCAAAAGATGGATCACATAAGGACTCGTAAATACAAGTCCGGCTTTTGAATTTGATTGTTCAAATTGCATCGGGTTCACCAATTTCGATAAATATGTTCAACATGGTTTGCGGCATTTTCGATGGCTTTTTTTGCCGGGATAGTTCCATATACGGCGGCCGCCTCATATTGCTGCCCCAAAAAATCAAGGATTTCGACGATATGTTCCGAATTATCACCGGGCTTGGTAAAGGGGACTTGCGAGGCAAATGGAACCAGATCCTTCCTTCTGACAAAAACCTCCTTATAATAGCTGTCAGTGATTAATCCTTTGCGAACTGGAATTTGACCGGTTATATCGAGTAATAATTTATCTGCCTTCTTAGACGTCATGAATTTGACGAACTCCCATGCCGCCTCAGGATGCTGAGTATTTTTAAAAACCACAAAGGATTTGGGATCCCCAAATGTATAGGCTGGCCCAGTATGGCCATCGGGAACCGGGATGGGAATCGTTTTGAAATTAAATTTTTGTGGCATCGACCGTTCAAACATTTTAAGAGCCCAAGGGCCAACGATAGTCATGCCAACTGTTTGTTGGACAAATAGATTCGACACCGTACCGGATTTAGGGAAATACCCGCGGGCAAAACCCCTCTGGAAAAAATCCATCACCGCGATAGCCGAGACGTTATTAAAATCAGCCCGGCCTTGGTTTAATAGAGAGCGACCATTTGTGGCCGCCATGTAAAATGGCAGAAAATCATATAAACGCTGCCACCAAAGAACCGTCGTCGACGGACTCATCGCCCATCGATCAATTCGCCCGTCCCCATCGGTGTCAGCCGTCAGCTTCTTCGCGGCCGTCCAAAATTCACCATAGGTTCTTGGGGGTTTGATTTTGAGCTTTTGAAAGAGATCGATATTATACACCAGCATGACTGGATTCAATTTCCATGGTAACTGATGGTAATGGCCGTCTGGCGAGCGGTAGTCTTTCAAGATAGTGGCGCCGATCCGTGTCTCTGTTTCTTTGGCAAAGTTTTTTAAGCCTTCCAATCTTAACAGGCTATCGGCCTTCACAAATCTATTCAGCATGGCCGGCAGCATATTGGAATAAATATCAGGATTGGTTTTCGCAACAATGGCGGCTAACAAGACCTCTTCGCTACTCGCACCAGCTGGGACGGGTTGTAATTTTATAGGGGTTTCAGCATGGGTATGATTCCACTCTTTCACCAGGCGTTTGGCGAGTTCAATTTCCTCGGGGTTGGTGGCGCACCAATAGATGAGCGGCGCACCGACACTAATTTCAGCATATAATAAAAGGATAGCTAGAAGTATGATCCTCATTATGGCTCGATATAAGAGACTCCCACATTCAAACATGAAGTGCACCCCGTGTTTCCCGAAAGACTATCGTACGGGGTACGATAGTCTAAACACTTCCGCGGTCGATTGTTCAATAAATTTTCGATGCGATGGATCTCCCTCTGCCCCAGCGCATGAAAATTGGTTCCCTTGGGGAAGAACCGTCGGATCAACCCATTGACCTGTTCCACACTGCCTTTCTCCCAACTGTGATCGGGGGCACAAAACAATGACTCGGTGCCCAAGGTCTTATTCATCCCTTCATGCAATGTGTTTTCACTACCAGTATCAGCAGTTCGCGACTGATGCTGGAAGGACTGCGCTGTACGCGTTGGGCGATTGCTCTTCGGCTGAGGTTTTCCTTCTGCCACCAATAGATTAAGGTTCGTTCTTTGTGATCACAACGCTAGCAGCCCTTTGTCATGCGCCACCTCCTGATTACTTAGGGTTCGCGCAAGAATAACTTCCCCTGTTTGGGTGCTGAGACGCCTGTCTGGCAAGGCGCGAGGACTGCGCATACTCCTCGTATGGAAAGGACGAGCAACGCCGCCAGGCGGGATGGATCGACGCTCAAACAGGGGAAGTTATTCTTGCGCGAACCCTTAGGATACGGTGGTGCACTTCGTTTTAAAATATGGGACGCTCGTGGGACGGCACGAGGAAGACAGAGAGGACAGGAACGGTGGCAGTGGCGGGAAAGAAATCAATCGAGACTAGGTCGAGAAGGTGATGATTGAGAAAGGTCCGCCACGATTGTGACGGAGGCTTCCGGTCCCGCCTCATATATTTTGATACCGTAGCCTGTGAGACTTGGATGTCGAGTGTGAGCCGTTCCCCGTGAATCCGTGGTGCTCCCCACAATGGATTGGCCCGGCACAGATTTCGGATGAGATTCCGTACTGCGGGATCAATGGCGAGACGTCCGAGTCTCTGGCCGTGGCTTTTCCACGCGCCATACTGTCGGAAGCCCTGCCGGTGCCAAGAGACGACGGTCTCGGGTTGCACAATGAGGAGAATTTCGGACCAGTGCCTCCAGATTCGTGACAGCACTATCCAAAACATCCGATCAGAGGGTATGAGTGGTGGCCTTTTGGCCGAACGGTTCAAGACCGCGAGCGGTTACCGAAGGGTGAGATTCTCAAGGATGAGTGGCTATCGCGTCTTGAAAGTCGAGAGAAGGGTTTTGACCGTCAACTGGAGCAAAGTAATCATGGCCAGCAAGGGTGCCTGGGTTGGCTGAAAGATTCCAGGGCCCTCAATTAATTCAATACGGATGAATGAATAGAAGGGACAGGAATAAAAATTTCGTTACGGTCGCTATACGACCCACCAGGGGTTGGACCGCCACTGATGACGTAGAAGCGCTGATCCAGGACCGCCGACCCAAGCCCATGACGGGCCGTGGGCATGGGAGGCATAGCTTGCCAGGTATTCAGTCGAGGAGAATACCTTTCATTGGTATTAAAGGTCCCCCCCACCGACTCACCGCCTACGACATAGATCCACGCATCGATCACCCCAGCCGTTATGCCGCTTCGGGCGGTTGGCATGCCGGCCCTTGTTTCCCATTGATCGCGCACCGGGTCATACTCTTCCACCGTTGTTAAATTATCCCGGTAATTCAAGCCAACCCGGCCACCAATGGCATATATACGTCCTCCCACAGATACCGCCGTCAAGTGATCGCGTGGGGTGGGAAGGGGTGCCACGGATGCCCAGGCATCATCTACTGGATCATAGACCTCGACCACCCTGGGATTACTTTCCCCATCGTATCCCCCAAGGGCATACAATTTGTTTTCGAAATTAACGACAGCCAGCCCTCCTCGTGCCGTAGGCATACCAGCGCGCGCTATCCACTCATCACGGCCAGGATCATATGCGAACACATGGTTGACCGGATTCCAGATTGAAAAGCCGGCAGCGGTAAAACCACCAACAACATATAATTTCCCATTCAGCTCCGCTGCTCCGGCATGATGGAGGCCAAGTGGGAGTGGGGCCTTGGTCGTCCATTTGTCTTTGGTCGGGTTATACGCTTCAACACTTTTGCTCACAGTTAAGCCCAAAAGATTTGAAAAACTTGGCGCACTGAATCCCCCCACCACATAGATGATTCCGTTCACTGCTGCCACAGCTACTTCCGTCCGCTTCGTGGAAGCAGGAGCACCCGTAATCCAATGCCCTTGATCCGGGATCGCCCCCAGTCCTCCATTGGCCCAGCTCAGCCAGAGAACCATGAGAAGACTGAGAACCACCGATCTTTTTATTCCCCTCACCCCACCTACCAACATTTTACGCATCCCTCAATGATGAAAAACCTCCATTGATCCCTGCCTTTCTGTGGTAAACCTCTAACACCCTATCCCTTCTATACATTCAACCGCATTGAACTACTTGCGTGTTGTAGATACGGCAAGGCGGGATGCGTATTGTGACCATACGACTTTTCCACCTTAAACTTATTTGCTGGGACGCGCTTTACCGGCCATAGCCTTTAATTCTGATCCGCATTTAAACGTCACCGTCTTCGAGGCTTTAATCTTAATGACCTCGCCAGTCCCAGGATTGCGGCCTTTTCTCGCGGGACGGGATTTGATGGTAAAGGTTCCAAACCCAACTAACCGAACTTCCCCGTCTTTCTTAATGCCGGTTTCAATCGCGGATAGTACGGCCTGAAGCGCGCGGGTTGCTGCCGCCTTGGATTCTAAACCAGAAGCCTTATTGGATACTAGTTGTTCTACGAGACTTTCTTTTCTCATAACCCTTTTCCCTCCTTCTAAGGTGAGTCTTTGACAATCGCTGTACAAGATATAGGTTTTTCCAATGACTTTTCAAGAAATTTTTGAAAAAAACATTTGGATAAAATGTTTTGCACTCTAGTCATCGTAGGGGTTTGATGGCGCTGTGCATGGCGAATTCCTCATCGCTCCTGCCTGAGGCTCATTTATCCGCTCATGACCGTACTGTCACCATGGATGAGTTTTTTGACCATACGGATAGAGCCAAATCCAAAACAGGCGTGCGCGCATGCCGAATCGGAGACGTTTCGGTGGTATTTGGTTCACCATGGCTACCTGTTGGCGAAGCGCAAAGATTTCAGGGTGAAGGACGGTACGGCTTCGGGCTAGCCCACCGAGTGTCGCCGTGACGGGGAGGAAGATTGTTGTCATGCGTGCGACGCTATAGCGAGAAGTCAACGAATTCAACAAGGATGAGGATTTTGGTAGGGACACGTCCTAAAGCCAGATGGCATGGCTAATGATCTCGGGTGGGAACCGGTAACCGTGGTAGTTGGGCGTGTTGTTTTCCATCCACCCAGTCTGCCAACCTTCATTCAACTTGACAACATCTACCTTCAGCCTCCAAAGAGAGCCAAACTATCTTAGGAACGGAAGGACGATGAAATGGATTTCATAACGATTTTGGGTTATGTGGCAGGGGCATGTACCACCTCGGCGTTTTTTCCGCAGGCGATAAAGATTGTCAAAACAAAGCATACCAAAGATATCTCCTTGAGTATGTATTCCGTTTTAAACACAGGTGTGTTGCTGTGGTGTGTGTATGCCCTGATCAACCATGATTGGCCCTTGGCCCTCGCGAATGCCGTGACCTTGTTCTTGGCCGGATGGATCCTCCTACTCAAAATTCGGTATGGGTAACCTGTGGATCTTGCATTCGTAATGATCCCCCACTATTCATGTATTTCAATACGGATGAATGAATAGAAGGGAAAGGGGGAAATTCAGCCCATGAGCCAGGTGAGGATACACTGCGGGGGCAAGCAGGGAAGGGCCTCCGTCAACTGCTCACCTGTATTCATTCCCTGATTGGCGCGATTGACACCGCGCTGCTCCTTCGATACTTTTCTGGTTTCCCAAAAAGGGCGTGTATTTTTCCTATTCTCCCAAAAACCCGTTTAATTTTCCTATTCTCAAAGGGAAGATGACCAGAAATTTTTGAGAGACTCTCAAAGCTTGATAAAAATGAATCGCTCTTTCTTTCAAAGAAGTTTGCTGGAAATCTTGATGAATTCAGTGACGTGACTGAATAGGGATACCCCGTTTTGAAAAAGTTCCTGTTGTGAAATCTGGATTCCAAGATGTTTTTTTTGATGAAGGAGGACAAGATGCATACAGAAAAAGTTGAATATACCGACAATGGCGTGACCCTCGAAGGCTATCTGGCGTATGACGAAAGTATCCAGGGAAAGCGGCCGACTGTGTTGATTTCTCATGCCTGGGCCGGGCGAGCGGCGTTTGAATGCCAGAAAGCAGAAGCTTTGGCAGAATTAGGCTATGCGGGATTTGCCCTGGATATGTATGGCAAGGGAAAACTCGGCACCACTAAGGAGGAAAATACGGCATTGATGATGCCTTTCCTCGAAGACCGCGCTTTGCTGAGAAGACGAATCACCGCCGGGTTGAAGAAAGCCCGTGAATTAGAGGTAGTGGATACGGAAAAGATAGGCGCCATGGGTTTTTGTTTTGGAGGATTGTGTGTGCTCGATTTGGCCCGCAGCGGCGCTGATGTGAAAGGAGTGATCAGCTTTCACGGTTTATTCAATGCTCCTGAAAATTTGCCCAACGAGCCCATTAAAGCGAAAGTATTGGCCCTGCATGGACAGGATGATCCGATGGTTCCTCCGGAGCAAGTGGCCGCTCTTCAAAAAGAAATGACGAATGCCGAAGTCGACTGGCAGATTCATGCTTATGGCAATACCATGCATGCATTTACCAATCCGGAAGCAAACGATCCCGGTTTCGGCACCGTTTATAATGCTGATGCTGATAAACGTTCCTGGATAGCCATGAAAAACTTTTTCGAGGAAATTTTTGCTTAGGCCATGTCAGGCGTTGTTGCATAATGGTTGTTACCTCATTGAATTGGTTACATTTTCAGGTGTGTGACGCTGAAGCCAAATTTCTATGCAGGACTAATGAAAAAGAATTCCAGAACCTACCCTCTGATTGGGTTAACTTCCGCTGAATTGGAATGAATGGAACGCGGATACTGAAAAGCAGCAGAAACCTACCATGAGTGGGGAACCTAAAATTTCTCCCCCGTGTTAAGCTTCGAAAGGTGTTGGAAGTCTCACACCGATTCAGAACCATGAAGGATATTTTCTTCGCTGTATTATTAATTATCCCCTTTTCCATGGATGTCAGCTTCGGAGCCACCTGTCAACAATGGGGCCCTGGCACACCCTTTGGTCGCCTGGATACTTCAAAAATTTCCGAGGCTAGTGGCCTATCCGCCTCTCAAAGGTTTCCTAACCGCCTGTACCATATCAATGATTCGGGAGGGGGAGCCTATTTCTATCTCACAGACTTATATGGGAATAACACTCAGTCCGTTCGCATTGCTGGGTTTCCCAACAGTGATACCGATTTCGAAGATATTGGAGTAGGGCCCTGCGACACACATTCACATTGCGTATTTATCGGGGATATTGGAGACAATAGTAAATTCGATGAATCACCTACAAGGAAAAACATTGTTATTCTGATTATTGAGGAAGAGAAAAAATTCTCCAAAGTCGTCGTTCCCAAACACCGTATCACTGTGGTCTATCCCGATGGGCCGCATAATGCCGAGGGTTTAGCTGTCCATCCTAATGGAGATCTGTTCATTATGACCAAGGAGTTTGATTTACTAGAATGGGAATCTTCCTCCGCAAAATTGTTTAAACTGCATCGTACCCAGTGGGAAAAGAACCAGAACCAAGTTCAATCCCTAACTTTTGTTGGGGAAATCGATGTCCCCGCTCTGATGGGACCGGATTCTGCCTTATGGGATGGAATGGTGACGGCCTTCGATATTGCTTCGGATGGCAACTCTTTTTTGCTCCTGACCTACGGTGGCGCTATTGAGTTTTTCATTGATTTGTCCACACCGGATCTGAGTCTGCCCCAGAAATTTATGGAGGGACGGGATTACAGGCTCCTAGATCTCAAGGTGCTTCCTCAGCAGGAAGGGATTGGATACCTGCCTGGGTCGAGGAGTTTTATTTATGGGACGGAACTCAGTAGTCGACTCTTTCGTCTCCTTCGAGGTCACAGTGCATTTGACCGGAAAGCAACCCTGATAAGAGTTGACTGTTTAAAATAGGGTATTGTTAATTTGATAGGGTATTGTCAACTTAAGCCAAATTTGGCTCCGTCTCCGCGTGGAGCCGGTAACCTGTTCCCTGAAATCAATGGATTATAGCCAGGTGAATTGTCTGTTCAGTGTCAAATTTTTGTTAAGTTGACAATACCCCTCAGAGACACTTGATCCAGGTGTCGTCTTCACAATATCCAAGATTTCCCGTCTGACCGGGTGAGCCAATGCCTGAAACAGCGCATCAAGTTGCGGTTCTTTCATACGTAACTAAATGGTTACGTAATTGATTCTGAAACGTCAACCGTATCGTCCTGCGGGTGTAAAGGAAAAGTTTCCTGACACCTTTTCCCTCAATTTATGTTACATAGCAAGGACGAAGCTTTGAATTTTAGTTAACAAAGGGCTTGACCCCTATTCCTAGCCCCCCTTACTTTTTCTGGAAAGCTTGGACCTCAGAATGGTTGAGACCAAAAAATCCAATGGGTGAGTGACAGCCTTCCAGAGTGTGTTTCGATAAAAGGGTAGTGCCCTCTTTTTCCCATTTTGATTTTGTAGTTTTTTTAATGGGTAGGGTTGGATACAGTAAGTCTAACACCAATTGTGTTACGTGAGGGAGGGCAGACGGAATCCACTGATGGCATGTGGAAAAGTGAAACTTTGGAAGGTTCCGGCGACCGGTAGTTATAAAAGGATGCGCATCTGGATATGTTTTTCACCACTTAAGACTAGCCATTGAGTTCACTATGAATCGTGCAACAGTACAGTGGGCTGATTTGTCGGATGAGCACATTTTGGATCTTCGTTTTGGTGACCTGGGGCTCAAAATTCCGGGTAGCCCTATCGCACCTTTTATTCGGCAACTTAGCCATGAGTTGAAGCAACGGGGGCTGGTGTTTCGTCCGCATTGCTGGTTGTCTGACGATTGGTTTTCTCCCGATGGTATTCCCGGGATCGCATTACCGTTTTATATGGCCCACCCGCGGTTGCAACGTCTGGAACTCAACCAAATGTTGGAAGTCGAAGGGGGAACGGCAGAATGGTGTATGCGAATCCTCCGACATGAAACTGGTCACGCTATTGAAAATGCCTATCGGCTTCGGAGACTCCGCCGTCGGCAAGAGCTGTTTGGGAAATCATCCAAGGCCTATCCCGATTGGTATACACCACAACCCTACAGTAAGCGATATGTCGTCCATTTGGACATGTGGTATGCCCAAAGTCATCCGGACGAGGACTTCGCTGAAACCTTCGCCGTCTGGTTAGATCCTGATTCCAATTGGAAGCTACGCTATGCCGAGTGGCCCGCGTTTCGAAAACTTCAGTATGTTGATGAACTCATGCAGAGTCTGGAGGGGAAGCCTCCGCCGGTCATCAATACACAACGTGTCGATCCCATCGGGAGTCTGAAGAAGACCCTTCGCCAACATTATCATGAAAAGCGAGATCGTTATGGGCTCGATTACCCAGACTTTTATGAGCGGGATTTGCGCCGATTATTTTCCGACCATCCCGACTACAGCCAAAACCCACGAGCAGACCAGTATTTGTCGAAAATCCGAAAAGACGTGAGAAGGAAGGTCACCTATTGGACCGGCGAGTACCAATACACCATTGATCAGCTCCTGAAGGAGATGATTGCCTATTGCCGCAAGCATAAGTTGAAATTGATGGGAACCGAGGAGCAAACCAAACTGGACTTCATGGTTTTGTTAACGGTTCAAACCATGAACTATTTGCACAATGGCCATCATCGAGTCGCCTTATGAGAAAACTCCGTATTCTGGCCCTCATGCATGTAGACCTTGTCCCGCCGAAAGATGTGAAAGGTGTTGATCTTTCCACGGTGAGTTGGAAAACCGAGTTTGATGTGTTGGAGACCTTGAAAGGTCTGGGTCACCAAGTGTTTCCGGTGGGGGTGTGGAATGATTTGGGGGTGATTCGAGATGCCATCGAAACCTTGAAGCCGCATATTGCGTTTAATTTGCTGGAGGAGTTCGCGAGCCAGTCGACCTACGATCAGAACGTGGTGTCCTATTTGGAGCTACTCGGTTTGCCGTACACGGGCTGTAATCCGCGAGGGCTCATGTTGGCTCGGGATAAAGGATGGACGAAAAAGATTTTATCCTATCATCGAATTTCCGTGCCGGAGTTTTTGGTGGTGCCGATCCGGAGGACCGTGAAACGGCCAAAACGTTTGGCGTTTCCATTGATTGTCAAATCTATGACCGAAGAGGCGTCATTAGGGATATCGCAGGCATCCATTGTTGAAGATGATGAAAAGTTACGGGAACGGGTGGCGTTCATTCACCACAGTAATACCGTGGGGACCCCTGCCTTGGTGGAACGGTATATTGAAGGGCGTGAGCTCTATGTCGGGGTGTTGGGGAATACTCGTCTTCAGGTACTCCCGATTTGGGAGCTGGTGCTGGATGATATGCCAGAGGCTGCCAAGAAAATTGCCACAGCCAGAGTGAAATGGAGCGACAAGTACCAAAAAAAATATCGCATTCGCTCACAAGAGGCCAAGGGGTTGTCCCCTGAACTCCAGCACAAAATTCAAAATGTGGCCAAACGGGTGTATCGTCACTTGGCGCTCTCAGGGTACGCCCGAATCGATTTGCGGCTTGCGGAAAACGATCAGAATAAGATCTATATCTTGGAGGCCAATCCGAATGCGCAATTGGCCTATGGGGAAGATTTAGCTGACTCCGCAGAGCGTGCGGGACTCTCCTACTCAGACCTTCTTCAACGAATCCTCAATCTTGGATTACGGTTCCAGGGTGATCTATAACTCAATCTTCCTTCCCGACGGTAAAAATTTTATTTGTGGCTGTGTGCGGTGAGTGCAAAAGCTGTCTGTGAGCAGTCTTGGATACTGTCCGTTCCACTTGGTGAAGGGGTGTATTTTGGTGAGTCATTCTCACACTTGTTCGATGGGGGCGGCGATCGTGACCTTAAAGATGGCTTTTTCTTTTTCGCTCATGCGGTGTGACCTTTCGTTCAAGGTCTTTCTTAAAGGTAGAGAGACTGCGAGCCCAGGCACTGTCATATTGAGTCGTCCAGCGATCGTAGATCGCTTGAATGGGCATGATGTTGAAATACAGCAAGCGGCTTCGTCCTGATTTTTCCGACACGAGCATGCCCGCAGTCTCCAGCAACCCAAGATGTTTCATGACAGCAATACGGCTCATGCTGAAATGTCCACACACGTCAGAGACACTTGATCCAGGTGTCGTCTTCACAATATCCAAGATTTCCCGTCTGACCGGGTGAGCCAATGCCTGAAACAGCGCATCAAGTTGTTGCTCTTTCATATGTAACTAAAAAGTTACATAAAAATTTAAAAAAGTCAACGGGAAAAGACCATAAGTTAGTGAGAAAAAGGTTCCTGAAACCTTTTTTATTCAACTGTCCGAAAATGTTTAAAATACGTGTTCATGTCTAGTTTCCTTTATGTGTCACGCTGGGAGTATTCCCTTGGCGCGTAGATTTTGGTTCCATTCCTTAACAGTTATCTCCGTGTGCTCGTCCTTGGACAAGCCGTCGACGGATCGGCAAACAGCGTGCCTGCATGTGCTCCGATCATCTGCCAGAGCACAATCCAGGCCGCCGGTTATGCATTACTTACAAGTTGCAATGTCGCTACCGAAGCGGGTTGAAGCATCAACTCCGCCAATTTCTCCTGCACTGAAAACGCTGGAAAATGTCCAGACTTTAGATCATGAACGGTTTCGACTTTCCAGTTAGCAATCATCGTGTCCTGCAGTGCGGGCGAAGTAACTTTATCGATGCTGGTGCGAAGGTACGTCTTTGGCACGGACCCGAAGTTTTCGTCGCTTACCATTACCTTGGCCATAAATGGTTCAGTCGCCTGTTTTTCCGCCATCAGTGGCAACACACGTTGGATGACTTTTTCATCAACGTCATGAAAACCAATGCTGCGCAGTGTTTGCTCTGAAACCGATGCGTAGGTTTGATCGTCTGAAAACACGATTTCCGGAAGGAACTCGTTAGCGGCGTCGCTTTGCATGGCTTCCAAAACAGTTCCACCGTCTTTCAACAAGAATGCGGCGACGTAGATCAGTCGTTCAATCTTCTCAGGTATCTGTTCAGCCACCTGAGAGATAACCGCACCGGTCATGCTGTGACCCACCAAAATCACCTGATGGTCAAGCGGCTTGATGACATCGACAACGGATTGTATATATTAATCCGGCAATACTAGACCGTGCATCCTATGCAGCATAAGCAATCTTGGGATGGTTGAAGTACTTTTTCACCCTATTCGGCAACTTCTGCAATTTCGTCATGTGCGAGCGCACCTTTTTCTTGAGCCCCGCTGCATCGCGAGCCGGGGAGCGTGAATGCACTCCGGCCTTCAGATCGCCATTCAAATATTCGTCAGGATTCAACTCCGGGGAATAGGCGGGGAGAAAGAACAGTTCGAGGGCCTTCGTGTAATCCTTCAACCAGTCCTTGACCACTCGGGCATGATGGACCCGCAGATTGTCTAGAATCAGAAAGATCTTCCGATCCGCCTCCTTGAGCAATTGCTTGATGAATTTGATAAACATCTTCGCGTTCAGGGTCTCCTGGTACAGCATGAACCGCACCTTCCCCTGGTTGGTGATCGACGAAATCATGGTGATCGAAGCCCGCTTGGCCGATAACCGGATCACCGGCGTCTTGCCTTGGGGCGCGTACCCTCGTCCATGCTGGCAGTCACTCCGAACGCCCGTCTCATCCCCCCAATGAATCTCAGCCCCTTCTTGCTTGGCCCGTTTGGCAATTGCCGGGTAGGCTTCATCCAGCCACTTCCGGACTGCAGCCGGGCGTTGTTCATATGCCTGTTTCAACGGCTTTTGCGGCGTAAAGCCCCACCGCTTCAGATACTCCCCGACCGTCCGAATCGGCATGGTGATGCCCAAGCGAATCTTCATGAGTTCTTGCACCGCCTGGCGGGTCCAGAGTGCAAAGACCAACTGCAACTGATCCGGGGTCTTCTCCACAATCACCCCTTGAATCTCTTGTTCCTGGGACGCGGTGAGCGTGCGCCAGTGGCCGGGCTCAAAGCCGCGCGGCTTGGAGTGCAAGCCTTTGAGCCCTTCCCGTTCATAGACCTGCCACCAGTTGGAGACGGTGTTCCGGTGGACCCCCACGATTTCGGCAATCTCCACATACCGGTGGCCCTTCTTCTTCAGGCGGATCGCTTGTCGGCGTAATTGTTCCTGTGTCTCGGGTGTGAACGTGCGTGCGTCGTCTTTTTTCATGGGGCAGTATACCAGCATTCAACGCTTAATGCAATCTATAGTATTGCCAGGTTAATAGTCTGCATATAAGTGGAATTAGGGCCGGGCATGAGTATTGAGTTTTAAGGAATCTCTTTTAAAGGTGATTTTAATAAAGTTGAAGAGTTATCCAACCCAAATTGTATCCAGCCTGAGGTGAACCGCTGCCTCCCGTTGTTTTGAATCCCCTGTAATGATTGGTATCTGAATGCCTGAGGCTGCTTGAAAGGTCAGTATCGAGGCAAGATGAATGGCATCCAACGTTCGGAGTTCCGTTTTAAGAATCACCTCGTCTGCCTTCTTGAGAACTAAGGCACTCACTTCTACGAGCTCCCAGAAAGCGTGGTCGGCTTTGATCCTGCTTAGGATTTCTGCAAAATGTTTTGCAGTCAATTCTCCCAAGGTTCGTCGTCGAGACAATGCGGATATGGCCTCGGTTGGGGCAATGGCCGATGTCAGAATACGATGGGTTTTTAAAAGATGACGGGCATCGGTAGAACCCTCTTCCCGGACATACCGTTTCACGAGCACACTCGTATCGAAATAGGCCCAAGAGGTCGACACTAGGAGCGATCGCGCTCCTCTCGCAAAGTCCGAGACAAAGGGACCCCCTTTAGGGGACGAGGAGCCCAGGCGGGGAAAGGAGACTTCTTTTGAGCTGGCCGGAGTAACCCTGCTTCTTCAAGGCGTCTTACAGCCGCGTCACCATTTTGCCGTTCCTTGAGGGGTTTAATCGTGGCAATCGGCTTCCCACGCTCTGTCAACACGACTTCTTGCCCGGCTTTCACCGCCTTGATCGCTTTGGAAAAATTTTGATTGGCTTCCCTTAAGCCCATTTCCATGGTTTGCTCTCCGTAATGTAGTAATGTCACTACATTAACTGACTTGTTCTTTTCTGTCAATCTTTCTCTTCTTTTTCCTGCGCTATGAAATTGAAACCTGAGGCTACTTTTTCCATTCGCAAAGATATAGCTCGGTTTAGTTGGGCGGCGACTTGGTCGCCGCCCACGCTGAGTGTTTCAATGGAAGTCCATGGGAAGACGTCACCTAGGACCTCTCTACGATGTCCTTCTGCAAGGAGCCGATTATTCCCAAGAGTTCTTTCTGTTCCTGTTTGGGGACCTTGAATTTTCTCAAGGTGGCTTTCAGGTGCCCCGCGACGAGGTATTGTCAACTTAACGATCGATGGGCAAATTGAACCAGCTAAGTCAAGCTGCTTATGCGCACACCGCTTCCTCCCAGACCTGAAAGGCCTGGGTGCGCAACAGTCGATAATGGACCGCCTGCATGAGGTGGCGGCCAAGACGAAAGAGGTTCTGGGTGAGTCCGTGTAACGTCAAAAACCGTTGAGCGTGAGTTGCTGAAGAAAACCCTCGCATATGATATTCTTGTTGCCGCGTGGGTTGGTGTGACACTTCAACGCGGTTATTCGCGTAGACCGCATTGATATGCTCGACGGTCGGCATGGCGACCCGGTGTGCGGCGCCGTAGCTTTTGAGTGTGTTGGTAATCATCCAGCGCGGCTCCCGGCCTTGGCCTTTCAGTAAGCGGCGGAAGAAGCGCACCGCCGCGTGTTTATTGCGTCGGCGTTGCACCAACATATCAATGGTATCGCCGTCTTGATCCACGGCTCGCCAGAGATACTGCTGTTCGCCTTGGATGGACACAAACACTTCATCAAGATGCCACGTCTCACCGAGACGACCTTGTCGCTTCTTCAATTTCCGTGCATAGGCTGGCCCAAACTTTCGGCACCATTGACGAACGGTTTCATAGGTGACGGTGATGCCACGTTCGGCCAGCAATTCTTCGACTGCACGGAAACTGAGGCAGAAACGATGGTACAACCAAACGGCATGGCTAATAATTTCAGAGGGAAAACGGTGACGTTGGTAGCTGGGTGGTTTATTGTTCATACAGCCCAGTCTGCCAAGTGCAACTTAAATTGACAATACCGGAAAGGGAGCACCCCTCACCCTACCCTCTCCCCACAGGGGCGAGGGGAAGATAGGGGTTTTTTCGTTCAAGATCTTTGTAATTTCCACTGTGGGTTTTGATTTGGTTGAACGCCTTTACCTCCCCTAGCCCCTCCTTACAAAGGAGGGGAACTTTTAGCCTCATTCTTTGAAAAGTATCGTTTCAATCACACGGTAGTTTTTCTTGGGAGGTGTCTTGGGTTTCTTTGATGACAAAGCCACCTTCGTCGATGACATCCGTCGGCTCTTCTAAGATGACTTCGAGTAATAGTTTGGTTCCTTTGGGTGTTAACCCATGGGAGGGGGCAATGAAATGTTTACGCGCAATTCGTCGTTCGTCCGGATCGTCCGGCTCGTAATATCCCAGCAACTCTCCACTGGTATTCGCCGCGGTCAGGCGGGTGGCCCAATCTTCCAGTAGGGGTTCGGTCCAAGTACCTATGCGCTGGGGTTCTCGATGCTGTTCTAATTTCGTCCAGATGTGCCAACCGATAAACACGGCCCAGGTTTCGTTGATGACTTCCCAGGCATCTTCTTTGGAAAGAAATCGCATCTCGGTGGCATCCCGTCGCTGCCGTACCGGATTGATTCGCACAAATCGATAATGACAACGAAGCTGCTCATTGGCGAAGGTGAGCACACGGTTGGCGTTGGCGCTCAACCCCTCGGGTCCAGGCCCATTGAAAATGTAATCGAGATACGCATGCAAGAGTTCATGGTACAGCAAGCTGACATCATGGTGGGTCATGCGGTCTAACGACTTCAGCACCCCGCCGGCGCTATTAAACGACAACCGCATGTTTAAGATCATCCGGTGATCCTCGGGATGATATTCTGCGGCATAGGTGCGAAGGTCTTCGAATACGACTGTGACAAAATTCGGGTCGATCTCGTTGAGGAATTGGGTGGGCAAGCCTAAGCCTTCGGCTTGTTTGACTAAATTCGGCCAGGCATTCGTACCTTCGGCACTCTGAGCAAACCGCGTCATTCCTAACACGACGCCCAATAACAGAATCGCCAAGACCCATTTTAACGTTCCCTGCATCATGTCGTCTTAGGACCTGAGAGAAAATAACTTGATCAATCTCAAATCCAATCTTCGGGCCATCTTTGAACCTAGAAGCAGCAGTTGGATCACCAAAGTCCGCGCAAGCTCTTGGCGCACATAGGAGCCTGGCCCAGATTAGACAGATCTACTGCGGGGGCGCTGGATGTGGCCAGATCTTCCGATCCTTTTCGGGGAATGTTGAAAAAGGCCCCCAGCTGCGTTCTCGGGCTTTTGGCGTGCTCACGTACTCCGTGTACGCTCCGCGCGCCAAAACCCCTGCGGCCTTGCTGGATGGCCTTTTTGAACATTTCCCGTTTTCGTTAAATAGTCACCACTATTCGCCTCAAACGATCGAAACATCTGGCTCAACCCAGCACCCCCTCGTCACGATCGCTAATCTCGGCCAGGCTCCTCGCACAATACAAAAAGGTCTCATCACCACTAAGGGTTCGTGCAACAATAACTTTCCCTGTTTGGGTGCTGAGACACCTGTCTGGCAAGGCGCGAGGACTGCGCATACTCCTCGTATGGAAAGGACGAGCAACGCCGCCAGACGGGATGGATCGACGCCCAAACAGGGAAAGTTATTGTTGCGCGAGCCCTAAGGTGACCACGACTTTTTGTATTGCACCATGCACACCAATTTCTTACCCGTCTTTTTTGCGCCCACCTGCCGTTTCTAGGTTGAACGGGCCTCAATCGAAACACCCTCAACATCGCTGTGCTATGCCTCGGGTTTTTCTCAATCGTTCCGTCCAAATCCAACCCAAATCTTGGCGCGAAATTGTTCAAGTTATTTTCTCTCAGATCCTTACCTCCAGCGATAAGGCTCCCCTTCATCCACCACACTCCACGCCTCGACAAGATCCGCTGGCACTTCGTCCAAAAATCTCGACGGCTTGGAGAGCACCGACCCTGTCACTTTATCATACACATTTATCGGGAAGGTCAGGTAGAGATGTTGTTTGGCTCGGGTTACCGCCACATAGAGCAGCCGACGTTCTTCTTCTACATCATCTTCGGTGAGAAACGAATAGGAAGAGGGGAATCGGCCATCCACCAGCCAAATCACAAACACGCACCGCCATTCCAGCCCCTTGGCTGAATGAATGGTTGAGAGAATGAGCCGTTCATCATCACGGTCGGGCGCATCAATATCCACCACGCTTTCATTCGGGGGCTCAAGGGTCAGATCCGCAAGAAAGTCCCCTAAACTACTATAGCGCTCGGCCATCACCTGAAGATGTTCCAAGTCTCGAATGCGCTTGGGGTAGTCGTCATACTGGTCTTTCAAAATCGGGAAATAATATTCGAGCATCTGTTGGATTTGATCCGTCGGCAGCCCATCCTCCGCGTGGCCGACCGCATCAAGCGCTGCCGCTAAATTCCGCAACCCGTAAGACGACCGCCCTGTGATGTCTCGCAACACGTCACAGGGTGTGTCTGTATTGACTAAGCGAGCGATTACGTCCTTTGCCCGTTTCTGGCCAACGCCATCGATTAGCAGCAGCACGCGATGCCAACTCACGGTATCCAGCGGATTGTGTATCACCCGAAGATGGGCCAAGAGATCCTTGACATGCGCGGTCTCGATAAACTTAAACCCACCTCGTTTGATAAACGGGATATCTCTCTTCGAAAGCTCCACCTCTAAGTCAAACGCATGAAAACTCGAGCGAAACAGCACCGCGATGTCATTCAACGGTACGCCTTCGTCCCGCAATTCTAAAATCTTTTGTGCCACGAAACGAGATTGCGGATTTTCTCCCGCAGCTTGTACCAATGCCGGTCGCTCGCCACCTTTTTTTTTCGTAAACAAGGTCTTGCTGTATTTTTCCGTTGAGCCTTCGATGATGGCATTGGCCAACTCCAACACGGATTGTGTGCTGCGGTAATTTTCCTCTAACTTGAAAATCTGCGTGCCCGGGAACAATGTCGGAAAATCCATGATGTTGCGGAACGTCGCCCCACGAAACGCATAGATGGACTGCGAGTCGTCCCCGACCACCATCACGTTGTCGTGCGTCGAAGCCAGTTTACGCACGACCTCGGATTGCAATCGATTGGTATCCTGATACTCGTCCACCAATAGATAGCGGTAGGTTTCGGAAATCATGCGCCTCGCGGATTCATCCACTGTTAACAATTCACGAAGGCGTAGCAGGAGATCGTCATAATCGACTAATTGCCGTTGCCGTTTGGTGGACTCATACCCCTCCTGCAACTTCGTCAGATCGGTCAGGTATTCTCCAAAATGGCTGTACTCATTGAGCAAGACATCATCCAGCGATTGAAGAGTATTCGCACATTTGCTGAACATGTCGGCAATCGTTTTTTTGCGCGGGAACCGTTTACCTGTGTCGATCGGGCCAATTTGCCCACGCACCATATTGACCAAATCTTCGGAATCCCCACGGTCTAAAATGGTGAAGCCCGGCTCTAAGCCAATGACCCGGCCAAAGCGTCGAAGCAGGATATTCGCCACGGAGTGGAAGGTCCCGCCCATGACTCGATCACTTTGAGGACCGATCAACAGCCCAACCCGGCCCAACATTTCCTGTGCAGATCTGCGCGTAAAAGTCAGCAGGAGGATCGAGGCTGGATCTACTCCCATATCAATCAGCCGAGCCACGCGATACACCAATACCCGTGTTTTGCCACTCCCCGCCCCGGCAATCACCAACGCGGGGCCGTTGACCTTTTCCACAGCGGCTAACTGTTGCGGGTTGAGTTCTCGGGCATAGTCTCGGGAGAGGGGCCGAACCGGCGTATCGGCGCTCGGCCGATTGAGCACATAGACTTTGGATTCAGGTTTCAGGGTATCCATTGATTCAAAACCGGAAGGTCGTCGGGAGGGGGCCGTCTTGTAATACTGAGCCGTGTATAGCATACGAGCAGGAGGGTGTTCAACGACAGGCCTACGATATCTGTCCATCCCCCAAATGGCCGTAAGGTGGCGCACTTGCACCACCTTTTCCGCATTTGTTTATAATAACAACTTCACACTAAATCTGGAAACACTATGGACGTTAAAAAAGAGCACGAAACCATTCTCAAAAACTTAGCGGACACCATGCTGGGTATCGCGCGTGAATCCGTTTCGATGGTGAAACGGAGTGATCAAGAAGTTTCCACCAGATTGAGCCGTGAACAGGAATGGGAAATTTATCTTGAATTTCTGAAAGTCATGTTCAACCTTGCCGACCGTGTGTCCGCCTTTTACATCCCGCTTCAACAACAGCCGCAATTCATGGACAGTCTTGAAGACCACGTGAGCGATCGCCTGACAACCCTCCTCGCCCCTTCCATGAGTTCGTCTGAGATTGATGATCAAGAATTGATGCTCTCCATGGGAAAAGCCGTTGCGGAAAGCCGGGAGATTTATGAAAAATACAAGTTTGTGTACTCAGAAGATACCAAAGCGCGGAATGCCTTTTTCCAACATGCAGCGGAACGTGTGGCCGGGAGCGCAGGCTCCTCTAACAATCAAGCCATTATTTCAGCGTCAACCTTATGTACCAGTGCAGTCATTCCTGCTATGACGGCCCTTTTTGAGGGCAAAACTGGGCAAGAATCTTCGGAGCCTGCTCCCTCTCAAACGGAGACTCCTCCCACCAGCTCTGACACTACCACTTCGGGGCCGGGAACCTCAGAGCCCTCCACCCCTGGACCGCAAGCCATCAAGCTCATTAGTGTGATCTCAAGTATCTCAGGGGAGGAATTCGAAACACGCTGGGGACTGTTTCCTCAATTTCGACAAGACCTACGGCCGGAACACGTGAAGGAATTAACCACGCATATGAACCGGGTTGCTCAAATCCTGGGGGATCGATTTGCCGTGCTCTCATCAAAGCTTTCTGAAGAATCAAACCAGCCATCTGGCAATGCCTAAACAACCGCCTTCCTCACCTTAAGTCTCCTTGTGAATGTAACGAATTTCTTCTGTAGCGGGGAACATTTGACTATGCACCACACCACACAACCGCACGCAACGGATTCTAACACTGACTTTTCTCGCTTACACGAGCTCTCCATGAACGTCTGGTGGAGTTGGACACCTGTCGTACGTCAGGTCTTTCAAAACCTGGATCAGACACTGTGGAGGCAGACACAACACAATCCAGTCAAGCTGCTCCAGGAGATCAAACCCGAACGGTTTTCAAACCTCACCCAGAATGTCGTTCTTACCCGGCAGTACCATGCCGCAGTGAAGGCCTACGATGACTACATGTCCCAAACCGACCATTGGTTTGGCTCACGGTTTCCCCATGTCGCCACTGCGCCCATCGCCTACTTTTCCGCAGAATTCGGCCTTCATAATTCCATCCCTATTTATAGTGGCGGACTGGGCGTCTTGGCCGGTGACCATGTGAAAGAAGCCAGTGATTTAGGCATTCCACTAGTTGCCGTGAGTTTCATGTATTCCCAAGCTTACTTTCGCCAGGTGATTGGACCGGATGGATGGCAGGAAGCCATCAATGAACGATTCGATCGAGATTCTTCAGCCATACAGCCAGCCTTGCTTCCAACGGGAGAACAATGTCGCATCACCGTGCAATTAGGGAATCGACCGGTTCATTGTTTGATTTGGTTTATTCAAGTCGGGCGAGTGCGACTGTATTTATTGGACACGGATGTGTCCGACAATCAGCCAGACGATCGGACCTTATCAGCCCGTCTCTATGGCGGAGACCAGCAAACCCGAATATGCCAAGAAATCCTTCTGGGCATTGGTGGCGTTCGCGCACTCCGATCCCTGGGCATTCAACCACGTATGTGGCATGCCAATGAAGGCCATGCGGCCTTTCTTAATCTCGAACGTATGAGAGAGTTGCTTCAACAGGGGCAGACAGACAATGAAGCGTTGCAACAGATTCGTCACAGTTCCTTGTTTACTACGCACACACCCGTCCCGGCCGGCCACGATGTCTTCTCCGAAGAAATCATGGAAAACTATTTTTCTTCTTATTGGGAAGACATGGGATTAAGCCGAGAGGACTTTTTTCAATTAGGGCAGCACCCTCAGGAATCTTCTGGCCGATTTCACATGACGGCACTCGCCATTCGGTTTTCTTCAAGTGTCAATGGTGTGAGCGAAGAACATGGACGAGTATCACGAAACATGTGGCAAGGCATGTGGCCTGAACACGCCGAAGATCGAGTTCCCATTCAATACGTGACCAATGGCGTCCACATCCCCACGTGGATTGCTCCCGAGATGAGCCATCTATATTCGAAGCATTTGGGGCCACAGTGGCAGGATCATTCCGACGATGCCGCGGTTTGGCATCGTGTGCTGGATATCCCTGATCATGACCTGTGGGAAGTCCGACAATTTCTCAAACGGAAACTGCTGAGTTTCATCAGGCAACGGATACAAAAAGGCTGGACCACAGGCCGTTTAGAGGCACAACAGGTCATCGCTGGGGGCGCCCTGCTCAATCCCTATGCCTTAACCATTGGCTTTGGTCGTCGGTTTGCCACGTATAAACGGGCGAACCTGTTATTTTATGATCCCGATCGCTTAAAGGCGCTTCTCCAAAACCCCTGGCAGCCGGTTCAATTTGTGTTTGCCGGCAAAGCCCACCCCGCGGACAAACCCGGGCAAGAACTCATCCACGAAGTCTATCAGTTTGCCAAACAACATGACTTTGGCGGACACATCACCTTTCTCGAAGATTATGATATGCATGTCGCGAAGTTTCTCGTTCAAGGTGTGGACGTGTGGCTGAACAATCCCCGTCCTCCATTGGAAGCCAGCGGGACGAGTGGACAAAAGGCAGCTCTCAACGGGGTTCCCAATTTGAGCGTCTTGGATGGCTGGTGGAAGGAAGGTTATGACGGAACCAATGGCTGGGCATTTCCGTTGGCTACAGAGGAATTGGAGGAAGCTGCTCAGGACCGCCATGACGCCGAAGCCCTCTTGCATCTCCTGGAAAAGGAAGTCATTCCCTTGTACTACCAGCGCGACCAGGATGGGATTCCTCACGGGTGGGTAAAAATTGTGAAAAATGCGATTCGGACGAATGCCCCACGATTCAGTGCCAGACGCATGCTCAAAGACTATGTCCACCAATTTTATGCCATGGAACACACCAGCACACCCCCCGTTCAATCCTTCGAACAGGTGCGTTAACGATTTCGGAAAAGTCGCACATATTTCGCCTCTGCGTATCTCTCCAAAAAGACCAGCCACGCTGGTCTTTTTTATTATTTGCATTCTTCCTCGGACAGATCATAGTATCCTATTCAACCGTAACGGCTCAGGTTGATAGGCTGAAGGCTGAAGGCATTGAGTGCATGATCAAACAATACGTCGGGCATGTGAGATAGGTAACGGGTTCCCCGTCAGCCTTCAGCCTAATTTGTGAAGCATGATGATTAAATTTGTGGGCATACTGCTCCTTTTGGGAGGAATCTTTTGGGCTGGCTACTATGTTGGTCAACAACCCCCTGAGGACGTGAAACGAACGCTACGAACCATGTCGGAAGATGTGGTGGAACGAACCTTGGGATTCGAGGATGGAAAGCTGGATCTCAAACGAGAATTTCTTGAGGCCAAGTCTCGCTTTCTTGAGGGCAAAGCGGAAATCTTGGATGGCGAATATGGTGAGGCCGCGGAAGAACTGGGGGAAGCACTGAAACATCTAAAAAACGCGGTAGGAATCCAGGGGAAGAAAACCTCTCAGGTAGTCATTGATGGACTGATGTCCAAACTCAACGATATCAAACAATCCTTGGCTTCAGGCCAAGAGGTGTCTCAGGACAAGATTGATGAGGCGCAAGAAGAACTCGACGCGCTCATTTCAGAGGATTAAAATAAAGACCGACTCGATTCAAACGCTTCACGAATTACGTCTTTTCTTTAGGACCTGAGAGAAAATAACTTGGACATCTCGCATCCAATCTTCGGGCCATCTTTGAACGGGCCTCAATCGAAAAACCCTCAACATAGCTGTGCTATGCCTCGAGTTTTCCTCAATCGTTCCGTCCAAATCCGACCCAAATCTTGGCACGATATTGTCCAAGTTATTTTCTCTCAGGTCCTTAGGCGTTAGCCGCCTCTTTTTCCGTCTCCTTGACCCGATCTTTTTTCCAGACAGCGAGAATGCGTTCGACCCTCATGCGCACGACAAGATCCGGGTCTTTCATCAAGGGTTTGATGGCCACTCGGCCTCGAGGATCACCGATTTTTTCCAATGAGGACGCGGCGGTCAAACGGACCATCCAATCTTGATCCTGAAGCAACGCAATAAGCGGATCCACGGCCTGGGCATCTTGGATGTCTCCCAGAGCAAGGATGGATTGTTTTTGGACGAAATCATCGCGGTGACTCAGCGCTTCAATGAGTTTGGGCACAGCAGGTGGGCCAAGATCCACAAGCGCACGGGTGGCATCATCTTTAAACTCATCGCTTTTCAGCCACGAGATTAACGGGTCGAGTACGCGTTCATCGTTAATCTTTCCAAGCGTCCGAAGGACGTATTTTCGAGATTCCCAGTCCCGTACAAACCGCAGGAGCAGGTCCACCGCCGGCGGCCCAATATCGCTAACAGCTTCTACCGCGGCTTCCCGAACCTGCCAGTCTCCATCCCGCAGCGCCCGGCACAGCGGGTCCACACACCGTTCATCGGCCATTTCCCCCAGTGTGATGACCGCTTCGCGTCTCACCACCCAATCGGTGTCTTGCATTAAATCGATTTGAATGTCGATTTCATCTTTGACTTTTTCTTCTTCAAGCTCGTACTCCGCGTCTTCGTCCGTTTCTTCTTCCGCTTCCTCTTCCGTTTCCCCTTCCACTATTTCTGCATCAGCTGAAGCCACGACCTCTCCATCCATGATGGAATCAGAGAATTCATCGACCATGTCATCCGTGACAACCTGATCCGAATCGTCAGCCACCTGCGTTTCAGAATTTTCAGCTTCCGGTTCTTCCGAAGAAGATTTGAGATCTTCACTCATAACACAACTCCCCTTTCACGCACCTCAAGGTATGACTTAACCCTTGTTTGATCTTTTTGACTCTAAGACGTATTAGGCCTTCGCCTTCTTTTTACCCGCCGCTTGTGCAATACGAGCCGCCCGAGAACTGATTTTTCGCTGCACACGTTTAAGACGTTTGCGGAGTCTCCGCAAAACGGCATCACCTTCGGTTTTCTCGCTTTTGGCACAACCTTCCGTGACTTTTTTCTTTAACGCTCCTAAATCATCTGCTAATAAACGCTTTTTGCCCATGAATTTCTCCTCCGCAATGAACCCCCATCCTGGGACTGGAAACTTCCTCTATTTCTTGAGTCTAGTCAACGCCATTCCTGGGTGTCAACTTTAACAAATAATCGTGGAGAGGGGACTAGTGGAGGGAGTAAGGCCATGTCCAAGAATACATTCTTTGAAGTTCAGTCTTTTCCCATGGGGCTTCTTACTCGTTGCCAGTTCAGGCAAAAACTTCGTTCGTAGGCCAGGATTTTCCAGGCTTCATCTTCGGTGATCGTGACAGGAATCATAGGAACCATACCCGTTCCCGGGCTTCCATTTTTTAGAATCCAAAATAATTCACCATCACGCCGGCGCGCATGAAACCGACAATTCGTAAAATTACGTGGGCTCGGAGTGAGTTGGCGACCCACGGGGCCATCCCCAAGCCCAAATTCGCCATGGCAACTCACACAGGTGCCCTTCCCCTCGTACAACACCTTCCCCTCGTACAACACCTTCCCCTCAGCAATGATATCGGGAGGGGCCTGCTTCGTGACACCAAATGGGGGAATCATTTTTCTGGCCATCGCCCGCTCCATGACTGGAACCCGAGGCCGCAAAGACTCCGCTTCTTGAGCAAAAAGCGGCGTCCACGACGGGGCAACAACCAACAACACGATGCCCAAGAAAATAGTCCGGCTCCTCAAAATTTGTTTCGGCACAGTCTGTCTCATCTTTTCACCAGCATTGAGCAAAAAAACCCCGCTTAGGTTCCATCCTAAACAGGGCTTTTTTTATTCTTCAGGAAAGAATCCTGAAATTACTTTTTTTTACGCCATTTCTTACAGAAGCTCCGCTCGTAGGCTATCACCTTCCACGCATCTTCTTCGGAAATGGTCGCAGGCACCAGGGACACCATTCCGGTCCCTGGGCTGCCATTCTTAATGACCCAGAACAATTCACCATCTTTCCGTTTCTTGTGGAATTTGCAATTGGTGAAATCCCGGGGACCTGGGGTTAACACTTTACCAGCAAGGCCTTTGCCATCACCGAGTTTTCCATGGCAATTGACGCAGGTACCCTTGCCTTCAAAAATCGCCTTCCCTTCCGCCACGATTTCGTCTGACACCTTTTTGCTCTTTCCATAGGGCGCCTTCAATTTTTTTGCGGCCCCCTTTTCAGCCCTCGGAACCCTTGATTTCTTCCAATCTCCTTCGGGCCCAGCAAAGGCCACGTTGCCACTGACAAAGGCAAATGCCGTGATCAAACTACAAATCGCTAAAAACTTCTTCATGAATTCCTCCTTTGATAATGAGATCGCATACAAAAAAACAGTTGGGGCCACTATCCGTGGTCACCGCAAAACCCTATTTTTTTCATGATACTCCTCGGTTCCCTTGATTTCAAAGCATGCAAAACGCCAAAATATATCAACGCTTTTTTAATATTGTCAAGGCTGAACCACAACCATGAGATCACATTAAGTCATTGTTTTTGAAAGGTTTTCTGTCGCCACGTTCAAACACTTTTGGCAAGAGATCTTCGATGACATGCAATTGGATTGTTCCACACTTATCCACAAGTATGATTTGCAGACCAGGAGCAAATTCCCACAACAGTTGTCGACAGGTGCCACAGGGAGGACAATGCACCCCTTCCTCGCACACAATGGCCAATGCTAAAAATTTTCGAAATCCCTCAGACAGAGCTTTAAATAACGCTACGCGTTCAGCGCAAATACCGAGATACACAGGGCTTTCAATGTTGCACCCTGTCAATATGGCGCCATGATCGGTTTGCAAGGCTGCCCCGACACGAAAGCCCGAGGAGGGCGCCACCGCATGCTGATAGGCAGCTTCCGCAGCTTTGATTAATGGTTGGATATCAAGGGGTTGTTCGGACATCGGAGGGTACAATTTTGTGATTGGGAGGATTTTACTCCGTAAAGGAGTCTGTTGAATAATTCAAAAATAATTCAAAAATAATTCAAAAATAATTCAATTTTGCGACAAACACCTTGAGGTATAAAGAGAACAGGGGCCGTTCAAAAAGGCCGCCCAGCAAGGCCACCGGGCCTTTGGCGCACGGAGCATACGGGAGTACAACAAAGGCTCGACCTACCTGCACGAAGCCGTTTCGGCGGAGGCAGGGAACGCAGCTGGGGGATCCTTCGAAAAGACTCAGGACATGCTTTTTCAACAGCACCCTTATGGTTTGATTTCGAGGTCACGTATCACCGTTCCACGTTCTCCAAAGGGTCCGCGCGGTTCTCCGTTGAGAGTCACCTTGACCCCGCCGGCATTTCCCAGAGTCAAGAAAAATCGGTCATGAGCCCGCCAAAGCGCCCGCTCTCCTGGTTGCAATAAGGCCTCATGCGGCTCTCGGTCATCAGATCGGACAACAACCCAAGTGATTTCCAATGCCTCCAACTCCAACATTAAGGGTCCGTCCTGTTCGCCCATTCCCGGCTCGAACGGGGAACGCATTGTCCTCACAACCCTAACTGGCGGGGCAACCGATGCTTCTTCAACGACTTCCACCGGCCCGGGATCAAGCTGGGTACCCCCTGATGGTGTTGGGACAGTTTTTGATACCGGGGTAACCGGGAACGGAGCCTCCTCTACATTCAACGATGATGTTGGATTTTGTGCCTCCGAGGAAACTGCTTGACCTGCCTCTGGTTCATCCGCAGGTTGAGTCGAGAAGTCGGATGCAGTCTTAGATTTTTGCTCTTGGAAAGAAGTTGGTGACGGTGATTGTTCGTTGGGCAAAATAAATACAAGCCCAACCAGAATCACCCCTGTCAGAATAATCACCGCATTTCGATTCGCTTTCCCCTTGCGATCTTCCTCCTCACGTTTGATGACCTGTTGATGGTCCTCCTCCTCCTTCTGATAATACGACCCGGCTACAGCTGAAAAACGCCGCAGGGCTTCTTCCTCCTCCACCCCCAACATCTGGGCGTAGGTCCGGACAAACCCTTTGGTAAAGACTTTTTGAGGAAGCATATGAAAATTTTCTTCCTCTAAAGCTTGCAAATAGGATTCCTGGATCCTTGTGATGGCACCCACCTGCTCTAGCGTTAAGTCCTTAGCTTCTCGTGCCTCTCGGAAAAATGTCCCTAACGAATCCATGCTTGCGCCTCAACCAACCTATTACACTGAATCAGCCTTAAGAGAAAACCCTGAATGAAAAACATGCAGCTTGCACCCGCCAAGATCATCGAACCAGACCTGTTCCACCCTAGAAGCCTGTCCCAGATTAGCCGAATCTACTGCGGATAGGCGGATTTGTCCAGATCTTCCAATCCTTTTCGGGGAATGTTGAACAAGGCCCCCAGCAGCGTTCTCGGGCTTGCTGGACAGCCTTTTTGAACAATCCCCGTTTTCGTTGAACAGTCCCGCTATTCGCTTCAAACAATCGAAACATCTGACTCAAATCGCCACATCCTCGCAACGATCGCTAATCTCGGACTGGCTCCTAGCACTGCTACTAATGGGAAAGACCCCAATCTTGGGGTCCTTTATGAGAGGTCCTCGAAATGTGTGAGACGCTTGAACTCTCGAAAGCGGGTTTCTACTTCCTTATAGTCCAGGTCGCGCAAACGGTCAAGACTAAAGGCTTCCACATTAAAGGACGCCATGACGGTTCCAAACACGATAGCTCTCCGAAGGCCAGCATCGGAAAAATCACCAGACGCCGCCAGATGCCCCATAAATCCTCCGGCAAAGGTATCGCCGGCACCGGTTGGATCTTTTACCATCTCCAAAGGAAACGCGGGCGCGCCAAAGGTTTGCTTTTCATTAAACATGAGCACACCGTATTCACCCCGCTTAATAATAAGATGCTTGGGACCGCGTGCGAGCACGTCCTTGGCCACTTTGACCAGATTGGAATCCTGACCCAACTCTCGGGCCTCCCCATCATTGATCACGAGCACATCGACTTTTTCCAGGACCTTCCACAAGGCCTCACGCTTTCCTCCGATCCAAAAATTCATGGTATCGCAGGCCACGAGTTTTGGACGCTGCACTTGATTCAATACATCTAATTGCAACTCAGGATCGATATTGCCTAAAAACAACAAATCTGGATTTCGATAGTGATCGGGAATTTTCGGTCGAAATGTTTCAAGGACATTGAGTTGCGTATCGAGAGTTTGCGCTTCATTGAGTTGGTAGGAATATTCCCCTTTCCATCGAAAAGTCTTTCCGCTGCGGCGCTCGAGTCCAGAGATATCGATTCCCCGGCTTTTTAAAAATTCAATGTGCTTCTCGGGGAAGTCCTCGCCAACCACGGCGATGAGATCCACCCCTGTAAAAAAACTGGCCGCGATTGAAAAATAGGTTGCCGACCCTCCCAAGACATCTTCCACTTCACCAAACGGGGTCTTGACCGTATCAAAGGCAACGGACCCCACCACTAACAATTTCCCCATGTCATCCACTCCTTTGTGATTTTTTCTTAGGGGCTGTTGAAAAAGCATGTCCTGAGTCATTTCGAAGGACCCCCCAGCGGCGTTCTCGGCCCGTTGTTGTGCTCACGTACAAGAGTACGCTCCGCGCCCCAACGGGCCTGCGGCCTTGCTGGACGGACCTTTTTGAACAGCCCCTTGTCCTGCTGGTACTTTTAGATGTTGAATGGCTTTCGCCAGATTGAGAAATTTTTGAGTTATTCAACGCTTCTTCTTAGTTTTAGGCGGCAGAAATAATTGATAGCGCCGTTTGGCCAAAGCAGAAATCGCGGTTGGCGACGTCACGATAGCCTGTTGCAATGCGGTTCCACATCCACAGGTCCGTGACCCAGCCATATACTCCAGCGCTTGTACGATCACGCGTTTGGCCTGCGCCACATTGTCATGCATGATGTGCAAAATAGCTTCAACCGTCACCGATTCCTCGGTCTCATGCCAGCAATCGTAATCCGTCACTAACGCCAGCGTGGCGTAACACATTTCCGCCTCGCGCGCGAGCTTCGCCTCAGGAATATTGGTCATACCGATCACGTCCACACCCCATTGCCGATACAGCATGGACTCTGCCTTGGTGGAAAATTGAGGCCCTTCGATGCACACATAGGTGCCTCCAACATGGGTGGTCACCCCCACCTGTTTGGCCGCGCGACCAACAATCCCTGAGAGATCACTGCAGATCGGCTCGGCAAAAGCCACATGCGCGACCAGGCCTCGATCAAAAAACGTTCCCATTCGTTGACTCGTCCGGTCAACAAACTGATCCGGCAAGACGAAATGCCTCGGCTCGATATGTTCCTTCATGCTCCCAACGGCACTGACGGAAATGATCCTGGAAATCCCAAGAGATTTGAGGGCATAGATATTGGCGCGATAGTTAATCATCGAGGGGCTGATCCGATGCCCTCGACCATGCCGCGATAAAAACCCGACTCGTTGTCCGGCAAGTGTTCCGATCACGATAGCATCTGACGGCTTCCCAAAAGGCGTGGCTATCCGCACTTCACGAATGCGAGTCAATCCTTCCATTTCATACAGACCACTGCCGCCAATTATGGCAATATCCGCTCGAGGTTTTACCGCCATGGCCGTTTTATCTTCCTATTTCGCAGTCAGGCTTGAACACGATTTTGTCTCGATGGCTCCTGTTTGTATCTGATTCAAAAACTGGCTCACTTGTCCCATAGTTCGAGTCATGATGCTGGACAACGATTCATCGGGCAACACCGTGATCCATTCGATCTGAGGTTCTTTCCGGAACCACGTCATTTGTCGTTTGGCAAAATGACGCGTATCCCGCTTGAGCCGACGCACGGCTTCATCAAAGTCATATTCGCCTTCCAGAAAACCCGCCATTTGTCGATAGCCCAAACTTTTCATTGACGTCAGACTTCGCGCATATCCTTGAGACAGAAGCCGACGCGTTTCTTCCACTAACCCTTTTTCGATTTCCACGTGGACTCGTTCTTCGATGCGTCGATAGAGCGCGTTTCGATCCATCGTCAACCCAAGCAGCAGGGCCGTAAAGGGTCGTTCTTGAAACCCATGTTGTTTGTGCACATGACTGGCCGGCAAACCCGTTTGTCGAAAAATTTCCAATGCACGAAGTACTTTGACTAAATCGTTGGGATGGACCCGACGTGCCGTCTGCAGATCAACCTTCCCAAGCTCCTGATACAACGCAGCAAGCCCTCGTTCTTGCGCCTCTTGTTCTAATTGACGGCGCAGGGTCCAATCCACCGGAGGCCCAGGCCAAAGCCCTCGCAACACGGCACGAACGTACAGCCCCGTTCCTCCCACCACAAGGGGAATACGATGTTCCTGATGAAGCCGATCAATTTCAGCAACCGCGTGACGACGATATTCTCCCACATTGAAAGGCTCGTCAGGGTTCACTAAATCGATGAGGCGATGCGCAACTTCTCGCCGTTCTTGCAAAGACGGCTTATCCGTTCCGATATCCATCCCTCGATAGACTTGCGTGGAATCAGCCGTGAGCACCTCTGTGCCCAACCGCTTAGCCACTTCGATGGCCACCCGGCTTTTGCCAATCGCCGTAGGGCCCACCAATACAATCAATGGACGCTTGGAGGTATCAAAAGCACGAACCGGGTTATCATGTATAGGGTGTTCAGTCATCCTGCTATATCCGTCGAAAAATTCGGTGTAATTCTTCCATGGAAAACCGCATCGTGACCCGCCGCCCATGAGGACAGGTCATGGGAAACCCTTCCTTGACCCAATCTTCCAACACCAACTTCATTTCCGGTTCGGCCATGGCACGCCCGGCTTGAACCGCACCTTGGCAAGCCATTGAGGCTAAAATGGGCCGAATGCGCTTTTCAATGGAGTCCAGAGATTTCCATTCGGTCAGGTCATCGACCAAATCTTGCACGAGCGCGGCATAATCCATTTGCCCTAGCACGGCTGGCACGGATCGCAGGACAAAGGCCGATTCGCCAAAGGGCTCCATTTCTAATCCCAAACTCGCCAGCTCTGGTAAAGCCGATTGCAACAAAGCCGCCGTGTGCGGTTGAACGTCAACCGACTCGGGGATCAACAACACTTGCGATTGAACCTTCTTCTCTAACCAGCTCCGCCACAGCCGTTCAAACAGCACACGTTCGTGTACCGTGTGCTGATCCACCACATGGAACTCCTCACCCACCTGAGCCACAATATAGGTAAGACTCATTTGGCCAAGAACTCGAACCGTGTAATCAGGATCGAGGACATAGGAAGCCCTCGCCTCATGCGCCACGCCGTCTTCATGGTTGTCCTGTGAAAATAGTTGGACCACATTCTTGGATGCACCACTTGATGTCGCCATCTCACCGCTAGATTGGTCCCGATCAACGGAACTCCCTCCCTTCGCATCCTGGCCGGAGAACCCTCGTTGATCAACAAACGATTTCGGTTGATGAGTCCACCCTTTCTCCTGAATGTGAAGATCATCCACCGGCAGCATCGCAGACTTTCGCTGAAGCTGACGTCTCACTGCTTCCTTCACCACCCGATGCACGACATCGGGCGCAGAGAACTTCACTTCTCGTTTGGACGGATGCACATTCACATCAACTTCCCTTGGATCAATTTCTAGGAGAATCGCAAAGACCGGATGCCGACCTTTTGGCAAGAACGACCCGTAGGCTTCATACATCGCATGTGAGATAGTGGAATTTTTTATCGATCGGCCGTTCACAAATATTTCCTGCGGTGTGCGACTCGTTCGAGTGTGGTAGGGATGAATGGCGATGCCCTGTACCGTGACCGCACCACGCTCAAACTCGATGGGCAGCATGAGATCCATCAACTTGGTCCCATAGAGTTGAAGCAGGCGATCTTGCAACGACCCCACCGCCGGAAAATCGAACACCACATGGTTATTATGCGTCAACCGAAAGTGAGTCGAAGGGCGGGCCAGGGCTGCTTGTTGCACCACATGGCACATGTGCGAGAACTCCGTGGCGGTTGATTTGAGAAACTTTTGGCGGCCCGGGGTATTGAAGAACAATTCCTTGATTTCGATTCGTGTCCCAGGAGAAGAAGCATGATCTTCGACAGAAGACACGGGGCCGCCATCGGCGATAAGCAGAGTGCCAACCGACTCGTCCTTTTTGGCCGTAACCAATCGAAACTTGGAGACTGAGACAATACTGGGCAAAGCTTCACCACGAAAACCAAAGGTCGAAATGGACAACAAATCTTCGATACTCGATAGCTTGCTCGTCGCAAACCGTTGGCACGCCATTTGGGCATCAGCCCGCGTCATCCCTTCGCCGTCGTCAGTCACCCGAATCAGACGTTTCCCCCCTTCGACCACATCAACCATGATCATTGAGCTGCCCGCATCCAGACTATTGTCAATCAGTTCCTTCACCACTGATGCAGGCCGATCGACAATTTCACCCGCAGCAATCTGACAAGAGATGGATTCAGGCAAGATTCGGATTGTTTTTTCAGGCGGCATAGTCACACATTCTCAGAACCATTCAAGCGAAACGACCTATCGTAATAAAAGAGGGGAGGGTTTGGAAAGGGCTGCGATGGAGCCTGTCGAATAATAGGCAAATCTTTATAAAGCCATTCACATGTGACCCCTCTTACTGAAACACAAAAAGCAGGAAGGAATTGTTCAAAAAGGTGCGCTCAGCAAGGCCGCAGGCCCTTTGGCGCGCGGAGCGTACGTCAGTACGTGAGCACGACAAAGGGCCGAGAACGCCGCTGACGCCCTTTTTCAACATTCCCTCAGGGAATTCGTTTGAGACGGCGCCGGGCCAATTCCGCTTCAGGAGACCCGCGAAAGCCTGTGATGAGTTCACGCCAGAATGCTTTGGCCTTGTGAGGCTGACCAGTTTTCTCGTAGATTTTCCCCAATTTAAATAAGGCGGTCGGCACCTGGCGGCTTGTCCTGTGCTGCTCAATGAGAGTTGTCAACGCACGTGCGGCTTCTTTGAGATTACCCTGTTGGTCATAACATTCGCCAATATAATAATAGGCTTCCGCCGCGAATGAACTCTCGGGGAAATCTTCTACCACTTGCTGAAATTCTGAAAGCGCTAAATCGTAATGTCCTTTCAGATAGTCTTGGTAGGCGAAATGAAAAGCCTGACTCGGTTTCACTCGCTCAGAGACGGCCAGAGGCTTACTTGGGGCAGACGACCCCAAACCGGGTTCAGCCAACACATCCAACGCCACCATGGGGAAACACACCCAGATAAGAAACAGCCACAACACATGTCCCACAACAATGTTCACGCGATGAGTTGGAGGCCTTCCCGATTGATAGGGTCCGTCACGGAATAACCGGGACAAACCCTTAGGGCGTAGAGGTAGTGGGGCTCGACGAAGATTGGAGTTGTCGCACTTGTTGAGCCAACTCAGCTAATTGCCCTTCATGTTCATCAACTTTATTCCCCAGCTTGGTGCCGATATTATTCACGACTCCTTTGAGTTGACCCAGGGCCGTCGTCACTTGGTTTAACTGCTGCACATTGGCAAACAATTCTTGGTTCAGCCTTTGGGAGGAAACCGAATTGTTTGCTGTCTCGGTGAGGCGCCGCTCCTGTTCGGCCAGACGAACGACCTGATCATCCAGCCTCGACGATAATGAGGTTTTGACTTGATCAAGCGTGGTGACCACGGATTGCACACTGGTGGTGACCTCGTTTACATGTGACGAAAGGGCTTGCACGTTGGCCTCCAGCTGAGTTGAACCTGAGGATTGTACCTGCTTCATTTGATCCAATTGCGCGGTCAATGTCCCAATGTGTTGCATCTGGTCATCACTGCGGTTCCCGAGCATTCCCGCCATCGAATCCAACACCTCTCGCATGTTCACAACCGACTGATTGAGATCCTTCACATGCTTATCCTGTGCAGCCACCTGGGCTTGTACCTGCTTCACATCACCATGGTTAGTGTTTTCCAACTTTTGGATCAGGTCTTCCAGTTTTTTTGAATATTGAGTCGCGCGGGTTTTTTCTGCCTCAACAGCTTGAGCCATGGATTGCAAGCTGGTCCGGATATCTTTGTCCAAATACCCACGAAGCGCTTTCGTATCGGCATCAAGTTTTTTGGATAGGGCGGCGTACTGGCCTTGTAATTGTTTCAATTGCCCACCGGATTGCTCAAGGGTTTGCGCCTGCGCATCAACTTTGGACCCCAGTTGAGCGCCGACTTTATCTAGCCCATTTCTGAGCTGGGTCAATGACTTCGTGAGATTTTCAAGATTTTGGTGAGTCCCCACATCTTGCTGTTTGAGCGAGGCCAACTCCGTTCCAACTTTGGAGTTCAAATCGGAGAGCAAGGCCGCTTGGCTTTTGAATTTCGCGCCCTGCTTATCCAGTTGTGTGCCCAAAGAGACATTCATCTTTTGCAAGGTTTTCGCGACAGAACTGATGCTGGTTTTCACATCGGTCTCCAAATACTGCTTGAGCATGTTGGTGTCCGAATCCAATTTGACTTGAAGGGCAGTTTGCTGTGCTTCAAGATCGTTTTTCATATTGGTCTCGGCGGTCATAGCTCGCGTGCTCTCGGCAACCACACGTGTATCAATCCCGGCTAGTGCATCTTTAAACTCCACCAATGACGCTCGAAATCCTGCCATGTGTTTACTCAGGGTCTTACCTTGTTGATCAAATTCCTTTTCGACATTTTCACCCAGCGTGGCGATTTGGGTCGCGCGCGCTTGATCACGGTGGTCCAAATCAGCCTTGAGGTCATCGACTACCCGTTCGAGACGTTGCAGTCGATGCGACTCTGTTTCCAAGTCGCCACTTAATTGCGGAAGATTTTCTTCGCGAAGGCTCCGCAATTCGCTATTAAATTGCGCGCGCGCGCGCACTAGTTCCGCCACTTCGAATTTTTGTTTGGCCAAGACCTTCTTCGATTCCTGGATGGCGTGATTGGCTTGAGCCAGGGTTGCTTCCAAGGCTATTTTGTCCTGGTCAATCTTGGCAATTTTGGCCTCAAACTTTTGTTGAATGCGAACGAGATCTGCTTGTTGTGCCATGCAGGACGACAAACTCAGTACCAAGGGCCCTACCAGAATCACCTTCATAAGGCGATGTGTATACGTCTGAAGCTTCCTGATTTTTTGGGAAAACACGTGATCATCTCTTTCTATCATGTTGCGGTCTCCTCATGCTTACCCGACTTAGGAAAAAATTTAAGGGCACGATTCACGACCATTTGGTATACGTCAGGCAGGGCGAAAGGAAGCGTTATAATGGCGACCATGAAGGAGAACTATGATGCCGTCCCCCGGAGGTCAATTGTTCCAACCCGGTTCCATCCATATTCACCATAAAAATATGACTCTTGCCACCCCTCGTAGAACTAAAGACCAGGTGTCGGCCATCTGGAGCCCAGGAAGGCGAATCATCAATTTCATTATTGGGGCCTGAAGTAATCTGCACGCGCTGTTGTCCATCAGGAGTCATCCGGCACAATTTGAACCCCATCTTGGGCAAGTGACAGACATACACGATCCAATCCCCCCGTGGAGACCAGGCGGGGGCGGCATTATACCTTCCTTCAAACGTCAGACGGCGAACGTTGGAGCCATCCGCGCTCATCACATAGATTTGAGGACGCCCTCCCCGATCCGAGGTAAACGCGATCTCTCTTCCGTTGGGAGACCAGGTTGGCGAGAGATCGGCGCTCCGGTCAAACGTCAATTTAATCTCTTTCTGTGTGGCCAGATCCAGGGTGTAAATATCTGAATTCCCATCAGCTGCTGATGCAAAGGCGACCAATTTCCCATTGGGAGAATATGCCGGAGTAATATTAAGGCTTTGGGCCCTCACTAAGATTTTCTTGGATCCGGATGCCAGATGGAGTTGAACGATTTCCTGGTTATTTTTTCGGTAGGTGGTATACACCACCGATCGCTGGTCCGGGGACCAGGCCGGCATTAAACTCAGCCGGCGATCAGCCGTCACCCGCTTTGGCCCAAATCCGTCATAATCCATCACATAGAGATCTCGATTGCCACTGGCATCCTGAGAGACATAGACTATTTTGGTCTTGGCAATACCCGGATCACCCGTGTAGCGCGATACCAATTCATCCGCCCACCGATGGACCATGAGTCGGAGTAATTTGAGGGTAATCGGCCCACCCACGTATCGTTTCCCCATAGCCAAGTTTTCATTGCCCCCATCGTAGGCGCAGGCTTCCATTACCAATTTGCTATTTTTCCGACCAATCCGTCCCCAGCTCGACACGGTGGCGCCGCTCTCTTTGGCTTTGCCTAATGGCTCAACGCCTTGACAATGGGAATGGGAAAATTCCAAAGCTGGCATCGGCTCATCCACAACCTCGAAGACCTGGGACCGGGTCAAATCCGCTTTGAGAATATCAGCCATCTGGGTGCCAATTGGGTTATCGGCATTTGCCCCCGCTTTCCCATCGCCAAATCCCATGACCCAAATCGGGATCTTTTGAAATTCCGAGCGTTTCGTTTCTAAAAACACATCGGCGGCATTTGATTCAAACAGCACCAACCCACTCACACCCAAAAGAGCAATGAATGCCAAGAAACCACGTTGTGTGAGCATTGTTAAGAATCCAGGTTAACGGTAAACTGAAATTGGATATCGTAAAACGGCTCAGGCATATCGGAGGCAAACGGCGGTAAGGGTGTCGCATTCAACACTGCCCGTTTGGCTGCTACATCATGATACTCATTTCCCGATGATTGTTCGATAGCCAAATTCCTCACCCCACCCTGGCGTTCAATTCGAAATGTTAATATCACTCGAAGTGGCCTACCTGAACGAATGTCCACCTGAGGAGCGATCCACTCTCGATCGATTTTAGACCAGACACGCCCCCAATACGCATTGCCTTCGGAGGAAGAGCCGGAGACTTGAAAGGTCGTGGTGGTATTTTGCATCCCGCTATCCGTGGGCGTCGACAAGATGTGATGCGCTTCAGGAACCTGAACCTCCGGAATAATCAGGTTGGCAATTTTCTGGTCTAACGCATTTGGCTGTTCCGTTTCAGGAGGAACCACTGCCAACTTCTTAGGCTTCAACTTGGCCGGATCAACGGCCGCTAACTTTGGGGCATCCGAAGGAATGACGATGCCGGCGAGTTCTTGGCGTGGTATGGGTTGACTGTCCCGAACCGGTGGAATCGGCTCGGGAACGACCTGCATTTTCTTGGTTGGAGGAACATTAAATTTTCTCACCTCAGGCACCACCACCGATTGGAGAATGTGTTTCATGGAATCCGCCACCCGGTTTTGAGGGCGCGGCTTTGGTTGAAGCTCGGCGGGATTCGGCACTGGGGTCACCTTTTCCATTTGTGGCGCCTGACCAGGGATCGTAATTTTCGGAGATGTCACGGCCGTGCCCTGGGATTTGGGAGATATTGGTTCCGACTTCGGCGTCACAGGTGAAGGAATCCTAGCCTTCGGTGTCTGGGTTTTTTGAGGGATAGACACGGACTGAACCGCCTGTCTCAAGGTTTCCGCCAGTGAACTGATGGAGGGTGCTGAGGGAGCCGGCGTCACGCGGTCAGGCAAAGCTTTCCGGGTAGAAAGTTGCGGGGCTTGCGGAATGACCGGCATCGGGATCGCTTGGCTTTCATCATCGTTTCTCACAGGTTGAGCCGGTAATAAGGTCACAGCAGGGGCGTTCTCAATCGGAGCCATTTCTCTGGATTGTGGAACGACCACTCCCTCAACGGCATCAACAATCGATTGCGTCACGCGCTCGGTTTGAATAGGCGAGGGCGGGGGCGGCACCGTAGCCTTCCCTACGGTCGCCGGTTCTTTGCTGGGTGGAGCCACTCTGGGCTCGGGAAGCGTCACCAGATCAACGTGGTAGGAAGCTAATGGTTGCTGAAGAGTCGGAGCAAATCTCACACTCATGAGGCCCAATAGGAGAAGGGCATGCACCAACAATGAGGTCGCCAGCATTCGCGTAAGTCGGCTATCCACCTGCGCGGATGAATCAGCCAATTGCAGCGTGATGAGATTAGCATGGCCGGCATAGGACATAACATCTTGCGCTTCCATCGCGCCCACAGATCAGTCTAAGTCTTGGGAAAAATTCTAGAAGACCTCAACGGATTCTTCCTCGACTTTCGCCCCTTTCAGACTGGTCACCATTCCCAAGCGTTCGATACCCGCTTGTTTCACTTCATCCATCACCTGAACAATTCGGCCATAGGAAATTTTACTGTCGGCGCGCAGATACACCGACACCATCGGATTCGTGGCTTTCGCTTCATGCAGTCGTTTGCGCAGACTGAAAATCGTGACGCGATTCTTTCCGATATAGATGGCTTTGTCAGGTTCTATGGAAATAATGAGACGTTCGTCCGGGGTGATGGTATTAGAGGAGGAACTGGGGAGGGTGATGTCGATGCCTCGATGAAGCATGGGCGCCGTCACCATAAAGATCACCAACAACACCAGCATGACATCCACCAGCGGGATAATGTTAATCTCGGACAAAAAACGGCGGTGGCGGGATTCATATATCACCGAACAACTTCAGCCTCTTTGATGTCACTCGCTATTTCATCCAGGGCATTGAGAAATTCAATGCTAAAGGCCTCGACGCGATAGGAGCTTTTTCGAATTTTCGTTAGAAAGTAGTTATAGGCAATCACCGCAGGAATAGCCGCGAACAGACCAGCAGCGGTCGCCACAAGTGCTTCCGCCACACCCGGCGCGACCGCGGCAATACTCGACGAGCCTTGCTCCCCTATCTCACGGAAGGCATTCATGATACCAATGACTGTCCCAAACAGCCCGATAAACGGAGTAATGTTTCCAGTTGTCGCTAAAAAAGGAAGGTAACTTTCTTGTTGGCTAATTTGTCCATGAATGATGTACTGGACCACCTTCTCAAGATATTGGCGATTAGGGAAACGACCTTCGCGGGATCGCTCCAGAAGGTCACGATTCCCAAATACGCCGCTTTGTTGATCGACTTTGTTTGTCACCCCAACGAAAACCGCTCCACTTGGACTCAGGGAGAACGAATGTCCGATTTTTTTCAGGTTTTCGAATTCCTTAGGATTCCACTGTGACCTCTCAAAGACTTGAAGAAATTGCTCTTCTTCACGATCACTCAATCGAAATATTCTCAATTTATACACAATGATTCCCCACGACACTACCGAAAACAGCAGTAGGATAAGCAGCACAACAATCGAGACTGCCCCGAGGGATCCAAGTATTTCCATGGGGCTACTAGAAAACATCAAGGCCTCCGGTTATGCGTGTGTGGGGAAAAATGAAAGGAACAAATACACGTGGAATTGAAGTTTTGGGAAACCCAACCCTGAGAAGTGTATGGCGGGGCCGACGGGATTTGAACCCGCGACCTCCAGATTGACAATCTGGCGTCCTAACCAGCTGAACGACGGCCCCATACACATACTTAGAAAGCCCAATACTCTGGCGTTTTCCACCCAGCACCTCCTTGAGGTTCCCCAAGGAACTGACTGAGCGGTATGGCCTAGGCTATATGGATTTGTCTACACGTAATGGTAGGCGGAACAGGGCTTGAACCTGCGACCTCTGCCTTGTAAGGGCAATGCTCTCCCAACTGAGCTATCCGCCCATGCGATCAATTTCAAAATCGTGTAAGAATTATATCAGGCATGGGGCCCATGTCAACCTAACTGAAACCCATGAGGAAACCCAGCATGTCGCTCTTTCGACCTTCATGATTTTACCTAGGTGGAATGTTGAAAAAAGCCGCCAGCGGCGTTCTCGCCCTTTTGCCGTGCTCACGTACTGAGAGTACGCTCCGCGCGTCAAAAGGGCTGCGGCCTTGCTGGACGGACTTTTTTGAACATTCCCTCCAATCGACGATGCTTGGCTCATCTGGAGCTTTTAGTGGTTATGGGAAAGAGATATTCAACAGACCCCTAGAAGCCAGTCCGAGATTAGCGATCGTGACGAGGATGTGCTGGTTTGAGCCAGATGTTTCGATCGTTTGAGGCGAATAGTTGAACTATTCAACGAAAACGGGGAATGTTCAAAAAGCATGCCCTCGCGGAGGCGGGGGGCCGTCCAGCAAGGCCGCAGGGCTTCCCGGCCTTCGTAGCCAAAAGCTACTTCGGCGGAGTAGGCTTGGCGCGCGGAGCGTACACGGAGTACGTGAGCATGTCAAAAGCCCGAGAACGCAGCGGGCTTGTCTGGCGTAGCCTTGGCGAAGGCTGGCGGCCTTTTTCAACATTCCCCGAAAAGGATCGGAAGATCTGGCCACATCCAGCGCACCCGCAGTAGATCCGTCTAATCTTGGACAGGCTCCTAAAGGCCATGATGACAAAGATTTGACAAGGTCAACCCATGTGAGTATAAGGCCAAATACCGCAATACGGCACACAATTCTAGGAACAGCACCACCCTACCACATACCACGTCATGAGTTATAAAATTCGAGACCCCAATCGGCCTGTGTCTGCGGAACACCTGGAATTATTGTCTCGGTCCGAACGAATATGGTTATTCGCCGAGGAGCATCGGAGGGCGTTGATCATTGGGGTCCTGTTGGTCTGTTTGGTGGCTGTGGCTCTCGGTGCGATACTCTGGTTACAACATCAGAATAAGCAGGAAGCACTTGTCTTGGAACACAGGGCCACGGAATTGTACCTGGATCGATCTTTAGATGACCCAGACCAAGCCAAGGCAAATCTCGAAGAAGCCATCACGCTCTATCAACAAATCCTTGATGAATTTCCCGGCACGTCCAGTGCTGAACTCGCCTGGTATTTTTTAGGAAATGCCCGCACTGAACAAGAAAATTATACGGGAGCCATTGAGGCCTATGAAAACTATATAGCATCATTCCAAAACAATCCGACGCTCCTGGGTTTGGTATTCCAGCGACTTGGGTCGGCTTATATTTTCAATGGCCAACGGCAAAAGGGAGTGGACACCTATACACAAGTCCTCAACCTCCCAGACGCACTCAATAAAGATCAGGTCATGTTCAAACTCGCAAAGCTTGAGGAAGCCGATGACCATATGGAGCAAGCCCTGACCTATTACAAGCAACTCCAGGATCAATATCCGGCTTCACCCTATATCAATGAAGCCACGATGCACATTCGAGTGCTCGAGCCGCCCCAAGAACTCTCCGAAGACACAACTGGTGAGGACCCCACCAGGGTATCTGAGAAACCATTGACTGAGGAAACGGAAGAATAAACGTGGGGATACTCGGTAGGACTAATGCCTGACAATTAACATTCGACCTGCATGGATCACACTACTTCGTAGTTTGTTTAAGATCTTCAAATCCCGCACACTCACACTGAATCGTTTCGCTATCGCCCAGAGACTATCTCCTCGGCGGACCCGATACCACTTGGCAACACCCTGAGCCGCAGGCGCTGCTCCTTCACTCACCCGCAGCCGTTGACCCACTCTGATCAAATTTCTGGACAAATCATTCAGGCCCTTGAGCTTACCCACGCTCATGTGGAACCGATGGGCAATCACGGACAAGCTATCGCCCCGCCGCACACGATACCAGGTGTTTTGTGGTGGTGACTGAGTCCACTGCTTCAATTGCTCCCGGACTTTTTCCACTTGATAGCCCATGCCCACTGGAACTTTTAAAAAATATCCGTCCTTGTCCGGAGGGGTAATGCTCCGGCGTAATTCAGGATTGAGTTGTCGCAAGTTTTCAAAGGCCAATCCCGTCTTCTTGGCTACCGTCCGCAAATGAATCGTGTTTTTCATCAAGACTTCATCATATTGATGTACTTCGTTTGTGGCGACGCGAAAGCCGAACAAAGTCGGATTTGTCGCAATGATTACCGCAGCCATGAACTTCGGCACATATTCCCGCGTCTCTCGACGGATAAATCGTGTGCGCCGAATTTTCCAATAATCGCGCGTGCCGCTCTTTCGAATGGCCCGCGTGATTTTCCCTGTGCCTGCATTGTAGGCAGCCAACGCGAGCGGCCACGATCCAAAGCGATCATATAAATCACGCAAGTGTTGGGCCGCCGCCACGGACGATTTAACGGGATCTCGCCGCTCATCGATGTACCAATTCACTCGAAGCCCATAGATACGTCCAGTGCCTTTCATGAACTGCCACGGCCCTGCGGCCCGCGCCCGGGAATAGGCCCTCGGATTAAACCCACTTTCGATCACCGACAAATAGACCAATTCTTGCGGCAACTCGAATTCGGCAAAAATTTGCGCCACCACGGGCTTATACTTCTGAAACCGATCTAACCATTCCTGAAACCGATCAGGGATGACCGTTTGAAAGTATCGAATCTTCCGTTCAACAGAGGGATTCAGGATGAGGGGAATTTCTCCATACAGCGGTTCAGTTTCGGCTTCGGCTTCGGCTTCCGCTTCGCTGGAAGAAGCCGCGAAGAATTTCCCGTACCGCCATAACGTTGGAGTGGAATCAGTCCTGGTTGCAGAGAGCGGAGGTTGGGGAAGATCCAGGCGCGTCACATTTGATACATCAGAGGATCTCGCCCACAAAGACTGGGAAACTGTATTGAACGATGATCCCCACAAATTCTTAGCTTGTGGTTCTTGGTCCAATCCGGATTCAGTAAAAAGAGGACTCGGGGAAACTAAAGAGGATCCAACTGCAGGTTCGCCACTCGATACAATTGAGCCATTTCCAACACTAAAAGTGGAGACTTCCTCACCTTGGAAGGAAATCGCCCTATTCGATGATAAAGACGACGGGCTCGATTCCTGGCTCCCAAAATACTCGAGCCCAGCACCACCCGAAACCGTTTCATGATTGTGAAATTTGGATGAAGGCTCCAGCGGAGACTCAGACTGCGCCAACACAGTCGACGGCACCAAAAAGAACCACACAATTAAAAGGGGGGCAATTCGTCTCAACAAGAATTCCGGGAATACATTCATATCTAAGTGCCTCATTTTATTAGCATTTTCGGATTTTATGGATCTTACTTGAGAGACTAATTGCAACAGCCTTCTGTGTCAAGGAACAATCTCTCTGAAGTACCTTATCGGCGGAACGCCACAAAATCATAAACAATTTCTTGCAACACCCTGTAATGTACACCGGACTCTGAGCCCATCACAAAACAGGACACAACCATCATACCCCGTATGGTCAATTTTACTAGGAGGGTATTCCCACACTAAACTATAAAATGTTGCCTCTCCTTCATACGCTCCGCGCGGCAAAAGGGCGAGAACGCCGCTGGCGGCTTTTTTCAACATTCCCAGTATGGAAGCGATGAGCGACGCCGGCGCAGCCCACAAGCGTCCGGCCCTCCGGGGAGGCCCATCTTTGGCCCGGGGCGGCGTGGCTCCTCGGTCACAGAGCCCCGCTCTGCTCCCTCGTCGCGCCTTGCCCCGATCACAAATCTGGGCCTCCCAATTGTCCCGGTTATTTCGTGACGGACCCTGAGCGCACCTGGCACAATACAAAAAGGTCTCATCACCACCAGGGATGACTTCCCCCGCCCACCTTTGTCATTTCGACCCTTGGGAGAAATCTCCCCTTCTGCCGAACCACCGATTGCTCTCAAGGATCGAAATGACAGCACCGAGGTGACCACGACTTTTTGTATTGCACCATGCACACCAATTTCTTACACGTCTTTTTTGCGCCCAACTGCCGTTTCTAAGTTGAACGGGCCTCAATCGAAATTCCCTCACCATAGCTGTGCTATGCCTCGGGTTTTTCTCAATCGTTCCGTCCAAATCCAACCCAAATCTTGGCGCGAAATTGTTCAAGTTATTTTCTCGCAGGTCCTTACAGGCCCTGAAACTTTCCATCACTATCCACTATACGCCTCAACCTAAATTCCCCACCGGGCTCTAAGGGGTCGTTATCATTTCCAATTCTCGTATACCACCACCTTCCGCGAGCCGACATTCCATCTTTGGCAAGCCAAGCTTCAAAACCACCCTCTCGATCATTGCCCAATTGAACCCATCTTCCTTTCCACTGACCGTTTGATACAGCGGTGGTCTCGAATCCTCCCTCCTGCCAGTCATACGGGCCGTTCCCATGCCGATCCAACAACAATTCGTACACCACCTCTCCCTGACGATATTCCCACATTCCGGAGAGATTCACAGGGAAATCCAATGATGATCCCCGAACGTGTTCCTCCGACAAAACTCCCTCCCCGTGCGGTGTCGGACCACTTAGGCATCCCGCAAGGTTCAGAATGACCAACCCACAAAGGAAACCAAGCAATGTATGTTGGATCGACCATCGAACCCTTGTACCTCTTCCAACCCATTCCTGTGGTTTTATGTTCACGACTTGCTCCTCATGTTAGATTGCACCATACGTCAAAGGATATCCTGTCATGTTGAGTGTCAGCAGGATCCTTTTGACCTCTGGGGTGATGCTTCACCATTTTTTCACGTATTTCGCAATATCTTCCCCAATGCGTGTCAGACCATGGAGGGAGGGAGGATGAGGAGTGGACTTCGGATCATACAGAATATATGGTTCTATCCTACCGCCATCCAATTCTGACCACATGGAGTTTCTTGGCCATGGCGTTGCTTCCTGTGAGCGTTCTTTCTTGTGTCGCTGCACGATCTTATCGTGCCCTCTTCCCACGGACCAAGGGGCTATGACGCCAGGAAGAGGCAGCATGAGATGCTGCAGCGACCTAAAAATACAAGACGACGCAATTCGCTCAAAAGGAGAGGCGACATAACCCACGAGGAGTGCCATAAATTTATGTGCACCTGATCGTATTGTGCTGCCAGAACCCTAAATTCTGCATGATCCTGGACTTCTTGCCTCCGACTCATCACTTTTTTCTAACCAGGAGGCTACCATGGCTCGCATTCTGCTGATCGAAGATGAACAACAGGTTCGAGAATTGTTGCGGGAAATTCTGGAACAGAACGGTCACGAGATCATTGCATGCAAGAACGGAGCTGACGGGATACGGCAATATAAGGAATCGAGTTTCGATTTAGTCATCATGGATGTGCTATTACCCGACAAAGGTGGATTTGAAACATTGAATGAACTCACACACCACCATGACCAAGTCAATGTGCTGGCGATCTCGGGCGGATGTGCCCCGAGCACCGTCGATGTCCTCCATCTCGCGCAACGTCTGGGAGCCAGACAGACGTTGGCCAAACCCTTCGACTTGACCGATTTTCTTGCGGTGGTCGATCAACTCCTCGCCATACCTCAAGCATCCGCTTAAACCCTCACATACGATACACGTCAACTCGGCTACGCTCCCTTGGGACGTAAAGCGTGATGCGTGATGCGTAGGGGGGGAAATTCCGTGATTCTTCTACGTTTCACGCATGACGCTTCACGAACCCTTCGGACTATACGCGGCACACCGAAATCCGGTCGAGTGATTGCGATCATGGGGGTCACTGGCCACCCGGGTAAAGATCCGAACCTGGGGCGTTTCCACCTGCCAGCCTGAACTTCGTATGACCTTTCGTTTACCCTGGCCAGGTCCCTGGGGATTGCTTCGGGGACTCCATTGATAATAGGTCGCATCATACCAATCAGCCACCCATTCCCACACATTTCCAGCCATATCATACAGACCATAGGGACTTTTTCCAGGTTCATACATGCCAACTGGGACAAGGGTTTGTTCCCCACGCCAGGTCTGATTAAAATTCAGGTGCTTATGGGTCGGTTCAACATCGCCCCAAGGAAATCGACGATCATCCGTCCCTTTTCCGGCTTTCTCCCATTCCGCCTCCGTCGGCAATCGCTTCCCCGCCCATTCACAATAGGCCTTCGCATCAAACCAATCGACGTTGATCACCGGTAACGGGACAATGGACTCCGGCATCAGCCCCTCTTGCCATAAGTCCTTGGTAGCATCTGAAGAGTGCCTGGGCGCACGGTGACCTGTTTCCCGGATAAATTCCAAATAGCGTCCATGGGTCACTTCATATTTATCGATAAAGTAAGCTGGCAGATCCACCTTATGGTTGGGATATTCATCACGTCCCCCATCACGAGCCCATGTCGGTACTCCCATCAAAAACGGACCGGCAGGGATCAACATCATAGGCGCCCCATCTTTCCCAATTGTTTCCGAAGATAGCAAAGCCGCCGTCGCCGTCTGAAGGGATGGACCCAACCATACCGTTTCCGAGACATTCCCCCACAACAGAATCACTACCAGTAGACCGCACATCCTCCACATCATGACTTGACCTCTTCTCTTCCTCAATTTAGTAAATCGTAAGGTGCATTCGCGCACACCCTGCGGGCCAACCTCTCAGCTCTCATTCATAAGGGCACCTCTAAAACCCGTCCTTTTCCGTGATGGCGGCGTCAGCCGCGTGCTCACATCCTCATGTATTCGCCCATACACTCCGGTTTTCCGCGCGCGGCTTCCTTGCCCTCACAAAACATGCCTGGTTTGTAGAGGTGCCCATGAGTATGTTGTACTCTCATAAATTTGGTGGAATCAACTCATCGAAGCCGAGCAAGCCTACCAAGAAGGGCTCGACGAGAAAAAAGTCCTGATCCGTGAAGTCAGCTGATCATGCTATATTCGCCAGAACATCCCAGGAATCAGACGATCATTCTGGACCTCACCGAAGAGGCAACCCTTTCCATCAAGAAAATCTCCGGCCTGCGCCATTGCCAAAAGGGGTATGGGATTATCTGAATCCCTACTCCATGATTCGATATTTTGCCTACAACACGAATCCGTCCATCTCTTCATCAAGCCCGGCTCAACATAGTGGGGGCTTGGCCCAGGCCTCTCCGATCGCCCTAACTTTCACAGCCGAGACTTGCGCATCCTAGGAACCTGTCCCAATAAAGAGATTTCTCCTTCCACTCGAAATGACAGATTTCTCAAATTGCCAGAGGGGGGACTCCTGATTCCACGTTGAAGCTGGAATTGCCGGCGTGAAACGTAAAGGATGTCGTTCGTATCTCGTGAAGCGGAAGGCGAAAAACGGGAGACGAACGACTCGAACAGGCTTGCAACCTTGCAACTCCCCTCCTGTTGTCCTTTCGACCACCCCCGTTGTCATTCGGTGTCATTTCGACCACCCCCCTTGTCATTTCGACCCTTGAGAGAAATCTCCCCATTCCCGTCACGCTTGGCTAGGAGCCTATCCCAATAAAGAGATTTCTCCTTCCACTCGAAATGACAGAAGCGACGAGCGACGACTTAAGGTCTTATTGAGAATACCGATACAACTATCTACAAGGTGACAAAGGCAAACTATCCGAGAGGATGGGACGCAAAGCCAAGGGACCTAAATTGGGAACGACGTTTCCCAGGGTACGCCTGGCTGCCACGATGACCATACTGGCATCATTGCGCCCATCCCATTCAGGATGGGCGTTTTTTTTTGCGATCGATCATTGCTCCCTGCTGTTAAGGAGATGCCAGCATGCTATCACCACGATTCATTGAACCTGTCCTCATTGCTGATGATGATACCGATGATTGCCTCATTATCATGGAGGCCTGGGAAGAAACTGGACTCGGCAACGAACTTCGCTTTGTGCAAGACGGCAATGAGTTAATGAATTATTTATATCATCGACATCAGTTTTCCATCCACGAGACGTCTCCTCGTCCAGGACTAATCTTACTCGACTTGTCGATGCCGAAAAAAAACGGCCTGGAAGTCCTCGTGGAAATCAAATCAGACCCGGCACTGCAAGATATCCCGATTATTGTGCTCAGCACATCACTAACCCCCAAGGAGGCCTCCGAAGCCTATGCCCTTGGAGCCTATGGGTGCGTGGTCAAGCCCTCAACATTCCCCGACTATCTCAATGTGATGCGGGATGTACGACAAGCATGGTTGGACCTGAAGAAACAGTCGCCTGCCACCTTCGTAGCGAACCGGTAACAGGAGAATAGCATAGGGTTTCTTCCATGATGAGACACTCCAAGACCGTCTTGATGGCCGATGATGATCCCGATAATTGCTTACTCACCCAGGATGCATGGGAAGAATCCGGCAGTCCCCATACCATCCGATTTGTTCGAGACGGCGCAGAGCTCTTGGACTATTTGTATCACCGTGGGAAGTTCTCAGACACCGATGACTATCCACTGCCAGGCATGATTCTGCTCGACCTGAATATGCCGAGAAAAAATGGGCATCAAGCGCTCAAGGAAATTCGGGACCATGACGTCTTTCGTCATATTCCCGTGGTCGTGAGGACCACGTCCATTGATGAAGACGATACTCGTCGCAGTTATGCCTTGGGAGCCAGTGCCTGCCTGACCAAACCTCGTTCGGCACAAGAATTTCATTCAACCGTCGGGGCACTGAGCCAATACTGGCCCGGCATGGTCGAACTCCCACTTGGAAATGAGAATCCGGCATGGGATGTATCATTTAATGAAGTAAGAGAGACCTTGTGATTTCTACGAAGACTGCCATCCATCACACTGTTGAATGTACGCCGACACAGCCCTCCTTGGTAGGGTCTCCTCCCGATCTTACCAAGACACCGCAATTGTCGCTGATTCGAGGCCATCAGACCGGCATAACCATCTTAATGGCGGATGACGACCCCGACGATTGCCTGCTTGCCCGAGAAGCGTGGGAAGAAATCAAGTCAGGACACGAACTGCGGTTCGTCCATGATGGGCAGGAAATCTTGGACTATGTCTTGCGTCGAGGTCTCTACACCACACAGCAATCGGCACCTCGGCCTCGCATTATCCTGTTGGACCTCAACATGCCCAAGAAAAATGGGCATGAAGTCTTGGGGGTGCTCAAAACCAACCCTGAACTCCAAACCATTCCTATTATCGTCTTTACCACCACCAGGCACATCGACGAGATCATCCGGGCGTATCAGGAAGGGGCGAACGCGTTTATGACGAAGCCCAGCACGTTTGAAGGCTATCGAGACACCTTCCGAGCCGTGGATCATTTTTGGTTGCGCCTGGTTCAACTCCCGAATCAATAATACTCCAGATCACCGGTATGGCCTCACAGACATCACCGCAAAAAAGGCCCATCCCCTGGCTTTGACCCGCCAAGACCCCATTGGGCCTTAAGAACCACCTTAAAACACCGATCAAATATTAAACGGCAACGTCACGTAGAAGTCGACAAATATCGATGGAGGACCACTCACGGCTTTCGTCAAGGCCGCGGGGTCATCGTCTCGCCCTCAGGTCGCAAGATCAACCCGAGTACAGTAGTGCATTCACGACCGCAAACTTATGCGACATTCTCAGGTTCATATTCTGCTCGTCGAAGATGATGAAGACGATTATCTGATTGTCAAAGATCTGCTGTCGGATATTGAAGAAACCACCTTCCAGATTGATTGGGTGTCTGAATACGACGAAGCCAAACAACGCATTCATCCGCATCGCTATGACATTTTCCTCTTCGACTATCGCCTAGGCCGCCACACGGGCCTTGACCTGGTCAGATACGTTCGAACAATCAAATCGTCAACCCCTTGTATTCTTCTGACGGGTCAAGATGATCATCATGTGGATGTCATGGCCGGGGAAACCGGCGCCGTTGATTATCTGCTCAAGAGAGAGCTCACCGCCTCCGGCTTAGAACGATCGATTCGGTATGCCCTGGAACGACGAAACGCAGAGATCGAGCGTGAAATCCTCACGGAGCAACTCCTGGAAACATCACGTCAATTGGGTATGGCTGAAGTGGCTGTGAATGTGTTGCACAATGTGGGGAACGTCCTCACCAGTTTGAATGTGTCTGCCACTCACCTGGTCAAGTTTTTGCACGAATCCCACACCGATGATATCGGAAAAATTGCGAAGATGGTCCAAGCCCATCATGACGATTTGGCCGAATTTCTCACACAGGATTCACAGGGAAAACACATTTTCCCCTATTTAGCCAAATTCGGTGAACATCTGGCAGCGCAACATCAGGCAATGTTCGAAGAAATACAGGCTCTGACCAAGAATCTCGACCACGTCAAGCACATCATTCGAGCCCAGCAGGCCAACACCACATCGACCAATCACTCCGAACCCGTTGTCGTCTCTGAATTGATGGAGCAAGCCCTCAGCATCAATCTCAGCCCACTCTCACAGCATCACCTTAAAATTGTCCGAAACTATGCCGATACTCCTCTTATCATCTCTGACAAGCATCAAATCCTACAGATTTTGGTCAACCTTATTCGAAATGCCACACATGCCATGATCGAAAACCCCGGGGACTCCCATTGCCTGAGCCTGACAATCGACCAGTCCCCCGAAGATCACCGAATCCAACTCTCTGTTCACGATACAGGAGTCGGAATCAATCCGGAGCATCTCACACGGATTTTTTCTCAAGGCTTTACCACGAAACCGGAAGGCCATGGATGGGGATTGCACAGCAGTGCCCTGGCTGCAAAGTCCTTACAGGGGACACTTCACGCGTTCAGTGATGGCGAAGGGCAAGGGGCTCGGGTTACCCTGGATCTTCCCTTCATACCTGTGGAGGTTCATGCCTCATGACAACAGCCGCGGAAAATCGAAGGGTGTTAGTGATAGATGATAATACGGCCATTCATGAAGATTTCCGGAAGATTCTCTTGCCACCAACGCCCGGCCATGACTTTCATGCAGCGCGCGCTCAGCTCTTCGAGGGTTCCGAACCTCCAACGCCTCGCATTGATTTTCACATCGACTGTGCGGACCAAGGGGAACAAGGCTTTGAGATGGTCAAAGAGGCCATGCACAACGGATGCCCCTATGCGATGGCGTTTGTGGATATGCGCATGCCGCCTGGATGGGATGGCGCCGAGACCATTGAACAGATTTGGCAGGTCGACCCGGACATCCAAATCGTGATCTGCACCGCCTACTCCGACCATGATTGGGACCACCTGCTGACTCGTCTCTCTCACCCGGATCAGCTCCTGATTCTCCGAAAGCCTTTTGAAGCCATCGAAGTGATGCAATTGGCCACATCCCGAGTGAACCATCCCAAAGGAGTTAAAGGGACCCAACCTATGGATCTCGTCCAACGAGGAAATCGATGAGCACGACACTGATGATTCAGGCAATCGATGATGATGACGACGACCTGCGTATATTGGAAGAATTCCTTCGAGAAATCCCCAATACTCACGTGACCTTTCACGGCTATGGTGATTTACTATCTGGGATGAGGGCCCTCCAGCATAACCCAGGGGACCTCCTCTTCCTCGATTTTCGGTTAGGCGCCAAAACCGGCATCGAAGCCTTTCGGGAAATCCAAGGCATTGGCTATACAAAGCCTGTCATCCTTCTCACAGGCAATGGGGATGAACACACAGCGGTCGAAGCCATGAAATCCGGCATTGCCGATTATCTGTCGAAGGCGACGCTTGCTCCAACGATTCTTCACCGCGCCATCACCAATGCCCTGGAAAAACATCAGTTACGGCAAGCGATTCAGGAACAGCAACGGCGGATTGAAGCCGCCGATCGTGAAAGCCTTCTCCGGATTCGTAGCGAAAAAGAGGTGTTAGAGCACACCTTGATTGGATCGTTGGCAGCCATGACCCAGGTCTTGTCCATCATGAATCCGGAAGTGTTTAGTCGTTCCATTCGCATTACCCGATATGTCACCGCCATTGCGAAACAGATGGAGCTCCCGGAGATCTGGCAATTGGAAGTCGCCGCCATGCTCTCTCAAATAGGCTGCATTACGTTTCCACCAGAGGTTTTACACAACCTGGCAAGGGGAATGGAATTGGGACATACAGAAGCGCAACTCTATGATCAATACCCCTCGATGGGAGCGGACATGATTCGGAAGATTCCTCGAATGGATAGAGTCGCCGACATTATCGAACATCAAGAACACGTTCTCGATGATCCAGCCCACCAAGACAAACTGGACACCATTCCCCTGGAATCGCGAATTCTCAAAGTTGCCATTGATATGGACGCCCTCGAATCGACTGGACACTCAAAACAACAAGCCATGGATACCCTTCGCATCCATGTCAAAAAGTATGACCCAGTGGTGCTCCATAACCTTCGGGTGATTTCCAAAAAGAGCATTCTTAAAACCAAAGAGGTCGACATGGCTGACCTGAGCCCGCCCATGGTCTTGGCCGAGGATATTCGCGCCAAATCAGGAGCCACGGTTTTACCAAAAGGCCAACCGGTCACGGTCACTATGTTGATCCGCCTCCACAATTTTTCCCTATTTCAACCTATCCGGGAACCCCTGACAGTCTTCCTTCCGGTGACAACCCTCAATGAGGAGCTGGAGTTGGCGGTTGCCACTGCTTAATGAGCCGAGAATCTTCTGACCCAGCCCATCCTCCCCCCAGCACAGCCCTGCAACTGAAAACGAGATAAACCCTCGAAGAGCTTCTACCGATATAGTACCCACAGCCATGTCAGTGGAGAGCCTGATCTGCCACATAGCCCTGATAAGGGAAAGTCATGTCCTGCTCATTGCTGGCCAATGAGCCACATTACTTATGTTATGCCTTCCCATTTGACTAAGGTTAGTCCCTAGACTAGTCTGCTGGACTATGGACACAGGGTATGCTGCTGATATCTTGGATTTTTCTGTTAGGTTCCACACCGAAGAAGCGTGCTTCGAGTACTTGCGGGCGATTCGGTGGCCAGACGGGTTTATGTGTCCAGCTTGCGGTCATCGCGGTGGTTGGTGGCTCAAAAAATATTTCCGGTTTGAGTGTTCGTCGTGTCATAGACAGACATCACCGCTAAGCGGCACAGTGATGCATAGATCGCACTTGCCGCTACGGCTTTGGTTTTGGGCTGCCTATTTCGTCTCCACGCACACACCTGGCATCAGTGCTGTGCAATTGCAGCGTCAACTCAGTATCAAGAAGGTGGATAGCGCCTGGTATTTGCTCCACAGATTGCGACGAGGAATGGTACGACAGAACCGTGAACGGCTCGCAGGAACAGTTGAAGCCGATGAAACCCATATCGGTGGACCGGTAAAAGGCAAAACGGGCCGTGGCGTCGCGAAAGCGAAAACCAAGACGTTAATAGCCGGAGCCGTAGAAATTGTCACGTACACACAAGGGGATCACTTTCGAGAGAAAGCAGGGCGTTTACGATTAGCGATTCTTCAAGACGCTGGAGAGAACGAGATCAAAGCATTCCTCAATAGCCATGTCGCTGAGGGCAGTAAGATCAAGTCCGATGGTTGGAAGGGATACTCGGCAAAAGCCTTGGCAGGATACGAACACCTGAGACGGACCCAGGGTGACCCAGCAAGTGCTGGGAAGCACGCTCCACACATCCATAGAGCGTTCGGCAATCTGCAGACCTGGCTGAACGGGATTCACCATGGAGTGGATTCAAAATACCTGCAACACTATCTTGATGAGTTTGTCTTTCGCTATAACCGCCGTGAGACTCCAATGAGTACCTTCCAGAGTTTGTTGAAAATCCTGACCAGCAGCTCAAAACCCTTGGGATTCAATAAACTGAAGCAACCTTAGTTAAATGGGAAGGCATAACTTATGTTTAACGTCGCACCATCCGATTACTGCAATATAGCTCCTCACGAGAAACCTCGTCTGACGGTGGTGATTGACACCGAGGAAGAGTTCGATTGGTCTCGGGACTTTGCTCGAGAAAATACTTCTGTACAGGCCATGCAATGGGTTGGGCGCGCTCAGGCGGTCTTCGATGACTATGGAATCACCCCTGTCTACGTCATTGACTACCCGGTGGCCTCACAACCAGATGGATACACACCATTAGCCGAAATTCATGGAGACGGGCGTTGCATCATCGGCACTCATTTGCACCCTTGGGTGAATCCTCCGTTTGAGGAAGTCGTCAATCGAAGAAATTCTTTTGCCGGAAATCTTTCCATGACCTTAGAGAAAGTTAAACTCCTGGTGCTCACCGAATGTATCGAAGAGCATTTTGGTACTCGCCCGACAATCTATAAAGCCGGACGCTATGGCGTTGGCCCCAATACCATCACGATTTTGGAAGAGCTGGGCTATGAAATCGATCTTAGCGTATGTCCGCACATGAACTACGCCACTGAAGATGGGCCGGATTACTCGGACAATTCTTCTTGGCCGTTTTGGTTTGGCAAAGACAAGCAACTTTTGGAACTACCTTTGACAGTCGGCTTCACAGGATTTCTCAGGCATGTAGGCCCGGCCCTCCATCCTGTGGTGACCAATTCCCTTTTTACCTCATTACGAATTCCCGGGATCTTGGCGAGATTGAACGTACTCAATAAAAGCTGGCTTTCACCAGAAGGCTACTCCTCCACCGAGCATCAACACGTCACCCGGACTCTCTATAATGCAGGGTTGCGGGTGTTCTCCATGGCCTTTCATAGCCCATCGATGGAACCCGGCCATACGCCGTATGTCCGATCAACAACTGATCTTGATGATTTTCTTGGGCGCCTTCGACGTTTTTTCGATTTCTTTTTTGGAGAGATGCAGGGAGTCGCAAGCACTCCACTGCTATTGAAACAAGAACTACGTAACACCTAATGACATGATGCATGTGGAGGGGCAATGATTATCTTAGGCATTTCACCCTTGGATAAAGACTCAACAGTCACCTTGATGAAGGACGGGAAAGTCCTGTTTGCAGCGGGTGAAGAACGGTTCACACGCAACAAACTACAAAGCGGTTTTCCGGCAGAAGCCTTACAAGCCGGTCTCCGCTATACCGGCATATCCATAGCCGATATTGATCTTGTCGCCTACCCCTTTTTCGATTGGAAAAAAGAAACGCAACTGTTCACCAGAAACCTCAAAGACGAAACCGCCTTTCTGGATGAAGCCCCAGTTGATGGGATTCAACGGCAGGTCGATGCGGCACTCGCGAACGTCCCCAACAATCGCCCAGTGGTTCCAGGGCTCACTGATCCCAATGAAAAGTTGGAAAAATCCTTAGTCCATCGCATGCTGTATACACTCGTGGGGCCCGAGGGCGTGCTGTCGAGAAATATTGCCAAACGCTCCTCTCGCGCCTGGAAGCGAGACGCCATGACGTATCACAAGGAATGGCAAGAAGATCTGGAAGACAATCTCGAGGGGTTGGGCCTCAAAGCAAAACTCCGCCGATACGATCACCACCTCTCTCATTCAGCCGGCGCCTTTTTTGCCAGTGGATTTCAAAAGGCGCTCATCATCACGCTCGATGGCTATGGATCCGGCCTAGCCGGCTCCGTCTGCATTGGAGACGGCACCAAAATCCGCCGCATCCATGGACTTGAGTATCCCCATTCCTTGGGCACCTTTTACGAGAGCGTCACCTCTTCACTGGGATTTAAACCCTCACGTCACGAAGGAAAGATTGTCGGCCTCGCGGCATATGGCGACCCAAAAATTCTCGTGGATTTGGTCTTAAGCCGCTTCCACCAAGAACCCGGCAATTTCCGCATTATTGAAAGCAACAACATTTACTTTTCCCGCTACCTCGCCAATCTGTTCCCAAAAATCGACGTAGCTGCCGCATATCAGCATGTGCTCGAAGTCGTCGCGACGGCATACATTCACCACTATGTCGAGCAGACGGAAATCGATACCATCGTCCTAGCCGGAGGCGTCATCGCGAATGTCAAATTGAACCAACGGATTTTCGAGATCCCAGGAGTCAATCATATCTTCGTGGACCCCAACATGGGAGACGGCGGATGCGGAACCGGAGCCGCGTTCCTTGCCTGTCGCCAAAACCTCAAGAAGCGCGATCCCTTTCAAAACGTGTACTTTGGCCCCGACTATTCCGACGAGGACATCACGAAGGAATTACAAGTCGCCGGCTTGGAGTATCAACATCTCCAACCCATTGAGCCGACCGTGGCCAAACTTATTCACGAAGGGAAAGTCGTCGCGCGTTTTAATGGGCGGATGGAATATGGCCCACGGGCGTTGGGCAACCGATCAATTTTGTATCGCGCGTCAGAGCCGGAAGTAAACCAATGGTTGAACCAACGTCTTGGACGAACGGAATTTATGCCCTTTGCGCCCGTCACGCTGTATGAAGAACGAAACACGTGTTATTACAATATGAAGGGCGCCGAGTACACATCACAGTTCATGACGGTGACATTTAATTGCACGGACTTTATGAAACAAACATGCCCCGCTGCTGTCCACGTCGATGGAACCGCCCGCCCCCAACTGGTTCGGGAAGAAGGTAATCCCAGCTACTATCGCATCCTCAAAGAGTATTATAAGCTCAGCGGTGTGCCTTCGGTCATCAATACCAGCTTCAATATGCACGAGGAGCCTATTGTGAACACCCCACATGACGCCATTCGTGCCTTTCTCCAAGGAAATTTGGATTACCTGGCCATTGGCGACTTCTTGGTCGAACACCCCACCCACAAGACATCATAAACACTTGGGGCATGAGACTCTCACCAAATGTGTTCATCGTGTGCGCGGGGCCAAAAGTTGGCCCAGGCGCTGCACGGAAATTCCGAATCTGATTTCTCACCTCGCCTGAGCCATTCTCAGCCTTCATTTCAAATTCATCCAGTCCAAATGTTATCGTGTAAGAGGTTCTTGCGTATCTTGGATACCTTTCGCGCTCACGAGACAGTCCCTGTATTGCATTTGGAGGCTCTATGCCTAAGCTGCACCCTTTTATTACCGGCATACTCATTGGCTGTGTTTTTTCCTTATTCTTTTCACACCATGCTTTAGCACAAAGTATTGGCTTCGACCGTCAGATAGGTGAAAGACAACCGCCCAAGATCATCTCATTCTTGGCATCGATTTCTATCTCACCGATGAATTGGATTCAGCCATCCAAGAATTTCGACAAGCCCAACAGCATTGGCCCGAGTATGCCAATGCGCATTGGAATCTGGGAGTCGGGCTGGCCAAGCTGGGGGATCTGGAATGGGAAGGGGAAGAAGGGGAAGTGACCGCATGGGCCCAGGCCGAACGAGTAGATCCCTCCATTGTCCCTATCCGCGACAACGTATCCGCCTTGGTCACCTACAACTATGGAATTGGCCTCCTGAAACAAGGCGATCTCTCCCAGGCCATCACGGAATGGGAGCAGGCCCTACACATCCAACCTGATCTCGCAGAAATACACTATACGCTTGGGCAAGCCTATCAAATCAAAGGGAACACCGGAAGAGGGCAATCCAAGAGTATCGACAGAGAAACCATGAAGGAAAAGGAAGATAGGATGAAGACCCAAGTTCCTGACGATGAATGAGAAAAAGAGGAAAGGAGTAAGTCCTAAAGGAGACCAGGAAATGGGGTCAGGCCAACGTGGCCCCATTTCCTATACAGGGTGCCTACCGACAAAATTTTCCCCCAAGACTTCTCAGCGCTTGGAAAGCCAAGAGCTGCGGAATGCTTTTTTCAGCATCACTCAACGTCACAGAAATATTTTTGGCCTGATTGAGTCAATACTCATGCCTGGCTCTACTTACTGACTCATTACTCCCAGTAGTCGTAAACGGTATCTCAGCATTCCAATATTTTTAGATTATAGATACGCCGTACTTCACCAAGTGGAGTATTCATGTGCTTTTCGTATCCTTGCGATTCCCATTTCTTTTTCATTCGTCGTGAGCGGATGAAAATTTTAAATATAAGCGGCGGTGAATACATGAGGCTTTTAATGATGAGCCACGGGCCAATTTCTTTAACAAGCTTTTTCCCCTCAGGAGTATTCACGTACGCCGCATACTCCCTAAATGTCATATCCGTGCCCATAAGAGTCCAGATATCACCGGCTGCTTCATCTAATATACTCGTATTCACTCCAAAGAAGACGTGTCCGATATCGTGGTGAACGAGAAGGTGGGTCCACGGTGTTTTAGGATCTGGTCGTGAAAATAGATGAGAATTTATGGTGTAATACTCATCAACCGCCTCTCTCAGAGTAAGCGAACAGTCTTGCTCTTGGAATCTTGCAACCCTGGTTCTATTGAATTCCATCTTAAGTAACCTGTGAAGTGAATAGGAATGTAAAAGGGCCTTTTTGGTAAATTGGAAAAGTACCGAAGAAAAAGTCGTGGGGTCAATCCGACAGATGCCTATCAACAATAGACTCGTCCCTCTTTCCTCTTCCCCAGGGCTCTATTCCTTCTCTTTGTTCTGTTTGACGACTGAAGTGAGATAGTGATCGAGGTGCTTGGCAAATAATTGCCGATCCCGTTGGGACAGCGCAGACGGACCACCCGTATCGACACCGCTGGCCCGGAGTGTATCCATGAAATCCCTCATCGTCAGACGGGCTTGAATCGTATCGACTGAATGCATGTCACCCCGTGGATCAAGCGCATGTCCACCCTTTGCAATGACCTCAGCAGCAAGCGGAATGTCCGCCGTGATTACCAGGTCGCCAGCTTCCAATCTTCGCACGATTTCGTGATCAGCCACATCGAATCCATTGGCAACTTGGAGGGCGGAAATATAGCGCGATGATGGGATATGCAGCAATCGATTCGCGACGAGCGTGACGAGCACAGCTGTCCGCTCCGCCGCTCGAAACAAAATTTCTTTAATCACCTTGGGACAGGCATCGGCATCAACCCAAATTGGCATGGCCTACCTTCATGGTTCAGGAGTTTAAACAAGAGGTCCTTCCGGGTTTTCCATGGGTAGTCCCCAGTCTGCTGTTCCTTCCCTGCTTCGGATCCCTCTTCTTTAATAGGAAACCTGCCGGCCCGCAGAAGCGCTTTGGCGAAGGCATGGGCTAGGTAAGGTAGAGTCTTGGTACCATCTGCTAGCCATGAGGGGAGCAGCCATCGTGTGCTGTAAAGAGCCTACCTCCCCTCCTTACAAAGGAAGGAAACTCAAGGACGGTCAGCCATACTGTTTACCCATGCTCATGTCGGAAGAACCAAAAAAGACCAGAGGTCGCCAGTATGCCCTCCCATTGGTACAGCCATGGCAATACCGCAACTTCATGTATTTTATCAAAGAGACAGAACTATCCCCTGTGGTGGGAGAAAGCCATAGGCTAGAGGCTGAGTCCAACGCCCCTCAACAATTAACAAAAGATTCTCTTTATTACTATATGTGGCATTGCAAGGCCTAATCCCATTTCCCCATTTTTTGACGGGGAAGGGTTAATAGGTATTGAGTCAACAAAAGATTCGACCTCCAATTCAAATTTCTGAAAGGTTATCTGACGCACTCTCCCACGATTCACAACATGATAAAAGGCATGAGTGTATTGAATGCGGGCAAGTCTGGACATAGAAAGAGGATAAATTAAATCAATGAATTAAAAAATAGGATTGACCCCTTTTTTGACCACCTTTTTGTGGCATGACAAGACCGGGGCACTGTCCCATCTAATCTGCCCCATGACCTGAGGGCAATCGGTGTGTAGAAAAGTTGAGCCAGTCTCTGGAAAGCCAGCCACGTCTTGCTCCGACGAAAGAAAGGGATTAAGTCAAAGCTTAAGCCCCTACCCATGCCTAACTCTAATTTTGCCTCCCATTTTTTCAGATGGGCAGTGATTCGAATTTTACCTCTATTTTCCCTTTTTCAAAAAATTTCATGTTATCTTCTTCTAAAATTTACTCTATAGAGTAAATAATTTCATAAAATTTTATTAAAAATTAAACAATTTCAATAAGTTAAATATAAATACTATATCATAAACAATATATCTAAATAGTTTTTTTATACTGTTAACAGTATTATTACTGTTTGATTTAATATTGTTTACAATATATACTATGGACATGAAGAAAAAATCTATCACCATAATTGATGACATTGCGCTGTCAAAATTGAGGGTCGATTCATCATCTGAAGATCAAAATCTCAAACCGGGAGATTGGATTCGTCTTGTGCGAACTTATCTCCGAATGACACAGGCGGAACTAGCCAAACGAGCAAATATTACGCAAGCCAACCTGATAGCGATTGAATCAAGGAAAGCAGACCCACGAGTGAGCACGCTTCAGCGGATATACAAGGCACTTTCCAGTAACCTGAGCGTCGAACCGCTTCCCCAAAAACCACTTGAGGAAATACTCCGCGGGCGTGCTCGCGCGGTTGCTCTCAAGAGATTGAAAAAGACGATGGGTACAATGGCACTGGAAGGCCAAGCGCCGGAGAAAGAGATATTCCAGAAGCTTCTAGAAAAAAGAACTGACGAAATCCTCCGTGATCCCCGCGAACGATTATGGCGCAAAGACGATGACTGATGCCACGCAACCCGTCGGAGCCACACCGGGAGGGGACACCTCGGGTCTTCTCCTCGTCCATTTAGCAACACCTGCTGCTCGCAACGCCGCGGAAGCAGAAGCCATCAGTCACGCCTATGATAAACATGTGTTTCGCGCGCGCAGAAAAAAGCAGGAAATCGAATGGCTCACCGACGATTTTATCCGTCGAGTACATAGAGATATGTTCGGGCCAATCTGGGAGTGGGCAGGCAAGTACCGACAGACACAACAGAATATTGGCGTCGAACCTCATCTGATCCGTGAACAGATCAAACTACTCACCGAGGACTTTCTCTATTGGAATGACACCAAGTCCACAATGTCAGTAATTGAAGTCGCGGCACGCCTCCAGCACCGCCTCACCAACATCCACCCATTCACCAATGGGAACGGACGACATGCAAGACTCATCACTGATATTGTCTTCCACTCGCGTCAACTCCCTATTCCCCAATGGCCGCAAATTCAACTCATGGCTAAAGGGAACGAGATTCGTGAACAATACATCACGGCGATAAAAAAAGCTGATGACGGCGACATCAAGGATTTGATTCAGTTCATTGAAGAATGCCTTAGGCCAAGCAGATAAACCCTAACTTTTCGAAGTATATATGGCACGGAAAGACCTGCCCTCCTGGCCTTTCCGCTCCCCTTTTTACCTCATCATTGGAAATTCCCATGTTGGACCGCTACGGAATATGTGACATTGCAAGACCTGGCCCAATACTGTTCACTTAGATATCTTCGGTGGTTTGATGGATGGTGTCCAGTCAATTTGCGCAACGGGCGGTCTCGGACGTTTGTACGGTGCGTATGGAGAGTTTCGGCGTTTCACCATCCTCGGCTTGATTTTTCCACGACTGGATTCACACAACAGTTTCGCCGTCGCCTCAAACAGCAGCCGATACCATGTTTTTTGGCGCTCAGGGGGGAAGGGCCCCAGATTGGGGCAGGGTTCGACGCACTAACTGCACCGTGGCCGTAAAAGATACCGTGCGGTCAGGGATGTCTGCCTGGGTGGCCCCTTGATACATCAACCAGCGCACGGCGTAGTGGGCCATCACCCATCCGTAGAACTCTTGACGCACCAACTCTGGCGTTTTACTGCGCAGGACGCGACGACGTTGCCTCAGGTGCGTCTTCAGCTCATCAAACACCAATTCCACCTCCCAGCGCTCGTGATACAGTTGAGCCAGGTCCTGGGCGGGTGCGCCTTGGTCATCCAGCAGCGTGGTGACGAGACGGTACAGCGGTTCGCTATTGGGCCCCTGCGGTAAGACATACTCAATCACCCTGATGGCGATCCCATCAATTCGCTTTCTTCTGGCGCGTTCACTGGGATACAGATGGCTCAGGTACGAGCCATCGTCCAACAGCTTGTCAACTGGAAGGATCAAGCTCTTCGGCATGCGCCAGAGTAGTTGCGCTCCGGTCTGAAGGCCGGCCTGCCAATGGGCGTACCCGACAAAGCCGCGATCGGCCATGCAGAGCATGTCGGGCGTGAGGCGACGCACCAAGGGCGCGGCCACCTCCCATTCGGCCTGCTTATAGGCCCCTAGTTCGGCATCCAAAATGGCGTGACTGGCACATTCCGTCAAAATGGCGCACTGGGCTTGGGGGTAGCCGGCCTGCCCGGTTCGGCTCCCTGGGTACCCAAAGACTTGCACATTGGCTTCCTCATCCGGGACCTCAAAGTTGGAGCCATCTATCGCGACGAGTCGGTAGCCTGCAAAAAAGGCGTGGGCATGCTCTGGACGAGCCAACGGGCGCAAGCAGCGCTGTCCAATGGCTTTCAGCGCCTTCCACGTCAGCCGTGAGCGGGCTTTGCTGATGGCGGATTTGACAACGGTCACGGGAGCAACGGGTTTGTGGTCTTTCCATGCCAGCCCTTGGGCCACAGCGGCAAACACCGCTTCGTACGCGGCCTCGCTGTATAAGCTCAACGCCATGGTGTAGTACACCACGGCAGAAGCGGGAAAGGTGCGGACACGTTCACTGTTACAATGATGTGCGTCAAGTTCTTCGTTGATGATGGCCACCGGAAAGGCACGAGCCAGTAATCCCGTGCTCAAATAATCCGCCAATCGAGCCCCCGCCCCCAAGCCGACTTTCTTTCTTGCCATGTTGCCTCCTCCCAGATTACGTGTGGAGGCGAAGTATAACAGATTTTCATCTAAGTGAACAGTATTGAGACCTGGCCCCATCTCGGCCTTAATTAATAAGTCAATACTCATGCCTGACCCCATATCCTGACCCCATATCTAATAATAGAATGAATACTCCTGATAATTTCCCGACCGGATCCCAACCGGAAAGGCCCCTCAGGATTGAAATGTCCCAAAGGGCCTTTCATCTACCGATCCAGGTGGGAGGCTTCCGGCACGGCCTGTTTCCTTTTGCGTCAACCTGGTTTTTCAGTGATCACTTGATTCAAGAGCAGTCCCTCTTTATTTTATCTTGTCTAACACTCCCTGAATCTCATCCTCAGTAAAGGCTCGTAGAGTTTCTGTACGAACATTCCCCTTCGCACATCCTCCCATCATCACGGCAGCGGCCGTTTCATCATCGGGGGCCTCGAATATAATGACCCCGTCATACCGGCCCATCGTCCAGTAAATATTTTTGACTGACCCTCCACCTGCTTTGATCGAACTTCTAAAGTCCCCGGCCCGTTTGGCCGTGTTTTTCACATCATGAACACCTGGCTCCGTCCACCCAAACAGTGAAATAAAGGTTGGCATGATCTCCTCCTTCTTGTTTGAAAAATAAGGATCGAAAGACAATGGGTCCCAGTCATTGTCTTCCCAGGCACTATAGTAGGCTCATGCATTCCAAGGGGCAACGGGGGAAGGTACCTGATAGAAAGTGAGGCAAGGGATACATATTTCCTCAACCAAAGATTTCAACCATTTTTCTTTTCTTTGATATTTTCAGTCACCTTGCCTCGGGTCTTATGAAGCTGATCGTTTTCTTGCACAATGCGCCGCCACTTTGGCGCGATTGCCGCACAAGGCCATGGTACACCAGCGGCGAGTGTGGTTTTTACTAATATCGGATATACGGTTAGGGGTCTGCATGAGTATTGACTAATGGGCACCTCTAAAAACCGTCCTTTTCCGTGATGGCGGCGTCAGCCGCGTGCTCACATCCTCATCTATTCGCCCATACATTCCGGTTTTCCGCGCGCGGTTTCCTTGCCCTCACAAAAAATGCCTGGTTTGTAGAGGTGCCCTTATATGGCATCAATGGGGCCAAGCCCCAGTTTGTCGAGATTAATTCAGAGGACTTGCAACAATGAACAAAATCATCAATCCGAAAATGACCCACAAAAATCTCAACCTCTACACTGAATACATAAGTCAATACTCATGCCTGACCCTAATTCTGACCCTAATTCCGATTGCTTGGTCTGGGGTTTGGGCACTGATTGACCTTAGAGGGATACCCCGTGTATTTCGCTGACAATAGATGCCAACTGGTCAGGAATGGGACCCAGGGTGCCAGGGATATCCCATCTCAATCTGGCCCCATGGTCCTAAAGGACTTGTTGGATAATTCAAACTGTCAATTTTCAAATTGGCGGCAACAGGGGAACACCTTCAAGTGCCAGGAGAAAAGGTTCCTTTTTGGAAAGTCATAAAAGGTTTTCTAATCTGTCGCTTAAAATTTCTCCTGCAAGACGATGCCCCGCCTTCGTCATATGACTATCCCACTGAAAATACAGAGAACTTTGCTCATTTCCCTTTCTAAAATAGGGCGTTAAATCAAGGAACGGAATTCCATGCCTTTCGGAAAATTCTTGTAGCAGTGTGTTTGTATAGGATAAATCAACCGATATGCCTTCCCATTTGACTAAGGTTAGTCCCTAGACTAGTCTGCTGGACTATGGACACAGGGTATGCTGCTGATATCTTGGATTTTTCTGTTAGGTTCCACACCGAAGAAGCGTGCTTCGAGTACTTGCGGGCGATTCGGTGGCCAGACGGGTTTATGTGTCCAGCTTGCGGTCATCGCGGTGGTTGGTGGCTCAAAAAATATTTCCGGTTTGAGTGTTCGTCGTGTCATAGACAGACATCACCGCTAAGCGGCACAGTGATGCATAGATCGCACTTGCCGCTACGGCTTTGGTTTTGGGCTGCCTATTTCGTCTCCACGCACACACCTGGCATCAGTGCTGTGCAATTGCAGCGTCAACTCAGTATCAAGAAGGTGGATAGCGCCTGGTATTTGCTCCACAGATTGCGACGAGGAATGGTACGACAGAACCGTGAACGGCTCGCAGGAACAGTTGAAGCCGATGAAACCCATATCGGTGGACCGGTAAAAGGCAAAACGGGCCGTGGCGTCGCGAAAGCGAAAACCAAGACGTTAATAGCCGGAGCCGTAGAAATTGTCACGTACACACAAGGGGATCACTTTCGAGAGAAAGCAGGGCGTTTACGATTAGCGATTCTTCAAGACGCTGGAGAGAACGAGATCAAAGCATTCCTCAATAGCCATGTCGCTGAGGGCAGTAAGATCAAGTCCGATGGTTGGAAGGGATACTCGGCAAAAGCCTTTCTGAGACGGACCCAGGGTGACCCAGCAAGTGTCGCTCCACACATCCATAGAGCGTTCGGCAATCTGCAGACCTGGCTGAACGGGATTCACCATGGAGTGGATTCAAAATACCTGCAACACGCTATAACCGCCGTGAGACTCCACCTTCCAGAGTTTGTTGAAAATCCTGACCAGCAGCTGCCAGGAGTTAAATGGGAAAGGTTCCTTTTTGGAAAGTCATAAAAGGTTTTCTAATCTGTCGCTTAAAATTTCTCCTGCAAGACGATGCCCCGCCTTCGTCATATGACTATCCCACTGAAAATACAGAGAACTTTGCTCATTTCCCTTTCTAAAATAGGGCGTTAAATCAAGGAACGGAATTCCATGCCTTTCGGAAAATTCTTGTAGCAGTGTGTTTGTATAGGATAAATCAACCGATATGCCTTCCCATTTGACTAAGGTTAGTCCCTAGACTAGTCTGCTGGACTATGGACACAGGGTATGCTGCTGATATCTTGGATTTTTCTGTTAGGTTCCACACCGAAGAAGCGTGCTTCGAGTACTTGCGGGCGATTCGGTGGCCAGACGGGTTTATGTGTCCAGCTTGCGGTCATCGCGGTGGTTGGTGGCTCAAAAAATATTTCCGGTTTGAGTGTTCGTCGTGTCATAGACAGACATCACCGCTAAGCGGCACAGTGATGCATAGATCGCACTTGCCGCTACGGCTTTGGTTTTGGGCTGCCTATTTCGTCTCCACGCACACACCTGGCATCAGTGCTGTGCAATTGCAGCGTCAACTCAGTATCAAGAAGGTGGATAGCGCCTGGTATTTGCTCCACAGATTGCGACGAGGAATGGTACGACAGAACCGTGAACGGCTCGCAGGAACAGTTGAAGCCGATGAAACCCATATCGGTGGACCGGTAAAAGGCAAAACGGGCCGTGGCGTCGCGAAAGCGAAAACCAAGACGTTAATAGCCGGAGCCGTAGAAATTGTCACGTACACACAAGGGGATCACTTTCGAGAGAAAGCAGGGCGTTTACGATTAGCGATTCTTCAAGACGCTGGAGAGAACGAGATCAAAGCATTCCTCAATAGCCATGTCGCTGAGGGCAGTAAGATCAAGTCCGATGGTTGGAAGGGATACTCGGCAAAAGCCTTGGCAGGATACGAACACCTGAGACGGACCCAGGGTGACCCAGCAAGTGCTGGGAAGCACGCTCCACACATCCATAGAGCGTTCGGCAATCTGCAGACCTGGCTGAACGGGATTCACCATGGAGTGGATTCAAAATACCTGCAACACTATCTTGATGAGTTTGTCTTTCGCTATAACCGCCGTGAGACTCCAATGAGTACCTTCCAGAGTTTGTTGAAAATCCTGACCAGCAGCTCAAAACCCTTGGGATTCAATAAACTGAAGCAACCTTAGTTAAATGGGAAGGCATATCAACCGATTCTTCGTCAACTTTGGTGACCAACAACGCTTGCTGATACGTTTCCTCTTCAACTTGTAACCGATTCGGAATATACATGATTAAGAATCGATGGTTGGTGAGTCTATCGATTTCGACAAGGAGAGCTTTGGTGACATCCCATGGCCCTTCCATTTTCTCATGGAAGTTTTTAAAAAAATAATTGTCAAAGCCATCATAGGCAACTGGATTTTGTCGTAAGGGCTTGAGCAAGGCAATTCTATAATCGATTAACGAATACAATAAGAAATGGTCACTCATAATCTTTTTTACTTTTTGGGAAAACGATAATGGTTTGGGGGTTTGATCAAGGACCAATTCTCCACCCTGTAACATAAATGTTGGGCGCTTAGGGTTCTGTCCAAAATTGTCCATGATATCGTTGGGGAAAAAGGCAAGAACGGTAAAATCCGGTGAAAATTGCATTCCCAACTTTTTCAATAGCAAATATTCCTGTGTTGTTCCATAAGAGCTTTGGCCAAGATTTAAAAATTCCGTTCCTTCCAATTTCCGCTCTGCCACTTCACAAAATATTTCTTCGTGTTCGACACCCCACCCCCATGTGAAGGAATCGCCCAGTACCACAACCCGTTTAGAACCTACGGGTTTGGTAAAAGGGTATTCGTCATCCCGAAAGCCATGAGAATTCGTTTTGATGTTGACTGTAAATTCTCTACCTTGAAAGAGCCCCTCGTGATGAGGTATTTGAGTCCATCCAAGCTCAGGATCAAACTGATGGAAAGCACTCAGGGCATTAAACGTGACAAACTTGTAACCTCCAACCCGTAAAAATATTTCACAAACCAGCAACACAACCAGTATGGAGACGACCGTGAGCAATGCGTTTTTGGCGAAAGACTTCATATGATGGCTCCTGGCAGAAATGATTTCTGAAGCCTTGGTTCGCGACCAAGAAACATAATATGGGTAAATGTGCCGAGGTAGGGTACCCGACTTTTCTCAATGCCATGGAAGAAAAACTCCCCCAAATACACAACTTTCATTGTCTTCAACATCCAAAGTCTACAAAAATCTTAAAAAATTTCTCCGAATTATAAACGGAACCATTGGAAATGCAAACGTGTGGCCAGGCAAAGGTAGGAAGAAGAATGGTACACTAGGAGCGAGAGACACCCGGTACCTGGCGTATGTATTTTGGGGGAACTGTTGGGGCACTTATCAAAATTTCCAAAAGGTCGTGAGGCTTTGTTGACCGTTGCAATGACCGGCTGGTTGGTCATCATGCCGCCATGGCTTTCAGCCACCGTTCCTCCGCAACTCCTGTTTGAGTCAGCTGAAGGCATGCAACCAATTGCGCAACGACTTCAGCAGGTGGATCCCCAACAATTTCTGGCAATCATGGATTTCATGGGGCTTCAACATCCGGGGCCACCCATTCGGGTGATCCTTGCACCGGATGGGTCCGACCTCGCGCAACACGTACCGGCGTGGGTCGTCGGGTATGCCATAGGACAGGCATCCACGATTGTGCTGCTCACCGACCGGGTTGCCAACTATCCCTATGATTCACTCGAAGGGGTCCTATTCCATGAAATTGGGCATATTTTGACTCATCGGGCAGCAGGTGGACACGATGTCCCACGATGGTTGGATGAAGGTTTGGCCATGATGGCGGCCCGCACCTGGAATATCGAAGAAAGGGCCAGGCTGGTGTGGGCCATGGTCGCTGGGCACCAGGTATCATTTGACGAGCTGAACGAGTGGTTTGTCACCGATGGCCCCTCAGCCAGGCGTGCGTATGTCATCGCCCATGCGTTGACGCTGTATCTTCTCGACCAGACATCACCTGATTTTCCCAAGCGCCTGCTTGCCAAGGTCGCCACAGGCACTCCCTTTCGAAACGCCTTTGCCCAGACCGCATTGATGACCCTTGAACAAGCCGAAACCAAATTTTGGATGCAACAAACGCTGTGGAATCGTTGGATCCCCGTGGCGACAAGCTCAGGGATGGTGTGGTTGATGATTGCTGCGTTGGTTTTTTATGCCGCGAGAAGGCAGCGAAAACGAGCCGCCGCCATTCAACAACGCTGGGAGGAAGAAGACCTGGGGCCCTAATTCGTCAGATGGAACTATCGCCACATCATTCTGTCCAGAGGTGAAACATCCCAGCCGCCCAAAGGGATTTGAAGCTCCACATGGATATGTGTTACTAAATCTGGGAACCGCAGTTGGGTGCAAAACCGCCGTTTCCAGGCTAACGCTCACCCTGCATGTCACCTAGACTTTTTGGTGTGCGACCCTCCCCGTTTCATACCTCATATCTAACGCCTGATTCTGAAAAGGAAGAAAATGGGAAACAAGGATATACTGCCTTCTCGAGAATTCGGGCTAATCATGGGCCTGATAATTGGAAAGTTTTGTCTGAAAATGGAGGACCTCCATTATGGGTATTGGACTGATGATCTACCGGTAGAAGTTCAAAATCTCCCGAAGGCACAGGCTCAGTACACAGAGGTTCTGATAGGGAATATTCCGGAAGGGGTTCGGACGATTCTGGATGTGGGATGTGGAACAGGCCACACGGCACGGAAACTACTCGACAGAGGCTACCAGGTTGATTGTGTATCTCCCAACCCGCACCTCACCAAACTTGCGAAAGAAAAGCTTGGCGATCAGTCTACAATTTTTGAGTGCCGGTACCAAGAGTTGGACACGGACCGAAAATACGATTTAGTCCTCTTTAGCGAAAGCTTTCTGTTCATTCATCCAGCCGAAGCCGGGATGAAGATGTCCGAGCACATTCTCAATAAAGATGGCCACATTTTAATTACGGATGTCTTTAAAATGACTCCCGATGGCCAAAGCCCTATTGGGGGCGGACACCATATGCACATTTTTCATGACACCTTTTCCAATTCTCCCTTCAAGCTGCTGAAAGAAGACGATATCACCAAGAACATTGCTCCAACGTTTGATGTGTTGAATGATGCCTACACACAATGTATAAAGCCGGCCTACGATTTACTCATGACACGTTTCAAGGCAAGCTATCCCTTGGCGATGAAATTTATCCTGTGGAAGTTCAGGGCAAAATTTGAAAAAATTGAAAAGAAACATTTTTCTGGAAAGCGAACCGCTGCAAACTTCGCCAAACACAAATCCTACCGCCTCTTCCTTTTTCAGAAGGTGCAAGCCACTTCTTAAACAACGACTCAACCTTTACCCACGACTTTCAGAGTGAACATGGATTTATCCTGACCGTTCACCATCCTGAGGCAGAAAATATTCCATACCTTCAAATATGGTCGAAAGTTGCCCTCCAGTTGTCGACCTTGTACTCACCCCAGAACAATGTCTAACCATGACCTGCACTCTGCTTCTACTCACGAGTCGAGTGTGAATCAGAAGACTCTCACGACACACCCAATCCCTCGCCTTCATTCCGGTCTCAACTCTTGACTACAATTCCATTTTCGGTAGTTTTCGGAAAATAACCACATCGTCTCCAATGATTGTAGCGTTGGTCTGCCATTGAACAGCGAGCCATTCAAAGGTGGAACGGGAGAAAAATGAGACGTGAGTGGGGTCCTTTTTGTAGTACCAATTTGCAAAACGGTCTTTGGTGGGTGCGAGTTTAGTCATGATGCCCAAATAGCCTCCAAGTATGAGGCAATCCCAGAGCCCATTCAAATCTTGGCCAGGGAGATGAAGATGCTCCAGCACTTCGGTTGCCGTAATAAAATCATAGGTCTCATGAAGGGCTGTTGGGTGAGGGGCATAAAACGAATCGTAAAGCGTCATAGCATGCCCCTGTTCTTCAAACATCAGGGATAGAGTCGGACCCGGGCCTGATCCAAAGTCGAGGCCGCGACCGCCCTGAGTCAACAAGGGATGGAGAGGATCAAACAGCCGACTCAAGAATTTTCGATAAGCCGGGTCATCAGGATTATTTTCATGAGTGTCATATCGAGCTTTTTCCTCCTCAGCTGACAGGAAATAGTCAGGCGGCACAAACGTTAACGAACATGTGGAACATTGAAAATACTCCCGGATAGAATCTTGGAAAAAAAGAAAGACCCGTTCCGCAAAGCATAAAGGACAGGAGGTCTGGGAAGATATCTGCTTGGCTCCCATGCCGGGTTTAACCATTTTTTTCCTTGAATTTCTCAAAAGAATTGAAAGCGATAGCCCAGAAAAACGTCAACAGCGCAATACAAGTAACGCTTATACCAATTTGTCCAAATAATAGCGGTGTTGAAAAAATGCCAGAGGTGTCCAACTCTATTTGGATATAATGTTTTTGGCCTTCTAGAAAATACCAGAAGCCCACAATTAAATACTCGAACGGGTATTAGCTACGCCAGCGGAGTGTGGTGGGTTTGAGTGGGTTTTTGAACGGGCGGCCTTCTTCAGCAGCGCGAGTCCATTCTTCTTTGAGCTGGTGGTACCATTTCACCGGGACTCCAGAGTCTGGAATGTTCATAATTAAGTTCTTGGAATTGGTTTTTAACCCTTCCTGTTGCAATTTGGCAAAATGAACATCCTGACTCAAAAACGTGTGGCAAAAATACCGAATAATGGGCTTAAAAGGGGTCATCCACGGGGTCACCCAGTAGGTGGCATGATTAATCTCTGTGGACGTTTCGTCGACAGGCGTTAAGGCTGTATATCCCGTGAACAGGGTGTGTTTTCCCAAAGTAATATGCTCGATACGAATACCAGGTAGCTGGAAACGAATTTCTGTTTCTAGAGCCCAACCAACGAGCTTGTACACAGTGGCATTTTTAGAAGGCTTGTGTCGAAGCATGGCGTAACCGTTATCAAAAGGAACAAACGTTTTGACTTTGTCGTGAATTCTTTTGGACGAACTGAACCACCAGGATGTATGAACAAAAGGCACATGAGCTGGGTCCATCAGGCCAATAATAGAAATATCAATAAAAGAGGGGAGCTGCAAAACATTTCTACCCACATTCACATAGGCGTACCCATCAATCCCTGGAACCTGGGGGACTCCCGGTAGATGATCGGTCCGATCACCAATAAATACCCAGATGTTGCGCTGAAATTCCTGGCAAGGATAAGAGCGTGTTTTAATTTTTTCTATTTCAAAGCCTTGCCCTTCTACCAGAGCAGGAATCGCTTTACAGATGCCTTTCGTATCAAATCGCCAACCGTGAAAACAACAGGTGACTTCTTGGCCATCGAACTTCCCATGATGAAGAGGCATACCTTGGTGAGGGCAAATATTATTCAGGGCAAACACATGACCATCTTTGTCTCGTCCTATGAGAATTTCTTCCCCACAGATGGTTTTTTTGAGGGTTTTACAGGTCTTAAGCTGTTCACTGTGTGCAGCATAATACCAGCTGTTTTGTAAGAATACCCGTGGTTTATGGGTAATAAGTTCCCGGGCCAAAGTACTGGACTTTTGTGCGAGTGAATCTGTCAAAGTCGGTTACTCAGAAAATAAAGTGGCGATGAGACTGTTATCAAGGTACTGAATAGATAGATCCAGCATATGCCCCCGAGCAATCAATTTCAAGAAGGGATGATACGATACAGTTTTGGATCAGATCGGGACGTAAATCTCTTTCCCAAAGAATCCGTCGGACCCGTGTTTCTGTGCCGTGTTTATAGTGGACCCCAGAATTCAGACCACGAGTTTAGTAAGATGAGGCCGTGGTTTGAAAGGGGGGCGCGATGGGGAAAATACGGGTCAGGCATAGTGCTGAATTTAAGGCCAAGGTGGCGCTTGAAGCGGTGAAGGGGCTGAAGACGGTCAACGAGTTGGCTGGACAGTATCAGCTCCACCCGACGCAGATCAGCCAATGGAAGCGGCAGGTGCAAGGTGGCGCGAAAGAACTGTTTGCTCGGGGGCCGGGGAAGGGCCACCAAGAGAGCGAAGCCGTGCAAGCGAAATTGTACGAAGAAGTCGGGCGCTTGAAGATGGAGTTGGACTGGATAAAAAAACTGCCGGGCTCGGTTGAAGGGAAACGCCAGTGGGTTGAGCCTGGGCACCCCCATCTCAGCCTCCGACGACAGTGTGAGGTACTGGGGCTGGGCTGAGCGAATTGGTACTACCATCCGGCAGAAGAAAGCGCGGAGACGCTGGAACTGATGCAACACATTGATCGGCAATATACCCGGACACCATTTTATGGGAGTCGTCGGATGACCGTGGCTCTGAACGGGAAAGGCTATGAGGTGAATCGCAAGCGGGTGCAGCGCCTCATGCAGCTGATGGGGTTGGCCGGCGTGACCCCGGGCCCGCACATGAGCCGCCCGCATCCGACTCACCCCATCTATCCCTATTTGCTGCGAGACCTGGTGATTGATCGACCGAACCAGGTGTGGTGCACCGATGTGACGTATCTTCCGATGCCCCGAGGCTGTCTGTTTCTGGTGGTCATTCTGGATTGGTATAGCCGGTATGTCTTAGCCTGGATGGTGTCGAATCCCAGGATACGGCGATTTGCCTCAATGCGCTGGAGCAAGCCTTCACCCACGGGTGTCCAGAGATCTTCAACAGTGATCAAGGGTGTCAGTTCACCAGCATAGCCTTCACGAGTCGGCTGCTGGCAGCTGGGGTGCAGATCAGCATGGATGGACGGGGCGGGTCTTTGATAACATCTTTATCGAACGGCTGTGGCGCACCATCAAGTATGAATATCTGTATCTGACTGACCATCGTGATGGCTCAGAACTGGAGCGAGGCTTAACCACGTATTTCCGATTTTATAACACGGCGCGGCCTCATCAAGCATTGGGCTATCGTATGCCAGAACGAGTACATTTCCAATTGCCAGGCGAGAAAGACAATACGTAAAAACCATAATGTCAGAGCTTACTTATTTTATGAACTCGCTGGTCTTGACAATGGGGTCCACTTTAGTCGGATCACACTCACGGGCGAGAAACACGTCTTGGGTTTTGTGGAAACGGGAACCGAAAATGAGTCTGTGCTCACACCCTTTCTCCAGGAGTTGGGTGAGCGCGGCCTCGATAGCTCCCAAGGCCTGTTGGTGATTCTCGATGGGGGAAAAGGCCTGCGAGCGGCCGTGCGCCAAGCCTTTGGCCACTCAGCGCTGGTGCAGCGGTGCCAGTGGCACAAACGAGAGAATGTGGTAAAGCATGTACCGAAAGGCGAACAAGTCACCTGGCGACGACGGCTTCAACGAGCGTATCAGCGCCCGACGTATGTGGAAGCCCAGACGGCGTTACACGGCCTGCAGAGGGAGCTGGAGGCCCGGAAGCAATCAGTAGCCCAAAGCTTAGGGGAAGGTCTGGAGGAAACGTTGACGTTGCATCGGCTGGGCGTCTTTGCCCTCGTCGGCTTGTCCTTCAAGACCATGAATTGCCTGGAATCGATCAATGCCTTGGTGGAAGAGCGGTGTGCCAAGGTGGATCGCTGGACGAATTCTCACCAGCGGCAACGCTGATTGGCCACGGCATTGCTGGATATCGAACCACGGCTTCGGAGGGTCAAGGGCTATCGGCACTTGCCCAAGCTACGTGAGGCCCTGCGACGAGATTTGAAAATTGAGAAAGCCATGACAAAGAAGGTTGCGTAACGTGAACATCGGAGCCGTGGAAAATTTCAACTAACTTTGGGCTTGACTCCCCGTAAAAGTTTGCATGGAAACTCACGAGGTTGAAGGTGAGCCGGCAAAAAATGGTGTCCATGAAGGCAAGGGTCATCATCACATTCTGGTGGATATCGATTTAATGAAACACCACATGGCAAAATACCAGAGACGCCAAAAGCAGCCCTCCGAACCAACCAACCTTTTTCGTAGAAACGTTAAGCAATTCCCCCCAGCCTTGGGGCCAACCATTCTTCACAATTGTTGGAATGGCCACCACGAAGATGACCGCAATAATGATAAGAGTAGAGCGATTGAGGTAGTTCATGTCCGGTGCCAGCCACTTTAATAATATAGTGAGCCCAACACTTCCAATGAGAGTATGGAATACCAGCTTTTTAGATGAGCTGATTAGAAATACAGCACAAACAATAAGAAATACAAATCCATTTTTTACGTAGTAGGAAGCCTCGTTAAACCAGTGCGTGAGGGCAAAATTTGGGTCCTCAAATTTTACGTAGACAACCACATAGGCAAAGAATAAACCAGCACACAAAGCTCCGATTATCCCTTTTCTACCCATAGAAACCATTTCACTATCTGTTGCGTCGGGTTTAATATATTTCTTATATATATCTACTGACCACAGGGTCGAAACCGAATGGAAAATGGAGTCTACACTGCTCATGAGCGAAGCAAACAAACCGCAAAGAATGAATCCTTTTAACCCATGGGGTATCAGTTCAATAATCAAAGTTGGATAGGCAAGATCCGGATCAGAAAGCGGCCGATGTGAAAGGATTCCCACCAGAGCTATCCCAGGAATGATAATAATCAAGGCCATCAAGTACTTTAAGAACCCACCAACAATTAATCCTACTTGGGCGTGGTAGAGGTTTTTGGCTGCCAGTGCCCGCTGTAAAATAATTTGGTTGCAACCCCAATAATTGAGATTTAAGAGCATCATTCCGAAGAGAGCAGGCCAGGGAAGTTTGGGATGATCCGATGGCATATGCAAGTGCATCAAGTTTGGAGTTTTTTCGTAAAGCATCGTCCACCCACCCAGTTCCTTCATTGCTACAGCAACAAGGATCACCCCCCCCTACGACCATTAAGACAAATTGAGCGATGTCTGTTCTTACGACGGCGCCCATTCCACCTAAATAGGTATACGTTGCCGAGAAAACTCCCAATATTATTGTAATCATAAAAATGCGGACCATGGGGTCGTAATGAATAAAACGAATGTTTTCTTCAAAAATAGCATTGACGGCATAAGCCCCCCAAAAGAGCGCTGAGCCAAGATAAAGAAACCCATAGAGCAAGATCATTAACATGGAATAGGTGAGAGCTACCTGCGATCCGAGTCTCTGTTCAAAAAATTGGCTAATAGTGGTTACCTTAGCCGCAAGGTAGAGCGGGATAAAAACAAATGCGGCGATTAAAATACCCAGAATCGCGTTGATTTCAAAATTTGCCTGCACCAATCCATATAAATAAGCCGACCCGGCCATTCCAATAAAATGACCAGCATGGATGTTTGTGGAAATTGTCGAAAATGCAATGACAGGCCAACGAAGGGTGTTCGATTTTAAAAAATATTCATGCGCCGTGGTATTTTTGTCGTCCCTCTTTACAATCCCTTAAGTAAAGATAACGATAAAATAGGTCGAGATTATAATAAGATCCAAAACCATAAAAAAATGGACCATTAACAGGTTGCTGAAGAATGGTTTTTAGGGGTGCCCTTAAGATAATTTCACTTGATACCGTGTACTGCGACCAGCTCCCGAGGACATCAAGGCACCGTTTGCCACCAGCTCTTGTAGGTCTCTCGTGGCTGTCGCCTTTGAAGTCCCGGTGATCGCGATATATTTTTTGGTACTCATTCCACCTTGAAAGCCTTGATGTCCCTCCTCGAACATTCGGCGAATAACACGAAGCTGACGTTCGTGAAGCTGATCGTGAAACCGGTTAAAAATTTTCGTTTTCTTCAAGGTAAAATCAATGTGTTCCTTAGCCATTATTTGCGCATCTAAGATCACGGAGACGAAATACTGAATCCAGGCGGTGATCTCGTTTGATCTTTGGGCCTTTTTCAACCCGGCGTAGTAGGATTTTTTATGAGCCTCAATGGGTTTTGACAAACTTAGAAGGATAGGTCGGCCTAATCCCTGGAATAGCGCCTTTTCAGAAAGCGCCCTTCCTATTCTGCCATTGCCATCCTCAAAAGGATGAATAGATTCAAAATACAGATGCGCAATAGCCGATCGCACGGGTGATTTTTTGATTTCTTTTGGTCCTCCCGGTTGCGTGTCATTGAACCACTGGAAAAATCCTTTCATTTCTTTGGAAACCCGTGGCGAAGGCGGCGCTTCAAAATGCACCTTCCATTTTCCGATTGGTCCTGACACCACCTGCATCGGTTCTTCATAGGTACGCCACACCCCAATCTTATGTTTTGCCTCTCCCTTCATAATCATGGCGTGCCATGAAAACAGTTTTTCCTTGGTGAGTGTTTGAGAAAAGGTATGGCGTACATCGACCATAAGTTCCGCAGCACCCTGGGCTTTGATATCCCTGATCGGTTCCGCAACGGGGTTCAGTCCCAAATTATTTTTAATGGATGACATGACATCCTGGCGACTGAGATATTCCCCTTCGATTTCTGAAGTCTTCATGGCCTCAGCCACCATCATGTCAATGATGGCTTCGGTTTGGGCATCCTCAGGCAAGGCCTGAAGAATCCCACTGACATGACCTTCCTTTTCCGCAAATGACAGGAGAAGATCCTCAATGTTCTTGAGATCATATTGAAAATGAGGCCAGTCTGGTAGTTGCCAGTTGAAACTCATGAGCCGATTATACCATTTAATCGGCTCATTTTTAACAATTTTTTGAGCCGGTTATGATATGCGATCACCTCAGCAACCTTGTCCCCCAGGCACACTTCAGATTTTATTTTGTGAGTAAAAAAAGGCAAAATTGAAAATGAGCCTAAGAATAGCGTTTCTGTTCAGATGACCTGTCTGCGTAGACCAATAATATTAGCGACGCAGGAAAAGCCAAATCCAATTAGGAAAACCTGCATGGTACTTCCCTACGGGGTATAGTGTTATAAATTTCAATCTAGCTATTCCCCGTAGCTCTGCTACGTGGGTTTCATTATAGAAAGTATGATCATTCTTCCTCTGAATACCCCGTTGCTCGCGGCGGGGATCTTTTATTGGAATATTCCTATTCTCCCTCGCCCCTGTGGGGAAATCTGCCTGCGCGAAGCTGCTATCAACCTCCGTAGCCACTCCGGCGAAGGAGGCTCGGCGAAGGCTTGGGGTTGGGTGAGGGTTCTCTTCTCCGGAAGTTAAAATACCATTATATCGTCAGGGAATTTCTGACCAAAGGGAATTGAGAAAGAGGAGAAAATGTAATGCCTGAGTACTTCCTTGCCTATCATGGTGGGAGAATGCCGGAGAACCTTGAGGAACACATGGGGAAGTTTATGGAGTGGGTCGGCGGCCGTGGCAAGGCCGTAGTCATGCCCGGCATGCCCTTGGGACGGGCTAAGATCGTGAGCACCGATGGTGTAGCAGCCGATGGTGGGGCGAAACTGATAGGGTTTTCCATTCTGGAAGCCGACAGCCTGGAGGCGGCAGTTGAAATGGCGAAGACGTGCCCACACCTTGTGATTGGTCAAGTTGAAGTCGTGGAAATGAAGGAAATGTAGTCTCCCGCGTCGGGATAGGGTGAGTCTTTCTTTGTCCTTTTGGATGTGGCATTGCAAGACCTGACCCAATACTGTTCACTTAGATATCTTCGGTGGTTTGATGGATGGTGTCCAGTCAATTTGCGCAACGGGCGGTCTCGGACGTTTGTACGGTGCGTATGGAGAGTTTCGGCGTTTCACCATCCTCGGCTTGATTTTTCCACGACTGGATTCACACAACAGTTTCGCCGTCGCCTCAAACAGCAGCCGATACCATGTTTTTTGGCGCTCAGGGGGGAAGGGCCCCAGATTGGGGCAGGGTTCGACGCACTAACTGCACCGTGGCCGTAAAAGATACCGTGCGGTCAGGGATGTCTGCCTGGGTGGCCCCTTGATACATCAACCAGCGCACGGCGTAGTGGGCCATCACCCATCCGTAGAACTCTTGACGCACCAACTCTGGCGTTTTACTGCGCAGGACGCGACGACGTTGCCTCAGGTGCGTCTTCAGCTCATCAAACACCAATTCCACCTCCCAGCGCTCGTGATACAGTTGAGCCAGGTCCTGGGCGGGTGCGCCTTGGTCATCCAGCAGCGTGGTGACGAGACGGTACAGCGGTTCGCTATTGGGCCCCTGCGGTAAGACATACTCAATCACCCTGATGGCGATCCCATCAATTCGCTTTCTTCTGGCGCGTTCACTGGGATACAGATGGCTCAGGTACGAGCCATCGTCCAACAGCTTGTCAACTGGAAGGATCAAGCTCTTCGGCATGCGCCAGAGTAGTTGCGCTCCGGTCTGAAGGCCGGCCTGCCAATGGGCGTACCCGACAAAGCCGCGATCGGCCATGCAGAGCATGTCGGGCGTGAGGCGACGCACCAAGGGCGCGGCCACCTCCCATTCGGCCTGCTTATAGGCCCCTAGTTCGGCATCCAAAATGGCGTGACTGGCACATTCCGTCAAAATGGCGCACTGGGCTTGGGGGTAGCCGGCCTGCCCGGTTCGGCTCCCTGGGTACCCAAAGGCTTGCACATTGGCTTCCTCATCCGGGACCTCAAAGTTGGAGCCATCTATCGCGACGAGTCGGTAGCCTGCAAAAAAGGCGTGGGCATGCTCTGGACGAGCCAACGGGCGCAAGCAGCGCTGTCCAATGGCTTTCAGCGCCTTCCACGTCAGCCGTGAGCGGGCTTTGCTGATGGCTGATTTGACAACGGTCACGGGAGCAACGGGTTTGTGGTCTTTCCATGCCAGCCCTTGGGCCACAGCGGCAAACACCGCTTCGTACGCGGCCTCGCTGTATAAGCTCAACGCCATGGTGTAGTACACCACGGCAGAAGCGGGAAAGGTGCGGACACGTTCACTGTTACAATGATGTGCGTCAAGTTCTTCGTTGATGATGGCCACCGGAAAGGCACGAGCCAGTAATCCCGTGCTCAAATAATCCGCCAATCGAGCCCCCGCCCCCAAGCCGACTTTCTTTCTTGCCATGTTGCCTCCTCCCAGATTACGTGTGGAGGCGAAGTATAACAGATTTCATCTAAGTGAACAGTATTGAGACCTGACCCACAATCGACCCCCAATCGGGAAAATATTTCCAAGACAGAAGAGGAGCAACAATACCGAAAATTATAAAATTCGCGGGCAAGAAAAATATTTCTTCATTATATAACCTTAATTGCAAATCCTATAAATCCTAGACATTATCCTTTGTCGGAAAGGGTATATCATTTGCAAAAGAGGCAAGAGCGGCACTTGCCACCAAGGGGTTGAATGCCCATCCTGGAAATCCTTGTCACTGATTCCTGTCGCGGGGTAGACATTGTAGTCGCGAACTTGCGTCCTAAAAATATAATCCCAAATACTGAACAACGAACCAAAGTTCTTGTCTTGATATTGATCATCAATGGCATGATGAATACGATGCGACTGCGGGGTCACAAAAAGATATCTAAGCACGCCTAAATTAGCCCTGATATTCCCATGATAGAATCGAGAATACCACCTTTGAAAGAACAATAAAGCTACAATCGTTGGGACATCGAATTGTAAAAACAAGAATGGAATGACCAGCACCGTATGGCGGACCAGGCATTCAACGACGTGATATCGGTAATCAGTAAAGAAATTCAACTCTCTCTGCGAATGGTGTACCTTATGAAAATGCCATAGTATGGAAAACTTGTGATTAGCCACATGCTGAACCCAGTAAAGAAAGTCGGTCAGGAGCAAACCGACAACAAGCCGGACCCCTTCGGGCCATAAATTTAACGCCTCGATAGTGAGAGAATTAAAATGCTGAACATAGAGGGATTTAAGCCATATAACATAAGTGGAAAGAACTAAAATGTGAAGTACAAATTCGTAGACAAACCAGACAGCATCCTGGGCCAAGCTCTTACTGAAGATTTTTTCATTGGGCCTGGCGGGTAGCAACCATTAAAGAAGCCATGTAAATGATACAATGAAGATAAATTCATTCGTGAATACAATATATCGAAACAGCTCGTAGACAGGTATGAAAAGGTGTTCCCGTGCGAGGCGAACAGCAGCGTCTATCCAGTTCGGCCACTGAGGATTGCCATTGAACATCACGCAGCTCCTAAAATAATGATGATACACTCATTGGTTATGCTCCCCAAAAGAAAATCCCCCTCCTTCGCTCGCATGAATTTCTGCATTCGAATCAGTGGCCCAAAACAGCACGAAATTGAAAACCAAGTTTTACAACCGTTGGATTCTCTTGATATTTTCTAATGAACCTGTCCCTTCCATTCATTCACCCGTCGTGAAAAACTTGAGTTTTTCAGATACCAGAAAGGCTGGATGGATTTTTTGACCATACGGTCACAAGAAGGATTAGGGTGAATAAAGGGATTGCCAACCAAGAAAAGAAGCAACGGCTTCGTCTACTGATGAAAACACAGGCACTAGACTATCCAAATGCACCAGGTTGAAAATCTCCCGAACGAATTCCTGCGGGTTTGCTAAACCAAATTGAATTTTCTCGGTAGCCAAGGATCGATAAGATTTGGTACACGCACTCAACATAATACTGTCAACGTAGCGAACCTGGCCAAGATCAACAATAATTCGTTGAAATCCTTCATCCCTCACTTCCTGAATCGCCTTGAGAAATTCCAACCGCATGTAAAGGTCTAACGTTCCAATGGGATGTAGAATAAGTATTCCATTTCTGGCTTCCTTTAGAATATCCATGACATGTATCCTTCTCACGTTAACTTATCGGTCAACCCTTAAAAGGGTTGAGACATGGCCTCGTCGTTGGTTTCTTACACCGAAAGGGGACGCTCCCATTTTTTTTTGCACGGCTTCTTCGGTACTTTTCCGATTGACCAAAATTCGCGTTTACATTTCTTATTCCCATCATGGAAATAAAGGGTGCATCCCAGGGTGAATGTTTTCTTTCCCACTTCCAGCATACATTCAATCAGTTGAAGTGCATTCTGGACATTTTCCCCTGATTCTGATAGAACGTGTGATATTGTTCATCACGGGAGAGACAGTGTGCATCTTCAAGCGATTCGTGTCCGTCCTGTTTGTGCCGCCGAGGAGTCTCGGTTTCAGGACGCCATGCGTGCCCATCACTACCTCGGCGCCCTGCCGAAGATCGGGAACACCCTCTGGTATGTCGCCTGCGTGGAGGGGGACTGGGTGGCGCTGGTGAGTTTTTCCGCTGCGGCGTTGAAGTGCGCCGTTCGCGATGAGTGGGTCGGCTGGGCCTTTCGGCACCAGTTCGACCGGCTGAACCTGGTCGCCAACAATTCCCGCTTTCTGATTCTGCCGCACTGCCACCACCCGAACGTGGCATCGCGGGTGCTCTCGCTCTGCCGGCAACGAATTCAGCAAGACTGGCGAGAGCGGTTTGGGTTCCCGCTGCTGCTGCTGGAGACCTTCGTGGATCCGACCCGGTATCAGGGCACGATCTATCAGGCGGCCAACTGGCGCTTGCTTGGATTCACGAAGGGGTATGCCCGGACTCGGACCGGCTATAGCGACATCCCGCACACGCCCAAGAAGGTCTTCGTCCTGCCCCTGCAACGCAATACGCGCACCCTGCTGTCTCACCCCTTGTTACATCCTCAGTATCAAACAGGAGTGCCACGGATGCAAGTAACGGCTGAACACATGCGCTCGTTACCTGATTTTTTCAAGGAGATAGCCGACCCGCGTCGGGCCGAGGGCCGCCGCCATCGGCTCGAAGTGGTGTTGGCCCTTGCCGCAGCCGCCACCCTCTGTGGGCGGCACGGCTACAAAGCGATGGCGGATTGGGCTCAGGCGCTGGGGCCGAAAGCGCGCGCCCGGTTTCGCTGCCGGTTTCGAAATCGACAGTATCTCGTGCCCAGCGAAAGCATCATCCGGGACGTGCTGATTCGAGTCGATCCTGCCGACCTGGATCACGCCCTCCAAGGCTGGAATGCCCACTATGGCGCCGTCGACGAAAGCCTGGCGATCGATGGGAAGACCATGTGCAACGCCATTGATGAGGCCGGACGCCAGACCCACATCATGAGCGTGGTCGGGCAACAGAGTGCCCAGTGCTACACCCAAAAAAAGTGGGCACGCTACCGGTAGAAGGGCGTGATGAGGCGAAGCAGACCAATGAAATCAAAACGGCCATCCCGCTGCTGGACGCCATCGAGATCCGCGGCAAGACCATCAGTGCCGATGCCCTGCTCACCCAACGCGAGCTCGCCCGCTATCTCGTGGAAGAGCGTGGGGCCCACTACCACTTCACCGTCAAGGGTAATCAAAAACATCTGCTGGAAGAAACGGCCTTCTATTTTGCCCCCTGTGAGCACCCGCCGAATTTCACCACCACCGATGGCGACCATGGCCGGCTCGAAATCCGCAAGATCTGGGTCACCACCGAGCTCAACGCCTACCTGAACTTCCCGCATGTCGGGCAAGCCTTTATGGTAGAACGGTTCACGAGAGACAAAAAGAGTGGTAAAGACCGATCCGATATTGCCTATGGCATCACCAGCAAACCGCCTGCAATGAGTTTTTTGACCATACCGGGTTTAAAGGGATTAGGTCTCTAGCCACCTTGACGCGGCTACGAAACTAATTGGACAATCATGAGATCCCGAATCCTTGCCTTAGGTAAGGACCGGGCTTGACGTTCTCATAGGCCCTGGAATGCAACCCTTTTCTCAACACGCATTTGGTCAGCTTCTTTTCATCTCCCTATTCATCATGAGCCTCTGGCTTCAGCCTGCGTATGCTCGGGGCTACCTCAATAGTGGATGGAAATTATCCGCCCTTCCCATCAGCATTCACCGGTCCCACATTGGACCCCGGCTGGTTGGGAGGGGCGGGATTCGTTCTTGGTCCAGGGGAAGCCACCTGCACCATCAGAAATTTCATTTCGGGCGAGGGACTTCGAGGCTGGAAAATCGTTCCGTCCGAAATCGACACATATTATTTCAAGACCCATTTATCTTACCTCTCCCCCCGGCCTACTCGCCCGACACCTTTGACCCCTCCGCTCTAATCATTGTGATTCCCCCTGGGGAACCGAGTGAAGCGCAAGCCGAAGAACCCCCCAAGCCTTTTAAGAGCGGGCCGCCGCTTATTATTGAGGAGCGATGTGGGGTATTTGTAAAAATCCCCTGGCCAGAATCTGGAAGATTGTACGAGGAAGAGCAGCCTGAGCAGTGCCCTGAATCAGACTGACTCGTTTGGTCCAAAACTCATCCAGCCTTCCGGTATCTGAAATATTCAAGTTCTTCCATAGGCCCTGGGTCACTTCCATAGGGTTACCAACGGGGCATTCCTTACAGCGCAGCCCGTGGTTCGTTGGAAAGGGGACGGGAAAGGGGACGCTACCCTTTATTTTCATGATGGGAGCAGGAAATTTATTCGCTATTTTTGGTCAATCGGAAAAGTACTGAAGAGGCCGTGAGCTGTCAATCCCATCAATCAGGGAATGAATACCACAGCAGTCAGGTGAGTGGTTGACGGAGGTCCTGCCCTACTTGCCCCCGCCCTTATGCACTGGCTTAGTCGGACTCATTGGCTACCGGATGAAGAAGGCACAAACGTAAACGAGCAATCTGAAAAGACGACCACACATAAGAGCCCCATCGTTTCGGCAGTGGGGCTTTTTTGTTGGTCACTTGTCACAAGTAGCCTTTCACACAGGAGAAGGTGCTGCGGCATCCGATTCACAAGGTCTGCGAGGAGTGGTTGGGACTGGACGCCTCGCACGAAATGGTTTGTGGGGGAACTCGGGTGGGAAAACCTAGGTGGGCGAGAATCTTGACAATCGCCACAAGTCAATACTCATGCCTGACCCCAATGCTATGCAGACGGGTCGGGGCATGACGACACCTTCAACGAATCTATATCATGAAACAAGCTTCATGACCCCTACTCTGCCCCCTACTCCTGCCCCTACTCCCTCATCAAGGGATTTTGTAGAGGACAAAGCCAATATTGGCTCTGGAAGGAAAAGGAAGGTCGGGCACAACGTGAGAACAAAAAGACAGGAGGCAAGCGTATGGGGTAAAACAAATGGTAGGGACTAAATTGTTTCTTGAATTCACATAATAAGTGCACCACCTTCACGGTTGGCTAGCTGGTATATTCTCTGGCCGACCAAAGGAGGCGGTGCCCAGATGACACAACGTTATACTCAGCTGACCGAACTTGAGCGCTACCACTTGTACACGATGCGAAAGCCAAACAAACCCTTTCGAGAGATTGCGAAGGGAATGGGGCGATCCCACACCACCCTGAGTCGGGAGGAAACGCGGACCACCGGCCAGCGGGGCTATCGCGACCAACAAGCCCAGCAGAAGGCGGGCCAGCGACACACGGACAAGCCCAAAGCCGTGAAGCTGACGGAGTCGGTGCTGGCGTATAGTCACGAGAAACTTCACGCCTGGTGGAGTCCAGAGCAAATATGTGGACGCGTGGGGCTCGAGCAGGGCGTCTCGTTACGCCCAGAAACGATCTATCGCGTGGGGCTGAAAGACCCGCAGCAAGGCGGGCAACTCTATCGGCACGTGCGCCACCACGCCACGCCGTACCGCAAGCGCTATGGCCGCAAGGAATATCGGGGACGCATCCCGGGCCGAGTCGAGATTGCCGAGCGTCCGACCGTCGTGGACACCCGCGCACGGGTCGGCGAGTGGGACGCCGATTTAGTGATTGGCCGCGGGCATAACGGGGCCATCGTGACGCTGGCCGAGCGACGGTCTCGGCTCTATCTGGCGCTGCCGAGCGTGCGCAAAACCGCGGACTGGACCACACGGGCGATCCCCTCACTGTTAGCGGCCTTTAAGGACTGGACCCCCACCATCACCTATGACAATGGCCGAGAGTGCAACGGCCACGCCACCATTGCCAAGGCCTTGGACTGCCAGGGCTTCGTTGCTCGCCCGTACCACAGGTGGGAGCGAGGCTTACACGAGAATAGCAACGGGCGGCTCCGACAGTATTTTCCCACGGAGATGCCGCTCGACACGGGGTCCACGGAAGCGGTCACTACTGCCGTGGAGGCCATGAATCATCGACCCCGGAAATGCTTGGCGTTTCAAACGCCTTGGGACGTGTTCTCGCGACTCACTCAATCAAATATTCAATTGAAAACCTGTGGTGCACTTATGGGTTGAATTCGCCGTTCTTTGCTGTCGAGGCAGTGACTCTTTTTCAACTGTTAGCACATGCGACGTGAATGCCGGACTCATCTTCGTTTTCAAAGGTAAAGAAGAAGGTTGCTCCGTCCCCTACGGCCGACTCAGCCCAAATGCGCCCATTATGCAATCGAATAATACGCTGGACCGTGGCTAATCCAATACCGAGACACGGAAATTCGCTCAACCCATGTAATCGTTGAAAGGCCATAAACAATTTATCGGCATACGCCATATCGAACCCAGTGCCATTATCATGCACAAAATACACGGGGTTACTGGTGTGCTGTGACATCCCTAATTCGATTCGGGCGGATTCGACCTGGCTGGTAAACTTCCACGCATTCCCGAGGAGGTTTTCTAGGGCGACCCGGACTAAGGAGGTATCCCCGATTGCTCGCAACCCTTCGGCAACGGTCCACTCCACCTGTCGTTCGGGTTCGGCACTTTGAAGGTCGGTCAATACCGACTGGGCAAGGGTCGTGAGGTCGACGGCTTCCACCTCGAGTTCAGTTCGGGAAAGCCGAGCGAGATTGAGCAGGGCATCAATCTGTTTGGCCATGCGTTGGCTTGCCTCTCGCGCCCGCTGGAGGTAACGTTGGGAAGTGGGATCAAGTGTGTGCCTGGAGTCTTCCCACACCGCCTGACAGAATCCGTCAATCCCGCGCAAGGGGGCTCGAAGGTCATGGGCCACGGAGTAGCTAAAGGCTTCCAATTCTTTGTTTGAGACTTCGAGCTCAGCTTTTCCGCGCATGAGATCGGTGTTCAGGTTGCGAATGTCCTCCTCCGCCCGTTTCCGTTCGGCAATCTCCGACATGAGGAGCGAATTGGCCTCTTCCAACTTGGCTGTTCGTTCGTGAACCCGAAGCTCTAACACATCATGGGCTTTGCGCAGTTCTTCCTCAGCCTGCTTTCGTTTCGTGATATCTTGAGCCACGCAGACGATTCCCTGAAAGTGACCTTGGTCATCCATCAGGACTGCACCAGAAAATGCCACCGGAATGGTCCGGTGATCTTTTGTCATATACGTTGACTCGAGCGCACACATCGAGCCGTCTTTTAATAACTCCTCTATGAACGTTCCTTGAATTAATTCTTCACCAAAGATGAGACGAGTATGCTGTCCAATCAACTCCTGCTCTTCGAATCCTAACAGAGCCAGCGTGGCCTGATTAATGACCCGAATGGTCATGTCCGCGTCGATGACCACGAGGGTATCGTTCATCGACTTGATGATATTGTCCACGTAGGCCTTTGACATGGCGACCTGATGATGAGCGTCCTCCAGTTCCTGATGGTTGTGTTCAAGCTCGGTTTGCGCGTGCTTCAACTCGTGCAAGACCTTGTCCACGGTAGCTTTTTCGCGATACAGGTCAAGAAAGACCTTCACTTTACTTTGGAGGATGTCGGGATTAACAGGTTTAAACAGGTAATCCACGGCTCCCAATTGATACCCCTTTGAGATATATTCTCCTTCTTTGTTCATCGCGGTCACAAAGATGATGGGCACATGACTGGACTGTGCATACTCTTGGATCAGTGAGACCGTTTCAAACCCATCCATCTCGGGCATCTGCACATCCATCAAAATAAGGGCAAAACGATGACGCAGCACCTGAGACAGCGCTTGATTGCCGGACAAGCCTGTCAGGACCTCAGCGTCCAGTGGCTTTAACAACGTGGCCATGGCAAAGAGATTCTCTTGCCGATCATCAACCACGAGGATCTTTGGACGTGCTGTTACCTGATGGGATACTTCGTTCATGCTCACGACCTCACCCGACGCCGCAGGACGTTGAAACCTTCCCTGAGCCTCCCGAAGGAAAGCATGCCCTGGGCGATGGCCAATCCGCCGAGGGACGTGCATAATTGACTCGGGGAGTCACTTGATAGACTGAAAGACCGACCAGGTTCGACCAACAAATGATAGTCCGGTGGAGCGAGGTACAGTTTCCAGCCTGGATCGCTTCCATGGCAATGACCCGCCGCTTGATTTGACACAATAGAATCGAACACTGCACGACAACGTCTGTCTCTTCCCATCCGTCCCCCCCTCTCTACTGGCTAGTGCCCTAAACTTTTTTGCGAGCAGCTGTCGCAAGTGATGTCTGTCCAAAGCCATGTCGGTGAGGAGCCGGAACAGCTTCAGATTCCATTCGTCGAGCTGTTTGAGTTGCAGAACCTCCCTGCTAGAGAACCTGCGGTCTATTCCCCGCCATCTGAGTTGTGCCCAGGAGTTTGGCTCCCAACGTAAAAGGGTGAGGTTCCAGGAGCTCAAGGCTCACTTCGGCCATCGTGTGGTTAGGAGGGTTGGTTGAGGATACTCCGTAAAGAGTTCGCCACGTTCTCATCATAACCATCTTCCTGCGAACCTATGTCATTCCATTCGGGGAATAGTGAAAAAGTGTGCCCTGAGCCCTGCAACCTGGCTCAAGATAAATTCCTTCGAAGGGGGTACCAGCGGTGTTCCCTTGGGACGTCATGCGTGAAGCGTAATCGGTGAAGCGTAGGGGAAAAAGAGCATACGGTGTTTCTCCCACGGATCACGCACCCGGCCTTCCTTCGGCAAGACTCAGGACACGTTTTGAATATCCCCCTTCGTTCTTTATGGTGTATCCAGTTGGTCCGATGTGGACGATGTTGCGAGAATTTTGAGTTCTTTAACAGTTCCTTTCGGTCGTGTGTCTGAAAACACCTATCGGCTATATTGGCGGATTCTTGCTAGCACAAGATGCCTTTGGGCAAACAGGTATGAATAGAAAGATTATAGGGTGAACTTTTTGCGGTGAGGAGAATTCTTGGGCAAGATCACACAATACAAATGAAAACGGATGAAGGATTCATCCTCGCTTCAGATTGAAACCGGCCTCACTGTTTTTCGAGCAGCCACAGGTGCACCACATCAAAATGGCACGAGTATACGGGATCGCCTACGTCAAGCGACCCTCCCGTTGCATCACCTCGTTGAGAATTTTCTACGTTCCGTTGAGAGCCACAGCTCCTCAATCAGGCTCTATGGGTATAGGGCTCAGTACGCGTGTTTTAGAATAGACCCCTTCACCTGCTGACTGGCCCGATCCTAGAAAAATGAACCGGTCAGACCCTCCGCGTAGGATACACTCCCGCATATCAGGCAGCGGAGTCTGCAGATTGACCCCACACCAGGTTCTTTGGTACTTTGCGGTCCAGTCAAACAGGCCATTTAAAATTCCTATTCCCAACGCCTGGTGAGGGAGCGGAAGGCAAATGGCAAGTGAGTAGGGTGCTGATTCGAGAAGGGTGAGACGTAGGGTATGACGGGGGCACGAAGGGGAAGGAGTGGTCTGAGTGAATGATTGCTGAACCTCAATGAACTTCATGCCGTCAATGAAGACCGCATTGGGGCAGCCTATTTCTAGTTCGGCACTGAGATATGACCACCCTAGAGAACACTAAACGTCTCCTTCTTCGGGCAAGCTATATCTTGCTAGGACCAACTCTTTCGTTGCTAGCCATATTATTGTTAGTGGCGCAATTCTTAGAGATGACTGGCAGAAGAGAGATTCTGCCTCTGACGTCCTTCGTTGTGCTGGTATCCTTCAGTGCCCTGGCATTCAACTGGTGCAGAACATCTTCAACATTTTCTTCTGAAGCGGCACTCGAGAGAGTATTTCGGTCTGCGGTCGAGCTATTTATCGCAAGCTTGCTCGCCCTGGTGTCGGTCGCATTGGGGTTCATGAAGGAAGGCACCATCTGGATTCCCGCAGCCCTTGCTCTGCCTATTTTCATTCTTCACTGGATTTTCCTTGCGCTTGCGCTTCTCCTTTTTCTCCTGTCTATTTTCACTCTGATATCTCTCGCTCGACCGAAGTAGACCATCCCCCACCGCCACTTCCCACGCCCCCTCCTCCGAGATACTTGCCATCCAACTGGGGAATGTTCAAAAAAGCATGCCCTTGTATAATGCCAAGAAGGGTTGTAGCCCAACTAACACGAGCCGCTTCCTGTCTGAAGAGGGCATAGCCAACGCAGGGGAAAGACTATACTCTCAAGGGATTGTGACTCTCGGCATGATAGACCGTTTGCCCTGTGGGACTCAGCCCGTGACTCAGCGCCGGTCGTCATGCCCGTTCTCTGATGAACCCGACCGGTTGCCTGGGACACCAAGCCCGCAGCAACAAGGTTGGGAGACAGAGCGATGAAAGCAAAATCCTCAGAATTGTTTATCGGTATCGACATTTGTAAAGCTCGCTTAGACGTGGCAGACAATGCCAATTCGCTTCCCTGGTCGGTAGCCAACAACGACGCCGGCATCGCCTCACTGGTGGAGCGACTCCAAACACTTCACCCCACGCTCATTGTGATGGAAGCCACGGGGGGCCTGGAAACGCTTCTGTATGCGGCCTTAACCACCGCCGGGTTGCCGGCGGTCGTCATGAATCCCCGTCAGGTGCGGGACTTTGCCAAGGCCCTGGGCACCCTGGCCAAAACCGATGCCCTGGATGCCCGGACCTTGGCGCGCTTCGGGGCCGCGATCCACCCGACGGTCCGCCCCATGAAAGACGAGACCACCCAGGAATTGACCGCACTGGTAACGCGACGGCGCCAGTTACTCGCCATGCTGACGGTCGAAAAAACCCGCCTCCAGCAAGCCGCGAAATGGATCCGCAAAGATATCAACGCCCATATCGCCTCCCTGGAAAAACGGCTCCACACAATCGAAGGCCACATTGCCGCGATTATTAAAACGACTCCCGGATGGAAAGAACAAGATGTTCTCATTCGCAGTGTACCGGGAGTGGGCAACGTCTTATCCATGAATCTCCTCAGTAGCCTGACCGAACTCGGGACGCTCAACCGAAGAGCAATTGCCACGCTGGTGGGCGTCGCCCCCTTAAACCGCGACAGCGGAAACGTTCGCGGCAACCGAAGGGTCTGGGGAGGCCGGGCCCAAGTCCGCGCCGCCCTCTACATGGCGGCTCTGTCCGCATCACGATTGAATCCGGTCATCAAAACATTTTATCAACGCCTGATTGCACAAGGGGAAAAACCCCAAGTGGCCCTCACCGCCTGTATGCGAAAACTTCTGGTCATTCTGAATACGATGGTCAAAACCCAAACAGCATGGAACCCCAATCAATACCCAAGATCCGCGATGGATTTATTTCGGGCATAAAAAACCCTCGTTGATTTACTAAGATACGGGTGCCCCCCCACTTAGCCACTCCTCACCAACGAGGTGACACGAATGAGGCCACAAACCGTTCTTCCGTTCAAGCTCGAGCCCACCGACGAGCAGCTCACCGCCCATGGCGGGCTGGCGCTGGTCGGGGAGTTTCTCCAAGCGATGAATGTGCCCGGGCAACTCGATGCGGCCTTGCCCGCGCCCGGGAGCCGCAGCGGCTACCACCCTGCCCAATTTGTCGAGCCCCTACTGTTGCTGTTGCATGGCGGGGGCCGGACGCTGGAGGACCTGCGGCAGATTCGCGAGGACGCCGGGTTGCGAGCGGTGCTGCGAGTCTCCGTGCTCCCCAGTGCAGCTGGGACGGGAGAGTGGCTGCGGCGCATGGGAGAGAAGGAGGGGTTGGCAGGCGTAGCCGTCGTCAATCAGCAGCCGCTCCGGCGGGCGTGGAAGCGGGAGCCGCTTACGGACTATACCCTCGACCGTGATGCCACGCAGATTGTCGCGGAGAAGCAGGCAGCCAAATGGACGGACACGGGGGAGCGAGGCTCTATGCCGAGGCTGGGACATCTGGCAGAAAATGGGCTGGTGATTGGGGAGGAGTTTCGCGAAGGCGTTGTCGTTTAATAGTGCCGGTGGGGTGCTGAAGTCCTTGGACCACATGACTCATCACGATGTCAGTCTGCTGTATCACGAACTCCTGCATGCGTATCTTGATTACTTGTTCAATGGGCCTGGACCGGAAGGCCTGAGCACAAACGCGAATCGAGTGCGCACGTTTGCCAATGCACAGCTTCGTTGCCACTATCGTTTTGTGCGGATCAATCCCGTGCGGCAACGACGCGATGCCACCGAGATGCGGTTCCTATCTCAAGAAGATGCCTGGGAAGTGATCAACGAAACCTGGGCCGTGTTTATCGGCTGGCAAATCTGGACGAAATTAGAACAGCATCGGGAAAGCCCGCGCATAGCCCCCTGGACCGAACCCTTGCTGGAAGATTGGGCGATCCGCCTGGCTGCGGCCAACACCGGTGGGGAGTTGCTGGGATATTACGAGCCAGACGATCCTGATGAACGACGAATTGCCCGCAAACGCTTTATAGCCCCCTCCCATGGGTTAACTCCCGAAAGAGCCAAACTTCTAATCGAAGTCATATTGGAAGAGCCGAAAGACGTGATCGACGAAGGCAGCTTCGTCATCAAAGAAACCCAAGATACCTCCCAAGAAAAACTCCCGTGTAATTAGATAGGTATTGAACTTGCTATTCCTCGTAGGTCCCCCCTTTGGAAAAGGGGGTTAGGGGGATTTTCAAATCTTTTTCCATCTGAATACCCCGTCAGCTTGCTCCGGGTATCTTTATTAAAGCAGGGGATAAAAAGATTAAAAAAATTCCCCTCCTTTGTAAGGAGGGGCTAGGGGAGGTAGAGTCTCCCTCTGTTAGGGTTGGGGAGAAATCTTCCTCCAGCTGATCACCCAAACCTCGACAACAGCAATCCAAAGATGCTAGCGTCGAGCCAGGCAGTGGTCATTTGAATTGGCTCGAAATAATTGAAACGCGCCTGTAGCTCAGTGGATAGAGCACTGGCCTCCGGAGCCAGGTGCCGCAGGTTCAAATCCTGCCAGGCGCGCCATTTTTATGATAAGGGTTTGTGCTAGGTCCCCCTCCTTTGTAAAGAGGGGCAAGGGGAGGTAGAAACCCCCTGATTCAAAGAAGTAATGGATTTTGTTTTTCGTAAAAATTTTATCGAAACACGAGATACGCTTCACGAGATACCATTAGTTTTCTCCCCTCGGTGGGTCGTTAGCTCAGCTGGTAGAGCAGCTGACTCTTAATCAGCGGGCCCGGGGTTCGATCCCCCGACGACCCACCATCTTTTTCTACATAGTATTGTACTTCCCCCGATGTGGTGGACACATCAGAAAAGCGCCATGATCCGACAAGGGGCAAAACAGCCGGTCCAAAGGCCCAACAGAATCACCGCCACCGATGATCACATGTCTTGCATGCTCAATTCTTGAGACACGGCATACACCCACCCAGCACAACTTCGCCTCGCATCGCTTGTTCCTCCAACTCGGATGAGGGTAAGCCATACATGATTGGCACGGTCTGTTTACTCCCACATTTGGGGCAATGAGATGGTTCTGGGTCCTCGGTCATGCCAAAAGTCTAATGGTCAAAAGGGTAACCTGTTGGCCCCTTCAGGGCACTCCGGGTAAACGACACGCATGAAGATGTCTCCCTATGTTCGCCATCCGTTTGGTTTCGGAACGCCGAACAGGTATCGCCGCCCTTCGCCTCGGTGCACGGCTGGCACGAAGCGCCACTCCACGTCCTGTCGACTCGCCGCGAAGTCCTCGAACCAGGTTCGATTATCGATGTCCTCAAACCGGTCCTGAAACCCGATCAGAAAGTAACGGAAGCGGGCGAGGGCAGGCCGCCACTCCTCCCGCAGCCCGAGGGGAGTTTCGCTGAGCGACCACGTGGCCAGGAAGACCGCATCGCCCTGCGAACCGGCCGAAGGTGATGCTTCCTCCCGGCGTTCGGAACGCGTGATCCCGAAGAGTGCGTCGGCGAGCTCGCCTTCGCCGACCTCCGCCCTCACCGACCGTAGATAGAACCGTTGCAGGGCGGAGAACTCTGGCAAGTCGTGGATATGGTAACGGCCGCGAAACCCGAGTCGCGTGACGAGTCGAGCCATGCTCCCGTATCCGCCACCGAACTCCACGATCTCGGTGCAGGCGACGATAGACCGTCCCGTGGCACTCTCAAACCGATGGAAGTGGTACGCGTGGTGGATGAGGGTGCCGCTCGTAGTGGGGTAAATATGGCTCGGCATCGGCAGACCTGCCCGATTCTCTCGGAGCGCATCTCTCCAGCGCGTCTCCCACCCGCTCGAATGGCGAAGCGCTATAGTAATTTCAATATTTAACTATAGTTCTTAATGATGCTGTCAATTGTTTCAAGTTCATGAAATTCTCTTCTTTTTTTGATGGCCGCAACGTCGTGGTCGATGGGATTGAAGTCTGGCGAATAGGGCGGCAGCAACAAGAGTGTTGCGCCGGCTTGTTCAATGAACTCTTGGGTTTTGTTGGACTTATGAAACGCGGCATTGTCCATCACCACCACATGATTCTCATTCAGCACCGGGCAGAGTGATTCTTCCAGCCATTGAGTGAAAATCTGTGTCGTACACGTACCCTCCCACAACTGAGTGGCCTGCAGGGCCCCATCTATTGGGGCCGCTAAGAAGCAGGTGCGTGGACGGGAATTCCCTGGGCGTAACCCATAAACCTGCTGCCCCCGCGATGCCCGGCCATACCGCCGGACTACTTCCGGCTCAACGCCACTTTCATCACCATAGACAAAAGCCTTTTTCCGCCGTCGATCGCGCTCTCGAAGCCGCAAATAGGCTTTCCGTTTCATCGGATCGCGCTCCTTGTAGCCCCCAGTCTTTTTTTACGGGTGATGCCCCATTTTTTGCACGCATAGAAAATCGTGGACGGATGCGGTGCCGTCAACTCACCTAAGTTAGCGCATATGGGTATTGTCAACTTAGGGGAATTTGATCAATAAATAGGCAGTTCTTCCTATCATAACTCATTGATTGTTCAGGATTGAGATTATGGGCTCAAGGTAGAAATGAAGCCAAGTTTAGCTTAAGTTGCGGATTCATATAATAAGTGCAATTCCTTCGGGAACATGGATGATTTCGTTCCAGCAATGTACCCCATCGTGGCACCCTGAGAAATTGCACTTATTATATGAATCCGCGCTCGCCCCCCCTACTCATGCCCGCTACGATCTGGACGACCGCAGCACTCGGAACCGGAACGGGCTTCGGGATGTATGTTCTCAGCACACTCGCGACCTTCATCGTCTTTCTCATCCTGGTGGCGCAGCACATGCCCTGGCTAAGTTTTAGCGAGGACCGCCCCCATCATGGTGACCCAATCCATGTCATCTCCTTCCTTGCTTCTGCATGTGTGGACTCACTGAGGGGCGGATTGCTCGTCTTGCGCCACATGGCCTCTCATGGACTTTTCAACGATGTTGGTTTGAATTTCCCACGCAATGACGCGGGCCAGTTGGTCTGTCGAGAGCGCGCCCATGGGCAGGCCCTTTGTGTCGGGATAAAACGAATCCTCCGGGGCGGCGATGCGATGATAATTCACCAAGATCTTTGCGGGTTGAATCGGCGTTCCGCGTTCTCCCACGAAGACGGCGTTGTCTTTCATCGCCACACGGGTTCGCGTTGCCCAATCGCGGTCATCGATGTTGACAAAGGCCACGTTCCAGACTTTTCCATTGAGCAGACTTCTGACCGCTCGCTGGGTGTGTTCCTGGAAAAATGGCTCACGAACAATGAGTTGCAGAGCCTCGCGAACACGGATGTCATACAATCGGGTGGTTTCATCTTGGTGCGTCGGCCGCGTGAGTGTGGTTGAGCCTACTTCATAGTAGCCTTGTCCCTTGAGGCGCTGCTGATCATCCTCGGTGGTGAGGTAGGTTGCGAACAGACGTTGGAGGCTCTGGAGGCGTTCGTTTCCCGACATGGCACGAATGTCTTTGTTGGTGTTAATCGGGGCTTTCTGAAGATCTCGACGGATGCGCACCCGGTTGAACCTAGGTGCCATGGATGCTTTACTGACCACCCATTGAAACTCCCTAGCCAGCGACGGAATCAGTTTTTTAGGATGGGTGAGATGGCCCTTCTCCTCTAACATCGATGCACTGATGAGCAGTTTGACCTTGCCTTTGTGTTTTGTTCTGACCACAAGGAAAGTAAATTCTTTTCCCTCTCGGTTCACCACTCGGTGTTCAATCAAGACCTTTTGGAGTAGATCCTTGGTCAGCGCTTCATCGAAGCGTTTGTATTGAGTCCGGTGCTGTATCATTTGGCTCAATGCGTCGACGACAGTATGGATGGCCTTAAGAGCGTGCGTGTGATCAAAGTTCGCGCCTCTCGCTCCAAATTCTCCCTTCCCCCAAAATACCTGAAATGGCGCACCAGGAATCGGGTGCCCTGTTATCATGCTTCTTTCTGGAAATGTATCTCCTTCATGTGTCCTGGGGCTTCCGCTGGCCGGGGAACCAAGCATGGCCAGCCAGCCTATGGCTAACAATGCGACCCAACACCGTCCTACCCAATGCCGCACACTGGTACATTGCCCCTTGGGACTAGGGTTGCGATTTTGGAATAAAAAGAGTTGGAATCTTTGAGTTTACATCTCATTTAAAGGGGGAATAGGAATTTCCAAAGGCCTGTTTGACTGGACAGCACGGTACCAAATAATTCGGTGAAGGGTCAATCCGCAGACTCCGCCGTCTGATATGCCGGAGTTTATCCTGCGAGGAGGGTCTGACCGGCCCATTTTTCTAGGATCGGGCCAGCATGTCGCTCCATTGCGGTGTGTGAGTGGGGGAACTGGGCAAAGGAAGCCTGTCGGCTCGAGCACTGAACCGGAATCCAGGGTGGGATGAGGCTGTCTGGGTCTGTTGAATATTTCAGGTTCAAGGCCCATAGATGCTTCAGGTAAGCCTGCTCGCACCAGTGGGAGGGAACGTTCAAAAAAGCATGCCCTTGTATAATGCAAGGAAGGGTTGTAGTCCAACTCACACGAGCTGCCTCTTGTCTGAAGAGGGCATAGCCAACGTAGGGAAAAGGCTGTACCCTCACGGTATTGTGAATCCTGGCATGATAGACCGTTTGCCCTATGGGAATCAGCCCGTGACTCAGCGCAGGTCGTCATGCCCTTTCTCTGATGAACCCGAACGGTTGCCTGGGACACCAAGCCCGTATCAACAAGGTTGGGAGACAGAGCGATGAAATCAAAATCCTCAGAATTGTTTATCGGTATCGACATTTGTAAAGCTCGATTAGACGTGGCAGACAATGCCAATTCGCTTCCCTGGTCGGTAGCCAACAACGACGCCGGCATCGCCGCGCTGGTGGAGCGGCTCCACGTCCTTCACCCCACTCTCATCGTGATGGAAGCCACAGGGGGGCTGGAAACGCTTCTGTATGCGGCCTTAACCACCGCCGGGTTGCCGGCGGTCGTCATGAATCCCCGTCAGGTGCGGGACTTTGCCAAGGCCCTGGGCACCCTGGCCAAAACCGATGCCCTGGACGCCCGAATCTTGGCGCGCTTCGGGGCCGCGATCCAGCCGGCGGTCCGGCCCATGAAAGACGCCACCACCCAGGAATTGACGGCCTTGGTGACACGGCGACGGCAGTTGCTCGCCATGCAGACGGCGGAAAAAACCCGCCTCCAGCAAGCCGCGAAATGGATCCGCAAAGATATCAACGCCCATATCGCCTCCCTGGAAAAACGGCTCCACACAATCGAAGGCCACATTGCCGAGATTATTAAAAAAACCCCCGGCTGGAAAGAAAAAGATTCGCTCCTTCGAAGTGTGCCGGGGGTGGGCAACGTTTTGTCCATGAATCTCCTCAGTAGCCTGACCGAACTCGGAACGCTCAACCGAAGAGAAATCGCTACGCTGGTGGGCGTTGCCCCCTTAAACCGCGACAGCGGAAACGTTCGCGGCAACCGAAGGGTCTGGGGAGGCCGGGCCCAAGTCCGCGCCGCCCTCTACATGGCGGCCCTGTCCGCATCACGATTTAATCCGGTCATCAAAACATTTTATCAACGCCTGATTGCACAAGGAAAAAAACCCAAAGTGGCCCTCACCGCCTGTATGCGAAAACTTCTGGTCATTCTGAATACGATGGTCAAAACCCAAACAGCATGGAACCCAAATCAATTGTCACCCCTTGACTTTAATCACGGTTGCTGAGTCTTTCCGAAGGGTCTATCCAGCAAGGCCGCAGCCCTTTTGACGCGCGGAGCGTACTCTCAGTACGTGAGCACGGCAAAATGGCGAGAACGCCGCTGGCGGCTTTTTTCAACATTCCCTGTCTGGAAGCATTCGTCGATGCGAGCCGGTGACCGCGGTGGAGCACGCGTGGGCACATCCAGGTGGGCGAGAATCATGACGATCACGGCGGGATCTTCAATGGCCGGGATGAGGGTTAAGGGGCCTACACAGGGTCGAACTAAATAAGTCAATACTCATGCCTGACCCCATACTTGACCCCTACTCATTTTTCTAGGATCGGGCCAGCACGTCGCTCCATTGTGGCGTGTGAGGGTGGGAACTGGGCAAAGGGAGCGTGTCGGCTGCAAGTCACAGTTAAGGCGTTGTGGTGGTATCTTCACAGTGAGAATTTGAGAGACTAGTGTAATCTATTTGCCCATCGATGTTTTCTGCTATACCGTTGTAGCACACATGTGTGTGTTTCCAGCCTTTACTATTCCAACCCGCGACAGTTTTTGAAGTACCACATATAATGACTGCTCTGGCACTAGTTCCTGCCGGAAAAACATACTCCGCTGTTTCACCGGGCTTTTTATTACCTCTTCTTTTACAGATAAACACCCTATTACCACCAGTGTTACCGCAAGGTTCACTGCCCGCACATCCCACTGCCATGAATAACACATCAAATGAAACACCATCAGGGAATCCCACGCCATCTATCGTGTTGGTCTCAATAGTGACCTTATACTTGTTGCCACTCCCAGCGATTGAATTAGCTGGTAAAACAGAGATTGCCATCAGTGAAATTCCTAAAATCAACATGGATTTTTTAATCATTGTCTGTCCTCCTGTATTGATTGCCCCTTGCTTATCCTGTTTGCCCACCAACGTACGACCTATAGTAGGGTGGCCGTAGATACATGAGCGCAATGATCCCAATCCCCGTTGTAAAGGCCTCGATACGTGGGGCCGGGCACCTTCATGCCGATACCCAATAGGGAAGCGAAAGCCGTCATCGGGTAAAAGGGACGGTTGAACCGGAATACGAATTCATTCAGATAGGCCGACAGGTGTTGCGTGCTGACGCTATGGTGAGTTCCCATCAGCCAAGTCTTCAGATTCGAGAAGGCGATGTGGATCATAGGGAGGTGGATATCGGTTTTCTCGCGATCGCCATTGCGCACCATGGGCTCGTGCGCGTACCCCAATTGTGTCAGATTGTCGTAGCCGCCCCATTCGTCGGTGCGCACCATGGCGCCCGTGACTACGCTCTCCTGCACGAACCCCGTGAGCGTTTTGGCCCCGCGGTTTGGCACGAGACACAAGCGCAACCTTCCTGCGTAAACGGCTCGGTGGGGCTTTTTGCCATCAACGCCGAGCGGCCGAGGGCGAACTTCGATGGCACCAGCAACCATCGATTGATGGTGGACGCCACGTCCTTTGCTCTTGGTGCGCCCCCCCACCAGCGTTTCATCCACCTCGACTGGCCAATCTGCGCCAATCCGGTCGGGGTTGGGGCGAACCATGCCAGCGCGGAGCTTGTGGAGCATCTGGAATGCGGTCTCGTAGCGAGTCAGCCCAAGCTGGCGCTGAAGCTGCACCGCAGACACGCCGGGCGTTTGCGTCGTCACCAGATACGCGCCCAAAAACCACGCCTGCAAGGGCGTCCTTGTCGCATGCATGACGGTGCCAGCGGTCAGCGCCACATCACTGTGGCAATGTCGGCATCGAATCATCCGTGGTCTCGTGACGATGCGCTGCGCCTTGCTGCTCACGCCGCACGTTGGGCACGCAAATCCGTCCGGCCACCGGATGGCCTCAAGATAGGCCGCACACGCCATTTCGCTGGGAAACATCTGTTGAAACTCAAGCAACGACTGGGGGTGGCGAATTTCCATGACGATCATACCCTACCTATTAGCGTGAGGGTGTGTCAACCGGATAAGCAAGGTTTGCCCTATCTTCAACAGCGCACTTCGACCTTTTTATTGTGCCAAACCCGATGGGGTAAGTTTTCAGGCTTGGTGATTTCTCAATTCCGGGCCTGGTTGGTTTGGCTTTCTCGATCCCCCGGTTTTGACCATTTTCCCTTTACCCCGAATTGCTGGTGTCACCCGTGACCGATACTTACTGTTCGGCGTACATACGCCAAGAAAACGGGTAAGATTTACTCTGGGTTTGGGCACCAGAGTCCCCAGCCTGGACCAGCTACAGGCCGCATCCATCCATTACCGAATCGCCATTCGTCCGTCCGCCGGGCCCGGGTGAGAAGGAACAAGCCGTGCGCCCCGATGACCTGGATGCAGTGCCTCAAGCGGGTGGTTTGCTCGGGTGTAAATATTTTTGGTCTTGCCATTTTTGAGTTCTCTTTTGCTTCAGTTTAAGCGGAAAACTTGGATTGAGAGATGCGGAGTGTAGGTATAATTAAACCTATTGTCAAGTCCAAGATCTTTCCCAAAATCCGCGATGGATTTTGTCAACAGGACTCCTTTGGCGAAAACCACCTGTTTCATCCACTAGAGAAGTCGCATGGTCAATGTTCTTGCTGGATCCGAGGCCGCCTCCAAGGGATTCCTTGCCGCACTGGGTGTAACCTGCTCCTTCTGGGCAAACTGCTCCTTTCATGCTTCCTCTCGCGTCTGATTCCTGCCCTGGCTTATGCCTGGGCAGCTTCCGCACAGCGCGTCCGAATCTCCGCACACACGCCCCAAAACCATTGCTGCACTTTGAGGATCACCGCGCCGGCATGCCGGACCACGTTGCCCGCCAGCTGATACCGCCGCCAACGGGTTAGGGGTCAGGTTAGGGTCAGGTTAGGGGTCAGGTTAGGGTAGAGTAGAGCACTGGTGCATACATGGAGCTGCTCTCGAACGCTTCGACGCACGCGTCTACCACGGACCATAGCAGTCAGCACTTCCCAGCGCCCCCTCATCAGTAGGGTCGAGGACTGGCGCGCCAACGGTAGGGTTCGGTGGCTCCTCCACCCCTTTCGGAATGGGCCTCAGTCCGACTCCCCTGGTCACGGTTCCAGTCCCCGCCACCTCAAACCCGGCGTGCTGATTTCCAGCACCGGGCTTTCCTGGATGCTTCACCTCAAGGGTTATGTGACCTATCAGCCTGGAAGGACTTTCATGCCGACCCGTTGTACCGCACTCGGTAATCTCCATATAAGCCAAGTACCGTGTAGAGCCAAACCTTACTCCACCTCTTCCAGCCAAAACCTCGACGGTGGCGCACTCGCATCATGTGCCGCCGGACCTTCCGCTCCACCCAATCCTTCACGTAGGATAAACACCGACTCGCATGCCCAATCCGGAAGTCGTTCACCCAGCCCCGTACGATCGGATTGATCATGGCGATCATCCGTCCCACCGGCTGGGATTGCCCGCGTCGGAACACTTCCTTGAGCTTCCGCAGCAACGCGGTGCGCCGCTTCACCTTCGGTATGTACTGCGGGCGCCACACTCCACGCCGCGACCGCACACGCCGAAAGTCAAAGCCCAGAAAGCCGAAGCTGCCTCCCTGACTCAGGTCCACGATTCGGCTCTTCTCCTCATTCACCTGAAGGTCTAATTGGGCCAACGCCTCTCGCAGCTTCCGCTCCGCAACCTGCGCCAGTTGTGCGTGGCGGCGATAGCCATCCACTAACACGACGAGGTCATCCGCAAACCGGACATACTCGAGATACGTATACTGGCCCTGCCGGGTTGTCTCCTTCAGCTGCTCCAGCCTCTCATCCACTTCCGTGAGATAGAGGTTGGCCAGCAGCGGGGAAATCACACCCCCTTGAGGCACCCCACGCGGGCCGGACGCCTTGACGATGAGTTTCACCAGCCGCAGGATCGCGGGATCCTGGATGCGTCGGGCCACCTTCGCCAGCAGCCGGTCATGCCGCACCGTGTCGAAGAAGGCCGCCAGATCCACATCAATCACTCGCGTCTTGTTCTGCACCATCGCCTGAGCCACCCGGCCAATCGCCTGATGGGCTGTCCGTTTCGGTCGATACCCATACGACCCGTCCCGAAAATCCGCCTCAAAGATCGGTTCCAGCAGGAGCTTGAGCGCTCCCTGTACCACGCGGTCCCGAATCGCGGGTATCCCTAAGACGCGGACTCGTCCACCGCCTTTCGAAATCTCCACGTGCCGGTTCCGCATCGGTCGGTAGGTCTGCGTGACCAGTTCGTCCCGTAGTCGTGCAAGAAAGGGCTCCACCCCCGTGGCCTCGATGCCAGCAAACGTCACCCCATCAATGCCGGGGGCTCCGTTGTTTTTCTTGGCCATCGAATAGGCCGCGCGTAGCGTCGCCTCTTTGCACACGTGGACGTACAAGCCCCACACCCGCCATCGCTTCTCAGCCTTCGCCTTGACGTAGAGCCGCTGTCGCAGGTCTTGCAGTGTAATGGACGCCGTTGTCATCTCGTCCCTGCCTCCCATGTTGATCACAGCCTACAGCCAGTAGGGCTCCTTTGCTCCACAGGCATGACCCTGCTTCCTCGCTCCTACGAGCCCCTCCGCCACCCTCTCGTCTTCGGCTCACTTCCCAGAGAGCTGGTTATAGAGCCGATCTTCCTCCAGGGATTTCTCCCTGGGACGAGGAGGGCTTCTCCAGTTGCGTCGTCTGTCCTTGCTCCCGTGCTGTCGCTCTCACCCCGCCGGAGTGGCCAGGCGTCTCAGCCTTGGTTCGCCTGTCCATGCCGTCTTCGTCCTACGGACAGGGACTCGACCTCCGAGGTTTCATACTTTCGAGGCTACCTCTGCGTTCACTTGCGTTACGGCCCGGGAACTCGCTCACCATCCTCTACGATGGCTTTGTCGATGGGCTTCAGCGTCTCGGTTTCTCTCCACGCTGCCATCCAAGCTACAGGGCTCAGGCTCTTACCCTGGTGGGCTTGCTTCCCACTGAACAGTCTCGCCTTACCTGGACACACGTAGGGTCGAGGACTGGCGCGCCAACGGTAGGGTTCGGTGGCTCCTCCACCCCTTTCGGAATGGGCCTCAGTCCGACTCCCCTGGTCACGGTTCCAGTCCCCGCCACCTCAAACCCGGCGTGCTGATTTCCAGCACCGGGCTTTCCTGGATGCTTCACCTCAAGGGTTATGTGACCTATCAGCCTGGAAGGACTTTCATGCCGACCCGTTGTACCGCACTCGGTAATCTCCATATAAGCCAAGTACCGTGTAGAGCCAAACCTTACTCCACCTCTTCCAGCCAAAACCTCGACGGTGGCGCACTCGCATCATGTGCCGCCGGACCTTCCGCTCCACCCAATCCTTCACGTAGGATAAACACCGACTCGCATGCCCAATCCGGAAGTAGTTCACCCAGCCCCGTACGATCGGATTGATCATGGCGATCATCCGTCCCACCGGCTGGGATTGCCCGCGTCGGAACACTTCCTTGAGCTTCCGCAGCAACGCGGTGCGCCGCTTCACCTTCGGTATGTACTGCGGGCGCCACACTCCACGCCGCGACCGCACACGCCGAAAGTCAAAGCCCAGAAAGCCGAAGCTGCCTCCCTGACTCAGGTCCACGATTCGGCTCTTCTCCTCATTCACCTGAAGGTCTAATTGGGCCAACGCCTCTCGCAGCTTCCGCTCCGCGACCTGCGCCAGTTGTGCGTGGCGGCGATAGCCATCCACTAACACGACGAGGTCATCCGCAAACCGGACATACTCGAGATACGTATACTGGCCCTGCCGGGTTGTCTCCTTCAGCTGCTCCAGCCTCTCATCCACTTCCGTGAGATAGAGGTTGGCCAGCAGCGGGGAAATCACACCCCCTTGAGGCACCCCACGCGGGCCGGACGCCTTGACGATGAGTTTCACCAGCCGCAGGATCGCGGGATCCTGGATGCGTCGGGCCACCTTCGCCAGCAGCCGGTCATGCCGCACCGTGTCGAAGAAGGCCGCCAGATCCACATCAATCACTCGCGTCTTGTTCTGCACCATCGCCTGAGCCACCCGGCCAATCGCCTGGTGGGCTGTCCGTTTCGGTCGATACCCATACGACCCATCACGAAAATCCGCCTCAAAGATCGGTTCCAGCAGGAGCTTGAGCGCTCCCTGTACCACGCGGTCCCGAATCGCGGGTATCCCTAAGACGCGGACTCGTCCACCGCCTTTCGAAATCTCCACGTGCCGGTTCCGCATCGGTCGGTAGGTCTGCGTGACCAGTTCGTCCCGTAGTCGTGCAAGAAAGGGCTCCACCCCCGTGGCCTCGATGCCAGCAAACGTCACCCCATCAATGCCGGGGGCTCCGTTGTTTTTCTTGGCCATCGAATAGGCCGCGCGTAGCGTCGCCTCTTTGCACACGTGGACGTACAGGCCCCACACCCGCCATCGCTTCTCAGCCTTCGCCTTGACGTAGAGCCGCTGTCGCAGGTCTTGCAGTGTAATGGACGCCGTTGTCATCTCGTCCCTGCCTCCCATGTTGATCACAGCCTACAGCCAGTAGGGCTCCTTTGCTCCACAGGCATGACCCTGCTTCCTCGCTCCTACGAGCCCCTCCGCCACCCTCTCGTCTTCGGCTCACTTCCCAGAGAGCTGGTTATAGAGCCGATCTTCCTCCAGGGATTTCTCCCTGGGACGAGGAGGGCTTCTCCAGTTGCGTCGTCTGTCCTTGCTCCCGTGCTGTCGCTCTCACCCCGCCGGAGTGGCCAGGCGTCTCAGCCTTGGTTCGCCTGTCCATGCCGTCTTCGTCCTACGGACAGGGACTCGACCTCCGAGGTTTCATACTTTCGAGGCTACCTCTGCGTTCACTTGCGTTACGGCCCGGGAACTCGCTCACCATCCTCTACGATGGCTTTGTCGATGGGCTTCAGCGTCTCGGTTTCTCTCCACGCTGCCATCCAAGCTACAGGGCTCAGGCTCTTACCCTGGTGGGCTTGCTTCCCACTGAACAGTCTCGCCTTACCTGGACACACGTAGGGTCGAGGACTGGCGCGCCAACGGTAGGGGTCGGTGGCTCCTCCACCCCTTTCAGAGTGGGCCTCAATCCGACTCCCCTGGTCACGGTTCCAGTCCCCGCCACCTCAAACCCGGCGTGCTGATTTCCAGCACCGGGCTTTCCTGGATGCTTCACCTCAAGGGTTATGTGACCTATCAGCCTGGAAGGACTTTCATGCCGACCCGTTGTACCGCACTCGGTAATCTCCATATAAGCCAAGTACCGTGTAGAGCCAAACCTTACTCCACCTCTTCCAGCCAAAACCTCGACGGTGGCGCACTCGCATCATGTGCCGCCGGACCTTCCGCTCCACCCAATCCTTCACGTAGGATAAACACCGACTCGCATGCCCAATCCGGAAGTAGTTCACCCAGCCCCGTACGATCGGATTGATCATGGCGATCATCCGTCCCACCGGCTGGGATTGCCCGCGTCGGAACACTTCCTTGAGCTTCCGCAGCAACGCGGTGCGCCGCTTCACCTTCGGTATGTACTGCGGGCGCCACACTCCACGCCGCGACCGCACACGCCGAAAGTCAAAGCCCAGAAAGCCGAAGCTGCCTCCCTGACTCAGGTCCACGATCCGGCTCTTCTCCTCATTCACCTGAAGGTCTAATTGGGCCAACGCCTCTCGCAGCTTCCGCTCCGCAACCTGCGCCAGTCGTGCGTGGCGGCGATAGCCATCCACTAACACGACGAGGTCATCCGCAAACCGGACATACTCGAGATACGTATACTGGCCCTGCCGGGTTGTCTCCTTCAGCTGCTCCAGCCTCTCATCCACTTCCGTGAGATAGAGGTTGGCCAGCAGCGGGGAAATCACACCCCCTTGAGGCACCCCACGCGGGCCGGACGCCTTGACGATGAGTTTCACCAGCCGCAGGATCGCGGGATCCTGGATGCGTCGGGCCACCTTCGCCAGCAGCCGGTCATGCCGCACCGTGTCGAAGAAGGCCGCCAGATCCACATCAATCACTCGCGTCTTGTTCTGCACCATCGCCTGAGCCACCCGGCCAATCGCCTGATGGGCTGTCCGTTTCGGTCGATACCCATACGACCCGTCCCGAAAATCCGCCTCAAAGATCGGTTCCAGCAGGAGCTTGAGCGCTCCCTGTACCACGCGGTCCCGAATCGCGGGTATCCCTAAGACGCGGACTCGTCCACCGCCTTTCGAAATCTCCACGTGCCGGTTCCGCATCGGTCGGTAGGTCTGCGTGACCAGTTCGTCCCGTAGTCGTGCAAGAAAGGGCTCCACCCCCGTGGCCTCGATGCCAGCAAACGTCACCCCATCAATGCCGGGGGCTCCGTTGTTCTTCTTCGCCATCGCATAGGCCGCGCGTAGCGTCGCCTCTTTGCACACGTGGACGTACAGGCCCCACACCCGCCATCGCTTCTCAGCCTTCGCCTTGACGTAGAGCCGCTGTCGCAGGTCTTGCAGTGTAATGGACGCCGTTGTCATCTCGTCCCTGCCTCCCATGTTGATCACAGCCTACAGCCAGTAGGGCTCCTTTGCTCCACAGGCATTACCCTGCTTCCTCGCTCCTACGAGCCCCTCCGCCACCCTCTCGTCTTCGACTCACTTCCCAGAGAGCTGGTTATAGAGCCGATCTTCCTCCAGGGATTTCTCCCTGGGACGAGGAGGGCTTCTCCAGTTGCGTCGTCTGTCCTTGCTCCCGTGCTGTCGCTCTCACCCCGCCGGAGTGGCCAGGCGTCTCAGCCTTGGTTCGCCTGTCCATGCCGTCTTCGTCCTACGGACAGGGACTCGACCTCCGAGGTTTCATACTTTCGAGGCTACCTCTGCGTTCACTTGCGTTACGGCCCGGGAACTCGCTCACCATCCTCTACGATGGCTTTGTCGATGGGCTTCAGCGTCTCGGTTTCTCTCCACGCTGCCATCCAAGCTACAGGGCTCCGGCTCTTACCCTGGTGGGCTTGCTTCCCACTGAACAGTCTCGCCTTACCTGGACACACATCCGTGCGTATGGTTTTCCCATACACGGCTTTCCGATGTTCTTCTTCCAGCGGCATGCGTCTGTCATCAGGCAATAGCCACATTCAGACTTGGCCTTCTGAGATAGTTTCCTCTGTAGTGTCCTGATCGTGCTCGGGGTGGTTAGCGCAATGGCAATCCCCTGATCCTCCACTCGTCGGAAACGTGAACAAAGTAGGGTCCCTTCCCTCGGGCCGGGTTGTGTTGTCCCAGGCTCTCCAACGGTACTATGAACCCCTCCGACTCCCACGACGGCCCGCAGCGATTTCGGTATCCCTTATACGCCTCAGTTGCTGGTTCTGCGCCAGCACCGTCGCGGGTCTCCCGTCCTGCACGGTGTCTCTTCCGCCACATGCCATCCCTGCTACCCCGGAAGATCCTGAGGGTGGGTGTTCGTTCTACTCCCTCAAACGGCGGCCTTCCCCTTCTGACCACAGGGTCGGCATCTCCAATTCGTTTACGAGGCTACATCTAGGTTCGCTTGCGCTACGGCCTGCGGCTTTGCCCATGGGAAACTTCAACCCCTGATTACTCAGACGCTGCTTCCTGGTGCTAGAAAGGTGTACGAACAACTCCTTTCGCGGGACTTCAACCCGCTAGACACACCGCCGATGACGGCATGCGGTCAAGTCACTTGCTTCATGATAAAGAAAAGGAAAAGGGGTCAGAAAAGGGGTCAGAAAAGGGGTCAAGTCACTTGCTTCATGATAAAAAAGTAGTTAGACTCTGGTCATGCCTCGACCTCCTCGGATGGAATACGAGCATGCGGTGTATCATGTCATGAATCGTGGCCGGGCTCGGCACCCGGTGTTTCATGATGCCCGGTACTATCGAGCCTTTCTCGACACGTTGGCCGAGCTGCATACCCGCTTCCAGGGTGTGATTCATGCCTATTGCTTGATGGGCAATCACTATCATGTCTTGCTGGAAACTCCCAGGGCCAATCTCAGTCGCATGATGCGCCATCTTAACGGGGTGTATACGCAACGGCATAATCGTCTCAAACGTACTGATGGCTCTTTGTTTCGAGGCCGCTATAAAGCCATTTTGGTGGAGCACGATGCCTATTTGCTCCACGTGTCCCGGTATATCCATCGAAACCCTCTTGACGGCATACGGCCGCTGGTCACGAATTTGTCTGATTATCCCTGGTCGAGCTATCCGACATATATCGGTCAAGCGAAGCCGGCACCGTGGTTGTGCCGGGAACCGACGTATCGCCTGCTTGGGCATGTGCACCGGTATCGCGGGTATGCTCGCTACGTGCTAGAGGGCAACGATAAAGAAATCGAGTATTTTTCCCAACGGGGTAATAGGGCGGCCATTATGGGAGGGCAGGAGTTCAAATCTTGGGTCTATGACGAATTACTGCCGGATCTTGAAGCGGAGGAGAAAGGGCAGGTGATCCAGCCGAGTCTTGCAATCGACACTATGATCACTGGGGTGGCCAAGGCCTATCGCACGACACCAGACCGGCTGACCATGGTAGTGAAAGGGCCGCAAAAAGGGAATGAGGCTCGGAAACTGGCGATGTATCTGTGTCAGGAATTAGCGGATGTGAAACTTCAGGACATTGCGCCCTGCTTCCATCTGCGTCATAGCGGTTCGGTGAGTTTTATCACCCACCAGGTCAGAAAGAAGAAACGAGACGAGAAGGGATTTGCCGCTAGAATGAACGAGGTGATTGAAAGTATTCTGAAGCAATCGACTTGACCCCTATTCGACCCCTATTCTTGACCCCTATTCATAGGGCGGCCATTATGGGAGGGCAGGAGTTCAAATCTTGGGTCTATGACGAATTACTGCCGGATCTTGAAGCGGAGGAGAAAGGGCAGGTGATCCAGCCGAGTCTTGCAATCGACACTATGATCACTGGGGTGGCCAAGGCCTATCGCACGACACCAGACCGGCTGACCATGGTAGTGAAAGGGCCGCAAAAAGGGAATGGGGCTCGGAAACTGGCGATGTATCTGTGTCAGGAATTAGCGGATGTGAAACTTCAGGACATTGCGCCCTGCTTCCATCTGCGTCATAGCGGTTCGGTGAGTTTTATCACCCACCAGGTCAGAAAGAAGAAACGAGACGAGAAGGGATTTGCCGCTAGAATGAACGAGGTGATTGAAAGTATTCTGAAGCAATCGACTTGACCCCTATTTGACTTGACCCCTATTTTATTATGTCATAAACAATTTGTAACGTTAATTATAGTACAAAACCTATATTGAGAAATCATTTAGCGATCAAAAAATTGATCAAAATTAATTAAAATTAGCCCTAACAAAGTGAATTTTCTTATTTTTCCGATCTCCACATTTTGTTCGATTCTTAAATAGTTTATAGTTATACCAGTTTTGTTGAGTGGTCATAGTAGAAGTCAGCTAATGTTATTTTTATTAACTTTGACATCTTTAGGATTTCTTGGATTTTTGTCTTATGATGTTTTTGCTGAACCTACATTCACACTTGAGTGGGATGGAACTTCACAACATGATAATACCGTAAATGTTGGTGACACTATTGCTTGGGAATGGATTGGTCTTCAACATAATTTAGTATGGGATGACGAAACAGGAGTTCCTCTACCTGATCCATCGTTTGGATTTCCAGATATCGTTGATGAACCAAATACCTACGCATTTACATTTACTGAACCTGGAGAATACTATTATCACTGTACAATTCATTCAGAGCAATCTGGTGTTGTAACTGTTCTACCGTCGCCTATCACACTTGAGTGGGATGGAACTTCACAACATGATAATACCGTAAATGTTGGTGACACTATTGCTTGGGAATGGATTGGTCTTCAACATAATTTAGTATGGGATGACGAAACAGGAGTTCCTCTACCTGATCCATCGTTTGGATTTCCAGATATCGTTGATGAACCAAATACCTACGCATTTACATTTACTGAACCTGGAGAATACAACTATCACTGTACAGTCCATGAAGAACAATTTGGAGTTGTAATTGTTGAATCATCTGAAGAACCTGTACTTGCTTGGGCTGGATCTTCACAACATGATAATACCGTAAATGTTGGTGATACACTTACTTGGGAATGGGGTGGAAATAGTCATAATTTAGTATGGGATCCAGAATCAGGAGTTCCTCTACCTGATCCATCATTTGGATTTCCAGATATTGTTAATGCTCCAAATACATACGCATTTACATTTACTGAACCTGGACAATACTTCTATCACTGTGAAGTTCACTCACAACAATTTGGAGTTGTAACTGTTCTACCGCCAGCAAGTTGGCCAAACTGGGGAGGGGACTTGTCTAACACAAAGAATGCCTCAACCGAATCTCAACTGTCTCCTGATAATATTGACGCTCTCATAGAAGATTGGATATACACCACTGATGGCTCTGTAGTTTCATTTGTTACTGTTCAAGGAAATGATGCATACTTTGTTAGTAGAGTAACTCCTGATGGTCAATCTTTTCCTGCAGCAGATGCAATGCTTAATTCTATTAATCGTATAACTGGAGAACTCAATTGGGCATTCCCAATTTCAAGTTATGTTGAATCCTCATCTAATCCATCTCTTGTAAATGATGATGCTAGAGTCTCACCTGCAATACAAGATGATATTTTAGTTGTGGGTACACAATATGCAGCAAATGGTGCAACTGTCTTTGCAGTTGACAGAAACACTGGCGATGAACTTTGGGAAACTGCAGTAGATGATCACATATATTCTATAATCACAAGCTCTCCTACAATTTATCAGGATAGAGTCTATGTTGGTGTTTCTTCTCTTGAAGAATTATGGGCAGGAATTACCCAAGATCCGCGATGGGTTTGGTCAACAGAGGTCCTTTGGCAAAACCCACGTGTTCGCGCCATTGCTTAGTCAATGGTCTGGCTGGATTTGAGCCACCTCCCAGAGTTGCCTGTCCTGACATGGGATCGACCAGCCTTTTGGGCAGACCACTCCCTTCCTGCTTCCTTCTTCTCTTGTGCTGTCCCCTGCCCCGGCTTAATAAGGCTGGGCAGCTTCTGCACAGCGCGTCCGAATCTCCTCACACAAGCCCCACAGCTGTTGTTGCACTTTGAGGATCACGGCACCAGCATGCCGGACCACTTTGCCCGCCACCTGATACAGCCGCCAACGCACCGTGCGCACTTGGCACTGGCTCCAGGCATAGGGCAACGCCAACAACTTGAACAACACAAACAGGTTGTAGGCTAACACGCCAATGCGAAAGAAGACGGCATTGGCCGCGAAGGTCCCACACGGAAGCCGTTCCATGCCAAAGCCACTCTTCAGTTCTTTGATGCGATTCTCGCTGGTCTCGCCCCGCTGGTTGTACCATCGTACAATCTCCTCAGGGGTTCCATCTCGGTTCGTCGCAATCAGCGTGTAGCGCAGGCTGGGGGCCTCGGGGGCAAACAGATCCTGTTGCACGGGCCGTCGCAATACGATGAGGCGAAAGGCTTGCTTGGTCTTCGCCATACAATGTACCGTTTCAGCGAGATGGCCATCTCGGTAGGGTTGCCACTGGCTCTCAGGGATGGCGGCAATGACGGCCTGCACGGCCGTATCCTGCACGCCCCCAATCGCAAACGTCACGTTGTGCTCCTCGCACCAATTGAACAACTCCGCTTGGTACGCCGCACTATCCGCCCGCACATGAGCAATCCGTTTGCCTTTGGGCATCTGCGCCGCACACGCCTGGGTGAATTCAAGATTGCGGGACGCCGGAGCCTCATTCCCTTCACGAAACTCCTCCCCAAGCACCAGCCCATTTTCCGCCAGGTGCCCCAGCATCGGCAGATAGCCTCGCTCCCCCTTGTACGTCCATTTGGCTGCCTGCTTCTCCGCGACAATCTGCGTGGCATCAAGATCGAGGGTATAGTCCGTGCGCGGTTCCCGCTTCAACGCCCGCCGGATCTGCTGCTGATTGACGACGGCTAAACTTGCTAAACCATCCTTCTCCCCCATGCGTCGCAGCCAATCGCCCGTGGCATCGGCACTGGGAACCACGGGGAGTCGCAGCACGGCCCGCAAGCCCGCATCCTCGCGAATCTGGCGCAGATCCTCCAGCGTCCGGCCCCCGCCATGCAACATCAGCAGCAGGGGCTCGACAAATTGGGCGGGGTGATAGCCGATGCGGCTCCCGGGCGCGGGCAAGGCCGCATTGAGTTGCCGGGGCACATTCATGGCTTGGAGAAACTCCCCGAACAGCGCCAGCCCGCCATGAGCGGTGAGCTGTTCGTCGGTGGGCTCAAGCTTGAACGGAAGAACGGTTTGTGGCATCATTCGTTTCACCTCGTTGGTGAGGAGTGGCTAAGGGGGTAGGCACCCGTATCTTAGCAAATCAACGAGGTTTTTTTATGCCCAAAATAAATCCATCGCGGATCTTGGGAATTATTCCTGACTATGATTGTTGTACCTTTATTGGTAGTTTAGTGTCCCTTGATTTGAATACTGGTGATATATTGTGGAAATCTTATACTGCACCACTTTTACCTGAAGGTACACTTCCTAGTGATTGGTATTCAGGTAATGCTGTTTGGGGAAGCTCACCATCAATTGATCCATCACGAAATTCTGTATACATAGCAACAGGTAACAACTATCAAACCCCAAATGACTTGGAAGAATGTATTGCAAATGCAGAAACATTACCTACTCCTGAAGAAGTTGAAGCTGCAAAACTGATTTGTCAAGAAGACATTGATGTTCCAGGAAATCTATTTGATGCTATAGTCTCTTATGATCTTGATACAGGAGATGTAAACTGGGCTAACAAACTATGGAGTTCAGACTCTTGGAATGTTGCTTGCTTCTTGGGAGGTGAAAACTGTCCAGATCCATTTGCACCTGACTATGACTTTGGCCAAGCTCCTATGCTCTTTACAGTGTTTGTAGATGATGACCCAGTAGATCTAGTAGGTTCCGGTCAAAAGAGTGGAATCTTCTGGGCGCTTGATCGTGATATTGGAGAAATTGTTTGGACTGTTAATCCTGGACCTGGAAGTACACTTGGAGGTATGCAATGGGGATCAGCAGTTGATGATCAAAGAGTTTATGGTCAAATAACAGGTACTGATGAAGCAGGACCATATACCATTTTTGATTTTGAAGGTACTCCAACTGTAATTACTGGTGGTTCATGGTGGGCAGTAGATGCTGCAACTGGAGAATTACTTTGGCAAACTGCAGCACCTGATGGCAGTTTAACATGGGGACAAGTCAGCGTAGCTAATGGATTATTATTTGCTGGAACTTTGGGTAATGCTCAAGATGGTATGATGGTTATTATGGATGCTGCAACAGGTGATATCCTTTGGACAAAAGACATTGGCGGTTCTGTTTCTGCAGCTCCTACAATTGTTAATGGCCAACTAATCTGGCCAACTGGATATGGAGGCTTTGGCGGTTCTTACAATAATGAAATATTTGCATTTAGTTTAGAATCAATTGGAATTGATTTTGATAATGATGGATTTACTGAAGAAGAAGATTGTGATGATAATAATCCTGAGATAAATCCAGATGCATTTGATATTCCAAATAACGGCATTGATGAAAATTGTGATGGAGTAGATGCACAAGGTGGTGGTGTGGACCTTAGTGGAGTATTAGATGCAATTGAAGATGCAAAGACTATGATACTTGATGCACTAGGATTACTTGATATAAAATTAGATCAAGTTTCTGAAAAGATTGACAACATTGATACAGGTTCTGATAGTGTAGAACGAGTTTCAGTAACTGTGAAGATGCCAGGTGTTGTAATGAAACCAGGTGAAGTGTTTGTACTATTAGATACAACTGGTTCTGGAACTTTAGAAACAGTTCATGTTGCAGTTAATTTACCATGTTCAAAAAATAACGAGCCAAGATTCTCAGTACTGGCAGGAGTTGCAGGTGGTTCACTAGAACCAGTAATTAGCAGTTCTGATGACTTTACTGGATTTAAGGGACCAAAGAAGACCTGCACATTCCATGATACAATACTTGCAAGTGAAGTTCCAGGTGGAGAAATTACTGATGTTATTTTAATCAATGATGGAAACAAAAAATCTACTTTACCAAGATATTCAGTAGTAACCATAACTGGTACATATTCTCCTTGATTTTATTTTTATTAATTTTACGCCTAGATAAAATTAGAGTGTCAATGTGATCTGACAAATCGCCCTCCCAGTGTCATGATTTAAGGCAAAAATTGTAAGGGTCTTGAACTAACTTGACAAGTCACCTCGAGGGCCTACATTTTTTGGTTAAAGACTCTCACATTACATTTCATTCTAAAATTAGTGTAAACTTCAGTAAAGCACCCTAGATAAATACGAGATAATTTTATTAAAAAAGGGGTCAAAAAAGGGGTCAAGTCACTTGCTTCATGATAAAAAAGTAGTTAGACTCTGGTCATGCCTCGACCTCCTCGGATGGAATACGAGCATGCGGTGTATCATGTCATGAATCGTGGCCGGGCTCGGCACCCGGTGTTTCATGATGCCCGGTACTATCGAGCCTTTCTCGACACGTTGGCCGAGCTGCATACCCGCTTCCAGGGTGTGATTCATGCCTATTGCTTGATGGGCAATCACTATCATGTCTTGCTGGAAACTCCCAGGGCCAATCTCAGTCGCATGATGCGCCATCTTAACGGGGTGTATACGCAACGGCATAATCGTCTCAAACGTACTGATGGCTCTTTGTTTCGAGGCCGCTATAAAGCCATTTTGGTGGAGCACGATGCCTATTTGCTCCACGTGTCCCGGTATATCCATCGAAACCCTCTTGACGGCATACGGCCGCTGGTCACGAATTTGTCTGATTATCCCTGGTCGAGCTATCCGACATATATCGGTCAAGCGAAGCCGGCACCGTGGTTGTGCCGGGAACCGACGTATCGCCTGCTTGGGCATGTGCACCGGTATCGTGGGTATGCTCGCTACGTGCTAGAGGGCAACGATAAAGAAATCGAGTATTTTTACCAACGGGGCAATAGGGCGGCCATTATGGGAGGGCAGGAGTTCAAATCTTGGGTCTATGACGAATTACTGCCGGATCTTGAAGCGGAGGAGAAAGGGCAGGTGATCCAGCCGAGTCTTGCAATCGACACTATTATCACTGGGGTGGCCAAGGCCTATCGCACGACACCAGACCGGCTGACCATGGTAGTGAAAGGGCCGCAAAAAGGGAATGAGGCTCGGAAACTGGCGATGTATCTGTGTCAGGAATTAGCGGATGTGAAACTTCAGGACATTGCGCCCTGCTTCCATCTGCGTCATAGCGGTTCGGTGAGTTTTATCACCCACCAGGTCAGAAAGAAGAAACGAGACGAGAAGGGATTTGCCGCTAGAATGAACGAGGTGATTGAAAGTATTCTGAAGCAATCGACTTGACCCCTATTGCTGAAGCAATCGACTTGACCCCTATTTCCTATTTTTGACCCCTATTTCTATTTCCTATTTTGACCCCTATTTCTAGAATGAACGAGGTGATTGAAAGTATTCTGAAGCAATCGACTTGACCCCTATTTCCTATTTTGACCCCTATTTGAAGCAATCGACTTGACCCCTATTTCTATTTCCTATTTTGACCCCTATTTCTAGAATGAACGAGGTGATTGAAAGTATTCTGGAGCAATCGACTTGACCCCTATTTGACCCCTATTTTGCCCCCCATACATTGCCTTTGCATAGCGCCAAGATAATTCACCACCGCCAGTTTCTTCACCGTCAACGTACACTCGCCTAAGTCTTCTTCGACTAAGCCTTCCACGAGATACGGCTTTCCGCCGGTTAGCACATGGCCGTATTTTCGAAAGGTCGCGGGAAAGAACGTGGCATCGTAGAGGCCAGTGAGGTCTTCGAAGGTGGTAAATTCCATGGGCTGGCCGTTGTTCATTTCAGCAAACTTTTCCGTTATCAACCAGACGACCATTCTGACTTGCTTGCCGGCGTAGCGGTGTATCTCCGAGGGTGGACTTGACCGGTGCCTTCCAATGAATGCCCCCCCTTTCCATGCAGCCAACGCCAATGGATAATTCTTTTTACGGCAAAAACAAAAACTGGATGGGGGGGGGGTTACCGGCGTATGGGAAGACGCCAATCAGCAAGAAGACGCACATGGCCAAGACGTCCAGCGCGTTTGAAATAATCTCGATCGGCAGTGACATATACTCCATCAGACTGGAGTGCCACCACATGGTAACAACTATCATAAAACGTCACCCCTTTGATCTCTCGCATAAGCTGAAGCACCGCTTGACAGTCGTCAACTGTCAGATGAACTTCTGGAAGCTCATAGTCCAGAAGCGCACTCATCAGTTCAGCAGCAAGTTCAGGTTGTTTCAAACCTAGAACATTCCCAACTTCATAACGCCACAACGTCGGCACCTGAAGGTCAATCGCCTCGGAAAGGAACGCCCGTTGAAGCTCAAGAGCCTTCGGAAGATCCTTCCCCTCATCTCGTTCTAGAACCCATTTCAGGATTACAGAGGCATCCGGCACTACAATCATAAGGAAGTCACCTTCGTCGATCTCGGCGGACCAAGGCCACAATCTCTTCACTCTTCAACTTGGCGCTTCTAGTGCGCAACTGTTGGATTTGTTTCCTCGCGGTTTCACGTTTCCGCCGAAGCAACTCCTTACGTAAGGCCTCATTGATCACCTGACTGCGCTTTCGCGCTGGCACAAGCTTCAGCAGGTCTTCCCGCACGTCTTCATCAATGGACACATTCATCTTAGGCATAATCAAGGCTCCTTTCTTTAGATCCTATAATTATAGCATTAAATATGCACCTAAAAAAGACGCCTAAAAAATTAGAGAAAGGGCGTCAGGGCCCATTTTTCCTTACCCAATAGTTCATGGATTCTAGTCAGTATGGCTAGTTATCAATTCTCAAGAGAGAAGAAAAGGTTCCTGACACCTTTTGCCCAAGATGGGTGCGCGGTGATGCACGTTTGTTGATTTGGACCGATAAGGGCCAACTGGTGGACGGTCAGCGTCACTTCACCGAACTCTTCTTCAAGAATGCCTTCCAAGAGGTAGGGCCGGTTGCCGGTGAGCAAATGGCCATACTTTTGAAAAACCTTCGGGAAGAACGTGGCATCGTAGAGGCCGGTGAGATCTTCGAAGGTGGTGAATTCCATGGGCTGGCCGTTGTTCGTTTCAGCAAACTTTTCCGTTATCAACCAGCCGACCATTCTGACTTGCTTGCCGGCGTGCAAGTGCATCTCTGATGCTGAGACGAATTCATGGTCTTTAAGAACATCCTGGTATAACTCCAGGGGGTGTTTGCTGAGCGGGAAGCCGAAGAGTTCGATTTCGTCTTTGATCTTTTGGTTGCTGCTATATTCTGGTGGGATGGGTAGAGCGCGTGAGACGTGATGCGTAATGCGTGATGCGTTAGAAGATAAAAGTGAAGAGTGAGAAAAAAGAAAGAGATTGCCTTCCTTTGAATGATAGGATTTTTCTCTGGCATACAGCCGCCACAACAATCCGGGTCGTGTAACTTCTCCGGCGATGGTGTCGAAGCAGCCGGCTTTGATGAGTAGGCGTGTTTGGGCAAGTTCGGCTTTGACTCTGTCGAGAAATTCCTGCAACGACACATAGGGGCTGTTGGTGTTTCGCTCTTCGATAATCGCTTCGATGAATTCTTTTTTCAGTCCTTTGATTTGCATGAACCCGACTCTGATCGCATGACCATTGCCGGCATAGGCCCACTCGCTGGCGTTGATGTCCGGTAGCAGCACCGTGAGGCCCATGCGTTTTGATTCGGACAGATAGGCACTGGTCGAGTAAAACCCGCCTTGGTTGCTGATGACCGACGCCATAAACTCAGCGGGATAATGCGCACGCAAGTAGGCCGACTTGAACGACACTTGGGCATAGGACGCCGAATGGGGTTTGCAAAAGCTGTAGCCGACAAAGCTCATGATCATGCCCCATATGGCATCGATTATCGACCTCGATACGTTCTTGGCGGTGGTGCCCCGATAGAATTGGGCTTTGTAATCCTGGAGCTGTTTCTGCTTGTGTTTTTTGCTCAGGACTTTTCGCAACTGATCCGCGTCTTCGATGGAAAAGTCGGCCAGGGCCATGGCCACTTTGGTGACGTCCTCCTGGTACACCATGATGCCATGCGTTTCATCTAACACCTCCTCGAGCAACGGATGCGGGCTGGTGTAGGGTTTGCCATGGGCGCGCTGCACAAATTCTCGCACGTACCGGTTGGCTGCCGGCCTGATGAGCGATGACACAATCACGAGGTATTCGAAAACGTCGGCGCAGGCTTTGCGTTCCGGCGGCATGCCTTTCCAGAGTCGTCTGAGTAAAAGTCGCGTGGCGGGGGATTCGACGTAGAAGCAGCCCATGGTGTCGCCGCGACAGATGAGCTCTTTGGTTGGGTCGTCGTTGATCGCATCCCAGGTGGCATAGTCGATGACATGGCCGGTGTTCTGGGCGATGGCGCGCAACGCATCTCGGATGACAGCCAGGGAGCGGTTGCCCAGGATGTCGAGCTTGACGAACCCCGCATCTTCGGTTTGGTCTTTTTCCCACTGGATGACGGGTATGCCTTTAGCCGAGATTTGGACGGGCACGTACTTTCTGATTTCGTCGGGCACAATGACGATGCCTCCGCAATGCAACCCCAGGTTTCTGACACGCCCTTCGAGCTGCACGGCCACAGTGAAAATTTCTGGCCACGGCTTGGCCAGATGCAACGCATGGCACCAGGCGTTGATGGACCCGCTGTCGCTCAGGTGATTGAACACAGGTTGTCTCTCAAGATTGGGCATGAGCGCATTCATTTCTCCCGTGGGGATACCATACACTTTGGCCACTTCGCGTATCGCGGCCCTGAGGCCCAGCGTGTTTTGATTGGCAACCATCGCGACGCGTGTGGCACCGTACTTGGCGAACACATAATCCAGAATGCCATCGCGCTCATCCCACGCAAAGTCCACGTCGATGTCTGGCGGATCGTGCCGGCCTACATTTAAAAACCGTTCAAAAAACAAATTGTGGCGAATGGGATCCACATGCGTGATGCCGAGGCAGTACGACACGATCGACGCGGCAGCTGATCCCCTGCCGCATGTACGCGGGGCTTGTTGTACAATTTCATCTACCACTAAGAAGCAATGCGCAAAGCTTTTGGCTTGAATGACCTGTAATTCGGCTTCGATGCGGTCTTTGACTGGTTTGGTGATTGTGCCGTAGCGCCAGGTTGCGCCATCGTACGTTTTGTCCCTGAGTAGCGTAAATGCCTGCGTATCTGAAAGTTGGCGAAAGGCTGGGAAGATGGTGTCCTTGAAATCCCAGTCGGTCTGGCACATCTCGGCAATGCGTTGCGTATTGTCGAGCGCTTCCGGGACATGGGGAAACTGCTCTGCCATGAATGACGCCGGCGCGAACCAATTCGTTTCCGCACAGCAGTGTTCCACGGTCAACTTGGACAGCGTGGTATTCAACGCGATGGCTCTGAGCACCTTGTGCAGCGCATGTTGTGTGGGGCTGACAAACCGCACACGATTGGTCGCGACCACAGGCAACTTGAAGTCTCGACTGAATTGCAGAGACTGGTGCATCATGGCGCTGGGCGTCAGTTCTACATAGAGGTCGTGCAGCTTGCGTTTCTTCCACGACTTGAGCGCGAGTGCATCATCGGAAATGACAATCAGCCCGAAGCTATACTCAGCGACGGCGTTGATGACATCACACGACTCTCCACTGTGCAGCAGTGACAGGAGTCGGCACAGGTTGGCATAGCCATCGGGATTTTTGATCAACAGGACGGCCCGTCTCACCCCCTGTCTGAGTTCTGCGCCTAGAATCGGCTTGATGTCATACTGTTTGGCTACTTCGATAAAGCGTATTGCGCCGTAGAGGCCATTGGTATCGGTCAGCGCCAATGTGTCCATCCCCTGCTGCTTGGCCGCGTGGCACAGTTGTTCAAGGGACGAGACGCCTTCCATCATGGAATACTCTGAATGTACGTGCAGATGAGTGAATGACATGCTCGCTTAACCTAGGTTTAACAGTTGAACTCGTTGATGGCACAGTATCGCTCCCCCTCACCCTAGCCCTCTCCCCCTCCGAGGGGGCGAGGGAATAAGATGTGGCTTCCCTATTGTCCTTTCACAACTCCACCGCCATGTTGATTAAGATAAAGATTTCTAACTTGGAGTATTCAGAATGTCAGTGAAGGTGTGTGTGCCCACCCAACCTAGATTTAGCAATTGCCCGCGTCGATGGCACAGTATCGCTCCCCCTCACCCTAACCCTCTCCCCCTCCGAGGGGGCGAGGGGATAAGATGTACCTTCCCTCTTGTCCTTCAACAACGCCAGCGTCGCGTTGATATGACGAAGATTTCTAACTGCTAAATCTGAACTGAATAGATTGATGACCGAATTTGGCGCGAATGGTGTCGATGGCGACTGATAGTCTTTTGGAACGAGCAAGGCGGTTTGCTGATGAATGCTTCGACGGCATGAATGCGGCACAGGCCTCAACGAGGCTGAGTTGTTGGATTGCCGGCTGCAATTCGGCCAGCGTGACCGTAAACGCGCGGACTCTGACTCGGCGCTTGAAACAGCGTTTCAAGAGTCTGTGCAGCGTGACTGCTAACTCCCCTTCCCAGTAACTGCCTGGCAGCACTCGCTCGTTGCCTGTCACCTCTCGTTCATCACGATACTGTAATCGAAGGGTAAGAAGCTGACAGACTTTCTGTTGTTTTCGTAATTCACAACACAGCGACTCTAATGTTTCACCCAGTAATCCGCTTAACCGCTCCACATCGATTTCGTCTTCTTCCAGCTTCCGCGTGGCTTCCACACAGGGCTGCTTCGTCGGCGGCAGCACCGGTGTGTCATCAATACCTCTAGCCCAGGCACACACTTGCACGGCTAACGAGCCTAACACCGCTTCCAAATCAGCCAATTCAAACATCGAGAGTTGTCCAAGGGTATTGATGTTTAAATCTGCAAAGAGCGAATAGATGAATGTGCTCTGCGTGGTTCTCAGCGGCAGTGTGCTGATGGGCAGTGGCGATAAAAACATTTGTTCGGCACCGGGCCGCACATCATAGAGTTGTAATGGCGCCACCACGGTCGAGGCCACTTCCGACACCAATTTATTGCTGGCTACTCCTGCCACGCCGATAAGATTGAATCGCTCTGCGATTTCTTCTTCGATCTTCGTGGCAGTGTCACAGGCTCTGCCGAACAAGCGCGTGGTCCCGGTGAGGTCTAAAAACACATGGCCCGGGTTGGCTAATTCCCACACGGGCGCAAAGCGACTGACGACCTGGTCAATCGTATCCGTGGCTTTTCGAATTGTTGGAGGATCTGGTGGCAGAAGTTTGAGCGCGGGACACACCCGTTTGGCGTGCCCAACCTGCATGCCCGCATACGCACCTTCTTGCTGCGCTTCGTGCGAGGTTTCGAGCAAAACCGTCTGTGGATTTACCGACGGTGTGATTGCAATGGGTGTGTCGCGCAGAGAGGAATCTTCCAATCGTGCCAACGCCACTTGAAAAGCGGGAATGCGATAGCAAACAACGTGGCGTTGCATAAACAGATCCTCTTCAACGTTAGAACAAGTTGTGTCAACATGTCTACCTCAGAAAAGTTTGATTTTTTTGTAATCACTACCGCCAAACATTCTACACATTCTTCAGTCCCCCTCCTTTGTAAGGACCTGAGAGAAAATAACTTGGGCAATATCGCGCCAAGATTTGGGTCGGATTTGGACGGAACGATTGAGAAAAATCCGAGGCATAGCACAGCTATGGTGAGGGTTTTTCGATTGAGGCCCGTTCAAAGATGGCCCGAAGATTGGATGCGAGATGTCCAAGTTATTTTCTCTCAGGTCCTAAGGAGAGGCGGAGGGAAGGTAGAGCTTCAGGAACATCAAGACCGTTGACGCGAGGTGGTGAATACCGTTCGTATCGTCGATTATTGAAGGCCTCTACCCCACCTCACCTCCCCTCCCCTCCCCTTACAAAGGGGAGGAATTAAGACACCAAACCACCACACCTTACACTTTCTTACAGTACCGAATGACGCCGACGACGATGCCTTGAATGGTCAACTCATCATCTGGGGTTACCACAATGGGCTGCATGGTCGCATTTTCCGGTCGCAATTCAATGCGCCCATCTTTTTGATAAAACGTTTTGATAGTTGCCTCACCATTGAGGAGGGCAACCACGGTTTGGCCATTTCGCGCGGTTTCTTGTCGGTGCACGATAATGACGTCGCCGGACAGAATGCCTTCATCGCGCATGGAGTCCCCCTTCACGCGCAACGCAAAGTTGTCTCCTTGGCCAATCATATCCGCCGGCACGTCCACCACTTCCGATTGCAACACCGGTTCGATGGGAGTACCAGCCGCAACCACTCCCGCCATCAAAACATGGGCCGGTTCCGCCAACTTGGCTAACGCCACCTCTAACATTGAAGGAATACGGCGTTGCCTGCACTCGTATCGAGCAATACTTGTCCGTGTGGTGCCCAGCGCCGTCGCAAGCTCTTCCTGCGTCATCCCCAGCGCTTTTCTCGTGGTGACCAAATTTTCAGGCTTCATCAGGCCATTCCCCTTAATGTAACCAATGGTTACAAAATATGACAAGCAAAGTCAACCGAAACTTTAAACCTAGAAACGGCAGTTGGGCGCAAAAAAGACGTGTAAGATATTGGTGTGCATGGTGAAATACAAAAAGTCGTGTCACCTCTCTGGTGATGAGACCTTTTTGTATTTTGCCAGGTGCGCCAAGGGCTTGCGCGGACTTTTGTGATCCAACTGCCGTTTCTAGGTTAAATCATAGAAAATTCAATGAGTTAGAACAATCCGCTTGCTATCCACAAAGGCCGACTTTGAATCTCCGGCTACCCATCGGTATGGTGAGGGCCACCTATGGCTTGCTTGCCGGCAACAATCTTTCGGCTCATCTGTACGGGAACGATCGGGGTTCTCTCCCTGTCCACTGTTCTTGCGGCAGAACACGATCCCGTCGAACAGCTTGACCCAATCGTCATCACCGCCACGGCAAGCCCGACCACGCTCTCTCAAGCACCGGCAGCGGTCACGATCATCAGCCGTGAACAGATCGCCCAGCAACACGCCAACCGACTCAGCACCGTCTTGCAACAAATCCCCGGAGTCTTTGTGGATGAAATGGGAGGGCGGGGGGGACTGAGTTCGGTCTATCTGAGAGGGGGCGATCCGAATTTCACCATGATCATGATTGATGGTATCCCTATCAACGATCCGAGCAATCAACGCGGCGGATCGGTGAATCTCGCCACACTCACTCCAGAGCGCATTGAACGCATTGAAATCGTTCGAGGCCCGGTATCGGTCGTCTACGGGTCCGATGCCATGGCTGGAGCCATCAATATCATCACCCGGAAAGGCCAGACGAATCCTCACTATCAGGCAACCGTGGAGGGAGGCCAATTTGGATACGGACGAGGTGTGATCCAAGCCCGAGGGGCTATCGATGATGTTTTGTATAGCGGCTCGTTTGCGTTCACCCGAAACGACGCGCAAGTGGAGGGCGATCAATTTCAAGGTATCACAACGGGAGGGAGCCTCGGTTGGTCTCAGGACCCGTCATTGAACGTCCAGGTCACCGGCCAATATTCCCAATCCGAGATTCGAGCGTTTCCCGAAGGCAGTGGCGGGTCCCGGCTATCCGTTTTGAGAACGACCGAACGACGCTCGGCGGATGAATTCCTTGTGGGTATCCTGCTCAACCACCAACTCGACCAAACCTGGAAGCAACAACTCTCGGCCAATGTTTTTTATCGCCGAGAGGATGTCAATAATCCCGGTGTCATGAATTCGAGCATGACGTTTATCAATCCACCGACGATATTCACCACCGATTTTTCTCGATACCGATTCCTTTGGACCTTGCACAAAACCCTCGCCACAGAATGGAAACTTTCAGGCGGCATCCAACTCATTCATGAAGACGGCAGCCGAGCCGGCACCCAACAACTCACGGCACTTGGCTTTCCTGCCGATCAACGCAACGATTTTGAGAAAACACGAACGACCCTGGCGGGATTCTTCGAGACCGTCTGGAGTCCCTTCTCGCACACCACTGTGACGTCGAGCCTTCGCCTTGATGACCCTCAAGGCTTTTCCCCTGAAGTCACTCCTCGGGTGGCCATCACCATTCAAGTGCTGCCGGAGACCTCGATTCGGGGAAGTTACAGCGAAGGGTTTAAACTCCCCAGCTTCAATGCACTCAGTGATCCGCTGATAGGGAACCCGTCATTGGTACCAGAGACCAGCCGAGGAGGGGACCTGAATGTGCACCAGGAGTTGTTCCATAAAAAGATCGAACTCGATCTGACATATTTTTACAATCGCTTTTCGAATGTCATCGATCTTGACCCCGCCCTCGCCAGGCAATTTATCTTTACCCTCGTGAACCTGAGTACGGTGGTCACCAATGGCGTCGAACTTGGCATCACCACAACTCCGTACCCCTGGCTCCAGGCGAAAGGATTTTTCACCTATCTGAACACCGAAATTCTTGGATCGGATGATTCCCTTCGGAATAGACCAAACACATCTGGCGGATTGATTGTCAGCATTCAGCCCATGCCCCGGTTACACATTCGAAGTCAGGTGCGAGCCGTTGGGAAACGGTTCGACCTTCAAATTCCCACATCCCAGACCGTTGTCCCAAGCTTCTATCGTGTAGACCTTGCAGCGACTCTGCGCGTGGATGACTCGTGGAAAGTTTTTGCGGCAGGCGAAAACCTCACGAATGTGAGCTACGAAGAATTTCTTGGATTCGAAGCGCCCGGCGTGTGGTTTCGATTTGGGTTGGAGTGTCAGCTTGGCGAATAACTCTAGGGCACCTCTATTAGATTCGTGATGAGTGAAGCGTCATGCGTGCAAGAAATGTCCCTGGACCTTCCTCTTACTCTTCACCCATTACACTTCACGCATCACGGGTTACGCATCACGCCTCTACCAATTCCGGCAGCGGATCCCCGGCGGCACAAAGCTGATTGCGTCCACTTTGTTTCGCACGATATAACGCTTGATCCGCGCGTTCGATCCAATTGGCCGACGTATCCCCCTTGAAATACTCAGCCAGCCCGATTGAGATGGTCACCGACAATTGTAAATCTTCATGCTCGATGAACGTCTGCCGAATTGCGGCCAAGAGTCGATCACCGAGCACACGCGCACCCTCAAGGTTTACACCCTGCACGACGACGACAAACTCCTCTCCTCCATACCGAGCCACAAAATCCATTTTTCTGGGAAACGTGAGCACCGTCCGTTTCGCAATTTCGCAAATCACCGTATCCCCTGCGCGATGGCCATAGGTGTCATTGACCTTTTTGAAATGATCGATATCCAGCATCATCAGGCAGGCCGGAGAATTCGACAGAATATTCAACGCACTCATTTGTTCCAAATGCTGATCCAACGCCGCACGATTGTACAACTGCGTAAGACCATCTAACGTCATCTGCTGGCGCGTCTGACCCAGTTCTTCTTCCACTTCCTTGAGCTTCTCACCCAGCCTCTCAACCCGACGACGTTCCTCCTGGTTCCGATCCTCCACCAGCTTGCTGAGATCCTCCGCCGCGGCTAAGACTTCCCGTTTCATATCCTCAGGGCTTTTGCTCACAACCGCGGTTTTGAGACGACCGATATGCGCCTGCATATGTCCATCCGTCTCTTGATCCTGAAGAAAGGCCTGACTCACCGTACTGGTGAACGTCCACACGACATCGCGCAAGGCATGAAACCCTTTCACGACATAATTTTTTTCATTCTGCCTATGGCGATTCACGAACTGATTCAGGCCACCCCAATTTCGGCGGCCATCAGGATAGTCTTCGCGAACATCCGGATCTTCTGAGGTCGTGGTTCCAAGAAGAACATGTCGGGCCCATCGTTCAAACTCTTTGGTAAAGGACTCGGCGTCGCCTTTATCAAGATCGAACGCATGCCGCCCCCATGTCCGAAGGATTTTTGCCACCGCTTCGGCTGCGGCGTCTTGCCCTTTTGATGAAGAAGGCCCTTGAGATGCTCCCTTCTTTTTCGAAGACGAGCTCTCCTTGGACGGTTGGTCATTGCGACTCGACCACATGGTAAACATCATTCAACTCTCTCGGGATGGGAGAAATTGTGTGTGTGTTTTGTTCATTTTCATACGTTTTTCACTCATTACCTGATTATGTTATCGGCGACATGGCTGATTTCTTTATTGAGAGGCGAGCTGTTGAAAAAACACCAAGACGGACGGGACGGGACGGGACAAAACTCAATAGTCCCAATGTACTTCGCGAAGATTGAGCTGGCCTTCGGGTAAGGCATGGGTTCGATGATTCACTACTTTGATGTCAACGGCGTCTGACATGAGCTGAATACTTTCGCCAACCTTCGGACTTTTTCCTTGACCCACGCACAGGTCAGCCAGAGCCAATAAGCGATCGATGGTGGGATTCCCCGGTAAACCACGCGGGAGAAAGACCTCGAATTCCTCTAACCCAAACTTGGCCAACCCACGCGTATACAACCATTGACGACCATCGGACACATGTTCGTCCTGCTGCACATGGACATGATCTTCAATACGGAAAGAATCCAGGCGTCGGTCACTCCAATCGGATGGATTGAAATAGCGGCTAGCCGCCACATCATACGCCGTGCCCTCAGTCAACAACGTCAAGCCCCTCGCCAGCCGTGACACAAAGAGCACGACATCCTGCTTGGAATTCCCAACCGGTGACGTGGACACGATCTGCATGATCTGGGAATGCTCCCATCCCACCTGGCTTTTCCATCGCATGGCTTCCTCTGCTGAGCGAACATGACTCACTATCGCCTGCCAGTCCACATGCCGAGCTTCAAATGTTGCATCGGAGTCGTGTTTCGGAAAACGAATGGTGAGCGGCCCCCCATAGTGCTGGTTAAACCAGGCCGCTAAAAATCCTGCTGGCGGCGGATCGCCCCCTGAAAAGCCCACGACAACACTCGGGCGTTTTTTGGGAGTAGATTTTGTTTTGCGTTTAATTTTTTTCACAGAGACCGTCTTCATTCTCTCACACCGCATCCATTCATAGCTGCGATGAGATAGGAGATCTTACGTAATTGAAACCATTGCTGAGGTCAAGTCGTGAGATTCAAAGGAGAAAAGGAAAAAGAATGTGCCGGCTTGATCTACCCGCCGCATTCACCACTAGGACCTGGGAGAAACTACCTTGGACAATATCGCGCCAAGATTTGGGTCAGATTTGGACGGAACAATTGAGAAAAACCCGAGGCATAGCACAGCTATGTTGAGGGTTTTTCGATTGAGGCCCGTTCAAAGATGAGCCGAAGATTGGATGCGAGATGTCCAAGGTAGTCTCTCTCAGGTCCTAAGTATGTTGAGGAGGCCAATCGACCTCGGCCTGACAACCGCAGTAATAACAGGCGATGCGATACCGCCCTCTTCGTCGAGGATTGGGTAACGAGGTGAACACAATGGGAACCGAATCATGAGGACACACGGGTTGGAGATGAAGGAGGTGCTCATCGATAATAGCTTCGAGTTCTGCCGTCTCCCATGGCTGCCCGAGTTCTTCAAGTCCTCGCACATGGTCTTCCCATCCACACAGGAGGCATTGCACATGATAGATCTTGACCCGGTCTTGATGGTGAGAGATCTCGACGCATTCAACCTGACCCGGGCAAGAAGACGTCTCACAGGTAATCGGTTCATGCTGAAGGGCTTGAATGAAAGACTCAGGAACAACCATCTCTGAACTCCTTTACACCAGCCTCCTATCAATGGTTTGCGTCAGAGTAGGAGGGACAAGCACAACAATAGCTAGACACTCAAAACTTCGAATCGTACATGGAGCCTATCAGATTTTGGCAACACGGTGAAGCTACCCCGCCCAATGTTGTGGCCTCACTCCCGGAAGACTCCGAAATTCGTGGAGGATAGAGCGAGATACCGTTCTAGGATGGTGTTGAAAAACTCAAATTACTTAAAAATACCTCGGAATACCACGAGGCAATACTGCCAACGACAATCCGCAGGGTATTCAAAAAGTCCCATCTAGTCCTGAGCAGAGTCGAAAAAAAAAGGCCGGATTCGTAATGGGTAATGCGTAAGGGGGAAAGAAAGTAGAAGTCAAAACGACTCTTTCGCTTCATGTATCACGCTTCACGTTCCCAAAGAACGCCGCTGGCGGACTTTTTCAACGCCCTTTTAATTCCGTGACACATCAAAGGCTGCAACACCCTGCTGCTTTCGCTGAACCATGGCCAAACGCAACCCTTCATACACTTTCAGGGCGCCTTCAGACCAACTCGGGTCAAACTGGGAACCCCGAAATGCAGCTTCGGCGGCTTTCTTTTCATCATAGGTCAGTGATCGGGATTGTCCAGTTGTCACCTTCATAGCGTTACCCTCCTCGTAAGATGTGTATGGCCGAGATCATCGTTCCAGTGATGGAAACTTGTGGCACCGTTTAGAAAGATGATTAAGCAAAGGGCATGCCGGAAATGACCTGGCTAAGGAACGCAACACAACTCGACAAGATGTCAATCAGAATGCGAAAACGAACACCGCACAAGACAAAAAATGAACCGCGTGGCCAATCCACTCCGCACAACAATTGTCAGAAAATTTGACAGGTTGAACTGAGAAATGAGGGGAGGGTAAGAATTAAAGAGGAGTTTTCAATAGGTTAGACTAATTCCGCTCAGTGTAAAAATTTTCGACAGTGAATCAGGCCATTGCCAAATTAAGCGTGGGCAGCACTGCAATTCGACCGACAGAGAGGGCGAGAGGCAACAATTTCGTCTCCAGCTTCCCACTGTTAAATCCCTCGACAGCTTTCGAATGGGGGGATCAAGCAGCCTTTCCCTTCACATCGTGAAGGTCTTAGCGGCAACCAGGATTATCAACACTCCACATCAAAAAAAAGGGTGTTGGAATTTTCCGCCCCCTTTCTCTAGCGCAGACAAACCCAATTTTTTTCATGTGATTTTTTTCACATATGAACTATCAACCAACCACCCAAAAAAGGTTCTCTGAAACCGTTCCCCTAGAGGAGTGTTTCACTGAATCACCTACCGCGGCGGCGTGGGCGTTGTTTTTTGGCACAGACCTCCACATTCGCATATTGGTGAGGGTAATTGAAGTTCCTTTGTTTCACGCCAAATCCACACACGATGCACACGTGAAGCTGCTTCACGTACGAGTTGTTGCGCACCCGAATACCCCACGACGCTACCGAATTCCTTCTACCGACGCCAATTCCAGAGCCAGCCACCATGGTCCTAATGGGCTCTGGGCTGATGGGTTTGGTCGCCTGGCGTTTGCGGAAAGGACAGCCGAAAACCGACGCATAATGTTCCTCCTCGATGTCTCACCTTAACGGCCTCGTTCACCCAGCAGTGAACGGGGCCGCCTTCTTTTCGTCAACTGCCTCATGACCCATAACACTCCGACAGCAAGCCCCAACACCTTTCTGCTTTCGTTTCTAAGTTCAAAACCATCCTGCTTTTCTACGCAGTTCCCTTTAAGCTTTGCTGTCTCAACACCGACAAAATAACAAGAAGAGAACGGCCTGTTACCTATCCAAACCCAATCAGGAGTTTCGGAAGGTCAGGATTACTGTTCACACAAGATGCCCCGATTCAATGTCCAGGTGAAGATCTGTAATGAGTACTGAGACAGACGACCAAAATACTCCATCCTCCACAAATCTTGACTCCAAAAATTTAACTAAAGAAGAAATTGCGGCTTCTGGTGAAACGTCATTGGAAGATGATTGGGCTGCAGCCTTAGCCGAGCAAAGACAGGCAGAAGCCGAGCCGCCCGTGGCGGAAGACACCACATCGGTGAGCAAAACTGAGGCGCAGCCCGAGGCTGTCTCCAAAAATTCATCCGATGAGGAGGAGCCTCCATCAACTGACGCATCGTTGGAAGATGATTGGACCGCAGTTCTTGAAGATCAGAAACAACCCCAACCCGAAGCTCAACAGGCAGAGACGGCCCCCACAGAAAATGATCCCGCTTCCGATGACTCAAGCCAAGTCGTGATGGGTTGGCCAAACAGTGGCTCGGTTCAATCTCAACAAGACCCCACACCGGCTGAGTGGAAACCGACAAGAATCACACCAGCATCAGAACACGATCAGCCGGCAGACTCCTCATCTCCTGAGGAACAACTCGCCGCGTCTGCGGCATCATCGGCTAAACCTGAACATTCCACAGTACCCGAATCCAGCAACATGCCAGAAACATCGCCACCACCAGAACTTTCCCTGGCGGCAGCCGCAGCAGAAATTTCTATTCAGGTAGTGATGGAGAGAGCCACTGACGTCTCCGAAGTCATCCAAGACGAACAGGCAAGGGAACGACTTGAGGCATCTGGCCCCGCATCCGACACAAGCCCCACACAGCCGACGACTGCATCCGCGACCTCGGACAATCTTACAGAAGCAGCGACCGCTCCAAAAACTCCAGAATGGGATCAAGGCACACACCATCCCGAGCCGCCTCCCCCTGACACAATGGCATTCGTTTAAGGAATGGGCGGCATTCGTTTAAGGATTTGGCTCATTCGTTTAAGAAACGGATTCCATGTGCTTAAGGGACTTTCAGATAGAGGCCATCGACCCTGTGGGGTTCTTGGACTGGCTGTTCTTTTTGGGTGGATGCCACGTGGACTCCGGTTTCATGGATGTTCGAGGATAGGATCGGCCCGGCCTCACCCGTTGGTAGTGACTCACAATGGACTCGAAGGCCCGTTGGACGGCGGTCTGCATCCGAGCATGGAGCACGAGCAGATCTTCGAAGCTTCGCGCAAACACGTGAAGGCAATGTTTGAAGTTGGTCTTGAATGTCCGCCTCGCCCCGGTGCCGGTTCCAACTATGGACGATCCGGGAGGGGCCATGGGCTCAGCTGCGGGGGCTTCGGGATTGAGTGCGTGGTCCGCCCGATTGGCGAACAGCCGGTTCATGGTGATCAGGACGAAATGCGCGAAGAGCTCTTGTTTGACGCCGCGCTCGGTTTTGGCATGAAACTCCTCGATGAGGAACAGGCGCTTGCTCACCTTGTAGAGTTCCTCGATGCCCCAACGGGCATGGTAGAGATCCATGAACTCCTGGAGCGGATACCGCTGCTGGGGGCCGACCAGGGTGGTGCCCAAGCAAAATCGGCTGCCGGCCATCTCATATTTCAGAAGCCGCAGGCTCAACGGGATGATGGCGAGATCAGGATAGACCGCCCGGATGTCTCGTTGCGTGCGTGCGGCGGGGAAGAGGGTGACCGTGGTGTCGGTGTCCGGGCCGGCAAAAAACTCTTGAATCTCCTTGAACCCGCTGTCTTGGAGACGAAACACGGCGTGGATCCCGGCGGTCCAGTGCTGATGCAGCAGGACGTAGGAGAAATAGCCTCGATCGTACACCACGACATCGTTGGGCTTCAGCACAGCCAGGTGCCGCAGGGCGCACCGTCGCTCGTTGCCATGCGCGACGAGGTCGAAATCCCAGGGCACTTGCGACGTGAGGTGGTAGAGGCAACTCAGCAACCCTTGAGGATAGTGTGCATTGTCAGAGGGCAAGGGGTAGCCACACGCCCGCAACGCGCGGGGCAGTGTAAGCTTGGAGCCATCGACGGCAAACACCCGATGGCCCAACCAGGTGTCGTTGGAGTCGTGTGGGGCATAGGCGTCCAGAATGTTCCGGTTGACGGACTGGAAAATGGCTTCGTCCAGTTTGCGACGTGCGACACAAAAGGACGCCGGCGCGATGCTGTGGGGTTGCGGGAGCGCGAGCGCCAGGTTGTCGCAACTGTCCCACAAGTCATCAATGGTGGTGCCGTAACTTTGGGAGTTGGTTGACGACACCAACCGAAAGATCAACAGCATCAGGATCAGGGAATCGATCACCCGTTTCCGGACGCGCCACTGGTCATCGTACTGGGCCGCCACGTCGTGGAGGATGTGGACCACCTGTTTCCACCAGGCGACAAACCCTTCCCCGACGGACCGTGTGCGACTGGCTCGCACGTCGTTGCGATAGCGTGTCTTCACCGTGACGGCTCGATGCCCGGCAGTCAGGCACGCGCGCCAGTCGGGTTGGAGCGGATAGAGAAAAATCTCTTTTGTCGTGGGTGGACGGTCCGACGTTGAGCCAAACCGCCCGCGCCCCTCGGTGTAGCCCACGAAGTGCCAATTGGCCGCTCGATAACAGGTCCCGGCAAACCGGGAGGGATCGATGAACGTTTCAATCAGCACCGGGCGATAACCGTAGACTTCAACCCAGTCGTCCCCGATCTGCTTGGTGGCCCGCGCCAGCACATGGCTGGCGAGATTCGGCACGTCAATCCACGGAAAGATCAAAAACCGATCATTGCGCAACACCAATGGCAGGAGCTTCCTCCGGTGCGTCACGTCCCAGCCAATCCAGTGATCTCTGGGGGCCAGCGCCCAGGCGGCCGAGGCCGAAAACAGCAGACAGCCCAGCGGGTACGGCTGGGCGGCCGATCTCACCAGATAGCCCAGCTGGGCCCCGATCGGGTGTTTATAGCCCAAATAATGATAGGTCTGCAGGTAGGCTTTCCAGCTCTCGCGTTCCTCTTTCGAGACCACCCGGTGCAGGGTAATTGGGGCCACGGCGGCGAGGGTGTCGGTGAGTGGCTCGGTGGGGGGCGGCTCGTGAAACGCAGGGATGGGGTGTCCCGGCGCGCGCTTGTGGCGCGTGGCCGGCAGAGTCACGATCCCGTGCGCTTCCAGCTCGGTCAGCAAGGTCAAACAGGAATGAATCTTGTTGTGGCCCGTCGGCGTGGTCCAGCTGAGATGCTCACAGACGGTGAGGGCCAATTCCTTCCGACTCAGGTGGGGGAACAGCTGGACGGTTTCTTGGACCTGCGCCAACTGCTTGCGGGTGAACCGCCGCCCGCTAAAGGTCGTCTTGGGTAAGGTGTCCACAGTCTTCATCGAGGATAGTCTCTCAGAAGACGGAAAAGAAGTCAAGCGAAAAAGGACACCAGGGCGACTTCGGTTCAGAAGCCCTGATCAATCAACCAGTTCCGCTGATAACAGAGAAGGCAGATTGTTCGTTCGAACCAAACCGAATGCCATTGCCCCCTGACATCCCGGCGCAGAACATTGAACACGCCCCAGATCGATTCAGGCGCCCGTTCTTTACAGGAACCGGGGGTTCGCTGTTTGGCATGTTCACGATGAATACGTTACTCACGCTCCTGACCTTCGGCGTGTATTCGTTTTGGGCTCGAATCAAAATTCGGCGATACCTCCACAGTCAAACGAAATTTGCTGGCGCTCGGCTGGCCTTTCATGGGACGGGAGGGGAACTGCTGAAGGGATGGATGAAGGCCGTGGCAGTCTTTGGTATTCCCTACTCAGCCTTAAGCTATGCGGGCATGGTACAATCCGAGGCCATGCTCCAATGGGGTGTGAACATCTTGGCGGGTCTGTTCATCTTGTGCTTCATTCCCATCGCCATCGTGGGATCACATCGCTATCGCATGAGCCGGACCTCTTGGCGTGGCATTTACTTTTCATTCCGTAACTCTGCCAAAGATTTTTTCACGCTGTATCTAAAAGGCATGCTCTTTTCGATTTTGACACTGGGGATCTATTACCCGGTTTTCGACAATGCCAAACGAGCCTTTCTCGTGTCAGGAACACATTTTGGCAATCGAGCGTTGGGTTTTGATGGAGAAGCCAAAGAATTAGGATCGATCTATTTCAAGGCCTTCCGGTTATTGATCCTGGGCCTCATCACGGCAGAGGCAGTCCTGTTGGCCACATCGTTCCTGGCAGGCCAGGCTAACCCGAACCAAGTCATCGATATCGTCTTTTGGACAACGATGGCCATGGTATCGACGGTAATCCCTTTTGTCATCGGTAATTGGTTTTGGTTCCAGGCCACCAAACAACGCTATATGTGGAATCATACCACGTTTGGCCCTGCCCGCTTTCACGCGACCATGACAGGGAAAAGGTTATTCGAATTGAAACTCACCAATCTGTTCCTGTTGATCGGTACCCTCGGACTTGCCTGGCCCTGGGTCCAGACTCGGAATCTACAGTTCCTGTATTATCACGTCGGACTCCAAGGCCCATTGAATCTTAAGCAGGTCGTTCAAGAAGCTGGCACCGCCTCGCCCATGGGTGAAGAATTGGCCGGGTTCTTTGACACAGGGTTTGATCTCGGATAAACCTTCTTCTCTGTCAGGCAAACCCTTGGTAACTCAGGTATTTAGGCTGAAGGCTATCACTCATTATGCATGATTTTTAGATGATCTTGCATAATTGCCCCCTAAAACCTTCAGCCTTCGGCCTTTAGCCTATCCACCTGAGTTCAAAGCATTCATCCTATAGCTATTTCAATTCACTTCCGCTCTCTCTGCCTATGGCCAAAGATCTATAGAGTAAATCCAAAGCTCGAATATCGAAATCCGAAACAAATTAGAATGACCAAATTGAACCATTCGAATTTTGAATTTTGAATTTGTTTCGGATTTCGAGTTTATTGAACTTATTTGGAATAATACGAGACATTAGGTCACTCATGTCGGCATCCTCAACATGGCACGGTCAATACTTCGATGGCCAGAGTCCAATCGCTCATCGCGTATCCATAGACATCACTCCGACGGGACTCAGAATTCATGGGACGCCCGATAGACCCTGCCTCTGGCCATATACAGAAATCCATCAAACCCAAGGACACTATGAAGGAGAGGAAGTTCGGCTAGAGCGAAGGGATGATCACCACGATCTGCTAGTCGTGGCTGATGCCAAATTTTTAGTAGCCATTCATCGTCTTGCGCCCGATGAAGTCGGACATCTTCATAACCCGCACACCCGTACTCGCCGCGTCTGGCTCACCGTCGCCGCGGGACTCTTGGCCATCCCGCTCCTCTGGGTTGTGTACGCAAAAGGGGTCCCGGCCCTTGCCGGACCACTCACCAATCTCATTCCCTACTCCTGGGAAAATCATTTAGGCGAAGCCCTGATCGAAGAAATAGCTCCATCAGACGAACGGTGCACGGACTCGCGTCTTCTAGAGAAAACCAATATTTTGGTCCAAGTCTTAGTATCCACCGTGGAACCGGTCCCATACACGTTTCGCATTGCCATTATCGACAAACCGATTCTTAATGCCCTCGCACTTCCAGGCGGATACATCGTGGTCTTTCGAGGCCTGCTCGAAAGCACAGAGACCCCGGAGGAGTTCGCTGGCGTGCTGGCTCACGAAATTCAACATGTGCTCCAACGCCACAGCATGCGATTGCTCGTGCAAAACATGACGCTTGGCTTGATCATCGGCGCACTCACCGGAGATGTCAGCGGCATCATGGCCTTTGTGTTCGAAGGCGCGCACGTGCTGCAATCATTGTCCTACAGCCGCTCGGCAGAAGAAGAAGCCGACCGCGAAGGCATGGCCTTACTACTCGCGGCGGGGATCAATCCCAAAGGCATGCTCAGTTTTTTTAACTATTTAAAGGAGCAACATGGCGAGAATGACCACGACCCACTATGGCGTTATCTTTCAACCCATCCGACAGCAGGCGACCGGGTTGAAACACTCCGGGCACAAGCCAAAGCCGCAAGTGAATCTGTGCATAGCCTGTTCCCACTAGACGATTGGCAACACATCACCACACTCTGCCGTGGAGACTCTGAGAAGGAAGAAAATCCAAACTAAGGGCCTGTAAAAAAATTTACGCTACCCTTTACTTGAAAGAGTTTCCATAAAACTCAATACTCATGCCTGACCCCAATTCCTGACCCCAATTCCAATTCCTTTTGTCATTTCGACCCCAGGAGAAATCTCTTGTTCGACCACGGGCGCATGTGAAAAGGGGACAGATGTATTTTCCACGACCAAGACAGAAAATAAAAATGCCACGCAATCTCACAACTGTCGTGTCATGTCGACCCTTGGGAGCATTCTGTGGTACGGCAACGTGGGAGATTTCTCCCAGAGGTCGAAATGACATACGCTACCCTTTACTTGAAAGAGTTTGCATAAAACTCAATACTCATGCCTGACCCCAATTCCAATTCCTTTTGTCATTTCGACCCCAGGAGAAATCTCTTGTTCGACCACGGGCGCATGTGAAAAGGGGACAGATGTATTTTCCACGACCGAGACAGAGAATAAAAGCACCACGCGACCTCACGACTGGGGTGTCATGTCGACCCTTGGGAGCAATCTGTGATGTGGCAACGTGGGAGATTTCTCCCAGGGGTCGAAATGACAAAAGAAACAAAATGATAAAAGGAACGCATTCCCGACATCCTTCATCGGAAATCCAGTCTTTTCCTTTTGTCATTCTGAGCCATTCGACAAGCTCAGGGCGAACGGTTTATGGCAATGGCTTTCTGACTCGGGATACTACGTGCGCAAGGAAATCACGGGATACAACACCATCAAATACACCGCACGTTTGAGACCAAAGTTATATCCGTTGATTGCGGACAGGAGATACCATCGAATGGCTTGCGAGTACTTCTGCTGCTCCTCATGAATCAATCCAATTTCATAATACGCTCGCTCTCTTCCATTGCGAGATGCTTTTTTAAACCATTCTAAGGCCTGTTCGACGTCTTTCTCCCCAGCCCATCCTCTCATATAGAACTTACCAAGGCGTTCCTGTGAATAACCATTTCCCAACCTTGCGCCTTTGATATACCACTCTTTGGCTTTTGTATAATCTTTTGGAACGCCATTCCCCTTTTCGTATAAATAACCAACTTTCGCTATGGCTTGCTTATAGGCTCTGTCCGCAGCGACACGATACCATTTCATCGCTGCTTGGTAATCTTGCTCAACACCTGTGCCGTATTGGAACAGACGACCCAACCGATACTGAGCCCATCGATGATCCTGCCCGGCAGCCTTTCGGTACAACGAGACTGCTTTCTCCAAATTTATCGGCCTACCCTTACCATTCTCATACATCCAGCCCAACTGAGCTTGAGCCGGTCCGTAATTGCGATTGGCAGCCAAGCGATACAATCTAAACTGACTTTTCAGGTCTCCCTCTTTTCCAAGCGCAAGGGCCAAATTGTATTGTCCAATGGGATAGCCCTGTTCGGCTGCGCGACGATACCAGACAATCTCGGCTTTTGAATTCTTTCTCACACCATTGCCACCCCCAAACATCAACCCCAAATTATTTTGCGCCACGACATATCCCTGAACCGCGGCCTTTTCATACCAATAACGGGCTTTCCGATAATCCTTTGTGGCAGCGCTCAAATTATAATAAATCCAAGCGAGACTACTTTGTGCGTGAGCATCCCCTGATTCCGCTTCTCTTTCAAGCGCAATCAATGTCTGAGACAAAATCTTTGTTCCCTTATCTGAATCCTTCTCGACTCCAAGCCCCTTATAGAAAGCCTTACCCAACAAAAATTGACCATAGACATCGCCCTGGCGCGCTGAAGCCCGAGTGAAATCCCAACCCTCCCGATAATCAATTTGAATCCCTAAGCCATTGTTGTACATATCTGCAACGATCGATTGCGCGCGAGGATGGCCATATTCTGCTGCCTTCGATAGCCACACCAACGCTTCATCATAATGCTGGGGCATGTCTTGCGCCCAATAATAGCCCAGGCCTTTGGCAAAAAACTGCTCGGCGAGTGCTGGCTTTCCGGTTTCTGCCAGTACGGGTGAAAGTCCGACAACGCATAGTTCGAGCATGAGCAGAACGACACAGATAAGGCTCGCTACTCGGAAATGCGTTATTACTGATGAGGAATACCTCTGTCGTATCATCGACGCACCATAGCTAAATTATAGGGCACCTCTAAAAACCGTCCTTTTCCGTGATGGCGGCGTCAGCCGCGTGCTCACATCCTCATGTATTCGCCCATACACTCCGGTTTTCCGCGCACGGCTTCCTTGCCCTCACAAAAAATGCCGGGTTTTTAGACGCGCCCTATATTCTGGGATCGGAAGGAAAATTTACCGAAGCACCTTTACGGTACTCCGAAGACCACTTCTTCTCGGTAGGATTCCTCTATAACAGAATGGGGATGAAACGATTGAACGGGTTGACCCGTCCCGAAGATTTTCGTCTTTGCCGAAATTTCGGGTTGCCAAATCTTTTTGGTGTAGACCACAACCGTCCCGGCCAGCTTGTCATGCCAGCCTTGCTTTCTCGGATCAAACGCCGCGCGGATAAATCCCCAACACAGGGGGATCGAAGAGAGGAAATAGCCAATGTACCGTTTAACGAATTGCCACTGAGTCGGCTGCCGCCCGGTAGCGACATCCACAATTCTAGCACCTATCGCCATTTTTCCTGGCGTCGCCGCACAATAAATCCAAAACACGACGATCGCCGCTGCAGGCAACATCAAGGAGAGTAATAAGTCAATCGGGCCTTCGACGAACGCCCGCGATTCAAGATAACCCCATCCGTAGACTGCAATAAGAAACGGATAGGTCACAATGACGGTCAGAATCGTATCAAGAAATGTAGCCCAAAGCCGCGCCCAAAATCCAACATAGGCCCCCCTGAGTTCAGGGGGCTCAACCGCTGGCCATGCCTGTGTGTACATTCGTCGTTTTCGCACAACCGATCATCTCACTCCCAAGACACTTTAATAAATGATCCTCCTCATCATGTCGGCGTAAATAAAACAACCCTTGAATAACCAACACAGACCATTCGAGAGAAACACCAAACCAAAAAGCCCCTCCCGGATAGCAGAGGCTTCAACCTTAGAGGCCATAAGAAAATCTCAGCGTTTACTTTTTATGAAAACTAATATGGTCCTTATACTGGTCGACCGCGGCCTTTAATGCGGCTTTGCCACGCGGAATGTTGGCATCCAAGGTCTCCTCGATCTCTTCATCATCAATGACCACCTCATACTTATCTTGCACATTGGTCATGACCACCCCTTTTTCAACCTGCCGAGGCAGATATATCTCCAGCCACACTTCCTTCTCAACGAGACACACCTCACAAAACCGATCGTACAACATTTCCAGCCGTTCAGAATCTGTTTCTTTCATGCTTCACAACTCCTTCTAATGATATCGGACTCATTCTCTCGAATCGTCTGCAAGACTAGAAAACATAGACATCAGTCGTCAACGGGTATGTTTCTTATTTGGATTTTGGGCCGCGAGAACATCAAGAGTACGAGATTCAAAGGAGCCAAGGGTTAAAATGGACTCAAGGAGAAGGAAGGCAAGGAGCTGAACTCGTAAATTCAACTCGCTAGCGCAACAGTGGGTTTCTTGAGAATTTATTAGATGCAGGGTTTCGCCCCTGCATCTAATAATTCTTGTCAATAATCTTGAACGTTGCCAAACGATAGATTTCTCCCAAGGGTCGAAATGACAGAAAGAAAACCTGGATCCCCGATTAAGGATGTCGAGGATGACGGCCGGAGGAATTGATGAACTGCCTTAAACCAATAAGCCTCAACAACTCGAAACGTAAGCTGTTCACTTCGGTGCCTGCGTTGGACGAGTAGGTTACATCATTTAGGCAGGAACATAGGGAACAATCTTGAATTTTCCTGATTGCTTCCGCATCTCTGTCGCGTCAAACCATGCTTGCATCCTCAGCAACATATCCATGTTCAATTGAAACGCCTTTTCCAATCGTAGAGCCATTTCCGGCGACAGCGCCACTTTTTCATTCACCAATTCTGACAGCGTGGCACGGCGTACGCCCAAAACCTCGGCGGCTTTGGTGACACTTAGGCCAAGCTCATCTATCACTTCGGTCTTAATGAATGCCCCCGGATGGGAAGGCTTCATGCCGATTTTCAAACCTTTCTTCTTCATCAGTGATAATCCCCCACATCTAACAAATCTAAATACCCGTCCTCCTCTTCAAAGGTAATCCGCCAGTTGCCCGACGTGGACACACTCCATGTGTCCTTTCGATCCCCTGAGAGTTGATGCACCCGCCAACCCGGAGGCGCGGACGCTCGAAACGCGCCCATATCATCAGCCAGAATAAGCGCGGTCAGAATATTTCGTATCCTGGTCACCAGATCGGGCCGAATACCTCTGGTCTGATTGTCTTCAATCAGGCGTTTCAAACCCCGGTGACGCACGGATCGAATAATCATCTATTTATACTGTACGGTAATGCCGTACGCATTGCAAGCTTTTTTCTTTTTGTGGAAAATTAAAAAATAACGCTACCACCTTTGGCTGTTCCTTCTTCATACTTTCCCTCTGTTGAGGAATTATGAGATGCAGGGTTTTGCCCCTGCAGACGAGGCCCTTTTGTTTCGGCCAAAAAGGGACTGTTCAAAAAGTTTCCGAGCAAGACCGCAGGCAGCAAAAAGCCCAAGGCGTACAGAAAGTAGGTTGAGGGCTTTGAACAACGAGAACGCAGCTAGGGAACTTTCAACAGTCCCTTAAACCTAGAAACGGCAGTTGGGCACAAAAAAGACGTGCAAGATATTGGTGTGCATGGTGAAATACAAAAAGTCGTGGTCACCTCGGTGGTGATGAGACATTTTTGTATTTTGCCAGGTGCGCCAAGAGCTTGCGCGGACTTTTGTGATCCAACTGCCGTTTCTAGGTTAAAGGACCCAAAACCATTCTCGCTTATGCGCGGCCCTACAGAGAATGATCAAACCGTTCGTCAGCAAGGCCGCAGGCGCTTTGGCGCGCGCAGCGTACGCGTTAGTAGGTGAGCACGGCAAAGGGCCGAGAACGCCGCTGACGGACGGTTTGATCATTCTCTTCCGGGTCCCTCCGCCTCCGTACCGAATAAGATGGCTCGGGAACTCGCTACGCTCAAACAGCTCTCGCCGAGAGGCCGATTCGGTACGGAGGCTCCGCCGGGCCCAACGCAAAGACCCAAGTTCGATGCAGAAAATGAAAAAACAACCTTACATAACAATTGATTGTCATTTCGAGCAGAGCGAGAAATCTCCCCCCAGTGTCGAACGAGAGATTTCTCCCAAAGGTCGAAATGACAAAGGAGGGGCTGAAGTGACAGAGGGGAAGACCTGGATTCCTGATTATCAATGTCGGGAATGACTGGTGGAAGCTCGTATGGGCATGTGGCTTGAATCCTGACTTCAGGACTCCAAGTCACGAGGTAAGGAAGGCGACATCAGGGTTCGGGGGATTCTTTTTTCTCGCACCCATACCCACCACCCCCAGGCGTTTCTATTCGTAGACGGTCACGAGGACGAACATTCAGTTGGGTCTTGCCAGGTAACACTTCTTCCTCCCCCTCACGAATCAAAACATTTCGTCCAGTTTTGCCAGAGACGCCTCCAGCCAGACCATACGGCTTCATCCGTCGCCGATCAGACAAAATGGTGACTTGCGCGTCATGGAGAAATTCAATTTCTCGCGTCACTCCCTCACCACCTTGAAAGGCACCTGACCCACCTGTGCCTTGGCGAAGGCCATAGTGGGTTACTCGAAAGGGATAGGCATATTCCAGGGCCTCGACTGGCGTATTGAGCGTATTCGTCATGTGAGAATGCACACCGCTGGCTCCATAATGTCCAGACCCCGCTCCCATGCCCCCGCCGAGAGTTTCATAATAGGCGAATGCACGTTGCCGTTCAGGATCCCATCCGCCAATGGTCACATTGTTCATCGTCCCCTGGCTGGCGGCTGGAACTCGATCGGGACAGGCTTGCGCTAACGCGCCAATCAACACATCGACAATGCGTTGTGCGGTTTCCACATTGCCCGCGGCCACTGCCGCCGGACGTGTGGCATTCACCACCGTTCCTTCAGGCGCCCGTACGGTCACAGATGCCATGCACCCACTGTTTCCCGGAATATCCAAGCCTAATAAACAGCGCAGAACATAGGCCGTCGCCGACAAGGTAATCGCATACACCGCATTGACATTGCCTTGACACTGTGGGGCTGACCCCTCGAAATCAACGAGAATTTCATCGCCCTGAATCGTTATCGCCACCACGATCTTGATCGGGTCGGGATCAATTCCGTCATCATCAAGATAATCTGCATAGCGATACGTCCCATCCGGCAAAGCGGCAATCAGCCGGCGAGTCATGCGCTCGCTGTAGATCAACAGGCCGTCCATCTGTGTCGTGACAACCTCTCGGCCATATCGATCCACTAACGCTTGGAGTCGTTCGATACCCGTGCGGTTCGCCGCCAGTTGGGCATACAGATCTCCGGTTCGTTCTATGGGAGTGCGAACATTCGCGAGAAACAAGTCCCACAATGCTTGATTGCGTTGTCCCTCAGAAATGAGTTTTAGGGGAGGGATGATGATTCCTTCCTGAAAGAGTTCCTGAGACAATGGCATGGACCCCGGCGACATGCCTCCCACATCGGAATGGTGGGCGCGATTCGCGACAAAACCGAGAAGCGTCTCCCCGCCATTGACCATAGTGAACACCGGCGACACCAGCGTGATATCAGGCAGATGCGTGCCGCCCTCAAACGGATCATTGACCATAGCCACATCACCCGGGGCGAAGGTCATCTTTTTCAGGCAGGCTTGGACGGATAACGGCATCGCGCCCAGGTGCACCGGGATATGGTCGGCCTGAGCAATGAGTTGGCCGTGCTGGTTAAACACGGCACAGGAATAATCGCATCGTTCTTTGATGTTGGGAGAAAAGGCTGATCGTCGAAGCCGAACTCCCATCTCTTCGGCCACCGACGAGAACAAGTGTTTAAAGACTTCGAGCTGAATGGCATCGTCCTTCATGAATATATCTCAATATGCAGATTGGCATACTCATCAACACGCGCGTGATCATTGATACCTAGCACGATTGTCGTGTCGTCTTGGATGATCACGGCTGGCCCGTCTATCTCATTGCCTGGGCGCAAGCGCTCTCGTGAAAAATGCGGGGCCAGGACAGGACCATCAGGTAAGACCAGCCGGTGTGTTCCAGTCACAGCATGAGATGCGTTTGCAGAAGCTTCAATTGGTAAGCGCGAGAGCGAAGGCGGTTTGGTTCGACCACTACCCTGCACCCGTAGGTTGACAATCTCAATCGGTGCATCTTCCTGCCGATACCCATATCGTTGCTGATGCTGTGCATCAAAGCTGGCCCGATACGTTTTCGAAAAGGGAACGGTTAATTCATACGATTGCCCAACATACCGAACATCGAGTTCGCTGAGTATTTCGACATCATCAGGCTTCACGCCTTGGGCCTTCAGGCCAGACCTGCTCTTCTCGATCATGGGTGCAAAGTTTCCTTGCAACTCTTCATACGAGGGCTCATCGGATCGCATGATCGTCTGTACGGCATCCACTCGAACATGGGCCGTCAACATTCCATAGGCTGATAATGTTGACGCGGAGGAAGGAATGAGTACTCGACGAATTCCCATGCCCCTGGCCAAATCACAGGCATGGCCGCCGCCGGCCCCACCGAACGACACCAACGCATAATCCCGGGGGTCATGTCCTCGCTCCACGGAAATCACGCGGATCGCGCGCTCCATCTGGGCATTGACAACCTGAACGATTCCCAAAACCGCGGCTTCCACCTCTGAACATTCGGCTTGTGGTTGAAGGTCAAGCTGTTCAGCCAACACCGCCATGGCCTTGGACGATGCTTCAATATCAAATGGTAGCTGCCCTCCCAAGAGACCCGATGCCGGCAAGCGACCTAACAGCACATTCGCATCGGTGACCGTGGGAATCAGTCCCCCTCGGCCATAGCAGACTGGCCCGGGATCGGCTCCGGCACTCTCCGGGCCCACCCGAAGGGCACCCCCTTTATCCACTCGCACCAACGAACCACCACCCGCGCCGACGGTATGAATATCAATCACGGGAACGCGAATGGGGAATCCGCCCACTTCTGCTTCCGACGTGGTTTCAATTTCACCATCGACAAGAGAGACGTCCGTGGAGGTTCCACCCATGTCAAATGTGATGAAGCGGTCACACCCAGCCAGCTTGGCCACATGCACGGCCCCGACCACGCCTCCTGCAGGGCCAGAGAGAATCGAGTGCACCCCTTTTTGGCGTGCCTGTGTCGCCTGAATCCGTCCGCCATTGGATTGCATGATATAAAACGTGTCGGCACCCAACGTATCTTCAAGCTCGCCGAGGTATTGATCAAGCACCGGCGACACATAGGCATTCACGACCGTAGTAGACGCACGTTCGTATTCACGGAATTCGGGAAGCAATTCCTGGGAGGCCGTCACAAAAAATCCCTCCTGCCGAAAACATTGGGCCACTTCCTGCTCATGCGCAGGATTCGTGAAGGAAAAAAGAAAACTGATGGCCACCGACTGAACGTGTTGCGTATGGAGGAAATCCACGAGGGCAGGAATCTCGTTGACATCAAGCGAGATAAGCACGTGGCCTTGATAATCAATCCGCTCCGGGATTTCGAAACACAGATCTGAGGAGACCAGGGGTTCGACTCCCCCACTGAACCAATCATAGAGGGCTCGTCGATTTTGACGGCCAAGGCGCAAGATATCTCGAAAGCCTTTCGTCGTGACGAAGGCAGTCCTGGCACCCTTTCGTTCTAACAGGGCATTGGTGGCGACGGTGGAACCATGAATGATGGTTCGTGGAAGTTCACTAGAAAGACGCTCTAGGCCTTGCAGCACTGCTTTAGCCGGACTTGAAGGCGTTGAGAGAATTTTAAACGTGGATATCTGATTCGCTGTCTCGTCAAACAGGACAAAGTCGGTAAACGTTCCGCCAATGTCAATCCCGATAAACAGTCGAGGTTGGAGGTTGCCTATAAACATGATTCGTTCTTCCTAACGAAATTTGCAGACAAGAGCAAGAATTGTCATTTCGACCCTTGGGAGAAATCTCGCCGTTCCTGCCACGCTTGGTAATGGATCCCAACCCCAACGAAGAGATTTCTCCTTCCACTCGAAATGACAGAAGGGGTCTGACGCTCGCTCATCTCGAACAAACTAGCAAACTTGGGGTCCCTACCTTTTGTCATTTCGACCCCCCCTTTTGTCATTTCGACCCCCCCGTTGTCATTTCGACCCTTGGGAGAAATCTCGCTTTTCCTGCCACCCTTGGCAAGGCGGTCCGAGCCCAACGGAAAGATTTCTCCTTCCACTCGAAATGACAACAAAGAAAACACCACTTTGTCCTTCCTTCCATGTCATTTCGACCCTTGGGAGAAATCTCGCCGCTTCCCTTCACAGATTAGGCTTCCCAATTTTGCCTAAGATCATTCCACTTTGGGTTGATCGTTATCACTAAGGAATTCTTTTTCGATCGACGCCACTTTTTGATTTCTTTTTCCCGCGCAAGTGCAGCGTGAACATCGGTTGTCTCTTCAAAGTAGACCAATTTCTTGACGTTGTATTTTTTCGTGAATCCTTCTATGACGCCATTCTGGTGCTCCCATACACGTCGTTCCAAATTATTCGTTACCCCCACATACATCACTCGATTATTCTGAGTGGTCATCAGATATACGAAATAGGGATGGGACATTTGTTATTTCAATCTTTCTTCGTTGTCATTTCGACCCTTGGGAGAAATCTCGCTTTTCCTACCACGCTTGGCAAGGCGGTCCAAGGCCAACAGAGAGATTTCTCCTTCCACTCGAAATGACAACAAAGAAAACACCCCTTTGTCCTTCCTTCCATGTCATTTCGACCCTTGGGAGAAATCTCGCCGCTCCTACCACGCTTGGTAATGGATCCCACCCCCAACGAAGAGATTTCTCCTTCCACTCGAAATGACAGAAGAAGAAGAAAAAAACGGTGAGCCAAAGGAAAGAGGCTCTACCCCTTTACGTTTCCACTTAGGGTCACCACTCGAGGCCCGCCGGGGGCATTGTCCCAGATGGTGAGTTGCGCATGGTAGGGCCTGGGTTCATCCCCAGCAAAACGAATGTGAACGGAGCAGAGTTTTCCTGTCGTGAGCGTAGTTCCCAAACAAGCCCCGTCGTTGATCGAAAACGATTGAGAATCAGGCCCTTCCAACACCACCTTCCTGATCGTAAGAGGACCTAACCCCACATTGGCAACCGTCAGGAGTTTCGCCGACGGTTCATCTCGAACGTCCTCATCAGCAAACTGGACGGCATCGGTACTGAGATTAATCGAAGGGATAGTGGCTTTGCCGCTCAGTAATATCGACACGTCATGAGAATCACTATTGGTGGTCACGACATCAGGTAAGCCATCCCCATTGAAATCCTCAACTCCGACGGAGGTCGGCGTGGCTCCCACGGCAAAATGGCCAGCCGGCTGAAACGAGCCGTCCCCTCTCCCTAGCAAAATGGACGTGCTATTGGATGCCCGATTCGAGGCGATCAAATCCCAATGTCCATCGCCATCGAGATCATGAATGGTTACCGCCATGGGACTAAATCCTACATCAAGTTGAGCGGGTTTAGTGTACTGCCCGGGAGCTTCTTGCAAAAGAACGTTCAAACTATCCGTAAACACACTGGCGGCAATAAGGTCAAGATTTCCGTCTCCGTCCAAATCAACCTGCATCAGGGCACTAAGCGTAAACCCGGCATCGATGTCTTGGCTGCGTACAAACTGACCGTCTCCCTCATTGTGTAGGACGGACACGAGTCCATTCGGAGTCTGCCAACTAGGCTGGCTCCAGGTCACGGTTAATTCAGGAAGACCATCGCCACTCAAATCGACGATTGACACACCGGTCGGAAACAACCCATGTTGATCCTGTTCTTCAAACACTTGTGCTGAGCTCAATAGTCCTTGGCCATTGTTCAACAACACTGACAGACTATACGGAGGATAATTCCCAAAGCGGCCGCTATTGGCGACCACGACATCGACATCTCCATCGCGATCCAGATCTCCCAATTTCAGAAACGTGGGTCCCTTTCCGGACGGGTAAAACATGGGATCCTGAAACAATCCATCCCCTTTTCCCAACAAGACGACAATTCCATCAGAACCCGTCTCCGCCACGATCAAATCGAGTGTGGCATCCTGGTTCAAGTCGCCTGAGGTGAGAAACATCGGACTCCGTCCCACACCAAAGGAAATGCCAGATCGAAACGTGCCATTGCCATTGCCGAATAACATCGTCACATCGTCGGAACCGTTATTTACCGTGGCCACGTCGAGCCACCCGTCGCCATTAAAATCTCCAACCGTCAAGGCCTCCGGATGTCGTCCAACATCCGCTGGAATCACGGGAGTGAGCACAAGATTTTGTGCCACGACGGGATCGGCCACAAGAATGGCTACGCCCAACAAAAGCACTCCGCCCAGGCCTGTGCAGGGATGCCGCTTACTATTCACGTTGATTTTAGAGCCCATGACGTTCCGTATTATCAGGAAAAACTTTGGTCATTGCGATTTCAACTTCATCCGTGGCTGACATCCCTCTGTTGCGGATATGCGCAGACCATGAGGGAGCATGTCGCAATGCATTGAACACGGCTTTGATGATTTCAGGTTTAATGCGAGTTTCCCAATCATGCTCCCAGGCCTGCGCATCCTCATCACCCTCATATTCCTCAGGAAATTGGGCTTCCAAATGAAACCGAAGATTGAACGTTTTTTCTTCTTGATACATGCCAGAATGTCCTTTGTTATGCGACCTTTTAAGATGATCCCGCACCTTCTGACCCGACCTTCATTGTCAGATGAAGCCTCGCTCACATATACTACGGGTTTACTTGTTAGATTCAACTGCCGTGAAAAGGAGACTGAACCAATGCCGTTGTATGAATACATCTGTAATGAATGTTCGCACCCATTTGAACTCATTGTCCATAGCTCCACCATCCCTGCCTGCCCTGAGTGTCAGACGCACAACATCGAAAAGCAACTCTCGGCTTTTGCCGTCAGTGGTGGGAATAGCGATTTCGGGTTTGAGGGGGGACCGGGAAGCTGTGGAACATGTGGCGACCCCAGAGGACCAGGAGCCTGTTCAATGGATTAGTAGGGCGATGCGTTATTTGACGGGTGCTAACCGCCCCCTACTCACGAATATCTTTCGCCCGGCGCTGGAAATATCCGGACCGAACAGCACCATACAAATCAACGGTTGATTCTTCAATCCCTTCAAATGTTTCGAGATTGAGAGACCGCTCATTCATCTTATCCTCGGCATTTATCCCAAGGTTGGGGAAAAACGGAATAACATAATTTAAAGGATTCATCGCGATATCTCCGGCATACCCAACAGCATCACGAACCGTAAATGGCCGCATAAACGGCAGCACAAGAAAAGGACCGGATTCGAAGCCATAGACCGCCAGCGTCTGCCCTGCATCTTCAGCAGGGGGAGCTTCCGTATCAAACACATACTTCGCGACGTCAAACAGGCCGGCGACTCCGATAGTGGAGTTGAGCAGAAACCGTTTCGTCTCAATTCCGGCACGTCCATACTTGCCCTGAAAAAGGCTGTTCAAAAATCGCGATATAAATCCCATGTTGTGAAAGACATTGGCAATGGACCCTTGAACATCAGGAGGAATAATCGCATTATAACCCTTGGCCGCGGGCTTAAGCAGATGCCGATCCATATTGTAGTTGAATTGGAACATTTCAGAATTAAACGACTCCCATGGATCTTGCACAACCGTTTGCGGTCCTTCATCAAACGGATCGTTGAACGAATCAATGGTGGAACCCTCCACCACAGTTTCTGCCATCATCGGAATTCCATCGTCCCCCGTATAGGGAGTGCCCGAGGAATCAAAATATTGAAGATTGGAATCTAATCGAGGGCTAGGAGGTGCCGTGGGCTGGATATTCTGAGCATTGCCAACAGTATCTGTCTGAGCAAAAACCACTGGAGCCAATATCACCATTTGAATTGGGAAGGATACCCCCACCATCAGAAGCACGACTCTCGATATAGAAAGGTGCTCCCAAAATGTCTGACGGAACGTGGCCATGAATTCCTCCCTGTACAACGAAAAAGTTGATCCATCCCGGATCGTGGCAGACTGACACCGCCGATTGACTGGTGCACTGTACCAAAAACAGAATTGTCTGGCTACTGTGTAGAATAGTAAGGGTTCGCGCAAGAATAACTTCACATTTGGGGGTGTTGAGACGCCTGTCTGGCAAGGCGCGAGGACTGCGCATACTCCTCGTATGGAAGGGACGAGCAACGCCGCCAGACGGGATGGATCGACGCCCAAAGATGTGAAGTTATTCTTGCGCGAACCCTAAGGAGGGAGGAGTGGAAATCCGCTATTCGGAGCTTCCGAGCATATCATCCACCAAGGGCCGGTTGAGATCCTCGCAACCTGGGCAAATGGTATCAAAGAGAGCTTCGTGGTCTTCCACGTAATTCTTGTCATCCACTAATTTTTCTTCGAGAACCTCTTGGTAACATGACTCACACAACATCATGGGGCCTCGCATCAACGAAACAGTTTTCCGACCTTGACTTCCTGCCATACAACACCTCTAAAAATGGGTAACGAGTGATGGATAAAGGGTAATAGCTCCTAGGCTTCACGCATTTACCAGCTTATGACCACCCCCGCTGTTGGGCAAGCATAAAATCTTCGGTTTCCAGATCAATCCCACAGTCTGGACATTCATATGGTTGATCAGGGGGAGGAACTGACAATGCGGAACTCTGGATACGACCCTGGCAAACGTGGTAATAATGGCCTCCGGATTCCTCGGAATCCAAGGGTTCGTTTTCGTATTTTAAGATCATAGGACATTCCCTCTGTAAAGATTAGACCCCGTTATAACAGGGCAAGGAAATCGTGCGCAATTCCGTGATGCCAGCCCCCTTCACACAAACCGGTACGACGACAAGAGTTTCCCATACCAACACATGTCGCAACTTATTGATTTCACAATGTTTTTTATTCACCAATCGACGATTTATTGACACAGCGTTGGCCCTGTTACTCATTTGGTCCCCATCCATTTCGGCTTTCGCCCTAGCGAAACCACCACCCAAAGCCAACATTTCACTTTTTCCTCTCGTGACCAAAGGTCTTGAACAACCTGTGTTTGTAACTCACTCAGGAGATCAGGGGCAACGACTGTTTATTGTGGAACAGGCCGGTCGAATTCGTATCCTGGAAAAGGGGAGACTTCTTCCCACCCCATTTTTAGACATCACCGACCGCGTCAACTTTGGTGGAGAGCAAGGGCTTCTCGGATTGGCGTTTCACCCACAATTTTCGAACAATGGCCGTTTTTTTGTGAACTACTCGCGGGCAACCGATGGAGCAACGGTGATCTCGGAGTTTCAGGTATCTGACACGATCAATCTTGCACAACCCGCGGAAAAAATTCTCCTGGTCATTTCCCAGCCGTACGGTAACCACAATGGCGGGATGATCGCGTTTGGACCTGATGGATTCCTCTATATGGCCACCGGCGATGGCGGAGCCCGTGGAGATCCGGGTAATCGCGGGCAAAATCAAACAGAACTTCTGGGAAAAATTCTTCGGATCGATATCGACCATGGAGCCTCCTATTCCATACCAAAGGACAACCCCTTTGCGACGCAACAACACGGCCAAGAAATTTTTGCGTTTGGCTTTCGCAACCCATGGCGATTTTCTTTTGACAACACCACCGGGGAGCTTTGGGCGGCGGACGTCGGACAGAATCGGTGGGAAGAAATTGACCGTGTGGAAAAGGGAAAAAACTACGGATGGCGGATCATGGAGGGGATGCATTGCTTCAAGCCTTCGACAGATTGCCCCCAAGTCGGCTTGACCCTGCCTATCGCGGAATATGCTAATGAATCCGGACGATGCTCCATTACTGGCGGCTATGTATATCGAGGCCAGCAAATTCCTCACCTACAGGGTACCTATATTTTCGGCGATTACTGTAGCGGGGAAGTCATGGGACTGGTGAATAATCGAGTCACCGTCTTTCTTTCGACGGGATTACGAATTGCGTCGTTTGGGGAAGATGCAACCGGAGAACTGTACGTCGTTGACCACGGAGGAGGGGTGTATCGGATTACGGGACCACTGGCAGCGAAGTTGGGGCAGGCCCAGTCAAGCCACAGGAGATCTGAATTACCCAAGACCACGCACGGAAGTGAGGAGCGCGACCTTTTTAAATAACTCAATCTCATCCAAGACTTTCCCCACCCCCAAGACCACCGAGGTGAGAGGATCATCAACCGTGATAATCGGCAAATTGGTTTCTTCTTGAAACCTCGTAGCCAATCCCGGAAGCATGGACCCGCCCCCGGTCAGGACAACTCCACGATCAATAATATCTCCTGCTAATTCCGGTGGGGTCTTTTCCAAAGACGTTCGAAGCGCATTGATAATCGCATGAATCGGTTCTTCTAACGCCTCGCGAATTTCCGCATCGTTGACGACCACGGTTCGCGGGATACCAGAAATCATGTCGCGGCCTTTGACCATCATCGTTTTTTGTTCTTCGAGCGGATAGGCCGATCCCACCTCCATTTTGACTTTTTCAGACATGTGTTCGCCGATGAGTAAATTATATCGGCGTTTGACATAGCTCATGATGGCCTCATCCATCTGGTCGCCAGCGACTTTCACGGATTCGCTACAAACAATGCCACCCAAGGAAATAACCGCGATATCGGTCGTTCCTCCTCCGATATCGACCACCATATTGCCAGATGGTTCGGTAATCGGCAGTCCAGCACCAATCGCCGCGGCCACAGGCTCTTCAATCAAATAGACTTCACGAGCACCTGCATGCGTCGCGGATTCTCGCACGGCTCGCTGTTCAACTTCGGTGATACGTGAGGGAACACCAATGATGCATCGTGGCCGCACAAACGAATTGCGATTGTGCGCTTTGGTAATAAAATACTTGAGCATCTTCTCCGTCATCCCAAAGTCGGCAATCACCCCCTCCTTAATTGGGCGAATGGCGACAATGTTGCCCGGTGTTCGGCCAACCATGCGCTTGGCTTCCACCCCAACGGCTAAGACCGTATTTGACTGCGTTTCAATGGCAACGACCGACGGCTCATTCAAAACGATACCATGCCCACGGACATACACGAGTGTCGTCGCCGTTCCAAGATCAATGGCCAAATCACTCGAAAACCAGCCTAACAGGTCACCGGCAAAACCCACGTGTGCTCCTTATAAAAATTGAGTGAGTCCTTCGCGTCAACATGAGAGTCGGGGAAACACAGCCACGAAAATGGCCCCACCCTTTCTCTCATACCTCCAGCTATCATGAATCCCATTCTCCCCGAAATGACGATTAAGTCAAGGATGAAATTACAATACCAATTGATTTGGCGCTTCCCCTTCCTAGCCGGGATATACGAATAGAAGCATTCTCAATCCGACCTTTCCTATAAATCAACCATAAAGAATTCGGGTTCCGGTTGACGGAATCGTCATATCCTGATATTCCCCATACGCGTGAATAAAAAAACCGTGTTTTACCTGGTAGCGCTCGCTATCGTCACTGCCTACATTGTCCTTGTCGCCTCCATTCGTTGGGGTGACGATGCCCCTCCACGCATTTCCCTTGCACAGCCCTTCACGCAGGTTGGACCCACCACCCCTCTGTCCATTCGTATTGAAGATGAGGGTACCGGGCTTCAAGAGATTTCAGTCCGCCTGGTCCAAAACCTCGAGACGTACACTTTGGCCGAAGAACGCTTCCCCTCACACGGTGCAATCTCTTTAGAAGGCGGGACACAACACCTCTATGAGCTTGACCTCATCCCTTTTGGGGACGACACCATCCCCAAACGCCGAGGGCCTGCCACGTTGATCATCTCGGCCCGAGACTTTTCCTGGCGTGGGTTTTTCGAAGGAAACTGGACACGTTTCAGTCAAGAATTCACTGTCAAATTCACTCCACCTCGATTGGAAACGTTATCCACGCCGTTGCCCATTACCCAAGGAGGAACCAGTGTAATTTTCTACCGGACCTCCGACGATGCCAAACATTTTGGTGTTCAAATCGGCGAAGCTTTTTTCCCTGGCTACCCCACACCTAACGAAAACCATAGTTATTTTTCCTTGATCGCCTTTCCTCACGACCTCTCAGCGAAAACACCCGTTCAGCTTGTCGCGGATGACGGGCTCGGCAATAAGGCCGTCGAAACAGTGGACATCAAAGTCCTTCGAAAAAAATGGCGCGCACGAAATATTACAATCACGGACCGATTTATCACACGAATTGTGCGTCCCATTATCGGACACACTGCAGGACTCGAAGACCAAGGCGATCCTCTCCGAAACTTTCTTGCCGTCAACCATGATTTGCGAGAAACCAATTCCAAGCAACTCAAGGACCTGGGGTCGACCAGCCAGTCCAAGTTCATGTGGGAAGGGGCCTTCGTCCAACTATCCAATTCCCAAGTGGAAGCGTTCTTTGCCGATCACCGCGAATATGTCTATTCCGGAAAGGTCGTTGATACCCAGTATCATCTCGGGTTCGATCTCGCGGTCACCAAACACTACCCCGTCGAAGCGGCCAATAGTGGCGTGGTCGTCCTCGCAGAATACTTTGGAATTTATGGCAATACCATCGTGATCGACCACGGGTATGGGCTGCAATCGTTGTATGCTCATTTGTCGTCGTTTGCAGCCAAAAAGGGAGACTATGTGCGCAAAGGGCAAATGATTGCGAAATCAGGGATGACGGGTTTGGCTGGCGGAGATCATTTACACTTTAGTGTGCTGGTACATGGGGTTCAGGTCAATCCGGTTGAATGGTGGGATCCGGATTGGGTGGAATCGCGCATCAGCGACCGACTTCGAAAAAATGAACCAGTCGATCCTGCGAGCCTACTCCCAGGGCAATTTCCTCCGCCGCCGTTTCCCTATGCTCCCCCACCCAAGTTCTAAGCAGGATGTTGCAAAAGTCCGCCAGCGGCGTTCTCGGCCCTTTGTCGTGCTCACGTACTGACGTACGCTCCGCGCGGCAAAGCGCCTGCGGCCTTGCTGGACGGGCCTTTTTCAACATCCTGCTCGGCATTTAATCGTCTAGGATTTTTCAAATAGGATGAACAACTTCTAAGATTTTTTTAATGGCACGATCCAAATCACGCACTCCTACTAATGGGAATACCGTTCGAGAGCACGTCACCACGGTGCCGCTCGAGGAAACGACCCGGCAGCGGTATCTGAACTACGCGTTGTCCGTGATTACCTCTCGTGCCTTGCCTGATGTGCGGGACGGTCTTAAGCCCGTGCAACGGCGCATTTTGTTTTCAATGTTTCACAACCACCGGTTGACACCCGACCGCCCGCCCATCAAAAGCGCGAAAGTTGTGGGATCGGTGATTGGTGAATGGCATCCCCACGGCGATTCCGCGGTCTACGATGCCATGGCCCGAATGGCGCAATGGTGGTCCCTCCGAGCCCCTCTTGTTGATGGCCATGGCAACTTCGGGAGCCTCGATGGCGACCGGCCCGCAGCCTATCGGTATACCGAAGTCAAACTCACGCCCATTGCAGTAGAGCTCCTCACCGAATTGAATAAAGACACCGTCGATTTTCAGCCCAATTACGATGGCAAAGACAAAGAGCCAACGATACTGCCCGCGCGATTCCCAAACTTATTAGTCAATGGATCCACTGGCATTGCCGTGGGCATGGCCACGAACATTCCGCCGCATAATCTGAGCGAAGTGATCGAAGCCGCCATTGCCCTGATCAACGACCGCACGGCCACAGTGTCCGATCTCATGAAATCGATCAAAGGACCAGATTTCTCCACTGGCGGGGAAATACTGAACAACCGAGCCGAGCTGCGAGAAATTTATGAAACCGGCCAAGGATCGGTTCGCTTGCGCGGGGAATTTACGGTACTCCAACAATCATCTGGCCCATCAGAAATTTTGATCACCTCAATACCCTTTGCCGTGGACAAAGCCACGATTGTGGAACGCATTGGCGAACTCATCGGGGCCAGAAAGGTACCACAGTTAGTCGATGTCCGGGATGACTCTACCACCGATGTCCAAATTGTATTGGAGCTTCAGAAGGATGCCGATCCCAACCTGGCCATGGCCTATCTGTTTAAAAACACACCACTCCAAAATAATTTTTCCGTCAATCTCACGTGTCTCATTCCCACAACCGGCGCCGCCACGTCACGACCGCAATGCCTGAACCTCAAAGACATACTCGAACAGTTTATCGACTTTCGCTTTGAAACCGTCAAACGCCGCTTTTCCTATGACCTGAGAATCTTAGAACAACGCATTCACATTCTGGCGGGTTTCAAAACCATTTTCGATGCACTCGACCAGGTGCTCAAAATAGTCAGGCAAAGTGATGGCAAGACCGACTCTGCTGAAAAACTGAAACACCGTTTTCAACTCGACGACCTCCAAACCAACGCGATTTTAGAAACACCGATCTATAAGCTCTCTCGCACCGAAATCAAAAAGATGCTCGATGAGCTGGCCGACAAAAAGAAGCAAGCCAAGGACCTACAAGTCCTCCTCGCTTCAAAAACAAAATTATGGAATACCGTGAAGAAAGAGCTCCAAGACATCGCCAAGACGTTCGGAGACAAACGCCGAACCAAAGTCGGTCGTCGCCAAACCGAAGAAATTGAATTCGATCCTGATGCCTATATCGTCAAAGAAGACGCGGTCATCACCGTGTCCACCGATGGATGGATTCGCCGCGTCGGCATGGTCAAGGACTTGTCGAAAACCCGGCTACGAGAAGGCGACAACCTGCTCACCGCCATGATCGCCAGCACTATCGACACCGTCGTGTTCTTCTCCAACTTCGGCAGCGCCTACACCATTCGCATAGGCGACATTCCAGCAGCTCGAAGTGGATACGGAGACCCCGCGCAAAAATTGTTCAAATTTAAAGATGGCGAACGCATTATCGCGGGGCTGAGCCTAGACCCAAGATTCTACGCTGTGCCACCAGAACCCAAGAAAAAAATAGCCCACGTGCTCCCGCTATTCGATGGACTCACAGCAGGAGGACACGAACCCGTCTCTTTGGGACAAGTCATGGCCGTGTCATCGGCTGGAATGGGAGTGCGCTTCGACCTAGTCTCCTTCAAAGAACCCTCAACTCGACTGGGCCGGAAATTCATGAAGGTTCGAGAAGGTGAAGAAGTCGTCACTATTGAAGCGTTGAGCTTCTCTTCAAAAACGCCCATCCTCGCAGTCGCCACTCAACGCGGCCGCGTGTTGCTCTGCAAGGCTGAAGAAGTTGGGGTTCTCTCCGGACCTGGGCGAGGCGTCACCGTGATAAAACTGGATTCAGCGGATCGTCTGTTAGCGGCTCGCCTGCTCTATCAAAAAGATGATCAATTGGTGGCATTCAAACAAGAAGGCAGCAAATTGCCCATCACCATCCGAAGATACCAAACCGTTGGTCGCGGTGGTAAAGGCCATGCAATGTTTAAACGCGGTAGCCTCAAAGGCGTGCTAACCCCACCCGTCGAACTTCCCGTCCTCGATTCAGAAAATTCCAAAAACGGCAATTGAGCTTAGGACCTGCGAGAAAATAACTTGAACAATCTCGCATCCAATCTTCGGGCCATCTTTGAACGAGCCTCAATCGAAAAACCCTCAACATCGCTGTGCTATGCCTCAAGTTTTTCTCGATCGTTCCGTCCAAATCCGACCCAAATCTTGGCGCGATATTGATCAAGTTATTTTCTCGCAGGTCCTTAGGCCTGCTACAACTCAACCCCGTCATTCCCGATATTTTTAATCGGGAATCCAGGTTTGTCCTTCTGTCATGTCGACCCCTGGGAGAAATCTGTAGTTCGGCCACCTATGAGATTTCTTGCTCTGCTCGAAATGACAAAAGAAAAGCGTTGGGCGTGGCGGAGCCGGAGTCCAGAATCGACTTTTCGGCGAGGGCTGTTTGAGCCCTTCGACAAGACTCAGAATAGACTCCGCGAGTTCCCGAGCCATCTTGACCTGTCCTTGTATGATTCAAAGAAGGGTTGTGGCCCAAACCCCATGAGCCGCCTTTTGACTGAAGAGCGGGTAGCGAACGAGGGCAAAGACAACGAGGTTCCACCAATTCTTTTGATATTTGGGATTGACGGCTGCACACATGACGGCCATGCCGTCAATGTTGTTGAAAAACTTCCACACGGTGAGATAGTTCACGACCCCGCCTATGCAGGTACCTGGGTACCTCTAAAAACCAGGCATTTTATGTGAGGGCAAGGAAGCCGCGCGCGGAAAACCGGAATGTATGGGCGAATACATGAGGATTTGAGCACGCGGCTGACGTCGCCATCACGGAAAAGGACGGTTTTTAGAGGTGCCCTTATAGTAGTGTCCGATGCCGTATGCCACCTGGGTCCAGCCTTTCTCGGTAGGACTTCCCTTCGTCACCCGAAAAAAGGAAGGTCCACTAGCCGTGGCCAAGTGAGCCTTCCACAGGAGAGGATGCAACATAAGGGCACCTCTAAAAACCAGGCATTTTTTGTGAGGGCAAGGAAGCCGCGCGCGGAAAACCGGAGTGTATGGGCGAATACATGAGGATTTGAGCACGCGGCTAACGCCGCCATCACGGAAAAGGACGGTTTTTAGAGGTGCCCATAAGGTTACTGTCCCATAGAACCGCTGACAGATCGATACGCCATTTATCGCATAGCGCGACGGCCCGTTCCATGAGATTCTGCCAATTACTACGAAGAAAGGAGGTCAAGGTAAATGAAAGCAGAAACGACGGTCAAAATTAAAGCCTTGCCAGAATGTATCCGATGCCAAGGCTCGTTAGTCTTGGATCGTGAGCAGGATTTGATCACCGGTTTAACTCTCACCGTGCTGTTGTGTATCAACTGCGGTTGTCGAACCCCAATAATGAAAAATCCCCTACCGCTCTATCAAAATTAAATGCCCAGGGGAAGACTCTATTGTGCAAAAGGAGTCTTCGGTCTATCGATCCAGGTTCGTCTTTCTCATTGAAAAAAATTGGGGGAGATCTCAACGAGGCTTTCCTCGATCCCAAATACACAACTGCTACTATGAGGGGATGAGCTTGGGGTGAGTGGGTGAACGATTATCGAACTTTTCTTCAAGCTCAACCTGATCTCTCAGGGATCGAGTTACTAGCCGCATAATAACCGAAGGTATTGTCAACTTAAGCCAGATGGGCTGACTGAACGTGTGAAGCGCACAGCGTAATCCCTGATAAATCAATGAATTATCTCAAGACGAATTGTGTGCTTAGGGCGGAATTTTCGTTAAGGGCACCTCTAAAAACCAGGCATTTTTTGTGAGGGCAAGGAAGCCACGCGCGGAAAACCGGAGTGTATGGGCGAATACATGAGGATTTGAGCACGCGGCTGACGCCGCCATCACGGAAAAGGACGGTTTTTAGAGGTGCCCTTAAGTTGATAATACCCCTGCTAGGGTCTACTGATGCTCTTGAAAATGGCCGGCCGCTCGGAACCCTTTATCGATAGAACGCCCACCGCGCCTTTCGCCACATTAAAAATGGCGTTGTCAATGAGGAGTACCTGTCCAGGGGCATCGACTTTGAATTCCGCAATGGCCGTTCCACCAACCGGAACGAGGATAGTCGCCACATTGCGATGGATGGTTCCATTGACATAGACCCTGTCGAATATCTCACCCAGGATGTGGAACGAGGATGGCCGGCTTGGCCCCATATTTCCAAAATAGAGCCTCACGGTTTCCCCCACATTGGCGGTGAGAGCTCGCTCACCCGTAAGCGCCCATTTCTCCCCGTTAAACACAACGTAGTCCGGCTGCCCGACCATTCCTTTTTGGATATACAACTCGAATTCACCTTCAATTTGAGTTGGTTTGATAAAGAATTCACTCTGGACCACGAAATACTCTCTATCCACTTTGGACAAGCCTTTGGAAGGTTCAACCAAAATCAAGCCATACATGCCATTGGCCACGTGGGCCGGAATTCCAGGAATGGGTGAAAAGAAAAGGGGTCAAAAAGGAAAAGAAAAGGGGTCAAATCTTTGGTTGAGAGTTTCGCTTCAAACTCCTCGCCGCTCTTGCATCCACTGCTTTTTTCTGGGAGCGCCATCTTCTCTTCCGAGCAGGGGGCGTAATCTAAAGTTTTAGTCAACCAAAGATTTGACCCCTTTTTGACCCCTTTTAAAAGAAAAGAACGCGGATTCATATAATAAGTGCAATTTCTCTCACCACCCGAATTGGGTAGGATGAGGGGCTAAACCAATTCATGTTACCGGAGGAATTGCACCTATGAAACACTACAAACACCTATGCAATGAAGAACGGTTTTACATCTGGCAAGCGCTGCGAGAAGGGAACACGCAACAGCAGATTGCTGAGACCCTTGGCCGGTCCCCCTCAACACTTAGTCGAGAACTCAAACGGAATACCTATCCGCAGTGTCATGTGTATACCTATCACTGGGCCAGGCAGATCGTGAAACATCGAAAACACGACGCGAATCGACAGAAGTCTCGCACGCTCACGGATGAACACGCGCAATTGATCACACAGCTCGTTCGGCAATACTTAAGCCCGGAGCAAGTCAGTGGGTATCTCAAACAGCATCATGCTCTGAGCCTCAGTCACGAAACGATTTATCGGTTCATCTACAGTGATGGCACCCGAAAAGCGGAATTGCAACCGTTTCTTCGTCAAGGGGGGCGCCATCGCCGCAAGCGATATGGCTCAGGCGCTCGCGCCTCCTGTATCCCCAATCGCAACTCGATCACGGAGCGTCCCCACGAAGTGGACAAGAAAGAACGCCTCGGGGATTGGGAGTGTGATACGGTAATTGGGAAAGATCGAAAAAGCGTGCTGGTGACGGTGGTAGACCGAGCCTCCTTGTATACGGTCTGCTCTCGAGTCTTGAGTCGGTCCGCCCACGTATTGAGCCAAGCCATCATCCCACTCCTTCGCCCCTTCAAAGAGCGTGTGAAGACCCTCACCTTTGATAATGGCTCAGAGTTTGTGAAACATGAACGAATTGCCTGCGCCCTTGAGGCCACCACCTTTTTTGCCCATCCCTATTCCTCCTGGGAACGAGGCATCAATGAAAACACCCATGGACTTCTGCGACAGTTTTTCCCGAAGCGAACAGACTTTAGCAAGATATCATGGCACCAGGTACAGGAGGCGGTCGCCCATCTCAATAACCGTCCCAGAAAAACACGGGGGTATCGAACCCCCAACCAACTTTTCAACAATCACTTCGTCCCACTGATTAAGAAATGATTGCACTTACTACTTGAATTCAAGTTCCTATTCGCCCAATTCACGAACGGGGATAATGCGGCCAAAAAGTTGATAGGCCCAATCATCGTTGAACGCACTCCTGGGATCCCGCTAGAAGGTCACCTCCCCACCCGCAAAGAACCCGTCGAAGCCCAGGTCCGACGCATTGTCGACCAATCGGCCCTGGCTGCCACGATCAACAAACTCGATGACCTCGACCACGTTGAACCAGTTCTGGAACTCGTAGCCGCCGCGGAGGCGAAACACCCACCCGTTCTCGGAGTCCCACTCCCACCCCGCACCGATCGCCGCTTCGAGGACTGGAACGATCACATTCCTCAAGTCGCGACTCATGTCGACATAGAGCCCATTCCCGCCCACATCGTTTTGTCTGACGGATCTTCCCCCCATGTTTTCACCCTAAGCTGTTGGAATCCTTTAGGAAAAAGGTAGATTGCTCGCTATAATGTAGGCATGTAATTATTGAATTTGCATTGCTATAATGCGAAATATATGCTACATATAAAGCATGTATATCGCCAGCGTCCCCAACCGCACGTCCCCGCCCGCCATTTTGTTGCGTGAAAGCTACCGGGAGGATGGCAAGGTCAAGACCCGGACCCTGGCCAATCTCACCTCATGGCCCCCGGTCCGTGTGGACGCGCTCAAGCGCTGCCTCTGCGGGGATTTCGATGGAACGGGAGACGATGAGGCCCCAGTCAGCGATCGGATCTTTGGCGTGCTCTTCGCCCTCAAAGCGCTGGCCCAGCGAGTCGGGATTGTCTCGGCCTTGGGGCAGAAGGCTGTCGCAACGCTCGCGCTATTTCTCGTGCTGGCACGGGTCGCCCACCAGGGCTCGCGGCTGTCGGCGGTGCGGTGGGCGGCCGACCATGCGGTGGCTGAAGTCCTGGGCCTGCCCGCCTTTGACGAGGATGACCTGTACGAGGCCTTAGACTGGTTGGGCACCCAACAAGCAGCCATCGAGAAGAAACTGTATCGGGCCTCTGTCCAGCGGACCGGCCAGCCCCCAGTCTTGGTGCTCTATGACGTGACCTCCTCCTATTTTGAGGGGGACAAGAATGAACTGGCCGCCTATGGGGATAACCGGGACGGCAAGAAACACAAGAAGCAGATTGTCATTGGCTTGCTGACAGGGCCGGATGGTGAGCCGCTGGCCGTCACGGTGTTCAAGGGGAATACGGCGGATCCCCGCACGGTCGCCGAGCAGATTGAACGGATCAAGACCCAGTTCAAGATCACCGACGTCGTGTGTGGGGGGGATCGGGGGATGGTGAAAGCCGCAGGCAAGGCGGCCCTCACCGAGCAGGGACTCAAGTACCTCACCGCCCTCACTGACCCGCAGATTCGCACCTTGCTGAAGAAAGATGTGCTCCAACTCAATTTGTTTGATGAGACGATACAGGAAGTGGAGGAAGGCGCTCGTCGGCTGATTCTGCGGCGGAACGAGGCGTTGCGCCACACGGTGGCCACGCGACGGCAGGACAAGGTGGCCACGCTGCAGCAGAAAGTCGCGGCGCGCAATGCGTTTGTCCAGACGGCCACGCGGGCCACCCCGGCGGCGGGACAGCGGCAGCTGACCCAGTGGGCCAAGAAGCACAAGCTCTCCACCTTCATCACGCTCGCCCTTCAGGATACTCAGCTCATAATCGAGATCGATGAGGCCAAGCAGGCCGATGCGGCCCTGTTGGATGGCTGCTCGGTGCTGGAGACGGATGTCGCCCGGGAGACGATGGAGCCCTCGACGGTGGATGCCCGGTACCGGGATCTGCAACGGGTGGAACGCGACTTCCGGACAATGAAGACGGGCTTGCTCGAACTGCGCCCCATCTTTGTGCGGAAGGAGTGCCGCACCCGTGGTCATGTCTTCGCCTCGATGCTCGCCCTGAAAGTGGCACGGGAAGGCGAGCGAGGCCTGAAGGAGGCGTTTGGGACGACGGAGCAGAGTGCCCAGGCACTCACGCTCGATGATGCTCTGGCGGCCCTGTCACGGTTGTGTTTCCAACGCCAGGAGATCGGCGGGCAAGAGGTGCTGCAACTGGCTCGACCCGATGCCCGACAGGCGGCCATCTTTACCGCATTGGGGATCACCCCTCCCACCACCACACGGCCAGCCAAGGGGCACATGTAGGCAGAAGCGCGGCCACGCCAAGACCGTGACTTCTTCAATGACATCAAGAGGTTAGAGCCAAAAACTCGCCTAAAACTCGGGGGAAGATCCGTCTGAGATCTGCCTCAATTTCCCCGGCCAGCAGTGAGGCTGCGCCCATCCCAAAGATACTGAACCCGTGTCCGGCCTCCCAGATCCCTTCGACCCCCCCGCGGACCCCATAGACGCTCATGTCCACTGAACTGTTGGAAATACCTGTGGTGAATTCGTCCCCGGTGTAGATCACATCGAAGGTCTGATCCAGGCTCGCATAGCGCAAGCCACCAAAGGTCCGCATGTCCAGTGTGTCGCTCACGACAAAGTTATACCCCGCTTCTATGTCGAACACGTCCAACTTGATTTGGGAAGTGGCCGACGCCGCGTCGGCATTATCCCGGCCATCAGGATGCCACAGCGTAGGTCTCAGGGTGTGACTATCTGCGGGCACCATGACGCTATCTGATTCGTTGGCATCCAACCCGGTGTAACGCAGGATCACGTTCCCCCCGGTATTCGGGAAGCGATAGCCGAGTGCGGCCCGCAGGCCGACTTCGTAGTCATACTCCACCTCCTGGATGCCCCCAATCCCAACTGTTAGGGTGTCCGGGTTAGACCCGGTGGCGTAGTGCAACTGGTTGGTGCTGGGACGCAAGAAGATGGCTTCTAAGGACGCATAGATGTTGCCCGTCTGATCGGCCGCGGTCCATGGCACTGGCGCGCTACCGGGCCCCATGCGGCCGCTCACGCCAGCGGTTTCCACGGCCCCGCCGCCGACTTCGAGCTGTTCGCGCGCAACGGCCAACTCGTCCTGGGTCTGGCGCAAGGCTTTCTCGGCCCTGCGCGCCCGCGCCACGGCCGCATTCGCTTGCACCGTTGCCACCTTCACCTTCAACTCTAGAATCATCTGGAAGAGCTCCGCATTGGACGGGCCCTCCGCTCCTGCCGGTAGGACAAACAGCATTCCCAACATCACGAACAGGGCACAGGCTGTTCCTTGACGCAATCCAGAATTCATGAGGTACCTCCTTCGTCTCCCACGGGCAATTTCGTCCCAGGCATACAGGGGCCCCTATCCGGCCGCGTTACAATGGTTACTATGAGTGAACCCCATGGATAGGATTTTAATAGGGGCTTTTGACCTGCAATGAAAGTACTAAATAACTTATTTAGGGGTCAATCATCGGACTCCGTCGTTTGACATGTGGGAGTGCCTCTAGGGCGGAGGGTCTGACCGGCCCATTTTTCCAGGATCGGGCCAGACTGTCGCTCCATTGTGGGTGTGAGTGGGGGAATTGGGCAAAGGGGGAGTGTCGGTTCGGGCACGGAACCGGAAATTAGAGTGAGATTAGGCTGTTTGCATGAACGCGTCGAGACGGGCTGGGGCGCGTGGTGGCGCCCGAGTGGGCAAGCCCAGATGCGCGAGTATAGGGTAGAGTAGAACACTGGTGCTCACCTGGAGCTACTCTCGACCGCTTCGACGCACGCGTCTACCACGGACCACAGCAGTCAGCCATTCCCAGCGTCCCCTCATCAGTAGGGTCGAGGACTGGCGCGCCAACGGTAGGGTTCGGTGGCTCCTCCACCCCTTTCGGAGTGGGCCTCAGTCCGACTCCCCTGGTCACGTTTCCAGTCCCCGCCACCTCAAACCCGGCGTGCTGATTTCCAGCACCAGGCTTTCCTGGATGCTTCACCTCAAGGGTTATGTGACCTATCGGTCTGGAAAGGCTTTCACGCCGACCCGCTGTACCGCACTCGGTAATCTCCAAACAAACCAAGCACCGTGTAGAGCCAGACCTTACTCCACCTCTTCCAGCCAAAGCCGCGACGGTGGCGCACTCGCATCATGTGACGCCGGACCTTCCGCTCCACCCAATCCTTCACGTAGGATAAACACCGACTCGCATGCCCAATCCGGAAGTAGTTCACCCAGCCCCGTACGATCGGATTGATCATGGCGATCATCCGTCCCACCGGCTGGGACTGCCCACGTCGGAACACCTCCTTGAGCTTCCGCAGCAACGCTGAAAAGGAAAAGAAAAGGAAAAGGGTAGAGTAGAGCACTGGTGCATACATGGAGCTGCTCTCGAACGCTTCGACGCACGCGTCTACCACGGACCATAGCAGTCAACAATTCCCAGCGCCCCCTCATCAGTAGGGTCGAGGACTGGCGCGCCAACGGTAGGGGTCGGTGGCTCCTCCACCCCTTTCAGAGTGGGCCTCAATCCGACTCCCCTGGTCACGGTTCCAGTCCCCGCCACCTCAAACCCGGCGTGCTGATTTCCAGCACCGGGCTTTCCTGGATGCTTCACCTCAAGGGTTATGTGACCTATCAGCCTGGAAGGACTTTCATGCCGACCCGTTGTACCGCACTCGGTAATCTCCATATAAGCCAAGTACCGTGTAGAGCCAAACCTTACTCCACCTCTTCCAGCCAAAACCTCGACGGTGGCGCACTCGCATCATGTGCCGCCGGACCTTCCGCTCCACCCAATCCTTCACGTAGGATAAACACCGACTCGCATGCCCAATCCGGAAGTAGTTCACCCAGCCCCGTACGATCGGATTGATCATGGCGATCATCCGTCCCACCGGCTGGGATTGCCCGCGTCGGAACACTTCCTTGAGCTTCCGCAGCAACGCGGTGCGCCGCTTCACCTTCGGTATGTACTGCGGGCGCCACACTCCACGCCGCGACCGCACACGCCGAAAGTCAAAGCCCAGAAAGCCGAAGCTGCCTCCCTGACTCAGGTCCACGATCCGGCTCTTCTCCTCATTCACCTGAAGGTCTAATTGGGCCAACGCCTCTCGCAGCTTCCGCTCCGCAACCTGCGCCAGTCGTGCGTGGCGGCGATAGCCATCCACTAACACGACGAGGTCATCCGCAAACCGGACATACTCGAGATACGTATACTGGCCCTGCCGGGTTGTCTCCTTCAGCTGCTCCAGCCTCTCATCCACTTCCGTGAGATAGAGGTTGGCCAGCAGCGGGGAAATCACACCCCCTTGAGGCACCCCACGCGGGCCGGACGCCTTGACGATGAGTTTCACCAGCCGCAGGATCGCGGGATCCTGGATGCGTCGGGCCACCTTCGCCAGCAGCCGGTCATGCCGCACCGTGTCGAAGAAGGCCGCCAGATCCACATCAATCACTCGCGTCTTGTTCTGCACCATCGCCTGAGCCACCCGGCCAATCGCCTGATGGGCTGTCCGTTTCGGTCGATACCCATACGACCCGTCCCGAAAATCCGCCTCAAAGATCGGTTCCAGCAGGAGCTTGAGCGCTCCCTGTACCACGCGGTCCCGAATCGCGGGTATCCCTAAGACGCGGACTCGTCCACCGCCTTTCGAAATCTCCACGTGCCGGTTCCGCATCGGTCGGTAGGTCTGCGTGACCAGTTCGTCCCGTAGTCGTGCAAGAAAGGGCTCCACCCCCGTGGCCTCGATGACCGCAAACGTCACCCCATCAATGCCGGGGGCTCCGTTGTTCTTCTTCGCCATCGAATAGGCCGCGCGTAGCGTCGCCTCTTTGCACACGTGGACGTACAGGCCCCACACCCGCCATCGCTTCTCAGCCTTCGCCTTGACGTAGAGCCGCTGTCGCAGGTCTTGCAGTGTAATGGACGCCGTTGTCATCTCGTCCCTGCCTCCCATGTTGATCACAGCCTACAGCCAGTAGGGCTCCTTTGCTCCACAGGCATTACCCTGCTTCCTCGCTCCTACGAGCCCCTCCGCCACCCTCTCGTCTTCGACTCACTTCCCAGAGAGCTGGTTATAGAGCCGATCTTCCTCCAGGGATTTCTCCCTGGGACGAGGAGGGCTTCTCCAGTTGCGTCGTCTGTCCTTGCTCCCGTGCTGTCGCTCTCACCCCGCCGGAGTGGCCAGGCGTCTCAGCCTTGGTTCGCCTGTCCATGCCGTCTTCGTCCTACGGACAGGGACTCGACCTCCGAGGTTTCATACTTTCGAGGCTACCTCTGCGTTCACTTGCGTTACGGCCCGGGAACTCGCTCACCATCCTCTACGATGGCTTTGTCGATGGGCTTCAGCGTCTCGGTTTCTCTCCACGCTGCCATCCAAGCTACAGGGCTCCGGCTCTTACCCTGGTGGGCTTGCTTCCCACTGAACAGTCTCGCCTTACCTGGACACACAACCGTGCGTATAGTTTTCCCATACACGGCTTTCCGATGTTCTTCTTCCAGAGGCATGCGTCTGTCATTAGCCAATAGCCAAATTCAGACTTGGCCTTCCGAGATAGTTTCCTCTGTAGTGTCCTGATCGTACTTGGGGTTGATAGCGCGATGGCAATCCCCGGATCCTCCACTCGTCGAAAACGCGAACAAAGTAGGGTCCCTTCCCTCGGGCCGGGTTGTGTTGTCCCAGGCCCTCCAACGGTACTATGAACCCCTCCGACTCCCACGACGGCCCCTGACGATTTCGGTATCCCTTATACGTCGGGGTTGCTGGCTCTATCCCAGCACCGTCGCGGGTCTCCCGTCCTGCACGGTGTCTCTTCCACCACATGCCATCCCTGCTACCCCGGAAGATCCTGAGGGTGGGTGTTCGTTCTACTCCCTCAGACAGCGGCCTTCCCCTTCTGACCACAGGGTCGGCATCTCCAAATAAGTCACGAGGCTACGTCTAGGTTCGCTTGCGCTACGGCCTGCAGCTTTGCCCATGGGAAACTTCAACCCCTGATTACTCAGACGCTGCTTCCCGGTGCTAGAAAGGTGTACGAACAACTCCTTTCGCGGGACTTTAACCCGCTAGACACACCGCCGATGACGGCATGCGGTCAAATCTTTGGTTGAAAAGGGGTCAAATCTTTGGTTGAGAGTTTCGCTTCAAACTCCTCGCCGCTCTTGCACCCACTGCTTTTTTCTGGGAGCGCCATCTTCTCTTCCGAGCAGGGGGCGTAATCTAAAGTTTTAGTCAACCAAAGATTTGACCCCTTTTTCGCGTCGGAACACCTCCTTGAGCTTCCGCAGCAACGCTGAAAAGGGGTCAAAATCTTTGGTTGAGAGTTTCGCTTCAAACTCCTCGCCGCTCTTGCATCCACTGCTTTTTTCTGGGAGCGCCATCTTCTCTTCCGAAAAGGGGTCAAATCTTTGGTTGAGAGTTTCGCTTCAAACTCCTCGCCGCTCTTGCATCCACTGCTTTTTTCTGGGAGCGCCATCTTCTCTTCCGAGCAGGGGGCGTAATCTAAAGTTTTAGTCAACCAAAGATTTGACCCCTTTTTGACCCCTTTTCACAAGCTTTGGCAATAGCCACATATTCTCACGACCCTGAAATGTGTTTCGTTTCAGCACATGTTGGACACATGAGGGGGGATTGTGAAGGTGATGTTTTTGGCTCATCGTAGTTCATGAAAGGAGCGATGATGAAGCCCAAACAGGACACCAAAGTTGAAGCGGACAAGCTGGTCCGAGACATCAAGCGAGCGACGCGGCGGAAGTTCACTGCCGAAGAGAAGATCCGGATCGTACTGGCCGGCTTACGTGGCGAAGAAAGTATCGCTGAGCTGTGCCGCCGTGAGGGCCTCCACCAGAATTTGTAGTACCGCTGGAGCAAGGAGTTTCTGGAAGCAGGGAAAACGCGCTTGGCCGGGAATGCTGAGCGTGACGCCAGCAGTGGCGATGTCAGCCGGCTGCGTAAGGAATCTGCTCAGCTCAAGGACGCCCTCGCCGAGATGCTGCTGGCGAACCGGCGGCTCCAAAAAAGCGTACTCGGGACTGGGGCGGACGCTTGATGAGATATACGGCAGCGGAAAAGCTGGAGATCATCCGCACCGTCGAGGACAGGTCGCTCGGGAGCAAGCAGACGCTGGCGCCGCTGGGCATTCCCAAGGCCACGTGTTACCACTGGTACGACCGGTACCTGCCCGGCGGCGTGGCGGCTCTGGACGACCGGAAGCCTGTGCCCCACGCTATATGGAAGAAGGTGCCAGCGAATGTTCGGCAAGCCCTTGTCGAGATGGCATTTGATCTGTCTGAGCTCTCCCCGCGGGAGTTGGCTATCAGCTTTACTGACGAACGTCGCTCTTTCATCTCTGAAGCCACCGCCTACCGCATCCTCAAAGAGCATGATCTGGGCACCTCTCCAGCCTGGATCGGCATGAAGGCGGCAGGTTTAGCCAAAAAACAACGCCCCAAACTGCTTAGTGATAATGGACCATGCTACATCTCAGCAGAATTGCAGGATTGGCTGAAGGAAAATGGGCTGAGTCACACTCGCCGCAAGCCCTACCATCCGATGACGCAAGGCAAAATCGAGCGCTGGCACCGCTCGCTGAAAAAAGGCCAGGTTCGGGAAAGGCTGCATCCCACTACACGCCAATGACCTCACGGATTTTAAGGTTCAAGGCACACGCGACTCATTTGATCAAACACAGTTTGAAAATCATGAATCGCATCTTGTAATTCGGTTTCCACCTGGGCGAGGTCGCGTACCTTCCTGGGCACCTCAGACTGATAGGTCAGGCAGTCCTGTAGGGTTGTTTGATTCACAATCATATTATGTTTACAGACTTCCAAGGTGGCGAAGGCCACATTGGTGGTGGATTCTGCCTGTCCGACCTCTCGCTCTTTAGCCTGAACAGCGTCTTGTGCTCTCGTCAGTTTGGTCAGGGCTCCTCTACAAGCAAGGTCTCCTGGGGCAGCCCACAACAACCCACCCCCCATGAAGAGAAGACTGAAAAATGAAACAAATAAGATTGATAATTTCATGGCAGTCCGTCGGAACATCCTAAATGAATTGAACACGATTGGCCTCAATACTACTATCAGGGTTGGAGAAGGAAGGAAACAAGCCCCTCGAAAGAGGGGGGGGGCGCGACAGGAAGGGTGGCTGTTTGAAGCATCCTCGCCCTAGCCTCTCATCTGGCGGGCTGTCGTTCTCATAAGTCCTGTGAAGCCACCGCATGTCTCGACGGGTGGATACATGCTTTTTCCCCGTATGGTCAAAAAAACTTATCCAACCTTGCGGTATCTATAGTATTCAAATATTTCATTGGGAACGAATTTATAGAAGGGACAGGGGGTCGCGATTTTCCTCGTCTGATTTCCTCAATAAGGCCACTTACCTATGTTTTTATCCTTTACAATTTTAACGTAATGAAATACCTTATGTCTTCTCCGGTGAAGCCCAAATCTTTTGAACTCAACAACCATGTAATCTCAACTTGCGCGGGGCAGGTCTTATGATCTGCAGCGAAGAGGGCTCCTGCCAAGGAGGGCGGGGCCCTCTTTTTTTTTCTTCTTGTACAAGGGGCAAACACGCGACAAAGTAGACAAGGCGGCGGGGGTGGCGAGTAGGGCACCCGACGACTACGGCATCATCAAGGGCGCGGTGCATTTTGCCGCGTTCAAATCAGACTACTTGATTCGTTTTTGTCTACTGATCACGAAGTAGTCCAATGCTGATTTTACCGACTGGATGAATGTGTCACCAATCATAAGAATTTCTACGGCATCCAGACCTGGTTGCCCAATGGCTCGAATGATCGGTTCCCCAATAAGCAGTGATCCTTGGGATGGATCAGACAAGAGTTGCCGCTGAATGTGATAAACAATGTCATCAGGTATGACTTGCTTTTTGTTGAGGTCGTACACCCTCGTCCGAGTGACGGTGTCTCCTTCAAGATAGTAAGTGATCTCGAATTGACCCTTTGAACGCTTCATCTCTCCATCCGCATAGACATAACTTTCCACTTCTTGGGTATTGGTCGTTTCCCCCCCAAAGATACCCTCACATACAAAAAACATCAGGAATACGATCAGGAAAGGTGGTTGGGTCGGGGGTTCCCTTACTTCCAGGAAGGGCCAAGGACAAAAGTGCTGATTGCCACTGAAGACATACGAACATTCCTGACACGGCGGCAGGGGCCGAAGTCTAGCTTGGATGTGATGGTGGAGGCGGTGGTTAAGGAACTCCAACCTTCAAAAAGAGAGCAATCAGAATAGTGAAGGCGAGCAGTGCGACCCCATGATTATTTTCCCTTCGCCTTCCACTCCCTGGCCAACCGTTGAGCCACGGCGATTTGTTGGGGAGTCATAGACGTCGCAACCGCATTACGTATTTTCACTGCATCCCTACCGCCTTGAGAAGCCGCGAGATCGGCCCACTTATGGGCGAGCACGTCATCCTGGAGAACGCCTTGACCGAAATGGTACATCGAGGCCAGGTTGGACTGGGCCTTCTCCTCTCCCTGCTCCGCGGCCAAGCGATACCACCTCGCCGCCTCCCGATAATCCTGCGCCACCCCAAGGCCGTTGTCGTACATGACCCCTAGGTTGTACTGGGCTGACGCATACCCCTGCTCCGCAGCGAGGCGAGACCACTTCGCTGCCTTTTGATAATCCCGCTGGACACCCTGGCCGTTGGCATACATCCTTCCCAGGAAAAACTGGGCCAACGCCTTCCCTTGCTCCGCGGCTTTCGTGTACCATTTCGCCGCCTTTTGATCATCCTCCGGCACGCCCCAGCCGTTGTCATACATGAGCCCCAGGTTGTACTGGGCCACCGCATCTCCCTGCTCCGCGGCCAAACGATACCACTTCACCGCCTCCCGATCATCCTCCGACACCCCAAGGCCGAAGTCATACATGATACCCACGTTGTACTGGGCCACTGCATCTCCCTGCTCCGCCAATGGCCGAAATTCTGCCAGGGCAGTGTTGTAGTCGCCACGCTCGTAGGCATCTGCCCCTGTCTGAAAATCGGCCCAGGCAGGAAAGGCGAGCATGAGGCCCAACCCCACCACAATATAAAAATATGTGAGTAACCTTTTGTTCATGTTTTTACTCTAGGTCATTTTGGTCTTGCCCCGGTTTCGTGGACAGGTTCGTAAAGAGTGTTTACCGATCATTAGAGGCCATCAAAGTCGGAATCTTCCAGTTTACCTCTTATTTTTCCGGTGGATAGCTGTCAATTGGAAGCATCAAATGGGCGTAAGGGGTATCAGGCCACATGACCCATGGGCCTCCGCCTTTTGAATTAGTTGGAAAATGTTTCAATTGCGTCCGATCAGGGAGGAGCATCATTATGTGGGCCTTCAGCCCATCCACCCAATCATCGCCTGGCTTGGGTTGGGTGGCATAGGGATCAGTGTTGCTGACAGGAGTGTCTCCTTGGAGCATATAGGCTATTCCCACCTGCGTGTAGGTTGGGTTCTTTTTCTTTGTCAGGGCATCGAGAAAGTTTAACCAGGAATCATTCATGCACCACGGATCCGTTCCAGGGGTGCCTGGATTATCCGGCAGGCAGGTCCAGCCATTCGTCCCTTTGCGGAGGATCTTCATATTCCAATCCTTAATCGTGGCATTCTTGGAAATGGAGGCGGGACCAGCGCTTTCGGCACTCGCAATACTTCCCTCTTCAGCGAAGGAGAGCGTGGGTATGAATAATAGTATCGACAATGTCAGATAACGCAGAAGTTTCACGGTAGCCTCCTTTGGGTGTAAGAGACACAACGTTAACAAAAATCAGCACTTCACAACAATACTGCAAGCCGCTTGAAAATCTCTATGGCCGTTTTTGTGCCTTTGTTGGATGAGACTCCCCAATCGACAAAACAAGTGGTGGCCTTTCCTAGGGAAAGGAAATTTCTCTCCTGGTGTGTTCGGGAACCGATGAACGCGAATCCATACTGAGGAATTCCTTATTTTTCATGTGGCTGGGTTCTGTCGCAAACAATGTTTTTGAAGGCAATAAGGGGTTTTATCTCCGTGTCCCACAGACGAGAATTGTCAACTTTACTGGAGTTTTTCAACTTGATCCAACATGAAAACCAGTGGCGTAACTCACAATTCTATTATTTGCGACAGAACCAGTTATAGCGGGGGGAAGAGGTAGGATGGGAACACGGACAAAACACGGACAAACTGGTGAATGGCCACCCCTGAAATTTATCCAACTTGTTGAAAAATTGGGGTGAGTGACGGGAATTGAATTGCTTGAGGCATAAGCGAAACGCCTCTATTCATACATGTTTACTCAGTTTTACGCGGACAGCAATAGACCAAAGTGGGTCACCTGTCCGCAAATCCGCAACCCAGCCGCAACCCGGTTGGGCATACCCCATCCCGCCCTCCTACGATGATAGGTCCCAGCACCTCTCCCCACACGGAAAAACGAGACTACGTATAAATATGTAGTACGCCCAGACTGCGCCATCTTTTCTATATAAATCTTCGAGCCAAGAAGCTTACAATTCCTTTCAAGAGAGGATAGGTATGACCAAGTTCCTGCTGCACTGAGGCAGCAATAATTTCTCTTTTAACTATTCTTTTCACAAAATTACCCAAAACTAAGAGGGTCAACATGACAACCGAATATTCAGAAACCGAGTTAGCAATAATTAATCTTCTAGAAAAACATGTAAATGCTGAACTAGCGGGTGATTTAGATACAACGATGGCAACAATGTCTGAGAGCCCACATCTTTTTAATATTCCCAATATGATGGGTGGTAACGGATACGATGGAGTCAGAAGTTTTTACAAGAATCATCTTGTTGGAAAGTTTTTTCCACCCGATGTAACAATGAATCGGGTGTCACTAACAGTGGGAACCAATCAAATTGTAGAAGAGTTGGTAATTAGTTTTACACATACCACTGCCATTGATTGGTTACTTCCAGGCATTGCACCAACGGGTAAAAAAGTAGAAATTGGAGTTGTTGTGATTGCTGGTGTTAAAGACAAAAAGTTGACCCATGAACACATCTACTGGGACCAAGCGAGTGTTCTTGTACAGATTGGTTTGCTTGACCGTACTGGTCTGCCAGTATGTGGTGCAGAGAGTGCCAAGAAATTACTTGACCCATCTATACCAAACAGAACTTTCAATTAACTCACCCACATCAGATTTAAAAAAACAAAAATTGACGGTAAGCGTAAATTGGGTCAATTAAATCATTTCGTGAATTAAAATCGAAAATGCAACTCACCGGTTTGGTGAAGGAGGCGTAAACGAATAGTTGATACAAGCATGACACAAACAAAGAACCTCATCGTTTCGGCGGTGGGGCTTTTTTGTTTTCCTTGTGACGACCTCAGGACTCATGAGGACGAGAGGCTAGGTGAAGAGAGGGTGCTAGGGAGAGGATGCCTCAAACGGCCTCCCCCCCACCGGCGACTCCACTCCCCCTCTGCTTTTTTATCTGTTGGCCATGTCGCCTGACGTAGGCACTCCGCTTTCATCAACCCACCATTACCATTTCCTGACCCACTGTCAGCCAATTTAACAGTGTCCAGAAGTCCTCGTTCCACCATGGACAGCAGCGATTGTCTGTTTTGTGTGAAGGGTTGTGGAAAAAGTGTCGGTAATATTAACAGTGTACTAAAACGACGAATTGCCCCATGAACAGAGGCGTTTGCGACTTCTGCGGTGTGTGGGTCCCTGAAAAGTGTCAAAATTTCTTACAATTTTGTTGTAGACGGTCTGAGGCGTCTTGCTCCGAGGTGATACGCAACGAACAGAAGCTGAACGCAACATTTTTCAACGCGCCCGGATATGTCACATGACGTAGACCGCCACCATCTGGCCTGAAACTTGCGAATGCTAAATTAATCGAAAATCGCTGCGGAGGCATTGGGTCCGTTTAGGCTCTCTAGCATTCTTACACGAATGTTTAATAAGAGAAGAACAATTAGATTTCCCAAATGTCATTTCGAGCGGAGCAAGAAATCTGACATCCAAGTGGAGATGAGTGTATTCAACAATACCCTTAACTCCTTTTTCATCAACCAAAAACCAAAACATGGAGGTATCGCGATGAATTTTCTTAAAAGTAGAAGGAACAAAAACAATCCTATTCAACATTTTTCTCTTGGACTGACAGCGCTGGTACTGCTCCTCACATTCGGGTGGGTCAGCATGGCAAGTGCTGCTAAATTCGTGTTGTCGACTCGAGCCAATAACGTCACCCTCGGCGGGGTAACTTTTAATGATGAGGATTTGGTGATCTACGACACGGTCACGAATACGGCAAACCTGCTCTTTGATGGAAGCATAAATTTCGGCGCCTCAAACAGGGACATTAACGCTGTACACTTCCTGCCCAACGGGAACCTTGTGCTGTCGACCATCAACGGGGGGACCCTCGGAGGACAAGCTTTTGCGGATGAAGATTTGGTGGAGTACAACCCCACCACGAATATGGGCTCCCTGTTCTTTGATGGAAGTGCGAAATTCACTGCGGGAGGTGCTGACCTTAATGCCATTCACGTCCTGTCCAACGGGAACCTTGTGCTGTCGACCACCAACGGGGGGACCCTCGGAGGACAAGCTTTTGCGGATGAAGATTTGGTGGAGTACAACCCCACCACGAATATGGGCTCCCTGTTCTTTGATGGAAATGCGGTTTTCACAGGTGCCACCACAGGTCTTGGCGTTGATGCGGTCCTCATCCGGTCCAATGGCAACATTGTGCTGTCGACCAATCAGACAGCTACGCTCGGAGGGGTAACTTTTCAGTTTAATGATTTGGTGGAGTACAACCCAAATACGAATATGGCAACCCTGGTGCTTGATGGGAAAACCCTATTCGGTCCGAGCTTCGCTGACGATTTTGCAAATATTAGTGCCGTCTCTGCCCCTATCCCCGAACCCAGCACGATGTTGCTTCTCGGATCAGGCTTAGTCGGACTCATTGGCTACCGGATGAGGAAGGTGCAGGCGTAAACGAGTAGTCGATAATAGAATCACACAAACAAAGAGCCTCATCGTTGCGGCGGTGGGGCTTTTTTGTTCTCACTTATTTCTCATGTGAGACCACTAGAGAAACCTTGTGGTGCGCTCCGACGACTTCTGGACAATGCGGGCGAAGTGGCGTAGTATAAATAAGGAAGGTTTTGTACGTATGACGTTATCCCACTGTTACTATGGAGTCACACTATGCAATCTTTGATGACCGCCCAGGAAGTCCGAGAATATCTGAAAGTTTCACGGTCAACCCTTACTCGTATGCTTGATGCCGGCCTGCCGCACATTGGATCAGGTCGTTTACGGCGTTTTCACAAGGAAACGTTGCTGCGATGGTTCGATGAAAATACCTAGGTATAAATCGGGGTGGAAATACGCCAAAATTTTGAGTTTTTCTACTTTTATATCGCTTGTTCTGTAGCCCGCACTGACCCATTGGGGTGTATGCGGGTGCAGTCAGAAATACATACGGAAGGATGCGGGGAAAGAGGGGTACGGGTCTAGGGTTATTAGGTCGCGAAAAAAAATGATCAGGTAATTAGGGCTTGCTGAAAAAAGCATTTTCGAAAATTCCCTCACCAACCAGCGATCCATTTTGGACTCCAGCCCCATTGGGCTTCCACCCTACCAGCACGAGAAGCCGGACAATTTGTCTGCTTCTTCAGCCAGCTGGCCCGTAGAAGGCGTGTCCCAGTCCTTCGCCAATTGAGGCACCACGCACACAACAACAAAGAAACCCGGAGGAGCAGGTGCTCCAAGTTCATTACCAGAAACGAGATCTGAATCATCGTTTCGGAGGTGATGGCAAGTTTGGCCATCATCCGGCCTAGCCCCAACCGTCGCTTCCCTTGCCCCAACTTGCCTTCAATGGCCATCCGAGCCGTGGCATCCTCACGGCCTTGGTGCTGGTCTTGCTTTATCTGCTCAGCGGTGGCCTCGGTGAGCACCCGTGGGCGACCCAAGGGCGGCCCCGAGAGGCGGATTCCTTTGCTGTGGCAGAACTGCCGATTGGCACGGGTGCGGTAGATTGGGTCCACGTGAACCGAGGCCGGATAATGGTCGAACCGCCGACGATACGCTTCGATCTGTCCGACTAAATCCAGGGATTCGTTGTAGGCATCCCAACTGATGCGATCGACAACGCTGATTCCCTCCACCAGACTCACCGAGATTTTGGCACCAAATTCAACCGGGCATCCGGCTTTGCCGCGCACGATGGGACGGACGTGAGGTTGGCTGAGGCTGACCAACCGATCGGCGATCCGATGACAGCGGCGCGTAGACATCCAGAGCTGTTGCCGATACAGTTCCTGAATCACGAGGAGCTGGCGGTAGCGTGGCTTGGGTAAGGTGCCCAACCGCCCCTCTTGGGCCAGGCCGGCAATGGATCCGAGATTGCGTCGGAGATACCTCAGCTGGTTGCCAATCCCTCGTCGGAGTTTCTGGCTCCGTGGTTTTTTGCTCTTCGCAATGCGCAAATAATCCTGTCGGGCCTTCTGCCGATAGGTGCGAGGCTTCTTCTGGGCCGTGGTGCGTACGGCATGCATGAGGTCAATGAGCTCTTCGGTTTTCTCGCGGGCGTCATGCAGCAGGTAGCGGTCGGTGGGATATTTGATATCGGCCGGCACACAGGTGGCATCGACGAGCAGCTGCCCTTTCGGGGGAGCGGGCTCGCCTTCTCCTTTCGCCTTGCCAGGTTCCTCTCCCGTTGCCTGGGCGTCAGCAATGAGCCGGGCGATGGCTTCGTTGATCTGCTCAAGGCTCTCGTCGGGAAACCGTTTGCGGAACGTGGTCAGCAGGGAATGATGAAACGGCGCCTCCTCTTGATACGTCAGAAGACCCAAAAAATATTGCAGATAGGGGTTTTCGGCAATCTGGGCCACGAGTTCACGATCCGTGACTCCCAGGCGTTCTTGTAAGATGAGGGCCCCCAACGCGAGCCGCGAGGACTTGGCGGGCGCCCCGATGTCGTCTTGGGAAAACTGCTTCGCGTAGGCCGTTTCGACTTCCGCCCAGGGGATGTGTTTCGCGAGAATCACCCACCGGTTGTCACTGCGGAGTTTGCCGCCAAAGGGCAAGACGAACTCTTCAAAGGCCAGTTGATTCACATGAGGTGTCCGATACATGGGTTCTCCTGGTGCAAGCTTTTTGGGAAGAGGGGGGAACTTTCTGTGCACGTCTCCCCCTGTTCTTACATGCAGAAGGCTACTCAAATCAATGGGGTGTGCTTTTATCAGCAAGCCCTATCTAGACCGGCAACTAGAAGCAGCCACGAAAGGATGGGAAGAGGTTCCCTCTTGGGTGTTCTGTAGTGAGACAGGAGGACTTCTGCACCCTCACAACCTTCGGGATCGGGTGTTCTATCGTCTTCTGAAGGCCGCAGGATTGCGCCAGGTACGTTTTCACGACTTGCGCCATACCTTCGCTTCCCTGTTGCTTCAGCAAGGCGAAAGCATGGTCTACGTCAAAGAACAGATGGGCCATTCCTCTATCCAGGTGACCGTGGATCTCTATGGGAAACTCATTCCAGGCGGGAATAAGCAGGCAGTCGATCGACTCGATACTCCTGTGGATAAATCCGAAAATAACACCGAATCCGCAACCCTACCGCAACCCCTCACCGTTGGCGCAGTGCTGCCCACCACATTTTCTTTGGAATATTCACGAGTTAGAAGTGAAGGGTTTGGGGTGAGTGACGGGAATTGAACCCGCGACCTCCGGGTCCACAACCCGGCGCTCTAACCAACTGAGCTACACCCACCATCCAGAACTGATACGGACTGAGAATTGAAGTGATCGATAGGGGAAAAGAATTTTATCAAATGACCCCGGTGCCCGCAAGATAAGGCCTTTGCGTTTTTCGGGCACCTCGAAAAATTTTTCGTTCCACCGTTGGGTCTCCGCTCCTCAGCTTGTTCGACGATCAAATGCCGCTTGCATTTCTGACACAATTGCCTGCGCCGCAGCTTGGGGATCGTCCGCGTCACGGATAGGCCGACCCACGACTAAATAGTCCGAGCCCTGTTCAATCGCTTGAGTGGGCGTCGAAACCCGAGCCTGGTCATGAGTCTCTGCACCAGCGGGACGAACGCCTGGAGTCACAATCACCAGCGTCTGACCAACCGCCTGCCGAATGGCATGGGGTTCTTGGCCAGAGGCGACCACACCATCACAGCCCACATCTGCGGCCGCTTTTGCCCTTGCCACGACTAACTCTGAGACGCTCCAGGTGGAACCACTCTCTTGCACATCCTGCAGGGTAAAACTCGTTAACACCGTCACGGCTAGAATCTTCAAGTCTGGTTGTGCCCGTTTACCTTCAACCGCCGCTTGCATGGTTTTTCGATGGGCATGAACGGTGAGAAATTGCACACCCAGGTCCGCCGCCCGAGCCGTCGCGCGCTTCACGGTTTGATCGATGTCAAAAAACTTCAGATCCAGAAAGATCTCCTTCCCTCGCTCCTGAACCAGTTTGAGGACGGCTGGGCCCGCACTCGTAAACAGCTCCAACCCGATTTTGACAATTCGCACGGAATCGTGAAGCTGATCGAGCAAAATCTCTGCTGCCCGAGCATCAGGCACATCCAAGGCCACCATCAACCGATCCCGTGCGTCGATGTGTGCCAACCCTTACTTCCCTTCTCCCACGTTTTCCATTGACCCTTCGGGGTGACGTATGTTAGAAATTAAAGGTTCGCGACTAGAATTTCTAATGGAGGACGTACATGCCAGTTGTTCATAAATCTGCGATCAAACGAGCCCGGCAATCGATTAAACGGAACCAACGCAATAAAGCCATCCTGCACGGCACTAAAACCGTCACGAAAAAGGTTAAAGCAGCGGTGGCAGAAAAAAATCCTGCATTGGCTCAAACCTTGCTTCGCGAGGCGACTTCGGCCTTGTCTAAAGCCGTGACCAAAGGGGCGCTTCACCGGAAAACTGCTTCCCGCAAAATTTCCAGACTTTCCACCAGCGTGAATTCTACAACACCCAAGTCATAACCGCTCATTGCACTTCTCCTTCCCCTGACTAATTTAGTCTAGAGAAAGATGTATGTCCTAAATTGCAGGAGGAAAGGGGCTGTTCAAAAAGGCCTCCAGCAAGGCCGCAGGGGATTTGGCACCCGCAGCGTACATGAGTACGTGAGGACGGCAAAGCCCCGAGAACGCCGCTGGCGGACTTTTTCAACAGCCCCCTTCACACTCGCCTGGTCTGGCACAGTTCAAACACCAGCGCATGAAACACACGATGTGGAGAACCCGCCGCGCCACCTTTCAGGGAAGAATCAGTTTCGGCAAGCACGGGCCACGCCTGCGCAAAATGCGACAATGAAAAGCGTGTGGCCAGCGCAAAAAACTCTCCCTGACGGTACGGGGACAGTCCGAGTGAGCGAGCGACTTTCGATTCATTGATCCCTTGCGCCAAACTGTCTTTCGCTTTCCACAACCGTCGATATTGCCACAGCAACGCCCCCAATATTCTGAGGGGCGCTTCTCCGGATTCCAAATTTTTCTCCACGATGGTCAGAGCCTGGCTCGGATTGTTGGCGGCAATTGCCCCAGCCAAATCAAACACCGAGGCCCCTGTGTCCGCTCCCTGTACCGCCGCCACATCTTCGCCTGTGATTGTTTGGCCAACCGGGACAAACAAGGCGAGTTTATCCAACTCCCGCCGCACACGGTACAACCCTTCACCAGCGATATCCTTTAACAGCCATGCCGCCTCTTGATCTAACTTCACTCCCAATCGGGTCGCTTCCTGTTTCACCCAACCCAGCCGGTGATTATCATACAACGGCGCACAATCAATCACGGTGGCTTTCGCCTTGAGCGTCTGCACCCACTTGGTTCGGCCATCGAGCTTTAATGCCGCCACCACAAAGGTGCTCGATTCGCTGGGTGTCTGAAAATACGGAATCAAGGCTTCTCCATGTTTGGCGGAGAGCTTATCCGCCCATTTCAGAATGACCACGCGATGATCGGAAAAAAACGGAATTTCCTGCACGCGAGACAGGATTTCTTGCGCATCAGCTTCGTCGCCGTACAACAGATCACAAGAAAAGGTATCGTCGTGATCTGAGTCATGGGCAGCACTTGCTTCTGCCCCAGCGCCAAGATCGCGGGGTTTCTTCCAAGCACGAATCGCAGCAATGGCTTCGTCACGGAGATAATCCTCCTCGCCGACAACAAGATACAGCGAGTCAAGACCATTTCGTTTCAGGGTCGATGGGAGTTCAGATGGTTTCATCGTTTGGGCTCAAGATATTGAGAACATGGCTACCAATGGATGAATGCCTAATTAGTCGTACCGCTCATAGACAATTGACCGTCAGACTCCGAAGACGGCCTCACCGCCTTTTTTCCGCCTGGCGAAAACGTCCCTTGATCGCGAGCATCCCAGAAATCCGCGGCTAAGATTCCCGCCACGTCTTGCCCCGCTTGTTCCAGGGCTCGATCTTGGAGTACGCGGTTAAATTGAAGTTGGTCTTGACCGGTCTCGGTATCAGAAGATTGATTCACATAAAAAGCCGCGGTGCCGGTCGCCGTTTCGTTCCACACGATCCGTCCGGTCTTCCGATTTTCGACCGTCACCCTCACCACCACATTCACTCGACCTTCCCGCGCTTCCGTTCCAGAAAACGCGAGGCCCAGCCCAGTGACCGACACGATTTCACCTTTCATCACGAATTCGGCTTGCCCTTCATCGTAGAGCACCTTGGCCCCACTGGCGGCCGCGAATTCTTGGCGCATATATTTGGTGTATTTAAATTCGAGATTACTGTGAAACGTTCGGTTGATGAAATCTCGAATGGTCAATGGAACGAGAGGTCCACTGGCCTCGACTCCCCCTCCACCAATACGCGGGCCCAACCCTTCAACGGTAAAACGGTACCCGCATCCCGAGACCAGGAGGCTTAGACTTAAAAGGAATAAACCGAACGGTCGAGAGTACCGACGTGCGTGTATCATCGCGCCACCAGGATTTCGGGTTCGCGCAAAAATAACTTTCCCTGTTTGGGCGTCGATCCATCCCATCTGGCGGCGTTGCTCGTCCTTTCCATACCAGGAGCCTGTCCCAGATTAGACGAATCTACTGCGGATGCGCTGGCTTTGGCCAGATCTTCCGATACTTTTCGTTGCATAGTCCAACTATTCGCCTCAAACGATCGAAACATCTGACTCAAACCAGCACCTCCTCGTGACGATCGCTAATCTCGGACAGGCTCCTAGGAGTATGCGCAGTCCTCGCGCCTTGCCAGACGAGTGTCTCAGCACCCAAACAGGGAAAGTTTTTCTTGCACGAACCCTTACACCACAAAATTGACCAGCTTTTTTTCCACATAAATGATTTTGCGCGGGGTTGCCCCATTCAGCCACTCGAGTAATTTTCCATCTTGTTGAGCCATGGCAAGAATATCGTCCTTGCTCGAATCGGCAGGAACGACAATTTTACTCCGCAGCTTCCCGTTCACTTGAAGAGGAATGATCATTTCCTCTTTGACAATTAAGGCCGGATCATACGTCGGCCAGGCCTGCAACGCGATACTCGGCGTATGTCCCATTCGCTCCCACAGTTCTTCGGCGAGATGCGGGGCAAAGGGCTGCAGCAGCAGCAAAAACGCCTCCGCCGAGGTGCGCGGCAACGGAGCATCTTTGCAAATATCTCGCACAAAAACCATCAATTTGGAAATGGCCGTATTGAATCCCATCTCCTCCAAGTCCTGCGTCACACCATGAATAGTTTCAGCAGTGAACCGCGCTTGTCCCGTGGTTCCCGACCCCTCGACCAATGAAATTGACTCACCATCCTCTCCTTCCCTGACAAACAGACGATGCGCCCGTTGCAAAAATCGAGAGACGCCTGGAATCGAATCCGTTGACCACGGCGCGCCTTTATCCAAGGGTCCCATGAACATTTCATACACCCGCAGGGCATCGGTTCCATATTCCGCAATAATGTCATCGGGATTCACGACGTTGCCACGGCTTTTGGACATTTTTTCGGTGACTTCCTCCAGCACCAGGCCTTCGAGAGTAGGATGCAAAGGCCTATCGTCTTCAGACCACTGCACATCTTTTGAGGCCACCCACCGCGCTTTTAATTCCTCGCCTGTTTTTTTATGCAGCGGGGTTTCATTATCAAATCGCACCTCGGATGAGGGATAGGCTTTTGTCTGGAAGTTGGCATCATCAGACAAATTATTATCGAAGTATCGATAGCTGTACCCTAGGATCATTCCCGGATTGAGTAATTTCTGAAACGGCTCCTTCGTGTGCACGAGCCCAAGGTCAAACAACACCTTGTGCCAGAAGCGGGAATACAGCAGGTGGAGCACGGCATGCTCAGCACCACCCACGTAGAGATCAACGGGCATCCAATGTTGCTCAGCCTCTTGGGACCATGGTTCGCTATCATTGGATGGATCGCAGAAACGCAGGTAGTACCAGCAACTGCCAGCCCATTGCGGCATGGTGTTCGTATCGCGTAAGGCTTTCTGCTTGGACTCCGGGTCTGTGACTTCAACCCAATCGCGCACGCGCGCCAACGGAGGTTCAAAATCGCCGCTTGGCCGAAAATCTTCCAGGTCCGGCAACAACACGGGCAAGTCGGCTTCCGGCACCACCTTCGTCGTCCCATCTTCAAGGTGAATGACCGGGAACGGTTCGCCCCAATACCGTTGACGACTGAACAGCCAATCATGCAGTTTGTAATTGACTGTCTTCTCGCCCTTGCCGTGTTCGACCAGCCATTCATTCATCCGCTGTGTGGCTTGCGAAGTGGCCAGGCCATCTAGAAAGTCTGAATTGACATTCTTCCCCTCACCCGTAAACGCCTCGACAGAAATATCTCCTCCGGCAATAACCTCGACAATGGGCAAATCGAATTGCTTCGCAAATACATAATCGCGCGCATCATGCCCAGGGACGGCCATGATCGCTCCGGTTCCATACGTCGCCAGGACGTAGTCGGCTATCCAAATCGGCACCTGACCGCCGGTGACGGGATGAATGGCATAAGCCCCGGTGAACACCCCCGTTTTATCTCCCACATCCGCCATCCGTGCACGTTCACTCCGGCGTGATACCTCCTCCACATAGGCTTCAACCACTTGCCGATGATCCGCCGTGGTAATCGTTGGCACTGACGCATGCTCTGGCGCCAAGACCATGTAGGTCGCGCCAAAAAGGGTATCCGGTCGAGTCGTAAACACTTCAAGCGTTTGATCCGAATGGCCAGCCAATTCGAAGAAAATACGAGCGCCTTCCGACCGGCCCACCCAATCTCGCTGCATGCGTTTGATGGATTCAGGCCAATCAACGGAATCCAGGTCTTCGATCAGCCGATCGGCATATGCCGTGATGCGGAGCATCCACTGTCGCATCGGCATCCGGACAACAGGATGCCCCCCGCGTTCACTTTTGCCATCGATGACTTCTTCGTTAGCCAGCACCGTGCCCAACGCCGAGCACCAATTGACCGGCACCTCGGCTAAATACGCCAGCCCTTTCTCATAGAGCCTTCGGAAAATCCATTGGGTCCAGCGGACATACTTCGGATCGGTGGTATCGATCTCGCGCGACCAATCGTAATCCATGCCCAACGCTTGGAACTGGCGCTTAAAATTTTTAATGTTTTTCTTGGTGGTCTCACGAGGATGGGTCCCTGTTTCGATGGCATATTGTTCAGCCGGCAGGCCAAAGGCATCCCACCCCATGGGATGCAGGACGTTGAACCCACGCATCCGCTTGTAGCGAGATATGATATCGGTGGCAATGTACCCTTTGGGATGCCCAACATGAAGCCCCGTTCCAGAAGGGTAGGGAAACATATCGAGCACATAGAATTTGGGCTTGGTGGAATCTATTTGAGAAGAAAAGATGGCATGTTCACGCCAGTAGCGCTGCCATTTCGCCTCAATGGCTTGGTAGTCGTACGTGTTCGCCATGAAATGGAAAGAAGGTGGTTTGTCAGCCTTGGGTCTAAGAGACTATCAACGGAGGGAAAATCTATCACAGACCCGATTGCACGACAAGGCGAACAGAAACAGGGAATGTTGAAAAAAGCCGCCAGCGGCGTTCTCGCCCTTTTGTCGTGCTCACGTACTGAGAGTACGCTCCGCGCGTCAAAAGGGCTGCGGCCTTGCTGGATAGACCCTTCGGAAAGACTCAGGGCATGCTTTTTTGAACATTCCCTCCCACTGACGCGAGAAGGCTTACCTGGAGCATCTAAGGGTCATGGACCTGAAATATTCAACAGACCCAAACAACATGTGCCTTGAGGCATAGATAACCGGATTGTTCTGGAAAGGTTAAGGAAAACAAGGAAGACGATAATCGAAGACCGTGGGCTTAGGGTTCGCGCAAGAATAACTTTCCCTGTTGGGGTGCTGAGACGCCTGTCTGGCAAGGCGCGAGGACTGCGCATACTCCTCGTATGGAAAGGACGAGCAACGCCGCTAGACGGGATGGATCGACGCCCAAACAGGGGAAGTTATTCTTGCGCGAATCCTTAAGCTAAACCCACGGGGACATAAGACTGGCTAAGGCTTAGCAGCACCAACCGGAAGTGCTTTTCGTTTTTTGCGAGTGGCGGCTTCAGCGATTTCAGGCGTTTTCTCCTGAATCAGACGATGCTTCATAATCACCGGGTCAACCACTTCCCCGCAGGCCAAACAGCGCCAGCCTGGCATCCAGAGCTCGCCACTATTTTCCATGTCAATGAAATAGTCGGTCACCATTGTTCCCTGGCAGCGTACACAATGCATAACGACCTCCTTGGAAAAAACCCGCTGTCTCTTTTTTCGGTTGGGCAAAGGAGATCTTGAGGAGAAAGGGAGAGGAAAACTCTACGAACAAGCGCCGAATGAGACGAAGTGTACGCAACGGGGAAGAAGCCGGTTTGATTCGTTTCTAGGAACCTGTCCCAGATTAGACGAATCTACTGCGGATGTGCTGGGTGTGGCCAGATCTTCCGATCCTTTTCGGGGAAGGTTGAAAAAGACCGCCAGCTGCGTTCTCGGGCTTTTGGCGTGCTCACGTACTGCGTGTACGCTCCGCGCGCCAAAAGCCCTGCGGCCTTGCTGGACGGCCTTTTTCAACCTTCCCCGTTTTCGTTGAATAGTCCCACTATTCGCCTCAAATGATCGAAACATCTGACTCAAACCAGCACAGCCTCGTGACGATCGCTAATCTCGGACTGGCTCTTAGGTTCAAGGTTTCGTGTGGCTTAAACCCAATCTCTCCCAGGTTCAGCAGTTCTTTAGTGGAATCATTCGCGACATCTCCCAACGGAAAGATGCGGAAGAAGCCTTACGAGAATCAGAAGAAAAGTATCGATCGATTTTCAATCAGGCAGTGGAAGGCATGTACCAAACCCCTCCACAAGGGACCTTTCTCAATGCCAATCCCGCTCTCAGTCAGTTATTGGGATATGACTCGACTCAAGCACTCATGGAACAGGTGAACGACATCGGGGGCCAACTCTATGTGGACCCAGACCGACGAAAAGAGTTTTGTCAGCTCGTAGATGTTCAGATGATCATTAACGATTTTGAATCGGAAGTGTATCGAAGAGATGGCCGTACCACTTGGATTTCCGAAAATGCTCGAGTGATTCGGAATGAGGAAGGCGCATCACAATGGTATGAAGGCTTCGTGGTGGATCTCAGCGCACGAAAAGAAGCCGAACAACTTCTGGAAGCCACGAACCGATTGCAGGCGGAAAACATGTTTTTGCAAGAAGAAGTCATCGAAGCGCGTGCCTTCGGTGATTTGGTTGGGCAAAGTCCGGCACTCGCCAATGTGATTCGTCAAATCGATCTGGTCGCACCGACCGAAGCGACCGTGTGAATCCTTGGCGAATCAGGAACCGGAAAAGAACTCGTGGCCCGAGAAATACACAAACGAAGCCAACGAGCGGACAAGCCACTCATTCGAGTCAATTGCGCCTCGATTCCCAAGGAACTCTACGAGAGTGAATTCTTTGGTCATGTCAAAGGTGCGTTTACCGGAGCTGTCAAAGACAGTGCCGGTCGATTCGAAGCCGCGGACGGCGGAACATTATTTCTCGATGAAGTCGGAGAAATTTCCTTAGACCTCCAGAGTAAATTCTTGCGGGTATTGCAGGAGCAGCAATACGAACGAGTCGGAGAGGAACGAACCCGAAAGGTCGATGTACGCATCATTGCCGCGACCAATCGCGACCTAAAAAAAGAAGCGGAAGCGGGCCGTTTTCGGCAAGACCTCTATTATCGCCTCAACGTGTTTCCCCTTGAAATTGTTCCACTCCACGAACGAAAAGAAGATATTCCCCTTCTCGCGGAACATCTCCTATCGTTGGCCGCCAAAAAATTCAACTGCCCCAAACCACGACTCACCAAAGCATTAGTGGCCAAACTCCAACGCTATGATTGGCCGGGAAACATCCGCGAGCTGCAAAACGTGATTGAGCGCAGCCTTATAGTCTCAGGAGGACAGGAGTTACAGTTTGATATTCCACAGCCAGAGGGAGGGCGATCCATGCCTCACCCAGCATCGGTTTCAAGGCAAGGTGCGAGCGAAGAAGAAGTCGTCACGGAAGATGAAATGCGCGCACGAGAACGAAACAACACCATTGCAGCCCTCATCAAATCGAATTGGAAAATTTACGGATCAGGCGGAGCCGCCGAACTCCTCGGCATGAAGCCAACAACGTTGGTGGCTCGCATCAAAAAAATGGGAATTCAAGGGGTAGGTTAACCCTGGAAGACTACCGAGATAAAACACACAGTGGTGTGCTCACTTTTCCTCTTGACGTGAAGATTATCGAAGAGTGAACGGAGTAACAGCCTTCAGACTAAACCCTTTCGTACGGCCTCGAACAATGTATACACGGTTTCCCTCCACCTATGAGAAAAAGGGAGATTCTCTTCCTGGAGAACTCTACTGATAACCTTGTGGCGCCTGCCAGGAAAGGGGGTCTGGACTAAATGGGTCTGTTGAATCTCGTTATTCCCCGGTGCCTTGCGACGGGGTTACCATTGAGGTTCCCCCTTTGGAAAAGGGGGTTAGGGGGATTTTCTAATCATGCGGTTTCCTTAAAATACCCCGTTGCTTGCGGCGGGGATCTTTTATTGTTGCAGGTCCATGACCCATAGCTGCTCCAGGTAAACCTGCTCGCATCAGTGGGAGGGAATGTTCAAAAAAGCATGCCCTGAGTCTTTCCGAAGGGTCTATCCAGCAAGGCCGCAGCCCTTTTGACGCGCGGAGCGTACACTTTGTACGTGAGCGCGAACGCCGCTGGCGGCTTTTTTCAACATTCCCTTAATATCCTAACTTCCTTCTGGGCTGTCCTAGGACGTGGGATCAATCGGTGTGGGGGGAAGTTGAGCCAGTCCCAGGAAAGCCAGCCACGGCTGGCTCGAGCGAAAAAAGGTATTATGTCAAGACCCGACCCACAACTTTAATCAGCTGTGACGATGAAGTCCCGATAAGTACTGGATTTTCCGTCATATATAGGAGTAATATAGGTAAAAACATAAGGGGGATTTGTTATGCCGACTCTTGAAACAACTTTGATCCATTTAGCACCAGTGCAAAAGAAGAAATTGTTTCAACTTGCCAAACGGCGGCATACCAGTTTGGCGAGTGAGGTGCGCAGCGCGATTGAATGTTATTTGGCTATTGGAGCTGAGGGGATCAATCCGGCTGAATTGGCAGATGCTGCCAAAGTGGCTAGGAAGGCGGTAGAGGATATGACGGCTCAAACCAAGCGGGCGAATCGTCAGTTAGAGTCAGCGTTGCGGGAACTTCGTAAGCCGAAACGGAAAGCTTCATGAGTGTTGCTGAAGATATTTATAAGACACTCAAAGGGCTTACGGGTCTACAAGATCAAATGAAACGAATCGAGAAAAACCTTGGTGAGGTCTCGACAGAACTTAAAAACCATCGTGACCGGCTTATCCGACTTGAGACCAAAATGGAAGTCTATGAAGGGTTGAGCCAACGACGATTCCCGAAGTCTTGAGCAGGTCTAACATTAATCTCATCAGCAGGCCACTGGTTCGAGCCCTGTACGACCCCCCACATTGTTGACTGGTACTCTACGCCTGATCCACCCTTAAAAAAGTGTTAAGGAAGGGGGGCGAGCCTTGACTTAAGAAGGGGGGTCGAGGCTTGACTTAATACCTTAACTTCCTTCTGGGCTATCCTATGACGTGGGATCAATCTGTGTGGGGGAAAGTTGAGCCAGTCCCAGGAAAACCAGCCACGGCTGGCTCGAGCCGCTATTTAGTCAACCAAAGATTTGACCCCTATTTGACCCCTATTTATTCTATTTGACCCCTATTCCTAGTCAACCAAAGATTTGACCCCTATTCAAACCCCGAAATTTCTTTCCCGTCCAAACATACCGATTTCGAGTAAGACCCAACGAGTATCATTACCAGCCAGCTATTCTTATTCTTTCAGAAGAAACACCTTCCCAAGCTCCTTTAACTTCGGAAGAAATCGATCTCGCAAATCACCTTCGCCACACCATTTGGCCATTAGCCCTTGGGAGTTTGAATGACTACAGTAAGGGGTTAAATCAAAAGGGTAGTACCTCCGGGACTTGGTATTCCACTTTCCAACCTGACAAGGTTTTCGGTCGTGCTTTACTATTCCCAAATTTACCCCCATTGTATACGGTTCTGCCAGACAATCTCGTTGCGGACCCTACCCCTTATCAAGGAGATGAGCCGTATCGGTTTGATAAAGACCATAATCAATGGCAACTACAAGATAGGCTGTTAGCAAACCTTGGTTCGATCTGTCCAAATAATCAAGAATCCCTTTTAGAAATTTCCCGCCTGTTCCTTCTTCACGAACACGTACATGATCATCATTGCCTCACTGCTAATACCGCAAGAGAAGTTGGAAAGTTTCAAAATTGCCTTGAGCATTTAGATTATGCTGCGGATACCTATGCTTTGTTTCACGAGTTCAACTTCGTTCGAAATTTCGACCCAGGAGGTATTGCCGAAGAAAGGGACGATATTCAATCACTAGCTAATTTGATCGAGAATTTGATTAAATCTTTTTGGGCATTCGAACGGGAAGGACAAAATAATGATTGGGAAGTTCGTCGGCTGCGGCGCTACTTAAACTGGTACTGGCGTCATATACAAATGAAGCGTGCACAAAGTTTAGAGGAAGCCGTTGAAATTATTGCCACCTCCCCCAAAATTGAAATCGCAGGATTAAGACAAAGGTTGAGAGGAAGACGCGTTGTGATGGTTTTAGACAAACTAGACCCAAATACACAGCTCGAATTAGGGATCGTTTTAAAGGGCGAAAGGTTTTTTAGACTTTCCCAAAGTGCCAATTCTAATTTGCAAGGTCTTCTGAATGCTTTTTGCAATAAAGAGCATGATAAAATCTGCGACTTCTTCCGCAGCTTTTACGATTTTGCAAAACAAACTGGAGGGCCAGAAACTTAACCCGCATTCACCATTAGACAGGCATGTCAGCCTAGCGCCACTGTTTCCTTGGGAAAACATTTCCTCCCCTTTCGCAACTTCAAAAGATCCATCGACCTAAATTAGACTCAGTTGTTGAGCGGCGGGTTCTAACCTTCGTGACAAGTTAATTTTTTTCTCAAACCCGCGCATTAACCCTGGAGGGCATTCCTTCAACAATGGTTTCAGGTCTTCCAATGACTGAAGGTCGTGGAAGGCTTTCTTAGGCGAGAAATAAACCGCCACTTGCTTTCCTTGTTCCAACAGATTGAGGATATTGTTCAACGTCCCTTTGCTCTTGCCATCCCATAGCATCAAGCCGGAATCAGCTTCTTCACTCATTACCGTATCTTTCGCGGCATAAAACTGAAAATCTTTTTCCGCACGATCGGTGTTAATCTCCCGCGTCTCCCAACTACCAATATTATTCCGGCAATCTTTCCCAGAACAAAAGACCTGCACGTTTCTATATTGGCGATCGGCCAAATAGGTTTGCATGGCTTTATCCGCTCCGTTCGCATCCCCCACGAAAACAAACAGTTCGCTACTAATCACATCGTTCAGGCGTTTACGGATCACGGCATTCAATGCCCGCACGTGGCGCGAACCGCCTAAAAAAACCTTTTCCATTATCGGTTTCTCCGTGTTTTCGTCATGGTTAACGCGTAAATGTTTTCAACCTGGCCACTTTCTGAAAGACAGTCTGCTATCTTGTGCAATGTCGCACCGGATCGATACAGGCCATCAAATAACAAGATAGTTTTACCTTTCACCTTTGATTCAAAAACTTCAAAGGCTTCGTCCAGCATAGCCAGCCTTTCGTTGAGATCATGTATATTCTTTAATTCTGGAGTCTCTTTCACCTTCTCGATACAGTCTAAGCATACGTCCACTGTCAACAAATCGCCGAGCTTTTCCGCTAGGAGAATGACCGGCTGATATTTCCTTTGCTTCGAGGGAGGGACAGGCACGATAAGGTCAATAACCCAGTCCTTTGAATTAATAAAATCTTGAGCGGTTTCCGCAAGCTCCGATACGACGGATTTATTAGAGCCATACTTTAGCTGGTGAAGACATTTTCCAACTTGGCTGTAGGTCGTGTCGAATTGCGGGTGTCCAGACGCGCTCTCCCCGATATACACCGCGCTGAGGGTGTGATAGTCCAGGGCAAACCCTTCTACCCAATCACCTGGCAATTCCTTAGGGTTAATCTCCAGCATGATGGTCGCAGTGTAGCCCATTTTGGGTGATCCAGGGAAATCTTTTTACGAGGGAGATATAGGATCAGGCATGGGTATTGCCTTATTAAACAAGGATTGCACAAAATTTTATTCTAAACAACGAGGGGGAAGGGGCCACCTCAGTTTGACTCTTTTTCCCTTCTAAAAATTCAATCAAAACTCATGCCTGCCCCCACTGTTTCATGGATTCATGGAAGTTAAAATAGAATTTCCAATCTTTGCTTAATTCGAAAGTCATTTACTGCAAAGACTTTTGAGAGTAGAATAATTGTTATGCGATCCTTCCCAAAATTGCTCGCGCTCTTCCTGATTGTTCTCTTCCTCGCGTTTAGCTTCAATGCCTATGCCTGTCTGGTTCCGATTTATGGCGGCATGAAAGTCAATCAGGGGAGTGATTGCACCATGCCTGGGGAAGAGCCAGCGTCTCAATTTTGTGATGGATTTAAAACACTCGCCGTCCAATCCGGCCCCGATATTTCGTCTGCAGGACTTTCTCATTTCTCTTTGGGCGGGAACACTCCTTCTTTCTTTCCCGAACCTGTGACAAGGAGTCACTTTCTCCCCCTCATGTCACGTGTGTTTCTTCCTCCCCCAGTGGATATCCTTGTCCTCATTTCAGTATTTCGAATTTGATACCCTTCCCTTGTTTAATTCTTCCACTTAATTTTCTGATTTAAGAAAACACAAACCCATCTTTCTGTTTTTTCTGGAAAGATGTTCGAGCCTGGATTTTTCTATCTCCCTATTTTTCAAAAGTGGAGAGGGGCCGGTTTGGATTGGAGATTGATATGCAACGAGGAAAAAGATTTTGCGGGCAATTACTATTGCTCAGCACTCTTTTGCTCAACGTGCCCGGTCTCATCTGGGCCGGGGACCCGAGCTTGGGGAAAGAGATCCTTAGCCTTGCTCCACTCATTCAAGAAGCGCTTCAAAATAATCCGGAATTGGGGGCTGAACAAGCCCGGGTAGAAGGCATGCAGGAGCGAGTTCCCCAACGTAAATCTTTGGATGATCCGGAATTGACCATTCGACTGTGGAATACACCAGACTCGTTGAATGTGACGCGCTCGGACCGAGCCATCTTCGGACTCGTCCAACAGTTTCCTTATCCGGGCACCTTATCTCAGCAAGAACACATTGCTGAGAAAGTGGTGGAACAAGCCACACAACATTTGGCGGGGAAGAAACGTGAAATTATTGCAGCAGTAAAGACAGCGTATTATGAATTGTTTTATGCCCACCAAGCCCTTGAGATTCATCATGCGGAAGCCAAGCGCCTCAAGCAGTTTTTTAAGGCAGCCACAGCCAAGTTCCGTGTGGGGAAAGGGACCCAAGTCGATGTGCTGAAGGCACAGGTGGAACAGTCCAAGTGGTTTCAGCATCTCCCCATCCTTGAACAACAACAGGAGACGGCACGGGCTTTCCTCAACACGATTTTAAATCGTGAGGTCCACGCTCCGTTGGGTGTTCCTGAAGAACCCCAGAGTAAGCCAAAGGTTCTCTCACTGGTGCATCTCCAAGAACAAGCCCTTCAGCAACGACCGGAAGTTCGAGAAGCCGCTTTGGCTGTTGAGCAATTTGATTCCACGATCAAGCTGGCCAAGCTCCAAGCGTATCCCCATCTTCGGGTAGAGGTGCAGCGCTGGCTGAACCGTAATGCGGATGATGGATTCGGGGGCGTGGTGTCCATCAACCTGCCCTTTGCCTTTTGGACGAAACCCAAATATGAGGCTGGGGTTCGAGAAGCCATGGCGCACCGGAAAGTCGCACAGTTTAAGAAAAGAACCTTGGAAAACCAGACACGCTTCCTGGTTCAAGATCTCGTGGCTCAATTTGAGGCGAAGAGAAAAATTCTCGACCTGTATAAGACCACTGTGCTTCCTCAGGCCAAGCTCACCTTGAAGGCGGCCATGGCCGGGTATCGCACCGATCGTACCGATTTTTTGGATCTGATTGATGCTGATCGTGCCTTGCTCGCCTATCAGTTGGAATTTGTCCGTACCTTGGTTGATGGGAAGCAGTTGCTGGCCAAACTGGAACGGGTCGTCGGTACGGAATTGTGAAGGGGAATGTTAAAAATGACAGCAAGCTGACGGGGTATGCAGATGGAAAATTATTTGAAAATCCCCCTAGCCCCCTTTTCCAAAGGGGGAACCTAATTGGTCGCACCGTAACAAGCTACGGGGAATAGTACGTTTAACAGCCTCGATAAGGAGGGATGATGATGAAGATACAACAACGCTCTTTGAGTCTAATCCGTTGGATTGGGATAGCCCTTGGGATGATCGTCCTTGTTGGAGGTGGATGGTGGGTGAACGAAAAGCTCGTGACTCAACTCGGTTTAGCTGTGGCAGAGGTTTCTGATCCTGACATGCAGGACATGAAGGAGATGGGAGGCATGGACATGAAGTCCATGTCAGGGTCCTCTGATATGGCGCCTTCCCAGGTATCGCTGATGGTGTCACCTCTCAAACAACAGTTGATTGGCGTGCAAACAGCGCTGGTGGAGAAACGTCGCCTTTCAACGAAAGTTCGAGCAGTTGGGAGGATCACGTATAACGAACGGCGCATTGTCCATGTCAATCTTCGGATTTCAGGTTGGATTGAAGACCTTCTGGTTGATTTCACTGGGCAACCCGTCCAAAAAGGCCAGCCCCTCTTTACACTGTACAGCCCTGAGTTATTGGCCACTCAAGAGGAATATGTCCTGGCTTTGGAGGCGTTAGACAGCGTCCAGGAGAGCCCGCTCCCGAATATTCGTCAGGAGAGCCAACGGGTGGTTGATGCAGCACACGATCGACTACATCTCTGGACCTTTACGGAGGAACAAATTGATCGATTGACACTCACCCGAACGCCGATGAAAGCCGTGACCATTTTTTCCCCGATAAGTGGGTATGTGATCGACAAAACCGCGTTTCAAGGCATGTTCGTTCAACCTCAGAACACGATGTACACGATAGCCGATCTTTCAACTATTTGGGTTCAGGCTGATGTCTTTGAATATGAACTTCCCTTTATCCAAAAAGGTCAGGCAGCGACGCTTACCCTGGAGGCTTTCCCAGGGGAAACATTTTCCGGACGTGTAGCCTATATCTACCCGTATCTCAAGAAAGAGACCCGCACCGTGCAGGTGCGCCTTGAATTCGCTAATCCTCAAGTGCGGCTGAAACCTGACATGTATGGAACGATCCTCATTCAAGTAGATCGAGGTCCTAGTCTGGCCGTTCCAGACCAAGCTGTGCTTGATTCCGGACTCCGACAAGTCGTGTTTGTCGCCAAAGAGAAAGGGATGTTTGAACCGAGGGAAATCACGCTCGGGCCAAAGGTCGGTTCCTTTTTCGAGGTAGTCAAGGGGTTGAAAGAAGGCGAACGCATCGTCACGTCGGGCACCTTTTTATTGGATTCGGAAAGCCGACTCATGGCCACGAGTAACATGATGGGGGCTTTGGGGATGGGCGGAATCAAAATGGAACAGGCTCAGATGGGCAAGATGGACATGGGAAGTATGGATATGAGTGGGATGAATGAATGAGAGGGTCTCCCGAGTACTCAATGGCTACTACCATTGTGGCTTGTCGACGGTACCAAGACTCTACCTCACCTAACCTCTCCTTACAAAGGAGAGGGATCTGAGGCAGGTAGGGAATGTTCAAAAAAGCATGCCCTGAGTCTTTCCGAAGGGTCTATCCAGCAAGGCCGCAGCCCTTTTGACGCGCGGAGCGTACTCTCGTACGTGAGCACGGCAAAAGGGCGAGAACGCCGCTGGCGGCTTTTTTCAACATTCCCGAATGGAAGAGGATCAAGACTCGAATGATTGAACGAACCATTGCGTGGAGCGCCCGCAACGGATTTTTGGTGGGGGTGCTGGTTCTCTTTCTCATGGGCTGGGGAATCTGGGTGATTGCTCACACTTCGCTTGATGCGTTGCCAGATTTGTCGGACGTCCAGGTGATTGTGTTCACGGAATGGCCCGGGCGCAGTCCAGATTTGGTGGAGGATCAAATCACCTATCCCATTGTGACATCCATGTTGGGAGCCCCGCGTATCAAGTATGTGCGGGGACAATCTTTCCTCGGCCTCTCCTTTGTCTACATCGTGTTTCAAGATGGGACCGACATGTACTGGGCGAGAAGCCGTGTTGTTGAGTATATGCAAGGTGTCGCGGACAAACTGCCCGAAGGCGTCTCGCCTACGCTTGGGCCCGATGCCACGGGAGTGGGCTGGGTCTTTCAGTATGCCTTGGTGAGTGAAAATGGCAAACAGAGTTTAGCTGACCTTCGATCGTTTCAGGATTGGTATCTGCGCTATTGGCTGCAAAGCGTGCCCGGTGTCTCAGAGGTGGCCTCTATTGGTGGGTTCGTGAAGCAATATCAGGTTCAGGTAGATCCTGTGAAACTGCAAGCGTCCCGTATTGGCCTTTCCGAGGTTATCCGAGCGATTCGCCGCAGCAATAATGAAGTGGGTGGACGGGTGATTGAAGCCAGTGAACGGGAATACATGGTACGAGGCCGGGGTTATATCCGTTCCCTGGATGACCTCCGAAGCATACCAGTAGGAACGGATCAGCATGGGACGCCAATTATCATCCAGGATATTGCCCACGTCACCATCGGTCCGGATATGCGACGAGGCGTCGCGGAGCTGGATGGCATGGGAGAAGCCGTTGGAGGCATCGTGATTATGCGCTACGGCGAAAATGCCCTTAATGTCATCGATCGGGTGAAAAAGAAATTAAAAGAAATTGAACCATCTATTCCCGAAGGAATTCGCGTGGTCACCGTATATGATCGGTCTGACCTGATCCTTCGAGCCGTTGCCACATTAAAGGACAAACTCATTGAAATCAGTGTGGTCGTCAGCCTTGTCTGTGTGGTCTTTCTCTTTCACATTCGGTCAGCCCTGGTTCCCATTCTTCTGCTACCGGTGGCCGTGATGCTCTCGTTCATTGCGATGTATTACCTTGGGATCAGTTCGAATGTGATGTCGCTTTCGGGCATCGCGATCGCGATTGGGGCCATGGTCGATGCTGTCATCGTCATGGTGGAAAATGCTCACCGACGATTAGAAGAGTGGGACCAACAGGGTCGAATAGGGTCCCGAAATGACGTGATTATTCGGGCAGCACAAGAGGTCGGCAAACCACTCTTTTTTTCCTTGCTGATTATCACGGTGTCTTTTCTACCCATTTTCACTCTGGAAGCGCAGGAAGGGCGGCTGTTTAAGCCACTCGCCTATACAAAGACGTTTGCCATGTTCTTTGCTGCGCTGGCCTCTATCCTGGTGGCTCCGCTGTTCATGCAGTGGTTCATTCGTGGTCGGATCACACCAGAAAGCCGAAATCCTTTGAACCGATTTCTTATTTGGATCTATACCCCCCTGTTAAAAATTGCGTTGCGTGTCAGATGGCTTGTGGTGGGATTAGCCATTGGGGGGATCATCTTGGTGTTGCCCATCTACGAAAAGCTAGGGTCCGAATTCATGCCCCCCTTGAACGAAGGCACGATTTTGTATATGCCCACATCTCTTCCCGGCCTGTCTGTTCAGAAAGCCAGCTACATTCTCCAGACCCAGGATCGATTGTTAAAGGAGTTTCCCGAGGTGGACCGTGTGTTTGGGAAAATGGGCCGAGCACGGACAGCCACGGACCCTGCCCCGCTGAACATGGCCGAGACGATTATTACGCTCAAGCCTCAGGAAGCCTGGCGGCCAGGGATGACATGGGACAAGTTGATTGCCGAAATGGATCAACGGGTCAAAATGCCTGGCATGCCGAACATTTGGTGGATGCCAATTCAAACCAGAACCGAAATGCTCGCCACGGGCATCCGAAGTAGCCTGGGAATTAAAATCTTAGGGCCTCGTTTAGAGGAATTGGAACGATTGGGTTTGCAAATTGAAGGCCTGCTTCAATCTCTTGAGGGAACACGAAGTGCGTATGCCGAGCGGGTCACCGGAGGATACTATTTGGACATCGATGTGAATCGCGTGGCCGCAGCCCGATACGGATTGACGGTGGGAGATGTTCAAGATGTTATCGAATCCGCCATTGGAGGAAAAAACATTACATGGACTGTGGAAGGCCGTGAACGCTATCCCATAAATGTTCGGTACCCTCGCGAACTACGCCAGGATGTCGATGCCCTTAAACGCGTCCTTGTGATGACACCACAAGGAGAGCAAATCCCACTCGCACAACTTTCCAGCATCACGAAGACCACCGGTCCCCCATCCATTCGAGATGAGAACGGCTCCCTTGCCAGTATTGTGTTTGTTGATGTGGCTGGCCAAGATCTGGGGACCTATGTTCAGAATGCCAAGGCGTTGGTTCAAGAACATGTGAAGCTCCCACCAGGATATTCGTTACAATGGGCAGGCCAATACGAATATCTTGAACGAGCACAGAAACAACTTCAGATTGTGATTCCCTTAACGCTCTTTATCATTTTTGTGTTGCTGTACCTTAACTTCCGCTCCGTCCCTCGCTGCCTGCTGGTTCTTCTCTCGGTTCCGTTTTCCTTGGTCGGAGCGATTTGGTATCTGAATTTTCTGGGATACCATCTGAGCGTGGCCGTGTGGGTAGGACTTATTGCATTGGCAGGTGTGGCAGCTGAAACCGGAGTCATTATGATCATATTCCTGGATGAAGCCTGTGCCAAGCGGCAAAAGGAAAACCGACTTCAGACATTGAGCGATCTTCGTGATGCGGTCGTCGAAGGGGCAGTGCTTCGAGTGCGGCCAAAAATTATGACGGCCGCTGCGATTTTCCTTGGATTACTGCCCATCATGTGGAGTCACGGGACTGGGGCAGATGTGATGAAGCGTATTGCTGCACCAATGATTGGGGGTATGGTTACGGCCGTGGTGCTCACTCTTCTGGTCATCCCGGGACTGTACATCATCTGGCGGCAATGGGATCTCAGGCTGAGAAAATAGACACCGAGCTAAAAGAAACCCTACAGGGCACCTCTAAAAACCAGGCATTTTGGTGAGGGCAAGGAAGCCACGCGCGGAAAACCGGAGTGTATGGGCGAATACATGAGGATTTGAGCACGCGGCTGACGCCGCCATCACGGAAAAGGACGGTTTGTAGAGGTGCCCTACATGTTTAAATCACGGGCCCGTTGAAAGAGCATGCCCTGGGTATGGTCGAAAGGTCCGCAGCGGCGTTCTGGACCCATGGTCGTACTCACGTACTCCGAGTACACTCCGCGCGCCAAGCCTACTCCGCCGAAGTGGCTACGAAGGCCGGGCGGGCCTGCGGCCTTTCCTTCGACCGACTCAGGACAGGACGGACCTCCCGCCTCCGCGAGGGCATGCTTTGTGAACAGCCCTCAAATGGATGGACATTGGGTGTGCCTTTCATCATTCCTTCTGGCATTCCCGGATCACTTCCCGTTTATAACCTTACGTTTACTTGCGAATCCACTTTCCACTCTTCTGAAATACCACGCTGGTCCTTCAGGTGGTGCTCTCCAGAAATCCTGTGACTATCTTCAACCATGGTCTTGACTCCGTACTATGGTACGGGGCATATGCTGTCTCCATGAGAATAGGTCAAGTTGCCAAACGTGTGGGAGTTGGTATCGAAACCATTCGCTTTTATGAGCGAAAGGGATTGATCGTTCAACCACCCCGGCCCACTGGAAGATACCGGGAGTATCACAAAGAAGCTGTGGCAAGAATTCGTTTCATAAAATGCGCCAAGGAACTGGGGTTCTCATTAACGGAAATATCAGAATTCCTCTCTTTGCAGGCCAATCCCAGGGCTACGTGTGCGGATGTTAAACAGCGCGCCGAAGCCAAAATTTCGACTATTCAGGAACGAGTCAAAGGTCTACAGACAATGAAACACGCACTTGGAAAGTTGGTTAAACCCTGTAGCGGACGCGGTCCCCTTACTGATTGTCCCATTATTGATTGCTTTGAAACTCAGAAAGAAAAGGAGGAGTCCCTATGAGAACCATACGTCGTATCGAAATTTTCAGTGCTGGGTGTCAGGTCTGTGAAGACACGATCACCCTTGTCAAACGCCTTGCGTGCTCCTCATGCGAGGTCATGGTCCTGGACATGAAAGATCAGACAGTATCCACCCGCGCAAGGGAGCTTGGCATTCATACGGTTCCTGCGGTGGTGATTGACAGTCAATTGGCACTGTGCTGTGTTGGCACTGGTCCCAGTGAGAGCGCCTTAAGGGCCGCCGGTATCGGCACTCCTTTGCCGTAAGGGGAATGCTTCATGGAGGATAATCTACCCAAAGGAAAGCCACCTAATTTTTGGATCACGACGGGAATTATAGGGGCTCTTGCCTCATCCCTTTGTTGTATCACGCCCCTGGCCGTCATTTTTCTCGGCGTGGCGGGACTGGGGGCCTGGACAAGAGCGGGCTTAACCCCGTGTTCGTTTTCCCTGAACCACTACACAGTGCAAGCTTGGTGTGTGAGGGTGAGGGTATGGTTATCGTAAAATCCCCCCTCCCCCCCTTTTCCAAAGGGGGAGCCTCCCGAGTACCGCTTCCCAAGGGATGTTCTTCCATCACCTGCAGAGGAGAATCCGGCCAACCGACCGATACGGATTGATGAAGCCCCAGAAAAATCTAGAAACCCGGATGGCTCGCCCATGAGCTCCCTGGGGGTCTAGTGGCCACAGATGGGTCCTCTATTATTGGCACGGGGTTCCTACAAAATTCATAGAGAACCATAAATTCTGTATGATCCGGTTAATGGCGATGACCAGAATGACCGTCGGAAGATTCAGGTTCCGTATCCTGTTTAATCGTTCCATAGGTTCTAAAGGGCGGAGCATTTCGAATAATCGAATGTCCAGGTTCTAATTTCGCAGCCTTCACAAAATGGGACCGTGATTCTGCATAACGGCCTTGTTGATGGAGAGACAGGCCAAGATTGTAGTGAGCCTCGCCTAATGATGATTGAGCTCGTATGGCTACTTCATATTTCTTAGATGCCTCTGTCCAATCCCGCAGAGCAAACAGGCGGTTTCCTTCTTTAATAGCAGTTGCCGCCACTGGGTCGGCATACGCAGGAGGAGGAAGAGGGTGATCCTTCTGGTGATGCGGTGGCCCACCACACCCAACCATGAGAACACTCAAAACTCCCATCATAGTAAAATGAAGAATACTGTGTCTCACCATGCTTCGTATCTCCTTCTATGGGAATGTTGAAAAAAGCCGCCAGCCTTTGCCAAGGGTACGGCAGACAAGCCAGCGGCGTTCTCGCCATTTTGCCGCGCTCACGTACTATGAGTACGCTCCGCGCGGCAAAATGGCTGCGGCCTTTCCTTCGACTCTGCTCAGGACAGGACTGGATAGACCCTTCGGAAAGACTCAGGGCATGCTTTTTTGAACATTCCCTCCCGCCCATGATGTCCGTCTCATCTAGGGCATGTATTTGCCATTGGCGTGAAATATTCAACAGTCCCCTACATGAAACAACCACGGTCACCTCTATGTGTGTATTGACTTATAAACGTAGGACAGAGATAGGAATTTAATTCCGCAGAGTCGAGAGCAGGAGAAAAAGAAGCGGAGGGTTTGAGGAAAGGGGACTATCGAGGGAAGCAGGAAGGAACACTGAGGTACCCGAGGACCAACTCGGAACCTTGAGGTCGATCATGGCCGGGTTAAAATCCCCGAGTGAGGCCGCAGAGGCTAAGGCGAGGTCCGGGCACCCATGTTGTTTTCCTCCGTGTTTTCGTGTGGTGCCGCCGGGTCTTCGTGTGATGCCGAATGATGGGAAACCTCTCCACCATAAGAATAGGCCATGGGGCAAAAAAGGTTCCCCCCACTGCACGCCAGAAAGGTGAGAAGAATCACGAAGGAAAAAACAACTCGAAACCTGGAAGGGATTGGTGATGTCATATTTTTTATTAAATGTATTCCTTATTTTGTTTTTGTCAACGTCAAAGATACGTGTACATTTTGGTTTTTTCCCACGCCTCCGTTCAAACTCAAAATACTATTTTCCTGAAGTTGAAAATTAGATATCATTTCTCAATACTTTCTGGCTCTAAAAGGGAAAGAAAAGATGGCCTGATGGAGCACAAACCCCAGCATCTCCCTTGAGGGCACCTCTAAAAACCGTCCTTTTCCGTGATGGCGGCGTCAGCCGCGTGCTCAAATCCTCATGTATTCGCCCATACACTCCGGTTTTCCGCGCGCGGCTTCCTTGCCCTCACAAAAAATGCCTGGTTTTTAGAGGTGCCCTTGAATCAATTGAGAGGGTAATTCCTCGCAGCTTGCTGCGTACCAATTAGAATCTTTGGAATGGGATACCCCGCAGTTTGCGGCGAGGATCTTTATTGAGCAGAAAGAAACTTTCCCAAAAATCTTTCTGTGAAAACCCACAAGAACCCGCTACCGGCTACGATCATAAGGCCTAACCAAATCCATCCATTTGCACCAAGGTCTACGATGTGGAATCCATGAAGCATTGTCATCAATGCCACCAGGAGGAAATACGGTCCCGTAAAATAACAGTGGGTTCGCCCACACCGAGTTGCATTGGCCAGGCACGCGACACCTTTCCACACGAGGGCTCCGGCCCACATGAGGGTTCTGGTGGATGGGTCCAGAAAAATTCCAATAATCAGGATAACGCCCGGTAGCCCCCATGCGAGGGCATAAGTACGGAAATCACTCACCCAATCTTTTGATTCGCAAATTTCTATCTTTGGCATTGGCGGTACAGTCTAATCATGTGTCTCACCTATGATAAACCCTGGATGGACTACAGATTCAAGAAGTTTTTTCGGGGAGGGCCAAATTGGTCACCATAGGGGTATTGTCCAAGCAGACGGGTTGTCACATTGAGACGATTCGGTATAACGAGCGGATATTTTGCCGTGCAATATTCCCTCCTCCTGAATTGGCACGGCAAAATGAGTCTGAGTTCACTGAAGGAAGGATTCTGCTCCCTCCTTTGTCCACCCCCTGCGGAGAGAGCTACCTTTCCTGCAGGGGTGGCCTCAACCCAGCCTTCACAACGGATGCTGCAGTCGATAGGCATACATCGCAATACTCGCCGCGACCACAGCATTTAATGAGTGCATACCCTTCATCATAGGAATGGCTGCCTTTTGAGAAAAGCCTTTCCCAGGCAGGCCTTGGCCTTCTTCCCCAATCAGGATTCGCACGTTCTTAGACCAAGGAAAACCCGACAGGTCATTTCCAGTAACATCCAACGCCACTATGGTGGATGCGAGGTTGTTATGGTTGAGTTCCTCTATTGAAGGACCGTAGACACAGTCAACATTAAACACCGCGCCGCTGGCCGCGCGAGTCGATTTTGGATGAAAGGGAGAAGCGGCTTCCTTCAATAAGATCACTTTCTGCACGCCAAACGCTTGGCACGTTCGAAGGAGAGCGCCCACATTACTCGGATCTCCAAGGGGGCATACTAATTCCAGTCCACGCGGAGCTTCAGTATGATCCCATTGTCGGATTGCGGGGATCTTGCACACTAACAAGGGGGCACCTGTTCCAAAGACATCTAATGTCTTAAAGAGTTGGCCTTCCAAAACGTAGTGAGAGACCATCGCAGGCGCCTGAAGAAGTTGTGGCCAAGAGGTGGGATAGATGAGTTCTAGGCAATGATCCGGTCGGCTTTGGAGAATTTCCCGAACGATCCGTTCCCCAAAGAATAGGCAATGCTGATTCTTTCTTATGCCACGCGAATCTAATAGCTGTTGCCAGTGTTTGAGGCGGGGATTTTCCCTGCTTGTTATGGGGCGACCCACGACCTTACTCATCTGGTCCTCCATTTCCCATGATCTATTACCTTAGGGCACCTCTAAAAACCGTCCTTTTCCGTGATGGCGGCGTCAGCCGCGTGCTCAAATCCTCATGTATTCGCCCATACACTCCGGTTTTCCGCGCGCGGCTTCCTTGCCCTCACAAAAAATGCCGGGTTTTTAGAGGTGCCCTTATACAACAATATCTCATCGCCACCGCGGCGACCTCGACTTTTTGTATTTCACCATGCACACCAATATCTTGCACGCCTTTTTTTGCGCCGCACTGCTGTTTCTAGGTTAATGATCACCTATGATGTCGCTTCTTTCGTTTGAGCGCGATGCTCAAGAAAAAGAAACATCGACAATACCACAAACCCGACAACGGCTACGTAGAGAAGGACGATCAGAAATTGATGCCAGCCATCCGCCTGGTCGGCAATCCTCCCGCCCATGAAGTCGAATGTCATGGCAGCCAGGTATCCCATGGCGTCGATGATACCCACAAGCACACCGCAATGTTTTCCACCAAAATCGATGGAAAAAACGCTCATCGGAATGTAGTAGCACGGTGCGATGGCCAGGCCAAAAAGCATGATGGATAGCAGGGAGACTATTAGGCCAACATTTCCTGTCAATTCCAGGCTGGGTACGACGAGAAGCATCACGATGCATCCCACGGCCACCACCATCATGCCGCCCAGAACGAAAATACGCCTCTTCTTGTTCAGCACGTCGAAGACAAACCCTCCGAGCAGTACGGAAATCAAACAACCGATGGGAAAAGCTGACGATGTCATCACCGCTATCCCTGGCTTCAAACTAAACGTCTCTTTCAAATAGATACCGATGAAACTCTGAAATTCCATCAGGACGGTCAGACTCATGATACTCGCGCAGATGAGCCAGACCCGAGGGGTTTTTGCAAAATCCAGAAGCGCTTCGCCCAGTGAGGCATTATCAAGGTGATGAGGTGTTGTCGGATTATCACCATCGGAGGAAGGGCGGACCTCCAGACCCACATCGGTGGGAGACTGTTTGAGGATGAGAAACAGAAATATCAAAACAACACCTGCAATCGCGACGGCGATGCCAATGACCGATTGCCATGACATCACCAGAAACATACTGCCCAAAACCAGCGTGGAGAACACGGAGCTAAACCTGGAGCTGGAGGAGAGGATTCCCCAGATTCGCCCACGCCAGTTGGCCGGGTACCAAACCCCGATGAGGTTGGCCATCGAAGGCCAGCCAGCCGATTTTGCGAACAGCGCGATGAAGTAGGCTATCGAGAAGAACAACATGCCGGACATGGTGCCGAAGACTCCCGTCGCCAGCATGCAGAGAGCAAGGGACAGCATGAAAATTCGGCGCCCACCAAATCTGTCCGCCAATACGCCGTTCGCCAACTTGCCAATCAGCGTACCGGCTGTACCCCAGCCCAGAACCGCTCCCCAGGCGGTTTTGGTGAGCCCAAGAGCCGGATCGTCAAGCATCGATGGTCCGGCGTTCACCACGGTTGCACGGCACATATACAGCGCGGCGTATCCTAGATACATGCACGCCAGAACCACCATTTCCCACTTGAACCGCCGGTCATGGCATAACCGGTTCACCACATCCGAAAGCATAAAGGCCCCCGTAACAGAATTGTGGTTTCTCTCGCTTTCCAATGTATCCCAAAAACAGTATTTCTAAATCAAAATGGGGTCAAACCTAATTTTTTAATGAAATGATGTACTGTATGCGTTCTCCCTGCCCAGGCCGACCCGCATTCAATATGCCCGGGCCGTGTATCATGTTATGAACTGTGGGAGAAGGCGTCAGAGTATCTTTCATGGGGAGGCCTATTATCAGGCCTTTCTGAATACCTTCGAAGAGTCTCACCTTTGGTTTGATACGGTGATTCATACTAATTGTTTAGGGCACCTCTAAAAACCGTCCTTTTCCGTGATGGCGGCGTCAGCCGCGTGCTTACATCCTCATGTATTCGCCCATACATTCCGGTTTTCCGCGCGCGGCTTCTTTGCCCTCACATACAATGCCTGGTTTGTAGAGGTACCCTAAAGTAACAATGACAAAAACAGAATCACCTAGGAGGTTTCTCGGGCTATTTCTCGAACGGTCTTTAGGGCTCGCGCAAAAATAACTTCCCCTGTTTGGGCGTCGATCCATCCTGTCTGGCGGCGTTGCTCGTCCTTTCCATACGAGGAGTATGCGCAGTCCTCGCGCCTTGCCAGATAGGCGTCTCAGCACCCAAACTGGGGAAGTTATTCTTGCGCGAACCCTTAATACAGACACTGTAAACCAGAATACAGACACTGTAAACCAGGTTTACTCTCTTTTACTCGCGAGATACACGCGTTGAAGTTTCTCATCATATGCCTTCCCATTTAACTAAGGTTGCTTCAGTTTATTGAATCCCAAGGGTTTTGAGCTGCTGGTCAGGATTTTCAACAAACTCTGGAAGGTACTCATTGGAGTCTCACGGCGGTTATAGCGAAAGACAAACTCATCAAGATAGTGTTGCAGGTATTTTGAATCCACTCCATGGTGAATCCCGTTCAGCCAGGTCTGCAGATTGCCGAACGCTCTATGGATGTGTGGAGCGTGCTTCCCAGCACTTGCTGGGTCACCCTGGGTCCGTCTCAGGTGTTCGTATCCTGCCAAGGCTTTTGCCGAGTATCCCTTCCAACCATCGGACTTGATCTTACTGCCCTCAGCGACATGGCTATTGAGGAATGCTTTGATCTCGTTCTCTCCAGCGTCTTGAAGAATCGCTAATCGTAAACGCCCTGCTTTCTCTCGAAAGTGATCCCCTTGTGTGTACGTGACAATTTCTACGGCTCCGGCTATTAACGTCTTGGTTTTCGCTTTCGCGACGCCACGGCCCGTTTTGCCTTTTACCGGTCCACCGATATGGGTTTCATCGGCTTCAACTGTTCCTGCGAGCCGTTCACGGTTCTGTCGTACCATTCCTCGTCGCAATCTGTGGAGCAAATACCAGGCGCTATCCACCTTCTTGATACTGAGTTGACGCTGCAATTGCACAGCACTGATGCCAGGTGTGTGCGTGGAGACGAAATAGGCAGCCCAAAACCAAAGCCGTAGCGGCAAGTGCGATCTATGCATCACTGTGCCGCTTAGCGGTGATGTCTGTCTATGACACGACGAACACTCAAACCGGAAATATTTTTTGAGCCACCAACCACCGCGATGACCGCAAGCTGGACACATAAACCCGTCTGGCCACCGAATCGCCCGCAAGTACTCGAAGCACGCTTCTTCGGTGTGGAACCTAACAGAAAAATCCAAGATATCAGCAGCATACCCTGTGTCCATAGTCCAGCAGACTAGTCTAGGGACTAACCTTAGTCAAATGGGAAGGCATATCTTTTCTTTTACAGGTTCTCTGGCTATAAACCGTCGTCACCAGGACATTGGGGTTATTAAGAGGTTCGGTCAATCATGTAATGGAGACTTTTCTGGATGAAGGCTTTGTCGTCGCTCTCCGGGGCATCTTGATAAGCTTCAACAAAAACTTGTTCGGCTGCATCACGGAGTTCACGCGCACCAGACCGCGCGTACTCAATGCTTCCATATGTGTTCAGCAACTCCATCACCCTGTCAATGTCCTCAGCATACTTGCCATTGCGCGACTTAGATAGAAAGCCCTTCAGTTTCTGGGTCTCCTGCGGTGATCCTTTCCCAAACAAGTGGGAAAGCATGAGCGTCCGCTTTCCCTCGTAGAGATCTCCGGCAATTTCTTTACCGTATTTCTGCCGACTCCCTGTAAGATTCAAAATGTCGTCCTGAATCTGAAATGCTGAGCCAAGGAGATTTCCAAATGAGTTGAATCGGTCAAGGTCGGTGTCTTCAGGACGTGCAATGAGTGCACCGACTCGGCAGGGATTGATAAAACTATACCAGGCAGTTTTCTTTAAGGTCATGAGGAGATAGTCCTCATCTGAAATATCGCACCGATTGTCCCGGTTCCACCCTAGCTCAATAGCTTGTCCCTCGTGCGTCACCCTGCTCATGGTGTGGAACTCCTCCTCTAATTGACGTACTAGGTTGGGACTCAGGGTAGAGCCATTCTTTCTAAAGATACTCCAGCCTAACGCTTGCATCGCATCACCGACATTTACAGCGATTGGAATCCCGTATTGGGCATGCATGGTCGGATGGCCCCGTCGAAACTCACTCCCGTCTTCGATGTCGTCATGAACGAGAAACGCGTTATGGAGCATTTCAATCGCCGCTGCCGAGACAAGGGCATCCTCGATGCGACCTCCAAAGGCGCCACAAGTGGCCAGACAGAGAGCCGGGCGTAGCCCCTTTCCCGAACGTTCCAGAAACTCTCGTATCGGGGTGTACAAATAACGACGCGGCTCTTTGTCGGGGATTGATCTTTGCAAGACGTCCATTATCTGGCGACGATAGTCATTCAACCGTTCAAGGAATGCGTTGTAGTCTTGAGAATCCATGGATCGATAAACCTATTGGGGGTTCCTAACGTTGTTGCACAATTCGAAGCCGGGCAGGCTGGCGTGTTTGACCTTTATCCTCCGAACCCTTCATTGTCTGGGCGAGATCTCCAGGGCTTCCGCCTACCTCTTTTTGACCACCTTCTGGTGGAACGATCTGCCTTACCTCCTCCAACATCGATTGCACGGGTTTTGGTATGTCCAAGAGGTTTTCCGCCTGTGGTATCGGACTTTCGCTAAACGGCTGGGTGAGGTTGCTCACCGCATCATAAGCCTCTGAAAAACTTTTCAACGAACCACCGTCAATGTTGGAGAACTTACTGGCCTTTTGAAACACATCGAGTACCGGTTTCGCGATACTCATCAGGGCTAATGGGTCTTCCCAGGGTAGATGCTTTTCCCAACGGGCCCGGTCATATTCACGCCACGGTTGCAGAATCTCGGGCTCATGGAGCTCCCACACTCGGCAGGGGGTCGCGTCGGACCCAGACCGGTCGAGGATCCCATTGACGGCCCTTCGGGCGGCCTCATTCGCCGACTCCATCGTAGCCAGGTCAGTATGGGTTCGGACATAGTCGGAGGCAAGGAACAGGTTCGGAATGGCGGTGACGGCGTCGGGCCTCAGGCGCCACGCGTCTATCAGATTCACGAGAAGTGGCTCGACGTTCTCGTGTCGCCGCCTTTCTTCGGGATCCCGACGGATATCCGGATCCAAAAACCAGTAGTCCAAATCCTCATCCCGCAGGACCTCCCTTCCATGCATATCGTTCAAGCTGCGCTTAAGTTGTTCCCAGGTCTCGTTTGCGATTTCCTCACGGGTGCAGTCGCTGGCCCTTTTACCATAGAGCACCCCCTCGGTTTCCCAGTCGGAGATATCGACAGAGAGAATGTCCCTGGTATCACCGTCACTGAATTTGGAAAGATCGAAATCGGGCCAGAACTGAGCTTGCGACACTGAAGTGAGAGCCCAAGGGGTGTCGATGAAGATGACGTGGCCATGAGTAATCGGCACCAGGCGAGTGACGTAAAACATGATGCCGTTCATCCACGCGACGTGTGTCGCTAGTTCCGGCAAGTGGCTCAGCCGTGGATCGGCTTCGCGAAGGCTCAAGTTGACCAAGGGGGCCATCCGTTCTACGGGGAGGGCAGACACGTAATAATCGCCTTGTACCTCGGTTGTCATACCATCCTTTTCCACCGTGACACTTCGCACCTCTCCGCCGGAGCAGTTGAACGACTGTACCACACAATTCATGTGGTATTTCACGCCCCGACTTTCTAAATAGTCCAACCACGGTCGAATCCAGACAACATTAGTTGGTCCGTTGAGCAAACGGTCGCTCGTCGCGACGGTCGGATCAATAATATCAAACACCAGTTGAAGGAAAATGTTCCCAATCGTCCGTGTGTTGGCACGCTGAGCCTGGGAGGCGACAAGGGAACGAGTAATTCCATGACCGAAGAATTTTTGATAGTCCTTGGATTGTTTGGCGGCTTCGATGAATTCCCACCACCCGATTTGTTCATATTCGTCCAGCCGGCGTTCTTGGGAGGAAGTCGCGATCTGCCAGACCCGCGACGCAAAGAGGTGGACCTCATGAAGGGGCACCCCGATATCCCCGGATAATAGTTTGAAGACCGCATCAAAAACGGATTTGAACCCTTGGGGGGTCCTCGGAAATCGGGCGGGAAGAACGATTTCCTTGCCGCCCTCTCTTGCCAACAACATCTGAGTAGTGTTGACCATGTTGTCAGAGACCTTCCCGTTCCCGTATGGGATACGATCCATGGTATCGACAACGTGTTTGTAGAAACCGGGAAAGAAGCGAAAGCCGTGCTCCCCCGGTAACCAAGGACGCTTTTCGTGCGGCGCCAACTCATGCCCTTTCATCCGACGCCACTTCTCGATGGCTGGACCGTGAATGGCTTGGCTTCCTCGGTCATCCAATGATTCAAAAACGGGAATGCTGCGCGCCTTGCCTCCGGGGATGTATTGCTTTTCGTAGACTTCGACATCAAATCCACGCTCAGCCAGCTCGTGAGCAGCGCTCATTCCGCCGATACCCCCACCAAGTATAATTACCTTTTTGGGCATTTCTTTGCTCCTTGCTGAGTTTCCGTTGTCTGCTCTTGGCCGAGCCTCCCGGCTTGGTCTCTTCAGGGGTTTAGACTTAAGCCACGGACACTCACTTGATTTCCTTTCACTAAACTAAGACTTCACCTCCTGCCGGTATTCGCCAATGAAAGTTACCCTCCTTGTCGGATTCCTCTTTCTTGGCAATGCCAAGACTTTAGAAAAATAAAAATCCGTGTCTTCGCCTTTGTGTGCATTGAAACGGTTTTATCATCAGGCACTCTTCTCTATCGAGAATTACTGATCAGGTCACTAAATTGTTCGTGTCCACGTGTCAATATAAGAAACTGGCTTCCACGGAACTTCTGATCTTTCCACTTTTTTGCGTCATTCCCGCCTGTCGTAAGCGGGAATCCCTCTTGTTCCGTCCGGATGGATACCCGCCTCAAACCGCGGGTATGACGGCTAATGCCGGAGTTGGCTTGACCTCGTGCATAACACTATTGCGTGGCCATGCCACCACCCGAGAGGCGCAGAAAAAATATGTCGGTCATGCCGCTTGATCGAATCGTACGCACTATTTACCGGTTTCCTCAGTAATTCCTTGGATCCTTAAGGTAGAGTCTTGTACTAGACTGCCATTCTTCCCCCTCATCAATAATGATTTCGATTGGGAATTCCGGATCGAAGGGGTGCTCGCCCTCACTTGGCATGTCAAATTTTAGCGGGTCTGGGCTTATATCATCATGCCCCAATGCATCTATTTTTTCTTTTTTTTGTGGTTCATCGGTTTTTTTATCGCCCCCAATATCACGGTAAAGGCCATCCATGAATCTTAGCGTCACCTTTATTTTATTATCCTTATCCATGTCTCCGCCTTCGTTCTTGATTTGTATGTGAATCTGCCACTTAGGTATATCTATCCATTTTCCGTTTTCACGCGTTTTGTCCTTTCCAGAAAGGTATCCCCAAGAAGGTATGGGGACCAATTTAGGAGGCTTTGGGGTGGTATCTGAGAAAGCATCTTTAAGAGCCTCAACGAGTTTATTTTGGTCTTCGCTCATTTTGCCACTCCTTTTCTTGGTGGTTGTCTTTTTACGAGGTGGTTTCTTTGTGCTGCTTGTTTTCTTAGTGATTGTCTTTTTACGAGACGATTTCTTTTTGACAGGTTTTTTCTTCATAATCGTCAATACACCCCCCTCTGTTTTCTAGAGTTAGGATGACATAAGCCAAATAGCTTCCGGTTGCTTGATGCGGAGGGTTAAGCGCTGGGACACGCGGTAGATTTGACGAGTCTCCTCCGTGGCCTGGAGAAACTTAACTGAGATATCGTTGGCTAATACAAGGTCAACATTTTCTCCGGCAAGCGATACCAGAACTCCTTCCATATTGGTTAGTGTGCTGGACCTTAGTAGGGGACCATTCAATATGGGTTTGATGCGGTCAACAGGCATAACAAGTGAGCTAGTAGGTGTATGAGCCAAATCAAAGAGGTCTGGTCCTAGTACGAGGGCGAATGGAGATAAATGCCCTTCTCTTTCGAGGTTTGTGATCATATTCGAGACCCGCCTCACTAACCAGTTTCCGGTGAGCCCAGCCACAGTGCCGGGAATGCTTGTAAAGTGTCGTGGGGTATTATCTAATCGAGCCGCTTGAGTGAGCCCATTCCATTGTTCTCCGCCCGTAACGTTAAAAACTGGAGGCATCGGAGCAAATGTACGGGCGCGAATAACGGTTCTCTGCCCTTGAAAAACCAGGTTGTCCTGGATCCGAGCAAGGATCAACGCCGCACGTCGAAACATGTTGAGAGCGCCGGAAAGGTCTGGATCTTTGGCCTGCGCGGTAGTGAGCGGAACATTCACTGAGACGGTTGTGAGCGCTCGAGTCGTTACGGTGTTAACAGCTAGGCGGCTGGTCGCGATACCAACAGCTCGGGGAAGAGGCTGATTATTAACAAGTCTGTTTATCTGCACTGATTCCGTTTCAGGAGGCAAAGGCCCATGGATTGGCAAAAACGTTGCGGCGACGCGGACTTTGCGTACTTCATCACGAACTGTCTGCTGCACGAGGTTCCATTGGTCATCCGTCCATTGATTTGGGTAATTTTCCTGTTCCATAGCTTCTTCCCCTCTCTTTATTGATTCACAACTATAAATAATAAGATGGTTCTGGGTTCCTTATTAAAGGTCTTCAAGATATCTGAACTCGTATCAATCGTTTGGTATCGACATCTGCCCCTCGAATCCTAAAACAATCCATACAGGTCGTATTCATAAACAGGCTCTTTCATCACGACCCGACCGATTCCGATGCATTGTAGTCGGTTGACCCATAAGTACTTGGGGTGAGCGGTGATCATTCGTGGGGTTGTCCTTGTGGGTGGCGTCGGTGGCCACTTTTTCTTCAGAAAGTTTTCGTATCCGTTCTCACCCAATTCGAAGTAACCCGGGTAGTGGATAAAGATCATTGCCCCATCTCCGGTCTCCAGGGTGGCACGCACATCCATGAGCCCAACCCCGTCCCGCCGAATGGTCATCCAGTCACCGCCTTCGTGATTTATCTTTCCATTGAGCTTTGTTCCGGTAACCTCACCACTGCTTATGTACCAATTGACCTTAATGCCCTCCGGAGTCTCTCCGATGATCTCTGGGTCACCGCCGCCAAGATGAATCGTAAAATGGCAAAGGTATTCGAGGCTGAACGGCAAACGTCCTTCAAGCAGATTTGGTTGAGATGCCGCGTCCAGGATAGGGGTAGGCGCGGCGGCCCGTGGGACTTCAAATTGACGGTTCAGACCCGTCACAGCACATGGGTCCGGAACTCGGCGCCCGCTATTTTCGCCGATGACGGTATACTCGACCTTCGACCCAGGAAGGAGCCTCGGAAAGGATACTTTGAAGTACTGTCGCCCGGCACCCTGTTCAGTTCGCAACAGGGTTGCGCGGACGGTGCGCTCGAAACCTCCATCGACACGATACAGTACACTTACCGTATTGCTTGGATTCGCAGGAGAGACACCTGCTATTACACTGAGGTTATCGGCGGAATCCACAACCCCATCGGGCGCGGGGGTGTCCTCTGTGCCATACCATAGTGTGAGCCCCTCGTGGGTGTAACGCATCGCCCTTTCCCCTCTCGGCTAAGGTCCGTTGACCCGCAAGACCCGCAGGCCCTCATTGCTTGATCACCCTGCCCTTTGGTTTTTGTGTATCATGGCGATTCTCTCAACTCCTCGATCAGTGCGAGCGCATCAACAAGGTCAACCATTTTCTTTCCTTTTTCTTCTCTAACTTCTTGTTTAACTTCTTTTTTTAAGGAGTGGTAAAGCTTCTGAGCTTCTTGTTTAACTTCTTTTTTTAAGGAGTTGTAAAGCTTCTCGAGGATCTGGAGCGCCTCTTGCTGTTTCCTCTGCAGTTTCGACAGCCGGACTAAACCTACTGCCGCTCGGATCCCCAGCATGAGAGCTTTCTGATTACTTGCGGTTGACAACGCCCTTTTGAAATAGTCTTCGGCTTTGGTAAAATCGGGAGCTGCATTCTCTGTTCGAGCCTCAGCTTCGGCACGTTGTTTTAAAATCTCTGCCTTGAGGCGATAGAGCTCAGGTTCCATGAAATGCTCGTTTCGGTCGGGGTCGGTGGCCTCGCGGATTCCTTCGTCCAGTGCATCGAGTGCGTCTTGGGTTCGACCCGCCATCCACAGAACCTCTCCACGCATTGTCATCATGTCAGGCAGGCAAATCTTAGTACCGGTGGGTCGAAACTTTTCAAGCCCCCTTTCGATCTCGTCAATCCCTTCCTCGATTCGGCCCTTCTTGGCTATTGCCCAACCGTGGTAGATCAGGGCGATCGTATCCCAAAGTTGAAAAACCTCCTTTTCGGCAAGCTCCAGCACTTTGGCTGATGCATTCTCTACCCACTCAAAGTTACGGGCGGAATGGTAGGCAAAGCAGCCGATACCATATGCGAAGGCAATACTGGGCGGATGTCCGAGCTCTTCAGCGAGGGCTACAGCCTTTTCGATCTCCGCCAGGCCCGATACCGGCTCGCCCAACATCCACTTGCTGCTGCCGCAGAACTCGTGCAATGCCACCGTAGAAGACAGCTGAAACATTTGGATGATTATTCGTTCCTGCTTAAGGTTGAACCGGCTTATGCCCTGCTCCGCATGCTTCTGCGCCTCTGTGAATTGTCCTTGATAGTGGTAAGAGTAGCCGATCGCATGATGCGCCCCTACCCACAGGAGGGAGTTATCGGTAGCCTTAGCCATCTGGAGCACCTCTTTCCCCTTTTTCAAGGAGTCGTTCATCTGTCCACGCAAGAAGTAGTTGAAGCATAAAAACCATGTTGCCGCATATAGACTTTGCCCGTGACTCGTAACGTCTTCTGACTTTTGGGCTCGTACCGCTTGGTCCAGTAACTTTTGGGCAAGGGGGATGGCGCGTTGGCAGGCTTTTGTTACTTCCTCAGATCCCCATCCTTTAGTGATGCTGTAGGCCTGGCCAAGGCCGAGCTGCATCGCCAATTCCATTTTGTCGCGCTCGGGGCTTTCAGGTAGCCCTTCGAGAAGGTCCAGACCCTGGGTCAGGTGGCCAATAGCTTCAGAGTTTGCGGACCGTATCAGCGCCCGATCACCCGCCTCCTTCCATTTCGGAATAGCCCATTTAGGGAGCCCCGCGTGGGTGTAGTGATATGCTAAGAGCTCCGGTTCGGACTCGGCCGTGGATGAAAACTGATCTTTCAGCACCTCGGCGATCTGCTGATGGAACTCGCGCCTCGAGTCTTTTAATAAAGACTCGTACGCTGCCTTCTCGATCAATGCGTGCTTGAAAATGTACGTCGCCTGAGGTGACAGACCTTGCTTAAACAATAGTCCTGCATCTTCTAGTCGTGTCAGTTCATTCCGCAAAGTCGTCCCCTTGACCGTAGACACCGCTTCAAGGAGCTCGAAGCTAAACTCTCGGCCCAGTGTCGCTCCCAGCTGGGCTACCTGTTTCGCTGTAGATAGTCTGTCTAAACGGGCCATTAATAAGTCTTGAAGTGTGGAAGGAATCTCCTCTGAAAGTGTTCCTGATAGCTCATATCCTTTTTCCAGTGGTTGGAGCACCCCAGATTCCATTAATGATTTGGTGAGTTCTTCTACGAACAACGGCACTCCGTCTGTATTATTGATGAGATGTTTATTAACTTCTGTAGGTAACGTTTTGCCTTCTACTACCCCCTGTGCCATGGCTATCACCTGCTTATTGGTCAGGCCTTGCAGCGGGATGGCATCCAAGTTCGGTCGGGCCTCCCACGGCGGATTAAAGGCGTATTCCTTCCTATTCCTATCAGGTTCTTTAGTCCGGAATGTGAGTACGACCAGAACTCTTGCCTTTGGGGATTGGTTAACCACCATGGTCAGCCAAGCTAGCGTCGTCGGGTCGATCCAGTGCAGGTCTTCGACGATCAGTAGCAAGGGGCGGCTAGGCGATGTCTCCAATAGCAAAGCTACCAGTACTTTGAGCGTCTCCTGCATCTGAGTCTCGGGAGTAAACTTAAGAGGTGTGTCGATAGGCACCGACAGGAGTTTGGCCAGTAGAGCCACTGCTTCCTCATTGAAACCGTATTTTTTGAGGGCGTCCTTCAGTCTGCGTAGTTTGGCATCATCGGTATCTTCCTCTCCAAGGTGCAGCTTCTGCTCTAATAGATTGACGATGGGGTAGAGCGCAGTGTTTTGGTAAAATGGGGAGCAGCGGTACTCCTGAAGGGAATGTTTTTCGCGTTTGAGCCTTTGTTTCAATTCATCGACCAGACGCGATTTTCCGATTCCGGGGTCTCCACTTATCATGACTACTTGGCCCATGCCATCCTTGACTCGCGCCCACCTGTTGAGAAGCAATTCTATCTCGCCGTCCCGGCCCACCAGAGGCGTTAGCCTGCTGCCTAGGGCTTCTAGACGACTTTTAACCCCACTCTTCCCAATCACGCGTCGGAGATTTATGGACCGGGAAATACCTTTTAGTTCATGTGGCTCTGGTTCTGAGGTTTCGAAATAGCCATTGACCAAGCTATGCGTCTCTTCGCTAATCACAACGGTATTGGGTTCCGTCCGGTCCTGTATTCGAGCGGCCACGTTTGGGGTTTCCCCGATGGCGAGGATTTTTTGGCTATCGCCGGTCCCAACCTTTCCCACAACCACTTTCCCGGTGTCGATCCCAATTCGCAATCTAAGGTCATCAACGCCAAACTGCTTCAAGGAATTGTTCAAATTCGGCAGCTCTTCCAGTATCTTGAGAGCGGCGTAGACCCCCCTTAAGGCATTGTCCTCGTGAGCTACAGGATGACCAAAGTACGCCATTACCCCGTCCCCCAAATTTTGCGCGATCATTCCTCCAAAGCGACTGACAGCTTGGGCACAGTGGTTATGGTATTCATCCACTACTTTCTTCTGATCTTCAGTATCTAGGGTTTGAGATAGACGAGTGAAATTCACCACATCACAGAACATCACGGTTAGTTGGCGCTTTGAACTCAGTATTTCCCCATGCTCTTTGAATAGAACAGGTGTCGTCTCAGAGCTGCCAGTCCAGACCAGCACGCCGCCCTCCTCACGGGCGAAGCGTTGACCTTGGATGATTTCTGTCTTCAGGTCCTCGAGGTACCCGTCGTCTAGATCGAATTCTCTCTTGAGTGCCCCATACGTTAGTCGCTTTCGGCGCTCAAGCAATTTCTTTGTAGCGTCCAAAATCTCAATGAAGGTCATGCCCGCCCCCTCTGAACAGAATGCTAAAAAAGACCGCCAGCTGCGTTCTCGGTCGCTCAGCCTCCGCAGGTCACAATAAATACCCTCCGAGGGCATTGCTTCTTCGCGCCTTGAGGATTTTCAATACCACAGTTTTTACAGTTCAGTTCCATTCTCAGTTTTATCTTAGCTTCGAGCTATGCATCTTTCTTTGCTCATTGAACCGACCAGATGTCGTTTCAGAGCCGCCAGTCCACACCAGCCGTTCACCGCTCTCATCAACGGCGAAGCGTGGATCTTTGATGATTTCTGTCTTCAAGTCCTCGAGGTACCCGTCGTCTAGATCGAATTGTCTCTTGAGTGCCCCATACGTTAGTCGCTTTCGGTGCTCAAGCAATTTCTTTGTAGCATCCAAGATCTCATCGTACGTCATGACCAACCCCTCTCATCAGGATGCTGAAAAAGACCATCAGCAGCGTTCTTGGTCGCTCAGCCTCCGCACGCACCAACATGTACCCTCCGATGGCTTTGCTTCATCACGCTTTGAGGATTTTCAATACCACGATTTTTACAGTTCAGTTCCATTCTTGTGTTTATCCTAGCTCTAAGCCCTGTCCCTGTTTATCAGAGTCCTCGTTCATCACAATCCGTTCCAGAGCCCTGGTCCTTCACAGAAAGCTGGACCATCGCTTGTAATTGGTTAATGTCTTCTGTCTGCAACAAACCGCCATAACTGCCTTGTGGCGTCCCGGTGGGGACTCGAATCTCAATGTACCCGTCTACCTTGTCCCCAGGCTTGATCATTCCCGAATTCGGGTGCACCGTTATTTGTGCCTCTGGAATTCTGTGCCCCGACATGCCAACGAGGTCCATGCTATACAGAGTAAAGTCGGCCGTTTCTTTCGGGTCGTCATTTATTAGAGTGAAGGGAATGCGACCGGTTTTGCCTGGGCTCACCGGGAAAGGAAATTTGAGAGAGGAAAGATTTGGAAAATGTTCATCTTCTATTGGGAGCTCTTCAATGCTGGCTAATTGGGATGCAATTTGGGCTGGTTGCTCCATCCGATTCTCAAGCGCATCGACCAAGGTAATACCCAATTTGGTGACCTGTTGGTGGCATTCCTCTATGGTGGTCTCAGGACCAGGCGGTACCCCTTGGAGGGTCTTTCCCATCTCCTCCGCGTTTCGACCTGTTTGGCTATTGAGCTCGTCGTTAAGGACGGCGTTGGCTTTCTGAACAATAGATGGTGTGGCTTTCCCGGAATCAAAAGAGGGGCGTTCGGGGATGCTGTTCTGGTTTGTTTTTGTCCCTGCTCGGGTAATGACATTCTCTAGGGTTGAAGGCTCAGCCCCTAAAGTTAAGACCGGTATGCTCTCTCGGTGTACCATAAAAAAGAACTCCAAACGGAACTTAGAAAAGTGCGGTTTTAACCATGGAAACTACTCAAGGGAAGGCCCCAGATTTAATGCCGCTGCCCTTTTGTAATTGCTAATGCTAATAGGATTGCTATCTCTATTCGCTCCCTTTTTACTCGTTTCGGTGCAATCGACAAAACTTTCGAAACATTCTTTGAACCAAGGAGTGTAAATGTGTTCGTTGGCTTTCATATCATTTAATAATTCGGACAGATCTACGAAAGCTAAATCGGCAACTTCCTTTGGATGAGGATAAACTGAACCGGTGTGGTGACCCAGGAAGACATGGTCAATTTCATACTCACCCCATTTTCGAGAATATTGATATGGGGTCGGGTATTTGAATTTAAAGAGGAATTTCACATCACAGGTAAAGCCCAACTCTTCCTCAAGCCGTCTTTGCGCGGCCAAGGTTATTGGCTCTTCAGGCCTGGGATGCGAGCAGCATGAATTTGACCAGAATCCTGGCCATGTTATCTTCAAATGATTCCTCTTCTGTATAAGGAGCTGTCCTTTTTCATTGAGGATGAATATTGAAAATGCTCGATGGAGTTTTCCCGGAAAAATATGCGCGGCATATTTCTCCTCAACACCGACTTCATTATCATCCTCGTCAACGAGCACTACATATTCTTCTTCCATTCAGCAATTTCCTTTCGTACATCAAATCAGATATGAGTCATTGTTATGCCAGTAGGTGCAGGATGTGATCCCTGACATTGAAAGAACCAGCTAAGCCTGATTTCTAACTCAAATCTCTTTGCCCAAGATGTCATGCGGGCAAATCTTCTTGCCAAACCCTCCCCGATCCCATGCCCTTGGCTTTGAACATGGTGGAGCTGGAAATTGGTTTTTTCACTATTACAATTTTTTCCATAAGGCTTTTCTCATGCCCGTTTCGCGTAATCGATAATGACTAAGGTTTCTTATAGGCTTGAAAGTTGAGAATTTATTTCCCTTCCCAAAATGCCTTGCGCGGGAATTTGGCCTCGAGATTCCTTTGTGATCGCAAAGAGGGCAAGTATGGGAAAGATTTTTGGAGATTAATTGGGTGAAGGCAGGGAACTTCGAAAAGACTCTTGAAAGGGCAGAGTCAAGAAGGTCCTTGCCTTGATGGGAACGAATATTTAATGGGGAGAGCTTTAATAACTTTTTTGGGGAAGTATGACCCTCAAGACTATATGATTCCTTGAAACCTTCCAGATATTGGAGATGAGGAATTTGGCTGTTGCACCGGGTTGCCCAGGTGTGTAACCCAAGGAAATTGGACCAATTAAATTCATAAGAGCGGAAGTAACCGAGCACCCCGTATTTCCAAACAGGGGAATGATACTCGGAAACATTGTGGGGTACCCAGTGTTCCATAGGTTGTGGCATCCAAATCGTAACAACACCGACACCACTTCCTGTGGAAGAGACCTTACATCGTGTAATGTCTGGGATCTCAGACCGTTTAAGAATGGAGGTCTTGATGGGAGAAGGAGCTAGCTTCTCTTCGGTCTTCAATCCCTTTTGAGAAAATTTTTTGGTTACGGGATTCATACTGCTCCTTTTGGATTCTCCATTTCAACTCTTTTTCTATTTTGTGAATAAGCAAAAGGTGTGCCGTGATTGAAAATTCTTAAAACAGATAGGTCGTATCACGCACTCATTGCGGTTTTCCACATCGTGGTTCCGCGGAAAAATCAGGAAGACTATTCAGAAAAATGGGAAGGAAAAATTGAGGATGGATTACGTTTCTTTAGTCTGGGGTTTTCAAATTAAGGATAGTTGTCCTTAATGAACTTTAGACTTTTCATTTCAGGCCACTATGGACCTGTAGTATATTTATATCTGTTATAACGTAGACCCCATTTTTCAACATTGTCTGGTGAAGTGTAGGTTCGGTAGATGTGGTTGTGACCCGTGCCCATCGTCCCGTCGCACGAAAAGCCAGATGGGTTCCCGCTAAAATCTGCAGGAATGATGTTTCTCCACGAGGATAGGCTAAAAACTACGAGGTAGTTTTTCCATGACAGTGACTGGCTACTTCACATTTCACTCGGCAATGCCTGGAAGATGAAATGCAAGGTTTTACTGTGAGCTTCACTTCAATAATTTCCTTCATTTGCCTGTCATACATCCATCTGAACTCAAAATTTTCACCAATTATGGATTGTTCTCACTACATCAAATTCTCGAATCACCCAGGAAGATTTTGCAATTGGCCTCCGTCAATTCGACTCTACCTTGTGTAGATAAAAATGCCCTTACTCATCATGATGGTCAATTCTTCAGATCGTGTTCCTTGCATAATTCCTTTATGGGATTTTTTTTGATCACGCGCCAACGTCTGATCGTGTTTTCCTTCAGCATGCTTGGCCAACATTCCAACTATTTCTTTCTTAATCATTGAAAAAAAGGCGTCGCGCCCCCGACTCCCGTGTGGAACGCCGTGTACTGAAAGTGTGTACGTCGTTGACACTATTTTTCGTGAAAAAGAGCCGTCGACGCAAAAGGTATCGGAAAATGCCTTATTGGGTTCAATCAAAGATTGGCATAGGAATTGAATTCTCAATGATAAGAATGCGGATGGCCGAAGTTGTTTCGGCCTCGTGGGTTCAGGTCTCATCCTTCCAGGGAAGGTGCAGCACCCACCTTACTTTGCCGTGCAATTTCTCCTCCTCCTTAAATTGGCATGGCAAAAGAGGCCTGAGCTCACGGAAGGGGGACGCTGCCTCCTCCTTCACTCCACCCCCTGCAGGAACGCCAATCTCCCCTGCAGGGGATGGACCCAAAAATTTCTCCATCGACAGGGCGAATGTTATTAAGGAATACATCGGTCAGAACGCGTTGGCATCACCTCAGCCGCCGCCACCCGCAGCCATTCAAAACAAAGAGAAGAAAAAAGTCCTGGATGCCCGTTAACTCCTGCGGGCATGAAGGATTGGGGTTCGGACAGGCAAAAGGCTCTGGTCCTCTAGGTTTGACTCACCATCGCCCCCTCTGTCATTCCCGCAGTTGTTAGCGGGAATCTATCTTGCTTTTCCTGCGCTTGCCCTTACGAAAACCTGCCCTCGTGCAGATGGGGGCGAGGACGGGGATCCAGGGTACGTAATGGGAATGTTGAAAAAAGCCGCCAGCGGCGTTCTCGCCCTTTTGCCGTGCTCACGTACTGAGAGTACGCTCCGCGCGTCAAAAGGGCTGCGGCCTTGCTGGATAGACCCTTCGGAAAGACTCAGGGCATGCTTTTTTGAACATTCCCTCCCACTGATGCGAGCCGTCTTTCCTGGAGCATCTATGGGTCATGGACCTGAAATATTCAACAGGCCCGTAATGTCGCCCCACAAATCACGCCAACCTGGCGTTGTCGCGCTCAATGAGAGAAAGTTTCCAGGCACGGTTCCATTTCTTGAGCTGCTTTTCCCGAGTAATGGCGTCGGACATGGTGTGATGCAAACCGATGCACTCCTTAGTTTTTTTGTGAACCCAGCGACTAACCCCTTTTTATGTTGCCAGCGTTTCAATCGGGGATTCCCCCTACCGGGTATTTGTCGCCCCACGACCTTACTCATCTGTTTCTCCGTCTCACAGTATTCCTTCCATTCTCCGCATACAGCCTTCACCCCTATACCGACTGGAGTAACACCATCCGGGCCAGGAGTGACAGGCGACATTACAAACTTTTTCTCTTTTCCTCTGGATTAATTGAGTTGTTAACAATGTAGACAATTAAAATTAATGTGTAAACTATGTCCCAAATATCAGCTTTTCAATCTTTGTTTTCTTCCTCGCGGATATTTAGCCCCAAACCAAAGATTTCCAACAAAAACAAGGACATGAAATCAATATCATTGGCCTCCATCTTGAGCCACCTTACTTGGCACAATGGTTGCAACATTCATGAATTAAGGAAGGCGTAGATCCAAACTTTCACGGGGCAAAGGATAATGAATATGTCTTGGGCGATTTTGACAGCGGGAATCATCACAACCCTCTTCGTCCTATTCGCTCTCCTGAGGATTTGGTCGGGGAAAGGTTCCAGGAAAAGTACCGGGACATGGTCTTCCGATATCGAACGCTAGTTTTTTCACTTCCCACTTGTTTGGGAGAAAGGAAGGTGTCGTGATGGGAGAACGTACAGCAGGCATGTTTAGTGGAAAACCGTGTAGTGGACGTGTTCTGATTATGGATGACGAGCCCGATGTGAGAAAGGTGGTCCGCCTCCATTTGGAGAAAGCCGGCTATGAAGTCATGGAAGCCGAAGATGGGGAAAAAGCCATTAAAGAAATTCAGCGTGGAGAAAATCCCATACTCATGGACACGATCATTTGTGACATTCGAATGCCCAAAATTAATGGGGCTGAGGCCATTCAGTATTTCCAAACGCAATATCCAAGGGTCCCTCTCATCGTGATGACCGGGCATCCTGATGTGCAAATGGCGACGTCGTTCCTTAATGGGGGCGTGGTGGACTATTTAGTGAAACCTGTTGAGTCGGAAAAATTATGCGCCACCGTTGCCAAGGCTGTCGATTCGAAGGATAACAGTTTCATGTAGGAGGGAAACCTTAACTTTCTCAACACGATTATCTTTAGGGCACCTCTAAAAACCGTCCTTTTCCGTGATGGCGGCGTCAGCCGCGTGCTCAAATCCTCATGTATTCGCCCATACACTCCGGTTTTCCGCGCGCGGCTTCCTTGCCCTCACAAAAAATGCCTGGTTTTTAGAGGTGCCCTTTAGTCAGGGTTTCCGGCACTAACTGGTCGGGGAAGGTTCTTTCCAGAAGGGCTTCCCCAGCCTACCTTATTATCGAATTCAATTGAGTTGAGGAAAGGGCTGGATGTGGATACTCAATCTCGTATTCGCGTCATTATTCTTGGCGGAGGAAAAGGCGGGACGGCATTATTAGATCTGCTCTTTCACCTTCCTCACATTCATATTGTTGGTATTGCCGATACCAATCCTTTCGCTCCGGGTTTACAAAAAGCGAAACAATTCAGCATCCCCGTGTCAAACAATTGCGCACGGTTGATTTCCCAAAAGGATATTGATCTTATCATTGACGTCACGGGTCATCCGGAGGTGTCCCAACTTCTTCATCAACGACCGAACGCTGGAACGGAAATCCTTGATGGGGCCACGGTGAAACTCCTCTGGGACATCATTGGGCATGAGAAGCAAATGGAGGCAAATTTAATACAATCGGAAAAGCTGGCCTCCATTGGCACATTCGTGTCCAGCATTACCCATGATGTGAGTAATCCCCTCTATGCGATTTTAGGGTATGCGGAACACCTTGTCGAAGACTCCGACGACCCATCGACAAAGGAGTTGGCCCAAAGCATTGTGGAGGCGACCAAACGCATTGCAAAAATCTGCCGAGGGTTGACCCTGTATTCCCGTAAGCCCGATCTCGATACGATTGAAGCGGTCGATGTGAATACACAACTCGATGAGGCATGGAACATTGCGTGCTTCGCGACCCACCATCAGGGGGTGGTGGTTGAAAAGCGATATGCTAGTCATCCTGTTATTCAGGCCAATCAGGATGAAATTCTTCAAGTCTTGGTGAATGTAGTGATTAACGCTATTCATGCGATGAAAGAGGGAGGGGACTTGACCTTATGCTCTGAATGCCAAAATGGAACGGTGACGCTTCGAATAATCGATACAGGCTCTGGGATCCCCGTGCATCATTTGGCCAATCTGTTCGTCCCGTTTTTCACGACGAAGCCATCGGGTGTGGGGACGGGGTTAGGCCTGTTTTCCGCCAAGTCCATCACGGAAAAGCATGGTGGACAGATTTGTGTACAGAGTGAAGTCAACAAGGGGACCACGTTTTCCCTTCATTTCCCGGCATTCCCGCAACCCCTGACATAACAGACGGTCGCATGGTTCCTGATAGGGAGAGGATGAGAGATGGCAAAGATGTCCAGACGGGGCGGATTCACCAAGAAGTTAATTCTTTCGATGCTCTTGGTGGGTCTTCTGCCGTTAATTATTGGCCTGGCTTTCGCGTTTTTTATGGGGACGCAAGAAATTCGTGAGGTCAATGGTGTCAATTTTCAGGCTCTTGCGGTTGAGACGGCCAGAAGAGTGGATTTGGTGTTAGCGGACCAACAATCGAATAATCAAGGAATCGCCAAATTTCCGGAAATTATCCAAGAGCTGGAGAAAATTCGAGATCACATACAGGGTGAAAGCCCTGCCCGCCTTCACGCCCGTCTTGCGAAAGAAGAAGCGGCCTGGCTAGCCCCAGATTCGGAATTTCCAACCACAATGAGAGAGAACCGGCTCAGCGATATTCTGACCCGCAGTGTGCTTGGGGGCCATAGAGGCTTTACCTCAACCACAGCTATGGTGGCACGCTCCGCGACGCGCGCCCTCTTTGTCACGGATGTCCTTGGTCGTGTCGTCGGGACCACGAATGCCAAGGTCTCCTATCTTCATCAAGAAACAGACTGGTGGAAAGGCGCGTTTCACCAAGGAGTTGGGAAACCCTATATCGGCAATTTAGTGTTTGATGAACGTCTCCAAGCCTACATGTTTTCCATTTCGGTGCCGGTGATGGATAGTCTTCAATACCAAGCCATTGGCGTTTTGCATCGCGTCTATGATGCCAAAGAGTTTTTTGCTCCCGCTATCGATCTGATTCACTTTGGGAAAACCGGCCACGTGATGCTGATTGATAGTGAGGGACACGTAGTGAGCTGTCCGATTTTACCCACGGGCGAACACATAGCGGACCGTCAATTAATCCCCCTAGTCACACCTCTGGAGCCCGGGTGGGTCTTAGGCCCAAGCGATGGACATGGCGGAACCAGTCACTCGATCATTGGATTTTCAGCCTTGCCCACGATGACTCGAGTCATGATGGACTCCACAAACACGGCGTGGCACCTGTTTGTCTGGCAGTCTTCAGAGGAATTGTTTGCGCCCGTCTATCACTTACGGAATTGGATCATCACCTTTGGCGCTATTTCCTTCGGGCTGTTACTGATCCTTGGTATTATTGTTTCAAAACGAGTGGTTCGTCCCCTTCGTCGTTTGCAGGATGCCGCCAAACGTATTGCCAACCGTGAGCTCATGGAACCGATTGTGATTAAAACGGGGGATGAAATTGAAGATTTGGCCGAAGAACTGAATCAGATGAATGCGCAACTCCAGGCTTCCATTTCCGGATTAGTCACCGAAGTCGAGACGAAGACCCAGGAAGTCGAATTTCTCCGTGAATCCACGACACAGATTCTCGATGGAATCCCTGATCCGGTTATTATGGTAGATGAGCATCTCGAGGTGCAGTATATGAACCTGGCTTTTAAGCATGCGGTTGGTCTGACCAATGACCGAAGTGACACACAAAATTTGGTACAATTGATTTCTCCTAACTCGCAAGAACACCAACAGCTCAGCCACCAAGTCCGGAGCTTGCTGGATCATTCGCCCACGGGCATATCAGGAAATGGGGGAGGAGCGTCCATCCCTTCTGGCCAATTGAATGATCCCCTACTCCAACACGACACGGATTTCCCCTCGGCCAATGACCAACTTCTCACGATCGACAATCGGATTTTCCGCTATAACGGGTTTCCCATCCCCTCTCGCCCAGGAAAAAACCCAACATGCGGACTCGTGTTACGAGATGCCACCGACGAAAAACGGCTCCAGGACGCACTCATCAATAGTGAGAAGTCGACGAGTTTGGGAGTCTTGTGTTCAGGTATTGGGCATGAACTCAATAATCCATTGGTCGGCGTCATTGGATTAGCCGAAGCGATTCAAGTGGAAGAAGATGGGAATACGACCAAGGATTATGCGAAAGCGATCGTGCAGCAGGGCCAACGCATGGCCCAAGTCATACGAGATCTGACCGGGCAAGTCCGTGGCCAGGCCAAAGCGGCCCCGATAGCTCTGGATCTGAATGAACAGTTAGATCTGATTGTGGAATATATGCATGTACAAGAGGAGTATCCTCATGTCACCATTCAGAAAGAGTACCACGACCTTCCCACGTTTTACGGGCTAGCCGAAGAAGTGCGCCTGGTGTTGTATCATGTGATCAAAAATGCGATTCAGGGGATGCATGAAAAAGGCCGGCTGACCTTAGGAACCCAGACCATTCATGCCGGGGCTATTGAACTACACATTGACGATACAGGAACAGGGATTCCACCTAATTTTCTGCCCAAAGTATTTGACCCATTTTTTACCACAAAATCTATGGGAGAGGGCAGTGGGCTGGGGTTAACCATTGTTCAGCGGATTGTCAAAAAATATAGGGGCCGGGTGGAAATTGACAGTCAAGAAGGGGAAGGTACTCAATGCCGCATCATCTTCCCAAGTAAAGACCTTTCTCATGTTTAGGGCTCGCGCAAGAATACATTCCCATGTTTGGGTGCTGAGACGCCTGTCTGGCAAGGCGCGAGGACTGCGCATACTCCTCGTATGGAAAGGACGAGCAACGCCGCCAGACGGGATGGATCGACGCCCAAACATGGGAAGGTATTCTTGCGCGAGCCCTTAGGAGGTAGTGATATGAAATTCCTCATGAAAAATCGATGGCTCAGCCTGTTCGCAGTGATGGTCCTGTTGCCTTGTTGGGTCAACACCGTCACGGTTGATGCAAACGATCGAAAACACCTTCCCGGTATTCCCCCTGATGTCGTTGCGTCGTACCTTCATTCAATCATCAAAGCCGATCGAACGATTTATTCGACCTTTATTGTCAATCGTCTTCATGAAAAAGGAATATTGAGCGCAGACGAGGCGTGGGAACAAAAGAATGCGCTTCCCCTTCCTGCTCAATTCCTTCAACAGTCTGGACGGTTAGTGGCCGAAAATGGGACAGGAATTCGGTTCCGGTTAATCAGCTTGTGGCCCATCTATGAACGAAATGGGCCTGTGACCGACTTTGAGCGGACAGGATTACAAACCGTGGCCAAACACCCGGATCAACCGTATGAAGGGGTGGTGCAAAGTGGCAAGTTATCCTATTTTCAAGCTATTTATGCTGACAAAGCTGTCACGAAGGCCTGCGTCGACTGTCATAATACCCACCCGCTTAGCCCAAAACGAAATTTCAAACTCAACGATGTCATGGGAGCTATCGTTATTACGATACCCCTAGGCGATTGACACTGGCAGAGAAGTTTTTTGGCTCCATATGTGAGGAAAACCATGATGGGGGGACTACAAAAAGATGCGGGTGATCCTGACTTACAGTATTAATTCTTGCCTTGGCGTTATGCCAAAGAGATACCTTTAGGGTTCGCGCAAGAATAACTTCCCCAGTTTGGGTGCTGAGACACCTGTCTGGCAAGGCGCGAGGACTGCGCATACTCCTGTATGGAAAGGACGATCAACGCCGTCAGACAGGATGGATCGACGCCCAAACTGGGGAAGTTATTCTTGCGCGAACCCTAAGTATGGGACTTCGCATAGTCAATTACTACCCCAACGGTCTGAATATTTGTCGCGGCATCTTCTTGGATATCCATGTCAAATTCTTCTTCCAATACCATCACCAGTTCGACTGTGTCTAACGAATCTGCGCCCAGGTTCTCAACAAATCTGGGACCCTCAGTGAGCTCCTCGACAGAGGTCCCAACTTGATCAGCGATGATCTTTTTTAGTGGATAAAAGGGGAGGAAGTGAACGGTGGCTGGGGGACCAGGAATCGAACCTGGGTTCTTAGAACCAAAATCTAATGTCTTGCCCCTAGACGATCCCCCAACCAGGGCGATACTTTATCGAGCTGTCCCCTATTCAGTCAAGAGTCAGTCTCCAAGAATCGTGATGGGTAATGCGTGATGCGTGATGTGTAAAGAGTGAAGAAGTTTTTCCGCGTTCCGCTTCACGCTTCACGCATGACGCGTCACGTCCGAAAGCAAAGGGGGTGTTGAAAAAGGCCTCCAGCAAGGCGGCAGGACCTTTGGTGCGCGGAGCGTACATGGAGTACGTGAGCACAACAAAGGTCCGAGAACGCCGCTGGTGGACTTTTTCAACGCGCGCCCTAATAGATGCGTCCGGTCACCACCCAATGCCGATCATCGGGCACATCGATCAGTAACCGGCTGAGATTGAGTTCCGCGAGATGTGACGCCACTTCATCTTCGGTAAACGCAGCCAGCAACGAATTGTAAAAATCTCGACGAAGCTGTTCCGGTTCATTTGCCGCGTACTGATCAACTACAGCTTGAGCCTCATCAAGAGTCTCCGGTCGCAGTAAATCCATGATCAGAACCGGCGACCCTGGTTTGGCCAATTGCTTCAGGGCATACCAAAACTGTAAGGGGTTAGGCACATGATGGACTAAACTATTCGAAATGATGGCATCGGCTGGTTCCTGTAGCTGAACATCCTGAAATCTTTGACAGACGACAGTAACACGATCGCCGACCTTGGCTTCATCAACGGCGACCTGAGCCAGGTTGATCATCGGGCTGGAGGCATCGACAGCCATGAGGCTGAGTGACGGGCATGCCCGGACTAATCGAATAGGAATATCCGCGGGGCCACAGCCAAGGTCGAGAACCAGCCCCTCCCTGAAATCCGGAAACACTTCTAAAAAATAATCGACGAACCATTGATTTTCTTTTGAAAAATCGGCCTGTGCATAGGCTCGGGCTTGCTCTTCCCCATCCATGATTTCTCGCTCTAGCAGTCGTTCCATATCTTCTGATTCCTCGCTTGTGAAACATTTGCCAATCACCAATTGAACTATCGATCCTATCTTCCGCCCCAATGCCGGTCAAGAACCACGTATGAAATTCGAAGCCTGTTGTAAGCCAATAAGGGTTCGCGCCAGAATAACTTCCCCTATTTGGGTGCTGAGACACCTGTCTGGCAAGGTCCGAGGACTGCGCATACTCCTCGTATGGGAAGATTGAAAAAGCATGCCCCCCGCGGAGGCGGGGGGCCGCCAGCGGCGTTCGCGCTCACGTACTCCATGTACGTTCGGCGCGTCAAAATGGCTGCGGCCTTTCCTTCGACTTTGGTCAGGACAGGACGGACCCTTCGGAAAGACTCAGGGCATGCTTTTTTGAACATTCCCTCCAGCTAATGATGGCTGTCTCCTCTTGGGCATGTACTGGCCATGGGAGTAAAATATTCAACCGTCCTCGTATGGAAAGGACGAGCAACGCGGCTAGACGGGATGGATCGACGCCCAAACAGGGGAAGTTATTTTTGCGCAAACCCTAAGGTTCAGGCTATGGTCAATGTAGGAGCCTGTCCAAGATTAGACTATTCTACTGCGGGTGCGTTGGATTTGGCCAGATCTTCCGATCCTTTTCGTTAAATAGTCCAAACTATTCGCCTCAAACGATCGAAACTTCTGACTCAAACCAGCACCCCCCTCGCGACGATCGCTAATCTCAGACAGGCTCCTAGGAATTATTTCCAAAGGAGACGAATATAGCAATGGCCACTTACGTCATTGGCGATATCCAAGGGTGCCTGACCTCCTTCCAGAAACTTCTGGACCACATTGCATTCAATCCCCACGCTGATCGCCTCTGGTTGGTGGGCGATCTGGTGAACCGCGGGCCCGATTCTCTTGGAGTCTTACGGTTCGTGAAAAACTTGGGGCTGTCCTGTGTGACGGTGCTTGGCAACCACGATCTGCACCTCCTTGCCGTTCACGCTGGCATTGCCCCTCTTCATACCAAAGATACGCTCCAACCGATTCTCGATGCACCCGATTGCGAAGAACTCATTGGGTGGTTGAGGTACCAACCAATGCTCTTGTGGGAGTCTCCTTTTGTGTTGGTCCACGCAGGTATTTTGCCGAACTGGTCTTTCAAGAAAGCATTGGAGTTGGCTCATGAAGTAGAATGCGCCCTCCGATCAGATCAATATCAAGATCCTTTAGCGACTCTGTATCAAAGTACGGCATGCGAATGGAGAGAAGATCTTTCGACCGACGAACGTTTAGGCTTCACCACCAATGTCCTAACCAGGATGCGCGTATGCTCCCACGAAGGACACATCAACTTATCGTTTAAAGGTCAAACCAAACACACTCCTCCTGGGTATTCACCCTGGTTTCACCTTCCCCCAACGACTCCAGAACCTGACACCATTATCTTTGGACACTGGGCCGCCCTTGGCCCATTCATCACCGAGAAACACATTGGCATCGATGGTGGTTGTGTTTGGGGACATGAATTGATCGCTTTGTGTCTTGACGACAAAACGGTCCATCGGATTTCTTGTACAGAGGGCTGTTGAAAAAGCATGCCCTGAGTCTGGCCGAAGGGGCTGCCAGCGGCGTTCTCGACGCTTTGTCGTGCTCACGTACAATGAGTACGCTCCGCGCGCCAAAGCGCCTGCGGCTTTGCCTGTGGAAGGGCGCGTCTTGGCGGGCCTGGGTTGGGCGGGTCAGACAACAGGCCTTTTTGAACAGCCCTCTGGCTATTGAGTCGTCATTCAATAAATTAAATTAACCCTATTCCCCGTAGCTTGCTACGGGGTTTCCGAACAAAGGGAAGAGTTTGAGAAACCGTGGTGTTTCAAAAAGAATAGTACTTCCCCTGAATACCCCGCTGCTTGCGGCGGGGATCTTTTATTCAACAGTCCCGTACATAGATTGATAATGAGGAGTAACCAGTGAGGGAGTCAGGAGTAAAAAACAAGGAATCCTAATCTTCACTCTTCCCTCCTACTGTATACTGGTGGATACGCCTCTGTATCTAAAAGATACAGGTCAATGTGTCTTTTTTGGGAGAACCCACATTCTCTCTCTAAATGTCCCACCCTACTCATTTTCGCAACAAAACAACATGTTATGGTGTTTGCGTATTAATTTGTTCTCTCATAGGTCATTGGCATGAGCTTTGCTTCTATAAATTAATAGGGATGACTCAATTTTCTTGGTGGAGAAAATGCCAATGTTCCTGACACGGAAGCACATGTCCTTACGTCTGAAAAATGTTGTGGTCTACCGAAGACACAAACATTACCGACGTATTACAGGCAAGGAAATTAAAGTCTTGACATTAGTGTGTACCTTGCTTATCCTGTTTGCACACCAACGTACTACCTATAGTAGATTGGCCGTAGATACATGAGCGCAATGATCCCAATCCCCGTTGTAATGGCCTCGATACGTGGGGCCGGGCACCTTCAGGCCGATACCCAATAGGGAAGCGAAAGCCGGCATCGGGTAAAAGCGACGGTTGAACCGGAATACGAATTCATTCAGAGAGGCCGACAGGTGTTGCGTGCTGACGCTATGGTGAGTTTCCATCAGCCCAGTCGTCAGATTCGAGAAGGCGATGTGGATCATAGGGAGGTGGATATCGGGTTTCTCGCGATCGCCATTGCGCATCATGGGCTCGTGCGCGTACCCCAATTGTGTCAGATTGTCGTAGCCGCCCCATCCGTCGGTGCGCACCCTGGCGCCCGTGACTACGCTCTCCTGCACGAACCCCGTGAGCGGTTTGGCCCCGCGGTTTGGCACGAGACACAAGCGCAACCTTCCTGCGTAAACGGCTCGGTGGGGCTGTTTGCCATCAACGCCGAGCGGCCGAGGGCGAACTTCGATGGCACCAGCAACCATCGATTGATGGTGGACGCCACGTCCTTTGCCCTTGGTGCGCCCACCCCCCAGCGTTTCAGCCACCTCGACTGGCCAATCTGCGCCAATCCGGTCTCGGTTGGGGCGAACCATGCCAGCGCGGAGCTTGTGGAGCATCTGGAATGCGGTCTCGTAGCGAGTCAGTCCAAGCTGGCGCTGAAGCTGCACCACAGACACGCCGGGCGTTTGCATCGTCACCAGATACGCGCCCAAAAACCACGCCTGCAAGGGCGTCCTTGTCGCAGGCATGACGGTGCCAGCGGTCAGCGCCACATCACTGTGGCAATGTCGGCATCGAATCATCCGTGGTCTCGTGACGATGCGCTGCGCCTTGCTGCTCACGCCGCACGTTGGGCACGCAAATCCGTCCGGCCACCGGATGGCCGCAAGAGAGGCCGCACACGCCATTTCGCTGGGACACATCTGTTGCAACTCAAGCAACGACTGGGGGTGGCGAATGTCCATGACGATCATACCCTCCCTATAGCGTGAGGGTGTGTCAACCGGATAAGCAAGGTGTGTACTTCTTAGAATTATACCCCTACGTACATAAACAAATTCATCTTTACTGGTGACACACGTCACAGATTTTTCCGACACGTTGGTAGTAAGTAGACATACATGCATCTCATACGGCATGAGGCATTGACCCCAATTCACTCCGCACGCTTTAAGACAAGCAGAAGGAGGTTCCATGAGCGTGAATGCTTCGCTAAGGAAGGCAAGGCTGGAATCCACACGGTCCGTGAGGAAGACCACTACCCCTCGGATACGCATACGGCCAGTTGTGGCATTAGCCCCTAATGGCTCTGTAGACCATTGCTTGAAATGTCAAGGCTGGATGATTGTCCAAGAAATCGATTTTTCTAAAAAAATCGAAATGCGTTGCCTGAATTGCGGATGGCAACCTCAGTATGGCGAGCGAGTGATTCAAGAAACGGAGGAAGCACGCTCGATTAGGAGATTTACCTCGGAGCTATTTGGAGGGGTAGCCGGGGATCTTCCAACTACTCCCCTAGAGGCTTCGTTTCAACAAATTGATTTTTCGAAACGCGCGAAGCGCCGGTAAGGGCTCGCGCAAGAATAACTTCCCTTGTTTGGGTGTTGAGGCACCTGTCTGGCAAGGCGCGAGGACTGCGCATACTCCTCGTATGGAAAGGACGAGCAACGCCGCCAGACGGGATGGATCGACGCCCAAACATGGGAAGTTATTCTTGCGCGAGCCCTAAGCACGAGGGAGAACCGTCCGCCTCGTTCTCTTAACGGCACTGGTCTACCCCAGTGGCGTTCTTCTTGTGTCTCAAAATTTTGGGGACAAAGGTCCTTTCCCATTTTTGTCTCAGGGGCTGGGGACACAACATGCCATCGCGAAGCCGGAGGCATGTTGTGTCCCCAGCCCCTTTCCTCTTGATACTTGAGTGTGTTGGCTAGTTTTCGCCAATTTGATATTTTTATTCAACAGATCCTTACTGTCATAGCCGATCACGAAGAAGGAATTCGAATTATTTTTACCTCCTTCACTCGGAGTGACTCTTGCTCTATTTTTATCGAATAGGCCTCTCTCCTCCTTCCGCATTCCTTTTCACCCTCAAGCTTGCTGTAATTTTCACACTGACCGCCTATCTAGGCATGGGCACGCAAGCATCAGCTTGGGGCCAAGACATCGTCATTCTCAAATCCGCCGACGTGGGTCCCTATAACGCGGCGGCTTCCTCCTTCAAAGAGACACTCTCTCCCGAGGTCAAGATTTTGGAGTATGACCTCCAGGGAGGCCTTGCCCAAGGACGAAAGCTTGGCCGGAAAATCCGGGCCTCCCCAGCCAAACTCGTGGTAGCCATTGGTCTCAAAGCGGCCCTGGCCGCCAAACTGGAAATCCTCGATATCCCCATTATCTCTTGTATGGTGTTGGCTCCTACCAAGTACAATCTCACCCGGGACAACATGACAGGCGTCAGCCTTAGAATTCCTATCAAAAACCAGTTTACGTTGCTCCAAAGCCTCGTTCCCGGCTTGAAGCGGATCGGGGTCCTATTTGATCCCACAAAAACGAAGCACACCGTTCAACAGGCCAAAGCTTTGGCCTCAAAGCAAGGGTTACAGTTGCTTGCCCGGCCCGTGTCCTCTCCCCAGGATGTTCCAGCCATGTTGCGAGCGCTGCTGCCCAACATTGACGTGTTGTGGCTCATTCCCGACAGCACGGTGCTAACTGAAGATTCTCTGGACTTTCTGTTGAGTACGACATTAGAAGCACGAATCCCGATATTGGGATTTTCTTCTGGCCTGGTCCGAAGCGGGGTTCTCGCCGGGTTGTATATCAACTATACCAAGGTTGGTGAGCAGGTCGCTGGACTCGCAGAGAAACTTCTGAAGGGGGAATCTATTCCTCAAGGCACCCTTCTTCCTCCTGAACACGTGAGCTTAGCGATTAATCGTCAAATCGCACAGTACTTCGGCATTACCGTTCCCCCACAACTGTTAGCCGATGCTGAAGAGGTGTATTAACCATGAGACGGTTGCATCAGCCATGACGAGTGACACTCAACAACCCGAACCTATTCGAATGGTGAGTTTACGAACCAAGTTTATTGTATTCATTAGTGTCATCATTGTTGCGGTGTGTTCTGGCCTCAGTTGGTATGTTGTCAATCAGCAATCCCAAATCATGGTCCAAGCCTTAAGGAAAATCGGCCTGGTGATCGTGAAAAATTTGGCCTATAACAGTCGCTTTCCGCTGATTGCCAAAGACACTATGTCTTTGGAACGGTTATTGGATGGGGCCTTGAAGATCGACGAAGTGGTGTATGTGATCATGACTGACCCCCAAGGGGTCCCCCTGGTGGCCAAGAGCAAGGGGGCTCTCCGGGCCGGAAGGCGAACACGGATCGCGGAAAGCCCCGTGTATCCGGATAGCCACATCGTTCAATCATTGCTGGCCATTTCACACTCCGATCCCGTCATTATTTCGTTCAAAAGCGATACCCAGCCAGGCACAGGTCCTGACACCTCATCTTCACCATGGTGGAATCTGCAATTCACCGATCAGACTGAACTGCTGTACGATTTCGCCATCCCTGTACGCCGACGCATATCCTCCGACCCATTATTGGGCCCTCTTGTGTTGGAACAACAGGAAAATATTGTGGGATCGGAGTTCTCGGGTCCGCCCGGAAGCCCGATCCATGGAATCGTGCAGGTTGGAATCAGCAACGAAAAAATGATTCAACAGCTCAACGACCTGGTGCGGAATATTGTCCTCATCACGGTCTTAATTATCATGCTAGGAATTATGGCTACCGCGGTATTAGCCAACCGTATCATCAATCCACTCCGGAGTTTAGCTGAGGTTGCCAAAAAGGTCTCAACTGGAGACTTTTCCGTCTCTCTGGAGCCCACCACACAGGATGAGGTGGGTGAATTAACGACCGTGTTCAACACGATGACACAAGCCATTCGCGATCGGGAGCAGGCGATCTCGGCCCAAGTCGCCACGATCACCAAACATGCAAATAAATTAACCACGCTCAACCAAACGGGTTCTGCCATCGCCTCACATTTGGATCTGAACACCCTCCTCAGTACGGTGTTGCACCTCCTCGTTGAAAAAGTCGGGTTTACACACATGTTGCTCATGCTCTACGACCGTGATCGAGGAATTGCGCATAAAGGACAAACCGCAGGCATTTCAGAAGACCTCGATGCCCATGTTCGGTCCCTCGAAATCTCGATTCGCGAGGATGGCACCATTCATGCCGATCTCTTGCTTCACGGAGAGGCCTTTTTCGTTCCGAAGATTGATGTGGTGAGTGCTCGCATGGATCCGAAGATTCGCGCGGTTCTTCAGGAACTCGGCACGACATCTTTTGTGTGTGCGCCACTGAATAGCCAGCAACACATCATGGGGTTTATTACCGCAGATAGTACCCCACAAACTTGTACGCAGGAAGATCTGGAATTGTTAATTACCATCGCGAACACTGTGGGCGTGGCTATTGATAATGCCCGGGCCTATCAGGAATTGGAACAATTAAATATTACGCTGGAACAACGAGTCGAGGAACGCACGCATGAACTCACCGAAGCGAATGTGAAGTTACAGGAGCTGGATCAGCTCAAATCGGTGTTTGTCACCATCGTCTCCCACGAGCTTCGGACGCCCATGACCTCGGTCAAAGGGCTTGTGGAAAACATGCTTGATGGCTTAACCGGCGAGTTAACCGAGCGGCAAACGTTTTATTTAAGTCGAGTCCGAGCCAATGTGGAACGGCTGACTCGAATGATCAACGACCTACTGGATTTATCTCGAATCGAAGCCGGGCGGATGGATCTCATTCCTGTTACCCTTTCCATGCCCGAATTAATCACCGAGGTTACCGAGAACTTGCAAGATATGGCCACCGAACATGGCCTCACGTTGACGATCGCCCAAGCTCATGCAATTTCGCCGGTTCGAGGCGACCTGGATAAAATGAGTCAAGTGCTCACGAATTTGGTCCATAACGCCATTAAATTTACTCCCCCCAATGGGAGCGTCCAAATAAGCGTGGTCAATAAGGACGATCAGTGGGTTCAAGTCTGTGTTGCGGACACGGGATGTGGCATTCCTCAGGAGGAACTGGAAACCATCTTTGAACGGTTCTATCGCAGTCCATCCAGCCCGCATCAATCCAAGGGTGCCGGCCTGGGCCTGGCCATTACCAAAAGCCTTGTGGAGCTACATGGCGGAAAGATCTGGGTCGAAAGCATCCAAGGAAAATGGACAAAATTTTTCATTACGGTTCCCGTCCATGGTTCTGCCAAATGAAGTACATGGCTCAGGAGAAAACAGAAACGACCAAAAGCTTCCAATGGGTACCATCAATACCCAATAGACAGAGCCAGATGCCTAGGCATTAGGGCCTATTGAAACTGGTAAAAGTCGCTGGGTAGAATGGGGGCTCTCGCCGGACCAACCGCTTTTCAGGAACAAGCCCGATGCTGCACCTGCATCTCATGAATGAGACAAGGTGTGATAGGCAAAGGGACAACGATGGCGAGATTCTGGAAAACCCCACATGCAGCATTCCTTCGAACAAAAAAACATCCAGGGATGGAACCTAGAAACAGCAGTTGGATCACAAAAGTCCGCGCAAGCTCTTGGCCCGCCTGGCAAAATAAAAAAATGCCTCATCACCACCGAGGTGACCACGACTTTTTGTATTTCACCATGCACGCCAATATCTTACACGTCTGTTTTGCGCCCAACCGCCGTTTCTAGGTTGAAAGCGGTAACTACCGGTTTTCTGAAGTATTTGGGATTGTGGGTGTGGTGTTCAACCCTTTTCCTGCTCCCACCAGCTGTTGGTGCCAACCCAGCACCCCAAGCTGCCCCCCCTCAAAGCTCCTCAGATCAGGCCTTGGATGATCTACGATTCCTTCAGGAAGAAACCGTGAGCATTGCCGTCTTACACGAGCAACCCATCTCTGAAGCACCCTCGAGTGTCTATGTTATTACCGATGAAGACATCCGGCACTCCGGTGCCACAGACCTTCCCACGGTTCTTCGTCGGGTACCCGGCATGGAAGTCATTCAAATGACCAGCGCAGACTTTAATGTCAGTGTTCGTGGGGACAATCAACTGCGAGCCAATAAGCTGCTCGTGTTAATCGACGGACGTTCCATCTACGAAGATATTCAGGGCGAGGTCTTCTGGAAAATGATTCCCGTGACATTACCTGAAATTAAAAAGATTGAAATACTCAAGGGTCCCGCATCTGCCGTGTATGGGTTTAATGCTTTCGACGGTGTGATCAACATCATCACCAAGTCTCCGGAGGAAATGAAAGGGGTGCACGTGCAATTTGGTGGAGGGGAATTGGGCACCATTTCCAGTGCCGCGATCTATGCCGGAAAATACGATAAGCTGGGATACCGCATTTCAATCGGGCGAAATCAAACCAATCAATGGGAATCCAGAAGTAGCTTAGGGTTCCGAGTGCACAAGTTTAATGTGCAAACTGAGTACGACCTTTCCAATTTTGCCAACTTATCAGTCTCTGGTGGGCTTGCGGATGCGAATCGGTACGATGGTCCGGTAACATCTTTGCTGACAATCCAAGGAGAACCGTCACAAGCCTATACGAAGGTCGAATATAAGCGACCGAACCTTTTTCTGAGAGCCTATTGGAACCGATCCAGCGTCCCCAATATGCTTCAAACCAATCCCCTCCTTCCAAGTTTTTTTACTATCACCGACACAAACGGCAGCTCTATGCAATCTCGGAAATGGAATAGTTACAATTTTTCTGGACAGCATGCCCTGGAATTTGGATCCACCAACCGGCTGACCTATGGCATGGACTATCGCCATAATTCAGTCTCAAGCAATTTCCTTGATGGATTCAGCCGCGAAAATCGATTCGGCGTCTATATACAGGATGAGTGGAAGACCACTGAAAGTCTGACTGCAACTGGAGGCATTCGCGTAGATCTCCACACTGAAATCAATCCCACCTACAGCCCACGTTTCGCCCTAATTTACAGATTGCTCCCAAATCACACACTCCGAGGAACGATTGCCTTAGCATTTCGTCCGCCAACGATTTTCGAAACCCACACTGACACAAGAGCCGCGGCTTTCGGATTTGTTACTGGAACTCTTTCCGGGTCAAAACTCTTAAAGCCAGAAAAAATGATTTCTTACGAAATCGGCTATCAGGGTTGGTTTTTCAGGCACCGTTTGCGAGCCAGGATAGATCTCTTTTTCAACCATATATCAGACTTGATCAATTCGACGGGTGGTACGGGTGGTGCGGCTCTTGTATTCACCAATGCTGGGGAAGCAGATATCTATGGCGGTGAAGCCGGGATTGAATTTTGGCCTCTCCCTTGGCTAAGCGGTTTTGCCAACTATTCGTTTCAAAACATTGACCAGACCTTCTCTGGAACTTCCCGGCGCGCTGGGCCAGACTTTAAGGTCAATGCTGGACTCCGAGGAGAATGGGAAAATGGTTTCACTACAGAAGTTGTTCTTCATCACGTGGCTGGAGCCACATATCCCATCAGTAGTACTTTTGGTGTATTTGGAGCGACCCTCAACCCCAGAGTTGATAGTTATACCTTAATCAACTTTCGTGGAGGATATCGATTTTGGAAGGACCAACTCGAACTGGCGATTTCAATTTTTAACGCATTGAATGATAAACACCAAGAGCATCCACTTGGAGAAATTATTGACTCGCGCGTAATGGGTTGGATAACCCTTAGGTATTAACCGTGCTTTTAACCGTTTTCCGTTCTCCCCTTTCTTATTTCACAACACAATTGTGTATCTAAAAAGATAAACTCTGTATCTAATTGGATACAAATTCTCCTCATAATTTTAACATATGATTTTGTAGTACAAAAATACCTATTCTCCCTCTAACTGTTTAAAACTTCAAAGAAATTTTTCGTCTCACGCCTATGAATGGGATAAAAAAACTCGGCACGAATTTTGCGTATGCGTAATAAGAATATTGAAAGGTCTCTCATTCCCAATAGAATTTAAAGGGTGAAAATCCATCCCCATTTCGAGAAACTCGATTGAGAGTACGAACGAGAAGACCTGGAAAGTAGGCTGGTGTTTCATTTATTATTCACTTTTTCATTTTTGGGAGGTTCATCATGCAAACCGTATCATCTCCTCAGCTCTCTATCGAGCTTGAAGATATAAATTCGGTGGAGACGGCTTTTCAGCCAGCACTGAATGACTTAGGACTGCGCAACTGGAAAACGGGTCATGGGTTACCTGCAATGTGTACCTGCCAGTGTTGTTGCTCGTGTTGTGCGGCATCAGGTGAAGAACTCCTTTCAGAGTAGTGGGGCTCACCGTTTCCAACTGGCCTTGTTTCTGCTTTGTACAAACTTTACGGTTCACGGTGCACCAGTAAAGATCGTGTTAAAGCCAAAAGCAGGGTAGGTTTTTTTAGGAATTTTTGGATCTTGGTGAGAAGTGGAAGATACTCCCCACTTCTCCGGGTCCTGACACAAAGGGCTCCAATGATACCTTTTTTTTTATTTCATAAAAATTAGGTTTTCACACACGAGGCTGTGGCTATTCAGTTTAAAGAAATAGGACTCAAACCATGACACCTGTCAATAGTGATCAAACGCTTTCCTCGTTGCCCGTTAAAATAATCCCCACCAAAAAAGGTGTCATCCTCAAGCGCGGATGCACCGAAGTACAAATTCGAGGGGAAAACATCGGTGCAATTATTGAGCAGATTTTCTCGATTTCAACAAAAAATAGGGTGACCAAAGACTTACTAGTAGAATACTTTTCCCCAGAAGTTCAGCCCGCTGTTGCCAAATTGGTCGATCAGTTCATTGAGCGCCGGTTTTTGGTTCCACATGCTTTTGACGATTCTCAAATGGAGTCTCATGAAGACAACACGGACATTTTTTATTGGCACTTCGATCAAACGAAAGCGGAAATCAGCCAACGATTGGATGCTCAGAAAATCACGATAGTTGGGGTCAATTACATTTCACGGCAACTTGCCATTTCCCTTAGTGAATCTGGGTTTACTCAGGTTGAAGTGGTCGACGAGCCTGGGTTACGAAATCTTCGGTTTTTCGACCCTCCCAGAGAATTACAGCTGCACCATTGGCCGACTCCTTTGCGAACACCCGTAGCAATGAAACAGTGGGAAGCCGAGGCAGATCTCAACTCATTGGATTGCATTATTGCCACTTCAGATTTTGGTTCAGCTCCTATCCTGCGTGAATGGAACACGTATTGCATTCACCATAATCTTCGATTCTTTCCCATTGTATTGTCCAATATGATTGGCTACATCGGGCCACTCGTGATTCCACAAGAAACGGCCTGTTTCGAATGCCTCTTGGCTCGACAGAATTCGCATCTCAGTGACCCCAGCAGGAAACAGACAGTGGATCAGGTCGCCTTTGATAGCCAGAACATTGTAGGGTTCCATCCATCCATGGCGTCCATCTTAGGAGACATTGCTGCCATGGAGATGACCAAGTTCTATAGTCAATCCATGCCGTTGTGGAATGTGGGAAAACTCATCGAAGTGAACCTTTTGTCCTCTCGGATGACTCCCAGGAAAGTCCTGAAAATTCCTCGTTGTCCGGTTTGTAGTCCCTTACGCACACGTTCCGCTGTCACCCCTGACAAACCCTATTCACATTTTAGTTTTTCCCAGGCGCAATCATGATGATCACCCGGAACTCTTCATTTCACCGTCTTGCCAACATCGTGGATGACCTAGTCGATGAACACGTTGGCATAGTGAAATACGTCAAAGAATTCCGTCGGGAATCCGGAATGCCCGACTTCTTCTGCTATTACGCCAAGGCCTGTAACACCCTGGCCTTTGGCCCATTCAAAAATTTTTCGAATACCGGGGGGGCTTCTGCCTTTAGAGAACTTGCGATGGCCAAAGCCATTGGAGAGGCAGTGGAGCGTTATTGCTCTGCTATTTATGATAAAGAATCCTTGCCCTTGATTTCATTTCGTGATGCGTCATTCCCCTGCATCGTTCCAGAAGAATTTGCGTTGTATGACGATGAACAATATTGTCAACCGGATTTCCCGTATATTCCGTTTACCCACGCTACTCCTGCCCGATGGACCCCAACTATTGATCTCACAACGGATGAGACCTGGTATGTGCCGGCGGCAACGGTGTTTATGCCCTTTTGGTATGACGAAAAAAATGGAGAGCCCCCCATTGTCCAACCGATTTCTACAGGTTTGGCCTGCCACTGTAGTTATGAAGAAGCCGCAATTTCCGCGATTTGTGAGGTCATTGAACGGGATGCCTTCATGATGACTTGGCAAGCGTGTCTTTCCAGGCCTCAAATTCTTATCGATTCCTTGAGTCTCAACAACCAAGACCTGGTTTCTCGATTCGAGCGAACGGGAAATTCAATTTTTCTCTTCCATTTGGCTATGGATCATGATGTTCCCATAGTGTTGGCTGTAGCTCGGTGCTCTGCAGAAGACGGGCCTGCCTTGTGTTTCGCGGCTTCAGCAGATTTAGATCCGGAAGATGCCGTTCGAAAAAGTCTCGAAGAATTGGCTCATACCCGTCGGTTGGCCCAAGGATTAAAATCAAATTTGCCCAGTATTGTGGCCGAGGCCGATTTTGAGGCCGTCAGTCATCAGGATGCACACCTACGATTTTACGGGGACCATGTGAACAGTCACTTCGCCGACTTTCTTTTTTCCTCGGAGGACCGAGTGGCTTTTCAAGAAATCAAACGTCCATTTGAAGGTGACACTCAAAATAATCTCCGAGACCTGATTGACCAGGTTCGCTCTGTGAACCATCGAGTTCTGCTGGCTGATCTTACAACCTCCGACGTCGGTGATCTGGGGCTTTCGGTGGTTCGGGCGGTGATTCCGGGATTCCATCCGTTGTTTATGGGACATGCGATCCGCTCACTTGGTGGAACCCGATTATGGGAGGTTCCCCAACGCATAGGACACCCTGGTGTGACTCGGGAAGGAGGAGACAACCCGGCTCCTCACCCTTATCCGTAAACCGTATCTCGTATTTCGTTCTTTCACGAGATGAGGACGACGTTTTTCTTAAAAAATGAGGTGATTTTATGAATATGGATATATGGAATGAGTTGGTGCTCCCTTCCGCTACAGAGGACGTAGCTTGGGAGTTGTTTCACGAAAATTCAAAGCTTGGTCGGTATTTCGCAGCCTTGTCAGAAGAACAGGTGGTGCAAAAAACCAAAGAACTCCACGAGTCATTGCCCTATGAAGGGTATCCTAAGGTGGAATTACCAGCACTACTGGCAACTCCAACATCTTCGCTATACGAGGCAATTCTGAATAGAATGTCTGTCAGAAATTTTGCTCCTCGCTCATTTTCATTAGAAGAAATTGCGACCTTGTTGCACTATGCCTATGGCACGACCCGGGATAATGAGGGCACTAACCTTCCCAGGCCATTTCGAGCAGTTCCCTCTGGAGGAGCGCTCTACCCCTTGGAAATTTATTTTCATTGCGTGGACGTCAAAGGACTTGTCCCGGGGCTGTATCACTACAATGCGGCTGGTCATCATATTCGCTGCCTTAGCGAAGGCGACCAGCGAAAAACTATTGCCGAGTCCATCATTCAACCGGATGTGGCCTTGGAAAGTTCACTCATGATCTTTATTACCGCCATGTTTGAACGGACGGTTTTTAAATATGGAGACCGGGGGTACCGATTCACATTCCTGGAAGCGGGTCATGTGGCCCAAAATATGAATTTGATGGCCACGGCGCTCGAACTCGGATGCGTCAATATCGGAGGATTCTATGACCGGGATGTGGATGCGTATTTGGGACTGGACGGCATCATGCATTCTACGATTTACCTCATGGCAATCGGAGAACCAACCTGTTCTGAGTCTATCGATGAAAAGACCTAATTCGTAATGGGTGACGCGTAATCCTTGATGCGTAAGGAGGACGAAGGTAAAAGTCAAAACGACTCTTCCGCTTCACGAACCACGCTTCACGTCCCTCATAGAACGCAAAGGGCAGCTTTTTTGGGACCAGTTGCAATTTTGGTGGAATTGGGACCTATTCCATGGCCCGCCGCAGGTCATGGGGACCGTGTTGAGGGGTGAACAGCCTGCTCAGGCGTGGCAGGAATGGCGAGATTTCTCCCAAGGGTCGAAATGACAAGAGGCGGAAGTGGTAAGGAGCAAGTCTGGTTGGATGAACAACGAGAAGGCTTCTTTCTGTCATTTCGAGTGCAAGGAGAAATCGCTTGGCCCGAAAGAACGTGACCCGGGCGGGAATGGGGGAGAGTTCTCCCAAGGGTCGAAATGACAATGGACGAGGGGTGATACGGGCGGAGTGTCATAGGGTTTCGCCTTACTCCACCAAAATTGGGATTGATCCCTTTTTTGACAGGGATTGAGGTGTGGAGCAGCACGGTAACCGTAAACCAATACCCAACTTATTATGAGATAGCGCTGAGGTTACCATGACATTTTCCGTGAGCATCCCAATCCATCCCAAAATTCTCACTGTTGATGACGACCCGGATATCGGGATTGCCCTGACGGATTTTTTGAAGCAAGAAGGGTATGCGGTCACTATGGTTGAGACTGGCCACGCCGCTATCGAAGTCTGTGAACACCATCAATTTCAGGCGGTGATTTTAGATTTAGGTCTTCCAGATTGTGACGGGTTGGAGGTGTTAACCCATATGCTGAACCGTGACCCTGGGCTTCCGGTCATTATCCTGACCGCCTATTCATCTCTCGAGCGATACACCCCTAAAGCAGAGCAGACCCGGGCATTTGCTTATTTGTTGAAACCATTCAATCGCAAGGAACTCAAAAAAACCATTCGTCGAGCCATTCAAACTCGCCCTCTGCCACACACGGATACGAAGCCTGCTTAACATGGGCCATCCATCTTGAATCCGATTTCGCTGGTGGTTTCACTTAAACCTAAAAACAGCAGTTGGATCACAAAAGTCCGCGCAAGCTCTTGGCGCACCTCGCAAAAGAGAAAAATGTCTCATCACCACAAAGGTGACCACGACTTTTTCTCTTTCACGATGCACAGCAATATCTTACACGTCTTTTTTGCGCCCAACTGCTGTTTCTAGGTTAAACACGGCAGTTGAAAATCCCTTTTCCTTTCGATTGCCACCGTTCCCACGGCGCTCAGGGGAACGGACCTTCAAACAATGGGTGACGGTCACGCCACTCCGTTCGTGCCGAGTCCTGAGTTTGTCGAAGGGTCGAAGCATGAACCTGATTGCAAATCTTGGACAGGCTTCTAGGAGGCTGTCCGACATTAGGGATCATCGCGAGATTGCGCTGGTTTGAGGCAGCTTTTTCGATCGTTTGAGGCGAATAGTGGTGACTATTTAACGAAAACGATCGGAAAAGCTGGCCAAATTCAGCGCAATCGCAGTAGATCCGCTAATCTTGGACAGGCTTCTAGGTTCGAGGTATGGAAGGTGCCACTTCAATAGGAAAAGGCACTGCACAAAACTACGCAATCGTTTTTCGGCAGGATTTGCTACCAAGTTCTATTACTGACCCTCATTCAATCCCCGGGGTCTTCTAGCGTCGTGCAGTGAGGGCAATTCCGGAAGCATCGGCAATGCTGTTACTCGGCACCAGCCTCGCAGAGATGGTGGTCTGGCGAAGGAAGCAAGAGGCGTAGTCGGAATCGCTTTTCAATACATCTTCCAGTGTAGTGATATCCGAGCCCTACACCATTGGGTGCTGGGCTTATTTTTTTTGAAAGATCCATCGATTGCCCATGTTGTGCGCGGCAAACCACTTGGCCCTTGAGAAAAAACTGTCATTCCCAACATCAGTTATCGGGAATCTAGGATGTGATTTTCATTTGGTTTGAAGTATTTTCCCTGCCCCCTCTCCAAAAAAAAATCAACGACTGGGGTCCTGCTTATAACCGCGGGTATACGTTGATGCATCCAAAAGGGAGTGTATTTCTAGCGGTTGAAAGATGAAAGACTCGCATCGTCTGTTGCATTGAGCGCGGTGGAAGGAATTTCGTTGCGCAGGGGCGAACCCCCGAATAAAACTTTTCTGCTACCGAGGAGCCGCTACTACCTAAAAGAGAGAAAATCTTTCTTCAGTTCCCTCTCTGCCAGACATCCTTGATTACAGGCCTGTCTGTACAGTAACGTGATCGTTCTTCGTAAGAAAAGCGAGTCACGAAACCTTGTTTTAGGAGCCTGTCCCAGATTAGACAGATCTACTGCGGATGTGTTGGGTGTGGCCAGATCTTCCGATCCTTTTCGGGAAATGTTGAAAAAGGCCGCCAGCTGCGTTCTCGGGCTTTTGGCGTGCTCACGTACTCCGTGTACGCTCCGCGCGCCAAAAGCCCTGCGGCCTTGCTGGATGGCATTTTTGAACATTCCCCGTTTTCGTTGAATAGTCCCACTATTCGCCTTAAACGATCGAAATATCTGACTCAAACCAACACATCCTCGTGACGATCGCTCATCTCGGACAGGCTCCGAGACCAATATTTGAAAAGGAGCACAGCGGAATGAGTAGTTTTCCCATTACGTACGCCGAACGTATTAAAACCTTACCTCCATATTTGTTTGCGGCCATTGATGAAATGAAACAGCAAGCGGTGGCTCGTGGTGTGGACATCATTAATTTAGGAATCGGGGATCCTGATCTTCCCACGCCGGATCCGATTATTAAGAGGATGCAAGAGGCCGTGACGAATCCCCAGCATCATCAATACCCTTCTTCTAGCGGGATGTTGTCGTTTCGCACCGCAGTCGCCGACTGGTACACACGACGATTTAAGGTGACCGCCAACCCCAAATCCGAAGTCGTCACCTTAATTGGTTCGAAAGAAGGCATTGGCCATGTGCCTATGGGCTTTATTGATCCGGGCGATGTGGTGCTCGTGCCTAGCCCCGGGTATCCGGTGTATCCCGTGGCGGCCAGTTTCGCTGGCGGTACTGCGTTTGAGATGCCGCTTGTCAAACAAAACGGGTTTCTCCCGGATCTGGATGCCATCCCTAAAGATATCCTCCAAAAAGCGAAACTGATGTTTTTGAATTCCCCGAATAATCCCACATCGGTCATTGCGGACACGGCGTTTTTCAAACGCGTGATTGACTTTGCCAGAGAGCATCACATCATTGTGTGTCACGATGCGGCATACTCGGAAATTTTCTACGATGGGAAACGCCCGTCGAGTTTCTTGGAAGCGGAAGGCGCCATGGATGTCGGCATTGAATTTCATTCCTTATCCAAGACCTTTAATATGACGGGATGGCGGATTGGGTTTGCGGTCGGCCGTGGGGAAGTGATTGCGGGCTTGAGCCAAGTCAAAAGCAATTTGGATTCCGGTCAATTTCAAGCGATTCAAGAAGCCGGGATTGTGGCATTAGAATCTGACGATCAACTGACCAATGGACTGCGGGCTATTTATCAGGAACGGCGTGATGTATTGGTGGCGGGATTAAGAAATCTTGGGCTGCAATTTGATACGCCCTCCGCGGCTTTCTATGTGTGGATTGAGGTGCCCAAAGGATACACCTCTGCTTCCTTTACGGCACATTTATTAGAAAAGGCCGGAATCGTGACCACGCCAGGCAATGGCTTTGGCGCATCAGGTGAAGGCTACATTCGTATGACCATCACGACACCCAAAGATAGGCTGGCCGAAGCGGTCGATCGGATGAAAAAAATTGGATGGTAGGAAAGAGAAAGGCCAAATCCCCCAAACCCCCTTTGTCAAAGGGGGAACTTCTAAGAAAAATCTCAAAGAAATCATGAGCACTGAAACCGTCTTTATTGCCTTTGGGTCGAACCAAGGAAACCGGCAAGACTTTTGTGATCGGGCCATTGCGCTCATGAAGCTTCTTCCTCAATCCCAGCTCACCGGTCTCTCTTCGTATTATGAGACAGAGCCCGTGGACATGGAAGGCGATCAGGACGACATGTGGTTTTATAATGGTGTCGTGCGAATTGACACTCAACTCCAACCCGAACACTTGTTGGCCATTTGCAAAGAAACGGAACGCAGCCTTGGTCGTGATCCTCATGATCGAAATTGCCCTCGCACCATGGATTTAGACCTCTTATTTTATGGACAACGGGTCATCGATACCTCACAGCTCACCATTCCACATCCCCACCTGCATCAACGTCGATTTGTCTTAATGCCGATGGCCGAACTTGACCCGGATTGGGTCCATCCTCAACTACACCAAACTATTCAATCCTTGCTGGACAATCTCACGGATGTCCATCAGGTTCGAAAGTTGGACCTCGCTCCGGGGTCTCATTTCAACCCCCGACCATCGTGTTCTCCACATCTTCCCACGTAAATGCGCACGATCCGAACAATTCAAGCCTTTCGAACCTGGCGACGCCGATACGATGTGCGCCAGACGTCAATCGGGTTTGTTCCGACCATGGGAGCTATGCATGCTGGCCATCGGTCACTGATCCAACGTGCTCGTCGAACGTGTAACATAGTGGTGGTGAGCATCTTTGTGAATCCGCTCCAATTCGGCCCAACCGAGGATTACCGACGATACCCTCGAGACCTTTCCCGAGATCTCGCACTCTGTCGTGATAAAAATGTCGATGTCGTCCTCCTTCCCCAAGTAGAAGATCTGTTTCCTTCAGACTTTCAAACAACCGTCACCGTGAATGAACTTTCCCGACGATGGGAGGGGGAACATCGGCCCACTCATTTTCAAGGCGTGACCACCATTGTGACCAAACTCTTGAACCTTGTTTGTCCGGCACGAACATTCCTTGGCCAAAAAGACTACCAACAATTTTTAGTAATCCAGCAATTGGTCAAAGACCTCGAATTGGACACACGCATAACCCTGTGCGCGACCGTTCGCGAATCCAATGGGTTAGCACTCAGTTCACGCAATCAGTACTTGACCGAAACGGAACGCCAACAGGCTCTTCTCGTATATCAAGCTCTGTCGGCTGGTAAACACGCCATCGCCCAAGGTGTACGCCACTCACATGTGGTGGAAAAGAACATGGCCAAGATCATCAACAAAGAGCCACATAGCCTAATCGATTACTTGGCATGTTGTGATGCTCGAACCCTTGAACCGCTCACGCGTCTTCGGGATAAAGTGGTCTTATTGGGAGCGGTTCGGATTGGGTCAATTCGATTAATCGATAATCTGATCGTTCAGATTCGAGAATAACCACCACGGGATGTTGTGAACCTAGAAATGGCAGTTGGGCGCCCAACGGCCGTTTCTAGGTTGAAAGATCAATCAGACTTGGCAGATTGGGCAGACTTGGCAGACTTAGCAGACTGGTCAGATTTGGCACAACGAAATCCCACGTTAGGTGAACGCGTAGACGGTAGGGCGCCATTGCGTGTGGCGGTCCGAAGAAGTTGAGGGCGGCTTCGCCACGACCCGCCGCGCACACTTTTATACCGCCCCACCTCGGAACCTGGAGGGTTCCGTTCAGGCATCCGAGGATAATAATCTTGTCCGAACCAATCATTCACCCACTCCCGCACATTGCCAGCCATATGACTGAGTCCGTAGGGACTTCGCCCTTCTTCAAAACTGTCAACCGCCGCAACAAGTGGGATTTGATGAACATGGTAGAGGCCCGAGACCGCGAGATCCGGATCTGGAGCTTTGCTACCCCAGGGAAATAAACTTCCATCCGTTCCGCGTGCCGCTTTTTCCCATTCCGCTTCCGTTGGAAGCCTTTTTTTATGGACACGGCAAAACCTAACGGCCTCCTCCCAATCCATAAACATGGCCGGCCATCGCGCCATGACATAATCCGGAAGAACATGCACATCGATCAGATGCCAAATAAGGTGACGGAGTTTGTGCGGAACAGGGAGCTCTTGTTGGTGTAGAAAGGCCAAATACTCTGCCATGCTCACTTCATCGCGATCGATAGAAAATGTATCCAGCCAGATTCGTCGTTGCGGAAACTCCGTGTCGTCGTACTGCGTTTCCAATCCAAACGGATCATCATCTTTCCGGATCGTCCCCATCAGAAACCAGCCTTCGGGAATGTCGATTATCGGAGAAGGCTGAGCAAGCTTGGCAATTTCTTGAAGATGGCCTTTTAACTCTGGAGGCGGATCAGCTTCAACCTTGAGCGCAAAAGAAATAAAAGGATTCGCCAGAAATAGCACCCACACGATAACTTGAATTCCCATAATAAGTGCACCACCTTCACGGTTGGCTAGCTGGTATATTCTCTGGCCGACCAAAGGAGGCGGTCCCAAGATGACACAACGTTATACTCAGCTGACCGAACCTGAGCGCTACCACTTGTACACGATGCGAAAGCCAACCACACCCTTTCGAGAGATTGCGAAGGGAATGGGGCGATCCCACACCACCCTGAGTCGGGAGGAAACGCGGAATACCGGCCAGCGGGGCTATCGCGACCAACAAGCCCAGCAGAAGGCGGGCCAGCGACACACGGACAAGCCCAAAGCCGTGAAGCTGACGGAGTCGGTGCTGGCGTATAGTCACGAGAAACTTCACGCCTGGTGGAGTCCAGAGCAAATATGTGGACGCGTGGGGCTCGAGCAGGGCGTCTCGTTACGCCCAGAAACGATCTATCGCGTGGGGCTGAAAGACCCGCAGCAAGGCGGGCAACTCTATCGGCACGTGCGCCACCACGCCACGCCGTACCGCAAGCGCTATGGCCGCAAGGAATATCGGGGACGCATCCCGGGCCGAGTCGATATTGCCGAGCGTCCGACCGTCGGGGACACCCAAGCACGGGTCGGCGATTGGGAAGCCGATTTAGTGATCGGCCGCGGGCATAACGGGGCCATCGTGACGCTGGCCGAGCGACGGTCTCGGCTCTATCTGGCGCTGCCGAGCGTGCGCAAAACCGCGGACTGGACCACACGGGCGATCCCCTCACTGTTCGCGGCGTTTAAGGACTGGACCCCCACCATCACCTCTGACAATGGCCGAGAGTTCAACGGCCACGCCACCATTGCCAAGGCCTTGGACTGCCAGGGCTTCGTTGCTCGCCCGTACCACAGGTGGGAGCGAGGCTTACACGAGAATAGCAACGGGCGGCTCCGACAGTATTTTCCCAAGGAGATGCCACTCGACACGGTGTCCACGGAAGCGGTCACTGCCGCCGTGGAGGCCATGAATCATCGACCCCGGAAATGCTTGGGGTTTTAAACGCCTTGGGACGTGTTCTCGCGACTCACTCAATCAAATATTCAATTGAAAACCTGTGGTGCACTTATGGGTTGAATTCGCCGATTTAAACAATCGACACTATTTGGTTTTTTAATTTAAGGAACTTTTGGTCTCATAATTATTAGTTTTCGGCCGCCGGTTCGATTTCTACCGGGCCCGATTACTGGAATTGTCTTTTGCGGTTGGCCTTCTGGAGCAATTGTTTCATTTCCTTGATTTGAAGAGGCGTCTCATTAATCTGGATAATTCCTTCCGGTTGGAACTGAAAGGTGTATCCATAAAGGTGCGCATCGCCTTTCGGCAATACAATGTCCTGTCCCAGGCCTTCCAGAAGGAGGAGGAAGGGAATGCCTGGTATCAATTTCGGTTGGGTGTGGCGGGCATCGAGCAGGGTCAGCAAAAGCGGACCAATTCCATGAATCTCGCTTGTCACCTGTCCATGGATGGGGATTTGAGCTTCGGGGTCCGAGAGCTGTAATTGGCCACGAATCTTGATGTGGCTGTTCGGGTTTGAGGCGGTTAGGGTATCCAACTCCAAACGTGGTGCGGCGCGATAAATAATTTCTTATGCCTTCCCATTTAACTAAGGTTGCTTCAGTTTATTGAATCCCAAGGGTTTTGAGCTGCTGGTCAGGATTTTCAACAAACTCTGGAAGGTACTCATTGGAGTCTCACGGCGGTTATAGCGAAAGACAAACTCATCAAGATAGTGTTGCAGGTATTTTGAATCCACTCCATGGTGAATCCCGTTCAGCCAGGTCTGCAGATTGCCGAACGCTCTATGGATGTGTGGAGCGTGCTTCCCAGCACTTGCTGGGTCACCCTGGGTCCGTCTCAGGTGTTCGTATCCTGCCAAGGCTTTTGCCGAGTATCCCTTCCAACCATCGGACTTGATCTTACTGCCCTCAGCGACATGGCTATTGAGGAATGCTTTGATCTCGTTCTCTCCAGCGTCTTGAAGAATCGCTAATCGTAAACGCCCTGCTTTCTCTCGAAAGTGATCCCCTTGTGTGTACGTGACAATTTCTACGGCTCCGGCTATTAACGTCTTGGTTTTCGCTTTCGCGACGCCACGGCCCGTTTTGCCTTTTACCGGTCCACCGATATGGGTTTCATCGGCTTCAACTGTTCCTGCGAGCCGTTCACGGTTCTGTCGTACCATTCCTCGTCGCAATCTGTGGAGCAAATACCAGGCGCTATCCACCTTCTTGATACTGAGTTGACGCTGCAATTGCACAGCACTGATGCCAGGTGTGTGCGTGGAGACGAAATAGGCAGCCCAAAACCAAAGCCGTAGCGGCAAGTGCGATCTATGCATCACTGTGCCGCTTAGCGGTGATGTCTGTCTATGACACGACGAACACTCAAACCGGAAATATTTTTTGAGCCACCAACCACCGCGATGACCGCAAGCTGGACACATAAACCCGTCTGGCCACCGAATCGCCCGCAAGTACTCGAAGCACGCTTCTTCGGTGTGGAACCTAACAGAAAAATCCAAGATATCAGCAGCATACCCTGTGTCCATAGTCCAGCAGACTAGTCTAGGGACTAACCTTAGTCAAATGGGAAGGCATATAATTTCTTTTGTACGGCTATCCACTGGTTCGACCGGACCGGAGGAAACCCCTTCTTCAGCCAGGTCTGCAGATTGCCGAACGCTCTATGGATGTGTGGAGCGTGCTTCCCAGCACTTGCTGGGTCACCCTGGGTCCGTCTCAGGTGTTCGTATCCTGCCAAGGCTTTTGCCGAGTATCCCTTCCAACCATCGGACTTGATCTTACTGCCCTCAGCGACATGGCTATTGAGGAATGCTTTGATCTCGTTCTCTCCAGCGTCTTGAAGAATCGCTAATCGTAAACGCCCTGCTTTCTCTCGAAAGTGATCCCCTTGTGTGTACGTGACAATTTCTACGGCTCCGGCTATTAACGTCTTGGTTTTCGCTTTCGCGACGCCACGGCCCGTTTTGCCTTTTACCGGTCCACCGATATGGGTTTCATCGGCTTCAACTGTTCCTGCGAGCCGTTCACGGTTCTGTCGTACCATTCCTCGTCGCAATCTGTGGAGCAAATACCAGGCGCTATCCACCTTCTTGATACTGAGTTGACGCTGCAATTGCACAGCACTGATGCCAGGTGTGTGCGTGGAGACGAAATAGGCAGCCCAAAACCAAAGCCGTAGCGGCAAGTGCGATCTATGCATCACTGTGCCGCTTAGCGGTGATGTCTGTCTATGACACGACGAACACTCAAACCGGAAATATTTTTTGAGCCACCAACCACCGCGATGACCGCAAGCTGGACACATAAACCCGTCTGGCCACCGAATCGCCCGCAAGTACTCGAAGCACGCTTCTTCGGTGTGGAACCTAACAGAAAAATCCAAGATATCAGCAGCATACCCTGTGTCCATAGTCCAGCAGACTAGTCTAGGGACTAACCTTAGTCAAATGGGAAGGCATATAATTTCTTTTGTACGGCTATCCACTGGTTCGACCGGACCGGAGGAAACCCCTTCTGGAGAGGCTGCCAACACAGTATTCAGTAATTCGATGATTGGGAGGGAGGACACCGTGAGGTCCAGCTCTGCTTCGGTTGGTAATAAGTCGGGTGGTACGCCTTGGTGAATGACCCTCAGTCCTGCCACTTTGAACCCTAACTGGATAAACCCCATAGCAGCGAGGGCATCTAGCTCAGTGCGTATGGTTAAAGTATCGTAAGACCAGATTTGCTTTTCTCCCCGGGGCAGGGAGAACTCTGTCATCATAGTCCAATCCTGATCGTTGGAGGATGTCTTCTCGTCGAAGCGAGGTGCTGGCATGGGACGAGATTCGGCATGATCAATGTCTAGTAGGTCATTCTGACGAGCAGACTGTGGAACCTCCACATTGGTCATTCGGCTGCTCTCGTCTTGGAGTGGCGCTTCATCTACGAACTTCCTCTCGTCATTTTTTGTGGCACTGCTCTTCTCAAGCCGCGGTACAAGCATGGCCGCGGGGGCTGCTGACTTCCTATCAGACATAGTTCTTGGATCAGTGGATGTCCATTGGTCTGACTGGATGACTTTCACGTACCGCATGTCCTCAGTGGCAATATCCAGAACGGCATGTCCCCATGGTCCGATATGATTCTTTTTATTGGCGGTGGTCGAGTCGTGACCAACAAAGAACTGGGTCCACGTGGAAACACTCACGTCACGAGTCTGTACGCCTATGGCGAGAGAGCCGATTTCTACATAGACAGATTCGGCACCTTTGACTCCAACCACTAGGTTGCTGAGGCTGAGAGAACTACTCCCTGTCCATACATGTGTTTCATCAGGAGTGTCCGATACCTCGAAGGTGATCGTGGCCTGATCAAATTCCATTCCTTCGCCATCCCGTTCACGTAGTTTAAAAGAAAGTCCTTCACCGTGGCCGAAGATGTGAGTCAACCTCTCCAAGTTTGTTTGCCATCGTCCTCCCAGTTGAAGAGTGTGAATATTGACCTCGGTTTTCATTTCGAGTGTTTCACTGGTCAGGCGAGCTCCATTGAGTATACGGATCTGGATATCAAAGTTCTTAGGGGCACTAGGTGTTACCGCCACCTCGACGTTTCCAAGCATTGCCATGGTGCCGTTTTTCCATGCAACCTGTGCATTGGGAAATGTCACGATAACCGTCGTGTCTTGCTGTATTGCCGTGATGGGTGAGGCCACGCTGATGAATGGTTGGTCAGGCATCTCACGGGTATGGGTCTGGATAAACTGAATGATGTGCTTGGTTACCTGAGCCTCTTGGGAGCCAGCGGGGAGTGGGGCTACGGGCAGGTGATGATTGCTCGAGGATTGGTTGGCGGTCACCGCCCACGGACTGACCCACAGGATGGCAACTGTTGAAACTATGAACAGATTAACAATGAGGCCCCTTGCTCGCGCAGGCCGGGGATCGAGGATCAGAGATTCACGATGGGCCAAACGGGAGGGAGGTGTGACATGGTTCAGGCTCATGGCATCATCCTACGGGCTATGGGCTTCTCCGTACTGTTCCTCGGTTTGTCTGAGGGCGGATTGTTGTATGGCCAAATGGATCATGGATTGGCGCAGTTCCTGACAGGTGTCTGGCCCTTCCCGAACGCAGGTACGTGCTAATCCCCGCAGCATCGCGAGTTTGAAAATGTTCTCTGCCGTCGCATACGGCATTCCCCGCGTGGCAGTCTCGACGGCTCCAGCATAGTCTTTCTCTCCTACCAGTGCATGGGTTTTCATGAGATATAATGGGCCAGAATCTGGTTTGAGCTCCAGGGCACGATCAAGGTCTTCGAGGCCTTGCGGAACACGGTGAGCGGCCAGATGGAGGCCAGCACGCATGGCATAGGCTGCGGCTTCTTCAGGTTTGAGCCGGATGGCGATATCGATATCGCTCAGGCTTTGATCCGGATTCTGTCCACCGGTGAGTCTACGGACTACAGCTGAAAGAAACAGCTCTGAAAGTGATTGACGATCTGGTGCTGTAAGTGAGTCGAACTCCTGGATGTGCCCCTCAAGAATGTGTACTCGAGTCAATGCAAGACGGACCGATTCGCTGGTTTGGGTTAGGGCGCTGACAGCATGTAAATCCCGAGCGGTCAGTTGATACAGTTCGAGTTCCAGTGCGGCCTCTGCGCGAAGCGACAGAGCATCTGCTCGGAACGGATTTTCTTGGAGGAGGCGAGTGGCAATGAAATAGGCATGGGCGTTGTGGCCTGCTGCCAGTTTTTGCGAGGCCTTCAGAAGGGGATTCTTCTCGGTTGAAGATGACTGAGGCGAGGCGGAGATGGCTTGGAGCCCTGTTCCAGCGACATGTCCAGACAACATCTGGGCTTTCATTTCGGGCCGCTTAATGAAGCTCGTGAAGTGTGGTGATGCGACCGGCACCACCCATCCCATCGTCACACCCTGGGCCAAGTTTACCCCGCCTGCTACGGTGACAGAGATGTTGCCCTGAACTTGTTTGTGGTGAAGGCCCTTGTAGGTTTGTGCAACTTTGGTTGGAGTCACCGGTAAATCAGCCAATGCGTCGAGAACTGGCAGATTGAGACCGGTCAATCGCCACAATGATGCCATGAGTGTGATATCCATCATGCCGTGCAATTCTCGAATGATTGGAAAATTGGTTTCGAAGGCTGCGATGTTGGATGTGAAGGTGTCAGCCACGGTGCTTGCGAGGTTGTCGTGGGTACCGCGGCCAACCATCATCCCTCCGCGAACTAACATGCCTTCCGTTTGTAGGATCACGCGGCTATCAAAGAGAAACAGATGCCCGTCTGGGGACGTGATGATGTCTCCCGCCTGCGGAGGGGCTGGTGTGAACCAAAACCTGTTTAAGTTACTGCCCTGCTCTCCCCTTGATATCATCAAGTCAACCAGTGGGCGAAAACCCGGTACGGACACCCCGCGTCCCACCAGGGTGACATACTTCATCTCATAGTCGGCATCGAGCAGGACCTTGGCAAACTGACTATCAAAGGGGATTCCTTGGACAATGGCTCGGTGTGGGCCAACCATGTCGTTTGGATCAGGTTCGAGGGAGACCATGGGTTCTGCACCACGACGCCAAACCGCATCTGTTCCGATAATGAGCTCGTCAATGGAGAGAGGTGTGCCCTCACCCTCGGAGCTACCCAGGAGTCGGACGTCCTGCTCGGTTTCATCGACCACATAGCCAAAGATGCGTCGTAAGGAACCCGGATACTTGAGCCGCTTTGGCAAGGTCGCCCAATCCGCGCGGTATTTCCCTGCCTCTGTTGTTAATTCCCGCAACGAGACGACCACAAGGTCGTCGAGGTCGCGCACTTTTCGTCCGCGCATCAATAGGCGTGCAGCTTCTTCAGATGACCAATCAATGGTGGCGAATAAGGCTTCTTCATTGGTGGCCTGCAACATCTGGTTTTCGATCAGCAGGGGGGAGAGTCCTTTGCCCACTGCTGCCATGAGTGCATCCTGGTTGAAAGAAATCAGCACGCCCTTCGGCTTGATCTTGGGTTTATCTGAAACCGTTGGTGGAGGGGGGGCTCTTTTTTCAATGCGTCGGCTTGTCCGATATGTCCCTTGTCCTTCATTGTAGTAGCGGGTGGCGTCAAAGATACTTTCTTGACGTTTAAATGTCCCTGACATGACTGGGGACTTTCGTGGAGATGGCGTGGCACCTGTCTGTTGCGTGCGCCCTGTTTCATAGGCCGCCCGGCCTACCTCATACGCAAGGCTGGCAAATGGGTCATCAGTGTCTTCTGGGACAGACCCGGCCTTGAGCAACGGCGTCATATCCTGGTTAATCTTCATGAGATATCCACAGACTGTGTTTTGGCTACAATCCGGGACTATGTTGGATTGGTTCGACAGTGTGTGTGGAGTGGTAGAGGCTTGGGTGCCGGTTGGTTGTTGTGCAACCTCTTGAATGTGTTCAATGACCCGATTCCCAGCGGCCACATAGATTGCACGTTCTTCAGCAGTGCTCGCCTTCAATGCTTGCCTGGCGATCCATTCCCCCATGTCGTTGAGTTTGGCAATGTTTTTCTCTCTGGCAATGTGCGAGGTGACTTCTATGGGTAGTGGTTCAGTTGCGATGACCGGCGGTTGAGCTGGTGCCATTTCGCGGGGAGGTGTTTGAGGCTCAGTCAGGGTTGGTGCGGTGGTTGTGGGTTCCGTTGCCTGAGACGTATCCTCGATTGGCTGAGGCGGTTCATCCTGTTGTGACTTCGGATACAGAAAAATGGGACGGCTCTTTCCCGTTTGTGGTAACTGAGTGTTAGGGTTTCCAGGAGGAGGGGTTGGCTCGTTCTCTGCCATCGCGAACCCACCGCACAGAGAAAACATGAGCAGGAGCATAGAGAACAATGTCGTCATAGTGTGATGTCGAATCCCGTTCATGGTTAGGCTATTTCTGGTGAGCAAGGAAATGTGATGTCCGGGCCGATCAGCGCCAGCCGCGTTTTCACCAATGCCTGATGTTCATCCACATGTTTTTTGTGGACATCAGCGAGGGCCTGTGCTTCGGCATGCAATGTGGTATCCCTGAGTTGATTGATGCGTGCCCAACTTGTGGCGTAGGCCGTGGCAGCGTAGGCATAGTTGATGGTGTAATCAGCCAGGCCCACGACTTGTAGCCCCTTCCCCACATTTTCTAATTGATCAGCGTATTGAGGGAGTGAGGCCACCACGTCAAGGCTCTTGAGGGCGCCTTTGATCATTTTTTCCACCATGTCCGCATCTGATTTGGTGAGTGTGCCCAGTTGCACACTATTTTGTATGGCGCTGGCCACCTGGTACAGGTCGCGAACCGTCTCAAACTTTCCTGCCTTGACAAGTTCCTTCGCAGCCTCAGCACCCATCGCTTTTTTCAGGGAGTCGTAGATCGGTGACTTAGGAAACCAGATTTTTTTTAGATTGTCGGATTGAGAGCGGGAAAATTTGGCTGCTGTTTGAGCTTGATCGGCACCGAGAGCCAGTAACCCTCCGAGCAAGAGATCCAGACTCTCATCCATGGCTTTCTGGACCGCCTTATCAGATTGGTTGCGCCATTCCTCTAGGGCCTGAAAAAACCCGGGAAGGCGCGCGCGAAACTTTTCGATTTGCTGACGGTCCTGATCGATTTGAGCTTCAAGTTTGCAGATATGTTCGTGCAACTCGAAAAGCTCTAGCGTTGGAGAACAATGGAAATTTTTTCATCCTCGCCGACTTTCTCAAAGCCTGGAGGACATTGTCCATATGCTGGTTCAACCGGTGTGATGGTGAGCATGGTAGTGAAGAGGGCAGTCGTAGCGAGATGGAGAACAGACCAATTGACATACGGACGTGTATTCATTGAATCGGCCTCCTTCCCCGCACCAAGATTGTGTGGAGCATGGTCTGAATGGTATGGCGCAGACTCTCGTATGTTGGGGCTTGGGTCCCGTAGATGGCCATGAGCCGTGTGCGGTTGAGACTGTTTAAGAAGAGATAATAACGCGTCATGCCTGGTTCACCCTGTTGCATCAACGTCAGCCCAATAGTGAGGTGGAGGGGGGCATCAGCCGCACGTCGTGCAATCAGATGATATTTTGGCCAAAGAAGGTTTGGCTTTGGGGAAACACCTTGTGTCTCGAAGGCTGAAATCTGCAGAGGTCCGACCGCGAATTGCTCCATTTCGTGGAACTTGGTCTGACCCAAGCCCTCCAGGATGGCCCGGATGGTCAACGTATCGGGCGTGTGGCCTGCTTGGTCTAGAGCAAACATGGCCTCGGGATAGGCTCGCATCGTCATGAATAGCGTGGCACGAAGTTGCGCAAGAAACCTTTGACCCTCATGAGTCAGGGGCGAAGTACGAGCCTGATAATCTTCTAATCGCTCAGATGTCAGGAGAAAGATGTTCGAACCAAGATCGGTGCCGCGTTCAAATCCCAGCAGGGCGACAGAGGCTTCGAGAAGTTCTTTGAGGGTGCGCAATTCGTCGGGGCTATGGTCGAGCTGTGTCTCCAAGGTCCCTACCTGACGGAGCAATGTGTCATGTTGCCGCGCTTGTGCGACGAAGATTTCAGCGAGCTGCGCATCTCGTTTGTCACGCACGTGATTGAACCCTGCCCGGGCCGCTGTTTCGAGTTCTTTGTAGGGTTCGACATCATCATATATTTCTTGTGGAACCTGATCTGCCAGTTGTTCAATGAGTGTGAGTGCCTGCTGATAGGTTGCTTCGGACTTCTCATAGTCATCCATCACAACCAAGAGGTTCGCAAATCCGATCAGGGCCTTGGCCAGCTGCGCGTCTGCCACAGTGTTTTCTAACAGGGCAATGGTCTTTTGATAGAGTTGTGCGGCTTCGACCTGACGACCTTGGCGTCCGTATGTTCGAGCTAGATCCATCATGGTGGTAGTCATTGTAGGATCATTGGGTCCGTAATGTTTCTTCTCGAGGGCCAAGAGACGTTCATACACTTTGGCAGTTAAGTCCAGGACCTTATTTTGGGTCAGCCCTTCCCCCAGATTCTTCAGCAAAAAAATCCAGTAGTCGGAATTATCTTTATGTGGCAAGGCCTCGGTGATGAAGAGTCGCTCGATATTGCGCAAGACGTGTTTGGCTTCCGGATGCTCTTCTCCGAGGTTCCGACGCAGGAGGTCATAAGCCCGAAGGAAATTCCGTTGCGCCGACTCCATGCGGTCAATCATGACTTCAATGGAGGCAAGGTTGAGAAGAGCAGGAACGAGATCTACAGCAAGACTTCCAAAGAGATCTTCTCTGACAAACAATGCCTGTTCGTAGAGATAGAACAACTCATCTAGGGTTACTTCTTGTCCATCCAAGATAGTTTCATGGGCCGACTGGTGCGGCGTGTCTGGGTGGTGCCGAATGATGTCCACCCCGCGGGAGTATAAGGAGTCAGCTTTCTTCACACGTTGTTGAAGGTCGTAGATGGCAGCCAGCTTTGTCAGGCTCAAGGTGACACGAAGGTCATTGGGACCGTAGGCAGACTCATGTAAGGAAAGGCTTTGGCCTTGTATCTTGATTGCCTCATCCAAACGGTTTTGCTGGACAAGGCTTTCTGCTAGAAGCTCGAAGACCGAGGCTCGTTGTGGATCCTCTACTCCAAATTCTTGGCTATAGACCTCAAGCACAAGTTGAGTGAGTTCCTCAGCCCGGTGTGGTCTAGCCCGCACGGTAATATATTTTTTCGCCAGATGGAGTGCGACTTCAGCATGCTCAAGGCTGTGAGCGCCGAACGTGTGTTCTGCACGTTCGAGAGCCCGTTCGCCCTCTTGAAGATCTTGATCCTCTCGTGGATCCACCATTTTGTGTGGGGTGTCATGGTGGCGCTCAGGAAACAACTCTGATTGTGCGTTCGGAATCAGGGTCCAGAAAGACAGGCACGTGAACATCACAAAGCCCCATAGCACCGGATGCTGTTGGGTCCTTACCACGACGATGGCTCCTTGCTCCATAGAGTGAGACTCATGGTGTCACTGGTCATGGTATGAGCAGTAGTGAAAAGGCTGAGAGGCGAAATAGCCAAGCTGCAGTGAGTGTGATGCATCCAGGATCTCCTCAGGTACAGCAATGACCTGCGCGGTGGTTCTCAAGCGCGTCCACGGTCGACGATGGCGAGCCGCTCAAAATTTTGTGTTCTCGGCAATGATGCTGATAAGTCTAATGAGCCTCGACCTGTAGGTACTAAACTATAGCACAATTAGTCATCGACAGGGGATACTCAGGGTTCGGTATTGTCAATTTAACGTGCTGCAACCAAAATGGGACGTACCCGCCGAGCGATGGCATCGCCTCTTACGCGCATACCGCTTCCTGCCATACTTGGAACGCCTGAGTACGTATCAGACGATAGTTGACCGCCTGCATGAGATGGCGGCCGAGACGAAAGAGATTCTGGGTGAGTCCGTGGAGCGTGAGAAACCGTTGAGCCTGAGTCGAGGAGGAAAACCCACGCATGTGACGTTCCCGTTGGCGAGTCAGTTCGTGCGAGACTTCGGCTCGGTTGTTCGCATAAACCTGGTTGATGTGACTCACCGTCGGCATGATCGTCCGATGAGCGGCGTCATAGCTTCGGAATTTATCGGTGACCAACCCCATTCTCCATAAGCTCCGCGCCGGCATGGTGCGCCCAGATCAGGATCGGATAGGCGGCAATGCCGGCGAGCACGTCGAAGCCGACGAAAGCGATGTCGGAGGGCGAACACACGGAAAAGGCCGGGGCGTCCACGATAAAGTCCTTGTCGCCACTGCCGTTGAGGTCCGCCAGCGAAAGCCTGGGACCAAGCGCGACAAGCGCAAGGGCGGGCGATACGCCGGTCGTGTCCGGCTCGCCGTTGTCCCTGACCGTAGCGCGAAGTCGCTTTGCAGCTTCGTGGAGGGATCGGTTACACCCGGCACAAAAATCGTCACTGATGACTGGGGTGGTTATGCCGGCCTCACCAAGCGTGGCTACGATCACTTCACCATCGCCGAACGCGGCGATCCCCAGATTGCCGAAGAGTAGCTGCCGATCATTCATCTCGTCTTCGCTAATCTGAAGACATGGCTTACGGGAACCCACCATGACGTCAGTCATCAACATCTACAGTCCTACCTCAATGAATTCACGTTTTGATTCAACCGCCGCTTCTACCCGTTCAACGCGTTCCGATCTCTGCTTGGGATCGCAGGAGATGTAGCGGCGCCAACTTATGCCGGACTTTATTCTGGCGAATGGACACACCCTAGTTGTTGCGTGTGAGGGTAACAACCGGATAGGCATGGATTGAACCTTGCTTATCCTGTTTGCCCACCAACGTACTACCTATCGTAGGGTGGCCGTAGATACATGAGCGCAATGATCCCAAGCCCCGTTGTAAAGGCCTCGATACGTGGGGCCGGGCACCTTCAGGCCGATACCCAATAGGGAAGCGAAAGCCGGCAGCGGGTAAAAGCGACGGTTGAACCGGAATACGAATTCATTCAGAGAGGCCGACAGGTGTTGCGTGCTGACGCTATGGTGAGTTCCCATCAGCCCAGTCGTCAGATTCGAGAAGGCGATGTGGATCATAGGGAGGTGGATATCGGGTTTCTCACGATCGCCATTGCGCACCATGGGCTCGTGCGCGTACCCCAATTGTGTCAGATTGTCGTAGCCGCCCCATCCGTCGGTGCGCACCCTGGCGCCCGTGACTACGCTCTCCTGCACGAACCCCGTGAGCGGTTTGGCCCCGCGGTTTGGCACGAGACACAAGCGCAACCTTCCTGCGTAAACGGCTCGGTGGGGCTGTTTGCCATCAACGCCGAGCGGCCGAGGGCGAACTTCGATGGCACCAGCACCCATCGATTGATGGGGGACGCCCCGTCCTTTGCCCTTGGTGCGCCCCCCCACCAGCGTTTCAGCCACCGCGACTGGCCAATCTGCGCCAATCCGGTCGGGGTTGGGGCGAACCATGCCAGCGCGGAGCTTGTGGAGCATCTGGAATGCGGTCTCGTAGCGAGTCAGCCCAAGCTGGCGCTGAAGCTGCACCGCAGACACGCCGGGCGTTTGCGTCGTCACCAGATACGCGCCCCAAAACCACGCCTGCAAGGGCGTCCTTGTCGCAGGCATGACGGTGCCAGCGGTCAGCGCCACATCACTGTGGCAATGTCGGCATCGAATCATCCGTGGTCTCGTGACGATGCGCTGCGCCTTGCTGCTCACGCCGCACGTTGGGCACGCAAATCCGTCCGGCCACCGGATGGCCTCAAGATAGGCCGCACACGCCATTTCGCTGGGACACATCTGTTGCAACGCAAGCAACGACTGGGGGTGGCGAATGTCCATGACGATCATACCCTCCCTATAGCGTGAGGGTGTGTCAACCGGATAAGCAAGGTTCCAACCATGGAACAGGGAAATTCTAAGTTGAAAATTCAAGAGGACGAAGAAGGCTTAAAAAACAACGCAGAGAGTGGAGGCAGAGTAATTTCCATTGAAAACGGTTGGCCATGCCAAGGCATATCCTCTGCACTCACCCCAGAGCTATTGTCAAATCTAGTGTCTGAAGCGTTGCTCACGCGGCGACTGGGTCCGTGGTTCTTTCTTCGATCCCATCAGTACAGTGAATGCCGGCGATGACTTTGGGCAACTCTCGGAATCCTCGCCATCGTCTCCACGTTTTCTCCGCACACTGTCCCAACTTAACCATCATGTGCAACATGCCATCTCGCGTGAGACATCCCGTTGTGCGGACCGTCCGATGCCGAATCGTTCCAACCGTCGATTCGATAGGATTGGTCGTCCGCAGACTCGGCCAATGGGCAGCCGGAAACGCAGAGCACAGCAGCAACTCCTCTCGATCTTTCTGCAAACAGGCCGGGGCCTTGGGATATTTGAGCTCATAGGTGTTGAGAAACAGGTCAACGGCTTGCTCCGCGAGTCCTTTGGTCTCAGACTGCCAGATGTCTTGTAAGGCTTGCTTGGCTTTCGAGTGCACACTTTTCGGCAGCGCATTTAGGACATTCTGTGTCTTGTGGCACCCACAGCGGTGGGCGCGCGTACCGGGGAAGATTTCCTCCAACGCAGCCCAGAATCCTAGCGCCCCATCGCCAATGGCCACGGCCGGCGCGTTCAGGCCGCGGGCTTTCAGAGGCAACAGGACTTCCCGCCAACTTTGGGTGGACTCACGAATCCCGTCTTCCATCGCTAAGAGATGTTTCTCTCCGGAGGCATTCAGGCCGATCACGACCAATGCACACAAGCGCTGTTGCTCCGCGCGTACGCCACGGTAGATGCCAGCGACCCAGATAGAAACCCACTGGGCGGCATCGAGTCGCCGTTGTCGCCAGAGGGTCTACTCCTCCCGCCAGCTCTGCTTGAGCCGCGCCACCGTACTCGCGGACAGCCCCTTGGCCTCTGGGCCCACGAGGGCTTCCAGGGCCGGCTGCCTCTCCCCGGTGGAGATCCCTGTCAAGTACAACCACGGGATCGCCGCTTCCAAGCTGGCTGTCTTGCGTACAGACGGGGGAACCAGCGCCGAGTGAAACGTCACTGGAATGCCCTGGCCGCTGAGGACAACCCTCGCATGTCCCTGCTCATCCTGCTGCTCTCCATCGGCCGCCAAGAGCTCGGCCACCTCCGCTTTCAGGGCTTGCGCGAGAAGCTGTTGGGCGCCACTCCGAATCACATCTGTCAGTGCATCAGTCTTTCCTCGATCTTCTTGCTCTGGTTTGCTACATTCCTGCATCGTGGCGTCTCTCCTATGTGGTTGAGTTGGGGATGTTTTGCAACACCCAGTTCAACCCGAGACGCCGCGTGTTTTCAACTGATCCTAGACACTACTTTCAAGTATAACTCAAAAACTGAATAGGCAAAAAGGCTGTGCATTGAGCATGAAATGAGATCAATAAAGGAAGACAACTCGTAAAATCAGATAAAGTTTCATTGACTTCCTGCCGATCTCTAGATGAGTGGGTAAATGGAGTTCATTGAATAAATACCAACATGGCTTTTCACCCAGCAACACGGGAAGACTTACGAATTGGCTTGTATATCAAGTTAGTCGGGAATTGGTTTGCCCATCCCTTTTCTAAGAGTAGCTTCAAAATTAAAGAGGAGAAGGACCTGGCCACCCTCCGGGCCCTTCGCAACTACAAAATTCTGTATGATCCAGAACAGTCCGATCCTTTGCCATCTTCAGAAATGGAAGATGGCAGCTGCGAAGATGTAAACACTTCTCTTGACCCGTCATCAACTCCAATTGAAGAAAATCACCAAAAGGAAATTTCTCCGTACATCAATAGCCCAGGAAAGCTCCAAGCCAATCAGGCAAGGCTAGAGAAACTCAAGGGGGCTGAAAAGGACTACCAAGAGGTTCTCCAGCAAAATAAAGATAGTATTCGAGAGGTAAAAGCAGGGTATGCCAAAGGGGTCATAAAGGTCGAAAACTTGGTTAATACCCTCGGGGAGATTCTGGATCAAAATGGGACCTTAGTGACCCTCATGAATTTCACCGGCACCCAGGAAACTGGCGACGATTTTAACCACCATTCTCTGAATGTGTGTATGTTGTCTATGGTGCTTGGGCAAGGCTTGGATTTACCTCAAGACGAGATCAAGACGTTAGGCATCGGGGCCCTTTTCCATGATATTGGCGAACTAGAGGGAGAAGGAATGTTCATCCAAAAAGAGTCTAAGATGAACAAACACGAACAACAGTTTTTACGGAACCACCCCAAAAATGGAAGAAAAATGGTTGAGGGATTTGGGTTTCCCAAACCCATTCTAGAAATTATCTCGCAACATCACGAACGGTTAAATGGAATTGGATACCCCGAAGGGCTCAAAGAAGATTCCATTCACTTACTGTCCAAAATTGTCATGGTGGCGGATGCGTATGATGAACTGTGTACTAATCCACAATCTGAAAAAAGCCTGACTCCTTATGAAGCCATCAGCAGAATCTATGCCAAGCGCCAGGATGAATTTTGGGAGAAAGCGGTTTTAGCCCTTATTCAAAATCTAGGAGTGTATCCCCCCAGTTCAATAGTAGAAATGTCTGACGGTGTCTTCGGAATGGTCACCAGGATTAACCTCCTTGATCGTATGCGTCCCACCGTGATGCTCTATAATGCTGATATTCCCAGAGAGGAAGCCATCATTGTGGACCTTCAACAGGAACCCAGTGTGACCATTAAACTTAGCCTGCGCCCAAGGGATGTCCCAAGGGAAATCTGGAAATACCTCAATCCTCGGGGAATGATCAGCTACTTTGCCTATCACTGAGCCACCTCCAGCCCCTAAACCTCAAGGGCACCTCTAAAAACCGTCCTTTTCCGTGATGGCGGCGTCAGCCGCGTGCTCAAATCCTCATGTAACCCCTTTTAGGCACTCGGTGTCGGGATCAAACTTTTCTGGGGAGCGCTTTGTGCTTTCGAGGCTGGTTTTTCGGATGAAGGTTTACTCGGAGTGAGCAACGCTTGCCCACGGAGCTTGCGGTGGTAGGTGATGGCGAAGCGGTGGGCTTCATCACGAATGCGTTGAACGAGGTGGGATGCTGATGACGAAGGAGAAAGGATCAGTGGCTCACGAATGCCTGGTGAATAGATTCGCTCTTCTTTTTCGCCTTTGGCTTTGGCCAATCCGATTATCGGCACATGCTTGATCCCCAAATTCGTGAGTGCCTCAATCGCGGCTCCAAGCTGACCGATGCCGCCGTCGATCAGAATCAAGTCTGGAAGGGGCAAGCCCTTGTCGTTATTGGCACTCAGTGAGCCGCCATACCGACGGTTAACGACTTCGTGCATGCTGGCAAAGTCATTGGCGCCTTCAACGGTTTTCACTTTGAAGCGCCGGTAGTCGGCTTTTTTCATTTGCCCGTCTTCCCACACCACCATCGAGGCCACAGAATCCGTGCCCATAGTATTCGAAATATCAAATCCTTCGATGCGGCCTAATGCCTTGGGAAGGCGAAGGAGTTGTTGAAGCTCCTTGGCTTCTTTTTCTTCGACTACGCCTTTTCGCAAGTGCTCCGCGATGGCGGCGACGGCATTCTCTTGTGCGAGTTGCAACAGCTGATATTTGACTCCGCGCTCTGGGGTGAGTATGCGAACGGCTTGCCCCTTTTTGTCTGACAACCATCGTTGGATCAACTCCCGTTCCCCCAATTTCGAGGGGATCAACACTTCCTTTGGCGGCAACATGTCCTTGTTGTAGAACTGTTCAATCGTCGACCGAATGAGCTCTTCATCAGAGGCCTCTTTTGTATCTGCCCAGAAAAAGTCCTTTCGCCCAATGAGCTGCCCTCCTCGCACAAACAAGAGTTGCAAATCGGCTGCGGGACCCATGCGTGCCAAGCCCATCACGTCCTGATCCACCGGACCAATTTGGGCGACCCGTTGTTTTTCCAAGGTCTTGGAGACTTTCGCAATCCGATCCCGCAAACGAGCCGCCTCTTCAAACTCCTCCCGATCAGCGGCGGTTTCCATGTCCGCACGTAGCCCATCGAGTAATTCTCGGTCTCGGCCTTCTAAAAAGAACCGGACTTGTTTGACGATGCGATGATACTCTTCTTGGGATTGATTACCGGTACACGGCGCCATGCAGCGTTTGATTTCAAACTCGATGCATGCCCGGTCGGCTGTGCCATCGATATTGATTTTACAGGTGGCCAACGGGAAGACCTTCTTGATGACTTTTAACGTTTCACGCAACGCCCCGGCTGGTACGTACGGACCAAAATACAACGCACCGTCGCGTTTCACCCGCCGCACGATCGATAGCCGCGGGAAATGTTCTTTGATTGGAAGCCGAAGGTAAGGGTAATGCTTATCATCACGAAGTACGACATTGAACCGCGGACGATGGCGCTTGACCAAATTGCTTTCCAGCAAGAGCGCTTCGAGTTCCGATTTGGTCACAATGGTTTCGATGTCCTGCACGAGCCCAATTAATACTCGGTTTTTGGGACTCAGGTCGGTCCCTTTTAGAAAATAGGATCGCACTCGATCGGTCAAGACCCGCGCCTTGCCGATGTACAGGATTTCTCCCTGCTTTCCTTTCATCAAGTACACGCCAGGCTGCTTGGGAAGATGATCGAGAGTGGCTTGGAAGTCGGAGGCGGGTTGTGTCATTTGGTCAAGCCTCGTGATGCGTGATCCGTGATGGGTAATGCGTAAAAAAATTCGTTTCTCCACCCTTCACGCATCACGCTTTACGTCTTTTAGACAATGATGGTGCCCGGCGGCCTCTCAATCAACTCCACTTCATAGCCATCTGGCGCATCGATGAAAATAAATCGGCTGCCAGATGAGCTTTGAGTCGGACCGTCGGTGATAGGCACATTCTTCGCATTCAGCTCCTCAATGGTCCGATCGAGATTGTCGACTTCAAACGCTAAATGCACGAGGTCTTCTTGCACGATCACGGGGCCACTAGCGGGGAAGCTACACAGTTCAATCAGTTCCTCACTATTGGGGACAGCTAAAAAGGCTAAATGCGATCCACGCGGCGACACTTTGCGTTCGAGGACCTCAAGTCCCAACACGTCCTGATAAAACGCAATGGTTTGATCCATATCGCTGACCCGCATTCGGGTATGTAGCAATTTTTTCACGTTCATGGTGACTCTACCCTCTTCAAAATCTTTTCTAATACCTTGATTGTGATCTATTGTACTCGAGCCCTTCCCTTCCAACAAGAAACAGCATGCTGACAACACCTCGCCGGTTTTCAAGGCATTCCCCTGTATTGCCTAGGCTTTTGTGTTGGCATACACTAGGCCGTCTACTTAATGGATTCATCATAGACAAGGAAATACGGCAAGCCTTTCCCAAGGCTCCCACCTAAAAGGTTCGTCGAAGTCACGAGTGATGATCGCGCCTCGAGGAATACACACCAACATGCGTTTCTTTTTAGTTCAGGCCGGCGTCCTTCTACTTTTTCTTGTGGGAGTGAACACGTCCCTGCATGCTGAGGCGTTTCGTATTCTTGACCAAAGCGCTGCAGCTACAGGGCAAGGCACGGCTTTCGCGGCTCAAGCGGATGAACCATCGGCGGTGTATTTTAATCCCGCGGCGATGACCCAATTGCCGGGCATTCAAGTATCCGCGGGAATACTCTTCGTCAACGGAGATATCAATTTCACCCCGACCACCAGGCCCATGGTGGAAGGGGATTTTGGATCGACCATCGCCAATCCACCTCCCACTAGCCTCTACATCACCGCCAATCTGGGAGACTTGGGATTTTCCTCATTCAAAAAAGTCACGCTTGGGATGGGCATCAACTCCCCCTTTGGGAATCTGATGAACTATCCCACGAGCGGCTCTCTCTCTCCGGTCCTCACGTCTTCCGCTTTCCCACTTGTCGATTTTAAGCCAACCCTGGCCATCGAATTCAACGAGTTTCTTTCCGTAGGATTCGGGTTAGATATTTATACATTTTTGGATGCCATCGGCGAGGGACATGTCGAATTTCAACAAGCCGGTGCTGACCTCGTCGGGACTGACTTAGCTTCTTTACCCACTGACCGCATTGAACTGAATGGAACGGATACCGCGTTGGGATTTAATGTCAGCTTTCTTTTAACACCCTTTCGAAATGACCAAGGGAAACCCATTGTCAACGTGGCATTTGTCTATCGAAGCCACACGGAATTAGAACTAGAGGGACAGTTTTTAAATCAAACAACAGGTCTAATCTTGGGCTCAAAAGCCTCCTTAAACTTGCCGCAAATCTTCACCACAGGCGTGGCAGTCTGGCCCATCCGCAATGCCCAACGCGAGTGGAAAATCGAATTTGATTTTGATTACGCGGATTGGACATCTTTTAAAAATCTGGACGTGACTCTTTCGAATGGACTGGTGCTTCCGAAACCACGAAATTGGCTCCCGGCGTACATTCTTATGTTAGGGACCGAGTATAAACTCTTAAACCCGGTTCAGTTCCCCCATTGGGAATTGGCGTTTCGAGGCGGTTATGTCTTTTCAGATAGCCCCATACCGGAGGCCACCTTTAAACCCGATGTGCCTGGATCGAATTACCATGCGCTTTCGATCGGGTTTGGATTTCTTTGTACGAAACAAGGCATGTTTCTGGGATTCATTCGTTGCGGGAACGATGGCACAACTTTTATTGGCACCACCGCCATTGGTATTGATCTTGCCTATCAGGCCATTCTGTACAACGCCCGTGGAATCAACAATAATGACGATCCCAGGGTGAATGGCATATGGGACACCACCATTCACGTCGGTGCGCTCAACCTCCGAACCAATTTTGAACTGACTCGATAACCTCGCCACCCTCATATTCTTTCTCTTCACACCTTCTTTTCGCCACCGTGTTTCGTGTACCCTCGGCAGTTGAACTTCAGGGGACCTCCCGAAATCCTTACCATGAACGATTGGCTGCCCAAATCTCACCGCATCCTGGAAAAAGGCTCGATGGCCTTTCAACCGTTCGGCAAACATCCCGACGACCACAACATTCGAGATGTCAGTGGAGTCACTGTTCGCGCCAACGTGGAATTTCTGGAAGACCTGGTCAGTCGAACCAAAGGATCACCAGCCGGAGCCCACGCGGTTGAAGACCTCATCCGGCGTTTGAATGAACGGATTCCGGATTCCACCTACCACGTCACCCAAGAATTGATTCGAAACCCCTGGAACAGTTATTCTTACGAGTTTGTCATATTTCTAGCCGAGTTTTGCGTGATTCTGAGTGAGGATGAGAAATTTCACATTAACCTGGGCCGGGAAAAATTGCTATCACCCCTCGTGCAAATCTTGGGCCGACCGTTTTCGATCGCCCAGATCTATTCCATGTTTCCCCACTTTGCGGAAAAATTCGGCAAGGACGCACTCAAACCCGAAGTGGTGTCTTCCAAAAACGGGCTCGCGATCTTGCGGTTGCGATTGAGTGAGGAAACCGCCCAACAATTTGGGCCATACCGCAATGGATGCGCGGAGCGTATCTGTCAATCCGGGAAACATGCGTTGGGGCAGATTCCATCACAAATGTTTCATCTTCACCCTGCTTCCATTATGGAACCTTCTTGCATGGCGGACGGAGCCGATTACTGCGAATGGCATATATCGTGGACACCGCAACCTTCGAGTTTTTGGCTCTGGCCAATGGCGGGGATCCTCCTCAGCCTTGTCCTCTTCAGTTGGCTTTCTTTGAGTGCTGGAGACCTGTCATTTTTCACCATGGCAGGCCTCGCCTCGATTCCAACCATTCTTCTTTGGCTCGGGGGCCTGGTGTGGACAGATCGCCAAGCGGTTCAGAATCAACAACAGGTGATCCAAGAGCAGTTGGATTCCGTGGAGTTTCAGCACGAAGCCCTTCGCGAAGCCTATCTCAAACAAGAACATACCAACGTGGATCTTCATCGCAAAATTCGTGAGCAGACGATGTTTCGTGATATTGCGGTACGCCTCAGTTCGACGCTGGACCAGGATGCCGTGATCCAGGTAGGGTTGGACGCCATCACCCGCGATTTACCCTATGACCGTGCGATGATTACACGATTTGACGCTACTCGTCAGATTGCCAGTCAGGCTCATGTGAAAGGGGTGTCAGATGAGTTAGCGGCCGTGGCCAATTCCTTCGAAATTCCCATTTCCGACCCAACCAGTTTTGAAGGCACGCTGCTGCTTCAAGGCCAACCCGCCCTGGTCAACGACGTCAAAACCATTTGGTCATCGCTGCACCCCGTGAACCAGCAATTGGTCACAGCCATGAACACCCACGCGTTTATCGCCGTGCCGTTGAAATTCCAAGACACCATGCTGGGTGCACTGATGGTGGACCGGCGATCAACCATTCCGTTCACGCAAGATGATGTCTCTATTTTACTGACAGTCGGCCATCATATCGCACTGGCCCTTCACAATGCCCGTGCCTATACCGATCTGCAAACATTGAATCAACAACTGGAAGCCAAGGTACAGGAACGGACGTTTGATCTTGAGCAAGCCAACCGCCACCTCGAAACTACGAATGCGCAGCTTGCGGAATTAAACGAAACCAAGTCGCGGTTTCTTGCGCATTGTTCGCATGAACTTCGTACACCCCTGGCCTCGATCAAGGGCTTTTCGGAAAATTTACTGTCTGGGTTAGGCGGGGCATTAACCACCAAACAAAAAACCTCACTTCAACGCATTGAAATCAATGCCGACCGTTTGGCGCGTATGATTGGCAATCTGCTCGACCTTTCCCAAATCGAGGCTGGGAAGATGCATTTGAATCTGAGTGCATGCGATCTTACGGTGCTGGCGCAGGAAGTGGTGGGACATTACCACCCTTTAGCCCAAGCGAAAAACCAGCGCATTGAAGTTCAGGGACCAAATCAGGGCGTCAAACTTTATGCCGACCCTGATCGTGTCACACAGATCTTGCTGAATCTCCTTCACAATGCCAGTAAGTTTACCCCGGAAGGAGAAACGATTCTGATCGTGACCGAATTGGTGCCACCCCGGGAAGCCCGTGTATCCGTCATCGACTCAGGACCAGGCATCCCGGAAGACGCCATCCCGAAATTGTTCGACCCCTTCTTTCAAGCCCACCGCGATCATGAAATGGGCACGAAAGGCTTGGGCCTAGGGCTCGCCATTGTTCAGCACTTGGTGAACCTTCACGATGGGACCATACACGTGGAAAACCACCAACCCCACGGAGCCACTTTTCGTGTTCAATTTCCATGTAGGACCTGAGAGAAAATAACTTGGGCAATATCGCGCCAAGATTTGGGTCGGATTTGGACGGAACGATTGAGAAAAACTCGAGGCATAGCACAGCTATGGTGAGGGTTTTTCGATTGAGGCCCGTTCAAAGATGGCCCGAAGATTGGATGCGAGATTGATCAAGTTATTTTCTCGCAGGTCCTAAGAGCTTGCGCGGACTTTTGTGATCCAACTGCTGCTTCTAGGTTCCAAGATGGCCCGAAGATTGGATGCAAGATGTCCAAGTTATTTTCTCTCAGGTCCTAAGGCTCAATCCTAACTTGGCTTAAAATTCCATCCACTCGATAACACCTCAACATTTTCCTCGGCCTTGGCCTTGGCATCGACCTCTCGTCTTTGTGCCGTTCACTCCCCGTTCTCCAAGGAGAAATTTCTCACAGACTATTAAGTGGATAGCCGTACTCGCCGATAAACCGGGAAAGTAGGACAATACTTAAACCCGAAGGGAGGTGATTCCATGGCAGCAGCAAAGAAACCAGCGAAGAAAGCCACCGCGCGTGCGAAAAAAGCACCAGCTCGGAAACAAGCTAGCAGCGCGAAGCGCTGCTAATTCAATAAGGTAGACTTACCTTATGACCAAGGCCGGGGAATGACGGAAGTCTTCCCCGGCCATTTTCTTCTTCCCACTTCTCTTTCACGAACACCAACCCCTAGCCAACCATTTCCTGAACTTTCTTCCACTGGATTCGCATACGCTCCTCCATGGGGCGCGCCCCTCGATAGGTTGGCGAGAACCCTATGGCTTGCGATACCCATTGAGTTTCTGTGAACGGGTATGTGATAAATGCCTGTGCATTCTCACAGCCCGGTTCGAGAAGAACTGGGACCGCGTGTCGTACTTCACCTGTTTAGGTTCATCGAAGAAGTACACACATTATAGGAAGCGCTACACAAGAGAGGACTTTTCACCAGCATGACCATCAATACTCAAACCCAACTGTGTGGAGTGCTTGGCAATCCCGTCGAACATTCCCTTTCTCCGGCCATTCACAATGCGGCATTTCAGCACCTCGGGCTGAATTATGTGTATCTCGCCTTTCGCGTTGAACAGGTGAAGGAAGCGATTCAGGGCATTCGAGCGTTAGGAAACCTTCGGGGATTCAGCGTGACGATTCCGCATAAAGTCTCGGCCATGACCTACTTGGATACAATCGATGACACCGCCAGACATATTGGGGCGATCAACACAATCGTCAAAACCGATGGAACGTTAACCGGGTATAACACCGACGCATCAGGTGCGCTGCAGGCTCTTCGTCAGGCGAAAACGGCGCTCGATGACCAACGTGTCTTGATCTTGGGTTCTGGCGGTGCGGCTCGGGCGATTGCTTTTGGTCTGGCCCTTCATGAACGGCTAGCTGGGTTGACCATTCTCGGGATTGTCAATGATGAACGTGCAAACCTTGTCACCGATCTTCGCAAGGGCACCACCGTGGCGATAGAAGAGGCTCACTTGAGTGAGAAGACCCTAGGGCCAGCCATCGAGCAGGCCCAGGTGCTCATTCATTGCACCCCGCTCGGAATGCATCCAAAGGTCGATCACACCTGCGTCCCTCAAGACCTTCTCAAAGCTCACCTGACGGTTATGGATATCGTCTATAATCCACGGGAAACTCGCTTGCTTCGGGAAGCCCGAGAAGTGGGATGCGCCACGATTCCCGGCCTCGAAATGTTTCTTCACCAAGCGGTTACCCAATTTGAGCTCTGGACCGGTCAATCCGCGCCCACTGACGTGATGCGCGAAATTTTAGAGGCACAGTTTTGATGAATTTGATTCTCATTGGATATCGAGGGACGGGAAAGAGTACGGTGGGACGGTTGCTCGCCTCCCGCTTGGGATGGGAAACCGTATCCACGGATGCGCTGATTATCCAACGAGCGAAGTTACCCATTCCAGAGATTGTGTCCCAATTTGGATGGGATCATTTCCGGGATTTGGAATCAGCCGTCTGCCAGGAATTGCGGGGAAAAGACCATTTGATCATCGACACTGGAGGCGGAATCATTCTCAGGGATGTGAATGTTGAGACGTTGAAACATTACGGGTTGTTGTGTTGGTTAACGGCAACCGTCGAGACAATTCGTCGTCGTATTGCCGGTGATTCTCAACGTCCGTCGTTAACGAGTGGCAAGACGTTTATTGAAGAAATCGAAGAGGTGTTGCAGGAACGAACGCCAAAGTACCGAGCCGCCGCAGACCTTATCGTGGAGACGGATTCCGGTTCGGCAGACCAGATCGCGGATCAGGTGTTGGCGAAGTTTCGAGAGATGAAGGGCTAAGGGTTCGCGCAAAAATACCTCCCCCTGTTTGGGTGCTGAGACGCCTGTCTAGTGTTTAATTGCTAATTTAAACTATATTATGTAATCTTGGCCTTATGCCGAGAACTGCACCCCACATAGAGATCCCCCCAGAGGACAAGAGAACGTTACGAAACCGGACAAAGAGCCGAACATTGCCCAAGCAAACGGTGGACCGAGCGAAAATGATTTTGGAGAGCGAAGCGGGAAAACCGGTCAAACAGATCGCGCAGGAACTCACCACGTACCCCAACAAAGTCATTTATTGGCGGCAACGCTATGTCGAGAATGGGCTAGCCGGCCTTCAGGACCAGCCCCGCTCGGGTCGACCACCCAAGTATGGTAAAACGTTTCGCAATGATCTGCTCAAGGTGTTAAGCCAACCGCCGCCCCAAGGGTTGGCCCTGTGGGACGGGCCTGCCGTGGCCGAGGAGTTGGAGGCACCCGTTGACGCGGTCTGGAAAGTGTTACGCAAAGAAGGCATCAATCTGCAACGGCACCGGTCATGGTGTATCAGCACCGATACAAACTTTGCCAGCAAGGCCGCGGATATTGTGGGGCTCTATTTAGCCCCGCCGGTCAACGCCATCGTGCTCTGTGTGGATGAAAAACCCAGCATTCAGGCCCTGGAACGAAAAACCGGCTATATCAAAACAGAGAGTGGAAAAGTCATCCGCGCCTACCAAAGCACCTATACACGACATGGCACGCTCAATCTCTTTGCTGCGCTGGAAGTCTCAACAGGAAAAATTCAGGGCAAAGTGACGCCAGAGAAAAAGCGAACGGATTTTCAAGCCTTTCTGGATGAAATTGTGGAGGAATACTCTCCAGCCCAAGAGATTCACGTCGTGTTAGATAATGACGGCACCCACAAGAAGAACGACGAGTGGCTCGCACGCCATAACAATGTCCACTTTCATTTTCCCCCGACATCCGCAAGCTGGCTCAATCAGGTCGAAATCTGGTTTGGGATCTTTTCCCGGAAAGCTCTCCGGGGCGCTTCCTTTGCCAGTCCTCACCAACTGAGACAGCGTATCGAAGATTTTATCGAACACGACAACCCAAACGCCAAACCATTTAAATGGCGGAAAAGGGAAGTCAAGGGATCGCAGCTTAAAGATAATATAGCTAACTTAACAAATTAAACACCAGACAGGTGTCTCAGCACCCAAACCGGGGAAGGTATTCTTGCGCGAACCCTCCGTGGTGATGAGATATTTTTGTATTTTGCCAGGTGCGCTCAGGGTCCGTCACGAAATAACCGGGACAATTGGGAGGCCCAGATTTGTGATCGGGGCAAGGCGCGACGAGGGAGCAGAGCGGGGCTCTGTGACCGAGGAGCAACGCTGCCCCGGGCCAAAGATGGGCCTCCCCGGAGGGCCGGACGCTTTTGGGCTCCGCCGGCGTCGCTCATCGCTTCCATACTCCCGGTATGCGCGCTCTTCGCTCCTTGGCTCGCTCCAAAATCGTCTCGGCCAATTGTCCCGGTTATTTCGTGACGGACCCTGAGGACCTGCGAGAAAATAACTTGATCAATATCGCGCCAAGATTTGGGTCGGATTTGGACGGAACGATTGAGAAACACTCGAGGCATAGCACAGCTATGGTGAGGGTGTTTCGATTGAGGCCCGTTCAAAGATGGCCCGAAGATTGGATGCGAGATTGATCAAGTTATTTTCTCGCAGGTCCTAAGAGCTTGCGCGGACTTTTGTGATCCAACTGCCGATTCTAGGAGCATACATGATATCTATATCCTCGGTTTACCAAATGAAGATCTTAAACCGTTTCTGTCCACAAATGTCCGTTCTATGAGATAAGGCTGTGAATTTTGACGCCGGACAAGAAGAACCCGCATGGCTCAATGATCAAGTCCTCTCCTGGATTGCCCTGGTCCTTGATAGTTATGTGCATTGGACTGGCGTGGAACTAATTAACCGAACTGGATCGCGTCGAGAACAAACCCAACGGCTGTTTTCTGCCCCATTCGTGGTGGCCTCTCATGGAATGGAGACCGACCCCATTCTGAATTACGGGAATGCTCAGGCGCTTCAACTCTGGGAAATGGACTGGGAAGAATTTGTCACGACCCCTTCACGCTTAACCGCCGAACCCGTCAATCAAGAAGAACGCAGCCGGATGCTTCAACAAGCCTCCACGCAAGGACTGATACGGGATTATCGAGGAGTGCGCATTTCCCGAACTGGGAAACGGTTCCTGGTGGAACAGGCCACGGTATGGAATGTGATCGATCACAACCAAAACAGGGTTGGGCAGGCCGTGACCTTTTCGACATGGACCCCTATATCGTCGCACTAGCAGGCTCTATTCGTCGTTGCAAACCTCTCTATCATTCTTTTAAGGTGACAACGAGGCTTGGGCACACGCACAAACCACCCAAACCACCAACATCAGCTGGGGGGAATGTTCAAAAAAGCATGCCCTTGTATAATGCAAGGAAGGGTTGTAGTCCAACTCACCCGAGCTGCCTCTTGTCTGAAGAGGGCATAGCCAACGTAGGGAAAAGGCTGTACCCTCACGGTATTGTGAATCCTGGCATGATAGACCGTTTGCCCTATGGGAATCAGCCCGTGACTCAGCGCAGGTCGTCATGCCCTTTCTCTGATGAACCCGAACGGTTGCCTGGGACACCAAGCCCGTATCAACAAGGTTGGGAGACAGAGCGATGAAATCAAAATCCTCAGAATTGTTTATCGGTATCGACATTTGTAAAGCTCGATTAGACGTGGCAGACAATGCCAATTCGCTTCCATGGTCGGTAGCCAACAACGACGCCGGCATCGCCGCGCTGGTGGAGCGGCTCCACGTCCTTCACCCCACTCTCATCGTGATGGAAGCCACAGGGGGGCTGGAAACGCTTCTGTATGCGGCCTTAACCACCGCCGGGTTGCCGGCGGTCGTCATGAATCCCCGTCAGGTGCGGGACTTTGCCAAGGCCCTGGGCACCCTGGCCAAAACCGATGCCCTGGACGCCCGAATCTTGGCTCGCTTCGGGGCGGCGATCCAGCCGGCGGTCCGGCCCATGAAAGACGCCACCACCCAGGAATTGACGGCCTTGGTGACACGGCGACGGCAGTTGCTTGCCATGCAGACGGCGGAAAAAACCCGCCTCCAGCAAGCAGCCAAATGGATCCGCAAAGATATCAACGCTCATATCGCCTCCCTGGAAAAACGGCTCCAAACAATCGAAGGTCATATTGCCGAGATTATTAAACAGACCCCCGGCTGGAAAGAGAAAGATTCGCTCCTTCGAAGTGTGCCGGGGGTGGGCAACGTCTTGTCAATGAATCTCCTCAGTAGCCTGACCGAACTCGGGACGCTCAACCGAAGAGAAATCGCCACGCTGGTGGGCGTTGCCCCCTTAAACCGCGACAGCGGAAACGTGCGCGGCAACCGAAGGGTCTGGGGAGGCCGGGCCCAAGTCCGCGCCGCCCTCTACATGGCGGCCCTGTCCGCATCACGATTTAATCCGGTCATCAAAACATTTTATCAACGCCTGATTGCACAAGGGAAAAAACCCAAAGTGGCCCTCACCGCCTGTATGCGAAAACTTCTGGTCATTCTGAATACGATGGTCAAAACCCAAACAGCATGGAACCCAAATCAATATTCAACCCTTGACTTTAATCACGGTTGCTGAGTCTTTCCGAAGGGTCTCCAGCAAGGCCGCAGCCATTTTGACGCGCGGAGCGTACTCATAGTACGTGAGCACGGCAAAAGGGCGAGAACGCCGCTGGCGGCTTTTTTCAACATTCCCTTCAAAGAAAGGTTGTGTATGATTCTGGCTGGAGACATCGGCGGGACGAAAACCTATCTTGCTCTATATGACTGGAAGCAAGACCGGGTCGAACCGACCCGTGAAGAAAAATTTTTTAACGCTGACTTTGAATCTTTTGAAGAAATCTTAAGTGAATTCCTGGCCCCTCCCGAGGATCCACCAGACCCGTTTGAGGCGGAAGATGATGTGGACGACGATTCCTCATCAGACGATACGACCGAACCCGAGGAAAAACCAGATGAACCCCTAGAGAAATCAATTGACGCAGCCTGCTTTGGGGTCGCCGGACCAATCATTGACAACCGATGTCGCGCGACCAACTTACCGTGGGAAATTGATGGACAATCCCTGACCACACACATCGACACCCCCAAGGTTCGTCTATTGAACGATGTAGAAGCGATGGCCTATGGCGTCCTCGTCCTCAGGCCCGAGGAAACCGAACTGGTCAACGGACAGTCTCAAAAGAATGGGACGAAAGCGCTGGTTGCACCGGGAACCGGGCTGGGTGAAGCTATTCTGTTTTGGGATGGAGAAGGATATCACCCCATACCGTCAGAGGGAGGCCATGCCAGTTTTGCCCCAACCAGCGACATTGAAATTGATTTGCTGCGTTATATTCGCACGAGCTTTCTTCATGTGAGTGTCGAGCGGGTCCTGTCTGGTGATGGCCTTCATACGATCTATCAGTTTCTTCGGGACACCAAAAAAAATGAGCCCACGTGGTTTGCCGAGCTCCTTCTCACAGACGATCCACCGACCCTGATTACCGAAGCTGCGTTGAACGGGAAACCGGACATTTGTGTGGAAGCACTGGAATTGTTCGTCTCAATTCTGGGGGCCGAAGCCGGCAATCTTGCCCTTAAAACCTTGGCCCGAGGCGGTGTGTACTTGGGAGGCGGGATCGTTCCACACATCGTGCCACGACTCAAAGACAAACGATTCGCTCAATCCTTCATTGCCAAAGGTCGTTTTAAGCGCTTATTGAGTACATTCCCAGTCCATGTGATCCTGAACGATCAGGCAGGTTTACTAGGCGCAGCATCCATTGCGGCCACCATGGCACACTCCTCCTAACCCCTGAGGGGAAGTTCAAAAAGGTGCGCTCAGCAAGGCCGCAGGCGCTTTGGCGCGCGGAGCGTACGGGAGTACGTGAGCACGACAAAGGGCCGAGAACGCCGCTGACGCCCTTTTTCAACTTCCCCTGTTGCTTTTGAGGTTTCATGAGAACCGTCACCTAAGAACGGCAATATAGAAATTTTTTATAATTCAACACCCCCCATGAGAGAATCCTTACATGACTGAAGCACAGGAAGCAGGAAAACACGCGGCAGGCGAAGCGGCACTACAATATGTCCCGGACGGAGCCCTCGTTGGTCTAGGCTCGGGCTCAACAGTCAAATATTTCTTGCTGGCACTGGGAAAGAAAGTTAAATCCGGCTTTCGCGTTCAAGGAATCCCCACTTCGCAAGAAACCGCTCGGTTAGCCAACGAATTGAATATTCCACTTCTCCCGAATGAAGGAGACTGGAAACTCGATCTTGCCGTTGACGGAGCCGACCAGGTAGATCCGCAATTCCAACTGATTAAAGGCGGGGGCGGCGCGTTGTTGCGTGAAAAAATCGTGGCCTCAGCGGCCCGTCAGTGTATCGTTATTGTGGACGAGGCCAAATGGGTTCCGGTTCTGGGCATGCCCTGGCCTATCCCGGTTGAAGTCATCCCATTTGGATGGCCGAATACCCAACGCCAGATTCAAGCATTAGGGTGGTCTTCCAGCCTGAGGAAGAAGAACCATAAGGTGTTCAGAACGGATGAAGGAAATTTCATTCTAGATGTGGAAGTAGATCGCATTGAAGACCCAACCATCCTTGAGGCCCAACTCAACGGCATTCCCGGCGTTGTGGAAAACGGATTGTTTGTCAACCAGACTTCGATCGTGATCCTCGGTGGTACGGACGGGGTCACCATTAAAGAACGACCCGTCTTTTGAACATTCAACCCTCTCTCCTTCGCTTCCACCATATTCATGGTACCTTCTTTCCCAGCTTTGATACGTGGTGTCCACCACTCCATTCGATTAAGGGCTCGCGTAAGAATAACTTCCCCTATTTGGGTGCTGAGACACCTGTCTGGCAAGGCGCGAGGACTGCGCATACTCTCGGTATGGAAAGGACGAGCAACGCCGCCAGACGGGATGGATCGACGCCCAAATAGGGGAAGTTATTCTTACGCGAGCCCTAAGGGTGACAAAAACCCCTTTCAACAAATTTTCTTTCAATCCTGGGCTTCTACCAAGGAACAGTGAATGTTACAATAGTCCTAGAAATGGCAGTTGGATCACAAAAGTCCGCGCAATACATCCCATGAATCATTGTCTGAATCCCTTTACCACATCCAGATGGGTCTTGAGTCTGTTGACCAGTTTTCTATTGGCCGTGACCGTGCAGTGCTCTGAAGCTCCTGAGGACACGCGGCTGATGGCCAACGCAACCGTACAACCCACGCTGCAAACGTTCACGCAAGATCCCATGCCCACGGTCCAACCTGTGGGAGTCCCGTTCCCGGCGAACGAGACATTTATTCGGGTGTCCAAAGATACCATGGCTTCCGTAGTCAACATTTCATCCACTCGCAAAAAAGAAGAACCCAACCAGCGCAATTCACTACCCTTTTTTGACGATCCGTTTTTTCGCCGATTTTTTGGAGAGGAATTTGAGCATCGATTCCGCAAACAGCAGCCCAGGCAAGAGCAAGGATTGGGATCAGGGGTTATCGTTTCTTCGGATGGCTATATCGTGACCAACAATCATGTGGTGGAACAAGCTGATACATTAACGGTGCTGCTGGGGGATAAGCGAGAGTTTTCAGCAAAACTGATTGGGACTGACCCTAAGACTGACCTCGCGGTTATTAAAATTGACGAAACCCATCTGCCGACGTTGCGGTGGGGCAACTCGAACAATCTCCAAGTTGGGGAACTGGTGCTGGCTGTGGGCAATCCCTTTGGCCTGAATCAAACCGTCACCATGGGCATTATCAGCGCCATTGGCCGAGCCAATATGGGGATTGTGGATTATGAAGATTTCATTCAAACCGATGCTGCGATTAACCCGGGAAATTCCGGGGGGGCACTGGTCAATCTTCAAGGCGAGTTGATTGGGATTAACACGGCGATTTTTTCTCGAACCGGTGGGTACATGGGAATCGGTTTCGCCATCCCGAGTAACATGGTGAAAAACGTCATGAACAATCTCGTCGACCATGGAAAAGTGATTCGAGGTTGGCTCGGAGTTTCGATACAACAATTGACTCCAGAACTGGCTGATCAGTTTGGATCCCCGGATGCTTCCGGCGCATTGGTCGGGGATGTTGTCAGCGGAAGTCCCGCGGAAAATGCTGGCCTCCAGCGAGGCGATATTATACGTCACTACAACGGCACGAAGGTCAAAGATCCCACACACCTTCGCTCCCTTGTTGCCGAAACGTCTCCAGGGACCAGTACATCGGTTTCAGTTCTGCGCCATAACTCCCCCCAGGAACTCTCCGTGGCCATTGGAGAATTACCCAGTGATCTCACAGCCATGCGAAGCTCAGATCCTGATCAGCAGAAGAACCACGCGTTGTCTGGGATCATCGTCGAACCCGTCCCGCCTGATCGTGTACCCAAAGACGAAGGGGTATTGATTAGTCGCGTTCAGCCCGACAGTGCCGCCGTGCGCGCCGGACTCCGGCGGGGTGATATTCTCATGGAAATAAACCGAAGCCCGATCCGCCATGTTGACGATTTCCACCGACTCACCCGTGACCTAGGACCCAAAACGCCTGTCTTGATCTTGCTCAAACGCGGGAATGGCACGATCTATGTATCCATAAAACCCTAAGAGCCTGCCCGAGATTACGGATCACGGTTCAAGATTTTTTCATCAATCATTCCCCATCGCGGAGTCCCTTGATTGCACTCCAACTCAGAGGAATGGTAGAGTCTTTTCCGCATGTCGTATGAACAGGAGCATGTGATTGGTTCACGCTTCATCTGTGCGGTAGGCACAGATGTAAAGGGTACCTCTAAAAACCAGGCATTTTTTGTGAGAGCAAGGAAGCCGCGCGCGGAAAACCGGAGTGTATGGGCGAATACATGAGGATTTGAGCACGCGGCTGACGCCGCCATCACGGAAAAGGACGGTTTTTAGAAGGTGCCCTAAACATAATCGACGGTCCCATCGTCTAGCTTGGCCTAGGACGGCACCCTCTCAAGGTGCAGACACGGGTTCAAATCCCGTTGGGACCACCAGCCTCCGCTCTTCGAGCTTCGGCTGGAAGATCAGAAAAAATCTGAAGCGGAGGCTGTCCGCCGGCCATAGGGAAGGTGGACTGGTTCAAACTTTCTCCTAAACTCTCCACTACTCCCACCTTTCCTTCGTTATGAAAAACCCAACACTGTTTCGCTTGGCTTTCAATTTCAAAGGTAAGCTCGGCATATAGACGTATTTTTTTAAAGGACACAAAACCATGAGATCGTTTCATGATGGAGCTCAGGACGGACTCGAACCCTTAGAAGCACTAGATCCGTCAAAAATTCAATCCTTCTCGGACCTGCTTATTGCCATGCAAAAAACCGCCTTTGGTGGCCGTCGTCTTGGCGAAGCATTCGACATTCTGAAAGCCATGATCCACGACCCGGACTGCTTCGTCGTCATGACACTCTCCGGCGCCATGACCATCGCCAAGATGGGGAAGATCATGTGCACGATGATCGATCGTGGCATGGTCCAAGCCGTGATTTCCACCGGCGCGCTTATTGCCCATGGCCTGAGCGAGGCAGTGGGGCAAACGCATTACAAGTATCATCCCTCGATGAATGATGTGGATTTGTTTAATAAAGGCTACAACCGAGTGTATGACACCTTGGAAATGGAATTGAATCTGAATCATGTCGAACAGCTCACCGGAGAAACCCTCAATCGCCTCGATCCGGATCAACCGCTCTCGTCTGAACTGCTCACGCGTGAACTTGGGAAAACATTGGCGAATGAATACGAAGGGCCAGGAATTTTGAAAAGTGCATTTCTGAAAAAGGTGCCGGTATATATTCCCGCGTTTACAGACTCTGAGCTTGGCTTAGACGTGTCCATTTGGGCCATGGGAAAACATCGGGAAGCAACATCAGCACCAGAGACAGAAACTTCGGATGTTCAAAAGGTTTGGAATTCCTTGAAGCAACACCATGCCGCCTTCAACCCCTTTTTAGATCTCAACAGTTACACGGAACAATTATTGGGCGCCAAGCGGCTTGGCATTTTCACCATCGGTGGCGGCGTGCCCCGCAATTGGGCACAACAGATTCCTCCGTATATTGAAATTCTCAATTTGAGACTCGGGACGGAGATCACACCACCACGTTTCCACTACGGGGTACGCATCTGTCCTGAACCGGATTATTGGGGAGGCTTGAGCGGATGCACGTACCAAGAGGGAGTCTCATGGGGTAAATTTGTTCCCCAAGAAGAAGGAGGCCGATTTGCCGAAGTGCTGAGCGATGCAACCGTGGTCTGGCCGTTATTACTAATGGGATTACTTGACGAAGACAAGCCTCAAGCCGATGAAAAATAAACTCAGCATCAGGGAATAATTTTTCAAAAAATTTGACAGATATCAGGTCTACGCCCACAATGAATTAACGTATTAGCCTGAGTAAGAGGACACCATATGCTTGTACATTTTATACAACGATTTTCGGCGAACCTGTATCAACACATACTCGCGGCTAGACTCTTCCAAACCCTTGTCGTACTTGCCGTACTCTTGCTGACCGCACTCCCTGCAAGTAGCCAAGATGATACGTTCCTGCTTCGCGAAGACGATCGAGTCCGTGGAGATCAACAGGCTCCCGTCACCCTTTTGGAATATTCCGATTTCACCTGTGGGTTCTGCGAAAAGTTTTTCCAAGAAACCTGGCCTCTGCTCAATTCTGAATACATCAAAACCGGCAAGCTCCGGCTCATTTACCGGGACTTCCCCAGAGCAATTAGCGGGCCGAGCATCGACACAGCCATGGCGGCCCGATGCGCGGGGGAACAAGGGCAGTATTGGTCCATGCATGACCGGTTGTTCTCCAGCCGTCGGAAATTTTCTTCTGACCAACTGCAACAACAAGCTGAAGATCTGCGGCTGAACATCCGACAATATAGTGAATGCGTCCAAGCGGAACGATATATGGAGTCCATTTATCGCGACCGAATGGAAGGGGGCAGCATCGGCGTACGGGGAACCCCCCATTTTATTTTGTATTTAACGCACAACCCGGAGGCTGGTCCCTTATTAGTCATCCCAGGAGCACTCCCCTTTGATACCTTTCAAGAACACATCGAAAAGCTTTTGCAGCAGGCTTCAACACAGAAAAGTTCCGGAGCTCTGTAGCCTGGTTGTCCATGAAGGTAGGAAGGCGAACCAGCTTTCAGAGAGGCGCTGGGAACCCAATCGAAGAAATAGGTATTGAAAAGTTGAGGAAGCGGACCTATTCTTGAAATAATACATTCGCTACGGTGTTCTTTTTTGAGTCATTTTTTTTAATAGGCGAGATCAATGTCAGAGACTCAAACATTTTGGGCTGTTGAATGTGCAGAGGGTGATCCCGATTTCTTTGTGTGCATGGACTGTCTTAACGAGGTGTATCGGAGGAAAGTTCCCACGGAGTGTCACGGTTGCGGCGCCATTTCATCGTTTGAACCGTTTGCCCTCGACTCGATCAACGATTGGGGAACCGAAGAACTCATCGCTAAAGCTCAACACGCATCTTCTGAAGACCCGACTCCGACAGAACCTTCCTCTGTTTAAGCCTCCGTGGAACAACTACCAGGACCAGCGTTTCTCATCGGTACTGAATGGCGTGAATCTCCGGTTCGCCAATCCGTGCTGAATCCCTACACGGGACACTCCATTGCCGAAATCTGTCAGGCCCAAGCGCCCGATATTGAAGACGCCATCCAACTGAGTGTTTCTGCGTTTCCGGCCATTGCCAAGCTGCCGTCCCACACGCGAGCCAAAGCCCTTTCGGGCATCGCACAACAGCTCACTGCGCGCCAGCACGAGTTTGCCAAGGTCATGAGTTTGGAATCCGGCAAACCCATTACCGATGCCGGACGTGAGGTCCTCCGGGCCATTCAGACCTTCATCGTGGCGAGTGAAGAAGCCAAACGCCTGCCTGGCGATACCATCCCTATGGATAGTAGCCCCGGCATGGATCACCACATGGGTATCCTTCGACGAGTGCCGATTGGGCCGGTCCTGGGCATTACACCCTTTAATTTCCCTTTGAACCTTGTAGCCCACAAAATTGCGCCCTGCTTGGCCGTCGGGAACCCCTTCCTTCTGAAACCAGCCCCACAAACTCCCCTGACCGCCTTACTGCTCGGAGAAATTATTTGCGAACTCGGGCTCCCTCCCGGCACATTGAGTGTCTTGCCTTGCGAGAATGCCCTAGCTGAAACCATGGTGCGGGATCCCAGAATTCAAGCTCTGAGTTTTACGGGAAGTGCCGCGGTGGGATGGAGCCTCAAAGGCAAGGCTGGGAAAAAACGTGTGGCACTCGAATTGGGAGGAAATGCAGCGGTCATTGTCGAACCCGATGCCAACCTCCCACTGGCGGCCCAACGTTGTGCCGCCGGTGGACTTTCATACTCGGGGCAGACCTGCATTTCCGTGCAGCGGCTGTATATCCACCATGACATTTACGATCAATTCGTCGAACTCCTACTTAATCAGGTTCGCGCCATACCCAGTGGCGACCCTCTCAATGAATCCACGGTCGTTGGACCACTGATCAACCAGCAAGCGGCGATCAGAGTCGAAACGTGGATTCAAGAAGCCATTGCACAAGGTGCGGATTGCCTACTCGGTGGAACTCGACAGGATTCTATTGTGGCGCCAACTGTCCTAGCCAATGTTCGTCCAACCATGAACGTATCCTGCGAAGAAGTATTTGGCCCCGTCATCACGATCACTCGCTATCAGGACTTCGCGGAAGCGCTGCATGGTGTGAACGATTCACCCTACGGGCTTCAAGCTGGGGTCTTTACTCAAAATATTAATCGCATTTTCCAAGCCTATCGCGAACTGGAAGTTGGGGCGGTGCTCGCCAATGAAATCCCCACTTGGCGCGCCGACCATATGCCGTACGGTGGAGTCAAGGATTCCGGGTTAGGACGTGAAGGCGTTCAGTACGCCATGCAAGAACTCACCGAACCAAAGCTCTTGGTGTTACACCTTCCTCCTCTTGGAACCTAATGGGGAAGCGAAAAGGGGTGTAAAGTGCCAGGTAAAGGGTAGGAACTTTCATACTCCTATATCGACTTTCGCGTTTGCTCTTTCCCTGTGTCGCCTGTAACAAATATGAACACTTAACAAAAATTCCTTGCAGAATTCCTTCTAAATTTGTCAAGATGCGGCCCGCATGTTCGTTTCCAGCCTCACAGCCGGAATGACTTTTCATAAATGGCGCTGTCAGCAGAAATGACTAGCCTGACAAAGCAACCTCACGATTTTGCAGACGTCACTAATCATTTTCGAAAATTGTGTGAACTACCACACGAAAAAAACGGAGGAGACATGGTTCCTACTCACATGTTTCTGACCCGAGGGGTCGGTGTGCATCGAGAAAAACTCGCTTCATTCGAAGAAGCATTACGACGTGCTGGCGTGGCCTACTGTAACCTGGTGAGTGTCTCCTCGATCCTCCCACCAAACTGTAAAATCATTCCACAAAAACGCGGAGTACAGTTGTTGAATCCCGGCGAAATCACATACTGTGTGATGGCCAGGTGTGAAACCAATGAACGGAGTCGTCTGATCTCCTCATCAATAGGCGTGGCCATCCCCGAGGGCCGACACAAGGCATATGGCTATCTCTCTGAACATCATGCTTGTGGAGAAACCGACGAAGAGGCTGGCGATTACACCGAAGATCTGGCGGCACAAATGCTCGCCACCACGCTTGGCATCAAGTTTGACCCCAACGTGGCCTGGAAGGAACGAGAGCAAGTGTTCAAAATGGGCGGGAAAATTGTTCGCACGCAAAACATCACCCAGTCCGCCATTGGAAAGCCAAACAGGTGGACGACTGTGGTGGCTCTCGCGGTCTTTATTCCCCTCGAAAATATTCCAAACCCGACTCGCCCATCGAGAAAGAAAATATAAGTAACAAAGAAACGGCGCTGGGCGTGCTTTTTCACCTCCCTGCTAAACCGAAAATTTCGCCCACAGGACCGTGTGATCCGAAGGAGTTTTGCCTTTCCTGGGATTCACATCCACTTCAACCGCCGTACATTTTTTGGCTAACGGTTTCGTTGCGAGAATGTGGTCGATTCTCCAACCGCGATTCGCCTTCATCGCATCCGGCTGACGATAGTCCCAAAATGTAAATTGCGGTCGATCCGGGTACAATCGCCGGAACACATCTTCAAAGCCCCAACTCATGGTCTTGTGGTAAGCCTTTCGTGCATCCTGGTGATAACACACATGCGTCAAATGTTTTTCCGGACTGTGGACATCCATCGGCTCGGGTGCCACATTCATATCTCCACACCAAATGACCGGTTGGTCAGGTGAACAGTGGCGTGAGAAGTATTGGCGCAACCGCTTGAACCACTGCAGTTTGTACTGATACTTGGGGTGATCGATTTGAAACCCTTGTGGGATGTAGGTATTCACGATGGAAATCCCTTGGACCACGACATGAAGCAACCGGAAGCCATCGGCATTGGGGCCTTTATCCAGACCATCCGAGGTAAATTCCGGTGCGGTTTTGGTCAACACGGCAACGCCGTTATACCCTTTCATCCCGCGAAATGTAACAACATAGCCGGTGGACTCCAAGGCCTCTACAGGAAATTCCGAATCTTGAACTTTGGTTTCCTGCAAACACAACACATCAGGAGCATGGGTTTTCAACCACCGCTTCACAGTAGACAACCGCTTCCGCACCGAATTCACGTTAAACGTGGCAATCTTCATTTGTTCATTCCTTCATTGCTGGATACATAATCATTCTCGAAAAGACCTCAACGTTCATATTATTATTTCTGGAGTCACCTCGTCATGACCTTCACCTCTCAGGAAATCGCGCGTCTCACGGACACCAACTTTTTTCTCGATAAGGCCACCATCTCTACGAAAATTCGGCAATCCTTAGAACAACTCCACGAGACCTATCAACACGAACTCACGCAACATCAACTCATCGTCCCGGATCAATTTACCCTCGACGCATTCCAACTGGTCAGAGGGGAACATTTAGAAAACTTCCCCTATCAATATCTGGACTACCCTCGATTTTACACGCGAGAAACCAAGTTTGCCTTTCGTACGCTGTATTGGTGGGGTCATCACATCATTTTTTCCCTCATTCTCGAAGGTGGCCACATTCGACGGTATAAAGAAAACCTCATCAACCGGTTTTCAGAAATCGCCGATCGAGAGGTATGTTTATGCCTCGATAGTTCATTATGGGAATGGAAGAAAGGACCGGGTTATACCTTGAAACTGACAAAAGACCGAAAGCCAGAAGTGGCTGCCGTCCTCGCGAATCGTCCATTTTTCAAGCTCGCACTTTTCATGCCATTCGACGATCCCATCGTCACGTCAGGGAACATTTGCCAGAAAGGCCAGGAAGTCCTACGCACGATACTTCCGGTCATTAAGGATTAAACTTTAGGGCACCTCTAAAAACCGTCCTTTTCCGTGATGGCGGCGTCAGCCGCGTGCTCAAATCCTCATGTATTCGCCCATACACTCCGGTTTTCCGCGCGCGGCTTCCTTGCCCTCACAAAAAATGCCTGGTTTTTAGAGGTGCCCTTTACTCGTCTTCTTTTAATCCCAGTAGTTCCGTGAACTCCCTGGCACTGTAATTCTTCTGAGTCTCCAGTTGAATAATGTCGATCTCGGCTTCCTGGCATAATACCTTCATCAGGGTATGTTGAGAATTCGACGGAGCGCCCTCATGGTCCTTTGACCCAACCATGATAATTTTACTCGGTAGCATCGTCCCGGGATGAACCAGCACAAAGTCGGCGGTGAGGGTTCGGATGGCCTTCACCATTTCTCGCCGTGCATCTTCGTCATCCGCACTCACCTGCACCAACGTGCGCAAGGGAATTTTGGCAAACACCAAAAAACAATCACGGGATACTAAATGAAGGAGATTAAATACGGCCACCTCTGATGCCTGAATCAACGGACGCCCGCTGACGATTATCGCATCAGGAATAGTTGTTTCTTTGAATCGTTGGGACTGTCGTCGCCGATTCCACCAGGGTTGCACCAAAAAATAGACTAGAATGAAGGTCACAATGGTCAGCGCCAACATCAATAGTTGAGAGAGGAGTGGAAGCGATTCAATGGAAAGTGCTGAAAGGGAATCAAAGGCTGCAAGCACGTCGAATCTTTACCTGTGGCAGAAGTTAGAAGTGAATTGAGAATTTCTTCTTTCCCGGCACAACCATTCCCAACACCACCGGGTATCGAGCGCCGGTGACCGCCGGTACATTGGTTGGCATACCGTGAATGGTTTGATAGGCCATCACGGCGAAAGCCAACGCCTCAAAGGCATTACTATCAACACCAGCCTGATCCATGGTGCAAACCGGACGTGGATCAAATACCTGTCTCAGCGCATTCATGAGAGCCAGGTTGTTGACTCCCCCTCCGCCGAGTATGACTTCATCGATATTCCCCTTGAACCATCCACATGCCTCGACAATTGTCTTGGCCACAAAGTCGCAACTGGTCGCAAGGGCATCTGGCAGGGACAGGTGTTTCGCTTTGGCCCGCCTTAACACGTCAGCAATATAGGAATCGCCAAATTCCTCACGTCCCGTAGATTTTGGAGGTCGTTTGGCAAGATAGGGATGGGCCAATAAGGTCTTAAGCCACGAGGCATGACTTCGGCCTTTTCCCGCCAGACGGCCGTTTCGATCAAACTGTTGTGTTCCATCGGTGCCCTTCACCACTAATCCATCCAACAGCATATTGCACGGGCCCGTATCAAATGCCCGAATGTCATCGAGGCATCCATCTGCTGGTAAAAACGTCACATTTGCAATCCCGCCAAGATTCACGACCAGCCGCGACCGACGTGTCGATTGAAACAACAGATGATGAACATACGGTGCCAGTGGAGCACCTTCCCCGCCTGCGGCCACGTCGCGAGTGCGAAAATCAGCCACCGTCGTAATGCCGGTCCGCTCCGCGATAATGGCTGGATCGCCAATTTGAAGAGTAGATCGAATGGCCCCAATCTTGGGTTCTCGAATGGGTGTGGGTTGATGATACACCGTTTGGCCGTGCGAACCGATCAATCGAATGTCCTCCGTTGCCATACCTGCTCGCTTGATCGTCCGAAGAGCCGTCTGAGCAAACACTTCCCCCACTGCCGCATTCAGGTGACATAACTCCGCGACGGTTCCTTGAGTGGGAGCCAGCAACACACGCTGTCGTAAGTTTGGCGGGTAGGCTAACGTTTGAGATGCGAGGAGCTTGATCTTGATGCGTGCCTGAGAACGCGTGATATCAACGATGGCGCAGTCTACACCATCGGCAGAAGTCCCGGACATTAGTCCCAAGCATTTCATGAATTCAATTACCGCGGAGACTCGAGTAGTCAGTCAGGATATCACTCAAAAAAATTCACGTTCAAGGCACAGTGTCACCGATTCATATTTTTGGGGATTCTTGCTGGTTCCGATCCCACACCATCCCGATTTGCTCTTTCGCACTAAATCCAAGCGTTTCATAAAACACCTGCTTATCGCGGGTACACAGCCAAAACAATTCCACCTGCTGCAGGGTCGGATGCGACAGGATACGCTTGATAATCTCCGTTCCGATATCTTGGTCCTGGTACTGTCCATCCACGATAACATCCCAAATTGAAGCCCGGTAGACATAATCCGTCAGCACGCGTCCACACCCCACTAACCGGTCCCCGTCCCACGCCGTCAGAAACACATGGGTGTGTTTCACCATTTCCTGAGCATCGTCTAGAGTCCGTCCGCTGGCCCATGATGACTGTTCAAACAGTGGTAAAAGGCTAGAAGGATCGAAATGTTTCCCATCGGAGTATGTGATCATGAGAACTGTAGAAAAACCAAAATTGGGAGATTTTTGATTGACCAGCTGGAGAATTTTGATGTATCTGTATTACACTAATCGTTATACAAATACTAGGAGCTTGTCCGAGATTAGACAGATCGACTTCGGATACGTATCTTGAATCGGTTCCTAGCAACGAAGAGGATGCTCATGCCGATGCTTGTCAGGAAATGTCCCAAATGCGAGAAATTATTTTGGATTAAGGAACAGGACATAGAATATTCCAACGACGATACCTGGCGAATCACTTGTCAGCATTGCCAGCAAGTGCTTCGCATTCCCCTCGTGACGCAGGGACCCAATGCCGGCGCTCCCAAAATGGGCCACTAGGCTGTTCAAAAAGGCCGCCAGCGGCGTTCTCGGCCCTTTGTCGTGCTCACGTACTCGCGTACGCTCCGCGCGTCAAAGGGCCTGCGGCCTTGCTGGACGACCTTTTTGAACAGCCTAGTTTCCTCTTGGTCATAAAGGAAGAACAATGCACCTTGAGAGCCTTGGCGGGTTAGGCGCGCAGATTGTGGGAGGACCCGATCGAGACGGCAGTGGCACAGGCCCAGTGGTCATACTCCTCCATGGATTTGGTGCACCCGGAGACGATCTTGTCGCATTGTGGAAAATGATTCGAGTGCCCGATGACGTCCGGTTTGTATTTCCGGTTGCCCCTCTGGCTCTTGACGGTGGATTCCAGGGGAGCCGGGCATGGTGGATGCTCGATATGGAACGCATTGCCCGGGATGCCGCCAGTGGCCGGGAACGTGACGTGCATGCCATTCCTGACGGGCTGCCAGAGGCCCGGACATCAATCATGGCCTTGCTTGATGCACTGGAGCAACAATGGAACATTTCCTCCGAGAAAATTATTCTTGGAGGTTTCTCTCAAGGCGCCATGTTGGCCTGCGACACGGTATTCCGGACAAATCGTCCCTTTGCCGGGCTCATCCTTCTGTCAGGGACCCTCATCGCCAAAAATGAATGGATGCCCCTCATGCCCAATCGAAAAGGGCTCCCGGTTTTTCAAAGTCATGGCACCGATGATCCGCTACTGCCATGTGGAACCGCCAAGGACCTTCGAGATACCATGACCAGCCATGGGATCCCCGTCGAATGGCATGAATTTCGTGGAGGGCATGAAATCCCGTTTGCCGTCCTCGAACGATTAGGGCCCTTTCTTCAGATCCATCTTGACACACCCTCTTGATCCCGCCACGTCAAACTTAAGGGCACCTCTAAAAACCGTCCTTTTCCGTGATGGCGGCGTCAGCCGCGTGCTCAAATCCTCATGACTTGGTCCGCAGATCAACAACCATTGGTGAAGGGTTCAGGCTTAACGAGATCACACATGATCTGGAGGCCTTAGCATGGTCCGAGTCGATACGGGACATTGAAATTATGCAGTTTGTCAAGTACTTCACAACCGAAGGGTGGCTCGACAATTCTACAGGTGCATATTACACGATAACAGTTCCTGGCTATGAGCACGTCGCCGAGCAGACAACCAAGAGAGACTCGTCTCAATGCTTTGTCGCCATGTGGTTTGATGACTCGATGAATCAGGCGTATGAAGAGGGTATCAAAAAGGCGGTTGAAGAGTGCGGGTACAAGGCCTTGCGGATCGATAAGAAGCCGGACGTGAACAAGATTGACGACGAAATTATTGCCGAAATTCGCCGCTCTGGCTTCGTGGTGGCTGATTTCACGCATGATGAGAAAGGTGATCGTGGGGCCGTATACTACGAAGCAGGCTTTGCCTATGGTCTTGGCCTAGAGGTCATTTACTCCTGCCGCAAGGCTCCGCAGAATGAACTCAACTTTGATACCCGGCAATATTACCACATCCTCTGGGAAACCCCAGAAGACCTCTGCAAACAACTCAGACATCGGATCCGGGCTCGTGTCGGTGATTATAAGGCTGAAACAGCCCCTGCCACATTGTGAGAATGCCAGGGAGGAAGACATGATTGACTCACGCAGACCGCACCTCACCACCAGACCACCCGCCGTTGTTACTTGTTGATCGACGATGTTCTAACGGGAACGGGATCAAAGAAGAGGCCTTGCTGGAATGTCACCCCCTCTGTAGGATCGAGTCGGTGAACAGCAGAGGAGGTGCCACATGACGGAACAGGACATCGGCGGACAAGCGATCCAGGTCACCGCAGTCAATGTGGGACTGTCCGCCGTGGTGGGATACGTCCTCTTCAAAATCATCACCCGTCCCAAGCCGACGAGCTATGGACGGCTTTGGATTGGTTGGTTCGCAGGAATCGCGACGCTAGCTAATTTTCCCCGCGTCCTCCTCCACCAGTTTGATCTGAATGCCGTGGGCACGTGGCTCTTCCCCATCCTCTTTCTCTCCCCCGTGATCTGGCTCTTGGGCTGGGCGTACGGAAAGATCAGAGGCACCTGACCCCAAGGCCTTCCTCTTCTAGCATAAAACCTTCCCCTTTCCTCCAAATGGGATTACAACAACTCCGGCGCAATTGCCCGGGATTCTGCGGCAATGGTAGAGTACAAACAGCCTCTGCATCCGTTTCGCCCCAGCCCGGCTTTCCCACCAGGCTTCGTTGCGAGGCCGTCATCATTATCACATTCATCAAGGAGGAGAGTGCCGTGAGAAGAAGTGTGTTATGCGTCGCGTATTCGCCCATACACTCCGGTTTTCCGCGCGCGCCTTCCTTGCCCTCACAAAAAATGCCTGGTTTTTAGAGATGCCCTTAAGAGCCAGACCAGGCGGAATTGCGTCAAAATGCTGCGTTGAGTATGATGAAATTGTTCGGAGGCTTAACTATTTCCATCACAACCGCCTAAAGAGGTATCGAAGCCCATGATCACAAACGAAGTTCTTACACAATACATCACTCAGGCCATGCCCGATGCCAAAGTCTCCATGACTGATCGCACAGGGACCATGGATCATCTGAACGTCCGAGTTCAATCAGATTCATTTAAGGGGAAAAACCTACTCGATCGCCATCGCATGATTTACCAGGCATTAGACGAACCCATGAAAGACGGGCGCATTCATGCCCTAGAATTACAGGCCGAAACCATTGACGGATCATAAGGGTTTGCGCAAGAATAACTCCCCTGTTTGAGTGCTGAGACACCTGTCTGGCAAGGTGAGAGGACTTCGCATACTCCTCGTATGTAAAGGACGAGCCACGCCGCCAGACGGGATGGATCGACGCCCAAACAGGGAAAGTTATTCTTATACGAACCCTAAGGAAGGAGCTTTATATGGCTGATCCCATTGAAGATGAAATTCAGCAGGAAATTCAGAAACACAAAATTTTGATCTACGGAAAAGGGACCAAGACAGCCCCACAATGTGGCTTTACGATCGAAACCATGGAATTTTTCGACAAGTTTGGCTTTCCCTACGAGCTTATCAATGTTCTGGAAAATCCCGCCAAACGAGAAGCTCTCACACGCATGACGAACTGGCCAACACTGCCAAAGGTGTACATCAACGGCCAATTTTATGGCGACACGGATGTGTTGGGCCCCATGGAAACCAAGGGAGAACTTAAGCCCTTACTCGATCAGGCATTCCCTAACCAATCTTCATAGTCACTCGCCAAGAGTCCAAACGAAAGAGCCTTGCTCCTAATAGGGCAAGGCTCTTTTTTTTCCCCAGTTCCTAATGCTTCGCGCAAGAATAACTTTCCCTGTTTGGGTGCTGAGACGCCTGACTGGCAAGGCGAGAGGACTGCACATACTCCTCGTATGGGCCTGTTGAATATTTCACTCCAACAGCCCCAAAAAGCTCCAGATGAGCCACGCATCGTCAGTGGGAGGGAATGTTCAAAAAAGCATGCCCTTGTATAATGCAAGGAAGGGTTGTAGTCCAACTCACCCGAGCTGCCTCTTGTCTGAAGAGGGCATAGCCAACGTAGGGAAAAGGCTGTACCCTCACGGTATTGTGAATCCTGGCATGATAGACCGTTTGCCCTATGGGAATCAGCCCGTGACTCAGCGCAGGTCGTCATGCCCTTTCTCTGATGAACCCGAACGGTTGCCTGGGACACCAAGCCCGTATCAACAAGGTTGGGAGACAGAGCGATGAAATCAAAATCCTCAGAATTGTTTATCGGTATCGACATTTGTAAAGCTCGATTAGACGTGGCAGACAATGCCAATTCGCTTCCATGGTCGGTAGCCAACAACGACGCCGGCATCGCCGCGCTGGTGGAGCGGCTCCACGTCCTTCACCCCACTCTCATCGTGATGGAAGCCACAGGGGGGCTGGAAACGCTTCTGTATGCGGCCTTAACCACCGCCGGGTTGCCGGCGGTCGTCATGAATCCCCGTCAGGTGCGGGACTTTGCCAAGGCCCTGGGCACCCTGGCCAAAACCGATGCCCTGGACGCCCGAATCTTGGCTCGCTTCGGGGCGGCGATCCAACCGGCGGTCCGGCCCATGAAAGACGCCACCACCCAGGAATTGACGGCCTTGGTGACACGGCGACGGCAGTTGCTTGCCATGCAGACGGCGGAAAAAACCCGCTTCCAGCAAGCAGCCAAATGGATCCGCAAAGATATCAACGCCCATATCGCCTCCCTGGAAAAACGGCTCCACACAATCGAAGGTCATATTGCCGAGATTATTAAACAGACCCCCGGCTGGAAAGAGAAAGATTCGCTCCTTCGAAGTGTGCCGGGGGTGGGCAACGTTTTGTCAATGAATCTCCTCAGTAGCCTGACCGAACTCGGAACGCTCAACCGAAGAGAAATCGCCACGCTGGTGGGCGTTGCCCCCTTAAACCGCGACAGCGGAAACGTGCGCGGCAACCGAAGGGTCTGGGGAGGCCGGGCCCAAGTCCGCGCCGCCCTCTACATGGCGGCCCTGTCCGCATCACGATTTAATCCGGTCATCAAAACATTTTATCAACGCCTGATTGCACAAGGGAAAAAACCCAAAGTGGCCCTCACCGCCTGTATGCGAAAACTTCTGGTCATTCTGAATACGATGGTCAAAACCCAAACAGCATGGAACCCCAATCAATATTCAACCCTTGACTTTAATCACGGTTGCTGAGTCTTTCCGAAGGGTCTATCCAGCAAGGCCGCAACCATTTTGACGAGCGGAGCGTACTCATAGTACGTGAGCACGGCAAAAGGGCGAGAACGCCGCTGGCGGCTTTTTTCAACATTCCCCGTATGGAAAGGACGAGCAACGCCGCCAGACGGGATGGATCGACGCCAAAACAGGGGAAGTTATTTTTGCGCGAGCCCTTAGATCCGCAACCATTCTCAGATTTACGACCCAATTCGTGCCCAACTCGTCCTCTGGGTTCTCTTCCTGTATCCAACGCCTGATTCTGCCCTTTTTTAGAGTCCCCATCACCGGAATGGTTGCGATGATGCCACCCGACCCTGACCTCGTTGATTAGTAAATATCCAGACACGATCTAACGGTTAGTGCGGATCTAACGAGTTTATTGCCCTTCACTGAAAACCAGACTCAAGGAAGCATCGTGAGGCCCGATAAACCAAGAGTAGGGTCGTAATCTCATGTGAGGCCAGACATACCTTTTTAAGGCAATTGAGGAGAAATGAAATTGAGGAAACGGCCAACCACATGCTCCCTGCTGAAATTGGGGACGTTCACGCTCCTTCTTGTGACAGCCGGATTCGCCACTCTGCCGGGATGCTCCACCTCAGGAGAACCGCGTTTCGAAGCCCCTCCGACTCTTGCAGAACATGAGGGACCCTCCAAGCAGCAAACTTCTGTCCTTGTAAATCACAAACAATCAACCCTGTACCAGCACATGTTGATGCAAGGTAATTATTCCGATGCGGCGATTTTGAAAAGTTTTCAGCATATTCAGCCCCTACAAGCTCCCCCATCTTCTCTATTCACCGATATTTCGGCTCCCTTGATCGTCCAAGCCTCGATCACAAACACGCGGAACCCATCACATACCCAAGGACTAACCCCCCAGTTAAGCGCGAACTGGCATGCCCGTGTTGGATGGATGTTGGTGTTGGATGGTAATTATCGAGGTGCTGAAGCCGCGTATCGGCAGGCTCTCAGGAAGAACCCCAAGTCGGCCAAAGCCAACTTAGGACTTGGGATGGCGTTGAATCTTCAAGGTGATCGTCAGAAGGCGATATCAGCTTATGAAAAGGCCATTGCCATTCAGCCTAACTATGCAGCAGCTCTGGTGCACCTGGGCTATGCGTACACCGAAGGGGATACCAAAGGTCAGAATATTGCAAAGGCACGCACACTTTTTAAACAAGCCTCAGAGCTGGGAGACCCCTTTGCTATGCTGGCCTTGCTGGACATACAGACACGAAAACCATCCGTCTAAGGACCTGAGAGAAAATAGCTTGGACAATGTCGCGCCAAGATTTGGGTCGGATTTGGACGGAACGATTGAGAAAAACCCGAGGCATAGCACAGCTATGTTGAGGGTGCTTCGATTGAGGCCCGTTCAAAGATGGCCCGAAGATTGGATGCGAGATGTCTAAGTTATTTTCTCTCAGGTCCTAACACACTAAGTTCAAAATAATCTGGTCTAAAAACAGTTGCCCTTCTCGTGTCCTGCACCAAGAATTTTTCCCCAGCTTTCTCGCACTGACGGATCTTCCCCCGAGTTTTGGGCGGATTTTTGGCTCTAACCTTTTGATGTCATTGAAGAAGTCACGGTTTGGGCGAGGCCACGTCTCTGCCTACACATGCACCTTGGCTGGCCGTGTGGTGGTGGCAGGCGGGGTGATCCCCAATGCGGCAAAGATGGTTGCCTGCCTAGCATCGGGGCGAGCCAGCTGAAGCACCTCCTGCCCGCCGATTGCATGGCGTTGGAAACACAATCGTGACAGGGCCCCCAGGGCGTCTTGAAGGGTCAGCGCCTGGGCGCTCTGCTCCGTCGTCCCAAACGCCTCCTTCAGGCCTCGCTCGCCTTCCCGGGCCACTTTCAGGGCGAGCATCGCGGCAAAGACATGGCCACGCGTGCGGCTCTCCTTCCGCACAAAGATGGGGCGCAGTTCGAGCAAGCCCGTCTTCATCGTCCGGAAGTCGCGTTCCACCCGTTGCAGGTCCCGGTACCGGGCATCCACCGTCGCGGCATCCATCGTGTCCCGAGCCACATCGGTTTCCAGCACCGAACAGCCATCCAACAGGGCCGCCTCGGCCTGCTTGGCCTCATCAATCTCGACCACAAGCTGGGTCCCCTGCAGGGCGAGGGTGGTGAAGGCGGAGAGCTTGTGCTTCTTGGCCCACTGGGTCAGCTGCCGCTGTCCCGCCGCCGGGGTGGCCCGCTTGGCCGTCTGAACAAACGCATTGCGCGCCGCGACCTTCTGCTGCAGTGTGGCCACTTTGTCCTGACGTCGCGTGGCCACCGTGTGGCGCAACGCCTCATTCCGCCGCAGGATCAGCCGACGAGACCCATCCTCCACTTCCTGTATCGTCTCATCAAACAAATTGAGTTGGAGCACATCTTTCTTCAGCAAGGTGCGAATCTGCGGGTCAGTGAGGGCGGTGAGGTACTTGAGTCCCTGCTCGGTGAGGGCCGCCTTGCCTGCGGCTTTCACCATCCCCCGATCCCCCACACACACGACGTCGGTGATCTTGAACTGGGTCTTGATCCGTTCAATCTGCTCGGCGACCGTGCGGGGATCCGCCGTATTCCCCTTGAACACCGTGACGGCCAGCGGCTCACCATCCGGCCCTGTCAGCAAGCCAATGACAATCTGCTTCTTGTGTTTCTTGCCGTCCCGGTTATACCCATAGGCGGCCAGTTCATTCTTGTCCCCCTCAAAATAGGAGGAGGTCACGTCATAGAGCACCAAGACCGGGGGCTGGCCGGTCCGCTGGACATAGGCCCGATACAGTTTCTTCTCGATGGCTTCTTGTTGGGTGCCCAACCAGTCTAAGGCCTCGTACAGGTCATCCTCGTCAAAGGCGGGCAATCCCAACACCTCAGCGACCGCATGATCGGTGGCCCACCGCACGGCTGACAGCCGCGAACCCTGATGAGCCACTCGTGCCAGCACCAGGAACAGGGCGAGCTTGGCTACTCGTTTCGGACCCAAGGCCGACACCACTCCCACCCGTTGGGCCACCGCTTTCAGGGCGAAGAGGACGCCAAAGATCCGATCACTCACGGGGCCCGCCTCGTCTTCCGTTCCATCGAAATCCCCACGGAGGCAGCGCTTGAGCGCGTCTACGCGAGCCGGAGGCCACGAGGTCAGATTGGCCAGGGTCCGGGTCTTCACCTTGCCGCCCGCTCGGTAGCTTTCGCGCAATAAAATGGCGGGCGGGGAGGTGCGGTTAGGAACGGTGGCGATATACATGCTTTATGTATAGCATAAATAAAGCATTATAGTCAAGATAAAACAACAATTACATGCCTACATTCCAGAGAGCAATCCAATCTTTCCCTGAAGAATTCCAACAGCTTAGGTGGCAAACATGGGGGGAAGATCCGACTGATTCAGCGCCAAAATCCAGCACGGATGTTTTTTCACCCTATGGCACCCACCTGCGGGGATCTCCTGACGGACGGACCCTAAGCGCTTAACCGGGCCACCGGAGTCCTGGGTGCCCGTCGATTCGGCTTTCGATTGATGGTTAGGACTTCTGCGAGGCCATGCGCCCGATGTTGGGCAATCACCGGATCTAAAATATTGCCACAGGCAACACATCGCATCGCTTTAATCCAAAACTCATCCATGTTGCCTTTAATATCCACGCAATCTTCCACAACCATTAATCCTGCACATCGTGTACACCGCATCTCCCACCTCCTGAAAAGAGTTGTTTCCTCCATCTGCCAGCTCTCTTCCAGAGGTTTTGCATCAAGTGTGCCAGATAAGGATGCCCATTCTCTTCAAAATATTTACAACCAAGATAACCTCATCGCTGCCCCCTCAAACCCTTAATTTAGCAGTAATTCACTGTATTTATCCTCAAATTGGCCAGGGGCAATCCAATGACAAAATGGGAAAAACATCGACCCTAACCAGTTCTGAGACCTGTCTGAATTCTCGACAGGGTGTAGGAAGTTTTGACAGCAAATTAGCGAATTGGACTAAGAAGAAATCATGAGCTAGCGAAATGTCACACCAAAGCCTGGAGCATTGGGGGTGCCGGGCGTTTTCCAGACCAACACGTCAAACGTACTGCCAAGCCTGGTAGGACTTGTTAAATGCTCAATTTGGACTAAAAAGTCTTTCGAGTCAGCACCTTGCGGCTGAAACTGGTGAATCCCTAGGTTCTTTAACCAAATTCCTTGCCAAGCCCGCCCTGCGGCTTCTAATCCAGCTAAACGTGCCGCCGCTTCGAGCGCCGTAAAATCGACATCGGCGGTGAGATCCTGATCCCCAATATGGTCGAACAGATCATAGGTCTGCTGTTGCTGATAATAACATCGAAGCGACCCATTCCTGCGCGTATAGTGATACAACACTGACGCCTCATCACCATAATCAATGATCACCAAATACCCTTGAGACATGATAGAAGCCGCCCGTTGGATAAACGAGTCAATTTCTAAACAGACCTCAGCCAAATGCCCTCGCCCAAGTACCACCCCCTCGGAAACCAGGCGGGATAACAGTTTTGGTGTCGAAGGCTCACCAAACTCCTCGGCAAAACATCCGTTTTGATCGATCCTCACATACATCTCCCAAAGATCGCCTCGGCCATCCGCCATCACCCGGTGGACCGGCAACGCATCAATAACTTCATTGGCAAACACGAACGACGGGCCGGGAGCCAGAGCTTCAACACAATCGACCACCCGCAATCCTAAGGCCTCCTGTTTTTGCCGAAGACCAGAACTGGTCTCAACCACCACATACTCATGAGGACAAGAAAGGTAGGAGAGAATTCTCGCCCCCAATTCGCCGGTCCCTGCTCCAAATTCCACGATACGTAAAGTTTCACCAAGCTTCGCATCAGCTTGCTCCACCGCTCGCGCCAGACTAAACGCAAAGGCAGGAAACATGGCACTGGTATTAAACGTTCCATCTTGTGAGCCAATCGCAGGGCCTCTCGAATAAAAACCCAAATCGTGATGAAATAGGGCCTGCTCCATGAATTCCCTAAAGGTTATTGGGCCTTGAGTTTGGATACGCTGCTTAAGAATCCGAGCCAGTTCTGTTTCTTGCCGTCTCACGTTACCCTACCCATCTTTAAGCCCGGAATAAGAACCTGGCTATTTTGTGGTCCCTTCCACCGAAATATTTGCTAAAGATTAGGCAATAAAAAAAGGAGGCTACCACATGGTAGCCTCCTTTTTTCTCATGTTTCGTCTAACTAAAAATTCCTTACTTAATAGAAGTCGCGCCAGCAGGGTTCACGTTCACCCGATTCAAGGCACCTTCAATATCCGGCAATTGCCCAGCGCCTGTGGACTTCACTTTCCGCATGTTGTTGGGGTCTGAAGTTCGTTTCATAGCAGCAGCATCGGCCGATGAGGCTGCAAGGATTGAAGCACTGGCACCACCCGCACTGGGTTGCCCGGGATCATTGGCGGTGGACTGGCCATCTGGAGATGTTCCTTTTGCTGGATAGCCAGGATGATCCGGGAGCGTTGCTGGATTAGCAAACGCAACTGTAGCCATAAAGGCAGTACCCGCGAACACGATAAGAAGAAGGCGAATACCTTTCATAAGTCCGCTCCTTTGTTAAAACAGGTTATAGCCGATAAAGACGTGGAATATCCGATCCAACTCAGAAAAGAAAGCCGAATTTTATTCATTTTCGCTAGGGGGTGTCAAGCACCCTCTCGAATAAGGGAATTCGGCCCCAAAGGGGTCAACATTATTAAGCAGGACGCCGAGGCCTTCGTGGTGGCCCGCCCCGCCGGCGATAAGGAGCTTTTGGGCGAAGTGGGGGGAATCTCAGTTCCACCGTCGTCCCTTCTTCGGGGTGGCTTTCTATGGAAATACGGCCTTGATGCTCTTGGACAATTTTTTTCACCATGGCCAATCCGAGCCCCGTTCCCGACCATTTCGTCGTAAAATAGGGCTCAAAAACTTTTTCGAGAAGATCTTCAGGGATAGGAGCACCATCATTAAATATCCGCAGGATGATCTCCGGCTGACCTCCTCGTGACTGCGAGGCGGAGACCCGAAGATGGCCGCCAGGAGACATTGCCTCCAGTGCATTTTTAAAAATACTTAAAAAGACATGCCGCATTTTATCGATATCCCACCGCACCTGCCCCAAACGGGCAGGAAACTCTTTGGTCACCTCAATGCGGTTGACTTTTACATCCGTCGTAATCAGCGCGAGAGCCTCGTCAATCACATGGGGGATGCGGCAAGGGCGCCGATCCAGTTCCAGGGGTTTGGCAAAATCCAGAATTTCATTCAGTAGGCTTTCCATCCGAATCAAATCCCGCATGGCACCTTCCACACGAGTTTGGGATTCGAAATCCAACGACCCCTCACCCGTGACTTCTTCCAATTGCGCACGAACAAAACCCATGGGCTCCCGAATTTCCGCCGCCAAAAATGAACTGACTTCATTTAAGGCCGATTGGCGTTCCTGACGCCGAATGGCAGGCTCTGAAGGTTTGGATGCGGAGGAATCGGTTGCAGGTTTTTCGGAGGCTTGTTGAACGGAAAAGACCGAAAGCTGGTAGGCCGGATCGTCAAACAGTTGTGCCAGTTGGGTGGTAATCGCTTCGAGTTTTCGGGATTCCGATTCTGGGGCTTCGTATTGATCAGCCGTTTTTGACGAAATGGTTACGGTCCCCCCAACTCGCCCTCTCACAAAAAACGGGATCACGAGCGTACACCGATATTTATCACGATAGAGTTGTTTGTAATCTTGGAACCGTCCCTGAGTGGACGCTAAATTATGATCAATGCGCGGTTTTCGATGGCGAACCGCCCAACCCGAGGCGGATTCATTGAGAGACAGAGTTTGGCCAGGCAAGAGCTCTTTTTTATGCCCCGCCAGACATCCTAACACCTCCAATGAGGCGGCTAGGGGATCGTACCGCGTGACCCACCCACGATCAAACGAAAGAGTACCCTGAGCTTCGGTCAGCAGGGCCAACACTTTGTCCTGAACCTGCGGTGAAGTATAACTTCGAGGTTGCCCGGCTTCCGGCTGTAGCTCAACCTTCGGAGCAGACTCCTGTGCGACCTTGGGCCGATGGAGAATAACCGACCCATCAAACAGATTCGCCTCACGCAACTGCTTGGTAATACTGTCTCGCACTGAATCGATTGACGCACGCTCCTTTTTGGTAAAAGCACTTCCCCCTCGTTTTCCCAGGACCACCACGCCATACAGCTGCTCTCCATCTTTGAGAGGAACCGCTAGGAGATTTTTTGAACTCGGAGCCACAACCTGGAGATTGAGGGCCTCTTTGAGATCAGTGCCATTTGCCCGGCCTGAGCTCTTTTCCACATTCCCTTCAGCTCCAGATAATACCCGAAGAACCGCTCGCACTTCCCGTTCGGAAAACCCTCGTGTCACCTGAGGAGCAAACGGCCCATCCGTGTGATTCAGGAGGGCGACAGTCGTATCCATCCCTAGCTCATTGACGGCTGTGGTGAGAATCCGTTGAAGAGTCGTGGGTTTCGAGACTGGAGCGGATTTCGGCGTAGGAGTTTTTCGCATGAGTTTCTCAGGGAATGGCTGTTAGGAGCCTGTCCGAAATTAGACGGATCTACCGCGGATGCGCTGGATTTGGCCAGATCTTCCGATCCTTTTCGTTAAATATTCAGTAACTACTCAGGTCAATTTTCTATAGCCTGATTTTTTTCTGGACTAACGGCTCCACCCATGGCATAATCGGGGCCATGAATGAAGCGATTACATGTCAAGGTCGTCGCCTCCCCCAATCTGATCTGTGCTGGTTACGCCATCTGGTTTGCCGGCACCCTGACTGGAGCCGCCATAAAATAACCCAGCATATTTGTCGGCACTGGGGCTGGCAGACCCCGTCCGGACAACTGAAAACCTTTGCCGCCCGCAGCATGATCGACAAACTCGAACATCGCGGGCTCCTGAAGCTGCCCCCGATTCGTGTCGCCTCTCGACGCAACATCTTCCCCCCTTTCCGAAAGGGGTTTATGCCTCCCGAAGCCCCGCACATCGACGCAGCTCTCAAGACCCTGACGCCCCTGTCCATTCATATTCCAACCTCACATTCCTACGAAGCCAGTTGTGTGGGATATTACCTGAGCCACCATCACTACCTCGGGTTCACCCGAACGGTCGGTGAACATCTCAAGTACCTGGTGCGGGATCGCTCCGGGCAGGATCTGGCCTGCCTCCTCTTCGGTTCCGCCGCCTGGAAAACCACCCCGCGCGACACCTTTATCGGCTGGGAGCCGGACACCCGAGCCGCCAACCTCAACTTCATGACCAACAATACCCGCTTTCTCATCCTGCCCTGGGTGCGTGTGCCGCATCTGGCCAGCCATCTCCTGGGCCGGGTCATGAGACGTCTCCGGCAGGACTGGATCGAGAAATACGGCCATCCCGTCCACTTGGTGGAGACCTTTGTGGAGCGAGACCGCTTCAAAGGTATCTGCTATCAGGCCGCGAACTGGCTCTATGTCGGGCAGACCAAAGGCCGGTCCCGGCAGGACCGTGACAAGGCTCTGCGCGTGCCGGTGAAGGCAATTTATCTCTATCCCCTCATCCGCCACTTCCGACAGGCCCTCTGCCGGAGCAAGCCATGACCTTCACCCGCGACGCACTCCTCATCCTGGCCAAGAGCAACCCCGAGGCGCTCGTCGAACTGATCCTGGCGCTGCAGGAACAGGGGCAGGCGCTGACCACGCATGTCACCGAACTGGCACAGCGGCTCGACCAACACAGTCGCAACAGCAGCAAACCGCCCTCGTCCGATGGACCGGCCAAGCCCCGAACCAAGAGCCTGCGCATACCTTCCGGGAAAAAGCCGGGCGGCCAACAGGGACATGCCGGCCAGACGTTAAAACAGGTGGAAACCCCAGACCACCTGGTCCACCTGCCTGTTCACTCCTGTTCCTGCCATGCCGACCTCACCAACGAGACGGTCACCGGCTATGAACGCCGGCAGCTCTTTGAACTGCCGGAGCCAAAACTCGACGTCACCGAATATCGGGGAGCAATCAAAACCTGCCCCCAATGCGGCCGCTCGGTCACGGCGTCATTTCCTGATGACCTGCCTGCGCCGGCACAGTACGGTCCCAGATTTCGCAGCCTCCTGGTCTACCTCCAGAACCAACAGTTGATCCCCTTACGCCGTGTCAGCCAGATGATGGCTGATCTGTATGGCGCCTCGGTCAGCGACGCCACCATTGACGAGGCCTCCCGCCGAAGTTATGAGCACCTCGCGCCGTTCGAGACTGCGGTCAAAGAAGCGCTCGGCAAGAGTCCCATCCTCCATGCCGATGAAAGCGGCGTCCGCACGGCCGGGACGCTCCACTGGCTCCACAGTGCCAGCACGGCCACGTTGACCTTTTACGGTGTGCACGCCAAACGGGGAAGAGAGGCGATCGAGCAGTTCCAGATCCTCCCGGATTTTGCTGGCCGCCTGATCCACGATTTCTGGAAACCCTATCTCTCCTATGACTGTGCCCACGGCCTCTGTAACGCCCATCATTTGCGGGAACTCACGTGCCTGTTCGAGCAGCACGAACAACCATGGGCCAAACACATGTTTGACCTGTTGCTGACGATGAACGTGTTTGTCAGCAAGCAACTCGCACAGTTAACGGAAGAACAGAAAACCCCCTGGCTGAAACAATACAGGGATCTTCTCACCCTCGGATGGCAGGCCAACCCCCTTCCGGCACCGCCACAGAAAAAGTCACGAGGCCGGCCCAAAAAGACCAAGGCCCAAAATCTCCTCACCCGTCTTGGCGAGCATGAAGCCTCCGTGCTCGCGTTCCTCCATGACAGACAGGTTCCCTTCACTAATAATCTGGCAGAACAGGATATCCGCATGATCAAGCTCCGCCTCAAAATATCCGGGTGTTTTCGAACGCTTCAAGGCGCGAGGCAGTTCGCCCGCATACGAAGCTACCTTTCTACCGCGAGAAAGCAGGGCGGCAACATGCTGCAAGCCATTTCACAAGCCATGATCGGCCACCCCTTTATGCCTGCACAATTCACTACAAAGATCATCACACCTGAGTAGTTACAATATTCACCACTATTCGCCTCAAACGATCGAAACATCTGACTCAAACCAGCTCCCCCTCGTCACGATCGCTAATCTCGGACAGGCTCCTCGCAAAATACAAAAAGCCTCATCACCACGGAGGGTTCGCGCAAGAATACCTTCCCCGGTTTGGGTGCTGAGACACCTGTCTGGCAAGGCGCGAGGACTGCGCATACTCCTCGTATGGAAAGGACGAGCAACGCCGCCAGGCGGGATGGATCGACGCCCAAACCGGGGAAGGTATTCTTGCGCGAACCCTAAGGTGACCACGACTTTTTGTATTTCACCATGCACGCCAATATCTTACACGTCTTATTTGCGCCCAACTGCCGTATCTAGGTTGAATAGTCCCACTATTCGCCTCAAACGATCGAAACATCTGACTCAAACCCGCACATCCTCGCGACGATCGCTAATCTCGGACAGGCTCCTAGCGGATTGTAACGGCGTGTTAGGGTTATTTCAATTGATATGACGAATTTTTCTTTCCCGAGGCTGAGACATGGCCATTTCGACCTGTCCCCGTTCAGACACAAACATATTCATGACCCCACTGACCAGGCTAATGATCACCGCTCCACCCACAGCCGGCCAAAAGCCAGCGACATGGAAGCCCTTGACTAAAAACGACACCACACCCAACAGAAACCCGTTGATCACCAGCATGAACAATCCCAAGGTGACCAAGATAAACGGGGCGGAAAGCAAATACAGAATGGGTCGAACGAGGGCATTCAGAATAGCAAGGACCATCACACCAACAATACCCGAGGCCAGCGAGTCAATCCGTATACCGGGAATGATTTCACTCGCGACCAACACCGCCACTCCGGTGACAATGACTCGTAGAATAAATCCTCTCACGGGTTGCCTGCACTCCTCTTTTCAAAACGCTCATGAAACCCTGGGCATGAGTTTCTATGGTCCTGCTCATCTTACCCAGGCCCGCACCTTCCCACAAGCATGAAGTTGGTGAAAATCAACCCCTCGGCCTCGGAAACATCACGTTTGACCCGAAAGAGGGAGCCTTCCACAAAGTTTTAGCAAGGCAAGTATCGTGATGGGAATATAAATCAAACACCCGGTAATGCCCATCAACAGCTCACCAATCCAAAACGTGACCCCAAGATTAAACAGGAGCACTGTATAGTACAAACCACAGCCAAGTAGTATTTCCTGCACAGGAATGGTTTGAGGAAGTTTCGGCAAGATCCCGGGTCGTTGATCCACAACACGATACCCGATCATGGCCAGAAGACCCACAATAAACCACCCCATAAAATTCGCAAGCGGCACGCCAAAATACACTCCGGGATCAGGGTAGCCATAAATTTGCCCTAAAAACCATCGCCCCCCTTGAAGAGCCACCGGATCAATCACGATGTCAATACACATAAACAGCAAACAGGTCAGGCCAATCACCGGCCAGGAAAGAATGTCCTTCAAAAGGAAGTGTCGCCCCAATGGGTTTGAAGATATTTGAAATGACAAGACAAACAACAGGGCCAGGCAATAGCTCGCATACAATAAAAATGTAAACGACAACGAATCCATGAACGGGATGTTGAAAATATACAATTCTTCACCCACGGTAGATCCGGTGTAAAAATAATCGCCAAACGGAATCCCTATTCGAGTCGATAAAAACTCACACACAAAAGCCGTGGCCCAGGTAATCCCAAACATCACCCCAGTGCGCTTCCATCCCAAAAACCGCGACGCCGCAACCAACGACACCGCCAAAAAGAAAAACACATACGGCCGAAGAAGAACCGTATTTAGAAAAAGAATAGGAATATCCACAGGCAAGTTCATTTATTTGTGAAGGATGAAAGAAAAATCGTGATGCGTGAAGCGTAATGAGTCATGCGTAAAAAAAATGAGTGTTTCCCAATTTAACGCTTCACGTCTCACGCTTCACACGTAACCATGATCCCGAAACCACCGCACGGCCTTTTCCAACGCCACCTCCACTGGAGTCTGCGGCAAGCCCAGCTCTCGAATCGCTTTCGAGCAATCATAATGCATCAGGTACTTCGCCATCCGCACGCCTTCAAGTGGAATACGCGGGGTTTGATGCGTGAGATAATCCGAAATCCATGTATTGACATGCGCCAACGGCAATACAAGCCCATGTGGCAACTTCCACTTCGGAGCCTTGACCCCGGTCAATCCACTTAGAATCTCAAACACTTCTTTCAACATCAGATTGCGACAACCTAAAATATACCGCTCACCAACTTTTCCCCGTTCCATGGCTTGCAAATGTCCAACCGCCACATCCTCGACGTCAATCAAGTTCATGCCGGTTTCAATATACGCAGCCATCCGACCCTTCATAAAATCAACCAGGATTTGACCGGTTGGCGTCGGCTTCACATCACACACCCCCACCGGAGCCGAAGGGTTCACAATCACAACAGGCAGCCCCGCCTTCGCCATTTTCATGACTTCTTGCTCAGCCAAAAACTTCGACCGTTTATAATCCCCCGCCATTTGCTCAAGAGTAATCGCCGTTTCTTCCGTGCCAACTCCCCCACCTTCCGGCAATCCTATGGCCCCAATCGTACTCGTATAGACAATGCGCTCGATCCCGACATCCTTGGCCGCTTCCAATAACGCCTTCGTCCCATCCACATTTACCCTGTAAAACACCGAGGGATCACGAGCCCACAACGCATAATGCGCCGCCACATGAAACAACTGTTGGCAGCCAGTCAAAGCCGATCGTAGCGATGCCGCATCGCATAAATCCCCCGGCATGGTTTCTATCGACAGACCATCAAGTGCCCGAAGATCTGTCCCAGGCCGGACCAGGGTGCGTACTTCGATCCCCGCGGCAAGCAACGCACGAGCTACCGCCGACCCAATAAATCCTGTCGCCCCTGTGACTAAGGCCTTCATAGGTCAGACTGTATAAAAATGTGAGCAGGAAGAAAAGGGGGGATACGATTTTCCGGGTCTGCTTGGTACAAAACAGGAACCCAAAGCCGTGGAGTGATGCCGAGGCCTTTTCAGTTATACAAATTCAAGAAGGCTGAATCGAGAAGTGGGGTAGGAATTGTTTGATCGCAGGTCTTAGAGAAAACTATACATTTTTCACTCACACCCTCATGGCTTCTACCTGCGCCTGAATGGTCTCCCGACTTTCCAATAAAAGATTCATATCGTCTTCCAGGATACCAAGATCCTGTACAACAGGGAGCACCCGAAGGGCATCATCTTCAATGGTCTCTAAACCCAGAAAGCGCGAAGCCAAATGTTTGGCAAGACAGGTGATGACGGCTCCCTTTGTGGGTGATGTTGCGAGATGGTACGCATGATCTTCATGAAGGTTAATCGCTTCCTTGACAGGGCCTGGGAGGTCCCACGCCTCTCCCAGATGCCAACCTACTTCAATATACGCTTCTTTCATCAAGATGATCATGGCTTTCCATGGGAGCGGAGGATCAGAAATCTTTCTAAATTGATTCACCGTATGAACAACAAACGGCTTGCCGATCCCATGCAATAACCCACAGAGAAAAGCCATATCCTGATCTTGCCCAATTTTGCTCGCAATGGCCTTCCCATAGAATCCTGTAGCCAGAGAGTGGGTCCATAAGCCTCTCACTTCACTTTCGTAATCCGCCACGTTAAACACCCCCGATTGCACAGACAAGGAAAACGCGGTTCCCGCCACGTTGTTTAATCCAAGCCATGCAATGGCCTGCTGTAAGGATTCAATGTGTCGTTGAGGCCCTAAGGCTGCCGAATTGGCGATCTGAAAAATTCTGGCCGCTAAGACAGGGTCTTGTTGAATAAGAGCGCTGAGTTGAGCCGCATTCGTGTCAGAGTCCGTGGTGAGTGAAAGCACTTGACTAGCCACCTGGGGGAGCGGCGGAAGATCAAACTCTTTTTTCTCCAGTTTCTCCAAAATAGGAAGCAAAAGTTCTTCCAACGATTCGTGAAGATCACCAGGGCAGGATTCCATCGTTGTATCTGGAAGATACCGAGAAAAGAAAAAGCTTTTCTGGGCTTTCCGAACTGGCCTCTCTAGCTAAATACCACCAATAGGATTGATCGTTTATGGCCTGTGGTCAACAAAGTGTGTCTTCGATGGCCCAATGTAAAAATCGGAAATATGGGGAGTTTCATTAATAAGGACATAACCACTGTCAGCAGGATAACAGTCATTATTAAAGAGGAAAAGTGCCTCTAGAATATTTGCACTTAGTGCAATCTCCCTAATAATTAACCTAGACCCCAAACAGCTGAACGATGAGGACCATCTCAAGGGCACCTCTAAAAACCGTCCTTTTCCGTGATGGCGGCGTCAGCCGCGTGCTCACATCCTCATGTATTCGCCCATACACTCCGGTTTTCCGCGCGCGGCTTCCTTGCCCTCACAAAAAATGCCGGGTTTGTAGAGGTGCCCTCAAGATTATTGATGATCTGGCTGCATTAACAAAAGGGAAGAAGAGAACACAATCGTACGGGAGGGTTCAAAGGTAAAGACGTGATCCTGAAGAAGGCTATTTGCGGCGTCTCACAATATACTGCGCAATTCCGCGCAACGGATCAGCCTTGTCATCAAAACTGCTGAGACGGCCAATGGCACGGCCGGCACATTCTTGGGCGAGTTTCTTGGCGCCCTCCAGGCCATAAAATGATGGGTAGGTTTGCTTGCCCCGTTCCGCATCGGTGTTGGCATCTTTGCCGAGTTCCTCACGCGTGCCGGTCACATTCAACACATCATCGGCAATTTGAAAGGCCAAGCCAATGTCTTCAGCATAACCCGTCAGTTGTTCAAACTGCGTTAGACTGGCGCCGGATAACAGGGCGCCGGCTCGCACCGAGGCCCGAATAAGCTTGCCGGTTTTATGCGCATGAATATTCTGCAATTCCGCGAGTTCAACCTGTTGATTCTCGGCCTGGATATCCAACACTTGCCCGCCCACCATGCCTTGATTGCCCGACCCAACCGCAAGTTCCGCTATAATTTGAATCTGCACAAATGGCTCAATATCATTGACTAAATCAGCTCGGCTGCACCATTCAAAGGCCATTGTTTGCAACCCATCGCCTGCTAAAATCGCCATCCCGTCGCCATAGACTTTATGATTGGTCGGTTTCCCACGCCGAAAATCATCGTTATCCATCGCTGGCAAATCATCATGAATCAGCGAATAGGTGTGGATAAACTCAAAGGCACAGGCCACAGGAAGCAGTGAGCCGGGAGGAGACCCAATTGCCTCGGCAGCAGCAATCGTGAGGATGGGACGAATGCGTTTTCCGCCGGCCAGTAAGCTATAGCGAATGGCTTCGTGTAACACGGCCGGTGAAGTCCCTTCTGGTGGAAGGTGGGCTTCTAGATACCGGTCAACGAGTTGCCGTTTTTCTTCGAGATATTTCTCAATATCCACGGACAGGGAAGGCCTTTCTCGGAAGATTTTTCGCGGATCGAGAAACTAACAAAGGGATGGGGGGGTGTCAAACAAAGTATAAGCGCGAACCCTTAGTGGAAAAGGATTTTTTATATTGTGGGGTTTCGTCCCCGCGCGACGAGGCACTTTTGTTTCGGCAAAAGGACCCAAAACCATTTCTGCCTGTGCGTGGCTCCTCTGGAGAAACTTCGCTGCCATGCCGAATTATATGGCTCGGAAACTCGCTTTAGGGATCGTTGAAAAAGTCCGCCAGCAAGGCCGCAGGCAGCGAGAAACCCGAGGCGTACGGCGTGAGTACGTTGAGGGTTTCGAGCAACGAGAACGCCGCTGGCGGATTTTTTCAACGATCCCTTCCGCTCAAACAGTCCTCGCCGAACAGTCGAATTCGGCATGGCAGCGAAGCCGCGCCCAACGCAGGAGATCGGAAAACGCACAAAACAACACGAGCCCACGCGTTCCGTTTGTCTTTTCGAACGGAGTGAGAAGATTCGCCTACCGTCCTCCAATCTTGCTAGACCAGGGTTGAAAGCGTACTCTCCCTTCAGGATAATTTGGAACCACCATTAACCCATAAGGGGATTCATGATGAAATCGGACTATACAGCCATCGTCAAGCAGGCGGGAGACTGGTGGATTGGATGGGTTGAAGAAGTACCAGGGGTCAATTGCCAGGAACCTACACGCGAGGCTCTGATGGAAAGCCTTCGGGTCACACTCCGAGAAGCATTGGAAATCAACCGACAAGAAGCCTTAGGAGCAGCAGGAACCGATTTTCATGAAGAACCACTTGCGATATAAAACGCCAGACACTCTTGCGGCACCTCCGCGAGAACGGTTGCGAATTACTCCGTGAAGGTGCCCGACATTCCTGGTGGCACCATCCTACCCTCAATACACGTTCTGCTATTCCCCGTCATAACGAAATACAAGACATCTTGGCCAAGAAAATTTGCAAAGACCTTGGCGTGAATCCACCTCAGTAATCCCCTAGGCGTGACGCTTCAACGCATAGGGTTGAAAACGGGAATCCTGTTGTTGATTTTTTATATTGCGGGGTTTCGTCCCCGCGCGACGAGTCCCTTTTGTTTCGGCTAAAGGGACCAAAACCATTTCTGCCTGTGCGCAGCCCTGCGGGTCCCTCCGCCTCCGCCCCGAATAAGATGGCTCGGAAACTCGCGGAGTCTATCCTGAGCCTGGTCGAAGGACTCCGACAGTCTTCGCCAAAGGGGTCGATTCGGGAAAGAAACTCCGCCGCGCCCAACGCATCCCATTTGTCATTTCGAGTCTTACGAGAAATCTTGCGCGGTGCCGAACTACAGGGCACCTCTAAAAACCGTCCTTTTCCGTGATGGCGGCGTCAGCTGCGTGCTCAAATCCTCATGTATTCGCCCATACATTCCGGTTTTCCGCGCGCGCCTTCCTTGCCCTCACATAAAATGCCTGGTTTTTAGAGGTACCCTACAGATTTCTCCTGGGGGTCGAAATGACAGAAGAAAAGTGAAAAGCATCACACCAGTTTGGTGGGGGGCGCGTGAACCGGAATACTTTGAAAATTTAAAAAATGGATTTTTCTTACGCCGCGCGGGGCGACACCCCGCATAATAAAAACTATCCCAACCCTGAACCACACAACTCTGAACTCGTGAGACCATTCAAGCTGCCTTTGGACAGGAAATCCTATGGTTATATTTTGCACGTGTTTTGCTACAATAGATGGTATGGTAGAAAAGGTTGTCAGAAAAGTTCCTCTGAACCAATCTTCGATTAGGGAAGACCTTGCCTTCTGGTTAGGGAAGGTTCCAGAGGAACGTCTTGCGGCTATTGAGCGGCTAAGAAAACAAATCGATGGAAGCACAGTCAGACTTCAAAGAGTTGCTCGCGTTATTCAACGCCCATCAGGTTGAGTACATGATTGTGGGGGCTGGCTCAGCCACACCCAAGTCGTTTCTTCCGTCATTTCGAGCGAAGGGAGAAATCTATTCTTCGGTGGGGAATATGTTGGCTGGTGTGAGAAAAGACGAGATTTCTCTCAAGGGTCGAAATGACAACAGGAGAAAATTGGAGTCCCGCTTTCGTAGGAATGACAGGTCAAAAGCCGCAAAGACCTCAGAACGGCCATTTGGCCTCAATTTGTAATTCCCCCAACCCTCCCGCTATACTCCCGCCCCATGAGTATTCGCCGGGCTGGAGGAGAGTGGGAACCCCTATTGTTGGGCATTGAGCCTGAACATTGCGGGGTGTGCGATCAAGGGCTGTACCGGAACACCACCCTGCTCAAAGGGGGCTGGGAACGGTGTTCCCTTTGCGGCAGGTTCGTGCACTATGCCTGTCTCGCAAGCGGGAAGGTTAAATTTTTGAAACGCCGCCCGCGCGTATGTCTCACCTGCGACCAGTCATCTGATCAACCAACCGGTTGATCAACAAGCCGGAGACCCCATCGTGTCATGAACGCCTCTAGGAGCCTTTCCCAGATTAGCGATCGTAGCGAGGAGGTGCTGGTTTGAGTCAGATGTTTCGATCGTTTGAGGCGAATAGTGGGACTATTCAACGAAAACGGGAAATGTTCAAAAAGCATGCCCTCGCGGAGGCGGGGGGCCGTCCAGCAAGGCCGCAGGGCTTTTGGCGCGCGGAGCGTACACGGAGTACGTGAGCACGCCAAAAGCCCGAGAACGCAGCTGGCGGCCTTTTTCAACATTCCCCGAAAAGGATCGGAAGATCTGGCCACACCCAGCACATCCGCAGTAGATTCGGCTAATCTGGGACAGGCTCCTAGCCCTCCAATTTCAGAAAAAGGCAACCGCTTGCCCCTGTCGGCGATGCTCCAGCTAGTCCTGGCCGTTCTCTTATTGACCTGGAGTGGGTTTTTCACGATGGATTTTTTACTCAGTGGCGTGTTCACCTTTCCTCGAACGAGTCGGGCCTTCACCCTGACGTTTGCGGTGATCATCCTATCCTATGAATTCATTTATGAAGAACACCGCACGCGATATTCATCGATAACCGGTATCCCTCCACTGAAAGTCATCTTGTATTCCTGCATGATTCCATATATGGTCGGGAGCTTGGCGCTGCTGATACTAGCCCTAAGCTAACGTCGTAGGCCCACATCTGATTCGCACAAAGGAGGCGTGAACATGAAGAACGTAGAACTGTCCGTGGAAGGCACGATGCTGACCATCAAAGTCGATCTGTCGAAGGATTTTGGGCCATCTTCATCTGGCAAGACGACCATCATCGCGTCAACAGAGGGAAATGTGAATCTTCCGGATCGGGAAGAAAAAATCGGCTTGAATATTTACAAGAAGAAGTAGCGGGCTTTCACGCGACCTGATATTCCCTGAGCACTTGTGCGGTCCAGGATTGCCCGGATTGAATCAAATCGGCAGGTGATCCCACTTCGACCAACTCGCCACCGCCATCCCCTCCCTCAGGCCCGAGGTCAAGAATCCAATCTGCATTCCGAATCACATCCAAATTATGCTCGATGACCAAGACCGTATTGCCGGTCTCGACCAGATGATCCAGCACATCCAACAACCGTTGCACATCGGCAAAATGGAGCCCGGTGGTGGGCTCATCCAAAATGTACATAGTGCGCCCGGTAGCCCGCTTCGACAATTCTCGTGACAGTTTCACCCGCTGTGCCTCGCCGCCTGATAAAGTCGTGGCGGATTGCCCGAGCTTAATATAGTGCAACCCCACTTCGGCTAAAGTCTGAAGTTTGGTTTTAATCGGTGGAATGTGCTCGAAAAATTCTAACGCTTCGGCGATCGTCAGATCCAACACCTGTGCGATATTTTTCCCCTTGTGTTTCACATCGAGCGTCTCTCGATTATAACGCTGCCCTTTGCACACCTCGCAGGTCACATACACATCGGGAAGGAAGTGCATTTCGATTTTGATCAAGCCACCGCCCTGGCAGGCCTCGCATCGCCCGCCTTTGACATTGAAACTATACCGACCGGGTTTGTAGCCTCGCACGCGCGATTCGGGCAAACCCGCAAACAGGTCTCGAATAAACGTAAACAGGCCTGTGTACGTCGCGGGATTCGAGCGTGGCGTTCGGCCAATCGGCGATTGATCAATATCGATTACCTTATCGAGCGCCTCCGCGCCCTTGATAGCTTGACACCCTTCGATCTTGGGTATCTTCTGATACAACAGTTGCGACAACGACGGGAACAAGACCTCTAAGACCAACGTGCTTTTACCGGAGCCCGACACCCCGGTGATACACGTCAACAACCCCAGAGGGATCTTGGCGGTCAGCATTTTTAAATTGTGTTTGTTCGCCTTCTCGACAATCAAAAACCCACTGGGCTCCCTTGTCCGGGGGGGCAAGATCACCTCGCGTGCCCGTCGAAGGTACTGACCGGTTAACGACTCTGGGTTCCGGATGACCTCGGCCGGCGTACCTTGAGCCACAACATATCCACCATGGATTCCCGCACCAGGCCCCATATCCACGAGGTGATCCGCGGCCAAAATGGTCTCGGCATCATGCTCGACAACCACAACCGTGTTCCCCATATCGCGGAGCCGAAGCAGGGTTTGCAGCAACCGGCGATTATCCCGTTGATGCAGGCCAATACTCGGCTCATCCAAAATGTACAACACGCCCACGAGGCCCGACCCGATTTGCGTGGCCAACCGAATCCGTTGACCTTCCCCTCCTGAAAGAGTCGCGGCTGCCCGATCTAACGTCAGATAGTCCAACCCCACATTCAGCAAAAATTCCAACCGTTCACGAATCTCTTTGAGAATACGTTGTCCGATGAGTCGTTCCCGCTCAGTCAACTCCAGCAATTCAAAGAACCCAGCGGCATCACGAATGGAAAACTTCGTGAGGTCGGCAATGGACTTGGCCCCAACCTTGACCGCAAGACTCTCGGATTTCAGGCGAGCACCTTGGCATCCCGGGCACGTATTGTCCTCGGAATAATTCTGACCCTCCGGACATCCGGACACTATAAACCCAATGCCATCACACGACGGGCAAGCCCCGTGAGGGCTATTAAAGGAAAACACGCGTGGGGTGATTTCGGGATAGCTCACCCCACAGGTGATACAGGCCAGCTTTTCGCTGTAGAGCGCTAGGGCACCATCGTCGGTGAGAATCCCGACCAATCCCTGAGCCAGCTTTAACGCGGTATCGACGGAATCGGCTAACCGGCGCCGCAACGATTCCTCTTCTTTCATCATAAGGCGATCGACAATAATCTCAATGGTATGCTTGCGTTGCTTTTCCAGCGAGATAGTCTCACCGAGATCAAAGATCTTGCCATCCACACGGGCACGAACAAATCCCGCACGACGCGCGGCCAACAGTTCTTTTCGGTATTCGCCTTTCCGCCCGCGCACAATCGGCGCTAACACCTGAAACTTCGCCCCGACGGGAAGCCTTTGAATAGCATCGACCATTTGCTGGACCGTTTGCGCGGTAATCGGCTCACCGCAACTGACACAAGAGGGCCGTCCGACTCGGGCAAAGAGCAAGCGCAGATAGTCGTAAATTTCCGTGACCGTGCCAACGGTTGACCGCGGATTATGGCTGGTACTTTTTTGTTCGATGGAAATGGCCGGAGATAGCCCCTCAATGGAATCCACATCGGGCTTGCCCATTTGTTCCAGAAACTGGCGCGCGTAAGCAGACAACGACTCGACATATCGCCGCTGACCTTCGGCATAGATGGTGTCAAACGCGAGGGAGGACTTCCCCGACCCGCTAAGACCCGTAATCACCACCAGTTGATCACGCGGGATCACGACATCAAGATTCTTCAGATTGTGCTCGCGGGCGCCTTTAATGTGGATGACTTGGTTCATTTGGATGTGTAGCTTTCTGCGTTTCAACCAGCGAGAATATCGCAAAGGACACGCCGCCGCAATTTGATTATGGAAAACCCCTCAGTTACAATCAGCACAGAAGGCATTTTTCTACAAATCCAGCCCCCCCGGCAACGATGACACGTCAATAGACCTTGTGAAGGAGGTTTTCATGCGCATCAAGGCCCTTATGGCATTGAGTTTAACCCTGGCACTTTTTCTACCACTCGCGGTCACAGATGCCATGGCCAAAAAATACGAATTGACCCGAAATAGCGTCTCCAAACCCGAAGAGGTGGATTACAAAGACATCTCGTTATATCGCGTCAAATTGGGTGATTCAGAAATAGACGCCCACGAGAGGCTCATGAACCATAAAATTCCTGGGATTCGGGTTGAGGAAGTTGGTCGATTTATCACCATGTGGGATCAACACAATCCCACCGCGGTCATGGCTGGCGTCCAGATTACCGATGGCAAAGTGGACCTGATCTTCATCAACAACCGGTTCTCTCACAAAACACGCGGCATTTTTCGTCGGGTTCTCACCAGCGAAACCGTCAAAGAAATCCGCGACCTCATGGGCCCTGAAGAATACGGGGAAGAAAATCTCATGGGTGCACGGCTGTGTTTCGAGAAGCAAGGGTTTATCATTAGCCACCTGGGCCGTGACGTCAATGTCCTCTTCACCGTACCGGGGGCGATTTCCCAAGAGTGCTACACGTTTTAATTCTGTCACGTCGAAGGGGTTGGGCTGGCCACGAAACCCTGCCCTTTCCTCTATCCTAAAACCTCAGTAGGCGTCGCCCCTCATTTCACGCATGCCATGGAAGACCGCTTGGTCGCCGATCATCCCCTAGACGAAGAGCAAAACAGCGAAGGCTCTCTTCGTCCACAAACCCTTGACGAATACATTGGCCAAGAGCGGATGAAAGAATCCCTCAGGGTCTGCATCGAAGCCGCCATACGACGCGTCGAACCCTTAGACCACGCCATTTTTTACGGACCTCCTGGGCTCGGCAAAACCACCATCGCGCATATCATCGCCAAAGAAATGGGCGGGACGATTAGACCAACATCGGGACTCGTGCTCAACCATGCCGGAGATCTTGCGGCCATTCTCACCAACTTGCAAATGCACGATGTCCTCTTCATCGATGAGATCCATCGCCTGCCGCCAAGCGTCGAAGAAGCCCTCTATCCGGCCATGGAAGATTTTCAAATCGATCTCGTGATTGGACAGGGACCGGCCACCCGAACCATGAAACTCGACTTGCCCCCATTCACCTTAGTCGGAGCCACCACCAAAGCTGGGTCACTGACCTCACCGCTTCGTGAACGATTCGGGCTGGTCTATCGGCTTGATTTTTATACGCCGGAAGAGTTGGACATCATCGTCAATCGCTCGGCAGGGCTTTTAAATATTGCGATTGAACCTGGCGGAGCGACCGAGATCGGTCAACGCGCCCGTGGCACCCCACGCATTGCCAACCGGCTCCTCAGACGAGTGAGGGATTTCGCAGAAGTCAAAGCCGATGGTGTGATCACGCACAAAGTAGCGAAGGATGCACTACAATGGCTCGGCGTGGATAGCGCAGGCTTCGACGAGATGGATCGCAAAATCCTGCTCACAATTCTGGATAAATTCAACGGCGGCCCAGTCGGCGTCGAAGCCCTCGCCGCCGCCGTGCAAGAAGAAAAAGCCACACTCGAAGACGTGTACGAACCCTTCCTCCTCCAATCCGGCTACCTCGACCGCACCGCCCGCGGCCGCCAAGTGACAGCCAAGGCGTTTCAGCACTTCGGCAAAACCAAAGATTTGTTTGGGTAAGGGTCGGCTTTTTTTCAATTTTCCCTCGCCCCTGAGGGGAGAGGGTAGGGTGAGGGGTTTCTTCTCTGCACTTGGTTCAATCATGTTAAGGGTACCTCTAAAAACCAGGCATGTTATGTGAGGGCAAGGACGGTTTTTAGAGGTGCCCTTAAACCTAGAAACAGCAATTGGATCACAAAAGTCCGCGCAAGCTCTTGGCGCACCTGATAAAATACAAAAATGTCTTATCACCACCGAGGTGACTACGACTTTTTGTATTTCACCATGCACACCAATATCTTACACGGCTTTTTTGCGCCCAACTGCCGTTTCTAGGTTAAATTAAATGCGTGTTTTCGCCCCCGCACGACGAGGGCCTTTTGTTTCGGCAAAAGGACTCAAAACCATTTGACGAGTTTCACCGCTGTCTTACGTGACGTATAGGGGCGTGGCACGAACATCCTAGGCCGGGAGGAGCCTTCAGGCTCCCCCGGCTTTTGCTTGTAGCCGGTTTGGACAGAGAAAAAGGGGACAGATATATTCTTTGGCTCGTTTCTGCTATCCTGCGGTGCTATGCCCCGTACCGCCCGAATCATTCTCCCGAACGTCCCGCATCATGTGATTCACCGGAGGCATAATCCGCAGATGGTGTTTGCAGGTGACGACGGTTATCAGTACTCCCTCAATAATCTGTGGGAATGGAAAGCGAAACTGGGCTGTTGTGTCTACGCCTACTGTTTGATGACCAACCACGTGCACCTCGTCGTGGATCCTGGGCGAAAACCCACGCGCTTAAGCTGACGCATGAAACCTGTGGCCGGACGGCCAACGAGGTATGTGACTGCCCTCGAACACCGCAATGGGACCTTGTGGGAAGGGCAGTTTCAATCGAGTCCGATTCAACGAGATGCCTATCTTTTTGCCTGTTGCCGCTCTATTGAACTCAATCCGGTGCGGGCGTGCTTGGTGGCGTCGCCGCGGGACTACCGCTGGTAGAGTTTCGGAGCAAGGCAGAGTAGGAGGCACAGAGCCGAGTGGCTCTGGACGAGGGATATTGTAGCTTGGGCGCGACGCCGCAGGAGCGGACGACGCGCTACCGGACGTGGGTTCGGGAAGCCATCTCGGAGGGGGAATGGGAGGACATGCAGCCACAGGCCATTAACCGGGGGCAAGGAATGGGCAGGGATCGGTTTGTGGGGGAAGTGGCAAAAAAGATAGGCCGGCGGATAGAGCGCAGGCTCTCGCGGTACGTCAGCGGGGCGAACGCCATCACGAGATATTGGTCGAGACACCGGAACTGCTTGACATACCGTTCGCCTTGATAGCGAGCCACATACCTCCTGAAGGTATGGAGTGGCAGGTAATCCATGACCTGCGAAAAACGAGGTTGTCTATATGGGCCTGTTGAATGTTTTCATGCCCAGATCCCATAAATGCGCCAGGAAATGCGACCAACATCAGTGAGAGGGAATGTTCAAAAAAGCATGCCCTGAGTCTTTCCGAAGGGTCCGCTTGCCAGCCGAAGCCGCTTCGGCGAAGGCTGGTCCAGTCCTGTCCTGAGCAGAGTCGAAGGAAAGGCCGCAGTCCTTCCCGGCCTTCGTAGCTCACTTCGGCGGAGTAGGCTTGACGCGCGTAGCATACTCTCAGTACGTGAGCACGGCAAAAGGGCGACCTGCCTGCGCGAAGCCGCTCCGGCAGGCAAGGAACGCGCTGGCTTGTCAGCCGTAGCTTTAGCGAAAGCTGGCGGCGTTTTCAACATTCCCTATATACATCATTCACTTCCTCAGGAATGCTGAGGGGGAGAATGCAGGGGGTTCGTTTCCTGTTCAAGTCGATGACACCCATGAAATGGGTATTTTGAATGAGAACACCGTTAAAGACCTATCGTGCAACTGTAACGGGACAGCAGTGATACAATACAATTTTTTGATGGTAGATTTTGACATGCTCAATGGTCCCACCAGGCAGATACCTGGTACGCAACATTCTCACGAGAACATCCCCGACCTTGACGAAGAGCCAGAGTGGATGAAATTGAGTACGGTCTGTCCTGCACCTGCCGGTCGCGTGTGTATTCGAGATCCTCGTGCCTGGCATGGAGGAGGTACACCTAATCTTTCCCATGAGGTTCGTGCTTTTCCAAACATGAAATACTATGCACCCTGGTTCAAGGAACCTATGCCTCTCTCCATGCCGAGGAAAATATACCACGGCCTGTCACAGCATGGACCATGGATTTCCAGGTACATCGTGGCAGACCAGGGCGAAGAAATAGATACCGGCTTCAGGAAAAATCCGGGTGGTACACCGCTGACCTCCAAAAGCAGGCCGTCCCCATGAAACGCACGTATGCCGGGTCATGTCACTGCGGAAACATTAAAGACCGGGACCCAAATTGAAACGTGTCTCGGCTCGAAACAGGTCCGCAGTGCTTGGTCTGATCACCTGCGTTGTCGCCTCGGTGATCATCTGGCACACACGACCAATGGATGTGCAGGGCCACTATGGCCTCTGGTCTTTGTTGCCCGCTGCAGTAACGATCACTATCTGTTTTGTCACACGGAACGTATTGCTTGCCCTGCTGCTGGGTATCTTCACCGGCGGCCTCTTAATTGGTCGCCTGAATATTATCGATGCGTTTCTCGTGCCGAGCCTGGGGAGTGAAAGATATGCCCAGATACTTCTCGTGTATCTGTGGGCACTCGGCGGGCTTTTAGGCCTGTGGAATCACAATGGTGGGGCACGCCACTTTGCCAAAACCATGGCGGCTCGATTTGTGCGTTCGAGGATTTCGGCCAAGGTCTTCGCCTGGATCATGGGCATCATATTTCATCAGGGAGGAACCATCAGCACTGTGCTAACCGGGACAACCGTTAAGCCGGTTTCTGATAAACACCATGTTGGTCACGAAGAACTCGCGTATGTGGTGGATTCCACGGCATCACCAATTGCCACCATCATTCCCTTTAATGTCTGGCCGATCTACGTCGCTGGATTGATTACCATCGAGCCACTGGCCGGACTTGTTGATTCTGAAGCGGATGCCATTGCGCTTTTCCTTCAAGCTATCCCTTTTAATTTTTATGCGTGGGTTGCGGTGGGCATGACGTTGTTGTTTGCCATGGATCGACTGCCACTCTTGAATACGCCGATGCGGCGGGTCATTGACCGTGTCACATCTACCGGTGAACTGGATTTTGAACATGCGGTTCCGATGATGTCACCAGAACTGACTGAATCTCGACTTGCCGAGGGTTACACGCCGGCGATGATTGATTTCCTTGCACCCATCGGTACGCTCATGGGTTTTTGCATTGTTCCTTGGCTACTTGGTGGTACACCTCTCGTTTTTGAGGGATTTGGGCTCGCCGTCGTGGTGGCGCTCATTGTTAGCGTGTTGCGCGGAATGTTGGTCGCTGATGCCTTCGATGCTGTCGTCACTGGTATCAAGGGCGTGACTGTTGGCGCAATTGTATTAGGGCTCGCTGTCACGTTGGCGACCGTGTCAGAGCAGCTAGGCACATCCGTTTACGTCGTGGAAGCGACATTGGATTGGCTCCAAACCCGGCCGTTTATTTTACCCAGCTTGCTGTTACTGATCTGCATGCTGGTTTCTTTTTCTATTGGCTCTTCCTGGGGCACTTACGCAGTAATTTTCCCCGTTGCACTGCCACTCGCATTCGCGCTGTCCCAGGATCCGACCTTCATCCTGCTCAGTTTTGGGGCCATTCTCGGCGGGGGAGTGTTTGGCGACCAATGCTCTCCCGTTTCCGACACCACGATACTGTCAGCATTGGCCTGCGGCTCAGACCTGATGGATCATGTCACGACACAGCTACCACTTGCCACTTTCGCCGCAGGAGTTTCTGCCGTTGCCTATCTGGCCCTAAGTTATATCGTCCTGGGTTGATGGGTTTTCTAGGAGCCTGTCCCAGATTAGACGAATCTACTGCGGGGGTACTGGGTGTGGCCAGATCTTCCGATCCTTTTCGGGGAATGTTGAAAAAGGCCGCCAGCTGCGTTCTCGGGCTTGCTGGACGGCCCCCCGCCTCCGCGAGGGCATGCTTTTTGAACATTCCCCGTTTTCGTTGAATAGTCCCACTATTCGCCTCACACGATCGAAACATCTGACTCAAACCAGCACACCCTCGTCACAATTGCTCATCTCGGACAGGCTCCTAGCATTGATGCGCTTGGATAAACGCTGAGGGTTACCGTAGATAATTTCTTCGTTCCAGAAGACCCCTCTCCCCACAGGGGCGAGGGAGAAATACGATTTCTCCCTCTTTCCGAATGAACCATTATCATTTCGAGTAATGGAATGTTCTGTCCGTCTTACGCGTTGGGCGCGGCTGGGCTACTACCCCGAATCGACCCCTTCGGCGAGCACTGTCTGAGCGAAGAGGTGGCTTTGCACCTCAGAGCGAGTTGCGCAGCCATCATGATTCGGGGTAGTTGACGGATCATGCAGAATTTAGGGTTCTGGCAGCACAATACGATCAGGTGCACATAAATTTATGGCACTCCTCGTGGGTTATGTCGCCTCTCCTTTTGAGCGAATTGCGTCGTCTTTTATTTTTTGGTAGCTGCAGCTTCCTGGCGTCATAGCCCCTTGGTCCGTGGGAAGAGGGCACGATACGATCGTGCAGCTACACAAGAAAGAACGCTCACAGGAAGCAAAGCCATGGCCAAGAAACTCCATGTGGCCAGAATTGGATGGCGGTAGGATAGAACCATATATTCTGTATGATCCTAGTTGACCAGGCACCCGCAGAGCCTGCCCCCGCGGAGGCGGTTTGGCGCGCGGGGACGAAACCCCCGCATTTAAAAAAAACGTTCCGTTTAAAAATGCCAAATAGGTAGGGAAAGCTTAACTTCCCGCTACGGTTGCCTGGTCTGCTTCGGCAACCGACTCCCTTTGATCTTTCTTGGAGAAAAATTCCCAAGCTTGGTTGGGGATGGGGAGACGGCGTTCTTCTTCTACGGCCAATCGGTAATGGGTTTTGGCGCGGGCATAATCGCCGATGCGGTGATAGAAGTCGCCAGCTTTGAGATGCGTATCTACCTTCATCGGCTCTTCGGCTTGCGCCGCCCTGACTTTGCCCTGCCATTGTCGGTATTCCCATTTGGCATGACTCCAGAGTGATTTGATCTCCGGATTTTCAGGAAATTCCTCTCGGGCTTTCTCCGCCTGTGCCACGGCTTTGGTGAGTTGATGCTGATCCAAGCAGAGACGAATCGAGAGCACGGCTTCGGATAATACGAGCCGAGATTCTGATTTTTTCTGCGCATACCTTTCCACACACCTGTGTGCCTTTTCAAACATCTGAAGATTCAGAAATCCTTCGGCGATATCTAACCAGGTCGGCGAACCATCAGGTTGCGGGAGGCGTGTTTCCAGCTCTCGCCATTGTTCAAGTCGCTGGGTGAATTCCTGGAGTTTTTCACCCAATGACGGAGCCGTTCGAGACAAGCCGCCGTAATAGCGGAGACCCCGTTCAATTTGCTTTTCATGTTTGTCTTTGGGATCGGTGAGAGCATCAAGGGTCTCCGTGTCTTCGGCTAACTGCCGTTCGAGATCAATGTTCATCCAATGTAACAGTTCCCGTATTTTGGGATAGCGGGGAATGAGATTCGTCAGGCGCTCGACCTTTTTACCTAACTGCTGAAATTCCTTATCGGCCACCTGGGCACGTTGCCAGCGTTCTTTCATGGTCGTCAATAATGCACAGACGTGATCACTGGTGCGCCGTACCCGAAACACGTCACGCAACCGTTCCCGCACTTCCTGCAATAGAGGCGGCCAATCGATACTCGACGATTGGCTGCGCGTATCACCTAATTGATCAATGACTCCGCCGATCGGACCTTGACAAAATTCCGCCACGGCATCTCCGAGTAAATACAGCTTCGCGCCCTCAATGGGAAGCCCGCCTTCATTCGCGTGAATGACGGTGCCAGGAAACTGCCGAATCTTCTTTTCAAGGATGGATTTATAGTTCAGAAACGTGGGATTCGTTTTTACAGTCTTCCCAAATATATCCTGGACCGGGTGTCCATTGGCCACGGTGGCGGCATTTTCACTCTCGGTCAAATAACTGCCATGTTTCACGTGCATCCCATCATCGGTATAACAGAGATCCTGGCCTGCGAGAATAATCGTGGAACACCCCATCCATTGCGCGAGATTAAACCCAACATGCACCTGGCACATGCACTCGGTATCGATGGCACCTTTGGGCAACCAGAACTCCTGGAGCCATTGATACACCGGGATGGCCGCATCCAACGTGAATTGGGGACCGGGAAAATGCTTCGGAATGTGTGAAAATGCGGCAGGGTGAAACACCAAGGCGACTTCAGGCGGGATTTCGAATCCCTGAAATTTTCGATAGGTTTCTTTTTGCGGATCGACACTCACCACAAAATCCGGCACGATCCCACGAAGCAGCAGATAGCCAAGAGCGGTGTCCGCGGTGATGATCACGGACCGACCTTTGGCGGCCTTCAACTGATGCACGTTTTTCTCCAGCGACGGGCCTGCGGCCACGAGTATGGCAGACATGCCCTCACATCGATTTTTTAATGCTGCCACGCCTTGGGCGAGCATGATGTGCGGAACATTGCTCAGCACGCTGTCGATAAACATCGGCCCACGGCGGATCAAGGCATTCCGTGCCGCTTTCACAATGCTTGGGATTCGGTCCAATTCCTGCTCAGCCGTCTCGCCATACGTCTCCGGGTCTAATCGAAACGCCGGTTCATAGCTGATGACCCGTAACGTGCCGTCGGTCTGCCCGACAAACTTCGTGCAGCAATCTCGAAGCTTCCCCTCTCTCCCCACAACCAGCTTCACTCGTGGTGAGTCGAGAATTTCCGTCAGATCGACTTCTCGCAAGGCCGTAAGAAAAATTGCCGGATCGGCCTCGTACACAATCAGCCGCGAGTGCACATCCAACCGACGAACTACGGCCAGTGCGAAATACCCCAACTCCAACCCTAACGAAACCGTGACACCCTGAAGCGAAGCCGCCATTCGCTCGACCGTGCCCTCTGCCACGCTTAACGGATCTTGTGGATCATGCAGTTCAATGATCTCCCCAGCTGAACTGCGAACGACCAACCGCGGGGTGCCAGTCGATGTCAGTTCGACTTGAATATGGTCGGTAGAAATCGTTTGGGTAGTCAGATCCACCAACTCCGGGTGATGCACCTTCAATGCGTCCACGTTCTTCTCATAGATGGTCATAAGCCTCAGAACCTTTCGTTAGGTATTGTGGGAAGCGAGAGATCCAAAATCTAGCATTACGTATTTACAACTAATCCAATTTTTATACATGAAACTGAGCCGTTCTCCGACAGCACAATGGCAAAGAGCTCCTGCTAAAATATATTCAACAGTTGTGCCAAAGTGCGCTTGGATCCCCGAACACCTCATTCGCTTGATTTTGCAGCAGTTTTGTTGTCACGCACTCCCTGTCCTCAATCAATTTCTTCCGTGTAGGTTTCCCTGCACTGGGCAATGCTTTCCCAGCTGAGGGACTGTTCAAACTGGCCACCAGCGGCGTTCTCGGACCTTTGTCGTCCTCACGTACTCAGCGTACGCTCCGGGCGCCAAAGGCCCTGCGGCCTTGCTGGAGGCCAGTTTGAACAGTCCCTGTATCCAAGGGGCATCTCACCCACTCGTTACCTTGACAAGCAAAGAAAGCTGGTGCTACGTCCTGGGCATGCTGCAATCCGTTGAAAAAACCGTGGGCGCACCGGAAGGGAAGACCGTTTCGCAATGGTCGGGTACTCCACGAGAGCAAGCCGTTCAACGAATGTTCAGCGCGATTGCACGCAGCTACGACCTGAATAATTCGCTACTCAGCTTTGGGTTACATCACCATTGGAAGCGTCGGGCGATCGAGCTGGTGCCGGAATGTGCACAGGCTGGACGAGCCTTGGATCTCGGAGCAGGAACCGGGGATTTGGCCATTCTTCTCGATCAACGGATGGGGGCTGAGGGGAACGTGGTCGCGACGGACTTGAACTTTGACATGCTCAAAGTCGGAGTTCAAAAAATTTCCAAGCGTGGGCTCTCTTCCCGCATCACGTGTGTACGAGGCAACGCCGAAGGCCTCGTCTTTCACACTGACACGTTCGACGCCGTGACCGCAGGATTTTGCATTCGCAACGTCGGCAACATCCCCCAAGCCTTTGCAGAAATTTATCGTGTACTCAAACCGGGCGGGCGTTTCGTGTGCCTTGAGTTTTCACGACCCATCTACTCTTGGCTACGAACCATGTACGATTGGTATTCCTTTCACCTCCTTCCAAAAATCGGAAGATGGGTCGCACGAGACCACACCGATGTCTATGAATATTTGCCGGCATCCATCCGCGCGTTCCCCAATCAAGAACGTCTGGCCACCATGCTTCGACAAGCCAACTTCTCACACGTGGAATATCGCAATCTGACTGGCGGCATTGTGGCCATTCATATCGCGGTCAAATAAGATCAATGGACTCCGTCCTTTACGTATTTCTCCCGTGCAAAAAGGTATACCCGACCGGGATCACCTACCTCGCCGACTTTATTCATCGCCGCCGCCCTGACGTTCGTCAACGCATCGTGGATCTCTCCCTCTACCCACGGTCTGAACGCCAACGAATTCTCCGAGAGACGGCTGCTGAGTTCAAACCTGAACTCGTGTGTTTCTCCTGGCGCGACATTCAAATTTTTTCTCCGCATGAAGGCGATGCGTCTTTGGAGCATGCGTTTAATTTTTACTACTCCAGCAATCCGCTCAAGCGAATCGTTGCCTCGTTCCAAGGCTTGCAGAATCTCTATCGCTACTATCAAGACATTCGCTCGAATCTGTCATACCCCTGGCTGATGGATAAAGAATTTCCACAGACTCGACTCATGATCGGTGGTGGCGCCTTTACCGCATTTGCCGATCAACTCATTGAAAAACTTCCCAAAGGGATCCTCGGCATTCTGGGCGAAGGGGAAGATGCCATTCTGAAGGTCCTGAACAACGAACCCCTGACAGACGAACGATTCATCGTGCGCGAATATGGCTCCATTCAAAAAGGCACCAAGCATACTCCGGCTATGCTGGATTCCTTAACCGTTGACCTTCCCTACCTCACGTCGATTTTTCCGCAGTACCAGGAATACGTGGGCGAATGTATTGGCGTTCAAAGCAAACGCGGGTGCCCCTACGATTGTTCGTTTTGCCTGTATCCCTATATCGAAGGAAAACGTGTGCGGTATCGACCAGCGGAAAATGTGGTGAAAGATATTTCGCAGTATTATCACCAGTGGGGCGCACGACGGTTTTGGTTTACGGATGCCCAATTCATCACGGGCAAAGACGCGTACCCGCAATGCACGGAAATTTTGGAACGGATTATTAAGGAAGGGCTGGACATTGAATGGTCCGGCTATATACGGACGTCGTTGATCACGGCGGATTTTGCCAAGCTCATGGTGAAGTCTGGCGTCGGTGATTTGGAAGTGGCTATCACCGCTGGCTCGCAAAAGGTGCTGAACAGTATGCACATGGGGTTCAAACTTGAACACCTGTACGACGGATGCCGTCATCTCAGCAATGCGGGATTCAAAGGCCGCGTCATTCTCAACTACTCGCTCAACTCACCAGATGAAACCGAGGAAACCCTGCTGCAAAGCATTGAATCGTATAAAGTGGTCGCGTCGATCCTGGGCGAAGATCGAGTGTTCCCCTTAATGTTCTTCTTGGGCGTTCAACCCAACACGGATTTGGAGCAACGCTTGCTGTCCGAAGGCTATCTCTCGGCGGGCTATAATCCACTGAGCCTCACCCCTTGGAATATCAAAAAATTGCTGTACAACCCTGCGCCCTTAAACAAACTTATCGCCAAAGCCTGCCTCACGGCATGGGATCGGAAACACGGCAGCCGCGACCCTCGCAAATGGACCGGCAGCCTCAGCCAAAGCGCCACACAAGATCATGGACACAAATATGCAGACCAAAGTCTCGCCAAAGGCTTCGAAACCAATTCCGGACGCGATGCCCTTCTCACCCTTGAGGAAATCCTTCGGTCGAGAAAACTTAAAACCGACTCACCTGCCACCTCAGCCCCTACACACACAAATTCCTAAACCTTCTCTCTTCCTCTAAACAGGGGACAGAGGACTTTCGGGTCAGTTTTTGGGCCAGACTCAAATAAAATAGCGAATCCTTTTACGTATGAGATACGGTGATCGTTTAATCGAGTCTGACCCCTAATTAATTAAAAAAACGGCCCACCGGAGGATTCCGAGTGGGCCGTTCACCAAAAGGAGGAGACGCCATGTGAGTTCACTATCTCCCAGATTCTGGATTCAGGCTATGCGTCAGATGACGTAGTACAAATGGGGAAGGAAACCGGACTGAGCATTTTGATTGTGTTGGGATCAGGGCAAGCGGCTTTCACAATTTTCGACCTTGTGAAACAGGCCTTTCCACACCACTCACCTCTGTGGGAGGCTCGATCGAAAAACCGCTGTCGTGAAGCTGATAGGTCCCCACGGCATGGGCAGCCAACAGCAATACTCCCGATAGACACACCATGGAAATCGTCAACGAATTCATTTGTATGAATCCCAAACGACATTTCCGCAATTGATAGCTAACCCACGACATGACAGCCAACGTCAAGCCGAAAAAAGGGAACCATGCCTGATGTGTCCATTTTTCTGGATCACCAGTACTCACGGCGCCCAACATCCCGACGATAAACCACATGATTCCAAACGTGACCGGACGTAATTCTTTTGTGTGTGAACTTGCCCATACCATTCGACCCAAGAGGACAATACAGAACATCCCGGCGAGAAAGCGCGGATCAAATATGGAAAGTGGAATATCCCATACGATATCTTCGGTCATCACAAAGGGAATACAGAAGCGTTGCACGTAGTGCAGCCAAAGAAACGGTTGGAGCAAAAGCGCATCGGCAATGTTGCCTCTACCCATTTCCTGTAAGGGGGTCACGCTATCAAGAAACAACAACAGCGCCATCCCCGTGAGAAAAGCCGGAAGGACTTTGCCCAGAGCATGTCGAATTTTTGGCCATGCGTTGGCTGAGCATAATTCTCGGCAAGAAAGCCTTTTCTCAAATAACAGCACATAGACCAACAGCAGTGGAATAAACAGCACACCCAAGGGATGAGCCAGAGTTCCAAGCATCATGGGAAGAAGATACAGGTGCGAATGACGCCAGGTGGGCAGGCAACCATACAACAAAAAACTTCCGACCACCCCAAGCGTGGCGAGCAAACTGGCTCGCGAGGAGATTTGGCTCAGCATTTCAGCATTCGCGATATGCACACAACACAGCAAGGCTGCCACGAGGGCGACGTACGTATTTGACCAATGCCTGCCCGCTCGATCAAGGAAGAACTGACCTACCACTGCGAAACCCATGCCGAGGAACACAACCAAGATAAATTGCGTGAGATGAAATTGCCAGGGATCCAGACCACCGGCTATCCAATAATCCCACGCAAACGACAAAGATACCAACGGTCGATACGGGACATCAGCCGGAATGCTCAAGACATCTCGAGGATTCGAAAACAATTGAGGAATCGATTCGAGACTTTGAATGTACAGGTTGTCTCGAATGACCTGGCGATCTCCAAACTGGAAGGATTGGTGAAGAAAATTGGAATAGGCAGCGATAAGTAACACCACAGCCGCCAGGGATGCCCAGAGAACCCCGATATTTTCATGTGGCTTCTTCTGAGATGAACCGGAAGGGTGAGCGGATTGAACCTCCATGAGAATGAATATGCTTTGGTCTTTCAAAGGGTTAACAAAATCTCGGAAGAGGTGCGATATACACATCAATCATGCACATGCATGCCGGCCAAGACACTAGTCTCCAATTGCCAGAATGACTAGACTCGATGAAGACTGACATTACCTGAGACAGATTGACTTCCTCGTGGTAAACCGGCGCAACGACTGTGACAGAGTGGGGTCTCCCCTATTTCTCACGCTATTTCATCTCCCATGATAGCAATTCAGGTTACATCCGCCATATACGCAAAATTCCTACTTCCCTCAATAGGAGCATTCCTCGGAAAGTATTTCCCAGATCCAAAAACCCCGCCTGTAAAGCTACGGGCTCGCGCAAGAATAACTTCCCCTGTTTGGGCGTCGATCCATCCCGCCTGGTGGCGTAGCTCGTCCTTTCCATACCGAGGAGTATGCCCAGTCCTCGCGCCTTGCTAGGAGCCTGTCCGACATTAGGGATCATCGCGAGATTGTGCTGGTTTGAGGCAGCTTTTTCGATCGTTTGAGGCGAATAGTGGTGACTATTTAACGAAAACGATCGGAAAAGCTGGCCAAATCCAGCGCAATCGCAGTAGATCCGCTAATGTCGGACAGGCTCCTAGACAGGCGTCTCAGCACCCAAACAGGGGAAGTTATTCTTGCGCGAACCCTTAGAAGTTAGAAGAGAAAAGCGAAGGGAGTGAATGGAAGAGGAGCAGGCGTGCTCACTCTGAACAGCACCCTATGACGAGGGCGCATCTGTAATTGTAAACACCATGGTGCCCACAACATTGCCGTCGTACAGTTCCTGGCCAGGGCTTTCATAAAAAATCTTTAAAAGGTACTTGCCCTTTTCCCACCCACCTTCAGGGCGAAACACTTCCAGATATCCGGCCTTCTCATTCATCTCTAAAAAGAGGGCATCGGTTCCGGAATGTTCTGTTTTCGCAGTTTTCCCATCCGGCATAAAGTACCAGGCCGCGCGAAATTGTGAAGGGGCATCCATTCCTGAAACCGAAAACACAATATAAAAAAGATCCGTATCTGGAGAAAATTCTGATGCGCCTGGATCCACGGGTTCGACATAGGCATCATCAGTCATCCACCCTTGTCGACCAAAAGAATCCCAAGGGATTTTTATATCCCGAGCCATGGCCACCCAATTAAAGGATGACTGAGGACGTTTCCAATTTTTTTGATCGAGCGCCATGAACCGATCATCAGGAGCGGGTTGTCCTGAAATTTCCGTTTTCGCTTCCTGGGGAACAAAGTTGGACGTCATTTGCCCATTCGCATGGCCGATGAAGAACAACATTCCGAGAAAGGCCACGAGACGACTCAGACCCCGGTGACCCAACACCCCTGAATATATCGTGTTCATGTTTTTCTTGTGCTTCAACATAAGAACACCTCCTCCCGGCCAGAAGTTTTCCTTCATCCTTTAGCTTACCTCTCATCGATCGAAATCTGCAACGAGGAAGGAAATTCCGTGATGCGAAAGACAGGGTCTTTCCACCCCTAACGCTTTACGCCTCACGTTTCACGCCTCACGGCGGCGGTGCGGGAACGCGTGTCCCCTCAATAGCTTGCCGCCGTCGCTCCACCATGCTATCGGCCATCTCGGTGAGGTGCTGTTCGAGGATTAAACGAAGGGGACCGCCGGTTTGATAATTTGCAGGAGCCATGAAATGCACGCGATCGGCATGTCGGGTGAGGTCGTAACATTTTTTAAACGACCGCCGGGTCGGATCGTCTGGGTTGTACACTGCCACGGCCAAGCCACCATTTTTTTTAATGACCGTGAAACAGGGCACATCGGTTGGCCCGTCGCCGACATAAATCATATGCCGAAACGGCACGCGTCGGGCTTCTTCCGGCATGTGGTCGTTGACATCCTGTTCCATATTCAGAAGACCTTTGTTCACTCGAAACAGGAACTGCGTTTTTTGGGTGTGACTGATCGTTCGTTTGGGAAAATGAATATGGCCTTGGTCTTCGTCAAACTCGCACCCAAAAATGGCTTTGACATGTTTGGCAATATGACTGCCGTCTAAAATAGCTTTGAGCCCGGAACTGACCACATAGTGTTCGAGATGAATGTCCCACTCGGTATACCGGGGCTGATGTACAATGGCATTGAGTTCTTCAAAAAAGTCCGGCACGCCCGGGAAAAACGTGAGGTCCGGCCCCATGGCTTGTAAATCGGCATTGGAGAGGGCGCGGATCGCGTCATAGTCTAACATCCGTTTCATGTACGCGAGTTCTTGATCATACCCTCGCTCTTTTATGAGCGCGGTACAACTGAGCCAAAATTCGGCTGGGTCGATTCCCGCATGCCGCAGGATCGTATGATCCTGCATGTAATGCGGGCTGAGGGTGTGGTCGAAATCGTAGACGATCGCGAGAATGTTCTGCGGTTCAGGCATGATGTCCAATCAGAAAACGTCGCCCCCAGAAATACAGCCTTACGCCCACTGCGCTAGAACCTTGAACCAAAAGCAGCCGTATCGGGATCTCCAAAGTCCAGGTCTCCAGATTAGGGAAAGTCACAACATGAGTCAATGCCTGTTCTAAATCCTAGAAATGGCAGTTTGGCGCAAAACCAACATGTACGAATTGATAAGTGAGCTACTACGATGCCGCTGAGAGGCTAGAAGCGAAACTGATCTAATCGTGTCGCCGATACTTTACTAAGGAATGGTTTGCAAGGCACTTCGAAATTCTTGTAGACGTTGCCCAAAGACATTGAGATGTTGATTCCGAAGGGATTGATCTTTTCGATGGTCCCACACCTGATGAAACACCGTGCGCATGTCTTTGTGAAGAGTCACCAGTGTGGCATGCCCAGGAGACTCTCGTTGAGCGTCAGTCATTTCACAGGAGACGTGTTTCAAGGCATGGAATTGATCATGGAGGTCGGCCAGGGCTCCGCCTTCCCCCGACTCCTGTTTGGCTTTCGCCAGACTGTGTTCCATCATCTCGGTGAGGGTAAGCCCGGTCTCCACTCCGGTTTTGCCATGGGCCTGTTCGAGAAACTCGCTGGCTCTGGGGTGAAACACACTTTCACAACCTTGAAGTCCAACAAGACCTCCCAGCAATACCAACACGATGGGCCATTTCATAGTTGAATTTCGCCTCCCGGCCATTGGTGCGCAAATCAAAAGATTGCCTTCACCAACTCTTGAATGCTGCGATGCATGTCGGGGTCGTCAGTGATGGGTCGGATGACAGCCGCATCGCAGGCACGGTCAGGCACCACGCCTTTTTGGATCAACGTTCCGGCATAAATCAACAATCGTGTGCTGACGCCTTCCTCCAAGCCATGATTGCGCAGGTTGCGCACCTTCCCCCCAAGCTTGACAAGCTTTTGAGCCATATCCTTTGGCACCTGCGCTTCCCGTTCAATAATGCGCGTTTCGATCTCAGGAGGCGGGTAGGTAAATTCAATGGCCATGAATCGTTGCTTGGTGCTTTGCTTCAACTCCTTCAACACACTTTGGTACCCGGGATTGTAGGAAATAATCAACATAAAGTCATCGACCGCTTCAATAATTTGTCCGCGTTTCTCGATGGGAAGAAATCGACGGTCGTCGCTGAGAGGATGCACAATCACCGTCGTGTCTTTTCTAGCTTCAACCACCTCATCCAAATAGACGATGGCTCCATGTTTCACCCCAAGGGTTAAGGGACCATCTATCCACACCGTCTCTTCACCTTTGAGAAGATAACGGCCCACCAGATCCGAAGCCGTTAAGTCTTCATGACAGGCAACCGTAATAAGCGGTCGTCCCAACTTGTAAGCCATGTGCTGGACAAACCGAGTTTTGCCGCACCCCGTCGGTCCTTTGAGCATCACCGGCATCTTGCTTTGAGAAGCAATCGTCACCAGCCCGATTTCGCCGTTGACCTCTTCGTAAAACGGTTCTGCGGTGAGCCGATATTGTTCAATGTCGAGTTCTTGCCCTTTCATGTGTATCTCATCCTAATCTTGCTTTCGTCCCATCCCCCAGATGAAGGGGCATTATACTGTGGGGTCGAAACCATGGACAAGTTAGGAGCCTATAGTGGCCATGCAATGAGGCACAGATCGACCAGCATGATTCACCTGCTTGGAATGCACCAAGCGAAGCAGAATCGGCTATCTGCTTGGTCGCATGCTCAACCTCTTCCCACGCGAAATACGGACGCAAGAAACTATCCTGTTCAGGAAACCGGCAACAGACATCACAGCTCACACTCACTGTTGCGGGAACGAACTGAGACAGGGACAACACGGGAATTGAGCCATACACTTCTTCGCCTGTATTGCTCCTCACTACACCTCATAGTTTCGAAGTCTTCTGCCGGCGATGAAACACCTATTGGGCCTTCCCTTGTCTACCCGAAAGAGCGCATGGTATCATCTTAATTCGTGCCTTTAGAAGAACTTCCGACCTATTAACGATGACAGACCTGCTGGGCATTGACCGAACTTATCTGTTTTTTGATGATCACCGACTCTGCGTTGACTTCAAAAGACCACGACCTTACCGATCCCATCATTGCACATCCTACGGCCGAAGGCTCAATGGTTAACGTGACATTACCCACGGCCCTTCACACGGCCACAGACCTCATCCCTCCCGAATCGTTCGTCACGACACAGCATCGATGCGCTTCCGTGTCAGACACCTTGATCAAAGCCAACGTGTTTGAGAGTTCTCAGAATCCTCAATGGCGCATCTCTCCAACGCCTTTTTTCCTTGAACGGAAAGACGTAAAATTTTTCGAGTCCCTTGGCGCTCATTTATTACGATTTTATCGGGCGCTGAATCGACTCTACCTGGCCAGTGTCAAAGGCACGCAGCCCGCTTGGGTTCATGAATATTTAGACCAGGGCAAACCTCCGGCTCTTCTTGAATATGGCCGAATGAAACGATTTCGGGATATCCTGCCGGACGTCATCCGACCAGACATCATTCCCACCGAAGCGGGAATGACGATGACCGAACTCGACTCGGTCCCCGGAGGAATAGGCTCCACCGCCATCTTGTCCGACGCCTATGCGAAATTTGGGGACGACGTTGTCGAAGGAGCGAAGGGGATGCTTGATGGGTTTGCGTCGATGCTCCAGTCCCGCTTGGGAAACACACCCGGATGTGTGGCCATCGTCGTATCTGACGAGGCCGAAGACTATCGGGCTGAAATGGCATGGCTAGCTTCCCATTTACAGGAACAAGGGACGGAGGCGTATTGCGTTCATCCCCGTGACATGCGGTTCACCGAAGAGTCCTTGTTCATCATGACCACTTCGGGAGAGAAAGCTGTCGCGCTCATTTATCGCTTCTATGAATTGTTCGACCTCAAAAACATTCCCAAATCAGAACTCGTCCTGTACAGCGCGAAAAAAGACCGAGTGGAGGTCACTCCTCCTTATAAGCCGTGGATGGAAGAAAAATTGGCATTTGCGTTGCTGCACCATCCAATGTTGGAGCCATTTTGGACGAAGGCCTTTGGGCTCGAGACATTTGACGTGCTTCATCAACTCATGCCCAAAACTTGGATTTTAGATCCACGACCGATTCCACCCTCTGCCATCATTCCCAATCTTTTGATGGCAGGCTCAGCGGTCTCGAATTGGCACCAATTGGCGCAAGCCACGCAACGACAACGGCAGTTCGTCATTAAACCATCGGGCTTTTCAGAACTCGCCTGGGGCAGCCGTGGCGTAGTCATTGGCCATGATATTCCGCAAACCGAATGGTCCGCGGCTTTGGATCGTGGGCTTGACTCATTCGAGACATCCCCTCATATCCTGCAAGAGTTTCATAAGGGCCGTCAGTATGACGTGACCTATATGGAAGAACGGACTCAAGAGATGGTCTTGATGCAGGGTCGGGTTCGGCTGTCGCCCTATTATTTTGTCTCTGGCGACGAAGCCCGTTTAGGAGGAATCCTCGCGACCGTGTGCCCCAAGGACAAGAAGGTCATTCACGGCATGCGGGAGGCCATTTTAGCACCCTGTGCGATTGCTGAGGAATGAAAAACCCTTCCACCAAAATACCAAGGAAGATGCCGAGCCACTCGATATGACCCTGTATCACACCGAATGGTGTCCCGAATGCGCAGTCGTTCGGGGCAAACTCTCAGAGCTTGATCTGGAATATGAGAGTGTGATTGTCCCGGATGTTCGACCATTTCGTACACAAGTGCACGAGGTGTCCGGTCAATATTACGTTCCTGTTCTCGTGGATGGAGAATCGGTCTTCACGGAAACGAGCGATATTTTGGATCATTTGGACTCCCATCCAGGAACCACATGAAGTCCCAGAGAGAGGATTTTTTGTTTCACGATATGATACACCTCATGGCCAAGCCCATTGAAGTCCCGTGGGGCATTCTCTACAACATTGTTTATCTGCGAGGAATTCTCTATGGATGATTGGAAACAAGTCCTAGCGGAGAGCATTACTAAACCCAAAGATTTGGCAAGGCATCTCGGTGTGGACCCGAAGGAGATCGAAGACGTCGTGGGAGCCTATCCCATGCGCATTACCCCCACGGTTCTTGCGACCATAAAAGAAAAAGGCGATGCCATTTGGAAACAGGTCGTCCCAGAGGCCATTGAAATGGAGGACTTCGATGCGCCGGACGATCCATTGGAAGAAGATACGGACAGCCCGGTGCCACATCTCGTCCATCGGTATCCTGACCGTGTCCTCCTCATGGTGACAAACCAATGTCCCATCTATTGCCGATTTTGTACACGCAAACGGCTGGTGGGTAAACCGGGATTTCTCAAGAAAGGCGAATTGGATCAAGCCATCGCCTACCTTCGCGAACACACCGAGGTACGGGACGTTATTTTATCCGGGGGCGACCCGCTGTTATTGCCTGACTATTTAATCGAACGCATTCTCAAAGCCCTTCGCACGATTCCTCACCTGGAACTCATCCGGTTTGGGACTCGCGTTCCTGGAACATTGCCGCAACGCATTACCCCGGAGTTATGTGACATCATCAAACAGTATCATCCCATTTACATGAACCTGCATTTCAATCATCCTGATGAACTCACCCCTGAAGTAAAAGAAGCGTGTGGGCGACTCGCCGATGCCGGCATTCCACTGGGCGCACAAACCGTGTTATTAAAGGGTGTCAACGACGACCCGGACATCATGAAACAATTGATGCACCAGCTCCTACTGGCGCGAATAAAGCCCTATTATCTGTATATGGCTGACCTTACGAAAGGCACCAACCATTTTCGCACAACCGTGGAAACGGGGTTGAAAATTATCCAAGCCTTGCAAGGGCACACGAGCGGCATGGCGGTCCCACATTTTGTCATTGATGCACCAGGTGGAGGAGGAAAAATTCCCCTTCTTCCCAACGAATACCTGCTGAACTTGGATGAAAACGGTGCAGTGCTAAAAAACTATGAGAACAAGACCTACCATTACCCGCAGCCTGATCAAACCCGGTCGCGTGAACTTCCCATGGTTGGAGCATCATCCATCGGTGGCCTCTGCAGCGGAGCCTTAGACGACTAATCATGGCCGCTCCTCGAAAACACGGCATTCTTCCTGACAAGCACCTGAAGCAACTGATTCAGGAAGACGCGGTGTATGCCGATTCCCCGATTGGCGATGCGCAGATACAACCGGCCAGCCTGGACCTGCGTCTGGGAACTAAAGCCTATCGATTACTCAGTAGCTTTCTGCCCGAGCGGTCAGAAATTAGCACGCGCTTGTGCATGTCGAATCTCTATAAGTCGGATTTGGTCATGTATGAAATGGATCTCACTAAGGGAGCCATCCTCGAAAGAGGGCATGTCTATCTTGTTCCGCTTCAAGAGAATCTCGCGCTCCCCCCAACTATTCGCGGACGAGCTAACCCTAAAAGTTCAACCGGACGGCTGGATATCTTCACGCGGGTCATCACAGACCTTAACGTTGGCTTCGATGAAATTCGTCAAGGCTATCATGGTCCATTGTATCTCGAGATTGTGCCGAGATCATTTACCATTCGTGTCCAAACAGGGCTGTCGTTAAACCAACTTCGGTTGATAGCCGGGCGACCGACTGTCTCCGACTCCCAACTCAAAACTCTACATCGATCGGCTTGCTTACTCCATCATAATGAAGACCACGCAACCGGTGGCCGGCCAGTGGCTGCACGCGAGGTACGAGTAGACCAGGGCCTTTTTTTGCGGATCGATCTGAAGGGCGGGGATACGGAACACGACATCGTCGGCTACCGCGCCAAGAAAAATAGTCACATCATTGATCTTTCCAAAATAGGATACTATTCAGCATTCGACTATTGGGAACCCCTGTACCGGCATGCAAACGATACGCTGCTTCTTGAACCGGAAGAGTTTTATATTCTCGCTTCCAAAGAACGGATTACCGTCCCCGCTGGGTATGCCGCGGAAATGGTGGCCTACGAAGCTGCCTGTGGAGAACTTCGGACGCATTACGCCGGATTTTTCGATCCTGGTTTTGGAGCCGGCTCATCTCCTCGAAACGGCACGCAAGTCGTGCTTGAGGTACGACCCCATGATGTGCCATTTCTTATTCACGACGGCCAAACGTTTTTCAAAGTCATGTACGAAAAAATGCTGGATACTCCAGATGCAATCTACGGCTCAGCCATCGGGTCCAATTACCATCAGCAGGGCTTGACGCTGAGCAAACACTTTAAATGGTGACCATGGCAGAAGAACCTACACATAAAGTCGAGACCGACACGCAATCCGACACGCCGCCCGAAACCCCAACACGGCAAATTCCCGGCGTGCACGTAGGACCCCCTACGCCAGAATCCGAACTGGATCCAGAAACCCACGAAGCGCTCCAGATGAAAGTTTCCATGAAGATAGTGGGCTCGGTCATGGTCTTCATCGGATTTATTCAAGTGTTTCTCTCTGTCAGTACGGGTGCGGAAATCACGGCCTTCCCCATGATTCTGTATTTTGTCGGTTTGGCGTTGTGGGCTCATTCCTCGGTGAAGATCCCCAGGGTGCGGTATCTCATCATCGCCTTTTCATTGGTCTGTGCGCTCGGATTTTTTCAACTGGGGGAAGTGTTGTTCTGGCACAAATATGTCATCTATTGGGGCACCATCGCTATGGTAGTCTTTTTTATGTTTCAGAATCCTAAGAAACCCTCTAAGCCTCAGTGAACCGTATCTCGTCGCTCGTATCTCGTGCCTGCGCGCTGTAGCGCTTTCAGCCTTCGTAGCCACTTCGGCGAAGTAGGCCCGGCGCGCAAGCGTGAAAAGAAGAACCACGTTTCACGCATCACGGCTTTCCACATGCCCGCATCCATCGCGATTATAATCCCGACACTCAATGAGGAACGCGCTCTTCCTCGAACGCTACTGTACCTTCGACAACAACAATTCAACGAAGTGATTGTGGTCGATGGGGGCAGTCAGGATCACACCGTATCCGTGGCCACAAACCATCTCTCCGGACTCAGCCAGCGCGAATCCAAAGTCATCATTGCTGATCGCGGACGGGCACAACAACTGAACGCCGGGGCTGCCGAAGCGCAATCAGACATTCTGCTGTTCCTGCATGCTGACACGCAATTGCCCCTTCACAGTCGAACCGAGATTGAACAGGTTACGGAAAACTCCCAATGTGTCGGGGGTCGATTTGATGTGCAGTTTGAAGACGATCGTGGCTGGGCGTGGGTCATCAGTCGTATGATGAATTGGCGCTCACGCTGGTCAGGCATTGCCACAGGCGATCAGGCCATTTTTGTTCGACGAGAAATTTTTCAGCAAATGGGCGGGTATGCCGACATTCCGCTCATGGAAGATATCGAATTCACGAAGCGGCTGAAACACCTTGGAAAAGTGGCGACACTCCATACCAAAGTGACCACCTCCTTTCGACGGTGGGAACAACGCGGGGCCTTGCAAACGATCTTGCAGATGTGGACCCTTCGATTTCTCTACTGGTTGGGGCTCAGTCCACAAACACTTCGCCAATTGTATGCCACGATCAGGTAAGCCCTCTCACTCTCGCCGGCACGGCCACAAAAAAAAAGGCCGTCCAACATCAGGGCCTGCTGAAGGCGCGATCATTATTTTTGCCAAAGCGCCGGTGCCCGGCCAAGTCAAAACACGCTTGTGCCCACCACTCACCCCAGACGAAGCGGCCAGCCTGCATGGCAGCATGGTCATGGATGCGGTTGAACACACCAGGCCCCTTCGAGAGTTCGATATTTATTTAGCGTGCACACCCAGCATGGACCATCCCTTCTTTCAAACCCTAGCCGCCCGGCATCGACTTCAATTATGCGACCAGGTTGGTGAGGATCTTGGACAACGCATGGACCATGCCCTTACCATCATCCTCAATCGTGGCTACAAGCATGCCCTGTTGGTTGGAGCGGATATTCCCAATCTTTCCGGTCACACATACAAACAGGCTAAAGACATGTTGCAATCGAAGGATGTGGTGTTTGGCCCAACCAAAGACGGAGGGTACTATTTGGTGGGGATGAAAATACCCAATCCTGAACTGTTTGCCAATATATCTTGGTCAACCGATCGCGTACTGACCCAAAGCCAAGCTCAAGCTGAAAAGCTGGGCCTTGCCATGAGTCTGCTAGAACCAGAACACGATATCGATACCTTTGACGATTTGCAGGCTTTTTTGGATGAAAAAACTGGATTAGGAAAAACGAAACTTTCGACTCGAACAGCGAATGTCTTCCAGACCTTGGTACAGCGGCATCGTCATATCGGCTGAAATTTTCCTCCCCTGAGTGGGAGTGAAGACAACAAATATCGACCCCAGGTGGAGGTTATATGGAAACAAAAGTCGCACTCATCACCGGTGGCGCACGCGGCATTGGCAAAGGCATTGCGCTTGATTTGGCCAACCAGGGATGGGCTATTGCCATTTGCTATCGATCCAGTGAACACGATTCAGAAACCACCACAAAGGCCATCATCGAACGAGGTGGGCAAGGAATCGCCATTTGTTGCGATGTGTCTGATCCCAAAGCCTGCCAAGATTTGGTCAAGCTGATTGAAGAGAAATGGGAAAAGATTGATGTCTTGGTGAACGGGGCAGGGCCCTATCATCGGATCAATCTGTTCAACGAAACACCTGAAGGCTGGAATGAAATGTTCACCAACAACCTGCATCCGATTTTTTATTTAGCCCAGGCCGTGGTACCAGGGATGAAAACGCGTAAGTCCGGTCGGATCATTTCGTTTAGCATGGCCAATGCGGACAAGATGGAAGCCCAGCCCATGGTCACCGCTCATTATATCGCCAAGGCTGGCATACTGATCCTCACGCGAACCCTCGCCAAAATGCTGGCGCCCGATGGCATTACGGTCAACGCGATCTCTCCAGGATTCATTGACTCAGGCAGCGCCCCACCAGAAGAACTCGAGGGCATGGCCAAGAAAATTCCCGCAGGGTATGTCGGTGAAGTGAAAGATACAATCTCGGCAGTGCGCTACCTGTTATCCGATGAAGCGCGCTATGTGACAGGAACAAACATCCACATCAGCGGCGGCTGGGGAATGTAAAGTCGGGTTCCGTCCCGACAGCCGAGGTTCCTTCGACGAGGCTCAGAACAGGCTCTTTTGTTTCGGCAAAAGGACCTAAAGGGTACCTCTACAAACCAGGCATTTTTTGTGAGGGCAAGGAAGCCGCACGCGGAAAACCGGAGTGTATGGGCGAATACATGAGGATGTGAGCACGCGGCTGACGCCGCCATCACGGAAAAGGACGGTTTTTAGAGGTGCCCTAAAACCATTTCCGCCTGTGTGTGGTCCTTCGGATCCCCTGCGCGATTCGCCAAATTTAGCAGCTGCGCAACTCGTGGAGTCTATCCTGAGTCTTGTCGAAAGACTCAAACAGTGCTTGCCTTCCCCCGAATTTGGCTACACTGCTTGGCCACCCCCAAGGCGGGAAAACTCTATAAAAAAACTGTCGAGGGGTATTCCAATTTTCACCCCCGCCCCGTTGGGGAGAGGGGAGGGTGAGGGGGAATTTCAACCAATCTCTCTGCCCACTCGATTCCAAACACTTCAGCAAAATATTGCGCGATTTGCTCCCGAACTTTTTTAAGATCCGGTTCATGGCCTAGTACCTCCGCCATCGACGTGACCTGACACCCTTCAATGCCGCAGGGCACGATAAACTGAAAAGGCTCAAGATCAACCGTCACGTTTAACGCAAACCCGTGCATCGTCACACCGCGAGAAATTTTCACGCCCATGGCGGCAATCTTAGCAAAAGGTTTGTCGGGATTTTTAGGATCGCGAATCCACACACCCACAAACTTTTCTACTCGTGCTCCTTCGATCCCCCATTCCGCCAACACACGAATAATGACCTCTTCCAACATTCGCATGTAGGTCTTTGGACCTGAGCAAAATTTCCGAAGGCGCAAAATTGGATACCCAATAATCTGCCCAGGCCCATGATACGTTACCGATCCGCCACGCTCGCTTTCTACCACCTGAAGACCTTTATTTCGAAAAGCATCAACCTGGCCACCCCAATGCGCGTCTTTTGTGGTACGGCCAAGCGTCATCACCGGTTCATGTTCAAGGAGCACCAACGTATCCAGACGAGACTCCGCGATCCGCTCATCGAGAAGACGCCATTGCAACTGACGAGCAGCTTCATAGTCCAGACGTGAGATCGAGACCAACGAGCCCTGTAGTAGAGAGGGAAAAATTGTCACTTGCGCTATTTCTTTGGGTGTACGAATAGGATTCAGCCCATGAACCAAAAGATACCGCTGAAAGGTTTCTTCATTCAACCTAGAAACGACAGTTGGGCGCAAAAAAGACGTGTTCACCTCGGTAGTGATGGGACATTTTTTTATTGTACCAGGTGCACCCAGGAGCCTGTCCGAGATTAGCGATCGTGACGAGGGGAGGCTGGATTTGGCCGGATCTTTCGATCGTTTGAGGCGAATAGTGGGACTATTCAACGAAAACGGGAAATGTTCAAAAAGGCCGTCCAGCAAGGCCGCAGGGCTTTGGGCGCGCGGAGCGTACACGGAGTACGTGAGCACGCCAAAAGCCGGAGAACGCAGCTGGGGGCCTTTTTCAACATTCCCCGAAAAGGTTCGAACGATCTGGCCAAATCCAGCGCACCCGCAGTAGATCGATCTAATCTTGGACAGGCTCCTGAGCTTACGCGGACTTTTGTGATCCAACTGCGGTGTTTAGGTTCAAATGTTTGGTGAAGAGGATGACATAAAACAACGGCGGAAGAAGGTGGCCCTTCTTCCGCCGCGTGTTCACGGTAGGTGCGTCGTTATTTCTTTTTCTTTGACGCAGTTTTCTTTTTGGCTGGTGCCTTTTTCTTTGCGGCACCTTTCTTTTTAGCAGGGGCTTTCTTTTTAGCCGTAGCTTTTTTCTTGGCTGGTGCTTTTTTCTTGGCAGGAGCTTTCTTCTTTGCGGCCTTCCTGGCCGGCGCCTTCTTTTTTACTGTCGGCAACATGATCACTCATCACTTAATGAGTGTGTGCCACAGTTCCTGGTGGTTACATACTCTTTTAAAAATATTTTTTCAATCCTTTTTTATCATTGACTGTGTACAAAATTTTTTAGAAAAAAATTTTAATCATGTAGCTACACGAACAGGCCACGCTTATTTTTTCTTTTGACCGATCAACTATGGATTGCACGTCATCATCATGACTACGCCATTCGTTTTTACCTTCTACCAATTTTCGACAATAAAAAAATTCCCTCAGCCATCATTTATCACATTTCGCCATTCAAGAATTCATCGTAAATTGTATTTCCTGACGATTAAAAATTCCGTGATCCCGCCTAGGGCTCGCACAAGAATACCTTCCCCTTTTTGGGTGCTGAGACACCTGTCTGGCAAGGCGCGAGGACTGCGCATACTCCTCGTATGGAAAGGACGAGCAACGCCGCCAGACGGGATGGATCGACGCCCAAACAGGGGAAGGTATTCTTGCGCGAGCCCTAAGGTTGCACGCCTGAAGAAATGGGAACACAAGGGCAATTGCCTGAAGGGAATTGCTGTCATCGCTAAAGGGAGTCTAGCTGACACCACGCATCATTCTTGCGCCCCTATTGCATTTAATAAGGAATTACCCGTTGAACCAACGTACGAAGTCAGGGTAAAAAAATTTAGTCCTGAAAGATTCGGAGTGAAAAAACCTTAGGGCTCCCGCAAGAATAACTTCTCCTGTTTGGGTCCTGAGACACCTGTCTGGCAAGGCGCGAGGACTGCGCATACTCCTCGTGTGGAAAGGACGAGCAACGCCGCCAGACTGGATTGATCGACGCCCAAACAGGGGAAGTGATTTTTGCGCGAAGCCTAAGAGAATCAGCTGGGAGTAGAAGACTCTACTCCCAGCGATGATTGGAAGATGAGATATGCTATCTCTTTCTAGCCGCGGCCTTTTTCTTGGCTGGTGCTTTTTTCTTAGCCGCCTTTTTCTTGGCTGGTGCTTTTTTCTTAGCCGGTGCCTTTTTCTTAGCCGGTGCTTTTTTCTTTGCCGGTGCTTTCTTCTTTGCTGTCGCCAATACGCTCACCCCCTTTCCTGAATTAAGTGAAAACCTGTCCAACTATCCGTTCGAATCTCTCACGATAAAGAGCCACAGAGAAAAACCGTTTTGGGACTCTATGTGAAATCTGTCCTCTGTCATACCCTGGTAATGATCAAAAACCTCTTTCATTCCTCCGCCTACCCAAACCTCCGCTAAAAAAAAACACTTCAGGAGCAGGTGGCCCTACTCTCGACGGCACTGTTGGAGGTTTGGAAATACTGAATGGTTTTGCGAACGCAGGAGATTGGCCACTTGTTCCATCCTTACCGTGGAGTTTCTGACTCGATCGCTTTTCATTCCTACTGGCAATTGACTCATCTCCCTGTGAGTTAGAACGTCACCGTATGCGATGAGAGGCTCACACAGTCCGTGTGAGGGGTCGGTCTGGTTCATCCAGGCCTTCAAAGGTATTCGGTGCAACTTTTCGAAATCGAGGATCTCGTTTTAAGGATGTCGAAACGGAAGTCACGGGAGTTTTTCCTCGAATTTGCATCCCCCCATCCAACAGGTGTTGACACAGTTCTTTCGCATGCATAGGCCGTTTCATTCCTCGTAGAATTTTGTACGCCGCGTCAGACACGTTCATGCCGACGTATTTGCTTCGACCGAGAAGGATCTCCCGTGATCGGTCCGTTACGTCCGTACCCGGCACCGGCGGAGATCCGGTTTCATCTGTAAGGATTTGACTCGAAAGACTGCCCAGTTTCGCTTTATCGGCTTCCACCCGATATAGTGTTTTTGCCAACTCCAGGTATTTCTCAATGGTCGCAATTTCTTCATTGAGTCGCTCCCTCTTTTTTTTCAGATCCTTGAGCTTGCCATCATACGCAGTAATCCGTTGCTCTAGGCCAACGACAATGTCTTTCAATTCGTCTTTTTGATCTTCCATAAGCTTGCTTTACATTTTGCTTGCTTGCTTTTAACATTCAAAAATACATGTGTCAATAAAAAATTTAAAGAAAGTATCTATTAAATTAACACATCTTTTGAGTTTCATTAAAAATTATATCAGAATATCTATGCAAGCACCAAAATAAGTTTGTATTTTTTCTGAGCATATAGATAAATTTTAATACTTGCTAGAATTAATACTTGAAAGCCAATATTTAGTAGTCTGAAGAAAATGGATACTATTAGTTTGATGTAAATTTTTCCATCCTCACCCTTTTTTTGGGTTAATTCTAGAATGGTCTGTTGGAGTAATCGCCTTTGTATATAATGTAGGGTTAAGATTTTGCGTTTCCTTGTTGGGGCTGTTGAATATTTCGCGTCAATTGCCAATAAAAGCTCTGGATGAGCCAAGCATTGTCAAGGGGAGGGAATGTTCAAAAAAGCATGCCCTTGTATAATGCAAGGAAGGGTTGTAGGCCAACTCACCCGAGCTGCCTCTTGTCTGAAGAGGGCATAGCCAACGTAGGGAAAAGGCTGTACCCTCACGGTATTGTGAATCCTGGCATGATAGACCGTTTGCCCTATGGGAATCAGCCCGTGACTCAGCGCAGGTCGTCATGCCCTTTCTCTGATGAACCCGAACGGTTGCCTGGGACACCAAGCCCGTATCAACAAGGTTGGGAGACAGAGCGATGAAATCAAAATCCTCAGAATTGTTTATCGGTATCGACATTTGTAAAGCTCGATTAGACGTGGCAGACAATGCCAATTCGCTTCCATGGTCGGTAGCCAACAACGACGCCGGCATCGCCGCGCTGGTGGAGCGGCTCCACGTCCTTCACCCCACTCTCATCGTGATGGAAGCCACAGGGGGGCTGGAAACGCTTCTGTATGCGGCCTTAACCACCGCCGGGTTGCCGGCGGTCGTCATGAATCCCCGTCAGGTGCGGGACTTTGCCAAGGCCCTGGGCACCCTGGCCAAAACCGATGCCCTGGACGCCCGAATCTTGGCTCGCTTCGGGGCGGCGATCCAGCCGGCGGTCCGGCCCATGAAAGACGCCACCACCCAGGAATTGACGGCCTTGGTGACACGGCGACGGCAGTTGCTTGCCATGCAGACGGCGGAAAAAACCCGCCTCCAGCAAGCAGCCAAATGGATCCGCAAAGATATCAACGCTCATATCGCCTCCCTGGAAAAACGGCTCCAAACAATCGAAGGTCATATTGCCGAGATTATTAAACAGACCCCCGGCTGGAAAGAGAAAGATTCGCTCCTTCGAAGTGTGCCGGGGGTGGGCAACGTCTTGTCAATGAATCTCCTCAGTAGCCTGACCGAACTCGGGACGCTCAACCGAAGAGAAATCGCCACGCTGGTGGGCGTTGCCCCCTTAAACCGCGACAGCGGAAACGTGCGCGGCAACCGAAGGGTCTGGGGAGGCCGGGCCCAAGTCCGCGCCGCCCTCTACATGGCGGCCCTGTCCGCATCACGATTTAATCCGGTCATCAAAACATTTTATCAACGCCTGATTGCACAAGGGAAAAAACCCAAAGTGGCCCTCACCGCCTGTATGCGAAAACTTCTGGTCATTCTGAATACGATGGTCAAAACCCAAACAGCATGGAACCCAAATCAATATTCAACCCTTGACTTTAATCACGGTTGCTGAGTCTTTCCGAAGGGTCTATCCAGCAAGGCCGCAGCCATTTTGACGCGCGGAGCGTACTCATAGTACGTGAGCACGGCAAAAGGGCGAGAACGCCGCTGGCGGCTTTTTTCAACATTCCCTTGTTGAAAAACACATAGCTATAGTAAGTTCATCCCATGACCGCCTTTCAATCTCTACCAATTATTGAGCCTTCTGGTCTGAATTTATTGGCCCTGAGCTTTCATGAAACATCGGCTTTGGTCGAGAAATTGAAGTGGCCAGCCTTCAGAACCCAACAGATTCTACAGTGGCTCTACCAACACCGGGCTAGAAAAATCGATTCGATGAGTAGTCTTTCCAAGACAGATCGTGAATGTCTGCAATCCATCGCGACTATTGGTCGAGCGCCAGCCCCGACTGTCGTGTGTTCTCAAGATGGAACGCGCAAGCTCTTGTGTTCTTTGGAAAACGGGCTCCAAATTGAAAGCGTTCTGATCCCCGAGGAGCCGCGGTTGACGTTGTGTATTTCGACCCAAGTGGGCTGTACAGTTGATTGCCGATTTTGCTTGACCGGCCAAATGGGGTTAAAGCGCAATTTGAAGGCTCATGAAATCGTGGAGCAAGTGATGACCGCTCAAGACCTTCTTCCTGAAAGTGAACGGATCACCTCACTGGTGTTTATGGGTATGGGTGAACCCCTAGCGAATATCGAGTCTGTCACGGAATCCGTCGCGCGACTCACCAATACCCGATGGGGACTTGGCATCCCTGCCCGGCGCATTACCATCTCCACCGCCGGCCTCGCACCACGACTAAAAAATATTGCCGGGTTAGGGGTCAATCTGGCCATTTCCCTCAATGCCACGACCAATGAACAACGAGATTACTTGATGCCGATGGTCAACAAGCTTCACCCGTTGCCAGAACTATTGGAAGCCTGCCGAACCTACCCATTAGGTCCCGGGCGGCTCCTGACGTTTGAATATGTCCTCTTAAGCGGAGAGAACGATTCGCCCGAAGACGCCAAACGACTGATTCACCTGCTTAGAGGCATTCGGTGTAAAATCAATCTTATCCCGTTTAACGAATTCCCCGGCAGCTCGTTTCGCCGTCCGTCAGATGAGGCGATAGAGAAATTTCAATCTATCTTGAGACACAGTCGGTATGATGTCTTTCTAAGAAAAAGCCGCGGGCGGGATATCTTGGGAGCTTGCGGCCAACTTGGGAACATCCCTCCATGAAGTTATGCTAGGAGCGCTTGTTGAATATTTCATTCCAATAGCCAGTCAAAGCTCCATATGAGCTAAAGATCATCAAATGGAGGGAATGTTCAAAAAAGCATGCCCTGAGTCTTTCCGAAGGGTCTATCCAGCAAGGCCGCAGCCCTTTTGACGCGCGGAGCGTACTCATGTACGTGAGCACGGCAAAAGGGCGACCTGCCTGCGCGAAGGCTGGCGGCTTTTTTCAATATTCCCTAAGAATAGTCCGACAAGGAGCCATATGAAGATGCTCACCATTCCGACAGTCCCACAAGTCCTCCAACAGAAAACTGAACGACTTGAAACGATCTTTCGAGAAATGGGTTCTGTGCTTGTTGCTTTTTCCGGGGGCATTGATAGCACATTGGTCCTCAAACTGGCTTACGATATGTTAGGCAACCAGGCCATCGCGGTTGTAGCCGTTTCTCCGACTTTTCCTTTAGAAGAGCTCGAAGACGTTCGAAAGATCAGTCATGAAATTGGAGCGAATCTCATCACTGCAAATACCAATCAACTTGAGATGGCCAGTTTCGTTCGCAATGATGCCTCACGGTGTTACCATTGCAAAACGGACCTGTATCAGCTCTTTGGCCCCATCAAACATGACACCGGAATCAGCACCGTAGTTGATGGGACGAACAGTGATGATCTCGGTGATGACCGTCCGGGCATTCAAGCCGCACGTGAACATGGCGTTCGAAGCCCTCTTGTTGAAGCGGGTTTCACCAAAGCCGATGTTCGCACCCTCGCGCGCCATCTGGGATTGTCCAACTGGGACAAACCCGCGGCCGCCTGCCTATCGTCTCGCATTCCTCGTGGTTTGATCATTACAAAAATGAACCTTCGGCGGGTAGAACAAGCGGAGGTAATTCTCAAACAGGAAGGCTTCCGTCATGTACGGGTGCGCGATCATGAGGGGATCGCACGAATTGAAGTAGATCGACAGGAAATCGACACGTTCTTCGATTCTGGACGGAGAGAGAGAATCACCCAGGGCCTTAAAGGCCTAGGTTTTCGGTGGGTGACAGTAGACCTGGAGGGGTATCAAGTTGGCGGTGGAAATTCGAAGTAAGGTGAGCATCCTCACTCTATACTTTTGCCGCCTTGACTCAATCAGAGATCGACAAAACCCTCTGTTCCCTGAACATTAGTCAAGACAGCTCAAAACGAACGAGGGCAAGTACCGTTGGAATCAAGCCTGACCCGAAGGGGAATGATCCGCCGACACGGCTTGTAACGCCTCTTGTGCAAGACGACGGTTGTCTTCATCCGACAAGTTTCGTACCAGCACTTTCTCGGCAACCAGCAATGCCAGGTTTGCCGCTTCTCCCCGAATAGCCTCAAGGGCTTTTCGTCGCTCGCGTTCAATGGCTTGCGTAGCCTCAGCCTTGATCCGTTCTGACTCGACACGAAGGCGCTGCTCATTTTCTTCAAGCATGCGCTGGGATTTGTTCCGCGCTTCCGCCAGAATGGCTTCCGCTTCCTGAGCCGCGTTTCGCAACTTGGCTTCGTATTCCTGCAATCTCTGGTCAGCGGATGTCCGACTCTGTTCGGCCTGATCAATGCTGTCACGAATTTTTCGTTCGCGTGTTTCGAGCGCTTCCAGAATTGGAGGGAACGCAAACTTCGACAAGACCCATAAGAGAATCCCAAACGAAATTAGCTCCCAAAAAATCAGGGATGAGAAAAACTGGGTATCAAATTGCGGCATAGCGTCCGAGTCCTATTTTCTCAACCCCATGATGATAAAGGCGATGACCAACCCGTACAGCGCAATCGCTTCGACCAGCGCGAACCCGATCCACATGTATTTTCCCACGCGGGCCTCAGCTTCTGGTTGGCGAGCCACGGCTTCAATCATCTTTCCAAAGATATACCCAATCCCTACACCAGCACCCGCAAACCCAGCGGCTGCCAAGCCCATTCCCAATAATGCTGAAGCTGCAGAATCCATTGTGTGTGTATCCCCCTCGTGAAATCGTTAATAAGTAAACGTATTGTTTCCAGTGTTCAGTTTAATGAAGATGGAGCGCATCAGCCATATACACACAGGTCAAGATCGTGAAGATATAGGCCTGGATAACGGCGATCCCCACTTCCAATCCATACAGGACCACGGTGAAGGAAAAGGGAAGCCACCCAATTAACAACCCGCCGCTAATTGTGAGGCCAAACAGCACCCCAAGAATGACATGCCCCGCGGTCATGTTGGCAAACAACCGTACCGACAATGAAAGCGGACGAGCCAGTTGGCTGATAATTTCAATCGGTATCATCAAGGGCAGAAGCCATCCCGGGGTCCCAGGCGGGACGAGAATCCCTAAAAATTTCACGCCGTGCAGCTTGAGCCCAATCAGTATACTTAATCCATACACCCCGAGGGCAAACACTCCTGTCACGACTAATTGACTCGTCACAGTGTACGATCCGGGAATGAGACCTAACAGATTGCAGAATAAAATGAACAAAAACAGAGTGGCGATTAAAGAAAAATACCGCATGCCCTCAGGCCCCATCGTATCGTGAATTATCCCTCGAATAAACTCCACTATTATCTCCGCCACACTTTGAATTTTGGTCGGCACCAAGGACCCTGAGGATCGGGCTTTTGTCAAAAACAAAATTATGGCCCCGACCACGACAAACATCATCACCACGGCCTTGTTGATCGAAATATCCAGGCCAAACAGTGAGAGCGGAATTAATGTATGAAGTTCAAAGGGATGGAGCGGATTGTCCAACGGAACCTCGGTTTCCTAAAGGGTTCGCGCAAAAATAATTTCCCATGTTTGGGCGTCGATCCATCCCGTCTGGCGGCGTTGCTCGTCCTTTCCATAGGAGGAGTATGCGCAGTCCTGGCGTCTTACCAGACAGACGTCTCATCACCCAAACATGGGAAGTTATTCTCGCGCGAACCCTTATGTGACTTAACGCGAAGAGTTATCCCAACGTTGGGCTGTTCGGTAGGCGTTTCGAATGCCAGTGACGAGCCCTAAGATTAAACCCAGAACTAATCCCCAAGGTGTTGAGGAAAGTAGATAGGTATCAACAACCCAACCCAGACCACCGCCAACGATCAGAGCGGCTATGAGGTCTGTTCCCACCCTCATAGCCTGTCCCAAACCTGCAAACATGGGGTCTTGAGACGAAGGCATAAGACTACCCCACCAAATCGGGCGCGCTATTCAAACAAATACCTTTTATGATGTCAAGCAACTATTTGCCTGTTTCGCCTTTGCCATAAAAGTCTCCTTGAACGAAAGAAAGGCTTTCCTAATCAAGGGCATTCCCGCTATGATAATCCATTGGGAGGTCAGTCATGCGCCACGTGAGCCTGTTTCTTCTCATTTTGTGGATCCTACCGATCCCGTTGGCCATCAGCGACAACGGGGAAGACCTCCAAGATCTCTCTGGGCAAGTGGTCCCTCTGGTTTCTTCAGGCCAAGCTAATTCTTTCATGGACGGGGGAGAACTGTTTTCACAAGGAAGCTTGACGTCCCGTAGTGATATTCAATACACGGTACGAGTCAAAAACCAAACCGGTGACCCGGTCATCGGATCGTCACTCATTATCGTGATCGAACAGATTATGGATGTTGCCAGGACCCGAGATGTTGCCTCACGGCTCGAAATTCTAAACCCCGATGGCCAAACCGATGAAGGAAAACCGTTTTTCCATCTTCCAAAAGGATCCACCGAAGACCTGGCTCCCTTTGGCATCAGCGATCCCATTCACGTTCGCATTCGAAACCCTGACCTGCTCCGTCTCGCGCCCCCAACTTTTAGCATCTATGGCATTCGCCGCACGGAATCAAAACAACTTGATGATCTCCGAGAGGCCCTCATCCAAAAGGGAATTCTTTCGCCAGATGAGGCCACGGAGCTTCTTGGCGCTCCTTCATCCGATAACCCCTGATCCACGATAACCATGGGGCACCCATTTCTTCTTCCCTCAACTTCGTCGGTTGACGAAACCAGCCTGTTTCCCCTCGTCCATTCACAGCCACTTTTGGGACAACACCCCTTCGAACTGTATCGGCGTATTGCCTCACCCACGGGACCGTCCTTCCTCCTTGAAAGCGGAAAAGGCCGAACCGACTTGGCCCGCTACTCGTTTTTAGCCAGTGATCCGTATCTGGTCTTCTCTGGTACACGCAACACCTACGAGACTCGTGCCCAAGACACCGTGACTCGAGAGTCGGGCGATCCACTCCAGGCCTTGTTCCAATTATTCAACGCCTCGAAGCTTCCTCGATCAGCAACACTTCCCCCGTTTATTGGCGGAGCCGTGGGGTTTTTCAGTTATGACTGCGTTCGGCAATTCGAGCGTCTGCCGTCTATCGCGACGAATGACTTGTACCTTCCCGACATGGAATTTCTCTTCGTTGATCTCCTCGTCGCCATTGACCATGCAACCGACACCCGCCATCTCATTTTCACCCCACCCCCAGAACGATTGCAGTCGGAATCTCATGATGCACTACTCCGAGAAGGGAACGCGCGTCTCGCTGAGCTAGAAAACCAGATCAACTCTCCGAGGACAACCAGCCATCGGCTCACTCCCAGAGCCGCTCCTCGCGCGATTGAAGCCAATCAAACGCGCGCCGACTATATCCAGCGAGTCCAACACTGTCAGTCGTTGATTGCCTCCGGAGATATTTATCAGGCAAACTTATCTCATCGTTTTTCAATTGAACTAGACCAGAGCACCGGGCAATCAACACATGAAGCTGGCCAGGTCCTCTATGGCCGACTGCGACACGTGAACCCTTCTCCATTTTCCGCGCTATTGGCCACCGACCGATTCACGTTGGTGTCTTCCTCGCCCGAGCGACTCATTCAACTTCGAGGCAATCGCGCGTCCACTCGACCCATTGCCGGCACTCGTCCCCGAGGACGCACGGTTCCAGAAGATCAACAATTCACAGCGGACTTGCTCAGGAACAAAAAAGAGCGGGCGGAACATCTCATGCTGGTTGATCTGGCAAGAAACGATTTAGGCCGAGTGTGCGAATACGGATCGGTCCGAGTGGAAGAATTCATGACCGTCGAACACTACTCCCACGTTGCGCACTTAGTGTCAGACGTCTGTGGAAACCTTCGCCCCTCATGTAGCACACAAGACCTCATGAAAGCCGTATTCCCCGGCGGCACCATCACTGGTGTGCCCAAGATCCGGTGCATGGAAATTATCGAGGCGCTGGAACCTGTGCGTCGAGGACCTTACACCGGATCGATTGGCTATCTCAGTTGGACAGGCGATATCGATCTCAACATCATCATTCGCACGCTGCTTCTCTCTCAAGATCGCGCGTACCTGCAGGTGGGGGCCGGGATCGTCGCCGACTCCCAACCTCAACGCGAGTACGAAGAAACCTTGCAGAAAGCACAAGCTCTCTTTCAGGCCTTACAGTAAAAGGTGCTGAAACCTGCGCTGCGGAAGGAAAGACGTGATGCGGAAGGCGTGAGGCGTTCGGAGAAAGAAGTTCCCACGCCTTACGCATCACGAATCACACTTCACGCTTGCGCGGCGGAACGCTCCAGCGCGCAGGCACGAGATATGAACGACACACAACCGATGATAGCTTAATAAAACATGTGGGTCTACCTAAATGAGCGGTTCGTTGAAGACCATCAAGCTCGCATCTCGGTGTTTGATCGTGGCTTTCTTTTTGGGGATGGGATCTTCGAAACGCTTCGAGTCCATAACACATACCCACTGTTTCTGGATCGTCATCTCCAGCGATTGCGACAATCGTGCGAATCGATTAGGCTTTCCCTTCCCACTCCCGAACCGCCTTGGGAGGCGCTTCTTCGAGAACTTGTTGATCGCAATCACCTGGAACACACGATGATTCGCATCACGATCACAAGAGGGGTAGGTAGCCTCGGTCCCGATCCTTCCGAATGCTCGAACCCAACAATCGTCATATTCTCCAGGCCACTTCCTCAGTTGACGAAAGACCAACGTGACCAAGGAGTGAGCCTCACCATTCTCACCACGCGGCGACAACCGTCCTGCGCCCTTCCATCGCACGTGAAGTCGCTCAATTACCTGAATAATATTCTGGCCAAACAAGAAGCGAATGAGGCTCACACGTTCGATGGCCTTCTGTTGAACACCGACGGACATCTCACCGAGTGCACGACCAGTAATATGTTCTTTGTCAAAAACCAGCGTCTTCACACCCCATCGCTCCAATGCGGAATTCTTCCGGGAATCACGAGAGGAATTGTTCTGGAATTGGCACGGGAGGGGGGGATAGGTGCCCAAGAAGGCACCTACCTACCTGAAGATTTGCTGGATGCGGACGAATGTTTTTTGACGAATACTGGATTTGGAGTATTGCCTGTCGGCACGATCGTGTCCAGACAGTTGGAATCAAACAGATCAGGGTCCATGACCAAAACAATTCAGCACATGTACGAGAAACATATCGCTGATTCGCTTTGAATGAATTATTTTATGCGGGGTTTCGCCCCCACCGACGAGGTCCTTTTGTTTCGGCAAAAGGACCCAAAACCATTTCCGCCCGTGCGCGGCCCTGCGGGTTCCTCCGCCTCCGCCCCGAATAAGATGGCGAGGGACCTCGCTCCGCTCAAACAGCCCTCGCCGAAAAGCCGATTCGGGGCTGCGGCTCCGCCGCACCCGAAGGCGGGTTGAAGATCATCATTAGATACGAGTTTTCATCAGATTTTTCATCTTGACAGTTCCTATCGTGATCGACACAGTCATTTCATGCCTAGGAAAGCCCAACAATCCTTAATTCCCATTGAACGTATCGCCAGTTCTATTTACCTGATCCATGGCGAAAAAGTGATGCTTGATCGTGACCTGGCTGCATTATATGGGGTTGAAACCAGAGTGTTGAACCAAGCTGTTTCTCGTAATCTGGAACGGTTTCCGAATGATTTCATGTTTCAATTAACAGCTGAAGAGGATAAATCTTTAAGATCACAAATTGTGATCTTAAAAGGTGGACGAGGACAACATCCGAAATACCTGCCAAGAGTGTTTACCGAATCAGGTGTGGCTATGCTCTCAACGGTGCTGAAAAGCAAACAAGCCATTCAAATCAACATTGCCATCATGCGCACCTTTGTCCGTATGAGAGAAATGCTAGCGACAAATAAAGATTTAGCCCGAAAGGTGGAAAAACACGATAAAGAAATCGCCGTCCTATATGACTATCTCAAAAAACTCTTAGACCCTCCTAAATCCTCAAAGCGCCAGATCGGCTATACTCGCCGTCAGGAACGAGACTAGCTTTCTCCATATAATGTAAAAAATGGCGATTTCGTTTTTTATTCTTTAATGCGGGGTGTCGTCCCCGCGCGACGAGGTCCTTTTGTTTCGGCAAAAGGACCCAAAACCATTTCCGCCCGTGCGCGGCCCTACGGGTGAACTCCGCCCCGGCACCGAATTACATGGCTGCGAAACTCGCTCCGCTCAAACAGTGCTCGCCAAAAAGTCGAATTCGGTACCGCAGCTCCACCGCGCCCGAAGACTTCCTATGGTGTTGTCAAGCCCCCCAATTCTATGCATTGGCGCGAAGGTGCTGCCTCGCCATGTTGGCTAAATGATATTGTTCATCATACGGGACCTGATGCTGCCACATGCGAAAAATAATCTTGAGCCATTTCGCCCCCAAGGCCCGCATCGCCTGATTATGCCGATGCCCACGAGCCCGACATTGCTGATAGTAACTCTTGGCCCACTCACTCTGAGTCAGCGACTGAAAGGCCACCCACCACATGGCTTGCCGCAGGGGCTTGTTACACGCCACGCGGTATCGCACCACACAACTTTTCCCACTCTGCCGCGTGACGGGTACCGTCCCCGCCTCGGCCTGCAGCTGGGCCCACGAAGTCCAGCGGCTCGGGGCATCGCCCAGTTCGGCCCACACCCGCGGAATGATGGTGCCGCTTTTCCCTCCCGGCAAGCTCTGCATCCACCTAGCCGCCGGGAGGGTCGCGAAAAAACGTTCGATCTCCGCATGATACTCTTTCACCACGCGGTGCGTGAGCACGAGCTGGGCCACTAGGGCCTCCATCAGTCGGGCCTTACTCCGCACAACATGCGCAGGCACGAGCATTTGCGGGGCCTTCAGCTGTTCCCACCCCGCCGCCGTGCGGGCTGGCCCTAGCCGATGGGCCCGTGCAAAGCGCTGCCACTTGCTTTTCTTCAGTGTGGTCACAGCTGCGGGGGTGGAATAGGTTTGCAGAAAATCCACTGCCATCTGCGTCGTCAGATCCGGAAACAGTTCCAACACCCGCGGATAGTAATCTTGTAAGGTGCTCGTCAGCTGATTCAGGATGCGGGTCTGCTGGTGCTGCAACCGCCGATGATCCTGAGTCAACAGTTTTAACTCTTGTGCAGCGGCCGAACTAGGCTGCAGCGCCCGGAGATGCGGATGATCGGTCCGCACCACCTCCGCCAGCACGCGCCCATCAAAGCGATCACTTTTTGAGGAACTCATGCGGAAACGATCTCGGGCCCGATCCAGCGCTTTCGGATTCACCGGATACACCACCACCCCATGATCCAACAAAAACTCCACGACACGCCCGGTGGGTCGCTCAATGGCTGCCCACACCTCCACCCCAGCTGCGCGCCAGGTATCCACGCGCCAGCCCCACTCCCGTAAGCCCTTCGGCGTGTGAGCCACTAGGTCCTCCCACACGATGGTGCCGGGGTCTCATCTTGCACACAAACCCCATGCTGCTCGTTGCCCCAATCGACCCCCAGGTAATATCGTGGCATCAGCCTCTCCTTTCTTACCCCACTCCCCACCGCGCGAACGACTCGTTTGCCTTATATCGGTCCTCCGGGGGACAACTTCCTATCGAACGTCTCACGCCGTTCCTTGCCGGAGCGGGACAGTCTTCGGGTGAGCCTCCTCAGGGCTCAGGCGGGGATGGTCCTCGACCCAGCAAGCGCCAGGGATGCGGCACAATGAACGAAAAGAAAACTCCTACCACACAAACCCCAGAGCATTATATAAGGCGGGAAGACAGTCAAGAAACAATCCAATTTTTCAAACTGGGGATGAGGAGGGCCACCCCTACTAGCACTCAATACTTATGCCTGACCCCACTTCCATCATTACTCAAACGCCCCGAACGAGAGGATTACTGAATCTTGGCTGAAAGATGGGAAGGTGGATAATTGGATACAACTTCAGTGTGTGGTCCAACTATATTCGTCACAACATATTGGGCGATCCTTTGATGAGCCTGGGCTGAAGGATGCCAATCATCGACAAAATGATAGGTTTCCCAATTTTCCCAATAATCGGGGATAATATCTTGGACAAAATGGACGTTAAAGTTTTTCTCCCTTAGGCCCCCCTCTATTCCCTCACTGATTGAACTATTAGGTTTATCCCAGAAAATGACGTGAAACTCCGCTTCTGGATATCTCTCCTGTAATAACGTTTTGGAGCGCTCCACTATATTTAGAAACAGTTTAATCTCCCTGTGGGTAACTTGATGAAACCAGATGCTGTTTAACAATAATGATTTTTTTAAATTCTGTTTGACTGGTTTCCATAAGCAATATTCGTGTGTCGGATTACACTCCTGTGGATTTTCCGTATAAAGAGTCTCTCCCGTTTTGCTTAACCTATAATGGGGCCCTCCGCCACGATTCAGATGTGAAACCCGTTTAATATGATCGATGATGCCCTGATAAATGATATAACGTGGCCTCACCTCAACGATAGAATTCACCAACCCATGTTCAATGGCCGCTAGCATTTGGTGAGGGCCATATCCGCCCATTCCAAAATTGTAGATTTTAAACCGTCCCTTCGTGAGAGTCCCGAAAACATAGGGCATAGTCTGGTCATTATTGACCCCTTCTCCAAACGTAAATGAACCCCCAAAGAAAAGAGCAGATTCCCCCGTTGAGTTAGGAGGTGGGATAAATGTAGGGGCAATACGTTGTCCGTTTCTATCAATCGTAATGGAAGCCTCGTAAATAAGTGAGTTGTCGCGCGTTCGAAATTTTCTTCCGGTTCGTTGACTATTAGGGATTTCCCTCCAGCCGAATATCGGGTGGCCCTCATAGTTAAAAACATTCTCCCACCGGTACTTGTTTTTCTTGTCAGAATTGTCGTGCTGAAAAACTAGATATGATTCTGCTATTGCAAAAAAGAACATAAAGATCGCGAAATTGAACGATGCCAATTTTATGAGGGTCCGAGGACTGGAAATTGCCAAAATGAAAAAGGCTATGCTCCATAGCCCAAAAAACCAAATGTGGGGTGCGGGTAAATACTCCAACGAGAGGATGGAGAAAAGCATAAAAATGGCAGAACCAATTATTATGCGTAGGTTCATAATTGTCTTCACCAAGGAATGGTTAAGGGCACGCTCAACGGGTTTTCTTTATGACACATGGTTTCCAACCTGATTCAATTATGGCTAACCCCAATTGTTTTTATTAGTCCCGAAAGGACGAAAATTGAACGTGAACTCGAAAAGCACAAGCGGATTTAGAGGTAATACAGCCTCAAGAATCTTTCAGAAATACAAAGTCAGAGATCGCGTCTACAATCTTATGGAATCTCAGCTTCTGATTTAGAAAGTTCGACCGGATGAAACCACCACCCCAGCCCCCATGACGGCGGTTTTCCCCAGGAGGCCTTCCGTTTTAAGAACCTTATCGGCCAATTTTCCTGCCAACCTGAAATAACAATGGCATGGCTCTCTTAGTGTTAGTACCTTGTCCCCAGTTGATTTGTCAGTGTCACCACAAGCCATCTGAGCCAAGGGGCACCTCCGTCTGTTCTATTCTTTTTCTCATCCACGTCTGGCTCGAGCAAAGAAGGCATTAGGTCCCAACCTGATAATCATCTAGAAGACTCCTCGCCTGGGCGGTACAGTTGAAAGATGTGTCAAGGATCTCTCAACCTTTCAACTCAAGGAGGAGCCATGAACAATTTGGGGGGCATTGTCCTCCATGCCCACAACAATATGATTGTGCTTTTGAACGAACAGGATCAGGGCGTGTTCGAAAAGCGAATCCCGATTGACCTGGGTATGGGGTCGTCCCAGGATTGGTCTTTCACTGCGTTGGGTGCGGCGGAGGTGGAGGCCCGAATCGACTTATTTGGCGAAGGTTGTTTGAGCGTAGCGAGTTCCTGAGCCAGCTTATTCGGGACGGAGGCGGAGGGACCCTGGAGAACCTGCTTCTGAGCGGGGTCGGAGGGGCCGCGCACGGGCAAAAATGGTTTTGGTTCCTTTTGCCGAAACAAAAGGGACTCGTCTGCAGGGGCGAAACCCTGCATAAAAACTTTTCAACCATGCCAAGACAACCTATTGGTCATTTCGAGTGAAGAGAGAAATCTTGAACGTTGCCGAACTACAGATTTCTCCCAAGGGTCGAATTGACAGAAAGAAAACTCAGCTTAGAAATAGGTGAGGGAAAATTGGGATGAATAAATGGCAAGGAGAAATGGTAGATCTTTGTCCCTTAGACAATTTTTAATTTTGGAGTGGGGGTCGGGCGCTCGGATTCTGGGCACTGAATCTGACTGTGAATCTTCCAAGCCGAACCTTCGCAGCCAGGAAAATCTGATCGATAATGAGCCCCAAGACTATTTTCTCGCCACAGCGCAGCTTCGATGATACACCTGGCCACTTGCATCATATTTTTCACCTCTAAATCAGCCCGAGTCTGTAGGGAACCTAGCACTTGTGGTTCCCAAGCAGTGATCTTGGCCAGAGCCCGACCCAATGAATCGCCCGTCCGGACGAGTCCAACCTGATCCCACATCAACCGTCGCAAGGAATTCCGAAGTTTTTCCGCATCGTCAAGTGTTCGCTTCGGCTCGACGGCTAGGCTCGAGAGAACACTCTGCCTGTCTTTAGCACTAACAGTCGAGGAACATGTGGTCGCGGAATGCGCAGCTCGGACGCCAAATACCAGCCCCTCCAGCAACGAATTGCTGGCCAATCGATTCGCCCCATGGACCCCATTACATGCGGCTTCCCCAGCTGCTAACAAGCCGGGGATGATCGTCTCCCCATCGATGCCCGCTTTGATCCCGCCCATAAAATAATGAGCACTCGGGGACACGGGGATCCATTCCTCCGTGATATCAATGTCAAAACGCAAACAGGTCTGATAAATCGTGGGAAAGCGTTTCTTGATAAATGAATGTCCTAAATGCGTGACATCCAAATAGACATGCCGAACGCGCGATGCAGCCATTTCTGACCAAATGGCCCGGGCCACGATATCCCTAGGCGCGAGCTCTGCCGCCGGGTGGTACCCGACCATGAACAACTCGCCTTTTCGATTTCTGAGCAACCCGCCTTCGCCTCTCATGGTTTCCGAAAGGAGAAACGGTGGACTGGATTGAAGATATAACGAGGTGGGATGAAATTGGACAAACTCCATATCCTCTAGAATGGCTCCGGCTCGGTACGCCATGGCAAAACCATCTCCCGTCGCATTCGGCGAATTCGTTGTTCTGGCGAATGCCTGCCCGGCTCCACCGGTCGTCAAAATCACCGCCCTCGCAGACAAAACCTGTAGGCTCCCGGTGGTCTCATTGACCACAATCGCTCCGCAGCATCGGCCATCAACCATCAGCAGGTCCATGGTGAAATGATGATCGAACCATCGTATGGAGTCCTGCTTCTTCGCGCGTGCCAGCAACACACGAATCATCTCATGTCCCGTAGCGTCGCCCTGGGCTCGTAAGACTCGATTGCGGCTATGAGCGCCTTCTTTGGCAAACGCAAACTTGCCATCGACTTTATCGAATTGAGTGCCCCAGGCGATGAGCTCTTGAATCCGGGAAGGACCTTCTTCTACGAGCACGCGAGCCGCGTCTTCACGACCGAGTTGATGGCCGGCTTTGATTGTGTCGGAGAAATGCAGATTCACATCATCTTCATCACTCAGCGCGACCGCGACACCACCCTGCGCATACGCGGAATTACTTTGTCGCCGGCTTCCTTTCGTAATGATCAGCACGCGTCCGTGCCTGCTAAGTTCAATCGCCGCTCGCAGCCCTGCGACACCGCTTCCAATCACGAGAAAGTCCGCTTCCGGGCCCCAATGATATGTCGTTTTAGTTGGTTTCATGACTTTTGAAGATCGTGATGCGTAATGAGTAATGCGCAAAGATAATTCACGCATCACGCTTTACGAATCACGGTCTGCTTACGACAAGGACTCGCGAGTGGCCATCCCAAACGGCAAATCCCCATCCACATCGGCCAACAAAATGACCTGTCTGCCACTCCAAATCAACACTCCGTGCCCCTGTCTGGTTATCCCGGTATTTCGTGCCTGCCGCTTCCACTCACCTTCCCATCGAATGTTGACTGTGGCCCGTCCACCTTTGAGCGCCATTCGCTCAATCGAAAAATTTAGTTCGATATCGGCATAGGTGTTAAAGTCTTTTTTCATGTCCATTTGGAGGCGTTCGAGTCCTTCCAATGGCAACATCAATTCTCGTAACGCATCAGAGTCTTTTTCTTGGTAGGCCTCACGTAACCCCTCAATCGCTCCGACTATTCTCTCGAACCGAGCATGGTCTTCAGGATATTGAGGAGTTTTGGAGCTACATCCAGGCACGAATAGAAGAAGGGAAAAGAAAACACCACAGACCATTAATGAGGGTACTGGCACAGCAGAACGCATTTCGACATTATCCGTGAACATCCAGGGTCGGTCAAGATAGGAACGTGATGGGTAAGGCGTGAGGCGAAAAGAAAGATGGGTTACAGGGTACGCCCTACGAGTCACATCTTTCGCTTCACGCTTCACGCATTATGCTTTACGTCTTACAGGTGCATCTATAAAAAAACAGTTGAATAATTCAAATATTTGTGAGTTTTCCAGGGACGGTCTAACCGCCTCAATTGTCAGAAGGAAAGGGGTTGTTCAAAAAGGCCCATTGTCTGACCCGCCCAACCCAGGCGCGCTAAGACGCGCCCTTCCACAGGCAAGGCCGCAGGGGCTCCCGGCCTTCGTAGCCACTTCGGCGGAGTAGGCTTGGCGCGCGGAGCGTAGGTGAGTACGTGAGCACGACAAAGGGGATCAATCCCAATTTTGGTGGAGTAAGGCGAAACCCTCTTACACTCCGCCCGTATCACCCCTCGTCCATTGTCATTTTGACCCTTGGGAGAACTCTCCCCCATTCCCGCCCGGGTCACGTTCTTTCGGGCCAAGAGATTTCTCCCAAGGGTCGAAATAATGGTATGGACTCCCCCTTTGAGGACGGCATCAAATGTGCCAAGCTGGAAGACTAACCAACCAGCACTCAACACAAAGGAGGAGTCAGCATGAACGGTACCACGATTGGCGTTGACATTGCGAAGAACGTATTTGAGATCTACGTGGAAGACGAAGCGGGGCAGGTGGTGGAACGCCGCCGCCTGTCTCGGAAGAAGATGTTGCCCTGGTTTGCGAATCGTCCCCGCGCGGTGGTGGGAATGGAAGCCTGTGGGGGCGCCCATTATTGGGCCCGCGAATGAGAAAAGCTCGGCCATGAGGTGCGGCTGATTGCTCCGCAGTATGTGAAGCCGTGGGTGCAGACCAACAAAAGTGATTCGGTGGATGCCCGAGCCATCTGTCGTGCGGTGCGCGAACCCGGGATGCGGTTTGTCGCGATTGCCAGCGAAGCCCAGCAAGCGGTCCAGGCCTTTCATCGAGTCCGCAGCCGGTTGATGGGCAATCGGACCGCGCTGGTGAATCAGATCCGTGGGATCTTGTTGGAATATGGGGTCGCTATCCCCAAGGGCGTGGCCTCGGTCCGCAAGGCATTCCCCCTGCTTCTGGCCGAAGAACGGTGGGCGCCGCTGGTCCGGCAATTCTTGGTGGAGCAACAAGCGGAGCTGCTGAATTGGGATGCCCGGATTGAGGAAGTCACCAACCACATCAAGCAGGAGAGTGCCACTCAGCCGGTGTGTCAGCGACTGGAGCAGGTGCGCGGGATTGGCCCGCTGTCGGCCTCGGCCCTGTGGCTCAAAGCAGCGGGGCAGCCGTATCAGAATGGGCGACACGTAGCGGCCGCCCTCGGCCTGGTGCCCAAGCATACCGGGACGGGGGGCAAGATTCGGTTAGGGGGGATCAGTAAACGCGGGGACCGGTATCTCCGGCGATTGCTGATTCATGGGGCCCGGGCCGTGATCAGGCAGGTGGGCGAGAAACCGGATCGGCTGAGTGGCTGGCTCCGGGAGCTCGTGGCCCGGCGCGGCATAAATAAAGCGGTGGTGGCGCTCGCGAATAAGAATGCCCGCGTGGCCTTCGCCATCATGCATGGAGACCAGCCATATGATGTGACGAAAATGTGTCAGGCGTCATAAGACGGAGGAAGATCTTTCCAAGGATTGCGTAGCAGGAAATCCCAACTGATGGGCGAAAGCGGTCACCCCCGCGGGAGCAAACCCTGAGTTCTGTCATCGGCTGAGTCATCAAGCCGGCGAAATGCATAGGAGCTTCCGCGCGAAAACCATCAAGGCTCGGAACACAGAAGGTTCCATGACGAAGCCGGATATATGACAGCAGACCCGCTCCTTATCAGATGGTAATCCCGCTTGCAAAACAGGGGGAGTCCATATATGACAGAAGGAAGCCTTCTCGTTGTTCATCCAACCAGACTTGCTCCTTACCACTTCCGCCTCTTGTCATTTCGACCCTTGGGAGAAATCTCGCCATTCCTGCCACGCCTGAGCAGGCTGTTCCCCCCTCAACACGGTCCCCATGACCTGCGGCGGGCCATGGAATAGGTCCCAATTCCACCAAAATGGCAACTGGTCCGACAAAGGCCCAAGAACGCCGCTGGCCTGCCTGCCATAGCCTTGGCGAAGGCTGGCGGACTTTTTCAACAACCCCTAAATTTCTTGACACAACTGAGGACCCTGTGATACCTCTCAAGTCTCACCATCCGTCTCGGGGCATGAGCATTTCGCCCTTTGTCAGAATCAACAAGTTCGCGGCTGCACATTCCTTGGAGAGGAATTATTAAGGAGTACGAATGTCGAGTGTTGTAAAGAAAAGGCGCAAAAAAATGCGAAAGCATAAGCACAAGAAGCTTCGCCGACGCATGAAATTCGCCCGAAGACGGAATTAATGAATCATCTCATATCCGGGTGATGGAGGATGCATCTGGGAAAACGAACGAAAATCCGAGTGAGGACGGCTCTCAGCACCTACATAGGGAATTTGTTTATTCCCTCGATGCGCAATCGAGTTTCAGATTTGTTCAACGATGAGGCCCTACTTTTCATCACCCTCACCGATGTGACAATCGATGGAAAAGAACAAGCCGACTTCGTCGCCCTCAATAAAAACATGATTGAGTCCGTCACGCAATTAGAATAATCCTCCTCTTTTTTTATCCGCTCCTTTCTCCCCATCTTCTCTCGTGTTATGAACCTTATCCTCCGAGTCCTTGTGCCTGTCCTTGGCAGGTCATTCTAAACGGCTTGCCACATTCCCATGTCGATTTATTCACGATTTTTTCCTTTCATTCGCCCGTACCTTTCTCACATGGTAGGAGCCGGCCTCATGGTTATGGGGGTGGCCGCCCTCAACCTAATTCTGCTTCGTTTGGCAGGAAAGTTATGGGACATTGTCACGGTTCAACGGGATGTGGACCTCATGACACATACCATCGTAATTTTTTTGGCCATTGCGGTCGGACAAAGTGGGCTGGCCATGGGACAAAGTTACGTCACCACACGATTGTCCCAACACATCATGGCAGATTTTCGCACTCACCTATTCGACCATTTACAACAGCTATCGCTGAATTTTTTTGCCAAACGACGGACCGGTGAAATATTGTCCCGCCTCATGAATGATGTGGGCGTCATTCAAACGCTGGTAGCCGAAACCCCCATTGATTCGGCCAAACATCTCGTAACGTTTATAGGCGGAATCGCTTTTTTGTTGTACATGAATTGGAAATTGTGTCTGCTCATTCTTTTGCTCTTACCGGCCTTGGTGTTGGTTGCACGGCTGTTTGGAAAACGCCTCAAGGCTCTTTCAACCAACATTCAAGACCAAACCGCCGCTCTGACCACGCTGATTGAAGAAGTCATTTCGGGAATTCGCGTAGTCAAGTCGTTTGTCCAAACCTCACGGGAACACAGCCGATTCAAGGTGGCCTTGCAGAGGTTAGTTGGCATGACACTTCGACGAACGGCGATTCTCTCAGTGTTCATTCCGACCATCACGTTGTTGACCTTCATCATGGCGGGAATGGTGTTGTGGTACGGTGGCAAACAAGTCATCGATGCCTCCATGACACCGGGTGACCTGTTGGCCTTCGTCCTGTTTGCTGGCATTTTAATCGGCCCGTTTGGTTCAGCCGCTCGGATGTTTTCTCAAGTCAAAGAAGCGCAAGGTGCCATGCAGCGAGTGTTTGAACTGCTGGACACCCAGCCAGAGGTGACTGATCATCCCCAGGCCATCACGCTGCCCACCCTCAAGGGCCATGTGAAATTCTCCGGAGTGAGCTTTGCGTATGACCCACGGCAACCTGTGCTTTCCGATTTATCTTTCGAAATACGGCCAGGTGAGTTCGTCGCTTTAGTTGGCCCAACCGGTTCCGGCAAAAGCACGATTGCGAATTTGCTGCATCGATTTTACGATCCCACAACAGGGAGCATTTCGGTTGATGGTTTGGATTTGCGTGAGGTCACGCTCAACAGCTTGTATCGCCAAATCGCGCTCGTACCGCAAGAGACCATTTTGTTTGGCGAGACCATCTTCGAAAATATCCGGTATGGACGAGAAACCGCTTCGGAAGAGGATGTCATTCATGCCAGCCAAGCGGCCAACGCGCACGATTTCATTTCAGGATTGCCCGACGGCTATCAAACGATGATTGGAGAGAAGGGCATTAATCTCTCCGGGGGGCAACGCCAACGCATTGCCATAGCAAGAGCCATCATCAAAGACCCGCGGCTGCTCATTCTTGATGAAGCAACTTCGGCCCTCGATTCTGAGTCGGAATTGTTAGTTCAACAAGCCTTGAGCCGTTTGTTCACCGGGCGGACAACCCTGGTCATCGCCCACCGTCTCACCACCATCCAAGAAGCTGACCAGATCTTGGTGTTGAATAAGGGGGTCATTGTGGAAGCCGGCACCCATACGAGTTTATTGCAACAGGGGGGATTGTACCGTCACCTGTACACTTTACGCATGGCTGAGCTTGAAGGAACGACTGAGGACCGTGGGAAGGATGTGTAGGATCCGCAGACAAATGCCTTAAACTCGAAATACGAATCTCGAAATACGAATCTCGAAATCCGAAACACATTCAAAAAACAAAAAGGCCTGTCTCCATAAGTTGGCATAACCCGTTTGAAAAATTCAAATTTGGTATTTCAGATTTGTTTCGGATTTCGATATTCGAGTTTCGGATTTATTCATATCACGCCTACACAAAATCCTAGCCCCACACTTCGGAGTATTTCCTTTCCGAATCCTACCTTGAGCTATTTGATCTTAGAAAAGTCCGCATCCAAGCTAATGAGTTTGCCATCCGGGAAAAACACCACGATCTTCGTTGGAGCCTGTGGATCAAAATCCTGGTACGAAAATCGTGCGGAAAATCGAGAGACGAAATTCATTTCGGAACCAGGAATTTTTCGTCCACGGCTGGGCTTTCCTTTATCCGTCGGCATGATATTCTTCGAGCCCTGTTGCAACGCCACATCCGCACCCTCCGCGAAAAATTCTTCCTGCCCACACAACCCGATTTCAATTTCCAAATTGGGCATGTTCAGAATTTCTTGGACTTTGGCTTCAGGCATCCGAACGTCTTCTTGCGCCACCTTAGACCGTCGTCCTTCTTCTCGTCCAAAATATTCGAACCAATAGGTTTTCGTTCGTAGGATCGCGCTGCTTCCGCAGGGTTTGGTTTCAGGATCATCTCCGATGCGAGAGCTTTTATCAGCCAATTTGATAATTTTAAACATTTCATCGTTGGAAGAAGCCTGTTCCATGGGTTCACGGGCAAACGCCATGAGGTGTTTGCCTTGCTCCAAGGTCAGATCAACGTCAATGGCGAACGCCGGAGAAACCAAGAAACCACTGACCAAAAAGATCGCACCGAGCCCTTGCCAAATTGTGGAATGGGAGATGGTATCCATTGGGCTCATGTGCTTGCTCCTTCGTGTTGGATAAATGTTAGGTAAACGATTCAAAAACACACACTGCACATATCGTGAATGGGGATTGTAAAAAAGTCCCCTCCTCCTTTTCAACCCAAGATCCGCGATGGGTTGGGTTAACAGAGGTCCTTTGGCGAAACCCCCGTGTTTCACCCCCTAGCACCGTCGCGTAGTCAATGGTCTGGGTGGATTCGAGGCCACCTCAAGGGTTGCCTTCCCTAGGATGGGATTGACCGGCCTTTTGTGGGCAGACCACTCCCTTCCTGCTTCCTTCTTCTCTGTGCGGCCCCCTGCCCCGGCTTAAGTCTGGGCGGCTTCCGCCCAGCGCGTCCGAATCTCCTCACACAAGCCCCACAGCCATTGCTGAACTTTGAGGATCACCTCGCCGGCATGCCGTACCACTTTGCTCGCCATCTGATACAACCGTCAGCGCACTGTGCGCACTTGGCACCGACTCCAGGTACGGGGCAAAGCCAACAACTTGAACAACACAAACAGGTTGTAGGCCAACCCGCCAATGCGAAAGAGGACGGCATGGGCTGCGAAAGTCCCACACGGAAGCCGTTCCATGCCAAAGCCACTCTTCAGTTCTTTGATGCGATTCTCACTGGTCTCACCTCGCTGGTTATACCACCGGACAATCGCCTCGGGGGGCCCGTCTCGGTTCGTCGCAATCAGCGTATCGTGCTGGCGGGGTAATAGCCGACGCGGCTCCCTGGCGCGGGCAAGGCCGCATTGAGTTGCCGGGGCACATTCATCGCATGCAGAAACTCCCCGAACAGCGCCAGGCCCCCATGGGCGGTGAGCTGCTCGTTGGTGGGCTCGAGCTTGAACGGCAGAATGGTTTGTAGCATCATTGGTTTCATCTCGTTGGTGAGGAGTGGCTAAGTGGGTGGGCGCCCATATCTTAGCAAATCAGCGAGGTTTTTTTATGCCCGAAATACATCCATCGCGGATCTTGGGTTTCAAATATCCAGACACATCCTCCCAATTCAAGCGTTACCACCCATGCACCACCGGTCACGTCAGGAGTTGACTCATAGTAGGAAGTCGGTTAGAGTGACCCGTTTTCGGCTTGGGTGGGCCATACAAAAGCGTTACAGAACAACAGGTTCCGCCGTAACAACTCCTCATTATTTTAACAGTGACCGGACCAAGACTCAAATGAGCCATGGCCGTGTATGGGAATGTGCATGTCTCAACAAGAAGAAACCATGAATCTTGAAAGTCTTGAACGGGTCTACACCAACTATTCCTCTGTCTACGACAAGACATTTGGAAAAGCCTTTAATCAGTCCCGCGAGTCAGCGGTCAGAGGTTTGCGTATCGTACCGAACGACAACGTGCTGGAAGTTGGAGTGGGCACGGGAATGGCACTCCCATTATATCCCACCCATTGCAATATCACCGGCATTGATCTTTCAGAGGGAATGTTAAAGGTTGCGCAGGATCGGATTGACGAACATCGGCTCAACCACGTGACCCTTCAACGAATGAATGCCGGACAAATGGATTTTGAGGACAATTCGTTTGATATCGTCATGGCTGCCTACGTCGTCACCGCGGTCCCCGATCATCGCCAAGTCGTCTCCGAAATGATTCGCGTCTGCCGACCGGGTGGCCGAATCGTCATGTTGAACCACTTTAGCAATGGGAATAAATTTATCGCCGCGGTGGAAAAACTGATTTCCCCCATGTGTCAGCGAATCGGATTCCGCACGGATTTATCCTTACACCATGTGCTCGAAGGCACGACCCTCCAGGTTTCCAAAAAAGAAAAAATGAATCCCTTGCGTTTTTGGTATTTGGTCGAATGCGTGAATGCCAAAAACGGCCATTCCCTTTCTTAGGGTCCGTCCTCCTCTTTGTCCTACTCCCATCCCTTTTCCCAGCTACCATGAAAAAGGCTCTCTGTTTGCAACATGTTTCCTTTGAAGGACCCGGCGTATTCCAGCCATATCTGGAAAAGCGCGGCATAACTCTTCAAAGAACACTCGTCCCCTCGGAAGGAATTCCGGGAGATATTCCCGACTTATTGCTTGTGATGGGCGGTCCCATGTCAGTCAACGATGCCGATCCGTGGATTGGAGAGGAACTCGCATTTATTGGACAAACCATAGAGGCAGAGGTTCCGGTTTTAGGCGTCTGTTTGGGTTCACAGTTCATTGCGAAAGCCTTGGGTGGACAGGTAAACCCAGGCCCTCGACTTGAAATTGGCCCCATGCCCATCGCACTCACCGTGGAAGAAGACACGGACCCAGTTTTTGGCATGTTCCCTCCAACCCTCGAGGTCTTTCAGTGGCATGGTGAAGGACTCACGCTTCCGCCCGGAGCGATTCTCCTCGGCTCATCAGAACATTATCCCGTTCAAGCGTTCCGGTTTGGGAAACGGACCTATGGCTTATTGTTTCATTTGGAATTGGAACCAGAAGGCATCGAAGCTTTGTGTCGCGAATGCGCGAAGGATGTCCAACTGGCAGGTACCACAGCAGAAGACTTGTTGAAATCAGCATCGCAAGTCCTCCCCCAATCTCACGAATTGGCTGAACGTTTAATCGCACACCTTACCACGTGCTAATGCGGACTTTTGCTAGGATGCGGCCTTCAAACTTAGAAACAGAAGTTGGACGCAAAGCCTGGGTTGAGCCTTGTCGAATGATTCACATATCGCCCGCCAGGGAGCGCCGATTCACTTCGACGCCCCAAGGCAGGGTACGTTTGCTCTAAGATCCCTACAACTTCTTAAAGACTTGGTGGGCGGCTTCGATGGTGTGGTCAATATCGGATGTGGTGTGGACGGTTGAAACGAAAGCGGCTTCGAATTGGGATGGGGCGAAGTAGGATCCACGTTCCAACATTTTGTGAAAGAACTTGGCATACCGGGCCGTATCAGACTTTTTTGCTGAGGCAAAATCGACGACGCGGTTATCCGCAAAAAATCCGCCCATAAGGGAGCCGACTCGTGTTTGATAAAATGGGACGTTGGCCTGTTTTGCGGCTTTGCCCAATCCTTCGGCCAACTGGGCTCCTCGCCGGTCTAGTTTTTCATACACCCCAGAGGTACTGAGTTTTTTCAATGTCTCAATACCGGCGGTCACGGCCAAGGGATTTCCAGAAAGAGTCCCAGCTTGGTAAACCGGGCCTGCCGGAGCGACAAGATCCATTATTTCTTTTGATCCCCCATAGGCTCCTACGGGCAATCCACCACCGATAATTTTTCCGAGGCAGGTGAGATCTGGTTTGATGCCATACAAGGTTTGTGCCCCGCCATACGCCACACGAAACCCTGAAATCACTTCATCGAGGATGAGGAGAATTCCATGTTTTCTAGTGAGAACACGCAGCTGTCGAAGAAATTCTTTTTGGGGTAACACCACGCCCATATTGCCAGCAATTGGCTCGACGATGATGCAGGCCAACTTGCGCCAATGTTTCTGAATGAGGCTCTTCACCACCTCGATATCATTATAGGGAGCCGTGAGGGTATGACCGGCAAAGGCCTTCGGTACACCAAGACTATCAGGAAGCCCCAGCGTGGCAGCGCCAGAGCCAGCCTTGACCAACAAATGATCCGCATGACCATGGTAGCACCCGTCAAATTTCAGGATGGCGTCACGTTTGGTAAATCCACGCGCCACACGAATGGCACTCATCACGGCTTCGGTCCCTGAGCTGACTAAACGAACCTTTTCAATGGATGGTAACGCCTGACAAATCATTTGAGCCAAGATGAGTTCCTGTTCCGTTGGCGCACCATAACTCGTTCCTTGGCTTGCGGCTCGCTGAATGGCTCGAACCACCGCTGGGTGCGCATGCCCTAAAACCATCGGCCCCCAGGAGGCCACATAATCCAGGAACGTGTTGCCATCCACGTCGGTCACCGTGGCACCCCGCGCACGTTTGATAAACAACGGATTCCCGCCAACCGATCGAAATGCTCGTACCGGGCTATTCACCCCTCCGGGAATATATCGCTGTGCTTGATCAAATAATTTCTTTGAATTCGCTGTTTTCACTGTTCACTCCTTCATCAGTCGCTGGTTGCTCATAAAGAAAAAATGGCCTTGCTCGTTTTTCGTTTTTTCATTAGCGACACGCAACCAACGACTGATTCCGTTTCACGCCTGGGGCATACTCCCAAAAGTCCCCCTCAAGTCCACCACTCCTTTTTCCGATGGAGTCACTAACTGCTCACCAACCCACCATGATGGAAGGGAAACGCCATGTATCTTGAAAAACGACACATCCACGAATCCACGGTATTAGATTGTTATGGGAAGTTTAATGATCACGACCATGACGTCTTCATACAAACACTGGAAACCCTTAATGCTGAAGGATGTCGTTATGTGGTCGTGAACCTTACGTCGGTGTACCAACTCAGCGAAAGCATCATTGGGCTGTTGAAATTCGCGCATGAATATTTCACGATAAATGAAGGACAGTTGGTCTTAGTGAGTCCCTTGAGCTCAGTTCGGCGCGATCTGGATCAGGCTGAGATCACCGCAACCATCCCCACCTACATGGCAGTGTATGATGCCCTTCATCGCCGAAATGCCGTGGCCAACGACGCTGCATTAGCTTCCACGCCACGTGTGACCCCACGCCCATTCGGAATTCCTCCACATGTGGAAGAGACTTCCGAACATTCCGAACCGCATACTCACCTGATTGAAAATGAATTGGTCGGGGTCGGGGAACATGCCACGTAAGACGGCCCCATTGATGACATCAGACGATTTCCTGTCCTGATAGGAAATCAGGCATCGCTGTAGCGCTGCCCATGCTCTCCAGACCATTTGACAATACCGATTTCTTCTGACTCCCACACCGCAATTTCCTCCTCAGCAGCCAAGTCTGCTTCCTTTTGCTTGTCTTCCAAACTTGGCTGCGAGGAAAGCAGAAGGGTGGCGATCCATTCTGGGGGTTTTTCCCCTTTGGGAATATCTTTTCTGAGAAAATTTACAGGCATATGATCCCTCCCTTAGGGTGTTGTAACAACCTCAAAGGCTTCATAATAGGCCTATCCTCCTGGCGCCTCAACTGTCAAGCCTTTGGTCCATATTTAATAAGTATTATTTCCTAATTATAATACCATAGAAAGTACGGGAAATAGCACGTTCAATCTGACGGTAAAGAAACTGTTTGAAGTTGTATATAATCTTTTCTAAGACCATCCGTGTCCTTCACATCCCCTGCTTTGTGGTTCTGAATAGCAGGAATGGTGGGAATGGTAGAATTGACCACATACCCATAATGAATTATTAAATAAGATTGCCCCCTTTATCCTGCATACCGGCTTAACTCCAGTTGCTACTAGATTTTGTGGGTCCTCTGAATTTTTTGGAGCGGAGCCGGGTCGACTGCGATAGCATTTTCCAGGAGTCGATGAAACAAGAGGCCCCGAGAGCGCGAGGTCCGACGATTGAATCGAAAGATAAATTCATTCAGGTAGGCGTCGAGGTACTTATGATCAAGGCGTCCCTGGTATGTGCCCAGTAGCCAACGTTTCACCAGCGAAATGGCACGGTGGACTCGTGGCAACAGGTTGTCCGCGTCTGGGTCGTGATTTCCCCCAACATCGGACGTTCGCATTGGTTTGTGCCCATACCCTTCGTCTGCCAGACAGCAATAACTTGTGAGTCCGTCGGTTATAATCGTACTGCCAGGCTCAACATGCTGCTGAACGAAATTCTTGACATCCGCGCTCGTCCGGCCCTTAAGCGTTTGCATTCGCATTCGCCCACTTCCTTTGTCTTTGATTTCCACGGCAACGCCAACAAGTTGCTTGTTTCCTTCTCCACCCAAATAGGCTTCAGCCACTTCAACTGGCCCGGCAAGACGGTTGCGGGAGGGGCGAACCATCGCAACCCGTAATTTATGAAGCATGAGCCACGCAGGCTCGTGACCGCTCATCCCTAACACCCGTTGCAACGTTTGAGCACTCGCGCCATTTTTCTGGCTTGTAAACCACCAGATTGCCTGAAACCAAATGCGCAACGGGATACGAGAATCTTGAAAAATCGTTCCGGCCAAGGGTGACTGCTGATATTGACAGCTGGAGCACATCGACAACCCTCGCTTGGTTTTCCACCTCTTTTGATTCCCACATTTCACACAGGTATACCCGTCTGGCCATCGAAGCTTCTCAATATGGGTGCGACAGGCCTCCTCAGTAAAAAAACGGGTCATCAGCTCGGACATGTCCTTGGGGTAACTCACCATGTCGCAAAACACTACATAGTGGGACAACTGGAGTCAAGCCGGTATGCAGGCCCTTTATGTGTAGCTTTCCCACATACGGCTTTCCGACATCTTTCATCGCCTGGCATGCACAGGGGGCCGGTTCCACAGAGCAGACATGGAACCGAAAAAACCCATACCGCTCCTTGAGAAGCTGGTCAGGGTACGCCGTGTACCCCGCTCCTTTGACCACTTTTTCACGGTGATTGCCAACACCCTTTTCCGCCTGGACTTGTTAACCCGGGCTCCACCACAAGATTTTATGCGCGAGGGTTTCGGCCCAACGCCTCCAAGCGCACCGTGTGAATCGGATTCCGGAAGACCGGTTAAAGGCAGACCTCTCTCCAAAGCCATATTGCCAACCCAACACCTATCCCCCCGACTGCTGGCTGGTGCAATTGACACCCCACTGCCTTAAAACGGAACGTTTTTCTTTAAATGCGGGGTTTCGCCCCCGCATTTCAAAAAAATTGTTCCATTAAAATATGAACAGCTCATAGCGAGGAATTAACTCCACGCAAAAAAATGGGGGAAGCTTATTTCATCATATGTAAATACTACAGGGCACCTCTAAAAACCGTCCTTTTCCGTGATGGCGGCGTCAGCCGCGTGCTCAAATCCTCATGTATTCGCCCATACACTCCAGTTTTCCGCGCGTGGCTTCCTTGCCCTCACAAAAAATGCCGGGTTTTTAGAGGTACCCTACATTCCATCAGTCTCATTCTGGGTCAGTTCCCATATTCCTATATTTCCACATGGTTTGAATGTTTAGTACGTTTTATGCGTTGGGCGCGGCTGGGCTGTTACCCCGAAATCGGCCCATATGGCGACCATTGTTTGAGCCCTTCGACACATTTGGCTTTAAGTTTTCTTAAACCTAGAAACGGCAGTTGGGCGCAAAAAAGACGTGTAAGATATTGGTGTGCATGGTGAAATAAAAAAAGTCGTGGTCACCTCGGTGGTGATGAGATATTTTTTTATTTTGCGAGGTGCCTGTCCAAGATTAGCGATCGTAACGAGGGGGTGCTGGTTTGAGTCAGATGTTTCGATCCTTTGAGGCGAATAGTGGGACTATTCAACGAAAAGAATCGGAAGATCTGGCCAAATCCAGCACCCCCGCAGTAGATCAGTCTAATCTTGGACAGGCTCCTAGGTTGCGCCAAGAGCTTGCGCGGACTTTTGTGATCCAACTGCCGTTTCTAGGTTAAAGCGAGTTAGCCCTTATTTTTCAGTACGGGCGGCGAGAGGGAGTTTTAGCGAATCCAGTGCGATAATTTGGCAAGGCAGATTTGGGTTAAACCCAGAGAAGCGAATTACCGCTGGCTATACCAACGGAAGCCGGCGGATTCTTGGTAGGCTGGGCGTTGGAATCCTCCGGGTTTTTCTAGGATTAAGGCTTTGAAATCCCACAAGCCAAACCAGGCTGGATCGAGCACGTTGTGGTAGTGGAGTCCTGTGAACTTTGGTAGGGCATCACCCAATGACTGTTGGAGTTCCGATTCTGTGTAAGCTCGAACCCCGAAGGTCTTTCCTTCGGCTTCTTGCAATCGCCGAATCGCATAGGTCGCTCCCGTACAGAGCACTTGAGTGTCGCGTTGGATGGATAGTAATTGCGGCAGGGTGCAGTATTGTTCGCGAAAGCCTAGCCATCGGGCGGTATGTCTCAAATGCGTGTACTGCACTTCATACTCGGTATGGCCGGGAAGCCGCACCGGGTCAGGCCACCCGGAATCAATGCCAAATTCAACGAGCAAGGCTCGACCACCGGGTTTTAATACCCGCCATAATTCCATGATAAATTGAATGGCCCCATAGTTGAAAATCGCTTCATCAGGATATGGGGTATCCACATTCAATCGGAGCTGTTGAATCAAATCCAAACTGCGTTGATGTTCCTCGGTCGCACCTTTCCCGGACTCCAATTCTTCTTTGGTGAGATGGGTCGGAGTCATGTCGGCCAAATTTTCATTGTCGATGACGAGGTCAACGCTTGCATCAGCCAATGGCAAATATTCGGCATTGGCGTTGAGTGCACGGGCGTTCCAGCCGGCTTTTGTGGCTAGATCAAGTTGAGAATGGAGAAATGGACGGGTCAAATCTAGGAAAATGTATTCAACGCCTCGTCGTTCCGAAGACGAGAGTTCCTTGGCCATTTCCTGTGACACGTAGCCCAACCCAGCGCCGACCTCGACAATCCGGCCAGGTTTGGGATTCCACCACCCGAGTTGCCGCAATGTCTTCGCGAGCAGCTGCCCATAGGATAAGCCGTTCAAGGCTTCGCAGGGCTCGCGGAATAAATGCGAGACCGTGGTTTCGACGATTTCAAAATGTCCGTGGTGACTTTGGATGCCTTTGTGATGAAATTCCGTGAGGTGTTCATCGCTTTCCACGGCCACATTCTCATGCCATTGCTCACGCACCTTTTGGAGCAACAAATCCCATTTGGCATTCACGCTGTGCCCGCTCGGCGCTTCATCGCCGAAATAACACAGGGAATAGCGGGGCGATGCCCATCGCTCTAAAAACCATCGGCCTGTTTCTTGATTGGGACCGCACACCCATTTCCCGAATTGATCCAAGAGCGTTTGGATGGATAACCGGCCATCCATAGCTCCTAGCAGAGAGGCACCCATGCGGTTTAACTTGACGAGGGGCAGGTCTTCATCCAGAGGAGCGACCCACCATTCTTCAGGGCCGGATTGATAGACGATCAAGTCGGGCATGCGCCAGGCCCGTTGCTGAAGGACATCACCTTCAAGGGCTTGAGGCTGGACACCAGAGTGAGAGGCGGTAGAAAGATCCGGCATTCAATTGAAGGCAGCGGAAGGATTGGCATCAAAGACAGCACGGTACATGCCATCCCAAAATTCGAGCCACGCGTCAGCGACTTCACGAGCGCCACCGGCTACTTCAAACAAATCTTCATCAGACTTTGCGGTTTTGCGAACCGCGTCGATGAGCCACTGACCATGCACTTCTTCTTCAGCCACATGTAGTTCAAAAAATGCGAGGTCCCGTCGATTAAATTGGCCATATTGTTGAAGGCCCGTGAAAAAATATTGGAACTCGGATACGGCGGTGGTCTCGACCGCCAACTCCGCACCTAATGCCGTGAGATGGCTTGACCGCAAGAAAAGCCGGCGAAGAGTATCCAAATACATCGTGACTTCAGGAATGGGCTCAGTATCCTCCAGGTCTTTTGGAGTTAAGCCAATCGAATAGGCAAATCGTTCTAACTGTCGAATGTGGACATGTTCTGGAGACCCGCTGCCTAATTCCGAGTACAGCGTTTTGGCTAATTCGGTTCGCATGGCCACTTCCTGTATCGGAGTGTGATACAGCAAGCCCTCAAGAACCTTCACGAATTGGAAACAGAAGTAGTGGTATTGTCGAATAAAGACACGAAGCTGGCGAGGATTCAGTTGCCGTACTTTAAAAGCACAAAAAAACTCGTTGGAATTCACTGGATGGGTTTGTAATTCGTCAATCAGTGATTCAACATCGACTGGTAAATCTTGAACCGGACCCATAACGCAACCCCCTACATCACAGAATAAAATATCTAATTCTGAATGAATGAATCTGAACCAAGATTACACGAAGGTTTTTGCCGGTCGCAAGGGAGGAAGGCTACGTAAGTGGACGTATGGTGAGGCGGGGTTAGGGTTAGGGTTAGGGTTAGGGCTTTTGGGCCAAAATGCTGGCATACACTGCTTGTCCATCATCCCGCATTTGATACTGCAAAACGGTTAGGTCTTTGAAATGATGGAGAAGCTCATTGGGTTCCAAGAGGAATTGGCGGGAAAAGCGAGAACGATATTTCAGATGACCCAAAGTATAGGTTTCTACAATCACTATCCCGCCAGGTTTCAAGGCCTTGATCATTTGTGGAAACAGGTTTCGCTGCAGGTAATAGGTGCAAATAATGACATCGTACGTTTCAGGCGATAATTGATACTGTTCGAGATCAACGACCTTTGTTTCGATGGAGACCCCTTGTTCCTTGGCAAGGATGTCGGCTTTCTTCAACCCGGTCTCTGAAATATCGATTCCGGTGACCTGAAATCCTTTCGTGGCGAGAAATACTCCATTCCGGCCCTCACCCATGGCAATATCCAAGGTTTTGCCCTTGGGCAAAAGATGAAGATGTTCCTGGAGAAACGGGATCGGCGTTTTTCCAAAAATATACCGCTCGGTATCATACTTGCGATTCCAGCGTGTTTTGTCATTGGTCGCAGCGTCTCCTACAGAGACGGTAAGAAATGCGAATGCTGTCGTGAGAAAAAGGACCGCGACCGTTCGAGAAACCAAGATCTGCCGATTATACAATCTGGCAAGAGCCATAAATTATACCTCTTGGGACTGTTGAATATCTCACTTCAATGACCAATAAAGGCCCATGATAGGACGGACACCGTCAGTTGGAGGGAATGTTCAAAAAAGCATGCCCTGAGTCTTGCCGAAGGGTCTATCCAGCAAGGCCGCAGCCCTTTTGACGCGCGGAGCGTACTCTCAGTACGTGAGCACGGCAAAAGGGCGAGAACGCCGCTGGCGGCCTTTTTCAACATTCCCTGAAAAGGATCGGAAGATCTGACCAAATCCAGCCCACCCGCAGTAGATCAGTCTAATCTTGGACAGGCTCCTAGTCAATCATAGCCGCCTCTTGCCCCTTTCTTCAACCTTGTAGGCAGTTTTCCGATTCGCTATTCTTTCCATAGGACTTCAATCCATTTGGGCTTTGGGGCCAACCCGACTGGGCGTTACGGCTTCGAACAGAAAGAAAAACTGATGCGAGTGCTATTGGCCGTTGATGGGTCATCACATTCTCAACACGCCACAGAGGCAGTCGGCCAACTCTCGTCGGTCAAGGGCCTCACTGTGGTGCATGTGGTAAACCTGCCGAGACTTGCGTATCCGGCACTCGGGCCTGACATTGCCCAAGACCTTGCGATGACCATTGAACAGGCCATGCGGGAAGAAGGGGAGCACATCCTGAAGCGTGCCATGTCTCATCTGTCATACCACAACGCTCCGGTCTCTAAACGATTGGAAATGGGCTCCCCAGCAGATTGTATCCTCGCCATTGCCGAGGAAGAACGCACCGATCTCGTTTTGATTGGGGCTCGGGGTTTAGGTCAGGTTCAAGGACTCAACTTCGGCAGTGTCTCACATCGGGTGTTGACGCATGCGCCCTGTTCGGTGTGCGTCGTGAAGTCTCCCCTTACGAAATTGCACGAAATTCTTCTTCCACTCCAGGGGGAGAGCGATGAACGGACTGCGACACAGTTCTTTGCCAAACATCCCTTCAGTGGCACTACGGAAATTACGGTTTTTAATGTGGTCCCCATTCCACGCTCCATCTTTCGCGCCGGTGTCTCGGCTTCAGAAACCAAGATTCAACAGGCCCTGGAAAGTGCGGAAGCCTTTACTGATCATGTTGTGGTGGGATTGAAAGAGCTCCACTATTCAACCATCGGAAGGGTGGGAATGGGTTCCCCGGGGGAAACCATTTTAGAACAGGAAGCCACCTCCAACCCAGACTTAATTGTCATGGGAACGCATAACCCCTCCACTCTCTCCCGGTTTGTCATGGGAAGCGTTTCCCATACCGTGCTGCATCGCTCCACCCATTCCGTGTTGCTCATTCGCCCAACCGGCAAGGAAAAATAACCTAGGCTAATTGAGGCTTGAACCAATGTCAGCATTCGGCCTCTCAACTTTGCATTCTCCAAATTCCTTCTCACGTTGCATTGTTATCATGTGGGGATTATTGGGATCCCTGTCAGGTTGCTTGGGGGTTCCTCAAGTCGAGACACCAATCCATCAAAGCCCTCAAGGTCAGGTTATCCTCAAAACATTCACTGACACCTCGGTAAAAGCATCTCATCCAACCGTCATCGACTTGGAGCTCTTACAAGAAACATTTCGTGGGCTTCGTGTCCTGGAACACAAGGAATTACTGGCTGCTCTTGTAAGCGGTGAGGGCCAGGAACTAGCAGTCTTTACCGAACAGGAACTCCAGTTTTTAGCTCCTTTCATCATGGATGCCCTTACGCAGGCCACTCCTGAGGAATTTGTATGGTTTCAACTCACGAATCAGAAACAACCGAGACCCTCATCCACGAGTGGCGCCATGTACTTTTCCAATAACCTTCTACGACTTGGCTTGAATGAGTTTCACGCGGATCGTCGTCACGCCAAGTTATCCTCAACACCAAGTTTTTCTCCAACACGATTACGGAATTGGTCACTGGGATTTTTTCCGGCCGATGCCAACCGCCAAGACCGTAGTGCCCCCGATACATTTCCACTACAAGCCCAAATTGGCTCAGTGGCCATTGCGCTGCATGCTCTCCACATACAATGATTATCGAGAGAGTATCCCTTTTAGCGAACGACTCTTTTGTGCACACCACTGGACAATACTGACCAGACCAAGCAACACGCAGCCCAGCAGGACATCAGTCGGTCCGGTTGGCCAATCAAATTGATACGACACAAGAAACCCGCTAAAAGCCATCACCATCCCAATTCCTGCTGCAAGAACGGGAGCAATCCAAATCCCGATTTTCACTCGCATGGCAATCATGGGTGGAAGCAACAAGAATCCAAACGTCACCAACGGACCAACGATGAGCACACCCAATGAAATCGTCATCCCGACAATTCCATAGAGCACGAGATCCCAGACCCACACTTGCTTTCCAAGAGAAATCGCCAAATCCCGATCAACCGAGACAAGGAGAAGCTCTTTTCTAAACAACCACAATAGAACAACGGTCGCACTCAAACATACTACCAGCAGAAAGAGATCAGCATCAGAAATGGCTATAATTTGTCCTTTGAATACACTGAGTACTCCAACTTCCGGTATCCGATCCGATGCGAGAAGCAGGGTCGTCAGAGCACCAGCCAACACATAAAAAACACCAATTCTCCCCTCGACAACCCCTCGGCCATGTCGTTCCAGAGCTGCTAAAAAAATCATTGTCCCAGTTGTGAGAATTGTGGATCCTATAAGAGCAAGCCCAAAATCACTATGATTCGTGTCGGGATGAAATGTCGCATGCCAAAAGATAGCCATCGCGATACCGGTCGCGGAGAGAGTTGGCAACGTCACTCCAAGAAAGACCATTCGTCGAACGTACATGAGGCCACCGACGATTGGCAGAATCATTCCACAAAGGATTCCTCCGTACAATGCATTTCGCAACACGTAGGAAGGGTCAAGAATTTGAAGAAGTTCACTCAAGGAAAGCCTCTTGGTGACTCTGACCAGTACTTCCCTTAGCGCGAACAGGGTCAAACTCCTGTTTTCTCACCATGTCATTTTCGATGACCAGTGTCTCACGTAGGACTCCGCCCAACGTCGGAAGGGCATGGTCGGCCCATAGCAGAGTAAGATTGGCGTCTGCCTGAAGTTTTGTAAATAATGCGAGCATGGTTTGAATGGATTGTTGGTCAAGACTGGCGAGTGGCTCATCTAAGAGCAACATGTCCGGATCAGATGCCAGCGCGCGAGCAATCAGCACTCGCTGTTGTTGCCCGCCAGACAAAAATGAGAAGGGTTCATCGCGAAGATCAAACACATCGACTTCCCTCATACTCCACTCCACACGATTCCGTTCCTTTTGACCTAGGCCTTGCCAGGGGCGGAGTGTGCCATACGTGCCCATCTCCACCACCTCGCATGCCTTCAATTGAAACAATCCATTTAACATTGCACGCTGTGGAATATATCCAACTTTCACCGGTGTGCCATCGGGTTGGACACTGAGACGCATGGTTCCTTCTAAGAGAGGAAGAATCCCAGCCAAGGTTTTCAAAAAAGTCGTCTTCCCCGAACCATTTGATCCTAACAGGGCAATGGATGCACCGGGTTGAATCTCCAGGGAGATATTGCGAAGCACCGCCTTATCCGCGTAACCCACGCTAGCGTGTTGTAAGGTGAGAAGTGCGGACATGATTGATCAGTCCTTTGCCTGACCTTTCCCAGATTGCACGGCATCCAATAGGGAATGGAGGTTAAATTCGATCAGATCTTCATACGTTTTGACTCGTGGATTTCCTCCAACCATAATGAGAAACTTCGCAACGCGAGCCCCAGTTTGTTGAGCAATCCAATTTGGAAGCTTGTCGCTGAAGTACGGTTCCCTCAAGACAAGTTGAATATTTTCTCGTTTCATTCTCTCAACCAATTGAACAAGATGACGTTGCGTCGGCTCTATGCCAGGGCGAATTTCAATGTGTCCTGATTCCCGCAACCCAAAGCGATCAGCAAAGTAAATCGTATCCTGGTGATAGGAAACAAATTGTAACCCTTGGAGGGGCGCCGCAAGTTTCTTCCACTTCACTAACTGCGCATCGATTCGGTTCTCAAATTTTTTTAAATTCGTTTGAAAGCGATTCTTACCAGCGGGATACACTCGCGCTAAACCCTCGGCGATCGTTTTGGCCATCAACTTGGCATTGACCGGATCCAAATTAAAGTGTGGATTTCCCAAGGGATGCACATCGCCTTCGCGTCGTGAAAGCACTTCGGGAATTTGTTTGGGGGATATGTTCACGGAACAATCGATATACCCTGGATTTCCAGGAAGAAGCATTGGATTTCGAGCGACATCAATTAAGGCGGTGAGCCAAGCATGCTCGTGTTGCAAGCCCATCACAATTAAAACATCTGCTTGGTTCAATTTCGGAAGGAAACTTGGTTTGATCGGCACACCATGCGGATCTTCGAGCCCTTTGGCCAGACTTTCCACTGTGACAAGATCACCACCAATTCTCGCCGCAAAATCAGCGAGGTCAGGTATGGAGGTCACAATCTGAAGACGGCCGCCTTGGTCAACTGGTGGCCGCTCCGCCATGCCGAGATTGGCGAGAATCACCAGCAATAGTAGCATGGCCCTCGCGACCACTCTTGCTGAGATCATCACGCTCTGACTAATCTCTCTCTGTAAATCCATGCTGATGACTTCCTATGACCACCTGCCATTGAAATAACACCTGATTATTCGAAGCAAGGGTATTGCCATAATTGGAATGATTGTATTGTAAGATGAAACGCTGAAACTCGCTGGGATAGAAGGTGATATACGGCGAAAACGTCATGGCATCGGTACGATTTCCGGATGTGTTGACCGTTGTTCCAGCAAATCCGGTGAGAGGATTGGTGACTAACGCTGGCTCACTTGGCAGCTGATGATAGTCAAATCGAAAACCTGATCGCCACCGTTTGCTGTAGCGATGCTCAAGATACGCATATCCCCCCCAAGCGCCACGAGAAACCGTATTGCCAAAAACATCTCGCCGACCTTGTCCAAAATCATAGAGAATCTCTCCATGGAGTGCGAAACTTCGTCGAAGCCCACGCCCCAACGGGTACCATCGATAGTGAAAATCCATATTGAACACATGTCGGTCGATCGGATCGGTACTGTCAACGGCTAAGAGGGCATCACCACTCGCTCCCGGCACTCGCGACTGTGGCGTGTAGAGTCCGGAAAACCCTAGTTCAATATTGTTATCGTCATTTATATCATAGTAAGATCGGATAGAGCCAAACAGCACATTACCTTGAATCACTTGTCGGCGAAGACCAGCTAAGGGCCCCTCGCCTGGAAGGCCAAAACTGAACCCGGTCCCCGTATTGATCAGAAGATAAAAAGGTGCAGGGACTAGCCACGACAACTCAATGCCATCGGTTCGGTTCCCATTGCCAAAAATTTGCGCCAACGAAGGGGGGACATCAATTTGAGGAAGATCATGCGCATGACGACGACCAAGAAATCCCCAATCCGAAAAGAAACGTCCCCCTCGAATGGACAGGTTGTACGGTAGCGACGTGGTTTGAATCGCGGCCTCTTCAATTTCAAAAGCGGCTTTCCCAAACTCCTCGCTTCCTTGAGCATTAATACCTTCGGCATGTCCCGAAGCGATCAGATAGGCTCGCGCAAAGGGATCGACCTCCGCCGAAGCGAACAATTCGATTGTCCTGAGAGCCGAAGAAAAATTCGAAGGAAGTCGGGTACCGACATCTCCACCAGCGTCAGCGCCATCTCCACCTACAAATCGTTGACGCCGTTGGGTATAGCCAAAAATCGTTTCAAACACGAGCCCGATGGCTGGATTAAATCGATTGAGAAGTGTTTGCCGTCTGAGAATCGCGGCTTCCCGCAAGTCAGGCGGTTGATCGAGTTCCGGAGGTACAGCCATAGGCATCCCTCCAGTTCTGGGGAGGAGGTCTTTGGTTTCAGTCGTGGCTTTAGCGCCAGGAATTCGTTCTTCAATAGCGGAGCTCCTTGATGGATGTGTACCACCAGACTGTTGCCTCTCCGATTGAGGTTTGGGGCCTTGAGGAATATTCATTGGCATACCGCCGGTTCTGGGGATCAAATCTTTCGGATCACTTTCCACAACGGCTCCGGGAACACGTTCTTCGATAGCGCCCCTGTTTCCACTCGATGCCTCAGTTTCCTCTTCCATCTCAGAGCTTTGCCCTACTATGTGTGTGTCATGAACATGGTCATGTTCCACCTCACCACCTGAATTGCCCTGCGATTCAACAGCCGGCACCCAAGATCTCTCAGCTAATGCCAAACCAGACATCAACACACAATGGATCACGGTGAAACCTAATACCCATATTGGAAATTGGCACGGATTGTCCGTTTGCCTCCCTAACATAAACATATTTTCGTCCTTTCTCCTCTTCAAACCAACGTGCATGCGCCAAACCGTTAGTGCACCTCATACAGGGACAATTCACAGAAGATTTCTGTGCACGCTAGGCAATCGATTGGCCTGTTAGAAATGGGAATGAATCAGGAAAAAGGCGGGGGGCGAGGTAACTGAAAAGACAAACCTACAAACGAAACGAATAGTGGATTCCGCGAGATTTTTTCTTGAAAGACATCAAGGGGTAGGACTTCGGTCAGAGGTTTTTCAAAGGTATATATTCCATTCGCATGCTGCTGCACCCACTGACACAAATCAAAATCAGAATGCTCATGGCCATCATGATCGACTTCAGCAAAAACATGATGAATCTCGAGCGCACCAGAGAAGGGAAGCAGACAGAAAAAAACCAGCCCCACCATGATTGCTATTTTACGCAAAACCACTCGATTGAAAAATTTCATATCAGTCTTCATTGGGCGCAGAACTTAACAAAGCCTTAAAAGTCCTGTCAAGTTATTGCAAGTTGTTTGCAAATAGAATGATTGCCGCGTGGTTGTAGCTTGTTGCCACCTTTTACTTCTTCGCCACAGTCTCCTCTTTGAATGCCTTAAAGAGGGACCCGACCATGAGGAGCATAATAAAGGCAAAGGGAAAGGCGGCCAGGATGGACCCGGTTTGGAGACCTTTAAGGCCACCAGACCAGAGCAGGACGGCAGCGGCCACCGATTGAACAATTCCCCAAGTAAATTTCACGGAATTCGGCGGATTCAAATTACCATTGGTGGTTAACGTCCCAAGAACAAAAGTGGCTGAGTCAGCCGAGGTGATGAAAAAGGTGGCAATCAGAAAAATGGCAACCATGGACATCACTGCCCCAAAAGGAAACTGCTCGAGGAGGGTAAAGAGGGCCACCTCTTTCCCTTGCACTTCAATCACATCCTTGAGTCCGGCGTGATCGAACATTTCCAGGGAGATGGCGGTTCCTCCAAATACCGAGAACCAAAATGCACAAAAGAGTGACGGGACCAACAACACACCTAGCACAAATTCACGAACCGTCCGGCCCCGAGAAATCCTGGCGATAAACGTTCCGACAAACGGTGCCCAGGCAATCCACCAGGCCCAGTAGAAGAGTGTCCAATCCTGAATCCAGCGGGAATCATCAAAGGGTGCCAAATATAAACTCATTTTGGGTAAGTTGTGCAGATATTCGCCCAAGGCTGTGGTAAAGACATCCATGATGAACTTTGTCGGCCCCAGAAACAAAAGGAATCCCATTAAGGAAAGGGCTAGCACCATGTTCAGGTTACTCAAATATTTGATGCCCCGGTGAAGGCCAGTCTGGGCCGACAACATATACAGGCCGTGACCACGGCTATCAGAATCAATTGAGTCATGACGGTATTGGGCAGGTCGAACAAGTAGGATAACCCGCCGCTTATTTGGATTGCCCCAAATCCCAATGAGGTGGCCACACCAAAAACGGTCGCAATGACCGCAATAATATCAATGGATTTCCCAACCCACCCCTGGGCGTAGCCTTTTAACAACGGCTTGCAACTTGCGCTGATGAGTCCAGGTTCCCCTTTCCGAAATTGAAAGTAGGCTAAACACATAGCCACCATCGTATAAATCGCCCAGGGTTGAAGACCCCAATGGAAAAACGAGTACTGTAAAGCAAGACTTGCGGCTTCAGGAGTCTCGGGAGCACCAAACGGGGGATCATAAAAGTGGGCGCTTGGTTCGGCTACTCCCCAAAACACCAGCCCAATCCCCATTCCGGCGGAAAATAACATGGCAAACCATGTCACGAGGGGAAATTCAGGCTTTTCGCCATCACGACCTAAGGGAATATCCCCATACCGAGAAAAGATGAGCATCACTGCGGAAACAAGGAGACCAACTGCACAGAGAAGATAGAACCACCCAAAGGCATCCAATAGCCATGTTTGGATTGAACCGGTCACTTGGGCTAATTGATTAGGGGCCAAGCCTCCCCAAAGCAGAAAGGCAGAGGCTAAACTCAGGGAAAAGACAAAAACGGTGGTGCCGCTCTTCATAACATCTTAATTTCCTTCGGATCATATTTCAGTTGTGTGATGTGATGCCTTTTGGGTAAATTTTTATTGACTCTTATAACAAAAATGTAAATTAAAACAATATGTTATATATATTTTACAGAGATCGTGTACAGTGTGCAGGGAATGGAAAGAGAACACAAGAAAAATCTATAATTGTTTTGAGGGGGTTGTTCTTGGGTGGCGATATCGTTAGACTAAAGGCTCCTACCGACAGGATCATCCTTAAGCCACACGAAATTCTCACATGTGCCGGAAAAACTTTGTGGGGAAGAGGATGATGGAGACTGAACGTTTTGAGGAGGCAGACCATGGGGAAAGAACAACTGTACGGGGAAAACCCTATTGCCCAACGAAAAACTGATCTGTACAAAAAAGAATATGTACATAGTTTTGTCAAGAAATGGGATGAATTAATCGACTGGGACGCTCGAGTCCAAAGTGAAGGGGACTTTTTCATCAACCTGATGAAAGAGCGGGGAGTTCGCAAGGTCCTCGATGTGGCTACGGGAACGGGGTTTCACTCTATTCGACTCTTAAAAGCCGGCTTTGACGTGACCTCCGCAGACGGAAGCCCGGAAATGCTGGCGCAAGCGTTTCTAAATGGCCGTCGGGCCGGATTCATCATGAAGACCATTCATGCAGACTGGCGTTGGTTAAGCCGGGATATCCATACCCAATACGATGCTGTGATCTGCCTCGGAAACTCCCTGACCCACCTTTTTTCTGAACAAGACCGCCGGAAAGCCTTGGCAGAATTTTATTCGACTTTGAACCACGATGGCGTGCTTATTCTTGACCAACGCAACTATGACGGAATGCTGGATAATGGGTTCACCTCCAAGCATGTGTACTACTACTGCGGAGAAAATGTCTCAGCCGAACCGGAGTATGTAGATGAAGGGCTGGCTCGCTTCCGATATCGATTCCCTGATAATTCAGAATACCACCTTAATATGTACCCGCTTCGAAAAGATTATGTCCGGAAACTCATGGAACAGGTCGGTTTCCAGCAGGTCAAAACGTATGCCGATTTCCAAGAGACCCATCGGGTAGAGGACCCCGACTTTTTTGTTCATGTGGCGGAAAAGCTCTATAAAAACGAAGAGCGGTCCAACAAAGTCTCTCTCTCGGCGACCTATTCCTCGACCGTCGAAACAGCCAGGAACTATTACAATAGCACCGATGCCGACCGATTCTATGCCACCGTCTGGGGAGGCGAAGACATCCATATCGGGCTATATGAACAAGATACGGATACGATCTTCGACGCCAGCCGTCGTACGGTTCAAACCATGGCGTCTATGATTAAGGATTTGGGTCCCAAAACTCGAATTCTGGATATTGGGTCTGGGTATGGTGGCTCGGCCAGGTATTTGACTAAGCAATACGGCTGTCATGTGGGATGCCTGAATCTGAGCGAAATTCAAAATCAGCGTAATCGTGAATTGAATCAACGGGAAAGGGTATCGCTGGCGATTAATGTGGTTGATGGGAACTTTGAAGACCTTCCTCTTCCAGACGGGAGTGTAGATGTGGTCTGGTCTCAGGATGCCATCTTACACAGTGGAAATCGCCAGAAAGTCCTTGAAGAAGTCTGTCGGGTCCTCGCCAAAGACGGACAGTTTATTTTTACCGATCCCATGCAAAGTGAATCCTGCCCCAAGGACGCCCTACAACCTATTCTCGATCGAATTCACCTGGATTCGCTGGGCTCGATTTCGTATTATAAAGACATTCTATTAGGCTTGGGGTTCAAAGAGATTACCATCGTGGATCACTCGATACAATTGAGTAACCATTACGGTCGGGTCCTGCAGGAAGTCCAGGCCAACAACATGGACCTCATGCGCGTGTGCAGCGATGAATATATCGATCGAATGAAAACCGGTCTTCAACATTGGGTGGATGGCGGTAAGGCTGGTCACCTCGCCTGGGGAATCTTCCATTTCCAGAAAACGTGAGGGGATCGTAATCCGTGAGGCGTGATCCGTAAAAAGAGAAATTTTTCTATCTTACGACTCACGGATTACGGTTTACGGATCACGAAACCTCCCATGCGCAACTGCATGCATATTTCCGTACAGCCATGTCGTGAAGTAGATTGTAGGTAGGCAGGTAACGCTTAGCGTTCTATTTTCAGACCCTTGGCTGGTCTGGCAAAATCTCCTGATGCGCCGAATCGGCCTTCTTCACCCAGCACTTTATCAGGATCGGTATATTGTAAGTCGGTGATTTGATCGTCGCCTTCGTCTTTGAGTGGCTCCCAGCCTAACTTTTCTAATGTCTCCAGAACCATCTTTTTTAACGCGCTCGTCGCGGTGAGCCGGGTGGAGGCAAAGGCCATGACTCGCTCGCTTTCTTTTCCCACCTTCGAGGCATCTGGGTCATGGAGAAACGCCACAAGGGGTTCAATCGCCACATCTCCCATCAAGACCAACGATGAAGCCGCGTACTCTCGCAATACAATGTCCTTTAAAAGAAAAATAAGATCCGGAATCACCTTCTGGTCACGGAAATGACCCAACGCCGTGGCGGCAGCTTCTTTGATCAGTTGATCCTCACTGATAATGCAGCCTGGAGTCGGCGTCCCTTGTTGAATAAACCCCTTCCCTTTGAGCGCGTCCATCACAGGCCGTAAAGCCCTGGCATCCCCGATCATTCCCAGGGCGGATATCGCATGGCGTTTGACGGCTCCCTCTTTCATGGCCTCTATCAACCCCTCTACAGCCTTGGGGTCACCAATAATTCCCAATGCAATCGTGGCATCTTCACGCACGGCACGATCATCATCTTTGAGAGCCAGGATTAACGCATCAACCACCCGTGAATCCGTGGTCCAGGCCTTGCCCATCTGATAGTCAGTCGTCATTCCTCCCAACGCACGAACCCCATGGCAGCGAACGACAAAATGTGGATCTTTCAGGGTTTCGATTAATGCGGGGATGGAGTCTTCCCCAATATACAGCAACGCAGTCCCGGCGGTTTCCCGAACAATCTTCGACGTATCTTTAAACAGTTTAATGAGTGCGGGAACGGCTTTTGAATCGCCAATGCGTCCTAACGCCTCAGCCGCAGCACTTTTGACAGCGCCATCACGATCCCGTCCGGCGACAATCATTAAGCCCTGAACAGCTTGCGAATCTTTGAGTAATCCGAGGGATTTGGCGGCTTGCTCACGAACTCGCCACCGCTCATCTTTCAAACAGGTGATCAATTTGGGCACCGTGGTCTGACCCATCGAAGCCATGGCCAAGACAGCCTCAGCCTGAACCTCCATCATGGAATCATTGAAAAGGACTATAAGCCCATCGATGGCTCGCTCTCCAGGGATTCTGGCCAAGGCCCATCCGATCTGAACCCGAACCGCCCAGTAGTCGTCTTCTATGGCCGTCAGAAGTTCCTCAAGGGTATTCGGATCCCCTAGGTCAGCCAAAGCCTTTGCGGCTTCCTCGCGGGTCGCATCATCAACATCTTCTAAGGCTTCAATCAAATCTTGAATTCTTTGAGACATAAAATATCCCTCTAATTCATACTCGTATAATCGTAATCACGTTCTTGTTTATACGGTTGCGTGTGACTACACACAATAACGAGCGTATGTGTGCTTCGGCCATTCACGCACTGCGATAAGGATTCATCAAATTCTAATTGGCCATCGAGCGTCACACGAAACAAAAAATCGAAGGTAAAGGTGCCAAAACGATATTCACCAGGTTTTAACTTGATTTCGTGAACATCAGTTGTCCGATACGACTCGTACGTCATTGGATCTTTCGTCCAAATAAGTGGGGTGACACCCGGAACATGCCACCAGGTGGGAGGATTCAACGCTGTGGGATCAATAGTAATGGTATGTTCTCTGGTGAGAGGATTCACGAGTTCAGCAGCAATACTGGCACCGGCTTGAAAGAATCCAAGCAAGATCACCATGACCGCCCCAGCCAAAAACGAACTCAATGGAGCCAACTGATTTAATTTACCGCCCCAAACTTTCATTGCCTGTAGTCTTTCGTTCAGGGGTTGCCACAAAAATTTCATTGAGGGGCTTGCTCTGCCATTCCGTGTGAGTTTCCAAACCCAAGGCTTCCATCACTGTTGCGCCTGTATCCATAATTGAGACTGTGGATTTGATACGATATCCTGGCTTAATATTCGCTCCCCACGCAATCCAGGGAACGGAAATACCTTGGAGGGCCTGTGTTCCAGACGAACCATTTTCATGCCCGCTCTTTGCCATGCCTTGACCATTCAGACCGGTGACAATCACCATTGTCCTGTCTAAGACTTGATACCCGCGATAAATTTCGAGAACATCTCCGATGGCTGTATCGACTGACGTGAGCACCTTGCTATAGGCATTGGAGTCCCACCCGCGCTTTAACGCGGCATCTAATGGTGCGGGAAAATGCGTGACAAGAAGACCAGGAACAGTGAACAGCCGAAATCCATATCCTCCTCGACTCGTGACCTTGCGGAGATAATCCTCAATGTAGCCAACCACGGTTTCAGGGTTGCATTGCGGTTTGGCTTTGCCGCACGTCTGGAGATCTACATAAATTTCAGGTCTGGATAATTGATAAAACCGTTCATCCATAATAAACAGTGCGGTATCTATGCCACCAGATAAATCGAGGTAATCAAACATCGTTGGTGAACGAAGAAACGATCGAGAGAAATCATACGTCTCCCACTCGTGATTGATCCGATGCTGGGCCACGGGGAGCCCGGTCAGGAGGGTCGCCATCGCGGGCACTGTCAGAGGTGGGGAAACGGACCGAGCGTGAAGTTTAGTCGCTCCTTCTTTGGCCAACTTTTTGAGGACGGGTAAGTCGTTGGCTTCTATTGTCTCGCTATTAACCCCTTCCAGCACAAAAAGGATGACATGCTGAGCCTGAACGGCAAACGCTACAGAAGACCACAACAAAGACACACTTAAGAATAGGGCTGACGCCCCAAACAATAGACAAAACCGAAAATGCACAGGATTTTTCTTCATGAATGTTTTCGATATGCAGGTTGAATAAAATGGGTGTGTTAGGACCTTAAAAATTACAAAACCCCTCTCTACACCAGCTGAAATCAACTTACCATGCACATTTTCTGACGGTCAACTATCCGCTTCTTTCACGACCTTTCACAAAAAAATGAAGTCAATTGGAGGTTCCCACTAGTCGGTTCATCGTTGCACGGCATTCCTCTTTCGAGGTATGAGAAGGGCCTCAGCCATTTACTTGATAGGGACCGGACCAGATGCCTGAAGACAATAACTTTCGTCACTCAAAATATTCACGATCTGATCCAGGTGATCGCGTCACCTATCTTACCCTCGAACCTGGGGCTCAACCCTTTACACCCGCCTGGCAGGATGCCTTGGGTGTGGCTGGTAAAACTCTGCATGACTCGGGAGTCCGTATGGTGCTACTCCTGTACGGTTCATATTTAGGCGCGGATTTATTTGGAGCCGGACGCTTGGATGAGTTGGGAGGGTTAAAACGAGGATATTCTCGTGGCATTCCAGGATTGGAATCCTTACTCGCCCTTCTGAGACCAGCGGATTACCAAAGATGCCAAGGGGATACGGCCATCACGCCTCCGTTTCTCAATAATGATGCCACGAAGACACGGCTCGACGAACTTGTGCAGGATCGAGGAAATTTTACCGCCGAGTATCAACAAGGCCTTCAGGACGCTCTTTCTTCATCCGGGTCATCACCTATTACCTGCGTTCGGCATCTCTGGTCATCGTTGCATCACCACCTTGGTCGAGTGGAAGCCACCCTTGAGCTGCTGCATGAATTAACTCATCTCCAACAGACCTTACAATTGAATGAGAAGCACCGCATCCTGATCATTGCCCATGGCCAGGCTGGTCAACTCGCTGCCCTATTGTCAAATTTTCTAGGACCGGAGGAATCCTTTGTTCGTGAGGAACTGCTTGAAATCCTTGGTCAATTCTATAGCCAATCCGATGATCCACGACCTGCACTGGCACATCTCCAGGAATTGGAGCAATTTTTGGCAACCAACCAATCCCAGACATTCCCAATCTTGGATGTCGTCACCTTAGGCACATCGGTACGGTATGGATGGAATACGAATGGAATCGGAAAGCTGCTCCATCTGGCCAATCACCGTCCGCTCCGAAGCGACGGTAAAACATGGTTGGCGAAAATGGATTTACCCCAAATCGTCATGGAAATGCCCATGGTGCTCGGTGGCGACTATGTTCAGCAATTAGCAGTCGCCAGTACGGATATCGTTCCTGCCACACCCCAGGAAGAGGAACTCAATCAAACCCTACGAGAAAATCTGGAACCCTTTGACGGGTTTGAGCGATGGCTCGAATGCGCGAGACGAGTTACCCGATGCCCTAATGACAGCCAATGTCTCCTGATTGACTATCAAGATGCCGGGGAAGGTCCCGCGGCGGAACACCTCTATGGGCATGCCTGTTATACCCGGCTTTCATCCCTGTTATTTCAGACTCGACAGATCGTGAAAGCCCTGTACTCATAATCCTCTTCCCGGAACATTGAGACATGAGCCTTGGGGGGCATTGACCGTGACTTGTCACTTATGGTAATCCTGCCCAGTTTGCCCCAGTAGACAATAGTTCATCGTTTGGCTGACCAACTCTGAGTACAGACCATGATTGTCGGTGTCCCTAAAGAAACATATCCTGGCGAAAAACGTGTAGCCTTAATTCCCGCTATTATTCCTTCTCTCCAAAAAGGAGGGATGGACGTGCACATTGAACGCGGGGCTGGGGCTGAATCAGGGTATCCGGATTCTGTCTATGAAGAAAAAGGGGCCACCATTGCCACTTCGCGACTTCAGTTATTTGAAACCGCAAAAATTATCGTTCAAGTTCGTCAACTTGGATCCAATCCTGAACAAGGCCAGACGGATTTGCCATTGATGCAGGCAGGTCAACTGATTATTGGCATGGCTGAAGCCCTCTCCAATCCTCATGCCCTTCGGGACCTGAATGCCCGAAAAGTCATGGCATTCGCGATGGAACTCATGCCACGAATCACCAGGGCGCAAAGCATGGATGTACTCTCGTCCATGGGAACGGTTGCCGGGTATAAGGCGGTGTTGTTGGCTGCTAATGCCTTGCCAAAGATGTTTCCCATGCTTATGACGGCAGCCGGCACGGTGGCACCAGCCAAGGTGCTGATTATTGGAGCCGGGGTTGCCGGGCTTCAAGCTATATCCATGGCACGTCGGCTTGGCGCTTCAGTTGAAGCGTATGACCTTCGCCCGGCTGTTAAGGAACAGGTATTGAGCCTCGGGGCGAAATTTGTTGACCTTCCCTTAGAAACTCGTGATTCCGAAGACAAGGACGGCTATGCCAAAGCCCAAGATGAAGAGTTCTATCGACGGCAACGAGAACTATTGGGCAAAGTTATTGCTTCCAGTGATGTAATCATCACCACCGCAGCCGTACCCGGGAAAAAAGCTCCAGTGCTCATCACGGCGGACATGGTCGCAGCCATGGCACCTGGATCGGTCATTGTTGATTTGGCTGCCGAACGTGGCGGGAACTGTGAACTCACCAAAGGGAATCAAACCGTTGTGGCTCATGGGGTCACGATAATCGGGCAGGAGGACCTTTCTTCCTTGGTTCCTTACCATGCCAGCCAAATGTACAGCAAAAATATCGCGACTTTCCTTCTGCATGTAGTCAAAAAGGGTGAGTTGACCCTCGATATGGAGGATGAAATTACACGGGAAACCATGTTAACCCGTGATGGGACAATTGTTCATTCGCGGGTTCGGGAGATTTTAGGGCCCTTGGCTGGTTTACGAGCAGAGGAGACATAGGACGCCATGGATATTGTTTCAGGAATCACGATTTTTGTGCTGGCAATTTTTGTCGGCTTTGAAATTATCACGAAAATCCCCCCAACCCTTCATACCCCACTCATGTCAGGGGCCAATGCCATCTCCGGGATTACCCTGGTTGGCGCGATTCTCTCCTCCGGGGCTCAGCACACCTTTCTGACCACGACCCTGGGGGTTCTTGCCGTGGTCTTTGCTACCATTAACGTGGTTGGTGGATTCATGGTCACGAACCGCATGTTGGCAATGTTTAAAAGAAAAACCTAACACATGCCCGAATTACTTCTAAATATTGGCTATTTAGTCTCGGCAGGCCTGTTCATTATTGGTCTCAAGGGGCTGACTCATCCCCGCACGGCGGTTCGAGGGAATCTTCTTGGTGCCTGCGGGATGCTTCTCGCCATTGTCATTACCCTGATGAACCATAGCATTGTGAGTTTCGAAGTCATCCTGACGGGGCTCATCATTGGTGCCGTAATCGGGGCCGTGCTAGCCATTAAAATAGAAATGACCTCGATGCCTGAGCTTGTCGCCGCTTTTAATGGATTTGGAGGCATTGCTTCGGTTTTTGTCGCAGGAGCGGCCATCATCGAAAACACCCTGCATGGTGCCACCCCCATGACACAGACGACGGTCGCCGTCGCGGCATCGGGTCTCATTGGCGCGGTCACGTTTTGGGGTAGCCTCGTGGCTTTTGGGAAACTTAAGGGACTAGTCGGGGATAAAGCCGTCCTGTTTTCCGGCCAGCAAGTCATCAATGCCGGGCTTGCCATTCTCGCCCTGGCCTTAAGCGCCGGATTGGTCATGGATCCGACTAACGCATACTTCTACTGGCTCTTAGTTCTCGCGGCTTCAGCCCTGGGGGTTCTTTTGGTGATTCCCGTTGGCGGAGCGGATATGCCCGTGGTTGTAGCGCTGTTGAATTCTTATTCTGGACTGGCCGCGGCTTCGACAGGATTTATCTTGTCAAATAACGTGTTGATCATCACCGGATCTTTGGTTGGTGCCTCGGGCCTTATTCTGACCCGCATCATGTGCAAAGCCATGAACCGTTCCCTCTTCAACGTCCTATTTGGGGTTCTCGCTCCAACAGGGGGAGGGGCCTCGGCTGACGAAGTGTACACTGGCCGGGTGAAATCAGCATCCGCGGACGAGGTCGCTCTCCTGTTTGATGCTGCACGACGAGTCGCCATTATCCCAGGGTACGGGATGGCCGTATCCCAAGCACAACATCCCGTTGCAACCTTAGCCTCAATGCTCGAGGAACGCGGGATCCAAATCGAATATGGTGTTCATCCGGTGGCAGGACGAATGCCAGGACATATGAACGTCTTATTGGCAGAAGCTGATGTGCCGTATGAATCACTCAAGGATATGGACGAAATTAACCAGTATATCGATCAAGTTGACGTAGCTTTGGTCATTGGAGCCAATGACGTGGTTAATCCGTTGGCCAGAACAGACCCCACCAGCGCCCTTGCTGGCATGCCCATCATCAATGTGGATAAAGCCAGGACAGTTGTCGTGATCAAGCGAAGCCTCAGTCCGGGATTTGCCGGCATTCCCAACCCGCTTTTCGCCATGGATAACTCGTTGATGCTCTTTGGAGACGGGAAAAAGGCCGTTCTGGATATCATTGCCGCCCTCAAAGACACTTAAACTCCTATTTTCTTTGTTTTTCTACCCCTTTATATATAGTAATTTTATCTAGTATATTAATCTTATCTTTTCATCGAATACCTGTGCAGAACTACACGTGAAATAATATTGTAACTAGTTGAAAAAATTGAATAAAATTTAATTTACACTTTATCAATATTAGGTCTTGTTTGAACCTTTGTGAGTATGCTACATTTAGAGGTTGTCATACAGAAACTGGATTATACTTAAGTTTTAGAATAGATCAGGGCAATTGCAGTTATGGAAATAAAAGTCATTAATAACAATGTCGAGAAGGCCTTACGTGTTGCCAAAAAGAAACTGGCAGCAGATGGATTGTTCCGTGAATTAAAACGGCGTCGCTTTTATGAGAAACCAAGCGTAAAGAAAAAAGCCAAAGAACGAGAAGCAGCACGGCGTCGACAGAAATGGTTGGCCAAACGTACGTTCCGGTAAATCTCAACTGTACATCACCCCTCTCTCCTCGTTTGCACATTTCCCATCAATTATTTTTCACTCCCCAGGATCCCAATGCGTGACGAACAGATTCACGCGGTCATCAGAATTGTCAAAAAGATCATTCAGCAATGGGAAGAGCCAGTGCTCGGGGTTGTCGCTCGAGAATCCCACGATCCCTTTCGCATACTGATTGCTTGCCTGCTCAGCCTTCGAACAAAAGATCACACCACAGCCGAAGCCAGCCAACGATTATTCACACTAGCTGATACTCCAGCACGCATGCTCACACTCCCAATCAAACAGGTAGAGCGAGCCATTTACCCTGTGGGGTTTTACAAAACCAAAGCCAAACAAATTCTTTCGATCTGCCAAAGCCTTTTGGATGATTTTGGAGGTCAGGTTCCTGATTCCATTGATAACCTGCTCACACTAAAAGGCGTGGGAAGAAAGACGGCGAACTTAGTCGTGACGGTAGGCTTCAACAAACCTGGAATTTGCGTGGATATTCACGTACACCGAATCAGTAATCGGTGGGGATACATTCAAACGAAAACTCCAGAAGAAAGCGAACGGGCCTTGCGTATGAAACTCCCTAAAAAGTATTGGATCAATTTCAATGACTGGCTCGTCCCATATGGACAAAACCTCTGCCGGCCAGTTTCGCCTTTTTGTAGTCAATGTCTTGTGAGCACATACTGTCAAAGAGTGGGAGTCAGCACATCTCGGTAGGAGCCTGTCCGGGATTACAATTTCAATGGAACCAAGGCTGTTCTTGTCAATGGAGCTCTGTACACGACAATGTTTATTTGTGAGAAAAGCAACATGCTGGGCAGGTATATGAACAACCGAATGATCTTCAGTCTCGTGGTGGCATGGGGGATGGTAGTGCTATGTACCGGGTGCGCGGCGCCCCATTTTTTTACGGTCACGATTTATGAAAGTCCGGATCGAGTCGTCAAACTGCAGGCCGTATCGGATGCCAACAACGGGAAAGGGTTCTCCCATCCGGCATACATTCCTGAGGAGAAGTTGGCGGAAGTGATGCGGGGCTTGCAGGTTGAGATCCACAACACGGCATTGTCGGTCCCGTTCCTCGGAAGGTCAGGCACCAGTAAACGCCAACAAGTGTTTAGCAACCGTGAGATCACATTCTTTGCTCCCTTGTTTGCCAAAGGCCTGGCGCAAGCTACGCCGGAAGAGATAGTGACCTTTTTTGAAACTGCGGATATTTCTGACTTGAATCAAATCACCACGTCAGGTGGGCTGTTTGTCAAAGGGGATGAGATCCACTTCTTATTGAGCAATCACGGGGTGAAAACGCGAATATGGCAGGATAACGAACAGTATGAAGCACCCTATCATTTACGGCCTATGGAACCTATTGATCCACAACCCGGCCGTCTCGTCTTCGACCCACCACACCTCATGCTAGAACCTCAGCGAGGGATTCTTAATATTGGCCTCACAGCCGAACCCTGGGAGGTGGGAATTCGGTGGAAAGAGCTAGGGCAATGAACCCAACAGGTAGGTTAAGACCAATTCTCCTCTAATTTAGTAGACTTTAGTAGACGTGCCGTCGATGCTTGATGGTGAGAATGATGACCTGCATTTTGTGTTTCCAGACTTCATACACGATTCGATAGGCCCCCACTCGTAACGATCGTTCCCCCGCATGGTTCCCAACTAGCGGTTTTCCTTGAAGGGGAGACGCTTGTAGGGTCTCCAGTTTCCTGGAGATTCGATCACACAGACGTTGGTCGTTCTTGGCTAACTGCATAAGATCGTGTTCTGCTTCGCGGGTGAAGCGAACCGCATAATTCACGATCGTGCCAGTTTTTTCTTCAGGGTGGACAGCGCAATCGTCTGTCCCTTGCGGGCTTGTTTCTTGGCACGGTTAATAGCCTGTTCTTCGTCGGGACAGGCTTGAAGGTCAAGGGTTTCTAGCAATCCCTCATACTCCTCGGCACTCAGGAGGACCGCAGCATCTGTCCCATTTTTTGTGATGACAACTCGTTCATATGTTTCATGAACTTCCTGAACAATAGCCGAGAGCTTGTGTTTCGCCTCGGCTAACGGCATGGTTCGGCGCATAAGGGCTCTCCTTCCCGGATGAGTATTAATAGCCCCTAATTATAGGCTAAATGGGAGGAAAGTCAAGGATGGAGAAATGAGGAGGATATTTCAATTTTCGTTCCTAGGGCTAAGGGTAGTATGAATATAGACTAGTTGTGTGCCAATCAACCCTCAGCCTGACCCTATCTTGCCCAATGTATATTTTTCCAACCGTATCAAAATTTGATGTTTCTGGAAATGAAATTGAAGGAAGAAGCGAGTGAAAGAAAAAGGTGACAAAAACAGAAATATGTATCAGAAACATTTTTACTGTTGTTGCATGTGTTCCTGCATTTTCTTGAGCTGTTCCAGCATCTTCCTCCTATCCTGACCTTGCGGCATTATTTCTTGTGTGCCTTTTTTCTTCCCTGCTATTCCTGAACCACGACCTAGACCTTGAAGCTCCTGAATGTGTTTGAAGGGATCGATTTCTTTCACGACGATCTTTCCACCCATCGCTTTTATGAAATCAGTCCCGACTTTCATCAAATTGGGATCCTTCCGGTTAGCCATATTGAGCATGGGGCTTTCCATTTTGGTCGCAGTGTTGGCCACCTGATCGACTTGATACGCCCACCGGCCATCGGTATACATAAGCTGATCTGTCGACTGCGTCACGCCCATCATGCTCATGGTACTCTTCATTCGTCTGACAGTCTTTCGACCCCAATTATTCCATTTCATGGATTCTGTCCCTGTATTGACCCCCCGACATTGTATATTCAATTTGCCCTGCTTCAATTTCATAAAATTTCACATTTTCCAGATTTCCGGCGTGGCTTGAAGGGACAAGGCCCCAAGCAGGACTCCCACCACGACTTCCAAAATAATCTACCGAACCCATGGTTCATAACGGTACCTCATCGTGTTTGGATCTGAATAAACAGTGTATCGTAGTTCAACAGTATCAAGGTTTAAGAATTCCGGAAATGGAGTGTGAAGAAATACCGTGGCAAACAGTGTGATGAAAGGGAAAAGAAAACCGTGTCAGGAGACTTTTCTGCTTCCAGAAGTGTGAAATTCCTCAGAACGACACGTCCCACTGTAGGCGAACACGTTGTTCAGTGAGGGCGGGACCGATGGGTACATCCAAGGTTAAGTGTGAGGCATCCACAGTAATTTTGTTTCTGTGCCCTGCGAAAAACCAGTTGATGGCCCCTGTGTATTCCCGCAAAGTGTCGTTCCCTGCGGATACATTTGGATCGACAAATGCAAACCGAAATGCAATTTCCAGGGGTTTAGGCACGGCGGGAATAAGACCATGCGGAAAATACCCAATCTGTGAATAGCTTCCCATAAGATTGGTTTTCGAGGGCATGACGGGTGTCGTACCTCCAAAACCGTTTAACCCGATTCCGGCACCGGCATCTTTTATTTGCTTCCAGTGGTATTCATGTTGAATAGAAAGCCCCCTCCATTTCATAGCAAATTCTTCCACCATACCATCTGTTCGAAATTGTCCATCTGCGGCAGTTGAATCACTTGTAAAGGCCAATCCGAGTGATGTGGTAAAACCGGATTGCAGTGTTCCACACCCGCTGGATGACCATCGGGTACATTTCCCAATGTTAGTGAAGGCTCCAAACGCTATGCTGGCAGTAGGGTTCTCATGGTATTCCAGGTCACTTTGGGAAAATTTCAAATCCCGACCCAAAAAATTCCACTGAAAGCGGCCCAGCCACATGAGGTTATCGTCATCATTGGCCTCACCTCTTCCTGAACCGGTGAAGACCCCAACATAGTACCAGGAGTCGGCAAAGGTGCCAGGAGCCAGGTGGCCCATCAGCATCGCACCAACTTGTCGATCAACCGTAAAGACCGTATTGACGATAGAACGCTCAATAAATTGCTGCTTGCCTGAAGAGTCTACCCGCTCGCGATTGTAATTGACTTTCCATTGCCCGACTCGAAATTGAGCCCATTGGTATTTGTCCAGGGTAAATCGCCACGTGATGAGAGAGGTAGATCCTGAGGAACTTCCTGAATCCGAAGTTGTTTGCCAATTGGCTTCAATATAATACTTAATCCAGGGTTGATACGCATGCCCCCCCACTTTCAGTCGAACTCGGCGAAGTTCAAACGTCGCTTCTGGATTGTCACCAAAATCGACCGTACTATCCTCATCGCTGCGATCCGGGTAGGAAAATCGACCTTGAAAACGCCATTGCATGGACATTCGCCAATTCCCATCTTCGGTTGCAAACCCAAAGCCTTTTTTGGACCAAAACGGGATGGCAGAAACATCTTTGCTCTTTTTCTTCTCACCCTGGGGCTTTGTTTTTTCTCTGTCCGCTTCGATCCGGGCCCAGTCTTCTTTGCTGATCACCCCTTTTTCGCGCAACACATCACGTAACGTGTCTCCGGCGATGGCCGGGGTCGAATTGAGAAAAAAGAGTATGCCAAGTATGGATAGTCCCCACCCTGTCCACAAACTTTTTCTCTTCATTCCGTTAAGCCTCCTCCAAGCGTTGTTGCATAATTGCCGTTAATTTACCACCGGGCAGGTCTCTTGATAGAGCCTGAGAGCAACCGATGCTCAGTGATCGCTCGTCTACAGTTTGCGCGAGCACTTGAGGGCCTGTTGAATATCTCACTCCAATAGCCAATACAAGCTCCAGAGAAGTCACGCATCGTCAATGGGGGGGAATGTTCAAAAAAGCATGCCCTGAGTCTTTCCGAAGGGTCTATCCAGTCCTGTCCTGAGCAGAGTCGAAGGAAAGGCCGCAGCCCTTTTGGCGCGCGGAGCGTACTCATAGTACGTGAGCACGGCAAAAGGGCGAGAACGCCGCTGGCGGCTTTTTTCAACATTCCCCTTGAAAAACTCGACTATTCACTGCCCTTCTTCCGGTAGTCCTCAACGCGGTGCCGGATCAGCTCACCATCGACCATGAACACCACATCCTCCGCAATATTAGTCGCCAGATCCGCGATCCGTTCGAGGTGCCGGGAGGCGGATAGGGCATGTACGGCCCGTGTGATCGTCTCGGGGTCTCGGCGCATGAGATCTTGCAAAATGGTATACATATCCCTGTTGATCGCGTCGATCTCATCGTCCATCATCAGAACCTTCCAGGCCAGCGCGGTATCCCTATTGGTTAGCGCATCGAGACTGTCCCTGAGCATTTTTCGAACCCCCTCGGCCATCCGGGGAAAGTCCAACGATACGTCTAATTGCTCTTGGGTCGACAGGTAGGCGGCGCGCTCAGCGATGTTGACGGAGAGGTCGCCCATTCGTTCGAGGTCGTTGTTGACTTTGAGCACCGCAACGATAAACCGGAGGTCCGCCGCCACCGGCTGGTGCAGCGCGAGGACCTTGAGGCACGCTTCCTCCACCTGGTTCTCTTTGTCGTCAATGAAGTCGTCGCCGTCCATTACTTCCTCGGCCAGGTCGATACGACGATCCACCAGGGCGGTGATCGCCTTGTTGGTGACATCCTCCACCATTGAGCCGAGGCTCAGGAGCTCCTTCTTGAGGTGTTCTAGGTCCCGTTGCAAATGCTTTGACATCTCTCCCCCTATCCGAACCGGCCCGTCACGTATTCCTCAGTCCTCTTCTGCTTTGGACGGGTAAAGACCTCTGTGGTCTCACCGAATTCAACGAGTCTTCCGCCCTCTAAAAAAGCGGTGAAGGCGGAGACTCGGGCCGCTTGTTGCATGTTGTGAGTAACAATCACGATAGTATACCGGTCCTTGAGTTCGAACATCAGGTCCTCGATTCGAGCCGTGGAAACCGGATCGAGAGCGGAGCAGGGTTCGTCCATGAGGATAACCTCCGGCTCCATGGCCAGCGCTCGCGCGATACATAGGCGCTGCTGCTGTCCGCCGGAAAGGCTCATTGCCGAATCGTGCAGGCGGTCCTTGACCTCTTCCCAGAGCGCGGCTCGGCGAAGCGACTTCTCAACTCGTTCGTGGATGTCCCCGGGATAACGGTTGACCGTTGGACCCCAGGCGACGTTCTTGAAGATCGACTTGGGAAAGGGGTTGGGCTTCTGAAAGACCATGCCCGTGCGTCGGCGCACCTCGACGGGATCAATGTCATAGGCGTAGAGGTCCGTACCAGAATAGAGTATCTGTCCCTGCATGGTCATGCCTGGAATGAAATCGTTCATCCGGTTGAATGCACGGAGCAGTGTGCTCTTGCCACACCCAGAAGGGCCAATGACGGCTGTGATCCGTTGCTCCGGGATCAAGAGGGAAACCTCGCTGATCGCCGGATTCTCACCGTAGCGGATGGTGACGCTGCGAGCCTCAAGAATCGGTCGGCTCCCTGCGACTGGGTTCGGGGCGAGATGATCCTTCACATCGGTTATGGGTCTGTTAATTATTTCCGGTCCAGGACCCATAGGGCCTCCAGGGAAGACGGCTCGCAACAGCGGGAGGGAATGTTCAAAAAAGTTCGTTTTCTGACCCGCCCAACCCAAGCGCGCCAAGACACGCCCTTCCGCAGGCAAGGCCGCAGCCCTTTTGACGCGCGGAGCGTACTCTTAGTACGTGAGCACGGGAAAAGGGTGAGAACGCCGCTGGCGGCTTTTTTCAACATTCCCGTTATCACCTTTGAGCCCTCTCAGCACGATGCCGGATAAGGACCGCGACGGCATTCATCAAAAGGAGCACGGCGAGAAGAACAATGATCCCCGCGGCCGCGAGTTGGTGAAACTCCGGTTGCGGCCGCGATGCCCAGTTGAAGATCTGAATGGGAAGGGCCGTGAAGGCGTCCAAAGGTCCATCGGGAACAAACGCGACGTAGGTCAGAGCTCCGATCGTGATAAGTGGGGCGGTCTCTCCAATCGCACGCGAAAATGCGAGGATGATGCCGGTGATAATTCCCGGTAGTGCCGCGGGAAGGACATGGGCTCGCACCGTCTGCCAGCGAGTGGCACCGAGGGCATAGGCAGCTTGGCGGATGGAGCCGGGTACTCCACGGATGGCTTCCCGGGCCGCGATAATGATGACCGGCAGGATCAGCAGACTCATGGTAAGGCTTCCCGCAAGAACGCTTCGCTCCAGCCCGAGCCACCGCACGAATATCACCAGTCCCAGGATGCCGTAGACAATAGAGGGAACACCGGCAAGGTTGGCGATGTTGATCTCAATGAACCGGCTGACCCTTCCGCTCAGCGCGTATTCCTCAAGATAGATCGCCGCCGCTACCCCGACGGGGATCGAGAAGGCGGCCGTGAGGCTGATCAGCCATACCGTACCCCAAAGTGCCGAATGGATCCCTGCCTTCTCAGGAAAACGGGAGGGGAAATCGGTGAGGAACTGAAGATCCACCCAAGGGAGTCCCTCGCGGGTGACGTGAAAGAGCAGAACGCCCAGCAACACCACGCCGGCCCAGGTCACGGCGGCACAGAGCAGGCGAAAGGCTTTGGAGACCATGTGACGACGCGCCAGGCATTGGGATGTGGATCTGTTGAATATTTCAGGTTCATGACCCATAAATTCTCCAGGAAAGGCAGTTCGCATCAGAGGGAGGGAATGTTCAAAAAAGTTCGTCCAGCAAGGCCGCAGCCCTTTTGACGAGCGGAGCGTACTCATAGTACGTGAGCACGGGAAAAGGGCGAGAACGCCGCTGGCGGCTTTTTTCAACATTCCCGATGTCATTCGTAGACCTCCCGAAATCTTCGGAGTACGCGGTGTGCGACGAGGTTCATGCCGAGTGTCATGGCGAAAAGGAGAGCCGCTACGGCAAAGATGGTCCGATATTCCAGTGTCCCCGCGGGGGCATCGCCCAAACTGACCTGGACGATGTAGGCCGTCATCGTCTGGATGCTTTCAAGCGGATTCAACGTCATCTTGGGCGTCGCGCCCGCTGCCAGCGTGACGGCCATTGTCTCGCCAATGGCACGCGACAAAGCAAGCACGAACGATGCTATCACCCCGGAGAGGGCTCCAGGCACCACAAGCCGAGTCGTCACTTCGAACGAGGTCGCTCCCAAGGCATAAGCTCCCTGGCGGAGTGTGTCAGGCACCGCGCGGAGCGCGTCATCGCAAAGGGAAGCGACCATGGGAAGCACCATGATGCCAACGACGATGGAAGCGCTCGCCGCGTTAAACACCTGCACCCTCGGAAAGATGCTCGCCAGAGTAGGCGTCACAAACGAGAGCGCAAAGTAACCGTAGACCACGGTCGGAATCCCTGCAAGAATTTCCAAAACCGGCTTCAGGAGGCTGCGTGTGCGGACTGACGCATACTCGCTCAAATAGATTCCGCTGGCCAGCCCGACCGGAACGGCGATCAGGGCAGCCCCTGCCACCACGAGTAGAGTGCCGCACACGAGCGGAAGCACGCCGAAGGAGCGAGGCTTGAGGAGAGGCGTCCACGTCGTTCCAAAGAGGAACTCCAGGAGAGGCACATCACGGTAGAACGAGAAGGCCTCCCGGGCGAGTACGAGGATGATGGCGATGGTGGTGGCGATGGATAAGAGCGCGCAAAGAAACAACCCTGTCTTGATGCAGGTTTCCTGCCACCGGTTTTTCCACTTCCAATGGAGGTCTTCGGTTCCAATCACCGCGAGAGAGGAGTCCCCTTTCATCCGCTTATGAACGTGCACCGAGAAGTTCTCCCAGGCTGATCCCTACCTTTGCTTTCTCTGAAAACACAGACCCTGTACGCCGACTCTTGAATCGCTCCAGGGCAAGCTCATAGACCTGGTCCGGGAGCGGCACGTACCCGACTTCCTTGACCAATGTGGGCGCGTGTTGGAGGTAAAACGCCACGAATTCCGCTACCGGCGGACGTTCGGCCGCCGCCTTGCTGACATAGATGAAGAGCGGACGGGAAAGCGGCTGGTACGTCCCGTCGTTGATCGTGGTGTTCGACGGAGCGATCGGCCCTTTGCCCCCGTCTATGGCCACAAGTTTCAGCAATGAACGGTTTTCCACATAGTAGGCGAATCCAAAAAAACCCAGGGCGTGTTCATCACCGGCGATGCCCTGGACAAGAACGTTGTCATCTTCGCTGGCGGTGAAATCGGGCCGGGAAGCCTGCGCCTCGCCGTTGATGGCTTCCGTGAAATAGTCGAATGTCCCGGATGCGGTCCCCGGGCCATACAACGCGAGAGGTTGGTCGGGCCACTCGGGGCGGACGTCATTCCATTTCTTGACGGTGCTTCCCGGCTGCCAGATCTTGCGAAGCTCCTCGACGGTCAAGGACTCGACAAATTCGTTTTTGGGGTTGACCACTACTGTCAGTCCGTCGAAGGCGACAGGTAGTTCGATGAACTCGATACTTCGCTCCTTTGCCCTCAGCAGTTCTGATTCTTTTATGGGCCGAGAAGCGTCATTAATATCCGTTTCGCTAGAAATGAACTTTTGGAATCCGCCGCCGGTTCCTGAGATCCCAACCGTCACGCGAATGCCCTTATGTACCTTTTGAAAGTCCTCCGCTACGGCTTCGGTAATGGGAAAGACCGTGCTGGAGCCATCAATGGCCACCCTGCCCGAGAGCGCATTGGTCCTTGGATCTTCGGCCTTTTCCCCACACCCGGTTCCTAAAAAGATCATGAATACCACAGTGCACGCAACATACGCTTTGGTTAAAAATCGCTGCATTTTCCTTTCTCCTTTCTTTTGAAAATTAGTGTAGCAACCTTTTGTAAAGACAGGATAAAGATCAGGTTAATTTTCCGAGTTACTCCGGTTAAGGTATTTGGGGGTGTTGTGCATAGGTGTTAAGCTATGAGTCTGCTTTATGGGTGTTTCGTGCCTTCAACCCGAAATCCGAATATCGAAATCCGAAACAAATCCGAAATTCGAAACTCAACTGTTTCAAACGAATCAGTCAGGCAGAACAGGTGAATTGGCGTATTTGCTCTTCAAGCTCGTACAGACTGTTCTTCCGTGTTTTGGTCATTTGGAATTTGGTCATTTGAATTTGTTTCGGATTTCGATATTCGGATTTCTGGAAGGTATTTTCGCGCAAAACCTTAGCTTTACATCTATGGGATGGTAGGGGGACGGTGTAGGAAGCGCCGGAAAAAGGGAGACGAAAGATAGGTGCGAAAAACTACGCGGATGTGGGTGCGAGTGGGAGGTATATACGAAAGGTACTGCCCTTGCCGGGAACGCTGTCCACGGACACCCAACCACCATGTGCATGGGTGATATGCTTGACGATGGACAGGCCAAGGCCGGTTCCGCCAAGTTCCCTGGAGCGCGCCTTGTCCACGCGGTAGAACCGCTCGAAAATCCGGTCCAGGTCCCGAGGCTCGATCCCAATACCAGTGTCTTCGACTTCAATCACGGCATGCCCCTCTTCCTGGCGGAGACGGACCCAGACGCGCCCATTCTTTGGCGTATATTTGAGTGCGTTGTCCAACAAGTTTCTCACGACCTGACACAGCGCCTCCTCGTCACCCAAGACCGTCACCGGTTCTTCCGGAACTTGACTCTCTATGATGATGCCCTCCTTCTCACGCGGTGGAAGCAGACCTTGGGATGAAGCGAGGACGGGATCGCGCAGGTCGAGGAATTTCCTTTCCAGGACATCTCCTTGTGTCTCCAGGCGGGAGATGGTCAGAAGGTCAGTCACAATTACGCCGAGGCGCATGGCTTGGTCCCGCACCTTAATGAGGAAGCGTTCGCGATGTTCAGGGTGCATCTGCTTGTCATCAATGAGCGTCTCAACCAAACCGCGAATTGCAGTAATTGGCGTTTTAAGTTCGTGAGAAACATTCGCGACGAAATCTCGTCGGACCGTCTCTAGCCGATGCAGTTCCGACAAGTCGTATAGGACAACTACCGCACCCACAAGACTTCCTTGGCTGTCGTGCAGTGGCGAGGCGTTTACCTTGACAGCCCGATCTTGCGGTGGCCCTATGAGTTGCAGTTCCTCCGCCACCTCGGTTGCGTCACGGAGCGTTTTATCAACGATTTCACAAACTTTATGAATGGTAATCGACTCCCAGATCTTCTTGCCAACAATGCTCTCAGGCGAAATGCCAAGGATTATCCCCGCCGCGGCGTTCATGTGAACAACACGCTCGTCTTGGTCGACGGCGACGACCCCTTCCACCATTCCTCCCAAAATGGCGAGCAACTTGTTACGATCCTTATTGATCGTTTCCATTCGATCCCGTAGGTTTTCTGACAGTCGATTAAGGGTGCGAGCAAGTGTACCGATTTCGTCTGTCGTGGTGACGGGTATCCTTTGGTCGTAGTTGCCGTGCGCCATCGACTCCGCTGCGGTAGTCATCGATGTGAGCGGATTGGTAACGCGTCGAGCAAAAAAGAGGCCTAGGATCAAGGCCACCGAGACCGCTATTCCGGCTCCCAATGCCACCAGAGCATGCAGGTGGGCTAACCGTTCCTCAACAACGGAGAGGGGAAGAGACGTCCGGACATACCCGACGAGCCGATCTTCACTCCACACCGGCAGAGCCAAGTACATCATCATTGTACCCAAGGTGTCGCTGAATCGAGTTGTGTTTCCAAGTTCGTGCGAACGTGCAGCAAGGATTTCAGGACGGTTCGCATGGTTATCCATTTCGGATGGATTCTCCTCGGAGTCCGCGATGACTCCTCCGTCCAATCCGATCACAGTGAGGCGAGTGTCGATTGCAGCGCCGAGGGCACGAATACGTTGTTGGAGAGTTGGGTCCGGAGGCCCTCGAAATGTGGGGCTTACCAGGTTTTGCAGGAACACCGCCCGAACGTTAAGAGATTGCCGGATTTCCTTGACCGAATCCTCTTCAATCTGTTGGGCGATTAAACCACCCACAATCGCCGTCGACAGCAGGATGAGCGCTACGTACCCCAGGTAAAGCTTTCGAAGAAAAGGAGAGCGGAGCATGACCTACTTCTCTTCATCCCGGAATCGATAGCCGACTCCCCGGATGGTCTCGACCAAGTCCCTGTAGGGACCTAGCTTCTTTCGCACAGTTCGCATGTGGACATCGATATTGCGGCCAAGGACGAACGTATCTTCGCCGATTCCCTTGCTCAAGAGATTGTCTCGGGTATATACACGGCCCGGAGAGGATGCAAGGAAGTGGAGAAGTCGGAACTCCGTTGCGGTAAAGATAACTGCCTGCCCATTGACCCGAACCTCATGCCGCTCGGCGTCGATCACCAATCCATCTCTCACGATTCGCTCTCCGGAAACCAGTTCCTTTTTGACCGATCCCCGACGTAAGACGGCCTTGACCCTTGCAAGGAGCTCCTTGGGACTGAACGGTTTGGTGATGTAGTCGTCGGCTCCGATGCCCAGCCCAAGGACGATATCACTTTCCTCTCCCTTGGCGGTGACTATGATGACGGGGATATGTTGTGTCAGAGGATCTGATTTGAGCTTTCGGCACACTTCGATCCCATCGAGACCGGGCAACATTAAGTCAAGGAGTACAAGGTCAGGCTTTTCTTTTCGGACCAGGTGAACCCCTTCTTCGCCATCCCGAGCAGAGCAAACCCGGTACCCCTCCCGCAAAAGATTGTACTCAATCACCTCAAGGATGTCGGCCTCATCCTCTATCACCATAACCTTCTCGCGCACCATCGGCCCTCTCTTTCTCCATGACTATCTGGGAAGCGCAGATAGTAAAGCATCATTGTAAAGACGAGGTAAAGGATTCGTGATTTTTAGGATTCGAATCCTATACCCGGACGACCGTGTGATTTTCCTACTATGTTGTGAGCGTTGTTGCATAATCCTGGAAACGGCAGTTGGGCGCAAAAAAGACGTGTAAGGTATTGGCACACCGGGTGAATTACAAAAAGTCGTGGCCACCTTCGTGGTAATGAGATATTTTTCTTTTGCCAGGTGCGCCAAGAGCTTGCGCGGATGTTTGTGATCCAACTGCCGTTTCTAGGTTTAATCGGGAATCCAGGTGCGTTTTTTCTTTGACGAAGGTAGGTTTCATAGATGGGTCTGATTGAGAATAATTATATGCAGGGTTTCGCCCCTGCAGACGAGGTTCCCTCGACGGATTCGGGACAGGCTCTTTTGTTTCGGCAAAAGGACCCAAAACTATTCTCGCCCGTGCCCGCCCCCCATGCCCCCGCGTGGGCAGCCTCTTCGGATGCCTCCGCCTCCGCACCGAATCCTTCGACTCCGCTCAGGATAGGTCACATGGCTACGTAACTCGCGGAGTCTATCCTTCGCCCTTCGACAAACTCAAGCCAGGCCTTGCCGAAGGGCTCAAACAGCCCCCGCCAAAGAAGTTGATTTGGTGCTGCGGCTCCGCCGCGCCCAACGCGGGTTGAGGTGAGCTTTTGATATTCTTAACCCTGCCAAACTCTCGACAAAAGATCTAACGGCACATCTCTCCCTCAGGTGGCTTTATAAAGTTTAGCGTCCCCTTTTAAAAAGATGAAAATTGAAAAGGATTGTGCTCTAGTGGGAAGACCAAAAACAATTATGCGGAACAGGTTGCGAAAAATCTAACATTCTTCAGTGAGGGATCAACTAAACTTTGGATGAGAGAAAATTGTTTAGCGAACGATCAAGTAAAAGAATTTTCAGCCCCTCTTTCTTTATTTCCTGAATGTAAAAAAACTTAGACTTTATTTTTCAGCCACAGTCAGAATGAGTCAACTCTTACGTGTTCCATGGTCATTGGGCCTGTCATTCCCGCGGCACGGGTCAAAACGATTCACCACAGAGCCATGAACGCGGGAATCCAGTATTTCGAACGTAAAGACTGGATGCCCGCTTACTCCTGCGGGCATGACGGAAGGCGAAGAAGGGGCATGAGGCTTCGCTCCAAAACAATCGTGCATTGTCTGTAAAATGAAATCCAAGTTTTTACACCTGAAATTACATTTGTCCCCTTTTTTAACCCCGTTATGTGGGCTTGAAAAAGGGTCTGCTCCAGCAAGAAACACTAGATGGATAGTTGGTCGGCGAAAGTAACCGTAGTCGTTGCGGGGCGTCTACTTCTTTTGCGTTTGACAATAATTTCAATTTCGCGGTCTAGTTTATTAAGCAAGCGAAAAAGACGATCCACGGAAAACCCGCTCAAACCTCCACGGGCAAGATCGGAAACTCTAGATTGAGGAATTCCCAAAATTGCCCCAGCCTCTTTCTGTGTTAACTTCCATTTTTTGATGATGGCATTGAACTGACTCACCAGTTTGGCTTTGGTCTCCATGTCTTCGGGATTATCAAAGCCGAGGTCGGTAAAGACGTCGCCTGAGCCTCTTGCAATGTTCTCTGTCATGACCTTTGCTTCTTCTTTAAATCTTCTTCTGCCATATTGAACCTTCCTGTAAACTCTTCAATATCCAAACATGCTAGTAGTAGGACAATTAGATAGGCAATACAAGACCAATTGGAGGGAAAGAAGAGGCTCATTGCTCGCCCTCCCGCCCGGACTCAATGGTTCGTCGAAAAATCAATACTCATGCCTGGCCGCATTTCTGACCCTGGAGAGAGTATTGAGAAAAACAATTAATTATTTAACTAGGATTGACCTTTATTATTTTCTTTATTTTCTTATTTGACGTAGATCACTCCAGGCAGGTCCTTCAGGTCCGCGTCTCCCGTGACGACTTGCGCGTCCTGATCCCTGGCGGTGGCATACACGATGGCATCGGCCATGGCTAAACCGTACAACAGGCTCATATCCGCCGCCAGATACGCGATGGATTCCGTGAGCTGGACGACATGGCTCGCACTGAGTTGTGCCGAAACCAATAAGGCCGTCTCTTCCCCCCTCTCCCGTTTGATTTTCTTGTACACTTCATACAGAACGATGGTCGGGATGATGCGGTCATGCCGAGGCGAGAAATAGGCAGCATAGCGTTCGGCAAGTGGCCCTTCTGTAAAGAATTCGATCCATCCGCTGGAATCCATCAGGATTTTCACAGCCGGTCCTGCTTTTCCCGAATGCCTGTCTTGGACATCCCCTTAAGTAATCCCTTCAGGCTTTTGAGGGGCAATTCCGGCACCAGGGTGATCACTCCACCCCTTTCTATGACCTGTAAACGCTGCTGAGGACACAGGTGAAGCTTCTCCCGCACGTCCTTGGGGATCACAATTTGAAATTTTGGTGAAATCGTTGTCGTGGCCATGCTCAACCCTCCATACTAAATCATGATCGATCATGCTATCGTCTTACGACTTGCCAGTCAAGCGCGGGGGCCTCGCGCGGGATAACATATCTCTGAATAGTGAAAACTGATAACTTCCAAGTAAATAAATTGGATTAAAATGCTTATGTCCCTTTCGGTGAAAGTAATAGTGAGAGCTTTTCCAAACAAGGAGTCATTCCATTTCTTTTCGAATAATTTCAGTGTTTTTCTGACATCTTTGTTGTTCGTGTGTTTCCCAATTATGCCATGCGAAAACCCAATAATAAGTTTCCTGGCACCTTTTCCTTCTCTTCAAAATATCCTGCTATTCATCGGTGTAGGTTTCCAGTAATTCCTGGATGCGGGAGAAGATTCGATACAACTCCTTCTGCTGCTTGACAATTTCGGCATGGTTGGCTGCGGCGGCGACACAGCCTCCAAGTTCATCCAGATCGTCCAGGGTAAGACTGACTGAGAGGCCATTCTTTTCTACGATGGCCAAGCGGATGCGGTTTTCGAATTCAGGTGGTAAGCAAATATCACTATCGAGGAGAAGCTGCTGTTCACGTTTGCTGAGCGTGAGGGAAAGCTTTTCGTCTGGTTTGATCTTTTTCCGGGGAGGATTGGAGGGAGAGTTTAGGCCTGGGAACTGAACGTGTGGGTAAAGGACCGTGATTGAGCGGGCTTGGCCAGGGATACGCGAAATGAATCCCCGTTTTTCCAAGGTCAGAATCATCTGGTGCACCGATGGCGGCGAGATTTGGAAATGCCGCTGCATGTCGGCTTCCGCAGGAGGCACCCTCAGAATCAAGGTGTACCCGGCAATAAATGTCAGAAACTCAAGCTGGCGAGGTGTAGGTTTGGCATCCATTCAGGGTTCTCCTGTGAAAGCCATATTCAGGACAAAGGGGGGGATCACGTCGAGTTTTGTAGCGCGGATCATCCGATCAACAAATGGGGACAGAATGGTCGACCTCCTTTCCTTCACGAGGGATAACTTCCATGAAAATTGAAAAGGATTGTGCCCTAGTGGGAAGACAAGAAGCAATGATGCGGGATAGGCTGGGCGAGAGCGATCATTTTTCGGTGAGGGATCATCTAAATTTCCAATGAGAAGGATTTGTTTAGCGAACGATCAAGGAAAAGATTTCTGAGCCCTTCTTCATATCCTGAAAATAAATCTGTCCACTTTTTCTTGATTGGGTTTGTTTGAGAATAATTATTTGCAGGGTTTCGTCCCTGCACGACGAGTCACTTTTGTTTCGGCAAAAGTGACCAAAACCATTTCCGCCCGTGCGCGGCCCTTCGGGTGCCTCCGCCTCCGTCCCGAATCAAGATGGCTCGGGAACTCGCTCTGCTCAAACAGCCCTCGCCGAAAAGTCGATTCGGGACTGAGGCTCCGCCGCTCCCAAGGCGGGAAGACACTCAAGAAACAAATCCAGTTTTCAAACTAGTGCGGGGGAGAGCAAATCCTATTAAACTCAACATGCCTAACCCTACTTCCAACATGCAGTCGTGGTTTTCTAGCCATGCTCCCATCGCAATTGAACGACCAAATTAGCGCAATAACGCAGGCCTGACCCTCCTATGACCCTCCTACCAGGCCTGACCCTCCTACCGCTGCGCCCAACGCGGGTTGAGGTGAGCTTTTGATATTCTTAACCCTGCCAAACTCTCGACAAAAGATCTAACGGCAAATCTCTCCCTCAGGTGGCTTTATAAAGTTTAGCGTCCCCTTTTAAAAAGATGAAAATTGAAAAGGATTGTGCTCTAGTGGGAAGACCAAAAACAATTATGCGGAACAGGTTGCGAAAAATCTAACATTCTTCAGTGAGGGATCAACTAAACTTTGGATGAGAGAAAATTGTTTAGCGAACGATCAAGGAAAAGAGGTGTAAATTTCGTTACATTCCTAGAAAATAAATCTTTCCCTGTTTTTCTAAGAAATGAAAAGGAATGCCTTGGGAAGTAATGGGTCGTTAAACAGGTTGATAATAAAGCACTAAGAGTTGTTTAGATTTTAATGGGAGGGTCGCATAGGTACGGCCATCATTATCAACAAACTCGATTTCGAACATGTCTGATCTCAGCGACTCGATGACAGTACCTACCTGTCCACGACGCAATTCATGCTCTGGAATGTCTTCTGTTAACGCCACCACATCTAAGGTATGGATTTCCCAGTTCATTAGGTGTTTAGTCCCGCTCCCTTTTATTAGCGCACCCAATGTTCGACTGGCCGGGAGAGGAAGTCCTTGATCGCGATACCGTCTCCTCCCACAAGGAGAGTACGTGAAGGTTGAAAGGTGGCGGTAAAAGCTTCCATTCCAGGGAGACTTTCTCCCCGGCGACCGCTTTTGACTTCGATGGCTGTGACGGATTCCCCTTTGCGGACAACGAAGTCCACCTCGCGATTTCGATCACGCCAATAATACAGTTCGATCACGCCGGTAGCTGCTGCGTTGGCCAGATGTGCTCCGATAGCAGACTCAACCACTCGACCCCAGTAACCTAAATCCTTCCGTGCCGTGGTAAGGGTCTTTCTAGACTGTGCGCTCATGAGAGCGGTATTCAAGACCTGCAATTTTGGACTGGAGGCACGTTGTCGAGCCATTCCGCCGGAATACTTTTGCAAACCCACGACCATACCCGCTCCAGCGAGTAATTGAAGATAATGGGCAAGGGTTGTGGTATTCCCGGCATCGTGGAGTTGCCCGAGCATTTTTTGATACGAGAGGATTTGCCCCGAATACGCACACCCGAGTTCGAAAAGCTGCCGCAACAACGCAGGCTTATCCACCCGGGTGAGTAAGAGGACATCGCGGGAGATGGTCGTCTCAATAAGTGAGTCTTTCACGTAACGAGCCCAACGATTGGGCTCGTTCACGAGGGCGGAGGCTCCAGGATAACTGCCGTAAAAGAGAAATTGGTCGAGGGTCCACTTGAAAGCCTCCTGCATTTCCCTGTAGGACCAGTGTGGCAGGTGAAGGATTTCAAAACGACCGGCAAGACTTTCTGTAAGTCCACGCTGAATAAGAAGGGGAGCTGATCCTAAGAGTATGACCTTCAGAGCCAAGCTCTTAGCGGTGTCAGCATCCCACAAACGTTTAACCGTTTCAGACCATTCGGGAACTTTTTGAATTTCGTCGAGGATCAGCAAGGCCCCTCGCCGACCGGTGTCGGCGGCGACCAAGCGTGCCGCTTCCCATTGCTGCGTGACCCACGCTGTTCCCTGTAAGGTGGGTTCATCCGCACTGGCGTAACGAAAAGGAAGTCCGGCCTTCTTGGCGACCTGGCGGACCAATGTTGTTTTCCCCACCTGACGTGCTCCGGTGATGACTTGGATGAAGCGCCGGCGTTCCTTGAGCCGACGAGATATCTCAATGTGGTGAGGACGAATGTACATGTGATTACACTTTACTTAATACGTTGAGTAAAATTACTCAATGCGCTGAGTAAAGTCAATCACGGACGATACAGAAGTAAGGGTCGGGAGGGTGTAGCGAAACCACTCCACAATTGGATGACGGCAAGGTGAGCCACAAGAACAATCGTTTCGACATTTCCTTACATTTAGAGGTCTGTTGAATATTTCACTTCAATTGTACATAAAAGCTTCAGATGAGCCTCGTATCGTCAATGGGAGGGAAAGAAGAGGCTCATTGCTCGCCCTCCCGCCCGGACTCAATGGTTCGTCGAAAAATCAATACTCATGCCTGGCCGCATTTCTGACCCTGGAGAGAGTATTGAGAAAAACAATTAATTATTTAACTAGGATTGACCTTTATTATTTTCTTATTTGACGTAGATCACTCCAGGCAGGTCCTTCAGGTCCGCGTCTCCCGTGACGACTTGCGCGTCCTGATCCCTGGCGGTGGCATACACGATGGCATCGGCCATGGCTAAACCGTACAACAGGCTCATATCCGCCGCCAGATACGCGATGGATTCCGTGAGCTGGACGACATGGCTCGCACTGAGTTGTCCCGAAACCAATAAGGCCGTCTCTTCCCCCCTCTCCCGTTTGATTTTCTTGTACACTTCATACAGAACGATGGTCGGGATGATGCGGTCATGCCGAGGCGAGAAATAGGCAGCGTAGCGTTCGGCAAGTGGTCCTTCTGTAAAGAATTCGATCCATCCGCTGGAATCCATCAAGATCTTCACACCCGGTCCTGCTTTTCCCGGATGCCTGTCTTGGACATCCCCTTCAGCGATCCCTTCAGGTTTTTGAGCGGCAATTCCGGAACCAGGGTAATCACTCCACCCTTTTCTATGACCTGTAAACGCTGCTGAGGACACAGGCGAAGCTTCTCCCGCACATCCTTGGGAATCACAATTTGAAATTTTGGTGAAATCGTTGTCGTGGCCATGCTCAACCCTCCTTACTAAATCATGATCGATCATGCTATCGTCCTACGACTTGCCAGTCAAGCGCGGGGGCCTCGCGCGGGATAACATATCTCTGAATAGTGAAAGCTGATAACTTCCAAGTAAATAAATTGGATTAAAATGCTTATGTCCCTTTCGGTGAAAGTAATAGTGAGAGCTTTTCCAAACAAGGAGTCATTCCATTTCTTTTCGAATAATTTCAGTGTTTTTCTGACATCTTTGTTGTTCGTGTGTTTCCCAATTATGCCATGCGAAAACCCAATAATAAGTTTCCTGGCACCTTTTCCTTCTCTTCAAAATATCCTGCTATTCATCGGTGTAGGTTTCCAGTAATTCCTGGATGCGGGAGAAGATTCGATACAACTCCTTCTGCTGCTTGACAATTTCGGCATGGTTGGCTGCGGCGGCGACACAGCCTCCAAGTTCATCCAGATCGTCCAGGGTAAGACTGACTGAGAGGCCATTCTTTTCTACGATGGCCAAGCGGATGCGGTTTTCGAATTCAGGTGGTAAGCAAATATCACTATCGAGGAGAAGCTGCTGTTCACGTTTGCTGAGCGTGAGGGAAAGCTTTTCGTCTGGTTTGATCTTTTTCCGGGGAGGATTGGAGGGAGAGTTTAGGCCTGGGAACTGAACGTGTGGGTAAAGGACCGTGATTGAGCGGGCTTGGCCAGGGATACGCGAAATGAATCCCCGCCTCTCCAAGGTCAAAATCATCTGATGCACCGATGGCGGCGAGATCTGGAAATGCCTCTGTATGTCGGCTTCCGCGGGAGGGACCCTCATAAGCAAGATGTACCCGGCGATAAATGCCAGAAACTCAAGCTGGCGAGGTGTAGGCTTGGCATCCATTCAGGGTTCTCCTGTGAAAGCCATATTCAGGACAAAGGGGGGGATCACGTCGAGTCTTGTAGCGCGGATCATCCGATCAACAAATGGGGACAGAATGGTCGACCTCCTTTCCTTCACGAGGGATAACTTCCATGAAAATTGAAAAGGATTGTGCCCTAGTGGGAAGACAAGAAGCAATGATGCGGGATAGGCTGGGCGAGAGCGATCATTTTTCGGTGAGGGATCATCTAAATTTCCAATGAGAAGGATTTGTTTAGCGAACGATCAAGGAAAAGATTTCTGAGCCCTTCTTCATATCCTGAAAATAAATCTGTCCACTTTTTCTTGATTGGGTTTGTTTGAGAATAATTATTTGCAGGGTTTCGTCCCTGCACGACGAGTCACTTTTGTTTCGGCAAAAGTGACCAAAACCATTTCCGCCCGTGCGCGGCCCTTCGGGTGCCTCCGCCTCCGTCCCGAATCAAGATGGCTCGGGAACTCGCTCTGCTCAAACAGCCCTCGCCGAAAAGTCGATTCGGGACTGAGGCTCCGCCGCTCCCAAGGCGGGAAGACACTCAAGAAACAAATCCAGTTTTCAAACTAGTGCGGGGAAGAGCAAATCCTATTAAACTCAACATGCCTAACCCTACTTCCAACATGCAGTCGTGGTTTTCTAGCCATGCTCCCATCGCAATTGAACGACCAAATTAGCGCAATAACGCAGGCCTGACCCTCCTATTAATTCTGTCAACGGTTTTTGGGACCCTTTCCCTTCCCTCCTATCTCAACCAGAGCAAACGGAAGGGTAAAATCTAGGTTAAACGATTCAACCGCAATTAAATTAAGTTCCTCATTATCACGATCCCGGCAATCTCCATTAAAATCACGGCTTCCATTAATGTGAACCAGTACCCTGGTTTGATCAGGGTCCAGTGGAAGAACCAAATCGCTTAATGCAGGGTCATTGGGTGTCCACGGTGAAATACTATCAAACACCTCTGGAAAAGGGTCCAACGTATAGGGGTCACCTTGGCAATTTACCAATGTCCAATAGATATGACGTCCATCTGTTGGAAAAAATCCTAATGGTGCTATCTCTATAAACACATAATTTTTAAACTGAAAATATGTCGCTTCACTCGGATCACCAACGTAATAAACCATAACTTTTTCACCACCTGGAACTCCAACTACAGGCCCAAATGTTTTCCCATCATCATCAACCACTGCAAGGCCGTTTGCCTGTGCCATAGCAATAGATGGCAGGAAGAGAATAGATAATAAAGCCAGTAAGAGAATCCCTCGTTTGGTCAACATGATTGTACCTCTCAGGGTAAAAACACAAAAGCCCTTCAAGACTCTTTGGTCCCAAAGGGCTTCTACCGACTTCCGAACTATTGAACGTAAACGGCCACCGCTTACCTCCAAATCGTGTAACCCAGGTTATCCCGCCACTGGATCACACCTCCGACTCACCATCTCATCGTCGTACTATTAGAAGTCAAGTGTAAAGAATGGGGGTAATGAAAGTAAATTGGGTGTATTCGCTAGGTGAAGAGTTTACAATGAAGGGTCTATCGTGAGTGCGGAGAGTGAGTAGGCAAGGACAACAAAAAAGCCCCACCGCCGCAACGATGAGGCTCTTTTTTATGTGACGTTTGGTGTGTACGTGTCCCGGTGGTGGCGATGGGCCGAAGGGGGGTTACCCGACTTGCTGCCCCTCACGTCGCCCTTGACGCCAGCGATAGCCAACCAGGCCGACTAAGCCGGTTGACAGTAACATCAGGGTGGCGGGTTCGGGGACCGGGTTCGAGCTGGTCTTAGGCTCATATCTTCCTGTGCTCATCTCGCTCGTTTCCCCCCCATCGATCGTCGCCCCTGCTGCGAAACTCCCGCCTTGGGCGCTCCATTGCCCCGTGTTACAATCCGGATTGCAAAATACCAACGCTGCATTCGCCCCTCGTGCTAGTAGGAAACCAACCGCCGCGAAATCCGCTATGTCCGCGGTGACCCAACTTATGCCAATAAATGTTATCATAATGTCCGTAGGCTCGAAACCTGTCGCATCAAAATCGATAGAAAACATCCCGCTTATCTCCGGTGGTCCGTTCGGAGTGACGATATTGAAATCGACAATGTTAACGGCCATGGCTGGGGTGGCCGTGAGAAGCAGGACACAGAACCCGAGAAGAATTTTAGTTTTCATATAGAACCGCCTTTCGTTTCGCTGGGGTTAAGTGGAACAGGCCCGCCAGAATTTGCCAGTGTTCCCGTTCATGTTTACATGTGTGATACGAAGCAATTTCCCTGCCACATTGTGGTGGTTTACGTTAGATGACGTAAGTCAGCGCGTTGAACAATGTTGTGTTCCGTTCCTGTCAGTTACCGTCCCCCTTGGAAGCAACACCTATCAGACCGTCGGCACCAAAATTGTTGGAAATTTTGACACTTTTCAAAGACCCACACACCGAAGAATTCACAATCACCACTGTTCATACGGCAATGAGTCGCTTTTCGCAGAATGTAAAAATACCCGACACTATTTTCACAAAACATTACACACAACAGACAATCGCCACTGTCCATGGTAAAACGAGCCACTTCGCGCACACTGTGAAATTGGCTGACGGTGGGTTAGGTAGGGTGAGGCGGTGAGTGCGGAGATTGAGTAGGCAAGGACAACGAAAAAAGCCTCACCGCCGACACGATGAGGCTCACTGTGTGGGTGATGCTGGTATCAATGACTCGTTTACGCCTAGACACACATTTTTTAAAATGGCTTTTTCCCCTTTTTCGGTAGGTCGAAGTCGGATGGGTAGCATGTGAAAATATACACCATTCCCCTAATGTTTGACTGTTCGTCAACAAAGTTTTCAGTGGAAGTTATTGAAACCACGTTAGGGGTTTTATGATATACCGTTGCGAGTCCAGCTTTTATTTGCTTGGAAAAGGTTTTTGACAAAAGTTCTGCCGTCTCAACTCCCTTTTTATGAGCTGCCTCTATACACTCACCGCGTTTATAAAAACCATGTTCATAAGAAGTGGGTTCTAATTTTTCATAAGAAGTGGGTTCTAATGTCGTAGTGCTGGTTCGGGTAACAATCGCCTTTTCCCACAAAATCCACCCATCAGCATAGGCAGCAGTCGGGATGGCCAAAAACAATATTATCAGTAATAGCTTGCTTCGCATTATTCACTTCCTCAATAGAGCAGATATACAAGGATCGCCAATAAGCCTGCCGAGAGGATATGCAAGCCCACCCCTCCCCAAATGCCAACCGTATCGGCCAGGGAGAATGACTCCGCGTCTGGGGTCTTCGCTGCGATTTTCCCTCTTTCCCTTATTCCACCCAGTAGCCTATATACCTTCAGCACCTGCAAATAATTTTGGATTCGCTCGTACACGATGAACAAGTTTCCTATGATACTCGCAATAGCCAACCCCCAGATCGCTACCTTTACCCAAGGCGCAAGATTCGACATTTGTCCATGCCAGAGAAGAATCCATCCGAGAATGCCACAGGCGAGTACATTGGCTGCGTGTGTCTGAATTACAAAGAAGAGGGTCGCGAAAGCGTTTTGAATGCGTGTCTTTTCGCTTTCTGGTAGCGATGGGCTTTCGTCTCGCAATTTATAATATCTGGGCAAGGACTTTATTAAATCCCCGGAGACGGAGAATAATCTTATAAGGTTGGGAATCAATACCATGAGCAATACGATAACTGATCCCCAAACCATGCTGCCCTTGGGTTCTATGAACTCATTCATCACCCACACCAATCCTTCACTTTCGTCCCCCCATCATAGGGAACAGCTACTTGTCGTTGAATCAGTAAGTCTGAAATATCCACTCCATCGGCCACCAGTCTGCCCACAATACGAAAATATTTCCCTCTGACTTCCTTGGGGTCATCATCAATGGTGAGTTCTTCGAGGGTGCCGAAGTCTTTAGGGTTGAGGGGGGAAGCCATGATGGAGGAAGGATACTGTATTTAGGTGTGATTGCAAAAGAAAAAGCCCCACCGCCGAAACGATGAGGCTTGATAAACAGCGAATTGAAGGGTGGATTAAGTGCATGGTTCTGAACCGAAGGGTGAGCTTAGGCATGCCGACATCTAAGAGAATGTATTAATCAAATACACGCCAGTGGAAAACCAGCTGCCTTTTTGAATTATGCAACAACGCCATGTTATACATGAACCGATTGTGCGAGATATTTTTAGCTGCGCTTGCCGGACGGGCCGTCTATACCGGGCGTGCGCAAACCGCCCGTGTTACGGTCGCGATGAGCGCGCGGACCGAATATCTACCGCTTTGATGATGTACCGCCTCACGATATGCCTGACGTAATAAAACCGCTCCCACCGCCACGGACATACGGTCACGCGGTCGCAAGATGCTTGATCGCTCCGTTCGTGAACAGCGCGGTTCGACCGAACCATGTCACGACGGTGCGTCTGCTGACGGGTCTTGGCGCAGCATTGGCATTCGCGATCGGCGGCGAGCCTTGGACGAGGTTTGCGGGTCTGCTGTTCCTGCTCTCGCACCTGCTCGATCGCGCCGATGGCGAACTTGCGAGATTAACCGGACGCACCTCGCCGGCCGGACATCACTACGATCTCCAGTGTGATCTCACGAGCAATGTCGCGATATTTATCGGTATCGGTATTGGGCTGCGGCACAGCGAGCTCGGGCAACTGGCGATCCTAATGGGCATCGTCGCAGGTGTGTCAATTGGCGCGATCTTTCGCATCGTCTTTGCGTTGCATGACGTTGGTTCTCACCCAAATACCGCACTAGGCGGGGGGAGGCGCTTCGACCTGGATGACGGTCTGTTTCTGATCGCACCACTCGCATGGTTGGGTGCCTTAAAGCCGCTGCTGGTCGCGGCAGCAGTTGGCGCGCCACTGTTTTTAATATACGCCCAGTTCCAATACCGACGAACCCGACGAACAACTGACTGACGTTGGTACTTACCGCCGCCTTTAATCAATCCACCCTTCGGCACGGTACCACTGCACCGCGTCATGCGCGGACGACTCAATCGGCCGCGGGGTGATATCCAGTTCAGTTAGGCTTTTGCTGGGGTCGAAGTACATGCTGCGCCGGGTGAGGCGGACCCCGGTAACCGTCGCGAGCGGGTTCTTTCCAGTCACCAGGTCCGCCCAGCGTTCGCTGCACCACGCGGCGGCAACCGCGAGCGCATACGGCACTTGCCAGCGAGGTGGTTTACACGACGCCGATTTAGCCAGGATGCCCAACCACTCTGATAACCAGTAGTTGTTGCCGCCGAGCAGGTAGCGAACATGCGGCCGTCCGCGCGCCATAGCTGCCACCATGCCTGCGGCAACATCGCGCGCGTCGATCAAATTAAACTGACAATCAACAATCGCAGGCAGTTGGCCGCGGCATAGCGCAACCGCCATCCGGGTCGGTGGTGTCTGTCGGCGATCGCCTGGTCCAACCGGCAGGGTTGGCGCAACGACAATGATCGGCGCACCTTTTGCGGCCATGTCGAATGCCGCGCACTCTGCGTGGTATTTGCTCAAACAATAAGGCCCCAACATATCCGATTCGCGCAATTTCAGGGTTTCGACCGCCCCAGATCGATCACCTTCGGTCGCTAGAATGCTCTCGGTGCTGGTGTGCAACATGCGCTCGACCCCGTGATCGATCCCCGACTGCAACACATTAACCGTGCCAAGGTGGTTTACCTGGTCGAATTCCCGGCGTTTACGGCGCCACAAATTCGGATCGGCGGCGAGATGATAAATGCTCGTGCAGCCGTGAACCGCAGCATCGACCCCGGCGCGATCTCGAATATCAACCCGAACGATTTCGACATCGTCTTGCGGCAGATGCGTGACGTCGGCATCGGGGTGCTCCAATATACGGACGCGTTGCCCGTCATTTAACAGACGAGTGACTAGATGGGTGCCGAGGAAACCGGCACCACCGGTAACTAATATCCTCACCTCGGCCGCTCCGACAACAACTCGCGCAGGCTCTCGAGATGGCCATAAGCCGGGGGCAGCCGGTTATCGACGATCCGCTCGATCAGGGCATGCGCTGCGCGGTTAAACGGCGCCGGAAACTCCCCGGCCAAGCGGATCAAATGTCCGTTGTAGGCATCAATTTCGGTTCGACCGGTACCAATATCCGGCGCCATCGAACAATATGTACCACGCAGCGAGGGCCGAAAAAAAATCGCCAGCAACGACGCTAACCCCGGGTTCCGTAAGATGCGATCGACCGTATCCGGATGAAAAGGTCCAATTTTGGCGAGCGGGATTTGAGCATGTTTCAAGATTGCATAGTTCTCGCGCAGCAAACCAAAAAACAGCCGCTTGACCAACGGGTCTGTGATGAGCGCGCCGTTGTCAACACCGGCAGCCGCAGCGAGCGGTGATATTGCTGCGTTATACATGAGTTTAGTGGCTTTAAAGGGCAAGACATCATCGACCGATCGAACCGGAAATAACGAATTGTCGACCAGTAGATCGGTCAACCACTCGATGCGATGGCGCTCCGCGTCACTAACAGATCGTCTCGGCCCAATGTGCAGTTCCCCATCACGGGTAATGCGCGTGACCGGACGATCACGATCGCATTCGGATACGAATGAGGCGATGCCTTCAGCCGCGTGCCGGTGAGCGTCGAGCGCCGGGGCAAAGCCATTTTGCACCGGTACCAGGAACGTCGCGGGGTCGAGTTTTTCGAGGACCGCCGCGTTGTCGTAGGTTTTGCAACACAGCAACACCGCGGCGTCCGCGGGCGCGAGCCAATCGCGAAAAGCGACCAGTGGAATTCGACGGTTAGGGAGACCCGCAACCGCGATTCCGTTTTGCTGCCCGGCCTCGAGTTTGTTCTGGTCGGACTCGATCAAGCGCACTGTTGCGCCGGTGATATCCAAAACGTAGGCGAGCGCCACACCGATGCCCCCGGCGCCGACGATATCGATGTGCATATTTGAACTACTCACCATTGTTTCCGCGTAATCGGTTATGTTATTAAAAATTATAATTTCGTTTCATCACGGCGTGGATCCGGTTGTACAGGATCTGCCGAATGGGCCCAAAGGGTTCTGTCGCAAACAACGTTTTTGAAGGCAATAAGGGGTTTTATCTCCGTGTCCCGCAGACGAGAATTGTCAACTTTACTGGAGTTTTTCAACTTGGTCCAACATGAAAACCAGTGGCGTAACTCACAATTCTATTATTTGCGACAGAACCTTAGTGCATGGGAGTTAGGCCCAACTGTCGCGATAAGCGCCAATTGCGTCTTGTAGCCAGCTCCAGTTCCAAGTGTGGCTCTGGTGGCCAGCAGTGGTGACAACAACGACATGAAATTCTGTTCCATCTTCGCTCCGCTTGCCGGTCGCAGCGATGGGTTCTGCTGACGGATCGTCTTCGGGCCTTACCAAAACCCGGATTTCCTTGTTCGGCTTGGCGCTCTCGATGGTCGAACGGTTTAGGCTATTGCGAAAATCGAGGATGTAAGTGGGCGATTCGAACTCTTGCATTTGAACCTCTTAAAAAGGTTGGTGAACGATTCCGTAACTAATCTTCATGTGAAGTATGCACCAGTTCTCGGTTAAAAACTTACTAGGGTGCCCTTCGTGAAAGGAATTGTATGCTTCTTGGCGCGAAGATTGAAATAGAAAAGATGAGGGAAAGACGGATGGGGAAGGTGTGGTGTTAGGTAATTTTACCTACTATTCCCATTTCAAAAAAATAGCACGTGTGCTACGAGGGGTCCGGCCATTGGCACCCCAACGAAACAATTGTGGGGATCGACTTTTTGCAGGAGCGATTTTTCGGGGGTTAGAGAAGCCAAAAATTCACGGCGAGAAATTTAGTCAAAGTGAACAGGTTGGCTAGGTTGCGCCTGGGTTGCGGATTTGCGGACAGGTGACCCTCTTTGGTCTATTCCTGTCCGCGTAAACTCAAGTATAATCAGTGTAATCAACAATCAGGAAGCAACTCTAACATCCCAGGTTGTGGCATGATCTGGTCTGAGCCATGTCGAACCATGAATGGGATTTTTGGCATCACTCCCAGTTTAGTTTTCTAAAAACTTCTGGGTCTCTTCGAGGTGTTTCTTCAGGTAGTCCATGAAGGGGGTTCCACCAGTCCCAACAGCATTGGAATTGCTGAGCCCACGATCCTTTTGGTGATGGATATAAGCTCCTGCATATTCAATGTGGGTCGCTCGAAATCTGGTGAGCAACTGGACGCCTTGGCAATACGCTTTCCAGAGGTCGGGCTCTTTTTCTTTTCGATCCCGAACATATCCCCACAACAGCGGTCGGCCTTGATCATCTTTGCGTGCTTCCAGATACTCGATAAACGCACGATGCTGAGGCGGCATGTACTGACGCATTTCATTCAAGTAATGGGTCAACGGATCATCGGCATGACCCACCCCGAAGGCGGCATCCAGCGAAGGAATAATGGAGCTTTGCGCGCCGGTTTCCCCACGGAATTTTTGGGGCTGCCCCTGTATCTCTTCAACGCCTTCATACACAAGGCCATGGGGAAGCGCTGGATTATCCTTTGATCCATGAATGTATGGTCTCACCCGCTGATAATAGATGTAGGGATCACAGCGTTCCGGCATGCGGTCAAGCGTCTGACACATGGCTTCCTGTGCCGCTGCGACGGCGCGTAAATGGGTGATCACTTCATCGACTTCATCCTCTGCCGCGGCCTCTTGCGCGTGGACGAGGCCGGCTAAGGCCATTCCGGCTTTGGCTTCGATATCGATATGGATTAACACGAACCACTCTTCGTCTAATCCACCCAAAAAGTTTTGAATCAATACGATATTATCCAAGACGATGGGTTTCGTCCGATCAAAGCGCCGCCAATTGTCCAGGGCATAAGAGGCGTAAGAAAGCACGGGAGGGCGGCCCAGTTTTTTCGCCATGTTCCACCATGGTATGGCTATCGCTGCTGGCAGGTGCTGGGCGACATCGTCTGGGTCTTCCCACACGTAGGCATGAGCCGCGAAGGATAGCACGCGAAACACGGCCCGATAGGTCTCGGGATCGTCGTGATGCAATTCGGCAGGCATCATCGTTTCCTGTTCATGGACCCAGTGACGAAATCGCCGAGCTGCCAGAAGCTTAGGGAGTTCCGTTCGGAGGTGGTCCAGCGCGGGATATGATGCCAGGCATTCAACGGGATCGTGATCCGGCAGAAACCCCCGCTCTTCAGACATATCAAATTGAGTGAGGTCTAATACGTCGGCCGTCGCGTGCTTCATGATGACACTCCTTTTATTGGAAGGGACCCGTAGTAATGCGTAAAGCGTGATGCGAATAAGATGTTAAGTGATTTGTCTCCACGTATTACGCCTCACGCATTACGTTTCACGTCTTCCCACTTGCTGTTCGGCATGATACGAGCTTCTTACCAGTGGCCCTGATTCCACATGCTGGAACCCGAAGGATAAACCTTCTTCTTTCAATGCTTGGAATTCTTCTGGCGTATAAAACCGAGCAACCGGGGCATGGTCTTTTGTTGGGCGCAGATATTGGCCAAGAGTCAAAATGTCGCATCCAACTGCTCGAAGATCGAGCATCACGTCCCTGAGCTCGTCAAAGGTTTCTCCCAACCCTGCCATCAATCCTGATTTGGTCAGTGCTCCCATGGATTTGGCTCGGTCGAGCAGTTCAAGGGAGCGCTGGTATTTGCCTTGAGGCCGGATCGAAGGAAACAGTCGTGGGACGGTTTCAATATTGTGATTGAGAATATCTGGCTGCTCATTCATCACGGTGGCGAGAGCGGATTCTCGGCCTTGGAAGTCCGGGATCAACACCTCAACAGTACACGTGGGTATCTTGTTCCGGATTTGGCGGATCGTGTCCGCGAAGAGTGAGGCTCCGCCATCCTCCAGTTCGTCCCGGTTCACGGAAGTGATGACAGCATGCCTCAAGCCCAGGGCCTGTACAGCATCGGCAACCCGAACTGGCTCGTCTAAATCCAACTCATTGGGACGGCCTGTCGTCACCGCACAGTAATGGCACCGGCGTGTACAAATATCACCCAGAATGAGAAACGTTGCAGTGCGATTGTTCCAGCATTCCCAGACATTTGGGCACCGGGCTTCTTCGCATATAGTGTGAAGCCCGCGTTCGGTCATAATCCGCCGGATTTCCTGGTAATCTGGGCCCTGTCGGATTTTGACCTTGAACCAAGGAGGAAGATGCCCGTTTGAGGTCTGTTTTCTTCCCCCCCATGTTGAGTGCCGAATCTCATTCATCCGCACAAAGGTTATCGTTTCGTTTCCAGTCACGTTTCTTTTCCTTTTGCTCTTTTGGAAAGTGACGAATCATCCGTCGTTATTATCTCGTGACTTGTCTGCCTGATCCCCTCGCCCCCGTGGCGGGGGAGAGGGCAAGAGTGAGGGGGGCAACGAAGGTGCATAAGCGCGATCAATGACAAAACCGGGGTTAGAAAGTAGCCCCTCACCCCAACCCTCTCCCCACTGAACATGTGGGGAGAGGGAGTTTTTAGCGGGCCAGCTGTTCGCCTTGGGTCATTCATATTTTGTTCTTTCACGAAATACGAGAGACGAACGACGAACCCAATCTGTTCATCCCCCTGCCAGAGATTCGAACATGTGCATCACGGGATTTTGCATTTTTTTGCTGCTGTGTCGCGATGGCTTCCAGGACGGAGCCAATACCGTCTCCTTTGAGAGCCACGGTCGCGACAACCTGGGGAACCCAGCCCTGTAAATCACGTAGCGTCGCCTCGGCACCATCTCGGTCAGCCTTGTTGACCACCACCAGGTGGGCAATCTCTAACAATCCAGCTTTCATCGCCTGAATCTCGTCTCCGAGTCCTGGAGCGACCACCACCACCACGGTCTGGGCAAACCGCGCGATTTCTCCTTCCTCCTGACCCATGCCAACGGTTTCAATCAACACCACATCAAATCCAGCGGCTTCGAGAACTTTAAGTGCGCATCCCGTGGCTTTGGCCAGTCCCCCACGGTGCCCCCGTGTGGCCATGCTCCGAATATACACGTGCTCGTCTAGCGAATGGTCTTGCATACGAATTCGGTCACCCAAGATGGCTCCTCCGGAAAAAGGGCTGCTTGGATCAACAGTCAATATGCCAACGTTCTTGCCCTCTGCTCGATACGCGGCTGCAAGACGATTGATCAACGTGCTTTTCCCAGCACCGGGATATCCGGTTATGCCAATGACCGATGTTCGTCCAGATGAGGATCCAAGCTGGTTAATGAGTTCAGTGGCCTGGGTAAGATTGGATTCGGCCATGCTGATTAAACGGGAGACCGCACGAAGGTTTCCGCTTTTAGCTTGGTTCCAGAGGGACACGGGTTTATTGAGATCCTCTTCACGAACAGTCATTTGAGTTCCATCCATTAACCAGTATTAGCCCCAACCATGGTTGAATTAGGCGGAGCGCTAAACGTTGAAGACAGAGTGTGCCCTAATTCTTTTGTGATTATCCCAAATGCTTCAACGACTTGTTTTTCATTGACTGCCAGGTGGGCATTCTGGGCTTTGAACGCTCTGACCAAGTCTTCGGTGGCCACATTGCCCGGGGCTCCTGGCGCATACGGGCACCCACCTAAGCCACCCGCACTCCCATCAAAATGTGTGATGCCAAACTGTTCCCACGCCATCAACGCATTGGCGATAGCCAACCGATACGTGTCGTGGAGATGCAAGCCGAGTCGCGCAGGAGGCCATTCCGCACACACGGTTTCTAACAAGGCCCGCATGTCATGAGGAGAGGCCTTGCCGAGTGTTTCGCCCAACGCGATCTCCTCCACGCCGATATCCTGAAGCTGGCGCATGACCATCATCACGGCCTCCGGAGCAATTCGACCTTCATACGGACACACCACCACCGTTGAAATGTACCCTCGCACCTTCAATCCGGTTTGCTTTGCCCGAGACACCACGGGACGAAGGCGGGCGATGGATTCGGCAATGGTGGCATGAATATTATGTTGATTGAAGGAATTGGACGCCGCAGTGAAGACCGCAATTTTATCCACGCCAGCGGCTAATGCCCGCTCCAAGCCTTGTTCATTGGGCACCAGAGCCGTATACGTAACGCCCTTGGTTCGATTGATCTGCCGGAAGACTTCGTCGGTGTCTTTCATTTGCGGAACGGCCTTGGGTGACACAAAGGCGCCGACTTCGATTTCGGAGACCCCAGTGGCCGACAAGGCATTAATAAAATTGACTTTCGTTTCAAGTGACACCTGTGTGCCTTCATTTTGGAGCCCATCCCTTGGCCCGACCTCGGTAATCCGAATGATCGTTGATTGTTGTTTTTCAGGCATATTCACTCCCAAGGAACTATCCAGGTTGTAAGGGGCAAGGTTCAAAGTTCAGGGTTCAAAGTTCAGGGTTCAAAGTTCACGGTTCAGGGTTTTCGGATCACGGATCCTAACCCGAACCCCTGAACCTTGAACCCTTGAACCTTAATCCTCTGAACCTTGAACCCCTGAACCTTGAACCCTTGAACCTTAATCCTCTGAACCTTTAAACCCTGAACCCCTAAACCTTAACCCCTGAATCTGACACCTGCGAAGAGGTTTTCACCCAATGCGGAGATCGCTTTTCAACAAAAGCCAACAGTCCCTCTGCTGCCTCAGCCGACCCTCGCATCTCAGCATTCACGCGGGTGCATAGAGGCCACTTGTCTTGATCCGGAAGTGCAAGGAGTATCCGCAGGAATTTCTTCGTTTCCTTAATGGCTTCAGGTGCTCCTTGAAGGATATGTTCAATGAGCAGGTGAATGTGGCTATCGAGCTCCTCAGCTGGCACCACTTCCTGAACCAACCCGACCTGTTTGGCAACATCGGCTGAAAAAATTTCTCCAGTCAAACACAAACGGGTCGTCTGGGAAACGCCAAGTCGTCGCAGCAAATAGGGCGCGATAATCGCTGGAATCAAACCCAACCGGACTTCGCGAAAGGCAAACTGGGCATCTGGTGAGGCTACAGCCATATCACACGCGGCAATGAGGCCCGCTCCTCCTCCAAAGGCTGCTCCGTGGACTCGGGCAATCACAGGATAGGGGCACTCGTCGATTGCCTGATACATCTGCAAAAGGTTTTCGGCGGCCTGCACTCGTTGGACTTTCGAGATTTGGTCGGTCGTAGTCAACCACTTGAGGTCCATCCCTGCGCTGAAGGTAGGGCCGGCTCCACCCAGGATGATGACCCGAACGTTCGGGTTTTGGCTAAGCCCCTGAAAAAGAGTAGCCAGTTCAATCACCATTTGAGGATTGAAGGCATTTCTGACCTCAGGTCGGTTCAAGGTCACCTGGGCCACTGTATCCTGAATCTCAATTTTGACTGTCTCGAAATGTTTCATTGTGTTCACTCTAATTCGTATCTCGTATCTCGTCGTTCGAATTTCGTAACTCGTGCCTCGTCTGTCTGATCCCCTCGCCCCCGTGGCGGGGGAGAGGGCAAGGGTGAGGGGGGCAACGAATAGGCATACCCTCGTCCAAAGGCAAAACCGGAATGAAGTAGCCCCTCACCCCAACCCTCTCCCCACCAAACATGTGGGGAGAGGGAGTTAGGCGCTGGCCAATTCACAAATTGCATAAACCGTTCCTCTATCCGTTTTTGTGCTACTCGATATCTACAATTGAAATTCAACACCGACGTCATTCGTATTTCCTTCTTTCAGGAAATACAAGGTGCGAAATACGAACGACGGATTTACCATCTGGACACAGGTTGCAGCGTAATGCCTCTTCTTGGGCGATAGACAATGTCCAGGCAAAGTCCGATCACCTTTCGTGTGTCAGCCGGGTCTATGATTCCGTCATCCCAAAGATGGGCAGAGGAATAGTAGGCACTCCCTTCCTGTTCATATTGTGCCAAAATGGCTTCGGTTTGTTTCTTCATCCCTTCTTCCGAGACTGCTCGTCCTTGCTGAGCAGTCTGAGCTTTCTTAATAGTGCTCAACACTTGAGCGGCCTGCGGGCCACCCATGACAGAAGTCCGGGAATTTGGCCACGTAAACAGGAATCGAGGGTTATACGCTCGACCACACATGGCATAATTTCCTGCTCCATGGGAGGCCCCAATAATTACAGTTAATTTAGGAACTTTTGAAGTCGCCACAGCTTGAACCATTAATGCGCCAGCTTTGATGATCCCCCGTTCCTCTTGCTGTTTTCCCACCATAAAGCCTGGAATATTTTGGAGGAATATCAGAGGAATGTTGCGCTGAGAGCACAGTTGAATGAAGTGTGCCCCCTTCGATGCTGATTCGATGAACAGGACGCCATTGTTGGCCACAATGCCAACGCGGTGTCCCATCCACTGTGCAAAGCCACACACCAATGTGGTTCCATACCGGGGTTTGAATTCTTGGAATCGGCTGCCATCAACCAGACGAGCAATGATGTCTTTGATTTCAAAGAGCTGGCGTGTGGTATTGGGAATCAAACTGTAGAGGTCCCTGCTGGGGTAGAGCGGCTCTTCCGGCTCGGATCGTTGACCGAAGCGTCGAGAGGGCTCTCCCCAATTCGACACGAGGTCTCGACAGAGTTCCAAGGCTTCCTGGTCACTTTCCGCAAGGTAGTCGCTCACGCCTGACAGGCGAGTGTGAAGATCAGCTCCTCCCAAGGCTTCTGCTGTGACATCTTCACCCGTTGCGGCTTTGACGAGCGGTGGCCCAGCCAAATAAATGGTCCCCGTGCCCTTGACGATAATGTTCTCATCGCACATGGCCGGCACATAGGCCCCGCCTGCCGTACACATCCCCATCACCACGGCGAGTTGAGGGATGCCCATGGCCGACATGCGGGCTTGGTTAAAAAAGATTCGGCCAAAATCGTTTTTGTCTGCGAACACTTCGGCTTGCTTGGGAAGGAACACGCCACCGGAATCAACGAGATAAATCGCCGGCAGCCGATTTTGAAAGGCCACTTCTTGAGCGCGAAGGTGCTTCTTAATGGTCAGAGGAAAATAGGTTCCGCCTTTCACAGTGGCATCATTAGCCACGATCACGCAGGGTCGCCCGGACACCATCCCAATCCCGCTGATCAGTCCAGCGGATGGAACATGATTGTCGTACAAATCCCAAGCGGCTAATGGGCTGAGTTCCAACCAAAACGACTCCGGATCAAGCAGCGCCGCAATCCGTTCGTGAGCCAAGAGTTTGCCTCGCTTGCGATGAAGCGCAACAGCATCTGAAGAGCCACCGCTGTGAACATGTTTTAAACGGTCCCGCAACTCGGACAGAAGTTGGTCGTTATGCACGTGATTCCCTTTGTAGGGATCAGCTGTAGAATCAATGGAAGAGTGAAGTGCTTTCATGATGCAACTTTCTCACATTGGTTAGGTGTCCTAGGTATTTCCGGGGCTTGAGTCCCGTAATCATTCAGGCCGCGTTGGATAATTCCGCGAGAGAGAAAAGAATAATGCCCGTGCATGGCTTCTCTCCCCACCGCAGTGCTGTTGTGGTCGTCGTTGTAAATCAGTTCGTGGATCGTCTGGTCAATTCGTATTCTCCCAGTACGATAGACTTCTTCAGCGAGATCCCACACACGGCTATCGCCATGAATCCGATGTTGGGATTCAGCGAATAAGGCTGTCGCGGCGATGGTCAACATGTCTTCTCCCACCATTTCAATCCTATTTTGTCGGCCTTGATCCTCTTGAAGATTCTCTCGATGAATGGCCATGGCGTATAAGATCGTTCGCGCCAGACGACGGCTCGCCCCTTCGAGAAATCGAAATTTCTTGTAGACCTTCGGGTGTTCGATCTCGGGCCGTTGGGGAAGAAGGTTTGGTTTCCACTGCCCCACATACCATGGGATGTAATAGAGGATCAGTTTGAGAAGTTCACTTATTCGGCTTGTCTGTGTTTGGGAGGGCTCCAAATAGGCTTTCCCTCGTTCGAGATGAGGATTGAGCCCTTCACGAGCCACGAATGGACGTAAGATATCGGTTGCGCCTTCGCCAATGCGATACATCTCAGCGTCGCGCACGAGTTGTTCCATGAGAAACGCAGGTTCGCCACGAAAACGCTTGGAGTCCGCGGTCTCGTAGCCCATTCCTCCAAAGATGGTCTGGGCATCTTTGAGGAATTGAATGGTGTGTTCAGAACAGAAAATTTTGGCAATGGCGGCTTCGATTCTAATGTCGTAGCTTTTCTGATCGGCCATGCGCCACACGAGTGAGGACAACGCTTCCATGGCGAAGAGATCAACCGCCATTCGTCCGGCCCGCATGACTTGTGTGTGCCGTGCAGAGAGGGGTTTCTGAAAGGTCATGCGGGTATTGGCTCGATCCAAAGTGGGCTGCCATGCTTGCTTTGCCATCCCCAGGCAAATGGCGGGAATACTAATGGCACGGCCGACGTTGAGGATCGTCAGGGCATATTTCAGACCTTTTCCGATTTCACCAATCACATTTTCGACGGGGACGCAGACGTTCTTGAACGTCATATGCGCATTTTCTATTCCTCGGCATCCCTCAAACTGACATCGCTGATGAACGACCACACCTGGGGACGTCATTTCTAAGATAAACGCCGTATGAACCCTGTCATGCACATCTTTTTCACCTGAGACAGGAACCCAGCGAGTGTTCCCTTTGTGGGTTTCTTTTCGCGCCGGAACTCGGGCAATGAGGGTAATAACGCTGGCGATTGGTCCATTCGTGCACCAGAGCTTTTCTCCGTTGATTCGAAAATGCGTACCTGATGCGTCCAGGACCGCTTCCGTCTGAACATTGGCGGCATCAGAGCCGGTGTTGGGTTCTGTGAGCGCAAAAGCGGAAATTTCATTGCGAGCCACCCGCGGGAGGTATTTCTTTTTTTGGTCTTCATTCCCAAAGAGCAGAATAGGCATCGCGATGCCGATCGATTGTGGAACCGCGACGGTAAGCGCCAAGATATTGCTCCAACTGGCGATCAGCGTCAGCACCCGGCCATAGTTCGTATAAGAAAACTCCAGCCCTCCATACTCTTGCGGGATTTTCATGCCAAAGGCTCCGAGCTTGAACAGCCCCTTCAGGACGTGTTCGGGAATCTTAGCCGTTCGCTCGATTTCGTCCGGGTCTACATGGTTCCTGAGAAACGATTCGATTTTGTGGCAATAGGCCTCTCCAATCTCTCTTTCTGCGTCAGTCTCTTCCGGGGGAAGCAGTAACGCAAAATTGGGTTTCCCAACAAACACCCCTGCCATGAAGCTTGAGCCCGTGAGGTGCTCACGGGCTTCTTCAATCCGTTCAAAACCTTTAAACAGTCCGGCCATGTCTTACCTCATGGGGATGTAATGCGTGATCCGTAATGCGTAAGCCGTCAATTTTTCTTTTCTCTACGCATAACCCATCACGCATCACGCATCACGCATCACGAATTTATCTTCAAGCTCCAAACTTTTCACAAAATCGACGATCTCGCTCATAGTAGTCCCGGGAGGGAATAAATTGCGGATACCTTGTTCGCGAAGGTGTTGGACGTCTTCATCAGGGATGACTCCACCGCCGAATACGATAATGTCATCGGCTCCTTGTTCTTTGAGCAGTTCCAATACACGGGGCAGCAGATAATTATGCGCTCCGGAATGTACGCTTAACCCGATCGCACGGACATCTTCTTGAATGGCAATGTTTACCACCTGTTCGGGGGTTTGGTGAAGACCCGTATAGATCACTTCCATACCAGCATCCCGAAGAGCACGCGCAACGAGCTTAATGCCCCGGTCATGCCCATCCAGGCCAACCTTTCCCACCAGCACGCGAATGGGTGGCTTTTGAGGCCCAACCTCTTGTGCGGCATTCATGGCACGGCCTCCAAAAAATATTTTCCTTCAATGTCCTTTTTGACATGCCCCATTGAGATCTTGGGGTCGTGTTCAAACACTAATAACCACTCCTCTTCACATGCCTGGTCGAGAACCCACCGTTTTGATTCTAAGGTCTGCAGAGGGTACAGATCGTATCCCATGATGTAGGGAAGCGGCAGGTGGGACACGGTGGGGATAAGGTCACCGAGGTAGAGCGCGACCTTTCCTTCTGATTCGATTTTCACGACTTGGTGATGTTCCGTGTGCCCACCGGTGACCACGACCGAAAGACCAGGAAGGAGTTCTGTGTCCCCCTCGAGAAACTCCCATTGATTGCAATGCATTAGCGGAGTGAAATTTTCCCGCCGATAGCTGGCTTTGGTTCGTTCATTGGACCGGACGGCATCATTGTATTCACCTTGTTGCACAAAATACTTGGCTCGTGGGAAAGCGGGCACTGTCTGTCCTTGCTCATCTAAACAGGTATTTCCCCCGGCATGATCAAAATGGAGATGCGTGTTAATCACGAAGTGGATGTCGTCTGGAGCCAGGTCGAACTGGCTCAGTGAGTCTAATAATGTTGCTCTCCGCTCGACGGCAAACATCTTTTTGAACTTGTCATCGTTCTTTGAGCCGAGACCCGTATCCACCAAAATGTTTTTCCCATGCGCTCGTATCAAGAGCGGGGCGAGGCCCAGTTGAACTCGATTGAACTCATCAGCAGGGCAGCACCGTTCCCACAACACCCGAGGCACCACGCCAAACATCGCACCGCCGTCGAGTTTGAATTGCCCATCAGTCAATGGAATGATGTCGAAGTTTCCAAGTTTCATAGTTTATGGCTTCGGTCCTTGTTCAATATTGTGAGCTCTCAATTCCTCCCCTTTGTAAGGGGAGGTTCGGTGGGGTAGAGTCTTGCGATGGTGGAATAGATTCAAAAAACCTGCTCAGTCTACCCTTCTACCTCCCCTAACCCCTCCTTACAAAGGAGGGGAATGTTGGAACATTTATTGATCACGTATCACTCTCATCACAGCACCACCGGCTCCTGATACGTGCCAAAGACGTTCTTTAAATCTGCGCAAATTTCACCGAGGGTCGCATTTGCTTTGACCGCCGCAATGAGGTGCGGCATCATGTTTTCGCTCGACTGTGCCACTTCCTGTAATGCATGAAGACACTTCTTCACCTTCACGTCATCCCGTCGTTTCCTCAGGTCAGCTAAACGTTGATTTTGGTCTTGCTCCACTTCGGGCCCTATTTTGAGTGTCGGGATTTTGTGACATGTGTCGTCAACATGTTCATTGATCCCAATAATGGTTCGTTTCTGCTGCTCAACTTCTTGCTGGTATGTTTGTGACGCGTCCAGAATCTCTCGTTGTGGGAACCCTTGTTCAATGGCTTTGAGCATCCCACCCATGCCATCAAGTTTCCTGAAATAGTCTTGGGCCCCCTCTTCCATTTGAGTGGTAAAGGATTCCAGAAAGAATGATCCCCCCAAGGGGTCCACTGTATTGGTGACTTCGCTTTCGCGCGCAATCACCTGTTGGGTTCGCAAGGCCAGGGTCACGGCTTCCTGAGTTGGGAGAGACAGCGTCTCATCCAGGGAATTGGTGTGTAAGGATTGTGTCCCACCCAACACGGCAGCCAGGGCCTGCAACGTCGTACGAACCACGTTGTTCATAGGTTGCTGCGCGGTGAGGGAACATCCAGCTGTTTGGGCATGGCAGCGAAGTTGAAGTGAACGCGGGTTCTTTGGGTGGTAGCGTTTTTCGATCTCTTTGGCCCAGAGCCGACGAGCTGCACGGAACTTCGCAATCTCTTCAAAGAAATCATTGTGCACATTGAAAAAGAAAGAGAGCTGAGGGGCAAACGCATCGATATCCAGCCCGGACTGCACAGCAGCTTCGACATAGGTCAGGCCATCGTATAACGTAAATGCCAATTCCTGAATGGCAGTCGAACCAGCTTCCCGGATGTGATACCCGCTGATGCTAATGGGATGCCATTTGGGAACGTGTTCGCTGCAAAATTCGATCGTATCAACGATCAGGCGAAGATGCGGTTCCGGTGGAAACAGCCACTCCTTTTGCGCGATGTACTCTTTGAGAATATCGTTTTGGAGGGTCCCGCCAAGTTGTTGAAGTGAGATCCCTCGTTCTTCCGCCACAGCTAAATACATGGCGAAGATCACCGCTGCCGGACCATTGATGGTCATGGAGGTTGTCACCTGATCGAGGGCAATGGCTTCAAACAATCTGTCCATATCATCAATTGACGAAATGGCCACCCCGCAATAGCCCACTTCCCCGCGGGATCGGGGATCATCGGAGTCCAGTCCCATTAACGTGGGCATATCAAAGGCGGTGCTAAGCCCGGTTTGCCCTTGGGCCAGCAGATATTTAAATCGATCATTGGTGTCGGCAGCAGACCCGAAGCCGGCAAATTGGCGCATGGTCCACAACCGACCACGGTACATGGTGGGATAAATCCCACGCGTATAAGGAAACTCTCCAGGATCGCCAAGGTCTCGATCAGCATCCCATTCTTTAAGGTCATCTTTGGTATAAAGACGAGAAACGGGAAGCCCCGACAGGGACGAGAAGCGATCCTTCCGTTCGGAGATTCCCGGCATTATAGTAAGACCTCCTTCGTGAAGCGTAATGTGTGAAGCGTGAAACGTAAAAACAAAAAGGGTTTCATTTCTGACTCATCACGGTTCACGCATTACGTCTTCTGATATTCGTAAAACCCTCTTCCCGTTTTTCGTCCCAACCATCCGGCCTCCACATATTTCCGGAGTAGGGGACAAGGCCGGAATTTGGGATCGCCCATGTCTTGGTAGAGCGTTTCACAAATAGCCAAGACGGTGTCGAGACCAATCCGATCGGCCAACGCAAGAGGACCCATGGGCTGATTCGTTCCCAAAACCATCGCTTGATCGATGCCTTCAGCAGGGGCTACCCCCTCAGCTAAGGCAAACACCGCTTCGTTTACCAGAGGAATCAATATGCGGTTCACAATAAACCCTGGAGCATCTTTTGATGCGATAGGCGTCTTCCCCATTTTTTTCGCGAGTTCGACCACGAGCGTGGTCGTCTCATCACTTGTCTCCAAGCCACGAATGACTTCTACTAATTTCATGACAGGGACGGGATTCATAAAATGCATCCCCACGACTCGATCACCCCGGCCTGCAGCTTTTCCCAATTTTGTGATAGATATCGAAGACGTGTTGCTGGCCAACACCACCTCTGGTTTGCAAATCTGACCAAGTTCCAAAAAGATCTTTGACTTAAGATCAGGTTGCTCCGACGCGGCTTCAACAATGAATTGGGCTTCGGCCATGGCATCGAGTGACTGGCATGTCTTGATTCGACTCGCTGCCTCCACAACCTCCGAGGCGGTCATCTCACCGGCTTCATGCTGCTTGGTAAACCCTTTCTGAATTCCAGCAAGCGCCTTGGTGAGGCGCTCAGGAGTCACGTCCAGCAGCAAGACTTCAAAGCCTGCTTTTGCACTGACCAGGGCAATGCCAGCTCCCATCTGGCCAGCACCGATGATTCCGATTCGTGTGATGTCGGAAAGTGTCATGTCTCGTTTCCTTTGGGGAATGTTGAAAAAAGCCGCCAGCGGCGTTCTCGCCCTTTTGCCGTGCTCACGTACTGAGAGTACGCTCCGCGCGTCAAAAGGGCTGCGGCCTTGCTGGACGAACTTTTTTGAACATTCCCTGTGAAGCGTGATGCGTAAAACCAAAAAATTCCTTGGCTTTCTTTACGCATCACACTTCTGAATCATCACAGCCAATGCTTCGCCTCCGCCAATGCACAGACTAGCAATACCCAATCGCCCTCCTCGGGCCTCTAGCGCGTATAACAGCGTGGTGAGAATCCGAGCCCCGGTTGCGCCGATGGGGTGTCCAAGTGCTACCGCGCCTCCATTCACGTTGACTTTAGATGGATCCAACCCAAGCTCCCGGTTCACCGCCAATGCAACGGAACTAAACGCCTCGTTGATTTCAAAAAGGTCGATTTGATCAATCGTATGGCCGGTTCGCTTGAGAAGATTTCGTACGGCATCCACCGGAGCGATGGTGAACCACTCAGGGGCCAATGCAGCTCCGGCATACCCCACGATTCTCGCTAGCGGCTTCATGCCTCGGTTAATAGCTACCTGTTCTTCCATGACCACCATGGCGGCAGCCCCGTCGTTGCAAGAGGGGGAATTGCCCACGGTCAACACCCCGTCGTCCTGAAACGCGGGTTTCAAGAAAGGCATTTTTTCCAGATTGACCCGATTAGGTTCTTCATCGTCGATCACAATGACCGGGTCTCCTTTTTTTGTGAGGAATTTCTACCGAGACGATTTCGTTTTTGAATGCCCCTGAAGCCATGGCCATTCGAGCCCGGCGATAACTCTCTAGAGCAAACTCATCGGCTTCTGTGCGCGTGATGCCATATTTCTTTGCGCACAGCTCACCGCCATGTCCCATGTGAAATTGATTGTACACATCCCATAACCCATCTTTGATCAGACTGTCCTCAAGTTCGCCGTGGCCCAGTTGATACCCCTGGCGTGCTCGCATGAGCAGATAGGGTGCGTTGGTCATATGCTCCATCCCACCAGCCACGAAAATACTTCCGTCCCCCAGTTGAATGTGTTGGGACGCCATGATCACGGTTTGCAAACTCGATCCACAGACTTTGTTGACGGTGGTGGCTCCGACGGAGTGAGGGATTCCTGCTCCGATCGATGCTTGTCGAGCTGGAGCTTGACCAAGACCAGCTGCCAACACGCATCCCATGAACACACTGTCTACATGCTCCCCGGGAAGATCGATTCGTTTTAGGGCTTCCGCGATGGCCACACTTCCTAGCTTGGTGGCTGACAGGGGACTGTAGGCCCCACTAAAACTTCCCAGGGGAGTTCTGACCGCACTGACGATGACGGGCTGGTTTTGTTTGTTCATAGTGGCTTCACCACTCCTGCGACTCGATAGATTGTTTGACCTTCTGCATGAATTGATCCGCCATGGCTCCATCAATCATCCGATGATCAAACGATAAACTCAGATAGGCCATGGGTCTGATTGCAATCGCATCATTGATGGCCACGGGTCGTTTTTGAATTGCGCCTACACCCAGGATGGCCGTTTCGGGTTGGTTGATGATGGGGGTCCCCAATAGACTTCCCGAGCTGCCATGATTGGTAATGGTAAACGTGCCTCCCTGAACCTCATCCGGGATGAGTTGCTTGGATCGAGCGCGTTGAGCCAGATCGGCGATGTTCTCCCCTAGTTGAGACACGTCTTTTTGATCAGCATGACCGATCACGGGCACCAAGAGGCCATCGTCAAGGGCGACTGCAATCCCAATGTTGATATGATTCTTCATGACGATACCGGTATCACTCCATGACGAGTTCACCTGAGGGTAGGTTTTCAAGGCCTGTGCTACGGCTTGAACAACAAATGGTAAGTATGTGAGCTTGAGATTTTTTCGAGTGGGTTCGATTACTGAAAAATCTACTTCAAAAACCGTGGTGACATGGGCGGCTGTCCGACGACTATCCATCATCCGCTCAGCGATGGTTTGCCGCATGGTCGTCAATGGAATCACGGTATCCTGGGAAGTATGATCTTGCCCAACGGACTGGCCTTTCCCATTGGCGGAAATCTCTGTGGTATCCTCTTTGGTGGCTATGAGCGCGCGAATATCTCGTATGGTGATACGTCCTTCTCCACCAGTTCCTTGTATTGTAGAAAGATCCACGCCATGTTCTTTGGCTAAGTGTTTGACGGCGGGAGAAAGATGGAGATGGGGATCCGAGTCAGGTGGGATGATCTTCTCTGAATCCTTTTTCCCGTTGGACGTTGGTTGCGGAGCGACGTTGGAAGACTCGACGGCCAAACGGGCAATGGGTGTTCCCACCGGAACCGTTTCCCCTTCCTGGATCAGAATTTCCATGAGTGATCCGCATTCAGGCGAGGGAATTTCGAGGGCCACTTTGTCCGTTTCCACCTCCAATAGGGCCTGATCCTTTTCCACATGGGCTCCTGTGGCCACGAGCCACTTCAAAATGGTGCCTTCGGCAGTGCTTTCACCTAATTGGGGCATGATAATATCTGTCGCCATGTCTGCCTCCGTCTTTCGGACGTGATGCGTGATGCGTAATGCGTGACCCGTAAAGAATGAAAAACTTCTAGTCTTTTCGCATTACGCGTCACGCATTACGCCTCACGTTGTTTTCCTCTTGTCTTTACACTTCACGTATCACGCATCACGCATCACGCGTTACGTTTTCCCCTCTCAATACGTTGCCAATTGACGAGCCGCTCGAAGCACATCATCGACCTTTGGTAAAAAGAACTCTTCCAATGGAGGGCTATAGGGAACTGGTGTATCAGGAGCGGCGATTCGAAGAATGGGCCCATCCAGGTGATCGAAACAGTATTCACTGATCAACGCGGAGATTTCCGCCCCAATGCCTCCGGTTTTCGTGGCCTCATGTAAGACGATGACCTTGCTGGTTTTCCGAACCGACTCCAGAATGGCTTCTTGATCCAATGGCAAAAGCGTGCGCAGATCCACCACTTCGAGGTCGATAGCTTCTTTTTCCAAGATTTCCGCCGCTTCTAAAGCCAGAGGAACCATGGCGCCATAAGTGATGACAGATATGTCGCGACCCGTTCGTTTGACGTCGGCTTTCCCAATAGGAACGATGTAGTCCTCTTCTGGCAGCACTTCCTTGGCACGACGATACAGGTATTTATGTTCAAAATAGATCACGGGATTGTCATCGCGAATGGCGGCCTTCAGCAGACCCTTGGCATCATAGGGTGTGGATGGGGCTACAAGTTTTAAGCCCGGCGTATGGAAGAACCAAGCTTCGGGACAGACTGAATGGAACGGTCCGCCATGGATTCCCCCTCCATAGGGCGCCCGAATGACCATCGGAACAGCAGCACCCCATCGATAATGATTCTTGGCGGCAACCTCGGTGATTTGATCAAACGCGCAGGAAATGAAATCAGCAAATTGCATCTCCACCACCGGACGCATGCCCATCATAGCTGCTCCAATCGCGGCTCCAACAAACCCTGATTCCGCGAGTGGCGTATCCAGCACGCGCCATTCACCGAACTTTTTTTGAAATCCCTCGGTGACACGAAACGCCCCGCCATAAGGGCCAATGTCTTCTCCAAGAAGAAACACTCGCTCGTCTCGGCTCATTTCTTCGTCTAAGGCTTGTGAGATGGCTTCTAAATAGGTCACTTCCTGAGAGATCGCTGTGGTCATACATGTACCTCCTCAAGCGTCTCAGCATAGACGCCATCCAATGTCTCGGAGCCTTCAGGGAGAGGACTCTCTTCAGCGAACTCCACCGCGGTATCAATTTCCTTTTTCACTCGTTCTTGGATTTCCATCAATACTGATTCATCCGCGTAGCCCATGGTTTTCAGAGCATATTCAACTTTGAGAATGGGATCTCTGCGTTTCCATTCTTCCAATAACTCACGAGGGACGTACTTGGCGGAATCGTGCTCTGCATGGCCATGCATTCGCATGGTTTTGCATTCAATGAAGGAAGGCCCGTGCCCTTCCCGCGCACGTTTGATCACCCGCTGAGCTGTGACATACACCGCGGCGACGTCATTCCCATCGATAATTTCACTGGGGATGCCATAGGCCTTGGCCCGGTCTGCCACGTCGGGAGTTCCCATCTGAAGCTCAAGGGGCGTGGAGTAGGCATATTGGTTGTTGCAGCAGAAAAAGACCACGGGAAGTTTGCGAACCGCGGCGAAGTTGAGGGCTTCATGAAAGTCGCCACGGCTTGTTCCGCCATCTCCGGTATTCGCCACGACTACCTGAGATTGCCCTCGGATTTTAAACGCGAGAGCGGCTCCCGTGGCAAGAGGGAGGTTGTCAGCCAGATGGCTCACAAAGGCAAAAATTCCCCGTTTTAAATCACCCATATGCACGTTGGCATCTTTTCCTTTGGTGGGGCCTGTGCGTTTGCCCAGGTATTGAGCGAGGATTTCTTCAGGCTTCATGCCACGAATCAGAAACGCTCCCATGTCGCGATGCATAGGGGCGATGACATCGCCAGCCTCAAGCGCGTACGCGTACCCAACAGAAATGGCTTCCATTCCGTGGGAGGTGTACACTCCACCAACAATTCGACCTTGTCGGTAGAGTGCGGTCACTCGATCTTCAAGGGTTCGTGTGAGGCAGAGGTAATAGTACAGTTGAAGGTAGTCAGCTTTTGACACCTTACTGAAGGGCTTCCTTCTGTCCTCCGGGCTGTCTCTTCGTTCTATGTCCATACTCATTATTTGTACCTCCTTGCGGTGATCTATCCCTTCACCACAGATTCCTTAAAACATTTGTCACGGTATGCACGTAATGTTTCTGATAGTCGCGATTTCAGTTCCAATCGTTTTGGTTTTCCCGTGGCGGTGTACGGGATATCGTCACCGAACAGAATGACTTTGGGACATTTGGCGAATGGGAGTCGGCTTTGGCAAAACTTCATGATGTCCGATTGAGATGGCGTGCTGGCTCCTTCGTGAATAACCACATATCCGGCTATTTCTTCGCCGTAAAAGCGGTTTTCGAATGGCACGGCCATCGCGAATTTGACTGAAGGATGTCCCCGGAGGACCTCATCAATTTCCAGCGGAGAGATATTCACCCCTCCTCGAATAATCAGTTCCTTGATCCTTCCCGAAATAAAGAAAAATGGACGGCCCTGTTGATCCCGCACAAAAAATCCTTCGTCCCCTGAACGGAACCAACCCCATTGAAACGCGGCCTCGTTTGCATCCGGGCGCTTGAGGTATCCAGAGCAGATCGTTTGGCCTCGAATGCAGATCTCACCTCTTGTTCCTTCCGGGACTGAGTGCCCTTGCCCATCCAGGATGGCCATTTCATTGTGGTGAATAGGCACGCCAATGGAGGGAAACTCATAGTGGGTCAGCCAATGATGGTGCTCCTCGGCTGATAAGTCATTTGGTAAAAAACAGGAGTAACACGTGGTTTCTGACAGTCCATAGCCATGACGAATAGGAACCTGGAAGTGGTTTTCGAAGTGTGTCGCTGTTTCTTTTAATAAGGGCCCTGCACCGCAAATCAGTCCGCGAAATCCATTCAATTGAAAAGGTGCATAATCTGTTCCGGATTCGAGTAAGAATTCCAACAGTGTGGGTACCACACTGGCACACACCACATGTTCCTCTTGCACTCGTGACCAAAATACACCCGACTTGAATTTTTTGTTGAGGACGGCTTTCCCTCGGAAGTAGAACGGGGTGATCAGGGTGACGACGATACCATTCACGTGGTGAATCGGGAGGACGCACATGAGACAATCACCTTGCCCAAATCCGTGCCATTGGGTAATGGCGTCGGCATCGATGAGAAGATTTTCCATGGTGAGTATGACGCCCTTTGGGGGGCCTGTTGTTCCGGAGGTGTAAATGATGAGCGCTTCATCCTCTATTCGGTCTTTCCAAGTCGGGGAAATAGGTTTCGCTTGAGATAGGTTCTGGGTTAGTGCACAACGTTGGGGATCATCCAAAACTAAGATGGCTTCCTGAAGGTATGGCAGTTCATCGATAAATTCCTGAATTTCATCGTAGGCATCACCCCAGCAAAACACGACCGACGCCTCTGAGTGTTCGAGGATATACCGTTTCTTGTCAGCGGATTCGGCAATGTTGATGGGGACGATAGTGGCACCTAAAGTCCAGACCGCAAAGTAAATCAAAACGGTTTGGTCATGATTGAATAACACCGTGGCAAGACGATCCCCTCGCTTGATGCTCAGTCGATCACGGAGAACCGAGGCCATTTTTGCTACTGCCTCGCCAAATTCCCCATAGGTGTAGGTTCGGTGGACCAACTGATCATCGTCGTGGTAACTCAAAAATGTGTGTTGCGAAAGTTGTAGATCGTGAACTCGTTCGTAGAACAGACCAGAGAAAGAGGAAAAGGGAAACTGGTGAGGTGGCGTACAACTTTGATGCGCTCCCATGATGCTGTCCTCAATGGTGGTGGAGGTCATCACGCTCCCCCTCCAGTTGTAACGCCCATTTGAGTGGGAGAGGAATTGCCGATTATCGTTTCCCGATTCCGTTCCAATCCCATCCAAAACCCTTCGAGATAATCCAACACTTTTTTGACTCCATGGGAAAAGTTGGTTTCCTCGTCGGCTGATAAGGCTCCATGAGAAGACGAGTGGTCTTCCATAGCGGAAACAGCTTTCTCCATGGCATCCTCGTGTGTCGATTCCAGTTCCCGATGAAAGGTGAAATATTCCATGTCCATATGAGGGTGCCGGGAGCGTTTGAGCACCAGCAGCCCGGGAAGCAAATGATCCCACATCGTAATGGCCATGTTTTCCAAACCGAACGATGCGCCTAAGGCCTGTTCGTGGTTGCCGCTGCTGTACAGCATTTCCATTCCTTCGATGTAGGCTTTGGTCGATGGCATCATGGGTCGGGTGAGGGCTTCTTGGATGGAAATGCCGACTGACGTGAGAAACCTTCGATACAACAGCTCATGGCGATGTTCCGGTTTCCCATCGCCTAATTCGGAATAGAGCACTCGGGTGAGTTCTTCGGCAATGGATTCGTCCTCCGTGTTGACTAGTTGCGAAACGAGGATTTTGGGGAAAAACCGAGCGAAGCTATAAAACTCGATGGCAAAGTCTTGAAGTTCAGGATCGGATAATTCGCCCGTTTGGAAACGAATCAGGTACGGATTATTAATGGCTCCATGTTTAAGGACGAAGTTCCGCTTGTCCTGGTAAAGAACTGACATAGTCACCTCCTCGGTCCTGAAAAGATCCTTCTTTATTGGCTACTTTTTTGAGGGGCCTTCTTGCCTTGCCAAGAAAGCCCCTGAGAGCCACTTTGGTTCCAGGATGTCTTGAAAACTCGCCAAATTGGTATCCCTCACCCTAGGCCTTGCCATTATTTATAATTTCGGTTTTATTATATTAATAATAAAATTTAATTATCCTATCATTTTTTTCAATATAACGATCAATTATGCTATGTTTTATGACGTATATGCTTATTGTAAATAATTACTCTAAATTTAATGATTGCAATACCCGATAAAAAATAATAAACTTTTATTATTAATTATAATATATTATTATCATGAGAGTCTACCAGTCGCAACAGTTTTTTTCTATGACAGATGGGTGAGGAATCGCCCGATACGGAAAGATAGGTGCCTCTACCCAAGGCAACCTAATCATGGATTGCACCAAACGTTCGGCAAAGGAAAAACAACACCCAGTGTGGAATGAGTTACGACAGAACACATAATGAGGAGGTAGGCGTATGGCAGGCACACTCGGCATTGATCACATAACGCTTTGCGTCCCTGATCTTGGGGCGGCGGAGTTCCTATTCAATCAGGTGCTCGGGTTTCACACTATTTGGTCTGCTCAGGATGTAGGGACGGAAAAATCCAGCATGGATACTATTGTGGTCCAACGGGATAGCATCAAAGTCGCGTTGATGCAGGGCAATGACAAACAAGAAAAGTCACAAATCACAGACTTTGTTGAACGATATGGTCCGGGGGTTCAGCATGTGGCCATCGAAGTCGATGATATCGAGGCTGTGTCCAATGAGTGGGAGGACCAAGGGGTGAAATTTTCTGGGCCAATCAAGGAGGGGAAAGATGGTTTTGGGCCCCTGAGACAACGATTTACTTGTCCCCTCTTTCCCGGCAGTGGAGTGTTTTTTGAACTCACTCAACGTCAACATGGGGAAGAAACATCGCGGACGTTTGTCAAAGGAACCGTGGAGTCCTTGTATCGTGACATCGAAAAGCAACAATCAGCCGGAGTTGGAGATACCATCATTGACTATAGTCGCCAGCATCAATGCGTGGATAATGAGAAATAGGACCAGGAGAGGACTATGTACCTTGTAAAACGGGGTTCCCCCCCGAATCAAGCTCATGTTGATATTCCTGATGGACTTCATGAGGAAGAACATGGCCGGATGGGGTTTACGGGTCGGGTGTCTCATCTGTACCGGTCCCATCCTCCAACCAATTGGATCCGAATTGATGGTCCCTGCCGCCCACGAGCCTTTTCATGCAGCGAACTTCTAACTCCCGATCTTCGCTCGGACGATGATCGTCCCTTGGAGATCCTCCGAAGTTCCGATGTCCGGGTTTTCATTTCCCGTCGAGCCCACACCATGCCCTTTTGGTTTCGCAATGCGGATGGAGACGAGCTGCATTTTATCCATAAAGGTCACGGTGGGTATGAAACCGATTATGGCTATCTTTCCTATGGACCAGGTGATTACATCTTACTGCCTAAAGGAACCACGTATCGCATTGTGGTCGAAGAAGGCCCAGGCCTTTCGCTGATTGTTGAAACGCCCGATCCCATTTCCCTTCCGGAGCGAGGCCTGCTTGGGCAACATGCCTTGTTTGATCCAGGAGTGCTCACTGTTCCTGAACCCTTCGCCACTAGCCAAACCCAAGATGAATACGAGGTCAGAATTAAACGCGATGGCACGTATACCCGGGTCTTTTACGCTTTTAATCCTTTGGACGTCGTGGCGTGGAAAGGTGATTTGTGGCCCACCAAACTCAACATCAAAGATTTTCGGCCCGTCACCAGTCCAGGGTATCACCTTCCTCCCAGCGTTCATGCGACATTTCAGGCTGGCGGCCACGCTGCTGGCCAAACTGCTGGCCAAGCTGCTGGAATGATCATTTCCACCTTTGCGCCAAGGCCACTGGAAACTGATCCTCTAGCGTTAAAAGTTCCTTTTTATCATCGGAATATCGATTACGATGAAGTGTTGTTTTATCACGAGGGAGACTTTTTTAGTCGATCCGGGATTAAGCCAGGAGCACTCACCCTCCATCCCCAGGGCATTCATCATGGGCCGCATCCTGCCGCCGTGGCTGCGAGCAAAACGAAGACACACACCAATGAAGTCGCGGTGATGGTGGAATCACGCCACCCATTTCAAGTGCTTCTTGAAGCGGAAACCGTTGAACTCAAAGATTACCCTCTAAGCTGGAGCCAGCCATGAAACTTGTCACCTTCCAAGTATCCACATCAGTCGGAAAGTTTGCCCGTGTTGGAGCGTGCTTCAATGACACCATTGTCGATTTAAACATGGCGTATACGCGCATGCTGTCCGATCAAAAAGAAGCTCAATCGTACCGAATGGCCCAAGCTGGAGTCCCCTCCACCATGATGGAATTGCTGGAGGGAGGACATTCGGCAATGGATCGAGCACGCACGGCTTTTCGGTATGTCACCGGAGAAGGCGAAGCCCGGCAGGGGCCGGAGGGTGAAACGATTGTCTATCCGGTTCAAACTATCCGGCTGTTAGCTCCACTTAATCATGTGCCGATGCTCCGCGATTTCATTGCCTTTGAAGATCACATCGCGGCGACCTCAAAACGACGTGGCCAGCCTATCCCTCCCGAGTGGTATACCGCCCCGGTGTACTACAAAGGCAACCCGCACACCATCCTTGGCCCTGATGAGGAACTTCCATGGCCACTCAATACGGAAAAATTGGATTATGAGCTGGAGTTAGCCTGTGTGATCGGCCGAACCGGCAGGGATATTCCAAAAGACGAAGCAGATCAGTATATCGCGGGGTACACCATCATGAACGATTTCAGCGCCCGCGATGTCCAATTTCAAGAAATGGCCTGTCGGTTAGGACCGGCGAAGGGAAAAGATTTTGGCACGGTCTTGGGGCCATGCCTCATCACCCCTGATGAAATCCCCAATATCAACGACCTCACCATGATCGCACGGATCAATGGAGAAGTGTGGTCCGAGGGAAAATTTGGAAGCATCCATTGGTCATTCTCGCAGATGATTCAACATGTCTCGCGAGGCGAGACCATATATCCGGGAGAGGTGTTTGGTTCTGGAACCGTCGGTGGAGGCTGTGGGCTGGAATTGAATCAATTCTTGAAACCTGGAGATCTTGTCGAGTTGGAGATTCAACCAATTGGAATATTGCGAACTCCGGTGGCTATTGAAAAGACGTGATGCGTAATGCGTGAGACCTAATGCGTAACAAATCTTTATTTTTCGCTTCACGCATTACGCTTCACGCTTCACCGCCAAAAGGAGACCATGAACGCCTTGGCTTCCCATGAAAAGAGACTGGCTCAAGTCATCGACGATCATCGATTACTGTATGCTGACCCCACGGTCGAGACGAAGCTCCGACAGCTGATTGATGTATCACCTCATTCTTTTTTAACCGAGAGTGAGCTGCTCGAGCTGTTTCGCCGGACACAATCAATCTTTTTCAACACCCATCTCGAAGTTGCTTCTGGTCACCATACAGGTACGTATCTTCGGTTTGAATCGATTGCTCATTTTCCTGACCGGATCGACATCATTGTGCAGGACATGGCCAATTGGGTGTCCAAGTTAGACAAGGATCAGAAAGTCCATGGCATCATGGTGCCCAATTCTGATGCGAGATTGTTGGCGGAAGGAATTGCAAACAGACTGAAAAAACAAGTTCCTCTACGTGTTGTCCCAGCCCCCTTTGATCCCACAACTGGAAGAATTGGGACCGATGTGCCACCTGAAAAAATTCAAAAAGGTGAGCACTTCATCGCATTCAATGATGTCACCGCTCGTGGCAACTGCGTCAACAAGCTTGGCCAAATTGTCACCGATCGTGGGGGGACAGTCGTGGGCATGATGGTCTTCGCGAGACGAGACAGCGGTCAGTTTCCTTTCATGGATGAGCTTGCAGCTCAGTACCCCTTTTATTATAGCGTCGGTTTAGACATGCCTCAGTGGAAACAATCAGAATGCTCGTTGTGTCGCCTCGGTGAAGAATTGTTGAGTTGGCGTGATATGCCGTTGTTAAGACGTGAAGCGTAAGGCGTGAAGCGTTAAGATTAAGGAGAAGGTCTTTTCTTCTACGCATTACGGATCACGAGATAGAGGAGTACTCCAGCCATGAGCCTGACGACAAACGGATCTCATCAAGAATTGAGATCTTACTGGTCCTGGAAATTGGGCTGGCGTTTTTCTAAGAAGGCATTGATGCCTTCTTTGGCATCCTTCGTTTCAAACAACTCGCCAAAGAGCTCGGCTTCCTGGGCTAATCCTTCAGCCAGTGGATTGTCTTGTGCCGCACGAAGGGCACGCAATACGGCTCGAAGGGCCAGGCGCGCTTTTTGTGCGAGTCGTGCGGCGAATTCCTGTGTGCGAGGCAAGAGATCGGCCTCAGACCACACTGCATTCACTAAGCCACAACGTTGGGCCTCATCGGCGGAAATCAGTGACCCGGTCAAAAGTATTTCCGTGGCTTTTGACAGCCCAATGAGTTTGGGCAGGCGTTGGGTGCCCCCCCATCCAGGAATCAAACCGAGATTGACTTCGGGAAGACCAAACGAGGACGCAGGCGAGGCGAAACGAAGATGACAGGCCAGAGCCAATTCTATGCCGCCTCCAAGACACGATCCATTGATCGCAGCGAGAACGGGTTTGTCCAGTTGTTCAATCCGATTCAGCAGGGCTTGACCATGAAGCGACACATCTTTTGCTTGTTGAGGGGTGTCGATGTGTTGCAGTTCTTTGAGGTCCGCTCCTGGACAGAAAAACCGGCCGGATGAGGTAATAACCATGACTTTGATGGAAGAATCTGTTGCCAATCGGTCGACAAGCCGACCCAATTCAACCAAAACCCGTGTGCTCAAAAGATTAACGGGAGGATTATTGAATGTGATCGTGGCGACACGATCGACAACGGAAAGCACAAGAAGCTCGTTCGACATTGACGCACCTATTCCTTCGGAGTTGATGTCGTGGATACTGGTTCGTGAGAGGGATGAGTGAGTGGTTCATGGGAGCAATGGGTTAAGAGTAATGGGTAATGGGTAAAAAAACAATCGTGATTCGTCATGCGCAAAGCGTAAGAAAAAGAGGGTTTTTATGCCTCACGCCTTACGAATCACGAAAAAAGAGGTTCTCAGTGAGCGAAGCATCTAACGGGTTGCTAACCAAAACTTTGGCGGCGTATGCCCATCGGCTGTCATTCAACAAGCTCCCAAGGGAGGTGGTCCATGAAGTGAAACGCCGGATCGTGGATAGTTTGGGCTGTGCCTATGGAGCGATGTCTGCGCCTCCCTGTCGAATGGCAAGGAGCTTAGCAGAAGCCGTGCCGCTGCCGAAGGGGGTGTCCGTGTGGGGAACTGAGGTTCGGACCACCCCCGAGTTAGCTACCTTCGCAAATGGGACTTTGGTTCGGTATTTGGATTGCAACGATACGTACCTTTCGAAAGAACCTGCCCATCCCTCCGACAATATTCCAGCCTGCCTGGCCGTGGGAGAAATGTGTCATGCCTCGGGCCGATCCGTCATCGTGGCTATGGCCATTGCCTATGAACTCCAATGTCGGCTGTGTGATGCCGCCGCACTCCGGCCGCTTGGTTGGGATCATGTGACCTATGGAGCATTTTCCACCGCGTTGGCCGCGGCCAAGTTGTTGAAGCTGTCGCCAGAAGCCATGGCACAGGCACTCAGCATTGCAGGAGTCACCTCCGGGGCACTTCGGCAAACCCGCGTGGGAGAAGTGTCGTTGTGGAAAGCCTGTGCGTTTGCTAATGCAGCCAGGAACGGGGTATTTGCCACGCTGGCTGCTCGACGAGGCATGACAGGCCCGTTAGACGTATTCGAAGGCGAGAAAGGATTTATGCGCGTCATTTCCGGCCCCTTGTCGCTACCAACATTAGGCGGCGAGCGAGGAGCCTCGTTTAAAATTTTGGACACCTATATTAAGCCGTATCCCGTGGAATATCACGCGCAATCGGCAGTCGAAGCGGCGATGAAAATCCGGCACATGATCGTAGAGGCTGAAGGGCATTGTGACATGTCTCAGATTAAGAACATTGTCGTCGAAAGCTTTGACGTCGCTATAGAGATTATCGGGCGGGATCCAGAAAAGTGGCGTCCCAAAACGAGAGAAACCGCTGATCATAGTCTTCCCTATTGCGTGGCTGTGGCGTTGAGTGATGGCCGGATCACGCCTCATTCGTTTTCGTCGAAACGACTCAACGATACAGCACTTCGTGCGCTGGTGAAAAAGGTAAAGGTCGTTGAACAGCCTGACTTCACGGCTTGGTATCCAGAGGCGATGCCAAATCGACTTCGAGTCACCACCACGCAAGGGAAAGACTACATGGCCCAGGTGGATCACCCCTTGGGGCATCCCAAACGGCCAATGTCTGACAGTGAAGTGGAAACGAAGTTCCATCAATTTGCTGACCAAAAAATTGGGGCCTATCAAGCGAACCGCCTCATTGAGCGGGTCTGGGATCTTGAACACATCACTGATGTGTCCATGCTCATACGGACGTTTCCAGTTGTGGGGAATATGAGGGTGGCGTGATTAACAGTGACGGGGAATGTTGAAAAAGGGCGCCAGCTGCGTTCTCGGCACTTTGTCGAACCTTCGAGCTCACAGACTTGCCGCTCTTCGCGGCGTTCGCGCTCACGTACTATGAGTACGCTCCGCGCGCCAAGCCTACTCCGCCGAAGTGGCTACGAAGGCCGGGAGTGCCTGCGGCTTTGCTGGACAGACCCTTCGGAAAGACTCAGGGCATGCTTTTTTGAACATTCCCCAGCCCTCTGTATGTTTCACCGAATTGTCCAAGGGTAATCAGGAGGATGAAAATTTTGAATTTTTCAACGTCCCCTGAAGTAAGTCGATCAGCAACGCTTCGGGCCTCACTTGAACAGGGCACGTTGGCCGTGCCAGGAGCATTTAACGCCTTTTCGGCGCGGCTGATTGAGGAGTCCGGGATGCCCGCCGTGTATGTCTCTGGCGCGGGGCTGTCCGCGAGCCGAGGGTTGCCGGATATTGGGTTATTGTCCTTGGAAGAAGTCACTGAAGAAACTCGGCGGATTTGTCAGGCAGTGCGAATCCCGGTGATTGTGGATGCTGATACCGGCTTTGGGAACGTTGAGCAGGTACGTCGAACGGTTCAGGCATTGGAAGCCGCCGGGGTTTCCGGCATTCAGCTTGAAGACCAAGTATTTCCCAAGCGGTGTGGGCATCTTTCCGGGAAGCAAATCGTGAACTGCCAGGAAATGTGCGACAAAATTGCAGCAGCAGTTTCCGCGAAACACGATCGCGATTTATTGATCATCGCAAGAACCGATGCGCGTGCTATCGAAGGGATTGAGGGCGCCATTGAGCGGGCTAAGGCCTATCAGGCAGTTGGGGCGGATGCCATTTTTCCCGAGGCGCTTGAGTCGGTGGAAGAGTTTGAGCGGTTTGCCATGAGTTTCAGGATGGCCCGGATTCCGCTCATGGCGAACATGACGGAATGGGGAAAGACCCCTATGCTCTCCGTCCACGAATTTTCACAGTTGGGTTATCACATGGTGCTGTTTCCCATGACGATGTTTCGAATGATGGCAAAATCGATGGAAATGGGGCTCATGGAATTGCAGTCCCGTGGAACGCAAAAAGAGCTTCTCGATCTGATGCAGCCTCGAAGTGAGTTGTACAGGGTGCTTCGTTATGAAACTAATGACGAACTGAATGGAATAAAGGAAGAAAGGCAGGTGTTGCATGTTGACGACGAGTCCTAACTCTGGCCTTGAAGGTATAGTGGCGGGCGAGAGCGCTATTTGCTTGATAGATGAAGAAAAAAGCGAGTTGCGGTATCGAGGCTATTTAGCCGAAGAACTGTCTGAGCGCGCGACGTACGAAGAAGTGGCCTATTTGCTTCTCAAGGGAGAATTGCCTTCCTCTCAGGCTTTGGAAGTGTGGAAAGACGAATTGGTCCAGGCTTCCATCCTTCCCGCCCTCATATTCCAGTGGTCCCGGATGGTACCGCCTCACGCTCACCCTATGGACATCCTTCGCACGGGGGTATCCTTGCTGGGGATGGTCGACCTGGAGGCGACCAAATCATCCTATGAGGCGAATATTCAGAAAGCGATCAAACTGCTGGCTCAGACGCCTCTTCTGGTGGCCATCGCCTCGCGACCGAACGAGAAGAAGACGCACCCGTTTCAGTTAATCAGAAGTCAATCGTTCGCGGAAAACCTGTTGTATTTTCTCACAGGAGATCGCGATGCCGTTCATGCCAAAGAATTGGACATTTCGCTGATTTTGTATGCCGAACATGAGTTGAATGCCTCCACGTTTGCCGCGCGTGTGACAGCCTCTACGCTGGCTGATATGTACGGCGCGGTGATGTCGGGAATTGCCGCGCTCAAGGGCCCCTTGCATGGCGGGGCCAACGAAGCCGTCGCGCAGATGCTGACGAGCATTGGCGAGCCGGAAAAAGCCAAGGATTGGGTGCTGTCATTGCTGAGAAACAAACAACGGATCATGGGATTTGGCCATCGTGTATTGAAACATGGTGATCCCCGCTCTGATGTCATGAAGCGACGAGCCAAGGCGCTGAGTGGCCAACTCGGAAACTGGCAGTGGTATGAGATGGCCGAACGCATTGACCAGACGATGCACGAGGAAAAAGGGATTCCTCCCAATCTCGACTTTTATACCGCCGTGGTCTATTTGTTATTGAGGATTCCCATCCCAGCCTATACCCCGATTTTTGTGGCCAGCCGAATGTCAGGATGGTGCGCACACATTATTGAGCAACAAATGAACAACCGCATCATCCGTCCTCGTGCAACATACACGGGGCCTCCGAAACGGGAATTCCTTCCGATCTCGTATCGTACTTAACAAATCGTTGCTCGTCGCGCAGGAAGAGAAAACGGAATGATTCCATTAAAATGCGGGGTTTCGGCAAAAGTGCCCAAAACCATTCTTGCCTGTGCGCGGCACTACGGGTCCCTCCGTCTCCGTCCCGAATAAGATGGCTCAGGAACTCGCTGCGCTCAAACAACCTTCGCCAAAGAGGTCGATTCGGGACGGAGATTCCGCCGCACCCAACGCATAGGACAAGAAAGATTCTCAACCTTCAGAAAAATATAGGGAATACCTTTTGGTGTGGCCCATTAATTTCCCCTGCCGTCGAAGGTTCTCTGGTCCGATGTGGCACTGCAAGACCTGACCCCCAGCCGGTTTGATCCCAAGCCATAGGGCAGACCAGAGAAGTTACAGTATTAAGTCAAGACTTGCCCCGCATCGCAGGAACCAACTTATTGGAGTAAAGGGTTGCGAGGAGAAAGAGTGGGGAATCGACTGAAATCACGATCCGCGGTCCATAACTCTTGAATACCATGATGTCGACAAAGGGCCGCAATGCGGGCATCATGTATGAGAGGACCTTGGATTTTGCCCTCCACCACAGCTTGTCGCAGGACCGGCCAATACCCATTTGTTTCTGAAAGAAGCGTGGCCCGGGGGGATTCTAACCATGCGTCCACTTGCTCGCAGGCTCTCTGTAAGGGGGTAGGCGGTTTGAAGATTCGCGGGTGAGTCACGATCGCCAGAAACTCATGCAGACATGGCCAGGGAATGGCCCATGGTGTGGCCCCTTCAGCTAAGTTGGCCAGATGGTGGTAGGCTGACTCATGCCAGGGGGAATCTTCCCGATGGGCATACACCAAGATATTGGTATCAACGGCAATCACCCGCCGCGACCTTCATACGCTCGTTCCCGCATGGCTTCCCACGTGGCCCCTGCCATATCTGGCTGAAGGCCTTTTCCTTTAAAGGTCGCCTTTCGAAGGCGGAACATCTCTGAACGTTGATGCTGGCTGATGACTCGCCGTAACCCTTCTTCCACCAACGCTTTCACCGTGGTCCGATTATTGGCTGCGAGTTTTTTGGCCTCATCTAAAAGTGATTGAGGTATATCAACAGTTGTCTTCACCCATATAGATGTATCATGAAATATGGGTATATGTCAAAAAGGATTACACTCATTAATTAATGGTGCGTTATGCCCTTGATATCCATCATGGTGACTTCACCTTTTCCTGGGAGTGTCCCAGGAGCCAAGTAGGGGTAGAGTACGACCGGGCTTCTACACACCAAAGAAAACCGTGCCGAACTCGGGGCAGGGATGAGATGGCCGAACGCATTGACCAGACGATGCACGAGGAAAAAGGGATGCCTCCCAATCTCGACTTTTATACCGCCGTGGTCTATTTGTTATTGAGGATTCCCATCCCAGCCTATACCCCGATTTTTGTGGCCAGCCGAATGTCAGGATGGTGCGCACACATTATTGAGCAACAAATGAACAACCGCATCATCCGTCCCCGGGCCACATACAATGGGCCCTCGAACCGGGAATATCTTCCGATCTCGTATCGCTCTTAAGGGAATGTTGAGGAACATAAACATGAAGACAGATCTTATTATGCCAGTATTTTCCTTCTGACTTACTTGGTCTCCTTGCTCGTCTTTAGAGTGATGTCGATTACCATGTCGTCGGCCAGCTTTTCGAGAGCCGTGCGGATCTGTTCGAAATCGACTCTGGCGGGTGGGACAAGCTCGGCCTCGGCACGAAAGAGCCGCTCTCCTGACATGGGAGCACTCTCGATGACGGTCCGGAGTTCCTGAATGTTGACCCCGAGCGCCGCCAAGGTACACGAAATATCCCGCATGATCCCTGGCCGGTCTTGTCCTACCAGGTCGAGTCGCAACGATTCTCGATGGTCAACGACCGTAAGAGACCAGTCGCTATCGACGACGCTGACGGAAAGCCCTTGGTCGGCTAGCGTGGGAAGCAAAGCGATAAGCCCCTCTGCAAGGTCCTCCTGGATGTGAATCTGGACAACCCCTGCGAAGTGGCCTGCAAGGCGTGCCATGCGGCTCTCGTCCCAACTCCCCTCGTGCCGAGCGATTAAATCCGCCAGTGCTTCAACCAGGCCCGGTTGATCTTTGCCGATTACCGTCAGAACCAGAACACGCGCCATATTTATTCGTACCTCGAAAAAGAATTGTCGGTTGGGGTTGGGGGTCAAGTATTGACTTACTATATTTCTTTCGCAAGAGCCAGCCGAAAAAGGGGCAATCCTATTTAAGGGCACCTCTAAAAACCGTCCTTTTCCGTGAGGGCGGCGTCAGCCGCGTGCTCACATCCTCATGTATTCGCCCATACACTCCGGTTTTCCGCGCGCGGCTTCCTTGCCCTCACAAAAAATGCCGGGTTTTTAGAGGTGCCCTTAATATTGCATTATGGATTTTTGGTCAATTCTCACATTCCTACTTTTTCTGCTATTCCGACACCCGAAGCAGGGGGGCAGAGTGCTTGATTCAATTCTGAATTATATCAAGCACTCTGCCCCCTTACCATCCCTACTTTGAGCGGACGCGGGCCGAGTATTTATCCGCCCATGGGTTGTCTGTGGCGGAGCTACAAAAACAGGGTACGTCGTATTTGGTGATGCATGCGGAAGTGTTTTGCCGATCCTCGGCCCACTGAGGAATGTTTTGCCTTGGCGTCAAGAGTGCCCTTTTCTTCGTCGATTGAGGCGAGCTCGGAGGGATCGTTCAGCTTTATATTCGGTGACGTAGCGAGTCTCAAAGAGGGCCACGGGATTGAGATCTCGCACATGGTTTTCATCCCAACTAATATGCAATTGATCAATCATGGTGATGGGTGGCGTGGCGCCATCATCACCTAACGCATGTTCCACATACGACCGGGAGAACAGTATAATTTCGTTGTCAAAAAGGGCCGAATTGATTTGGCCTTTGACCCCTTGTTTTTTGTATTCGGCCGCCAGTCGTTGGAAGGTCAGCGTTTGACCGAGTTCCTCGCGAAAGGCAAAAAACGTTGAGACGCCCACCAACTTCTGGTCGTTGAGGACTTGGAGAGCTTCAGCGATTTTTTCTTCTTTGGTGAGCTGATCTTTCGTGAAAATAAACAATCGGCGAATCTTCACCCCTCGTTTGATGGCAAATTTACTGCCCATCAGATAATTGGGAAACAGGGGCCCCTCTCTTCTCCAGACTTTCCAGCGCTCTATAATGGAATCTACTGAACTCTCCGTGGTCCTCAGGATTCGGTCCATTTCCGTATAGGCGATATTCCCTTCATAGGACAGCATTTGGGATTCTAATTGCCGAAGGTCGTGGCCAATATCTTGGACCTTTTGCGGAATATACCGAGGGTGTTCAGGAACATTAATCAGGACATCCACGGCTGTCAGAGCCATTTCCCAATGTTCTTTTTCTCCGGTTGGGGCTTTGTCCCTTTGGGCGACAAGGAGGAGTTCGACAGGATTCTTCTCGAGTAAGTTCGCAATTCTAATGCAGACAGCGGTATTGGGAACTTTCTTGCCACGACGAAACCAGTTGGCCTCGGGTTGGCTCACCTTGAGTTTTTTCGCAAGGGTGTAGTCACTGGTGACCCCATATTTTTTTTTGACTTGTTCAATGTAACGCGGAATGCCCATATGACTCCTCCTCCGGGAACTCCAAGAATAGTGAAGAAATGGGTTAAGAGCAAATGATTTCTAGATGGGGTAAGGAAAGGGCCAAAAAGGAAGAGTGAGGGTCTGTCACTGTCAGGAGCACAACGCACGACTTCGTAGATGCGTTCCGCACCATGCGGAAAAGAACGTTTGCCGCGTAATGCCAAATTTGATGGCCTGCAGGCCATCCCATTATTGAATGTCATTGATGGCTACGTTGGCCTAACCTGAGGTTTCTTGATTTCGCGAATGTGCTCCTCACTGTTAAAAAGATCACTGGGATATTTGGTGTTCATGAGTTACTTCTGCAGCTGAAATCGCCGGCGAATGGTTTCGACTCGTTTGCGGTTCGCTCCAAGGTCGGAGTAGCCGACTCGCGAAGCCGACCGAACATGGATCACCTTCTGGGTGTCATCGAATGCAAAGTCCAGATCATCGGTAAAACGAAAAATCAATGAGGTGGATTCTGCCCGAAGGTACGTGGGCTCCTCTTCCACAATTCTGGTGCGTGGCAAGGAGGTGAGGATTTGCATTATCCGCGCCTTAGCCTCCTGAAGGGAATCATGATAGGCAATCGGGTCAATGAAATGGTCGGCATCCGAGCTTTGTGAGGACACGCAGTTTGGGGACTGGGAGCAAGGCGGCAAGCTTTTGAGGCCTGGACTTTCGGCATCTGGGTTCATGGCTTCTTTGCCTTGTTCCTTCCTTCCAACGTGAGAAGTATGACTTTGATAGGCAAGCCTCCGCCGTACCCCACCAATTGGCCCGTGCTGCCGATGACTCGGTGGCATGGCACGATAATCGAAAGCGGATTTTTTCCGTTGGCAGCACCCACAGCCCGAGAGGCATGTGGGTGGCCAATAGCCTTCGCGATCTCGCCATACGAAACGGTCTTGCCATAGGGAATGGTTCTCAAGGCGCGCCAGACCTTTTGTTGAAACGGGGTTCCTGCCGGGTCCGTTTTAATCGTGAATGTTTTGAGTGTGCCTGAGAAATAGGCTGTTAATTGGCGAATGGTTTCCCGGAAGGGTCGCGGGGCATTGATCCAGGAAGCCTCAGGTTGTATGGGATGTTTTCCCTTTTGGAAGGAAAGAAGCGCGAGCCGGTCATTGTGTCCCGCAAGAAGGAGTTTCCCCACGGGACTATCGATGATGCAGAAGGTGGTGGCTGGCAACCCCGCCTTCTTTTGTGAGGGTTTCTGACGAGAATTTTGGAGTGTGTTGGATGCCATCGGTACCTGTTTTTTACCGGTACGCGTTATCCATACCCAGGAGCGGTATCTTCATCACGTGATTCTTTGGCTGCCTCTTTCGTAGCTTGCTCTTGATTCGCAAGGGCATAGGCTTGGTCGATTTCGAAAAGATCCTGGGATGTCAAATATCGAATGGCCGTGCATGCAAGGATTTTTTGGCTCACTTTTCCTTTTAATTGAATGTTGGCCACTGCATCGGCGCCCAAGGCTCGAGCCTTTTGAAGAAGGATCACATGCAGCTCACCCCAATTGACTGTCTTCTTGTCTGGGGGTTGATGGGCTTCCAACTCATCCAACGTTTCATACGGCACATCCGGCAAGGCGTCCAGAATGGGAATAGGACGATCGCTGTTAGGGGGTTCTTCCGAAATGGGGGTCGGCGTCGCGGTCGGTTCCTCCACTCGTGGGGCTCGGGCTGCATTAATATCAAAGGTCTTTAATCGCAAAGCGGCTAACGCGGCTTCATGTTCATTACTGCTGTGCGAGAGACGCTTTAGCTTTTCCACACGTTCAAGCGCTTCCTGAAGGCTCATTCGAGCCCCGGATTTGCGAAGGGCATTGACTGGCATACAGATACTCCACTCGTTGAATAATGGGAATGTTGAAAAAGCATGCCCCCGCGGAGGCGGGGGGGCGTCAGCGGCGTTCTCGACCCTTTGTCGTGCTCACGTACTATGAGTACGCTCCGCGCGTCAAAGGGCCTGCGGCCTTTCCTTCGATAAACTCAGGACAGGACTGAGCGCACCTTTTTAACATCCCCTCTTGCTCTTGACGTTTTATAAGATGAGTTACACGTGAATGGTATCAGAAAATTTTTCCAATTGTTGAACGGTCACACAATCGAAAGTTCGTGCTTGAAACAAGGAAAAGGAAATTGGCTATATCACGTCGGACCCCCGCTTTAATGAAGGCGAACTTAAGGAACACAGCGTGACCTGCTCCTGATGATTTCTACCTATCCGAAAAACGAGTTGTCAACCCGGGTGACGTGGCCTTGAATCCTGAAGCAGGTGGACGGAAGTACTAGGAATAGGGAATGAGGACCCAGATTACTGAATAGGAACACAGTCGGGCGCGAGGTGATTTGATTAGGGGGTAAGCTGGCAAGCCCGAGCGATACTATCTCGATACCGTAACCAGAGTCGCAGGGATTTCCGCAAAGCGGTCAAAATCGAATCTTGGTCCCTACGAGTGTTTGTGTGTTGGACGACCATATCATAGGCATTATGACGGTGGCCGTTCTCGACCATTTGATGGGCTCTGCTCAGGTCCATGCAGGCTGGAGAAAGACCGTGATAGCGCACGAGAGGATGGCGTTTTATCTGCGCTTCCATTTGCCGTGCGGTTTTGGCTTTTGAAGGATGGTGAATTTCTTGCCGGTCATGGATGCTGCCTTCAACAAAAATGGTCAGCACCGCAGCTCCCAAAACCCAATTCTGATTCATCGACGCCTGATCAAGCCAACCCCGATAATGACGGCTCGCGGGGAGCAAGGTCATGGTTTCAAATGCACCATTTCTAAATCCTAACCCTTCCATCATCGTCAAAAAGAGTTCCGGGTGAGACGTTCCCAACGATAGTTGTCCGGTATCTTCCTCAAAAATGTTTTCCGCCAGCATTTGGCGAACGTCCATTGGCGGATTTTTGCCATAAATACGTGCCAGCAAGACAGGGAAGTCGCGAACATATACCGCATATTCCTGTTGAAAATGGATTTTGAGTTGTGCCTTGGAGATCCAGTTCCCCGCAAACTGGGGCCAGGCCCAATGGTGTTTCTCGTCCATGACAGCCAATAGCTGATTGCGGAAGTGTGAGGGTGTCAACGGTTTCGAAATCATATGTGTTCTAACTGTATCGAGATATACAAAAATCCAGGCTTCAAGAGAATCCCTTTCTTCATACACTCTTGTGGGTATCTTCGGTTGAGTTGAGACCAGACCAAAGTCTCAAATCAGGTGTGAACATTGTGTGATGGGAGGCTTACTACCCGCAGGACTTATGACAAATGGCACAAAACCGCCATCCTTTTGAAGTTACGTATAGAAACCTAGCGCATTGAGCTAATAATGGGAATGTTGAAAAAGCATGCCCCCGCGGAGGCGGGGGGGCGTCAGCGGCGTTCCCTGCCTTCGCCGTAGCAGCTTCGCGTTTACGCACTGTAGCCGCTACAACGCGCAAGCGTGCTGGCAGGTCGGCACTTTGACGTGCTTCACGTACTAATGAGTACGCTCCGCGCGTCAAAGTGCCTGCGGCCTTGCTGAGCGCACATTTTTGATCATCCCCTGTTGTTCTAGATGAGTCACATGAGAACGGCATTGTGAAGAATTTTCAATTATTCAACGGTTCCATAATTTAACCCAAGTCCGTATCTCTGATGTCAAATGTTTTCACGGTGGAGTGAATCTGGGAGTGTGGGCTAAGGTTAGTTGAAAATTGAAGTGACTCCCTCAACTGTGGTGAGATGGCGTTCGACCAAGAACCGACATCTTTCGGATCAATCGCACTTTTGGTGGAGTGGGGGTAAACGGTGAGGGGAAGAAAGGAGGGAGCATGACCGGATGGACACCACCGATGAACGTCAGATGCTGGCCTTCTTCTTACCCGAAGGCCCCTTGGAGTATTTCGAGCTGAGTCGAGGCACGAAGACGGCCCACGCGATCCACTTGGTACTGGAAGAGAAGAATCACCCTCCGCTGGCGGATGCGCAGCCAGGCCCACGCGTCTGGTCCAAAGGATTCCAGGACAGCACCATCACCGATTGTCCCGCCAGGGGCCGACCCGGTTCCCTCACGTTTCGCCGCCGGCGCTGGCAGGTGGAGGGCGAGCCCTCGCTTCTGACGCGCGCCATGGCTCTTCCGGCCCCCGGGACACAACTGGCGACGGAATGTGCGGCTTTTGTAAAAGCACGCGGCTGCCCACAAGCCGCGGGCCTGGGCCACGATTGCCGAGGCTCATTTCCTGGATGCCACGGGGGTTGTGCGGCACTACCGCGAGCCTCGCAGCGACGTCCCCACGTGGGAGGCGCGCACGCATGCCGCCGCATGGCTCGTGTTTCCGGAGAACGTGGGGAGGCACGTGCGCCTTGCTGCAGTGGCAAGCAGCCAAGGCGAGCGCGACACCGTCCTCACGAACAACGCGCGCCACGGCAAGCACGGCGCGCTGGTTGCCATCGTCAAGGGCCCCAAGACCGAGGTCGTCAGCGAGGGCTTGCGCCGGATCCCTGAATCCATACGAGAGACGGGCCAGCCCGTCACCCGCGATCTCGACGCGAGTATGGCACAGCTTGCAACGGTCTGCTTCCCGAATGCGCAGCAGAGCGAGGACCGCGTCCAGGTCCAGCAACGCGTTTCTGAAGCGTTCCAGGAAGTCCGTGTGGCCTTGCGCAAGGAGGCGATCACGGACGACAACGCCCAGGTCAAAGCGGCTCGGGAACGTGGGAGCCACTCCCAGGCCCCCCGCTACGAGAATGGGGATACCCACAAGGCGGTACTGGCAAGCAGTCGCGACCTGTTGTTCAAGGCGAGGAGCACATGGACCGTCTCACAGCAGGAACGGGGCGCCATGCTCTTCTGCGAGTATCCCGTGCGACAGAAAGCCTACAACCGCTCCATGATGTTCCGGGGAATCTACGAATACTGTGAGACGCAAGGCCATGCCCACGAGAAGTTGCAGGAGTGGGACAACAAACTAGGGAGCATACAGAATCTATGGTTCTATCCTACCGCCATCCAATTCTGGCCCCATGGAGTTTCTTGGCCATGGCGTTGCTTCCTGTGAGCGTTCTTGCTTGTGTCGCTGCACGATCTTCTCGTGCCCTCTTCCCACGGACCAAGGGGCTATGACGCCAGGAAGAGGCAGCATGAGATGCGGCAGCGACCTAAAAATACAAGACGACGCCATTCGCTCAAAAGGAGAGGCGACATAACCCACGAGGAGTGCCATAACTTTATGTGCACCTGATCGTATTGTGCTGCCAGAACCCTAAATTCTGCATGATCCCAAACTAGACACCTCCATTGAGATCCTGCCGGCCTGCGAGACGCCGATGCAGAGGATCAAACTCCATGAGACAACCATCTTGCACTCCTTTGATAGCCGGCGGACCACTGCCAGCGCTGAATCGTGTCATGCAAAGAGTAAGAATTTCCGTGCGCTGCAGCGAGGTGTCCGAGGGGTGCCCTTTTTCCTCTACCGCCTCGCGAAGATCTACGGCTAAGAACATGAAGGATGGTACCCTGGCTCCACCAAAATTGCGATTGATCCGCTTAACACCTTGAGCAGATCATTGCGAAACGTTTTACCATACTTGGGTGGTCGACCCGAGCGGGGCTGATCCTGAAGGCCGGCTAGCCCATTCTCGACATAGCGTTATCGCCAATCAATGACTTTGTTGGGGTACGTGGTGAGTTCCTGAGCGATCTGTTTGACCGGTTTTCCCGCTTCGCTCTCCAAAATCATTTTCGCTCGGGCCACCGTTTGCTTGGGCAATGTTCGGCTCTTTGTCCGGTTTCGTAACGTTCTCTTGTCCTCTGGGGGGATCTCTATGGGGGGGGGCAGTTCTCGGCATAAGGCCAAAATTACATAATATAGTTTAACTTAGCAATTAAACACTAGGACATAATCGGACACGGGCCCGAGGCAAAGTCTGACCATATTTTCAGGATTCCGCTGATTTAAATAGAAAACCAATTTCAATATACTTCATTTCAATTTTCGGGGCGCCCGTGGTCGACGCAGAAGACAACCTGGGTGGGGTCGTAGCCAGGCGGGCTATTCTCCCAGACTATTTACCTGCGAACAGACCACGCAAGGTTTTCTAAGGGGAAACGGTCTCCCTGGTACGATCCACTTGTGGAAAAAAATCAGAAAGGCGGACGAACTAAGGCAACTCTCCGTCTCCAAGTGAAGAGCATGATTGTGTAAGGTTCCCGAACCCCTCTGCCGCGCCTTTTTTATTGCTATGGGGAACCCATGGTTACCGGGGTGCTGGGACTCTCAGGTGACACACCAGAGTCACTGAGAGGACGGCAGACGAAGCAGTAAAACAGCAGAAGCCGTGGGTTATGTGGTGAGGGGCAAGACGGCTTCATACAATTACATCTCTCAAAGGAGGATCATAATGGGAACAGTCAAACAAATACTGATCGGGCTAGTCAGTGTGGCATTCCTGATTGGCGTGGTGCCGATGGGCACGCCGTTGGGGAGCGTGGCGCAGGCGGCCCCAGGGAACCAAGCCAAGCAATTCGTGGTGTTGGGGACGGGCGAGGTGTTGGATCTGACCACCGGCTTGCGGTGGCAGCCAGCTCCTGGAACCACTGAGACAGGAGGTGGGTCTTTCTGTAACGGACCTAGGCAGTGCGGCCCGTGGCAACAGAACGTGGACTATTGTGCCGCCCTTGGGGATGGCTATCGGCTGCCGGAGTTGAAGGAGCTGATCAGCCTGTTGGATTACGGCGTGGCTTCCCCTGGCCCTACCCTCCCTGCTGACCATCCGTTTATTGAAGTCCAGTCGACCTTCTATTGGTCGGCGACGACGAGTGCCGATAATCCCGCGAACGCGTGGGGCGTGAGCTTCAGCAATGGCGACGTGGGCATCGGCAATAAGCTGAGCAACGACTGGTTTGCCTGGTGTGCGCGCAGTCGCTCGTGATGGGGTTTGAGGATTTGGTCATTTGAGTTATTTGGTGATTTCGGGGGTGCAGGGGGCGGGAGCCCCTTGCTCGCCCCTGATGTGGGGTAGCGGTGAATTGCACACTCACTGTTACCTGACCAAAGGAGGCCCAACGTGACCGCATCTTGCAGTATGTTCAGTCAGATTCTCAAGCTCATTCCGCGGGTAGAATTCCAACGCTTCGTCAAGCAGAGGTATTGTTGTGGCCTTGTCCAACTCCCATGCGCGGCGTAATTATGAATTCGAGACCCATAGCCAAATCTTGCTTAACTTGACAATGCCCCCTCCGATCATTTCAGAGGGAATTGAATAATGATGCCCCCCATGACATCGTTGAGCTTGTAGTCCTTCCTCGGACTGAGCAGGTGTTCATTGTGACAGGTTGCGCAGGCTTGAGTGACCGCTCTATCCGCATAGATCGCTTTGAAGTGGGGACCTTTTGCTCTTCTGATCGTGGTCGTATGTACTGTACTCGGATCATCCGCCACAGCCTGTAATCCTGTTCGTTCGAAGTCCGTGGCCGGCCCATTGGTCTCATCAATAGGCCACAGGCTCGCTAGCCGGTACTTCAGGCGGGATCCCCTCCTTTCCACCTCAAGCCCTGCAAACTGCAGCAGTTGAGCTGGAAGAGGAAGCTGGTTCTTCTGGGCCCAGTCTTCTGACGCATAGGCTTTCTGATGAAGCTGCATCCTTTCAACCACGAGGGAGGCATACAGGGTCCGGTCCGCTTCAATGATCGCATGGATATAGTCTGCAACTAACTTTGGCGCAACACAGGCCTCGCCGCCCGCTTCTTTCGCTCCCGACGAACAGCCCACATACGCGACCAACGCGAACCCAGCAAGAAGAGTTCCCCGCAAGAAACCTGTTTTGATCATGACAACACCTCCTTTGTGCATTCCCTTAGAAAGATTCCCTAAAGAACGACAGATATTCAAAGGCCGTAGCACTGAATCTCACGGTCGGCGTAGGCAGTTCGTCTCACCTTTTGTTAAAAACAAGAAAGCCCTCAGGGCGTATAGCACCCTGAGGGCTTCATAGTGAATTTCGACAATGAGGACTTAATCCAAAGAAAAGTTACCCCATGGGAGTATCCTTATAGTATTAAACAAAATTTTGCTCCTCTTTGAAAGGAAAGTAAAGCCTATTGTTTTTAAAAAAGCCTGGAACGAAACCCTTTCAGACCCTGTCCCTTCTATAAATTCGTCCCCATTGAAAAACTTGATTTTTTAGATACCGCAAGGCTGGATGAGTTTTTTGACCATACGACTATTCTCGCCATCCTTCTGCGCGCTGTTCAGCTTCGGCAATTTGAGTCATGTCCATTCTGGTGGCTAGATGATCTCTTGCCCTTGTTGCCTCTCCATCGCTCTGGTCCGCTGAAAGGGTGAACCACTTATACGCCTCCACGTCATCTTGGTTCAGGCCTAATCCATCTCGATACATCTTTCCCAAAAGATATTGTCCCTCTGCATGACCTTGTTCGGCGGCTTGGCGAATCCAATGCTCGGCTTCTTGATAATCTTGTTGAACTCCCTTTCCTTCGAAATACAGCACGCCTAAATGGTACTGGGCTTTCTCCATTCCTTGTTCTGCGGCTAAGTGATACCATTTCACGGCTTCTCGCTCATCTTTCGTCAGGCCCGTTCCATTGGCATACAACCACCCCAAGCTGTACTGAGCTTCCCGGTGTCCCTGTTCGGCAGCCTTCCGAAACCACTGTGCAGCTTTTTGATCGTCTTGTGTGGTTTCATCGGTTCTCTGATACAGCCAGCCTAACGCGTACTGAGCGATGACATGGCCCTGCTCTGCTGCACGTTCCCACCAGGGTATGGCATCCTCCAGGTTTGTCGCGACTCCTTGACCATTGGCATAACTCCACCCCAGGCTGTATTGTGCTTCAGCAAGTCCTTGGTTCGCGGCTTTTCGAAACCACTTCACGGCTTGTTGAGGATCTTGCGTGACACCGTGGCCATTCACATGAAGCCAACCGAGACTATACTGCGCGTGCAAGTATTCCTGGTCTGCCGCCTGATGAAACCACTTGGCCGCTTGCTGATAATCTTGGCTGACTCCTTCGCCTCGTTCGTACATCACACCCAAGTTAAATTGCGCTTCAATTTCTCCCTGCTCAGCTGCCATGTGATACCATTTCCCCGCTTCGTGATTATTCTGTGGAGTCCCTTCCCCCTTGCGATACATGTCCCCGAGAAAGGATTGCGCCGCAGCATTTCCTTGTTCTGCCTCTACATGAAATTCATGCAAGGCGGTTTCATGGTCTCCGAATGCATAGGCTCGAATCCCAGTCTCTAAGTCCGCGATTGCCTCAGACATTGGTCTCAGGAAAAGGATGATCATCCAAATCACGAACATGGAAATTGGGAAAGACCGAGAGCCCTTCCTGCAAAACATTTTCATATGATTATTATGAAAGATTTCTTAGACAAACACCAAATTGACGCAAAGGTACACTCAAGATGTTGTCCCGTATGGTAAAAAAACTCAAACGGGGAAAGTTTGACGAACCTTCTCATTGGGCCTCTGGGAAGGCTAGGGATTCGGCATGCACAGGCCCTCTTGCGTTCCAATCGCACTACGTTGACAATTGCTCTATGGGCAGACCAATCCCGAGCCTTATCGCAATAAGTTTTGGTTCAGGGTGAGGCGCTTGTCTTTTTTCGAGTGAAGGGAGGCGGGTGATGAAGGTTTTAGTTCTCGGAGCAACTGGGCAGTTGGGATCAAACCTGGTGCGGATGTTGTTGGCAAAGGGCGATCAGGTTCGCGCTCTCGTGCGTCCGACAAGTAAAACGCTGACTCTCGATGGCCTTGACATCGAACGAGTCACCGGAGACCTCAACAATCTCGATTCGCTGGTTCTCGCTTGTGAGCACGCGCAGGTGGTGTATCAAACGGCCAGCTATTACCCTCCCGCGACGATCCCAGCCGAGGAGGCTAAAGCCCAGGCTCTCAAAGAAACCAATAATCTGCTCAATGCCGTCCGGCAGACGGGCGTCGAGTGCCTGGTGTTTACCAGCACCTTAACGACCATTGGGTTCCCCACAGCTCCCGGCCAATTGGCTAACGAAGATTGTTTATTCAGCACACAATTTCCCAACAACCCATACTTGACCGCTAAAATGGCGATGGAGATCCGGGTACTAGAAGCCACGAGGGAAGGCATTCCCGCCGTTGTCGTCAACCCGACGGCCTTCTTCGGGCCCTACGACAGCAAACCGACGAGTGGGACTCAAATCTTGATGATTGCGAAACGACTGATGCCTGGCTACATCCAGGGGCCAGTCAACGTGATTGACGTGCGGGATGTGGCAGGCGCACTCATCAAAGCCGCAGAGCGTGGGCGCGTTGGGGAGCGGTACATCATCGGGAACTGGAATACCACACAGCAAGACTTGAACAAACTCATCGCCAAGGTGGCCGGGGTGATGGCCCCCATGATTCCCGTTCCGTTTCTCATCGCCCAACAGGGGTCGAAACTCGGGGAATGGGCCACCAAGACCATTTTACAAAAGCCTCCCTTCGTCCCAGCCTTTTTCGTGGAGATGCTCAAGCACATGCAGCAGTACGATTGCTCGAAGGGCCTGCGCGAATTGGGTTATCACCAAAGCTCTGTGGAAACGGCGATCCGGGATGCCCTGACGTGGTTTAAACAGAATGGGTATGTGTGAGGGGAGAGGCGCTTTTCCCTCGGGAAACATGATGTCCCAAAGTTCCAACCTGATCCCGCACTTTTCTGCCAGTGAGGCCCAGTCCCTCGCCGCGGATCTGTTTGGCGTTTCTGCGACGGCACGACCCCTTCCGAGTGAACAGGACCAAAACTTTCTTCTTGAACCTTCTTCGGGACCGCAGTTCGTCCTGAAGATTGCCAATGCTGGCCAGGACACTGCAATCCTCGACGCTCAGAATGCGGCGCTCACTCACCTGGCCAGCCAGGCACCTGAGTTCCATTGTCCTCGCATTCATCCAGCAACAACCGGTGAGTTGATCGCGCGCGCGCAGGGATCAGACGGTTCGACTCACTTTGTGAGGATGTTGACCTATGTGCCTGGTCACCTCTTCGTTCATACGAGCCCCCACACCTCTGAACTACTCGACAGCCTTGGCCAATGTTTTGGTCAACTCGATCGAGCTCTGAGTCCGTTCTCCCATCCTGCTTTAAAACGAGTGCTCCAGTGGGATTTGAAACACGCGAGTGAGGTCATCGAGCAGAACATTGACCATATCGCCGAATCCGGTCAGCGCAACCTCGTGACCCATTTTCTCCAACGCTTTCGGAAAGTCGTGCTGCCGGCTCTACCCAAACTTCGAACCAGCGTCATTCACAATGACGGAAACGATTACAATGTGTTGGTCTCCGACCTTTACCCATCTGGCGGAACCGTCACTGGGGTAATCGACTTTGGAGACCTTGTCGAAACGCACACCGTGTTCGAACTCGCCATCTGTTCAGCCTATGCTCTTTTGGGGAAAGCGGATCCCATAGCCGCCGTTGCACAGGTCGTAGGCGGATACCATTTATCCAACCCACTCACGGAACTTGAGCTTGAATTGCTGTATGACTTAATCGCCACTCGCCTTTGCACCAGCGTGGTGATTGCAGCTCGTGAAAAAAAGGCTCATCCCGAGAACTCCTACCTCACAGTGTCTGAAGCACCTGCATCGACGGCCTTGCACCAACTCGCCAGCCTGAGCCCTCGGTTCACTCACTATGCTTTTCGCCATGCCTGTGGGCTAGCACCGTGCGAACGAGACGTTCCTATTGTGGAATGGCTTCGAACTCACGCACAGGCTATGGGGCCTGTTGTGGAACACGATGTGCAAAACGCAGCCTCTTTCGTGTTTGATCTATGCCCAGGAAGTTTTGACTTCACTGAAGTCGCAGATCTTTCCAATACTAAACGATGGGCAGAAGTCCTTTTTGAACGAATGGAGTCGGCAGGCGTGCAGGTTGGCATCGGTCGATATAACGAACCAAGACGGACCTACACCTCTACCTCTTACCGACCAGACGCAGGCGAGATCGAAGACTGCCGAACGATTCATCTCGGCATGGATCTCTTTTTGGAGCCTGGGACAAGAGTACTGACACCATTAGATAGTGTAGTGCACAGCTTTGCGAATAACACCCAACCTCAGGATTACGGACCCACCATCATTCTCCGACATCACACTGATGCTGGATTGGAATTTTTCACTCTCTATGGCCATCTGAGCGTGGAATCACTCGAAAGTCTTTCTCCTGGTAAACACATGGCGAAGGGTACTTGTCTTGGGACGATTGGCACGTCAGCGATCAACGGTGGCTGGCCTCCCCATCTCCACTTTCAACTCATCACCGACGTCTTTGAGTATTCCGGCAATTTCCCAGGTGTGTGTACGGCGCGTGATCGTGACCTGTGGCTTGCACTGTGCCCGGATCCCAATCTGATCCTTCGCATTCCCAACTTACCCAAACCGGATCATGGCCGAAGTCTTGAGGACATTCTTACAGCTCGTCAGCAGCACATTGGAAAATCTCTTAGCCTGTCGTACCACAAGCCGCTCAAAATCGTTCAAGGGTGGATGCAATACCTGTACGACCACTTGGGCCGAGAGTATCTCGACACGGTGAACAATGTGAATCATGTTGGCCATTCGCATCCTACCGTAGTCCAGGCTGCCCAACGGCAGATGGCTGTTCTCAATACCAATACACGTTTCCTTCATGACAACCTTGTCGACTATGCCGAACGCTTGTGTGCCCTGTTTCCCAGTCCACTGAACGTTTGCTTCTTCGTCTGCTCAGGGAGCGAAGCCAATGAACTGGCCTTGCGCCTGGCACGCGCACATACTCGGGCCACGGATTTTATCGTGGTGGAGGGTGGATACCACGGCAACACGTCCACGCTAGTCGATATCAGTCCCTACAAGTTTGATGGGCCCGGGGGAGCTGGCGCACCACCCAACGTTCACACGGTCATGATGCCCGACCCCTACCGTGGACCGCACAGGGATAAGCAGACAGCAGGGCACCTTTACGCTCAGCAGGTGCACGAAGTGGTCAACCTCATCCAAAGCAATGGGAACCGAGTGTGTGCGTTTATCTGTGAGTCGATGTTAAGCTGCGGCGGCCAGATCATTTTGCCACCCGAGTATTTAGCCGAAGCGTATCATCACGTGCGAGCAGCAGGGGGAGTCTGTATTGCCGATGAAGTCCAGGTGGGTTTTGGGAGGTTGGGGTCACACTTCTGGGGCTTCCAAACTCAGGGCGTGGTCCCTGATATCGTCACACTGGGGAAACCTATGGGGAACGGCCATCCACTCGCAGCAGTGGTCACGAGGCCGGAAATTGCCGAGTCCTTTGCCAATGGCATGGAGTACTTCAACACGTTCGGGGGAAATCCTGTTTCGTGCGCCATTGGAATGGCCGTGCTGAATATCATCGAAACCGAACACCTCCAGGAACATGCCCTGCACACGGGCCAGTATTTTAAGGAACAACTCAGCCAGTTGATGAAGCATCACGCTCTAATTGGTGATGTGCGAGGAGAGGGGCTGTTTTTGGGTGTAGAGCTAGTGAGAGATGGTGACACGTTAGAAACCGCTGGGGTAGAAGCCTCGTATGTGAGTAATCGCATGAAAGACTTAGGTGTCCTTGTTAGTACAGATGGCCCGTTTCACAATGTGCTAAAAATAAAGCCTCCGATGGTCTTTACTCAGGCTGACGCAGACCGGTTCATATCGGTCCTGGACCAAGTACTTGGTGAACCTCGGCTCAAACTTATCGGTACCTCCTCTTGAACAATTCCTTTTAACCTAGAAACGGCAGTTGGGCGCAAAAAAGACGTGTAAGCTATTGGTGTGCATGGTGCAATACAAAAAGTCGTAGTCACCTTAGGGTTCGCGCAAGAATACCTTCCCCGGTTTGGGCGTCGATCCATCCCGCCTGGCGGCGTTGCTCGTTCTTTCCATACGAGGAGTATGCGCAGTCCTCGCGCCTTGCCAGACAGGTGTCTCAGCACCCAAACCGGGGAAGGTATTCTTGCGCGAACCCTCCGTGGTGATGAGACATTTTTGTATTGTGCCAGGTGCGCCTAGGAGCCTGTCCGAGATTAGGGATCGTTGCGAGGGAGTGCTGGTTTGAGTCAGATGTTTCGATCGTTTGAGGCGAATAGTAGGGCTATTCAACGAAAACGGGGAAGGTTGAAAAAGGCTGTCCAGCAAGGCCGCAGGGCTTTTGGCGCGCGGAGCGTACACGGAGTACGTGAGCACACCAAAAGCCCGAGAACGCAGCTGGCCGCCTTTTTCAACCTTCCCCGAAAAGGATCGGAAGATCTGGCCACATCCAGCGCACCCGCAGTAGATCCGTCTAATCTTGGACAGGCTCCTTGAGCTTGCGCGGACTTTTGTGATCCAACTGCTGTTTCTAGGTTTAAACCCGGATTCAGCCGTTGAGAAATCGTGATCCCCGTTTGGTCAAAAAACTGAACCGGGGAAAGGTAAAACAAAACCGGCTCATTGGGCCTCTGGCAGCGGTGATTAGAAATTCGCTCGGCACAGGAAGTGCGTCAGCCTCTAGTCCGGGAAGTACCGCAACGGATACGGAAGTGCAACGGCGCTAATCCTTCAACGGGAAGGGAGTCAAGTCTTGACTTAATATCTTAACTTCCTTCTGGTCTGTCCTATGACATGGGATCAATCGGTGTGGGGGAAAGTTGAGCCAGTCCCAGGAAAGCCAGCCACGGCTGGCTCGAGCGAAAAAAGGTATTAAGTCAAGACCAGACCCCACACCACCACACTTGTGGGCCATGAGCCATTGTAACGACACCCAACATCACTCACCAATTGTGCAACAACGCCGAGCGATCAACGTAACTGCTCGTCGCCACGCGGGTTTTCCCCTAGTAAGTAGGCTCGCTTGACGCACTTCGTAAGGAGGCGTAGGCTTGCAGCTCTGATATGAATCAGTCGAGGTGTACATGGGGTGACTGGCCTAAAAATAAGTCGTCTGGATTCAGGACTGCTCTTGCAAGCCCTTCGGGTGGGAACGTGCCCCCGAAGGGCTTTTTCGTTTTCAGCACGAGGTGAAAGGAGCAACTTGGCCTGCCCGCAAGTTCAGGCGGGAATTCGGTTAGCTGCCTACTTACGAGGAGCTACCTCAGTCCGAGGCGGGACTACAAGCTCAACGATATCATGGGGGGCCAAATCGTCTCATACCCGGTGAAATGATCAGATGCAGGCGTTGAGCTGAAAATGAAACGTCAACCTCTCAGGCACGCGCGTGAGGCAGGCGGACGTGGAAACTGAATGGTCTCCTCAGGGGACTACCCTCAGAGGGGGCTTCCAGCAGAAAGGGGGTCAACATGTTCACAACACTAGGATTCTGGGGATACCTGGGAATTGTGGTCGCCCTCGCCGCGATGGTCGGGGTCTTGTACGTTTGCCTGTGCTTCCTGTCCCCCAAAAAAAGACCTAGGGGGACAAAGGGCTGTGTGATGGTCGTCGAGGATGAGTCGGACGTCAGAGAAAATATACGCGTGAAGCTCGAGCGGGCCGGATACGACGTGATCGAGACAGAGGACGGAGAGAAAGCTATCGAGGCGATGGGTTCGGGCGAGAATAGCTTTGATGTCGACGTCATTATCACGGATATCCCCAAGAGCAAGGGCCTGGAAGCAATCACCTATTTCAAGAAGAATTACCCGAGCATCTCTCTGATTGGCCTGACCGGGTTACCGCATTTCGAGATGGGGAATACCCGACTAACAAAAATTGCCATCCTAGGAGGCGGCAAAGGTGGAAGCGCGCTGCTCAGTCTATTCAGCCATTTGCCCGGCATTGAGATTGTCGGGATCACCGACAAAGATCCAAACGCACCAGCATTGAAACGTGCCCATGAGCTGCGTATCCCAGTCGTCCACGATGCGATTAGCCTGATTGCCTCGGAAGGCACGGATCTGATCGTGGACGTGACCGGCGACCCTCACATGCAACAGCTCATTGCTGAGCATAAGGGCCCGGGGGCGGAAATATTGGGAGGCGCAACCGCCAGACTCCTTTGGGATGTGGTTCAGCACGAGGCGGAGATGCAGACCCATTTACACCAGAACGAGTCATTGGCCAGCCTGGTCACGCACGGGATGCTCGTAAACTATCTGGTCAAACCACTTCAGGATGAGACCCTCATAGCGTCAGTCACCAATGCGATGGAGCAGCGGGAAATCCATCGGTTATAAGACGGTCAAGTCAGTACATTATTCCTGCACAGCAATAGAAGCCTCACGCCTGCGGGTGTGAGGCTCTACACGCCGATACGAATATGGGCCTGTTGGATATTGCACTCCAATAGCCAACCAAAGCTCCAGATGAGCCACGCATCGTCAATGGGAGGGAATGTTCAAAAAAGCATTCCCTGAGTCTTTCCGAAGGGTCTATCCAGCAAGGCCGCAGCCATTTTGACGCGCGGAGCGTACATTGAGTACGTGAGCACGGCGAAAGGGCGAGAACGCCGCTGGCGGCTTTTTTTAACATTCCCAAAATGGCTATTTTTGCCGGATTTGGATTTGGGATTTTACAAGGAGGACTTATGGAGTGGAGAGCCAGTCATATTTTAATTAAAGAAAAAGGGTTAGCCGACGAACTGAGAAAACGTATTAAAAGCGGAGGAAATTTTGGAGACTTGGCGAAAGAATTTTCTACCTGTCCAAGTAAATCCAAAAGTGGTGATCTTGGGTGGTTTGGTCCAGGCAAAATGGTCAAACCCTTTGAAGATGCAATCAAACGCATGAGCCATGGAAGTATTAGCCAGGTAGTAAAAACTCAATTTGGTTACCACATTATTAAAAAAACTGGGCAGAAGGATTAATCCAAAAAAAGAGGATAAGAGGGCGAGGATTGACTTAATACCTTAACTTCCTTCTGGTTTGTCCTACGACGTGGGATCAATCTGTGTGGGGGAAAGTTGAGCCAGTCCCAGGAAAGCCAGCCACGGCTGGCTCGAACGAAAAAAGGTATTAAGTCAAGACCCGACCCCGCCCCCCCAGCAATTCTTATGGATGTGCCTCAATCAATTCCAATTGAATACATCAATTTTGGTGTCCTCTTCTTGCTCAGGGTGAATAAACTTAAACCCGTCGGGCTCCTGGTAATCCAGGGTAATTCCTTGCATGCGTGGGGCGCTCCGCCCTTCAACCGCCACAATCAATCCTTTCACCTCCTGCACCTCGTCATCGGGCTGAACCTTATCTTCAAGGGTAATGTTGAACGACAATCGGGCCTCATCGAGGTCCCGCACCTTCAATCGGACAATGGGGTCTTCCGGGTGTTCGCGGATTAAAACCTTGAGTTTTGTTACAGCATGTTCCGTAAGAAAAATCATACCTACCCTTCCTTTCATCGAGGGTTCCAAATTGGAGTTCCCAGGTACTTATTCTCAATCATGGCGACCTTCATGCCAAGGTTCAACCTGCATTCTTGTAGCCTCTAACAGTTCTTCCCCCAGACCCTAAATTTTCCACAATCCAATGAAAAACGGTTACAGGATCAACTGTTCCAGCGTCAGGCATGAGTATGCTTTATTCAATAAGGACTGCCAAAATTTGTTTTTCCAAATATTGAGGGGGAAGGGGCTACCACAGAGTGACTCCTTTTTCCTTCTGAATAAATAAATCAATACTCATGCCTGACCCCCCTTGATAATTGCGACACGAAATCCCATACAGCACACGTTTGAGGAGAACGTCATCCAAGGCCCCGTGCGCCCGCAAGGGGGGGAGCACGGTTAACGGAATTTCGGTCTCCCCATCGGGTTGGCGCACCCGCGGAATCCGGAGCGGCACTTGTTGGCCGGCGAGTCGGACACTGCCGGGATTACTCCCATGCCGCCGCCCGGGAAGCGGCGAGGCTTTCCGGGCATAGCGGGGCCCGGCTACCGTACAGACCTCTGCTTCCAAGAGGGCCTGAACATGGAGGAGGCCCAAGGGGCTGAGGGCCCGAATACATTCGACTTTCGTCTCCACATCAAACGCCTCATACTGGTCGGGTCGGAGGACCTGGGCCGGCCCCAACCGTTTGGTCTTCTTGCTTCGCTTCGTGGTTTGCGCACTACTCTTCATGAAGTGGCTCCTTTCGGCTGCTGGAAAAGATGGGATCAATCGCAATTTTGGTGGAGCCAGGGTACCATCCTTCATGTTCTTAGCCGTAGATCTTCGCGAGGCGGTAGAGGAAAAAGGGCACCCCTCGGACACCTCGCTGCAGCGCACGGAAATTCTTACTCTTTGCATTACACGATTCAGCGCTGGCAGTGGTCCGCCGGCCATCAAAGGAGTGCAAGATGGTTGTCTCATGGAGTTTGATCCTCTGCATCGGCGTCTCGCAGGCCGGCAGGATCTCAATGGAGGTGTCTAGTTTGGGATCATGCAGAATTTAGGGTTCTGGCAGGACAATACGATCAGGTGCACATAAATTTATGGCACTCCTCGTGGGTTATGTCGCCTCTCCTTTTGAGCGAATGGCGTCGTCTTGTATTTTTAGGTCGCTGCAGCATCTCATGCTGCCTCTTCCTGGCGTCATAGCCCCTTGGTCCGTGGGAAGAGGGCACGAGAAGATGGTGCAGCGACACAAGCAAGAAAGCTCACAGGAAGCAACGCCATGGCCAAGAAACTCCATGGGGCCAGAATTGGATGGCGGTAGGATAGAACCATAGATTCTGTATGCTCCCTAGTTTGTTGTCCCACTCCTGCAACTTCTCGTGGGCATGGCCTTGCGTCTCACAGTATTCGTAGCTTCCCCGGAACATCATGGAGCGGTTGTAGGCTTGCTGTCGCACGGGATACTCGCGGAAGAGCATGGCGCCCCGTTCCTGCTGTGAGGCGGTCCATGTGCTCCTCGCCTTGACCCGCAGGTCGCGACTGCTTGCCAGTACCGCCTTGTGGGTATCCCCATTCTCGTAGCGGGGGGCCTGGGAGTGGCTCCCACGTTCCCGAGCCGCTTTGACCTGGGCGTTGTCGTCCGTGATCGCCTCCTTGCGCAAGGCCACACGGACTTCCTGGAACGCTTCAGAAACGCGTTGCTGGACCTGGACGCGGTCCTCGATCTGCTGCGCATTCGGGAAGCAGACCGTTGCAAGCTGTGCCATACTCGCGTCGAGATCGCGGGTGACGGGCTGGCCCGTCTCTCGTATGGATTCAGGGATCCGGCGCAAGCCCTCGCTGACGACCTCGGTCTTGGGGCCCTTGACGATGGCAACCAGCGCGCCGTGCTTGCCGTGGCGCGCGTTGTTCGTGAGGACGGTGTAGCGCTCGCCTTGGCTGCTTGCCACTGCAGCAAGGCGCACGTGCCTCCCCACGTTCTCCGGAAACACGAGCCATGCGGCGGCATGCGTGCGCGCCTCCCACGTGGGGACGTCGCTGCGAGGCTCGCGGTAGTGCCGCACAACCCCCGTGGCATCCAGGAAATGAGCCTCGGCAATCGTGGCCCAGGCCCGCGGCTTGTGGGCAGCCGCGTGCTTTTACAAAAGCCGCACATTCCGTCGCCAGTTGTGTCCCGGGGGCCGGAAGAGCCATGGCGCGCGTCAGAAGCGAGGGCTCGCCCTCCCCACCTGCCAGCGCCGGCGGCGAAACGTGAGGGAACCGGGTCGGCCCCTGGCGGGACAATCGGTGATGGTGCTGTCCTGGAATCCTTTGGACCAGACGCGTGGGCCTGGCTGCGCATCCGCCAGCGGAGGGTGATTCTTCTCTTCCAGTACCAAGTGGATCGCGTGGGCCGTCTTCGTGCCTCGACTCAGCTCGAAATACTCCACGGGGCCGTCGGGTAAGAAGAAGGCCACCATCTGACGTTCATCGGTGGTGTCCATCCGGTCATGCTCCCTCCTTTCTTCCCCTCACCGTTTACCCCCACTCCACCAAAAGTGCAACTGATCCCTTAAGCTTATTTGCTGGGACGCGCTTTGCCGGCCATAGCCTTTAATTCTGATCCACATTTAAACGTCACCGTCTTCGAGGCTTTAATCTTAATGACCTCGCCAGTTCCAGGATTGCGGCCTTTTCTCGCGGGACGGGATTTGATGGTAAAGGTTCCAAACCCAACTAACCGAACTTCCCCGTCTTTCTTAATGCCGGTTTCAATCGCGGATAGTACGGCCTGAAGCGCGCGGGTTGCTGCCGCCTTGGACTCTAAACCAGAAGCCTTATTGGATACTAGTTGTTCTACGAGACCTTCTTTTCTCATAACCCTTTTCCCTCCTTCTAAGGTGAGCCTTTAACAATTGCCGTACAAGATATAGGTTTTTCCAATGACTTTTCAAGAAAATTTTGAAAAAAACATTTGGATAAAATGTTTTGCACTCTAGGCAGCGTAGGGGTTTGATGGCGCTGTACATGGCGAATTCCTCATCGCTTCTGCCTGAGGCTCATTTATCCGCTCTTGACCGTACTGTCACCACGGATGAGTTTTTTGACCATAGGAGCTTTACGCCCTGATGCCGTCGATCATGATGAAAACCGGGTATTGAAGAAAATGATCCCAGTAGTCCCCTGCCCCGCCCGCTTGAGGATCGGGGGCAAGTGTCAGTTTATGGAATGCGACATCGCGAAACCCCGCGTCGTGAAGGGCCGACTCGTACGCCGCAATCGGCAAGTAGTAATTCTCGATCACGATCGATTCGTCGTCTAAGTGGAGGGTAATGACCACTGGAGCTCCTTCATATGCCGATTCGGGGAACCGGGTCTCGAAGCCGTATTTTCGATAGTCCGGCGGATGAGACTGCCACGTGTACAGTTCAGGGTTGGTGGTTAATGTCACGAACCGACCTCCGGTTTTGATGCGCCGCGCCAGTCCGCGACACATGACACCGAGTTCCTCACGATCGTGTGCGTACACCAGCAACCAATTGGAGACGGCAAGGTCGAAATCCTGTGGCGGCCCTGTCCCTCGTGCGTCCTCAACCCGGTATTCAATGCCGAGCGGCTTGCGCGCCTCCTGCCAGCGGGCAAGCGCGATCATTTCTTCGGAAATGTCGATGCCAACAACCTCTGACGCGCCCGCTTTGCGAAGTTTTCGTGTGAGCCATCCTTCCCCGCACGCGACATCGATAACATTCTTACCCGCAAGGTCACCGATCAGATTCATTAACGAAAACAGCTCGACCTGAGTGCGCCACGGCTGCTCTTTGGCTTTCTTGTACTGCTTGGCGATCTGATTGTAATCCGTCGTCATAGTCACCTCGCTCACTGATGGGTGTTGTCAAGTTAACGTGCGGCAAGGCGTTGTTACACAATTGGCCAGTGATGTTGGGTGTCGTGACAATGGCTCATGGCACACCACGCATACACCTTCCGATACCATGTTCGTAATTGGTCCCATTATAATCAGGCCCTCATTGCTCGGGGCGGCATTACCTTCTGGATCGATGAAGCCGCACTCCCGACATGGCGAAACACCCAGACTCACAGTGGGTCTGGTGGCCCTAGAATCTACTCGGATACGACAATTCACTGCACGCGGTGGTGGTCAAGAGCGTGTCCCGCCTCAGGGTGTTGTCAACTTAACTCGTTTTTGCCAGACTGGCGTGATGAAAACCAAAAAGCCCAGCTACCACCGCCATCGTTTTCCTTCTGAAATTATTAGCCACGCCGTCTGGTTGTACCATCGTTTCTGCCTCAGTTTCCGTGAAATCGAAGAATTGCTGGCCGAACGTGGCATCACCGTCACCTATGAAACCGTTCGTCAATGGTGCCGAAAGTTTGGGGCAGCCTATGCGCGGAAATTGAAGAAACGACAAGGTCGTCTCGGTGCTACGTGGCATCTTGATGAAGTGTGTGTGTCCATCCAAGGCCAACCGCAGTATCTCTGGCGAGCCGTGGATCAAGACGGCGATACCATTGATATGTTGGTGCAACGCCGACGTAATACACAAGCAGCGGTGCGTTTCTTCCGCCGCATACTGAAAGACCAAGGTCATGAACGCGTTGGATGATCACCGACAAATTCAAAAGCTACGGCGTCGCACACCGGGCCGTCATGCCGACCGTCGAACCTATCAAGGTTTGGGGTCGGGTCTCAATACTGTTCACTTAGATATCTTCGGTGGTTTGATGGATGGTGTCCAGTCAATTTGCGCAACGGGCGGTCTCGGACGTTTGTACGGTGCGTATGGAGAGTTTCGGCGTTTCACCATCCTCGGCTTGATTTTTCCACGACTGGATTCACACAACAGTTTCGCCGTCGCCTCAAACAGCAGCCGATACCATGTTTTTTGGCGCTCAGGGGGGAAGGGCCCCAGATTGGGGCAGGGTTCGACGCACTAACTGCACCGTGGCCGTAAAAGATACCGTGCGGTCAGGGATGTCTGCCTGGGTGGCCCCTTGATACATCAACCAGCGCACGGCGTAGTGGGCCATCACCCATCCGTAGAACTCTTGACGCACCAACTCTGGCGTTTTACTGCGCAGGACGCGACGACGTTGCCTCAGGTGCGTCTTCAGCTCATCAAACACCAATTCCACCTCCCAGCGCTCGTGATACAGTTGAGCCAGGTCCTGGGCGGGTGCGCCTTGGTCATCCAGCAGCGTGGTGACGAGACGGTACAGCGGTTCGCTATTGGGCCCCTGCGGTAAGACATACTCAATCACCCTGATGGCGATCCCATCAATTCGCTTTCTTCTGGCGCGTTCACTGGGATACAGATGGCTCAGGTACGAGCCATCGTCCAACAGCTTGTCAACTGGAAGGATCAAGCTCTTCGGCATGCGCCAGAGTAGTTGCGCTCCGGTCTGAAGGCCGGCCTGCCAATGGGCGTACCCGACAAAGCCGCGATCGGCCATGCAGAGCATGTCGGGCGTGAGGCGACGCACCAAGGGCGCGGCCACCTCCCATTCGGCCTGCTTATAGGCCCCTAGTTCGGCATCCAAAATGGCGTGACTGGCACATTCCGTCAAAATGGCGCACTGGGCTTGGGGGTAGCCGGCCTGCCCGGTTCGGCTCCCTGGGTACCCAAAGACTTGCACATTGGCTTCCTCATCCGGGACCTCAAAGTTGGAGCCATCTATCGCGACGAGTCGGTAGCCTGCAAAAAAGGCGTGGGCATGCTCTGGACGAGCCAACGGGCGCAAGCAGCGCTGTCCAATGGCTTTCAGCGCCTTCCACGTCAGCCGTGAGCGGGCTTTGCTGATGGCTGATTTGACAACGGTCACGGGAGCAACGGGTTTGTGGTCTTTCCATGCCAGCCCTTGGGCCACAGCGGCAAACACCGCTTCGTACGCGGCCTCGCTGTATAAGCTCAACGCCATGGTGTAGTACACCACGGCAGAAGCGGGAAAGGTGCGGACACGTTCACTGTTACAATGATGTGCGTCAAGTTCTTCGTTGATGATGGCCACCGGAAAGGCACGAGCCAGTAATCCCGTGCTCAAATAATCCGCCAATCGAGCCCCCGCCCCCAAGCCGACTTTCTTTCTTGCCATGTTGCCTCCTCCCAGATTACGTGTGGAGGCGAAGTATAACAGATTTTCATCTAAGTGAACAGTATTGGGTCGGGTCTTGACTTAATACCTTTTTTCGCTCGAGCCAGCCGTGGCTGGCTTTCCTGAGTCTGGCTCAACATTCCACCATACCGATTAATTCCACATCATAGGATAGACCAAAAGAATAGAAAAGGGTAGAGTAGAGCACTGGTGCTCACCTGGAGCTACTCTCGAACGCTTCGACGCACGCGTCTACCACGGACCATAGCAGTCAGGAATTCCCAGCGCCCCCTCATCAGTAGGGTCGAGGACTGGCGCGCCAACGGTAGGGTTCGGTGGCTCCTCCACCCCTTTCGGAATGGGCCTCAGTCCGACTCCCCTGGTCACGGTTCCAGCCCCCGCCACCTCAAACCCGGCGTGCTGATTTCCAGCACCGGGCTTTCCTGGATGCTTCACCTCAAGGGTTATGTGACCTATCGGTCTGGAAGTGCTTTCATGCCGACCCGCTGTACCGCACTCGGTAATCTCCATATAAGCCGAGTACCGTGTAGAGCCAAACCTTACTCCACCTCTTCCAGCCAAAACCTCGACGGTGGCGCACTCGCATCATGTGCCGCCGGACCTTCCGCTCCACCCAATCCTTCACGTAGGATAAACACCGACTCGCATGCCCAATCCGAAAGTCGTTCACCCAGCCCCGTACGATCGGATTGATCATCGCGATCATCCGTCCCACCGGCTGGGATTGCCCGCGTCGGAACACCTCCTTGAGCTTCCGCAGCAACGCGGTGCGCCGCTTCACCTTCGGTATGTACTGCGGGCGCCACACCCCACGTCGCGACCGCACACGCCGGAAGTCAAAGCCCAAGAACCCGAAGCTCCCTCCCTGACTCAGGTCCACGATCCGGCTCTTCTCCTCATTCACCTGAAGGGCTCATTGGGCCAACGCCTCTCGCCGCTTCCGCTCCGCGACCTGCGCCAGTTGTGCGTGGCGGCGATAGCCATCCACTAACACGACGAGGTCATCCGCAAACCGGGCATACTCGAGATACGTATACTGGCCCTGCCGGGTTGTCTCCTTCAGCTGCTCCAGCATCTCATCCACTTCCGTGAGATAGAGGTTGGCCAGCAGCGGGGAAATCACACCCCCTTGAGGCACCCCACGCGGGCCGGACGCCTTGACGATGAGTTTCACCAGCCGCAGGATCGCGGGATCCTGGATGCGTCGGGCCACCTTCGCCAGCAGCCGGTCATGCCGCACCGTGTCGAAGAAGGCCGCCAGATCCACATCAATCACTCGCGTCTTGTTCTGCACCATCGCCTGAGCCACCCGGCCAATCGCCTGATGGGCTGTTCGTTTCGGTCGATACCCATACGACCCATCACGAAAATCCGCCTCAAAGATCGGTTCCAGCAGGAGCTTGAGCGCTCCCTGTACCACGCGGTCCCGAATCGCGGGTATCCCTACGACGCGGACTCGTCCACCGCCTTTCGAAATCTCCACGTGCCGGTTCCGCATCGGTCGGTAGGTCTGCGTGACCAGTTCGTCCCGTAGTCGTGCAAGAAAGGGCTCCACCCCCGTGGCCTCGATGACCGCAAACGTCACCCCATCAATGCCGGGGGCTCCGTTGTTCTTCTTCGCCATCGCATAGGCCGCGCGTAGCGTCGCCTCTTTGCACACGTGGATGTACAGGCCCCACACCCGCCATCGCTTCTCAGCCTTCGCCTTGACGTACAGCCGCTGTCGCAGGTCTTGCAGTGAAATGGACGCCGTTGTCATCTCGTCCCTGCCTCCCATGTTGATCGCAGCCTACAGCCAGTAGGGCTCCTTTGCTCCACAGGCATTACCCTGTTTCCTCGCTCCTACGAGCCCCTCCGCCACCCTCTCGTCTTCGGCTCACTTCCCAGAGAGCTGGTTATAGAGCCGAAATCTTCCTCCAGGGATTTCTCCCTGGGACGAGGAGGGCTTCTCCAGTTGCGTCGTCTGTCCTTGCTCCCGTGCTGTCGCTCTCACCCCGCCGGAGTGGCCAGGCGTCTCAGCCTTGGTTCGCCTGTCCATGCCGTCTTCGTCCTACGGTCAGGGACTCGACCTCCGAGGTTTCATATTTTCGAGGCTACCACTGCGTTCACTTTCGTTACGGCCCGGGAACTCGCTTACCATCCCCGACGATGGCTTTGTCGATGGGCTTCAGCGTCTCGGTTTCTCTCCACGCTGCCATCCAAGCTACAGGGCTCAGGCTCTTACCCTGGTGGGCTTGCTTCCCACTGAACAGTCTCGCCTTACCTGGACACACAACCGTGCGTATGGTTTTCCCATACACGGCTTTCCGATGTTCTTCTTCCAGCGGCATGCGTCTGTCATCAGGCAATAGCCAAATTCAGACTTGGCCTTCTGAGATAGTTTCCTCTGTAGTGTCCTGATCGTGCTCGGGGTGGTTAGCGCAATGGCAATCCCCTGATCCTCCACTCGTCGGAAACGTGAACAAAGTAGGGTCCCTTCCCTCGGGCCGGGTTGTGTTGTCCCAGGCTCTCCAACGGTACGATGAACCCCTCCGACTCCCACGACGGCCCGCAGCGATTTCGGTATCCCTTATACGCCTCAGTTGCTGGTTCTGCGCCAGCACCGTCGCGGGTCTCCCGTCCTGCACGGTGTCTCTTCCGCCACATGCCATCCCTGCTACCCCGGAAGATCCTGAGGGTGGGTGTTCGTTCTGCTCCCTCAGACAGCGGCCTTCCCCTTCTGACCACAGGGTCGGCATCTCCAATTCGTTTACGAGGCTACATCTAGGTTCGCTTGCGCTACGGCCTGCGGCTTCGCCCATGGGAAACTTCAACCCCTGATTACTCAGACGCCGCTTCCCGGTACTAGAAAGGTGTACGAACAACTCCTTTCGCGGGACTTCAACCCGCGAGACACACCGCCGATGACGGCATGCGGTCAGACCCGGTTTTTTTGGGAAACTCGGCTAGGAAGGTTTTCTAATCGGTGAAAAAATATGGTGGGTCGTGCAGGGATCGAACCTGTGGCCCGCTGATGAAGAGTCCGAAAGATACCGATTCTGCGCAACCCAGCGCAACACAAGACACTGATAATTCAGAGGATGATCATGAACCAAGGTAACCTTGGAGTGACTTGGTGTGCCTACGGTTGGCACCAACTTGGCCCCAAATTAGTTATGGAACCTTAGTCAAACCAATTGGGAAAAACTATCCACCATGCTAATGACCCGGGCGTCGGCAAATAGTCTTGGAGACTCTAAGATGTACGTGATAGACATGAAAGTAATCATGACTGGAAAGAGCGCCCCGGCAGGCTGAAATATTCAAGGGCACCTCTAAAAACCAGGCATTTTTTGTGAGGGCAAGGAAGCCGCGCGCGGAAAACCGGAGTGTATGGGCGAATACATGAGGATTTGAGCACGCGGCTGACGCCGCCATCACGGAAAAGGACGGTTTTTAGAGGTGCCCTCAAGTATTTCAAGGGAGGTGAATTAAAAGAAGGGACAAGTACATAATGGCCAAATGCGAATGCGTATACACTTTTGGACTACGCAACTATGAGTATTTCCATTTTAGCTGGACACTTTTAAACTTACACCTCTGAGGTGGGTTTTAAATAAATTTATAAAAAGAGGCTTAGGATTCCTAATCACCCTCATTATTAATAAATCGGTGGAACTTTCTCATGAGGTACTTTATTTGGAGTGTTTTATCGGGGTGAAGCATGGGGATAGCATTGCATTTTCTCTTTAATCCAAGCGTAGCAATTGCTCAGACTTATGGGGTTTTTCATGAATGTGACAGGCACCTTGAGGAAGTTATCCTAGGCTATGGAATACGAATATAATTTTTTTATTTATTAGCGAGTCTAAAAAATCATGATGGCAAGACCCTCCCAACCAACATCTTTCATCCCATGCCATTACGAGGTGAAGAGACAATGAAAGGAACTTTTTGTATGAATTCGAATCCGCATATACCATATGGCTGGCCCGCTTGGGCATTATTGGTAATATTCTTGGTTGCTCCATCATGCGCAAATGAAACAAGGAGTTGGGAAAGACAGGAAATAAGGAGTTGGGAAAAGAATATCTTCTCCGGAGAGAGAGCATATCAGGAACATCGCTATAAGGAAGCAGAGGAGCGATTTAAGGAAGCCCTCGAGGAAGCTGAAACTTTTGAAGAACAAGACCCACGTGTGGCTACCAGCCTCAATAATCTCGCAGTTCTATATAGTGCCCAAGGGAAGTATGCTGAAGCAGAGCCCCTTCAAAAGCGCGCTCTTATGATTCGAAAGAAGGTGCTAGAACCTAGCCACCCTGACATTGCCCAAGGCCTAAATAACCTAGCGCTCATTCATCATCACAGGGGCCAATATAGTGAAGCGGAGGTCCTGTATCAGGAGGCCTTGGCCATTTGGGAAAAAACATTGGGAACCAACCATCAAAGAGTAGCTCTCTGTCTATCTAATTTAGGAGGGGTTTACTATTCCCAAGGCCATTACGCTAAGGCTGAGCCCCTATACCAGCGTGTTTTGGCAATTCAGAAAAAATCCCTTGGACCAGAAGATCTGCGAGTAGCCACTACTCTCAATAATTTAGCTAAACTTAATGAGGCCTTGGGGAGAAATACAAAGGTTGCCCTATTATTACAAGAATCCCTTCAGATTCAGGAAGAAACCCTCGGTCCGGAACATCCTGTGGTAGCAACAAACCTGATGAATTTGGGAGACATCTACCGTAGACAAAGCCAGTATGACAAAAGCCTCGCCTCCTTTGAACGAAGTTTGGTTATTCGTGAGAAAGTCTTGGGTCCTGAGCATCCTGATGTGGGTGAAAGCCTGACTGCTCTTGCCCTTCTGCATCAAGAACAGGGTAAATATGCAGAAGCCGGACTTGCCTACGAAAGGGTCTTAACTTTTCAGGAAAAAACCCTCGGTCCGGAACATCCTGTGGTAGCAACAAACCTGATGAATTTGGGAGACATCTACCATAAACAAAGTCAGTATGACAAAAGCCTCGCCTCCTTTGAACGAAGTTTGGTTATTCGTGAAAAAGTCTTGGGCCCTGAGCATCCTGATGTGGGTGAAAGCCTGACTGCTCTTGCCCTTCTGCATCAAGAACAGGGTAGATATGCAGAAGCCGAACTTGCCTACGAAAGGGCCTTAACTATTCAGGAAAAAACCTTAGGATTCGAGCACCTGGATGTAGCCTCAAGCCTTACTAATTTGGCTTTTGTTTACCAAGCCCATGGCAAGTATACGGATGCAAGAGAACGCCATCATCAAGCCTTAGCTATTAAGGAAAAAATGTTGGGATCCGAACATTCAGATTTGATCCCCACCCTCAATCACCTCTCCAGCGTCTACCAAGAACAAGCCCTGGCTATTGCGGAAAAGGTTGAGAAGCAAAAGAATCTGGTAAAAACCAACAAATTAAAGAATGAAGACTTTCTGCCAGAAAACCCCCAACTAAGTCCTAACTCTGAAAACCTCGACTCCCAAGGCCAGGGAGTGTAGTCGCCCCTGGCCTTGCCATACAAGACTTCCCTTATCGATAGCACCCGCCCGAGATGCATCCACACTTTCGGGGCCAGACCAACAAGGTACGAATCGTGTCTGGGCAAACCTTGTTCTTTTGCAGTTAACCAGGTTGCGATTTCTACCCCATTGCTGATGGAATGTTCTTCAACAGCTGCTAGTTTCTATGTGACCAAGGACTAAGAATCCTGGCGTCATCCGAACGCCTGGTTTGATCCGGTCTCTGGAAAAGCTGTGGCGGAATTGTAGCAGCGGAGACGGGACTGTGGGGATTGGGATTGTAAAGAGCAGCTGATAGCGTATCAGCTTCAGATAAAGAGTCAATTACAAGCAGTTTTTGTAAGGGTTTGATTGCAAACCAGGTTTCCCGTTTCTCAAGAAAAACGAAGTTTTAGAGGTGCCCTTTAGTCTGTTACGGGAATTCTAGCACAAATTTAGCACACCATTCGTCCATAACAAATTCCTAATTAACCGAAAACCAAAGTCTGAAACAGAGCTTGTCAATGTGACCGTGAGGCTGCATGAGTTTTTTGACCATACGGGATGTCAATACCTCAAAAGAAGGAGAAGATATCGAGTGCTTATTTCAGCAAAGTTTTTAGTAGGTACACGAGGCATGTAGGGTGAGAAATTGCGGACATTCCGACAATGTCCAAATAAACTATAACGAGGAAAGCTCAACCAGTTTGGGCAGATTTTTGCTCGTAAAACCAACCGAAGTACACTAATAGGTCACGCAGGGTGACTATCCCGATCACTTTCCCTGCTTCACGGACAACCAGATGACGGACCCCAAGATCTTTCATCATTTCAAGGGCATTCTGAAGGCTGTTGGTTCCCTCGATACTATGGGTAGGGGAGGTCATCACATCCTTTGCGGTAGTCGTCGCGAAATCCTTTCCGTGAGCCACCACTTTTCCAATGATATCCCATTCGGTCACTATTCCAACAATTTCTCCATTCCATTCTACGAGAAGAGCGCCTACTCGATGATCACGAAATTTTTGTGCTACCTCAACGATTGATGTTTGAGCCTGAGTTTTTTTGAGATACCGGCTCATGACCCGGGAAAGTGTGGGCATGGATGTTTAAACCTTTATGGTTGAGAATTCCTGCTTCTCAAAAAAAACTTATGGGCAATTTCCCAACACGGTTACAATGAAAAAGAGTATTCGGCGTCAAATCTTCAAAACCGAAATAACCGAATGTCGAAGGTACCCTGGGTGCAATCCGGGCTTTTAAGGGTTCGCGCAAGAATAACTTCACATTTGGGGGTGTTGAGACGCCTGTCTGGCAAGGCGCGAGGACTGCGCATACTCCTCGTATGGAAGGGACGAGCAACGCCGCCAGACGGGATGGATCGACGCCCAAAGATGTGAAGTTATTCTTGCGCGAACCCTAAGTTTCGGTGGAACAACACCCCGCCTGGCCGAATACGCCTTCGTAAGGGATCTCACCTTGTAATCGTTTGACGTAATGATCAGGATCCTTTTGAAACACTTCCGGACAATACGGGCATCGGCAAAAAAACACGTCCCATCCCCGGATTTCCATGCGCACGGTCCACTGTACCGGTTTTTCCGCTAAACAGGTGGGGCACACAACGAGGTCACGGGTTTCCTGAAGGTATTTTGAAGGTTCCTGATCAAAAAGATCGGCGCAACCCTGGCAGCAAAAGAAATACTCTTTGCCTTCGTAGTGGCTTGTGGCCCAGCGATCCGCTCCGATTCCCAATCGGATCAAAGAACAACCACAGGTGGGACAAATGGAAGTGACTATTGTTTTTGCCGAGCTTGAGAGGTCACTTGTCATTGCTTTGGCCTTTTTCTTTTTCACTCAATTCAGCGTAACCTGATGATTCCTTTTTTTTGGGAAATAAATCCACCACGAAATCAATCAGTGATTGCAATTTGCTTCTCGTGCATTCACAGGCTTCTTCATCAGAAACGCTTTCTTCTTCTACCTTGTCCCAATCCACATATTTTTTCATAGCAACAACGTGCCTCCATACACCAGAGCCAAAAAAGCGAATATCCCGGCAAAAAGCTTCCCGGACTTCTGATTTTGCCCTAAATGTGAATGACCTTGCGCATCATAGCCAATATAGGCGCTCAAAGCCATAATTCCCATGGAAGCCTGGATTTTCAAAACCGGGTCTGTTTCGGAAGTCAATATAAGAGCCAGCACCGGCAGGGAAAGCACTAGCCCTTTGTATAGCAATCTATCTATCGGAATAAAATGCTCAATTAATTGCATGCTGAAAGCAAAGTACCAGACTAAAGCAATTCCTTGAATCCACCAATCGGAAGCGAACATAAGTATTGGGAGAATACAGACTAACGTGCAGAAAACGGCATGACTGAGACCCATTTTAAAACGCTCCCAATACCCATATTCTAGTGCCTGCATATCCTTATTTTTGGTCAACCCATTATTTAAAAAATCCTTTAAATCAGTAAAATACACCGGGCCATATATGCCTTCCCAGCCTTGCTCTTTAAGAGCTTTTCTTTTGATTCCAGACGCGGACAATTGCGGCAGTATTAACCGATTATGATTGACCCGTTCCCCTACATTGTAAACCTTCAAGTGGGAAAGAACTGTTTCGGCTGTAAAAATACGTTCGGCAGCTGCACACCAGACATTGGTTCCGTTTGTATTGACGACTAAAAGAAAACAATCTAAAGCCTCTTTTTCCAGATATTCCTTGAGATGTCTCACCGTATAATCGAAATTACAGGTGACGAGAATAGGGGAAGATTTGTCTGGGTTGCCGATAGCCACTGTTTCAGGTTCACACGGAAATCGGACAAATCGAAAAAGGGTTTGATAGATGTCTTTAATCCAGCCAATCATTTTTTAATTTCTAAAAGAATAAACATGCCCAACATAAATGATTTGCAGTTGACTATGGTCATACCCGCTTCCCGAACATCATCATCAAAATTGGAAATCGCGTTGGTTGTGGTTTGAGTGATAACCCAAGTAAGAAGCCGCATAGGTAACCTGAATGCATAGTACAAACATTTGGCTAAAATATTTTCTGGAATCATTTCATCGCCAATAAGAACTTTCCCCCCATTTCTTAAAATTCTTTTGATTTGCTTCAATACATGAATCCGTTCCGCGCGAGTCAGTTCGCTGAAAGCAAGAGTGCTCAAAATAATATCGAATGACTCATCTCCTAAATGCTCATCGAGGTTACCAAGGCTAATATTCAGGTAGGTTGCTGAGGGCGAATTTCTCTTTGCCACAGCAAGCATGCCGCTATTGGCATCCACGCCCGTCACCACGGCTCCTCGCTCGATACACATTTGGGCCAGAGTTCCGGTGCCACAACCCAGATCGAGAACTTGATTTCCGGGGTGAATGTGTTCGGCGATTTGCATTTTAATTTTCGTCAACGTTCCCAGAGTCAAAAGACTCATCCCTAGATCGTAACGTTCAGGACGGGATTCAAGAATTTTCATGTACACAAACGACATTAAAAAGACCTTCAACAAGTATTCAGAGTTTAAAAAACAAGAATAGTTGTAAACTTGACCACCCAAACCGTTGATCCTAAGCCTATAATGCAAATAGACTTTATGCGTTTCCCACACCTGCTTAGGACCCGCGAGAAAATAACTTGATCAATATCGCGCCAAGATTTGGGTCGGATTTGGACGGAACGATTGAGAAAAACTCGAGGCATAGCACAGCTATGGTGAGGGTTTTTCGATTGAGGCCCGTTCAAAGATGGCCCGACGGATCTTCCCCCGAGTTTTGGGCGGATTTTTGGCTCTAACCTTTTGATGTCATTGAAGAAGTCACGGTTTGGGCGAGGCCACGTCTCTGCCTACACATGCACCTTGGCTGGCCGTGTGGTGGTGGCAGGCGGGGTGATCCCCAATGCGGCAAAGATGGTTGCCTGCCTAGCATCGGGGCGAGCCAGCTGAAGCACCTCCTGCCCGCCGATTGCATGGCGTTGGAAACACAATCGTGACAGGGCCCCCAGGGCGTCTTGAAGGGTCAGCGCCTGGGCGCTCTGCTCCGTCGTCCCAAACGCCTCCTTCAGGCCTCGCTCGCCTTCCCGGGCCACTTTCAGGGCGAGCATCGCGGCAAAGACATGGCCACGCGTGCGGCTCTCCTTCCGCACAAAGATGGGGCGCAGTTCGAGCAAGCCCGTCTTCATCGTCCGGAAGTCGCGTTCCACCCGTTGCAGGTCCCGGTACCGGGCATCCACCGTCGCGGCATCCATCGTGTCCCGAGCCACATCGGTTTCCAGCACCGAACAGCCATCCAACAGGGCCGCCTCGGCCTGCTTGGCCTCATCAATCTCGACCACAAGCTGGGTCCCCTGCAGGGCGAGGGTGGTGAAGGCGGAGAGCTTGTGCTTCTTGGCCCACTGGGTCAGCTGCCGCTGTCCCGCCGCCGGGGTGGCCCGCTTGGCCTTCTGGACAAACGCATTGCGCGCCGCGACCTTCTGCTGCAGTGTGGCCACTTTGTCCTGACGTCGCGTGGCCACCGTGTGGCGCAACGCCTCATTCCGCCGCAGGATCAGCCGACGAGACCCATCCTCCACTTCCTGTATCGTCTCATCAAACAAATTGAGTTGGAGCACATCTTTCTTCAGCAAGGTGCGAATCTGCGGGTCAGTGAGGGCGGTGAGGGCGGTGAGGTACTTGAGTCCCTGCTCGGTGAGGGCCGCCTTGCCTGCGGCTTTCACCATCCCCCGATCCCCCACACACACGACGTCGGTGATCTTGAACTGGGTCTTGATCCGTTCAATCTGCTCGGCGACCGTGCGGGGATCCGCCGTATTCCCCTTGAACACCGTGACGGCCAGCGGCTCACCATCCGGCCCTGTCAGCAACCCAATCACAATCTGCTTCTTGTGCTTCTTGCCGTCCCGGTTATAGCCATACGCCGCCAGCTCATTCTTCTCCCCCTCAAAATAGGAGGAGGTCACGTCATAGAGCACCAAGACCGGTGGCTGGCCGGTCCGCTGGACAGAGGCCCGATACAGTTTCTTCTCGATGGCTTCTTGTTGGATGCCCAACCAGTCTAAGGCCTCGTACAGGTCATTCTCGTCAAAGGCGGGCAATCCCAACACCTCAGCGACCGCATGATCGGTGGCCCACCGCACGGCTGACAGCCGCGAACCCTGATGAGCCACTCGTGCCAGCACCAGGAACAGGGCGAGCTTGGCTACTCGTTTCGGACCCAAGGCCGACACCACTCCCACCCGTTGGGCCACCGCTTTCAGGGCGAAGAGGACGCCAAAGATCCGATCACTCACGGGGCCCGCCTCGTCTTCCGTTCCATCGAAATCCCCACGGAGGCAGCGCTTGAGCGCGTCTACGCGAGCCGGAGGCCACGAGGTCAGATTGGCCAGGGTCCGGGTCTTCACCTTGCCGCCCGCTCGGTAGCTTTCGCGCAATAAAATGGCGGGCGGGGAGGTGCGGTTAGGAACGGTGGCGATATACATGCTTTATGTATAGCATAAATAAAGCATTATAGTCAAGATAAAACAACAATTACATGCCTACATTACAGAGAGCAATCCAATCTTTCCCTGAAGAATTCCAACAGCTTAGGTGGCAAACATGGGGGGAAGATCCGCCCGAAGATTGGATGCGAGATTGACCAAGTTATTTTCTCGCAGGTCCTTACTCTTAATATGTCTTCAGAAACGGAACTCATTTCGCAGCATTCCTATAATTTTCCGTCCACGGCGATCGCGGGAATCCTTTCAATTCCGTACAGGGCCGCCTTATGTTGAATGTCCTTATTAGGGTCCTTGGTTAAATCATAAATAACGACCTCACACGATGGACAAGCCAAACTTTTCACAAGGTCCACCGTTGACTCACAAATGGGACAACCACTTGTAAAAACCTCAACAGTTCTTTTTCGCATGATGTGGTCTCAATTATAAAAGTGATAATTATTTCAAATTCATAACGGAATATATTTAAGCGGTGATACTTTTTTTATGCTCTAAATAAAATTCTTTCATCTCTTTGTTAGCCGATATCGTGGTTGCAAGGTTTGTCAAGAAAGAATCTATTTCTTTGCAGTTGAGTGTGGCCAGAATGTGGTCATCACTGACTTCGGTGAAAGTCCGCATTCCAGTGCAACCTAAGGACATGCCAAAAGGCGAATTATCCAAGGTGGTTGGAATCACCGCGCAAGCCGGACGACCCAACGCCATGGATTGCATGCTTTCAGACCATTTGCAGCATCCCAAAACTTCGTTGTAAATCATCGCCTGTGAAGGCTTTAACCACATCAGGATCAATTGGGGCTCAACCGGAAAATCTTTTAACGGTCCATACACCACACCAGCTTTTTTCTCTTTAATGGTTGGGATATGTGCTGGCTCATCTTCTGACAGGTAAGAACATTCACACATTTTTTTCACCAAACCACCCAGTTGTTCCTGTACCTCTTTGGGCATCTCGAACCCCAACACCATGGCTCCTATCGGACAGTTAAAATGCTTGGCTGCCGGCGCATAGAACGTTTTTTTCTCTGCGACTCGCCAAAATGTACAGAACGAGGGGAATTCGCCTTCGATAGACTCCACTCCCTGCGGTTGATCATCAACAAGGGCCATCGCTACCGGGGCAATTTCAAGCCCAAATGCTGATGTGATTTCCTGATTCGTTTTTGCATTATCCATGTTCGCCTCCCAAAACTAGGGTTTTAAAGGGTGGGTAATTCCTATCGCACCATTGATAATTTTTAAACTTGCTATTCCCCGTAGCTAGCTACGGAGTGACCAATGAGGCCTGCCCTGAGTCATATCGAAGGGTCCCCCCTTTGGAAAATCCCCCCATCCCCCCTTTTGCAAAGGGGGGCAAGGGGGGATTTAGGATTCCGATTTTCCATTAAATACCCCGTCAGCTTGCTGCGGGGATCTTCATATCGCTTAGAGGCTCTTTCAAAAGAAAAAGTTTTTTATAGCTCTCTCCCTGATTCGAAACTGCAAAGGATGGGACAGTCGCCCGTGAGCGTTGCTTCTTGGCATTGGTGAATCATTTGCTTTAAAACCTTTTTCATAGAGTTGAGGCCTTTGATTTTCTGATCCACTTCGTCCAGTTTTGTTTGCGTTTTTGCCAAAACCGATTCACAACTTTCGTTTTTTTTAACCCGCAATTTCAGAAGTTGCAGAATCTCATTAAGCGTGAATCCCAACTTTTTCGCATTTTGAATAAAACGAATTCTGGCGGCATCTTCCTTGGAATAGAGTCGATAACCGACTTCGGAACGTTTGGGAGGGTCGATCAGCCTCCTCTTTTCGTAATACCGCAACGATTCGATATTGACCCCGCATTCCTTTGCCAATTTACTTCGTGTCATCGTCACCATATTTTTCTCCTAATGTATAGAACCTACACCCTGTACCACAGTACAGGGTCAAGGGGAAATTAGGACCCAAGATCCGCGATGGGTTTGGTCAACAGAGGTCCTTTGGCAAAACCCACGTGTTCGCGCCGTTGCTTAGTCAATGGTCTGGCTGGATTTGAGCCACCTCCCAGAGTTGCCTGTCCTGACATGGGATCGACCAGCCTTTTGGGCAGACCACTCCCTTCCTGCTTCCTTCTTCTCTTGTGCTGTCCCCTGCCCCGGCTTAATAAGGCTGGGCAGCTTCTGCACAGCGCGTCCGAATCTCCTCACACAAGCCCCACAGCTGTTGTTGCACTTTGAGGATCACGGCACCAGCATGCCGGACCACTTTGCCCGCCACCTGATACAGCCGCCAACGCACCGTGCGCACTTGGCACTGGCTCCAGGCATAGGGCAACGCCAACAACTTGAACAACACAAACAGGTTGTAGGCTAACACGCCAATGCGAAAGAAGACGGCATTGGCCGCGAAGGTCCCACACGGAAGCCGTTCCATGCCAAAGCCACTCTTCAGTTCTTTGATGCGATTCTCGCTGGTCTCGCCCCGCTGGTTGTACCATCGTACAATCTCCTCAGGGGTTCCATCTCGGTTCGTCGCAATCAGCGTGTAGCGCAGGCTGGGGGCCTCGGGGGCAAACAGATCCTGTTGCACGGGCCGTCGCAATACGATGAGGCGAAAGGCTTGCTTGGTCTTCGCCATACAATGTACCGTTTCAGCGAGATGGCCATCTCGGTAGGGTTGCCACTGGCTCTCAGGGATGGCGGCAATGACGGCCTGCACGGCCGTATCCTGCACGCCCCCAATCGCAAACGTCACGTTGTGCTCCTCGCACCAATTGAACAACTCCGCTTGGTACGCCGCACTATCCGCCCGCACATGAGCAATCCGTTTGCCTTTGGGCATCTGCGCCGCACACGCCTGGGTGAATTCAAGATTGCGGGACGCCGGAGCCTCATTCCCTTCACGAAACTCCTCCCCAAGCACCAGCCCATTTTCCGCCAGGTGCCCCAGCATCGGCAGATAGCCTCGCTCCCCCTTGTACGTCCATTTGGCTGCCTGCTTCTCCGCGACAATCTGCGTGGCATCAAGATCGAGGGTATAGTCCGTGCGCGGTTCCCGCTTCAACGCCCGCCGGATCTGCTGCTGATTGACGACGGCTAAACTTGCTAAACCATCCTTCTCCCCCATGCGTCGCAGCCAATCGCCCGTGGCATCGGCACTGGGAACCACGGGGAGTCGCAGCACGGCCCGCAAGCCCGCATCCTCGCGAATCTGGCGCAGATCCTCCAGCGTCCGGCCCCCGCCATGCAACATCAGCAGCAGGGGCTCGACAAATTGGGCGGGGTGATAGCCGATGCGGCTCCCGGGCGCGGGCAAGGCCGCATTGAGTTGCCGGGGCACATTCATGGCTTGGAGAAACTCCCCGAACAGCGCCAGCCCGCCATGAGCGGTGAGCTGTTCGTCGGTGGGCTCAAGCTTGAACGGAAGAACGGTTTGTGGCATCATTCGTTTCACCTCGTTGGTGAGGAGTGGCTAAGGGGGTGGGCACCCGTATCTTAGCAAATCAACGAGGTTTTTTTATGCCCAAAATAAATCCATCGCGGATCTTGGGTAGGAATTTTTTATTTTTAAAGGATGGAAAAGGAATTAGTCTCGAAAAAAATTTGGGAAACTCGGCTATGTAAGGTTCTCTAATCGGTAAAAAAAATATGGTGGGTCGTCGAAGGATCGAACCCCGGTCCCACTGATTCAGAGTTAGCTGCTCTTTCCTCAATCCTGAGAAAGGTCATTCATCATTTTCCAAACACACTGGCCCTGCTGGTGCCAACAGACGACGGTCTCGGGCAATTAACCTGTTAGCACGAAACGGGCACGTATCGTGACTCTCAAATCCCCCTCAAAAACGGGAACATGTTGCAAAGTTCAAAACAAGGTGTATGTTGAAAGCAGGGCAGAGGATTGGTGTCACTATGACGAACAATGAAACGGATTCTCCAAGAGGAACCAGGATCTTTCATGGATTCGTTGTGAGGCATGGACGGATGACCCTCCAACCTTGACCCCACTTGGTTCACCGCGACGCACTCAGCTCCGAATGCCAAGTTAAGCTCTACGTAGAAGAAAATACCCGAGGTCTTCCCGAATGAAATCCGTATTGAATATCGTTCTGTTTGCGGTGTGTGGTGGTCTCGTGGCCATGAGTCCTCTGGCTATTTCCTGGGAAGACAGCCTCTATGATCAGCGCATGATCTGGTGGGTCGAGCGCCATCCCCGCAGCGCAGAGATCGTGTTGATCGGGTTAGACCAGCCCCCACGGGACTATGTGTGCGGGAGTTTTTCGACCCGCGATCAACCCACCGCCCATACGCCACTGGCCGGCATGCTTGAGGCCCTGGACAAGCTATCCCCAAAGGCCGTGGCACTGGCGTTTCATCTACCGGACTGTGAGGCCCTTAAGCATCTGGGCGCAAAGTTGGCCCCCCTGCGAAATCGAGGCATTCCGCTGGTATTGATTCCCCCGAAACCGACATCCGGTGAACGCAATATTCCCAGGACCCTGTTACTCCAATCTCTGCACATCGAAGACGACCCCGACTGGTATCGTGTCCAGTATGGCGATACGTTATCGACGATGGCCCAACGATTTCGCACAACGGTGGCCACACTCAAGGCCTTGAATCAATTATCAGACGATACGATTCACATCGGACAGCGACTGCGGGTCAGTCAAAGAGCGGAAGGATTATCGTCCCCTCCCCCCGTCATGCACATGACGGCGATTGGCTCCCTCCAGGTGAAGACACATACCGCACCAGACGGGATCCTCCGAACGGTGGCATGGTCAGGCTCCAGTGTCCCTCCCGTCGGATCCGTCCTGGCCGATCTTCTGTCACCCGGCGGAGATACCCCCACGGACTCCACCCTCCGACTTCCTTCCGGAATTCCGGAGAACCGGACCTGGCACATTGCCTATAGTGAACCCTGGGACGGGACACCCCGACCGTTTCACTATCAATCTCTCGACAACTTTTCCGCCCTGGACGAACGGGCGAAGGAAGTCCTCATCACAGATAAGGTAGTGATCCTCTTCGACGCGACTGAAGAGTTTCAGGTCCGCACGCCGCGTGATGAACGCGTCCCCCGGGCCTATATCCATGCACAGCTACTGCTCAATCGTTTGACGGGGATGACCATCACGACGGCCCCCCCGTGGCAGACCGTGTGTCTGGTCCTTCTCGGCAGTGTCGCCATGGTGAGTCTGTATCGATTCAAGCATTACAGACGATGGAGCGACAGCACCCCGGCCATCATCTGGTTGTATCCTCTCGGCTGGGCACTGCTGCTGGCCCTGATCTATGGACTGGGTCAGTACAAGGCGTTTCTGATGGCGCAGTACATGGTCCCGGTCATCCCACCACTGGTGGCTATCGGCATCGCCGCTATAGGGGTCGCCATCCTCACGTGGCAACAGTCCTTTGCGCGCCTGGCCTCCCGGATGGAAGGCATGCAATCGGAACGGGATGCCATGCTCGATGAACGCGCCCGTTTACTTGAGACGGCGGAGGGGAATACGGAAGAGGTTCTGGAAATGAATCGCCAGTTGCATGAGAAAGATGCCGCCATTCTGCTCCTCAAAGTCGAGCAGGAACGACAGAAAAATATTCAACGAAAATTCCTTCCCCACACCGTTGCCCTGACGCCATTACAGGATGCCGACATGGCCACGTTACAGCAGCAGGCTGCCGCCATGGGTATTCTGACCCGGGACGAGGGGATGTTACGAGCCTTTAACCAGCTTCAACAACTGGCCAATATTCCCAAGGCCCCCGTCTATATTTTCGGGGAAACGGGAACAGGGAAGGAACGGTACGCGAAGGCCCTCCACCTCTTGAGTGACCGCGCCAAAGGTCCGTTTGAAACCATCAACATGGGGGAACTCACCGGAGACAAACTCCTGGCGCGGCTGTTTGGACAGGAGAAAGGCGGGTTCACAGGTATTGAAAGCCGCCAAGGTCTGTTTCACCTGGCGGATCAAGGCACTCTGTTCCTCGATGAAATTGCCAATCTCGACACGGAAGGGCAGCGCCAGATATTGCGGGTGTTAGAGAATGGCAGCTTTACCCCGCTTGGCGGAAGGGCCGCGGTGGTCACCGATGTGCGTCTGGTCATCGCCACGAATAAAAACCTGAAAAAAGAATGGGCTGCCGGACGATTCATGGAGGATCTGTACCACCGTCTGACGCGTGGCGGGATCATCAGGCTCATTCCGTTACGGAATCGTGCCAGGGACGATCTCCAGCTACTGGCCGAATCGCTTCTCACCAACCATTGTCAGACCATCTCGCGTCTTCCTGTTCCCCGGCTGACGGAAGAGGCGCGGGACTGGATTCTCACGCAACCCTGGCCCGGGAATATTCGCGAGCTGGATGGCGTCTTGTTCCGAAGCCTCCTGGCCAACCCGGACGCGTTGACGATTCAACAGGAGCATCTGGTGCACGCGGTCGATACCGACGTCACCCCCGCCCCGGGTGAACACGCTGCACCACCCACGGGTCCGGCCCTGTCCCCCGTCGTGCCTGACCCGTTCACCACCCCGATGTCGGATGAACAGTTCATGGAATTGTTCTGTCAGTATCAGGGAGCCATCGGCGAGGTGGCGGAGCATCTGGGGTTGCACCGGGACCGTGTCCGGTTACGGGTGAAGGGATTGGCGTTGGAGGCCATGTGTCAGGGTGCGGGCCCCGACCACGAACAGAGTTGTGAGCGGATGCTCCGGGGCCATTCCCTATCCCGTGCGTCCCGGCGAAAGCTGGAGAAGAAATTGCAAGGATACTGGGAGACGTTCGTGAAAACCTGTCAGGACTGGACCTCACCGGAAGATGTCATGACCGCCATCTGGCAACAAAATGAGAATATGCCCTCCCGCAAACACTATCTCCGTGACCTGGACGCCTTCATCCAGCGACACTATTCCTCCCTGAGGGGCTGTTGAAAAAACATGCCCTGAGTCTGGCCGAAGGGTCCGCCAGCGGCGTTCTCGGGCCTTTGCCGTGCTCACGTACTCACGTACGCTCCGCTCGCCAAAGCCCCTGCGGCCTTGCCTGTGGAAGGGCGAGTCTTGGCGCGCCTGGGTTGGGCGGGTCAGACAACGGGCCTTTTTGAACAGCCCCTGGCTATTTGGTGTTCACTCAATTAATCAAATGTTATTGGTTTTATAGAAATTTTGAACCTTGTTATTCCCCTATCACTCCGCGATGGGGTAACCGTTGAAGTCCCCCCTTTGGAAGTTGAAGTCCCCCCTTTGGAAAAGGGGGTTAGGGGGATTTTCTAATCCTATTTATTCCACAGTCTCCCTGACGAAATCCTAACAACCTGCGAGGCGCGTCCGCGCCTTTTATTCCCCGCCACACGCCGTGCCGTGACGGCAGCCATGCCGTGACCAGGCGTGAGACCACGGCATCATTGCCGTGAGCCACAATCAGGCAACTCATCACATTCAATACCTCACTATCCTCCTAACCCCGCATAAACACGACAGAATCTCATCCTACCCTGTGCCACGTTAAAAAAAATCATCGACCGGTCGAGCTGGCATGGAACTGGCAATTGTGCCTTGCAGGTGAACGCACGGCCGCAACGTTTCAGGCACGTAAGAGCGAAAGGAGATGCCCCATGCCACCACGACCCGACCCGCGGAAAGTCCACCGCCATCCGTTTATTTCAAAATTTCAAAAAGGGAGGCGCTTTCCCAGATGGCCCGAACGTACACGCAAGGAACTGGAACGCCTCCGCGTCACCACCCCGCAGACCCCGGCGGTTCCTCCACGGTGGCTGCGTATTGCTCCGGCACAGTACCTGAAGGAACGCTGGCCGGACACCGTCGTCATGATTTCCCCCGGCCGGAAAGCACAGGTGCCGGTTCGGCTGGTTCTGACAGCGGATCAGCCCCCCTGTCGCCGGCATGTGGAAGAAAAACAGGGCTCGTGTGAGACAGCATCGAGCCTGGTTGATGTATCACAATTATTCACCGCGTTCGCAGCGATCGACGCCACAAAGCCGGGCGGATCGCTCGCGGTCGTCAGGAAGGAGACATCATGAAACAGAGGAATCAACTCATACCCGGAATCACCATTTTTCTCGTGATGCTGATTGGAGGCGGATGGGTGACCTATCAGCTTCTTCTCGATGAAACAACGTCCAGTACAAAAAAAATGACAAATGTTCAGCGCACCAGCAAGAACGCGCTGCCCCACGCGCGTCCGGTTTCATCCCGACCGGTTGCCGTGACGACCACGTCCTCGTCCACCACCATGACGGATCCTGAAACAGCCCGCACTCAACCGGCGAAGAAGACTCCTGTGGAAACGGGTTCGTCCCTCGCACATGCCTCGACTGTCCCCGTTGCGAAACCGGTAACCACAAAGGCTTCCGCCACAACCTTTGAGGGGGAGGCCGCAACGGAAGAAGTATTGACCCTGGCCGATCTCCAGTTCGGCTTCAGTCGCAGCGGGCTGGGGGACCCCGCCAAAGTGACGCTTGATGCCTATGCGGAAACACTGGGTGATCCGCAATGGAGTGTCTTGATTCAAGGCCATACCGATGAGACCGGGTCGATCCGGCAGAACCTGCGTGTGGGATTACGTCGGGCCAATGCGGTTAAGCAGTATCTCATGGCACAAGGCATTCCCCAGCATCGCTTACATGTGGTGAGCCTCGGGGAGTATCAGCCGGTGTGCATGGAGATGACTCCGGCCTGCCAGTTGCAGAACCGGCGGGTGAGTTTTTCAGTGGCCCACCGGGAACACGTCGAGACGCCACCCGCGGTTCCGGTGACTCACCAGAAGGCACCGCCCACAGAACACACCGTGGTGGCGGTTGAACACGTCAGTCTCCCCGAAATGATTCCACAGCCGCTCACCAGTGCGGACCTTACTGATGTGCAGGCGAACATCAAAGAGCATGAAGCCGGAATCCGCGTGGACAACATCACCACACCGGCAAAGATGGAACCGATCTATCCCGGACCCGTCCATAGCACCCCACCACCGACCATGACACCCAACGGTCGCAACCACTGAGGGAGGCTGAGATGAAACGCTTGCGCCAGAACACCATTCTCTTCGTAGGTGGGCTGTCCATGCTCGCGGCTCTGGGTGGATGGGCCGGCTATTCCTGGCTGGCCCCCGGGCACCAGACGCGGCACGTACCTGTCGCCGCGACACAACCCGTACTCCCGGTCTCCACAACATCACAAGCCGGTCTGTTTTTCACGAGTGACACCCCGGGGAATTTCTACCAGGCACCCGTGCTCAAGACGGATGTGCAGTTTGTGGTCTCCGGCACGATGATTCGAGCCAGGGTCCGGCAACATTTTCACAATCCCTCTTCCAGGTGGTTGGAAGGGATCTATGTCTTTCCGTTGCCGGAACATTCCGCGGTGGATCGCTTGAGGATGAAGATCGGGGATCACTTCGTGGAAGGACAGATTCAGGAAAAAGAGGAAGCCAGGAAAACGTATGCCCGGGCCAAGCAGGAGGGCAAGCGGGCGAGTCTGGTCTCCAGCGCCCGGGACAATCTCTTTACCACCCGCGTAGCCAATGTGGGTCCGGACGAAGAAATCATCATCGAGATTCAATACGCGGATACCATGCGCTACAGTGACCACACGTATTCGCTGCGGTTTCCGATGGTGGTGGCCCCCCGGTACGTGCCGGGTCAGGTGGTGATCAATGAAGATGGCGAAGTGGGAACCACCAGGGTCCCTGACGCCGGGGAAATCCTTTCTCCGATTCATGATCCGCAACAGGGGCCCATCAATCCCCTGACGCTCACCATTACGCTCGATCCGGGCTTTGAGGCTGAACACATTCACAGCCTGTATCATCCCATCACGATTCAACCGGGAGAAGGGAACCAGTGGCTCATCACACTGGCGGATGGGGCCATTCCGGCAGATCGGGATTTTGTGCTGGAGTGGCACCCGCCAGCCGGTGGCGGTCCAACCACCAGCCTGATCGCCGAACAGGTGGGGCCGGATACCTTTCTGCATGGCACCGTCTTTCCCCCCGGGCCGGACTACACCGCAGCAACATCCCGGGCTCGTGATCTGACGGTGGTGGTCGATGTCTCGGGCTCGATGTCCGGCACGTCCATCGCACAAGTGCAGCAAGCCCTGGACACGCTTCTGACCTGGCTGACACCTGAAGATCGATTCAACCTCATCACGTTTGCGTCCACCACCACCCAACTGTTTCCCGACCTCACCGCAGCCACCACATCGAACATAGACACCGCCAGGCGATTTGTGGTGGAGCTTAAGGCCGATGGGGGAACCGAGTTGGTCCCGGCACTGGAAGCAGCCCTCTCAGGGAACGAAGACACGCTCCGGTTCCAGCAGGTGGTCGTGCTCACCGATGGCTCGATTGGCTATGAAGACGAGATGTTGAAAACGATTCATCGCCTCCTGGGATCTCAACGGTTGTTCATGGTAGGGATCGGGTCTGCGCCCAACAGCATGGTGATGCGGGAGGCCGCGGCCCTGGGACGTGGCACGTTCACGTATATCGGGGATCTCCAGGAAACCAGCACACGGATGCTGGCCTTGCTGAAGAAACTGAAACACCCTGCCGTCACAGATCTGGAACTGGAATGGCCCCCGCATCTCGTCGCGGACGAACCCCTGCGCCACCCGGAAATGTATCCGTCCCGCATCCCGGATCTGTATCACGGAGATCCGGTGACCTTTGATGTGAAGTTCCGCAATCTGCAACCGGATCACATGACCGGCGTGATTCGTATCACGGGACAAAACGGGGTTCTGCCATGGGGGCAGGAGTTTTCGCTGCAACACATCACTCATACAGAAGGCGTGGCGAAACTCTGGGCGAGAAAAAAGATTGCACAGCTCATGACGGATGCGCGCCAGGGGAGGGTGTCACAGGATGAGGCGAAACAAGCAGTGGTGCAGGTGGCGCTGGCCTATCAACTGGTCACCACGCAGACCAGCCTGGTCGCGGTCGATCGGGAGGTGGCCCGACCTCCGGGTGCGCAACTGGTCACGCATCAACTTGAAACCAATCTACCGGCGGGATGGACCCTGCCGACGATGAAGGAAGAGGGAATCTTCCCGACCTGGCTCGTGCAGCTTCAAGGAACCATGCCTGAACACGTGATGCCCGTGGTTCATGTGCCGACCCTCGTGGCCCTGGCACTTCCACAGACCGCAACTGCCGCTCAACTGCATCTGCTCATCGGATTCATGGGGTTCCTTCTGTTCTGTGTCGCGCACTATCTCCGCCGTCAGAGGAGGTACGATGGGGTGGCTTAGAGCACGCACGACAACCATAATCTATAAAATTTTACATTTCCCCTTTCAGCCACTGTCAGATACAAGGGGTAAGAGGGTTGGTCTCTGTCATGGAAAGACCCCTTTCTGTCATCCCCGACATCTGTTATCGGGGATCCAGGTTTTTCCGTCTCTCCTTCATAAAAAACAACAAAATGGATTCCCGATAACGAATGTCGGGAATGACGGGACGAGGATGCACAGGCCCCGCTCCCATCCATCGAACGTGAACAGCACCAGACGCTGCCTGAGAAATGAAGTCTAAGTTTTTACACATAACCCTCTGCGTGTTGCTGGGGATCGCGGGATGGGAGCTCGGGTCGGGTGCGTATATTTATTCCAAGGCACAGGTGGGGCAATGGTTGATTGCGCAGGCCTGGGAATCCAGCCTGCGCACCCATCGTCCGGTGAAACCATGGGCCTGGGCGGATACGTTTCCGATCGGACGATTAGTCGTGAAGGAGTTAGGGGTTGATCAATATGTCCTGTCCGGGGCCAGCGGCCGAACGCTGGCCTTCGGTCCCGGCCACTACGCCGGAACAGTAGACCCCGGCGACAAAGGAAGGGCGGTGATAGCAGGACATCGCGATACCCACTTTCTATTTCTGAAAGATGTGCAGGTAGGACAGGCGATAGCCTACCAGGACAGAACAGGATCCTGGCAGCACTTCGTGGTAGAACACATGGTCGTCATGGATGTGAATGAGGAACAATTACTGTTGGATGCGGAAACGCCCGCGCTTGCCTTAATCACGTGCTACCCGTTTCATTCCATAGTCCCCGGAGGCCCACTGCGATATATCGTCTATGCCGCAAAACGTGATCGGTCCGCATCGTGATTGCGCTGGAAGGTTCCAGGCTCAGTGAATAAAAGACCAAACACTTTTAATGCCAGGAAAAAGGGACATTCTCCTTTTCCAGTTTGAACCCCAACCTGCAGACCGTTAGGCCGCTTCTGCCCATTGATTGTTGACTAATTTGAATGTCGGTTTCTTTTTGCCTTTTCCAGATTTTTCTTTGCCGAGTCGCCGGGCAAAGTCTAACAGCGCCTCCTTCCCCTTCCCACCGGTCCAGGCTTCTCGAATCAGGAGCCGGGCCAAGGTATCCCCGGTTGAACCGAGGGTTTTCGTTTTGCCAGTTTCCACCCGAGAGAGATGCGCCGGGTCAATATGCAGAAGCGTGGCAAATTCATGCGCCTGGAACCCGACATGCTTTCGAAGATATCGCAATTCTTTTCCGGTCAGCGATCCTGCTTTTTCTAGCAGGGTGGCGGCAATCATGTTCAGCAAGGGGCCCATTTTCGGAATCTGAACGCCATACTCTTTGCACTGCTTACAGTGCAGCACCGTGGCCCCAATCAAATACACATGATCGAGTCCACTTTCGATAAATCGATACGGATTCGTCGCCGTGGATTTCTTCGCCACGAAGGCCCCACCACATTCTTGACACTTCATCGCGTGTTCCTCCTTTCAGTCAATAACAGTCACGATGATTAATGTATCTTGAATTTCCACGACGCACGACCCTTTTTGATTATTCAAGGTCTTCCCTTGCAATTTATACCGCCACGTCCCCTCGGGCATCGAATGATCCACCAACCGCCCGTACCACAGGATATGGTGAATGTCTTGAAGGGTGATGTCACGCTGTCCCATGCGTCGGCGCGCGTGAGGCAGGACCGTGACTGCGCCATCATTCCACAATGTTTGGATGGCCGCTTTTAGTTGGCGTACATTGAGGGGCGCAGTGTGGCCATCCATGACAATTTGATATTATATCAATTATTGATAATATATCAATCACTTTCTTTTACACACACTCCGGGACTCCGAAGGAAAAGGGGACAGTCCACTTTTCTGACGGTTTCCCTCTTGTCATTTCGAACGGATGTGAGAAATCCTTACACATCGAACGGGCAAAGATTTCTCCCCTTGGTCGAAATGACAACAGGGGAAGAGTCATCATTTCCTACTGCGGAATCCGGGTTTAACGAAAACGATCGGAAAAGTTGGCCAAATCCAGTGCAATCGCAGTAGATCCCTAATGGGCCTGTTGAATAATTCACGTGAATAGCCAATAAAAGCTCTAAATGAACCACGCATCGTCAAGGGGAGGGAATGTTCAAAAAAGCATGCCCTGAGTCTTTCCGAAGGGTCTATCCAGCAAGGCCGCAGCCATGTTGACGCGCGGAGCGTACTCTCAGTACGTGAGCACGGCAAAATGGCGAGAACGCCGCTGGCGGCTTTTTTCAACATTCCCTAGATCACGCGCGACAACCGCGATCCTCTGCGTGATGCTGGGGATCGCGGCATGGGAGTTTGGGTCGGGTGCGTATATTTATGCCAAGGCGCAGGTGGGGCAATGGTTGATTGCACGGGCCTGGGAATCCAGCCTGCGCACCCACCGGCCGGTGAAACCATGGGCCTGGGCGGATACGTATCCGATCGGACGATTGGTCGTGAAGGAGTTAGGAGTTGATCAATATGTCCTGTCCGGGGCCAGCGGCCGAACACTGGCCTTCGGCCCCGGCCACTACGCCGGAACGGTAGACCCCGGTAACAAAGGAAGGGCGGTGATAGCGGGGCATCGCGATATCCATTTTCTCTTTCTAAAAGATGTACAGGTAGGACAGGCGATAGCCTACCAGGACAGAACAGGAACCTGGCAACACTTCCTGGTAGAACACATGGTCGTCATGGATGTGAATGAGGAACAATTACTGTTGGATGCGGAAACGCCCGCGCTTGCCTTAATCACGTGCTACCCGTTTCATTCCATAGTCCCCGGAGGCCCACTGCGATATATCGTCTATGCCATACAACGTGATGGGGTCGCATCGTGATTGCGCTGGAAGACTCCAGGCTTTGTGGATAACGGGGCAACAAGCCCCGAATACTTGTCAGACAAAGGGAAGTGTCAGGAGGCTGTTTCCCAGGGCAACGCTATCAAGGTGAGTAACGCCTGGAGTTGCTCAGGAGGGTGTGGGCTGGCGCAGACTGGAAGACCGCGACGCCAACGGTGAGGCGATAGTTGTCAGCGAGCATCAAGCAATGCAGATAATTTATTAAACAGGATTGCCCTTTTTTTTTGAACAAACCCGCCGGTTTCGATCCTGCGCCTATCTTCAGAAAAAGCCATCTCTAATTCCGCCTGTACTTTAATGTAGGGGTTGGCTATTCTTGCCTTGGGAATGCCTGAAGTGGCTTGGGTAAAATGGACCTTTCCGTTTGGTAGAGAAAAACAAAAACCTGTATTTTGAAATGCAGGGCGTGTCTAATTTAGCTGCTTTCAGACGTTGACGAAATTTTCCTTCTCTTTGCACCTCTAAAATAAGACTGAGGAAGTTGCTTATGCTGACCGGTACTATCCGTAGCCAAGTTGACAGTATCTGGAATGCCTTTTGGTCTGGCGGCATCTCCAATCCACTTGAGATCATCGAACAGATTACCTATCTGCTCTTCCTTCGCCGCCTCGATGATCTCCATATCCTGGAGGAAAATAAATCTGCTCGGCTTAAAAAACCAATGGAACGCAGAGTCATCCCAGAAGGGAAAGACCCAAAAGACCGATCGTACGAGGATCTGCGCTGGTCCCGTTTCAAGCACCTCGCCCCGGGGGAGATGTTCACCGTCATTGACGAACACGTCTTCCCTTTCCTAAAAGCCATGGGCAATGACGACTCCACCTATGCTCACCATATGAAAGACGCGCGCTTTACCATCCCCACACCCGCGCTCCTGGCAAAGGTGGTGGATTTACTCGATGGGGTGCCAATGGAGGACCGCGATACCAAGGGCGATATTTACGAATACATGCTCGCCAAGATTGCCACGGCTGGCCAGAATGGCCAGTTCCGCACCCCGCGCCATATCATCCGGTTGATGGTAGAGATGACGGCGCCACAACCGACCGATCTCATCTGTGACCCAGCCTGCGGTACGGCCGGCTATCTTGTGGCGGCTGGAGAATATCTGCGTCAGCACCACCCGAGCATCCTTCATGACGAAAAGGCCAAGGAGCACTTCCATCATCATATGTTCCACGGCTTCGACTTCGACAACACCATGTTGCGTATCGGCAGCATGAACATGCTCCTACACGGCGTCGAAAATCCGGACATCCGCTACCGGGATTCCCTCTCGCAAGATCATTCCGGCGACGAAGAGGCCTATACCTTGGTACTTGCCAATCCTCCGTTCGCTGGCAGCCTTGATTATGAGAACACCGCCAAGGATCTGTTACAGATCGTCAAAACCAAGAAGACCGAACTCCTTTTCCTCGCGCTATTCCTACGCCTGCTGAAGCCCGGAGGCCGAGCCGCTGTGATCGTCCCCGACGGCGTACTATTCGGGTCTAGTAAGGCACACAAAGAACTGCGCCGCTTGCTTGTGGAAGAGCAGAAACTCGATGCCGTGATCTCGCTTCCGAGCGGCGCGTTCAAGCCCTACGCCGGTGTCTCAACCGCAATCCTATTATGTACCAAGACCAACTCCGGCGGCACCGACAACGTGTGGTTCTATGGCGTGGAGGCCGACGGCTTGAGCCTCGATGATAAACGTACGCTGCTTTTGAGCGAAGACAAACTCGGCCCAACACCGCACACTGCACTCGCCGCTGAGGAGCACGCCAAGAATAACCTACCCGATGTGCTAGCGCGCTGGGCGCTACGCGACAGTAGCGAGCACGAACGGGCACGCACGGATCAGAGTTTCTGTGTGCCCAAGGCCGACATCGCCGCCCAGGGTTACGACCTCTCCCTCAACCGATACAAGGAAGTGGTGCACGAAATAATCGAGCACCGCATGCCTAAGGAAATCCTCGCCGGCCTCGCCAAGCTGGAGAATGAGATCCAGCAGGGGATGAATGAGTTGGAGGGGATGCTGAAGTGATCTCCCGCAATTCTATTACCGACGCTTACCCCACCAAGCGACTGGGAGATGTTGTCGAGTTCCTCGATAGCATGCGTCGACCGGTCACCGAATCAGACCGCCGTGCTGGCCAGTATCCGTACTACGGGGCAAATGGTCTGCAAGGAACAATCGATGACTTCATCTTTGACGAACCGCTGGTACTGCTCGCGGAAGACGGTGGCCATTTTGGAACACCTGACAGAGGTATTGCCTACTGCGTTTCAGGCAAGACATGGGTAAATAACCATGCACATGTATTGCGACCGAAGGTAGGCATGGATCTGGGGTTCTTATGCCGTGTTCTTGAAAACTACGACGTAAGGCCATGGGTCACGGGGACAACGCGCGGCAAACTGACCCAGGCTGGGGCTTCCCAAATTTTGGTTCCAGTTCCATCCCCCCCCGAACAGCGGCGGATTGCCGAGGTGCTGGATCGGGCAGAGGCGTTGCGGGCTAAGCGCCGCGCCGCCCTCGCCCAACTCGACACCCTCGCCCAATCCATCTTCTTCGAAATGTTCGGCAACCCCGCTACGAATCCGAAGGGGTGGATCCGGGAATCCTCAAAACCTAGGCGCGGTAATCAACGGCGGCATTTGGGAGTCCAACGAGCGCAGAATTTCGGAATGTTCGATGGCCCAATTCCCTTGTTACGCCTGGCGACAACCTCGAGATCGATTCCCCGGGGTCGCGAAGCGTCACTGAAGCTGGCGCCAAGGAGATCGTTCGGTACACGGCCAGGTGCGACGCTCGGGTGACGTGCTCATCACTATCATCGGCACTTGCGGTTCAGCTGCGCTTGGCCTGCCCACTCTTAACGAAGATCGCCATCCCGATTCCTGCTACCATCAATGCTAAGGCGCGGGATCTCCAACTGCTGCATCAGGCACACGATTGGTTGACGACCGCTAAAATCGCTGCTGCCGAGTTACTTGCTGCGGTTTTTCCTCGCCACCCTCACGTGTTGTATCAGCATGGTATCCGGGAGAGAGGGGCTGTCCAGAAGATGCCTGTTAACCACAACACTAACTCATCTGAACATTGGAACTTCGGATTCCTCTCCCGTATCCTTTCGCTGGGTTAAATTCAAGGAACTTCGGATTCCGAAAGAATTCGTGCAGTCGAACAGCAAGAAAAACTCCTACAGGCCAGCTCATCAGAAATAGATAATCTTTTTTCTTCTCTGCAATACCGGGCTTTCCGAGGAGATTTATAACCATGAGAGGTGAATTCCTTGGAGTATGGTCTGAAACGTGGAACGAAATTTGGGAAGAAATTTCTGCAAATGCCACCAAGGATTTGTTCTGTGAGATTTATCGTGAGCTCGCAGGTGCACTAAAGAGCAAGCTGAAGCCAGAAATGCTTGCAGATATCATCGATGACCCGGCGAGGAGCAGGGACTCACTTCGGGCGACCCGTCCGGAGGATCTTGCTTGCGAGCGCGAGGTGATGGAGTTCTTTGAAAAGACACACGAGGCGCTCGAAGACCTGGCAGGCGAAGCCTTTTCGAATGCCTATTTCAACCTACTGGCCGGCTTCATCGACAAGTTCAGTTTGCGTTACGACCTGCGTCGGCCCTGCATCCTTTGCCCTACGCTGCCGGGTGTGTTCGCTAGCCTGGTGCGTGATCTTCGAGCAGTGGCTTCTCAAGATACACATCTCGACAGCCTAATGAAGGAATTCGAAAACGCAATCCGCGACCTGCGCACCGATTGCTCTGATGGGCGCATCAAGACCTGCATTCAGAAACAGGTAAACCTACTGGAAGCACTCGGGCAGAATTGCCCTGGTGTCACAAATGACACCCTCGGTGCAATCTGTGAACAAGTGGGCACTTGGCCTCACGACAAGGTCAAGGAGGCGCTGATGAGTCTCTATAAGTTCACATGCAGCTATCCAGGTATTCGCCATGCTGGTACGCCAGGTAATGCAATACGAACAATTGAAATGCGAGACATGGTGGCGATGTCCATCCTATTGGCTGGATTCACACCTTATTTGACCGACCAACTCAACGCGAACAGCATGTATCGAGGATGATAGGGAATCGTTATGCCAACTACCCGCGAACAACTCCAACGCTGGCTCGATGAACCGGAAGGCGTCCACCTTGAATTCAAGGAAGCGAAGCACAACTTCCACTTCGACAAGTTGCTGGAATATTGCGTGGCATTGGCGAACGAGGGTGGCGGCAACATTATCCTCGGCGTGACCGATCTGCGACCGCGACGAATTGTTGGCACGCAGGCATTCGCCGAGCCTGGTCGGACTGAAGCAGGGTTGTACGATCGGCTGTCCCACCACATTCCAGTGGAAGAGGTCACGACCACCGATGGGCGCGTGTTAGTGGTGCATGTGCCGCCTCGGTTGCCTGGGACGGCTTGGCAGATCGAGGGGCGCTACCTCAAACGCGCCGGGGATGAGTTGACGCCCATGACGGCAAATGAACTCCGCGCGATCTTTGGGGAAGTAGGGCCGGACTTTTCGGCGGAGCCGTGCCCTGGTGCGACTGTTCTCGACCTCTCGGCGGCGGCGATTGGGGCATTTCGTACCCGCTGGGTTGAACGGACGCGAGATGAACGGAAGGTGGCATGGACCGATCTTGAGACGTTGACCAATGCCGAATTGCTGGTCGAAGCCGTTCCCACCTATGCGGCGTTAATCTTGTTTGGCACACGCGCGGTACTTGGCCGGCGGCTGGCGCAGGCGGAAATTGTGTTCGAATATCGGTCATCCGAGGCCTCGGGTCCGGCCGCCGACCGTGAGGAGTTTCGGGAGGGATTTTTTCTCTGTCACGATGCGCTGTGGCAGAAGATCAATTTGCGCAACGATCGCCAAAGCTATCAGGATGGATTGTTCCGGGTAGAGCTGCCTACCTTTGATGAGGTGTCGGTGCGAGAAGCCCTGTTGAATGCGGTGGCGCATCGAGATTACCGGCAGGGTGGCTCCATTTTCGTTCGCCAGTTTGCACACCGGTTTGAGGTGGTCAGTCCTGGGGGACTTCCACCGGGCATCACTCCCGAGAATATTCTTGAGCAGCAGAGTCCACCCAATCGTCGCCTCGCCGAGGCTTTGGCCAAGTGCGGCTTGATCGAGCGGTCGGGTCAAGGCATGAACCTCATGTTTGAACAGGCGATCCGGCAGGGCAAACCACTCCCCAGCTTGGCCGGGACTTCGGCTCATGAGGTTCGTCTCACGCTGGACGGTCTGGTAAAGCGCCCAGCTTTTGTGCGTTTTATGGAGCGGCTTGGCGCGGAGCGGCTTCGTTCGTATTCCACCAACGACTTTCTTGCGTTAGATTATTTGCATCGGGAAGAACCGCTGCCGGACTATTTGAAAGCCAGGTTGCCGGGGTTAATCGATGGCGGTGCTGTGGAGTCCATCGGCCGTGGGAAGGGCACGCGCTATTTGCTGTCGCATCACTTATATGCTGCATTGGGTACCAAGGGGGTGCGTACCCGTAAGAAAGGGCTCGATCGGGAGACAAACAAAGCCTTATTGGTCAGGCATATCCAGGATAACAAGGCTACAGGGTCAAAAATGGAGGAACTCCGGCAAGTGCTCCCCGCTCATTCGCGCAGTCAAATCCAAGTTCTGTTGCGCGAGTTGGTGAAACAGGAGGCGGTGCATGTCCATGGAGCGACTCGGGCGGCCCGCTGGTATCCAGGGCTCGAAGAATCGGATTGCAACCATGCGTCAGTCCAATGCAATACTTGACCGAGGTTTTTCCTTTCTGGACCAACATATTTCCTTTTATTCCAATGCGTTACGATTGCAACCGTATTGTGACCGCATTGGGCTTAGTTGCAATCTCTGACTGTTACTCAGTGCGGAAAGCCTGAAGGGATGAGCCACTTTGGTTTTCTCCAGACGGACTGGCCGGCGGTTTTCGAGGCAACGGCGAAGGCGGAGTTGTTGGTGCACGCCGATCCACGCACGGCATGCTTCTATGCCCGGCGCGCGCTCGAGCTGGCCGTGGCGTGGGCGTACAAACACGACAGTTCGCTGCGGCTTCCGTATCAAGACAACCTGAGTGCGCTGATCCACGAGCCCACTTTCAAGGCTGTTGCTGGCGAGGCGGTGTTCAGTAAGGCCCGGGTCATCAATACGCTGGGCAATCAGGCTGTTCACAGTCATCGTCCAATCCAACAATCTGACGCACTTACGGCGGTGCGGGAACTATTTCATGTGGGCTACTGGTTGGCCCGTTCGTATGCTCGAGGCACGAAGCCGGCTCCGGGGTTGGCGTTCGATGCACAGGCACTGCCCAAGACCTCGCCGCTACCGAAACAGACCATCGACCAGCTCCAGCAGCTAGAGTCTGGTCTTCGCGAGCGGGACGAGAAGCTTTCGGCACTCCTAGCCGACAAGGACGCCTTGGATGCGGAGCTAAAGCGGTTGCGCGCTGAAGTGGCCGAGGCAAAAAAGGCCACTGCGGCGCAACCGGACACGCATGATTACTCCGAGGCCGAGACCCGTGACTACTTCATTGACCTGTTGCTCAAAGAGGCTGGTTGGCCGCTTGAGCAGCCGCATGATCGCGAGTTCGAAGTGACGGAGATGCCGAATACTCAGGGCAAAGGCTTTGTGGACTACGTGCTCTGGGGTAACGATGGCAAGCCCCTGGGTCTTGTCGAGGCTAAACGCACCCGTCGCGATCCGCGAGTCGGGCAACAACAGGCGAAGCTCTACGCTGATTGCCTGGAACAACAGTTTGGCCAACGGCCGCTCATCTTCTATTCCAACGGGTACGATCACTGGTTGTGGGACGACGTGAACTATCCGCCCCGCCAGGTGCAGGGTTTCTATAAGAAAGCCGAACTGGAGCTTGTCATTCAGAGACGCAGTATCCGAAAGTCACTCGCCGCGGCTGCGATCAACCTTCAAATTGTCGAGCGCTACTACCAGACCCGGAGCCTTCGCCGCATCGGCGAAGCCTTCGAGCGCGACCATGACCGCAAGGCCTTGGTGGTGATGGCCACCGGGGCGGGTAAAACACGTACGGTCATTGCCCTTTCGGATCTCCTGATGCGCTGCAACTGGGCAAAGCGCATCCTTTTCCTCGCCGATCGCGTGGCCTTAGTACGCCAAGCAGTGAATGCGTTCAAGAACCATTTGCCAGATTCTTCGCCGGTCAATCTCGTCACCGAGAAGGACACCGAAGGGCGGGTGTTTGTTTCGACATATCCGACCATGATGGGTTTGATCGACGACACACAGGACGGGCTTCGGCGCTTCGGGGTCGGCCACTTCGATCTCGTGATCATCGACGAGGCACACCGCTCGGTGTTTCAGAAATACCGGGCCATCTTCGAGTACTTTGACTCGCTACTGGTGGGCCTCACAGCCACCCCGAAAGACGAGGTGGACCGTAACACCTACAGTCTGTTCGATCTAGAAAACGGCGTCCCGACTGACGCCTATGGACTCGAAGAGGCGGTGAATGATGGATTTCTGGTTCCGCCCAAGGCGGTGTCGGTGCCGCTCAGGTTCCAGCGTGAGGGCATTAACTACAATGACCTTTCCGAAGAAGAAAAAGAACAGTGGGACGCGCTTGAGTGGGATGAGGAGGGTGGTGTCCCCGACCGGATCGAGGCCGAGGCCGTCAACAAGTGGCTGTTCAATAAAGACACCGTGGACAAGGTGCTGGCTCATTTGATGACGCGCGGGCTGACCGTTGCTGGCGGCGATCGGCTGGGCAAAACTATCCTATTTGCCAAGAATCAGGCCCACGCTGATTTTATCGCCGACCGGTTTAATATCAACTATCCGCACTATAAGGGCGAGTTTGCCCGGGTCATCACGTTCAAGACCGAATACGCCCAGAGCCTGATCGATTACTTTTCCAATAAAGACAAGCCACCCCACCTCGCACTCTCGGTGGATATGCTCGACACCGGCATTGATATTCCGGAGGTCCTTAACTTGGTGTTCTTCAAACTGGTGCGTTCGAAGACCAAGTTCTGGCAGATGGTCGGACGCGGAACACGCTTGTGCCCGGACCTGTTCGGACCGGGCCAGCACAAGCAGTTCTTTTACCTGTTTGACTACTGCCAAAACCTTGAGTTTTTCAGTCAGAACCCTGAGACCACAGAGGGTGCGCTGGGTCAGTCACTCGGCAAACGGCTCTTCAAAGGGCGGCTCGAGCTTATTGGAGCGCTCGATAAAAAGTTAGTTGGTCTAAGCGAAACCGACAGAATCAAGCTCGTAGGTTCCGTCTATGGCGATCCATTCACAGAATCAGCTTTGCGGCAAGTGGTAGCGGAACTCTTGCATAACGAGGTCGCCGCCATGAATTTGGAAAATTTTGTCGTACGGCCCAAGCGACGTGTCGTCGAGAAATATACCAAAACTCATTCCTGGGACATTCTGTCTGCGGAATCATTGCATGAATTAGCACGGGAGGTAGCTGGCTTGCCATCTGAACTCGAGCCTGAATCCGAAGAGGCAAAGCGCTTTGACCTGCTCATACTCAATTTGCAATTGACGGTCCTGGGCTCCAAGCCCGCCTTTGCGCGTTTGCGCGATGAAGTGATAGCGATCGCCGGTTTACTGGAAGAGAAGTCTGCGATTCCCATGGTACAAGAGCAAATGGCGCTGATTCAGGATCTGCAAACTGACGAGTGGTGGCAGGACGTGACCTGCCAGATGCTTGAGGCTGTCCGGCGGCGGTTGAGAAATCTCGTGCAGTTGATCGAGAAGGCGAAGCGTATACCCATCTACACCGACTTCGAAGACGAGATGGGTGATGAGACAGGTGTGGATTTGCCAGGCTTTACGGACAGCAACGGTTTCGAGAAGTTTCGCGCAAAGGCGCAGGCTTTCCTCCGCGCGCATCAGGATCACATGACAATTCACAAGCTGCGCATGAACAAAGCACTCACAGAAGGGGACCTGGCTGAACTGGAGCGAATGCTCGCCGAAAGCGGAGTCGGCGAGATGCAAGACATCAGTCGGGCCAAGGCAGAGTCCCAAGGCCTCGGTCTCTTCGTGCGCGCACTGGTGGGCATGGACCGAGAGGCCGCCAAGCAAGCACTCGCAGGATTCTTGGCGGGTAAAACAATGAGCGCGAATCAGATCGAGTTCGTAAACCTGATCGTGAACCGCCTGACTGAGCACGGTGTGATGGAAGCCACAGCGCTCTACGAATCGCCATTCACCGACCTTACCCCGCAAGGTCCAGATGAACTTTTTACATCCATTCAGGTGGATGAATTAATTCGAGTTCTCGATCAGGTCAGGGCAACAGCTGTGGCCGTCTGAGGTAAATTGGGGTCGAGAAATTTGGGTCGAGTCTTTTGTTGAGAGTTTCGGGTTGCCGGAGGGGACTTCAGAACTATGGCTCATTCCCTTCGAACTGAGAATTCTTGAGCCATCGGTTCTGCGGAGATGGAATTGTTTAATTAGTCAACAAAAGATGTGACCTCTTCTCCTTCTCTTCTTGTAATCTTCCCTTCTTCTTCTCGAAGGGAAGCCTTCCCTTGCTCCACTTCTAATAGTTATTTTTCCTGACTGCGACCTATTTATGTGTTGCAGTTTGCAGTCATTTGACGTACAATTGAACTATACACCCTACCTAATGAATCACTTATTGAAGGAGTCTAAGCCATGGCGAATGTCACGGTTCAATCACGAGTCAAACCGGAACTGAAAGAAAAAGCGGAAGCGGTTTTTTCAGCGGTCGGGTTAAGTACGTCCGATGCCATCCGCATGTTTTTGCAACAATCGGTGAATATGGGCGGGTTGCCATTCCGCCCGACCGCCAAACAACCCAATGCCGACACCCTTGAAGCCATGGCCGAATTGGCCAAGGGAAGACGTTTCGCAGCACCAAGGAATTCTATAAAGACCTCGGCATTTAATCCATGTACAGCTTCACGCGCTCATCGAAGTTTCGGCGTGATGTCCGTCGGTGTCAACACCAACACAAAGACATGGAGAAGTTTAAAACCCTCCATGAACTCCTGATTGCCGGAAAGCCTCTTCCATCCAAATACAAAGATCATTTGCTTATAGGCACTTGGGGAAACCACAGAGAATGTCACCTGGAATCCGATTGGCTCCTCATTTACCGAATCAACGAAGGAGAACAGCTCATCGAGTATGTCCGTATGGGCAACCACGCCGAGTTATTCAGTGGCTAAATACTGTCACGAGAAAACGAAAAACGGGTCGAGCCTTTTGTTGAGAGTTTCGCGTGGCCGGAGGGGACTTCATCACTATGGCTCGTCCCCTTCGAATTGAGAATTCTTGGGCCTTCGGTTCTGAAGAGCTGGGATTGTTTCATGAGTCACCCAAAGACTACTCCGACCCCAACTCCGAAGCGGCAAAACACTAAAAGGAGCACCCGATGAGTAGGATTCTGGAACAAGCCAAGTTGTTCTTTGATGCATGCGAAACCGAAAAGGGCTGGGAAGGCTGTCGTGCCTACTGCCATCCGGACGCGACGTTTTCTGCACAAGCGGCGGCGATTTCTGACATAGAGACCGTCGAAGGATATAGCGAGTGGATGAAGAATCTTCTTACTCCGATACCAGACGGAAGATATGAACTGAAGTTCTTTGCAGCCGACGAGGAGCGGAACTGCGTGGCTGCATTCGCCGTATTTCATGGGACACAGACTGGCCCCGGAGGCCCTGGCGAGCCAACAGGAAACACCGTAACAGCCGACTATGTCTATGCCATGGAGTTCAACGGCGACCGCATTCGTCACATGACCAAAATATGGAACGACACCATCAGTCTCCAGCAGTTAGGGTGGCCATAGATCTCGCGATGTTACGACCTGGGCAAAAACCGGGTCGGAAACGGGTCGGGTCGTTTGTTGAGAGTTTCGCGTTGCCGGAGGGGACTTCATAACCATGGCTCGTTCCCTTCGAATGGAGAATTCTTGAGCCATCGGTTCTGCGGAGATGGAATTGTTTAATTAGTCAACAAAAGACTCGACCCCAAATCTACACTTTTGTGCTCACACAATCCTAACGAGATTTTACGCACCAAATCGGTGTCGGAACTCGGGCTCTCCGGACTGGTCTCAGCATTGCGTCATCAACCCAGCCATGGTGAATGATTAATGGACACGGGCAGAGACTCCATTAAAGGTCCTTGATCGTGTGGTTTCCCTTGAAACGTGAATTCCCTATTTGGATCTTCCAAGAACCCTGTGTTGGGGGCATTCAGTTCAGTGGATTAGACGCCTGAACTAAGCGTTAACAGATTGTTTGAAACAGAAATTTAAGCCTTGGGTTTCACGCAACTCTGTTGACCACGCCATTGAGACAGGCGATAGCGCAGCGTACTGGCCCAGTATTGGAATGACTCTTCGAGGGCAGTCCCTTCGGAGGAAAATAATCTCCCACTCCGTCGATCCACAGCGGCCACCAAAAGAATATTGAGTTCAGCATCAGTAATCTTGGCTTCAATACTGGCCGCTCCAGAGTGGCCAGTGAGGCCAGAGGGATTCGCTTCGGTAAGCGCTACACTAATCTGCATCACGTTAGGGCTTGGCTGTAGAACAATACTGTAGTCGGGTAATAATTTGTCATGGAGAATGCCCCTAAGACGTGTGACCAAACGCGAGCGCTCGCGTGGAGGAACGTCGTGCAGAGGGGAACTCTTTCCCATCCAGAGTTGAACGGGGTCGATGATGACTTTGGTGTATTTTTTCCATTCGGCAATGGGATTCTTATAGATCAGGAGGGCCTCACCTTTTTCCCCCTTCCGGAGGATGGAATAATCATCAAGGAATCCTGATTTCACGACATTCCTGGACTGCTTCGTGCTGGAACATCCTACTGCTCCAATCAGAAAAACGATGAGAACGATTCGGGATATAATGGTCACGGCCTGACTCCTTTTTGAAAATGCACGTGTATTCATGTTTCGTCGCCCTGGGGGGCGAATGTTAGTCTCTAACTCATTTTCCCCATATCTTGTCAAGCTCCCCTCCCCTCTTCACTCACAGTTTTGTTCCCCATTCTCCGTCTCCGGTAGGCACACTTCATCACATGCCTGAATGAATTCAAGAAGCGTTGGGTCTCACCTCATATGGCTTGACGATGATGACCTCGGGATGGATTGTCTGTTGGGATCTCTTCTATTCATGTCGGGTTACGCTGCGCTAACCCGACCTACTGGTAGGCGAAGGGAGTTGGGAACGATTTCCGCCGGTGGCTGAAATGACACGAGCCTGAGGTTCATCGAATCTGATTCCATTTATTACCCTTTCACGTTCTTCTTCCAACTGCGCAGGTTGAAAAGCATAATTCCCTGCGAAGAACATGCTTGCGTGATGAAAAAAGGCGACTCAGGTAGAGCCTGAGCCGCCTGAGAAGAATGGCCTAACGCCTATGCAGAAACAGGTTGCAGCCTCACATACTGAACAATAGATAACTTTGCCAGCGCTTTCAATTGCTCGATGGAGATATAACCGATAACAAGCTGGCCCGATTTGGGTTTTGTGATAAGTTTGAATCCTAACTCCTGTAATTGGTACAGATTCTCGGATGTGGTATCCGTGAGCCATACTTGGACCATAACTTTTCCATTCTGAATCTTCGCAGATTCTTCGGCACTGAACGTCTCCCTTTTCTCCTTCTTTTTCGCAATACGCAACAAAGTGGAATCCAATTTAGATTGGGGCTCATTGGGTCTTTTCATGAAGACCCGTTTCTCCAATCTTTCAAACATTGGTGACGCGGAGGCATCTGCGGTTACCATTCCGCCAAGAAGACTCTGACTCATTTTTGCCATAGGCTTCATCGCACGCATACGGTAACCGTGCGATACCTGATCATCTCGTCCAAAGACGCCTTCATAGCTGACGCCCTCCGGCAATTCCACCGGTACCTCTATGCGCCGTGGTTGTCCACCTTCCGTAATGATTAATTCTTCTACCGCCACAAATGATGTGAACCGGGTCATCAGCCGATAGTCCAAGCCTAGTTGGGTGATGGATTCCTGGACCTTGGGCTGGGGGGTGCCTTGCTGAATACCCCGGTAGTTTTGGGCCATGAGATCCGCAATTTTCGTCCGGGCCCACAGGGTCGCGAGCACATCATGATTGGGCTCAAACCCTGGAAACTCCACTTCAATCTTTCGCACAACCGAACGTCCCGCGACTTTCCCTCGTAACCGAATAGTGGCCTTCCCTGGAGTAGTGTATCGTCCAGTCAACACCAATGGTTTGGCACTAAAGAGATCGGGAAGCCGTTTGGGGTATACATCGGAGACATCTACGTCGTCCCAGTCCACGGAAATATCGGTCAACAAGGGATGTTGAATCCGCTCATGGAAACGGCGGGCTGCTGCAGATCCGTCTTCATTCAATCCCACATACTCCACTTCGCCGCGCCCATGTTCCGCCATCTTGTCTAATAAAAAACGATTGACGCTGCTCCCAATCCCAAACGCAAAGACTCGGGCGTTGGGATGATTCTGAATTTCTCCTAGAATCGCCATATCATTCCCGATATACCCATCGGTCATAAAGCAGACGATCCGCACATGTTCCTGCGAATCGGAGGGATCTAACGCCGCGCGAATGGCTGTCATCATTTCAGTTCCACCTCCACCCCTGCGGGAAGACAAAAATGCTTGGGCTTTTCGCACATTCGAAGAGGTAGCTGGAACCGGCTCGGGAAAGAGAACATGGGTATCGCCAGCAAAGGTGATGAGATTAAACGTATCACGCGGGTTGAGCCCATCAATGGCCAGACGCATCGTTTCTTTGGCCTTTTCAATGGGAAACCCAGACATGGACCCTGACGTGTCGAGTACGAAGACCAATTCCTTGGGCGTGACTTGATCCGTTTTCACGCGATCCGGCGGCTGCAACAAGAGAGTAAAAACCCCACCCTTCCCATTTCGATGAGTCAGCACGGCATCACGTATATCTTTTCCCGCCACTGCATACGTCAGGATAAAGTCTTTATTGGGAATGGTTGCGTTCTGTTCGAGGTGGACTTCAGTCGGAGAATCCTTAGAGGGGTTCACTACAATATCATGCGTGGTTGATTGGACGTGATGAATGGGGACCCCAGCGTCGATTGTCACAGAGATCGACAGATCATGTCCGAAACGAGTGCCTGGTTTCAGCACAGGCGGAGTGATATGTGAAGCATCTTGGTCGGTGTCATAGGCCCACCCCCCACCCAAGGGTAGCGTTGGTGCAATAGGTTGGCCAGGGATGTACCGTGGACCCACCACCATGGGGAACACCACCGAATAGACTCCACCGTCATAGGACAAGGTCTCCACATAGCTGATCGTAATCGTCACTGTCTCACCTGGCAAAATATTCGCCACGGATTGGGTAAAGATATTGGGTCGCTCTTGATCCAACAACCCAGCAACATTCCCACGTCGTTTCGCGGCTTCATACATGGCTCGAGCCTCTTCCCGCTTTTTGATGGTGCCTTTCACAACCCGATCGCCAACGGTAAGCGTCATAGCATCCACTGCCGCGTTCTGCGGTAGAGGGAAGGTGTAGACAGCCTCAATTTTGTCGGAATAGGGATTCTCGAACTGCTGGGTCACCTGAGCCCGGGCAAGAGGCCCACTGACCTGAATCGAGACATCGGTATGTTTGAGAGGAAAGGATTGCGTCAGTTTTCCATCGGCGTCTACCCCGATTAAAGCCCCGGACTCATCGCCGACCCACTCTGTACTCGCATGGGCAACCGGAGTGGAATATTCGCCAATTCCCCACAATCCTCCAACCACAATGGCTATGGCCCCCGCTAAACCTCCAATCAATGCCCAGCCGAAAACCCCTTTCCCACCATTTTTGACATTCATGAGTTCCCTCCTTTCATTCAGCGGCTCCATGCCGCTTCAGTGAGGAGATGGCACCACTTCCCCAATCCTTTCAGGGAGTGTTGAAAAAGCCCGCCAGCGGCGTTCTCATTGCTCGAAGGGCTCAACGTACGAAGCGTACGCCTCGCCCTCCTCGCTGCTTGCGGCCTTGCTGGACGACCTTTTTCAACAGCACCTTCAGCGCGATAGGGTAGGAAAGAAAAAATTCTCTAACCTAAATATGGGAAGTGTTGGGGGAGGGACCAAAGGGTGAAATGAGGTGTGTGTTTTATCTATATCGTGATTTCGTCATATCCCTGCCATGGATCAAACCTAAGCTGTTACCCGGTAATTGAAATCTATTGGACTAAGGGCTCGCGCAAGAATAACTTCCCATGTTTGGGCGTCGATCCATTCTGCCTGGCGGCGTTGCTCGTCCTTTCCATACGAGGAGTATGCGCAGTCCTCGCGCCTTGCCAGACAGGCGTCTCAGCACCCAAACATGGGAAGTTATTCTTGCGCGAGCCCTAAAGGAATATCAACCCGAAACGGCGTTTCGGGTTTGGGGTGCGGATCCATGACCCAAAACCCCTGGTTTCCTGGTTGGTGTAATCTGTTTGTTAATTGATCCTGACTCCTTTCCTCTCCAAGCCATGTTCCTAATTCCGATATCGGAGTGGATGACAACAGTATTGTTACAGACGAGACTGCGGGCTTTCCGAATTTATTCGTTAATTGATTTAATGGAAAAGTCACAGGTTGATAGGCCTTCACGTTGATGGCCCCATCAGAGGACCTTGGGCCTGTTTGAGATTCTGGACTCATCAATTTCCATTTTCCATTTTCCAAATCTGTCAAAACATACAAATACCCCGTAACATTCGATGTTATTCCAAGTCGAAGATTCGCCCAACTTCCGGAAAAATGTTCAATGTCTATTGCATCATCTTTGCCGTCTGACGTTCCGTGAACAAAGCTGTATCGAATGCCTCGGGTTGGCAACTCAGAATCATCCGGAACGGCCTCTTGTGTCATCTCCAGATTCAAGGATTGTTTTTCTAATACCCTCTCCTTTTCAGAAGACATTCCACCAAAAAGCTGGGATGCGCGCCTGTTACCAATGGCTTCCCTTTCACCCTCGGGCTGTCTGCCTTTTTCGGCAAAAAATAAATCTCTGACACCCGTTGACGACGGAGCATCACTCCGGTGCATTCGATCGGCAAAGGTTTGTGCTTGAGGCAATTGTTGAAAGCCTTCTTCTCTTTTTTCCATGTTTCCAACAGACGGAGTCATTAAACGGTATTCTTGGGAAAAAGATTGATCCATGGCAGACTCTAGACCCTGAATGTCTGGCTCTTTAGCTTTGGGCAAATGTTCTTTTTTTACCATTTGCCGAAAGGCTCGTTTAGAAAAACCTGCTACCGGGGCTTCATCCATACGCTCCCTGTCTTTTGAAGCTTTTGCGATAGCCGGAGGCTCTGTTACGGGAGATTGAGCGGGCATGGAGGCAACCGGAGCCGGTTTACTTTGTGGTTTGTTCTGTCCCTCGCGGATTGGCGGCTTTCTTGTCTCCATTCTGGATGATTGAGCTATGGTGGCCATCGTGTCTTTGTCCTCAGACAACGAACGTTCGGCTTGGAGTTCTTCCTGGACCACGGGACCCCAAAGTTCTTCCATTTGCCACCCAAAAATGAGAGCGAGGCCCATCGCGGCGATGCTTCCGGCCCAAGCGAGAGAAGATGGTTGCCGGAACCAGCGAAGCTGCGGGCTATGAATGGCGGCCATCCCCTGCGGATTCCCTGATGCCTGTAGACTATCCAGGATTCGTTGACGTGCTTCCGGGTTGGCCAGCAGGGCTCTCAAAGCCTCTTCATCAGCCAACACATCAAACAAGGTTTGATCATTAAGGGCTGCCGCAAATAATTGGCGCTTTTCCTCTTCGGTGAGCGTATTCGTGGCATAGCCGCCAAGGATCTGTTCCCAGGACTTGGACATCAGCCTACTGTCTCCTTATTGGGTACCGAACCCTTCCCTTTCAGCGGAAGTGTCTCCCATACTCCACCCATTAAAATTAGGAGTTGTTTGCGACACCGCGAATCCCACGTATAAATCGTATTAATTGAGCGTTCGCCCAGAATCTTTTGGATTTCTGGAAAGGTATGGCCTTCCAGTTTCAGACGAAATAGGTTTTGGCATCGCTCACCTAATTGCTGTATTGCAGCAATCAGGTGTGTCACCCGCTCATTCTGCTCGGCTTGCATAGCTGGGTCATCTCCTGGATCGACAAGCATGTGATCATCCACTGACTCCTGGTTGTATTCCCCATGCCGAAGGGTTTTGCGGTGACGGTCCAGCATTTTATACCGAAGGATTTGAAAGGACAGGGGAACGAGTTCAGTCAATTCCGTCACGTGTGGATATTTTTCATGCAAGACCATCAGGACATCCTGGGTTAAATCTTCGGCCCCTTCCCTTACACCACGAGATGTCGCAAAAGCCAAAATCCTTTCACGGAGCCGGCACAGGATTTCCTCACGAGTCAGTGCTCCCATTCTGTTACCGTCACTCCTCCCAACCGTGTTCCGGCAAATCAGTATTTCCCGTATGACTCAATGATACCACTTCTGCATCCGGTATATGGTTTCTTTTCATTGATGGAGGCGGTTTAGGAAAATTAAAGTGGGTAGAGTAGAGCACTGGTGCATACATGGAGCTGCTCTCGAACGCTTCGACGCACGCGTCTACCACGGACCATAGCAGTCAGCACTTCCCAGCGCCCCCTCATCAGTAGGGTCGAGGACTGGCGCGCCAACGGTAGGGTTCGGTGGCTCCTCCACCCCTTTCGGAATGGGCCTCAGTCCGACTCCCCTGGTCACGGTTCCAGTCCCCGCCACCTCAAACCCGGCGTGCTGATTTCCAGCACCGGGCTTTCCTGGATGCTTCACCTCAAGGGTTATGTGACCTATCAGCCTGGAAGGACTTTCATGCCGACCCGTTGTACCGCACTCGGTAATCTCCATATAAGCCAAGTACCGTGTAGAGCCAAACCTTACTCCACCTCTTCCAGCCAAAACCTCGACGGTGGCGCACTCGCATCATGTGCCGCCGGACCTTCCGCTCCACCCAATCCTTCACGTAGGATAAACACCGACTCGCATGCCCAATCCGGAAGTAGTTCACCCAGCCCCGTACGATCGGATTGATCATGGCGATCATCCGTCCCACCGGCTGGGATTGCCCGCGTCGGAACACTTCCTTGAGCTTCCGCAGCAACGCGGTGCGCCGCTTCACCTTCGGTATGTACTGCGGGCGCCACACTCCACGCCGCGACCGCACACGCCGAAAGTCAAAGCCCAGAAAGCCGAAGCTGCCTCCCTGACTCAGGTCCACGATTCGGCTCTTCTCCTCATTCACCTGAAGGTCTAATTGGGCCAACGCCTCTCGCAGCTTCCGCTCCGCAACCTGCGCCAGTTGTGCGTGGCGGCGATAGCCATCCACTAACACGACGAGGTCATCCGCAAACCGGACATACTCGAGATACGTATACTGGCCCTGCCGGGTTGTCTCCTTCAGCTGCTCCAGCCTCTCATCCACTTCCGTGAGATAGAGGTTGGCCAGCAGCGGGGAAATCACACCCCCTTGAGGCACCCCACGCGGGCCGGACGCCTTGACGATGAGTTTCACCAGCCGCAGGATCGCGGGATCCTGGATGCGTCGGGCCACCTTCGCCAGCAGCCGGTCATGCCGCACCGTGTCGAAGAAGGCCGCCAGATCCACATCAATCACTCGCGTCTTGTTCTGCACCATCGCCTGAGCCACCCGGCCAATCGCCTGGTGGGCTGTCCGTTTCGGTCGATACCCATACGACCCATCACGAAAATCCGCCTCAAAGATCGGTTCCAGCAGGAGCTTGAGCGCTCCCTGTACCACGCGGTCCCGAATCGCGGGTATCCCTAAGACGCGGACTCGTCCACCGCCTTTCGAAATCTCCACGTGCCGGTTCCGCATCGGTCGGTAGGTCTGCGTGACCAGTTCGTCCCGTAGTCGTGCAAGAAAGGGCTCCACCCCCGTGGCCTCGATGCCAGCAAACGTCACCCCATCAATGCCGGGGGCTCCGTTGTTTTTCTTGGCCATCGAATAGGCCGCGCGTAGCGTCGCCTCTTTGCACACGTGGACGTACAGGCCCCACACCCGCCATCGCTTCTCAGCCTTCGCCTTGACGTAGAGCCGCTGTCGCAGGTCTTGCAGTGTAATGGACGCCGTTGTCATCTCGTCCCTGCCTCCCATGTTGATCACAGCCTACAGCCAGTAGGGCTCCTTTGCTCCACAGGCATGACCCTGCTTCCTCGCTCCTACGAGCCCCTCCGCCACCCTCTCGTCTTCGGCTCACTTCCCAGAGAGCTGGTTATAGAGCCGATCTTCCTCCAGGGATTTCTCCCTGGGACGAGGAGGGCTTCTCCAGTTGCGTCGTCTGTCCTTGCTCCCGTGCTGTCGCTCTCACCCCGCCGGAGTGGCCAGGCGTCTCAGCCTTGGTTCGCCTGTCCATGCCGTCTTCGTCCTACGGACAGGGACTCGACCTCCGAGGTTTCATACTTTCGAGGCTACCTCTGCGTTCACTTGCGTTACGGCCCGGGAACTCGCTCACCATCCTCTACGATGGCTTTGTCGATGGGCTTCAGCGTCTCGGTTTCTCTCCACGCTGCCATCCAAGCTACAGGGCTCAGGCTCTTACCCTGGTGGGCTTGCTTCCCACTGAACAGTCTCGCCTTACCTGGACACACATCCGTGCGTATGGTTTTCCCATACACGGCTTTCCGATGTTCTTCTTCCAGCGGCATGCGTCTGTCATCAAGCAATAGCCAAATTCAGACTTGGCCTTCTGAGATAGTTTCCTCTGTAGTGTCCTGATCGTGCTCGGGGTGGTTAGCGCAATGGCAATCCCCTGATCCTCCACTCGTCGGAAACGTGAACAAAGTAGGGTCCCTTCCCTCGGGCCGGGTTGTGTTGTCCCAGGCTCTCCAACGGTACTATGAACCCCTCCGACTCCCACGACGGCCCGCAGCGATTTCGGTATCCCTTATACGCCTCAGTTGCTGGTTCTGCGCCAGCACCGTCGCGGGTCTCCCGTCCTGCACGGTGTCTCTTCCGCCACATGCCATCCCTGCTACCCCGGAAGATCCTGAGGGTGGGTGTTCGTTCTGCTCCCTCAAACGGCGGCCTTCCCCTTCTGACCACAGGGTCGGCATCTCCAATTCGTTTACGAGGCTACATCTAGGTTCGCTTGCGCTACGGCCTGCGGCTTTGCCCATGGGAAACTTCAACCCCTGATTACTCAGACGCTGCTTCCCGGTACTAGAAAGGTGTACGAACAACTCCTTTCGCGGGACTTCAACCCGCTAGACACACCGCCGATGACGGCATGCGGTCAGACTCGATTAAAACTGGAATTCTTAGTAAAACTGTCCTGCGTTTTTATTTCTTCGAAGTTGCCCCCTAGATTTTTCATTTTAAGCCTGGCCGGTCCTGCTAGATTGTCGTGCCAGATTGACTAACACCCCTTCCCGTAGTCCGTATTCGCTGACGAGGCATTGATCCTGCCGGAGTTCTTCCATGATGCAACGGAGAATGAGTGTGCCGGCGGCAATGACTTCTTCGCGGCCAGGCTCTAACCCGGGGATGCTAGTGCGTTCTGATTTTTTTCGAGGGAAAATGGTTTGCTCGATGATTTTCACCGTTTCGAGTGTCAGGGTGTAATTATGTATGCGCTCGGGAACATATGTTGTGAGCCCTTGGGCGATGGCCGCCAGGGACGTGATGGTCCCGGCGGTTCCGACGAAGGTCAGGCCAGATATGTCGCCTAGGGTGGTTAGAGCTCGTTGGGTTGAGGAATGGATGAGTTGTTCGGCTTCTTGAATTTCAGATGCTGATGGCGGATCACTTTTTAATACACGCTCTGATAATCGGACCACGCCAATGTCAATCGAGATGGCTTTCGGAGGTTGCCCCTCGCGACTGACGATAAATTCCGTGCTGCCGCCACCAATATCCAGGCCCAACATGTCATGAATTTGGTCCAGGAACCCTGAGCGAAGACCTAGAAGCGTTCGTCGCGCCTCCTCTTCTCCATCAATGACTTCAACTTCCACCCCGGCTTCCTGTTTGACTCGTTGGAGGAATTCCTCACGATTGCAAGCTTCTCGCACGGCGCTCGTGGCCACGGCAATGGAGGCTTGGACACCATGTTGATCAATCACTCCTTGCCACTCTCTTATCGCTTCGATGACCCGAGTCATGGCTTCGGGTTTGAGTTGCTTGGTTTGATCGACGCCTTCACCCAATCGTAAAATCTTCCTGCCGGAGTACACTGTTTTTACTGGGCCGTGACCGTCCACTTCCCCGATGAGCAGACGACACGTGAGGGTGCCGATGTCGATGCATGCTACTCGCATGAAACCTTATCCGATCGACCCTAGATCTAACTTGGCTTGCCATCGCCGTAATATGGTGGTTTTCAGCTCTCGATGTTCAGGCAATGATAAGTGGGGATCGTGTTGTACGAGTTTGGACGCTTCGTCGCGTGCTTGTTCGAGGAGATGACTATCTCGAACCAGATCAGCGATGCGAAATTCCGGCACGCCCCATTGGCGTGTCCCCAAAAACTCGCCCGGGCCACGAATGCGCAAATCCTGTTCGGCAATGGCGAACCCGTCGGAACAGTTAACCATGGCCTTCAACCGCTGTTGCGCGGTCTGTGTCACTGTGGGGGAATTCCGCGCGGCCCACGTCTCTTTGATGCCGAGCTGTAGCTCTGGAGCATAGTTCACCTTCTTTGTGGGAAGGATCTCTTCCCTCGTATTGGTTTCCTGCGACCTCACTCCTCGACCAGCAGAACTGATCAACAGGCAGAAGGATTGATGCGCGCCACGCCCCACGCGTCCGCGCAGTTGATGTAACTGAGCCAACCCGAACCGGTCTGCATGTTCGATGGCCATCACCGTGGCGTTGGGAATATCCAACCCGACTTCGATAACAGTCGTCGCCACGAGCACCTGCAGGAGTCCATCCTTAAAGGCCGTCATGACCTGGGCCTTTTCTCTGGATTTCATACGCCCGTGCAAGAGGCCAACCGTGTACGATGGAAACTCTTCTTGTTGAAGCCGATCGGCAGCTTGCATGGCGGCTTCCAGATCGATGTTTTCCGATTCCTCAACAAGCGGATAGACAATATACGCCTGACGACCAGCCTCGATGTGTTTACGAATCAAGGCATATGCCCGCGATCGGGCACTGTGGCGAAACACTCTGGTGTGGATGGGCTTCCGTCCAGGCGGCATTTCATCAATGACCGACACATCCAAATCCCCATACACGGTCATGGCCAAGGTCCGAGGTATTGGCGTCGCGGTCATGACTAACACGTCTGGATGAACCCCTTTCGTTCGGAGCGTGGCGCGTTGCAGCACACCAAACTTATGTTGTTCATCGACCACAATCAACCCGAGTTTGGCAAATTGCACGGCTTCCTCAAGCAGCGCATGTGTGCCGACGATCAGTTGAACTTCTCCTTCTGTGATCTGTTGATACACTCGCGTCCGCTCTTTTTTTGAAAGGCCACCGGTGACCAATGCCATATTCAGCCCCAAGTTGGCCACGTATTGCTGCAGATTCAGATAGTGTTGTGCAGCGAGGATTTCGGTCGGAACCAATAGGGCGGCTTGGTATCCGGATCCACAGGCGAGCAACATGGCGTGAAGAGCCACTATAGTTTTTCCCGATCCCACATCGCCTTGGATTAAGCGATTCATAGGACATGGGCGTGTCATGTCTTGCTGAATCTCAGTGATGACTCGTTGTTGGGCCCCGGTTAGCGGAAAGGGCAGATGGGCGAGAAACCGGTCTATGAAAGGCATGGTTGGGTGAAAGGCAATGCCCGGTATTTCCTTTTGGTTGGTTCGTTGACGAATGGCAAGAGCCACTTGCAGGACAAAAAATTCCTCGAAAGCCAGTCGCCGATGCGCGGACGTTTGCCACCCATTCAGGTCATTGAGATCTGTCTGTTGGTTTGGAAAGTGAATCAGACGAATGGCATCACTAATGGCTGGCCATTGCTCACGTTGTCGAATAGCCCGAGGTAGTATTTCCTGCAACTGGCCCTGATATTCATCCAGAAGGCTCTTCATGATCCAACGCAGTTGCCGCGACGTCAGGCCTTTGGTCTCGTGATACACGGGTACGATTCGTCCCACATGGAGTAGCATATCCTCGTCGGGACCAACGACTTCATACTGCGGGGTGCGCATTTGCCAATGCGCTCCTCTTCCTGAGGCAGCACTCACCGGCCCGCTGAACACCACCTTCATCCCAACCTGAAACGTTTTCTCCAAATAGGGTTGATTGAAAAACACCGCTTCCATCCACCCGGTCTCATCACGCACGAAGACCGACACAATGGTCATATTACGTCGATGGGTGCGACGCAGAGTCGTTCGATCAATAACTCCAGACACCGTGGCCTTCTCTCCGTAAACGAGAGCATGAATCGTTGAAATACTCGATCGATCCTCGTAACGCCAAGGCAACACCCACAAGGCATCCTCAATCGTCCGAATCCCAAGCCTTTCGAGCAACAGTGCGCGCTTTGGCCCTACCCCCTTGGCATATTGAATGGGCACCTCATGGGGGGGTCGATCAGATGCCGTGTTTGGGAGTTGTTTTTTCGCATCCCCCAGTGATCTGGATTTCTTTGAGGCGGGGGACTCCCCTGATGACACTGAATACTCCGGGGACTGTACCTGCTTGGTCGTTGTCCCAATCATGAATGAAATTCGATCCAAGATGGTTTGGGCATGGTGCAATTGATTTAACTCATTTTCCTGCGAGGATTCTTCACTGCCCTGAAATAATGATCGAAGGGCCAGCAATTCGGCTTCAATTTTTCTGGGAAGGACCCCCTCTCCCATGGCTCGAACGATTTGATCGGAAATAAAGCTATTGAGGTTTGTGATGGAAGCCTTTCGTACTCCGCCTAGTTGGCGCGCCCGTTCGATGGGTCGTCTCAACCTATTGATCAAGCCGCGGACATATTCCGAGGACTCGTGAGAGATAAACGATGGAATGGTCATAATCAGCGGAAGGAGAGGGTGTAAATTATTTTGGAGGACTTTGTCCCATATCTATAGCCTTGTCTTAAGAGCCTGCGAACTAACAGATTATTAAAAATCATGCTGTTCACTTGTGGTCCATTTGTTGAATCGTCCAGAGCAAGAGGGGAATGTTCAAAAAGGTGCGCTCAGCAAGGCCGCGGGCGCTTTGGCGCGCGGAGCGTATGTCAGTACGTGAGCACGACAAAGAGCCGAGAACGCCGCTGACGCCCCCCCCGCCTCCTCGGGGGCATGCTTTTTCAACATTCCCCCTTGTCAAAAAGGCTGGGGGTATGGTAACAAGAGTGACTGCCAGGTACAATCTAGTAAGGAAGGAGTGAGGTCATGGCATTTTCATGTTCAATTTGTGGGAAAAAACGTATGACTGGGAATAATGTCAGTCATGCAAACAATAGAACCAAACGGGTCTTTCGCCCCAATCTTCAAAATGTCCGGGCGTTAGTCAATGGAGCGATCCAACGAATCAAGGTGTGCACTCGGTGTTTGCGGTCCGGCCTCGTCAAGAAAGCCGGTTGAGTTCTCGTTACCACGGACAACGAGAGCCAACGGTATCCCGGGTTTTTCCTGTCTGCCAAAATCTGCAGTCACGGCCTGTTGAAAATTTCAATAATCTTATCCCTCTGACCCTTTTTCAACATTCCCATTAGGCGGGACGAAATACCAATGCTGCTGAATTGATACAATACCGAAGTCCGGTGGGGGCTGGCCCATCATCGAATATATGGCCTTGATGTCCGCCACAGCGCATGCAGTGAACTTCGGTCCGCGGATAGATGAATGTCCAATCGGTCTTGGTCTCTATGGCACTTGGCGAAATCGGTTCCCAAAAACTCGGCCAGCCCGTCTTGCTGTCAAACTTTTTCTCTGACGAGAATAGCAGCAGGTCACAGCCAGCGCAGTGATAGCCTCCCACGGCTTTGCTGTCATGGTAGTGATGCTTAAAGGGGGCCTCCGTGCCTTCTTGCCGAAGGACATAATATTGCTCAGGCGTCAGTATGGCCTTCCATTCTTCATCTGTTTTGACCACTTCAAATTTCATTTGATTTTCCTTAGCAAGTGCGTCTCCCAATCCTAATCCTCTCGCTATGACCCCGATTCCCATTAGTGTTCCCACGGCCAGTAATGTGCGTCTTCCTACGTCCATATCCACCTCCTTATTCCCATGAAGGAAGAATACCCTTCCTCCTGATATTGTATCAAATACCACAGTTACTATGAGAGAGTCTTAATATGGAAGAAAGCGTTACAGACGATATGAGGCTGAACGCGGTTCCCAGATGTTTGGCAATCCAGGTTTGATTTGGAAGCATCTGGGCAAGATGCAGTTGCGAGGAGTTAAGGAGAGATCTTTAGGAACGGTTGTCGCAGGTTCCTAAACCTTGAAAGTGGTGACAATATTTTTGAGGTCTTCAGCCCGACCACGCAATTCATGGCCTCGTTTGGCGGACTCTTCCGCACCCGCACTGGTTTCTTCTCCAACTTGGCTCACCGCCTCAAGATCTTTGGCGATCTGATGAGTGGTCGTGGATTGTTCTTCCGCAGCGGCGGCAATTTGTTGAATCATCCCGGCTGTTTGCATCACGAGACTTTGGATTCGGGTTAACGCCTCACTGGTTTCATTGGCCAGCATGACCCCATTGCCGACTTTCTGCGTTCCGTCTTCCATCGACATCACGGCTATTTTCGTATCAGCTTGAATTTGGCGAATCATTCCGGAAATTTCTTTTGTCGCTTTTGTGGTTCGTTCCGCCAGTTTTCTCACTTCATCGGCCACAACTGCAAAGCCTCGGCCTTGTTCACCGGCACGTGCAGCTTCAATCGCGGCATTGAGGGCCAACAAATTCGTTTGATCCGCAATGTCTTCAATGGTTCCAACGATTTCACCAATTTGGTCAGAGGATTTTCCCAAAGCCGCGATCACCGTGGAGGATTGCCCCACGGCTTCGGCAACCATCTGCATGCTGACAACCGCTTCGTTCACGACTCGCTGCCCATTTTTGGCTGTATTCGAGGCCTCTTGGGCGATGTCGGAGGCTTCCTGGGAATTTCGTGCGACTTCCCCAGCCGTCATCATCATTTCTTCCACCGCTGAAGCCGACTGCGTGACCTTGATCTTTTGAGTGTCAACACCCTTCGCCATCTCATCTGCCGTCGCGGACATCTCTTGCAAATCAATGGCGACTCGATTCGTGACTTCTCCAACTTTCACCATAGACAACTGTAGTTTTTCGATGAATTGATTCACCAATTGTCCTAACTGGCCAATTTCATCATGGTTTGTCACAAGGACTCGCTTCGTCAGGTCACAATCACCCTTAGCAATATCCTCCACAACTTGGGTCAGCCTCTTCAGTGGGACAATTACCATTTTATGCACGAGCCATTGGACCATCACCAAGGTGGTCACGATGAGAGCGAGTAAGTGTCCGAAAGAGTGCAACCAGTTCTCCTCTGGACCAACAACCATATACACTTGAATGGCAGACTGGATCAGGGCAATGGCTCCAAGAACCAGGGCAATCTTGATCCCAATTTTAAAATGTTGAAATCGCATGCTTCCTCCACAAATCCATCAATTCCGAGGGCCCATATAAAAAAAACGTAGAAAAAATTCTTCGGGATTAGAAACTTTTCTATGTCTTCGTCTTGAAGAGCCTTCAGATCTCTTCCCGACAAAATGGATCGGTCTAATTACTCATTTCTGTCAATTATTATTCAATCGGAATCTTGTGGTCTACACTTAATATGTACAGGAATTGCGGATTTTATCCCTATTCAGAACATCCTCCAGTGGAATCTCGCTATTACCCAAGAAGTTGTTTATGAAATGTTTTCGGAGTGTTATTTGGTGCGGGTTTTGTCCCCCTACGAGCGTTAGGTACCTGTCCCAGATTAGACGAATCTACTGCGGGTGCCCTGGATTTGGCCAGATCTTCCGATCCTTTTCGTTGAATAGTCCCACTATAAGATGGTCGGGAAAGTCAAACAGTTTTTTCGGGTTAGATAAGTGGACGCTTCTCCTCATGCTGCCTGCTTCAGCAGGATGTCTCCGAAGTATATTTCTGCTGGATAATTATATTCGAGGGATTGATGCTCTCGCAGGTTGTTCTACCGCTCAAAGTAGACCCGCAATCCTTCGCGACAGTCTGCGACATTTCGATACCCTTTCAAATACCCTTCTTCTTGTTTCACCGTTCGCCACAGCCGTTCGACAAAGACATTGTCTAAGGCCCGGCCTTTCCCATCCATGCTGATCTTGATCTGATCGGCCTTGAGGAGGCCGGTGAAGGCTTCGCTCGTGTACGGGCACCCCTGATCCGTATTAAAGATCTCCGGGTTTCCATATTGCGCGAGCGCCTCCTGTAAGGCCTCAATACAGAAGCTGCGGTCCAGCGTCGTTGAAATCCTCCAGGAGAGGACATAGCGGCTATACCAATCGATGATGGCCGTCAGATACACAAAACCTTTGTGCAGGCGCACGCAGGTAATATCCGTGCTCCACACCTGATTCGGACGGGTGATGGCCACTCCCCGGAGCAAGTACGGATATTGTTTGTGTGAGGAGGTGGCCACCGAGAGACTCTTCTTGGGATAAATAGCCGCGACCCCCATACGGCGCATCAGCCGCCTCACTGTGTCCCGTCCCGCCACCAGCCCATATCGCTTCTTCAGAGCCGGATGCAAGCAGCGGGTCCCACGGGTGGGATTCTCGGTGAACAGTTCATCTAGTTTCTCCCTCAAGTGCAAGTCCCTCGCAGTCAATTCAACGGGAAGATAGTAGAAAAACCCCCGTGACATCGATAACAACTCACATTGCCTCGTGATCGAGAGTACCGCAGCCGACTCAACCATGGTCTTCCTTACAGCAGGTTCAGTTTCTTTAAGCTTTTTTTTAGAAAATCGATCTCCATGCTTTGTTGGCCAATCCGTTGGTGGAGGGTATCGCGTTCCTCCTTCAAGCTCCTGAGAGCATCCTGGTCCGCCTTGTTTCCACCAAACACTTCCGACGCCTTTTCCAGAAACTCCGTCTTCCCATTCCTGATCTGATTGGGATGCACATCAAATTCGCTCGCTAACTCGGCCAGGGTCTTCCCATCTTGTAGGGTGGCAAGCACCACTCGTACCTTGAAATGGGCGTCATAATGTCTCCGCTGCCGTTTGGCCATGGTGGACTCCTTCTTGGTTAAGTGACCAATTGAATCCACTTATCTTATCCCAGCGATTTGTTCAAATTCTCCCAACCATTATACCGTGATTGATTTACTTAAAGACATTCAGGCCAAAAACAATATTGGTTTCTTGTTTATCAGCCACGATCTTTCAGTAGTCAAAGCACTGTCTGCCCGAGTATTAGTGATGCAAAAAGGTGAAATAATGGAGCAGGGCACAGCAGAAGAGATCTTCCACCATCCGTAGCATGATTACACTAAAAAGCTGATCAAGACTTCGTTTGATTTGGAGGAAGAAGCAACAGAGGGTGCTGCGTAGATGTTACTCATTTTTCAATAACATGTCAGATAAATTCTCAACCTAAGCGTTGATATAGTCAATCGGTGTGACTGCCGATAAAAAAACTGCCGCAATGATGCGGCAGTTTTTATTCTAAGTTTAGCGGTTACGCGGTTCTGTTCTCATCCCCATTAACAAGCTTACGCACATGAGTAATAGAATAACCGTGAAAGGTAGGGCGGTTGAGATCGCGCCTGCCTGTAATGCCTCAATTGCCTTCGTGCCGCCAACCCAGAGCAACACTGCTGCAATCGCGCCTTCTATTAACGCCCAAAATATACGTTGGGGAATAGGTGCATCAACTTTACCGCCGGCAGTAATACTGTCGATAACCAGAGAGGCGGAGTCTGATGAGGTCACGAAGAACACCAATACTAATATCACCGCAAGCATGGGTAACAGGTTACCCATAGGTAATATATCAAACATCTGGAACATAGCTAAAGGCACTTCTGTTAAACCGTCACTGCCTAGTGTACCTATGTTATTCGCCACTTGGTCAATCGCCACACCACCAAATACCGACATCCATAATATCGTCACCGCAGTAGGAACAAGTAATACCGCCGTAATAAATTCACGTACAGTACGGCCACGTGAGATACGGGCAATAAACATACCAACGAATGGTGACCATGAAATCCACCACGCCCAGTAAAATACCGTCCACCCGTGCATCCAGGCTTCATCTTCACGACCGATTGGATTACTCAGCGGGATGAGATTTTCAATGTATCCCATTATCGTGGTCGGGATAGTTCCCATAGACACAGTGAAAGTAACGAGTGCAACAAAAATTAACAAAACGATAGCAAGTAACATATTGATATTACTAATTACTTTAACGCCGCCATCAATGCCACGTGCCACCGAAACAACCGCAAGCAGGGTAACGACAATAATAATAGTGATCTGTAAGAACAGGCTGTTATCAATCCCGAAAACGTGATGGAAACCGCTGGCAGCTTGCTGTGCGCCTAAGCCGAGAGATGTTGCCAGACCAAATAAAGTGGCTAATACCGCAAGAATATCAACAATATGTCCAGCCCAACCCCAAGTGCGGTCGCCTAAAATAGGATAAAATACCGAGCGCATTGAAAGCGGTAAACCTTTGTTGTAAGCAAAAAAGGCTAACGATAAGGCAACCACACCATAAATAGCCCACGGATGTAGGCCCCAGTGAAACATGGTCGCGCCGAGCGCCAGTTTGGCTGCTTCCGGAGTATTGGCGGTGACATTAAGCGGTGTTTCATACCAGCCGGTATAATAAGCGACGGGTTCAGCCACTCCCCAAAACATTAAGCCAATACCCATACCGGCAGCAAATAACATTGCTATCCAGGACATCAGGCTATAATCCGATTTGGCATCATCGCCACCTAAGCGGATTTTACCGTACGGTGATACAATCAAGGCTAAACAGAAGATCACAAAAAAATTGGCAGACCACATGAACAGGTCATCAAAGGCACCGATAATTTGCCATTTGATGCCGTCTAAGAAGGTTTTTGAGGTTTCAGGCTCAACCCATAACATGGCCATTAAAAAGATGGCGATTAAAGATGTACTAATGCCAAATACTGGATTATGTACATCAAAGCCCCACTTTTGAACGTTATCTTGCCCAACAGTATAATCAGTATTATCTATACTATATCTATCCTTATTTATACTCATTAATCCTCATTTAGAACAATGCTGTTCTATTTGGTGTATTTGTTGTTCGTGGAGTCTGTTAACAAAATTGATGATAAATATCAGAGAAACAATAAATTAGGAAATAAAAAACCGCAATACAAGCGGTTTCTTTACGTCAGATCAACAACAGGCAAGAGAGTGAAAAGCGCGTCGAGAGTCAGCTCTTACAGGGTTCTATAAGGTGGTCGGGAAAGTCAAACAGTTTTTTCGGGTTAGATAAGTGGACGCTTCTCCTCATGCTGCCTGCTTCAGCAGGATGTCTCCGAAGTATATTTCTGCTGGATAGTTATATTCGAGGGATTGATGCTCTCGCAGGTTGTTATACCGCTCAAAGTAGACCCGCAATCCTTCGCGACAGTCTGCGACATTTCGATACCCTTTCAAATACCCTTCTTCTTGTTTCACCGTTCGCCACAGCCGTTCGACAAAGACATTGTCTAAGGCCCGGCCTTTCCCATCCATGCTGATCTTGATCTGATCGGCCTTGAGGAGGCCGGTGAAGGCTTCGCTCGTGTACGGGCACCCCTGATCCGTATTAAAGATCTCCGGGTTTCCATATTGCGCGAGCGCCTCCTGTAAGGCCTCAATACAGAAGCTGCGGTCCAGCGTCGTTGAAATCCTCCAGGAGAGGACATAGCGGCTATACCAATCGATGCTGGCCGTCAGATACACAAAACCTTTGTGCAGGCGCACGCAGGTAATATCCGTGCTCCACACCTAATTCGGACGGGTGATGGCCACTCCCCGGAGCAAGTACGGATATTGTTTGTGTGAGGAGGTGGCCACCGAGAGACTCTTCTTGGGATAAATAGCCGCGACCCCCATACGGCGCATCAGCCGCCTCACTGTGTCCCGTCCCGCCACCAGCCCATATCGCTTCTTCAGAACCGGATGCAGGCGGCAGGTCCCACGGGTGGGATTCTCGGTGAACAGTTCATCTAGTTTCTCCCTCAAGTGCAAGTCCCTCGCAGTCAATTCAACGGGAAGATAGTAGAAAAACCCCCGTGACATCGATAACAACTCACATTGCCTCGTGATCGAGAGTACCGCAGCCGACTCAACCATGGTCTTCCTTACAGCAGGTTCAGTTTCTTTAAGCTTTTTTTTAGAAAATCGATCTCCATGCTTTGTTGGCCAATCCGTTGGTGGAGGGTATCGCGTTCCTCCTTCAAGCTCCTGAGAGCATCCTGGTCCGCCTTGTTTCCACCAAACACTTCCGACGCCTTTTCCAGAAACTCCGTCTTCCCATTCCTGATCTGATTCGGATGCACATCAAATTCGCTCGCTAACTCGGCCAGGGTCTTCCCATCTTGTAGGGTGGCAAGCACCACTCGTACCTTGAAATGGGCGTCATAATGTCTCCGCTGCCGTTTGGCCATGGTGGACTCCTTCTTGGTTAAGTGACCAATTGAATCCACTTATCTTATCCCAGCGATTTGTTCAAATTCTCCCAACCATTATACTATTCGCCTCAAACGATCGAAACATCTGACCCAAACCAGCATATCCTCGCAACGATCGCTAATCTTGGACAGGCTCCTAGCGACTTGTTCCCGCAAAGGTTGGAAGGAGGGGATTAGAAAAAACAAGGTTAAAATGTGTAAACGAACGTGATCTATGATGAAAAAACTGCCAACAAATCTTCGGGTTTCTCACAATAATAGTCGGGGTCAAGGGCCAGGACTTTTTCCCGAATTCCATAGCCGTATCCGACCGCACACGCTCGAATACCGGCCGCCTTGGCAGCTCGCATATCGTTGGTGCTATCTCCCACGAGAATGGCCTGTTCCGGGTCCACTTCTAACTGATCCAGGATTCGAAATAACATCCCTGGGTCAGGCTTAAGGTCAGAGAGATCGATTGGACATTCAATGGAGGAAAACGTATCGCGCACGCCTAATCCATCCACAATCCTCAAGGTATATTCCAAAGACTTATTGGTCGCCAGGGCTTTGGTCTTGTCTTGTAAGATGTCGAACACCCTATCGAGACCCGCATAGTATTGGGTGGAATCTAGGCAATGGGTCAAATAATGTTCACGAAAGATTGTTAAGGATTCCTCATAGCGCGCATCATTGCCTTCGCCCACCGAAAGCCGAAGCAAATGTTTGACCCCATCCCCTACAAAGCTGAAGATTTCCTCAGGGGATCGTGTCGGCAAACCCATGTCTTTTAACGTTAAATTGACGGAGGTGGCGATATCGTATTTCGAGTCAATGAGGGTCCCATCAAAATCGAAGATCACTAATTGGAACGGGGCATGGGCACTTTTGGTTTTCACGATTTGGCATCTTTCAATGAGGTTCTGAGACGTTGCAACACGTTTTTTCGCTCCTCATTCGTTTCTTCAAACATTGCCTGGCGAACAAAGTCTATTAATCGCTTTCTCCCGACATGGGGCGGAAACATCGGAGCCGTAATCCGCCAACCGTTCAATACCGCTCGCACTCGGACCCAAACCGTTTCCTCTCTTCGCTCAGGCAGGAACGTGGCAGCCTCCCAATGCATGACTCCCACGACTTGAAAGGTAACGGGAATAACGGCCTCGGTACTACTGATGATTTCCCACTCTCGCACATCATCGTTTACCGTATATTCGCGGATAACCACCACCTGACGCCAGGAAGGTTCTTCCTCCCACTCCACGTACGGCCGCACGGTTTCATAAGACAAGGCTTGTAACCGTGCGCCTCGTTTATCCAGAGAAAGATATTTTTTCACGATGTCGGCAGGATCGTTCGTCAGATCCCCAGTTAACCCGTAAGCCTTGCTGGAACAGACAATAGTGCTGAGTGTACACACCAGCCCAAATACAAGGACCGTTGCTGGAAGGGACGTCCAGCGACCACACAGGATTTGATACAACCATTTCATGGCAAAACAGGGGCTGTTAAAAAAGCATGCCCTTAGTCTTTCCGAAGGGTCCCAGCGGCGTTCTCCTGGTTTGTTGCTGATCGCTCGTAGTGCAAGATCTTTCACGCTCTCTTTTTATCGAGCGACTAGCCCCGTTTTAATGTTAATACGGTCTCCGTGTGTCCATCGGCGTTGTCGTCGTGGAAAAGGCGAAAGTGAGAAAGAGGGGAAGTCAAAACGACAACAGGCGGGAGCCTCGAACAGCCATTAGCCTTTTATCAAAATAACTAAAATAATCCCAAGGAGCAGCCATAACGGAATGGACAACATCAGGCCCCAGGCCAGGCCCTGTGCTGTTTTCAGGCGTCCTTTCAGTGACCGTTTTTCGAGGGCTTTCTCAATCCGAAGTTTGACATCCTCTAAATGAAACGGCTTGGTAATATAGTCTTCCGCTCCACAATTAATGGATTCCACAGCTGTCCCAATAGAAGGATGGCCCGTGATCATGATAAAAATGACATCTTCGTCTACTTCACGAATGCGTTTCAGCAACCCCATCCCATCCAGATTGGGCATCATCAGATCGGCGAGAATGATCTCGAAATTGCCTTTTTGATATTTGTTGAGGGCGTCTTCCCCATCCTCCGCCGTGACGACTTCAAGGTCCAGCGTATGCAAAAACTGGGTCAAGGAATCACGAATGCCTTCATCATCATCGAACACGAGTATGCGTCCTGCCACAGCTCCTCACTTTCTTTGCGGGGAATGTTGAAAAAAGCCGCCAGCCTTCGCTAAAGCTACGGCTGACAAGCCAGCGGTTCCATACCTGCTGAAGCGGCTTCGCGTAGGCAGGTCGCCATTTTGCCGTGCTCACGTGAGAGTACGCTCCGCGCGTCAAAAGGGCTGCGGCCTTGCTGGACGGCCTTTTTCAACCTTCCCTGTTTTCGTTGAATAGTCCCACTATTCGCCTCAAACGATCAAAATATCTGACTCAAACCAGCACAGCCTCGTGACGATCGCAAATCTCGGACAGGCTCCTCGGGGCCGACGTCGTGATGCAGAACACCATCAACCTTGAGGAAGAACATCCTCCACGATCACGACCCCCTCAGGCGGATCCAGTGTAAAGACTGTATCGTCGATTCCGGTATTCGCCTTGACATTGGTGAAGCGAAAAGTCGAAATATTTCCGCTCACTTCATGTAGGGCTATCGACCGAATGAAGTAGGTGTCGGGTTGGATTTCCGAAACAATTCGGGTCAACGAAGAAGAACCTGGTTGCCCCTGGTTTTTAGGAATCAAGGTCAGCAAGGGCAACCCTCCCTCTCCCGTGCGGCCATTATCCGTGGGGAATACATCAAAAAGCTCGGTGAGTTTCCCCATTCCCTGAAGCAAGCGCAGGGGGGCTTTCGTTGCCACCATCATGGTAAGATTGCCCTTCAGAATTTGATTATGTTTCGGCACATACATTTGCAGCTGATCATTCTGCACATAAATGTGTTCGACTGAAGGTTCGGTATAATCCCATCGTAGATAGCCAGGCTTCTTAATGTAGACTCGGCCAGATGATTGAAGTAGTGTATCAAACCCTTCAATACGAGTTTCTTGTGTAAAATCTGCTTGAAAATCCTTGGTGGCGGCGTAGCGAGTATCCACGCGCTTGACCAAATCACGTACCTGTTGTGCCACATTCTCTTTCCCAAGAACCGGGAAGGGAATCAGAGACATTACGATTATGAGACTGGCGAGAAAGAATTTCATCCGACCCGTTCTTGCCTCATGGTTTGAGGACCAAGAATTTCCCGGCGGCCGTCACGCCCAGGGGCACTCACGAGCCCTTCTTCTTCCATTTGTTCGATCATGCGTGCAGCCCGGGGATATCCAACACGAAGCCGTCGTTGAAGCAGCGAGGCCGAAGCCTGGCCTGAGGTCAACACCACCTCTCGGGCTTGTTCATAGACTTCATCTCGTTCTGGGTCTTCTTCAAATACTTCGGGGTTTGGAAATGGGGCATCGTCACTATACTCCGGACCCGCTTGCGCTTTGACATATTCTACCACACGCTGCACATCCCCATCCGACACGTACGAACCATGGAGCCGAATCAACTTACCAGTTCCTGGAGCCAAATACAGCATATCGCCGAGTCCGAGAAGCGCTTCGGCTCCATTGGCATCCAGGATCGTACGGGAGTCTGTCTTGGAGGCCACTTGAAATGCGATCCGAGCCGGGAAATTTGCTTTAATCAACCCTGTCACTACATCGACAGAAGGCCGTTGTGTGGCCAAAATTAAGTGAATACCTGAAGCCCGTGCCATTTGCGCGAGACGGGCAATCTTTTCTTCAATTTCCTTTGGAGCCACCATCATTAAATCGGCAAACTCATCGATGACCACGACGATATAGGGAAGAGGCTCGAGAGTGGGCTCTTCATCTTGATCTGGATCAAATGGCAGATCAGGCTGTGATGTACCAGAGGCCATGGCATTGCCTTCTTCTGTCACCTTGGCGTTGTAGGCTTGAATATTTCGAACGCCATGTTCTGCAAGAAGGCGATAGCGCCGCTCCATTTCTTGTAGGACCCAGCTTAACCCACGCGCAGCGGATTTTGGGTCGGTTAAGGCCGGGCGCAACAGATGGGGAATGCCATCGTAGACTTGAAGTTCCAACACCTTGGGATCAATCAACAAAAGCTTAACCTCATCAGGATGGGCTGAAAACAACAGGCTCAACAGCATGCTATTTAAGCCAACACTTTTCCCGGCTCCCGTGGCGCCAGCCACCAACAGGTGAGGCATGGTTCTCAGGTCGGCCACAAACGGACGACCAAAAATGTCTTTTCCCAAGGCAATAGTCAGCTTTGACCGTGATCGTGTATAGGCTTCACTGGTCAACACTTCTCGAAACGTGACGGTTTCTCTGACCGGATTCGGGACTTCAATCCCCACGGTTGATTTCCCGGGAATCGGAGCGACAATGCGAACGCTGGTGGCTTTAAGAGCCATCGCCAAATCATGGGCCAAATTGACAATGCGAGCCACCTTAATACCGGGGCCGGGTTGAAACTCAAACATCGTGATGACGGGGCCCGGATGCACTTCCGTCACCTTCCCGGGAATGCCGAAATTTTGAAAAGCTCCAGTCAACACCCGCGATTGGGACTCCAATATTTCATCGGTCTGCGCTGATTGCGAAACAAGAGGTGGATCAAGGAGCGCAATAGGATCAGGCAAATTGTAACCCTCAGACACTTTGCGATGGAGTTGAAAGGTTCGGCGAATGGGAGGGGCTTCATCTGGTTCGCCCATCTTTGATTCAAAATCATCCTCAGGAATATCGGGTTCAGGGATAGGATCATCCTTCCGCAAAAAGGACAAGGCGCCATCCCGCATGGCCAGGCTCCGATTGATCTTCACCGGTTTATTCGATTTAGGGATTCGGACTCTTGTGGGAAAGGACAGCCAACTCAAAGACAAACGAGGGGTGTGGTCTCGGATCGATCCAAGAGCTGAGGGAATATTTCCCAGAGCCGTGGCCACGGAAAACGGAGCAACCAACAAAACGGATACCAATACAAGTGAGAACAATACGATCGTGCTGCCGACTTCCCCAAACAGTGGAGACACAAGGGCCGTGGACCACTGCCCCCATTCCCCTCCCGTCATGTGGGAGGCCAACGCATAAAATTGAAATAGGGCACTGAGGCACAGCACCAATAGAACTCCGCCGAAGAGGCTTCGTGCTTTTGTTTGAAGTGTTTCTTCTTGGAATGACCGGATCCCTTGCAACAGGATCAAGATCGGAATGGCAAGAGCGGCCGATCCTACGAGCCATATCAAACCCGCCGCAATGGTTGCGCCCACCATGCCGACAGCGTTGTCGATGACACCCGATGGTTGAGTAGAAAGGGAGCCAACCCAGGAGGGGTCCTGTGCCGAATACGACCACACGCTCAAAAAAACCAGGACTCCTAGCGTGAGGAGGGCAATTCCGAGAATTTCGCGGCTGAGTCTAAAGGATGGGGAAGCAGGTTCCTTCTTGACGGATTTCCCCCTAGGCCTAGGGAATATACTCATAACAGAAATCGTAGCATAGGGGAGGAGGTTAATCAATTAAAACCCTTAGGGTCCGTTACGGAATAACCTGGGCAATTGGCCGAGACGATTGGGGAGCGACACCGGCGCAGCCCAAAAGCGTCCGGCCTTACGAGGAGGCCCATCTTTTGTGCAAGTTAAAAAAGCTGAAAAAGAGGACGCTACCATTTTATACTAAAGTCACCTTTGAAAGCGTTTGCTTTTAACTCAATACTCATGCCTGACCCCTTTTTGACCCCTTTTGCTGACCCCTTTTGTGATCCCAAATGACAAAACGGTTACGTTGGGCATGAATGGGTTAGGGTCCGCCTATCACTCCATCCGCCTTTCCCGACATCGTGTATCGGGAATCCAGTCAGTATACCCTCCACATTTCCCCCTTCGTTGGTTACGGGCAGACAAGAGATATTGTTGGCCAGCAACGTCTCGGCTGTTGTCTGAACCGTGACATTTTTCGACACACTGATGGGCTTCCGGCTCATGATCTGATGAGCCCGCTTTTGGAGGGTCGCTGAATTGCGAGAGGTTTCTGAGAGCGTATCCACAAAAGGGCTAATCGATTTCAATAAGTCCCGATCGGAAATTACCCCCATTAATCGGCGTCCGCTGACGACTAGCACATGGTGAAACCGATGTTGTTCGAAAATTTCGCGGATTCGTTCGAGTGTCTCATCCATTTCCACAGTCACTATTTTTGGGCTCATGATGGTTTCGACTGTCATGATCTCACCCCTTCTCTGAATATTTGCCCCTGGCGCAGCTCACTCAGTAACCGGTGACTACCTACAGTACCCCAAACGAGCCATGGTCTCAATTTTCTCCAAGGAACATATTGTGACTGTTGATGAATTCAAAAACTCTCATGGTGCCGTTCACATGTGACTCATCTCATGAACCTCTAAGAGCAAATGGGGATGTTCAAAAAGGTGCGCTCAGCCAGATGGTCTCCAGGCTTCCCATCTGACTTTCCCAGGGGCTCTGCCCCTAGGACGGCCCAAACAGCAGGGCCTGTGACCCCTCGAAGGGGGAACACCCCCTTCGAACATCCCCCCCACCGAGTGGTACTGACTACTCGGTGGGCAAGGCCGCAGGCGCTTTGGCACGCGGAGCGTACGGGTGAGTACGTGAGCACGACAAAGGGCCGAGAACGCCGCTGACGCCCTTTTTCAACATTCCCATATTGTAAGATGCTCAATAGCGAAAAATTCGTTATGATGGGTAGCGAAAGAAACTAATAACCCAATAGGTCACTTCCTCGAAAATCGTGCATGAGTGCCAACACACCAAACAAACTCCTTCTGGCCATTCTTCTTGGAATCACGATTGGGATTTTTGTCGGAGGGTTCACACCGGAAATTGGCCGATCGATTCAATTCCTCGGCCAACTGTTTCTGAAGGCCCTGTTTGTCATGGTGGTGCCACTGGTCATCAGCTCGATGATCGTGGGCGTGAGTAGCCTGGGAGACGTCCGGAAACTCGGCCCACTCGGAGGCCGCACCGTGTTCTTTTTCATGGCAACGACCGGAATCGCTGTGGTGATCGGGGTAATCCTGGTACTCGCAATTCACCCGGGAACTCCTGGAACCGGAGCAGAAGCCAATGATTTGTCTAGCGTCTCCGAACGATTAGAAAATAAACCAACCACCATCACCGACCTTCTTCAATCCATCCTCACCAGACTGGTTCCGAACAATCTCTTCTCGGCCATGGTCAATGCCGAGGTGTTGCCCCTGATTATTTTTTCTCTCGTGTTTGGCGGTGTCCTCACTACGATTGGGGAACCCGGACAATTCGTGATTAGATTTTTCGAAGGCGTCAATGAAGCCATCATGGCCATGGTCCATTTATTGATGTGGACGGCGCCTGTGGGAATCGGAGCCTTGATTGCAGGCCGGCTCGGGGAAGCCGGTGGCTTCAGCGGCTTCTGGCCTCAACTCGTATCATTGGGAGCGTATGCGGCTACCGTCATTATTGCCTTACTGATTCATGGCCTCGTGGTACTTCCACTCCTCCTCCGGTTCATTGGAAAGCAATCCGTTCTACCCTATGCCAGAAACCTGAGCACAGCCCTCACAACGGCATTTTCCACCAGCTCCAGCTCGGCGACCCTCCCCTTGACCATGGAAGCGGTGATTGATAGGCACGGCATTTCTTCGCGAACAGCTCGCTTTGTGCTTCCCCTCGGCGCCACGATTAACATGAACGGGACGGCGCTGTACGAAGCCGTGGCCGCTATGTATATCGCGCAATCCTATGGCATTGAGCTGAGCTTTGCGCAGACGGTTATCATTGTGTTGACGGCCACCCTCGCAGCCATTGGCGCAGCGGGGATCCCGGAGGCCGGCCTCGTCACCATGGTGATCGTACTCAAAGCCGTGAACCTGCCAATTGAGGGAATCGCCCTGATTCTTGTGATCGACTGGTTTCTCGACCGCTGCCGAACCACGGTCAATGTCTGGGGAGATGCAGTGGGGGCCGCGGTGATTGATGGGCTAGAAAAAAAGAAAGAGGCGTAAGGAAAGTCTCCTCCAAAAGCATATTCGGGACTTTGTGGAAGTAGAACGTCGTATAGTGACGAGGGAGAAAGAAAAAGCGTTTTGATATTACATGCGGAGGGGCCCTCGAATGAGGGCCCCTCCGTGTTGATTCCCTAAAATGCGTGCCTAAGAGACTGTTCGACGCTTTTGGACCCACTTCGTTCTCAGGCTTCACACAAAACGGGATCAGAACCTGGAACACATAACATCGCTCTTGCGTTCACTTCCAGGGTCATGACTTGCTCCAGCAGATCCGCCTTTGTGGGATAGGAAGGCGTATTCAAAGCATCTGCAAGCAGTTGTTTAGCTTCCTTCAGTGTCACAACCGCATCCGAATGCAGTTGGGCGCCCTCGAGGACCTGAATGGCATCCTCCACCTCCGCGTGCGCCACCTTCAACAGGTGGTCCACATCCTCGGGAAGGGCCTTCGGGACCAGGTCAAACGACCCCAAGACCCCGACCTCAATGATGCGCAGAGAATTGCGAATGTTTTCCAGGGCATTCAGGACTCGAAGAAGGGCTGCAATAGCATCCACCTCGGTTGGTTCGAGATCAATTTCTGAAGGAAATGGATTTGTTACAGCGTCGAACGTGGACGCGGGTGAATTATCAAAAGCATCGCTATTGTAAAAGGCCACGGCTCCTTCAATCGTATTGATCGAATGGTTATGGAAAAAGGGAGCCGTATCTGCGGCCTCGATCACGGGCGGGGTGTTGAACGTTCCATCACCGAATGCCGCAGGAATAGTCGTAGCAACCTCTGCACATTCAGGATCTTCGTCATTAAAAGGCGGACCTGTAATATCAACCACAATAGCGTCTGATCCAAACCCTCCGTCACACGGGATATCATCGGCGAAACCATTATCATCGAAAATATTACCGATAGCAGCGGCTACCGCTCGATACGCGGGATTCGGCAACCTTTCCACACCGGTATCAAAATTCTGGTTTTGTCCGGTAAAAGCGCCATTCGCTCCGGCATTCGCGTGGCAGGCATTGCAGCCACCGTCACCAAAAAACAGCATCTTTCCTTGCGTCGCCAGCGTTCCTGTGAGTTGTAAGGCGCCCAGATTGATATCGTCCGAACGTCCCAAGGAGAGTTGAAAGGCTTCCAGGGCCATTAATCCATCGTCGTTCGGGAACGTAAAGTCTACTCCCGGTACGCGGTTTAACGTCAATGGGAAATGTTGATTGATCGCACCAAGGGCAAAGGAGAGAAGGGTCCCATTAAGGCCTCCGAGGGTGATATCACTCCCCTCGCCCGCGCCGGGAATCATAAATATGGGGGCTCCGTCTCCGGACCATCCAATGGCTTGACCTCTTCCATCCGAAGCGATATTTCCACCTGCTTCTGGAGTTAAGGACACCCCCAGGGCAAGCGTATGGGGAGTTCCCCGCATAGGAGCTGCGGTAAACGGAGCTCCGTCTACGTTCTCCAAGATCAGTCCGAATTGCTCCATCAGCTCCGGTATTTCTAGGTCCACAAGGGCAGGTTGAAACGCAGCTTTTGTCGGATCGGCCACAAAAAGTGGGTCATCTTCCGGAAGGGTGGCGATAAACGCCGGGCTAATCGTGAAATTATCTTCCGGTCGATGACAAGTTGCACACGTGCGTCCATTCCCATTGAAGGTTTCCTTCGTAAATAGAATCTCGCCTAACGACACGAGACTCTGGAGTCCGGGAGGGCCTCCTGGCTTCTTGGCATAGGCCGGAGCTGGAACTAACGCTCGAAACGGAGCTGACCAAAGACTCCCTGTCGCCTCACCCGTGCTTCCCGAGGGCTCCGCGTTGGCCAACGTCATTCCTTCCCCCACCTGCTCATTATAGTAGAGCCGTTGAAACAGGCCAGGTGCTCCAAAGAGAAGCCCGCCTTCTCCAGGCGTTTCTCCCGTTCGCGAGACGACCACGAGATCCAAATTGAAATCTGACAAGATGTCGGGGTCGAGGGAAGTCTCCAATGTAGCGAGGCTATCCGAGGAGTGGAGGCTCCCGATGTGGATCATGGTATCGCCCGCCTCCGGTTTGATGCTGCGATTGAGCCCAGGAAGATTGTCCACCAGCCACACATCATGGCTAGCTGTTTCCGGAAGCCCATACACTTTGACGGAGAGGGATCCATTGATAAGATCCAACACGGCCTCGCCACGAGCTTTCGTGACTTCATCGGATAAGCCCTCAATGTAACCAAGCGACAAGGAGAATTTTCGAGAGGTGTCCTCCGGCAAGGCTCCCTTCCAACGATCATAGGCAGCTTGTAGTGTCTTCACATCGCCAAGACCAGTGACAACGACTCTTTGATTTGATTCTTCCCCAGCAGGAATGAACCAACTCAATCCCCCTAATCCGATTAGTACAGTCCCAAGCGCTATTCCTGACCATCGCGCTTTCATCATAAAACCCCCTCCATTTGAGTGAATATGCGCATCATGAAGATCTCTGCTCGCATCCCATTTGGATTCCTTCATGCTGTGTTGAAAATGAACGAGCAACAATTTCAATCAACCACAACACACGTGGCCCATTGTGATGTAAAGCACAAAGATTGCGCTATTCCTCTTTCGAGGGGGTCGGAGAAGGGGTGTCTTTTGAAAAATGCTATTTGATTAATGCTGACGGTACGCATACAGTTTTATATACGATTAAATACCTACATTAATACCCTGTACGCATATTGACGTATTACGTGTAATTTTTTTTGAAACCGTCTTAAAGATCACCGTACGTGATGAGTTCAAACGCATTTCTTAAATAAATATAACTACTTACTATAAATAGAAGGACAGGTATTCAGTAAATGGGGATTGGTTCTGAATTGACAACGTCCGGTGGGCTGTGGCCTACTCGATTAATTGGTGTTCTGATCCAGCGAAGAAGAAGTGATGAAAACCCGGCTCAAAGAATTTAATCCCAAAAAATTCAGTTTTCATCAGGACCCCGTGTTGATCCTCGAAGATTTTTGGTCCAAGGAAGAACGAGACACGTTCTTGGCCGCAATGGACCAGGCGGAATGGAAAAAGCGTTCGGAAATTCAAGCCACCCAGCTCGCCTTCCCGAATTGCGGGGATTGGCTCAAAGCCCAAATTGGCCCAGCAGAAGGCTCTGCCCTGCTCAATCGAATCGCTCTTCCCTGCATTGCCGACTATATTGAATCCTTTCCCCAAATCAAGCAGCGACACATGAGTTTCAGTTACTACTCGTATGGCGCAGGAGATTGTCTCTCCACTCACGACGATACGGATGAGCAATACACACGGGACGACGGGAACCCTGGGCAAAGCCCGCAATCGGTATCACCCCAACGTCGCATTGCGGTGGTAACCTACTTTCATCAGGAGTGGGAACACGATTGGGGCGGGGAACTCATTGTGTATGACAGTCGCAAAAAAAAGGACGGCCAGGATCGCTTGGAAGTCTCGTATTGCTTGGAACCTAAGCCAGGATCAATTGTATTTTTTACCGTACCTCGGTTTCATCGAGTGTGCCGCGTGGATCCGTTGGCGAACAACCATCGACGAATGTCGATTGCCGGCTGGTTCATGACTGAACACTTTTCTTAATCGGTGCTTTTTACCACCCAATTCGTGGTCTTTCTATTCCCAAGTCTTTCATCCCAGATTTGACAATCGGCTCACCACCTTGGAGCTACCAAGCGGTAGCCCAGCCTCACAACAGCAGTTGGACGCAAAAAAGAGGTGCAAGATATTGATGGGCATGGTGAAAGAAAATTTTTCGTGGTCACCTCAGTGGGGATGAAACAGTTTTTTGGGTCTTCTCCCAAGTGAGTGGGTAAATTGGGGCGAGTAATTTCCTGAAAGACTCGCTGAAGAAGAGGTTGGTGGGTTTTTGGACCGTGGGAAAAGTGGCCAGGCTTTCTTGAGGCTTCCCCCTGATCATCCCTCCCCTTTGGAAGGGAAGGGGAGGGGAGGCCAGGTGGGGTAGAGCCCGTGGCAAGGAGCGAGCTGCAGCCATGCTGAAAGCCCGGACCGGATTCGACAGCAGGCGGCTGACGTGGTCACGAATCGGGATAGGGTGCTCCAAGAGCGACCTGAGCGGCTGTCGTGGCCCTCTACCTCCCCTACCCCTCCTTAGGACCTGAGAGAAAATAACTTGAACAATTTCGCATCCAATCTTCGGGCCATCTTTGAACCTAGAAGCAGCAGTTGGATCACAAAAGTCCGCGCAAGCTCTTGGCGCACCTGGCACAATACAAAAAGGTCTCATCACCACCGAGGTGACCACGACTTTTTGTATTGCACCATGCACACCAATTTCTTACACGTCTTTTTTGCGCCCAACTGCCGTTTCTAGGTTGAACGGGCCTCAATCGACACACCCTCAACATCGCTGTGCTATGCCTCGGGGTTTTCTCAATCGTTCCGTCCAAATCCAACCCAAATCTTGGCGCGAAATTGTTCAAGTTATTTTCTCTCAGGTCCTGACAAAGGAGGGGAGTGAAAAACCCCAGAAGTGACCCACACGATTTGGAGAAGAGCCAAATATTGTAAGTGGTGTCTACTCTACAATTTAAAAAAACAGATCCTTCGCTTTGCTCAGGATGACAATTGAAGAGGTAACAGGAGGCTAAGGAAGTTCAAGGCAAGATCAGTTCTTGGTCAACATCTTGAGGTAGGTGGCCTGAAGGCCAATGATGGTTTTGCCATCTTTGATGGTGCCGTCTTTGATGAGATCGATGGTTTTGGCGAGGGGCATTTCTACGATTTCCAAGACTTCATCCTCACCAAGGTCTTGGGTGCCTGGGGTGAGGTCTTTTCCGATAAAAATATGGATGATTTCGTCGGTAAATCCTGGCGTGGTAAAAAAACTGAGGAGGGGTTCTAAGGTTCCAACTCTGTAGCCAATTTCTTCTTCGACCTCTCGGACTGCGCAATCGCGGGGATCTTCTCCAGGATGCAACTTCCCGGCAGGGATCTCATAAATATACCCGCCCACCGCGTGGCGATACTGGCGAATCATTACGACGGTTTTGTCGTCTTTGAGCGGGACGACTGCTGAGGCGCCAGGGTGTGTAATGAGTTCCAATTCAGCGATCACCCCATTCGGCAACGTCACGGTCTCTACGGACAAATCAATGATTTTTCCTTTATAAATTGAAGTCTTCACGGCAGCGTTTCCTTTGGGTGGAATCAGGCGGTGGGTTTGGGTTTTTTATAAAACGGTGGCTTGACGACTTGGGCCGGAACGCGGCGACTACGAATTTCCACATCAAAGGTTGTCCCAATCTCGGTATACGAGGACTGCACATAAGCCAGACCTATGCCTTTTTGCAGAATGGGAGACAGGTTCCCACTAGAAATTTCTCCGATTTCGTTCCCGTTGGCCACTAGCTTCATGCCATGTCGCGGGACAGCTTTCGTCAGCAATTCAAAGGCCACCAAACGTTTGGAGACACCATGTTCTATCTGACGTTTCAATACTTCATCCCCAATAAACGGGCCTTTATCCCATGAAACCAGCCACTCGGCTCCTGCTTCTATCGGGGTGATCTCTTCGGTTAAATCATTGCCATAGAGAAAGTAGCCCATATCCAAGCGCAGCAGGTCTCGTGCCCCTAGGCCTGTAGGTTTCAATCCGTGGATCTTACCGATAGCCATCAATTTTTCCCATATTCCTAACGCCTGGTTTGCGGGAATGTACAATTCATATCCACGCTCGCCAGTGTATCCTGTCCTTGCAATCAAACATGGTGATCCAAACAATTTCATTTCCGCGCATTGTCGAGGCTTGAGGCCTTCAATGTCGGAACCCAGTTCTTGTCGAAGGATGGTGGATGCGGCAGGGCCTTGTAAGGCCAGCTGTGCCAAGTGATTTGATTGATTTTCAATCTGGACATTTTCTGTTTTGGGATCGCACTGTTGCTGCAACCAATCCAAAATCTTTTCTCGATTCGATCCATTGACACACAAGAGAAACTTTTCCGGTGCGAGCCGATAGACAAAAATATCATCCTTCACTCCACCCTCGGAGTTGCAGATCAAAGAATATTGCGAATTGAAGGGACTGATTGTATTGACATCATTGGTCGCCACTCGCTGAAGGTAGGAAACCGCATCGGCCCCATCCACCTGAATGCGGCCCATGTGGCTGACATCAAAGAGTCCGGCTGTGGTGCGAACGGCTTGATATTCATCCAGCACACCTGAATATTGAAGCGGCATGGCCCACCCCGCAAAATCGACGAGTTTCCCGCCATGCGCCACATGCGCCTCATACAGTGGAGTCTGTTTCATGGTCTTCGTTATCCGTTATTAGAGCGTCGAAATAGAGGAAAGCATGTGTGGTATTGTGAGAAGAAATCGTTATGCGTGAAGGGTAAAGAAAAGACAATCCCTAATCTTACGTTTCACGCTTCACGGATCACGCATTACGTTTATTAACGTTTAACGCAAGTCGAGCAATTCAACGTCGAAGATCAAGGTTGCGTTGGGAGGAATCACCTGTCCGGCCCCACGTGCGCCATATCCAAGATGCGAAGGGATGATCAGCTTGCGTTTTGAACCAATGTTCATACCAACCACCCCTTCATCCCATCCCTTAATGACTCGCCCTGCGCCGAGACGAAATGAGAAGGGTTGGCCGCGATCAACGGAGCTATCGAATTTGGTCCCGTCTTTCAACCAGCCTGTATAGTGGACAGAAGCGGTTTCCCCCACATGGGCTTCCCGACCCGAGCCTTTGACGAGATCAAGGTACTGAAGGCCTGACGAGGTCACCGTCGGTTTTTCTTCTTCTGCCAAAACCGGCGAGAGAAAGCCTCCCAACGATAATCCGAAGACTATACCAACCAGAATACCCCAGTTCACCACATGTTTGTACATGTTTACTTTTCCTCCCTCAATATTGAAACCGCGAAATTTGGGATCATACAGAATATATGGTTCTATCCTACCGCCATCCAATTCTGGCCACATGGAGTTTCTTGGCCATGGCGTTGCTTCCTGTGAGCGTTCTTTCTTGTGTCGCTGCACGATCGTATCGTGCCCTCTTCCCACGGACCAAGGGGCTATGACGCCAGGAAGAGGCAGCATGAGATGCTGCAGCTCCCTAAAAATAAAAGACGACGCCATTCGCTCAAAAGGAGAGGCGACATAACCCACGAGGAGTGCCATACATTTATGTGCACCTGATCGTATTGTGCTGCCAGAACCCTAAATTCTGCATGATCCGAAATTTGTCCGTTTCACATTTCCAAACTTATTTCTCGGCGAACAAGGCGATGCTGGCGGTATATCCATGAAGAAAATTTTTCCCGCCAACGGGCCCAATTTCCCCTGACGCAAAAAACCCGGCAATGGGAAGACCCTCAGCGCGTTTTTGCAGCGCGCGCACATCATGATGCGGTTCGGCAAAAAATTGTCGCCCTCGACCATTGCAGGTAAACAGAAGGGCCCCTTTGGGTGTTTTGTTGGGGAATTCGACTTGATCTTTGGCGAGCAACAGGTTCAATTCTTCACTCGCGGCCTTGGGATCCCGCAAATGAAATTGCACCGTCTGCCCCTCCTCCACCAGATCCGAAATGGCCACGCCCCCTGAACGCTGATCCCCACCGATAACACCTCGAATGAGGAAATCTCCTTGATCCAGTCGTTCGCGTTGTTCATCAAAGGCAATGCCGACCTGCAAGGATCTCGCGGCTTGCCGACCCCCATCGGCGCCTAATTTATCTAAGGTAGCTTGTAACCGTTGCAGGGCCGAGGCCCCTCCTAATTCGTAAATGATGTTGCGTTCCGCTTTCGTGACTACGTATCGTTCACCAATGGGTTTGCACCCTTGCGACACCAGGGTGCGAACGGACACCGGCCCCCAAAGCGCCACGCCAGTCATCCCCTCGGTCACAATAGTACCATTGTACACCATTCGATTTTCGCCTAAATCAGATCCGCCGCTCGCCACGCCACCAATGGCGGGAGCTCCCGGGCAACATTGTTCGATTTCTGAAAACACGGATTCAATCGGAGTGGAAAACGGGTCGGCGAACAAGAGAAACGTAGGACGTTCCGTGGTTGAATTCAAGGCTGTGGGCCACTCCTCCATGGTGAACGGACTATCATTCCCGGAAAACGTCAGATGCATGGGAAGCATGCGAACATCTGGCAAACTCGCAGCCCATACGGTCACCACGGAATTTCCTTCGAATTCCTCAGTTGGACTGATCACCCCTTCGCTCATACACCCTAACATGACTTCCGGATCCAACGCGTCCCAGAGAAGCCGCACTAACTCTTCGGCACGGTCCCCATAGTGGACCGAAAAAAAGACAAACACGAGATCAACCTTTTCTGAACCCAAGGCTTCTTTCACCGCCTTCGACAATACCGATGCGACCTTCTCAACTTCAGAATCTCGTGAAACAGCAACGTGAATTTTCATAACCCCTCTTCCATTATCTTCATAAAATGGAGTCTAGCAACGCGTGAAAGGCTTTGTCTATAAGGCGAAGACCAACTATGACAAACCGTGATGAAATTGTACGTCGAAAGTTGACAGGCTGAAAATCTCCGTACCTGGACCATCAATTCCGCAGGTAATTCACGAGAAAGGGGGAACAAGGATGCGTGGATTACGCACAGACGAAATACGGGAGGGCCGTCTGCTGTAACCTTAGGGCTCGTGCAAGAATACCTTCCCCTGTTTGGGCGTCGATCCATCCCGTCTGGCGGCGCTGCTCGTCCTTTCCATACCGAGGAGTATGCGCAGTCCTCGCGCCTTGCCAGACAGGTGTCTCAGCACCCAAACAGGGGGAGCTATTCTTGCGCGAACCCTTCAACCTAGAAACAGCAGTTGGATCACAAAAGTCCGCGCAAGCTCTTAGGACCTGCGAGAAAATAACTTGATCAATCTCGCATCCAATCTTCGGGCCATCTTTGAACGGGCCTCAATCGAAAAACCCTCACCATAGCTGTGCTATGCCTCGAGTGTTTCTCAATCGTTTCGTCCAAATCCGACCCAAATCTTGGCGCGATATTGTTCAAGTTATTTTCTCGCAGGTCCTTAGGGTCTGTCACGAAATAACCGGGACAATTGGCCGAGACGATTTTGGAGCGAGCCAAGGAGCGAAGAGCGCGCATACCGGGAGTATGGAAGCGATGAGCGACGCCGGCGGAGCCCAAAAGCGTCCGGCCCTCCGGGGAGGCCCATCTTTGGCCCGGGGCGGCGTTGCTCCTCGGTCACAGAGCCCCGCTCTGCTCCCTCGTCGCGCCTTGCCCCGATCACAAATCTGGGCCTCCCAATTGTCCCGGTTATTTCGTGACGGACCCTTAGCGCACCTGGCAAAATACAAAAATGTCTTATCACCACCGAGGTGACCACGACTTTTTGTATTTCACCATGCACCCCAATATCTTACACGGCTTTTTTGCGCCCAACTGCTGTTTCTAGGTTAAAACCGTGTCGGTTCCGTATAGTGCTGGAGAATCCGCTGAATTTGATCATGCGATATGGCTTCAGCACGTCGTCCATCTCGCCCAACAACGGTCGTCGCCGTGATTAAGGCATTAATGATGGCTTCCTCTGTGGCCTCGACGGTTGCTGCAAAAATGGGGTTCAAATGGGTATCGGCCATATGCGTCATCAGAAAGGTTGGCGTGTCGGGATAATGCGGAATTTCGTTGGCAGTGGAAAAGGCCAAAATAAAATCGCCGCTCCCATGGTGGCTAGTCGCTCCTGTCCGAGCCAGTCCTAGGGCAGCACGTCTCGCCATTCGTTGAAGTTGACGAGAATCCACCGGCGCATCTGTCGCAATCACGATGATGATCGAACCTTGATCACCGAGCTGTTCACGTTTGGAAAGTCTTGCGACGTTCTCGTTTTCCAATAAGCCGGCCGATTCCATATCGTGTTCCTTCTCTTGCCACAGACGTCCTACGGGAACTCCTGCGATGGTAAGTTCATATCGCCGCCCGTGATTGGCATTGACCAGCACTCCGATCGTATACCCCCCGTTTTCTTCGGAAAGACGACGCGAGGAAGTACCGATCCCTCCTTTGAATTGATACGCGATCATTCCGGTTCCCGCACCGACCGTTCCCTCCGTCACAGGTCCGCTGGTGGCTTCCTCCAAGGCTCGCACCACGTCATCTTCAGACACATGCCGCCCTCGGCTATCATTGAGGCGGCTGTCGTCGCATTCGGCCACCACGGGGGTCAGGGTATCATCGGTGATTCCGATCTCGGGATTGTGTTTGAACATCCAACTCATCACCCCATTTGCCACACGGGGCACGTTCAACGTATTCGTCAGGGCAATGGGATACTCGAGGAACCCAGCTTCTGCCACCCATGCTAACCCCGTCATCTCTCCCGTCCCATTGAGCACGAAGGCTCCGGCTGGCGCCTTCTTATGCCACACATCATCGCGAGGAAGGATCACAGTCACGCCAGTACGAACTGGGCCCTTTCCAGGAATGAGCGGACCGTTTCCGTTGATTAATGTGACATGGCCCACTTTGACCCCTGCCACATCAGTGATGGCATTCCAAGGACCCGGCAAATATCGACCGATGGTAATGCCCAAATCCCGCGCCCTGACGGATTTTGGATTGACCTCTTCAAGGGTAGGATCCGCAAATACATCCTTGGGGAACAAAGCTACTAGACAGAGAGATACTGACAATATCGAACCAATAAGAAGGGACAAAAGAGGATTCAAGGATCGCATAGAAAATACTGTTAGGACTTGTTGAAGCATTCCAACCATTTTCAAATTAGCGATGGCTGATTAACACCCTCAAACACTAAGGGGGAAGAGGGCTGTCCAAAAAGGCCCGTCCAGCAAGGCCGCAGGCCCTTTGACGCGCGGAGCGTACTCCGGTACGTGAGCACGACAAAGGGCCGAGAACGCAGCTGGCGGCCTTTTTCAACCTAGAAATGGCAGTTGGGCGCAAAAAAGACGCGTAAGATATTGGTGTGCACCGTGAAACAGAAAAAGTCGTGGTCACCTTTGTGGTGATGAGACATTTTTCTGTTTTGCGAGGTGCGCCAAGAGCTTGCGCGGACTTTTGTGATCCAACTGCCGTTTCTAGGTTCAATAGCCCTCCTAGGAAATTGCCCGCCACCGGGCCGATGGCCGTTGAGTGAGCGCAACCTGACAGGAAGGACAGGTCACAAGGTTTGCCAGATCAACCAACCAGGACATATGCGAGTGTGAGGAAATCATGGTCCACACCAGTCTGGCCTGACAGGAAGGACACCGGAGGGCATGGAGAAACCACACAAAGGTGCCACCTCCCAAACACGTCCCACCGATCAATAGAGGGCTAAACAGGCTTGTCTCCCAAAAAAGAAGGCTAAACCCGGCACCAAGGAAACACAGGAGTGTTCCACCAAAACCTAGAAGGGCGATATACAATTTCCACATCTGGTTGGTGGTTTCCAACCAACTGGTTTTGGATGGTTGAGGGACAGGACGAGAAAGTTTTGGCACAACCTTACCCTTTCTCAACAATTTGTTTGGGTGTGATCATCAGGACACGTGGGTCTCGACAACCATTGCGTCGGCCCATGACTGTAGAGGCTGATCCCTCATGGCTCTCGTGACAAGACAAAGTCCAATTCGTACACATGATACCCAGCCAGGAGAAGACCCAATTCTTGGTAGACCTGTTGTGCGAGCCGGTTTTCTTTTTCCACATACAAGCGGACACCCGCAACCATATTTTTATTTCGGGCCTCTTCCATGACAGATTGATACAGGTTCCGAAATACTCCACGACGACGCCATTCCTCATGGACATAGACGCTTTGGATCCACCAGAACACACCATTTCGCCAATCACTCCATTCGTAGGTAATGAGTAACTGACCAATGACTTTTCCAGAATGAACATCTTCGGCGATGAGATAAAATCCATGTTCGGGATTGTCTAACACTGCTTTCACACCTTGTTGAAGCCGCGAAGGCTCTAGCTGCTTTCCCTCGGTTTCCAAGGCCAGCGCAGCATTAAATTCCACTACCGTCGGAACATCATTGAGGATCGCTTGGCGAATTCGAATTTTCGGATTTGGAGCATCTGACCTCGATTCGTTGGAATGGGTCATGGGGTCATTTCTGAAGAGGGCAACGCGGTCAGCCATCCACGCGGGGGCCTGTAGATTCCGGCTGAAAATTCCATCTTCATGGCTTCCTGAGGACGGAGTTGGATGGCCTGAGTTTTATTCCGTGGAACAAAGGCTAAGTAGCCAGTAAAGGGATGAATAGCCGTGGGCACAAAAATCATGATCAACACATCGTGCTCCGGACGTTGCAAGACTGGGGGAGCCAGGCCCATCACAAACCCAATCGCCCATGTTCCCTCTCGCGGGAATGGAAAGACCACAACCGTACTATGGCCGAATCGTTCTCGAAACTGAAAGACATCCGTCATCCCTTTCAGGGTTTGATAAATACTTCGTACCAGGGGAATCCGGTCCAGCGATTCTTCAAATCGTCTGACTATCCGTTGCCCCAGAAAATGTGTGGCTGCCATCCCACTCAGGAGAATCAAAAAAAATAGTAAAACAATTCCGGCGCCAGGGACTTCAATGTTAAAGTGTGGACCGACAAGATCCACCCATAAGCCGTCTAAAGTCACAAACAGCGTTGACAAAATAAGAAAGGTACCCCAGGCGGGAACCACCACAAATAATCCCGTTAAAAAATATCGTTTGAGCTTGGCGATAGGAGTTTTATTCTTCATACAGCTTGCAACTCGTCGTAGTACAATTTCCCACCAACATCGACCGCGGACACTCCGATTGGGATTAACCGAGAGGCCTTCTATATTATGACTGATACTTTTTGACTGCGCCGTAAAAATTTGAGGCACTTCACAGGTGCTTGATCTCGCAGATCACGATCTACTAGTGTATGAAAAGTTCGGACTGAAAACAAATCGCCCAACAGGAGGATGGACTATGACCACTGAGAACAACACCCACGACCAGAAGGCACTCGACCCTCAACTCCTGGCTATTCTCTGCTGCCCCGAATCGAAACAAGAGGTAAGCCTGTTGGATCATGTTTTGCTAGAAAAACTAAACAAGAAGATCGAGACCGGGGAATTACAAAACCAGGGGGGAAGTGTCGTGAAAGAAAAACTTGATGGTGGTTTGCTGAGGGCCGACCAAACACTGGTCTATCCCATTCGCGACGCCATCCCTATCATGCTTATAGAGGAAGGGATTTCCGTCAAAGGGCTCTTCTAAGGGCTCGCGTAAGAATAACTTCCCCTACTTTGGGTGCTGAGACACCTGTCTGGCAAGGCGCGAGGACTGCGCATACTCTCGGTATGGAAAGGACGAGCAACACCGCCAGACGGGATGGATCGACGCCCAAATAGGGGAAGTTATTCTTACGCGAGCCTTAAATATCCACCCTTCGAAAATCACAGCATCACGATACTGAAAACTGTTAGGACCTGAGAGAAAATAACTTGGACATATCGCGCCAAGATTTGGGTCGGATTTGGACGGAACGATTGAGAAACATCCGAGGCATAGCACAGCTATGTTGAGGGTGTTTCGATTGAGGCCCGTTCAAAGATGGCCCGAAGATTGGATGCGAGATGTCCAAGTTATTTTCTCTCAGGTCCTTACCTCTACTCCCTCCCATCTCACCCATCCTCTGACGGGGAAGACGGTTCGGAATTTGAATGGCTTCGAAAAAACCACCAGAGCGATCGGCTCAATTGGACCACAACATACACGGAAAATGAAATGAGAAGGGCATCCATCCAAAGAGATTCCATAGGCCATGAATCAGGGGAATGAAGCATAAGGCCCAGGACAATATGAGCTCCCAAACCCAGGGAAAGAGAAAAAATTATCCATTCACGGAGAACCTTGGACTTTTGTCGATCATATCCGATCATGATAGAACATGATTCCAGCAGAATTCGGATAAAAATGGCAAGGTAAAACCAGCAGGTAGGCTGAAGCCCCTACTTTTCTCACACGGGGCTTTTGGCGGATTCAATTTCCGTTGCGGTAATAAGACTCGTGAGATAGTCCGTGACAAAAATAAGAGCCTCTTCTCTACCATCGGCTCTTCTACCCTTTTCCCGACGTTGAACAGACAATTCATGCTCTAGGTCAGACTTCACATCACCTAGAAGTTTTTGAAGGGAAGCAGTTGTAAGGTTGACATCGACATCTTCAAATTCTTGACACCGATCCAACACCCAATTTAATCCTTCTACTCGTCCCAAATATCGATCTTGTTCAGCGGAGTCAATTCTGGCCATTGTGGTTGCAAAGGCTTGGGCTTCATAATGCAGATTGTAGAAACTCGAAACAGCTTTATGTAATGTCGAATTCATTTTTCCTCCTAAAAAACCTTATATTTTCATCCATTATACAGTTTTGTTGGTGAATCTGCTACTTTCCTTTCAATTATTAATTGAAATACTACTACCATACCCATTTCCTATAATTTATTCGGTTTCCCATTCTTATAGCATAACCAGTTTTTTTTCACTTTTTTTTGAAAACCAATTTGAAGGAAAAGGGATAAAGGAATTTAAAATTTTATTAGGTAAAAAGGAGGGGATAAAATTCTGCCATAAACCCATAATACAGGGGAGCGAAATCTTTAAGACTATGCGGGCTAATTTCTTTTAACTTTCTAAAAAATAGAACCTGATGCCTGGGATCCATTTGTGCCAAAATTTGTGAAAGTTGGGGCATAGAAAAGCTTTTCAAAGGGACACTTAAAATATAATAAATAAGGCGTTCCACAAACTGTTGAGTAATATATTCAGTGGCAAGAAATTCTTCAGGCAGTTTTCCAGACTCCAAAAGTTCCCAAAAGGGAATGGGTTTGGCCGATAAAGGAATGGGATCAGGCATTGCACTAGTCATAATTCTCTTATTTTCCGTTTGTTTTTCAAAAATTTGTTGAAAACGGATTCCCCTTCAATTTGATAAGGCCTTTCAATTAAATCTTTTCTCGGACTGAAAGTGGAATTACTGAAAATTTAATTTCATCTTATATGCCTTCCCATTTAACTAAGGTTGCTTCAGTTTATTGAATCCCAAGGGTTTTGAGCTGCTGGTCAGGATTTTCAACAAACTCTGGAAGGTACTCATTGGAGTCTCACGGCGGTTATAGCGAAAGACAAACTCATCAAGATAGTGTTGCAGGTATTTTGAATCCACTCCATGGTGAATCCCGTTCAGCCAGGTCTGCAGATTGCCGAACGCTCTATGGATGTGTGGAGCGTGCTTCCCAGCACTTGCTGGGTCACCCTGGGTCCGTCTCAGGTGTTCGTATCCTGCCAAGGCTTTTGCCGAGTATCCCTTCCAACCATCGGACTTGATCTTACTGCCCTCAGCGACATGGCTATTGAGGAATGCTTTGATCTCGTTCTCTCCAGCGTCTTGAAGAATCGCTAATCGTAAACGCCCTGCTTTCTCTCGAAAGTGATCCCCTTGTGTGTACGTGACAATTTCTACGGCTCCGGCTATTAACGTCTTGGTTTTCGCTTTCGCGACGCCACGGCCCGTTTTGCCTTTTACCGGTCCACCGATATGGGTTTCATCGGCTTCAACTGTTCCTGCGAGCCGTTCACGGTTCTGTCGTACCATTCCTCGTCGCAATCTGTGGAGCAAATACCAGGCGCTATCCACCTTCTTGATACTGAGTTGACGCTGCAATTGCACAGCACTGATGCCAGGTGTGTGCGTGGAGACGAAATAGGCAGCCCAAAACCAAAGCCGTAGCGGCAAGTGCGATCTATGCATCACTGTGCCGCTTAGCGGTGATGTCTGTCTATGACACGACGAACACTCAAACCGGAAATATTTTTTGAGCCACCAACCACCGCGATGACCGCAAGCTGGACACATAAACCCGTCTGGCCACCGAATCGCCCGCAAGTACTCGAAGCACGCTTCTTCGGTGTGGAACCTAACAGAAAAATCCAAGATATCAGCAGCATACCCTGTGTCCATAGTCCAGCAGACTAGTCTAGGGACTAACCTTAGTCAAATGGGAAGGCATATCATCTTATTTGAATTTCTCTAGGAGCCTGTCCGAGATTAGCGATCGTCGCAAGGATGCGCTGGATTTGGCAAGATCTTGCCAAATCCAGCGCATCCGCAGTAAATCCGTCTAATCTCGGACAGGCTCCTAGGATACAATATTATTGTCAATGAATCTAAACAAATTTTTGTATGTGTATATATTTCGGATCAATCACAATTTTGGTGGAGTGAGGCTAGCCCCTCGTTTGGTATTCCCGTAAAAGGGGGTCCCGGATGTGGATGCCTAGACCATGCCCCCCACTCCTAGGGTAGTGTTTCATAAATGCGTGTGCCTATTCGATGAACCTCAGGCTCGTGTCATTTCGACCAACGAGAGAAATCCTTGTCTCGAGCAAAGCGAGAGATCTCTTCCAACCTTTCAAGGATTTCTCACATCCGTTCGACATGACACAAAGGGAAGGCCATTTCCCCATAACCATCACGGTAGAGAGTGAGCGCCCATACGAGCAAGAACAGAGAGAAACACTAGACGAGAGGTTGATCTTGCCTGCCCTGGTTTAGGGAAAGGGATGGGGTACCTAATAAGGGGCGCCACTACAAGGATGATGCTGTGACCCTGGTTCGGCATCACCACAGCATGGCCACACAATAGGCCCCGACTCCACCAAAATTGCCACTGATCCTATATTTCCCCTTAAAGACATTGTTTTGATCACCAAAATATTTTATTGAGAAAAATTGGCGCCTTAAATTAAAACTATTTGAAATAACCTCAATTTTCTATCATAAAAAAGGGGAATTATATCGCAAAGTGCCGAAATCCCTTGACCCGATCCGCCTTCGGCACTATATTGTAAGAACAAGGAGGCGGACATGACACACAAAGCACCAGGAAAATTCCACCGCAAAGGGCTCACGCTGGCAGAGCTTTTCCGCATGTTCCCCGATGACGCGACGGCGGAGCGGTGGTTCGCCGATCAGCGCTGGCCGGAAGGGCCGCATTGTCCCTACTGCGGCTCGGTGAACGTCCAGTCCGGCGCCAAGCACAAGACCATGCCTTATCGTTGCCGCGAGAAAGAGTGCGCCAAGCGGTTTAGCGTCCGCACCAAGACGCCCATGGAATCGTCGAAGCTCGGCTTTCATGTCTGGGCGGTCGCGCTGTATCAGGTCACGACAAACCTGAAGGGAGTTTCGAGCATGAAGCTCCACCGCGATCTGGGGATCACGCAGCGCTCGGCATGGTTCCTCGCGCATCGCCTTCGTGAAGCCTGGAAGGATCAGGGTTCACAGTTTGTAGGCCCCGTCGAGGTGGACGAGACGTTCATCGGCGGCAAGGAAAAGAACAAGCACGCCAACAAGAAGCTGCGGGCAGGCCGTGGCGCTGTTGGGAAGGCAATCGTTGTTGGTGCCAAGGATCGCGAGACGAACCGCGTGAGTGCCACTGTGGTTAGCAACACAGACGCCAAGACGCTACAGGGTTTCGTCGGCGAGCGCGCAGCCAAGGGAGCGGGGCCGTCTATACGGACGACCATGGCGGATATCAGGGTATGCCGTTCGAGCACGAAACCGTGAAGCACAGCATCAGCGAATACGTGAACGGGATGGCCCATACCAACGGGATCGAATCGTTCTGGGCGCTACTCAAACGCGGCTACCACGGCACCTATCACCACATGAGCGAAAAGGACCTTAGCCGGTATGTTGGAGAATTTGCCGGACGCCACAATGACCGAAGGGCCGAAACAGTGGATCAGATGATCCGAATGGCGCAGGGCATGATAGGCCAGCGCCTTCGATACTGAGACTTGATTGCGTAGCGGCTGACCCTTAATCTAATTGGACTTGGCTAACAATCAGCCTTTTTCTCCTGATCGCTCATATTGCTGCTAGTAGACCCAAAGCCGTATTCTGGCTTTTGGTAACTATACTGCGGTAGATCCTGTTGCTTAAGGGACTCTATTGTTGGTGTCGTTGCTTTCTTTGCCCTCGTCTCTTTTTCATCTTGCTGCATGATCTGTGTCCCTCCGGTTAAGTTGTTCTGAATAGTAGTGCTTACGTTTGATCCACTTAAAGCCTTCGTGCTTTGTCACCGTCGCAATTTCGGTATCACCGCCCACAACATTCGCACCAGGCAGAAAAGCAAAATACCTCTTGGTCAGATCCACGAGAAAATCAGCTAGATCAATAGCGTCTTGGACAGGCATGGAAGAGTGTACCAACGGCGTCGACACCTCCTGGCACACCGCCGTGATATCCTCAGCGGTCAATTGGCGTTGAACGAGCGCCACATTCATTTCATTGTCTTGACAATGTATTAGCCGACTAATTGCCTTTATTTGCCCGCCCCACACTAATTTTTCGTCATCTTCTGCCCTAGCTAATTGCTCCGCCGGATGATTCGTCCCGTTTTCAATTTTGAATTTCCATACTTCACCCCGCGCACCCTTTGCCCCGTAACCTCCAACCCAAAATTCTAATCCGTGAGGATTGGCTGGCGCAGGGTAAATTGCATTATATTTGCCGACAAAGAAGTCGCGCGCGCGATTAGCGACTTGTTCAATGGTATATGATTCGATGTTCAGTGGAGCAGCCCTGGTGTCAGACAATTCTAGTCGCAAATCCTTCGCTAGATTGCTGATTGATGCCGGCCCCAAATGTCCCATACCGGCGGTCATTGCCACGATAGGTAAGCCCCTATAGAGGTTGAAAACCTTTATGCCGTGTTGCCAAATATTAGACACCAGAGATCTGCCATCCGTGTCTGTGGAGACAAGCGACGTAGCGCTGTCCGCCGCAAACACGATGCAGTCATGCACCTTGATGGCAACACAAACAGTCATGATCTGATGTGGCTAAAGGAGACGGGCCGGCCTACCTTATGTGGAGTCCGATTCGGACCCTGCGGTGGGTTCGTCTCGTCACGCCGTTCAGCGCCGCCACGGGTGACAGCCCAAGCCAACGCGTCAGGTGTGGCATTGATGCCCACGTCCTCTTCTATCTCGGCTTTGCTGGGCTGATGGGAAGAAGGACTCACTCGCCTCTGCACGCACTTATCCACGGGATATCCTCCCTAGCTGGTCCTCACCCTCAAGCACACCACATATAGTGTGCCTGAACCATTGACACCCATTAGTTCCCATGTTTTCCCCGATGTCCACAGATATTAACTAAAGTGGTTTAATCATCCGCCATCAGCCACCGCTAGCGGCTGTTCGGCACTTTGCGATATAAGTCCCTAAAAAAGGGGGCCGGGACTGTAAAGTCCCGACCCCTTTTCCTGTGACTCTTGAATCAAAGATCAAGAATCTTACAACCAGGTGGCGCGTTCTGCTGGCCGAATGTAAATTGGCTCTTCCACCTGTTGCCGCACCGCTTCCTTGCCGGACTTGTTGAAGCCCAACACGGTGTCGTTATACATCTGGAACCGCTTCCCGTGAATCTGGGTCTCAAACACTAACGGCCCAGGAATCACGTCATACCGGAAGATGATTTGTTGGCTCGCTCTCCACAATTGGAGCACCGCTAACAACTCCCGACTCGGTACCAAATACTTCTCAATCGCGCTGTCCACGCCCGGCCCAAACATCTGCCGGATGTAGCCACGCGGGGCCTGCCGCGGTGGAATGTAGAATCCATTCGGCTCCGTGCCCCATTGAGGATACAATGGTAACGCCACTTGTTCCACCCGAATGGTGTAATAGAGTGGGTTCCAGCGGTCTTCCGCCCACAGGCCATCTTCGCCAATTTTGACGAGATTCTGTAAGCGGATTTTTCCGACGCAAGCTGCCATACATCGTGTTTCCATTGGCTCACCACCGGTCAAAGGATCTTTTCCCTCCACCCGCGGATAACATGCAATGCACTTCTCGGTCACCCGAGTTGTTCCACGATACATTGGCTTCTTGTATGGACATTGTTCCACGCACTTCTTGTAACCACGGCAACGGTTTTGGTCGATTAGCACGATGCCGTCCTCAGGCCTCTTATAAATGGCCTTTCGTGGGCAAGCAGCCAAACAACCAGGGTAGGTGCAATGATTACAAATACGTTGGAGATAGAAGAAGTAGGTTTCATGCTCTGGCAAACTGCTGCCCTGCATTTTCCATGGTTCTTCTTTTGTGAAACCGGTTTTGTCAATGCCTTCCACAATAGCACGCATCGACGTCGCCGTGTCTTCATAAATATTCACAAACCGCCATTCTTGGTCAGTCGGAATGTACCCGATTGCGGCTTGGCCGACTTTGGCGCCCGCATCAAAAATCGTCATTCCTTCGAACACGCCATATGGCGCATGGTGTTTGCGGCCCACACGAACATTCCACACCTGTCCGCCTGGATTTACTTGCTCGACCAACTGCGTGATTTTCACATCGTAGAACTGTGGATAACCACCATATGGTTTGGTTTCCACATTGTTCCACCACATGTATTCCTGACCTTTTGAGAACAACCAAGTTGACTTGTCTGCCATGGAACAGGTTTGACAGGCCAAACATCGATTGATGTTGAACACAAAGGCGAATTGCCACTTTGGATGGCGTTCCTCATACGGATACAACATCTTCCGTCCTAATTGCCAATTATATACTTCTGGCATAATTTCCTCCGTTTCTTTGAACCATTTTTAAAATCCAATTGGTAAAGTTCCACATTTGATCTTGGATGCTAAGGGAGGAAAACCATACCCCTCCCCCATGGAATACTTATTACACCTTGATCTTAATGTGGTCGCCTTTGAGCCACTTAATCATGAACTCATTTTCCTGGCCAGGGGTAAACCCGGTTCGGACTGGCTCCCATGGACCACGACCGCCGATACCACCGTCTTCTGCTTTTGTGATTCGCATCAGACATTCTTTTGGAACGGTATTGACCGCATGGTTATCCACTTGATAGCCGAATTTAAACTTCCATGCCACGGCATGTTTGCCTGGCAAGGAGTCTAACTGATGCATTGGCATCAACCAATCCCGTGTAAAGGACTGTTGGGCCCCATACCGGAAGTTCGATTGATACCCCGTATCCATCGCAATCGCGCGTCCGTCTGGCCGTGTTTCATGACCTTTCACGGATTTAGCGGTTGCCACATACGGTGCATGTTTCGCCATACACACATGATACGGGAAGGCCGGGTTGTACTTCGCCCGAATCATTAACCGTGCCACTTTGTAATATGGATCTGATGGTTTCCATCCACGGTACGGCCGATCCACTGGGTTACCATCAACGTAGATGTAGTCACCGTCGTTGATACCACGATCCTTGGCCGCTTGCGGATTCACATGCATTTGATGTTCACCGACGCCTGGCGTCCGTTTATCCATACGATATGCATCACCGAAATTCGATTCATACATCTGCACCCAGTCGTTCACTGACCATTGACTGTGCACCCGATGTCGAGTCTTCGGTGTCACACAATAGAATTGATACCCCTTTTCCCACAATGGATTAGAGTACCGTTTGATTTCCTGCCACGGCAATGCAATGTTCCGCACCGTTTTATCATCATGGTGCTGCGCCGTGATGGGAATCCCGTAGTCATCTGGCCGCACATACGGGTTTGTCGTCATAATCGCATTTGGCAGGTACGGCGTTGCTTCCGTTCCTTCACGATGCGAAATGAAGTTTTCCCCATACTCAATGGCTTCCGGCTCGATCCGGTAGTTTTCATACCGACCCGTCCGCGTCCATTGGGGCTTCGACTCGTTGGTTTCTTCCCAGAATGGCTGCCGTGGATACGTACGAGACATCACCATCCAGCCTTTTTCAGACTTCAACATGGCATCTGCACTGTATCCATACGACGAACAGCTCGCATCCAACAACCGTTGAACATACACATCAACCCGGTTGTCATACACAAATTTGAAGTAATCACGGAACCGACGATCACCTGTCATTTGCGTCAACTTCGCGGCCGTGCCAGCCGTGGTATCTAGATCGTTCCGCGTGTCATACAACGGCCGAATGCCGCCTTTCCACACTTGGAACCACGGATTGGACACCGTCGCCGTATGCTCCGGATACGTGAACTCCATCCACGTATTGACACCCAACGCGACGTCGTTGTGGTTGACGTCTGAGGTCATTTCAATGTCTTGCGTAACAAGGCATTCATTGTGTGGATCAACGTTCTTCACCATATCATAGTGATGTTTCGCGTTGTTGATCACGTTCACATTCGCCACCCACCGGAATTTACTTGGGGTCGGCATGTGCGTCTTCCCGGTAAACACCCGGCGCCCATACTTTGGCGTGTTCACAATCAACGCCGTATCCCCATGATTCCAATACGCGACTTCTTCACCGTAGTAGTACCCACGTACATGGATTTCTTTGCCATGCGCGTTCGGATCCAAGGTGATCTTAAATGGATTCTCTGCAGTGTGCGTGCCGAGACCACCACCCGACCATGGCGTGGCGTTCCAAATCCCGGCTTTATAGTTCCCGGCCCAGGTATGCTGCCCGGTCCCGAACTTCCCGACGTTCCCTGTGATGATCAATACCATCGCAGCCCCACGGCCAATGATGGTTTGGTGGAAGTAATGGTTCGTGCCTTCCCCGTTATGAATCGCCGCAGGTTTAATCGTACCTGAATCCCGCGCCCAACGGACAATCAAGTCCTTTGGCGCCCGGTTGATCTGATGTACCGTATCCAAATCATAATCTTGCAAATGCGCTTGATACATTTGGAATACTGGCAACACGTCCACTTCCCGATTATTTAACAACTTCACCCGGTAAGATCCGTTCATAGCGGCTTCAATACCGCTATTTCGGTAATGCCACCCCACCAACTCACGATGAATCGGCACGGCTTGATTTTTATTGATATCCCACACCATGAAACCACCAAGACGGGCGATTTTGGATGGGTTTAATGTTTGGACTTTCCCTGAATACGTCTTGGAGAAATCCGGGAGGGTATAACCTTTGATCACGTCCCGGGGGTCCAAGTATTGCAACGTATCCGTTCGCACCAAAATCGGCATGTCCGTGTACGCTGCACAGAAATCATGATCGTGCATGTTTTCATCAAAGATGATTTTGCATGCACCCAAGAACAATGCCGCGTCTGTGGCTGGCCGCACCGGAATCCAGTAGTCCGCCCGATACGCCGTCGGGTTATACTCTGGGGTGATGACCACAACACGCGCACCACGCTCAATGGATTCGAGCTTCCAATGCGCTTCCGGCATTTTGTTTTCCACGAAGTTCTTCCCCCAGCTCGTGTTCAGCTTGGAGAAACGCATGTCGTTCATGTCGATGTCCGAGGTTTGTACCCCTGACCAGTAAGGATGTGCTGGGTTTTGGTCACCATGCCAGGTGTAGTTCGACCAATACCGACCACCCTGAGCTTGATGTGGCTTCACTTTGCGAATGTAGGTGTCGAGCAATGCCCCACAACCACCGTTCATTCGAGTGATTGCCATTTTCCCAATGACACCCAAAATCGGCATCCCGGCGCGGAACTTCATGGTCCGCACACCAGAGCCTTTGGTCATTTCGATCATTTCCGGTGGATAGCCCTGCTCCCGCAACCGACGGGCGCCGGATTCACCACTATACCGCTCGGCAATGACCATCATCGCTTTGGCAAGATACGTAAACGCTGTATCCCAGCTGACGCGCAACATGTCATCCAGGTACCGCGCATTGAATTTGTATTTACTCATCACATCAGGCGTGAACTCCGGGCTGCCCGCATCCATCCAGGCTTTCCACCCGCGTCGCATCAAAGGACCTTTCAACCGATATGGTCCATACACACGACGATGCATCGTGTACCCCTTCAAGCACATCCGTGGATTGTGCGCGAAGGTTCCGCGATTGCCGTACAAATCTTCGTACGTTTGATGATCGTAGTTTTGTTCCACCCGCATCACCACACCATTACGTACAAATGAACGTACGCGGCAAGCATGGGTGTCGTTCGGGGAACAGACCCATGTAAAGGAAGAATCATAGCGATACTGATCGTGATACACACGCTCCCAGGCGCGATCAGGATACTCGCCGAGTGGATTTCCCACTTCAATGACCGGTTGCAGCGCGGTCAGCGCTAAGGCCTTGTCGGCCAACGCCACCGCCGCCACCGTCCCGGTGGTGACCTTTAAAAACTGTCTTCTGGAAAGAAACATTGCAAATACCTCCTCGTGTGAAGACTGTGAGATTACAGCCTAACGTGGAATACGTTAAACATTAAAAAGACTCCCTTATAATTAGGGAAACGTAAACCGTACCACCTCCCTTCTTTAAAAACCTGATTGTGGTTAAATAAATACATTTCAAATTCCAAAAATAATCCCAATAAACTTTAAAGCAAATATCGAGCCAAAAATAAAACATTTGAGCGCAATCATAACTTATTGTTTTTACTGGAAAAATTATGTAAATTGATATGGGGTTTATAATGAATGTTTACTTTTGGTAGCAAAATTATTTTATTTTATTGAGCAACTTAAATTAAATTTGCTTTCCAATTTTGGTGGAACAATTTAAAATGAAAAAAAACAGCACGTTATAAAAAAAAATACTGAAAATTAATAAAAAAAATGGATTAACAAGACGCATTTCATGTTTACAATTGGTAACGTATAGAAAGTTTTTGGCTTTTATTTCAATTAAATCAATGATGAACAATCAACAATTTTATGGGCACCTCTAAAAACCAGGCATTTTTTGTGAGGGCTAAGGAAGCCGCGCGGGGAAAACCGGGGTGTATGGGCGAATACATGAGGATTTGAGCACGCGGCTGACGCCGCCATCGGGGAAAAGGACGGTTTTTAGAGGTGCCCTTATCAAACTTTTACGGAGGATTTGAAATTGTTCTTGCTCTCAAGACCCCGTTAAGTTGCTGCGTGAGTCCATTTTTTAATGGGAAATGTCTCCTGTTATTTTCTAAAATCAAGTTACACATTCACGGACGTTACCTTTTAGTAACAATTTGAAAATACACTAGATTATTAGCTTTTTCTCTGTGATCCAGTGATAGTGATACCGATATAAAAACCTGAAATTATTGTAGGGAAGTCAGAGGAATGGAGCTCCAAGAGTTTGCGCTATCTGTGCTTTTGTATAATCCACTCCCATTAGTACCACAGTAAATGATAGACTGATCTTTTGGGTCCATGACAAGCACTCGAATATTCAAATTTTCAAGGCCATCGTGCTTCGGAACCCAATTTTCCCCGGCATCCAGACTTTTATACATCCCTTCGCTGGTTCCTAGGTATAAGTGGAAGGTGTTATGAGGGTTTATGATAAGACTACTGACATATGGCTCCCCTAAACCAGTCTCAATTTCTGACCACAGCTCCCCCTTGTCAGAGGTTTTAAATAAACCTTTGGTGGTTCCAGCATAGACAATATCTGCGTTAGATGGGTCGATCACCAACCAGTTCACACCCAAAGCCATCGACGCCAGTTTGGCATCGTCCGGAACCAGGCCATTATTGATCTTCACCCAATTTTCAGTCCCGTCAAAACTCCTGTAGACCCCTCCACTGGTCCCCGCATATACAATGTTGGGATGCTGAGGATCCACTGCCAAGGCTACGATAAAATTAATCTCCTTCATTCCCTTCATGCGCTCGACCCAAGACTCCCCACCATCCGTACTTCGAAACACCCCAACGGTTGTCGCCGCATACAAGGTTTGGGTGTCAGTAGGATGAAAAACCAGCTGATTCACATTTGACGAAATAGTGCCCTTTTGAATGCCGGCATTCCGGGGAAGCCACCGTCGGCCCCCATCGGGACTTTTGTAGACCCCATCCGTCAGGGTTCCTGCAAACACATTGGCAGGGAGGAGAGGATCAATAGCCAGGTTCATCACCCGAACATGGCTCAACCCCTCGGTTAGCCGCGTCCACCCGTGTCCGCCATCACGGGTTTTATAGACAGCCTCATCCGTGGCAATATACATAATGTTGGGTTTGGTCGGATGCACCACGATCGCTGCCACCCGATCACTACGTTGGCTACAGCCAACAAGGACAATAATGGCCCCGAGGGCGCAGAGGGTCATTTTGGTGAAAATACTCATAGAATATCCCGAGTTACTCCCTCCCCATCTTGAGTGGTCGGGTATATCCGGTAAGCTCCACATATCCCTGTCCTCGAATCGTGTCTCCCCGATGCTGCCCGCTCACGTCCACTGCTCCTTCCCAATAGCTTGTCTGAGTACTTTGAGACGTTCGCAATTCCTGATCAGCCAAAACTGGTTTGATTTGCACACGAAGCTGAGCAGACGGCACGTCGAGTACCCAGCCAGAGGGGTAACGAGCCTTTGTATGCGGGCTGGTCCAATAATCCTGAGTTTCGACGCCGATGTCCTGCAATCGCAGATACTGAGATCGCCCGTCGGGGAATATGAGGGTCCCGCTGGACACCGGATCCGATGAACCGTCTTTCCTTCGCAAGAGGTAGACCATCAGTTCCATTTTTGAGTCAAACTGCAGGCTAAACCAGTCCCACCCAACTTGATCCTCACCCAATTCACCCGAGCCAAATTCGTGATCCATCCAACTGAGGCCCGTCACCTCGAATTGATCCGATCCAAGAGTCAGTTGCCCCTCGGTAACTAATCGGGTGAGGGAATAATAATGTGAGGCTTGTCCCGCTTCAGCCCCCTTGCGACTGATGCCGTCTTCTCCATGGATCACCGGTGATTTTTCCACAGTCAGCTTGAGGTCAAGGCCAAAGGTTCCCTCAGCAGCCTTAAGGGATAAAACTTGGTGATCGGGTATCACAGGGTTGAGCGACCAACGATCGATCCACACTTCCATGTGATCAGCCCTGGCACCTGCCTTCCCAAGCCCAGCTCGACTGAGTTTCTCCGCGAAACGAAACGTGTGATTTTCAACATCCGTCAAAGCCAAATGTGCAAAATACAATTGTGTGATTGCCCAGCGGGAAGAGCTATTCTGAACTCGTGGATCATCAATGGCTTTCCGGAAGAACGTCAGCTCATACCCAAACCGTCGCCCTGTATCGTTTGCAAGATGCCCCGTGAAGTACCACCATTCAAGACCAAATTGGTCATGTGAACCATGGTCATGAGGAAACGAATACACATAGCCGGGCTTTGCCTGCATCCTTCCCTTGAGGGGGTTATTGGGGATGGGCATTTCTTCGACAGCGAATGCCGCCGCACACCACATAAAAAAGAATGCCATCCCCGTCAACACCAAGACCATGGCGCCCTGACACAAAAACCGTCGTTCAAAACCTTTCATAGAGCCTCGCGTAAATGAATTTCCCACATGGCCCGGCTTATAACATGCCATCATGGAACGCGCAATCGCCTTTCCTGATGCGGATATTTCCGATTTTTCACTCACACGGGTTTCGCAACGTCACGTTGACAAGGCTCCAAAACCTTCGCTATCGTACCGCATGCCTCAATTGGATCGAGAAACAGCATCTGAAGCCTTTCCTATCCCGGACGTGATTCCCATTTTCCCGCTTCCCAATGTGGTGTTTTTCCCTAATACGTATCTGCCACTCCACATTTTCGAACCACGCTATCGGGACATGATCACGCAAGCGAGCCAGGAAGGCCAGTGCATCGGAATGGTTTTATTAAAGGAAGGGTGGGAAAACGATTACTTTGGTGCCCCCCCGGTGTTCTCGCTCGGATGCGTCGGTCGGATCAAAAATATCCAGTCACTTGCGGATGGACGATCAAATGTAATTTTGCATGGATTGTCGCGCTACGATATTGAAGAAGAATTTTTTGATACCAGTTATCGGCGAGCCAAAATTGCCCTCAGGGCGTATGAGCCGTTTCAGGATCCTGTTGATCCGGGCCTTCGATTAGGCCTGACCAAATTAGCGCTGCAATATTTGCGCGCTCGCAAAGCCCAGGAACTCTGTAAATTGATTACAGGGCAATCCATCTCAGACACGGTGCTCATTAATAGTTTATCGTCGTGTTTGGACTTCACGCCCTTTGAAAAACAGTTTTTATTGGAATCCGAAAGCCTGCATCAACAAACACGCCGTCTTATTGACCTGCTTCGATTCAAACTCGACGCGCAAAAGCATTCAACAGAATTGGAATAGATGAATCCCGCTATTGAAGTGAAAAACTTGGGGAAGACGTATGGGTCTGTCACAGCCATTGATGACCTCTCCCTCACCATCAATCCTGGGGAAATCTTTGGCCTCCTCGGACCAAATGGGGCCGGAAAAAGTACCACCCTCCGTATCCTGATCACGGTCCTGAAACCCACAACCGGGACTGCCACGGTTCTGGGACACGATGTGGTACAAGAACCCGATACGGTCAGAAGTCTTATTGGCTATGTTCCTCAAGAACGGGCGATCGATCGGTTCTTAACAGGCCGGGAGCATCTCCAACTCTTGGGAGACCTGTACCATTTACCCAAGGCCCAGGCCACACAACGCATCCAGGAATTACTCAAACTCGTGGACCTGGAAGAACATGCCGACCGCCCAGCCAAAACCTATTCGGGTGGGATGAAACGCAAATTGGATATTGCCTGCGGGTTGTTGCCGAATCCGAAAATTGTGTTCCTCGATGAACCGACGCTGGGACTTGATGTCCACAGCCGCCTTCGCATCTGGGATCATATCCGTCAATTGCGTGAACAAGGCATTACCATCGTGATGACCACGAACTATTTAGAAGAGGCCGATCAGCTCTGTGACCGGTTAGCCATCATCGACCAGGGAAAGATAAAAGTCATTGGGACACCCAAAGAACTCAAGGCAGGTTTGGGTGGTGATAGTTTGTCTTTGACCGTGAAAGAAAGCCAACTTGATAAACTCGATCGACTCAGCGAGGGAGTCAAAACTCTTTCCTTTGTTCGGAATATTCGCACCATAGATAATGGTTTAAATATTCGAGTTGAATCACCGGAAAAATCTTTACCCGCCGTTCTGGAGGTAGCCAATCGCATCGATTGCCAAGTGGATGGCATTGAGTATCATCGGCCACGTCTGGATGATGTATTTGTGTCCTTTACCGGCCATGCCCTCAAAGGAGAATATCCAGACCCCATGGAGGAGTAAGCCTGCTCCATGCAACAAGGATCTACAGAAAAAATTATGAATTTTCCACACTACAAACAAGAAGTTTTGGCCTTAACCCTGAGATGGATTCGGCGCCTCAGTCGAGAAAAATTCAGCATGCTGTTTACGCTGATCCAACCCATGTTGTTCTGGCTCATTTTCTTTGGAAGCTTGTTCCAACGTGCCGCCGATATTGAAGTCCTCCAAGCCCCCAACTACATGAGTTTCCTCGCTGGTGGTGTCGTTGTCATGACCGTGTTAAATAATGGGTTAGCCGGAGGCGTGGATCTCTTGTTTGATAAAGAAAATGGGTTTTTAGAACGCATGATGTCCACGCCTATTCATCGGACTTCCATTATTCTCAGCCGGTATTTATTTGTGATGGCCATCACTGGCATGCAGATTTTAGTCATTTTGGGCATCGCGTTCTTATTTGGCGTCCACCCAGTAACCGGCCTCCTGGGTATTGCCGTAATCCTTGTGATTGGAATGTTGTTTGGAATCGGCCTCACCGCCATTTCCCTGGCTATGGCATTTTCCGTCAAAAGCCATGGAGATTTTTTCTCGATGCTGGGCTTTCTCTCCTTGCCGATGATTTTTCTCAGCTCCGCGCTGGTGCCCCTGTCAGCCATGCCAGGATGGATGCAAGCGCTGGCATTTCTGAACCCAATGACGTGGGTCATTGATGCGGTCCGTCCCCTCATTATCACCGGATGGGAAGCTGCGATTCCTCAAGTCGCCATCGCCTTAGTCATTTTGGCGATTTTTGATGCGATTTGCTTATATGGCGGGGCCAAAGCCTTCGAAAAAGCCATTGGGTAATCCCGTAGGAATGAACGTAACTACTCAGGTTGCTTCAATTTTGGCTAGGACCAGGCGGGAGGATTTGAGCACCACAGCAACGCCGTCATGGGGCAAAATTGAAGCAACCTGGGTAGTTATGAATAAAGGGCACCTCTAAAAACCCGGCATTTTTTGTGAGGGCAAGGAAGCCGCGCGCGGAAAACCGGAGTGTATGGGCGAATACATGAGGATTTGAGCACGCGGCTGACGCCGCCATCACGGAAAAGGACGGTTTTTAGAGGTGCCCTAAAGTTGTGCGACATGAAAAACCAGCCCTCGGCTTGCGCTGAATATTCAGAAAAGCAAATCAACGCCCTTATTCATCTCCTGTCTGATCAAGACTCACAGATTGCCCAGACCATCCATGACCAATTAGTAGCCGTTGGCCAACCCGCCCTTCCACTTCTTCAACAGGCCCATGATGGACCGGACGAGCCAACCATGTCGGATCGTATTGGCTCAGTCATCGCGGACATCAAGCTCATTGAAGTCGAGCATTCGTTTAAAGTCCTGATGACATCATCAACAGAGCCCGTTGATCTTGAAACGGGCGCGTTTCTTATTGCGCAGGCCGCGTACCCGGACCTTGATGTTCAGGCCTCCCAACGCCAAATCGAAAACATGGTCGCTGTCCTGAAACCACGTTTGGAGAAAGACATCCCTCCACGACAAGCGATTCAGACGATCAGCGAATACTTGTTCCATGAACTCGGCTTTACAGGCAACACCCGAGACTATTACGATCCAGCCAACAGTTTTTTGCACCACGTGCTCAAACGCCGCATCGGCATCCCCATCAGCCTATCCCTGCTATACTTGTTAATCGGCAAGCGTCTCAATGTACCAGTGGTGGGGATAGGCTTGCCCGGACATTTTATGGTGGGATTACAGACAGAACCTGTTTTTATCGATTGTTTCAATCAAGGGGTCGTCCTGTACCAAAAGGACTGTGCCAAATTTTTACAGGAGTATGGCGTCGAGTTTGAAAGCCGCTACCTGGATCCCACCCCAAACGAACACATCCTTGCTCGGATGCTTCGGAACCTTGTAGCCATCTACCAAAACCGTGATGAGTCCAATCAAGCCGGCCGATTTAGCCGGCTGTTGGCCATCATCGAATGCATGAACACCGCCACACCATCACGATGAATATTCATCCGCACGTCAAGACAATCGCCAACCACCGAGGACAGACCAACATTACATCGGCGTTGTTTTTGCTGATCATCATCGTCGGCTCGGTGTGGGGGTGGAATCATCTCGACTTTGACACGCAGGATTTTATCATCGATGAAGTCGTACCGGTCCTCTTTCTGCTCATTGTTGCTACCCTCGGAACGTGGGTGATCGTCCGAAAGATCAAACGCAGGAAAGATACGCGAAAACACCGAGACCTGCTTATTCAACGATTCAACCAAGAGAAGTCTCCGAAAAAACGATTTGACATTGCCACGGAGTTGATTGATCTCAACAACTACGAAGGGGATGGATTAGAAAGTATCGCCCCAGACATGGCAGACGTGTTAACCCTCACCTTTAAACGATCGCTTGGCGACAAACAACATCGCATTCGCGGCATGGCCGCCAGCCACCTTGGCGTAATCCAGCATCGGGAAAGTATTCCGCTTTTAATGAAAGCGTTGGAAGACGACCACGCGTATGTCAGAGGAAGCGCCGCACTCGCCTTAGGCCGCATGCGCGCCACGGAAGCCAAAGACAAGCTGGAGTACACGATGAAGGAAGACTGGGATCAAACCGTCCGCAGCCGATCCCGCGAAGCGGTGGAGAGGATGCGTTAAGACTGCGCCAGTCATGGACCTACCCGGATAACCGCCCTGTCCCCGAAAAAATCCCATATCCTAGTGTAGTGTCCTAAACAGATAGTGCATTAAGTGCGGCCTTCGCCCGGCGGACCTTTTTCAGAATTGTTTCCGCCGATTTCATCCACACAAACGGTTTCGGGGCCGTATTGTTCTGGGCAATATAGTCGCCAATCGCCGCTTCCAATTCTTCCACGGACCGAAACACGCCGCGCCGGATCTGCTTGGCCGTGATGTTGGCGAAAAATCGTTCGACCAAATTCAGCCACGATGAACTGGTTGGGATAAAGTGGAAATGGACCCGCGGGCCTGCATACCGGCTTGACTCCAGTTGCCCCACTATGTAGTGTTTTGCGACATGGTGAGTTACCCCAAGGACATGGCCGATCTGATGACCCGTTTTTTTACTGAGGAGGCCTGTCGCACCCATATTGAGAAGCTTCGATGGCCAGACGGGTATACCTGTGTGAAATGTGGGAATCAAAAGAGGTGGAAAACCAAGCGAGGGTTGTCGATGTGCTCCAGCTGTCAATATCAGCAGTCACCCTTGGCCGGAACGATTTTTCAAGATTCTCGTATCCCGTTGCGCATTTGGTTTCAGGCAATCTGGTGGTTTACAAGCCAGAAAAATGGAGCGAGCGCTCAAACGTTGCAAAGGGTGTTGGGGATGAGCGGTCACGAGCCTGCGTGGCTCATGCTTCATCAATTACGGGTTGCGATGGGTCGCCCCTCCCGCAACCGTCTTGCCGGGCAAGTTGAAGTGGATGAAGCCTAGTTGGGTGGAGAAGGAAACAAGCAACTTGTTGGCGTTGCCGTGGAAATCAAAGACAAAGGAAGTGGGCGAATGCGAAGGCAAACGCTTAAGGGCCGGACGAGCGCGGATGTCAAGAATTTCGTTCAGCAGCATGTTGAGCCTGGCAGTACGATTATAACCGACGGACTCACAAGTTATTGCTGTCTGGCAGACGAAGGGTATGCGCACAAACCAATGCGAAAGCCCGATGTTGGGGGAAATCACGACCCAGACGCGGACAACCTGTTGCCACGAGTCCACCGTGCCATTTCACTGGTGAAACGTTGGCTACTGGGCACATACCAGGGACGCCTTGATCATAAGTACCTCGACGCCTACCTGAATGAATTTAGATGGTTCTACGGTTGACTCCGGTTGAGACAGTTGCGACTATGCAGGTATGGGTCGTCCGCAGTATCCGAAGGACATGCGGGAATTCCGCCAACGCTTCACTTCACGCCAGGCTTGCCTTGAATATTTGGTGCAGAGTCGCTGGCCAGATGAGTTTGTTTGTCCAACGTGCACGGGTAAGTCGGCCTGGCTAAACTCCAAGCGTTACGTTTTCGAGTGTAGGACGTGTGGTCGTCAGACTTCGCCTATGGCAGGCACGCTCATGCACCGTTCCCACGTGCCCGTCCAGGAGTGGTTCTGGGCTGCTTATCTCGTTACGACCCATACGCCAGGAATCAGTGCCGTCCAGCTCTCACGACAGCTTGGCCTATCGAGCGCCACCACAGCCTGGCATATGCTGCATCGGCTGCGTCAAGGAATGGTCAACAAGAACCGAAGCCAGCTCTCTGGCTTGATTGAGGCCGATGAGGCGATCATCGGCGGACCAGCAACAGGCAAGCAAGGTCGAGGCTCAACTGCAGCCAAGCACAAGAGTTTGCTGATCGGTGCCGTTGAGGTTCTCCCCTATACTGATAAGAAGGGAAAACAATGTGAACGGGCAGGGCGGTTGCGTCTCTCGCTCCTAAAGGATGCAGGCGAGAGCAGCATTCGTGGGTTTTTGATAGAAAATATTCAGGCCGGCTCCACACTCCGAACCGATGGTTGGCGCGGGTATTCCGATGCGGCGCTGGTGGGATACAAGCATCGTGTGCGAATTGTTCGGACACCGGGGCGAGCGCACAAAGTTGCGCCCCCTATCCACCGGGTCTTCAGCAACCTCAAGGCGTGGCTCAATGGCACGCATCACGGGGTTGAGCCGAAGTATCTCCAGAGCTATCTGGACGAGTTTGTTTTCCGCTTCAACCGGCGCAAGACGCCGATGGCTGCGTTTCAAACCCTCCTCGGGATCTCAGTGAATAAAGCGCCGCTAACGCTTGGCGATCTGGTTAACCGGAGTCAACCGTAGAACCATCTAAAATTTTTATGTATCAAAAAATCAAAGAGGAAATTTCCCAAGATTACTACCAGCAGAATTTCCCAAACGATGGACAAAGATTTGTCGCTTGGTACCTTAGAAATATTCATCTTCAAGATCCGAATGAAACAAAAGTAGATATTACTGATGGGGCAGACGACAAACAAATTGATGCTATTGTGGTCGATGACAATAGCAATAGCGTTTTTATTCTCCAAGGCAAATTTATGGGTGCGGACAAAGTTGATGCGGAACCTTTACGGGAAGTTCTTTCTTCCTGGATACAACTTAAAGACCTTGTCCGTCTCCAGGAAACCGCAAACAACAAATTAAAACAAAGATTATCCGAGCTTGCGATTGCCCTTGATGATGAATACGACATTCATTTCGAGTTATTAACCACTGCCACCCTTACCCCCTCGGCAATGAGTGATCTTGCAACATTTCAAAAACAACTTGCCGATGCGGATGATTTGCCTGCAACTATCCATCTTGTTGACAATGATGAAATTCAGAAACGATATGAAATGGCTCTTGAGAAAGAGCACCCTGTGCTCAAATTTACATTGCCGCTAGAAAATGGGAAGTTCGTTAGACTGAAGATAGGAGATACACAGACAGTCATTGCCGCGGTACCGCTAAAAGACTGTCTTTCTTTTCCAGGCGTTAAAGATGGTACGTTATTTCAGAAAAATGTGCGTCAGTCGCTGGGCTTGAGTAATCGCGTGAACAAGGGAATAAAAGAAACCATTTATAAGAACAATAAAGAATTTTTCTTCTACCATAACGGCATCACCGCCCTTTGCAACAAAATGGATTTTGATGAATCATCTCAAAATTTGACGTTCAACGGTCTCAGCGTTGTAAATGGTTGCCAATCCCTTACCACCATCCTGTCGTGTAGTGAAAAAGTGAAGCAACTTGAAGAGTCTTTTGTGATGTTTCGGTTCTATGAAATTAAAACACGTGATCGAGCTGATCATATCAGCGTTAACACGAACTCCCAGAGTGCAGTAAAACCACGTGATTTGCGCAGTAATGACAAGCGAGTTTTAGGTCTTAAAAAACTCTTTGAGCAAAAATATTCTACCGGGTACTTGATTACAAAACGAGGGGAGGAAGCGCCGGCATTAAAAGACAAGAAGTATGTTTTGGATATGTCAGACCTAGGAAAATATATGATTTCTTGGCATTCCCAAAGACCCAATATCGCATACAGCGAAACGAAAATATTTGATAAATATTTTGATCAACTTTTTAAGAGAGACTATAAAGCGGAAAATGCACAATCCCTGAATTTTATGATGCATGGCGTGCGGAAAAGATGGTCAAAGGAGAACCCTTTAGGTCTCAATGAATCCCTGTTGGCGATGCGCGCCTACGCCCCCTACCATCATTTATTTGCTGTTTCTCTTTGTTTCTGTGTTCTCAATAATATGGCTGAGGGCGTCCCAAATCCTGCAATCGCTTATGAGAAACTGATGTCCGACTCCTGCTTTGACCAAATTATAGATATAGCGGGCACTTGCTTGAATAGTGCCCTAGAAGCAGCGGCAAACGAGCCGCAACCGGCCAACCGTGTTTTCAGTCCGCAAAACTGGATCAAAACCAAAGCGTGCCTTTCGGGGATTCGTGCTGCCATAAGGCAGTATTTCACCATGCTTCCGACGATGCCCAATGGCAAAGAAATGAGCCAAAAAATAAAAATTTCTTTGGCAATGGAGTCATCAGAATTTGAAGCAAGATGGGCAGCAGATTGAGAAGTGGGGTGGCAGGAAGAGAAAAACGTATTAGAGCACTACAAATAATTTGAGACCGCTTCAATATAAGCGCAGTAATTACAATCTGCTCCCGCTTCAGGAATGATGGCCCCATTTAAGCAGGCATGGGGATCCATGACCGTATTCTCCACCCAATCTGAGTTTCCCTTATAGGGTATGAGGGTGCCATCAAACTCCAGCCTGCCATCAAATGCCTGTTTATCGGTTTTCCCATTACAGTAAACAAAATAGCCGGTATCAGGAACTAAAACGCGAAGAAAAAAAGAAAGGCTAGGAAAGTAGGGGAGGGCAGTGTAAAAATAGAAGGGAGACGTTCACTCAGTTTAAATGGCAACGAAAGACAAATGATAAAGGCCCCGGCAAAATTATTGGCAGAGTATTTCTGGCTCCAGATGAGCAGACGCTACATAAAAGCCAGAAAAGGAATGACCCGTTGGTTTTTAAAAAGGTCTGACGAAGATAAAATTATAGATAATAGCTGGAGGAATTAGGCTTATAGGATGAAAGTAAAACTCCACGGTCATATGGATCTCGAACAACTCTCCCACCAGCTTCAACTCGCCATCGCCAAGCTTCAGGATGCTAATGTTAAATATGTTAAGGGTTGTAATTTTTATCTAACGCCGGTTGACGCTGAAGGCGAGGAAGTCAATGTCTGGACCGGCAAGAAGAAGCCGACCAAGGAAATTGTAATAAAACTAGATCCCACCCAATCTGTTTTTGAAAGATAACGCTTATTTTCCGTCTATATTCAATTAGGGTGTTGACTAATTTTAATTTACCGGTATGATGCTTTTAAGTACCGGTAAGGAGGACACATTGGAAAGCAAGATCGGACCTTTTGAAATCAATAAAGTTGCCCAGGGGGATTGCCTTGATTTAATTCCTAAACTCCCTGATGAAAGTATTGATATTTTAGTTACAAGCCCTCCCTATTGGGGACAAAGGGTTTCTAATGGCATGGGGGTGGAAGACGATCCTAGAGAATACCTTAAGTTTTTAGAAAGAACCTTTGTTTCCTTTCTTCCAAAGCTTAAGAAGCATGGAATTATTTGGATAAACCTCGGTGATGCTTTTAATACACCAGTGAACTGGAGAGTGGATGACCGGAAATTTAGTTCACTGGGTCCGGATAAAAATGGCCTAAATAAAAACAACTCTGCCTATGTTAAACCGAGAGCGAAGAGGAAAGCTTTTATTGATGCTGAAGAAAATTGGCTTCGATATGGGAACCTTTTGGCCTTGCCCAATAGGCTTGTTATTTCCTTGTGTGATAAGGGGTACGTTTTTAGAGGAGAAGTTATTTGGCGAAAGAAAAATCCAATGCCTGAGGGAAGATGCAGACGCCCGCATCGACAACATGAACCTATTTTTTTAATGGCAAGGGATGATAATCACTGGTTTAGAGTCTCACCACCAGTGGGAAGTGTTTGGGAGTTTGGAAACGAAAAAATTAACGGAACCGCACATTATTCTAGATTTCCTGAGGAATTACCTAGGCGATGTATTGAAGCTTATGGGTCTGTCGGATCAGATATCGTTGTCTTTGATCCGTATTCTGGCTCAGGAACCACGGGTTTAACTGCCTTAAAATTGGGATGTTCATATATTGGGTTTGAAATTGACCCTGTTCAGGTTGAGGCCTCTAATGAACGTTTGGAAAGTTTAGAATTTGAAGACATTCCTCTTCTTAGGAAGAACGGCGGGCTTGCCAGCGCGATATGATGAATCTTGAGAATTCATCATCGGGGTTTTGAAAGTTACATACGTAAATTCGTTGCTCTGACGGAAGTGAAGAATTACTGACGCTCGTATTTGAATTATAGGAAAAGCATCCCGTAAAATATCCCTCGTCTTCTATATCTTTTCGTTTTGCACTTCTTCTGCCACTGGCCTCACCAAGTTCTCCCTTATTTACAGGTTCATCCGCAGGCACGCTTTTACAATCCATGGTCCATAAGGGAGAAGTAAACCCCGCCTGTTTCAAAGCCGTGCTCATGGGGACATCATCTGTTCTACGCTCGGCAAAACTCGCTTTTACATGAACGACCCCAAAAAACATTTCTTTCCCTTCAGAATTACCGTTTAAAACAACATCAATTTTATCTGCCTCAATTCGATCTTCTATCTCAAGATTATTAACAAGATTTTGCTTTGTTTCTGAATTTGCAATGAAAAGGTTTATACCTTTGGTTTTTAGAAAAGGGCCGTAGTGACGAACAAGAACTTCTTCTAAAGCCCAGCCCCCTGTTCGCTTCCAACTTTGTGTAAAGTCCATTCTGGCAAAATGGGCCGGGTGATTATAAGGATCACAGTAGGCCCTATAAATAACAAACCACCAAAGATCAGAGGGGTTGACATGAGGCCAAACCTCAACGGCTTTGAGAAAAGCCATGGCAACTGAATCTGATTTTATAGCTTCACTCAAATCGGCCTCTGTTTCTGAAAGACGGGCTAACCCGTCCCGAAGGGTCTTAATCACAGTTTCAAATTCTTCAACCTTGCCGTTTGGAAGGGTATATTTCGCATCATGTTTGGCATATCGGAAGTGGATAACGAGGTCATTTCCTACTTGTTCAGCGTAAATAATCCGCTCTATTTCGGAAGCGGCTAGATGGTCTGGAATATCTTCAAGAAGGTCTGGTAGTGAAGAGCCAGTTTGATGAAGAATGGCCAAAAGCATATCAATACTTGGAATTGTTTCACCGGTTTCAAAACGTGTGATCCATCCTGGGCCTAGGATTAAACGGTCTTCTAGTTGAGCAGGGGAGAGGCCGGATGTTTCCCGAATTGTTTTAAGTTTATTAAGAAGGGATTTTAAGTAACCCTGGGCCTTACTCATTGAAAAAGTCCTTTGCTGGAATACCCAGGGTTTTTGCTATTTTTTGAATGTTAACAAGGCTTATATTCCGTTCCCCACGTTCAACGCCACCGATGTAAGTACGGTCCAGATCGCAGGCTAAGGCCAAAGACTCTTGAGAGAGCCCTGAGGTTTTTTGTGCGCTCTTCTTTTTACGAAGGAGCCGAAGTTCTTCTCCAAAGGCTTTTTTAACCTTGATTTCATATTTCTCATTTTTCATTCTTGTATGTCACCATTTTGATGACAATGAGTCCACGGACTTTAAGTATCTTTTATTTGGGCGGTTTTTTCTGTGCTATTTGAAGTTTTTCCCGTTTGGGGAGAAAGGCTGCTATATTGATAAACACTCAATTAGAGAAGTACTCACACCCCAAATAGGGATCAACAGATGGCTATGAGTATAGAAAAATAATCCAGAATGATATAGTGAAAAGTACTTTTCCAATTTTTTTGGATTTATAGATTAATGGCCATTTCCCAAGCCACTCTTCAGAATTACGCTGGCCGCGCACCTCTTGGAAAATCGGCTTCTATAGTGAGGGAAGCCAAGATTGCCGGGAAGCAAACTGCCTTTCTTTGCCATAGTCATTTAGACGGTGATTTGGCAAAGGGGGTTCAAGGATTCCTCCAAGATCAGGGATGGGATGTTTACATTGATTGGGAAGACACAACGCTCCCTGATACGCCAGATAGGATGACAGCAGAACAGATTCAAAGAAAAGTTCGTGACCTTGATTGGTTTTTGTTCCTAGCAACGGCAAATTCGATGAGGAGTCGTTGGTGCCCATGGGAGATTGGATATGCGGATGGAGTTAAGCAATATGATGCTATCCTAATTATTCCAACGACGGATAGTTTAGGGGCCTTTTACGGGAACGAGTATTTGCGACTTTATCGCCAGATTACAGGAGCAGAAGGTGGAGGGTACGGGGCATTTCGACCTAATAATGGAGGATGCTTGCTTAAAAGTCTTTCTCTCCCATAATGGTGAGTTAGGCGAAGGATAAGGTTGCTCCCATGGAACAGAAAACGAAACATATGGAGTTCATACAAGGTGTAATTAACCGCCTGTCTCAGAACTCCTTTCTTTTAAAAGGGTGGAGTGTGGTCCTCATATCAGCGCTTTTTGCTTTATCCGCTGGGGATTCCAACCCTGCCTTTATTGTTTTAGCATATATTCCCGCTTTTATTTTTTGGGGTTTAGACGGGTATTTCCTTCGGGAAGAAAGAAAATTTAGGGCGCTGTACGATCATGTGAGAATTCTTAACGAGGATGAGATTAATTTTTCGATGGATACGTCAGTCGTCAAGGATCAAGTGAAGGGCTGGTCATCAGCGACCCTTTCAAAAACACTCGTTCCGTTTCATGGTGTTTTAATTGGTGCTATTTTCGTTGTGATGATTTTAACTCTTTACCAACAGGGAGAGTCATAAATGGCTCGGTGTTTCTACAGTTTTCATTACAAACCAGATGTCAGCCGCGCTTCACAAGTTCGTCAGATTGGCGCTATCGAAGGGAATAGACCAGCCACTGACAATGACTGGGAAACGATAACCAGGGGAGGGGATGCTGCTATCGAGAGATGGATAGCAGATCAAATGAAATACCGATCATGCACAATTGTTCTTGTTGGCAGTAATACAGCCAATCGAAAATGGATAAACTACGAGATCAGTGAATCTTGGAATGCTGAAATGGGCTTAGTTGGCATTCGGATACACGGCCTTAAAAACTTTGACCAACAAATTTCCACAATGGGGGGCAACCCGTTTGACTACGTTACATTTAAAGGATCGGGGAAAAAATTTTCTTCATTAGTGAAGTGTTACAACCCAGGAGGCACGACAAGTAAAGAACGGTATGCGTGGATTTCACAGCATTTAGCTAATGCAGTGGATGAGGCTATCAAGATCAGAAAAGAAAATTAGAGTGATAAGTGGGTATTTTCGCCTATCCCCTCCATGTAATTTGCCACGCTATTTGGCGTGGTTTCTGACTCGATAAATGACACCCTCACGATCGTGGAATTGAGAGGGGACATACTGTTAGATAAATGGAGAAGTTATGAGGTGACAATTATCTTGAAAGATTACAAAGCTTTAGAATTTTCATTAATTAAAGTGATAATGTATCTTACGGAAATTATGAGGAGGGATTAATTTCCAGTTTTCACACCCCTAATCTATAGTCCCGGCCATGTCGCCGTGCATTGTGCTGTGCTCGCGGTTGTAGTGATGCCGTCATCGATGTCAGTGTCGGGGACTTGAACGGAGGAAGAACCTCTTATGCCTGTATCGGTCACTGTTGTTCCCCCAACAGCAGCAGTCGCAATTGCAAACGATACAACAGAACTATGCTGGACAAAACCTGTACTCTCTACATTAGCCGAGAATCCAGGGCTGGATTTAAAATCCGTACGAGTATAAACCACACCGCCCTGCATTCTTGCAAAACATTGTACGGTGCCAATAACGGCTTGTGTCACGGATATCTCACATGAAATTTCGGTTCCATCCGGGATGAACACACCGTCAATCGTTTGGCCGCCCCCACCTCCGAATACTTTCCAGGCCGGGACGGGGTTGCCATTGCTATCGAGGTCGCCAGCTGACGCGCAAAATTCCATGGCGTCGAGTGTTGGGTTATATCGCGTTGCACCTATATTGGCGGTAGTGCATTGCGTTGGTGTGGCCGGATCATCAACAGCGCGCATTGTACCAACAACATCAAGGGAAGATTGCGGGGTCGTCGTCCCGATCCCGACATTGCCGTCTGAAGCAATGCGCATCCTTTCATTGGCTTCTCTAGAAAAACCTCCCGTCGTAAAGCGTATAGTTCCGTTGGAATCAGCCGCCGTAATTTGCAAATTATCACTGGAACCGGATTGAGGTGCATATATCATCACTGTATTGTCCAAATAAGCATTTGAAGATTCCGGGTAGCCATAAAAACCTAGGCTGGTACGTTCTGAAGACCCTTCCAGGGTAATCCTGGCACCCAAGGTAGATGGATCACCTGGAACAGAATTTGTCTCCTGACGAATATCCAGTCGTGTTTGCGGATTCGCCGTCCCGATCCCGACAAAGCCATCTTCCACAATGGTCATACGAGTCTGGTTATCTGTTATAAAACTAAGACGATCGTGGCGGACGGCACCAAATTGAATCTCTGGGCCATTATATGACCATTGAGCGAACGTAGTAGGGTTTCCAATCCGGCTTAAAGCAATAGTACTATTTGTATTACCGTAAACATTAAGTGTTCCCAGAGGCATATCCGTCCCGATCCCAACATTGCCGGGATTTAAATTATAGATATTCGCAGGATCAGCAGGAGAGGCCGCCCACCAACTATCCGTGTCACCAGAATCAACCAATGTAAAAGCCATATGGTCATCGGAAAATTCTGTGTTTTGTACCTGCATACCGGCTTGACTCCAGTTGCCCCACTATGTAGTGTTTTGCGACATGGTGAGTTACCCCAAGGACATGGCCGATCTGATGACCCGTTTTTTTACTGAGGAGGCCTGTCGCACCCATATTGAGAAGCTTCGATGGCCAGACGGGTATACCTGTGTGAAATGTGGGAATCAAAAGAGGTGGAAAACCAAGCGAGGGTTGTCGATGTGCTCCAGCTGTCAATATCAGCAGTCACCCTTGGCCGGAACGATTTTTCAAGATTCTCGTATCCCGTTGCGCATTTGGTTTCAGGCAATCTGGTGGTTTACAAGCCAGAAAAATGGAGCGAGCGCTCAAACGTTGCAAAGGGTGTTGGGGATGAGCGGTCACGAGCCTGCGTGGCTCATGCTTCATAAATTACGGGTTGCGATGGGTCGCCCCTCCCGCAACCGTCTTGCCGGGCAAGTTGAAGTGGATGAAGCCTATTTGGGTGGAGAAGGAAACAAGCAACTTGTTGGCGTTGCCGTGGAAATCAAAGACAAAGGAAGTGGGCGAATGCGAATGCAAACGCTTAAGGGCCGGACGAGCGCGGATGTCAAGAATTTCGTTCAGCAGCATGTTGAGCCTGGCAGTACGATTATAACCGACGGACTCACAAGTTATTGCTGTCTGGCAGACGAAGGGTATGCGCACAAACCAATGCGAAAGCCCGATGTTGGGGGAAATCACGACCCAGACGCGGACAACCTGTTGCCACGAGTCCACCGTGCCATTTCACTGGTGAAACGTTGGCTACTGGGCACATACCAGGGACGCCTTGATCATAAGTACCTCGACGCCTACCTGAATGAATTTATCTTTCGATTCAATCGTCGGACCTCGCGCTCTCGGGGCCTCTTGTTTCATCGACTCCTGGAAAATGCTATCGCAGTCGACCCGGCTCCGCTCCAAAAAATTCAGAGGACCCACAAAATCTAGTAGCAACTGGAGTTAAGCCGGTATGCAGGGACACGGGGCAAGTTGGTGGCCGTATCGTCACCAATGTTCGCACTTGACATCCAGTTACATCTGTCACGTTCAACAGCCAGTCCGTCGTACAGTTGGACTGGACGGCATAAAAGTACAAAGTGATTCCTGTTGATTGACCACTATACATTTCCGTTCGAATCCGTCTCCTGGGGAATAGGAATTTTAAAAGCCCTTTTTGACTGAACCGAAGGTTTCACTGATTGACGTTTTCGGCCAATTCGAGGGGTCTGGGCCGTGGGGGACGGAGGAGGAGGAATCGTGAGGGGGGCCACTATAGGAGGTGTGGGCTGTACTTTCGGCTTTGGTGAGCTAAAAAGGCACATGGGTACATTACTCCATCGTTCCTGATACTTGGTGAGTGAGAAATTTCACGACCCGTGCTTCCCCTACCGCAATCCACACATCACGGTCTGTCATAGCGGGGACAGGACACCGGTCTGGAAAAAGGAGCGCAAGGCGTTCAACGAGGTCCTGTGAAACCACTGGAAAGGCGTCTGACGGTTTAATCATAGGTTGAAGTTTCATGGTTATTTTGCCTTTTCTTATTAAGAATGGGTATAAACTGTTTTATCATATATTCAAGGAGGGAGCCAGAGATTGACCGTTCTTGTTGTGGTGTTATAATCACCATGGCGCAGTATTCGAGCGCACCTGGCTTGTGGTAACGCCTCCTCTTTTGAGAGACCAGCAGTGCCAAAAGCACCTATTACAACCGGCCACATGGCAATGTATGAGGGATCAACTGACCCTAATATCCTCGCCGCCTTTTTTGGCCCTACTCCAGGACAACCAGGATACCCATCACACGAGTCCCCAGTTAACGTCTGAACCATGTGCGCATAGTCGGCTTCCGGCTCTGTCACAATCTGAACACCGTCCTTAGGCCGCCGAAAGTTGTAGTAACGCCCTGGAATTGTTAAGAAGTCTTTGTCAACGGACACAATGATACGTTCCTCGTCTATTGGCACTGGTCTTGTAGATAAGATTCCAAGAACATCATCACCCTCTAGAGAGTCCATCTCTTGAGTCGTGTAATATTCCTTAAGGAACTCTCGCAGTTCTGTATAACATAGGGGTTTCCGTACTTTCCGGTTCCGTTTATACGCAGGATAGACGCGATCTTGACGGAAGTTACCCTGCATGGACTTGCCTGCATACCGGCTTAACTCCAGTTGCCCCACTATGTAGTGTTTTGCGACATGGTGAGTTACCCCAAGGACATGGCCGATCTGATGACCCGTTTTTTTACTGAGGAGGCCTGTCGCACCCATATTGAGAAGCTTCGATGGCCAGACGGGTATACCTGTGTGAAATGTGGGAATCAAAAGAGGTGGAAAACCAAGCGAGGGTTGTCGATGTGCTCCAGCTGTCAATATCAGCAGTCACCCTTGGCCGGAACGATTTTTCAAGATTCTCGTATCCCGTTGCGCATTTGGTTTCAGGCAATCTGGTGGTTTACAAGCCAGAAAAATGGAGCGAGCGCTCAAACGTTGCAAAGGGTGTTGGGGATGAGCGGTCACGAGCCTGCGTGGCTCATGCTTCATAAATTACGGGTTGCGATGGGTCGCCCCTCCCGCAACCGTCTTGCCGGGCAAGTTGAAGTGGATGAAGCCTATTTGGGTGGAGAAGGAAACAAGCAACTTGTTGGCGTTGCCGTGGAAATCAAAGACAAAGGAAGTGGGCGAATGCGAATGCAAACGCTTAAGGGCCGGACGAGCGCGGATGTCAAGAATTTCGTTCAGCAGCATGTTGAGCCTGGCAGTACGATTATAACCGACGGACTCACAAGTTATTGCTGTCTGGCAGACGAAGGGTATGCGCACAAACCAATGCGAAAGCCCGATGTTGGGGGAAATCACGACCCAGACGCGGACAACCTGTTGCCACGAGTCCACCGTGCCATTTCACTGGTGAAACGTTGGCTACTGGGCACATACCAGGGACGCCTTGATCATAAGTACCTCGACGCCTACCTGAATGAATTTATCTTTCGATTCAATCGTCGGACCTCGCGCTCTCGGGGCCTCTTGTTTCATCGACTCCTGGAAAATGCTATCGCAGTCGACCCGGCTCCGCTCCAAAAAATTCAGAGGACCCACAAAATCTAGTAGCAACTGGAGTTAAGCCGGTATGCAGGCCCGTGTCGGCGGATGCGGTGACGAGCGACTCCATATTGGCTGCAATGCTCTGTGAGGTCTTTGGTACTTTCCGGTTCAGTCAAAAAGGGCTTTTAAAATTCCTATTCCCCTACACGTGCGCGTGTGGGCGTCATACTGAAAATGCTGGTACTAGTGGTACTAGTGGACCATCGGCCCGCCGTCGTGGCGCCGGTTCGGGAAGGGCGTGAGGTACATCCTGACCGCGGAAGGCGGGCGAGCTGGCCGGCATCGGATCGCGGTCGGGAAGCAAGGCGCGGCCGGGCGGCTGATTACCGGGATCGAGTACGTGCTCGGTTCCCGGTATCTCGGCGAGCGTGGCGTGGCCCCTGACTTGCGGCCAGCTCGCGGGAAGGGCGGACCCGGCGCGGTGCTGACCTTGCCGTTGCCGGTGGTGGCGGCGCTGATGGGCGAAAGCGATCCGATCGCAGACAAGCCGACATGGCGCCGGGTGGACCGCGCCATTGAGACCGCGCGACCGCAGTACGAGTCCGGACCCGGGCGCCACGACACGGCGCCGGCCGGTGATTCGGTGGAAATCATCGGCAGGACCCGCGGGAGCCGGGCGCATCCCGCGGCGTTGCGGGTGCGCGCTTCGGCCCGGTTCGTCGAGGCGGCGCGGCGGGCGCAGTTGGCCGGCGGAAAGGGATTCGAGACGGTGACGCTTGCGGACTGGCTTGGGCTCGACCTGGACGCGCAATAGGCCGGTACCCTATCCGCAATAGGCCGGTACCCTAACTCGCCCCCGAAAGCGCGGAATATGCTGCTATACAAGCGTGAAGTGCTCGGCGGCGACCCTCACCTATGGATCCCTATGGATCCCTACTGGATCGGCGGCACTTTGAAGGCACCCGCCGTCCAGAAAAAGCGACAAGCAACCCCGCGCCGGAAACACCCGATAGCGTCGGCGCGACACCCTGACCCCGGCCCGCACAGGCAACCTCGCGAGCCTGGGAGCGATGCTATGGTTTGCGGCGGCCAAGAGTGCGGCGGCTGGTATACTGTCAGCTCGTGCCGGACGACAGGGCTCCTCACAGCACGGTACGGGCTTCCCCATGGCGAAACAGCGAAGGCCGCGAGTCTGCCGGGAGCACCACCGACCCGATCGCAAGTGCATGGCGATGGCGGCACCTGGAAGCGACCGGTGCGCCCTTCACCACCTGGAGGCCTTCACGCAGCAACGGGCTCTCAACCGCCGCCGCCGGTTGTGCGGATGCGGCGCTCAACCGGACCCCGGATACCGTACGTGCGCTTGGTGCCGGGTTTGGGCGTCGTGGGCGAAGCGACGCCAGCGCAACCCCGCGCTGCGCTTGGATTACCGCACGACCCGGTTCGTTGCTGGCTGCGCCGACCACGGCAACGCGGCTCGGGCGGCTCGGGAAGCGAAATTAGGGACCGGCCTGGGGGCGAGGCGGGTTGGGTACTGTCTTCTGCAGAAGCCTCACGTACGCGCTGCTATTGCGGACCTGAAAGCCGCCATCCTCAACCGCGCTCACCAGCGAGCCGAGGACGAGGAGCGGGCGGCGGCACTCGCCCGCGAAGCCGAGCTCGACCGCCTGGCGCGCCTCGAACTGACCGCGCTGCTCGAAATCGAGGAAGCCGAACGCGAGCTCAAAATGCTCATGCGGATGCATCACGAAGTCATAGCCGGCGGAAGGCGGCACCGCGTAGGCTCGCAAGGCGGCGCACAATCGCGGCTCGCGCGTGTCTGTCGGCAGCTCCGAGGCGAGCCTGCACACCGTGAGCCGGGCCGGTGTTGTTGCGGCCAGCTGGCTACGTCGCCCCGAGGCGCGTCATGCGACTACTGCCGGGAACGAAACCGTCACTACCGGCGGCGGTATCGGGCTACGGTCCGGCGGCTTCGAGCCGTCTAGGAGCCCGCCTGCCCGCGCGCTGATCTAGGGGTAGCCCAGGTATGCCTCGGTTTCGATGCGTCGATTCTGAACCTTCTCACGGGCTCGGTGAGGCTGCCGCTGGCCGGTTGTGCCGCCATGCCATGGTTCACCCTGCAGATCCGATTCCACCGAGCTTAGGCGCGCCCGCGGTCCGCTCGCATGGATGGGGGGGCTCCAAGGTGAAATCGAGGACGAGACCAAGACCGTGTGCCAAGTTTTCGTCGGCAAGTAAAAATTTTTCTGGAACCGGGCTGGTGGCGCTAGGTGCATAATTGTCGGCCCCTTGCTAGAGGATTTACACCCATGAGCAAACTAGAGAACGAGCTGAGCGTAGAGGCACTGGTGGAGCGACTCTATGCCGCATGTATGGATTGCCTATCGGAGCGAGACCCGGCGACGCTTAATGCTGGCGTCAACCTGGCGGCTCGGTTAGCCAAGATGCAAGGCTGGGACGCGCTGGACAAATACGAGATCAACAAGCCGAGCGAGTTCGAATCGATGACATCCGAGGAGCGCCGCGCCAAGATTGTCGAGCTGACCGAGCGAATTAAGGGACGGGACGACGATGCCTAGTACCGCGGCCTGAGCGCCGGGTTCTACCGCCCGCACGTCGCGGCCGTCGGGGAAGCGCACGACCAGCTCGGCTCCAAGCTCGGGTCTATCCCCGGCCGCGGAGCCCGAGATGACCACCACTCGCGCCGCCATGACAACCGCTCACCAAAGAATCCGCCACAATAACTCTATGACCCTAAGAGGCTTAAAAGCGGGCGACCAGCCGCCCCGCTTCTAAGCCTTGGCGCGGGTGCGCTCGCCTTGGAGGCGGCACCCCCGGCCCACGCCTGGCGGACCTACCTTGCAACGTTAGCGAACCCACCAACTCACACCCGAGATAGCGTCGGCGCGACACCCTGACGCTTGGGAGTCCGAGGGACTATTGGAAAGGGATGACGTAGCGCGTCCAGTACTCCCTGGAGAGCTTCTGTGCTTTCGCGACCTGAGACTGCGTCATGTGTTTGGCGACATGTTCCTTGACTTCGTTAGCGCTCGACTGGCCCTGCGCGGCAGCGATGTTGAGCCAGGCGTACGCGGTTACGTCATCCTCGGGCACACCCTCGCCGTTGGCGTACATGACCCCGAGATTGACCTGCGCGAGGGCGTTGCCCTGCTCGGCGGCGAGGCGGTACCACCGCACCGCCTCGGCGTCGTCCTTGGGCACACCCTTGCCGCTGGCGTACCTGAACCCGAGGATGGACTGCGCGAGGGCGTTGCCCTGCTCGGCGGCGAGGCGGTACCACCGCACCGCCTCGGCGTCGTCCTTGGGCACACCCTCGCCGCTGGCGTACATGAGTCCGAGGTTGACTGCGCGAGGGCGTGCGCCTGCTCGCTCGGCGGCGAGGCGGTACCACCGCACCGCCTCGGCGTCGTCCTTGGGCACACCCTCGCCGCTGGCGTACATGAGTCCGAGGTTGAACTGCGCGAGGGCGTTGCCCTGCTCGGCGGCGAGGCGGAACCACCGCACCGCCTCGGCGTCGTCCTTGGGCACACCCTTGCCGTTGGCGTACATGAGTCCGAGGTTGGACTGCGCGGCGGCTTCGCCCTGCTCGGCGGCGAGGCGGTACCACCGCACCGCCTCGGCGTCGTCCTTGGGCACACCCTCGCCGCTGGCGTACATGACCCCGAGATTGGACTGCGCGTGGGCGTCGCCCTGCTCGGCGGCGAGGCGGTACCACCGCACCGCCTCGGCGTCGTCCTTGGGCACACCCTCGCCGCTGGCGTACATGACCCCGAGATTGACTGCGCGAGGGCGTTGCCCTGCTCGGCGGCGAGGCGGTACCACCGCACCGCCTCGGCGTCGTCCTTGGGCACACCCTCGCCGCTGGCGTACATGAGTCCGAGGATGGACTGCGCGAGGGCGTTGCCCTGCTCGGCGGCGAGGCGGTACCACCGCACCGCCTCGGCGTCGTCCTTGGGCACACCCTCGCCGTTGGCGTACATGAGTCCGAGGTTGGACTGCGCGTGGGCGTCGCCCTGCTCGGCGGCGAGGCGGTACCACCGCACCGCCTCGGCGTCGTCCTTGGGCACACCCTTGCCGTTGGCGTACATGACCCCGAGATTGAACTGCGCGTGGGCGTCGCCCTGCTCGGCGGCGAGGCGGTACCACCGCACCGCCTCGGCGTCGTCCTTGGGCACACCCTTGCCGTTGGCGTACATGCCCCCGAGATTGAACTGCGCGCGGGCGTTGCCCTGCTCGGCGGCGAGGCGGTACCACCGCACCGCCTCGGCGTCGTCCTTGGGCACACCCTTGCCGCTGGCGTATGAGTCCGAACTGCGCGAGGGCGCTGCTCGGCGGCGAGGCGGTACCACCGCCCTGCTCGGCGGCGAGGCGGGTTGAACCACCGCACCGCCTCGGCGTCGTCCTTGGGCACACCCTTGCCGTTGGCGTACATGACTGCGCGTGGGCGTCGCCCTGCCCCGAGATTGAACTGCGCGAGGGCGTTGCCCTGCTCGGCGGCGAGGCGGAACCACCGCACCGCCTCGGCGTCGTCCTTGGGCACACCCTTGCCGTTGGCGTACATGAGTCCGAGGTTGCGCTGCGCGAGGGCGTTGCGCGGTGGGCGTTGCCCTGCTCGGCGGCGTGGCGTACATTCGCGACGGCGTTGCCCTGCTCGGCGGCGAGGCGGTACCACCGCACCGCCTCGGCGTCGTCCTTGGGCACGCCCTCGCCGTTGGCGTACATGAGTCCGAGATTGAACTGCGCGGCGGCGTTGCCCTGCTCGGCGAGGCGGTACCACCGCACCGCCTCGGCGTCGTCCTTGGGCACTTCTCCCTCGCCGTTGGCGTACATGAATCCGAGATTGAACTGCGCGGCGGCGTTGCCCTGCTCGGCGTAGTTCTGGAATCCAGCAAGGGCGGTGGCATAGTCGCCTCGCTCATATGCCTCTACCGCTGCATCGAACCTCTGTGCTGCCGCCGGAAGGGTACCTACTGTGACGAGCAGCAGCGCAGCAGCAGCGAAGAGTTGCGTCGTTAACATTGTCCTCGTCATGATGATTCCTCAGTAGAGCGGCTTTGCCCGGTGTGTGCGCTCAGGCGGGTCGCCGCCTTGGATGCACGCGGCGAGCTCGTCGACGTCGGTCATAGCCGGGTCCAGCCAGGCGGGAACGGCTGGTCCCCAAGGTAGAGCTCACGGTATCGGCTCTCGGTCCAGATCAGGAGTTCGGACTCCCACACGTCGGCTAGGCCGACCGTGCGCCCTGAATTCAGCCCCCTGGACTGCCCATGCCTGTCCCCGAGCGGACATTTCTGAGCGGCCCTGAAACGCAAATCGGGGCGCGAGGCCCCCGGCTTCCGGTCCCCCCGGTGGTGCGAGCGACCTATGCGCCGTAGCGGAGCCTCGCGACGGCCCCGCGGGCAGCGAGCTGGCCTCTGGCGTACCGGCCGGGCATTTCCGGCGACTTCCACCGGCCCGCCGTTTGCATATCGACAACGGAGGCCCCGGCCGCTGCGAGCGATTGCGCGGCGCCGACCCGGAGCGAATGCCCCGAAATGCGGCCCTCGACCCCGGCATCCGCCGCACGGCGCGCGATGATGCGCCGGAGCGAGCGGTCCGCTATGCGCTCGTTCCCCACAACCCCGCCCCGCCGCACGCGCCGGAACATCGGCCCCGCCCGGTGGCCGGCCGCATCTAGCCAAACCTGCACGCGCCGCACGGTCGGCGAGCCTATGAACTGCACGGCGCCCTCGCCCTTTTGGTCTGTTTTCGAGGACCGGATGGTGAGCCGGCCGGACCCGTCCGTTTCGGTGGCAAGGTCGGCGCAATCGAGGGCGGCGACTTCGGAAACCCGGAGCATTGCATCGGACATGAGGGCGACGATTGCCGCATCGCGGAGCCCGGCAAGCGAGCCCCCCCAATTCGCCGCAACGGCCCCGATTGCATCGGCCTGTTCCCATCGGATGCCAGCGACTTGCCCGCGGCCCCGGTCCCGAGCTTCCCGCCGGAAGCCGGCGAGCACGCGATCCGTTGCCGGACCCGCGGGCGACGGCTGGCCGGCGAGTTTGGCCCGGAGCTTCGCCGCGGCGACTGCCTGACCGGCGACGGCGGGCGCGCGGCCCGCATCGCGCAACGTCGCGAGGTACGCGGCGAGGGCGCCATCTTCCAACGGCCGGCCGGCGAGGAACGAATCGAGGCGGGCGAGGGCGCCGGAGTAGGCGCGGCGGGTGTTCGTGGTGAGCGAGGCCGCGGCGAGGGTGCGGGCCGACTCGGGAAGCGTAGCGAGGGCGGCGGCCGGGGCGGGAATGAGCGCGGACATGGCGTGTTCCTGATAGGTAGGTAGGTCCGATAAACAGAATTATCGGACCTATTATTGGGCGTTACAACCCCCCTGTGAGACGGTCGGATGCGACGTGTTCCCGTATTATTCCCCTCAGCCTGAATTTCAACTCCGTCCAATACTCTAAATACTTCAACATCAAAAGTTGGAGGAGTAGCAGTACTTTCTAAGTTGGTTATTTTAATCTTTAACTCATTATTAGCATAAGCACCAGGATCAACTGAGTAGATAGCATATAAGCCAACAAGTTGATCGAAGTCAACAGTTACATCACCAGCAGAAGGTGCAGTAGCCCAAGTTACTGAAATAACTCTTGTTTCATAATTAACTGTACCAGTAACTTTTACTGTACCATCAGTACCTGAAATTACTCCATCACCGTCATCGGTAGCTACTTCATCAGTAGCTCTCTTAATAGAGACTAAAGTAGGTCTGATAGGATTGTCAGAAGTGGATGAGTTATACTTGAAAGTAGTGCCTGAGGTGAGTTGAAAAGACGCGGCGTCTCGGGTTGAAATGGTTGTTCTCACAACACCCACCTTCAACCACAAAGGAGAGACGCCACGATGGAGAAGCGTAACAAAACAGAGCAAGAAGAGCGAGGAGGCCAAGACGAACTCACCGCATTGATTCGGACGGGAGCCCAGAAGCTGATTGCCCAAGCACTGAAAGTGGAGGTGGCTGACTTGTTAGCTACCTATGCTGGCCAGCAGGATGAGCAGGGCCACGCGCGGGTCGTCCTCAGTGGCCATCACCCGACGCGAGAGATTCAGACAGGGATCGGGCCGGTGACGGTGCAGGTCCCCAAGGTGCGCAGTCGAGCGGGGGAGCCTGCCACCTTTCGGTCGGCCTTGGTTCCACCCTACGTACGCAAGACGCGGAACTTGGAAGCGGCCCTCCCCTGGCTGTATTTGAAGGGCATCTCGACCGGGGAGATGCAGGCGGCTTTGGAAGTGTGAGTCGGTTCCGAGGCGAAGGGCCTCTCCGCTAGTACCATCGCCCGGTTAAAGCAGGTGTGGCGAGAAGAATACGACACCTGGCGGCAGCGACGGCTCGATGATGCACAGTGGGTCTATATTGGGGTGGATGGGATTTACAGTGGCCTGCGGGCAGAGACGCAACGGCTCTGTGCGTGAGTCGTCATTGGCGTAAAGAGCCAGGGGGACAAGCAGTTCTTGGCGATCGAAGACGGGGTGCGTGAGTCCACCCAGAGCTGGCGGGAAGTGCTGCTGCATCTCAAAGCCCGGGGGATGCACGCTCCCGAATTGGCCATTGGCGATGGCGCGATGGGCTTCTGGGCAGCTGTGGAGGAAATCTATCCGACCACGCGCCAGCAGCGGTGTTGGGTGCACAAGACGATCAATGTGCTGAATGCATTGCCGAAGAGTGGGCAGCCGAAGGCGAAACAGGCGTTGCAGGAGATCTGGCGGGCCGAGACCAAAACCGCTGCCACCCGCGCCTTCGATCGCTTTCTTCGAACCTATGAGGCCAAGTATCCGAAGGCCACCGCGTGTTTAGAAAAAGATCGGGAGGAGTTGCTGACATTCTATGCGTTTCCGGCTTCGCACTGGCAGAGTCTTCGCACCACGAATCCAATTGAATCGACCTTTGGAACAATTCGCCATCGGACCAAGCGGACCAAGGGCTGCCTGACTCGTGATGGCCTGTTACAGATGATGGTCAAGCTGGGACGATGTGCGGAGAAAAACTGGCGCCGCCTCCGGGGATTCAAGGAGTTGGAAAAAGTTATCACGGGCATTCAATGTACTGATGGCATCGAGGAAGCCAAGCTTGATCCGGTCGCCGCGTAATCAACAGCTCAGACACCAGATTTGACAATAGCTCGTTTTTTCGCCGCTGGAGGTGGATCACCCGGGCATGCCGATCCCCAGATCCCCCCCCTCAATTTCGATGAGGCGGTGAACCCAGGGAAGGAAAATAACTCGCGAATCGATTTGGGATTTTTCATGGCGTGAGTTTACCCGTAAAGTGAACCAATTTTCACCCCCCACCGAATCTCTCAATACCTACATGAATGCTATGGTTTTCACTTTGTGGAACGCAGGATTCCGCCACACGTTTCCGCGTAGACCCATATTTGTAATCTCAGATATACCTGAATATGGCAGTGAACTAGGCTCTTTATCCTTTTCCTTATGCTCATCTAACTCTTCTGGAGTTGGCACTGAAACTGGTAGTGTCATAATTTACCTCAATCATAGAGTGGACAAGAAATTTTTGTCCACTCTATTTCTCACCTAAGCTAGAATGCATACTTCATACTTAAAGTCATTGCCCAGAAAGATAAATCATTAGTCATAGCGTTATACTTCACCATATCGGCACGTTTGTTGTGAGATGCGTGGCTTCTTAGTTGATCCCATGCTACTGGATCACCTGAGAAATTACCTAAATCTGTCCATCTAAACTTTAAACCTACAGACAAAGGTTCAGTCCACTGGTAATCAACTCCTGCAATCGCTTGCCAGCCCATCATTACATCAGAGAAAGTATTTCTACCAATAGAAGTAGTACCAGCTAGTTTAGCATTTAATGCATACCATCAGCTGCTATCTGCACCATCACCCGTAAAGTATCGCACCATCAAAGGTACTGATTTTGGCAGGGTCAGACTCCCTGGCCCACCTTGAGTAGTAGGCCATATCAACTTTAGCCATACCAACACCAACCCCAATGTAAGGTGTAAACTTGGACGAGTTATGAAAATCATAGTAAACATTCGCAAATAAGTTATGCGAAGTTAAACTATCTACAGCAGCTTCTAGTGCTGACAGCTCTTGAAGTTGTTTGGCATCTGCACCATCACTAGCTACACTATCTCGATCAGTACCTATATTATTGTGGCCTCTGTAGAAGTACTCACCTTCAAATCTGAGATGATTCCACTTATAACCAGCTGATGCACCAGCCATTACGCCCCAGTTACTACCAAACTGTGACATCCAAGAATCACCAGCTGGGTTAGGACCACATTCACCACCTGCTGTTTGACTATCATCAGGGTTTATAAATTGGTCACACTTGGAAGGATGATCGTTATCTTTCCCAGTTACACTCATTTCAGAGCCATCAGCCACTCCCATATCCAGACCAATATACCAACCATCAGCAGCAAATGCTGGACTCGCTACTGCTAGCATAAAAGCTACTAACATTAAGAAATCTCATTTTAATCTCCTTTAGATTAAATACGATTAATATTTAGAGCTTAGATAAACTCTTTTGGTAAAAATAATAACCAGCATTCTTATTAGGATTGTAATCATAATAAATTATCTTTACCTTTTTATCTTCATAAGAATTGTACTTAAACATAAAATCATGCTCATCCTCTAATGAGTTACCATGAAAATCAATGCTAGATAAGATACCTTTTCCTAAGAATACTCCTTTAGGAATGTTAATAAAAGACAATTCAGCTCGATTCAGACTGGCAGTATCTTTATGAGATAATAGACGCTTCTTACTCTTTAACTTGCTCTCTATCTGCTTGAGTAGATCCTTAAATTCCTTAACTGGAATCTTATCAGCAATTTCAACTGAATCAGAAGTAATAATCTTATAATTATCCACTGTATTAATCTTTATCACCTCCTCTTCTATGAGGAGTTATCTTGATAGTCTTGCCTATGGATTCGCCTTCAAAAACTTCGTAGATACTAGTAACTTCGAAAGTTCTAGTCACAAGCTTTTTGTGTGAGTTGATAAAGTGCACTTTACCTAATGAAGATTTTTTTATGTCATCAGCAAATTTAGCTAGAGCTTCAATCGCAGGCTCCTCCTCAAATGAAGCTGAATCACCTCGCTGAGAATATCTATCAGGCCAATTTATGACCATTTTAGTATCTAAATAAGTACTACCACCGTATTCAATAAAGTCTCCATAGAAATCCCTATTAGAACTATCACTAGTCTCAATTGAGACTGGAGTTCCTATTAATTCTATATACTCATCACGCAAGCTTCTTTGCCTGTCCAGCACTGATCTCTAGAACTCATAAGTGGTAGCCATAAATTACTCCACGCTAGTTATTTCACCTAAAAACCATATTTTCTTCAATGAATTGTAGTCATAATTTACGTTGTAGTGGTTTCCATAATCATCTCTTAGAATAATTATAAAACAAATATCACCACTCGTCTTAAATCCATAAATAAAAGATTTAATTTTCCCACCTTCTATTTCCACATTTCGTTTCATGGACTTAAAAGAAGTAGGTGCATGATTTATAATCTTTTGCACATATTCTGTGGGCACTAAGTATCTGATAATGAATCCTGATCCATCTTCATTGTACTCAAACTTACGTAGAGTCATATTAATCAGTATTGGAAGCATTTGAGAATGCCTCACCATCCTTAGGGTAAAAACTATCAAAATCATCTGAACTAAGCTCTTCAGTGGATGAGTATCCATCATCAGAAGATACTGCTTCTATTATCTTCATAAATACCTCATATATAACCAAGGTAAACTATCCAAATTGTCTAAGCTTTAGGTAATGAGCTAATAGGTATATTACCTATAAGTTCTCCATCTGCAAAATATCTACCAATTTATTAGCAAACTTCATAATCTCTCTAGCTTCAGTAGCATGTGGAAACTTAGTTCTTAGCAAATTAACCTAACCTAGTTACATCATCTAAGTACCAGCTCTTCTTCACCGAATTATTATAATACAATAATTTGTAGTGATTGTCATCATTATTGTCTCTCAGAACAACCTGAAAGCAAATATCACCATCTTCCGTTAATCCCCAAGAAAAGGATAAAATCTCACCACCATCTTCATCTAAATCTTTCGCCATACTTTTAAGACTTCTAGGAGACAATTTTAATAATCTTACCACATCTTCATCTCTAACAGTGTACTTGACAGCATATCCCATAGTTACAGTATCAATATGATTACTCCGATGCATAAATTTCAGAAGATTTACCATATCAATATTCTTCAGACGCTGTGGATAAAAACTATTATCCAGCATCTCTTCAATCATTATCTTCATAAATACCTCATATATAACCAAGGTAAACTAACAAAATTGTCTAAGTTTTCGGTAATGAACTAATAGGTATATTAAATATAAGTTCTCCATCTGGTAAAATATCCGTTGGGATTCACCACAGAAGAGTTCAACGCGATCATGGTCGGGGCGACTATTAGCGGCAGGACGCTGAACTTCCCGACAGCGGACGGCGGCAGCATAGCCATCAATCTCCCGGCTGACATGGATACTCAGGACGGCGTGGTGAGTAGCGGATCATTCAGCGCGGACGGCATGATGCTGAATCTGGTGCTCGAAGACGGCACGGAGGTGCATATACCGGTTCCGGAGCTGTTCAGGGGAGCAGGACTCAGCGAGGCTGTGGTCAACGATCTGATCGCCGCCGCGGGCCACGCATCTGCTACCGACGTGGCAAGTCTGGATGCCAGAGTGGCTGCGTTGGAGGGGGTGCCGCCGGGCATGCACTTGAGGTACTTCGGATTCTCAGCCGATCGGTCCGTCATGACAGCGGAGTTCGCAGATGCGAGTTCGTCGATGACCGACGAGGGAACGCTGCCCGCAAATACGGACGCAGCGTACCCGTACTTCGCGGTGCCGGAGACTGTCGGTGCGCCCGACAGCCTTCTGTTCCCGCCGAACCCGGTAGACCAGCTCTCATTCTACCAGCGCCAGGACGACACGGTGGACGACACCAACGGGGACCCGCATATCGTCTACATCGGATTCAACCAACTGCCGCCGGGTGGCGTCAGAGCCGTGAACCTCATCTACAACTAAGGGAGCCGAGAATGTTTCGACGCCTGACCTTGATCGCCGCCGCGGTCCTTCTGCCCCTGCTCGGCTGGGCGCAGACCTACACGCCGAACGCCGGCCAGCTCCCGTTCTACGGGCCGCTGCGCTCGGATTACATCGCTCCGGCCGGCAGCAAGATGCTGGACGCGCGGGATCTGGACGGGTTGTACGTCAAGTCGATCATCTTGAACGGGGCGATTCTCACCGCCACGTACCAGGACGCTGACAACGCCGAGCATTTGCTCAACGTCACCGTTGGCGGGGGCGGTGGGTTCGACGGTGTCCTGACGACCGCCGCGTACGAGTCCACCACGGAGGTGCTGACGCTCACCACGTCCACTGGTGGAGTGGTGACCGCCAGCTTCGCCGAGGTCACCACCGCGGCCGACCTAACGGCTGCGCTTGAGGCGCTGGCAACGGTGCCGTCCGGCGGGGTGCCCGGTGACGTTCTGACGTGGCAGAGCGACGATACGTGGGACTGGGCGGCACCGGTCGGCGACGGCGTCGTTGAGGACGGTTCGGTGTCGGGCACGACGCTGACCCTGGACCGGACCGGGAGTCTGTCGGACGTGGTCATCACCGGGCTGCCGCAGGACGGCGTGGTCGAGGACGGTTCGGTGTCGGGCACGACGCTGACGTTGGACAGGACGGTGGGCGCGGACGTGGTCATCACCGGGCTGCCGAGCGGAGGCGCCGCGGACGGCGTGGTCGAGGACGGTTCGGTGTCGGGCACGACGCTGACGCTCATCAGGACGATCGGCGGCGACGTGACGATCACCGGTCTGCCACAAGGAGCCGCCGATGGCGTCGTGACCACTGTCATCGTGCCACAGCGGCCCTTCTTCATCGGCAGACCTGGCTGCGTACGATCCAAGGCCTGAATCGAACTCTTCTCGTCCACACACAGCACCACGGCTTTTTCGGGGGGATTGAGATATAGCCCCACGACGTCGTGTCATTTCTCCTCAAACCGGGGGTCCGTGCTGACTTTAAAGTGCTTCACCAGATGGGGCTTCAAGCCATGGGCCTGCCAGACGCGCTGGACAAAACTATGCTGACAGCCTACGGCTTGCGCCATGGACCGGGTGGACCAATGGGTCGCCCCTTTGGGTGTGCCCTGGGTGGTCCGGCGAAGAATCTTCTGCCTCAACCTCGTTTGCTCTTCCGTCTTCTGGCCGCCGTGGTTGGCGCCGCGTGGCGCATCTTTGATGATCCCGGGGTAGCCTTGCGCCGCATACCGATTGCGCCATCGCCCCACTTTATGCGGATCAATCCCAAGCACCAGACTGATCTCTTTGTTGGTGTTCCCGGCCGCGGCAAGAAGAACAATCTTTGAACGTTCCACCAATCGGACCATACTGCGGCGACTTCGGATCTGTCGTTGTAACTGCCTACGGTCCCTGGCTTCTAACGTGATAGGCACGGCTTGACGCATACGCCCCTCCTCAACACGAGCATGAATGATATCGTGATGATACCAGAATGCGTTATAATGTACAATCTATTTAGGACACTACACTAGCTCCTTCAACGGCCCTCGGTAATTCCCAGTCCCTGTGATGGGGCCCATGCTGCGGGAGAGCCCCCCAACCGGTGAGACACACTCGGCAAAGAACAGATTCGCATTGCCGCTTGACAGTGAACATCTGTTCACCGTATCCTTGAGCCCTCATGGATTCCCGCTCGCATTTCCCGGCCATTGTCACGTTCTACCGCACGCACCAGCGCATGCCCACCTACCGGGAGATCATGCGGCTGGCCGGGTTTCGCTCCACCAATGCCGCCGCGAAGCTCGTCAAGAAGCTCCTCGCCGCCCAACTTCTCCAGCAAGACTCCACGGGACGGCTCCTGCCCAGTCGCTTCTTTTCCGAGATCCGCGTGTTAGGCACGGTGGAAGCGGGCCTCCCCGCGCCGGCGGAAGAGGGCCACCTCGACACCATCAATCTGGAGGCACACCTCATCCGCAACCCGCAGGCCACCTACCTACTTCGGGTTCAAGGTGAGTCCATGATCGACGCCGGAATTCTCCCAGGGGATGCCGTCCTGGTGGAGCGCCGGAAGGAGGCCAAGACGGGGGACATCGTGATTGCCGAGGTCGATGGCGAGTGGACGATGAAAGTGTTCCGCAAGCGGGGGCGGCGCGTCTTACTGGAACCCGCGAACCCACACTTCCCGACGATTGTCCCGAAGCAGCACCTGCGCATTGCCGCCGTGGTCATCGCGGTGATACGCACCTATCCCACCTAAGCCCACGGCGCCCGAACGATGCTGGCGGCCCTGGGGACAGCGATTCCGTCAACGCGCGGTGGCGCGAGCCCCAAGCCCACGAGCCCGGCTCCACCCGATGACACCCCGGCTCCCTACGAACGCCGCCGTCCCGAAGAGACCACGCTCTACCAGGTGATCCAAGATCACGTCGACACCTTCCTGGCTCAAGTCGAACAGGAAACCGGAACAGGCCTGCCCCAGTTTGTCAAAGACGAGTTCGAGGCGTTTCTGGAAGGCGGGATCTGAGGGCTCGCGAAACAATACCTTCCCAGAATTCGCGCCCAGATTTGGGTTAGATTGAGTCGATCTGAGGGAGCAAAACTGCAGGCGTAGCAACGCCCACGTGGAGGATTTTGCGAGTGAAGATCGGCTCAAGATGGCCTGAAGCTGGGATGCGAAAATGGGAAGGTATTGTTTCGCGAGCCCTGAGCGCACGGGGTTCTGCGCCTGCGATGTGGGGACCGCGCCCATGAGAAGCTGGTGGCCTTCTCCTGTAAACGCCGCGGGTTTTGCCCGGCCTGTGGCGCCAGACGCATGGCCGAGACTGCCGCCCATCTGGTGGAGCAGGTGATCCCTCACGTGCCCGTGCGCCAATGGGTGGTCTCGTGTCCTATCCCCTTGCGGCATCTGTTCGCGACCCAGCCGCAGCGGCTTTCCCCGGTGTTGCAAGTCATTCACCGCGCCCTCTCGACCTTCGTGATCCACCACGCCGGCTTGACCCATGCCCAGGCGCAAACCGGCGCGGTGACCCTCATCCAACGCTTTGGCTCCGCCGCGAATCTCAACATTCATCTGCATTGCCTGATGCTCGATGGCGTCTATCGCCTCACCGACGGGGTCCCGATCTTTCAGCCCGTGCCGGCCCCTACCGCTGACCAGCTTCAGGCATTACTCACGCGGATCATCACGCGGCTGCTGAAGATGCTCACGCGCCAAGGCGCGCTCATGGAAGAAGTCTCCGAGATTCCGTATCTGACCAATCCCGATGCCGATCCCGCCTTGGCCCCGCTGCAGGCAGCGGCTTGCACCTACCGCATTGCCCTTGGCCCCCGAGCCGGCCAAAAAGTGCTGACGTGGAAAGATCCATCATTGCGCCTGGCCAGTCAGGAGGCGCCACAATCAAAGGGCGGTGTCAGTGCGCAAGGGTTCAGTCTGCATGCGGACACATGGTGTGGTCCCCAGCCGCGACAACAACTCGAACAGCTCTGTCGCGACATCACCCGTCCGGCCTTGGGCCACAAACGCCTGCGCCGGACCCCAGCCGGCGAGGTCGTCCTCCAACTCAAAACGCCGTATCGCGATGGCACCACCCATCTGGTGATGAGCCCGCTGGAATTCCTGCAACGCCTCGCGGCCCTCGTCCCGCGTCCCCGACTCCATCTCATTCGCTTCCATGGCGTGCTGGCGCCCAACGCGGCGCTGCGGTCCCAGATCGTGCCCGGCGAGGCCGATCAGGCGACGGACCCCGCCAATGAGGAGGGCGATTCCCTCGCTCCTTCAACACGAGCCCGCCTGAGTTGGGCCCAATGACTCAAACGCGTCTTCGCCATCGATATCACCACCTGCCCGCAGTGCGGCGGGCCATTGACCATCCTCGCGGCGATCGAGGATCCTGCGGTGATCATCAAGATTCTCACGCACCTGGGCTTGCCGAGCCGAGCCCCACCACGAGCCCCGGCCCGCCTCGACGCGTTCATGCAGACAGCCTAAGCTTCCACCTGGATTCCGGTTCGGGGCCCGAACCGACACCCCCTTTTTTTGCCCAGTTCCCCTTCGCACACGCCACAATGGTGCGTCATGCTGGGCCTGATCCATGGCAAAAGAGCCAGTCAGGCCCGTCGCGCAGGGTAATTCCTTCATGGCAGACTCTGGAGTTGGCAGATTGACCCCACAATGAGGTCTTTGGTACTTTCCGGTTCAGTCAAAAAGGGCTTTTAAAATTCCTATTCCCGACACTCTCACGACTTCGACCACCTCACGGTCATCGGTCGTGGAGGTTTCAAAGTTGAACGTATCTTCGAGAACGGAAAGAAGCGAATCGACTTTGTTTATGCACCGTATATCGTCGAGGTTCCGCGAGGAGAAGCGCACAGCCTGGTCGCCCTGGAGGACAACTCACTGGCGTTCTGCATCGAGACAACGGTGATCGAGGGGAACGCGATTGATCGTGGAGAGGGAGATAGGAAAAATATGGGGTCAGATACCCAACCTCTCACGAGTGCCGATTTAGAACTTCGTGGGATGCACTCATAGGGAGAAAGGAAACTAGATTCATGCCCGAGAACCAACCGGCCAGCGCCTTTGAACAAGTAACAAGAGCAAATGTCCGGGACCTCAAGGACCGCGTTGAACGGATGGAGGATATTTTAGTTCATCTCAGAAACCGATTGCCCACCTGGGCCACATCCCTTATTGCTTTTTTATCGCTCTTTTTGGGCGCATGTGTGAGCTCGTATTTCAAATAATGGAGAAATCCGTGAAAAAATTGTTGGGGCTCTTGTTGGTGTGTTTTCTGTTTAGTGGATGCACCGCGACCAAATACAAAACGGTGGACGTGAAAATAAAAAAAGGCTTCCTTACCGCACCGGGCTTGCAACTATCCGGCGAGGGATTGAAGTATCATAATATCCCCCGCCCCTGTCAGGCTCCTACCGAATCATGATTGCCTACTTTTTCTTAGTGGTGCTGTTTGCCGCCAATGGAGAAATTAACGGTGTGGGAATGTCTCCTGTTTTTGAAGACGTGGGTAGTTGCCATAATGCGCGAGAAACGTTTTTGGCTCGCAACCCCCAAACGGTCCAGAAGCCGAATATCCGGTACGTAAGGCCCTGCACAGCATTCGACCTTCGCCACCTTCCACGCTGTATTGTGCCCCCCATCGCCAACCCGGAAGCCAGACGAAGAACGCCGGGTCGTCTAGGGTAATCCCGTCCACTCTAGCCTCTCAAAGAAAACTACGTATACGCAAAAGCACCATGCCTAGGGCGTTTTGTCGCCTGAAATAATGTAAATTTTTTTGTCATACCCCTTGACAGTAACTACAAATGTAGTTATAATTACCTTATGAATTTTGAATGGGATGAACAGAAACGGGAAGGCAATCTCACCAAGCACGGGATTGATTTTGCATTGGCTGGTAAAATTTTCGACACTTCCACGGTTGAACGATTAGATGATAGGGACGACTATGGAGAAACGCGGTATATTGCTATCGGCCACACGGCAAAAGTATTTTTAGTTGTGGTCTACACCTGGCGCGGAGACACACGCCGGATCATCTCAGCATGGAGGGCTGGGCGCGATGAAGAAGAAACGTATCACCAAAATTTCACGGGCTGAATTGGAGAAGATGGAAGACCGGAGCAGGCCCGATGCTCCAATCGGGCCTAGTCTTGGAAAGGCCTTCTGGAAAAATGCCCAAGTGGTCTATCCTGAAGGTCCGAAGGCCCAAGTGACGGTCCGCGTGGATGGCGATGTGCTTCGATGGTTTAAGGCACAGGGGCGCGGGTATCAAACCCGGATCAATGCGGTTCTCCGGTCGTATTATGAGGCGAGTAAAGGGAAGAAAGCGCCTGCGAAAGTATAGGTGTTTTATGCCCCAGGATTCCTCGGAGTCTTGGGGCGTTTTTTGTGCCAAAAATTATTTACACTTTTTGTAACTAGTGTAGTGTCCTAAACAGGTAGTGCATTAAGTGCGGCCTTCGCCCGGCGGACCTTTTTCAGAATTGTTTCCGCCGATTTCGTCCACACAAACGGTTTTGGGGCCGTATTGTTCTGGGCAATATGGTCACCAATCGCCGCTTCCAATTCTTCCACGGACCGAAACACTCCGCGCCGGATCTGCTTGGCCGTGATGTTGGCGAAGAACCGTTCTACCAAATTCAGCCACGACGAACTGGTCGGGATAAAGTGGAAATGGACCCGCGGGTGCTTGGCAAGCCACGCCTGGACCTTCGCATGTTTATGCGTGGCATAATTATCCATGATAATGTGCAAGTCGACCGTCTTGTCCACGGTTCGATCAATCAGGGACAGAAACTTGAGAAATTCCTGATGCCGGTGTCGCGGCATACATTTGCCCAGAATCTGTCCGCTCAAGACATCCAGCGCCGCAAAGAGGGTACTCGTGCCATGGCGCTTATAATCGTGAGTCATCGTTCCACAGCGGCCCTTCTTCATCGGCAGGCCTGGCTGCGTACGATCCAAGGCCTGAATCGAACTCTTCTCGTCGACACACAGCACCACGGCTTTTTCGGGGGGATTCAAATAGAGCCCCACGACGTCGTGTAATTTCTCCTCAAACCGGGGGTCATTGCTGATTTTAAAGTGTTTCACCAGATGGGGCTTCAAGCCATGGGCTTTCCAGACGCGCTGGACGAAACTATGCTGACAGCCCACAGCCTGTGCCATGGATCGGGTGGACCAGTGGGTCGCGCCCTTGGGTTTGTCCTGGGTGGTGCGGCGAAGAATCTTCTGCCTCAGCCGCGTCTGGTCTTCCGTCTTCTTGCCGCCGTGGTTGGCTCCGCGCGGCGCATCTTTGAGGATGCCAGGGTATCCTTGCGCTGCATACCGATTGCGCCATCGCCCCACTTTATGCGGATCAATCCCCAGCACCAGACTAATCTCTTTGTTGGTATTCCCGGCTGCGGCAAGCAGAACAATCTTTGAGCGCTCCACCAATCGGACCGCACTGCGGCGACTTCGGGTATGCCGTTGTAACTGCTGACGGTCCCCAGCTCTTAAGGTGATCGGCACGGCTTGACGCATACTCCCCTCCTCAACACGAGCATGAATAATATCGTGATGCTAGCAGAATGCGTTATAATATACAATCTATTTAGGACACTACACTAGTGTCTGAGAGAAAACGCCGGTTTTTTCGGGCATGTTCCGGGATATTTTTTCCACACCTCTCTTCGGCCTCCTCTGTCGTGCTCACGAACGGCTTTTCTCGTCCACCATTCGTGCCATGTCCTGGATGGGAGCCCTCCCCAGGACGTCGCAGTCGATTCGTGACAGAGGTCGCCCTCGGGTGCAGGATTCCTTCCGGCAGCTTGCAGCGCTAGGCCGCTTGCTTGAGTTGCGGCTTACGGCGTCGGTCGTGTTCCAGCAACCGATGGCCAATCTTGTGGAGATTGTACGCCAAGATCCCCAACCCGACGTAGCGCTGAAACCCCGCCCATCCTTTGTCAGGACACCGATTCAACCCATGGTGTTCCAAGGCCTTGATGTCCGATTCAATCGCACTGTGCTGCTGCCGTAAGCGGCGAAAGGTCGGCTGCGTTTCCCGGGCCTGATCGGCTTGGGAACGCCGCCCTTTTTGGGGCATGATGACTTCGGGAATAAACAGCTCGAGGAGTTCGCGATCCTGTTGTGCGCTGAACCCCTTATCCACACTCCAACTCTGGATCTGGCCGTCCCCCAATCGGGCCAACAGCCGATCGGCGAGAGGCAGGGTTTCCTTCACATCACTGCTCTGGGTCATGATCTTATAGTCCAGGATCAAACTATATTGATCCGTGGTGATGAGTAATTTATGGCCGAGTTCCACCGCCGGGGCGACTTTCCCCTTGTTGATCCATTCGGTATGCGGTTCAAACAGGGACAAGAGTTTGTCGGCAGGGGGAATCGTTTCGCCCTGCAGGACCCGTCGGTCGATAAGATCCAGATGCTTGATGAGCATCTCGTGATAGTATTCCACCTCGGCCAGGATGTTTTGCTCCAGTAGGGAGCAGGTCTGGGGCCGAAGAAGCAGTAGGCTGGCAAAGACTTTCTGCTCCACCGCGTAGGCTTTCTGCAGATAGGCCGTGACCGCCGCGTCGAGCCGCTCGCGCTTCTTGGCGCCCCCGCCATGGGAGATTGTCCCACAGGTTCGAAGCAAGGTCTTCAGTTGCTTCCGCCACGTGTAGGCCTTGCGCCACCCCGAGTGCTCCAGGTGCTGCGCCAGCCGCGGGAGCAAAACCAAACATTTCCGACAGGCATCCCACAGCAGATTCAAATCCGTGGGGAAATGGACGTTGGTCTCCAGCACGTAGGTATCACTTTTGGCGTGAATGGGCTCGTCGTCTTTTTTTTTAACCAGCGGCCGCCCGGCCTGGACCACAATAGCATTGATGGCCGCCAAGAAGGCCTCGTCGACGTGGCAGACAGTCTCACTCAACGTCTTTTGATGAAACCCTTTCCCAAACTCTCCACGGAAGGGGGACTCCAAACCCATGATGCGCCGGAGTAATGTGTCATAGTGAACCAGGTATTCCACCCGGTCATAGTCACAATCCAAGGCGAGGCGGACGACGCCCAGTACCAGAACATGCCAGAGGTCCATCCCCGGCCGTCCTGTCGCCGGCTTCTTCGTCCCCTGGATCTTCTGTTCCAGCAAGGCAAAGATTTGCTCATTGACGTCGGGGGTCTGAAAAATCCACTGGAGCCCCCGCAACACCGGCGGCAATTCATCTCGACTCTTCGGGGGAATGGGCACTTCCTCAATTGGGGTCTGCCCTAAGTCCAACTGCCGTTCAAATCGTTGCCGCATCGTATCGATCCTCCCTCAACCAACACTGGGCACTCGGTGAATGTTGAGGCAGTTTACACGAAAAACAGGCTGTTTTCAGGGATTTCTCGCACATACCGTGAAAGATTCACAACCCAAAAACCGAGAAAACCCGCGTCACGCTTAGGCAATCCTGTTTTCTCTCAGACACTAACTACTCAGGTGTGGTGAACTTTGTCGTTCAGCGTGTGGGCATAAAGGGGTGGCCGCACATGGCCTGTGAAATGGCTTGCAGGATGTTGCCGCCCTGCTTTCTCGCCGTCGAAAGATAGCCCCGTATGCGAGCGAACTGGATGGCGCCTGAAAGCGTTCGGAAACAGCCCGAGATTTTGAGGCGGAGCTTGATCATCCGGATATCCTGTTCCGCCAGATTGTTGGTGAAAGGCACCTGGTTGTCATGAAAAAACGCCAGCACGGAGGCTTCATGCTCGCCCAGCCGGGCAAGGAGATTTTGGGCCTTGGTCTTTTGGGGCCGGCCTCGTGTCTTATGCCGAGGCGTGGCCGGCAGGGGGTTGGCCTGCCAACCGAGCGTGAGAAGATCTCGGTACTGTTTCAGCCACGGGGTTTTCTGTTCTCCAGTTAGCTGTGAGGGGTGCTTGCTGACACACTCGTTCATCTCAAGCAACAGATCAAACCTGCGTTTGGCCCATGGTTGGTCGTGCTGCTCGAACAGGCACGTCAGTTCACGCAAATGATGGGCGTTACAGAGGCCGTGGGCACAGTCATAGGTGAGAGAGGGTTTCCAGAAGTCGTGGAGCAGGTGGCCAGAAAAGTCCGGGATGATCTTGAACTCCTCGATCGCCGCTCGTCCCCGTTTTTCATGCACGCCGTAAAAGGTCAACGTGTCGGTGCTGGCGCTGTGGAGCCAGTGGAGTGTTCCGGCCGTGCGGACACCACTTTCATCGGCATGGAGAATTGGACTCTTGCCGAGAGCCTCGTTGACCGCCGTCTCAAACGGCGCGAGGTGCTCATCGCATCGACGGGTGGCGTCCACAATGGTGGCGTCGCTGACAGGGGCGCCATACAGGTCAGCCATCATTTGGCTGATGCGGCGCAAGGGGATCACCTGTTGGTTCTGGAGATAGACCAGGAGGCTGCGAAATCTGGGACCGTACTGTGCCGGCGCAGGCAGGTCATCAGGAAATGACGCCGTGACCGAGCGGCCGCATTGGGGGCAGGTTTTGCTTGCTCCCCGATATTCGGTGACGTCGAGTGTAGGTTCCGGCAGGTCAAAGAGCTGTCGGCGTTCATAGCCGATGACCGTCTCGTTGGTGAGGTCGGCATGGCAGGAACAGGAGTGAACGGGCAGTGTGACACGGTGGGCTGGGTGTTCCACCTGCTTCAGAGTCTGGCCGGGATGCCCCGTTTGGCCGCCCGGCTTTTTCCCGGACGGTGTGCGCAGGCTCGTGGTTCGGGGCTTGGCTGGTCCATCGGACGAGGGCGGCTTACTCCTGTTTCGACTGGTTGTGTCGAGCCGCTGCTTCAGGTCGGTGACTTGCGTGGTCAGCGCCTGCACCTGTTCCTTCAGCGCCAGGGGGCTTGTCAAGTTAACTGTGTAACTGAATTGTGGGCTAGATTGTTGGCACTCGATCTCCTAAGAACATGGCGAATTGGTTGAGAGCCCGCTTCCAGTGCGGAATGGGCATCGTCCATTTCTGCGCAATCCGCTGCATCCCTAAATACCGCACCTTCAGAATTGATTCATCTGTCGGAAAGGCTCCCCGACTTTTCAGGACTTTGCGTAACGAAAAATTCACCGATTCGATCGCATTGGTGGTATAGATGGCTTTCCTGCTTTCTGGGGGATAATCAAAAAAGATCGTGAGCCGACTCCAAGGCCGTCGCCACGTCGCACTGATCGTCGGATATTTCGCATCCCACATGGCGGCAAATGTCTCCAACGCGCTTTCCGCCTCCGACAACGTCGCGGCGCCATAGATGGCTCGTCGCTCTTTCCACACCACATACCGCAAGGATTGCCGTACCTTATGCACAATGCACAGTTGCACCTGGGTGTGTGGGAACACCGTCTCCAAGGCTTCTGGCAAGCCCCCACGCCCAGCAACGCAAGCCACAAAACAATCCCGGACCCCGCGCTGCTGGAGTTCGGTGAAGATCGACAGCCAGAACTTGGCCCCTTCGGTCTCACGGATCCAGCGCCCCAGGAGTGCTTTCTCTCCCTGTAGATTCACCCCTAAGGCCCCATACACGGCTTTATTCTTGACGACGCCCTCCTGCCGAGACTTCACACACAGACAATCGAAGTACAGAATCGGATACACGGCATCTAAGGGCCGACGCTGCCAGAGGCGCACATCCTCCCACACCGCATCAGTGATGGCCGAAATGAGCGTGGGCGACACCTCCACGTCATAGAGTTCTTCCAGATGCCCTTGAATGTCGCGAGTCGTCAGCCCTCGGGCAGACAACGCCAGGACCTTCTCATCAAACCCTTCCACGCGCCGTTGGCGTGTGGGCACCAACAGCGGCTCAAAGCTGCCTTGACGATCACGGGGCACCTGGAGCGGGAGATCCCCGTGGGCCGTCTGCACCGTTTTCGACGTGCTCCCATTGCGGGCATTGCCGGATCCACGGCCCTCAGGGGCATGAGGGGCATAGCCCCAATGCTCGGTCAGTTCTGCCCGCAGGGCGCGTTCTACGAGCCGTTTCGTGAGACGCTTCACCAGCCCATGTTTGCCGAATATGTCTTCGGGTGACGCACACCCTTCCCATAGCTCATCTAACAGCACATCGGTTTTGCTTGGGGTCTTGGCTCTGGTCATCAGTCCTCCTTCTTCAATGGATCCGTCATGATAACCAGTTACACAGTTTATCTTACAGGCCCCTTCCCGACGATTGTCCCGAAGCAGCACCTGCGCATTGCCGCCGTGGTCATCGCGGTGATACGCACTTATCCCACCTAAGCCCACGGCGCCCGAACGATGCTGGCGGCCCTGGGGACAGCGATTCCGTCAACGCGCGGTGGCGCGTGCCCCAAGCCCGTCTCCACCCGCTGACACCCCGGCTCCCTACGAACGCCGCCGTCCCGAAGAGACCACGCTCTACCAGGTGAGCCAAGATCACGTCGACACCTTCTTGGCCCAAGTCGAACAGGAAACGGGGTCGGGGCTGCCTCAGTTTGTCAAAGACGAGTTCGAGGCATTTCTGGAAGGCGGGATCTGAGGGCTCGCGAAACAATACCTTCCCAGAATTCGCGCCCAGATTTGGGGCAGATTGAGTCGAGCTGAGGGAGCAAAACCGCAGGCGTAGCACCGCCCACGTGGAGGATTGTGCGAGTGAAGATCGGCTCAAGATGGCCTGAAGCTGGGATGCGAAAAGGGGAAGGTATTGTTTCGCGAGCCCTGAGCGCACGGGGTTCTGCGCCTGCGATGTGGGGACTGCGCCCATGAGAAGCTGGTGGCCTTCTCCTGTAACCGCCGCGGGTTTTGCCCGGCCTGTGGCGCCAGACGCATGGCCGAGACTGCCGCCCATCTGGTGGAGCAGGTGATCCCTCACGTGCCCGTGCGCCAATGGGTGGTCTCGTGTCCTATCCCCTTGCGGCATCTGTTCGCGACCCAGCCGCAGCGGCTTTCCCCGGTGTTGCAGGGCATCCACCGCGCCCTCTCGACCTTCGTGATCCACCACGCCGGCTTGCCCCATGCCCAGGCGCAAACCGGCGCGGTGCCCCGCATCCAACGCTTTGGCTCCGCCGCGACTCTCAACATTCATCTGCATTGCCGGATGCTCGATGGCGTCTATCGCCTCACCGACGGGGTCCCGATCTTTCAGCCCGTGCCGGCCCCTACCGCTGACCAGCTTCAGGCATTACTCACGCGGATCATCACGCGGCTGCTGAAGATGCTCACGCGCCAAGGCGCGCTCATGGAAGAAGTCTCCGAGATTCCGTATCTGACCAATCCCGATGCCGATCCCGCCTTGGCCCCGCTGCAGGCAGCGGCTTGCACCTACCGCATTGCCCTTGGCCCCCGAGCCGGCCAAAAAGTGCTGACGTGGAAAGATCCATCATTGCGCCTGGCCAGTCAGGAGGCGCCACAATCAAAGGGCGGTGTCAGTGCGCAAGGGTTCAGTCTGCATGCGGACACATGGTGTGGTCCCCAGCCGCGACAACAACTCGAACAGCTCTGTCGCGACATCACCCGTCCGGCCTTGGGCCACAAACGCCTGCGCCGGACACCAGCCGGCGAGGTCGTCCTCCAACTCAAAACGCCGTATCGCGATGGCACCACCCATCTGGTGATGAGCCCACTGGAATTCCTGCAACGCCTCGCGGCCCTCGTCCCGCGTCCCCGACTCCCTCTCATTCGCTTCCATGGCGTGCTGGCGCCCAACGCGGCGCTGCGGTCCCAGATCGTGCCCGGCGAGGCCGATCAGGCGACGGACCCCGCCAATGAGGAGGGCGATGCCCTCGCTCCTTCAACACGAGCCCGCCTAAACTGGGCGCAATGACTCAAACGTGTCTTCGCCATCGATATCACCACCTGCCCGCAGTGCGGCGGGCCATTGACCATCCTCGCGGCGATCGAGGATCCTGCGGTGATCATCAAGATTCTCACGCACCTGGGCTTGCCGAGCCAAGCCCCACCACGAGCCCCGGCCCGCCTCGACGCGTTCATGCAGACAGCCTAAGCTTCCACCTGGATTCCGGTTCGGGGCCCGAACCGACACCCCCCCTTTGCCCAGTTCCCCTTCGCACACGCCACAATGGTGCGTCATGCTGGGCCTGATCCATGGCAAAAGAGCCAGTCAGGCCCGTCGCGCAGGGTCATTCCTTCATGGCAGACTCTGGAGTTGGCAGATTGACCCCACAATGAGGTCTTTGGTACTTTCCGGTTCAGTCAAAAAGGGCTTTTAAAATTCCTATTCCCGGTAGCAGAATAATTTCCCACCGTAGGCAGACTTCCAGCATCTCCTCGCCGATGCCTAATCGAGCACAGATTTCTTCTCGGCGCATCATGCCTTGTGTGATGATTTCTGCCGTGACTTGTTCCAGTGTGGGTGGGGATTCGTCATTCATGGGTGGCCTCACGAAGAAGGGATGAACGGGGATCAGGATGATCGAATTTAGCTAATTGTTCGTATAGATGGCGCTCTTCGGACGAAGGTGTTTGGGGTGTCATAATTTCCAGCACGACAAATTGGTTGCCATGGCCCCCTGCTCGTTTGGGAAGCCCCTTTCCTTTTAAACGCATACGTTGTTGCGGTTGACTGCCGGGAGGAATTTTTAGTCGGACAGATCCGGATAGAGTGGGCACCTGTCCCACACTTCCATCAATTCTTGTGGATGAATCGCAAAAAAGACTTCAACACACTCTAGATGTAAGTAACAATGCGGCCCAAAAGATCCAGCAGTCTATAGAAGATATGGCCATAGAATGGGGTCTCAAACAGTATCCACGGAAACGTGAACAATCAAAAGAAGCTGCTGAATTAATGTATGGTTCTATACTTGCTGATAACTCTAATTGGCTATTTGATTTAAACGATGAGGATCGTTCTTACATTGAAAAGATGAAAGCGGAACTAAGAAAATCACCAAACAACCCGTTTACCCTTTCCATCTCGAAGCACCAACTCTTAAAGGCAATAGCCATTTTAGAATTAAATAAAGGAGGTATTATTAATGTCTGAATTTGACAAGAAATTTGATAAATCATTTAACAATACAGTTAAAGATGAAGGCGAAATACCTATAGACGCGAAAAAGACGGCTATCATGGGTGGCGTAGCAGCTGGTGCGACAGCGGCGGGTGGAGCTGCAGCCGTTGTAGCAGCCGTCGGAACTGCTAGTACCGGAACTGCAATTGCAACTCTAAGCGGTGCAGCTGCTACAAGCGCTACTTTGGCTTGGCTTGGAGGGGGAGCCATCGCTGCGGGTGGCGGAGGTGTAGCATTGGGCGCTGCTATCCTCACTGGTGGAGGAGCTGTTGTTGCTTGCGGTGTTGGCTACGGTCTCTACAAATGGAAGTGCAAGAAATTGAAAAAATAAGCCTTCACCTAAATAGAGTTCTCACTGATCTTGGTATTACAGGTGATGGTTGGGGAATGTATGGGCACTTCCGTTAAAATACTTAACAAATTGCATAAGCTCGGGTATTTTGCTCTGCTACGTGCTTCAAAAATTCCGTTTACGCAGGTCTTTAATGTCTGCTTTCAGTATGAAGCGGACATTAGAGTTGATTGTGCTTGAACGTCCGCTAACCAGCGAAAGCGGACATTCGGATAATTTCACCGACGGGGTCCCGATCTTTCAGCCCGTGCCGGCCCCTACCGCTGACCAGCTTCAGGCATTACTCACGCGGATCATCACGCGGCTGCTGAAGATGCTCACGCGCCAAGGCGCGCTCATGGAAGAAGTCTCCGAGATTCCGTATCTGACCAATCCCGATGCCGATCCCGCCTTGGCCCCGCTGCAGGCAGCGGCTTGCACCTACCGCATTGCCCTTGGCCCCCGAGCCGGCCAAAAAGTGCTGACGTGGAAAGATCCATCATTGCGCCTGGCCAGTCAGGAGGCGCCACAATCAAAGGGCGGTGTCAGTGCGCAAGGGTTCAGTCTGCATGCGGACACATGGTGTGGTCCCCAGCAGCGACAACAACTCGAACAGCTCTGTCGCGACATCACCCGTCCGGCCTTGGGCCACAAACGCCTGCGCCGGACCCCAGCCGGCGAGGTCGTCCTCCAACTCAAAACCCCGTATCGCGATGGCACCACCCATCTGGTGATGAGCCCGCTGGAATTCCTGCAACGCCTCGCGGCCCTCGTCCCGCGTCCCCGACTCCATCTCATTCGCTTCCATGGCGTGCTGGCGCCCAACGCGGCGCTGCGGTCCCAGATCGTGCCCGGCGAGGCCGATCAGGCGACGGACCCCGCCAATGAGGAGGGCGATGCCCTCGCTCCTTCAACACGAGCCCGCCTAAACTGGGCGCAATGACTCAAACGTGTCTTCGCCATCGATATCACCACCTGCCCGCAGTGCGGCGGGCCATTGACCATCCTCGCGGCGATCGAGGATCCTGCGGTGATCATCAAGATTCTCACGCACCTGGGCTTGCCGAGCCGAGCCCCACCACGAGCCCCGGCCCGCCTCGACGCGTTCATGCAGACAGCCTAAGCTTCCACCTGGATTCCGGTTCGGGGCCCGAACCGACACCCCCTTTTTTGCCCAGTTCCCCTTCGCACACGCCACAATGGTGCGTCATGCTGGGCCTGATCCATGGCAAAAGAGCCAGTCAGGCCCGTCGCGCAGGGTCATTCCTTCATGGCAGACTCTGGAGGTGGCAGATTGCCCCCACAATGAGGTCTTTGGTACTTTCCGGTTCAGTCAAAAAGGGCTTTTAAAATTCCTATTCCCTTTCTCATTCTCTACATATTCAGCCCATACAATCCTGAAAAGTAGAAAAGAAAAGTGCTTAGAAAATGGTAGTGTCAACTTAATAGAAATTCCACACTGAGTACCCAATTCGTCCCAAGATAATCCAGGGCACCTCTTTAAACCGTCCTTTTCCGTGATGGCGGCGTCAGGCGCGTGCTCACATCCTCATGTATTCGCCCATACACTTCGGTTTTCCGCGCGCGGCTTCCTTGCCCTCACAAAAAATGCCTGGTTTTTAGAGGTGCCCTCCATTGATTTATCGGGGATTAGGCTGTGCCCTCTACACGTTCGCTCAGCCAAATCTGGCTTAAGCTGACAATACCCTCTCTCTCCTTGGCCGTCGGCTAAATCGTAACCTGACAAGCCCGCACAGCCCCCGCTTTATGACAAGTAGATAGGCCCCACCCCCAAAAAGCCCCACCGCCGAAACGATGAGGCTCTCAGTTTGGGTGACGCTGTTATCGATGATTCGTTTATGCCGATTTCATCTTCTTCCTTATCCGGTAGCCAATGAGTCCGGCTATGCCTGTACCCAACAGCAATATCGTGCTGGGTTCGGGGTTCGGGATGCTCCTCGATGGCTCCGGACCAAAAGCTTGTGTCCCATAGAAAGTAAGATGGGAGATAGTGAATTGGTTCCCATTGTTTCCGGCAAGCCCAAAGGTTGACCACAGACCCCTCGTAACCGACCCATCGACATTGAGGTAATCTTGAAGGAGAAATGTGTTGCCAGCTTTGGCAACCACAAAGTCGATAGCTATATCCGAAGACCATGTTCCACTAAACATATCTCCATCCACTGTCACGGTCACGCCATTCCCATCCACCCCTGGAGGGTCAGATTTAAAGATCTCTATCACGGACATCTCAACGATGCTCGAAATGGTTCCTTCAGAATCATTGCCCGTGAATGGCCCCAGCACCGTACAACCAACACCAATGTTACAGGGATCGAGCATCGGGGTTGCGGCTACATTGTTGGCTAACCCAAGGGTGAGTAAGAACACGATGGAAATACTTCCAAAGATCTTTTGGAATAACTGTTTCTTTTTCAATAATTCAGTCCTACATGTGAGAGATAACTGTTTCATAAATTTCCATCTCCTTGATAAACCATGAGAGGTGACTAGTCACTATAAAGACAAGTAGGAACCTCTCAATCTTTAAATGTTTAGGCTGGAAACGCTCTCTCCCCCGGTTCCTGATCGAAGAAAAAAGTATTCGCCTCCTCTGCTATTTGAGTATTGCGTTTCTTCTTAATCCATTGGTGTCTTAAGAACATATCGGTCAAATACAACTTTGTCACAACAGATATGGACCTGGAAAGGGGGGAGAGTTCGACATGCTGCTGCCCAAAAAAATTACAAGGCGATTCCGATTCGCAAGGATAAGGCCATAAACACAGACGAGGTTTTTGGTAGGGAACACCAATCAGAAAAACCGTGCACTAATCGATACAAACAGAAGGCACAACGCAAAACACCCGTTCCGATTTCACTTAGTCAGGCTCGTTTCAATAAGGTGGAAACGATGATTCTCTTGGTCTGCACATGGAAGCGGTAAGAATTTTCCCACATGATCCGGAAAGCAATTGATGTCTCGTACCCACCTTTTTCCAAGTTCACAACTTCAGGCAATGAACAGCAAGATCATAAAAACACGGGACAATTGGGAGGGCCGGACGCTTTTGGGCTACCCCGGCGTCGCTCATCGCTTCCATACTCCCGGTATGCGCGCTCTTCGCTCCTTGGCTCGCTCCAAAATCGTCTCGGCCAATTGTCTCGGTTATTTCGTGACGGACCCTAAGGACCTACGAGAAAATAACTTGATCAATATCGCGCCAAGATTTGGGTCGGATTTGGACGGAACGATTGCGAAACACTCGAGGCATAGCACAGCTATGGTGAGGGTTTTTCGATTGAGGCCCGTTCAAAGATGGCCCGAAGATTGGATGCGAGATTGATCAAGTTATTTTCTCGCAGGTCCTAAGAGCTTGCGCGGACTTTGGTGATCCAACTGCTGCTTCTAGGTTCAATGATGGCCCGAAGATTGGATGCGAGATTGATCAAGTTATTTTCTCGCAGGTCCTAAGAGCTTGCGTGGACTTTTGTGATCCAACTACTGTTTCTAGGTTCCAAGATGGCCCGAAGATGGGATGCGAGATGTCCAGAAGGTATTTTTTAACAGGCCCTTAGGAGAGGTGTTGCCCGGTCACCTTGTTTAAAGCATCTTGGTCAGCCAGGGTCAGGCGGTAGCCTTTTGTGAACAAGGCTTGCATACCATCGGTTAACACAGAGAATTCTACGTTTTCGTGAACGGTATCAAACATCCCATTGAGTTTGGACAGATGCTGTAAGGCCCCGTCGTGTTCCAAATAGCCCACACCGACGGATTCGAACACATCTTGAAGCTCCGTGGAATCGTATTCCCCATCGTCGTTCCGATCCCCCACCAACGCGAATTGATAAAACGTAAGACTGAACGACAGTGACGATTGCGTTTGGGCAAAGGCGGCTCTGGCTCCGTTGATACTATCGGGGTAGTCGGTTAAACAAGGATTCTGCTCAGAGTCACGACCAATCGGTTGAAAGGAGAGTTGTTGGACTTCCGGACGATTATGCTTTTTCTTCTTTAATTGTTCGTAATGCCATGTGGTACAGATTTCGGCGGCGGCGAATTCCACTTTGTCTTTCATGATTTGTTCGGAAATGTGATGCGTGAACCCAACAAATACTCCAGCGGTCACCGCGGCAAATAGGGTCGCCCCACCACACCAAGCGACCACAGATCCCACAATGAGAATTTGCAGGCAACGTGTTCTGAGGAAACTTTTTTGCATGACGTCAGTATACCACCCGTCTAATGTCGGAGCTAGGGAAAATTCACAAACCCCTTAATTTAGTGAAGAAATTTTCCGATTGAGTGGATATGACCATTTATCCACGAAGGTGTAGAATATGACTATGGCGACTGAATCCGTAACCCTCGAAGGACATATTATTGACTCCCTCATCCTGGCCAAGGTGCTCGACACCATCCTCCAAATGGGTGGGACCTTTGACATGAAAGAAATAAAAGTGGGAGCCACTCGCGAGGAATCGTCTTTGACAAAAATCAAAGTGCAGGCGGACTCCCCCCAGCTTCTCGATGAAATCTTACAAGCCATACAACCGCATGGAGCCGTTGTCGATCAGATCGCCGATTGCACGATCGCGCCCGCCCCGAAAGAAGGCGTGTTGCCGGATTCGTTTTACGCCACATCACACCTGCCCACCCAAATTCGCGTCAATGATCAATGGCTTGATGTCGAGGCCATTGAAATGGATTTAGCTATTCGAATATCAGGAGATCCTCCAAAAGCTCACACAGTCCCCATGGCCGAAGTGAAAACGGGTGACATGATCGTCACGGGCCGTAATGGCGTACGCGTGTTTCCGTTGGAGCGCCCGAAAGAACGTGATGTGTTCGCGTTTATGGAAGCACAAGTATCATCGGAGCGCCCACATCAACATATTATTACGGACGTGGCCAAACGCATGCGAATGATTCGCGACAATCGGCACAAGGCGCTTACGCAAGGTGAGGCCGCATGTGATCCCGAACTCGGGACCAAAGTCCTCCTTGTCGGTGGCCCCGCCATTGTGCATGCCGGAGGCCGCGACGCCCTCTCCTGGCTGATCGATGAAGGATTTATCCACCTGCTGTTTTGCGGCAACGCCCTTGCAGCACATGATATGGAAGCCAGCGTGTACGGCACCTCTTTGGGCTACGGTTTATGCGCAGGCCGAACCGTGCCGCATGGGCATGAGCATCACCTGCGTACCATCAATATGGTTCGTTCCGCGGGCAGCATCAAACAAGCGGTAGAATCGGGACTGATCAAAAACGGCATCATGGCATCCTGCGTACATCAAAACGTGGATATGGTGTTGGCCGGCAGCATTCGCGATGATGGACCCCTGCCCGACGTCATCACCGATTCCGTTCAAGCCCAAGGGGCCATGCGTGCGGCCCTTCCAGGAGTAGGACTCGCCATTATGATAGCAACCACTCTTCATTCCATTGCCACTGGCAACTGCCTGCCGGCCAAAGTCCCAACCGTGTGCGTGGATATTAATCCAGCCGTCCCCACCAAACTCAGCGATCGTGGCAGCTTTCAAGCCGTTGGACTCGTGATGGATTCGTCATCCTTCCTTCGGCAATTAGCGCAAGAACTCAGTTGGCATGGCTAACAAGATGGGACGCATACTCGTTTGCCCACCGGATTATTTTGGAATTGAGTACGAAATCAATCCATGGATGCGTGTGTCCGACGCCACGGATCCCGACACAAGCAAAGCCCAATGGCATAATTTAGCGCGGGTGCTCGAAGAAGATGTCGGGGTCAAACTCGAACGGATGACCCCAATCAAAGGCCTGCCCGACTTAGTGTTCACCGCCAACGCGGGTGTGCTCCATGATGGCAAAGCCGTCATCAGTCGGTTCCGGCATCCGGAACGACAAGGAGAAGAGGAACACTTCGAACGCTGGTTCCGGGAACATGGCTACCAAGTGATCTTGCTAAACAGAGATTGCTACTTTGAAGGAGCCGGGGATTTACTGGGCTTCCCCGACACATGGTTCGGAGGGTATCGACAACGTAGCGACATCAAAGCCTACAACGTCTTAAGCGACATTTATGGAAAAGAAATTTTGCCGCTGGAACTGGTCACGGAGCAGTTTTATCACCTAGACACGTGCTTCTGCCCACTCAGTGGCGGCGAATTGTTGTACTATCCCGGAGCATTCGACATGTACGGCCAAAACACCATTGCCCATCGTGTCGAAGAACATCGACGCCTCGTGGTGCCACAAGCCGAAGCCGAACGCTTTGCCTGCAACTCCGTGTGCGTAGGCAAGCATGTCGTGCTCCCCACAGGGTGTCCCGAAACCATGGCCATGCTCAAAGACCGCGGCTACACCACCCACCCCATCGAACTCGACCAATTCCTCAAATCCGGCGGCTCCGCCAAATGCCTCACCCTTGCGTTGGACTAAAAACTTCCGCAGAATCCTTCATATTAATTTTCGATTGAGTTTTTAACCGCGTTGGGCGCGGCGGAGCCGCAGCACCGAATCGACCCCTTTGGCGAGCACTGTCTGAGCGGAGCGAGTTGCGCAGCCATCTTGATTCGGTGCGGAGGCGGAGGGACCCCATAGGGGCCGCGCATAGGCAAAAATGGTTTTGGGTCCTTTTAGAGACTGTTCCAAAATCCCGCCAGCAGCGTTCTCGTTGCTCGAAGGCCTCAACGTACGGCCTGTACGCCTCGGCCTTCTCGCGGCCTGCGGCCTTGCTGGCGAACTTTTTGAACAGTCTCTTTTGCCGAAACAAAAGAGCCTGTCCTGAGCCAACGCCGAAGGAACCTCGTCGCGCCGGGGCGAAGCCCGGCATAAATAAATTCCAGAATCCTTTTAAAATAATGTCCACCGAACCCTACTTCGAAATCAATCCAGACCCCGATACCGCCAAACACATTCGCAAAGAACGCGAAAAAGCCCGCATACTCAAACGCACCCCCTGGTGGAAAAACCAACTCCACAAAGGCACCTGCCACTACTGCGGCCAGCAATTCAAAGCAGACGAACTCTCAATGGACCACATCGTACCCCTAGCCAGAGGCGGAAAATCCACCAAAGGCAACATCGTCCCATCTTGTGTGGAATGTAATAGGAAGAAAAAACTAGAAACCCCAGCGGAGGCGGTACTTAAAAAACTGAGTCCCCCCAAAAAAGGAACGGAGGACTTATATTAAGTACAGGTATTTTTGGATTCTTCAAAAACAGAAACACCTAAGATCTCTGGTGCCCAATCACGAAAGGCTTCTTCTCTAACTGCGTAAGACACCGAAGTTGACCTATCGTTCAGCTTTTCTCCGACGTATATTCCAATCACATCCCATTCCGGCGCGGTGAATTTACAAACAGGAGCACCAGAACATCCACTCCCGGCGATTTCGCTTAGCTCATAAAAAGAACAGCCCTGTATCAATGGAAGTTTTCCCGTAAAACGCCTGCGGACATACCCCTCGTTGTAAATTAGGTCAGGGCGAACAACGGCCTGACCTCCATCGGTTGACTCATAAGTGGTATCATCAGGGTAACCAAACAGACGATACTTACAAGAGGAATATTCATTGCTATTGCTTAGCCGAAAAAAAGACTTCCATGGCCCACCATCAAGTTTTAACAGGGCAACATCTTCATCAGAATGCATGAGACTTGATACAATTTCATATCCCAACCATCCACCCTCTGGATGAGCAAACATGGCAATTTTACGTTCTGATTCGGACCCACATATTACATGCTTTGCCGTCAGAGCAAATCCTCTATTACCTATGAAAAAACCAGAGCCAAGAATACGTTTTATAGCAATTTCGCTTGCCCTGCGTTCTGCAGTAGCAATGGGGAAAATATAATCCCTTATTGCATCAGACTGCGTAAACATTTTCTATGTGTTCCAATGCTCAATTATTTAAGTCAAACGTTTTCCGAGTCCATTCGCGATTGCCCAAATGAGATCTAAACTCTGCCATATCATCAAATGAATCTGATTCTGTTAACAAAAAACAATCAATCTTCAGGGTACAAACCCTCTAACGCCTCATACCGCTCCTTCGCCTTCTTCGCCCATTCCGAATCCGGATGGTCGCGAAGGATCTGCTGATACAACTCTTTCGCATGCGCAAAATTGGTTTGCTTCTCCTCAAACTGCGCAGTCCCAAACAAACTCTCCGGACTCTCCCCTCCACACCCCACTGTAAGGGCAAGTAGTAATCCCACCATGACCAAAAATAGCGTAGCTGTTTTTGATTTTTTCATGAGCTTTTAATTCCTCCTAATAAGTATTGTCTTAGGCAGCCCGCATTGGGTGTGGCTTCATCACCTTACCGAATCCGACTTTCTGGCGAAGACTGTCTGAGCGTAGCGAGTTTCTGAGCCATCATGATTCGGTAAGGTGATGAAGGGACCCGTAGGGACACACACGGGCGGAAATGGTTTTGGTCCCTTTTGCCGAAACAAAAGTGCCTCGTCGCGCGGGGACGAAACCCCGCAGAAATGAATCACCGCCTCATCATCATGATCCACCGCCAAATATTCAACAACCCTCCGAGAGAAGCCGCGACATAGGTTAAGGCCGCTGCCGTTAATATTTTTCTCGCCCCCTCCATATCCGTCGGAGAAATATAATGTCCCTCTTCTAACACCGGAAGGGCTCGACGAAAGCTGGCATCCCATTCAACCGGCAGTGTGACAAGATGCACCAACGCACCAATCGACATGATCGCAAGGCCAGCCATAAAAACCAGCACCCCACCTGCAGGTGAACGAGTTACCATTGCCATGAGGGGGATCCCCATCATCACAAAGGAACCAATTTTCTCCGCCCCCTGCGCCACCCGAACAAGTTTCGTGCGTTCATGAAGTGGCTTGTACCCTGTTTTATCTTGGATCGCATGCCCGACTTCATGGGCCGCGACCGTGACTGCGGTCAGCGACTTGCCATTATAATTATCCGGCGTGAGACGAACGACTTTCGCTTGAGGATCATAGTGATCCCCAAGCTCCGTGGTTTCCACCTGTACATCCTGCATCTCAAACCGATCGAGCAGATGCCGAGCCAGCTCACCACCAGTTCCGGAATACTCTTCCCGATGCCCTCGATATTTTTTAAAGACATATTTGGTCCACAACTGCGGACCAATGAGAATGGCCAGGACGATGATTAATAGAAGGATGCCTCGAATCATGTGAGAAAAGATTGTGAACGTTACGAAGAACAACTCACGACCAAACGTTTGCCCCAATCCGGTGGTGGTGCAGCATAGTCGTTCATCTCGGGTTGGTCATCGAAGGGGTGGCGAAGGAGTTCCAGTAGGCGATCGATTTCGGAATAGTCTTGTTGTTCAGTTGCCCGTTGAATGGCCACCTGAACGAGATAGTTTCGTAGAATATATTTTGGATTGCTTCGATCCATACGAATTTTGCGATCCGAATCTACACTGTTCTCGGTTTTAAGCCGTACTTGGTAGCGCTCAGCCCACCAATCGAATCCCTCGCGATCGAGGAATTGATCTCGAATCTTTGAATTGGCCGTAGGATCATCCTGGTTAAAATTCCCAAGGGCTCTGAAGAAATTCGTGAAGTCCACGTGATTGCTGTGCATCTGCGCGAATAGATCTCTTCTGAGTTTGTCATCGCCCTCGTGCGTTTCTTGTAATCCCAGTTTAGCCTGCATCAAGTCTGCGTAGGTCTTGAGCATGGTTTCTTCGTAAATTTCGGGGGCACCCACGACATCAGATTCTTCAAGCAAAGGGGAGAGCGCCTGCGAAAAAGCGCGAATGTTCCAATACCCAATGTCCGGTTGATTTTGAAACGAGTACCGTCCTTGATTATCAGAATGATTCGGAATGAAGGCCGGATTAAAATCATCCATGAACCCATAGGGTCCATAGTCCAAGGTCAAGCCCAAGATCGACATGTTGTCGGTATTCATCACGCCATGCGCCCAGCCCACAGACTGCCAATGCGCAATCATCACACCTGTTCGCCGGGCAACTTCAGCAAGAAAATTGGCATATTTATTGGAGTTTTCATTCCAATGAGGAAAATGTTCAGCGATGACATAATCGGCCAAAATTTTGAGGTGCTCATGCTGTTTCCGATAAAAAAATACTTCAAAGGACCCAAATCGCACATGCGTTGGTGCCATCCGAATGAGCATGGCCCCTGGTTCGGGGCGTTCTCGTAACACGCCTTCATTTCCGCCAATGATGCAGAGCGATCGCGTGGTGGGAATTCCTAACCCATGCATCGCCTCCCCACACAAGTATTCACGGATTGTGGAACGCAGGACCGCACGGCCATCGCCATCGCGTGAATACCTGGTCTCCCCTGCCCCCTTTAACTGCAGATCCCATTTCTCGCCTCGGCTATTGCGTGCCTCACCCAAAAGAATGGCTCGACCATCCCCAAGCTGTGGCACATAATGTCCAAACTGATGGCCCGAATAGAGCATAGCAATAGGATCACTACCCGGCAGGAGGAGTTTCCCGCCAAACGCCTCATGAAATTCTGAGCGCTTGGCCTCATCCGGATCCAGGTCAATTAAATCCGCAGCCGGCGGGTTAAAACTGACCAAATGTGTTTTCTCAAACGCCGTTGGCATGACCCGTTCAAAAAAAACCTCTGGCAAGCGGGTATAGGTGTTGTCAAAGTTCAAATGTTCGAGTTTCTTCATAAGTCCATTATCTTCCACGATAGAGCCAGCCGCAAGTGAAGGGTTTGCACAATACGGCCTCACACTGAAAGTTGAGATTTTACAATAATTCAAAACACCTTCCTTAAACGATCAAGACAGCCATTCCACCCTTCGTTGTGCTTCTCACGAGTCTCGGCATCAGGGAATTGCTCATGGGTAAGAATCAATTCAGTCTCCCCATCCCGATTTCGAAATTCTACCGTGACCAGGGTTTCTATAGGCGAACCCGATTCGGTACCACCACAACCGCCGCCCGCTTCCCAAGCCCAGGTGAACACGAGTTTTTCAGGGGCGACAATTTCTTTGTACATTCCTCCCACAATATGCGTTTCACCATTCGGCGCGATCATCTGAATTCGGTACTTTCCCCCTACACGTAGGTCTACTTCGGCCTCCGGAGTTTTAAAGTCATCCGTAGGGCCGAACCATTGTTTCAGGGTTTCTGGGTTCGTCCACGCTTCAAAGACTGTTTCCCGGTTGGCTTGATAGGTCCTCTTGATTTGGAGTGTGGTCTGGTTGGTTTCTGTGGTGTTGCCCATGATGGTCTCTCCTTTGCCTGTGATGAATCCGGTAATTGCGAAAGATAGTGTCCCAACGCGTCCAATTGTTGTTCCCAAAATTGTTGATGGAAAGTAAACCAATCCTGCGCTTCCTGGAGTGGCACAGTATTTAAACGGCAGTGATGCACACGGCCTTCCTTTTTTCTGAGGAGCAACCCGGCTTGTTCAAGAATGCGAAGATGCTTGGAGATCGCTGGGAGTGACACATGAAATGGTTTGGCCAACTCCTTGACCGTGGCACTCCCGGCAGCAAGCCGCTGCACAATGGCCCGGCGTGTGGGATCGGCAAGTGCCGCAAACGTAAAATCCAGTGGTGCGCGACAATAGTTAACCATATGGTTAACTATAAGCCACGGTCCCTCTTCCCGTCAAGCCCTCCCTCATCCTTTTTTAGGTCATACCAATGAACGGAAAAATATGGGATAGTGGGACCCATGAAACAGCCGTGCGGTTTGACCTTTTCAGTAATTCTCTTCAGCGGATTCTTTCTTTTTTCATTTCCTGTCTACGCGACCGATGTACCCAACGCCCCTGATCCAACCCGAATGGTGAAAGACATTCAAGCGTTAAGCCATCCTGACCTTTTAGGACGACAAACCGGAACCATAGGCGGATTTGCATCAGCCGAATACGTTGCCAACCGCTTCCACCAGTTGGGGCTCACACCAAGCGGAAATATTCCTTCCTACAACCATATTTTTGAACCATGGTACCAAATCGCACCAGTTACAAGCTCCCATATTGAGGCTCCAGCAATTTTTGAAATTTTCTCCCCCACAGTATCCGGAGAGGCTTCAACTGTGACCCTTCAATTGGGTTCACTGTTTTTGCCAGTCCTCGATTCCCCTTCGATCAATGTGACCGTTCCCATCGTTTTTGTGGGCTATGGCATCTCAGACCCTGCGCGTGGGTGGGATGAATATGAAGGATTAGATGTTCGAAATCGTGTTGTGATGTTCTTAAGAGGGAAACCCCCTCACTACCCTCTCCACATTCAGCACTTAGAAAAAGAACGGATCGCTCGTGAAAAAGGAGCTATTGGATTTATCACACTCACCGGTCCGCTGTTGAGTCGCTACGCCGCACGTCGCCGAATGGGGCACCAACCTTTGGCGTTTTATACCAATGCAAAAAATGAAAGACCGTTATCTGGAGTATGGATTAGCGGAGAGGTTGGTTCGGAAATATTTCAAGCACAAGGATTGTCCTTACAAGACATTCAAGAAACCCTCAACAAAAAACGCATAGTTCAATCGAGAGAGCTTCAGACCCTCGTGCGTATGCAATGGGAGAGCGACCAACATGCAGGGTCCCTCGTGAATGTCCTGGGCATGATTCCCGGAAGCGATCCCATCTTGAAACACGAAACCGTCATCCTTGGAGCCCATCGTGATCATTTTGGAAAACAAGCCGGCCTTCTGTTTCCCGGAGCCGATGACAACGCCTCCGGCACGGCCTTGCTGTTGGAAATCGCCCGAGTTCTCATGAAGGGCCAAGCGCCAAAACGAACCATTCTCTTTGCATCCTTTAGTGGGGAAGAACAAAACCTGTTGGGATCAAGTTGGTACGTACAGCATTCCACACGGTCATTGAATAAAACCGTTGCGATGATCAACGTCGATCATATGGGCATTGGCAATGGCCAATTAACCGTCGGCGTGTCAAAGATGCCCAAAGATGTGGCCCAACTCGCGGCAGAGAAAGAAGGTCTATCGGACAAAGTAACGTTGTATGGCTTCTTCCCCGGCGGCGATCATGTGCCATTCGCAAAAGCCGGCATTCCCACCATCGCCGTCGTCACCGCCGGCAAACATTCACACTTTCACCAACCCTCTGACACCGCTGATACCATTCAGCCTGAAATGCTTAACACCGCCGCACGCTTTGTTCTCGGAATTACACAACGGTTAGCCAATCCTGATTGATTGAAAAATATTTATTATGCAGGGTTTCGCCCCTGCAGACGAGCACTTTTGTTTCGGCAAAAGTGCCCAAAACCATTCTCGCCCGTGCGCGGCCCTCCGGGTGCCTCCGCCTCCGTACCGAATAAGAGGGCGAGGGAACTCGCTGCGCTCAAACAGCCCTCGGCGAGAAGCCGATTCGGTACGAAGGCTCCGCCGCGCCCAACGCGAAGACCAAAGATCGAGGCAGAAAATGAAGAAGCAACCTTACAGAACGATCGAAGGTCATTTCGAGCGGAGCGAGAAATCTCCCCTCATTGTCGAACGAGAGATTTCTCCCAAGGGTCGAAATGACAAAGGAGGGATTGAAGTGACAGAGGGAAAAACCTTGATTCTTGATTCATGATGTCTGGAATAACGGCAGGAAAACGTGATGGGCTGCAACTAACCGACTCTGCTTCTACCATCCCAAACAGGATAAAGTCCCTTCTCTCCTGCCTTCGTGCACGGCGGAGCCGAAGCACCGAATCGACTTTTCGGCGAAGGCTGTTTGAGCGGAGCGAGTTCCTGAGCCATCTTGATTCGGTGCGGAGGCGGAGGCATCCTGGAGACCCAGCTTCTGAGCAGGGTCGGAGGGAGCGCGCACGGGCAAAAATGGTTTTGGTTCCTTTTGCCGAAACAAAAGGGACTCGTCGCGCGGGCGCGAAAGCCCGCATAAGAAAATTTCTATTCAGCTTTCCGTCGTCGCCAAAGACTTGCCAACAGTGGTCCTGTCACATTGTGCCAAATGCTAAATATCGCCCCAGGCACCGCAGCCATTGGCCCAAAATGGGCGATCGCTAACGCGACGGCGAGTCCGGAATTTTGCATGCCGACTTCAATCGCAACGGTTCGACGTTGTTGATTCGTGGCTTTCTTGAATCCCGAGCCCCAATAACCCAGAGATAACCCCAGTGCATTGTGAGCTATCACTGCGATCAACACCACACCAGCGACATTCAGATGATCATGATTTAACCCCACAATCACACCGACGATCCAGGCAATGATCATCATCGAGAGAATGGGAAGAATGCCTTCAAGCAACCATGGGCCTGGTTGCCAGAACCGACGCACGGTAATTCCTGACACGACAGGTAACAGCACGATCTTCATGACCGTCCATAACAGTGGGAGCGGATCAATCGACACCCACGTGGATGCAAGAATCCAAATCCACAGGGGAGTCAAGATAGGACTGAGTAATGTTGAAACCGTTGTCATGCCCACAGACAACGCCACATCACCTCGCGCGAGATAGGCCACCACATTTGACGCGGTTCCACCTGGACACGTGCCAACTAAAATGAGGCCGAGGGCTAACAGTTTCGGCAGACCCAAGACCATCGCGATGCTCCAGGCACCAAGCGGCATCACCAAATACTGCAACCCGACTCCCACCAGCAGGATGCGGCCTGAATACCGAAGATTGAGCACATCGTGATGCGTCAGCGTGAGCCCCATGCCAAGCATCACCGCGGCGAGAGCTTCCGGAATCCAGGTTTTGCCCGATGCCGCAGATTCAGGAGCCAACCATCCCCACGCCGCTCCGAGCAACACCCACACCACAAACCCGTCTTGGATAAGCCTCACCCAAGACGGAATAACAGATTGTGAGGAAAGTGGAACTTTTGGAGTAATAGGCGAAGTCACAACACGAACTCTTATTCTAAGATTGCGCTAACAACTACCGAAGCTCAATTTCTCTATTCGTTGGGCGCGGCGGAGCCGCAGCCCCGAATCGACCTTTCGGCGAGGACTGGCTGAGCGTAGCGAGTTTCCGAGCCATCTTGATTCGGGGTGGTGGACCAGGCACCCGCAGGACCGCGCGGGGGCGAAACCCTGCAAAATAAAATTCCTGGATAAATTAAAAGCTATGAATTAATCGTTAACCTTTTTGCCTCGCAATTTTCAACGATTGGAAAAACGATGCGCCAACCACCCACACCCTGCCCCAAACACACATGCTGCTGCCGCAAGATACCAAATCCCCGCATACCCCTCCACCGTTCCGGTTGCTCCCGACGCCCACGCCATTCCGACATACCCACTCACGGATAAGGCGATTGCTCCGGCGAACTGCCCAACCATATTGATCCATCCAAGTGCATGACCGGTCCGATGATCTCCCCATCGGTCAGCCACGGCCGCATTTAGAATGGGAAAGGCATGTAAGGTGAAACCCAAGAGCAACGCCACCGCACCTAACATCAAGGAAGATCCCAGGGGCAAGGTTAAACAACTCACTGAGAGGGCCCCTAACCCTAACACGACTGATGCACACAGGAATCGACTGACGCCATGGGCTAACAAGTGATCCGACATTTTGCCCAACAAAGGGCTTCCAACAACGTGTCCTACCGTATACACCGTTCCAATCACCCCTGCGGCAATCACGGCGTCAGCCTGGCTATATCCCTGTTCCACTCGATACCATTCACTCGCAAAAATTATCAGCCATCCTGGCACTAACCGGAGGGCAATAATCCCCGCTGCAAAATATCCGCCCAGACACCAAAGGACAGGATCTTTGATGATGGAATGTGCAACAGGGTGTATTGCTGTAGTGTTGGTTGATTGCGTCAGTACTGACGGTTCACGTGTGGTTTCTATGTGTGGCGAATAGGACCGAAGGAAGATCCAACACGCCAACCCCAAAACCGCGACGATCAGCGCTACAATCCCCATGGCTCCCCGCCACCCAGAAACCGGAAGCATGGAACTGTCAAGAACATACACATGGAGAAGAGGGAGCAACAAAAACGCCGTGGTCTGCCCCAATCCTCCACCCAATCCATAGTACATCCCATTAGCCATTCCTCGATCCTCCGAGGCGAACCAATGACTCAACATGCTCGCAACTGGCACAAACACACTAGCAGATACGAGGCCTATCACCATCCGCCATCCCACAGCTTCGCCAAAAGATTGCGCCAAAGAAAATCCCATCAACCCGGCTGCCGAAAACAACACGCCTATCGAGATCACCGTTCGCCCACCCCATCGATCGGCACTTTTCCCCCACGGGATTTGTGCAACAGCGTAGGTATAAAAAAACGCGCTACCCATTAGACCCAGGTTGGCCTTATCTAACTGCAGATCATCACTAATAAAGGAAGCAAGACCCGTGTAACTCCAACGCGTGAGATACGATGTGGCATAAGCCAAGACCCCACACACCAAAATCACCCACCGATATGAATGGCCCCTTGGCGACATACCACCCCTCGCTCTGCACATAGGATTGTTTGAGAAATGCGGCCGGTTTAAGAACAACGCACACGAGCCGGAATCTGCACGAAGGCAGGAGGCCACAGTACCACAGGAGACAGACTGTTTACATGGAAGAGGGGCTATGGGATTTCGAAGAGAAGATTAATTCATCGCCGACGCGATGACACGGCCACTCTGGAGAACCGGCATCAGGGCCTCAAGAGATTGAGGCCTGGCAAACAAGAAACCTTGCGCGCGGTCACAGTCGTAAGCTTTGAGAAATTTAACTTGTTCCATGGTTTCCACGCCTTCCGCCAACACGGACAATCCCAAGCTGTGCCCCATGTCAATCATAGACGCCACCAGGCTGGCATTATGCCCATTGTGAGGAAGGTCTTGGATAAACGACCGATCGATTTTCAGAGTATCGATGGGGAAGGTCTTGAGGTAGCGGAGGGAAGAATAGCCTGTCCCAAAATCATCGATGGAAATTTTCACGCCCATCTTTTTTATTTGGTCTAACATGGAGGTATAATCCATGGAGTCATCCATAAACACATTCTCGGTCAACTCCAGTTCCAACATGTCGGGAGCCAGTTCGGATTCCTCCAACACTTTCTGGATCTTGGCGACCAAATCTTTATGACGGAATTGCCGACCAGACACATTGACGGCAACTGGGATCTCAGCCATACCTTCTCGACAGATTCTCCCAATATCCGTACAGGCTTTCTGTAGAACCCACTGGCCAAGTCGATCAATAAACCCAATTTGTTCGGTAATGGGAATGAATTGCCCCGGCGGGATCACTCCTTTGGTGGGATGCTGCCATCGAACCAAGGATTCCAACCCAATGATTCGGCAAGTGTTGAGATCGACGAGCGGTTGATAGTGCAGAAAAAATTCCTCTTTGGCCAATCCCTGACGGAGATCGTTAGCCAACGACGATCGACTGGCAACCTGCGCACCCATTCCACCCAAATAGTACTGATGGGCATTGCCTCCCTGATGTTTTGCTTGATACATCGCAATATCCGCATGTTGCAACAAGGTGCCTTCCGCATTATCGTCGAAGGGGAAAACCGTAATGCCCACCGACGCGCTGGTGAAAATTTCACGATTCTCAATAAGAAACGGTTCCGCAAGGTTGTGCAAGATCCGCTTCGCAACGATGCTGACCTGTTGAATGCTCGCAATGTCTTCCAGCACCAACGAAAACTCATCACCACCCATCCGAAACACCGTATCGCATTCCCGCACACAAGTCCGCAGACGATCGGCCACATGTTGTAGCAACACATCTCCTGCATAATGTCCAATGGAGTCATTAATATTTTTGAAATGGTCCAGATCGACAAACAAGAGCGCCACGAGATGTTCCGACCGTCGCGCCCGTTTGATCGCATTCCCAAACCGGTCAAAAAACAAACTCCGGTTGGGCAATCCGGTGAGCTGATCATAGTGCGCTAAAAAGGCCAGATGCTGCTGAGATCGTGTCCGTTCAATGCTATAGCGAATCGCCCGATTGAGGGACTCCATATCAATGGAACCTTTCACCAGGTAATCCTGAGCACCAAGTTGAACGGCCTCAACCGCGAGCGCTTCATCGACCACGCCACTCCAAATAAGGATAGGAATATCCGGCGCCAGCGCCTTGATGCGATGAAAGGTATCCAGCCCTTGGGAATCCGGAAGCATCAGGTCTAACAGGATGGCATCCACGGTCACCCCTTCGAGTTTTTCCAGGCCGGCACTCAAACACTCTGCGTGGATGAGTTCAACCTTGGCGCTTCTTTTCCCAACTAAGGCTTTCTTCACCCACAGTGTATCACTGGGATTATGTTCAACTAATAACACTCGTGTGATGGATGACTCAGACATAAGAAAATATGAATCCTTGGTCACTGAGCAATGCAATTTTTCTATAAATTTTCTACGAGGAATACAGTAACTTCGGCAGGCCTATTCTCAGACTTAACCCAACAAAATATGGGAAAACGCGCCTCTGATTCATTGCCAGCGCATGAGATTTTTCACCTATTACTGTGAGCTTTCAGCTTGATTTTCGCTGTTCGATGACTTGCCTGTCTTGCCACCATTTTTCATCCCCCTCCAAACGTAAAGCGCAAAAGGTCTTGGAGAAAATATGGACTTCAAACCATCAAGAAGAATTTCCAAAAGACAGCAACGTGAAGAACGAAAACCAGAAGTACAAAAAGAGATTGTTTTCTTATGAGACGGAACCCAACAGACCGCCATGATGAGAGGATGATAATGAAAAAATAATCATCGCCCCAAGCACCGTGGCATTCAGAGGAAAAATTGATTTGAAAATCCCCCTAACCCTCTCCTCCAAAGGGGAGACTCCTGGCTTACCGAACGCATTTCCGCTGAAAATACACTTTTACCATTATGAATCTGAAACCAAAAACGGTTTGACAAGCGGCTGGCTAGGTCCTGATAAAAGGCTCGGCAGGACCTGACATATTCAGGCAGGTAAGGGGCGAAGAAATAATCCCGACACCAGGATTGTGAAGTAGGGGTCCGTCAGGAAATAACCGGGACAATTGGCCGAGACGATTTTGGAGTGAGCCAAGGAGCGATGAGCGACGCCGGTGCAGCCCAAAAGCGTCCGGCCCTACGGGGAGGCCCATCTTTGGCCCAGTGCGTCGTGGCTCCTCAGTCACAGAGTCCCGCTATGCTCCCTTGTCGCGCCTTGGCCTGATCACAAATCTGGGTCACCCAATTGACCCGGTTATTTCGTGACGGACCCTCAGAATGCCCCGTTGTTCAAAAGGGATGATATACGAAAAGGCCTCGAACCGATCTCCTTCCTGAGTCTGCACGGTGAGCAGCTCCCGCCTGTACCTCTCATCCTCAAATTCGTCGAGGATGTGGAGAGTCTTCGAATCCACGCCCTCATACAGTCGGCCTGAAGTCGTTTCCCCCTTGGCTGGAGTCATGCCTGGATACACACAGTCCTGGATCAAATCGCGGACAATATCTTTTGGCGTGGGTTCGCGAGAAGCAAAAACCTGGCCGGTCACCGCCTCCATCACTTCAGGGATTTCTAACGTCCCGCAGGTAAATGGCGTGAGGCTAACCCAAAATGTGAAGTGAGAACAGCCTGCGGACCTTGAAAGTTCCTGAAGTTTCATATTTCTTTTTTCATATTGATTCATCTTAGCAAGGTCGCGGCGGAACTTCCGAGAGTAGTATTTAGAAGGAGAGGCAAACCTTTTTGCCCAGTCAACTTGCCATGGCCAACATTGAACAATTCACCATTCTGAAGCAAGGGGTCTCAACGTGGAATGCCTGGCACGCGGAACACCCTGACGTCCAAGTCGATCTGAATCAAGCTCCATTGCGTGGAATGAGACTCGTTGGCGTGAACCTTGAAGGGGCGTTACTGATTGACGCAGACCTTCAGGGAACAGACTTGAGCCATGCTAACCTGGCACGGGCCAATCTCAGCGGCGGGAACCTCTCGGACGCACAGTGCCAAGCTATCTGTTTGGACCAAGCCCTGCTTGTGAGAGCGAATCTCAGGAAAACCAATTTCGATGAGGCACAGCTCTGGTTAGGGCAAATGGGTGGTGCAACATTATGTGAGGCTTCACTCGTCAGAGCCAAAATGGTCAACGCCACGTTGGCGAAAGCCAATTTGGCTTATGCCAGCCTCAATGCCGCTGACTTGAGTTTTGCTCTGTTAGGTGAGGCCGTTCTGACCGAAGCCAATTTTGCACGCGCTAATCTATGGAAGGCCAACCTGGAAGGCGCGCACCTGGAAGGCGCCAATTTCCGATACACCAATCTTCAAAAAGCAAATCTGGCTCGGTGTGTATTACAAGGAACGAATCTCGCTCGGGCCAATCTTGCTTATGCGAGTCTTTTTCAAGCCGACTTGATGTCGGCCGATGTAGCCAAAACAAACTTCCAGCACGCGATTTTGGTGGATACCGATCTGAGAGGAGTCAATCTCACACAAGTGGCAGGGGTCAGTTCCGGACAACTTCGAGTGGCCCTGACCGACGAAACCACTCACCCCCCCTGCGAATTAGTCGTGCCTGAGGAAGATTGTTGGGGTGAGACACCGAAGCCATGTTGGCTACCGCCTCAACTAGTCGCCTAAGGGCTCATTCCGGTGGAACGCAATATTTCTTCCCCTTGGCCATACACAATCGATACGCAAACCGGTCAGCCCAAAACTTGAAAGATCTCTCTACGTCGTCCCAAGAGTTAAGAGAGCCTTCAAGCGTTTTTCCGCCTGCTCGCCGGTCGACTCCAGCCACTAATACTTCCCCAGTTTGACTATCGGTGACCTCGGCCTCAACGCTTGCGCTGCCAACGAATGAGTTCGTCCCGAACGCTAGTTTTTTCGCTCCCGATAACAACCGCGCTTGAGGTAGGAGGGTGGTAATGGAATCCAAAAAGGGTTTCGATTGTTGCGCTTCCGTAATGGCGCTTCGTATTCGCATTACCCCAGGCCCTGGCTCCTTAACACGGCTGATTCTCTCATTTTTCAAGGCTTCGATCACGCGTACTTTGAGCATTAGGGCTAACCGTTCCCGATCCTTTAACGGTACATCTTTTAGAGATTCATTTCCCATATCCCAAATCTTTACCGGGTCGATCATAAATTTGTCATACTTTCGCCAATCCACGTTTGGATTTCGATAAATCAAGGCTGCCTCGTCAGATCCTCCGGGTTTGAGCTTGGAATAATCTCCTAAAAATCCTCGGGTTTCCACCCCCCCAGCTTGCTGACTTGCAGCACAACCACTCAACACGAGCATCAACAACAAAAATGTCAGACCTGCATAGCGTTTCATGAGTACACGCTCCTTTTTGCGGTAGACGGACATCGAAAAATCCTGACCAATATTCCGATTCAAAAGAAAAATTCAGGTGTACCAGGGTGGCAAAGGTAGAGCGTGAAGATCAAGCCCCTTCACAAACGCCTTCGGAATTGGTGGACTTATAGTCTGGTTGCAACCAGAGATTGCTAAAAGCGAAAGGCTACCAGCAACGAAGGAGACAATACAAAGTTCGTGTAACGAAGTGTGCTAATGGTGGACTCATTCCGTGCGATGGTTCCTGTGAGATTCACCGTGACCCATTCTTGTGGTGTCCAATTAATGGCGGCTAACAGGCGGGCTCCATAGTCATGACGAGCTTCCAGCATGCTGGGTTCGAAGAAATCGTCGTAAGATTTGTAATCCACTTGCCCCTGAAAGAACACGACTATTGTTTGGGTTAAGGCGTGAACGAGGGTTCCTCCCCCAGCCAGGGCGGTGTTTGAAAAATCATCAGGATTAGCCCAGACACGAACCACGGAGAAGAAGGGATACAGCGCAGTTGTTTGGCTTAAGCCGACAGTCGTACTGATGTTCAATCCAAGATTATGAAGCGTGACCAAATGCGCATCGAAACTTCGATCGAAAATCGCACTGCCTTCGTAGCGTAGACTCATCACCCATCGATCAACTGGCCAACTCGCTCCAGCGCTCCCTGAAACACCACTAAAGTCGAGACCTTGGTTCCGATGATAGCGGGAAAGAAACCCGCTTCCACTCACAAACACATCCACGCGCTGAGCAATTCGAGTTTCTGCACGGACCAATAATGATTGGCACATAATCGTGTGTTTTCTGTTTGTCGCTGAGAAAGGCATTGTCAGTGAATTGATAGGAGGAATTGGAGTCGAGGGTGAACAGCTTGGGCCGGCGAAGCAACACGAGATCTTCCTCGCCAGTGAGAATTAATTCTTCTAGAGGAACAACAAGAATGGGACCCTCTTGAGCCTGTTGAGCCCGTTGCTCAATGGTTTGAGTTCCAAGTTCTTGCGCATGCGACTCAACTGAACAACCCATGCCCATCAAAGCGAGGAGGAGAGAAATGATCCAACGTCGTATGAAGTGTTGCGTCCTAGGAGCCTGTCCAAGATTAGACTGATCTACTGCGGGTGTGCCGGAGGTGGCCAGATCTTCATCGTTTTCGGGGAATGTTGAAAAAGGCCGCCAGCCTTCGCCAAGGCTACGGCAGACAAGCCAGCCGCGTTCTCGGGCTTGCGGGACAGCCTTATGGAGTAGCCCAATGATCTACCATAATCAGGAAGGCAAAATCCTGTCGAACAACAATCCAATCTGATGAGTCGAGTTGATCGATATTGTTGACAAAAAGCAGGGGGCTGATCAACCATTCTACGGTTTGTAAATCCCTGGTTCGTAAGGCATCAACAAACGCCTCCGCCACACCCCGCCTCAACCGTTCAACTTCTGGGTATTGCCGAATTAACTGCAATACCACAAGGTTCCCCAAATACTGGTGGCGCGCGGATGCTCCAGACCCGGGCTTGAAGGAAGAGGTCAGATTGAGATTCACATGTTCTAACAATCCCCAGAATTTTAGGCGTTCTTGGTTTTGCGCGACTTCCTCAAGATTGGCCTTCGTGTCAGGACTGAGTTCCACCGGGCTGGTGGCCAAAAAACTCCTGGCATCAAACACCACCACTTGAATATCCTCTTCGCCGAGTGGCCACGCCATAGCCTCACCAGCTTCTGCCGTCTCGTCTTGCACCTGGATTTCCCCTACCAAGACCGCTGCAATCAAGACCGACGGTTTCGCTTGGAGCAGAAGCGTCGTGTGGGTCAAAGCGGTGAGAGACACATCGTAAAATGAAAGCCTTTGCCCTTTGGTCAACGTGGCGAGAATTGAGGATTCAGCGAGGGTCTCTTCCAATTCAATGAGCGTCACAGGCACATTGAGATCAGTCCTGTATAGTGTCAGGTACTGTGAATCTTGGCTCGTCGTGCTCCCTGAAGATTCACTCAATTGGGCAAGAGACATTTCTGGATGGGTAAAGACAAGAAATCCGAGGACAAGAATGATTTGAGTTCGAAGCGCTGGATTCACGCGTCTCCGATGGGGTGCTGATTCATCCCTGGCCTTCGTAGCCACTTCGGCGGAGTAGGCTTGACCTGTAGCCCGAGAATGACGAGACGAAAGTTGAGGGACCGCAGCTTCTTTATCATGATCTGACTCAAACTGGCTTTTTCGGAAAGAACGAGTCTATCTTTCTATGGTCTTACTTCGCATCGTGAAAGATGATACCCAAGGCCCAACGCTGACCAGAGGTCACGGGACTGATGCCGTGCCGCATCGAAGCACGCAGCATACCTCGTTTACCCTGTACCGGACGATCAGACACCGGAAAGATAAGCAGATCGCCTCGATCTGGCTTGAGCACGATTCCGCGAGCCTGTTGCCGGGGCCGATTTTCCACGAGAAGAAATTCGCCCCCTTCGAAATCTTTGCCTGGTTGACTCAGCATCACCATCACTTGCAGAGGGAACAACGTGGGGCCATAAATATCCCGATGCAAGCAATTAAATCCGCCTGCTTCGTAATGAAGCAGTAAAGGAGTTGGTTTCGTCTGCCCTTGACGTTGACATGCTTTTCGGAAGGCCGCATGGGTAGCAGGGTAGCGTTGTGACCGGTTCATCAACTCCATCATTCGATTGGCAATAGGAACGAGGTGAGGAAATAAATGAGTGCGTAAGTGAGCAACCACGGCGGGCAAAGGATTGGCAAAATACGAATATTCTCCTTGGCCAAAATTGTAGCGTGCCATGTCGATCCGGGATCGAAAATAACGATCCTGATCATACAACTTGGCAAGGGACTGGCATTCGGAAGGTTGGACAAAATGGGGCTCATGCGCCCAGCCATTGGTGAACAGCGAGTGCGTGATAGAAGTCCAGTCCAACGAGTGCGGATCGGGAAATGTTTTTCGGCTGGTGGCCATGGAGAGCTCCGCGCGTTCCTGATAGGGTTAAGGTGATTATCAGTTCAACGAGTAGTACCAAACAACCGAGATAGATGGTATTCTCGCGGGATGTTGAAAAAGCATGTCCTGAGTGTAGTCGCTCGTCGCTAGTAAAAAAATGAGCAACGACCAACTGTTTTTTCTTCACGCTTGCGTGCCGGGCCGACTCCGCCATAGTAGCCTCCTGGCTACAACGGCCGGGAGCGCTACAGCACGCAGGCACAATCAACGAACAACCCCTTCCGAGCGACAAGTCCCGTGAATAATTTTTTCGTTAGAAAATCTAACACACCCATGGTCACCACCTGGTCATACGTTCTTTTGTTTCTCTCAATATCGTGAGCAAACCCTCTCGTCCCATATGGCGCAAGGTATTGTGGTGGTTGGGGATCGCGGTGTCCTTCAATCTTGCACTCTACATCCTTATTCCAAAAATCGCCTCCTTTATTGTGGAACGAAAATTTGAAACGTTCGGGCTTCGGAATGTCCACGTGGAGTTTGAATACCCGGGGTTACAACGAACCAGTATTCCCTTGATTGCTTTTCAAAAAGACATGGGATCGGAAACCGCTACCCTCACGATCCGAAATCTCACGCTGGAATATCACCTCCCCCAATTATTTGGAGGGTTTCTGAAGGCTGTCCGTCTTGAAGAATTGCACTTGGATATCACGGGCGTTCCATCCGAGCAACCCCAATCTATCACGAGTACGTCTGCTGTCAACTCGGTGGGTGCGCCCTTACCCTTGTTGTCCCAATCCCTGCCGGACCTGCCATTCGGTCTCTTCTCCGTAACCAAAGCCACTATTTTTCGAGAGCAAGCCACCGGGCCTCTCAGGCAAGTCACCATATCGAGTCTTCTTCGCAACGAACAGGGCACACTCGATGGGACCATCACCTTTCAGGGAGTCCGAGGGGACGCATATACCTTGCACGCTAAGATTAGTCCTCTCGGAGAGATGAAGATCGTGTTGGACTCCGGTACACATATCGCCGAGCCCCTCCTTGATGTGGAGTCCGTCATGAAGGTGTCTCAGGATTCCGGCCTTCATTGGCAAGGGACCCTGACCGCAAATTTGAAACGCGCCACCCCGTTTTTAGCCTTACTGATGCCGCTTGGACCTGACCTTGAACGGGTTGATGGGATGGTGAAATTTCAATGGGATGGGTTTTCGCGTCAGATGGAGTCAGTGAAAAAGATGCTATATAACCCGTTCACTCAGCTTCACGTCGTGGTGGACGCTCATGTGGAACTCCCCGCCTGGGGAACAATGAGTGAAGACATTTCAATCAATGTCTCCGGGGAGGTGGAGGTGAATTCGACTGAAATGAGAGTAGACCTCTCCCCGCCCTCTTTCATGAAGGCCCTTCTCAATCCTCACGAATTCCCTTTCCACGAGAACCTTCCCTTTCCTCATCTTAATCAAGATCTTAATCAAGGAGAGCCAGTCCATATTCAATTGAACGACGTGGTTCGTAGTCGAATTTCTTTTGACCAAAAAGACCCGCAATGGAGTATTGAGGGCCCCATCCGAGTTCAATACGGGGAGGAGCGTTCGCCAATCGGGATGGATGTCACCTTCACCAATGCCTCCGGTCGATTGCTGGACCCGCTATCGACCCATGCAAACGCCCAATTTGCCGTTTGGGGTTCATTGCCCCTCCTCGAACATCAACTGTTTCAGGTAAAAGATCTCCGCTGGATACTCAAAGGTCAGATGGGATTGGAGAAGCAAGCGATCCAGGTCACTCTGGCCGAAGGCTCTTCGGTGAAAACCGGTTTGATTCAAATAGAACAGGGAAGGGCAGACCAAGTTGCATTTCACATGAATCAGCCGGTTTCCTTGACCTATGACTGGCCCTTACAAAAATGGAACGTAGGAACCACCAGTGCGCAAATCGTGCTTCCCAAGATTCACTGGCGCGATCAATCCGTCTCTATTTCAAAGATAGGATTGCGCCTGGAAGAAGCGAGGGGCGAGGGACAAGATTGGCACACCAAAGGCACGGTGAAACTTCTTGGTGTGAGCACGACGATGGAGAATTTCTCTCCTCACACCACGAATCTGGCCATCGGGTTTGAGGCCAATTCTGAAGAAATTCAGGCAGGCATTGTCGCCGAATCCACCGACAAAACCATCCGTGCAAAGGTGCGTATCGAACACCACCTCCACACAAACCAAGGAACGATTCAGGCAACATTGACACCAGAGGCCTTTTCGCCATCAACGATGACCCTCAGCACCTTGATCCAACCATGGACGCATCCTTTTGATATCACCTCAGGCCAGCTTGGGATTTCGATTGCCTGTGTGTGGATGCCCACGACTCCGAGTGAATCTTCTAGCATCGCCATCACACGAGGAGACGTGACCATCGCGCTCAAGAACATCGGCGGGTACTACGAGAACGTGCTCTTCGATAATGTAAACTCTACAATTACTATCATTGCGAACAACCTCAACAACTTTGCCACGCTCCCCCCGGCAACCGTCTCGGTGGGAAGTGTGAAAGCCGGAGTTGAACTTACCAACACCACATTCAAGGTGAATCTTGCACTCGGGGAAGGGGACGCCTTACCCACCGTGGATCTGGAAAATGTATCAGCCAACGTGTTTGGTGGGCAGATATCCAGCCCCCGCATCTACCTTGACTTGGCGAGACCGCCGGCACTCTTCACCGTGAAATTGAATGGCATTCAATTAGATCAACTCTTGCAACTCGAGCAACACAAAGGGCTGGATGGGACCGGAATTCTTGATGGGATCATCCCGATTACCCTGAATGCCACAACCGTCCAAGTGAAAGATGGAAAGCTCACGGCACGGGCACCGGGAGGCGTGATTCGTTTTCAATCCCTTGATGACACCGCACACACCCTCATCCAAGCCAATCCGCAAATGAAAATTGTTTTGCAGTCTCTTAGGAATTTCCATTATGATGTATTACGAGTTGGGATACATTACCAGGAAGATGGCACGCTCAACTTGGCCACGCGGCTAGAGGGAAGAAACCCGGATCTCAAGCAGAGTCGCCCGGTTCACTTCAACTTGAATGTCAAGGAAAATATTCCGGCTCTGCTCAAAAGTTTGCAAGTCACGAAGGGCATTGAAGACAAGATTGAACAACTCTTTCAAGGACCCTTGTTTTAACAGAGACAGTGAAACATTGGTTGGCCTTTCATTCGACACCTATCTCGATTCACGCATGAACATCCAACGACACATGCGATATACTCTGGGATTCGCTTTACTCGTGAGCGGTATCCTCGTATGGAGTTGTACCCCACGAATCGAAGTGGCTGCACCCGACAAACCTATCACGATTAATTTGAACATCCAGATTGATCACGAAGTTCGGATCAAAGTTGAAAAAGACTTGGAGGATGTCTTTTCTGAAGACAGTAAGTTGTTCTAGCCGCAATGTATAATGGAGTGAATCAATGCGTTCAACCGTCCATCGATGGACCATCCAATGTGTGATCGTCGTGCTCTCGCTGGTCATGGCCTGTTCCACCGCCTGGGCCCTTTCCCTCGGTGACGCCAAAGGCCGAGGCTTGGTGGGCGAACAGCTCAGTGGCTATCTTGGAGCCGTCTCAGGAAAGGCTTCCTCTGATGTGCAATCACTCATCGACAACGTCAATCAACAACGCAAACAACGGTATCAACAGATTGCCAAGCGGAATAAGACCAACCTGAAAGCCGTCGAAATGCTCGCGGGCCAGACGGCCATGAAAAAAACGAAACCCGGGCATTACATTCAACTGCCGTCAGGCCAATGGACGAAAAAGGAGGCAACCCGATAATACACGCTCCAACTTTTCCTCATTCAACCCTTCCATCTTTACATCTTCTATGGGCTTCTGACCTTTTCATCAAAAGAAAGAATTGCGCTTAAGGAAAAATGACATACAATCGGAGATAACTCGACAGGGATGAGGGCTAAGCCGTGTGGGCCTCTGTCCACCCTTGTCCAATCAATAACAGAAAGACACAGCCTCGTGGAATCATTTCAAGGATTCGGAAAAGAATTCTCCTCGGTGTGGGAGACCGGCGTGTTCGGAATCAGCGTGGGAGAAGTCGTCACCGCGCTCCTCATTGTCCTGGTGTTCATGGGGATTCGGCGATTGTTTTACCGTTTTGTGGTCACCACGCTGAGAGCCCTCACCCGTCGAACCAAAACTGACCTCGACGACCTGCTCCTTGATGCCATGGAAAAACCTCTCGAGCTGGCATTTGTTATTGTCGGGCTCTATGTCGGCGTACAAGTGTTGCCGCTCTCTGATGCCGTCGGGGATATCTTTGATAAGCTGATCCGTTCGCTCATCGCACTGATGTTGTTCTGGGCGATCTTTCGATCCATCGATCCTTTGTCTTCACTCATGGATCGTGGCATCGAAATGATGGGCAGTGTGAGCATGCGGGATACTATGAAAGGCTTCTTCGTGAAGTTGGGGAAGTTTATTGTCGTTGTCCTTGGCATCGCCGCCGTGTTTCAAGAATGGGGATTCAACGTTGCGGCCGTGCTCGGCAGCTTAGGATTAGTCGGGATGGCCGTGGCACTGGGGGCCAAAGACTTCATTGCCAATCTGTTCGCAGGGTTGACTATTTTTCTCGACCGCATGTTTGAGAAAGGCAATTGGATTCGCACCACTGATATAGACGGCATTGTCGAAGATATCGGATTTCGCGCCACAAAAATTCGTCGATTCGACAAAGCGTTGGTCACCATTCCCAATTCGCGGTTAGCCGGGGAAGCCCTCATTAATTTTTCCCGGATGACGAATCGACGGATTTATTGGACCATCGGGGTTGAATACCGCACCACCAAAGACCAACTTCGGCTCATCATTCAAGACATCTTAGCGTACCTGAAAGAAAACCAAGATTTTGAAACCAATCCCGCTCTCACCAAAACCTTTGTCTTTGTTGATTCCTTCGGTGCATCCAGCATCGACATCATGGTGTATTGTTTCACCAAAACCACCGTATGGGGCGAATGGCTAGCATGCAAGGAACGCCTTGGATATAAAATCAAAGAGATTGTGGAAGGCCACGGTACCGCCTTTGCCTTCCCCTCGACATCGCTTTATGTGGAGTCTTTGCCATTCGGAACACCCGAACCCTTCCCAATTCCGGGACAGCAAACGCCAACATCCCCTCAGACGTCTTAACGTTCACACGAACTTGTCCTTCCGAAACTCGTTTCTCCATAAGAATTTTGTAACCCGCCTGGGAATCCCACCCGAGACTTTGTACAATAAAATCGTTCGATCTCATTTATTTCTCATACACCCCTAAGGAGGCCCCTCATGTCGGTCATGGAAATTGGAAAAGAAATTGTCCCCCTATGCCAACAAGGCAAAAATCTCGAAGCCATCGAAAAGTTCTACAGCTCGGACATTGTGAGTATCGAAGCCTTCGGCATGCCAGGGATGGAGCAAACCCAAAAAGGGATCGAAGCCATCAAAGGCAAAAACAAATGGTGGATGGACAATCATGAAGTCCACTCTGGAGAAGTCCGCGGACCCCATCCCCATGGCGATCGCTTCGCACTCTGGTTTAACCTAGAAACGGCAGTTGGGCGCAAAAAAGCCGTGCAAGATATTGGTGTGCATGGTGAAATAAAAAAAGTCGTGGTCACCTTAGGGTTCGCGCAAGAATACCTTCCCCGGTTTGGGCGTCGATCCATCCTGTCTGGCGGCGTTGCTCGTCCTTTCCATACGAGGAGTATGCGCAGTCCTCGCGCCTTGCCAGACAGGTGTCTCAGCACCCAAACCGGGGAAGGTATTCTTGCGCGAACCCTCCGTGGTGATGAGACAATTTTTTATTTTGCCAGGTGCGCTCAGGGTCCGTCACGAAATAACCGGGACAATTGGGAGGCCCAGATTTGTGATCGGGGCAAGGCGCGACGAGGGAGCCTAGCGGGGCTCTGTGACCGAGGAGCAACGCCGCCCCGGGCCAAAGATGGGCCTCCCCGGAGGGCCGGACGCTTTTGGGCTCCGCCGGCGTCGCTCATCGCTTCCATACTCCCGGTATGCGCGCGCTTCGCTCCTTGGCTCGCTCCAAAATCGTCTCGGCCAATTGTCCCGGTTATTTCGTGACGGACCCTGAGAGCTTGCGCGGACTCTTGTGATCCAACTGCCGTTTCTAGGTTTAAATACGAGGTAACTCTCAAACACACAGGCCAACGAATGACGTTAGAAGAAATCGGACTGTACACCGTGGCCAATGACAAGGTCATACAAGAGGAGTTTTTCTGTTCCATGCCGGGGCAGTGCTAAGCATACGTCATGTACCGAAGAAGGATTTTTGTACAACCACCTTATGGGGGAGGCCAGGCCTTCCCCACGCCCCTTTCTTCACCTCTCAATCGCCGCAACACCCATCGAAACACACCAAAAGGCTGACGGCGCCGTGACGGTAAAAAGCTAGGAGTCTGTCCAAGATTAGGCGGCTCTAGGCTAACTCTAAAGATACAGGAAACGAAGGAAGGCTCTTAGGGAGAAATCAGGGAAAGGTATTCAAATATCTATTACTGCCCGATATACCAGCCGATTCCATTTCGTTCGAGAAAGCTGGTGAGGCGCGTGAGGGAGTCGCCGTAGATCAACACGCCGGCGAAAATCAAAAAGGCTCCGCCTACTACTGACACTCCACGAAGATACAGACGAGCCTTTTTAAAATAGTTCAAAAAGCTATCCACGCTAAAAGCCGTGAGGAAGAGCGGGAGCCCAAGGCCAACCGAATACGATGCCAACAGCATCACGCCATCCTGCATCGATTCCGTTGTACTGGCATACGCCAAGATGGCGCCCAGGATGGGACCCACACAGGGGGTCCAGGCCGCGGCAAAGGCGGTGCCAATCAGATACGATCCTACATACCCTGCCGGACGCTTGTTAAATTCAACGAGTCGGTACTCGTTCATTAAAAATTTCATTTTCAGGAGGCCTATCATGTACAGGCCAAAAATGATGATTAAGACCGCGCCAAGCTTGCGAATGATATCTTGGTACTCGTACATGACTTGCCCAATAAAACTCGCTGACGCGCCAAATGCGATAAAGACCGTGGAAAACCCGGCGATAAACAGCAACGAATTCACGAGAATGGTTTTTCGGAATCGCTGACGCTCCGCAGCATCCGTCAATTGTTCAAGAGACAGTCCAGTGATGTAGGACACGTAGGACGGGACCAGCGGCAACACGCAGGGCGAGATAAAGGACAACAGGCCCGCGCTAAACGCCGCAAACAGAGACACGTGCATGAGTGAATCGATCATGGGTTAGGATTTTGCTAACAATTGGTTAATCAGTTCACGCGCTTCGGGACTATTCCAATCGCGGGCGCCAAATACCCGATGGCGAAGAGTCCCTTGGCGATCGATCAAATAACTCATCGGCAAGGTTCGTATGCCATACGTCCCGCTCACCCGATAATCCAAATCATGCAGGATTGGAAAGGTAAGGGACTTGGATTCCACAAACGGTCGCGTCACCACACTCCCCTGAGGGTCGGAGGAAATCGCCAAAATCTCAAATCCCTTTTCCTTTAGTTCCTGATACACGATTTCCATACTTGGCATTTCGACTCTGCAAGGGCCACACCATGTGGCCCAAAAATTCACAAGGACGACTTTCCCTCGATAGTCCGAGAGCGAGAGCCACTTTCCCTCCAAATCAATAAGCTTGAACTCAGCGGATACATCTCCAAGTTTGGGGCGACTCTTTTTATACCCAACGGTCTGGCTAGTCCCCTGATCTTGAGATCCTTCAGTGAGCCTGGAATCGCACCCCAATCCAAATACAAAAACGACCAGGCTCAGACACCACACATTCTTCATTCTGGTAGAATACCATTGATTCGTCTCTGAGGGTAGGTCCGCAATCTTAAACCAAGGTGAAAAGGCCGCCAGCCTGCACTGACGTTTTAGACCTCACTCCTCCGTCATGATATTACTACCTTCTAAAAAGCGTCAATTGCCCTGTAGATAACCCAGGTTCATAATGAGAGAGGGACAACCTGGACACGAGGCTACTTACCAATTATACTACGTAGTTAATTTCTTACGCTTTGGGCTCAAAGACATTCCCATGCTTTACCGCACTATTATAGATATTATTACCTAGGTAATTAACTTTACGAAGAACCTTCCGAAACCAATTTCCTCATTCCAAAAAAAGATAAAAATCCAAGTGGTTCCAAGCTTATGACAGCCATTTCCTGCCAAGACCTCTGTAAGTCCTATGGACATTATCAAGTCTTAGACGGCATTAGCCTGAAGATTCATGAAGGGGAATGCTTTGCCCTGTTTGGACCCAACGGTGCGGGCAAGACCACCCTGTTAAAAATTCTGGCGACGCTGCAACGACCGAGTGAGGGACATTATGAAATTCTTGGCTTGGATGGGCTCAAAGAAAAAGAAGCCATTCGAGCTAATATCATGTTTTTAGCCCATGGTGCTCATCTCTACGACGATTTAAATGCCAAGGAAAACTTGGAGTTTGCCTTGGCCTTACGAGGACTAAGCCCGACGCAACACGAGATAAAACTAGCCCTGGACCGCGTCGCCATTGGAGCTTTTGCGGACATGAAAGTTCGGAACTATTCCGCGGGAATGAAGAAACGGTTGGCGCTGGCCAAAGCCATGTTAGTCAAACCCAAGGTTTTGCTGTTGGACGAACCCTTTGCCGCGCTCGATACAGCTGGCACTGAGATCATGCGCGAGTATATTCGTGAGCGGCTGTCGGAACATAGCGCCGTGCTCATGTCCACTCATGATCGTGAGAAAGCGCGTCCCATTTCTAGCCGAGCTGGAATGCTTCGGCAAGGAACGCTCCAAGAAATCTCCATTGAGGCTCTTCATTCAGATGACCTTTTTTAACGTCATTCGCTGGATCGTGTGGAAGGATCTGGTCACCGAACTGCGAAGCCGGGAGACCATGTCGTCGATGGTGTTTTTCGCGCTCATCGTGATTTTTATTTTCAGCTTTAGCTTTTCCATGGACCAGCAAGCGGCGCGAGAAGTCATTGCGGGTATTATTTGGGTAGCGTTCGCGTTTACCGGGATTATCGGTTTGGGGAAATCATTTTCCACCGAACTGCAGAATGACTGCCTCGAAGCGCTCCAAATGGTGCCAGAGTCCAAAGGCGCTATTTATTTGGGAAAAGTCGTGGCCAATTTTTTGTTTATTTTTGTCGTGGAAATCCTTTTATTTCCGATGTTTGTGATTTTTTTCAATTTGGACGTCGTTGAAGAGATTTCAATCCTTCTGTTAATATTTTTCTTAGCCACCGTGGGTCTTTCAGCCGTTGGGACGCTCTTCTCGGCCTTGACGGTTCAAATTCGGGCCCGTGAAGTGATGCTCCCAATTTTACTCCTTCCCATGGTGATCCCGGTCATGATCGCCGCGGTTGAAGCCACGAAAGGCGCCCTCAATGGAGATCCCCTGACAATGTATAGTCAATGGCTAGAGCTACTAGCCATTTTTGACGTAATATTTACGGTGGTCTCGTTTTGGCTGTTTGAATTTGTGATGGACAACTAGCAGACCAGATGGGAAACTGAAAACAAGTTAAACCATGATCATTCATCGAGTCATACGAAAAGTTCAACGATTCCAAGGCTGGTTTGGCGGTGGCGCAGCCCTGTGCATTATTGCAGGCCTCTACATCGGGCTCATTGATTCCCCCCCGGATTACTACCAAGGGGAAGTCGTTCGGATCATGTATGTCCATGTTCCCTTGGCCCACACTTCGCTCTTTGCGTACATCGTCTTATCCGTCGGGAGCATTTGGTATTTATGGAAACGTGACCCCATTGTGGACAACATGTGCCATGCCGTGGCCGCGTTGGGTGCGATCTTTACCACCTTGGCCTTGGCGACCGGGATGATTTGGGGCAAGCCTACTTGGAATACCTGGTGGACCTGGGATGCACGCCTAACCTCCTATACCGTGATGCTGTTAATTTTAATCGGCTATTTAATGCTCCGAACCTTTATTGACGACCAAGAAAAAGAAGCACGGTATGCAGCAGTCCTCGCTATCCTTGGGCTTGTGGATCTTCCCATCATTCATTTTTCCGTGGAATGGTGGCGGACGTTGCATCAACCGCAATCTTTTTCCATGCGAGGCGTGAGCATGTCCTCTGAAATTTTGGTACCGCTGATGTGTATGAGCATCGGGATGTCCTTACTGTTTTCGTATATGCTAATGGTTCGTACGCAATTGTTATATCTCGACCGCTTGCTGCACGCGAAAAAAGGACGGCTGTTGAGTCAGTTCCACATGTCGCAATCCGATTCATGACCAGTTTGTATCTTCGATGGGGCGGATTGCTGATTGTGGCTGTGGGGTTAAGCGTATTGACCTACAATCACTATCAACAACACCTGTCGACGGTGTCTCCTCACCAGATGAAGGAGCAAGCCCCTCGTCAAGAAATTCGGCTCTTCGGAATGGTGCGTGGCGGAACATTGGAAGGTAAGGTGAAAGCCGGAGACGCCACCTTCGAGTTGATTGGAAACGACACATCCGTCACCGTTCATTATCAAGGGCCACCACCGGATAATTTGCGCGAACTCAAGACTCTGATCTTGATTGGGAAGTGGAATCCATCCGATAATATCTTTGAAGCACGAGATATCGGATTGGTCACGAATTACGGCTTCGTGATCGGGGCGTATTTGATTGGGCTGATTCCGTTGGCCATTTTCCTGTTTGCCATGAGTCGGCGAGTCGAACTCTTGTACGAAGAAATCAAAGAATCGAAACTGTATCAGGAAGAATAAATCATGGGTGCAAAAAATAAAAAAGTCGGCGTGATTGTGAGCATCATGTTGGTAGGCGGAGCGTTAATCTACCTGGCCCTTGGCAACTTCGGGGAAAACTTGGTGTACTTTTTTACGCCCTCTGAAGTGAAGGCATTTTCGTCTGAGTATTATCAGAAAAAAGTGCGCGTCGGTGGCATGGTTGTAGAAGGAAGCATGGAAGCCTATGCTGATCGACTCGGGCTGACATTTGAATTAACCGATGGTGAAGCGACGATTCCCGTCACATTTGAGGGCATCCCGCCGGACCTTTTTAAAGAGGGACAAGGCGCTGTGGTCGAAGGCTACTGGACAAACAAACATCAGTTCCAATCCAACCTCATCATGGCCAAACATTCCGAAGACTACATGCCTATTGAGCTCAAACGCGCGGGGGTCAAACTCCCCCGCAAGGACTTCATGAAAACCTTGGTTCAGTAACTCTACAACCAACTTCCCTCTATGTATGGCTTATGTGGAAATTGTTTTGGCAAGGAAATTCTACTGCTTTTACCCTCGCCCCCCGTGAGGGGGTTTCTATTTACGTGTAGAATCTCAAAAGCCTTATGATCATCGAAATCGGACATTTTTCCGTTGTCATTGCCCTCGTGCTCTCTGTGTTTGGGATTGTCTCGTCTTTTATCGCGGTCCAGACTCGCAATGTGGACTGGGTGCGCGTCGGACGGATCTCCCTCACGCTCATCTTTATCCTGCTGTCCATTGGCATGGCGTCGTTGATCTATTCGTTCCTGGTCCGTGACTTTTCCGTCCACTACGTCGCGGCCACGTCGAATTCGCAACTGCCCTTGTTTTACACCGTTGCCGCAGTCTGGGGAGGGCATGAGGGATCACTCCTGTTATGGGTCTTTATTCTGTCTGCCTTCAGCACGATTGCTGTCTGGCTACATTGGCGAACCCAACCGGCCATCATGCCATACCTCATCGGCACGGAATGCTTGTTGATTTTGGGGTTCCTCCTGTTGATCGTCTTTCTTTCAAGCCCGTTTGAGCGACTCATACCCACCCCCGCTGATGGCAAAGATTTAAACCCGTTACTCCAAGACCCTGCCATGGTCATGCACCCGCCTATGCTGTACATGGGCTACGTCGGGTTTTCGATTCCCTTTTCCTTTGCCATGGCGGCATTGTTCTCCGGTCGGCTGGGAGAAGAATGGATTAAAGTCACCCAACGCTGGACGATCTTTGCCTGGATGTGTCTGACCACAGGAATTTTGATGGGTGGGTATTGGGCGTATTATGAATTGGGCTGGGGTGGCTACTGGGGTTGGGACCCGGTGGAGAATGCGTCATTTATGCCATGGCTCGTGGGGACGGCCTTCCTGCATTCGGTGATGGTTCAGGAAAAACGGAAGATGTTTAAGGTCTGGAATCTCTTCCTCATCATCGTCACCTTTTCGCTCTCGTTAATCGGCACCTTCTTGGTTCGAAGCGGTGTCCTCACTTCGGTCCATACATTTGCCACTGACCCTGAACGAGGGCTCTACATCCTGATTTTTGTGGCCACGGTCATCGGCATTGCCTTTGGTACGTTAATCTTGCGAGCCAACAAACTGAAAAGTCAGGTCGAAATGGACTCCATGGTGTCCCGGGAATCTATCTTTCTCTTCAATAATTTATTTTTCTTGGTCGCAGCGGCCACCGTCTTTCTTGGCACCCTGTATCCACTCATGATCGAAACATGGCAAGGGGCGAAGGTCACCGTCGGGCCTCCGTATTATAACACGGTGTTCATGCCCATCGCGCTTGGCCTCTTGTTTTTGATGGGGGTCGGCCCCTACATTCCCTGGCGCAAAGCCTCCCAAGCCAGCTTAAAGAAAAATTTTGTGGTCCCCCTAGCCATTGGATTCGTTTCAACCATTCTATTATTCGCCTTAGGCATTCACAGTATCTTTGCGTTGGCTGGCACATTTGTCGTGGGATTTTCGGGCGCAAACATCCTTATCGACTTTGGAAAAATTTCCTTACTGTATTCCCGACGTGAATCCGTCAACCTGCTGAAGGGATCTCTGTTGGCTTTTACCTCCAATCAACGACGCTACGCAGGGATGATCACACATGTGGGCGTGCTGGTGTTGGTCATTGGCATTATTGCTTCGACTGTGTACCAAACTGAAAAAGTGGTGTCGTTACGAGTTGGGGATGAGTTCGTGATCGATGATTATCGAATGAAACTCGAACGCATCCACGAGGTCCGAGGGAAAAACTGGAGTGCGCAGGAAGGCGTATTTAAAGTCTACGAAGGAGACACGCTGCTCACCACATTACGTCCTCAAAAGCGCGTGTATGATGCCTCGCAAACACCAACGACCGAGTCCGCGATTTATGCGAAAAACATGGGGCATATTTTTCTGACCATGCCGGATGTATCACCTGATGGAGTGGCTGTTGCCAGGGGCGTGATTAATCCGTTGATCCTCTGGGTCTGGGGTGGCGGCGGAATCATGGGTCTCGGGGTGTTATTGAACATCTTCAGACCGAGAAAAAGGGACGAATGATTTCCTCTTTTCCTCCCTATCCCCCTCAGGGGGGGAGAGGGTTGGGGTGAGGGGGTTGTCTGAATTATGACACGCACCACGCAAATCACCATTCTCGCTGTACTGTTGGGCTTGCTGACCTTGTTTTACCAAGGGCTGTGGGGCGATCCTCGGCATATCCCACCAGTCCTAGTGGGCACCCAAGCCCCCATTTTCGAAGGACCGGATGTTGAGTCAGGCAAGCCACTGTCTTCTAAACAGTTCAAAGGCAAAGTCATTCTCGTGAACTTCTGGGCCTCCTGGTGTCAGGAATGCAAAGTCGAACATCACAATCTATTGAGATTGTACGATGAGTTTAAAGATAATCCGGAATTTGTGATGCTTGGCATCAACTACCAAGACGAGGTGCCACTGGCACGAGCCTATTTGAAACAATATGGATCGAGCTTCCCGCATGTTCGTGATATCAAAGGCGCATTGGCCATTGATTTTGGGGTGTACGGCGTGCCGGAAACCTTCGTCATCGATAAAGAGGGAGTCATTCGCCATAAATGGATCGGCCCAATCGTGGGCGATGTCTATACCAATCTCACGAAAAACATCCTGACCCCATTATTAAACGGCTCGAACCCCGCAATTTAAATGCCACACCTCTTAACCCTTATGATCCTGCTGTGTTTCGTCTTCCCTTCTGGAGTCTGGGCAGAAACCGTAGATGAGACAGAAATTGATGAAAAGGTGCGCGAGATTGCGAAAATTCTTCGGTGCACCGTGTGCCAGACCGAAAATATTTGGGAATCTGGCGCGCCATTAGCCCATCAAATGCGAGAAGCCGTTCGGGAACGTGTCATCAAAGGCCAATCGGCTGAGGACATCCTGGCCTATTTTCACAGTCGCTACGGCGACTACATCATGATGGAACCACCCAAACATGGATTTAATTGGCTCATTTGGTTGGCCCCGTTTCTTTTGCTCCTTGGTGGCGGAGCCCTATTATTGAAGGAAATCAAAGGGTGGGTAACTCGAACTCCCGCGCCGCCGACAGAAACTCCCCCACCTCTTGATGAAGAATCTCGACGTCGTATTGAACAAGAACTGCAGCCATAAAGGTGACACAGGGAATTATTGTTTAGGCAACTACAGACCTTAGCTCCCTCGCTCCCTCAGAGGGGGAGAGGGTTGGGGTGAGGGGCTCCCCTCATTCACAACAGCGATCTATCGTTAGCCGTTCCACACGCAACACCTACCTAGAAAATCTTCATGTCGATCATTTTTCTTATTGCCTGCGTCATCATCCTCATCGGGGTGCTTGTCGCTATTTCCTCACCATTTTGGCGCAAAGATCCAACCACTCCAGACCTGATTAGTCAGGAAGCCGATGAAGATCAGGAACGCGCCGATCTCTCCGTCGAACGCGAGGTCTTACGCCAATCACTCCAAGAACTCGAAGTAGAACTCGCGCAGGGCCGATTAGAGCAAGTGGATCATGACCGATTAAAAGTCACCGATGAACATCGCTTGATAGGAGTCTTGGATCGACTCGAAGCCTTAGCCACATCCAGTACGCATGCAGCAGCAGAGCAACATACGAAGAAAACGGGGAAGGCTTGGGGGTCGGCGATTGCGGCCAGCCTCGTCGTGCTAGTGTTATCGGTCGGGATCTATAGCTTCCTGCAATGGCGGACCATTAACCGGCTCGTAGATGTCCAAGCCGAAATGGGAACCCAAGCGCCAGATCCACGAGAAATGGTCGCCAGGTTAGAAGCCCGACTCAAAGAGAATCCCGATGATGTGCAAGGCCAAATGATGGCTGGTCGATCCTACCTGGCCTTAGACCGTGTCGATGATGCGAAGAAAGCCTATGAAAAGGTATTAGAACTGGACACCAGGAATCATGAAGCGCATTACAAATTGGGCATCATCATGATCGAAGAACGAAAATTCGACGACCCCAAAATCTTTAAAGCCGCTCTCGAACATTTCGATGTGGTGTTAGTCGACCTGCCGAATCAACCAGGGGTCAATTGGTACAAAGGATTGGCCTTGTGGTATTTGAAGCGCTACCGGGAAACCGAAGAGTACTGGGCCACCGCCCATACCAATCTCAAACCCGGTAGCCAAGACGCCGAATTCGTCAAACAAGCCCTCGTCAAACTGCGCAAAGGCGAAACGCCGTTTTAACAAAGGTCTCCGCTCGAATTTCCACAAATTTTTTGATCTAATATCACTACTGTCCGGTTAAATTATCGAACAAATTCAATTGGTTGCACATGGCATAGGCCGCCTCATTGTAGCGCTTATCCGTAAGGAGTTGATTCAATGGAATTTTCTCAAACAGGGTCAGGCTCAACACCTGTAAAATTGTGTAGAGGTCTGCCTTGAGATCGAGTCGTTTTTTGATGATTGCCACCAGCACATAGATCGAGATGGCGATCCAGATCTGGCTCTTGACGGCATTCTCGGAGGTGCCAAAAAACGATTTGATTCTGAGATGCTGTTTGATCCATTTAAAAAAGAGCTCCACTTGCCAGCGATAGCGATAGAGATCGGCGACGGTTTGTGCCGGCGTGGCAAAGTTGTTGGTGAGAAAGTTGAACGTCTTGTCGGTCTTGCTGTCGTGGTATTTGACTCGTCGCAATGGCTGAGGATAGGCGTGCTTGGTATTGGCTCCAGTCAGCACGATTGTCTGATCGCATCGCAACCCATGAGCTTTGTCGATGGCATGGGAGTATTGCCGTTTGTACTGCGTATTGCTCTTGGCTCGAATGACGAAAAATGTTCCCGATTGCGTGAGGGTGAACAGTCGCTCGAAGTCCAGATACCCTCGATCCATGATATAGAATGCTCCAGGCTCTGGCAGAAGGATATCGAGAACATTGACGTCGTGAAGCTTGCCGTCCGAGATATGGATAAAGGTCGGAATATTGCCGCGTAAATCGAGCAGGGTATGGAGTTTCACGGCGGACTTGGTGGAACGAAACCGTGCCCAGGGAAAAAGAGACAGGCAGAGATCGATAGTGGAGGCATCGAGCGCGTACACGGTATGGTTGAGATCGAGCCCCAAGTCCTCTTTGGCATACAAGGGACGGGCCAGCTGGATCAAGGCCTGAGCGAAGTCGGCATAAATTCGCCAATCTCGTTGTTCGTTGGCCTCGGCCAGGGTGCTCCGGGAAATCGTGGTGCGAATCCCCATATGATAGAGTTTGGTTTGGTGAGCACGAAGACAGGCTTCGATATCGCGAAGACTTTCGCGATAGGTCAACTGTGCAAACGCCATGACCAGGTACTGATCGAGACAACGGAACTGCTTCACATAGCGTTCGCCTTGATAACGCTGAACAGATCGACGAAAGGTGTGCAGGGGTAAATGATCGGTGACTTGTGAAAAAATGAGTTGCCCCTCGTGCATGGTGTGCCCCCCAAATATCGGAGAGTGCCTCAGCACAGCATTTTTCACAATCGAAATCGGTAACACCCATTAAATCGTGATTTCCTTTGTTAGAACAGGGAGTTAGCGCGGGTGTTGGTCACTTTTACCGGACACTAGTGTAGTGTCCCTCAAATAACTGGACAAGTAGTTCTATTTAGAGTATGCTCGGGCATGGCAACTTCCTGCCAACTGTCGACATCCGAGCAGCAGCAACTTCAACAATGGGTTGCGGCCCAAGGAACACCTCAGCAGGTAGCCCTGCGCTGCCGGATCGTGCTCGCTGCCGCCGATGGACAGTCCGACTTAACCATTGCCCAGCAGTATTCGATCAACCGGAAAACGGTCATGTTGTGGCGCCAGCGATTTTCTGAACAGCGACTAGACGGTCTGTGGGAGATCGCTCCCGGACGCGGACGCAAGCCCACCTATCCCATCAAGAAGATCGCAGCGATTGTGGAGGCCACCTTGCAAACCAAGCCGGACGGCATGACGCATTGGAGTTGCCGAACGCTGGCCAAGAGCCAGGGGGTGAGCAAGTCCACCATCAACACCATCTGGCAGGCTCACAATCTGAAGCCCCATCGGGTGGAAACCTTCAAGCTGTCCCGTGATCCGAAGTTCCTGGAGAAACTCACCGACGTCGTTGGACTCTACCTGAATCCGCCCCAACAGGCGATTGTGTTGTGTGTGGACGAGAAGAGTCAGATTCAGGCCTTAGATCGAACCCAACCCGGCTTGCCGCTTAAGAAGGGACGGTGTGGGACCATGACCCATGACTACAAGCGCCACGGCACAACCACCCTCTTCGCCGCTCTGGAGACGTTACAGGGCAAGGTGATCGGCCAATGTTATCAGCGGCATCGGCATCAGGAATTCCTCAAGTTTTTGCGGACCCTTAACAAGGCGTTCCCGGGCACCATGCCCCTGCATGTCATCATGGACAATTATGGAACGCATAAGCATAAAAATGTACGGGCTTGGTTCACGCGCCACCCGCGCTTCGTACCGCACTTTGTCCCGACCAGCTCCAGTTGGCTGAACCTGGTCGAGCGATGGTTTGGTGAACTAAGCGCGAAGGCGATCCGCCGGGGAGCCTTTGGGAGTGTGCAAGATTTGAAGGCCTGCATCGAGGCGTTCCTGACGGCATGGAATAAGGCTCCGAAACCGTTCGTCTGGGCTGCGACAGTCGATTCGATTATTGACAAACTCTCACGTTGCCAACAAACGTTGGAGCAGATTCAGCCCGGCTGCACCAGCCCACGTAGGAGAAAACGAAAGAAATAACTGTCCAGTTATTTCCTGGACACTACACTAGTGATCTAATATCTTTAAATTGAAATAAGTTGGAGAACTTGACCGGAAATCGTGCAGGAGAATATAGCATCCGAATCAATGATCAATGGCGAATCTGTTTCGCCTGGAAAGAAGATGGCCCCTACGATATGGAAATTACAGACTACCATTGAGAAGGTGAGATCGTGAAAAACAAAATGCGTCCCGTTCCACCAGGGGAAATCCTTGCTGAGGAGTTTTTGAAGCCGCTTGGGATGACGGCGAATGCCTTGGCCAAAGCTATTGGGGTCCCGGCAAACCGAATTACCGCTATTTTAAAAGGAGACCGGGGCATCACCGGAGACACAGCCGTACGGCTCGGAACTTTTTTTGATACTACCTCCGCGTTTTGGATGAATCTTCAAACCAGCTATGAGTTAAGGCTTGCCGAAAAAGCCCTCCCACAAAGGGTTCGAAAAAATATAGAGGCGCAAAGGGAAACACTGGTTTCAGCGTAGAGATCGCTCCAACTCTCTAACCCAAATCCTTCCAGGCCACATCCGATCCTTTCTATATTAGGGTGTTAGTCGCTCTTCCCAATCAGCCTGGCGTCAATTGGTACAAAGGCTTGTCCTTTTGGTACTTGAAGCGATACTGCGAAACCGAAGAGTTCTGGGCCACCGCCCATAAAAATCTCAACCCCGGCAGCCAAGACGCCGAATTCGTCAAACAAGCCCTCGCCAAACTCCGCGAAGGCGAGACACCGTTTTAATTCCCGGAAAGGGCCTCAAGGGCACAAATCCAATTCACTGTGCCCTCTCCCACAGACTCTACTGGTTTCCAAACTCATCAGGCCATTTCCGAGAGGTGTGCATGACAGCAAGAATGCGAATCTGTTTCCCTTTGATGTAATAGGGAAGGATATAGGGCAAACTCGGCACGATAAGTTCTCGAGTTTTGTCAACCCGACCAGGACGTCCTAAGTGTGGGTTATGGAGAAGGGAATTTCCTGAGGTTTCGATTTTGGTTAAGACTCCATAAGCAGCAGCAGGGTCATCCGCTGCGATGAATTGACCGATTTCTTTGAGATCCTGAATCGCCTCTTTCAACCATAGAACTTCCATCACCGCTTGAAGGACTCAACAACCTTATTCACCTCGGCAGTAGAAAAAAATTTCCCCCCTCTTTCAGCTTTTTTCAGGCGTTGACGGATCCGCTTTTCTTGCCAGTCATACACTTCTAAATAGTGTTCAAGGGCTTCATTAATGAGCCAATTCCTAGAGCGATCAATTCCTGCAGCGATTCGGTCCAATTTTTTTTGAGTTTCAACCGACATCCTCACGGTCACATTTCCAGTATTTTGAGGCATATGCATTTACTCCGATTGCAAAAGATTACAGTTGCAGTATGGCACGGATTTCTATGAATTTCTAGTCAGGAACCTCCAAAGCTAAGGAATAGGATATTTAGAGAAACCGAAGAGTACTGGGCCACCGCCCATACCAATCTCAAACCCGGTAGCCAAGACGCCGAATTCGTCAAACAAGCCCTCGTCAAACTGCGTGAAGGGGAAACGAAATTTTTATTTGGGTCTCCGCTCGATCTTCCCTAAAAAAATTGCCTAAAATCAATCCATTGTATGTTTTACCTAAATGGTAGAACACGCTATTAACTGAAGAAAACAAGGCCACCGCTTCCAAGTACTTCACACGCGGCAGCCAGGATGCTGAATTCGTCAAGCAAGCCCTCACGAAATTGCGTGAAGGCAAAATCTCCTTCCAACGAAATACATCCCGAAACCCCAGGCAAGACTTCTTAGGCTCTGCGTCGAAAGAAAAAGTGAATTAAGCCAAATTAAACATAAGAAATATATTTCCCTGATAACGCTGGTATGTACTAGCCTCTACTCCAAAGTTTATGATACCCCCTCATGAGTACTGTTGACCTAGGCAGATAAAATCAAGTACCCCTGGTCATATACACTGTAAAACTTTGGGGTTTTATTAAATCTTTTACCCATTCAAATTTGAGGGTAGCCATGTTGAAAAATGTTAATTATTTCCTCCTCTTTTTTGTTTTCCTGACGGCAACCGGGTGTGCGCAGACATCTGTTCTGACCCGTGATGGGGAAATTATTGAAAAGGCCGCTGACGATAGAATTTTGCTAATGCCGCCTGATATTGAACTTTATGAAATGACTATGGGTGGAATGCTGGAACCAAAGGCAGATTGGACTGCCTCGGCACTTAAGAATGTGGCGGAAGCTCTTAAACAGGAATTAAAGGCCAATAATGACACCATGATCTCTTATAAGGAACCTGCCGACGGTTCGAATGAGTTTAAAGTTCATCAGCAACTGATCAAGCTCCATGAAGTTGTTGGTGCGTCTATTATGAAGCATCAATATCCAACTGTTTGGCAACTTCCAACCAAAGAGGATAACTTTGAATGGACCTTGGGACAAAGAACAACTCGACTAAAGGAAAAATACGGAGCTCAGTATGGGCTGTTTGTCTATATGAGGGATAGTTACGCCAGTGCTGGGCGAGTCAGCTTAATGATTGGAATGGCAGTTTTAGGGGTGGGAATTCCTCTCGGACAACAGGTAGGTTTCGCATCGTTGGTAGACCTCAAAACTGGAGATATCGTTTGGTTTAATCGGATGTTTTCTGAGTCCGGTGACTTAAGAGAGTTGAATTTAGCTAGAGACTCTGTTCAGAACCTACTTGATGATTTTCCTTTATGACATTCTTAAAAACCGTATTAATTTTGGTTATGTATGGAATGTGCATTTCCTGCGCCACTCCAGGGGGAGAACCTGGTGCCTTAGGAGACATCAAACCAGGAGAACGTCCTGAACTCCACACTGATGAAGCAGGATTATGGATGGCCTTCGACAACATGGAGGAAAAATTGAAGACTTCGGGGCGTCGAATCACCGATCCTCAAGTCAATCACTATATCCGAAATATCGTGTGTAAACTTGCGGGCCCCCAATGCTCTGATATTCGAATTTACATCATGCAAATCCCAGATTTTAATGCCAACATGGCTTCCAATGGGATGATGCAAGTGTGGACAGGACTGATTCTTAGAGCCCAAAACGAGGCCCAACTAGCTTACATTCTAGGTCATGAGATTGGTCACTATTTACGCCGCCACTCGATTCAAGCATGGCGTGATACTCGAATGAAGTCCAATGTTTCCGTGTTATTTCAAATCGCCACGGCGGCCGCTGGAGTGGGCTATGTCGGTCAACTGGGACACATTGCGCTCATAGGGAGTATTCAGGCCTTTTCACGCGATAATGAACGAGAAGCCGACGATGTGGGATTTGATTTGATTGCTCAAGCGGGCTACGACCCGAGAGAGGCTTCCCGTATTTGGGAATCCTTGATGAAGGAACATGCCGCATCCGAAAAGGAGGCTCCTTCTATCTTTTTCGCTACACATCCCCCCACGGAAGAGCGCATTGAAACCCTCACGGCCAAGGCTCAAGCAGTGACAGCCCAGGGAGGACGTTTTTTTGTGGGCAAGAAAGAACTCGAAGCTGTGGTATTACCACTAAGAGCTAGCTTACTTCGTGATGAATTGCGGCGCGGGGAATTCAAAGAGACTCAAATACTTTTAAATAATCTAATGAAAAATGAAGTGGGGTTGGGTCAGATACATTTCTTTCAAGGGGAACTTCATCGGCTGAGAGCTGAACCAGATGACCAGGAAAAGGCTGTTGTTGCTTATCAGAAGGCCTTAGAATTTCCCAATGCCCCACCAGAAGCCCACCGAGCCCTGGGGCTTTTCTACTTCAAGGCAGGGGAAAAACCCAAAGCCCGGGAAGCCTTGGAGCGGTACTTGGATTTAAAGCCTGACGGAGATGATCACGAGATGATTCGTGAGTACCTCCGACAATTAAACTGAGGAAACCATGAGAAAATTACTATTTATTTCTGGGCTGATAATGATGCTTACTGGGTGTGCCACGTATACCTTAGTAGAACCTAATCGGACTGAAATCGGCGACCTCTATACAGTTGAACCCCAAATTCCTTGGAGTGAGTCAACCTCGGATAAAACCCAAATTTGGACAGTGGACGGTCCCGCTTTGCAAGAACTTCGCTTTGTCAATGGTATTGAAGATAGTGAGTCTCCATTTGTGGGCTTACTAGAAGAAGAAAAGAGTCCAAAATTTAGAAAGGGCATGACGTCTTTAGAAATTAAGGACCTGGTAGTTGATGGGCTCTCCGTCATGGGCGCCTACAAAATTAAAATGAAAAAGGTTAAGCCATTTCAGTTTGGGGCACATGAGGGTTTTCGAATGGAATTGGATTATGTCACAGAGGATGGACTTGAAAAATCGGGATTGGTGGTTGGCTCAGTCATTAAAGAAAAATTGTACGTTATCGCGTATACCGGGGCACGGGCACATTATTTTGCCAAGCATAAAGATCACGCTGAAAAAATAATTAATTCGATTCAAATGAAAGATAGTAAACCTTCTGCGGAATAGAGGCTTTTAAGATCTTCCATAGACTGTCGTTCCTTTCTTCTCAACTCCTATATGTATTCTTGTCCCTCTTCTCCTTAAGGCTTCTCTCGTATGGGGAGACCAGTAATAATCTGGTTCCTAATGATCTTACCGTGGGCTCGGTATGCCCGATGCAGTTGCACCGGGGAATAAGAAGAATGAAAATGAAGAGAAAAGGAAGGTACAAGGTATTGGTGCCGAAGCCGGGATTGTGATAGTGGGGGTTGCTCAAGTCGTTGATAACTTTGGCAATCCCCGCTCCTAGCGTGCCTTTACGCAGTTTGCCTCTTTGCCTGACCTTGCCTCTCTCTTCCTCCATTCCCAACAGTTTGTCTGTATTTCTAACACCTATTTAACACCTACCAATTTGGCTAGGAAAGAGGGGGGGGGGTTGTCGGCAGGCGGGGGTGGCCAATGAGGAGTCCTCGCCCTAGCCTCTCATCTGGAGGGCTGTCGTCCTCAAAAGTCCTGTTAAGCATGTCTCGACGGGTTGATACACGCTTTTTCCCTCCAATCTACCGTGGGTTTGTCACAAGGAAAACAACAAAGCCCGTCGCCAACACGATGAGGCTTGCTGTTTGCAGGATGTTGTTTTCAACTACTCGTTTACGCTTTTACCTACCTCATTGCCCCGCTTGCATGAAGTCCTACGCGGAGAATTTCAACTAACTTTGGGCTTGACTCTTCTGTTTCTGTGTAAGGAATAGAAAGCATATGAAGTGTGACAACTATGTCACACAGAGAAAGCCTTCATTTTGTTAGGTTATTTGAGAAATTCGTTTGTAATTTTGAAAGATGGTGCGACACACTTTCCACAGTTTTTTTATTGCGAAGGCTAAGTCTCTAAAATTCAAAGGATTTTTTAATCATCATTTTGGCACAGAGCTTGCTTTATATCGTTTTTTAGAAGATTTTTTTTAACAATATGACATGAAGGAAGTACATACCCTGGTAAAAGCAATAGTAAGATTTTTCGTAACTACTCAGGTGTGATGATCTTTGTAGTGAATTGTGCAGGCATAAAGGGGTGGCCGATCATGGCTTGTGAAATGGCTTGCAGCATGTTGCCGCCCTGCTTTCTCGCGGTAGAAAGGTAGCTTCGTATGCGGGCGAACTGCCTCGCGCCTTGAAGCGTTCGAAAACACCCGGATATTTTGAGGCGGAGCTTGATCATGCGGATATCCTGTTCTGCCAGATTATTAGTGAAGGGAACCTGTCTGTCATGGAGGAACGCGAGCACGGAGGCTTCATGCTCGCCAAGACGGGTGAGGAGATTTTGGGCCTTGGTCTTTTTGGGCCGGCCTCGTGACTTTTTCTGTGGCGGTGCCGGAAGGGGGTTGGCCTGCCATCCGAGGGTGAGAAGATCCCTGTATTGTTTCAGCCAGGGGGTTTTCTGTTCTTCCGTTAACTGTGCGAGTTGCTTGCTGACAAACACGTTCATCGTCAGCAACAGGTCAAACATGTGTTTGGCCCATGGTTGTTCGTGCTGCTCGAACAGGCACGTGAGTTCCCGCAAATGATGGGCGTTACAGAGGCCGTGGGCACAGTCATAGGAGAGATAGGGTTTCCAGAAATCGTGGATCAGGCGGCCAGCAAAATCCGGGAGGATCTGGAACTGCTCGATCGCCTCTCTTCCCCGTTTGGCGTGCACACCGTAAAAGGTCAACGTGGCCGTGCTGGCACTGTGGAGCCAGTGGAGCGTCCCGGCCGTGCGGACGCCGCTTTCATCGGCATGGAGGATGGGACTCTTGCCGAGCGCTTCTTTGACCGCAGTCTCGAACGGCGCGAGGTGCTCATAACTTCGGCGGGAGGCCTCGTCAATGGTGGCGTCGCTGACCGAGGCGCCATACAGATCAGCCATCATCTGGCTGACACGGCGTAAGGGGATCAACTGTTGGTTCTGGAGGTAGACCAGGAGGCTGCGAAATCTGGGACCGTACTGTGCCGGCGCAGGCAGGTCATCAGGAAATGACGCCGTGACCGAGCGGCCGCATTGGGGGCAGGTTTTGATTGCTCCCCGATATTCGGTGACGTCGAGTTTTGGCTCCGGCAGTTCAAAGAGCTGCCGGCGTTCATAGCCGGTGACCGTCTCGTTGGTGAGGTCGGCATGGCAGGAACAGGAGTGAACAGGCAGGTGGACCAGGTGGTCTGGGGTTTCCACCTGTTTTAACGTCTGGCCGGCATGTCCCTGTTGGCCGCCCGGCTTTTTCCCGGAAGGTATGCGCAGGCTCTTGGTTCGGGGCTTGGCCGGTCCATCGGACGAGGGCGGTTTGCTGCTGTTGCGACTGTGTTGGTCGAGCCGCTGTGCCAGTTCGGTGACATGCGTGGTCAGCGCCTGCCCCTGTTCCTGCAGCGCCAGGATCAGTTCGACGAGCGCCTCGGGGTTGCTCTTGGCCAGGATGAGGAGTGCGTCGCGGGTGAAGGTCATGGCTTGCTCCGGCAGAGGGCCTGTCGGAAGTGGCGGATGAGGGGATAGAGATAAATTGCCTTCACCGGCACGCGCAGAGCCTTGTCACGGTCCTGCCGGGACCGGCCTTTGGTCTGCCCGACATAGAGCCAGTTCGCGGCCTGATAGCAGATACCTTTGAAGCGGTCTCGCTCCACAAAGGTCTCCACCAAGTGGACGGGATGGCCGTATTTCTCGATCCAGTCCTGCCGGAGACGTCTCATGACCCGGCCCAGGAGATGGCTGGCCAGATGCGGCACACGCACCCAGGGCAGGATGAGAAAGCGGGTATTGTTGGTCATGAAGTTGAGGTTGGCGGCTCGGGTGTCCGGCTCCCAGCCGATAAAGGTGTCGCGCGGAGTGGTTTTCCAGGCGGCGGAACCGAAGAGGAGGCAGGCCAGATCCTGCCCGGAGCGATCCCGCACCAGGTACTTGAGATGTTCACCGACCGTTCGGGTGAACCCGAGGTAGTGATGGTGGCTCAGGTAATATCCCACACAACTGGCTTCGTAGGAATGTGAGGTTGGAATATGAATGGACAGGGGCGTCAGGGTCTTGAGAGCTGCGTCGATGTGCGGGGCTTCGGGAGGCATAAACCCCTTTCGGAAAGGGGGGAAGATGTTGCGTCGAGAGGCGACACGAATCGGGGGCAGCTTCAGGAGCCCGCGATGTTCGAGTTTGTCGATCATGCTGCGGGCGGCAAAGGTTTTCAGTTGTCCGGACGGGGTCTGCCAGCCCCAGTGCCGACAAATATGCTGGGTTATTTTATGGCGGCTCCAGTCAGGGTGCCGGCAAACCAGATGGCGTAACCAGCACAGATCAGATTGGGGGAGGCGACGACCTTGACATGTAATCGCTTCATTCATGGCCCCGATTATGCCATGGGTGGAGCCGTTAGTCCAGAAAAAAATCAGGCTATAGAAAATTGACCTGAGTAGTTACCAATCATCAAGCCAATCCTTAAATTCTTCACCTCCTAACTCAGATGCGTGAACGGGTCTTAAGGAAAATCTGGCTTTCCACACTCCCATTCTAGGTGTCACTAAAGCATAGTACACCTTCCCTGCCTCAAGTTCGGCATCCATAAAATCAGCGGCTTCACTTATGACCATAAAACGAGTGGGTCCGGGGTTGGTCATATAGGTCAGTTTCCTTTTGGCCGGCACAATTCCAACAAATTCGTCCCTGTCTGGTTTTAGTTCATAGACGGAGGAAGCAATGGCAAAACCAAAAGTGGAAGGACGCAGGAATAACACCAAGGCTTTTCCCGGATCCGGTTCTATTGTGGCTTGTTCAGGCAGCAACTCCCGCATGTGGGTAATAGGACCAGCACAACCTGTAACCGTGAGCAATAGACAGAAAAGTGTTACGAAAAATCTATTTGGTGACATTAGGCCTCCTTAGTTTGAAAACCATCCTAAAGGGATAGGACTTTGAACGCGAGTTGGAGAAACATAACATCCAAGATAAGAGTCAAATGCCCTGGTTTATTTCATTTACACCTCAATCCAGTCGTCGCCTCATTGCCCCCCACCTCCCCACCCTCATGACTCCTCTTTCCCTTTCCTTTTTTAAAAATATCCTTGACCGGAGAAAAGAGTCAAGCCAAAAGTTGGTATTGTCAACTTAACGTGCTGCAAATGAAATGGGACGCATTCGCCGAACGGTGACACCATCTCATGCACACACCACATCTTTCCAAACCTGAAATGCCTGAGTACGCAACAGACGGTAATTGACCGCCTGCATGAGGTGGCGGCCGAGACGAAAGAGATTCTGCGTGAGTCCGGAAAAGGGGTCAATCATATTTACTGAAAAGGGGTCAATCATATTTACTAATTAATAGGGAACAGGAAATTCAAACGCTATTTTAGGTCAATCGGAAACGTACCGAAGGGGCCGCACGGTGTCAATTACAAAATGAGAGGTTTCGGCGGTGGGGCTTTGTTGCTGGCGAGGTCTATCTACTTGTCAATAATTTGGAGGCAGACAAACGAAAGGCCCACACGGTTACCAGCCGGTAAGCCTTTCCAAAAGGAGAATGCACCATTAGGTTTACTATCTCATGGAACGCGGAATCGGGCTAAACGTCGTTTGGAATATGGCCGATGAACAATCACCTTCCCTATAGTCTTTACTGTGGGCCTATCAAAACATTTCCAAAATCGAACCAGAAATTTTACGAGGACTCCGTACGCCCTGGACTGATTGCTGATTTTAACCCCCACCCCCCTATCCTTGCATGCCCTATAGGATTAACTTGTTTATTGACTATGGCACCCCTTCCCTTCACATTCCTCGCCCTATCTCCTCCTTTCCTGAGCATGTAAATAAGCTGACTGCCATCCTAGAAATGGTACACATCGAACTATGAATCTCACAGGAACAGCCAGAGGTAGTGCGGTATATAAAAGCGGAAAAAGGAAAGGCGGACGGCCATTTTACGGCCCACGGAGATTGATACAAACGAATCCCTTAAATATATCAATCACATAAAGAAACTTGGTGCCGAAGCCGGGACTTGAACCCGGACGGGTTTCCCCACACGCCCCTCAAACGTGCGCGTCTGCCATTCCGCCACTTCGGCACGGTGGGGGATTATATGTAGGGGTGAAAACGGTTGTCAATCAACCAAACCTCCGGTACAATTCACTTGATGGATTGTTTCTCACTTTAGAGCTTCAAATTTTGATGTCCGATTCCAATCAGCATTTTCGTTCCCATTCCTCAGTTGACAGTTCTATCGGTGCTTTTTTCGACGTTGATAATACGTTGATTCCCGGTCAATCCATTGAAATCCGCTTTGTGCGATATTTGTGGAAAAATGGATTTTTATCCAAACGGGTGATCGTCGACAGCGCACTCTATTTGTTGTTCAATATTCTTGAGTTTTCCCTGTCCCCTCTTCGCGAACGAAAAATTTATCTTTTGGACAAACGGCCAGAAGGCATAGAACCTCTGGCGAAGTGGTTTGTACGATCAGAGATCTGTCCACGCCTGTCGTTAAAAGGCACGGCTGCTTTAGCTCAACATCTCCAAGCGGGGCATCATGTGGCCCTAGTCAGTGGTACGCCGGAATTTCTTGTGAAACCACTCGCACATTTTTTGGACGTGCCCACTGTCCTTGCCGCAAAATTAGAAACCAATGAGGATGGCTACACGGGTCGAGTGCTTGCGCCCTATCCATATGGGGAAGGGAAGCGCCGTTTACTCCAAACCTTCGCGGAAACGCATGGGGTGAATCTCAATCAAAGCTACGCGTATGGTGATAGTCCCGGCGATATTCAAGCGTTAGAATCCGTGGGACATCCACTCGTGATCAATCCCATTCGCGGAATGGCACGGATTGCGAGGCAACACAGGTGGCCTATTGCCCTGTGGAGCTAATTCGTGAAGCGTAAGGCGTGAACACTCCTTATTTCTTTTCTTGCCCCCTCACCAATCAACTCACACGCCTTCATCCTCACTCCTCACGGAACACATTCTCGGCAAGAGTATGAATTCTTCGTCCAGTTTACCAGACAATCCATTGACCGAACTGTCGAATACCCCGCAGTCTTCTCTCCGAATCACGGAAATTTTTCATAGTATTCAAGGCGAGTCCACATATGCCGGGGAACCCTGCGTCTTTGTTCGGTTAACGGGGTGCCCGCTTCGATGCTCCTGGTGTGATACGGCCTATGCATTTCACGGTGGCACGGATATGAATCTGGAAGCCGTGCTGGACCAGGTCAAAACCTACGGCTGTCCTTTGGTTGAAATCACCGGAGGAGAACCACTTTCTCAATCAACGGCTTTCGAGTTGATCGCCCGTTTGTGTGATGAACGATTCGAGGTGTTAATAGAAACCAGCGGCGCCATCGATATCTCGCCTGTTGATTCGCGAGCCAAGATTATCATGGATATCAAATGTCCCGGCAGTGAAATGGACGACCGTATGCGTTGGGACAATCTTCAGCACATCGCCCCAAAAGACCAGATTAAATTTGTCATAAGCGACCGTCGAGATTACGATTGGGCTGTAGGGGTGGTGAAGCAGTATCAACTCACGAATCGGTGTCCTGTATTGTTTAGCCCAGTGTTTGCAGGACAAGAGTTACGACCGCTGGCCGAATGGATTCTTCAAGACCGGTTGCCGGTTCGCTTTCAAGTCCAGTTGCATAAGTTTATTTGGGCCCCCGATACGCGAGGGGTATAATTGTTAGCCATATGCCGCTAATCCTAAATTAAAGAGGGGCATTTCACACCAATAGCCAATAAACGTTTCATATGAGCCACACACCATCAAAGGGAGGGAATGTTCAAAAAAGCATGCCCTGAGTCTTTCGGAAGGGTCTATCCAGCAAGGCCGCAGCCGTTTTGACGCGCGGAGCGTACTCTTCGTACGTGAGCACGGCAAAAGGGCGAGAACGCCGCTGGCGGCTTTTTTCAACATTCCCGGAGGAATAGGAGAATTTATGAATTGTCAGGTCAAGCAAGGAGATATCAACACAGAAGCCACGGAGGTGTTGGTCTTAGGTGGTTATGAAGATGAGAACACGTTGCCCAAAACATATCAAGGACTGGATAAAGCGTTGGGTGGACAACTCCAAGAGCTGAGAAAAAACGGAGAGTTTTCAGGCAAGAATCAACAATCGGTGTTGATTCATACGCGTGGAGCCGTTCCTGCCAAGCGAATTCTATTGATGGGTTTAGGCAAGAAAAAGGATGTGACCTTAGACCGCGTGCGCCAAGCCATGGGTACGGCATCCAAAAAGGTTCGGCAAACCGGGGCACAAAAGTTTTCCGCCCCAATATTAGGAGCCGATGCCCTAAGTGCCTCTGCATCTGACGTCGTCCAAGCAATGGTCGAGGGGGCTATTCTGGGAGGATACCGCTTCAATCACTATCGATCGGACAATGGGGATGCGTCAAAAGAAGTTCAGTCGATCACACTCATAGCAAATACTGCGAGCCAAATGAGTGGAATGAAAACCGGCGCGAAGCGCGGAGAAGCCAGTGCCAACGCCACATCATTGGCGCGCGATCTCTGTAACCACCCAGCCAATGTCATGACCCCAACGCGCGTGGTGAAAGAAGCGAAAAAAATCACTAAAGAATCCAAGGTGAAATTAACGGTGTTGGAACGCAAGCATCAGGAAAAATTAGGCATGGGTGGCATGCTGGGCGTATCGCGCGGAAGCCAGGAACCTCCTAAATTTCTTATTCTGGAATATTCCGGTGGCAAGAAAAAAGAACAACCCATTGTGTTGGTCGGAAAAACCGTCACCTTCGATTCGGGCGGTATTTCCATTAAGCCCGCCGAGAATATGGAACAGATGAAAGCGGATATGACCGGTGGAGCAGAGGTACTGGGCGCGGTGCGAGCGGCTGCTCGTCTTAAATTGCCAATCAATCTGATAGGCATCCTTCCTGCTGTGGAAAATATGCCCGGCGGTCGAGCGACCAAACCAGGGGATATCCTGAATATGCTCAACGGCAAAACCGTTGAAGTGCAAAATACTGATGCTGAGGGCCGACTGATCTTAGCCGACGGCCTGTCCTATGCCACTCGGCTCAAACCGAAATGTGTGGTTGATATTGCCACGCTGACTGGCGCGTGCATTGTGGCACTGGGCCAATTCGCAATTGGCATGTTGGGCAATGATGATAAGTTAAAAGCCGAGTTGAAAAAAGCGGGCGAGCAAGCGGGCGAACGCGTGTGGGAAATGCCGCTCTGGGACGAATATTTCGAACAACTCAAAAGTGACGTGGCGGACATGCGCAATATCGGTGGCCGTGGGGGTGGCATGATCACCGCTGGGATGTTCTTGAGTAAGTTTGTCGGAGATTACCCTTGGGTACATCTCGATATTGCGAGCACGGACTGGAGTGCCTCTGAACGCCCGTACGTCAGTAAAGGGCCAACCGCCATTGGCACGCGATTGTTGGTTCAATTTTTAATCAATCGTGCAGGGAATTCATGAAAGGTCTCTCTCAATGACGGCCCGTGGCACCATCGGACAGCTCTTGATGGTGGGGTTCCAAGGGACAGAACTCTCTTCGGAATTTATCGACTGGCTTCAAGAATATCGCCCAAGTGGGGTTATTCTGTTTTCACGCAACCTGGTCGATCCCGAACAAGTTGCCCGGCTCACGAATTCCCTTCAAGAACATGCGCCAAACCCTCCCCTCTTGATCGCGATCGATCAAGAAGGGGGGCGCGTCTCGCGATTACCTCAAGGGTTTACTATCTTCCCTTCAGCGGTTTCAGTGGCTGCATGTCAATCACCGGATGTGGCCTATGGAGTTGCGGAGATTACAGCCAAAGAACTGCGGGCCGTCGGGATCAACATGAACATGGCCCCGGTGTTGGATGTGAACAGCAATCCCGCCAATCCCATCATTGGGATTCGGGCGTATGGTAATTGTCCCGAACAAGTCTGCACTTTTGCCATGGCCACGATGGAGGGGCTCCGGGACAACGGAGTTATTCCTTGCGGCAAACATTTTCCCGGACATGGCGACACCACGACGGATTCACACAAAGTCCTGCCCGTGGTGAACGCCGACCGAGCCCGGCTGGATGCCATTGAATTGGCACCCTTTCGCCATGCGATTGGCCACGGGCTCCCGACTATTATGACCGCGCATGTTCACTACCCTGCTCTTGATGCCGATGCTCCCGCGACCTTGTCTCGCCCTATCTTAACCGACCTCTTGCGGAATGAATTGGGTTTCCAAGGAGTCACACTCACCGATGATATGGAAATGCGAGCGATTCTCGATCATGGGTCTATTGGAGAAGCCTCCGCCCGCTCCCTTCAGGCAGGAGCCGACATGGTGCTCATTTGTCATCAACAGGATCGGCAAACCGAGGCCGTGCTAGCCATCGAGCAAGCGCTGGATCGAGGTGAGCTTTCCATGGACGATCTTACGGCCAGCGCTGATCGTATACACGCTCTGAAAAAAACCCATCTTTCCTCATTTCAACCCGTCGATCCTTCGCAGGTCTCCCAAACAGTCGGCATTCCCCCCCACAAATCCTTTCTGGGAAAAATTCACCGAGTCGCCGCCCGAGTGTAATCTCTTTTCTTTCCAAAGCTGGACTTTCCCCCTTTCAATTTGGTTAGCTAGGAGCCTGTCCGAGATTAGCGATCGTAGCGAGGAGGTGCTGGTTTGAGTCAGATGTTTCGATCGTTTGAGGCGAATAGTGGGACTATTCAACGAAAACGGGGAATGTTCAAAAAGGCCATCCAGCAAGGCCGCAGGGGTTTTGGCGGGCGGAGCGTACACGGAGTACGTGAGCACGCCAAAAGCCCGAGAACGCAGCTGGGGGCCTTTTTCAACATTCCCCGAAAAGGATCGGAAGATCTGGCCACCTCCAGCACATCCGCAGTAGATTCGGCTAATCTGGGACAGGCTCCTAGGCCAACGGCATCGAGTCATCATTTTTCTTGGCACGTGACTTTTTTTCTTTCTAAGGATTGTTGCAAAATTGAAACAATCTCGATTGGCCCTTGGTCTTGACACACCATCAATCACAACAAAAGGAACAGGGACTGTTCAAAAAGGCCGTCCAGCAAGGCCGCAAGCAGCGAGAAGGGCGAGGCGTACGCTGCGTACGTTGAGGCCTTCGCGCAATGAGAACGCAGCTGGCGGCTTTTTTCAACAGTCCCTTCGGAGGATTTCATGGGGTTAAAAAAGGGAGACATCATTGATGAACACAAAAACCACCCAGATAGTTGTGGCTTGATGATCAAAGTCATGGCCGGAGGAGAAGGGTTTGAAAAAATCGTGTGCTGTGGGCATGAATTAACGGAAGAAGATGTCATGCCGACCTTTACCCGCGGTCGAGGACGCAAGCGAGGGACGTTACCACCTGCCGTCCTCTTGGATGAAAAAAAACTTTACCAGGATTCCTGTGGCCTTCGAGTCATGATCATGGATGGCGGAGCAGGATTTCAGGAAATCATCTGCTGTGGGCATTCACTCAAACTCAACGCCATGAAAGAACTTAAATATGGCGAAGATCAACGCGGAGGAGAGGAACAGATAGAAGAGACAGGGCATTCAGGGACTGCGTAACGGCCGTGAAACGTAATGCGTAAAAAACCTAAGGTGAAATGGGGAAGGCCCCGCGATTCCTCAACTAGCACAGTACACGAACCCCCTCATAATACCATCTTCTCCTCTCGCATCACGGATAACGCATCACGCATGACGAAACAGGTCTTGCATCTCCGAAACCGGGCATGGCACTATATTTTCCCGAACCTACCATGAGTACACTTCCTGAATTCGTCGGTACGATTCATATTTTTTTCGGTCCCTACCGTGGCAACCCGATTGCGCTCTATTTGCGAAAGAAAGGCGAATCCTGGCACATCTCGCCAACTATCTATCCCTGGAATCGATTTGTGGGAATTGGGGAAAGCGTCAATAAAGCTGCGGCAAATTTCGATGTCAATTGGAAAGAAGGCAATCTCGCACCGGAAATGTACTCCGGTCCCCACTGGGAAGGTGGAATAAAACCAGAAAAACCCAAACCGCCACCCAAGCCAGCAGCTCCCCCACAACCAGCCACGACTGAACCCGCGAAGGCAGAAACACCGGTTGCCGACCTTCCAAAACCCGAGGCGGCTCAAGCCGGAACCGCGAAACCAGAAGCCACAAAGCCTTCGACACCAACAAATGCTCCCTCACCAACCAGTGAATCCTCGCAATCCCAAACAGCCAATATCACTCCGGCCCCGCCTGCACCAGCACTACCCGCAGATACGAATTCTGCATCAGCGGCTCCAGCTCCTCCAGAACCAAAAAGTTCACCACTACCCACCCCAACCAAATCTACTTCAACGGTCGATCCTCCTAAAAACTCGTCATAAACATAAATCCATTTCTCAACTCTTGGAGACCAACCCCTGTTGTTGATCGACAATGTCAGGCCGGATACCCAAAAGGGAGGCCCCAACGCAGAGATTTCCCAGGATAAAACTAAAAACGCCAGTCACATGGCCATTGGCCCGTTCATGCCCCTCGGCAGTACTCAGGACGGGCTTCGACCCTTCGGCAAGCTATGGGTCAGCACGAACGGGATGTCGGGGCGGTCACCCGTTGGGTCAAATGCCATTCGCCCTGAGCGCCGCGGCTTCCGCAGGAGTCGAAGAGATCCGAGAGTTCCAATGGCCGTTTTTAGGATTATTCGTCCTAGCGATGCAAATCCTCCGCCCTATTTTCAACATACACCTTGTTTTTAACTTTAGGGCACCTCTAAAAATCCCGGCATTTTTTGTGAGGGCAAAGAAGCCGCGCGCGGAAAACCGGAGTGTATGGGCGAATACATGAGGATGTGAGCACGTGGCTGACGCCGCCATCACGGAAAAGGACGGTTTTTAGAGGTGCCCTTTACAACATTTTTCCCGTTTTTGAAGTGGATTTGAGAGTAACGACACAGAGGCGTGAATATTTCCCGGCTCAATTTTTTCTCAAACACCCCTACCCAATAATGGAAAAGTAGGGGCGAGGAGGGCTATTGGCATGACTTGCGTTTGGAAAAGGCTCGGGCTGCTCTGATAAGCGCTTGAAATAGCTTTTTTTGGATGGGATGGCGTTCGTACAAAAACTCGGGATGCCATTGCACGCCGAGGAGAAACTGTTTGTTCGGGGCTTCAATGGCTTCGATGATCCCATCAGGGGAAACAGCAGTGGTGAAGAGGCACGAGGGAACGTCTTTGACAGATTGATGGTGCGAGCTATTGACCTGAATGGTCGCTTTGCCGGCAATGCGCCGAAGCAGTGATCGCGGTTCGATCTGAATAGCATGGGCTATCTTCGTGGCTGAGTAGGTTGGTTGGTGCGAGATCGAGGTGTTGAGTTGAGAGTTGATGTCTTGAAACAGGGTTCCCCCCAGCGCAACGTTGATGGATTGCATGCCACCACAGATGCCGAGCATGGGCACATCGGCTTGGTACGCGATTTTGGAGATGCCTAATTCCAGGATCGCGCGCGCGCTACTCATGCGCGTAAATTTGTATCGTTGCTTCTCTCCGTATGTTTCCGGGGCAAGGTCTGACCCACTACCGGTGATCAGCAACCCATCAACGTGGGAGACAATTCTCCGCCATGCCCGACGATCAGGCAGGAGTGGAAGAATGAACGGAATGCCGCCCGCATCCTCAATGGCTTTGGTATAGCGAACCCGAAGGAAATAGGTGGGCTCTTTTCCACCCATATCCTTGCGATCGCCTGCATTAAAATCTGGCGTGACGCCGATGATAGGTTTCATCAAGAATCGCTATCTCACTCCAGTGCGTTACTCCGCGTAGGCATCTTCTTCGTAGGGACTCACACCAAAAAATCGAAGGGGTGTTTTCCCTTTGAGATGATCTGGGGTGATGACGTAATCACCGTAAAAACTGGGCGCCCATACGGCCTGGGCTGTTTCAGTATTTCCTCCGGTCAACACCCAGGTGGCGCCTCCGACAATTCCCCCCAATCCCGCATAAATAATCTTCGCGGGGCCATAGGGAAGGGTCAGCAGTGCACTGGCGACACCAAGCCCGGCTTCTTCAACCGGATCCGAGTCTTCCTGTGCCGCAGCCAGGGTGGCGCCTCCGCCAACCAACAGCACACACATGGCCAACACAAGAAAACACTTGGACCAGTTGAACCTAGAAACGGCAGTTGGGCGCCAACCAGCCGTGTAAGATATTGGGGTGCCTGGTGCAATACAAAAAGTCGAGGTCACCTCGGTGGTGATGAGACATTTTTGTATTGTGCCAGGTGTGCCAAGGGCTAGCGCGGACTTTTGTGATCCACCTGCCGTTTCTAGGTTCATGAATAATTCATGAGATGAGCGCCCGTTCATAAACTTTTGGGTTTTCATTGGTTGTCCCTCCTTAAATGGATCTGCTGGATGGATACAAGACGAATTCTTCCGTGAATTCAAAACTGGTGAGAAGGGAAATTCCTTGTATTTAACCGATCTCCCCCAAACTTGCAAATGAGTGCTGTTCGGTTATGCAGGAAGCTCAATGCCCAATTCTTGTAAAATTTCTTCCTTCACTACAACTTCTTCCTTTCCTAAGACTTCATCAAGTTCAGCCACCAGAAAGTCTTTGGGCACTCGACTATTTTCTTGTTGGATACCGACTCCTATGGCCAATTGGAGTTTGACCAAGCATACCTGCTGGACAAATATGTCGTGTCCACGGTCCAGGTAATCCTCCCGTTCCGATTCGGGAAGATGAACCAGGAAGGTGGGTAACCACTGATCAAAGCCGAAACGTTTGCGAATGTGTGCCATCTGGGCCTGAGACATTTCCACAGCCACCTGAACCCCACCCTTCCAGCTTCGCTTTTTGACATTAAACACACAGTACACCACATCGGAGGCAGACTCATCCGGTTCGGGTCCATAAAACAAGGTCATGCGGTAAGGGGGAATTTTGGGCGAGGCCATATCCGACATGGCTGAATTGTACCATGGAAGGTGAACAAAACAAGGCTGATACGAATCCTTATCCTGTCAAAACCTGTACCTGCTTTGAGGACCATCTTGTTTTCCTAAAGGGACTTTTGAAAAAATTGAAATTTTTCAAAATGAAATTGGTCTTTAACATCTTTAGTGACCAAAAAGAGCGAGAGGGGCTGTTCAAAAAGCATGCCCTCGCGGAGGCGGGGGGGTGCGCTCAGCAAGGCCGCAGGCACTTTGGCGCGCGGAGGGTACGTGAGCACGACAAAGGGCCGAGAACGCCGCTGGCTTGTCTGCCGTAGCCTTGGCGAAGGCTGGCGCCCTTTTTCACCATTCCCTTCAGGTTGACACCGCAAGTTCTGGGTCATTACCATGATTGCTTAGATCTATGTATTAGGAATCCAACGCACTTTAGGCTGAGGGACATCAATATGTTTGGTACAATGGGAATTTCTGAACTCGTCATTATTCTGGTGATCGTGTTAATCATTTTTGGCGCCGGTCGGCTTCCCCAGATTGGGGAAGGGGTGGGGAAGGCGCTCAGGGGATTTAAAAAAGAAATCAGTGAAATTCCGCCTCCGGTTGAAGAGCAAAATCCTGTGGCCCCTTCTGAAACCCCAACACAAACACAGCCTGCGGCAGCGCCGAGTGCCCAGGAACCATCAGCCTCTCAACCCGTTGCTCAGCCCGCCACGCAACAACCCTATAAACCAGGACCTGAACGAACTCCCGGCACCTTAGCCGCTATGGTGTATAGCGGAATAGGTCCAGAGCCCGTCCAACCCGTTTCAGCGCAGCCAGAAGTTGCCCCAGCATCCACGTACGTTGAACAGCATGCACCGGTGAGTATGGAACAGCGAGCCTCGGGGACGGTTCCTCGCCAAACGGCTCAGTACCCCCCCATGCCAACCTCAGTCACGCCGACCCCAACCGGGAAACGCCCCTCAGCCGTGGTCAACAAAGAAGCTGTTGCACGAGTTCAAGCCCAACAATCCGCCATAAAAGCCAAGACCGCTCAGACCAAGCCCAACATTGGGTCGCCAGAGGATTTACAAAGCCTCGGCGAGGGACTGGGCGGCGCCTTGCGAACTTTCCGGGAAGCCACCGCTGATGTGCGTAATTCCATCGATCCAGAGATGCGGACGATTCAAGCCGAATTGGAAGCAGCGAAAAAGGAAGTCGAAGAAACCATTGAGGTAGCGAAGCAGCCTCCTCTCCCCAAAGACCCACCGCCCTCGACCTAAATTCCGTTAATTATAGCTACTTCAATTAACTACCGCACTCTCTGCTGATGGTGGAAGAACCATAGATTAAATCCGAAGCTCGAATATCAAAATCCGAAACAATTGAGAATGACCAAATTGAAACATTCGCATTTAGGATTTTGGGCTTGTTTCGAAATTCGATATTCGTATTTCGAGTGTATGACATTTATTTGGAATGGCTATACACGGCGCAGGCAGGCTTTACTACCCTACATAACCCTTGTGTTTGTGCTGATGGTGATCGGTGTGGGCTGTCAGGCAGACTCCACTCGAAACGATCCTCTGACGTTAACCGCCGCGTTAGTGGAATTGCTTCAGGATCCCTCTCCAGACGTCCGGCGAACCGCGGCGCTGTCTCTTGGGAAAATTGGGCATTCCGCAGGAACACAGGGATTGGCCAAGGCAATATCTGATCCAGATCCTTTAGTTCGAGAATATAGTGCCTGGGCTCTTGGCCAAATCGGAGAAGAAATCAATACGGATGCAGCCCTCGCAGTCGTATCTGCCTTGGGAGACGAGCACCCAGCGGTCAAACAAGCAGCAGCGAAAGCATTAGGAAATATCGGAATACGAAGGTCTATGATTCCTTTGCTCATCGAAGGATTGAAAGTCGGCGAAGTCCAGAGCCGCCGTGCGGTGGTCGATGCGCTCATGCACCTGGAAGGGAAAAATGCGTACTCCGCACTCCTTGCTGTTTTGGACGACCCTGACCCCAACGTTCGGCAAGGAGCCATTGCCGCCTTAGGAGAATTAGGTGACCGACATGCACTTCCCCTGTTTCGAAAAAGCTTGTTGAGTGATCCAAATGTGGGAGTACGAACCGAAGCGGCTTATCGGCTTGGAAAACTGGGTGGCCCCACTGACCTTCATTCCCTACAAAAAGCCGCCAAGCAGGATACCGCCCCCATTGTTCATTTGTGGGCCACCTGGGCTATCAACAATATTACTCCTGTTCCCGAAGCGGCAGGGTTGAAATCTGCTGAGAATTGAGAGGAAGAGGGTTTCTAGGTTAAAAGGTTAGTAACTACTCAGGTTGCTTCAATTTTGGCTCAGGACAAGGCGCGAGGAGCGCAGAACCGGAGCGTATGTGGGAATACGTGAGGATTTGAGCACCACAGCAACGCCGTCATGAGCCAAAAGGGAAGTGACCTGAGTAGTTACAAAGGTTAAAGGTAGGAGGGGAATTTTGTCCCCATTATTCTCTTACAGGGCCTAAGAAAAATTCTCGTTTCTGAGGGCAGCAAGCTGAGGGATCATTTCTTTCTCATAACAGGCGGGACAAATCCCGTGACTAAACTTCACTTCGGAATGGTTCCCTATGTACTCCTCAACCTGCTGCCAATAATTCCCATCGTCTCGAATCTTTTTACAATACGAACAAATCGGCAACAGCCCTTGCAATTGTTTAATCTGACCGAGCGCCTGCTCTAATTCGTCCACGCGATGGGTGAGCTTTTCTTGAAGGTCGAGTACGCGAAATCCTACTCGCACCCGTGCTCGTAATTCTTCCGCATCAAACGGCTTGATCATGTAATCATCGGCCCCGGCTTCCAATCCTTTGACCACATCCTGGCATTCAGCTTTGGATGTCACAAGAATCAGATACCGAGTCCTTCCGTCATTGGCACCCTTCAGGTCACGGCATAATTGGACCCCATCCAAGCCGGGCATCATCCAATCCAAGATCGCCAGGCGTGGGGCATTGGGGTCTTGCAACACATCCCAAGCTTGCAGACCGTCTTTGGCTTCCACCACCTGATTCCCGCCTCGGGCCAAGGCTGCCACCACTATTCGGCGTGATATCGTGTCGTCCTCTGCAACCAGGACGCTTCTCAAGGTCGGGACTTGCACCCCCCAGTCTACTCCTTCTCCACTTTTACTCATGGGTGCAGTCTCTTTTTGATTCTCACCGAATTGGGATATATTGATGTCCCCAGATACATGGGGCAGCGCTCAAGAACACGATACGGGAATGGGATCAGTTTGGGTTAAGACCTTCCGCACGGCTAGGAGCATGTCCCCGAGTTCAAACGGTTTGGGAAGCGTCCACCGTGCACCCAATTTTTTGGTGAATTCTAACGAGGTAAAGCCCAACGACCCAGTATACCCAGACATGGTAATGAACTTCAGGGTCGGAAAGTCCTGGACAAGTTCTCGGATCATGGTAATTCCGCTTTTTTCCGGCATCACCAGATCGCAAATAATCAAATCCGCGGGTCGCGATCGGAAGAGTTCGACTCCCTCGGCGCCATTGACAGACTCGAGGACCGTGTGGCCCGCTGATTCGAGGGCTTCGCGCAAAAACCCTCGAATTTGCCGGTCATCGTCTATGATGAGAATAGTGGCCATGTTTCAATTAGTCCTCTCAATTGGACATCTTAGGCCATGACTGGTGATCGGGCCGCCTCTTGAATGCTTGGGTACATGGGAATAATTTTTTGAAGGTTCGCAAGCTCAAACATTCTCTTCACATAGTCCTGAGGATTGGCAATACTGACCCGTGCATTTTTCAGTTTCAGATTCTGATGAGCTAGAGCCAATAATCCAAGGGCGGCGCTATCAACAAACGGCACATGTTGAAAATTCAAGATCACATGAGCCACAGGTCCCTCTTGGACCTTCCTCAACGAATCCGTGAAGACTTTCCGTCCCATAAATTCAAATCGTCCGGAAATATTCAGAACGGTAGCACCATCCAGGGATTCCTGTGTGACTGTCAACATAGAGTTTCCTCTCGAATGCAAAGCCTCAATGAACTTCGAAGATGGTATTTGGCCCGCCGTGGCCAATTTTCACATCCCCTTTCTTGCTAGTTCGGTTCTTTCCCTTTCTTTCTGAAGTACTTGTTCAGTATTTTTTGAGGTTTTGATAATTTTTCTGACCCCGCCCCACGATGGTTCACAGCACAGGGATCAAAAAAATGAGGGAAGCATCCAGAATGGATTTCAGAGGAGAGGAGGGAGCAAATACTCTCGTCGAGTCAAAACAATGACGGGAGCGGATAAGGGCTCGCGCAAGAATAATTTCCCATGTTTGGGCGTCGATCCATCCCGCCTGGCGGCGTGGCTCGTCCTTTCCATACGAGGAGTATGCGCAGTCCTCGCGCCTTGCCAGACAGGTGTCTCAGCACCCAAACATGGAAAGTTATTCTTGCGCGAGCCCTAAGGTTATTCAGGTTTGATATCAACCAGAAATCCGATGGCTTTACGAATGTTATCGGAGGATCCTAAGAGGGCCAAGACGTCTCCAACCTCCAGCCTGGACTTGTTTGAAGGATTGGATTGGGTCACCCCTGCCTTCATGAGTGCGATGACGGAGGCCCCTGTTCGTTGGCGAATTGCGAGTTCCCCCAGAGATTTCCCGAGAGCAGGTGAATCTTCATCAATTCGGCATGTTTCGACTTCGACGTCAACTAAGGTGCCCGCCCGCAGATGATGAGCCAATTCCGGGAGCTCGCCACGCCGTAACAGAGCATACCCTTCCCGACGAATCTGTTCAGCCTTTTCCAGGATCACCTGCTTGGGCAATTTGTAGGTTTGAAGCACCAACGTGGATATTTCGATGGAGGTTTCAAACTCTTCAGGAATAATTTCGTTGGCCCCGAGTTGCCGAAGCTCTTCCAATTCTTTCAAATACCTGGTGCGCACGACGATATGCACCGTCGGATTGAGCTCTCTTGCTAGTTGAACGATCCGCCTGGCTCCAAAGGGATCAGATGTGGCCACGACCAGAACCTTGGCATATTCGATTTGTACATGTCGGAGGACCGTGGGATTAGTGGCATCTCCGTATTGAATGGGGACCCCCGTTCCCAATTCCATCTGTACGACATCCCCACGAATCTCCAGAACCATATAGGGCAGCTCAAACTCTTCTAGAACTTTTGCCAGATTTCTTCCATTGAGCCCAAATCCCACAATGATCACATGATCTTTCAGTTTGAGTTGAGAGGATTCGGTACGATGCGTGATTCGACCAGGAAACCATTGATGAAGGCGCTGAATGGCTTCGGTTCGACGAGCAAGTTTCGGAGCCCATTGAATGAAAAACGGAGTAATGATCATGGTGATCACGGAGACCGCGAGAAATACGTTATAGGTCTCCTGATAGAGAATGCCGACTTTGAGTCCCTCTTGCGCCAAAATAAAGGCAAACTCTCCCACTTGCGCTAAGCCAACCCCTGCGAGGACAGCCGGGCGAAGAGGGACCCCAGCCGCAAGCACTGCCCCAGCCCCCGTGACAAATTTTCCGATGAAGACCGTTGCGACCATCATCAGGATCAGGAAAGGATGTTCAAATAGCACACGAGGATCCATCAACATCCCAATCGACACGAAAAACAGGCTGTTAAAGCTATCACGGAATGGCAGTACTTCTGCTAAGGCCTGATGGCTATACTCCGATTCTGAGATTAGCAGTCCGGCAATAAACGCCCCCAAGGCGAGTGATAATCCCACGAGCGAGGTCAGCCACGCTGTTCCCAACCCCAACACTACGACCGTCAGCAGAAAGAGTTCTCGGCTTCTGGTGCGAACGATGTGGGTCAGAAGCCAGGGAACAAAGAATCGAGCGGCAATGACAACGGTTGTGACCAAAGCGAGTGATTGAACGAGCGTCCAGAGAATCTGCCCCATGCCCTCCACTCCCTCCTGATCACTTAAGAAGGGGGTCATGAGCATCATGGGAACGACAGCGAGGTCTTGAAAAATTAAAATTCCAATGGTAGAGCGTCCATGCAGTGTGTCATTTTCCCTGCGTTCCGCAAGAGATTTGAGGACGATTGCCGTACTACTGAGCGAGAGGAGCATGCCCCAAAAAATCGCGGTCTTCATGGACAACCCAAAGCCCAACCCGCCCACCATGACCAACAACAGCACACCAAAGACTTGAGCAGGCCCGGCAATGAGTAGTACTGACTTTGAGGATTTGAGTTGGGCTAAGGAAAATTCCAGACCGATGGTAAATAACAGGAGAATCACGCCAACCTCAGCCAGGACTTGGACTTGCTCTCGATCTGAGATGAGGTTCAGGCCGTATGGGCCGACTAACGTCCCGGCGACCAGAAAGCCGGCAATAGAGGGCAAGTGGAGTTTCTGGAATAAAAACACCACGCCAACCGAAACCGTAAAAATAACAATGATATCTCGTAAGATGCTGCTGTCTTCCATGACAAGTCTGGGGAAAGGATAAGAATTTTGTCCGGTACTATACCTGACTCCCTACAATGACAAAAGCAGAGATATCGGAGGCCAAATCCGAAACTCGAATATCGAAATCCGAAACACACCTGAAATAAATCCGAAATCCGAATCTCGAAATCCGAAAAACATTCAAATGACTAATACCAAAAATGCTCGAAACAGTCAGTACGGCTTTTTTGCGCCCAACTGCCGTTTCTAGGTTGAAACATTCGAGTGTATGATTTCGGATGTGTTTCGGATTTCGAGATTCGGATTTCGAATTTAAGACACGGAGTAGGGAGGTCATTACGAGGCTGACATATCACGAAACAGCCATGGTGCTTCAGCCTTTCTCCGTTGTTCGTAGGCGGTGATGGCCGCTTCCTGTTTTAGGGTCAATCCGATCGCGTCGAGGCCTTCCATCAGACAATTCTTTCGAAATGGATCGATTGAAAAGTGAAAAAGGAAGCCTGCAGGTGTGGCCACTGTTTGGTTGAGAAGGTCAATAGTCAGTTGCACGGTCTCTTCACTCGTCACCGCATCAAAAAGTTGCTGGATTTCTTCCGCTTGAAGCGTGACAGGCAACATACCGTTTTGAAAACAGTTGTTATAAAAAATATCCGCAAAACTCGGAGCCAGAAGGGATCGAATACCATAATCCAACAGTGCCCAAGGAGCATGTTCCCGTGACGACCCGCATCCAAAGTTGTCACGCGTGAGCAAAATCGTGGCATGTTCATATCGGGGCTGGTTCATGAAGAAATCAGGGTCTGGTGTATCGTTGGCCTGCATTTTCCAATCGACGAATAGACCCGTTTTGAGTCCGGTCCGATGAATAGTCTTCAAATATTGCTTGGGAATAATTTGGTCAGTATCGACATTGACCCGATCAAGCGGAGCAACAATGCCCGTCAAAGTGGTAAACGGTTCCATGAGACTCCTCAGTAATTAGGTATGTCCAAAGAGTGATGAGTCAGGAGAAAAATTCTTTCTTCACGCTTCATAAAAATGAGCCTGTCGAATAATTCAAAATTCGCAAAAGCGGGAGGGGCTGTTGAAAAAGGTCTCCAGCAAGGCCGCAGGGCCTTTGGCGCGCGGAGCGTACTCTCGTACGTGAGCACGACAAAGGACCGAGAACGCCGCTGGTGGCCTTTTTCAACAGCCCCTTAGGACCAATGGCGAATATCGACAAAATGTCCAGCAATCGCCGCCGCGGCAGCCATGGCTGGGGAGACAAGGTGCGTACGACCACCCTTACCTTGACGGCCTTCAAAATTACGATTGCTGGTTGAGGCGCAACGCTCACCTGGTTGTAGCACATCGGCATTCATAGCCAGGCACATACTACACCCGGCATCACGCCATTCCGCGCCAGCAGAACGAAACACTTCATCCAATCCTTCTTCTTCAGCTTGTTTTTTTACGAGGCCTGAACCCGGCACGACCATGGTGTGAACACCGTCTGCTACTTTTCTCCCTTTGAAGTACGATGCGGCCACGCGTAAATCCTCGATTCGCGCGTTGGTACACGACCCAATAAACACCCGATCAATTGTTAGCTTTTCTATGGGGGTTCCCGGTGTCAGAGCCATATAATCCAACGCCCGTTGAATCGAATTTCGCGTCTCACCTTCCGGATAGGAACGGGGATCGGGAATCACTTCATTGACACCGCTGACCATACCCGGGTTCGTTCCCCAGGATACTTGTGGAGGAATCTCTTCAGCCTGGAGACAAATGGTCTGATCATATGATGCACCCGGATCGGTTGTTAAGCTGGCCCACGCTTGTACCGCTTGATCAAATAATGCCCCTTGGGGAGACAAGGGCCGTCCTCGCACATAGGCAACCGTGGTTTCATCAGGAGCGACCATGCCAGCCCGTGCGCCACCCTCGATAGACATATTACACAAGGTCATCCGGCCTTCCATGGTCAGAGCACGAACCGCTGATCCCGTGTATTCGATCACGTACCCAGTCCCGCCTGATGTGCCGATCTTGCCAATAATGGCCAAAATCATATCCTTCGCGGAACACTGTGGTGGCAACGTGCCATCGACCCGAATCTCCATGGTCTTGGGACGTTTTTGCACCAAACATTGGGTGGCCAACACATGCTCGACCTCACTGGTGCCAATGCCAAACGCCAAAGCCCCAAATGCTCCATGCGTGGAGGTGTGTGAATCACCGCACACAATCGTCATCCCAGGCAAGGTCAGGCCCTGTTCCGGTCCAATCACATGCACAATACCTTGGCGGATATCGTCCATTGTAAAAATGGAAATTTTGGAGTCCTGGCAATTTTGTTCTAGCGTCTGGATTTGAATACGGCTCATGGGGTCAGCAATGCCCAAACCTCGGTCCGTGGTCGGGACATTATGGTCTGGAACCGCTAGCACGGCTGTCGGACGTCGAGGCGTGCGCCCGGCAAGTTTTAATCCCTCAAAAGCCTGAGGGGAGGTGACTTCATGAACCAAGTGGCGATCAATATAAAGAAGAGTCGTGCCATCAGCCTCCTCATGAACGACATGTGTTTCCCAAATCTTATCAAAGAGGGTCTTTGCGGGCATCCCTAGCTCCTGTAGTAAATTGAAGGACCAATATCATGCGCCGAATGAATTCCGCCTTGCAACCCCATGATGCCTGGGTTAGCTGGGCTGAAGGGTCAGTCGTCAACCAAACAGTCTGGAGTACAAAATGTTGAATGGCTCAGGTTCAGGGTTCAGGGTTCAGGGTTCAGGGTTCAGGGTTCACGGTTCAGGGTTCACGGTTCAGGGTTCACGGTTCAGGGTTCACGGTTCAGGGTTCACGGTTCAGGGTTCACGGTTCAGGGTTCACGGTTCAGGGTTCACGGTTCAGGGTTCAGGGTTCACGGTTCAGGGTTCACGGTTCAGGGTTCACGGTTCAGGGTTCAGGGTTCAGGGTTGGTTCTATTGCCACACATCAATATTTTTAAACCCTTCAATCTTTACTCTATTCCTAAACCGGGAACCCTGAACCTGCCAACCTGCGTCGTTATCAAATTTTTGCCCCCCCCCCTTTTCATAAGACCCCGAGCGAGGTAACTTGGTAGGTGACAGAGGATTTGCTATACTTTTTGAAAGGTTTCGTTTACATTTCATGGTTTAGGGTTTGACCATTGACGGAAAAACTCCTTTTCCGTCGAGGACTTATGTTACAAAGAGATCTCGTCTTCTTTGAGCAGACCCACCTCCGTCCCAGGATGTGACCCTCAAGCCAATTGGCCAATCGGCCAATCAGATAGTATGTCTTTCTTGTGATGTGGCAAAAGTAATTGAAAAACAGCATCCGTTTGAGCAAAACCGGGTCCCTCGATCATGCAATCGATCATGTCAAGAGTCGTCCTGAAAATGGGAGATACGTGTGGGCTTAATTAGTCGTTTCCTCAGTATGTTTTCTAGCGATATGGCGATTGATTTAGGAACTGCGTCTACCCTGGTCTATGTGCAGGGTAAAGGGATTGTGCTGAATGAACCCTCCGTCGTGGCCATTGAAAAAAGATCCAATACGATTTTAGCGGTCGGGAGCGAAGCGAAACGCATGGTGGGTCGGACGCCTGGCAATATCACCGCGATTCGTCCGATGAAAGAGGGCGTCATTGCCGATTTTGAAATGGCCGAGCGTATGCTGAAGTATTTTATCACCAAGGTGCATCATCGCAGCGCGTTTGTGCGTCCGCGTATCATCATTGGCGTGCCCTCACGCATCACGCAAGTCGAACAGCGGGCCGTGAAAGAGTCCGCTGAGTTGGCAGGCGCACGGGAGGTCTATCTTATCGAAGAGCCCGTGGCCGCCGCCATTGGTGCCGGACTACCGATTACCGAACCTTCAGGCAATATGGTGGTCGATATTGGCGGTGGCACAACGGATATTGCCGTCATTTCTCTTGGGGGAATCGTCTACAGCGAATCAGTGAAAGTCGCGGGGGACCAAATGGACTCCGCCATCATTAGCCATGTCAAGCGAGAGTATAGCCTGCTCATCGGAGAGCATATGGCCGAGCGAGTCAAATTTGAAATTGGCTCGGCGTACCCTCTTCCCGAAAAGGCACAGATGATGGTGAAGGGACGGGATTTAATTTCCGGCATCCCGCGAACCATTGTCGTGGAAGATATGGAAATTCGAGAAGCCTTACAGGAATCGATTGCGACGATTGTGGCAGCCATCAAGGTGGCATTGGAAAATACGCCGCCGGAGTTGGCAGGAGACATCATTGACCGAGGAATTGTGTTGACGGGAGGAGGCTCGCTCCTAAAAGGGTTGGATGCCCGGTTACGTGACGAAACCGCGCTTCCAATTGTGACCGTGGATGACCCACTCATCTCCGTGGTATTAGGGGTGGGAAAGACACTCGAAGAGCTTTCCTTGCTGCGAAACGTGGCTTCCATGTCAGCCGTCAGTTCATATTCATAAAGGACACATGTATGATTGGCCGGGTCCGGCCTTTAGTCCTGTGGAGTCCCAGTACAAGGCGACTAGTTGTGGTGTTGGTGATTATCGCCCTGGTACTTCTATTTCTCCTTCCTCGCCAAACGCAATTTCTCCTCCAACAAGTCAGTAAGCCCGTGGCGGACCTGGTCAGCGTTCCCTTGGAAATGATGGCCGATGTCGATCGTGGGGTTCGCAATTGGTGGAACCAATATGTCGCCCTACAAGGCATGTATGAACAAAACCGCGACCTTCAGGTCAAAGTTCAGAACTTGGAAGGAGAATTAAATCGGCTCCGGGAACACGCTCTGGCCTCTCAACGGTTAGCTGCATTGCTCGACTTTCAGGAAGAAAGCGCCATGACCACTCTTGCGGCACGAGTGATTGGCCGAAGCGCCTCGAATTGGTATAGCGGCGTGGTGTTAAATAAAGGAGAAGATGATGGAGTCGCGGTGGAATTTGGCGTGATCACCCCAGCTGGAATCGTAGGGCACATTGTGAAAGTCGCCAGTTCAACGAGTATCGCCTTGTTGATCACCGACCCCAATGTGGCGGTAACTGGGCTCGTTCAGCGAACGCGGGATGAAGGCATTGTCCAAGGAACGGCGCAGGGTTATGTCCGGATGAAATACATTCCTCCCTTAGCGGCCGTGAAAGAGGGAGATGCGGTTGTCACATCGGGATTGACCGGAGGATTTCCTCGCGGGCTCCTGATTGGGCAGGTTCTCAAAGTTGGAGAACGAGAAGGAGATCTCTTCCAAACGGCTCACGTTGCCCCTGTAGTCGATTTTGGAAAGTTGGAGGAAGTGTTAATCGTCCTTCCACCACCATCGTCGGAAAGTACGGAGTCAATTGGCAACATCCTGACTTCTCAAGAGAAGAAACCCAAGGATTCATGAAAACTGGTCTTTTCGTCGGCTTTATTCTCCTGCTCGTTCCCTTACAAACGACTGTGTTGGGATCGGTTAGCCCGTTTGGCATTCGCCCGGATTTGTGTCTTATCGCAGCCTGCCTCATTGGGTTTCTCACGGGGCAAGTCCAGGGATTGATCATGGGATTTTTTCTCGGATTTGTTCAAGATCTGTTTTCCGCCAGTGACTTGTGGCTGAATACCATCACCAAATCTGGCGTGGGATTTTTTGCCGGGTTGATTGCGAGAAATTTAGCGAATGCCGCGTCGCATTCAGCATTTTTAGTTGTGGCTGTTTTTTCAGTCTTTTCCGGGGTGGTGTTTATGGTGTCGTCAAGAGTTGGCATGGACATCGGGGATGTGTTGTTGGGATTTCCTTCCATCCTCTTGCCCCAAGCGCTCTTTGATGGGTTGGTGGCTATTGCCGTCTATTGGGTCGCCACTCGTTGGACACCAGAGGCCTCAAGCTTCTAGGAGTTGTCGCTCGCGGCTAGAGAAAAAGATGGTATGAAAACTCTTATAAATACGAGGGACGAATTTGGGCATACCTTTTCAATAGTCCCAAAACGGATTCGAAATGAGTGACAGAAAACTTCAAGAAAACGGATTAGCGGAACTCCAACAGCGGTTGGTTCTGCTCAAAATCGGCGTGCTGGTCGTCATCGGCCTTCTCGCATTGCGTTTATGGCAATTACAGGTTCGTGATGGTCCGTACTATCGGGAGCTCGCTCAAAATAATCGAACGCGTTCGATCCTGTTACACCCTGCCCGCGGGCTCATTTTCGACAGAGACGGGAAACTCCTGGCCAATAATGTTCCCAGTTTTAACGTGTATGTCGAGCTCAACGATGTCAATGATCGAGAAGTCCTCATTCAGAAACTCGTGAAGTACCTGGGTATTGAAGAATCCGAATTGAGCAAAAAGTTTCGAGCAAGAGGGACCCTAACCCGGGTGAAATTAAAGGGGGGATTGACGCTCCGTGAGGCGGCCTTGATTGAATCTCATCGGTTGGATTTACCAGAAGTCGTGGTTCACCCGGAATTTCAACGGAATAATCCCCAAGGCCCCTATGCTGCGCATGTGATTGGATATGTTGGTGAAGTGTCTGAGCAACAACTGTCCCAGGAATATTTTCAAGGACTTCATCCGGGGAGTATCGTGGGGCAATATGGCGTGGAACGGAAGTATGATCAACTCTTGCGCGGACAAGCCGGCCGTAAATTGATCGAGGTGGATGCTCTGGGGCATGAAAAACGAACAATCTCCGTCGAGAAACCGCAAGCCGGCCATGACCTCTATCTGACCCTTGATTTTGATCTGCAACAATTAGCAGAAAATTTATTAGGTGAAGAAGCTGGGGCCATCATTGCGTTGGACCCCAAAACCGGCGACACGTTGGCAATAGCCAGCCGCCCCAGTTTTGACCCAAATGCCCTTTCAAGAGGATTGAGTTCAAAGAAATGGCAAAACATTCTCCAGGACAAGCGGCATCCGCTCACTAACCGAGCCATACAAGGACTCTATCCTCCCGGATCGACGTTTAAAATTATTATGGCTGCAGCCGCATTAGAAACCAATGAGGTGAAAATGTCCGAAACGATTCAATGCCACGGGAGGTTTCGGTTCGGCAGACGAACGTTTCGTGATTGGAAAGCGAGCGGACATGGTACGGTGAATTTACACAAAGCCCTCACACAGTCGTGTGATGTGTATTTTTATAAAATGGGTCATCGCTTAGGCATTGATGCCATTGCGACCTACGCCAGCCTGTTTGGGCTGGGCAAAAAAACGGGGATTGATTTGCCATCGGAGCAACGAGGCATCGTCCCCTCAACCGAATGGAAACAACAGTTTCGGGGAGAACCCTGGTATCCGGGAGAAACCATTTCGGTTGCCATTGGGCAGGGATACGTCACCGTAACCCCGATTCAAATGGCACAAGTGATTGCCACCATCGGCAATAATGGGGTGGCCCACCAACCTCGATTAGTTCGGGGTGTGCGACGCCGCAATACCGGGAAAGTCGAAACTTGGCCAATGGCCAAAGCCGTACCATTAGGCTTGAATCCCGTGTTTGTGGAGGGCATTCAACGTGCCCTGGCATCTGTCGTCTCAGAGGGAACGGCGCGACGAGCCAATTCCCCACTGGTCACCATTGCCGGGAAAACCGGGACGTCTCAAGTTGTGGCACTTCGCGCAGACAAAAAAAAAGAAACGCCAAAGCAGTTTCGTGATCATGCCTGGTTTGTCTCGTATGCTCCCTTTGACAATCCCCAAATCGCGGTGGCCGTCCTGGCCGAGCATGCTGGACATGGTGGTTCTGCCGCCGCACCTCTGGCAAGAAAATTAATCGAAGCCTTTATCAAAAAAACCAGTGAGAAGACGCGGCTCGGCCAGAAACGCGAGAGGCCAATTTTGTGATGCGTATCTCCTGAAAGGACGAGATACGAACGACGAGAGACGCTATACTTTCCAAGGGAATTACGTGACCAGAAGTCGAAGATTCGATGGTGTTGATTGGGGCTTGCTTGGGGTGATTCTATCCCTCTTGGTTATCGGGATTGTCACGATCTATAGCGTGACCTCGAATGGCCAGGGTGGCACATTCCCCATCTTTGCCAAGCAGGCTGTGTGGATGGGTGTTGGCGCATTAGCCTTTGTGATCATCGCCAGCATGGATTACCATAAGCTGGCCCGATTGTCCTATATTCTCTACGGGTTGGGATTACTCCTACTCGTGATCGTGATGTTTAGCGGCAAAAGCAGTCGAGGCGCTCAACGGTGGATTGCATTAGGTCCTGTGGCCATCCAGCCATCTGAATTTATTAAAATACCGCTCCTCCTGATGCTGGCCTCATATTATGCGACACAGACACGAAGCGGGTGGCTCTATCGGGTGATTGTTCCAGGTCTGTTGGCCTTGCCAGGGTTCTTCTTAATTCTCAACCAGCCTGATTTAGGGAGTAGCCTGAGTTTTCTCGCAATCTATATTACCCTACTGCTTGCGGTGGGCGTGAAGTCTAAAGCATTTGGCCTGGTCTTGCTTTCCGCACTCATGATGTTTCCTTTTGCCTGGGGCGGGCTGTGGGGATCGCTCCATGATTATCAGAAAGAACGAATAATAAGTTTTGTTGACCCGGCCTATGATCCGGGCGGGAAAGGTTATCAAGGATTGCAGTCTCGCATTGCTGTGGGCTCTGGAGAATTCATGGGCAAAGGCCTTTATGGCGGAACCCAAACCCAATTTAAATTTCTCCCGGAGGGCCATACGGATTTTGTGTTTGCCGTGTTTGCCGAAGAGTGGGGATTTTTAGGTGCGGTCGTGCTCATCATGCTATTTCTGACCTTATTTCTTCTCGGCCTCGACATCGCCTCGAAAGCCAAGGATATGTTAGGTGCGCTGTTGGCTGTAGGAGTGGTGGGCATGATGGCTTTTAATGTGGTGGTCAATATCGGGATGACCGTTGGCCTTGCGCCCATTGTTGGAATTCCGCTGCCCTTATTGAGTTATGGGGGCAGCGCCACAATTATGACAATGGCCGCCCTGGGCTTGTTGCTCAGTGTGAAACGGCGCCGAATGACCTTGATTCAATAATCTCAACTGATTTCTGAGTCGTTCAGGAACGAATGCATGCAACGATGAGGTCTTCAATCAACACCTCATCTACCGGTCACACCATTACGGTTCAGCCGATCTGCTCGTTGCCATGACGCACTCAAAATTTAAGGAGTTACCATGGGTGTAGAAATAGCCATTAATGTCACCCCGCAAGAGACGAGGGTGGCGGTATTAGAAAACAAAGTGGTCACGGAGTTGTATGTGGACCGGGCCAAAAAAAAGGATTTTGTCGGAGATGTGTATAAAGGAAAAGTCGTCAAAGTATTGCCCGGAATGCAAGCAGCGTTCATCGATATCGGGTTAGACAAGGCCGCCTTTGTGCATGTCTCGGACCTCTCCGTTGGCACCGAACCTGGAGATATCCTGGTCGATAGCGATGAAGACGACAAAGGCCCTGAGCTTCCTCGTCCCCGACGACAAAACATTCGCCCCATTGAAGAGTTGCTCAGTGAGGGGCAAGAACTCACGGTCCAAATATCGAAAGGCCCGATTGGGACGAAGGGACCACGCGTCACATCCTACTGTTCGTTGCCCGGACGTTTTTTGGTGCTGATGCCTAATGTGGACCATGTTGGCATTTCACGACGCATTGCCAAGGACGAAGAGCGCGGGCGCTTGAAGGAGATCATGCGACGGAACCGGGAACCCGGCTTCGGCTATATCGTTCGAACCGTGAGCGAGGGCGTGAGTGAAGATGATCTGCGATCCGACGTGAATTTTCTGACCGCTCTATGGAAGGACATTTTGAAAAAACAGGAACACTCTCCTGCTCCGGCTCCCTTGCATACGGATCTCAGCCTGACCCTTCGGGTGGTCCGGGACTTATTCACCAAAAAGGTTGATCGGCTCGTGATCGATTCCAAAGAAGAATGCGCTGCAGTTCGGGAGTTTGTCAAACGCTATCTTCCGGAACAGACGTCCCGGATTTACCATTACGATAAAGAGGAAGGCTTATTCGACCATCTCGGGGTTGAGATGGAAATTTCTCGTGCATTGAGCCGGAAGGTGTGGCTGAAATCAGGTGGACATATTGTGATTGACCATACCGAAGCCATGACCGTGGTAGACGTGAATACCGGTCGATTTGTCGGAAAACGGGACCAAGAAGAAACGATTCTGAAAACCAATCTGGAAGCCGCGCGAGAAGTGGCCTATCAGATCAAGCTTCGAGGAATTGGTGGTATCATCACTATCGATTTCATTGATATGGAACGCGAACGTAATCGCGAGAAGGTGTACCATGCCATGGTCGATGCCATGGCCAATGACAAAGCCCGAACGAGGATTTCACGCATTACGGATTTGGGACTCATTGAGATTTCTCGTGAGCGTGTGCGCGAGGATATCTTGCGGACCTTATCGGATCTGTGTTCCGATTGTGATGGTCGCGGATATACCAAATCAGCCACCACCGTAGTGTATGACATTTTTCGCGACCTTCGTCGTATTGGCAGAGGACCTGGCCAACAGAAAATCATGGTTGGGGCGAACCCCATTGTCGTGGACATGCTTCGAGACACCGAGCATGAGGGGCTTGAACAACTGGAACGTCAAAGCCATCATCATATCATGGTCCAAGCTGACCCCCTCCTGCACCTCGAACAATATGATATTGTGGTTATGGGCGGGTGGTCATGAGTGGGATAAATTCGACTATCGTGGAATACATCCGAAACTCGAATATCGAAATCCTAAACACATTTACATGATCAAAAGGTAAAGAACCAAAACGATTCTTTCTATTGGTCGGCATGACCCTTTGAAGCATTCGAGTTTTGTATTTAAGATTTGTTTCGGATTTCGATATTCGAATTTCAGATTTAAGGGCACCTCTAAAAACCAGGCATTTTTTGTGAGGGCAAGGAAGCCGCGCGCGGAAAACCGGAGTGTATGGGCGAATACATGAGGATTTGAGCACGCGGCTGACGCCGCCATCACGGAAAAGGACGGTTTTTAGAGGTGCCCTTAAGGTACGAATTTGCCAGAATAGGACCGTCAGTGGAATCTCTCGAACCGTGGCTTCTGTTACGAGCAGTCAACGGTTTGAGCGATGGAACCCTCACGAGACTCGTTCGCGAATTCGGTTCCCCTCAGGCCGTCACGGTCGCTTCCATGCCAGAGCTGCAGAACCGAGGGGGCATCAGTCGTAATGTGGCGACGGCCATTCATCATGGCCCCAATCCTCAAGCCCGGGCAAATGCTGAGAACGAGGCCTGTCGCATTGCACAGCAGGGGGTCTGTGTTCTCACCGTACTCGATCCGTTCTACCCCCAGAAACTTTCAAGAATTGCCGATCCGCCGCCCCTTCTCTATTTGAGCGGGGCATTCGCCCCGAGTGATGATCGGGCCATTGCTATTGTTGGAGCGCGTAAAGCTACACCAACCGGGATGGCCTTTACAGAAGAGTTGAGCCATACACTTGCCACGCTAGGTTTTACTATCGTGAGCGGGCTGGCCAGAGGCATCGATGCCGCAGCGCATCGTGGAGCCCTCAAGGCTAATGGGCGAACCGTGGCAGTATTGGGGTGTGGCATTGACACCACCTACCCTCCTGAACATCGAAAACTTCGAGAAGCCATCGAAACCCAAGGTGCCGTAGTATCCGAATTTCCATTAGGAACGCCCCCACGGCCATTTAATTTTCCCCGACGGAATCGTATCATCAGCGGATTGTCCTTTGGCGTGGTTGTCACACAAGCCAGTCGTAAAAGCGGATCGCTCATTACCGCGCGCTTTGCGCTTGAGCAGAATCGTGAGGTGTTTGCCGTACCGGGATCCGTCAAAGAAGGCAACCATAAAGGGCCACATGGGCTCATCCAACAAGGGGCCAAACTCGTTGAAAACGTGGGAGATATCATTGAGGAGCTGCTCCCCCAACTTGACGAATCGTTTCAGAATGAAGTAAAGAATGCGGCTTCCGGACCGGTTCCAGCACCACCGGACCTCAGTACGCAGGAAAAGGAAATATTTGACTTAGTCACGGACAGTCCCATTTCGGTCGATGAAGTCTTAGCTCAAGCTCGTTATTTTCCTGCCGAGGTAATGGGTATCTTGCTGGCCCTCGAGCTAAAAGGAGTGGTAAAGCCAGCACCAGGTTCTTGTTATATTCGATTATAGGCGTGACTGAAGAACGGGAGTTCAGGATAGCAGCGGGTCCCAACATCCGAGAAACAAGGAACAACTGATTGTGGCGAAATCGTTAATTATTGTGGAGTCTCCGGCCAAGGCCCGAACCATTTCGAAGTATTTAGGTCGCGGGTATCAGGTGCTAGCCTCTGTGGGACATGTCAAGGATTTACCCAAGAACAAGTTGGGGATAGATGTCGAAAATAACTTCCAACCGCAATATGTCGTCATCCGAGGAAAAAGTAAAACTCTCACAGAGATCAAAGCGCAAGCGAAGAAGGCGGATAAAGTGTTCCTGGCACCAGACCCCGACCGAGAAGGTGAAGCCATTGCCTGGCACATTGCCGAAGAACTGAATGGCCAATCCAACAAGGTGTACCGAGTCCTCTTTAACGAAATCACCGAGAGCGCGATCAAGCGAGCACTGGAATCTCCCGGCACCATCAACATGAATAAGGTGAATGCGCAACAAGCGCGCCGGGTGCTGGATCGTATTGTCGGATATATGTTGAGCCCCTTACTCTGGAAGAAAGTTCGGCGTGGGCTGAGTGCCGGTCGAGTGCAATCCGTGGCCGTACGGATCATCTGTGAACGGGAAGCGGAGCGTGATGCGTTTGAAACTGTTGAGTATTGGACCATAACCGCAAACCTGCAAGGGCAAAAACCGCCCATGTTTGAGGCGCGATTGCAGGAGTTCCAAGGCACGTCGATTGAGATTCATACGCAAGAAGAAGCCGATCGGGCGTTGCAGGCGATTCAACAATCCAGTTTTTCCGTTTCTGCTGTTGAAAAAACAGAAAAGCGTCGAAACCCTCAACCACCGTTTATCACCAGTCGTCTTCAGCAGGAAGCCTCCAGAAAACTGCGCTTCACCGCGAAGAAGACCATGATGCTGGCTCAGCGTCTGTATGAAGGGATTGAGATTGGGAAAGAAGGTCCGGTCGGGTTGATCACCTATATGAGGACTGATTCGACACGGATTTCCAATGAGGCGCAAGCCGAAGCCGCGGAAGTCATTCGAGCACGGTTCGGTGACCAGTATCTCCCAGCAAAGCCTAACGTGTATAAAGCACCCAAGGCCGCGCAGGAAGCTCACGAAGCCATTCGCCCCACTTCCGCCCAACGCGACCCTGAAGCCGTAAAACAATTTTTGGAAAATGACCTATATAAGCTGTACAAACTGATTTGGAACCGCTTGCTAGCATCTCAAATGTCCAAGGGTTTTGATGAAGCCACCAAAGTAGACATCCAGGCTGGCGAGTATCTTTTCCGAGCAACCGGGACGGTAGAAAAATTCGATGGGTTTCGCCGAGTCTATGTCGAAGGGACCGACACAACAGAGTCGGAGCAGGGCACACCAGGACGTCAAGTAGCGACTGATGACGAAGAGGGCAAACGATTGCCGGAATTGTCTGTGGGTGAATCTCTCACGGTAGTGGATGGCGAAGGATTGGGCATTCTCCCCAAACAACATTTTACGCAACCATCCCCACGGTATAACGAGCCCTTGTTGATTCGCGAACTCGAAGATAAGGGAATTGGTCGCCCATCCACCTACGCCGCGATAATATCCACCATCCAAGATCGTCAATATGTCGAAAAGGACGAGGGCCGGTTTAAGCCGACGGAATTAGGCCTGACGGTGAATGACCGATTGGTGACGTATTTTCCGCGGATCTTTGATGTGGCGTTTACTGCACAAATGGAGTCCGAGCTGGATGATATCGAAGCAGGCGACAAGAACTGGGTCACGACGGTTTCTGAATTCTACACCCCGTTTTCCAAGGACCTTGGAAACGCCGAAGTCAACATGGAGGACCTCAAGGGGAAGGAAGAGCCCACGGATATTGTGTGCGATAAATGTGGGCAAAACATGGTCATTAAATGGGGACGCCACGGTCACTTTTTGGCCTGTCCCGGATATCCGACCTGCAAAAATACCAAGCCGTTTACGAAAGACGAATCAGGAACCATTACGGTTATTGAAAAGCCCGTAGAGAGTACTGGAGAAGTGTGTGAGAAATGTGGAAATCCGATGGTGCTCAAACAGGGACGATTCGGAGAATTCCTGGCATGCTCCAATTACCCCGATTGTAAAACAACCAAACCGTTATCCCTTGGAGTGAAGTGTGCAGCAGATGGGTGCAACGGCGATTTGGTGCAACGCCGAACGAAAAAAAACCGCGTGTTTTATTCCTGCAGCCAGTACCCAAAATGTTCCTTTGCCATTTGGAGCAAGCCGGTCAATCGCGCCTGTCCACAATGTCAAACCCCATTTCTTATCGAGAAATTTAGCAAGCAGGCTGGAAAAAGTATTCAATGCCACCAGGAGAGCTGCGATTATCAAGAAGCGGGGTAGGACTGCGGGGAGTGAAGAACGTGATGCGTAATGCGTGAAGCGAAAAAACCGTATTTTTTAACGCATTACGGATAACGCATCACCCATCACGATTCTTTAAGAGCCCACAGCCGGTTTCATGGCTGTTGGTTGTTCGAATATTTTCAGGGCTTCGCTCTTCTTCAGAATCACATCTTCCGTAATGAGCACTTCTCTGATTTCACTCTGAGAGGGAATTTCGTACATGATATCGAGCATGACTTCTTCGAGTATGGCGCGAAGGCCACGAGCTCCTGTTTTTTGAGCATGGGCCTTACGGGCAATCGCAACAAGCGCCCCATCAGTAAACTTCAGTTTGACTTTGTCGAAAGAGAGCAATTTTTGGTACTGCTTCGATAAGGCATTTCGTGGTTCTGTTAAAATCTGTACCAGAGCTTTCTCATCAAGTTCATTCAGAGTCGTCACCACGGGCAATCGTCCGATAAACTCCGGAATCAGCCCATATTGAAGGAAATCTTCTGGTTGGACGTGGGCCAACAATGACCCCGATCTTTCCTTCCGCGTCTTTTTACCATCAGACCGGAAACCCATCCGCTTCTGATTCAAGCGACGCTCAATGATATCTTCCAATCCAACAAAGGCTCCACCGCAAATCACTAAAATATTCTTCGTATCAACTTGAATGAATTCTTGATGAGGATGCTTGCGCCCACCCTGAGGCGGCACATTGGCCACGGTTCCCTCAATCAATTTCAATAACGCCTGCTGGACGCCTTCTCCGGATACATCCCGCGTAATCGAGGGGCTATCGGACTTCCGGGTAATCTTGTCGATTTCATCGATATAGATAATCCCACGCTCTGCCCGCTCAACCTCATAATCAGCAGCTTGTAACAATTTCAAGATAATGTTTTCGACATCTTCACCGACATATCCAGCTTCGGTGAGAGTGGTGGCATCAGCCAGTGTAAATGGCACGTCTAAATAATCGGCCAACGTTTGGGCAAGGAGTGTCTTGCCGGTTCCCGTCGGCCCGACCATAAGGATGTTTCCCTTTTGGAGCTCAACATCTCCGGTATCAGTCGCGGCAATTCGCTTGTAGTGGTTGTGAACAGCGACGGAGAGAATTTTTTTTGCACGATCCTGCCCAATGATATATTGATCGAGGTGGCGATTAATCTCGACAGGCTTCCGAAGTTTTGACGAAATCTCTTCCTTGGTCTCTTGCCACTCCTCGGCCATAATCTCATTGCACAACCCCACACATTCGTCACAAATATAGACGGTGGGGCCCGCAATGAGCTTCCGGACCTGATCGCGGTTTTTCCCGCAAAAAGAGCACCGAAGGTTCGCCTCGGTTTTGACTTGTTTGGCCATACGTCCCTTAAGACTTTCTCCTAAGACATGGCGTCACGACGACTTTCCGTTCGTCGCTTTATCCTTTTCTGGCACTCGAATAATCACTTCGTCAATCAGCCCATATTCTTTGGCCTCATCAGCAGACATAAAATAATCCCGTTCCGTATCCTGGGCAATTTTTTCTAAGGGCTGACCGGTGTGGTGAGATAAAATCTGGTTCAGCCGTTCACGGATTTTTAAAATTTCCCTGGCATGAATATCAATTTCGGTGGCCTGGCCTTGGAAGCCCCCCATCGGTTGATGAATCATCACACGGGCATTCGGGAGAGCATACCGTTTACCCTTCGTTCCCCCGCTAAGCAGAAAGGCTCCCATGCTGGCGGCCTGTCCCATGCAAATAGTGGTAATCGGAGGTTTGACATATTGCATGGTATCATAAATTCCAAGCCCTGCCGTCACGCTCCCACCAGGGGTATTGATATAGAGATTAATGTCTTTTTCAGGATCTTCCGCTTCTAAAAACAGCAACTGAGCAATGATGAGGTTCGAAAAGACATCGTCAATCGGAGTCCCAAGGAAGATAATCCGATCTTTCAACAGGCGGGAGTAAATATCATAGGCCCGCTCACCGCGGTTCGTCGTTTCAATGACCATTGGAACTAACATACAGATCTGCCCTTTCTTTTCGGTATAGAATTCAGATTGTCGGTGTACCAGGGCCCCACAGACAAGAAGGAACCTTCAGAACGGTACTCGATGCCTCGACCCAATTTCTCCAAAGCTTATCCTTGAATCACAGCAAATTGATACACCTGCTGCAACGCTCGTTCTGAACGAATCCGGTCTTCAAACTCTTGACGGGAAGTATCCCCGCCGGATGTGATCATATCCTGGATATTCTCAACAGGAATTCGAAGGCTGTGCGCCAATTTGGTAATTTCCTCTTGAATGTCTTGATCGGAAACAGACACCCCTTCTTTGTCGGCAATGGCCTCAAGGATCAGCGCGAGTTTGACGCGTTTTTTGGCATCGGGTGCGAGGTCTTGTTGCAAGCGTTTCACTTCCGCTTCCCAATACGTTTGATCATCAGGGGAAGGCCCGCCACCTTTTTTACGCTGCTCGCTCATTAAGCGTTGACGAACCATGGCTTTGACTTCCCGTTCCACTAGCACTTCAGGGAGATCGAAATGATGCATTGACACGAGCCGCTCAATGATTTGATCTTTATGCGCCTCTTCCACCTCTCGTTTCAGTGCACTCTCCAATTCTGTGCGTACTTTGTCTTTGAGTACATCCAGGGTTTCATAGGGGCCGCAGTCTTTGGCGAATTCGTCATCCAACGCTGGGACGTTTTTTTGCTTCACCCCCACGATAGCAATCCGAAACGTGACAGACTTTCCTGCCAATCGTTCGTCGGGGTGAGTCGCCGGATATTCTTGAACCACTTCCGCGGTTTGTCCTTCGGATAACCCCATCAACGCTTCGTCAATCTTGATACCCAAAACTGGTTCGTTTGAGCCCACCGTGTGGAGATGACCATCTTTTTTCGACCCATCAACTGGCTCACCATCAAGGAGCCCTTCGATATTGACAACGGCGTAGAGGCCTTCATCCAGAGGGGTACCCTTCGGCGCCACATCAATCTGTGCTTGTGACTCCCGTAGCTTTTCCAAGGCCTTGTCCACATCTTCATCAGAAATCGATCGTGTATCAGGCTTTAAAGAAATAGGATTGGGCGGACGGTAATCCCGCAATTCGAATGTTGGCTTGATTTCGACCGTGGCGGTAAATGTCAACGAGGTATCGCGTTGGGCTTTCATCCGGTCGAGCGGGGGAATTTCTACCAAGACCGGAGAGACACCGGCCTCTTTCATCGCCCGTTGGTAGTAATTCGGTACTAGGCTTTGGATGACATCTTGCTCTACGGCTTTCGCATACCGCTTTACCAGCATGGCCATGGGGGCTTTACCTGGACGAAATCCAGGGATACGGACTTGCCGTTTCAGGTTAGTGTAAACCCGATCAAATTCTTGGTTAACCACATCTTCAGGAACTTCAATTTTGATCGCCCGTTTAACCGGACCCAGTTCTGTCACTTCCAATTTCATGATACGTCTCTGCCTTTTAATAATGTATTAATGAGTCGATGCGAAGAACCCCACCGAAACGTGGTGCGAGAGGGGGGACTTGAACCCCCACGGTCTCCCACGAGATCCTAAATCTCGCGCGTCTGCCGGTTCCGCCACTCTCGCATCGATGGCCTTCGTCATTCGCTATCTGTTATGAGAATGAATCGAATTGTGATCCACGTGAATCGAGGTAAACAAGGGCTCTTTCATGCATCATAGACTCTTGTATGTTAAGCTGTTTTCCCTATTTACCCACACCTTGCATGCAGTGTCAACGACTATAGATATGATTCCGTAGTTCGTATTTCGGGATTCGTATTTCGTCATTCCTTTTCCGTTCTTTCACGCTTGCACGCCGGGCCTACTTCGCCGGAGTAGCTACGAAGGCTGAAAGCGCTCCCGGCCGTCGTAGCCAAGAGGCTACTATGGCGGAGTCGGCACAGCCCGCAGGCACCAGATACGAATGACGAGATACGAATGACGAATTTCCATTCTCTTCTTGCCAGAATCGCGACAACTGAGCTAAGGTAAAGAGTTATGGGACTCAAGAAACTCTACCTCGATATTTACGAACAGTTTTCCCAAAAACAGGGAACCGCTAAGGGCTACAACTTTCAGGAAAGCAGTCAAGGTAGTACGCGGCCCAAAATGGTCACCTTCAAAGACCGGGTCAAATGGTGGACCCTTAATCGCCCCAAGCGATTAACCATGATCACGCAAGAACGGGACCGACAGCAACAGGAAATCCTTGCGATCAAACAGCAGCCGAAGTCCACACCTCAAAACCCTCAAGCCTGATTCTCTACACGACCACACATGTTCGAGCTCGTCCGAGCGACCCTTGAGTTATATCGACAGGCCTTGCGTGCCACCTTTTCCTCCTTGACCAGGAATTGGACCCTTATTGCAGCCATTGTCGTACTCGCCATCTTGATGTTCCTCATCACGGGCGTGGCCATGTCACTAGGTATGCTCGGCGGATTTTTGTTGGGAGCCGCCAATGCCTTCGCGGTGGGAACGCTGTTGAGTCTGGTAGAGCAAGCCGTGATGACAACACGCCGAATAACCTGGGAAGATCTGTGGAAGGCAGCCGGTCAATATTTTTGGGATGTCATTTCCATTGGGTTTATTGTCTGGGTGCCATTGCAGTTTTTGGAAATCGGGATGCAAGCCAATCCCAACGGGCCTGCCATCGTCTCGGCGGTGTTTTTTCTGCTTTTTCTTTTGCTGAATCCCGTCCCGGAAATTATCTATCAAGTCCGCCTTGGTTCGCCCCTCGACAGCCTAAAGGAAAGCTATGAATTTGTACTAGAAAACTGGATTGAATGGTTTGTGCCATTAGCGGTGATTCTCGCGCCGTTTGGGCTGTCGTTCTTCTTTGTGATTTCAGGCCAAGGAGGCCGGCTCATCGGCTTGGACTTTTTGCACTTGTTGCAGCTGCCGTTTGCTGTACTGGCTCAGCTATTCCAACTTCTCGGCTTTTCCTCATCTCTCGCCACAGTGATCATCCTCATCCTTACACCGATAGGCGTGGTCGCAATGATGTTATTTCGCGGGTTCCTCTTTTCGGCATTGCATGGATCGTCGAGACGACAACGGCAATTTCGTGCCAGGGGTTGTTGAAAAAGCATGCCCTGAGTCTTTCCGAAGGGTCCCAGCGGCGTTCTCGGGCCTTTGTCGTGCTCACGTACTCACGTACGCTCCGCGCGCCAAAGCCCCTGCGGCCTTGCTGGAGGGCCTTTTTGAACAACCCCCTTTCCTTCTGACAATTGAAGCGGTTAGACCGTCCCTGGAAAACTCACAAAAAATATGAATTATTCAACAGTCCCTGCCAGGTCTCTTGGGTCCTAGTAGATATGAAGCGTCATGCGTAAAGCGTGATACGCAGGAGAAAAACGCGATGGAATTTCTTCCTCGCTTCACGCATGACGCTTCACGTTTCACGAAATAGACCTTAATCCAACACGTTACGGACAGGTCCTGAACAGCCCATTTTAGCGATCCTTGTGGACCGGAAAGGCCCGTGATAATATGTCGAACCTTGCTGAAAATAGGAGAAAAAAGCTTCTTGATCAGCCTAAAATTTCACTAGTTGATATGGTTTGGAGAGGTGCGAGAGTGGCCGATTCGGCGTGCTTGGAAAGCACGTGTACCGGCAACGGTACCATGGGTTCGAATCCCATCCTCTCCGCCATTAGCTTGATAACTAACAGAAATGATTCGCCTCAGAGAGTCATTTATGGATCAAAATTCAAGCCTTGGAAGCTGATCAGTTTTGTTGGATTTTCTGAAGCTTCAAAGGCCGTTGAATTTGAACGTTACCTTAAGACGGGATCTGGGCGAGCCTTTGCTAGAAAAAGATTATTGTAATACGACCAGATGTAGGAGGATTGTTCCAGAGCACGGAATAATCATAAATACTCGAAAAGGGGCTGGGCCCTGTGCAACAGAATCTTGTGAACCCCGCCAGGTCCGGAAGGAAGCAACGGTAAGCAGGCGAGTCTGGGTGCCGCAGGATCACCTGGCCCCGGTTTTTATGGAAATGTTCACAAAACCCCGCCAGCGGCGTTCTCGCCATTTTGCCGTGCTCACGTACTGAGAGTACGCTCCGCTCGTCAAAATGGCTGCGGCCTTGCTGGACAGGATTTTTTGAGCATTTCCAGTTGATAATGCCCATCAGAGCTTGGGCATTGATTGATCATTGAAGTAAAATTTTCAACCGTCCTTAATCTCTATGCGTGAGACGTGATCCGAAATGTGTAAAGAACAATCCGTTTTCACATTCTTCGCTTCACGCTTCACGCTTCACGCTTAACGAACGATGGAATACCAAGTCTCCGCTAGAAAATTTCGCCCGGGTACGTTTGACGAACTGATTGGTCAACCCCACGTCGTCCAAACGTTGCGGAATGCGATTCTGCGCAAACAAGTGGCTCATGCCTATTTGTTCTCAGGGATGCGTGGCGTGGGTAAGACAACAGTGGCCCGCATTCTCGCCAAAGCTCTCAATTGTGAAAATGGACCGACCGCCGATCCCTGCGAACAATGCGAAAGTTGCAAGGAAATCAGCCGTGGCAATTCTGTTGATGTTATTGAGATAGACGGCGCATCGAATACTGGAGTCGATGATGTCCGCGAACTTCGGGAAAATGTGAAATATGCCCCGTTTCGCGGCACCTACCGGATTTACATCATCGACGAAGTCCACATGCTTTCCAATGCTGCGTTTAACGCTTTACTGAAAACGCTGGAAGAACCGCCGGCTCATGCCATCTTTGTCTTTGCCACCACCGAAATTCATAAAATTCCCGCTACCATCACGTCACGGTGCCAGCATTTTAATTTTCGCCGCATTCCCCGCCGGGAAATTATCGCACGCCTTCAAGAGGTGGCCACACGGAATGACGTGACCATTGAGGAGCGGAGCTTGGGCGCAATTGCTCAAGCCAGCGAAGGCAGCATGCGCGACGCGTTAAGCTTGCTGGATCAAGCCGTGGCTTTTGGTGGGAAGTCGATCGGCGATCAGGACATTGAAGACATGCTCGGCTCGGTGCCGGATGAACTGGTTCGCCGGTTGGTGGAAACCGTTGTTGGCCAAGACGCGGCAGCGGCGGTAGAGTTAGTCGGCGAAGTTATCGACCACGGGTATGATCTTCGCGTGTATTGCGGAGCCGTGGTAGAACGAATGCGCAACCTCATGATCGCTGCCGTGGTGCCTGGAGCAGCGCAAGCCGAAGGGTTGATGGACTTACCGAGTGAAGATGTTCAACACCTGATGACGGAAGCCAAAGCATTTTCCGTTGAACAATTACAGGAGCTGTTTCAGTTGTTTGCCCAAGCGGAAGATCGGCTTCGCGTCACAGCCCATCCACGTTTTGCCTTTGAAGTGGCAGCGGTTCGAGCAGCTCGGTTGTTTCAACATAAACCGGCTGCCTCTAGCAGCCAACCCATAGACGTGGCTCCGAAACCTACGGCCCATAGGACTGGTACGGCTCAGCCAGAAGTGCCAAGGAAGCTGATTCCGGCAGGAGCCCCCTCGCCAAAGCCTCTGCCAACCCAGTCAGAACGCAGGCCTGAAACAACAGCCACTCTTGCCCAAGAAGAGCCCAGCCCGGCTCAAAAGCCGCCGCAAAAATCGAATGAGCCGCAACGAACTTCAGGGGCCACTCGAACAACCGAACGACCGCAAGTAGTATCCAAAGGGCCATTGCCAAGTCCGGCTCTGCCCAAGGGCAAACCATCGCCAGCCCTAACCCCAGCCCTTCAACCGGACGATTGGCGAAAAGTCGTCGAGTCGATGATTAAAAAATATCCGAACATCGGCACGTTTCTGGAGATGGGTATGTTGGTCAAGGTTGAAGGGAACCAAGTCATCATCGGATTTCCGAAAACTGCGTCTGTAGCATGCTCTCGCATTCAAAAAGAAGAGAATCGGGTGCTGATCTCGACAATTTGCCAAGAGGTGGTTGGAGCCACGATCCAGCTTCGCGTGGTCGAGTTAGCAGAAAATCAGGAAAGTGGTCTGACCATCAAGCAGATGCGGGTTCAACGGCAGAAACACGATGATGACGCGTTGCTTGAAGAAGCAAAAGCCAACTCATTAGTAAAGCAAACGATGGAGCTGTTTGGCGGAGAGGTGATCAAAGCCAGCCGCATGGTGGAGAAAAAGGAGGCATAAGCATGTCGAAGAATCCATTTGGAAATATGGCCGATATGATGAAACAGGCGCAGGCCATGCAGGAGCGGTTAGGCAAGATTCAAGAAGAGGCCGAGACCAAAACAGTGGAGGCTTCAGCTGGCGGCGGCATGGTCACGATCACGGCCAATGGTGGCATGAAGATTATCAAAATCGCCATCGATCCTGAGGTCTTAAAATCCGAGGATCCCGAGATGCTTCAGGATTTATTGGTGGCGGCCACGAACGAAGCCCTTCGCAAAGCCAAAGAACTCATGGCTGAAGAGGTAAAAGGGCTCACCGGCGGAATGGGCATCCCAGGCATGTTCTAGCCAGGATGTTCAAAATGTCCACCAGCGGCGTTCTCGGGCCTTTGTCGTGCTCACGTACTGGTGTACGCTCCGCGCGCCAAAGTCCCTGCGGCCTTGCTGGACGGCCATTTTGAACATCCTGAATGAATGACATAATACGGATGAAGGTTTGGTGAAGGCGCATGAGTATTCAGCAACAGGAACAAGGGCTTCTAGCAAAACTCGTGAAAGAGTTTGTCCGCTTGCCGGGTATCGGGCAAAAGACCGCTCAGCGGTTAGCGTTTCATATGATGAAGGCGAATACAGACGACGCGCTACGATTAGCCAACGCCATTCGCGATGTCAAAGAATTCGTGACCTTTTGCGTGCAATGCCGCAACATTGCGGAAAGCGAGTTGTGCGAGATCTGCCAAGATCCGAAACGGGACCGCACAAAAATCCTGGTTGTCGAAGAACCCAGCACGCTGTATGCAATTGATCAAAGCCGAAGTTACAAAGGCTTGTATCACGTATTGATGGGATCGCTCTCACCGCTGGATGGCGTGGGGCCATCCGATATTCGCCTAAAAGAGTTGGAACTGCGAGTCCAAGGTGGGGGGATAGAGGAAATCATCGTGGCCACCAACCCCACCATTGAAGGTGAGGCTACGGCCATCTATCTCACCAAAGTGCTCAAGCCTTACGGGGTCAAAGTGTCTCGGATTGCCTATGGCATTCCCGTTGGCATGGATATCGAATACGCCGACGAAGTCACGCTGACCAAATCAATCGAAGGCCGCCGAGAACTCTAGGAGCCATTCCAAGATTAGACGGATCTACTGCGGGCGCCGGATTCGTTATCCGTGATGCGTAATGCGTGGAAGAAACTCCATTACGGTCTTTTCCCTTCGCTTCACGGATTACGCTTCACACATGACGTGCCCCTCTTAAGCCCCCAATAATCTCGCAAAATCTTCCAAATCGGTTTTCCAGCGCTTACCTGATGGATCATCGGCTTTTGCAAATTGGGAAAGTCCTTTAAGGACGCTGCGTCGAGTCCCCTCGCCTGCCAACCCATCAGCAAACAGTTTCGGGATTCGTAACCCTTGTGAAACGCGGAACAAATTCGCTTGTTCCAATTTCGAAAGACCAAGATGCGTCACCATACGTTTCAGACGACCTTGCCCTTCTTTCGTAAAGGTCTCAATCACGCACGCACACAAACCGCCGACGTTGTAGCATTCTGAAGGCGACAGTTGGCTCAGCCCCTTCAAAGACGTGTTCGTTTTTGCCGGCTGTGCACCCTTCGACTTGACCGTGTTCTTTGCGGTCGGAGTTTTTGATGGAGCCACTTTCTGCGCGGTTTTTTGTTTTGTGGCCGTAGCGTTCTTTTTCTTACTTTGAGAGGATGACGCAACTTTTTTCTTTTTCGAAGAAGGAGCTGGTTGAGCCTTCTTGGCGGACGAAGAAGATTTCATAGACTTGGCCACAGGTTTTTTCTGGGAGATAGCCTTTTTACTCTGAGCTGTTTTGGCTTTGGTTGTGCCTTTTGCGATGCTGGATTTTTTCTTGGTCGAAGGCCGGCTTTTGGCGACGACCCTTGAGGCTTTGGCTTTTCCAGAAGATTTGCTAGGTTTCTTTTTTGTGGCCATAAGTAATTCCTCTCTATAGTAACAGTCGATGAACGAGCGAAGAAAAATAATCCGGTCAGGGAATATAGCCCTTTGCCAATGGTGGAGCAAGAATACCCAAGATCCGCGATGGATTTATTTTGGGCATAAAAAAACCTCGTTGATTTGCTAAGATACGGGTGCCCACCCACTTAGCCACTCCTCACCAACGAGGTGAAACGAATGATGCCACAAACCGTTCTTCCGTTCAAGCTTGAGCCCACCGACGAACAGCTCACCGCTCATGGCGGGCTGGCGCTGTTCGGGGAGTTTCTCCAAGCCATGAATGTGCCCCGGCAACTCAATGCGGCCTTGCCCGCGCCCGGGAGCCGCATCGGCTATCACCCCGCCCAATTTGTCGAGCCCCTGCTGCTGATGTTGCATGGCGGGGGCCGGACGCTGGAGGATCTGCGCCAGATTCGCGAGGATGCGGGCTTGCGGGCCGTGCTGCGACTCCCCGTGGTTCCCAGTGCCGATGCCACGGGCGATTGGCTGCGACGCATGGGGGAGAAGGATGGTTTAGCAAGTTTAGCCGTCGTCAATCAGCAGCAGATCCGGCGGGCGTTGAAGCGGGAACCGCGCACGGACTATACCCTCGATCTTGATGCCACGCAGATTGTCGCGGAGAAGCAGGCAGCCAAATGGACGTACAAGGGGGAGCGAGGCTATCTGCCGATGCTGGGGCACCTGGCGGAAAATGGGCTGGTGCTTGGGGAGGAGTTTCGTGAAGGGAATGAGGCTCCGGCGTCCCGCAATCTTGAATTCACCCAGGCGTGTGCGGCGCAGATGCCCAAAGGCAAACGGATTGCTCATGTGCGGGCGGATAGTGCGGCGTACCAAGCGGAGTTGTTCAATTGGTGCGAGGAGCACAACGTGACGTTTGCGATTGGGGGCGTGCAGGATACGGCCGTGCAGGCCGCCATTGCCGCCATCCCTGAGAGCCAGTGGCAACCCTACCGAGATGGCCATCTCGCTGAAACGGTACATTGTATGGCGAAGACCAAGCAAGCCTTTCGCCTCATCGTATTGCGACGGCCCGTGCAACAGGATCTGTTTGCCCCCGAGGCCCCCAGCCTGCGCTACACGCTGATTGCGACGAACCGAGATGGAACCCCTGAGGAGATTGTACGATGGTACAACCAGCGGGGCGAGACCAGCGAGAATCGCATCAAAGAACTGAAGAGTGGCTTTGGCATGGAACGGCTTCCGTGTGGGACCTTCGCGGCCAATGCCGTCTTCTTTCGCATTGGCGTGTTAGCCTACAACCTGTTTGTGTTGTTCAAGTTGTTGGCGTTGCCCTATGCCTGGAGCCAGTGCCAAGTGCGCACGGTGCGTTGGCGGCTGTATCAGGTGGCGGGCAAAGTGGTCCGGCATGCTGGTGCCGTGATCCTCAAAGTGCAACAACAGCTGTGGGGCTTGTGTGAGGAGATTCGGACGCGCTGTGCAGAAGCTGCCCAGCCTTATTAAGCCGGGGCAGGGGACAGCACAAGAGAAGAAGGAAGCAGGAAGGGAGTGGTCTGCCCAAAAGGCTGGTCGATCCCATGTCAGGACAGGCAACTCTGGGAGGTGGCTCAAATCCAGCCAGACCATTGACTAAGCAACGGCGCGAACACGTGGGTTTTGCCAAAGGACCTCTGTTGACCAAACCCATCGCGGATCTTGGGGAATAACATCGGGTGGCCTTTTTGTCGCGGTATGGTAGGATGCCCTTCATGCCAATTATCAACCTGCCTTCACCTTCCGAGCTGCAGGCGTTCAAGAAAATCGCCATTGAAGCAGCCCAGGTTGGCGGCGAGATTCTGCAAAAATACGCCAAGGCAGGCTTTGCTATCGAACACAAAACTCGGTTGAGTCTGGTGACCGATGCCGACAAAGAATCGGAACACACCATTGTCGCCTTGATCAAGAACGCCTATCCCACCCATCAAATTTTGGCCGAAGAAGAAGGGATACATTCCGATCAGCAGTCCCCGTATAAATGGGTTATTGATCCTTTGGATGGCACCACAAACTTCACCCATGGCTTCCCGTTGTATAACGTCTCGATAGGGTTGGAATATGAGGGAACATGTATTGTGGGGGTGGTGCTAGACCCGACTCGCCCCGAACTGTTTGTGGGAGTGCGAAACGAAGGGGCCACGTGCAATGGGCAACCCATTCGAGTATCTCAAGTTTCCGAGCTTGGCAAATCGTTACTCGTCACCGGATTCGGATACGATGTGGCAGAGACAGCCGACAACAATCTCGATGAGTTTTGCCGCTTCACCCTCAGAACCCAAGGCATCCGACGAACCGGCTCCGCAGCCATAGACCTATGCTACGTCGCCAGTGGGCGATTTGACGGATTTTGGGAAATGAAACTCAACCCCTGGGACACCGCCGCTGGAGTCGTGATTCTCGAAGAAGCCGGGGGGAAACTCACGAACTACGACGGCGGGCCCTACTCCATTTACAGCAAAAAAATGATCGCCAGTAATGGGTTGGTGCATGAACAAATCATTAAAGTATTGCAGTCGCCTGGGTAACATGCATCGAAAGATCATCCGCCCTTAACTACTTATATAGTAGGTGAGAAATGGAGCAACGATTTCGGGATATGATCCTCGCCCACTCTGGGGAAGACCGATTAAAGATGGGATGTTCCATGCATGCAATGGCGCAAGCACGAGTTAAAGCATCACTAAAAGAAAGAAACCCAAATTTTACGCTGAGTGAACTACGGCAAGAACTCTTTCTCCGATTTTATGAAAAAGATTTTGATTCAAAAACGATTGAGAAAATATTAACTTATTTGGAAATTTCAAAATGATTTTCCTGCTTCGACTGGCCTATCCTGAGCAAAGTCGAAGGGCTCAGCACGAACGGATGTTTTTCCTCTTCGTCCTGCCGCCCTCGAAACCTATCCAGAACTTTGTCGAAGGGGACAAACCGGGATCTTTAAATCTGAAACGTAAGGGCCCTTGCACATGAAATACTTGGTAAAATTTCTTCTTTTAATCGTAGGACTTGGCATTATCGCGATCATCGTTGTGAGTATGTCGTTAAATGGACTCGTCAAATCCGGCGTCGAGACTATGGGCCCGAAAATGATGGGAGTCCCAGTTACCTTGGGCGAGGTGGACATCTCCCTACTGTCTGGTGGTACAGACATGCGGGCCAGTCTCAACGAACTCATCATTAAAAATCCTGAAGAGTATGAGACCGACTATGCATTTTCCCTCCCAAGCATTCGCATCAGGGTGAATCGCAACTCTGTGTTGACTGATACCGTCATCGTCGAAGAAATATTGATCGAAGGCCCGGCCATCACTTTCGAAGGTTCATTGCTGGGCAGTAATCTTGGCGATATTCAAGACAACCTCACACGCAACACTCGACCTGTTTCAAATCACGAAGCGAAAGAGGAAGAGAAGGATGAAAAGCATGAGGAAGGGGACGAACCAGAGCCAGAGCCAGAGAAAAAGGTTCACATAAAAAAAGTAACCATAAAAAATGCCACGATCAACCTGAGCCTCTTCGGCGGGAAAATCGATCCCATTCAATTGACCTTGCCAGATTTTGAACTACACGATATTGGCAAAGAATCCGGTGGCACCAGCTTCCAAAAAGCGTCAGCCAAAATTTTCGATGCGATTTATGCCTCCACCATCAAAGCCGTCATGAAGTCCGGCAAGCTCATTCCCAAGAGCCTGGAGGAGTTCGGAAAAACAGCTGAGGAATTGGGGGAGTCGGCGGAGAAGGTGGGGAAGGAACTATTAAAAGGTTTATTTAATAAATAATGATAAGCAACAGGCTTTACGAATTGTCATTTCGACCAGAGGGAGAAATCTAGTTTTTTCTTACCCCTTGGTCACAATTTGAAAGATTAAAACTAATAGGATTTCGCTGAAATTTATCTTTGCCGGGTTTCGCCCCGGCATATAATAAAACTGGATTCCGATTTTGGGAAATAGTGGAGTGACGTGCTAGAAAATAAACTTAGGGAGCAAACGTTTCAGCAAGAACCGCCAAAACTTTTTGCGCGGCGGAAGATTTAATTTTCCCCAGTCGCCTCACCAACCGTTTTTTGTCTACCGTCCGAATTTGATCAAGGACGATGTAGCCTTTCTTTCCTTGGAAGGTCACGGGCACACGAGTAGGATAGGCACGGCCCTTGGTAGTCATCGGGGCAATAATCACGGTATCAATGGTGTGGATCATCTCATCGGGAGAGATAACCAATCCGGGGCGGGTTTTACGAAGTTCGCGGCCAACGGTAGGATCTAACGTGACAAGGTGAACCTCAAAACGAGAAACTACCAAGTCCATTCAGTCCTATCCCATTCAGAATCGGAAGGTAGGAAAGGATAGAGAAGCTGGTCTTCATTCTTAGAAGCCATTTGCTCAAATGACTGTTTCCAGCCTGTTCTTGGTTTAGTCAGAGACCGGATCACGAGTTGCCCGTTTTGTACTTCCAATTCAATGGAATCCTCTAATTGGCATTGTTTTAAAAGGGTTTTAGGGATCCGAATGCCACGAGAATTTCCGATTTTGACAACATGGGTTTTCATGAAATCCACCAATAAAGTTTTTTTAATAATTACTTTGTAATTACATCAGAAACCCGTAAGTGTCAAGGCAAGCCAAGAACCACACTTTTTTAAGTGGTTGGTCATCCAATTCATATCAAATCTTTGGATGCTCCCGCCTTCTGCGTGGCCGAGAAGCGCACCCGAGCCCGGCAGTTCGGCGAGCACTGTCTGAGCGTAGCGAGTTGCGCAGCCGCCGGGCTCGGGGTGAATCGCAGGGAATCCGAAGGACCACGCAGGGCGAAAGTGGTTTTGGGTCCTTTTGCCGAAACAAAAGAGCTGAGCCAACGCCGAAGGAACCTCGTCGGCTGGGGCGAAACCCCGCATATACTCACTTTGAACCAATCCTGAATCAAATAGTTCAAAAAACCCCTATCTCCTGCCACCTGACCTTCTTACCCCTCCCCCCCCTAATTCGGGGGGTGTTTCACCCTATGGTATCGCTTTCCGTTTCGTTCAATTGACCGCTAAAAAAACCGTGTGGTATCGTGGCATGATTAGGTGTTTTCCCGTTTTTTCGCTGCCTGGGCTTATTTAGCAAATAGTGGCCAGTGCAAGAAATAATGAACGGAAACAAGCCTTATCCAAATTTTTAAAGAAAGTTGCCCCAAAAACCTAATGGGACTGTTGAATGGCTGATTATGTTGGTGAACAGATTGCGGCGTTACGGGATGAAGATTGGGGTATTCGAGAGGATGCCGCCCTGGCGTTGGGGCAATCCGGTGATTCACGAGGAGTTCGCCCGTTGATTGAGGCATTACGAGATTCTGACAAAGCGGTTCAAACGGCTGCCACATCAGCTCTTAGCTCCATTGGGGCATCGGCTGTCGTGGATTTGGGAAGTTGCTTGCGTGATCCGGACTTGTCGGTTCAAGAAGCTGCGGCTTCCATTTTATCATCGATTGCGGATGAACGAGTCGTTGAGCCCTTAATGTCGGCCTTGTTAAGTGAAGACTGGGTCGTCCGCATGCACGCGGCACGTGCAATTGGTCGCATGGCCAGTTCACAGGCGGTGGACACGTTGGTCCTGCTCCTTCAGGACAAAGTCCCCTCCGTTCGTGATGAGGCCATGATTGCGCTGAAAGCGATCGGGGAACAGGCTGTGTTACCCCTGCTGACCGCCCTTAGGGATAAGAACTGGCGAGTGCGGCTCAAGGCCACCGAGGCCTTAGGTGTGTTGGGATCGAAAACGACAGTGCAGCCGCTTTTGGATATCGTCAAAGAGGATCCGGATACCGCTGTTCGTCAAGATGCAATTCGAGCACTTGGCACTATCGGTGATCCGTCCGCGACGGAACCGTTACTACGAGAACTGGACACACCTCGCCACCAGATACAAGCGATAGAAGCGTTAGGCAAAATTGGTGACCGGCGAACGGTGCCGACTCTCATGAAGTTGGTCACCCTTTTGGACCCAAGCCAGTATGAAGGACGGGCTCCTTCCTGTGAGGATGAACGGTATGAGAGGGATTTGCCTGTAGTGGAATCGGCCATTCGTTCGCTGGCGCAATTAAAGGATGATCGAGCCATTCCGGTACTCATTCAGGCACTTCAAAGTACGCTCGTTCGAAAAGAAGCAGCAGAAGCGCTAAGCGCATTGGGCAGCAAGGCAGCGATTCCCCCTCTGTTCGAGCTTTTTAAGAAGGAACCGGACGAAAACATACGATTTTATGTAAAAGATACCCTCATGCGTCTGGGTTGGAACCCCAATCGGATCCGACTCTAGAGTTAAGGACAGGTAGGGGACCCAGGATAATACGATGCCAAAAGAAACCGTTGAAATTATCATCACCGAGTTGGCCCATGAAGAAGATTGGCGCCGAATGCGAGCCACAGCCACCAGTTTAAAAGGTGGCCCCAAAGTCGTGGATCTCATCATTAAGGAAATTCAGGTCGGATCCCCTTCCTATAAAGTTGCCGCAGCGAAAATGTTGGCACGAATTCGAGACCCCAGGGCTGGAGTCCCTCTGGTGAACTTATTGGGCGGGGAAGAGGAAGGCGTTCGGGATGCGGTCGTTGAGTCCTTAGAGCAGATGGCCGGGATTCTTGATGAACCCACCGCAGCAGCTCTTGTTGATCTGTTAAAAACCGAAGCCCTTCGATCGGTCGTGACGTCCTTATTGGGAGTGATTCCAACCTCTATTGGTCCGTTAACCGCAATGTTGAAAGATCCTGATGAAGAGGCACGGGTACAGGCTGCGGATATTCTCGACCATTTACTGGATCCCCGGTCCGCGGATGCGTTAGTTGATGCGATGGCTGATCCGGCGATTCAGAATACGGCAGTCCAGACATTGAAAAAGCTTGGGGCGGTTCGCGATCGCATTGATCAGGTGATGAACCGATTAAGCAGCGTAGAAGAAACTGAACTTCGGGAAGGCGCTCGGCAGGAAGCTGTGTTTAGCCTCCATCCGATTGGCCGTCCGAGTGTCGAGATCCTCATTGAATATCTTGAAGATGACGATTGGGTCGTGCGTGAGGCCGCCGCTGATGTTTTGGGAAAAATCGGGGATGTGCGAGCTGTGGAACCGCTTATTGAACGGTTGCGGAATGACCAGGATACCGGCGTGAAAGAATTAGCCGCGAAAGGGTTGGGGCTCATTGGTGATTCCCGACCCGTTGACTTGCTCGTTGAAATGATTCCCATCAAAGTTCTTCGTATACTCGCGGTGGAAGCGTTGGAAAAGATCAAAGATATTGAAGCCTTGCGGCCTCATGCCGAGATCTTTAAACGATTAAAAACTGATCGTGATGGCTTGGTGTCCTATAATTCCGGAATAATTGTGGATAAGTTGGAAGCCGCTGCGGCTCAATTGGACGAAGATTTTTGGCTAGCGAAGGAGAATGTGAATGGCTGATAGTGATCGGATAGAACAACTGTTATTATCGCTCCGCGATGAGAATGAAGGTTTGAGAAATCATGCGGCTACAGGACTTGGGCAAGTCGGAGAGTCCGCAATTCCTAAATTGATTGAGTTGTTTGAGGATGATGATTTAGTGATACGGGAGGCCGCAGTGAGCGCCGTTGTCCAAGTCGGCGAACCGGCTATTGCCCCGCTCATTGAAGCGCTTGAGGAAGATGGATGGGCCATTCGCGAACAAGCCGCCTCGGCATTGGGAAAGCTGAAAACTCCTGAAGCGGTGGATCCATTGGTGAAAGCGCTGAAGGATAAAGATGGTGGGGTGCGAACAGCAGCCGTCTGGGCATTAGAACGGATCGGGGATGCTCGCGCGGTTCCTGGCTTGGTTGAATGTCTGATGGATAAAATGCTCAGCGAAGATGTTGCCCGCGTCTTGAAAAAAATTGGCGATGAGCGCGCCACGGATGCCTTGATTGATGGGTTGCAAGGACCGAATTGGATCGTGCGTCGCCATGCAGCGGAGGCACTTGGTAAGATTGGCGATGCCAAGGGATATGGTGCGCTGGTTGAAGCGCTGTCTGACGAAGACTGGTTGGTCCGGCGGAATGCCGTCGAAGCCTTGGCGCGGTTTGGTGATACACGGGCGATCGAGCCCGTGGTTCTGTTACTTGAAGACGAAAACGAAATGGTTCGAGATACCGCAGAAGGTGTGTTGGTAAGCTTGGGATGGAAGCCCAAGACGTGATAGAAAAGACTATTCGGTTAAGAGACAATTCAGAACAAGAAATTGCAAGGTAGTCAACACGGTGGTGTTCGGCACCTGAATATGAGGGAGGAGAAGTACCCATGGCAGATCCAGTAAAGCTTTTTCAAATATCTCCGAAGCACGCCAAAAAAGGCGAGGGGTTCAATATTGTGACAGAAAATGTCACGGCGATTAATCTGGAGGCACATCAAATTGAGATTGAGTTGTTAGCCTACGATGGCAAGACCGTATTGCTCGATGTGGCAGAGGAAGCGTGGGAAGATCTTCAGCGGATCAAAACCGGTGACGGGGCCACGCTTCGGGTCATTGAAGTAGAAGGCAAACGGTTTGTGAACCAATTCCGTATTCGTACCAAAGACCCCAACATGGTTAAATTGGATTCGGCATTGATGGATCTCAAGGATACCCATTGGCTCAACCGCAAATATGCCGTAGAAGTATTGGGCGAACTCAAAGCTGTCGAAGCTGTTGATGAATTAGTGGCCTGTCTGGAAGATGATGTGGGGGATGTGCGGAACCGATCATATGATGCGCTGATCAAAATCGGAGCCCCCTCGGTTTCAAAAATCATTCCGTTGTTGGTCTCTGAAGAAGATGAGCTACGTCAAAATGCCACGGAAATCCTTCGGAAGATTGGCAAGCCGGCTGTGGAGCCTTTGGCCACAGCGCTCGTGGATGCAGACGCCGCCCTGAAAAAACGGATTATGAAAGTCTTGGATCGAATGGGATATAAACCGAAGGAAGCCACTGCGTGAGGCGTAAGATGGAACCCCGTAAGGGGTAAGGACCTTTCTTTATTCCTTACCCTTCCGGGGTTCGTCAACTATCTTAGGATGACTTCAGCGGATTGATTCCTGCTGAGGCCCGTCCTACCGAGACATAGTAAAAACCTTTTTCTGCCACTTTCTCCGGTTCGTAGACATTCCGAAGGTCAATCAAAATTGGTGCCCGAAGCAGTGTTTTCATTTGGTCAAAGTCTAGGTTTCGGAATTGGTTCCATTCCGTAGCGAGGACAATGGCATCAGCTCCATCTGCGGCATCGTAGGCATCTTTACATCCTATCAGTCCTGTGAGGTTTTTCACCGATTCCTCTTGGCCTTCAGGATCGTGGGCTCGCACGGTACAGCCTTCCTTCATCAGATGTTCGGCAATCATGAGTGCCGGGGAATCGCGTAAATCGTCCGTGTTGGGTTTAAAAGACAGCCCCAACAATGCGATCGTTTTCCCTTGCACACCATCCAGGGTCTCTCGAATCTTATCAACCATCCGGCCGCCTTGTTGTTCATTCACGCGTTGGGCAGTGGCGGCCAACTTCATTTCATAGCCAGCTTGTTCTCCAATGTGCACGAGGGCTGCCGTGTCCTTACCAAAACACGATCCACCATAACCAGGACCCGCGTGCAAAAACTTTGAACCAATCCGTTTATCCAACCCCATGGCTTTCGCCACGGTTTGCACATTGGCATCCACCAATTCGCACAAATTGGCCACTTCGTTGATAAAGGAAATTTTGGTCGCCAAGAATACGTTAGACGCATACTTGATCATTTCCGCGGTAGGAACATTCGTAATAACTATTGGGGTCTCAAGCAAGTACAAGGGGCGATACAGATCCTTCATGATCGCGGCTGCCTGATCGCTATCCACGCCAATGACGACACGATCCGGTCGCATGAAGTCTCCAATTGCCGAACCCTCGCGTAAGAATTCAGGATTCGAGGCCACATCAAAATTAATGGGTCTGGCTTGATTGCTCTTGATCAATTCCCGCACACGTTTGGCTGTACCCACCGGAACGGTCGATTTCGTCACCACGACCTTATACCCAGTCATCCGGCTGCCGATGCTTCGCGCCACTTCATCCACGTAGGAGAGGTCGGCAGAACCGTCAGGCCTGGAAGGGGTCCCGACCGCGATAAAGATCACCAGTGCGGTATCCAGAGCGGAATTCAAATCCGTGGAAAATTTCAAGTGTCCTGATTTGCGACCTTTGGCCACCAATTCGGCTAACCCAGGTTCATAAAACGGCACTTCGCCATTTTCTAATTTTTCAATACGTGTCGGGTCTACATCCATGCACGTGACGGTTAAACCGAATTCTGCAAAGCAGGCCCCTGTCACTAATCCCACATACCCCGTTCCAAGTACGCTAATATGCATAACAACCTCTTAAAAAGTGAGAACTAATAGAAACACTGTACTAATTCCAATGGTTTATTCAAAAACTGAGAACGACAATTCCAGGTTCCCATTCAGATCCCCTTAAGTCAATGCCTTGGGGCTTTGGTCTCCGAGGAAACACTCAATAAATCGGCATCAGGGTGTCGAAACTTAAGCAAACAAGCATGTACCTGAAATTACGGCCAAAAGACCCTGATCCCTCCTTGACACGGTATTATTACGGAAACTAGAATCGAAATCTACCTAACTTTATCTGGAGAGCGGGAATAGCTCAGTGGTAGAGCATCGCCTTGCCAAGGCGAGGGTCGAGGGTTCAAATCCCTTTTCCCGCTCCAATCTTTTCAAGGACTTCCAGTGGAAGAAGAGAAAGCCGAATCGGTAGGGGTTAGATAGGTGTTAAGTTTGGAAGCGGCTTTGAGAAGATCGCCTTCAGAAATGCCGTTATAACGCCTGTGCATCTGCTCAGATTTATGGCCCACAATTTTCATGGCCGTAATCGTGTCTGCCCCAGCTCGCCGAAGGTTTGTAGCTGCAGGCGTTGTTGCATAATTGGCCTGTAATGTTGGGTGTCGTTACAATGGCTCATGACACACAACGCATATAATTTCCGATACCGTGTTTGTCAATGGCACCACTATAATCAGGCCCTCATAGGTCGGGGCGGAATTACCTTCTGGATCGACAAAGCCGCACTAACGACGTGGCCAAACACCCAGGGTCACAGTGGAGCTGGTGCACCTAGGATCCACTCGGATACGGCGATACCATGCGCAGTGGTTGTGAAGAGTGTTTACCACTTCATCCTGCGGGCCGCTCAAGGGTTTGTATCCTCGGTGATGAGTCTCATGAGACTCGACCTGCCGGTGCCGAACTATAGCACAGTTTGTCGGCGACAAGGCTCACTCAAAGTCCCAATTTTATCCTCACCAAATAACAGGCCCCGTCACATTGTCATTGATGCCACAGGTCTTCGGGTCTACGGAGCAGGGGAGTGGTCCGTCCACGAGCATCGAGGCAGTCGACGACGGATCTGGCGCAAACTTCATCTGGGATTCGATAAACACACTAAAGAGATTGTGGCTGTTGAGATTACCGCAAGCCACGTTCATGATAGCCTGATGCTTCCTTCGTTGTTGATGCAGATTCCCGGTAAGGTGTATCAGGATTCCGGGGATGAGGCCTACGACACCAAGGCCTGCTATGAATCCGTTGGCCAGAGCCGAGCGAAAGCCACAATTCCCCCTCGGCGTATCGCGAAGCGGATGAAGTGTTCTCACCCTCCCGAAAAGCTCGCCCTCCGGGATACCAATCTTCGTCATATTCAGCAGCAAGGCCGGTATGGCTGGTGCCTAGCCAGTGGTGGTACACAACAGAGTTTGGCGGAGAATGCCGTGTTTCCGTTTAACCTAGAAACGGCAGTTGGGCGCAAAAAAGCCGTGTAAGGTATTGGCGTACATGGTGAAATAAAAAAAGTCGAGGTCACCTCGGTGGTGATGAGACATTTTTTTATTTTGCCAGGTGCGTCAAGAACTTGCGCGGACTTTTGTGATCCAACTGCTGTTTCTAGGTTTAATGCTCTCTTCGGCCCAAAACTGCAAGCTCGGCGGTTTAAAATCAGAAGGGGGAAGGACTGATGAAACGCGACATTTTAAATCGAATGACGAGTTTGGGTATGCCGATGTCAGAGAGAATTTATTGAGCCGGCGAACGAGGCCGCAAAACCAGCTGCGATTGTGAAGTATGCAACAACGCCTCCTTTCAAGGAAAGGAAACTTGCAATGAGCCACGCGTACTGTGACCAGGTCACTTCTCTCTGCAGAGGGAAGCGTTTCCCCGTTTTGTCTTTCCTGACGTGTCTTTTTGTGTTGTTCATGCATCAAGGTTCTGTTACGGCCGTAGAATCGGGTTCAGCTACCGAAGCCGTCAAGGAAACGATCGATCAGGTCTTGGTCATTCTTGGTGATGAAAAAATCAAAAAACCTGAGCATACCGATGAACGTCTCGCAGCTCTGGAAAAAGTGATAGCCAAACGGTTTGACTATGAAGAAATGGGGAAGCGCACGCTAGGCCGTACATGGAAAACGTTGAACGCCGCCCAACAGAAGGAGTTTGTAGAATTGTTCCAAGTATTCCTGTCGAATACGTATGCCGGAAATGTAGATGGATACTCAGGAGAGCGGGTGGAGTATATTAAGGAGCGTCGCAAGGGAAAATTCGCGGAGGTCCAAACCAAGGTCATTTCGGAAAAGTCTGAAGTGCGGCTTGATTATCGCCTTCTGAAGAATTCTAACTCATGGCGTGTCTATGATGTGGTCATCGACGGAGTCAGTTTGGTCAAGAATTTCCGTGGACAGTTTGCCCGGATCATCAAAACGACTGGACTTGAGGGTCTCCTAAAAAAACTTCGTTCTAAGATCGCTAAAACAGCAGTGAAATAATTTCTCTTCTGCAGGCGTTGTTGCACAATTGGCCAGTCGTTTTGGATGTGTGTCTCGAATTTCTGGTCTTCCCCAAATAGTGAGAAATTTTAATGGACTTTTGAGGGGAAGGAATTTATAGAAAGGACAGGCTTGGCCCCCTATGCAGGAGCTGGCGAGGCTCTCGTTTTGCCGAGCCGGTGAGGGCCGAGGGTTCAAATCCCTTTTCCCGCTCCAAATTTCCTTCATTGCGTTTCCGAACTACTTACATTTCACCATGAGCTAGAAAATTTTCTGGATTTGAACCCACGACCGTGGATTTGAAAAGGGGTGTGTCCCCGTTGCGGAGTGTTCAGGGGGTCAGCCAATACTCTGAACCTCAAAGGCTTCCTCAATGGGTGTAGCTTTGTCCTAAAGACTGCCCGGAGGGCCGAGAATATTCTGAGTGTCCTGTGGGCAACTCATGGCAGCCTGTTCAGGTCCATCAGGAACCCATCGTTTGAGCATGGTAGCCAAAACTTCTGCCGTAATCGGTTTCGCGATATAATCATCCATCCCAGCTTCCAAATTCTCGGCCTTCGGGCTCACCGACTTGGCGCTCTTCGCACCGTTCGCGTGGCGAGCGCCCTTTTTGAACAGTCCCTTCTCCTTCTGCCGCTTGAGGGTAGGTGTCAGGGAAGCCTGCTATCGGGAATTTTTTGAATTATTCAACAGGCCCATTCAGCCTGAATTTCGCAGTAGGAGATGTGATCTGTTACTCATCGCTCGTGGTCCATATCTCGCTGTTAGCGAGCGACGAACGACAAAATGATGAAGCACCATCAAGGCGAGTTCAACTGCCATTTCTTAGGTTGAAGCACGGCGGAAAAGAATCTAAGGACCTGAGGCAATACTGTTCACTTAGATATCTTCGGTGGTTTGATGGATGGTGTCCAGTCAATTTGCGCAACGGGCGGTCTCGGACGTTTGTACGGTGCGTATGGAGAGTTTCGGCGTTTCACCATCCTCGGCTTGATTTTTCCACGACTGGATTCACACAACAGTTTCGCCGTCGCCTCAAACAGCAGCCGATACCATGTTTTTTGGCGCTCAGGGGGGAAGGGCCCCAGATTGGGGCAGGGTTCGACGCACTAACTGCACCGTGGCCGTAAAAGATACCGTGCGGTCAGGGATGTCTGCCTGGGTGGCCCCTTGATACATCAACCAGCGCACGGCGTAGTGGGCCATCACCCATCCGTAGAACTCTTGACGCACCAACTCTGGCGTTTTACTGCGCAGGACGCGACGACGTTGCCTCAGGTGCGTCTTCAGCTCATCAAACACCAATTCCACCTCCCAGCGCTCGTGATACAGTTGAGCCAGGTCCTGGGCGGGTGCGCCTTGGTCATCCAGCAGCGTGGTGACGAGACGGTACAGCGGTTCGCTATTGGGCCCCTGCGGTAAGACATACTCAATCACCCTGATGGCGATCCCATCAATTCGCTTTCTTCTGGCGCGTTCACTGGGATACAGATGGCTCAGGTACGAGCCATCGTCCAACAGCTTGTCAACTGGAAGGATCAAGCTCTTCGGCATGCGCCAGAGTAGTTGCGCTCCGGTCTGAAGGCCGGCCTGCCAATGGGCGTACCCGACAAAGCCGCGATCGGCCATGCAGAGCATGTCGGGCGTGAGGCGACGCACCAAGGGCGCGGCCACCTCCCATTCGGCCTGCTTATAGGCCCCTAGTTCGGCATCCAAAATGGCGTGACTGGCACATTCCGTCAAAATGGCGCACTGGGCTTGGGGGTAGCCGGCCTGCCCGGTTCGGCTCCCTGGGTACCCAAAGGCTTGCACATTGGCTTCCTCATCCGGGACCTCAAAGTTGGAGCCATCTATCGCGACGAGTCGGTAGCCTGCAAAAAAGGCGTGGGCATGCTCTGGACGAGCCAACGGGCGCAAGCAGCGCTGTCCAATGGCTTTCAGCGCCTTCCACGTCAGCCGTGAGCGGGCTTTGCTGATGGCTGATTTGACAACGGTCACGGGAGCAACGGGTTTGTGGTCTTTCCATGCCAGCCCTTGGGCCACAGCGGCAAACACCGCTTCGTACGCGGCCTCGCTGTATAAGCTCAACGCCATGGTGTAGTACACCACGGCAGAAGCGGGAAAGGTGCGGACACGTTCACTGTTACAATGATGTGCGTCAAGTTCTTCGTTGATGATGGCCACCGGAAAGGCACGAGCCAGTAATCCCGTGCTCAAATAATCCGCCAATCGAGCCCCCGCCCCCAAGCCGACTTTCTTTCTTGCCATGTTGCCTCCTCCCAGATTACGTGTGGAGGCGAAGTATAACAGATTTTCATCTAAGTGAACAGTATTGGGACCTGAGGGGAATTCTTTATCTCTTGTTTTTAGAAGTCTGCAAGTGCTGTTGAAGACTAGGAGAATTTTGAATGAACGGATTCAGTCGTCCAAATTTCGAAGCTTTTTGAAAATGACGAGAGGCTTTTTCCCGTTGGCCCATTTGATTATAGGCGAGGGCTAAATTGTAGTGGGCGACCGCGGATCGCGGATTCGTCTTTAGGGACTTTTGAAAGTGTGAGATCGCGGAATCAAAGTTGCGTTGATTATATTGACCAACCCCATCATTGATGGAAACAGCCCCTTTAGTGCCTGACAACGGCATGATAGCCTGACCCCAGGAAAGTGAACAGACCGCGATACTCCATATGGTGGCCATTCCAATGAACAGGATTTTACGTAAACTTGGCATAGCTTCCTCCTTGATTAGTCTATTCGTTACATCGGAGAAGCAAAGCAATTTATTGAGGATAGACGAAAAGGCCTCGGCTAGGAGCCTGTGAAAGATTAAACAGTTCTACTGTGGATGCGCCGGATTTGGCCGGATTTTCCAATCCTTTTCGTTGAATAGCTCACCTATTCGTGCCTCCAATGATCGATCTGACTCAAACCAGCACAATCTCGCGACAATCCCAAATCTGGGCCTCCCAATTGTACCGATTATTTCGTGACGGACCCTTAGGGTTCGCCCAAGAATAACTTCCCATGTTTGGGTGCTGAGACGCCTGTCTGGCAAGGCGCGAGGACTGCGCATACTCCGCGTATGGAAAGGACGAGCAACGCCGGCAGACGGGATGGATCGACGCCCAAACATGGGAAGTTATTCTTGGGCGAACCCTAAGTCAGGGATAAGAATAAGGCACCAGGGTGGAGGCTCTTCGCTCATCTGAGAGAATTGCTGGGCGGTGAAACTGGCAGGCATGTCTGAAAACACTGCACCCCGTCGAACTTCAACATAGCCAAATCGAAACCCTTCTGAGCCACGAGGGTGTGGGGTGAGCGTGTGTGGCAACTGGATCCTCAAGGGTGTCACATTCGACAGACAGCAGCGCTCGCCTTCTTTCAACGATGAAAGCGATTCATACACCTGCTTGAAGATCCCCGGTAGATTCTCCTGAGTAAATACGACATTGGATGGGCGCATGGACTCATCGTCGACAAGCTGGGACAGGATTTCCCAAAATACTTCGGCATCGATGGACGACAGTATGCAGAGTTGCCCCCTTCGGGCCATGAGATCCAGCAGGGCAAGCGGGCCGCGAATGGCAAACTTCCAGGACGGAAAGAGGAGCGTTCGCCCTCGGTGATGGACCTCTAAGGCCTCTTCACCATTCACGTGAACGGTTTTGAAATCTCCCTTTGTTCGCTTCAAATGCTCCTGGATTGTATTCTGCGAAAGGCGTGTTGGTTCAAAAGCAAACGTGGGAGTGGCGGGAGCATGACAGGTGACAATGGAATACGTGTTCAGTAACTCGCGGGGCGTGGTGAGATCCAGCATATCCTTCGCGCCCCAAAATCGAAAGTGGAGGTACTCGAGCGGGTGTTGAGACAAGCGAGCCAAACGTTCCTGGCTGGCATGATACACTCCTCCAAACTGAGATCCAGTTTGAAGACGATCAAGCGCATGGAGTGTCAGCAATTGACCGGCATTCTGGATTTGTGGGAGATACTGAGTGAGCAGTGCTTCCTCAAACGATAAATCCCCAGCGCCAAGGTCTAGTAATGATGGGTCGCCAACTTTAAGGAGCCAATCGTATGGATTGGTGTGGGTCCGAACAAAATCTTCCAGTTCTTGTGGATCGAAGGTGTCATCACGCTGGCTCTCCTGGTCAACCAGGTCGAAGTAGAGACAGAGTACCCGAATGGCTTTGGTTGCTGGAAGACCCGTCAACTCTTTGAGGCGATCGGCATGCACATTCGACTTTGATGAAGTGTTTCCTGGTGATGGCAGGGCGGCAAGCAACATTTCTTGGATCGCCGGTTGGCAGCTACTCTGGGGAATGCGTTCGATCAGCTGCTCAAGTGTTGCGGGAAGGGAACGTGGCTCGACCAATTTTCTGGTCAATTCCCAGCCTAAGGCGTGTTCCTGCTTGGCCTGCTTTACTTGGTGACGGAATTGGCTCAAGGCGTTCTTCTGAGAAGAATCGTTAGAAGATGGTGTATGCGTGCGAGGGTCGAGTGCCACGATCGGAGCCTATCCATCGCCTTGATGATGCGTCAAGCGTACGATATCGTTAAGTTGCGGAGGAGGACCCCCTGTGTTACATCATGGCCATGCTGCGACCGATTCCGTGGGTGTTTCGAAACGTTTTTGTGTGCACGGTTTTCGCTGTTGGGGCAATTTTATCGACAACGGCCTGTGCCACCACGCCATCCCACCCGGCCTATCAACAGGGTCAGATTATTGATCCTGCCAAAAACGTCACCATGTCTTTTTCTGAGTTCCGGTCTGTACTGTTAGGAACCGATGTCATTTATATCGGTGAAGCCCATTACACCCCCTCCCATATTGAAGCAGCGCTTCAAGTGCTGCAGACCCTCCTTGACGAGGGCCGAACTCCTATTTTAGGGATGGAAATGTTTAGCTGGGACGGACAGGGTGGCCTGGATCGTTACTTGAATGGAGAAGTGACCAGGATCGAGGAATTTTTGGCCGAATCACAATGGAAAAATAATTGGGGTGGGAAATATGCAGACTACTCCCCACTCGTCGATTTTGCCAAAACGCATGAATTGAAATTGCTGGGCCTCAATCCTCCTCGCCCGCTCGTGCGTAAAGTCGTTCAAAAAGGGTTAAGTGGAATTGGGGGCGATCCGGATGTGAAAAAATGGAATATTCCCGATCCATTCCCTGCTGACGATCCTGAGTACCGTGGAATTATTTTCGAGCAAATTGAAAAGTGTCATGGAGGCATGTCTCAGGAGGTCTACCAAAAAATCTATGAAGCCTCAGTCTTTCGAGATGAGGGAATGGCCTCTGTTATTACCACCACGATGTCCAGATTAGGAACTTCGGGCCCCAGGACTTTTGTGAGTTACACGGGTGCCGGGCATATTCAATATGGGCTGCCCATTCCAAAACGGGTTCAACGACAATTAGGGACACCCGTTCGGCAGGTGACAGTGTACCTCCACGCACTAGACCCTGAATACTCCGAAGATGTCGACCATTTGATCGATGAACAGATCGCGGATTTCGTGTGGCTCACTTCCTTGGGCCCTCAAGGAAGGCAACCTGGCTGTGGGGAATAGACGGTATTGTGAAACAAGGATAACGGACATGTGGGCACCTCTAAAAACCAGGCATTTTTTGTGAGGGCAAGGAAGCCGCGCGCGGAAAACCCGAGTGTATGGGCGAATACATGAGGATGTGAGCATGCGGCTGACGCCGCCATCACGAAAAAGGACGGTTTTTAGAGGTGCCCATGTGTATATTCTTCACGAAATACGAGATGCGAATGACGGTTTTTTCACGAGCCACAAACTTTGAGACGCAGATTTTCTTAGGGTCCGTCACGAAATAACCAGTACAATTGGCCGAGACGATTTTGGAGCGAGTCAAGGAGCAAAGAGCGCGCATACCGGGAGTATGGAAGCAATGCTCGACGCCGGCGGAGCCCAAAAGCGTCCGGCCCTCCGGGGAGGCCCATCTTTGGCCCGGGGCGGCGTTGCTCCCCGGTCATAGAGCCCCGCTAGGCTCCCTCGTCGGGCCTTGCCCCGATCACAAATCTGGGCCGCCCAATTGTACCGATGATTTCGTGACGGACCCTTAACCAAGAAAACCAAAGGAGAACACCATGAGCGATCCCATAATTATTGCGCAACGCATGCCGTATGTTATGGAAATGGAGCCGGGCAAGTATTATTGGTGCCGGTGCGGAAGGTCCCAAACCCAGCCTTTTTGTGATGGATCACACACAGGAACGGAGCATTCGCCAGTGGAAGTCGAGTTAACGAAAAAGAAAAAGGTGGCGTGGTGTGGCTGCAAGCATACGAAAAATCCACCATTTTGCGATGGTACGCATTCCCAACTGGAGGAATAACTGCGAGAAGGCGAGAATTTTGCTTGCGTCTTCCCTAGGAATTTTTATAAAATTGCAATCCGGTGAATTCTCGGACAATATTTTGAAATTATTTTCAAAGTGACCATAAGGAGGGCCAGAGAATGAAAAAGACAATTCAAGGACTACTCGGTGGAGCTTTATTGCTAACCAGTGCGACCCCAGCGTTGGCCAATCCTGGTGGTGGGTATGAAGGTATCACCGGGTTGTACTATTCGATCATTGCCTGCATTTTGGCTTACGGTTGCTACGACATTTTCTTTAAAAAAGAGTAGTCCAGGCTGAAGCCCTGTCAAACTGTGAATTTGACTGAAACCCCTTGTTATTCTGGAGACAAAGTGTCCCAGGGTAACAGGGGGTTTTTTGTTCCTGAAGCCAATAGGATTAGAGGGATCGGCGAAGTTTTAATAATGGTTCCAATGCCGTCATGACGGTATCGGCGACAATGTGGTAGCCAGCGGCCATAGGGTGCATCCCATCTGCTTGATTGAGTTCTGGTTTGGCTGCGACCCCTTCGAGCAGAAAAGGAATCAGTGTCACATGGTGTTCACGAGCCAATTGCTCAAACATGGATGAAAAACCCTTGGTATAGTCCGGCCCATAATTTGGAGGAATCTTCATCCCTGCCAATACCACAGCAGCCTCGGCATCCTTTAATCGTGTAATGATTTCGTCTAAATTGGAATACATACCCTCCAAGGGTTGTCCCCGCATCGCATCGTTCACCCCCAATTCGAGAATGACAATGGATGGCCTGCTTTTGAGCACCCAATTCAAGCGACGCAATCCACCCGCCGTGGTGTCGCCGCTCACCCCTGCATTAATCACTTCATAGTGATACCCTGCCTTATTGAGCCGCTGCTGAAGTTGGGCCGGATACGATTGGTCGGGTGACACCCCAAGACCTGCCGTGAGGCTATTTCCAAATGCGACTATTCTGGGGTAGTCACTTTTGATGTTGGTCTGAGAGGTGGAGGTCGCAGATCCAGAAACGGGCGCCGAATTGGGCAAAGACAGAGACGGAATTTCTGAATCACACCCTCCAAACACCAAGATAAGCCAAAGGCACAAAATCCACGTTCTGCCTCGTGGCCAACAGACAGTTGGAGAATGACGTGGCTGCAGTGGAAGTAAATGAGGCATAAGGTTGCAGGCACCAGAGAATGGGACGAAACCCCGCTTCAAAAAACCCTGCGAGAAAATTAAGGTCAGGATTTTTTTTGAGAGTATCGCAAGGGCGCCTCTAAAAACCAGGCATTTTTTGTGAGGGCAAGGAAGCCGCGCGCGGAAAACCGGAATGTATGGGCGAATACATGAGGATGTGAGCACGCGGCTGACGCCGCCATCACGGAAAAGGACGGTTTTTAGAGGTGCCCTCAAGAAAGTTCAAGAACGGGCATCGAGTGACGAACCAGGAAAACGCCGCCGACCCCCTTTTTCAACATTCCCTATCACGGTCGATATCGGAACAGCCAGGAGAAGTACATGCCGGCGATAGCAATCGTGACTAATTCAATCGATTGAAGCAACCGGCTAATCACTGCTCCAGGTTCCGGACGGGACATGATAAAATGCATGCCCAAATAGGCGGGCGGCTCTCCTGGTGCAGCTTCCCAGGGCGGAAAGAGCACAGCCATAATTAGCAGACCTACCATAATGTAGAGAATGCGGAGGTTTAATATTTCTTTGGCCCGCTCGGCATACAAAGAATCGCTCGACAAGGGCTTTCCGCAATTGGGACAAAGCCGAACGTGACTTGGCAGACTCTGCCCACATGCCGTGCAAGATTTTGGTTCACTCATTGACCGACCTAAACCGTGTTCTAGTACAGGGCATCACGAACGGAAGGTAGCGAATTAATGTTACGCTGTACCACGTTGAATTGACAGTTCTAGGAGTCGATTCTTATAATCCCGCACTCTTTTTCCATTCTGCGTTTTTCTGAGGCATTCCATGACTACTACTCCTTCCTCCATCCGTCGCGCCGCTGTTATTGGCGCTGGGGCCTGGGGAACATCCTTAGCGCGACATTTGGCAGAAAATGCGCTGACCGTCAAGCTCTGGGCCTATGAAGCGGAAGTTGTCGAGGCCATCAACACCAACAAAGAAAACTCCGTATTTTTGCCTGGCGTTTCCCTCCCGGCTTCGCTCACAGCAACATCTTCGTTCACGGATGCCCTGTGTGATGCGGACCTCCTCCTTCTGGCGGTCCCATCTCATGCCATGCGGTCCGTGATCAAAAAAATGAAACCGATTCCTTCCGAGGCGTTACCAATCATCGTGGCCACCAAAGGGATTGAAGAAGATACCCTTAAACTGATGACCCAGGTGCTCCAGGAATTATTGCCATCAAACTGGGCTCATGGAATTTCTGTGCTGACCGGGCCAAGTTTTGCCGCGGAGGTGTGTCAATCAAAACCCACGACGGTTCTCTTGGCTGGTCAAGACTCGACCCTCACGACTCAATTGCAATCAGTGTTCATGACTTCTTCGTTTCGAGTGTACACGGGAAGCGACCTGATTGGGGCTCAATTAGGCGGCGCCCTCAAAAACGTGATGGCGATTGCCGCCGGCGTGGTCGATGGGCTCAACCTCGGTGCGAATGCGCGAGCAGCATTAATCACCCGAGGCCTCGCGGAAATCATTCGACTAGGCGTCGCACTCGGTGCAGATGTGCATACGTTTTATGGGCTTTCCGGATTGGGTGACCTCGTCCTCACCTGCACCGGATCACTCAGTCGGAATTACTCGGTCGGGCTCAAGCTTGGGCAAGGGGAATCGTTGGACAAAATTTTGAAGGATACAATCACCGTAGCAGAAGGCATTCGGACAACTCGTGCGGCCATGAGCCTTGCCACACAACTTCATGTCGAGATGCCGATTGTTCAGAGTATCCACGCTCTGTTATTTGAAGGCCAATCAGCCCGACAAGCGGTGGAGGATTTGATGACTCGATCGGCCAAAGAAGAAACGTACCGCTCACCCACGGAAACCCCCACAAGCGAGAAATAGACATGGATCGCTCGGCCTTACAGTTGCTTCTCCAACAAGTTCAGAAAGGATCGCTTTCTGTCCAACGCGCGCTTGACCAACTTCAGACCCTTCCATACGAAAATCTTGGATTTGCGAAAATTGATCATCATCGGACGCTCCGCCACGGTGTGCCAGAAGCGATTCTTTGTGAAGGCAAGACTGAAGCTCAAATCATCGCCATTGCCAAGGGGCTCATGAAAAAAAAGGTCCCTGTGCTGGCCACACGGGCCAATCCCACCATTGCACGAGCCTTGAAACGGATCAGCCGCCGCGCAGTGTATGAGAAAGATGCCCGCATGGTGGTCATTCAATCGACCGTCCCCCAACCACAAGGAGATGTGTTGATTATCACCGCCGGCACTGCTGATATTCCGGTGGCGGAAGAAGCCAGAGTGACGGCAAGCGTGATGGGGAGTGCGGTGGAAACGCTCTTCGATGTTGGCGTCGCCGGGATGCATCGCTTGCTCGACCATCTGGAGCGCATTCAGCGAGCCCGCGTGTTGATTGTGGTAGCCGGGATGGATGGTGTCTTACCGAGTGTCGTGGGGGGGCTTGTCAAAACACCGCTCATCGCGGTGCCGACAAGCCAAGGCTACGGCGCGAATTTTGGAGGCGTGGCCCCGCTGCTTACGATGCTAAATGCCTGTTCAGGGGGAATCGGGGTGATGAATATCGACAATGGCTTTGGTGCAGGCCATCTGGCTCACCGCATCAACTTGCTTACGGACTTGACGAAACCGAGTCGTGTACGTCCTCGGTAACCGTTCCTTCCAAGGCCTGTTCCTGAGCAGCAAGACCTTTATTTTCTGACACCTCGGCCTCAGCGATTGAAGGATTACCGCCAGCACCTATTTCCTCTGAAGGTGTGTCATCAGAGATCAATGGCACATGTTCCAAGTGTATCTCACTGTTTGTCAGGGACTCAGGCGAGGAAACTTCTAATTCCCCGCGTACCCGCAGAGATACCATCTTGGTACGAGGAGGACCATCCGTATTCGACATTAACTTGGCTCGGATTTCGTATTTATACGTCCCGGCGCTAACTAATTGATTGGTCTGATCTTTTCCATCCCATAAGAGGGTGGTGCTGATCTTCGACTTGCCTCCGGAGACCACAGCCTCTTCGATCGGATGACGACTGTATAAGAATCGAATCGAACGCTTCGAGGGAAAGCTGATCGTGGAAGACACTTCAAGCAAATCAACGTTGGATAGATTCTTGGGCAACCCCACATCAACTGTGATTGCGAGGGGTCCATTCCCAGGAGCAAAAGGCGTGGGGGAGGTGGAAATGTCCAGGATTTTTAACGGCGGCGGGCTATAGCGACGTTTTCGCTTGGCGTCTGCATCGCCCAGTTGCATGACCGGTGAGGCCAACGCAACCATGATCATGAAAATAATAAACCGCTTCCAACGCATATGAGGGCAAATTCGGGTCAGTTACACATTCGTGAAAAGCACAGAGTCTTTGGTCTGGGCTCGGACAAAATCAACACAGGATTCTCAAATATTTCTGATATCCTTATACTTGATTGTACACAAAAAAAATTTTGCGTCTAGGAGGAATCAAGAAAAAATCATCTGGTTATTCCTAAATAGGTCCTTTTACTAAAAATCCTTGTCATTTTGGGTAAAATTTCGTATGTGCTTACCCCAAACTCGTGCACTGTTTGTTGACACAAGGAAAGGTCGAGCATGCATCTTCACTTTGACTGTTTTTCAGGAATTAGCGGGGATATGGTCCTTGGAGCGCTGGTGGATGCTGGCCTTTCACCCACGCAACTAAGGAAGGGCCTTCAAGCCCTGCCTATTGCCGGATACCGTCTCCACACCAAAAAGGTGCATCGTGGCCCGATCATGGCAACCAAAGTTGATGTCAAAATCCAGTCATCCCATGACAAACCACTCTCCTGGCCACAAATCCGACGCCTGATCCAGCGTAGCACCTTGCCACCTTGGGTCAAGAAACACGCGTTAGCGGTGTTTACTCATTTGGCCGAAGCAGAAGGGAAGGTACACGGCCACAAAACAGCGAACATTCACTTCCATGAAGTCGGGGTTATTGACTCGCTCGTGGATGTGGTGGGTGGGCTTCTGGGGTGCCATCTCATGAAGATTCAGACCTTTAGCGCCACGCCCGTGAATGTCGGTTCTGGAACCACCAACAGCGCGCACGGCATTCTCCCTGTTCCACCGCCCGCAGTGGCTGAGTTAGCCAAAGGAATTCCTATTTTTTCCAAAGGCCCGGAAATGGAGTTGACGACCCCAACAGGAATGGCGTTACTGAAGACATTGACTCAGAATTTTCAACCGCTTTCGTCTTTTCACACTCATACGATTGGCTATGGGGCTGGAAGCGCAAACCCAGATGGATGGATCAATGCGTTGCGTGTCTTGACGTCCACATCGCCGCCAGCGGAAAACATGGAATGTGATCAGGTCATCCAGCTTGAAACGAATATCGATGACCTGAATCCTCAAATTTATGAAGTCGTGATAGATCGGCTGTTTGAGATTGGCGCGCTGGATGTCACCTTGACCCCCGTGACCATGAAACGGAGCCGCCCCGGGATTGTGCTTTCGGTCCTGGCCAAGCCGGAACAGGTTGAGATCGTTACTCAAACCATATTCCAAGAAACGAGTACTATTGGCCTGAGGACCCAACTGATCGACCGCCTGACACTGCCCCGACACAGTACGACAATTCGGTTGCCCCAAGGCAAAGTTCGCGTGAAAACCGTGGGATCGGGAAAGCACACGAAGCGAACCCCGGAGTTTAAAGACTGCCAGGCTCTCGCGAAAAAAACCGGACGGCCCGTCAGAGAAATCATCGAAGAGGTTATTCGAAAAATGCCGAATTCATAATGACGTAATCCGTGATGCGTAACCCGTGATTCGTGGGGAAAAAGGATTATCTTCGCGGGTTACAATTCCTTCTTCAGGCTTCACCCATGACAATTTCTGCTAAACAACACCGTCCCTATCTGGCCATCACCATGGGTGACCCCGCTGGTATTGGCCCGGAAATCATTGTAAAGGCCTTAGCCTCACCCACAGTTTGGCGAATCTGCCGGCCCATTGTCGTTGGGTCTGCCTCGGTATTTGAAAAGGAAGTTGGCCGTTTACACTCTCCCTTAAGAGTTGTGGTCTTGCAGGGGGATCATAGCCTCATGGAAGGAAAGCAAATCGCCAAAGGGCATATTCCCATTCTTGACCCATTGGAAAAACCTTTGGGCCGGTTCCGGATCGGAAAGGCCGCACGCGGTCCGGGAGCGGCTTCCGTGCGATGTATCGAAACTGCGGTTTGTCTGGCACAAAGCCGGTGTGTCGCAGGAATCGTCACGGCGCCGATTAACAAAGAAGCCATTCACCTTGCCGGATGTTCTCACCCCGGACACACGGAGTTACTCGCAGACCTGACCAAGACTAAGGACTTCGGTATGATGCTGTTGGGAGGCCCGCTCAAAATCCTGTTCGTCACAACACACCTCTCGATTCGAAAACTTCCCCGAGCCTTGACGACGAAACGAATCTTCACAGCTATTCGGCTTGCTCACAGGGCCATGCGACAATATTTTCAGGTATCCCGTCCCCGAGTCGGAGTCGCAGCGTTGAATCCCCATGCCGGTGAACACGGGCTGTTTGGGAATGAAGAGCAGACAATCATTGCACCGGCAGTGAAGAAAGCCTCACAAGATGGTATTCGGGTGAGCGGTCCCTGGCCAGCGGATACCCTCTTCGGAGCTGCTGTCCGTGGTGACTATGACGTGATTGTGGCGATGTACCATGACCAAGGTCTGATTCCATTAAAGACCATTGCCTTCGGGCAATGCATTAACATGACGGTTGGATTGCCGATTATCAGAACTTCCGTAGACCATGGAACAGCCTACGACATCGCCGGAAAGGGAAAAGCCGATCCTCAAAGTTTGATCCAAGCCATAAAACTGGCCGCTCGACTTGGTCAACAGTCGTGAGGTACCTTCCGCAGAAGGATTAATGGTTCGAGGACCAACCCCTAACACCTGACTCCGCCTCCCTGAATGTCTAACTATTCGACAGTGTATTATGCCCGTCCCTGCCCCATTTAAACCCGAAAAACCAACAACCTGGTCATGTCGGGCGGTGGCGCTCCACACGTTGCTGACAGTGGAGCGACAGAATGTGTTTGCCGATGAAACGTTTCACGAATTGGCCAATAAGAGTCAACTCTCCAAGGAGGATCGGGCGTTAGGATTCGAACTCGTGAACGGCGTCCTCCGTCATCGCGGGAATTTGGATTGGCGACTTACTGCGTTGACCAATCGACCCCTTCTTGGCCTTCCGACCATTGTGGTGATGATTCTTCGTCTTGGTGCCTACCAACTGCTCCATTTGGATCGAGTGCCGGATTCGGCCGCTGTGAATGAATCCGTCAAGCTGGCCAAGCGGGTGAAAGGCCGAGATTGGAGTGGGGTCGTCAATGGCGTGTTGCGGAATCTGATTCGGCAAACCGAACCTCAGTGGCCTGACCCATCAGAAGATCCGGTCCACGAGCTCTCAATCCGGGACTCATGCCCAACCTGGCTTACCCAACGTTGGATTGAGAGGTTGGGACTCGACCAAGCCGGGCGGGTTTGCCAACAAACTATTGGCATTCCTCCGTTGACGCTTCGGACCAACACGCTTCGCTGTTCACGGGAGGAGTTGAAAGAACGATTACAACAAGAAGGGTATGGCGTAACACCAACAGAAGTAAGCCCTCTCGGCCTGACGCTGGATAAATGTGGCTCGCTGACCACACTGGCGCCTTTGCAAGATGGGTGGTGCTATGTCGAGGACGAAGCCGCTCAGTTGGTTCCATTTCTTTTGGATGTTCAGCCCGGACATCGGGTGTTGGATGCCTGTGCCGCACCAGGTGGAAAATCCACTCATATAGCGGCACTCATGGGTAATCAGGGGGAAATTGTGGCCGTTGATCGGAGCGCCAATCGGTTACAGGCCCTGCAAGAAAACGTGGATCGATTGGGCATCACCTGCATTCATGCTATGGTTGGGACCTGGTCCGAGGGCTTTGGATCCTCATCCCCGGTCGCTCCAATGTTGGAGAACGGTTTCGATCGTATCCTTGTCGATACTCCTTGCTCTGGCTTGGGTATCCTACGACGGCATCCTGAAGCCAAGTGGCAAAGGTCGGCAGAACAGTTGCCCCAACACCAACAATTACAGATAGAAATCCTCCATCAGGTGTGTACTTACTTGAGACCTGGCGGAATCATGGTCTATAGTGCCTGCTCGGTAGAACCGGAGGAGAGCACACAGGTCATCTCACGGTTTTGTTTAGACCATCCAGAGTTTCAGCATGAAAGCTCTGCCCCGTTTCTTCCTCCTGGGAGCCAAACCTTGACAAGTCCGGAGGGAGATCTTTTGACACTTGGCTCAATCTATGACATGGATGGATTTTTTGCAGCACGTCTTCGAAAGGCCTAACTCATGAGTGCTCGCCCGGTAAAAATTGCTCCGTCTATTCTCTCGGCGGATTTTGCGCGCCTTGCCGATGAAGTCGCGGCCGTGGAGGCCGCTGGGGCCGACTTCCTTCACGTCGATGTGATGGATGGCCATTTCGTGCCCAACCTGACGGTTGGGCCGCCTATCGTGGAAGCACTCCGCAAGGTCACGTCGCTACCACTTGATGTCCATCTCATGATCACGAATCCTGATTCCTTTATTCAGGAGTTTGCGGAAGCCGGCGCGAGTTACCTCACGGTTCACACGGAAACGTGCCCGCATCTGCATCGCACGATCCAATTGATCAAAGAACATGGGGTAAAAGCCGGGATTACACTCAATCCGTCAACCTCCTTAACCACACTTGAAGAAGTGATCGCCGATGCCGATCTGGTGTTGATTATGTCGGTCAACCCAGGCTTTGGAGGTCAAACATTTATCCCGGCGATCTTTGATAAAATCACTCGAACCCGTGAACTTATCACTCGAACGGGTAGTAAGGCGCTGCTTGAAGTAGACGGCGGCGTTAAAATCGATAACGCCGCGGAGGTGGTCAAAGCCGGGGCCGAAGTCCTGGTGGCTGGATCGGCCATCTTTAACAGTCCCAATTATGCCGACACCATCCAAGCGTTTCGTTCAGCTACGCATGTTCTTTCAGCCCCATTGTAACCCATGAGCGCTAGGGACCTGTATGACAGCCTGCATCCCCTCGAAGTCCATCTCCTTGCGGCGTTGTTTGCACAATCAACTGCCACGTCTGACAGCACACTCGCGGAACTGACGCCCCTCGATCCTTCGCAAATCAGCATGGCGCTGGGCTGGCTCCAGGCCAAAGCCCTGATCCAAACCGAATCCGAAACCATCACTTTCCTGGTTGGGTTAACCGATGTAGGCCGAGGGTATTTGTCGAGCGGGTCTCCCGCGGAGTGGATTCTTCAATCCTGTGGGGAAGCGACACAAAATAGGAATTCGCTCACCGTCAAAGACCTGCAAGCCAAAGAACAGTTTCAACCCACTGAGTTGAGCCGGGCCATCGGGCTGTTGAAAAAAGAAGGCGCCATCCAAATGGTCGCTGGGGGCGCCATTGAAACGACCGGCACACCCAGTCCAACCACCGAAACGCTCAAGGGTTTACTTCGGCAACTCAAGTCTTCCACCGAGGAGCTTCCTGCCTTTTCCACCGACAATCAAAACCTGCTGAAACAATATTCCGTGAAACGCGGGAATGCCAAGGAACCTTTCCGGATCGAAGAACGAGTGGAGCGAGCTTACACGCTCACCTCCGAAGGGCAACACGTGGCCAAACTTTGTCGTCCTGGTGCGACTGAGGAAATCTCTCAACTCACCCCAGACATGCTCAAGGATGGCACGTGGCGCAACAAACCGTTTAGAAAATACACCATCAATCTTCGACCACCTCGAGTAGCGCCTGGCCGGCGGCATCCTTATCGAGAGTTTCTCGATCTCGTAAAACGCCGGTTGGTGAGCATGGGATTTCAGGAGATGCGCGGCCCCTTGGTGGAAACCGAATTTTGGAACATGGATGCGCTCTACATGCCTCAGTTTCATCCGGCTCGCGCGATTCACGACGTGTACTTCGTGAAAAATCCCAGGCATGCTGATAAGATCCCGGAACCCTTTCTCTCTCGCGTTGCAGAAGCCCACGAACATGGCGGGTCTACGGGATCCACTGGTTGGGGCTATCAATACGACCGAGAACGGGCTAGCCGACTGGTTTTACGAAGCCAGGGCACCGCGGTATCGGCCCGAACATTAGCAGCCAATCCCTTGGTGCCTGGAAAGTATTTTTCGATTGCCCGGTGCTTTCGATACGACCAGGTGGATGCAACCCATGCCACGGACTTTTTCCAGGTTGAAGGAATTGTTCTTGGCGAAGACATCAATTTTCGCACGCTTCTCGGCCTTCTCACTCTTTTTGCCAAAGAGATGGCCCAGGCCAAAGAGAGCAAGTTTTTGCCAGCCTATTTTCCCTTTACGGAACCGTCCGTGGAGTTGCACGTTCGCCATCCTCGGCTGGGATGGATGGAGTTGGGAGGGGCCGGTCTGTTTCGACCGGAAGTGACTCACCCCCTCGGCGTGACCGTACCCGTGATTGCCTGGGGATTAGGTCTGGATCGAATGGCCATGATGGCGCTCGGACTTCATGACATCCGAGATCTATTCTCTGTCGATCTGGAAAAAGTCAGAACCATGCGTGGACGCTTTTAGCAGGATGCTGAAAAAGTCCGCCAGCGGCGTTCTCGGCCCCTTGTCGTGCTCACGTACTATGAGTACGCTCCGCGCGCCAAGGCGCCTGCGGCCTTGCTGGACAGCCTTTTTCAGCATCATGCTTTTGTTAAGGGGTTCAGAAACTTTTTAAACCATCAAAATTTTTGTTAACGATATGCCGACTATTTCCATTTTCCACAAAGATTTTGAATCGCTCATTGGCCGGGCTTCGACCATTGATCAAATCGAGAACTGGTTGACTCTCGTGAAAGGGGAACTCAAGGATCACACCCCAGCCACTGGCGAAATACGAGTCGAACTGCAGGACAGCAATCGCCCCGATCTGTGGTGTGTGGAAGGCATCGCCAGACAAATACGCATCAAATTGCAGGAAGCTCCTGTTCCCTACCCATTCCTGCATACCAAGTCGCGTCCCAAACAAAAAATCACCGTGGCCAAAGGCATGGAGAAGGTTCGCCCCTTTGTCGCCGCATGTTGCTCAACAGGGTACCGGGTCACGGAAGAGGGATTGACGCAGCTGATTCAGGTTCAAGAAAAACTTGCTGATATTTTTGGGCACAAGCGCCAGACGGTCTCGATCGGCTTGTACCGCCTGAACAAGATTCATTTCCCGGTAACCTATGGATTGGTCAAGCCGGAAGAAGCCCGATTCACGCCTCTCGGATTTTCGGAAAAGTTGACCCTCAAAGAAATTCTGACGGTTCATCCCAAAGGGATCGAATACAGTTCCATCTTTGCGGATCATCCCTCGCTTCCTCTGTTGTGGGATAAGGAAGGCCAGATTCTTTCCTTTCCTCCGATCATCAATAGCCGCGAGATCGGAGAAGTCCAAGTTGGCGATTCCGACCTGCTTGTCGAAGTAACGGGAACGGATCTGAGGATGGTGCTGTTGACGTTGAATATCTTTGCCGCAAATTTGGCTGATCGTGGAGCCGCCATCGAGCCCATTGAGATCGTCTATCCCTACGCCACCGAACGGGGTAAAACGATTCGGACACCCTGTGATATTAGCGAGGTTCAAAAAATTCCGCTTCGTGCCGTCGAGTCGGCCTTGGGGCTCCCAATGGGCGTGGAAACTGTTCAACGTGCGTTGACCGCCTATGGCTATCAGGTCAAAACCAGCCGACATACCCTGGCGGTACGATTACCCAGTTACCGAAGTGATGTGATGCATCCCATTGATGTGGCCGAAGACGTAGCGATTTCCCGAGGATATGAATCCTTTGCGCCTATCATGCCGGCGCAATTTACGGTCGGTTCACTTTCAGCTCTTGAACTGACGTCAGACTACGTTCGCGATCAAATGGTGGGCATGGGATTTCAGGAAATGTTTTCCAATATTCTCATGTCACATGAAGACTTAGTGGAGCGCATGCAACTGACTCCGTCTGGCCACCCCGTGGTTGAAGTCGATAATGTCATGTCTTTGAGTTTTTCCTGCCTTCGGTCATGGATCCTTCCCTCGCTCCTTCGTATTGAAACCGCATCCCCCCGAGCGTTCTATCCCCATCGTCTGTTTGAAATCGGCGAAGTGGCTGTCCCGAATCTCAGCCTCGAACTAGGATCGAAAACCGTCATTAAAATAGCTGGCTTGACGGCCCATCCCCATGCCAACTTTTCCGAGATTCACACTAGCCTTGATGTACTGATGTATTATCTCGTGAAGGATTACACCCTCGAACCCACAACTCATGGATCTTTCCTGGAAGGACGTGTGGGAAAAATAATGGTTGGCGGACAGTCAATCGGCCTGATCGGTGAACTCCACCCCGAAGTCCTGGAAGCCTGGCAAATTTCCATGCCCATCTCGGTTTTCGAACTCGAAGTGGATGCCCTGTGTCGAGAAGATCGCGAAGGGTAATTCTTAAAGCGTCCTGCCTGAAGAATCAGAAACACTCCTTTCGGTGTTGCCGAAGAATTATTTAATGTGGGCTTTCGCGCCCACACGACGAGTCACTTTTGTTCCGGCAAAAGTGACCAAAACCATGTTCGCCCGTGCGCGGCCCTCCGGGTGCCTCCGCCTCCCTCCCGAATCAAGATGGCTCGGGACCTCGCTCCGCTCAAACAACCCTCGCCGAAAAGTCGATTCGGGATGGAGACTCCGCCGCGCCCAACGCGGGTTGAGGGGAGCTTGTGATATTTTTTGCTTTCCTAAACTCTCAACAAAAGATTTGATAATCAAATTTCCAAATTTGACCACAAATTCCAAATTTCTCCACAACCTTACCCCTTAACTTGATACCAATAGTTGACAGGTCAATCCATATCGGAAACTGGGGTTTCTCTTGATTTATAATTATCATGACAATATGATGGCATTATGGTTGAACATTTCTTCACCTGGGATGAAAGCAAAAACCTAGAAAATCAACACAAACACGGGATCTCATTTAAAGAAGCTGCGACGATCTTCACCGATGAGAACGCGCGCATGATTCATGACCCGGACCATTCGGCAGATGAAGACCGATTCATTCTCCTTGGATTCAGTTCTAAAGCGCGGCTCATTGTTGTGGCACATACCTATCGGAAGCATGAAACGGAAATCCGAATTATCTCCGCTCGAAAAGCGGAAAAATATGAACGTGAAGAATATGGGAGTTTCCTATGAGAAAAAGATACGATTTTTCCAAATCGGTAAAGAATCCTTATGCGAAGCAATTAAAGAAGCAGGTCACTCTTCGTCTCGGGATCGATGTTATCGCCTACTTCAAAACGTTGGCTGAAGAAACAGGGATTCCGTACCAGAATCTGATAAATCTGTACCTTAAGGAGTGCGCGCATTCCGGGAAAAAACTTGGTCTCAAGTGGGCATCCTGAAAATCTGCACAATAAGGAATGGTTCAACAGGTTGGAGGAAGATAGATTGTTTTTTAGGGAATTATTTTATGCAGGGTTTCGTCCCCGCGCGACGAGTCACTTTTGTTTCGGCAAAAGTGACCAAAACCAAGTTCGCCCGTGCGCGGCCCCAAGGGGGTCCCTCCGCCTCCGCACCGAATAAGATGGCTCAGGAACTCGCTCCGCTCAAACAGCCTTCGCCAAAAAAGCCGATTCGGTACTACGGCTCCGCCGCGCCCAACGCGGGTAGAGCTAGACTTTTGATATTCTTACAAAACTCTTAACAAAAGATCTGCCTCCAAACCTTAACGACAGCCGATGAGTTTCATTGTATAGGGAATTCTAAGGGCTTATACTACGCAAACAGAAAGCCCAGATCTTTCCCTGCACATTCGAATTAGGGACTGTTGAATATCTCATACACAGATCCCATAAATACGCCGGGGAAGACGACCAACATCAGTGAGAGGAAATGTTCAAAAAAGCATGCCCTGAGTCTTTCCGAAGGGTCTATCCAGCAAGGCCGCAGCCCTTTGGACGCGCAGAGCGTACTCTCAGTAGGTGAGCACGGCAAAAGGGCGAGAACGCCGCTGGTGACTTTTTTCAACATTCCCAATAATTAAGTGAAAATTAATCAGGACATATATTAATGAAGGGTGGTTTAACCAAATCCCAGGTTGACCGACTCGGGGACAAATTAAGAAATAATCTGCATAATGAGACAGACCTAAAATTGCTTGATGAATTTCGTAGATCATTTCATGAGGCGTACAAAACAGCAATAAATACTATACGTGATCGGACCAATATAGAACCCACTGGCAGACCAGCTAAGTCTACAAGTGCAATTATCGAGAAACTTAAACGAGAAAGTATTCGGCTCAGCCAAATTCAAGATATCGCGGGATGCAGAATCGTAGTGGCTACAATTATTGAGCAAAACGTGGTCGTCTCTTCCCTATACGAAGCTTTTCCAGAGAAAATTATAGTTGACCGTCGACTTAAACCCAGTCACGGGTATCGGGGAGTTCATATCATCTCCCAGATCAACGAAAAACCTATTGAAATTCAAGTCCGAAGCACTTTGCAACACCTATGGGCTGAATTTTCTGAGAAGTTGTCAGACGTTGTTGACCCCAGTATTAAGTATGGGGGTGGAGATGCTATAGTTCGAAAACTGCTCCAAGATTGCACCTTACTTGTAGAGGAAATAGAAAGAATCGAATTAGGTATTGCGGGTCGAAAGAAGAAAAAATTAGACAGAAATAACAAAATTCAGTTGGAGGATTTTCAAGGCAATGTAGGAAAGATTAAAAACAAAATGGCAAAAGAACTCAAGAATTTTATAAGAGAATATTCAGAGTTATCGGAGCAATGAGAAATGATTTTTTTAATGGAATACGATCGATCAAAAGGAGAGTTAGTGAAATTCACCAGCTTCCAGGATGCTGACCGAACGAAAGCTGAAAATCTAAGGTTAAAGATTGAGATGGAGCTTCATAAACTTCATCAAGAACGAGAAATAGTATTATTAGAAGCTCCTAGTGAAGACGCCCTCCGTCGTACACATCGACGCTACTTTGAAAAAGCAAGTCAGATAGGCCAGTCTGTGAGCGAAGGCTAGCAATCTGCTCAAGCTGACTTTTTGAGCAGCGTATGGTTTAGAATGAATGTTGGGTGAGAAAAAATCTGCATAAATCCCCGTTTGATTTCCCATCTCCGCGCCCCGGTTTAAAAATTTGATTTGTTTCTTGCTTATCTCCTCCGCCTTCGGGCGCGGCGGAGCTGCGGTGCCGAATTCGACTATTCGGCGAGGGCTGTTTGAGCGGAGCGAGTTCCCGAGCCATTTAATTCGGCACCGGGGCGGAGTTCACCCGTAGGGACGCGCACGGGCGAAAATGGTTTTGGGTCCTTTTGCCGAAACAAAAGTGTCTCGTCGTGCCGGGGCGAAACCCGGCATTAATAAAAACCAAACCACTTTGTATACTGAGATGAAATTGAAAAAGATTGAGAAGGGAAAGACTCTACCTCCCCTCACCCCTCCTTACAAAGGAGGGGGGAGAAGAGAGACAGTTTTTTATAAAGGCCGAGGTTTTACAGGATAAGGCCTCAAAGGTTGAAGCTTAATCGTCGTCATCATCATCGTCGTCATCATCGTCGGCTTCCAGCGCTTCCTGCCGCATTTGCTCTTCCATTGCATTGTGAATCAACAAACGGAAGAACATCGAAATGACTGACCCTTTTTCCAGAGTCCCACCAGGTGGGACAGCAATCCGGCCTTCTTCCACCATTTTATCCAGCCACTTTTTTTGGTCTGGTGTCACGTGGACCGGTATTTCAATTAAGGGAATTCTCCCAAACATATCCATGACAGAAACCTCCTTAACAATTCCGTAAAAAAGAAATTAAATTTTATAATCCCAGAACATCAGCCATGCCGTACAATCCTGGCGGCTGACTCACTACCCATTCTGCTGCACGCAAGGCTCCTCGCGCAAATGGGTCTCGATTATGGGCGCGATGCGTAATTTCAATTCGTTCCCCAGGCCCGCCATACAGCACGGTATGGTCGCCAACGATATCACCGGCTCGAATAGTTTGAATGCCGATTTCTTTCTGTGAACGCTCACCAATGATGCCATGGCGTGAATACACGCCGGTTTCTTGGAGATCCCAGCCCTTGGCTGCAGCCAAGGCTTCTGCGAGTTTCAGAGCGGTTCCGCTTGGGGCATCCTTCTTCTTGTTATGATGCGCATCGATAATTTCCAGGTCATAGTCGTCGCCTAAGGCTTGGGCCACTTTCCCAATGATCTGGAGCAGCACATTGATCCCCACGCTCATGTTTGGAGCTTGCACACAGGGGATTAACTCGGCGTGCTCCCGAAGCTGAATCATTTCATCAGGAGAAAATCCTGTGGTGCCGATGACCATGGCGCGTTTGTGCTGGACGGCTTGAGTAAGATGGTTCAGCGTAGCAGTCGGTGAAGTGAAATCGACTACGACATCGGCCTGAGGCAGCGTCTTGGCTAGATCATCTATTAAAGTTACATTAAGATGTCCACACCCGGCCAAGTCCCCGGCGTCTTTTCCAAGGTCCAGGTGTCCTTTCGCTTCGGTCGCTCCGGTGAGTTGTAGGCTAGCCGACTCTTTGACAAGGGAAACCAAACGTTTACCCATTCGCCCGGCGGCTCCGGTGATGATGACTTTGGTTGGGGAAGCCATAATGGATTTAGATCAGTCCCGATTCTTTCATGACCTGACGAAGGCGTTCACGGTTGTCTGATGAAAGCGGTGTGAGGGGAAGGCGAAGTTCTGGATCGATTTTGTTCATCATGGCCAAGGCTTCTTTGACAGGGATGGGGTTGGTCTCATAGAACAAGGCGCTGAACAACGGAGCGAGTTTAAAATGATACGTGCGCGCTTCGGCAAAGTTCCCAGCCAGGGCGGCATTCACCAGGTTCGCCATGTCTTGTGGCGCCACATTGGCGGTCACCGTAATCACGCCTTTGGCCCCAAGCGCCATCATCGGAAGGGTCAGCGGATCATCCCCAGAAAGAATTAAAAAATCTTCCCCGCATTGGTGAATGATCTCGGAGACTTGGCCGAGTGACCCACTGCCTTCTTTAATACCGACCACATTGGGTATTTTTGCGGTACGCGCGATGGTGGCTGGAGTCATGTTCACGCTGGTTCGACTCTGAATGTTGTAAAGAATCAAGGGAAGATCCACCGCTCCGGCCACGGCAGCATAATGTTGATACAGGCCTTCCTGTGTGGGCTTATTGTAATAGGGCGTAATCAGCAGAGCGCCATCTGCGCCTACCTGTTTCGCCTGTTTGGTGAACGCAATCGCTTCATCGGTAGCATTTGATCCGGTGCCGGCGATGACCGAGACCCGTCGATTTACGATCTCCACGGTCACTGCCACGACGCGTTCGTGCTCCTCGTGCGACAGCGTGGCGGATTCGCCAGTGGTTCCGCAGGGGACAATGCCATGCGTGCCGTTGGCAATTTGCCATTCAATTAAATCGGCGTATGCTTGTTCATCGAATTTGCCGTTTTTAAACGGGGTGACGATGGCGACGAGTGATCCGGTAAACATGCGGTATCCTAATCTGTCCTTTTCAAAAGGACTAGTTGAGAAATTCAGGAATCTGCTCTCCGAGTATCAGGTCTTCATAACTTTCACGCTTACGAACAACAAAACTTTCGCTTTCTTTCACCAAAATCTCCGGGACCCGTGGTCTCGAATTATAATTGGAAGCCATGGTGAAGGCATAGGCTCCAGCGCTCATAACCGCCAGGAGATCTCCGGCTTTGGCCGAGGGCATGGTTCGGTTTTGGGCGAGAAAATCACCGGATTCGCAAATTGGTCCGACCACGTCATACACGTCTTCAGGCGCATTGGGCACTTGGTGTACCGGCAAGATATCATGGTGCGCTTCGTACAGGCTTGGGCGAATTAAATCGTTCATCGCCGCATCGACAATGGCAAACTTTTTCGCGCCGGTATCTTTGATGTACAAGACACGGGTTAGCAGGATACCGGCATTGCCGACGATCACCCGCCCCGGTTCCAGAATAATTTCACATTCCGATTCTCGAAGCAGGGGCGTAATGGCTTCGGCCAAATCCTTGGGATGAGGTGGCGTTTCGTCTGAATACGTAATTCCCAACCCTCCACCAATGTTGAGATATTGAATCGGAATTCCCTTGCTCTTCAGGGTGTGGATTAACCCCAACACTTTGGTTAAGGAATCGACGAAAGGACTGATTTTCGTCAGTTGTGACCCAATGTGTGCATGGAGGCCCACGACTTGGATGTTGGAAAGAGACGCAGCGTGTTGGAATTCCTCTAATGCCCGGTCTGCACCGATCCCAAATTTACTTTTTTTCATCCCAGTCGAAATGTAGGGATGGGTTTGTGGATCGATATCCGGATTAACCCGAAGGGCCACTCGCGCGCGCATTCCCATTCCCCTGGCCACCTCGTTGATAGCCTGTAGTTCTGCCGACGATTCCACGTTAAAAAACAGGATATCGGATTCCAGGGCATATTGAATTTCTTCGTAACTTTTCCCCACCCCCGCAAAGACCATCTTGTTGGGAGGAATGCCGGCTTTTAAGGCGCGAAAAAGCTCCCCGCCCGAAACAATGTCCGCCCCGCTTCCCAGAGAGGACATGAGTCGCAAGACTGCTAAATTGGAATTGGCCTTCATGGCGAAGGCGATGATATGTGGTACCGATGCAAAGGCTTGGTCATACGCTTGGAAGTGTCGAGTTAACGTAGCATGGCTATAGATGTAGCAGGGCGTGCCCTGTTCCTTGGCAATTCGTTCGAGCGGAATGTCTTCACAGAACAGGGAATCGTTGTGATAGTGAAAATGATGCATCGTGTGGAAACTCTTCTCAATAATAGTTCGAAGTCAGAGTTGCTTAGGGTCCGCAAAGAAATAAGTAGTACCTTTATTTCTTTACGAACCCCTATTGTGTGCCAATGGGTCGGAGTGGTGGCAAAGACACATTCTCCTGGTCGATGGGAACTATTTCTTTTTCACCGTTTTCTATTGCGTTTGCCTCAGCTTTTTCTTGCGAACGGATTTTGGCTTCAATCCCAATGTCTTCGGGGGCAAGCGGTGGCCCCACGACACCACAACTTTGCACGATGAATATCATCCCGCCAAAAAGCAGGGGAAAAATGATACGTTTCATGGTCAATGGAAATGTCATACGGAGGTTTTTTTCTTCAGACGCTGTTCCCAGGATTTTAACTGTCGAGCCACTTGTTTTCGAGCGGTTCCGCCAATTTGTGCTTTTCGATCAACGGCTCCCTCAACCGTCAAAAATGTCAAGGCCTTCTTGGTAAAGCGAGGAGAAATAACCTGAAGATCCTCAAGAGAAAGGTCCCCAAGTTCTCGCTTATTTTTAATGCAGGTTTGCACCAGTCGCCCCACAATGCTGTGCGCTTCTCGAAAGGGCACGCCTTGTTGAGCTAAATAGTCGGCTAATTCCGTGGCCAATAGGAAGCCCGACCCTACCGCATTCTTCACCACATCCTGGCGCACACGAATTCGTTGAATCAACTCCGCGTAAATCGTGAGCGAATCTACCACAGTTTGGAGGGCATCAAAAAGGGGTTCTTTGTCCTCTTGGAGATCGCGATTATAACTCAAAGGCAATCCCTTGAGAGTCGTCAGGAGCGTGATGAGTTGACCGTACACTCTCCCGGTTTTGCCGCGGATGAGCTCAGGCACGTCCGGGTTTTTCTTTTGTGGCATCATGCTGCTACCGGTACAAAATGCATCTGGCAATTCCACAAAGGAAAATTCTTGAGACGACCACAAAATAAGTTCTTCACTGAGGCGAGAAAGATGCATCATGATCAAGGAGAGGACGCTCAGAGTCTCAGCCACATAGTCGCGGTCGGAAACCGCATCGAGGCTGTTCTGACTCAATGCGGGAAAGTCCAACAGTTTGGCGGTGAACCTTCGATCAATCGGATAATTTGTCCCCGCAAGGGCCCCGGAACCTAATGGCATGACATTCACACGACGCAAGGCATCGCTAACCCGGGTTTTATCTCGTTCAAGCATTTCCACATAGGCTAGGAAATGATGAGCCAAGGACACTGGTTGGGCACGTTGGAGATGGGTATAGCCAGGAATGATGACGTTGATATGCTGATTGGCCTGTTGAACAAATGCCGATTGCACGGCCTGTAAATGGCCTTGCAGCACTTGAAGCTGATCCCGCAAATACAAACGCAAATCGAGGGTGACTTGGTCGTTCCGACTGCGTCCTGTGTGGAGCTTTCCGCCTAATGGCCCAATAAGTTCCGTTAAACGTCGCTCCACTGCCATATGAATATCTTCATCGCTGTCGGCAAAGGAAAAGCGATCTTCTCGTAATTCGGTTCGAACGCGGGTCAGGCCACGAGTCAATTTTTGACATTCAATACGAGACAGAACTTTGGCCTTCTCAAGAGTCTGACAGTGAGCAATGCTCCCTTGAATGTCGTATTCAAAGAGTTTTTTGTCCACAGGCAGAGAAGTGGTAAACCGCTCAACGACCGCATTGGTGGCCTCGGTGAATCGGCCTCCCCATGCTTTGGATGCCGTGGCCTTTGGTGTGCTGGGTGACAGAGAGGAAGACTTTTTCCGTGAGGTTCGTTTGCCCTTGGAAGAAGTTGACGCTTTCGTTTGAGGCATCTGATTGGGTGATTTCATTTTTGCCGCGAGACCTTCTTTTTACCCCCGGCTGGTGAGCGAACCGTGCGTCGTGTCTTGCCGGTGGCTAATCGCAGGGCATTGAGACGGATAAACCCATTCGCATCGCGTTGATCAAACCCTTTATCTTCCTCAAAGGTCGCGAGATCCTCCCGGTACAAAGAGAGAGGCGACTGACGTCCGGTAAGCATGCAATTGCCTTTGTACAATTTCAATCGGACAGTGCCGCTCACTCGCCGTTGGGCCTCATCCATGGCCTTTTGCAACATCACGCGTTCCGGAGCAAACCAGTATCCGTAGTAGACCAGTTCTGCATACCGTGAGATGAGGCTATCTCGCACATGCAGCACCTCCCGGTCCATCGTTAAAGACTCAACGCCTCGATGGGCTACATGAAGGATGGTGCCGCCCGGCGTTTCGTACACGCCGCGGGACTTGATCCCCACATACCGATTTTCCACTAAATCGACACGGCCAATACCGTGCTTTCCCCCGAGTTGATTAAGATGAGCCAGCAAAGTGGCTGGGGACATCCGCTTGCCATTCACGGCGACTGGGTCGCCTCGTTCATACATGATTTCGATGGTCTGCGGTGTATTCGGCGCGTGCTCTGGCGAGACCGTCATCTGAAACATAGATTCAGGTGGCGCTTTCCAAGGGTCCTCTAAAATGCCCCCCTCGTAGCTTATATGAAATAGATTGAGGTCCATGCTGTAGGGTTTCGCTTTGGTGGCCGTGACCGGGATATGGTGTTGTCTAGCATACCGAATCAGATCCTGCCGTGAACGGAACGACCAGTCTCGCCACGGGGCAATGATTTTAATAGTGGGATCGACAGTCATATAGGTCAATTCGAACCGAACCTGATCATTCCCTTTGCCCGTCGCACCGTGGCTTACCGCCTGCGCGCCTTCCTTTTTGGCAATTTCAATTTGCCGCCGTGCAATGAGTGGCCGAGCAATGGATGTGCCCAACAAATAGCATCCCTCGTACACCGCGTTCGCACGAAGCATGGGGAATACATAATCTTTGATAAAGGTCTCTCGAAGGTCTTCAACATACACTTTCGAAGCCCCGACGGCGACGGCTTTCTCTTTGATGGCCTGGAGATCTTCGGCTTGACCAAGGTCCGCACAAAAGGCGATGACCTGACACTGATACTCCTCACGAAGCCACTGCAGAATGACCGAGGTATCCAGACCCCCGGAGTAGGCGAGCACCACTTTTTTAATAGGGTTGCCCTCAGATGCGGACGAAGGCTTCTTTTTTGAGCCTGATTTCTGACGAGCACTCATGACCAGGGTCTTCCCAACCATTCCGTGAGAATGGCTTTTTGAACGTGAAGCCGGTTTTCTGCTTGATCCAAGACGGCAGATTGTGGGCCATCCAGCACGGATGCGGTGATTTCTTCCCCACGATGAGCCGGCAAGCAGTGCAAGACCATGGCATCCGGCTTCGCCACGGCCATCAGGGATTCATTGAGTTGGTATGGGGCTAACGCGGTTAGACGCTGAGCCTGCTCTTCTTCCTGACCCATGCTGGTCCAGACATCGGTATAGAGAACGTCCGCATTGCGAGCAGCTTCAATAGGGTCCGACGTAATGTCAATAGTCGCTCCGGTTTGCGCGGCTTCTTTTCGACTCGATTCAATGATCGTGGGGTCGGGTGCATAATTAGGCGGGCAGCCAATGGCCACATGCATGCCGACTTTCGCACCGGCCTCGATGAGGGAATTGGCGATATTGTTTCCATCACCCAGATAGGCCAGCTTCAGGCCCTTCAAGGAGCCCTTGTGTTCAAGGACCGTCAAGATGTCAGCGAGGGCTTGGCACGGATGGCTGAGATCTGTCAGGCCATTGATCACGGGAATCGTGGCATGTCGCGCCCATGCTTCCAACGTCGATTGTTCAAACGTTCGAACAACCAGACCGTCGAGATATCGAGAGAGCACCAAGGCCGTATCCGCCAGACTTTCGCCTCGGCTCAATTGAATATTTTCAGATGAAAGAAATAAGGCTTGCCCGCCTAATTGGTTCATCCCGGCTTCAAATGATACCCGCGTTCTCGTCGAAGGCTTTTCAAAAATCAGCCCAAGCGTCAACCCGGACAGCCATTGCGACGCTCGCCCTGGACGTGGAGCCGCCTTCAATTCACGAGCGATTTGGAGAAGTCGCAAGACATGATGACGGGGAACGGTCTCAAGCGTGAGCAAATCTTTCCCCAGCCCTCCGGAGGATGAGTCGGACGGGGAAGGGAGATGAGTCTTTGGAATCGATTGGCCGAGAATAGTCATGGTGATTTGGGAACCGTAACGCGTGAAGCGTAAGGCGTTATGCGAAAGACTAAAGTACTGCTTTTACTCATTACGCATCACGCTTTACGGATCACGGGTTTTAGAGTCGCTTAATAAGGACGTCAGAGAGGACCTTTAACAGTTGATCAATTTCTTTTTGAGTCACGATGAGAGGGGGTATCAAGCGCAAGACACGGTCCATCGTGCAATTGATGAGCACCCTTCTGGTCAAACAATCTTGCACCACGGATTTTCCTTCAACGGACAGTTCGATTCCCTGTAACAAGCCAACCCCTCGAATATCTTTAATAAGCGGGATCCGGGCTTGCAACTCTTGAAGCCCTTTTTTCAAGTACGATCCCACGGTGCGAATTTTTTCCAAAAGCTGACTGTCCAGCAACACGCGAAGCATTGCGAGACTGGCTGCGCAGGCCAGAGGATTCCCGCCAAATGTTGAGCCATGGGAGCCTGGTCCAAAGGCTTGCGCGACGTTATCCACGGCAATGCACGCGCCAATGGGTACGCCCCCACCCAGTCCCTTGGCTAGCGTCATGACGTCTGGCTGAATCCCATACTGTTCGTAGGCAAACATGGTCCCGGTTCGTCCGATCCCTGTTTGAATCTCATCGAACATCAGAAGGATTTGGCGTTCCGTGCAGAGAGTTCGCAGTTCTTGCATGAACGTCTGGTCCGCCACCACCACACCGCCTTCTCCTTGGATGGGTTCGACTAGCACCGCGGCAGTACGGTCGGTGATGTGGCTTTTGACCGATTCGATATCATTCAAGGTGGCGTAGGTGAACCCAGCCAGTAAGGGCGCAAAGCCTTGATGGACTTTGGTCTGGCCGGTGGCAGTGAGGGTGGCCAGGGTTCGTCCATGAAACGAGTTGTGCATGGTGATGATTTCAAAACGCTCCGGGCCAAATGTTTCCGTGCTATATTTTCGAGCCAACTTGATGGCGGCTTCATTAGCTTCCGCCCCGCTGTTACAAAAAAACACTTTTTGGCCAAATGACAATTCGACGAGTTGCTGCGCGAGCTGAACCTGAGGCTCGGAATAATATAAATTCGAAGTATGAATGAGGTGCCGGGCCTGCTTCTCGATGGCGGTGACGAGATCGGGGTGGCCATGTCCAAGCGCATTGACCGCGATCCCGGCCACGAAATCCAGGTATTCGCGCCCTTCGGCATCGTAGACTTTGCATCCCTGCCCCCGGACGATGCTGATCGGTATTCGGGCGTAGGTTTGCATCAAATACTGTGAGGAATAGCGTTCGAGTTCTTCAGTGAGCATATCGTATAAGTCCGCGTCAATAGAGGCGAATCTAACATAGGGGTTCTCAGAGGCGCAATATGAATGCCATGGATGATCGTCGTTTGTCTCTCGTCGTCCGTATCTCGTAAAAAACGAAAAACGAAATACGCAAGACGAACCCCCGAACCTTGTTCCTGTTGTGGAAGGATGCTATAACCCCGCGGGATGAGAAAATGTGACTCTTGCGAGCAACAGAATCCGGATGATGCGAAGTTTTGCCATGGTTGCGGCGTGCCGTTCTCCGAAGAACCGGTAGCCTCTCCTTCCGTTGACGTTGAGGACGACGAGCATCTCTGGGAAACCTTTATTGGGGACAACCCGACCGTTCATTTTTCCCCATCTCATGGTTGGGCCTGGCGGCCCGCGGCTCTCTATTACCTTTCCAAGTTTGCAAAATTTCGTACGGCTCGTGGTCCGAAGTTTGAATTGTCGTGGAACTGGGCTGCATTTTTGTTTGATTTCCTCTGGTTTCTTTACCGGAAGATGTACCTGTTTGCGCTGTTGTACGCGGTGGGCCCGTTTTTGGCGTTGTATCTGACCGGGATCCCCACCATCGGCGTGGTGTGGAAAATCATGGCGGCGGTCAGTGCGAACTATCTGTATTTTTGGCATGTCAAAGATCATCTGCAAAAACTTAAAACCCAAGGCCTTGTGGATCAAACGTCTCAAGAGGGGTTTTTGAAAGAAGAAGGCGGCGTGCAACCCTATGTAATTTGGTTGGGCGCCCTGTTGATGTTATTCGGTGTGCTGTTTTCGGATCAGTATATGGATATGTATGGGGACGGGGTACCAATGGAATCGTCGGTGCCCGACTCGCGAATGCATGTAGACGAGTGAGGTTTTTTCAGGTGGCACCGGATCATCTGTTCGGAGGAGGCGTGGATCGAGTGGGATCGTTAGCTTTTTTCCGATACGGAGAGTTGCCAAGCGAACCAGGGCTGAAACCATTGATAATCGTTTTGATAGGCTGTGTGGATACCGTGAGTGCCTTCGGCTTTCTCATTTAACGTCGTAAAGGTTCGAGGCCAGTTCTTGGTCCACCAGGATTTGAGTTCGCCGGCGCTGAAGGGCTGGTCGTTGGGTTGATAGATACCGGCGGCAGCCACGATATCGGCAATGAGCGGCCAATAGCGATCCTTGCCCATGCCCAGAGCCCGGAAATGTTCCCGCAATAAAAAGACCACCCAGAGTTCCGCGCTGTGTTTTTTATTATGTTTAAAAGGCTGGGTTTGTCGTAGGGGGATCGGGTGAAAGTTTTTGATGATCGAGGTGAAGTCCGGGCCGCCGTAACTGCCGGCGATTTGGGCAATGCCTTCTAGCATTGTCGCCAATTCAACCTCAACAATGGGTGAGGCGGCGGGTTCTTGTTCAAACGGGTTGGGTGTCGTGAGAAGATCGATGAGAGGTTTGAGCTCACGCAACCTGACCACAGCCAATTGCAAGATGTGCGAAGATTCAAGCCAGTAGTCCGTGTCATGTTTCGAAAGGCGCTCTCGTCCGGCTGGAGGCAAGACCACCGGGATCCAATGCCGCAACAGGACAAACAAAATGTAATGGATATCCCCCTTGACCTCGACAATGTGGTCAAGCACTCCGTTGCCCTGGGCCTCATGAAAAAATCGTTGGGCCTTGTCTTCCACCCCAAGGTGTTGGGCTAACGCCACCCACCAATCAGCTTGAGGCTGAGGAGTTTGAAGGTCAGTCATAGAGGCTGTTGCGTACTGGCGGATAAATGGTGTGAGGTCGGTTCATCTCCAAGCGTAAGTGCATGGTACGAGGTGGCTGATGGCAACGCAAGTCAAAGTTGAGGTGTGCTCAGGTTTCTTCGCCAGACCATGGCGAAGGTTGAATCTGATCGGAGAAAGGTCACATGAAACAGATGGTGCTGCTTCGACATGGAGAGTCGCAATGGAATCTCGAGAATCGATTCACGGGTTGGGTGGATGTGCCCTTGAGTCCTCGTGGTGAGCAGGAAGCCAAGGAGGCTGGCCAAAAATTGCAGACCTTTCGGTTCAACCATGCATTTACCTCAGTCCTGACTCGCGCCATAAAGACCCTCGAGTTTGTTCTGGAGGTGATCGGGCAAACGGATCTCCAGGTTGTAAAGCATCAGGCGCTGAACGAACGAAAGTATGGGGAACTCCAAGGGTTAAATAAGGCCGAGACTGTTGAAAAATATGGCGACCACCAGGTCAAACTGTGGCGGAGAAGTTATGATGTGCGGCCACCCGGGGGGGAGAGTTTGCAGGATACGGCTGAACGTGTGATCCCATATTATCAGGAGAAGATTTGGCCGATTCTTTCAAAAGGCGAGTCTATTTTGGTTGTTGCACATGGGAACAGTTTGCGCGCATTGGTTATGCATCTTGATCAACTACGCCGGGAAGAGGTTCTGGAATTAAATATTCCAACAGGGGCCCCATTGCTCTATGAACTTGATGATGAGGGTAAAATTCTGAGTCATCGATATTTATAACGTTGTCGAAACTCCCTCCTTCAAGGCAAGTTGTCAGGGCTGAACCCCTCTTCGATCTCGGCGGCGGCCTGTCCGATTTCTTCCATAGGCACCAAGTCTAGTAGCAGAACCAGGAGCTTGTGTTCTTCTCCTCGGGGAATGGTTCCTTCTGATTCTAAGGTGCCAGCCACTTGGGTTAAGATAGCGATAGGCTCACCTCCCTGATTGCCCATGTGGTCCCAGGCTTTGTGCTTCGTCTCTATGTCCGAGAAGAATTGTTCAATGGGCCGGTGCACGAAGCCAAATCGGCTTTCCCACCGTTCTCGGACCTGTGTTTGAACATGCTCCCAGATTTCCTTTCCTGCCTGCTCGGGGATGCCGACTTGTATGGCACGTTTGATCCAGTATGTTGAAAGCAGCACAATTTCCCAGGTGATGGATTGGGCCTGTTCCTGAGATACCGTAAGGCCATAGTCCTCAAAGAAATCTGGTGCAATGGCGGGAGGGATTACGTTGAATAGGGTTTCAGCGCCTTGTTCGTGGGCCATACAAACGGTGTCCTGGGGAACAAATATATCCAGGGAATGTTGAAAAAAGCCGCCAGCGGCGTTCTCGCCCTTTTGCCGTGCTCACGTACTATGAGTACGCTCCGCGCGTCAAAAGGGCTGCGGCCTTGCTGGACGGACTTTTTTGAACATTCCCTCTCACTGACGATGTGGGGCTCATCTGGAGCGTGTATTGGCTATTGACGCGAATTATTCAACAGCCCCATCCAGCATACGAAGGTGTGGCTTCATGGTGCAAGCGTGTTCCTTGACACTGAAAGTTTTCTAATGCCAGGCTTTCTTCTAAGAAAAGGGGGCGCGGTACACATTCATTGAACGCCTTTTCTGGTTACATCTTGCTAGAAATTCGACGAGGGGATTGATGGCTGCTTTATTCCTATTTGGTGCAATTAGTTTGACCTGGGGTGTGATGGGATTAATGATGACCCTTGCGCCTACGGCATGGATCGCCTTTGCTAAGAAGGTGTTGCATGATCCCTGGCAACGATTTTGGATGGCCCAGGGGATGCTCGTGATTGGATTGGTGTTAATCATTGGCACCCCCACGCTTCAGGGATATTGGCTGTGGGTAGGATGCGGAATCGTGGTGGTAGTCAAGGCTTGCATCCTCCTGGGGTCAACAGAGGCATTTCGTGATCGATGGACGACCCTGGCCACTACCAGGCCGACGTGGGTGTATCGAAGTGGCGGCATCCTGTCGTTGGTGATCGCTGCTTGCCTTGCGGCGGATACGATTCTCCATGGCTGACCTCACTCCAGACCTTTCCAGTGACTCTTCCCTGCTTTCCTCTTTGTGGCAGGTGCATCAATCGGCGGAATGGCCGGTTGCCGGGAATGCCCATGAGGGCGAGTTGATGACGTTGGATACGGTCGTGGCCGGCTGTGTCACGTATTATGTGGAGGAGCATGGCCTTGATACCCAACGGGTGGGAATTCTCAAGGACTGCTTAGCCGATCTAGAGAATTTGTTGCCGGACTTGGAGCCCGATCCTCAAGCCTATTTCGAACGGCTTCTACAGCTTGGAGATTTGCTCCTGAAGCTTACCCTTGTTGTTTGAGAAGGCGTGTCCAAGCTTTCCCTAAAAAATCCCCTTCTTGTTTGCCCTTCACTCTTGCCTCATCTTAGATAGAAAAATCACCGGCAGCCCTATCAGGCTCTAGGAGCCTGTCCGAGATTAGCGATCGTAGCGAGGATGTGCTGGTTTGAGTCAGATGTTTCGATCGTTTGAGGCAAATAGTGGGACTATTCAACGAAAACAGGGAAGGTTGAAAAAGGCCGTCCAGCAAGGCCGCAGGGCTTTTGGCGCGCGGAGCGTACATGGAGTACGTGAGCACGCCAAAAGCCCGAGAACGCAGCTGGCGGCCTTTTTCAACATTCCCCGAAAAGGATCGGAAGATCTGGCCACCTCCAGCGCATCCGAAGTAGATTCGTCTAATCTGAGGCAAGTTCATAGGCAGGGGTTTCCGACAGTTCTATGCGATCTCTATTTCTTGGCCTTCGGACAGAATGTGAAGATTGGAAATACCCAATCCCTTCAATTGATCAGCAATCCGATGCCGAAATTGGGGTTTGAGGTGGTAGACATACACTGGCAGGTCAGGCTTTCCGATTTTTTGAAATTCTTCCTGCAATAGGCTCGGGGTGAGATGTCGGCTGGCTAAGGCCAAATCACTCATTTCGTCAGGGAGGGATGTTTCAATAAACGCGGCTTTGAGGTTCGGGACTTCCGCCGCCGCACGCCAAAGGGCATCTGTCTGATGCGTATCACTGCTCAAGACCCATCCTACATGCTGATCCCGGATGATCAATCCCACGGTAGGCACGAGATGGTTGACCGAAATCGGCGTCAATCGTACATCGCCCAATTGACTTTCTTGCCCTTCGTGGAGGACCTCGGTTCGAAGAATAGGGTGTTCTGAGTCGGGTAATGCAAAGAAGTTCGGAAAGATCACATCATTAAAAATATGCGCCTTTAGATCTCCGAGGACCTGTGGAATGCTGGCGACCGTAACCGAATTGGTAGTACAACTAATGAGATTGTCAGCTAAGGAGGGAAGTTCTTTGAGATGATCAATATGGGTATGTGTAAGAACGATATGCCGAATCCGTTTTTGGGATTCTAAGTTTAACGCGGAAGAAACCGTGCCCGCGTCAATCATTAACGAATCATTGACAAGGAAGCCGATGCTTCGGCAACAGTGTTCTTCTCCCCGCTCATGGGTGAGGGAGTCTGATCCGTGGCATCCGAGGATTTTTATGTTCATGGACAATCCATTCCTTTGGAGGCCTGGTGTTGTAATAGTTATCATTACATGAAACTAGGGCGTTCGTCACTCCTGGGCAGTGATCTTTGTCACAGAGAAGCAAAGAACTGGGTTTTGCGAGAAACACAGGTCCTGCGAGAGATGCCTGCCTTTTTATTCCCACAGTCTTTTGGGACCTTCCTTCGACAGGCTCAGGACAGGTTTTGAACAGCCCCTTGTCCTCCTGAAAATTGTGCGAGTTGGGCAGTTGTCCCTAATTTGAAAATTTTTTAAATTATCAATACCTGTTTGTCACGGAACTCGTGTCCGGCAACCCAATTCCTTCTTGTTTGACGCCCTGAAAAAACCTGTGGTATCGTGATTTTTCTGTTCTAGACCGTTGAAAAATAAGCTGAAATTGCGAGCCAGACTATGGGAAAAGACTTAAAAGAAATCCTAGGGAAACTAAAGTATACCGACGATGCGAAGGTGATCCAACAACTCACCGCTCATACCAAGCACGTGCATGATCGCATGTCAGGCATCAAGCACAAGCTCGTCATCATGAGTGGCAAGGGCGGGGTTGGCAAGAGCATGACCACGGTCAATTTGGCTTTGGCCTTGGCTCGACAGGGCAAAAAAGTAGGGATTATTGATGTTGATCTGAACGGACCTTGCATTCCCCAGATGATGGGGATTCATGGAAAAGGCCTTGAAATTACCCCGGAAGGCGCGCGACCACCGGAAGGCCCCTATGGCATAAAAGTGGCGTCCATGGATTTCCTGCTCAGTGAAGCGGCACCTGTTCGGTGGAAAGGACCCATGGATTTGAGTCCGGTTTGGCTCGGGCTCATGGAAATGAATGTCATTCGTGAGTTCCTCGCGGATATCATTTGGGGAGAGCTGGATTTTCTGCTGGCGGACCTTCCTCCAGGAGCAGCGGCTGATAAACCGCCGGTCATTGCCGGCTTCCTTCCGGATCTGGCCGGAGCCGTGGTGGTCACCACGCCATCGGAAGTCGCGTCGAATGTCGTGCAGAAATCGATTGGCTACGCCACCGAACTCGGCATTACAGTCCTGGGCGTCATTGAAAACATGAGCTACTACCGGTGCCCTTCTTGTGGTGAAGAGAACGAATTATTCGAAGGCAACACAGAAGGCATGTGCGAAGCGTTGAACCTGCCATTGCTTGGCCGCATTCCCTTTGATCGCGACTTTGCCAAAACCTTTGATAAAGGCATCCCGTTGTTGGATGATCAACATCCGACCATTCAGCGCTATCAAAATATTGTTGGACGAATCCAATCGTTATTGGATTACAAAAAAGTTCTGGCTGAGAAGCTATAATGAGTGGTGTAACCCGAGCTTCTCTCAATCCCAACTCTCCTGTGTGAGGACGTTATGAAATTTGTCTGCTTAAATTGCGAAACGTATATGAATTTTGAAAAGGTTGAAAAGCCTGCCGAAGGGACACTTGGTGTGTTTTTCGCCTGTCCGTCCTGTGATGCCAAAGTGTCGATGGTGACCAATCCGGGGGAAACCCAAATGGTCAGTACTCTTGGGGTACAACTCGGCGGACGCACCGTCGATGCTATACCTCTGGAAATGACGCGGGGAACCTTAAAAGAGGAAGTGAGTGCCCCGGCAGACTCAGCGTCCATGGCTGCCTATCTCAATGACAAAATCCAAGCGGGGGAAAGTGCAGCACCGGCTGGAGCGACAACCGCGAAGGAAGGCGAAGGAGGTTGTCCCTTTTCCGCGATAGTCGCGCAGATGGGATTGACCACAGGCGGCACCTCAACCGGAACTCAACAATCCGATCTTCAATGGACACCCGATGCGCAAGAGCGTTTAGGCAAACTCCCCTCCTTTGTCCAACCCATGGTCAAAGGCAGTGTCGAAACCTATGCAAGGAAGAATAGCTACACCACTGTGACGCTCCAAGTCATGGATGATTCGAAGAATAATACATCGGATGGGATGAATTGGTCTCCTGAGGCCGAAGAGCGGCTGAAAAATATTCCAGACTTCATTCAACCCATGGCCCGAAAAGAAATTGAGCGTATAGCCCAAGAGCGTGGCGTGACTACCATCTCCGCAGAACTCATGGACGAAGCCAAAGACAAGTTCATGAAGTTTATGTAACGCGGATTCAATAGATCCTAAAAAAGGCGGCTCACTTGAGCCGCCTTTTTTTGTTCATTTTTTCACGTTTGTCATTCCCGACATCCTTTATCGGGAATCCAGAATTTATTTTATGCGGGGTTTCGTCCCCGCACGACGAGGCACTTTTGTTTCGGCGAAAGTACCCAAAACCATGTTCGCTCGTTCGCGTCCCTGCGGGTAAACTCCGCCCCGGCACCGAATTAAATGGCTGCGCAACTCGCTCCGCTCAAACAGTGCTCGCCGAATAGTCGAATTCGGCACCGCGGCTCTGCCGCGTCCGAAGGCGTGGGAGATACTCAAAAAACAAATAAAGTTTTTTAACGGGAGGCAGGGAGACCGAACCATAAACGCAATTCTCATGCCTCTGATCTAAGTTCTGGTACTTGGATTATTAGCTGATATGTGGCATTGATAGACATGCTCCCTTCTCGAATTTCCTTCTTTTTTCGGCACAGATAAATTTGGTAGGCGCCCATGAGCCCCAAAAGTTTTCCTCTACTTAAGGAGAAAAAATAAGTTGGCAATTTGTCTAGCTATTTTCCTAATTGCTTTTAATCTATTTATCCCACCCCCAGCGATAGCCGTGGATTTTGAGGATATCCCACCCTCTGTTCGGCAATCCGTAATCCGGCTTTCAGGAAATTCAGGGTGTGCGACGGGGTTTATCGTTGGAAATCAAATCGTGACAAATGCCCACGTGACAGAAAAACTTTGTCCTTACGGAGAATGTGATCCCATCACGGTTAAAATACTGGACTCGGTAGAAACCGAATCCTGGAAATATTTAAAAAACCAAGAGGCCGTAATGGTACAAGAAGTTCCTACCTTAGACGTGGCTCTGCTTAAAATACCGAGCATCACCCAAAATTCAATTTCACAAACCAGTTTTTCTTCAGCGAAAATTGGTGGCCAGGTCTATATTTTAGGGTTCCCAAGTTGCGGGGACATTACGCTGACAGAAGGCAAAATTTTGGCAAAAACCCCCACTGGATTCCGCACCTCCGCTTTGACAAAAAAGGGAAGTAGCGGCAGTCCGGTCTTTAACCAAAACTTTGAGATCATTGGGGTCGCAATGCAAAGTAGCAGTCTTATAGGCGGAATTGCCTCGTTACCTTTTAACACTTCAACACCTACCGATTTTGTAGATATAGGCTATACACAGACTGTTCTCTGGTCTAAAGATTCAGAGTTAGCCCTTATCGAAATGAAAATCTTAAATTCCATATACCGTGATTTTGTCGTCTCATCAAAAGGCCTAGATCGAATGCGTGCCAGCTTTGACTTCATTATGGCCGCAGATGTTGTATTGCGACGTTCGTCATTTTTTCTATTGGACAAGGGAACCCTGTTTGCCCTTTTTGCTGGACGAGAAAATTCTCTGAATTTTTTAAGACATCCGTTTAAGCCCTCAAGCCCGGAATTGCTAGAAGCCGAAAAACTTGGGACGGCCTTTGCCTTGGAAGTGTATGGGTTGCACGATGAAACCTTTGAGGAGATTGATGTTCCTGCCCTTCTTGAGAACCTACGAGATTCCGGGCGTTCTCGCCATCATGCTCAAAGTCTTGAAGAACTTATTTCATTGGCACAAGTCCATAAACCCGCTAATTGGATTTTTTCAATTTTATTATTCTTTGGGTTTGGGTTGTCCTTACTTGCGGCATGGGGATGGTCCTTAGGTTATGTCTTTAAAGCCGCTAATGGCTCCTGGCACCTTCGAATTCTAAAAATGATGGTGATAGGTTTGATGTTGTGGCCTTTATCGTTGATTGCATTCTGGCTGATGAATAAACCACAACAAATTCCTGAGCCCACCAATTCCACTAACCCATCGAATCAGGGGATTCACTGAGGGTTTCAGGCTATAGTCCCTGTGTGGCTATTTTTTCTTACCGCCTTGGGGTGCGGCGGAGCCGCAGCCCCGAATCGATTTCTCGGCGAGGGCTGTTTGAGCGGAGCGAGTTCCCTCGCCATCTTATTCGGGGCGGAGGCGGAGGGACCCCATGGGCCGCGCACGGGCGGAAATGGTTTTGGGTCCTTTTGCCGAAACGAAAGGACCTCGTCGCGCGGGGACGAAACCCCGCATAAAATAAAACACCGCTGGATTCCTGCCAGCAACTTCGACAATAACTCAAATTGGATGAAAGATCCTGAGTCGAAGTTCGAGGAGAAATTTATTTGAAAGTGGTTAGAGAAAAGAAGTCCAGATGGACGGAAGGGAATCGATTTCTTATTCGCACCAAGTGCCCGGTTGACAGATCGCAGTTGTTGATGGAGAAGAAACTGCAGAAGTAGAGACTGATTCGGTTGGGGTTGAGGCTTCGCACCAGGATCCCAAAGCGCATTCGGCCGGGGCTGATTGAGATGGGTTCGGGGCACTTGCCCCCACACTTTGTGGAGAAGGATTTGCCAGCATTCCAGAGTTTGCATTCGGGGTAGATTGATTCAGCGGAAGAAAGCTGGTCGTGAGAAGATTGGTGTTCAACGTGCCTAAGTTTTGCGCGACCACGAGATCGGGATGTTCCTTTTGAAGCTTCGCCAACATTTTCAAGCCATCATCTCGTAATTTGTGACGTGGATGTTCACGGACTAAGGCGATCAGCCAGTCCCGCGACCAATCGGGGGCGCCTAAATCCTTATAGGTTTTGGCCAATTCATATTTGGCTTTCGCCGCCGCTTCCAAGTGGGGATAGGACTCAATCACCATTTTGTATCGTTTGGCTGCCGCGAGATAGGCTTCCTTTTGATAATAAAATTCCGCCACAAACAGATGGTGCTGGGCCAAGAGGTCTTCGCATTCGCCAATCTTGGTTCTGGCTTCGGCTTCATACCGACTGGCTGGGTGGTCCTGCATCAGTTGGATGAACTCTTCGCGAGCTTTTTCAATAGGGCTGACATCGCGATCAATGGTTTGAATCATTTTAAAATGGCTGAGGGCTAGTCGATACTGTGCGTAGGGTGCCAGCACATGGTTGCGATGAAGATCTAAAAAGTGTTGATATTCGACGATGGCTTCAGCATAGCCCTCTTTATCATGGAAGGATTCAGCCCTTTTCATGATGACGTTGGGGTCGTAGTTCATTTCAATGGTGTCCCCAACAAAGATCTGTTCGTCCGTCCCACTGAGCGGAGCGTTTGTGGAGGCAGATTCATTTTCCGGCGTGCTTGTGCAGCCACCGAGTAGAATTGCTGCGAGAAACATGGCGCCGACCGCTATGGATAAATTTTTTGTGGAGATTGTCATAAATTTAAAACGAAAGAACATGCTCCAGCCCGCAACCTTTTAATACTATCATAAATACGTACTTTCACGCAAGATTTCTTCCGTTTATGTTTCCATAATGCAGATGTGATATCCACAATGCACCTACCCATTTTATAATGTGAAGATGAGGGTTTTTCGTGACACGCAAGGTTTTCAGTCGAATCGTCGGTACGGGATCCTATTTGCCAGAGCGTCTCGTTAGTAATAAGGAGGTGGCTTCGTATTTTGGTTTGCCTGATGAAGACGTGTTTCGCGTGACAGGCATCAAAAGCCGCCATTGGTGTTATCCGGACCAGACGTGTTCTGATTTGGCGGAACAGGCTGCACGTGAAGCATTGAAGGCTGCAGGCCAATCCATTGAATCTGTGGATGCTATTTTTGTATCCACCACATCACCCGATACGATTTTTCCGTCAACCGCGTGCTATCTGCAAAAAAAGTTACAAGCTAAACACGTCGCGGCCTTTGACTTGGCTGCCTCGTGCACGGGGTTTATTTATGGGCTGTCGGTGGCTGATGCGTTCATTCGATCTGGACAGTATACGTGTTGCCTAGTTGTGGCAGCGGAGGTGAAATCCCGATATCTTGACGCGTCTCGAAAAGCCAGTGCCATGCTGTTTGGTGATGGAGCAGGAGCTGCCGTGGTGAGGAGAGAACAAGACGTGGAGACCACGGATCCAAATATGAAGCATGGTATTTTAGGAACTCGATTGTATTCAGACGGGGCTTGCCACGGTCTGATAACGGTACCAGCCGGGGGATCCAAGTTGCCGGCGACTGCCGACACGGTTCGGAACCATCTACATGCCATTGAGTTGGAGGGTAGCCCGGTTTTTCGAACAGGGGTCAAACGGTTGAGTGTGGCCATGGAAGACATGCTTCGGGAGTTTGCCTTCACGGTCGCGGACCTGAAACAGGTGATTGCCCATCAAGCGAACGGACGGATGCTCCGAGCCATCGCCAAACGTGCACATCTCGCACCGGACCAAATGTTTTCCATGATTGAGCAGGCAGGGAATACCTCTTCTGCGTCCTTGCCAATTGCCTTGGACGTGGCTTCCCGTCAAAAGAAGTTTGACTCGGGAGACCTTATCCTCCTGGGCGCATTTGGTGGAGGGTTCACCTGGGGAACAGCGTTGATTCGTTGGTGAGAGAGGGAATGTTGAAAAAGCATGCCCCCGCGGAGGCGGGGGGGCGTCAGTGGCGTTCGTTGTGGACGTGATACGTGAAGCGAAAGAGTCGTTTTGACTGCTATCTTCTTGCTTCCTTATTCATCACGCATTACGCTTCACCCATTACGAATTAAGCCTTGCTGAGCGCACCTTCCTTCGGCGTTGGCTCAGGACAGGTTTTGAACATCCCCTCTTGCTTTTGGCGGTTCATAGAACCAGTTGACGAAATAGCGGGTCCTGGCCTAAAGTTGCTCGTCTTTTCTTGGGTGGTCACTTACGTACCAACATTGGTGCAATCCCAACTTCGTCAAAGTTTTTGTAAGGAGGATTAAGTGAAAAAGATATATTTAGGCAATCCGCGTGGATTTTGTGCTGGCGTTGATCGGGCCATCGAAATCGTCGAATTGTCGTTGAAACGGTATGGGGCTCCGATTTATGTGCGACATGAAATCGTGCACAGCCGGCATGTGGTCAATTCGTTGCGTGAACGAGGGGCTATCTTTGTGGAAGAACTGGATAAGGTCCCAGATGGCGCATTAGTGATCTTTAGCGCCCATGGAGTGGCAAAAGAGGTGTGGGAAGACGCGAGGCGGCGAAACTTAAAAGTGATCGATGCGACCTGCCCGCTTGTAATTAAAGTCCACAATGAGGTAAATCGCGACCACACCAATGATTATGAACTGATTCTCATTGGCCATGCAGGCCATCCTGAGGTGGTCGGTACTCTTGGGCAAATTCCGGATAAATTCCATCTCGTGTCTTCTGTCGAAGATGTGGAAAAGCTCCATGTGGAGACTGCCGACCATCTGTCCTATGTCACACAAACCACGCTGAGTGTTGATGAATGCCGGGAAATTGTAGAAGCCTTAAATCGTCGGTTTCCTGGGATTAAAGGACCTCACCAGGAAGACATCTGCTATGCTACGCAAAATCGCCAAAACGTCATTAAAGAGTTGGCGAAATTTGTGGATCTTATTCTCGTCATCGGTTCTCCGAATAGCTCCAATTCCAACCGCCTTCGGGAATTGGCAGAGAGATTTGCCATCCCTTCCTATCTGATCGATTCCTACAAGGACATTCAACATGAATGGCTCAAAGGTGTTGAGGCCATCGGGATTACGGCTGGGGCTTCGGCTCCTGAGATTCTGGTGACTGAGGTCGTCTCCTATCTCAAAGGGCTTGGAGCATCGGAAGTTGAGGAGCTGACGGTTGTCGAGGAGGATGTTGAATTTCTTCTTCCAAAAGAATTAGTTATGCCTGGCCGTAAATAAGAAGTCCCTGTTTTTGATTAGTTATCCACAGCTCGAATAAATTTTTGAAACCCACAATATTTTGCATGTATAGATTCGTCAAACCACAACATTTAGTGTTCTATCTTTGATTTTTTTATTCCGCTGTGGTACATTCAACAGCCTAAATTCTCCTGTTTTACCCCTTCGAAAAGGCTGACCGGTTTAATGCAATTACAATCGTTGATTATCTCGGGGTTTAAGTCCTTCCTCGACGCCAAGATTGATTTCCCCAAAGGGATTACTGCGGTGGTTGGTCCGAACGGTGCAGGGAAAAGCAACGTGGTCGATGCCATGTTGTGGGTCTTGGGAGAGCAAAGTACCAAGTCGCTTCGTAGTGAGCGTATGGAAGATGTGATCTTCAATGGGACAGAATCCCGGCAACCTCTGGGAATGGCTGAAGTGTCCCTCGTGGTCACGGATGTGACGAGTCAAGAATTAGAGTCAGTGGCTGGTGTGTTCGAGGAACTCCCTGGGAATAAAGAATTAATGATCACCAGGCGGTTGTATCGTGATGGGGACAGTGAGTATTTCATTAATAAAATTCCCTGCCGTTTGAAGGATATCCGTCTCTTGTTTTTAGAAGCCCGGGCTGGAACCAAAGGGCATACCGTGATTGAGCAGGGCAACATCGACCAAATTCTTTCCGGGTCCCCACAAGACCGTCGAAGTTTTATCGAGGAGACAGCGGGTATCGGACGGTTTAAAAAGCAAAAAACCGAAGCCCTGCGGAAACTCAATTCCACGCAGCAAAACCTCGTACGCGTAGGGGATGTGATCGGGGAAGTGCAAAAGCAACTTCGGACGTTAGAGCGTCAAGCCCGCCAAACCGAGCAATACGGAAAACTGCAAGACGAATGTCGCGGTCTCGAAATTAAAATCTTGAGTTGGGACTACCATGGACTGGGACGCGAACGTACTGATATTGAGGGCCGTATTGCCACATATGAAGCGCAAGAGGCTGGGCACATGGCTGAAGAAGCCAACGTGACGGCGACGCATGAACAACTGAAAGCCGATCAACTTCAGGACGGCCAAGTTGTTGGGACCACGCAAGAAGCGCTTCGCAAGCTTGAATACGAAATGGGGCAAGCGCTCACCACCCTTGAAGTGGAACGTCATCGCATCCAACTCTACGCGGAACAACAGGCTCAGGGCGCGGAAGAGCAAACTCGGCTTGGCCAGGAATCAACCAGTACCGTCGGCGCAATAGCCTCATTACACAGTCAATTGACGCAGGCGAGGGAAGAGGCACAACAGGCTGAACACACGCTGACTCGGCTCGATGCTGAGGAACAAAATCTTGTCGCGAAACGGTCATCGGTTCAAACCCAAGTGGAAGCGCTACGCCAACAAATTTTGAGGCAGACGGTTGAACGGACTCAAACAGAAACCCGTTTGCAAAATTTAGAAGCTCGACAGGAGGATCGCAGTCTCCACATTCAGGGACTCCAGAAAGACCACGAACAGGGTGAAATCGAGCGTTCGGAAATAATGGGTAAACTTGCCGGCTTGCGGGAAACGCTGGAGAGTCTGACGCAGCAGGTTCAGTCCACACGGACTCAACGCGAACACGTGTTGGCGCTGCTCACTCAACTCGACCAGCAAATTCAAGAAGTCGAGCAGCAACGGGTCGAAGGAAAAACCGAGCGGGCAGGTGCTGAATCCCGTTTGGCTGCCCTCCAGGCCGTGCTACAGGAAGAATTTGGGTACAAGGGAGGAACGGAGGGCGAGGGTTCGTCAATCCGGCAGGTCTGTCATGGGGTGAGAGAAGCCGTTGGGGAACGGTTGGAAGTTCCTCAGCATATCGAAAAAGCCATCGAAGCCGCGCTAGGCGAAAACATTCGGGCGTGGGTGGTGGAGGGGGACGGAGATATTATCCAGGCATTGCAATTCATGAACGATCATGACCTTGGGCGGGGCACCTTCATTCCCACGCAGCCGTTTGACATGGCCGAAGATCAGCCGCCAGCTTGGTGGCCGGAGTTGAAACAACAGGAAGGGGTTATTGGTCGAGCAACCGAATTGGTACGCCTCCCAGAAGAATTGAAAGCGGTGCTTCATTGTCTTTTGCAACGCGTAGTTGTGGTTCAAGGCCTTGATCAGGCTTTGGCCTTGGTTCACCAGCGGCGCTGGGGTAACCTCTCTGGTCCCCTCTTTGCCACCCTGACCGGGGAGATTGTTGAGACGTCCGGGTTGGTGAGCGGAGGTTCCACCGGAGATTCCAGTGGCGTGCTCCAGCGAAGGCGTGAAGTGCGCACCTTGGAGAGTCACCTGACGGATATCGCTCACAGCCTTGAGCAGGCAGAACAACGGCACAAGGAAATTCGTCAGCACGATGAATCCGCGAAAGAACAATTGCGGGTCCTTGATGAGTCGTTGAAAGAATCCGAGCGGAAGGTCCTGATCGCAGAAAATGATATTGGCAATGCCGAGCAGCACGTGTCTGATATCGAGGAACAGGTGCAGTCGCTCACCGAAGAGTTAACCTCGAGCCAAGAGGAGCTCGTGAGTCTGAAGGAAGAAAGTCAGACCTGCCGGGATCGTCTGGTCCAATTAGGCCATGACCAACACGCCCACGAAACCGACTTGGCGCAGTTCATGGCCCAACTCCAGGAACTTGAGGCAGAGGCCACCCGATTGTATGAGCAGTTAACTGTGGCCCGGCTTACGATGACGACCCTGCATGAACGCCGAGAGCGAACGCAGGCCGATCTGGATCGGATGCAACAGGAAGAAGAAGCTCGACAATCGCGACTACATATTCTGGCTGAGCAAGTTCACATGCTCGAGTTGAAGGCACAAGACAGTCAAGCGGAACAAGCCCGAGCCGAGGTGCTGTTCAAAGAATTTGAACAACGGAAAGATGAGCTCCAAATCCAATTGCAAGCGGTTGAAGACCGCCATCATGAAGGGATGCTACGTGTTCGAGAGTTGGAGCAGCGGCTGGCCGACATTCGGAGACAATTCGCGTCCACTCGTGAAAAGCGGGCAGAGATCGAAGTGCAATTGGCGGAGGTGCGGACGCGGTTGCAAACAGTCATCGATACCTTGACCGGGACCTATGGACAGTCCGTAGAAGAACTGTCAAGTCAGTCCCTTGCTCAGGATGATGCCGAGACTTCTGTCGACATGGTCGAGGGTCCGGAGGCATGGCGGGAGCGTGTCCGCATCATCAGAACGCGATTAGAGCGGATGGGGCCACTCAACTTGGCTGCGATTGACGAGCATCGTGAGCAGGAGGAGCGGTATCAGTTCCTCACGAAACAGGAAACGGATTTATCCGACTCGATTCAAGCCCTTCAGGAAATTATCGATCGTCTCAGTCAGACCACAAACAAGATGTTTGATGAAACGTTCCAGGCGGTACAGGAAAAATTCGGCGAGGTGTTTTCCGCGCTGTTTGCCGGGGGGCATGCCGAATTAGTGCTGGCTCAGCCTGAACCGGATGAAGCCACAGAGAACAGCTATGTGGATCCAGGGGTTGATATTGTGGCGCAACCTCCGGGAAAACGTCTCAAAAATCTTTCGATGTTATCGGGTGGGGAAAAAGCTTTAACCGTGCTCGCCTTGTTATTCGCCAGCTTTCTCATCAAACCCTCGCCCTTTTGTATTCTTGATGAGGTGGATGCGCCCCTGGATGAGCCCAACGTCATCCGCTTTGCCCGGTTCCTGACTCAATTAACCAACCTGTCCCAATTCCTCATCATCACCCACAATAAACGGACCATGGAGATTGCCGATTCCTTGTTCGGAGTCACCATGGAAGAACCCGGCGTGTCGAAGTTTGTTTCGGTACGGATCGGCGACCTCCAAAAAGTCTAGCGCAGGCTGTTCCAAAAGGCCGCCAGCGGCGTTCTCGGGCCTTTGTCGTGCTCACGTACTGGCGTACGCTCCGCGCGCCAAAGGCCCTGCGGCCTTGCTGGACGACCTTTTTGAACAGCCTGCTAGGATGTTCGCTCTAGTAACCCAACAAATGAATTTCTGTTGATCAAGGTCAGGCCGGATTTACTAACAAAAAGAGCCCGCTCTCTGGCCGAGAGCGGGCTCTTCTTTCGCTGGCAATCTGAATGTATAATCGATTTAATTTCGAACGCCGGCCCACACTTTCGCGTCATCGATTTCTTTGTCGGGATTGAGCATTTTGGCCTTTTCAAGTAGAACGTCGGTGGTCTCGGGGATATCAGGGTCAGAAATACAGCAATCATCAACCGGACAGACCGCCGCACATTGTGGTTCATCAAAGTGTCCTACGCATTCGGTACACCGGTCATAGGTGATCACATACACGGTGTCGCCTTCCCCATGTACTCTTTGCCCATCTCCTATTTTGTTATCCTTTTCCTCTGCGGCGCTTATCGTCTCGAAGATTGCCTCGTTGGGGCACTCTGGCAAGCAGGCTCCACAATTAATACATTCATCAGTTATCAATAACGACATAATCCCTCCTTCTGCTTATCGAGCCACCTACTGATTTTCTGGAAAAACTATCTTACGATTCCATCCTAACAGAAACTTCATTCTATTCTTGGGGGCAGGTCTCGTCAACCGAACAGAAGGCCTAGAGGCCTAAGCCATTTGGACCGTTTGAGAATGGACAATTTGCCAGGGGAGACCCAAGAGAAGGGAACTGATTGGTTGATTTGCTGCATATGACTTTGCGCGAACCCTAAGATTTCCATTCTTGGTAATCCCAGTACTTGATAAAATGAGGTTGGCCAGCCACTACTAATGCCCCAGCATATCGAGTTCTTGGATACACGGGATACATAGCCCATGGGCGGCTGTTGAGCCAAGAATCTTCAATTTTGACAATGCTGGCTGGTTGATCGGGTTGGAACGTCACAGTGATGTTGCGAAAGGGAAATGTTAATCCTGTTCCGTGTGCCTTCGCAAATGCCTCTTTACGAGTCCAACAGGTTAAGAACGCGGCTTTTTGCTTCCGGGAAGGGAGACTGTAAAGCCACTGTTGTTCTTGGGAGTTTAGGACGCGTTTGGCGACCGCTTGATGATCTAGTCGAGGTTGGGGTCCTTCCACATCGATCCCGACCTCTGACTCATGGCTGAAGGCAAACAGAGCGATTTTTTGCGAGTGACTGACGTTGAAATAGAGTTTCCGTACACCTTCATTTTGGACAAAGGGTTTGCCATGGGAGCCAACATCCAATTCGATTTCATGAGGGGAAAGGTCAAGATAGTGTCCAAGAAGAAATCGCAACATTCCTCGCGCAGCAATAAAGCGTCTCTGATGGCGAGGGAAGCGCAGCCGGCAAGCCCGCTGTTGTTCATTACCATTTAAGATTTCCCGGTAGACTTGTAGGCGTGAGGAGGGAATGTCTACAATCCCGCGCCAGACATGCACTTCCCCTTCGTTAAGAGTTAAAGCGTTGGGTGGAGCAAGCCATTCTTGTGTGGAGTGAAATGTCGAAGTGCCCAAGGTGGAGTGATCCTCATTAGGGATGATTGTGCATAGGATCGCAAATCTGTTCTTTTATTTCCAATATTTGCAATTCCAATCAAAATAAACTTGTCAATGACCTACTTCTTTGGATGAATCCATGATTGCTCCACGTGAATCAGCTGCCCATGTTGCGTTAATCACCGCCGCCGTTGTGTGGGGAGGATCGGTGGTCGCACAAAAAATTGCGTTGGGAGCGTTCTCTGCTGTGGAAGTATCGGTTTTTCGCGGGCTTGGGGCTTTAGTGATTTTAATTCCCTTATGGTGGTGGCAAGAGCAATCCAAGACAAAATGGGTGCCCCGAGATCTTGGCGTGCTCACCGCTCTGGGAGTGGCTGTGGTTGGCAATCACCTGTTGATTCTCTACGGACTGCAGTACCTCGATGCGGGCGCCGCAGGGGTCATTATTGGAGCAAGCCCGGCCATTACGGCGGTGTTGTCGGCGTTGATTCTCAAAGACGTGCCCTTTAGTCGAGTATGGGTTGGGTGTGCGGTTTCGTTTATCGGGGTGGCTTTAGTTTCCGGTGTCAATGCTTCTGATGCCTCAGGCGAAAACCCTCTACTTGGAGCAATCCTTATCGTTCTGGCATTAGTCAGTTGGGCGCTTTACACGATTGGCAGTCGTCGGGTGATGGAACGCATGTCGCCACTCACTGTAAATTGGACAACCCTGTTCATTTCGATCTTGATCCAAATTCCCCTGCTGTGGACCGATCACAAAGTCTTCGACGCTGGGATGGCGAGTGTCCCACCTTCAGGGTGGATGGCGCTAGTGTATGTGATCGTATTTGCAACGGCATTGGGGCAACAAGCTTGGTTGTATGGAGTCTCGGGCATTGGCCCGTCACGGGCCGGAATATTCATCAATTTGATTCCGGTTTCCTCTCTGCTGTTGTCCGTCGCCATTTTGGGTGAATCCTTTAATTTGGTAAAGGTTCTCGGCATTGCTCTTGTGCTGAGTGGTGTGTGGCTCGTCACGCGTTCCTCAAGTTCGTGAAACAGTCGCTAGTTGCTCGTCGCTAGTGAAAAAATGAGCAACGACCAACTGTTGTTTTTTCTTCACGAGCAACTAGCGACAGATCTTCCAAAGGATGTTGGGGTTGCCGAATAGATAGCTTGATGGGATGATGCCAGAAGACACAATACAGTGTGGATATCAGTAGTCAGGTTGAGAAAGGATAGGGTTTCATGCTGAAAGAGCGAATTGAAGAAGTGACTCGGGCCAATGAGGATTTCTATTCGGCCTTTGAAAGTTTAGATATTTCACGGATGGATGCCATTTGGGCTCACCAAGAATATGTCACCTGTATTCATCCCGGTTGGAGTATTCGAGTGGGGTGGCCACTGGTGCGCGATTCCTGGGTTGTGATTTTCAATAATGTGTTTTCCATGGGATTCTCCCTGACCGAGCTGCAAGTACAAGTTGCCGGGGATGTGGCCTGGGTTATTTGTACGGAAAACATCACCAGTCGTCATGGAGATAACACTCAGAATAGTCGAGTGATTGCCACGAACTTATTCGAACGCTTAGATGAAGGCTGGAAGATTATCCATCACCATGGGTCACCATTGATGGAGTAAGGTGGGCGGTGCATTTCTCATGCATGCCCGTGTCGATTACCCAGCTGCTAACGCTTTTCCCCAATCCTGGACAATTGAATCCCGTTCTTCCATGGTCATGGCATTGTATTTCCGAAACATGCTCGTGCTGCCCTTTCTCCGCCGCCATTTTACGAAATCCGTAAAGTGGTTTTTGCACAGTTGTCCCGTACCCGATGGCGCATAGGCGCGTTTGGGACACCCCTCTAACATGCATTGTTGTTCACTCATCACTCGCTCCTTCACAAAGATGGCATTTAATCCTAGAAACCGCAGTTGGATCACAAAAGTCCGCGCAAGCTCTAGGAGCCTGTCCAAATAAAAAAATGTCTCATCACCACGGAGGGTTCGCGCAAGAATACCTTCCCCGGTTTGGGTGCTGAGACACCTGTCTGGCAAGGCGCGAGGACTGCGCATACTCCTCGTATGGAAAGGACGAGCAACGCCGCCAGGCGGGATGGATCGACGCCCAAACCGGGGAAGGTATTCTTGCGCGAACCCTAAGGTGACCACGACTTTTTGTATTTCACCATGCACACCAATATCTTACGCGGCTTTTTTGCGCCCACCTTCCGTTTCTAGGGTAATCAAAAGCCAGTATGCCCAACCGTATAATGCGTTGGCAAATACGGGGCTGGGAGTGCAGGTACCACGACCTAGAATCTTCTTCCCAACTTGCATTTCCTTTTGGTGACCCGCTATACGTAGCAGATGAGTATTCATTGTTATGACAAGCTACGGGTGAGAAAGGAGAGTGGAGCGTGTTAACCGCAAAAGACGTGTTTGACCAAATAAGTAGTGCAGCCCTCAAATCAACGGATGAAGATGAGCGACCCCTGCAAATTGACTATACAGCGTTAGAGACAAAAATTAATTTGGCAATTGGTGAGCGAAAAATTGCGCATCTCTATATCAATGCCGGCATCCCCCATGGGTATGAAGATCAAGGGCGTTTTAATGCCTTGGCGGTCACCCAAGGGAATGTAGTGTTTGACATGGTTATTGGAGATGATTATTTCCGGTACGACATATTTTCTATTAACGACGTGGACAAAACACAAATTCAGTATGGTGTGTGGAAAGACGAAGGCGGAAGAAGTGAGAGTGGTGATCTCCTGAAAGCACAAGAGAAACCATTTGTATCTCTCACGCTCATGCATGGAGAAGAATCCCATCTTCTTGTGGCATTAGATGATCCGCAACGAGAAAGTGCCTTGTTAGCGTTAGTCAGTGCCATAACCGCTTCTCGTCACCCATAATAATTCAGGGTAGTCCAAGGAAATCCCAAAAAAGTGAAGGCCCATCAGGTTGCCCCGATGAGCCTTCACTTAGGAGGATGGGCCATATGTTCAGGATCCTCCGGCCCTCCTAACCAGCCAATACGTCATTGACGTATTGGTCCATTGATCTGATTCATTCCCGACTCCACTTCAGCCGTTTTTTCATGGCAGGTTTTTATCGCAGAATTATTTGGGATAATATGCCTTCCCATTTGACTAAGGTTAGTCCCTAGACTAGTCTGCTGGACTATGGACACAGGGTATGCTGCTGATATCTTGGATTTTTCTGTTAGGTTCCACACCGAAGAAGCGTGCTTCGAGTACTTGCGGGCGATTCGGTGGCCAGACGGGTTTATGTGTCCAGCTTGCGGTCATCGCGGTGGTTGGTGGCTCAAAAAATATTTCCGGTTTGAGTGTTCGTCGTGTCATAGACAGACATCACCGCTAAGCGGCACAGTGATGCATAGATCGCACTTGCCGCTACGGCTTTGGTTTTGGGCTGCGGCACAGTGATGCATAGATCGCACTTGCCGCTACGGCTTTGGTTTTGGGCTGCCTATTTCGTCTCCACGCACACACCTGGCATCAGTGCTGTGCAATTGCAGCGTCAACTCAGTATCAAGAAGGTGGATAAGAAGGTGGATAGCGCCTGGTATTTGCTCCACAGATTGCGACGAGGAATGGTACGACAGAACCGTGAACGGCTCGCAGGAACAGTTGAAGCCGATGAAACCCATATCGGTGGACCGGTAAAAGGCAAAACGGGCCGTGGCGTCGCGAAAGCGAAAACCAAGACGTTAATAGCCGGAGCCGTAGAAATTGTCACGTACACACAAGGGGATCACTTTCGAGAGAAAGCAGGGCGTTTACGATTAGCGATTCTTCAAGACGCTGGAGAGAACGAGATCAAAGCATTCCTCAATAGCCATGTCGCTGAGGGCAGTAAGATCAAGTCCGATGGTTGGAAGGGATACTCGGCAAAAGCCTTGGCAGGATACGAACACCTGAGACGGACCCAGGGTGACCCAGCAAGTGCTGGGAAGCACGCTCCACACATCCATAGAGCGTTCGGCAATCTGCAGACCTGGCTGAACGGGATTCACCATGGAGTGGATTCAAAATACCTGCAACACTATCTTGATGAGTTTGTCTTTCGCTATAACCGCCGTGAGACTCCAATGAGTACCTTCCAGAGTTTGTTGAAAATCCTGACCAGCAGCTCAAAACCCTTGGGATTCAATAAACTGAAGCAACCTTAGTTAAATGGGAAGGCATATGGGATAAAAAGGCAGGGCTTGAACGATGGCTGTGTCGCGCTGAGGGTCATTTGCGACAGTGAGTTCAGTGTTTGGGGCGGTAAAATCTCTCAGAGGAAATGCCAAGGCAATGATTTTGTTTAGCGTGGGAGAGTGAGTGGCGCTACTGATCCAGCCAACTTCCCGATCGCCGCTGAAGATCTTTGTGCCAGGATCGGGAACATGCCCTTCGGGCGAATCAATCACTAACCCTACCAGTCTGCGTTTCACAGCTCCATAGGTGTCCATCCGCGCGACGACTTCCTGCCCGGGATAGCACCCTTTCGTTAAGCTAAAGGCTTTGCCTACCAGGTTAGCTTCCGGTGGAACGATGTGTTCATTCAATTCAGGCCCGAGTTTGGGAATGCCAGCTTCGATGCGAAGGGTTTCCCTTGCTTGAGTACCAAAGGCACGAAGGCCAATGGGTTCTCCAGCTTTCCATAATTGTTCCCACACCTGTGGAAGGGTTTCAGCGGGAGCGAATAGTTCGAAGTCATGTTCGCCGGTTTCTTCAGTCCTGGCGATGAGTAGTTGATGGCTATTGAAGTCGTGACTCAGAAAAGAGTGGGTCTTGAGATTCGAGACATCGACCCCAAAAGTTTTTTGAATCAACTGTGGAGCTTCCGGTCCACTTACCAACAGCATCCCCCATCCCTCGCTGCAATTTTTCATTTTCGCTTTGGTGCCATAGAGCAAAAATTTTCTGAAGGTTTGGAAGGTGGTATCCCCGACCTCACCTGTGTCTTCGACCAAGAGAAATTCTTCAAGCTTGTATACGCGGAAATAACTCAGGATCTTTCCTTTGTGCGACATGAAGCTTGAATAAATCCATTGTCCGGTCTGTAGCGGGAGGATGTCATTGCTAATGATGCTTTGCAGCCAGGTTACTCGATCGTCACCGGTGACTTGGAGTAAACCGCGATGGGGGAGATCAGCCACGCCTACGCCTTGGCGGACCGCAAGATGTTCGGCCACAGGGTCGCCATAGTGTGCTGGCATTTCCCAGTCTCCGGCAGGCTCAAACTGTGCGCCAATCGATTCATGCTGTGAATGAAGGGGCGAGTGTTTCATGACGAGGCTTGGTTGGTCACTTCTTCGAGTAGCGCCAGCGTTCGCGAAGAAAATTCGTTCCGCGAGACAATCTTATCGATGCCCAACTCTTTTGCCTTGCGCCAGGTATCGACTTCTTCGTGATTGGCAAATGCGAGAACGGGAATGCGCTTCAATTCTTGGTCTTGTTTCAATGTTTGCAGCGCTTGGACACCATTCAATGAGTCATCATTCATATTGATGACAATGGCGACGGGCTGAAGCGATTTTGCTTTTTCCTCAATGTCCGCCTCTGATTTCAATCGTTTGAGCGTGTAGCCGGCTGGCTTAAAGGCATCACGAATTTTTGTATAAAAAAATATATCACTCACGGCGACAAGAACGGTTTTCGTGGTTTCCATGATTTAACCTGCTGGGAAATTTAATAGGAAATAGTTGGAGCTTAGTTCATGAGCGTGATCAGCCGCATCATGGCACGCCTTGCTGCCTCGTACTGGGGGTTTAAGGTGAACGCGGTTTTGTACGAGTCAATCGCACGATCCCAATCACCTTTTTTCTCATAGATTCGCCCCAGATTCATATGTGGAAAGGCTGGACTTTCATAGCGTTTGGCTTCGCTAGCCTTTTCCAGCCAGGGGATAGCCTCGTCAAGCTGGTCAAGTTCGATGAAGTATGCGCCAATATCATTGTAGGGGTTGCCGAAATCAGGATCAGTTTGAATCGCGCGGTGACATTCTTCAATCGCCTCATGCAGTTGTCCCATGAAACTGTAGGTCCAACCTAAAAATGTATAGGCCTCTGCGGTGGGGAATGTGTCGATCGAGTTCTGGTATAACTTCAATGCTTCTTCCAGGCTTCCCTTCATCTGACATTCATAGGCTTGCTGGAATAAATTCCATGCAGCCATTTTATCTTCCTGGAGCCCTTCTCCTTGTTGTACGAAATCTTGTATATCCATCACGCTCGTTCGAGTACGGTATCGTAGGAACCGAACTCATTCTCCTTTTAATTTTCGATGAACCAATTCAGCTGCACGACGGCCGGATAACAGCATCGACCCAAAGGCCGGTCCCATGCGTGGAGATCCATCGACTGCGGCAACTGCCAAACCCGTGACAAAACAGTTTGGAAACACCTCACGGGTATTTTCTACTACCATTGCTTCGGAGCGTGCAACCCACATGGCCCCGTTTCCTGGAACAGTTTGATATAAACCACGCTTGTTCAGCAATGCGACAATTACCGCATCGTGGCCAGTGGCATCCACGACGATTTTTGACTCTAGGGCAATAGGGTCAACATGGATTTTGTCATGCCCGGCCATTTCCGCGGTCGTGCTATTGACCACGACCCCTTCGAGCACACCCTCCCCTCGCAGAATAAGGTCTACAACCATTGTGAGGTTCATGACTTTAGCTCCAGCTTCGTAGGCCGAGGCAATCAATCGGGCGGTGGCATGAGGAGGATCAACGATGGTCATACCCGCACATTCTTTGATGGGTTTGCACGGAACACCCATGCTTTCAAGAATCTCATTGGCGGGTTCGCACACGGTAGCTTTGTTCATGAGGTAGCCGCCAGACCAAAAGCCACCTCCCAGGGCCAGACTCTGTTCGATGAGAAGGGTGCGAACGCCTTTCGACGCTAAATCATGAGCGCAAAGGAGACCAGACGGTCCGCCTCCAACAATGATGACGTCGCTTTCGATGAGTTGGTCGAATTCTTTATAATATTCCCGCGCAATGTGGCGAGTGACGTCTCGTTCACGAAGCGGGGTTGGTTGAAGATTTTCCATGATGAACCTCTATAAATAGATTTCCCCTCCAGTTTTTCGAAATTCTTCTGATTTTTCTTGTAGGCCCACCTGAAGGGCCTCTTGTTCGTCCATCTGTTTTTTCGCGGCGTAGTCCCGCACGTCTTGGGTGATCTTCATCGAACAAAAATGTGGACCGCACATGGAGCAGAAGTGCGCGCCTTTGGCGGCTTGGTCGGGGAGAGTCGCATCGTGATATTCCCGAGCCGTATCAGGATCTAACGATAAATTAAATTGATCTTCCCACCGAAATTCAAATCGCGCTTGCGACAGGGCATTGTCACGGCGTTGCGCACCAGGGTGTCCTTTGGCCAAATCCGCGGCATGGGCTGCAATTTTGTAGGTAATGACCCCGGTTTTGACATCATCTTTATTTGGCAATCCAAGGTGTTCTTTGGGTGTGACGTAACACAGCATCGCGCACCCATACCATCCGATCATCGCAGCGCCAATCCCTGACGTGATGTGATCGTAGCCCGGTGCAATATCGGTGGTCAGAGGCCCGAGTGTATAGAAGGGGGCTTCGTGACAAGCTTTTAGCTGCCGTTCCATGTTTTCGTGAATCATGTGCATGGGCACATGCCCCGGGCCTTCGATCATCACTTGGACATCATGCTTCCACGCAATCTTGGTGAGTTCGCCGAGTGTTTCCAGCTCGGCAAACTGTGCCTCGTCGTTGGCATCCGCGATCGATCCCGGCCGCAATCCATCTCCCAAACTAAAGGAGACATCGTAGGCCTTCATGATCTCGCAAATTTCTTCAAAGTGCGTGTACGTAAAATTCTCTTGATGATGGGCCAAGCACCATTTGGCGTGGATCGATCCACCTCGCGATACAATACCCGTCATACGTGTAGCCGTAAGCGGAACATACGCCAGCAGGACCCCGGCATGAATCGTGAAGTAATCCACGCCTTGCTCGGCTTGCTCAATTAACGTATCTCGAAAGAGTTCCCAGGTCAGGTCTTCGGCCTTCCCGTTGACTTTTTCCAACGCCTGATAAATGGGAACCGTGCCGATGGGAACGGGGGCATTGCGAATAATCCATTCACGAGTCTCATGGATATTTTTCCCCGTGGAAAGATCCATCACCGTGTCTGAACCCCATCGAATCGACCAAATCATTTTTTCGACTTCTTCATCGATGGACGAGGCTACCGAGGAATTGCCGATGTTGGCATTGATCTTCACAAGGAAGTTCCGGCCAATAATCATGGGCTCGATTTCGGGGTGATTGATGTTGCTCGGGATAATCGCACGCCCACGAGCCACTTCGTCTCTCACGAATTCAGGAGTAATGGTTTGAGGAAGATTGGCGCCCCAGGAATGCCCTGGATGTTGCTCCACGCCTTGTACCACCCCATTCACCTGTTCTTGAGTTTCTTTGCGCAACTGGGTTTCGCGAATCGCAATAAACTCCATTTCTGGGGTGATGATTCCCTGTCGGGCATAATGCATTTGCGAGACATTGAGCCCTGGCTTGGCTTTCAGGGGTTTACGAATATGGCTGAATCGAAGATCGTTCAGGCTGGGATCGTTCGCGCGTTGGCGGCCATAGTCCGAAGACACGTCGGCCAGTTCTTCGACGTCCTGCCGGCCAAGAATCCAATCGCGCCGCAATGGTCGAAGCCCTTGTTGAATATCAATTTCCGTAGAAGGGTCGGTATAGGGGCCGGAAGGGTCGTACACAACAATAGATCCGTTTGATGTATTCGATGACCCATTAGCACCGTTTCCATGAGGCGGTGGTGACAACGCAATCTCCCGCATGGGGACGGCGACTCCGGGTTGGCTTCCTTTTATATACACTTTTTTCGATGCGGGCAGCGGGGTTGTGGTCAGGGAGGAGTTTGTATGACCATTCGAACCTTGGCCCTTGGTGGAATTGACCGTCGGGAGTTCGGGGTGGTTCATCGTGAAATCCTTTCTAGGGTCTGTTGAAAAAGTCCGCCAGCGGCGTTCTCGGCCCTTTGTCGTGCTCACGTACTATGAGTACGCTCCGCGCGCCAAAGCGCCTGCGGCCTTGCTGGACGGGCCTTTTTGAACAGCCCCTCTCTCGTGCTTGAATATCCAGTGAATGAGTTATGTTAGTATGCGCCATTGAGAATTTGGAATTATGCCACAGTCCTCATCTATGAACTTAAGCAGGTGGTATAGGCTGCCGGTTATAGGTGTTGAGGTCACAATGTGGCCCATAAAAAAAGCCGCCCCGGGAGGGAACGGCTTGCTAGAAGAAGTCTCTATTCATCTCCGCTTCCCTACGCTGGTATGATCCAGATCAGGTGGTAAGGGTTGTCTTTCTCGAAGACTCTCAGCCGCGGGGCTCCCCTAGCTGTTTATTAAGAGGGAATGGTACGCTTCGCCCCGATCCGTGTCAATCGGCTTGTTGGCGGAAAGGAGTCTCATCAGTCACGAACTATACCTTCCAGACTCATCAATGTACAAGGTGGGACTGTTGAATATTTCACTCCATTGACAATACATACCCCCGTTGAGAAGAACATTGTTAGCGGAAGGGAATGTTCAAAAAAGCATGCCCTGAGTCTTTCCGAAGGGTCCGTCCAGCAAGGCCGCAGCCATTTTGACGCGCGGAGCGTACATGGAATACGTGAGCACGGCAAAATGGCGACATGCCTGCGCGAAGCCGCTTCGGCAGGCATGGAACCGCTGGCTTGTCAGCCGTAGCCTTGGCGAAGGCTGGCGGCTTTTTTCAACATTCCCAAGGTGGGTATTTCAGACTTGTGGGTACAAAAATGAATCGTGCACCTTATTGGCTGTTGAAAAATTAAGAAATTTGCTACAATTATTAACTTTAGCTCCCGATTACCCCAGATCAATGGGGTAGAAAGTCGTTGGGGCCATGCCCAATCGTTCAATTTTACTAAAGGTGATGGTGTGAATTCACTCCAGGCGATCGAGTTGCCTATATCAGATTATGAAGGTCTGAGCGACGAGGAATTGTTTGAGCGGATCGTTGTGGCCAAGAAAGCCCTAGGGGATCAGGTCCTCACGCTGGGGCACAACTATCAGCGTGATGAAGTAATCGTCCACGCCGACCTTCGGGGCGATTCGTTGTTGTTATCCAAAATAGCTGCGGAGCGATCCGAGCATCCCTACGTAGTTTTTTGCGGTGTCCACTTCATGGCGGAAACTGCGGATATTTTGAGCCGAACGAAACAAACCGTTATCTTACCCGATTTGAACGCTGGTTGCTCTATGGCGGATATGGCGGCGATTGAACAGGTGGATCAATGCTGGGAAGAATTAGGTCGCGTGCTCTCAGTCGAAGATGAGGTCATGCCAGCGGTGTACGTCAATTCTGCGGCTGTGCTCAAGGCGTTTTGTGGAGAGCATGGCGGCATCACCTGTACATCGTCCAATGCCAAGGCAGTGATGGAGTGGGGTTGGGCGCGAAGAGAAAAAATTCTCTTCTTTCCCGATGAGCATCTGGGCCGCAATGTGGCTAACAAAATGGGAATTCCCCGAGAGCAGATGATAGTCTGGGATCCGTTTTTGCCGGATGGCGGGAATACCAAAGAGGCGATTCGCAAGGCCCGACTCATTTTATGGAAAGGCCATTGCAGCGTCCATCAAATGTTTCAGCCCGCGCACGTTGCCTATTTCAGGAAGACCTATCCGGGTCTTCAGGTGATTGTGCATCCGGAATGCCATGAAAATGTGGTGAATCAAGCGGATCTCGTCGGCTCTACTGAGTTTATTATTCGAACGGTGAAACAGGCGAAACCCGGAACGAAGTGGGCCGTGGGTACGGAATTGAATTTGGTAAATCGGCTCAAACACGAAGAGGTGGACAAGCAGGTGTTTTTCTTGTCATCAGTTGTCTGCCGATGCGCCACCATGTATCGGATCGATGCGTCGCACTTGTGTTGGTGCATGGAGAATTTAGCCCAAGGTACGGTCGTGAATCAAATTTCTGTTCCTGATGATGACAAGGCCATGGCTCGAATGGCGCTTGATCGAATGATGGCCGTCAGCTAACCACTATGGATATCTCTCGTCGCATTTAAGGGTTCGCGCAACAATAACTTCCTATGCTTGGGTGTTGAGGCGCCTGTCTGGGAAGGCGCGAGGACTGCGCATACTCCTCGTATGGAAAGGACGAGCAACGCGGCCATACAGGATGGATCGGCGCCCAAGCATAGGAAGTTATTGTTGCGCGAACCCTAATATCCCGCCCTTTTTCAGTATCCAGACTGTGTGAACCATGGACTATAAATCTACTCTCAATTTGCCCAAAACTGATTTCCCGATGAAGGGAAATTTGCCGCAACGCGAGCCGGAGTTTTTAGCGCGTTGGGCTGAGCAGCAGCTCTATCAACGCATCCAGGATTCCCGTGCCGGGAAGCCATTGTATATTCTCCACGATGGACCTCCCTACGCCAATGGCCACATTCACATCGGCCATGCGCTGAATAAAATTCTCAAAGACATCATTGTGAAATCACGAACCATGGAAGGTTTTCACGTTCCGTATATTCCCGGGTGGGATTGTCATGGGTTGCCCATTGAGCATCAGGTAACCAAGCAGCTTGGCGCCAAGAAAAAAGGTCTGACGGCCACGCAGATTCGACAGTTGTGCCGCGAGTACGCGGAAAAGTTTTATACTATCCAGCGTGAAGAATTTCAGCGGCTGGGCGTGTTTGGAAATTGGGCGCACCCCTATCTCACGATGAGCCGAGAGTATGAAGCGACCATTGTTCGTGAATTCGGAAAGTTCGTGGAAAAGGGGGGGGTGTACAAAGGCCTCAAACCGGTGTTGTGGTGCACGCAAGACCAAACCGCGTTGGCTGAGGCGGAGGTGGAATATGAAGACCACATCTCGCCATCGATCTACGTCAAATTTCCCTTTCAGGTCAATCCGCAAAAACGATTTGGCATTGCCGATCTTATGGACGTTGAGAAGGTATCGATGGTCATTTGGACCACGACGCCATGGACCCTGCCAGCCAACCAAGCACTCGCACTGCATCCCGACATTGATTATGCCTTTGTACGAGTCGGTGATGAGGTTCTGGTGATTGCTGAAAAGTTGGTCGAGGATGTGGCCAAAGCCTGCGAGTTATCTGACCCCAACATTCTTGGTGTGAAAAAAGGGAAAGATGGATTCGAAGGGCTGGTGTGTGGCCGTCCATTAACCGAAGGCCTATCTCCAATTCTCCTTGGAGACTTTGTCACCTTGGAGCAGGGCACGGGCTGTGTGCATATTGCCCCGGGCCATGGCATGGATGACTATCTTCTTACCTTGAAATATAACGCCAATGCCTCAAGCCATGTCCTTACGGACCCACTTCAAGTCGTCGTGCCGGTGGATGATCGTGGTTGTTTTACGAACGAGTTCGAAGCCTTTGCCGGCCAACATGTGCTGAAGGCCAACCCAGAGATTGTGGAAAAGCTACAAAGCCTTGATGTGTTGTTGGGTCATGGAACACTCAATCATTCCTATCCACATTGTTGGCGTTGCAAAAAACCCGTGATTTTTCGTGCCACTCAACAATGGTTCGTGTCCATGGAAAAGGGGCAATTACGGGAACGAGCGCTGAGGGAAATCGACAATGTGCAATGGATTCCAGCGCGGGGCCGCGAACGCATCTATGGCATGATCGGCAATCGCCCTGATTGGTGTTTGTCTCGTCAACGAATTTGGGGAACCCCCATCCCCGGGTTTACCTGCGGGAAATGCTCGGCCACGTTAGCGGATCCAAAGATCATTGCGCATATTGCGGACTTGGTGAGTGAGCACGGCGCGGATGTCTGGTTCGAGCGGTCGGTTGCGGAGCTTCTTCCAACGGGCATGGCTTGTTCAGAATGCGGGGGAAAAGAATTCAAAAAAGAACAAGATATTTTAGACGTCTGGTTTGAATCCGGTGTGAGTCATGCTGCGGTGGTCAAACCGCAAGGTGAAGGGTGGTGGCCTGCCGATTTATACCTCGAAGGCTCAGATCAACATCGTGGGTGGTTTCATAGCGCCTTGTTGTCTTCGGTGACGACAGATGGGTCTGCACCATATCGCGCGGTGCTCACGCATGGTTTTGTGTTGGATGGGCAAGGTAAAAAGATGTCCAAGTCCGCGGGCAATGTGGTGGCCCCACAGGACGTGATCAAGCAAAACGGCGCGGAAATCCTTCGCCTCTGGGTAGCCGCCCAAGATTATCAAGAAGACCTGCGAATCTCCCCGCAAATCTTGAAGCAATTAATTGAGGGGTATCGAAAGATTCGAAACACCTGCCGGTATTTATTGAGCAACATTTATGATTACGATCCGTCCAATCCATCGCACCAAATTGAGATTGATCAATTGCCGGAATTAGATCGTTGGGCGCTGATGCGATTGAACAAGCTCATTCACAACGTGCGGCAGGGGTATGAAGAATTTGATTTTCGTCAAATCGTCCATGAACTGGATTATTTTTGTTCAGTGGATATGAGTGCGACGTATTTCGATATTTTGAAAGACCGGATGTACACCTTTCCGAAAAATTCTCCGCTGCGTCGCGGTTCGCAAATGGTGCTGTACACAATCGTGACAAGTTTAGCTCAACTCATGGCCCCGATCTTGAGTTTCACCGCCGAAGATATCTGGGATGTGCTTCCGGGGAAGAACACGGACCAAGAAGCCAAGCCCAGCGTCCATTTAGAAACATTCCCCGACGTGGTGCCCATCAAAGATCAAGAAGCGTTAGAAACCCAATGGAAAGAATTGTTGGCCATTCGCACCTTGGTGCTGAGTGCGCTAGAACAACAGCGTCGGGAAAAAGTGATTGGCTCATCCTTAGAAGCTCAAGTGGTCCTACATGCTTCCCCCGATCGCGCTCGCTTCTTGAAGCGGTATGAACAGGATCTGCCCACATTGTTTATTGTGTCACAAGTGACGGTGGAGGAAGTCGAAACGATTTCGGCCGATGGTCACTTGGCTGTGGATTCTTCCTTAGGCGTCAGTGTAAACGTCACCAAAGCCGATGGCGAGAAATGCGAGCGGTGCTGGAATTATCGCCCAACCGTTGGGGTTCACTCTGAACATCCGACATTGTGCGACCGTTGCATTGAGGCTGTCTCGTGAATAATGGGAGGCGTCGGTATTTGTTGCTGGTGGGCGTGAGTTTGGTCCTGATCGCGTTGGATCAAATTACCAAAATGTTTGTCATGCACACCATGCATTTGCATGAATCGATTCCCGTTATTCCGGACTTTTTCAACCTAACGTACATTCGCAATCCCGGTGCCGCATTTGGCATCTTCGCATCCACGAACAGCGCCTTTCGACTCATCTTCTTCGTGAGTACCTCGATTTTCGCGCTGGGCTTACTGGGGACGATTTTTTACCGACTTCACGCCGACGACGTGTGGGGACAGTTAACGGTCTCCAGCATATTTGGCGGGGCCATCGGCAACCTCATCGATCGACTACGATACGGCGAAGTCGTCGACTTCCTCGATTTCCACATCAGCGGCTATCACTGGCCCGCCTTCAACGTCGCCGATAGCGCCATCAGCGTCGGCGTAGTCTCCCTCCTAATCATTTTCGCCCTAGAGAAAAAGAAAGAGGAACCACCATCCGAAACCGTGCCACAAGAAAATCATCCGTGAATCGAAAATTAGTCTGTTCTAGTCAAGTCTAAGCCCATTTTTCTCTCCCTCTCTCTCTAATGTCTATACCCTGCGAATCCTTTTCCCGCTATCATTAATCACTTGTCCTTGAATACTTAATGTTCGCGCGAGGCCATCAAGAATTGGTGACCATTTTTCAATTGCCCGGCACATCCGACTCTCAAACACCAAGAACGTCACCGCTTCCTGCCAGAGATCACCCTGCCTCGTCTTGGCTTTGTTGAGAGTCAAGCCCAATCGGGTGAGGACCCGACTAACTTCCTCCCCCGCCGCGTCGGGTACATTTCCCCTTTTAATCTCACTCAAAACCCGTTAGGGTCCGTCACGCAATAACCGGGACAATTGGCCGAGACGATTGTGGAGCGAGCCAAGGAGCGAAGAGTACGCACACCGGGAGTATGAAAGCGATGAGCGACGCCGGCGCAGTCCAAAAGCAGCCGGCCAATGGTCCCGGTTATTTCGTGACGAACCCTAAGGTTGTTTCTCGGCACACGGGTTCCCAACGAAAACGCACAGGAGATGTCACGGCCTATGAAAATCAATTCCGCCGAATTTGTTCAAAGTTGCGTAAAACCTGAACAATACCCACGTGAACGGTTGCCCGAGGTGGCGTTTGCGGGGCGATCCAATGTGGGAAAATCGTCCGCCATTAATTCGTTGTTGAATCGAAAAAAATTATCCAAAGTGAGCGTGACCCCAGGAAAGACACAGACGCTCAATTTTTTTCGAATCAAAATAGCGGATAAAGTCTTCCCACAAATGTATTTTGTGGATTTGCCAGGATACGGGTACGCGAAAGTGTCAAAGTCGGTTCGCGAGCAGTGGGGACCGATGATCGAACGTTATTTGTCCGGGCGGTCGCAATTGTTTGCGGTGGTACAATTGGTCGATTCTCGCGGAGTGGAAGCACATGATCTCACCACGTATCAATGGCTCACCCACATTGGCCACCAGCCGATTGTCGTGGCCACGAAGGTCGACAAGCTCAATCGCAGTCAACGAAATCCCTGCCTGACGAAACTGTGCCAGTCGCTCCAATTATCGAGTGCTGACGAGGTGATTTTGTATTCCGCAAAAACCAATGAAGGCCGTCTGGAGCTCTGGAAAGCGCTGCGAAAACGAAGTGAAACGATTCAGGCTCACATGCAAGAGTTCTGAAAGGGTAAGGAGAATGAGCGTTATTCAATGTGCCGCTAAAACTTAATCTCGATAAACGCCTTGTCCTTTAAGTTTGACAACCACTCTCCTCGTACATCGCGGGTTTTTCGTTGGAACAGGTTATTTTTGATTACGTCTTTGACTTCGTCAAATGGGAGTGGTTCCCCGGGGGTGGTTTCTTCCAACGTTAAAATGTGAATGCCGAGTTCGGTTTCAATAGGTTGACTTACGTCACCGATCTTCATGCCTTCCAGCGCGCGCGCTAATGGCCCTAATAATTCATTTTTCCGCATAAAGCCCAGATCTCCCCCAAGGACACTCTCGGTTCCTTCGGAGTGTTGCTGCGCCAATTCTGAAAAGTCTGTCCCATCTTTTAGTTGTTGCACGAGTGCTTCGGCTCGAACCAATACCTCCGTGCTGGATTCTCCATCCTGAGGCTTCAATAAAATTTGCCTGAGATGATATTGGCCTGGCGTCGTGAATTCCTCTTGGGCTGTGGTGTAATAACTGCGGACTTCCTCCGGTGAGACCATGAGGCGACGGCGAACTTCGAAGTCCAACATCCGGCGGAGGACCATTTCTTCACGAAGCCGTGATCGAGGTGTCGAGTCGGCTATCGTAGGTTGAGATTGACGTATTTGATCCAGAGCTTGGTCTAGTTCTTTTTCGGACACAGTGATCCCTTTGGCCCTTGCCTCCTGCAATTGGAGTTTGCGTTCGATAATTCGGTTTATGACGTCATATTCTTTCTGCGAGAGCCGCCGTTCGAGCTCTTCCCCGTCGTATCGAGCTCTGAGGCGAATGGTTTCATCTCGCAGTTCCGTTTCGAGTTCTGAGATTGTAATGACCTCGGTGTTTACGATGGCGGCAATACCATCCTTGAGAGCCTTGAGAGGTTCGGCGAAAGAAGAGGTTGGGGGAAAGATAAAGAGCCCCAGTAATATGACGATGGGCAATCCCATCATAAATCGGCTGCGCGGGAGAACCCCCTCACCCTCCCCTCTCCCCCTTTGAGGGGGCGAGGGATAAGAGAAGGCCTGGGATTCTGAAGTCAGTACTTTATGGCTAGGTTTCACGAGTTTACGATGATGAGTCATTGAAAGAGAAAGGGAAAATATTTTGTCGAGCTTTATCATGGTGATCATACCTGAACGGGTTCAGATGGTGCGTTGAGTAGGCCTTGAAGAATTGTATTTAATTCGCCGACTTGAGCCGCCCACTCCTCTTGGCCGGTTTGAATGGCGATCGACTGCGGCGAAAGAAACCGTATGCTGCCTTCGCGGAATTGCAGGAGCCAGTCGAGTCTTTCTTGCGCAATCGTGGCCTTGGGGTCAAGGGTAAGGGTGATGGTCCCTTTGTTGACTTCCAACGATTCCAAACGAAGTTTTTTCGCAAAGAGTCTAATCTGCATGACTTCAAATAATCGCTCGACCGCATCAGGCAGCGGGCCATACCGGTCCTGAGTTTCTTCGTGAAGCAGGGCCAGATCCCCAATCTTTTGGCTGGCAGACAATCGTTTATAAAGCGAGAGTCGTTGGTGTCCATCCTCAACGTAATCATCCGGGATGAAGGCTGACACATTCAAGTGCAAGGTTGGATCAACCTCTTCTTCGACCTCTTCGCCCTTCATGTGCTGTACGGCTTGTTCAACCATCTGCATGTAGAGGTCGAGGCCTACGGCAGCAATATTTCCGGACTGTTGCTTGCCGAGAAAATTGCCAGCCCCACGGATTTCCAAATCGGCCGCGGCAATGCGGAACCCGGATCCCAATTCGGTAAACTCTTGAATGGCCATGAGTCGCTTTTGCGCCTCGGTGCTCAAGACCTCTTCGTTGGGGAAAAAGAAATACGCATAGGCCTGGTCACCGGCTCGACCCACCCGGCCGCGCAATTGATACAATTGTGCCAAGCCAAACGTATCCGCGCGATCGACCAAAATCGTGTTTGCCCGTGCCACATCCAAGCCGGATTGAATGATAGCCGAGGCTACGAGAATATCCGCTTCACCATGAAAGAATTTTAACATGACGCCTTCCAACACGCGTTCATTCATTTGCCCATGCGCCATGAGTATGCGAGCCTCGGGCACAAGATCCTGAATCCAGCTTGCGGCTCGCTCCATACTTTGTACCCGATTGTGCACATAAAAGACTTGCCCCTCGCGCGCGAGTTCTCGGCGAATGGCCTCGCGAATGATATTCGGATTAGAGCGGAGGACTTGGGTGCGAATGGCCAGGCGCCCTTGCGGGGGTGTGTCAATGATCGATAGATCGCGCACTCCGGAAAACGCCATTTGCAGGGTTCGAGGAATGGGTGTCGCGGTCAGCGTCAGAACATCCACCTGCTTACGCAGTTGCTTGAGCCGTTCCTTGTGCCGAACGCCAAACCATTGTTCTTCGTCGATGATGACCAGTCCTAAGTTTTTAAACTCCACGCTTTTTTGCAGCAACCGATGTGTGCCGATGACAATATCGACGATACCGGATGCCAAGTCCGGCAACAGGGCTTTGACGTCCTTAGGACTTTGGAATCGCGAGAGGACACCGACGCGAACCGGGAACGGAGCGAACCGGCGACAAAACGTTTCGTAGTGCTGTTGGGCGAGAAGTGTGGTGGGGACAAGGACGGCCACTTGCCGGTTGTCCTGCACGGCTTTGAATGCCGCACGCATGGCGACCTCGGTTTTGCCGTATCCCACATCGCCGCAAATCAACCGGTCCATGGGCTTGGCTAATTCCAAATCTCGTTGGATATCCTCGATGGCTTTGATCTGGTCCGGAGTCTCTTCATAGTCAAACGCCGCCTCGAACTCGTGGGTCATGGTCGTGTCTTCAGTATAAGTGCGTCGGGTCGTAACTTCACGACTGGCATACAATTCCACCAGTTCGTGGGTCATGTCTTCGATGCCCTTTTTCACTCGCGCTTTGGTTTTGGCCCAACTCGTCCCGCCGAGTCGGTCCAGCTTTGGCGCGTTGTGCTCACCCCCTCGATATTTCTGGACTTGGTTGATGCGGTCGAGCGGCACATACAAGGTATCTTTGCCGGAAAATTCCAAAATCAAATAGTCGCTTTCAAATCCCTGGACGGAAAGATGACGTAACCCTTTGTAACGACTGATGCCATGCTGCACGTGAACGACATAATCCCCAGCATTGAGATCTTCCAGCGAAGATAAAAACTTCGCGGTTTTACTTTTGGGTTGAGGACGGTGCCGTGAAACTTTGGCGAAAAGATCATCCTCGGTCACGATCGCAAACGGTGTGTCCTGCACCAGGAATCCCGACGAAAGGTATCCTTGTTGAATGTAAAATGGCTCACGTTCCGATGGAGTGGATTTCAGCGAAGGTTTTCCTTCAATAGCTGGTGCTTGGTGTTCGGCGAACAGCGCCAACAGGCGGCCAACCTGACCAGTTGAACGAACCACGACGGTCACGGGTCCTTGGGTACGCAACTGTTCAAGAATTTTGAGGGTCGCGGTGAAGGAAGTGCCACGTAATCCCAACCCCACGCTTTTGAGGGATTGAAGCGATACCGGAATGACCGGGTCCCACTCGCCCTCAGTCGGTGGGATGACGTCACTCGCCACGATGGGGCTCGACGCCATCAAGTCCAGAAACTCGTCCCAAATGAGATAATGCGCGTCAGGCTCAGGATACGGTACGCCTGTGTCTGATTGTTCCAGTTGTTCCCACGTTTCAAGTAACCTGTCCCACATGGTTTGCGCTTCATGCGCCAGGTTCAATGGACGATCCATGAGGACGAGTGGAGCCTCCGTGAAATATTCGAACAGCGTGTCCATGGATCCATACAGCTCGGGGGATCGCCATTCGGCATCCGGGGTAAGAGCCGGCAGTTCGGAGTCCGCCAGCAGTTCGGAGTCCGCCGGCAGCTCGGAGTCCGATTCACCGAGAGGGATCAGGTATTCTCGGGCCGGCAAAATGTTGGCGAAGGAAACCCGTTCTGTCGATTCTTGAGAGGCCGGATCGAAAAGCCGAGTCGATTCCACGGTATCGCCGAGGAACTCGATGCGATAGGGTTCACTTTCCGCGGTGGAAAAAATGTCCACAATACCTCCTCGGACACTGAATTCCCCGGGAATCTCGACAACGGAGACTCGGCGGTACCCAATTCTGAGAAGGTGGGTGATCAAGGGTTCACGATCAATTGCACTGTCGACTTTCAGGGTTAGGCAAGACTGAGTAAAAACCGAATGGGGCACAAGTCGTTGCAACGCGGCTTCCGGCGTGGTGATGACCATGGTCGGTTGCTGTTCATGCAACCGAAACAGCGTGCGCATTCGTTGAGCCACCAGATCCACCGAGGGCGCCGTGGCTTCGTACGGCGTGGTCCCTCGATTTGGGAAAAACGCCAGCGTCTCTGTGGAAAGGGCAAACAGGTTAAAGAAGAAGTGCAGGTCTTGGTAGAGCTGAGCCGCTTCGTCATGAGTAGGCGTGAGGATAATCCATGAATGCGGAAGTTGCGTCCTAGTATTCACGGTTGTGGCTGAAGAGCCGGTGCCTGGTAAATTATTGGTCAACAGGCTGATGGTAAAGGCCAGACTCGCTCCATGGGGTCCAACCAGGAAAGGCTTGGTTTCCGGTCCCGCTAAGGCGTCGAGAACGGACTGTAAGGTTTGAGTTTCTAAGGTGCGCATGGGCATGTTTGGTTCAAACAACCCCCGGCGAGGTGGCCATTCTTTCTAGGAGGTAGTTGATTTGGGAAGGAACGGATCGTGAGGCGTTTCCCACGTTTTAATGGTATCACGTATTAAAACAGCTGAGTTCATTTTTTGAGACTGTTGAATAATTGAAAGATTTTCATCATGCCATTTTCATGTAACACATCTTATGAAACGCCAGGAGGAACAGGGGATGTTCAAAAAGGTGCGTTCAGCAAGGCCGCAGGTCCTTTGACGCGCGGAGCGTACTCATAGTACGTGAGCACGACAAAGGACCGAGAACGCCGCTGACGCCCTTTTTCAACATTCCCTTTTTTGAATGCGTTCGATGATCAAACTTGTGGAGACATCGGGGGTCAGGGAAATACTCTTCACCGTACCGCCTCGTTTCTCCACAATTTCTTTTCCAACAATCTGGTCAAGAGGCCAGTCGCCGCCTTTAACGAGGACATCAGGTTGAAGCATTTCGATAATCTGAAGCGGGGTCGATTCATCAAACCTCACGACATAGTCCACGCAGGTTAATGCGGCCAGTACTTCTATTCGCTGATCCACCGGGGTCAGAGGTCGTCCAGGCCCTTTAGTCAAGGAGCGTACGGATTCATCACTGTTGACTGCCACGACCAACAGATCACCTAGAGCCCTTGCGGATTGAAGGTAACGAATGTGTCCGATGTGAAGCAAATCGAAGCATCCATTCGTAAACACGACGCGCTCACCCTTCCGCTGTCGGTCTTGAAGGAGGCTTGAAAGCGTGTGGGGAGAGGTGATTTTATCCGTCATAGAACCCTACGCATGGGAATGTCAGATCCAGATTCTTTATGATACATTTTCAAGGACGGAAATCCTAGCTGGGATTTTGTTTTGTCTTAAGGGCAAACGTCATCTGACTGAAGGAGACTGATGCGTGATCTTAAGGCAGTGGCTGTGATAGTCTGCGTTCCTAGAAAGTCCTTGCCATGAGTTCACTGATGACAACACAAGAAGGTCCTTCAATGCGAAGACAAAAAGCCGGGCTATTGGTGGCTCCAGCCCTTGCTGGCTTGATCTATCTCATTCCCTTTCCCAACCTTCCCGGTAATGCCCATGTGTTAGCTGCCATTCTTACGTGGGTTGTCGTCTCGTGGATTACAGAAGCCATTCCCTTGGCCATTACCTCGTTACTCGGGGCCGCCTTTTGCGTGGCTGCGGGTCTGGGGTCGGTCAAAACCGTGTTCTCAGCTTTTGCCCATCCGATTATTTTTCTCTTTATCGGAAGTTTCTTTTTGGCCGAGGCCTTTGTTGCCCACAAGGTTGATCAGCGTTTTGCCGTGTGGCTGTTGTCATTAAAATGGGTGAATGCGAAACCCGCAGGTCTTTTTCTTGCCATGGGACTCGCCACTGCCCTGTTATCGATGTGGATCAGTAACACGGCGGCCGTTGCTATCATGGTTCCCATGGCTCTGAGCATTCTTTCTACCCTTCGTCAGGGGGGCATGCCCTTGCCCTATGAATCCGGCGTGATGCTCCTTCTAGCCTATGGGGCGGCAGCGGGGGGAATTGCTACGATGATCGGGACCCCACCAAATCTGATTGGCGTGGGATTGCTCGCTGAGCAGGCGGGGATTGAGTTATCGTTTTTCGAATGGTTTTCGATCGGGTTCCCATTGACCTGTGTGATGTTTCTTCTCGTGTATGGAGTGTTAATGTGGTTGCACCCACCACCGCATGCGTTTCCGGCGCTTTCCGGACACATTCGCACGGTGGGAGGGGAGCAGGGAGCCTGGACTCGTGGTCAAAGAAATACCTGTTTGGCCTTAGGTCTGGCAATTGGATGCTGGATTGGCCCAGGCCTGTTGGCTATTGTTCTGGGAAGGGATGCTGAGATTGTGATATTTTTGAACGCACGACTTCCCAAAGAACTCGTGCCCATTTTCGCGGCGGGTTTGCTCTTTGTGCTGCCGATCAATTTTAAAGCCGGCGAATTTACCCTAACCTGGGCGCAAGCGAAGAACATTAATTGGGGCACGATTTTGTTATTTGGGGGCGGATTAGTGTTTGGTCATTTGATGGTCGAAACAGGCTTGGCGAAGATCTTTGGGCAAGGCCTGGTCGATGTGTTTGGCGTTCAAACTCTGTGGAGCTTAACGGCCGTGGCTATTGGCGCGGCCTTGTTGTTAACGGAGATTGCCTCAAACACCGCTTCCGCGAGTATGCTCGTACCGGTTGTAATTGCGATTGCCCAAGCTGCGGATGTCTCCCCCATTCCACCGACCATGGGGGTCTGTCTGGCCGCGAGCTTAGCCTTCGTGTTGCCGGTTTCCACTCCTCCCAACGCCATTGTGTATGGAACGGGATTAGTGCCGATTCAGCATATGCTGCGGGCGGGGATTCTTTTAGATATCATTGGTGCGGTGTTGGTTTGGGTCACCTTGTGGCTTATGTGTCCACTGTTGGGATTGGCATGAGTTCTCTCCTGGAAATTAAACAAAGTCATACGGTGATTGTGGTGTTACCGGCGTACAACGCCGAACGAACCTTGGAGCAAACCGTGAAGGATATCCCTCGAGATTGGGTGGATGAAATTCTCCTGGTTGATGATGCGAGTCAAGATGAAACCTGGCATGTGGCCCAACGACTCGGGGTGGCAACGGTGAGGCATCAGGAAAATCGCGGGTATGGAGGAAATCAAAAAACCTGTTATGCCGAAGCCCTCAAGCGCGGGGCAGATATTGTCGTGATGGTGCATCCGGATTATCAATATGATCCCGCGCTGATTCCACAGCTCATCGAGCTGCTGCTTCGGAATGAGTCTGATGCGGTGTTTGGTTCTCGCATGCTCGGGGGGCAATTTATCGAAGGCGGCATGCCACTCTGGAAATTCTATGGCAATGTGATGTTAACGGCCCTGGAAAACATGGTGTTACACGTGTTTCTTTCCGAATACCACTCCGGATTCCGGGCCTATTCCAGACGGTATCTGCAGAGGGTGAACTTGCTCGCGAATTCGAATGACTTTGTGTTTGATACCGAAATTATCGTACAAGGGATCGCTCAGGGCCTCCACATTCGCGAAGTACCGATCACCACGAGATATTTCGACTCGGCCTCCCAAATTTCTTTTTGGAAAAGTGTGCGGTATGCCCTGTCCATCATAGGCGTGTTGACGAGGTTTCTCCTACACCGGAGGGGTTTGAGGTCTAGCAGGTTATTTGAGTCGCCGCGCTCGGGTGTCGAGTAGGGCCTTCCTTAGGACCTGAGAGAAAATAACTTGGACATCTCGCATCCAATCTTCGGGCCATCTTTGAACGGGCCTCAATCGAAACACCCTCAACATAGCTGTGCTATGCCTCGGGTTTTTCTCAATCGTTCCGTCCAAATCCGACCCAAATCTTGGCGCGATATTGTCCAAGTTATTTTCTCTCAGGTCCTTGGAAGAATCATTTAATGAATACACCCCTTCACATCGTCGTGGTCAGTTCCGATCCGACTGTCAGTTTGCACATGAAGGAGCAGGGGAATGGGGACATTGTGCTGGTGAGTGATCTCCAGACCTTAGGTCAGACAGCCCGAACACGACCCATCGATGTGCTGGTGTTGAACGACGATGTTAAATTGGAAGACCTGGCCTTTTTGGGACCAACCCTTGATTTATCGAAAACGGTGGTGATGGCTGGTCCATTGCCCCAGGTAGAAGCCGTCACCACAATCAGGGGCCTGTTGGGAGATCGAAAAGCTGGAAACCCATCTTCAGCTCGGTCAAATGTGACCCTTGAAGACTACGTTGAATCGAAGTTCAGTGAATTCGTCCGGGCCATGAAAGCCAGTTCTGCCCGAAGTTTATACGCCACGCTGATTCGCGCGGTTGAGCGTCCGTTGATTGAATTGGCCCTTCGAGAGACCCATGGCAACCAAATTCAGGCAGCCCAACTGTTGGGATTGAACCGAAACACCCTCCGAAAAAAGATCTCCGAGTGTAAAATCTCCATAAAAAGGCGACCACGGTCTCAGCGAGAAAAAGAACCGTCTTGAGACCCCCCTTGAACCTAGGAGCCTGTCCAAGATTAGGAATCGTCGCGAGGGGGTGCTAGTTTGAGTCAAATGTTTTGATCGTTTGAGGCGAATAGTTTGGCTATTTAACGAAAACGGGGAATGTTCAAAAAGGCCATCCAGCAAGGCCGCAGGGGTTTTGGCGCGCGGAGCGTACACGGAGTACGTGAGCACGCCAAAAGCCCGAAAACGCAGCTGGGGGCCTTTTTCAACATTCCCCGAAAAAGATCAAAAGATCTGGCCAAATCCAGCGCACCCGCAGTAGATCCGTCTAATCTTAGACAGGCTCCTAGGTTCAAGAGGCCTCCTTCCTGTGAAAATCTTTTGAAGGTCATAGGGAGTTTCCCTAATCCCAAATCCAGACTTTCCTCAACAAATCAATCACTTCTTGACATTACCTCCAGGGCTCTACTAGCATGGAAAGGTTGTGGAGCGCTATTGAAAAAGTCCGCCAGCGATGTTCTCGGCCCGTTGTCGTGCTCACGTACTCCTTGTACGCTCCGCTCGCCAACTGGCCTGTGGCCTAGCTGGACGGCCTTTTTCAACAGCGCTCTTTTCATGGATAGGCGCGTAGCTCAGGGGGAGAGCGCTACCTTGACACGGTAGAGGTCGACGGTTCAATACCGTCCGCGCCTACCATTTTCGTGTCATCATCCCTCATGCCCCTAGAAACGGCAGTTGGATCACAAAAGTCCGCGCAAGATATTGGCGCACCTAGCACAATAAAAAAATGTCTCGTCACCACAAAGGTGACCATGACTTTTTTTATTGCACCAGGTGCGCCAATATCTTACAGGTTTGTTTTGCGCCCAACTGCTGTTTCTAGGATGAACCATTCTTAAACAGGGTAGTCATTTTTTACGATTTAGAGTTATGTCCATTTCCACTGAAGCATCAAAGGTCGGGGTTGCCACCATAGACGTGTCGGTATCCGGGGGCGAGGCCAAGTCTTTCCCTTCCGGTATTACCGCGAGAGAGGTATTGCAACACTGTGGCGTAGACCGACCCGATGTGTTTGCAGTTTCAGTTGACCGGGTGCCCATGGATTTGTCGATACCCCTGACTCAAAGTGGTTCTCTCGAACCTATCAGTTTTTCCTCCCCCGAAGGCAAAGACATTTATCGACATAGTAGCACGCATATTATGGCCCAAGCCGTAAAGGATGTCTTTCCCACAGCCAATATCACGATTGGTCCGGCGATTGAAGAAGGCTTTTTTTACGACTTCGCCTTTGAACGGCCCTTTACTCCAGAAGATTTGGAAAAAATCGAGGCGCGCGCCCACGAAATCATGAAAGCTGATTTGCCCATCAAGCGGCTGGAAATGTCGAAGGACGAGGCGGTTCAGTTTTTTGAGAACAAGAAGGAAGCCTTCAAGGTCGAAATCATCAAACAGATTGAAGATGACCGGGTGTCGCTCTATCAACAAGGAGATTTTGTTGACCTGTGTCGTGGCCCTCATGTGGGTTCAACGGGCCAGGTGAAAGCGCTCAAGCTCCTGACGAGTGCTGGTGCCTATTGGCGAGGCGATGAACGGAATCCCATGCTGCAGCGTATTTATGGGACGTCCTTTCCCACGCAATCCGAGCTGGATGACCACCTCGCGAACTTGGAGGAAATCAAGAAACGTGACCATCGTAAATTAGGCAAAGAACTGGATCTCTTTAGCGTTCAAGATGAAACCGGTCCCGGGTTGATTCTCTGGCATCCCAAGGGAGCCATGATTCGTTTGTTGATTGAAAACTTTTGGCGAGATGAGCATGTGAAAAATGGGTATGAGTTGGTCTATTCCCCGCACGTTGCCCGATTGGATTTGTGGAAAACGAGTGGGCATGTGGATTACTACCGGGACAACATGTTTGCTCCTATGACCGTCGAAGGCAGTGAATATCAACTCAAACCCATGAATTGCCCGTTTCATATCATGGTATATAAAACCCATCTGAGAAGTTACCGGGATTTGCCGATTCGCTATGGAGAGCTTGGGACGGTGTATCGGTATGAACGATCAGGGGTGTTGCATGGCTTGATGAGGGTCCGGGGATTTACCCAAGATGACGCGCACATTTTCTGTCGTCCTGATCAAATTGAATCAGAAGTTCGAAAAGTCTTAGATTTTACCCTGTTTATTCTTCGCCGTTTTGGATTTACGGAATTTGAGTTGTACTTGTCCACGCGTCCGGAAAAGGCCGTGGGTGCTTTGGATAAGTGGGAGCAAGCCACCGACGCGTTGGAATCGGCGCTCAAGAGTGGAGGTTTTTCCTATAAAATTGATCCTGGCGAAGGGGTGTTTTATGGGCCAAAGATCGATCTGAAAATTCGAGATGCCTTGGGCCGAGCTTGGCAATGCTCCACCGTACAGATTGATTTTAACAATCCTGAACGATTTGGCTTGACGTATGTAGGCGAAGATGGGAAAACTCATCAGCCCATTATGATTCACCGGGCACTATTGGGATCAATTGAGCGCTTCTTTGGGATTTTGATTGAACATTATGCTGGCGCGTTCCCGACCTGGCTGGCGCCGGTTCAGGCCAAAATTTTGCCGATTACGGATAAACAGGCCGAGTATGCAGACCAAGTCCGCGACCAATTGCGTGATGCTGGATTCCGGGTTGAAGTCGATGACCGCAATGAGAAAATTGGCCTTAAAATTCGGGAAGCCGAAAAAGGAAAAATTCCGTACATGCTTGTCGTAGGGAAACGAGAAAGTGAAGCCAAACAAGTGTCCGTCCGAAAGCGAAGTGAAGGGGACCTTGGGGTTATGAAGGTACAAGAGGTTATTGATCTTATTGGAAACGATATGCCCATAGAAAAATTGACTACGTCGTCTAATCACGAATGAGTCGGCCCACGGTCGCAGCGAAACATCGAGTCAATCACCTTATTCGGGTTCCCGAAGTTCGGGTTATTGGCGCTGAAGGGGAGCAACTCGGCATCCTCAAAACCTCCGATGCCCTGAACCAGGCGAAGGAGGGTAGTTTTGATTTAGTGGAAGTTGCCCCCACGTCAGACCCTCCGGTTTGCCGGATCATGGATTTTGGGAAGTTTAAGTACGAACAAAGTAAAAAAGAACACAAGATTCGGCAGCACCAAAAATCAACGCAGGTCAAAGAAATTAAGCTCAGGCCACGAACGGACAAACACGATCTGGAAACCAAAATTCGTCAAATTCGAACCTTTATTGCCGAGGGGAATAAAACCAAAGTGACTGTGATGTTCCGTGGCCGCGAAATGGCCAATCAGGAACTGGGGCGGACGGCCATGGGAAAAATCATTGAAGAAGTCAATGAATTTGGCGTCATTGAAAATCCACCCAGAATGGAAGGGCGCAATCTGTATATGATTGTTGCCCCAAAGTAACTAACCGACGTGAAGCGTATCTCGTCGTTCGTACCTCGTGAAAGAACGAAATTCGAACTGCCTGATTCAGATCAAAATTTTTTGAGAATCTTGTAGAGGGAAAATGAGATGGCACGACAGAAATTAAAAAATCATTCCGGCGCAGCGAAACGGTTTCATAAAACTGGAACTGGAAAGTTTATGCGGCGCAAGGCCGGCTTACGACATATCTTGACCAGCAAAACTCCCAAACAAAAAAGCCGGCTCAATGATTCGGTTGTGGTGGCCAAGCCAGAGCGATCGGCTCTTGCCCGGATGCTTCCCTATTTGTAATGATGATCATCTTACTTTTTAAGAAAAAGCACGGTCTCAAAAAATAGTTATAGATCACGGTTAGGAAGGAGAACGAGAAATGCCACGCGTAAAAGGAGGCCCCCAAACCCGGCGCCGCAGGAAAAAAAGACTGAAATTGGCGAAGGGACAATATGGGGCAAAGAGTAAGCTGTTTCGGACAGCTACCGAGTCGGTTGATAAAGGGCAGGCATATGCCTATACCGGTCGCAAGCATCGGAAACGAGATTTTCGCCGGTTGTGGATCACACGTATCTCCGCTGCCGTCAAGGCCCACGGTATATCATATAGCAAGTTCATGAATGCATTGAAGAACGCGAATGTGCTATTGAATCGTAAGATGCTGTCTGAAATGGCCATTCATGATGAAAGCGGGTTTAAGTCCCTGACGGATATGGCCAAAGCTGATTTTGCTAAAGCAGCTGCCTAAGTAAAAGTAATCCGTGATGTTCACGCATCACGGGTTATTCCCCCCCAATCTTTCCTCACCAAGCCAGATGTCCTAACAACTATCAAATTGTCATTCCCGACATTTTTTATCGGGAATTCAGCTTCGTTTTTTCTTTGTTCCAAGTGGGTTTCGTCAAAAAAAAGCGAACCTGGATTCCCGATAAAACCTTAGACGGTTAAGCTCCTCCTCTTGCAACTCTTGGATGAATTAGTGGGCTGATTCGATTGTTTACTCGATATCGGCGGTGGTGAGGACAGTTGAGACGAAGGCGGCTTCGAATTATGAGGGGGCGAAGTAGGAGCGGCGTCCCAGCATTTTGTGAAAGAATTTGGGATGCCGAGTCGTATCTGACAGGGAGGAAATGATGCTCACGCCAAAACTGGGTGTGTTTTGTAGGGTCGGACTTTGACTCGTGAGGCCTTTTTTCTGGCCTGGGCAAGGTCATAGGCTTGCTGCATGGCGAGCCAACTATCTGCTGTGCCCCATCTCATTTTTTCTAGGCGGATGGCCAGCTCAGGAGAAATCCCTGAACGTTGATTCACCACTTTAGATACTGTCAACCGTGTTACACCTAATCGTTCAGCGGCCTCGGTAATCGTAAGTCCTAAATACTCAATACAATCCCTTTTGAGGAAACACCCTGGATGGGGTGGGTTTAACATTCTCATGCTATGTTCTCCTTACTTTTTGCCATGGTAATCGAGGTAGTCGATGAACTTTTGATACTAATCACCCTACCAAACTCTCAACAAAAGAGCTGAGCTCAAATCGCACTACTCCTAGAAAAAACCTATTTCCCAACATCGTAACCATTTTTTAACGTAACCCTTCTTTAAAATAGAGAAAATTCTAGCTATACTCTAGCTAGAATGCGATATGAGATAATATTGGCCCCCGAGGCTATCGAAGATTTACATCGCCTCAAAGCCAATATACGAACCACAGTTCGGGATGGGATTGAGAAACACCTTCGTCATCAACCCTTGAAGACGAGTAAGAGTCGAATTAAAAAGTTACAAGGAATCTCGCGTCCCCAATTTCGACTTCGCATTGATGAAGTTCGTGTGTTTTATGATGTGAATGAAGGAACCGTCGAAATTTTAGCCATCATTCCCAAATCCGAGACCCAAGAGTGGCTCAAGCAATATGGAGAGAAACCATGAAGAAAATAGCCCTATCAGAAGTAAAAGATGATTTATCCAAATATCTACGGCTTGCTGAAAAAGAGGACATTATCATCACCCGGCATGGCAAACCTGCAGGCGTGTTGAAAGGGTTTGAATCAGAAGATGAGTGGTTCGATTATCGCCTTGAACATGATCCCCGATTTCTACAACGTGTTGAGAAAGCCAGACAAAGCCTACGAGCCGGGCGCGGGGTCAAACTAGAAGATAGCGAGAAATAAATCGCGACGATAAAAAACGGGTCTGTTACACTATTTTCTTCCATCGCTGGGTTAGTGTGTATTAAGCAGGTTTTTTATATGCGGGGTTTCGCCCCCGCGCGACGAGGCACTTTTGTTTCGGCAAAAGTGCCCAAAACCATTTTCGCCCGTGCGCGGCCCCAAGGGGGTTCCTCCGCCTCACCCAAAGGCGGGTTAAGATCAACCCTTGCCATCCTCAACTAAACTTGTAACGACAGTAACGATAATCCAAAATATTTCACCTAGAACAAAAAACTTGAGCAAGGCAAGAACAGTTAGCCTGACGGATCTTCCCCCGAGTTTTGGGCGGATTTTTGGCTCTAACCTTTTGATGTCATTGAAGAAGTCACGGTTTGGGCGAGGCCACGTCTCTGCCTACACATGCACCTTGGCTGGCCGTGTGGTGGTGGCAGGCGGGGTGATCCCCAATGCGGCAAAGATGGTTGCCTGCCTAGCATCGGGGCGAGCCAGCTGAAGCACCTCCTGCCCGCCGATTGCATGGCGTTGGAAACACAATCGTGACAGGGCCCCCAGGGCGTCTTGAAGGGTCAGCGCCTGGGCGCTCTGCTCCGTCGTCCCAAACGCCTCCTTCAGGCCTCGCTCGCCTTCCCGGGCCACTTTCAGGGCGAGCATCGCGGCAAAGACATGGCCACGGGTGCGGCTCTCCTTCCGCACAAAGATGGGGCGCAGTTCGAGCAAGCCCGTCTTCATCGTCCGGAAGTCGCGTTCCACCCGTTGCAGGTCCCGGTACCGGGCATCCACCGTCGCGGCATCCATCGTGTCCCGAGCCACATCGGTTTCCAGCACCGAACAGCCATCCAACAGGGCCGCCTCGGCCTGCTTGGCCTCATCAATCTCGACCACAAGCTGGGTCCCCTGCAGGGCGAGGGTGGTGAAGGCGGAGAGCTTGTGCTTCTTGGCCCACTGGGTCAGCTGCCGCTGTCCCGCCGCCGGGGTGGCCCGCTTGGCCGTCTGAACAAACGCATTGCGCGCCGCGACCTTCTGCTGCAGTGTGGCCACTTTGTCCTGACGTCGCGTGGCCACCGTGTGGCGCAACGCCTCATTCCGCCGCAGGATCAGCCGACGAGACCCATCCTCCACTTCCTGTATCGTCTCATCAAACAAATTGAGTTGGAGCACATCTTTCTTCAGCAAGGTGCGAATCTGCGGGTCAGTGAGGGCGGTGAGGTACTTGAGTCCCTGCTCGGTGAGGGCCGCCTTGCCTGCGGCTTTCACCATCCCCCGATCCCCCACACACACGACGTCGGTGATCTTGAACTGGGTCTTGATCCGTTCAATCTGCTCGGCGACCGTGCGGGGATCCGCCGTATTCCCCTTGAACACCGTGACGGCCAGCGGCTCACCATCCGGCCCTGTCAGCAACCCAATCACAATCTGCTTCTTGTGCTTCTTGCCGTCCCGGTTATAGCCATACGCCGCCAGCTCATTCTTCTCCCCCTCAAAATAGGAGGAGGTCACGTCATAGAGCACCAAGACCGGGGGCTGGCCGGTCCGCTGGACAGAGGCCCGATACAGTTTCTTCTCGATGGCTTCTTGTTGGGTGCCCAACCAGTCTAAGGCCTCGTACAGGTCATTCTCGTCAAAGGCGGGCAATCCCAACACCTCAGCGACCGCATGATCGGTGGCCCACCGCACGGCTGACAGCCGCGAACCCTGATGAGCCACTCGTGCCAGCACCAGGAACAGGGCGAGCTTGGCTACTCGTTTCGGACCCAAGGCCGACACCACTCCCACCCGTTGGGCCACCGCTTTCAGGGCGAAGAGGACGCCAAAGATCCGATCACTCACGGGGCCCGCCTCGTCTTCCGTTCCATCGAAATCCCCACGGAGGCAGCGCTTGAGCGCGTCTACGCGAGCCGGAGGCCACGAGGTCAGATTGGCCAGGGTCCGGGTCTTCACCTTGCCGCCCGCTCGGTAGCTTTCGCGCAATAAAATGGCGGGCGGGGAGGTGCGGTTAGGAACGGTGGCGATATACATGCTTTATGTATAGCATAAATAAAGCATTATAGTCAAGATAAAACAACAATTACATGCCTACATTCCAGAGAGCAATCCAATCTTTCCCTGAAGAATTCCAACAGCTTAGGTGGCAAACATGGGGGGAAGATCCGCCTGATGAAGGAGGGCTAAATCTTAGGGGCACCTCTAAAAACCAGGCATTTTTTGTGAGGGCAAGGAAGCCGCACGCGGAAAACCGGAGTGTATGGGCGAATACATGAGGATGTGAGCACGCGGCTGACGCCGCCATCACGGAAAAGGACGGTTTTTAGAGGTGCCCTTAGGATAAATGTAACAAAAGAGGGCACTCAGTTACATTTCTGTCGTGGGCTGACAGGATGTGGTCTATCGCCTAACGTTGGCGCTGTGCCGCACACGGAGCAACGCGGAGTGTGTCGGTATAAGTGCCCTTGTTAGAGTGCATCTACTCAGACACTTTTTCTTTAAATGAGTGCTTTAACTCAAAACCTCTAACTATTACATAGGCGATTAATGCAAATATGAAAACAACTAAATACATCCAAGCTATGGCCTGAAGTGTTTCAATGATGGTTCTATACACCTCCAGTGTCCATCTCTCTGCATTTAACTCCAAAACCTGAGCGTCCTTGTGTGGTGCACTAATATATCTCTCTAGTTGATGAATACGTACACCACCTGAGATTCCAACAACATAGGCAGCGAAGGTCACATATCTGTGCCAAGCACTACTTATTGAGTCCTGAATTATTCGGCTGAAGATGGCCGCTATGGGCTTATCGAATATCTTTACAACGCCAAATGAGACGATAATTGCCAATGCGAATGTGACTAGCAGTAATGTGAAAAACATGTTTCCCTCATATGCACTCTAACAATGATTAGATGGATCCGCATAAGATGCGGATCTTTGAGTTCCTGCCCGTATAACACCCCTCGGGATTTCTCGTCGAGGGTGTGTGTGAACTCCTTTAATATGCAACGACTGCCTACCCCTTCAGCCAGTTATCACTACCTCTTATGCGGATCGGCATACCACCATTTCCTTGCATGGGTGCTCTATAATCACCATACATATCTGCCTGTCTTTTCCCTTCCACGAGTTGGACGCAGCATCCCTACTCCCAATGTAAAACTCTGATTTGTTTCTTGGATGACTTCTCGCCTTCGGGCGCGGCGGAGCCTCCGTACCGAATCGACCTCTCGGCGAGGGCTGTTTGAGTGGAGCGAGTTCCCTCGCCATCTTATTCGGTACGGAGGCGGAGGCACCCGCAGGGCCGCGCACGGGCGAAAATGGTTTTGGTTCCTTTTGCCGAAACAAAAGGGACTCGTCTGCAGGGGCGAAACCCTGCATATAATAATTCTTGACGGAATACCCACCGTGGTGATTGGTGAATCTCGAAACGACAGTTAGAAATCTCAGAACCCTTCGACTGCTGCGGAAGCCGCAGCGCTCAAGGCGAACGGACTTTCGCATGCTTTGAAGTTTGAAGAAGAGTTAAAGGCATACGGGGAGGGGATTTCACAAAAATTTAAATAAACAGCGTGGTCTCTGCCCCTGCTGCCATGGCCAGAATGGCAGGAAGACCCATGACTTCGTCTACCGCATTGGCCACCGCATCTGAGTCCACGCCCATATATTCAAGACCGGCACTACACGCCACGAGTCGAAAGTGGCCGACCTGTTTGGCTTCTTCAAACATCTCGGAAATTTGGGGAACCTTGCGCTCGGACAGTAACCTCGCCACCTCATCATGATAGGCTTGATATTCGGGCGGGAAATCAATGGCATTGATGTTTCCTTCCGCTAGTTTCTTGATCGTCCAAAACAGTAAGACCACCGTAACTTCTTTTCCCATGGCCGCCGCAGTGAGTCCTAGCGTCGCCACCTGATGCAATTTATCGTAGGTGGCGTTATGGGCGTAAATGATAAAACGTGGCGGGGAACTCATCGGATCAATCTCTTACCCTGGGAAGATGAAAGTGAGTAAAAAAAATGCTGAGGTGATTATAGCTTTGCCCCTCTTCCCTTGCAACAGAAGGAATTGAGTGGGGAAGGCAAAATTTGGATTTCGCAGTTGGAATGTGCTCCGCCGCTCATTGCTTGTGAAAGTACAAAATACAGACAACGAGCGACGAAATAACACCTTAGGGTTCTCGCAAGAATACCTTATTAGTGTGACACACGACTGAGCTGAATGAGGGGCTGTCGAGTCGGCTGCGGGTTTGGCCAATCATCTTGTTCAAACATCAAACAACATTTGAGTCGGCCGCAGACACCAATGCGGTGGGTGTCCTTTCCCCACACGCTTTCCTTCCGGGATAATTTCAAATTGATGGGTGTGAAATCTGACAAAAAATTCGAACAACACAAAACCAATCCACATGTATCGACTCCGCTGAGTTGACGAGCCTCCTCGCGGCTTGAAATCTGTCGCATTTCAATTCGACAGCTAAAGTGCCGGGCAAGGTCTTTGACCAATTGGCGAAAATCCACACGCGATTCCGCCGTATAGCAAAAGGTCAACACCCGTCGCTTAAACGAGCCATAGACCTCGACTAACTTCAGGTGCAACCCTAAGGCTTCCGCTCGTTCTCGGCAAAACTCCATCCCCGACACAGCGACTTTTTGCTGATACGCAATCGTGACCTCATCCTCTTCCGCGGCTTTGCGAAGCACACTTTTCATGACCCGCATGGGGGGAGTGAAGGGAAGAACGTGGGGAGACCCATACACTTTCCCGTAGGTCACATCATTGTCGAGTTCAAGTAAAACCGTATCCCCCGCTCGTAAAGAGGAGTTCTCCGTTCGGGCCTGCTTGACCTCGCCCTGATCACGAATTTTCACTCCGACAATGGTCACGCATTCCGGAAAGGATTCTTCCTGGTTGGGGTCAGGGGGGGGAGAGGCTTGTTCAGTCATACAGAGGCACCAATGTTAAATATCAGACGATATTCGTATCACATTAAAATACCGAACAGCAAGAACTTCTATAAATTAGAAATCGAAAGAACACAGAGCATTCGGCTACCGTGGAGCGCCCGTCAGATTCGACGGCAACTGGTGATCGAGTTGGTAGAGTACTGGCGGAGCTAATGCGTCCGCGCATGCGTGAACTTTTACCTGACCGTTGTCATGGACTCGAACGATATCTAATGCCTGGCCATGGTGGTAATGACACCCTAGTGGAGCTAGCCCATCTTTGAGTGATTCTGGCGTATCCCAATGGGCTGTGATTAACGCGGTTCGTGCCGGGTTTCGATGACTAAACATGAACGACAGATGATCGGGATACCAATCCGCGCCACCTGTGGCATAGGAAACAAAGAGTTTGGCTTGGGCTTGGGCCACTATATCCGAAAGATATTGATTCGTCAGAAAGCCGTTTTCTCCCACCTCTAACCACCGGCCGGGATGAGATAAACTCGCATGAGCGGTGTAGGAACGAATTTCTTTCAACTGTTGTTGGGAGGCATAGACCGTCGTAATGGGCCCATATTGTTCGACAAATTGAGTCATGACCCTATCGTGTAGGGCGGATTTGCCATCGTTCGTTGGCCCGCTGTCTGCATGGACTAACGTATTGTGGCCTCGGTCATTGATTAAATAACAATTCCGGGGAAGCGCCAGATCGCAAGGGTCCTCACCGAAAAACGGGACCGACACCACTTGCCCACCTTCAAATTTCCAAATTTCCCCATGGGCCAACTCAATGACATTCGTGAACCCGAGTTCTCGCATGAGGGAGAGATAATCAAAATACAAGGACTGCCGGTTTTTCCGGCTTGGCACGATGATGGGCACATCCTTAGGCAGGTTTAGCAATGTCCGGGGATCCACATGGTCATCGTGGTCATGAGTCAAGAACACCGCCGCTGGCTGTGGCAACAAGGACGTCCACAGTGAGGGGACCGGGGATTCAGCAAACCACGGCATCAGCCAAGGATCAAACCAGAGAAAGGAATTCTGCTGTCGGTACATCAATGCGGCATGACCCAAGTGCACCATGTCTTGATCTCGTGTGGCATCCAACCAATGTGTTCGAACGGAAGAGGTGTTCGACACCGTCAGACATTCATGCGTGGCAAGCTGCTCCACGAGATGGGTCAAATGGTGTTCAATCTCGCGACCAGAGGCCGTGGCAATTGTGCGAATTTCCGCCACGGTTCGCGTCCCATTCAAAAATCCCAACAGCTTTCCCACCACCGGTGAAAGCGGACGATCAAACCTAAACGGTACGGCTTGGTGCGTGACCGCATTAAAAATTCGCAACCCGGAATAATTCATGACCGCAGACTTATCACGATCTTGAGGAAATTCCCAAAGAAACGTGCCATCAGGATTCCGCCCGCAACGGATGTGAGCCTGGAGCCGCGGGCGCGTTCGTACGACTTCCGCGTACGCATCCTCAAGGCGCCCACGAATTTCTGGATCATCTACTGTGGTACGTTGAGCAAAGACATCACTGATCACAGTTTCCACGGAACTCATGAGAATGCTATGCACCTCATGGAGACTTGCGACAACCTCAGGATCAACACCACCCATAAACGGAAACGGACCTGGTGGCTCCGAGTTTTCCAATTGCACCCATACCCACGGTTGCAATCCCACAAATTGATTCGAGCCAAATTGATCCCAAATAGCCATAGTCACAAAAATGCTTTCTTATTGAGTTGGTCTAGAATAAAGGAATTGACCTGACGTGTCTGGTTGTCAAAACACCACGGGTGGTTATGACGAAAAACGAATGGCACTAATCGTTGGATCATAAAGAATTTGGATGACTATGTGATCAGGATCAGCAAGATAAAATGAATAACTATCATCTCGGTGTTGTTTCGGATGATGCACAATGTTTACCCCCTCTTCCACCACCTGCTTATACAGTTGATCCACCCTCTCCGGGGTCTCCATCAAAAAACCCAAGTGGTCCAAAAACTGTCCGTGGCCTGGTCGATGTTCGTGAAGGTCACCACTGGGAATTTGGTGAAGCGCAAGGTTATCGACGCCCGAACTCATATAGACATTTTCGGCATCCGGTTCCCAGACAATGTCCATCCCAAACCATTTCTGATAAAACGCTTTTGACCGGGCCAGGTTCGAGACCTTCAGCGCCACATGGCGTAGACCTCTTGTTGAGGGGATTTTTCGTTGGTCTTTCTCGGCCATAATCATGCTACCGAATATTCGGATCACCCCATCTTAACGGTGCTTTGGGTGGGGAGCAACTCCCATAATATTGGCCAGGATACACATGACATGATCTCATCAAAACCAGATTCGAATTTCGAACTGCTCCTGCATTGTGGTACTATCAAACCCACAGAAATCGCTCTCGGGAACTTTCGAGAGGCACCAACATTTTCGCCAAACTCGTTGCCTTAATCCATGACTCCCCCATCCGACTCTGACCAACCAACTGGATTCGCTGGAAGAACCGTCGCGGCCTTCGAAAGCCGCATGGCCGATCAAATGGCCGCACTTATTTCACGTCATGGAGGCACACCCCTCGTAGGACCATCCATGCAAGAGATTCCCTTAGAAAACAATCCGCAAGCGCTGGACTTCGCTGATCACCTGACGGCGGGATCCATTGACATGCTGATTTTGCTCACCGGCGTTGGGACAAGGACCTTAGTGGATGTGTGGAAAACACGGTTCTCTTTGGAAGACATCACACATGCTTTAACTCGGACCACACTCGTCGCCCGTGGACCCAAACCCATTGCAGCCTTAAAGGAATTGGGACTCAAACCTCACCTCGTGGTCCCTGAACCTAATACTTGGAAGGATATCCTCCAAACACTGGACACATTCAAACCTGCGGGACTCTCCGGACTACAGATCGCCATTCAAGAATACGGCATACCCAACAAGGAACTTGTGGAAGGGTTAACGAAGCGGGGAGCCCAAGTCACGAGTGTGCCTGTGTACCGATGGGCTCTTCCTGATGATGTGGAACCTCTTAAACATGCCCTCCGGAGCATTTTGGACGGAAACGTAGCGGTGGTACTATTCACCAGCGCAGCGCAAGTCGATCATGTCGTGGAAATGCTCCACGCAACCAACGAACTCGAACCCTTTCGTCACGCTCTTGGAAAAACCATGGTCGCCTCGATTGGCCCAATGACCAGCCAGCGTCTCGGGCAACATCAATTCCCGATTGACTTTGAACCTTCCCATTCAAAAATGGGAATTTTGGTCAAAGAAGCCAGCGCCCACGTCGGTGATATCCTCAACCAAAAACAGAAAGCCTGCTAAATAGTACTTAAGTACGGCCACAAAGTCATCACCCCTATTGGCCATCTCCGCGATAGCGTGACTCCTGAAAATCAAGAAAAAATCCTTAATTTTCAACATCTTTGAAATGGACAAGTGTAATGTGGTAAATACATTGACAAGTGTAATGTGGTAAATACGTGGATCAATTCCATGGTCACCACTTAAGATGAAAAAGCGTAGATTCAGCTAACAAGGCCTTCCTCGCTGACCTCATTCGCCCACATCTTATCTTAACGTTAGATCTTTACCGAGCTTAGAAACACTTTCGAGTCTGACTTGGCTGGTGCGTGAAGCTGAGGAACACGCAAGTTCACCAGAAAATGATAGCCGAACTGGGATAAAGCGCAATAGGATATTGCTCAAGAAAAGTCCATTCTATTGACCGAAAATAACAGGTAACGCGAAAGAGATGCGTATGATCACAATGGCTATCGTCATGGGCACCAACGGATTGGGTATCTCTGATCCACGCAATCCCATATTACGGGAGACCCAACGATGATCTATTCCAGAAATGGCACTCATCCAACTAAAATCACGACAGCTCTTTTACTCGCTGCGGGTGCGGGAACCCGCCTTCAACCATTGACCTGGGATGTTCCCAAGTGCCTCACTGAGGTCGGCGGTATTCCTATCCTCGAACGGCTGGTCAACAATCTGCGCACACAGGGATTTGAACGGTTAGTCGTGGTGATCGGACACTTGGGTAGTCGTATCCAGGAATTTCTGCAACACCACGCAGGTGGTATGCGGATTGATTACGTGGTCAATCCAGTGTACCGGACAACCAATAATATCTACTCTCTCTGGCTGGCTCGGCAGCAGATCCGGGAGCCGTTTTTGTTGGTGGAAAGTGATTTGATTTTTGAGGCCAGCATGCTGACCAACATGCTCCAACCTGACAAGATCGCGATTTCCAGGATACTCCCTTGGATGAACGGCACCACGGTGGAACTTGGGGCCAAAAGGCGGGTTACAGCTTTTCGCATGGGTGGTGATAGTTGTGATTTTGCACGCCAGTATAAAACTGTCAATCTCTACAGCTTCTCCCTTCATTCATGGAGCAAGGTTGAGAAAAGGTTAAGCCGCTATGTCTCGGAACGCAGAGTTGGTGAGTTTTACGAAGCTGTATTAGCCGAGATGGTCGCTGACGGCACACTTTGTTTCGACGCGGTCTTCTTCGATGCAAACCGATGGTATGAGATTGATACCACAATGGATTTGCACGGGGCAGAAAATCTATTTACCCAACACCGTTCCATCGCCAATCACCCCCTCTTCGTCACTGAACCTCCAGCCGTTCGTGTCTGAAATCGATCCCGCATCAGTCAACCGGTATTGGGAGAACGTCAAGTCTTCAATACTCGGGCCATACATGATGGATGGCTTCGGCTTTCCTGTAAGTGCAGGCGATTTTCGTTTTCGTGGGGAGGTTCGAATCGTCCGACGCTTGCTTCGTGGAATCGAGCACAATAGTTCGGTTCTCGATCTCGGGAGCGGTGTTGGCTATTGGGCCGAGGAGTTTGCCCGCAGTTTTTTACGAGTGGACGCTATCGAAGGCAGCCATGTACTCTACCAGGCGTTGAAGGAGCGATGCACCCCGTATCCCAACATCCGCGCCATACACGGTGATGTCCTGTCATTCCAGCCAGATGGCCATAATAGCTTGATCTTCCTCGGCGGCTTGCTCATGTACCTGGACGAACATGACGTGATTGCCCTGCTGCAAAAGTTGGTCCCGTGTCTCAGGCCAGGTGGGATCATCCTGTGCCGTGAGTCCACGGTTCGGGGTAAGACGGTGACGCGCACTGGCGACTATTCCGTCGTGTATCGTTCAGTGTCGGACTACACACGCATCTTCAATCAATGCGGATTGACCCTCAAGCACGTTGAACGAAACGAGCCCTATGCCCTCATGCAAATGGGATGTGACCTGATCAGAAAATGGAAGCGGGTCATTCCGAAACCCTTTCAGGCGCTGCCAATCGTGGGTGGCCTGACCTATTGGTGTATACGTGTAGGAGCTCCCTTGATTAAGCGTCTCCCCAAGGCCCTCGGAATTCCGTTTCCGAGCCTGGAGAATCACTTTTTCGTACTCGGAACCGGACCGATAGAATAAACCTAGCAATGGTTCAGATCACCCTATGGGAAACACACAAGGAAACTTTGTCTATCGGAACCTGGCCAATGCAGCCTCAATTCTCGGTGTGCTGCCTCTGGTGTTGCTGTTCTTCGAAGGAGGGTATCTTTATGTGATTCCACTTATCATCTACAACAATGTGATGGATGACCTCGATGGGGTACTGGCTGCCAAGTTGAATATCCGTAGCCAATTCGGTGCCAATCTTGACAATATCTGCGATGCCGTCGCCCATGTAGCTCTGGTCATGGCAGTAGGCGCACATTTCGGTGGACTGGCCTTGATGGGAAGCATGATCGTTTCGGCTTCGATCATTCTTCGAGTAGCGTCCCGGCTCAATCCGGATAGTGTGGCAGGCACCGGTTCGCCGACCAATGAACTCATGCGTCACATGCTGTTCCTCCTTCTGTTGACACACATGTTTGATGTTGACCCTGAATTGTATCTGGTTCTGATTTTTAGTTTGCATGTGGTCACCATGAACGTGCCGTTCAAGTTACCTTTCCTTATTCGAGGGCTAGCAAAGACCGCCACGACGGTTACGTTGGTGAATGTGGCACTAGTGGCGGCGTGGCTCATACCATCCGTTTCGCCATTCATAGCAACGGCCTTCATCGCCACCTATTTGTATTCATTTGTGGTAGGAGGGACGCAATGGCTAAGGACCTGAGAGAAGTTGTGGTATAGAAGAATCGTAAAATCCCCCCTACCCCCATTTTCCAAAGGCGGAATCTAGCGGTAGCCTCTCCCCAATGTATTTTCTTGAACCCCAGGCATTCGAGTTTCCGGTAAATCTGTCCACTCAGTTTCGCGAAGACCCGGAATTAATAAAGTTTTACTTACGTCCGACAAATATGGATAATACCAATGGCCGAAGTTCCTTTTGATTTGTTTGGAGGTGTACCTGATGCTCAGCCGGTTTCGTCGACCAGGGCTGATGTATGCATTGACGCTATCCTGGATGGTTCTCTGGGTAACCATCTTTCCGCTGGTTCATGTTCATCCTGAAGCAGATCATGCCCATGGGGGTATCCACCACCAGCATGGTGGGCTTGCCCACTCTGTGCTTTCGCAAGATTTACCCTGCGAGTTTGGGAACGACTCCTATCACTCTACAGAAAAGCAAACTCATCTTGTCGGGTTTCCGGGTCACACTCATGGGCACTCTCACGCATTGAGTCACACAGAAATTACCTTTTCTGCCCTGAATTCTTCATCAGATGGACCGCTCAAAAAACAGTTTGTAGAATCTTTTGGAACTGTTGACCAAAATGCCTCGCCATCCTATGGCCTGGCTTGGGGAAATGTCCTTCCTCAACAAAACGATTGCTCTTCCAATCACTTCATCCAACCCTACTCTTCTCGACCTCCGCCAGTTCTCCACATTTAACAGGGAATGTTGAAAAAGGGCGTCAGCGGCGTTCTCGGCCCTTTGTCGTGCTCACGTGCTATGAGTACGCTCCGCGCGCCAAAAGCGCCTGCGGCCTTGCACACCGAGTAGTCAGTACCACTCGATGGGGGGGATGTTCGAAGGGGGTGTTCCCCCTTCGAGGGGTCACAGGCCCTGCTGTTTGGGCCGTCCTAGGGGCAGAGCCCCTGGGAAAGTCAGATGGGAAGCCTGGAGACCATCTGGCTGAGCGCACCTTTTTGAACATCCCCATGATCTTAATAGTTCATAAAATTAGTCAATCGTGAAGAGGCTCGTCGTGAAAAATAAATGGCTCATTCTCCTTCCGTTCCTTTTGATTCAGGCATGCTCTGATTCACCAGAACCACCAACAGACGCCGCCTCACAAGAAGCCGAGCCGCCAGGGGCAACGAATCCTTCGCCGTTGCATCTCACCGAATCGGCACAACAACGAATCAAAACCGCACCTGTGGAAGAACGGATGCTCTCCAAAACGATTACGGCACCAGGGAATGTCGCGTTGAATCTTGCCAAGATGGCGAAGATATCCTCGCGCATTGAAGGCCAGGCGGAACAGGTCTTCGTTCAATTAGGGAACCGTGTGAAAAAAGGGGTGCCGTTAGTCGCGATTGGAAGCCTTAAGCTGGATGAGTTGGTTCAGGAGTTTTTGGTCTCTCAAGTTCAAGTGGAGCTTCGGAAAGCCAACTTCGAGCGCACCCAAACACTGTACGAGGAACAAATCGTATCTGAACGCCGCTTGATGGAAGATCGTGCGCATTATTTAGAATCCAAAGCCATCAACCAGCATGTCACAGAAAAACTTCAGAACATGGGTTTGGCAAAAAATGAACTGGACGAACTGCTGCACAGCCATACCATGGAAGGGCATCGCTATATTATTAAATCACCGTTGGCTGGAATTATTTCAGAACAAACCGTAGTGCTCGGTCAGGGAATCAGAACCGGCGACCACCTTTTCGAGGTCGTAGATACTCGCCAAGTCTGGGTCTTTGCCAGTCTTCCCATAGAACAAGCACAGCATTTCAAGGAAGGTGATCGCGGCACGATCGTCGCTAAAGGCCGAATGCCGATTAAAGCTCCCCTAACCTATATCGCGCCTGTAGCAGACAAAGCGACATTGACCGTTCAGCTTCGGTTCGATGTTGCCAATCAGAAAGGTTTATTAAAACCAAACGAATATGTGGAGGTCCGGTTGGAGCAAGGAGCCTCATTACTTTTGGCTATTCCCGTGACAGCTCCTACGTTAGTTGAAGGGGTTCGAGGAGTCTTTGTGAAGCAGGCGAAGGACTTTACGTTCATCCCTGTGACACTTGGCCAAGAGAGTGATGGCTGGATCGAAGTCACCGAGGGGCTCACCGTTGGAGATGAGGTGGTCATTGAAGGTGTATTCGATTTGAAAAATTCACTTCTTAAAGATTCGATCGCAGGGGATTGAGCTGGAGATCGTAATGCGTAAAGCGTCATGCGTGATGAGTAAAAGACAAAGAATACGTCCAGCGGATCAGGGTTTATGTTTTACCCATTTCGCTTCACGCATCACGCATAACGCATCACGAGGTTTATAGAAAAAATGGAACACCTTCTCACCCTCTCCCTTCGTTACCGCTTCTTCACACTCGTGACCTTGCTTCTGGTCATGGGTACAGGGATTTACTCCTTAAGAGAGTTGCCCATTGATGCCGTGCCCGACCTCACTCCTGTGCAAGTCCAAATTCTGACCAAGGCTCCAGCCTTAGGTCCTATAGAAGTCGAGCAATTCGTCACCTTTCCCATTGAAACCAATATGAGCGGACTGCCGGGTCTCAAAGAACTGCGCTCGATTTCTCAATTCGGGATTTCAGTCGTCACTGCGATATTTGAAGATCATATGGATCTGTACTTGGCACGCCAACTGGTCAATGAACGATTGGCCATCGCCATTGAACAAATTCCTTCAGAATATGCCCGGCCCATGATGGGGCCGCTGACCACCGGCTTGGGGGAAGTCTATCAATTTACGGTCAGCGGTGAGGGCTACAGTCCCATGGAGCTGCGCACGTTATTGGAGTGGGATATTGGACGCCGTCTTCGTTCGGTCCCTGGCGTGGTCGAAGTGAATATTTGGGGCGGGCGGGAAAAACAGTTTCAAGTGATGGTCGATCCCCAAAAACTTTTAGCGCTCAAGCTTTCTCTCAAGGATGTGTATGAGGCCCTCGAAAAAAACAATGCGCTGACTGGTGGTGGCTACATTGTGCACGAACGAGAACAGTTTCTTATTCGCGGGGAAGCCATGGCCAAAGGGGTCGAAGATCTCGGGCAAATCCTCGTCAGACATGCCCCTGGCGGAATCCCCATTTACATCAATGACGTGGCACTCGTACAAGTAGGCGCGAACCTCAGAATTGGCGCCGCAACCAGGATGGGTGAAGGGGAGACCGTGATTGGCATGGTTCAGATGCTGGCTGGGGCCAATGCCGAACACGTGGTCGAGCAAGTCAAAGCACGGGTGGAAGACATTCAATCTTCTTTGCCACCTGGTGTCGTGATCGAACCGTATTACGATCGTTCAATTTTTGTTTCCCAAGTCATTCACACCGTGCAAACAAATCTGTTGGAAGGCGGGTTACTCGTCATTGCCATCTTGTTTTTGTTCCTTGGAAATTTTCGATCAGGCTTGATCGTCGCAGCAGCCATTCCCATATCCATGCTGATCGCGTTTACCGGGATGCTCAAAACCGGCATTTCCGGAAACCTGATGAGTTTGGGCGCAATTGATTTTGGTTTACTGGTCGATGGATCCGTCGTGATGATTGATAACATTCTCCGAAAGTTGAGCACTCTGGATAATGGGTCAGATGAAGACAGAGCCCAAGGCATTCAAGACGCGGCGAAAGAAGTGCTTCGTCCCATTACCTTTGCCGTGGGCATTATTATTTTAGTCTATCTTCCTATTCTGACTCTCGCCGGGCTAGAGGGAAAAATGTTCCAGCCCATGGCGTTTACGGTGATCTTTGCTCTTGCAGGTTCACTTATTTTTGCCGTTGCCGCTGTTCCGACTCTCGCGTTTTGGTTTGCCAAGTCCAAGACACAATATGAAGAAACCTGGCTGCTTCGAAAGATACGCAAATTCTACGAACCCTGTCTCCGTTTCTCAATTAGCAAACCTCAGTTGGCTGCGGGATCGGCCATCGTGCTGTTTGTCTTGAGCCTGTTTGTCGGCCCCTCGTTAGGCGTGGTTTTCATGCCCCGTTTAGATGAGGGAGACCTCGCTATCCAGGTATGGCGTTTGCCGAGCGTGTCGCTTGATGAATCCGTGGCCACTGCACTCCAAGTGGAACAAAGCCTTCGCAAATTCCCCGAAGTCATCAAAGTGGTATCCAGAACGGGCAGCCCTGAAGTAGCCACCGATCCTATGGGCATCGAACTCTCTGATGTATTTGCGGTGTTGAAACCGAAGGATGAATGGGTGAGTGCCCAAACCAAAGAGGAACTGATCGAGAAAATGCGACATGCCATTTTGGAATCGGTGCATGGGGTTGGCCTCGGCTTTACCCAACCGATTGAAATGCGATTTAACGAACTCATTGCGGGAACCCGATCGGATATTGCTGTGAAAATCTTCGGGGAGGATCTCTCGGTTCTTCGCAAACACGCGGAACAGGTTGCAAGCGTCTTAAAAAGTATTCCAGGGGCGACCGATGTGAAAGCCGAACAAGTGTCAGGCGTTCCGCGAATTCGTATTATCGTGGATCGAGACCAGATTGCTCGCTACGGTATTACTGCCGATGATGTGTTGACATATGTCCAAACCGCCCGTGCGGGCCAACATGTCGGAACCATCTTTGAGGGCGAAAAACGATTTGCTTTAGTTGTTCGTCTGACCGACCAATCCTCAGCCAGCCCTGCTGCGATCCGAAATTTGCTTGTGCCCACGCCACATGGCGAATTGGTGCCGTTATCCCGCATTGCGCAAGTAATCGTCGATGAAGGGCCAGCGCAAATTAGCCGCGAAAATACCCATCGCCGAATCGTGGTGGAAGCCAATATTCGAGGCCGGGACTTGGGTGGGTTTATGACCGAAGCGCAACAGACCATTCGAGAAAAAGTTTCACTTCCCTCTGGATACTATCTTGAATGGGGAGGGCAATTTGAACACCTGGAGGAAGCCACCCAACGCTTAGCCCTGGTCGTTCCCATTACGCTGATCTTGATCATCGGCATGCTCTCACTTATTTTCGGCACGCTTCGCCCAGCCTTTCTTATTTTTCTCAATGTGCCTTTGGCACTATCAGGAGGAATTTTCGCGTTGTGGATTAGAGGACTGCCTCTGAGTATCTCCGCGAGTGTGGGGTTCATCGCATTATTTGGCATTGCGGTCTTGAATGGGGTGGTGCTGGTTTCCAGAATTCGCAGCTTGGAACAAGAAGGATTGTCTACTGAACAGGCCGTGACACAGGGAGCCTTAGATCGACTCCGGCCTGTGTTGATGACCGCGTTAGTGGCTAGCTTGGGATTTCTTCCCATGGCGTTAGCCACCACCCTGGGCGCCGAAGTCCAACGCCCGCTTGCCACGGTGGTCATTGGAGGCTTAATCACATCCACGGCACTCACACTACTAGTCATTCCTGCTGTCTATCGATACTTTTGCCCTGGGAGTTCTCATGAATCGACACCCACCACGTAAATACTTCTTTTCGTTTTTCGCACAACTGTTAATCGGTTGCGTGTGCCTGTGGTCTGCAAACGGAACAGTGGTCTGGGGGCAAGAGGCCACGATTCAGTCGTATACGCTTCAAAGAGTTATAGATCTGGCATTAACCCACCATCCGAGCATTGAGTTCGGAAAGGGAGTGATCGACGAAACGCAAGGCGACCAATTATCCGCGTCGGCCTATCCCAATCCTTCGTTGGGACTTCAAAGCGGACATGGGCAGGTCCTTGATCCCACTGGCCCTTCGTTGACCGAACGATATATCTCCTTGAGCCAGCCGTTAGAATGGCCAGGCACTCGCGCGGCTCGGCAATCTGCTGCCAGAGCCGGCGTCACGAGCGCGCAAGCGAGTCTGGAAGTTACGCAGTTGAATGTGAAAGCCAGAGCGAAGCGAACGTTTTATGAACTCCTCTTAGCCGAAACCCTGGCCGACCTGGCTTCGCGACTGTCGGACACCGTCACCGATTTCGAACGAGCCGTGAAACGTCGGGTGGAATCCGGAGAAGCCCCACCGTTCGAGCTCGTAAAGGTGAATGTGGAAATGCTGCAAGCCCAAAAATTAGTGAGCCAAACCAAAGGGAAGGTTCGATCGAACCAGGCCACTCTCAATCAACTCACAGCTGGAAATCTTGGGGAGGCCTTTTCCATCACCGGAGACTTTGAATCGGTCAAAACCAATTTGAATGAAAAGCGCCTGATAGAGGACGCCTTTCAATATCATCCCGAAGTCCGCAAGTTTCAACAATTGATTGAAAAAGCCAGTGCCCAACATAACCAAGAGCAACATGCCCGTGTGCCCAATGTGACGATTAACGGTGCCTATCAACGCGATGCGGGTCGAGAAGGATTCATCGGAGGGCTCACGATTCCCTTGCCACTTTGGAACCAACGACAGGGGGAGATTGCCAAAGCCTTAGGTATTCGCCGCCAGGCGGAAGCCAATCTGCAGGAAGCACGGATCACTCTCCAAAGAGGGATCATCGAGCACCTTCAAAATTCCAGAACCGCATCCGCCCAAATCCACACATTCGAACAAGGCTTGTTGAAACAAGCCAAAGAAACCGTCCGCATAGCTCGAACAAGTTTCAAATTCGGCGAAGCCAGCTTACTCGATGTACTAGACGCCCAACGCGTCTTATGGCAAACCTTTCAAGGCTATGCGCAAGCCCGATTTGAATTATCCGTGGCACTCACGGAGTTGGAGCGGTTGGTGGGGAAGGAGTTATAAGGACTGTGTCACAATCATTGGGCTCGTTTGTTAAGCTGCAGACTCTTGATGAATGTCCCAACCTGGAAAAAGGAAAACAGCCGGATGACACTTGAGGGCCCTAGCGAACACCTTAGCACGTTCAACACCAAGCCTGATCCGATCGTTCTCTATACCAGAAATTGTGGACTGTGGAATGCAAGTGAGCACCGAGAGCTCATTCTGGCTTAACTCCTGAAGCACCCGAAGAATACGAACCGATTCTCCCACGGAGACATCGACGAGCTTTTTGGCTTTTCGATAATTTTTCATTCTTTGAATCTCAAGGTGTCAGTTCGACGCTAGACCGGAAGCAGCTCCGCTTTCGGGAAGGGCTTAACCTTGATGGATCGGGCCGTCTTTTCCACGCTCGCTAAGTCATAGGCCAGTTGCATCCTCATCCAGTGCTCCACCGTGGAGCCAAACGCTTTTGACACCCGTACGGCCATTTCTGGTGACAGCGACGCTTTTTCATTGATGACCCGAGACAACGTTGATCGGCTCACGCCAAGACGCTCGGCGCTTTCGGTGACGCCTAGACCTGTGGCATTAATCGTATGTTTAATGATCTTTCCTGGGTGGATTGGGTATTTCATCACCATGCCCATCTTTCCTTTGGTCCCCTGCTATTGAAAAGCAGGCTCCAACGTGCCCTTATACGGTTTCACCTTGATTTTTTTCATACGTTCCTCAGCTTGCTCAGCGTCATATTGAAACTGCAACCGCATCCATCCATCGGGCGTAGACCCAAAGGCTTTCGAGAGTCGGATAGCCATATCCCAAGATAAATTAGTTTTTTGATTGATGAGATTGCTGAGGGCCTGTCGGGTCACGCCCAAGATTTTTGCACCTTCCGTGACGGAAAGCCCAAAGGGTTCCAGACAATCCACTTTCACCCCAAATCCAGGATGCGGAGGGTTTTTCATTCGTTTAACAGTTCGTTTCAGACTCATGGTCTTTTCCTTTTCTAATGGTAGTCTTCAAAATTCACATCAAAGGCATCACCGTCTTCGAATTGAAAGGTAATCCGCCAGTTGGCCCGGACTGTCACGCTCCATATACCTTTTCGGTCTCCTTTGAATTCATGCAGGTGATAGGAATGCACATTCATCACTTCAATCGTCTTGGCCGTATCCAAACGCGCCAAAATAAGGCTGATCCGTTGCAGCATATCGTGGGGTATTCGCCGAGAATCGCCTTCTTCAAAAAATCGTTTCAGGCCGCGATGCTTAAAACTATGGATCATTCATTATCGTAAAGTGGCAATTGACAGGTGTCAATATGAAAGACCCGCGTGAGGGAACAAATTTTGAAGTTTAAACTCTGAAGGGATAGCAAAATGGAGATTATTGTTCGGATGAAGGAGGTGGATATTGGACCGAGAATGAATGTGGCTTTTTTTAAAAATGTTGAAACCACGAAGAGAAAGGCATCACCGAACAAGTCCAAATTTCCAAAACCGCCTTCGCGCAAATTCAAACATTTGAAAAGGGATTATTGAAACAAGCCAAAGAAGCCGTCCGCATAGCTCGAACAAGTTTTAAGTTCGGAGAAGCCAGCTTGCTGGATGTACTAGATGCCCAACGGGTGCTATGGCACACCTTTCAAGGGTATGCGCAAGCACGATTTGAGTTGTCCGTGGCACTCACGGAGTTAGAACGGTTGGTGGGGAAGGAATTGTAGATGGTTTGGGAAATTCGTAGGACCTATGGGTTTTTAAATTGATGAATGAACTTTCTCGGCGTATGGGTAAAAAACTCATCCAGGCTTGCGGTATCTAAAAAACACAGGTTTTTCAATCGAATAGACCTACCCAAGATCCGCGATGGGTTTGGTCAACAGAGGTCCTTTGGCAAAACCCACGTGTTCGCGCCGTTGCTTAGTCAATGGTCTGGCTGGATTTGAGCCACCTCCCAGAGTTGCCTGTCCTGACATGGGATCGACCAGCCTTTTGGGCAGACCACTCCCTTCCTGCTTCCTTCTTCTCTTGTGCTGTCCCCTGCCCCGGCTTAATAAGGCTGGGCAGCTTCTGCACAGCGCGTCCGAATCTCCTCACACAAGCCCCACAGCTGTTGTTGCACTTTGAGGATCACGGCACCAGCATGCCGGACCACTTTGCCCGCCACCTGATACAGCCGCCAACGCACCGTGCGCACTTGGCACTGGCTCCAGGCATAGGGCAACGCCAACAACTTGAACAACACAAACAGGTTGTAGGCTAACACGCCAATGCGAAAGAAGACGGCATTGGCCGCGAAGGTCCCACACGGAAGCCGTTCCATGCCAAAGCCACTCTTCAGTTCTTTGATGCGATTCTCGCTGGTCTCGCCCCGCTGGTTGTACCATCGTACAATCTCCTCAGGGGTTCCATCTCGGTTCGTCGCAATCAGCGTGTAGCGCAGGCTGGGGGCCTCGGGGGCAAACAGATCCTGTTGCACGGGCCGTCGCAATACGATGAGGCGAAAGGCTTGCTTGGTCTTCGCCATACAATGTACCGTTTCAGCGAGATGGCCATCTCGGTAGGGTTGCCACTGGCTCTCAGGGATGGCGGCAATGACGGCCTGCACGGCCGTATCCTGCACGCCCCCAATCGCAAACGTCACGTTGTGCTCCTCGCACCAATTGAACAACTCCGCTTGGTACGCCGCACTATCCGCCCGCACATGAGCAATCCGTTTGCCTTTGGGCATCTGCGCCGCACACGCCTGGGTGAATTCAAGATTGCGGGACGCCGGAGCCTCATTCCCTTCACGAAACTCCTCCCCAAGCACCAGCCCATTTTCCGCCAGGTGCCCCAGCATCGGCAGATAGCCTCGCTCCCCCTTGTACGTCCATTTGGCTGCCTGCTTCTCCGCGACAATCTGCGTGGCATCAAGATCGAGGGTATAGTCCGTGCGCGGTTCCCGCTTCAACGCCCGCCGGATCTGCTGCTGATTGACGACGGCTAAACTTGCTAAACCATCCTTCTCCCCCATGCGTCGCAGCCAATCGCCCGTGGCATCGGCACTGGGAACCACGGGGAGTCGCAGCACGGCCCGCAAGCCCGCATCCTCGCGAATCTGGCGCAGATCCTCCAGCGTCCGGCCCCCGCCATGCAACATCAGCAGCAGGGGCTCGACAAATTGGGCGGGGTGATAGCCGATGCGGCTCCCGGGCGCGGGCAAGGCCGCATTGAGTTGCCGGGGCACATTCATGGCTTGGAGAAACTCCCCGAACAGCGCCAGCCCGCCATGAGCGGTGAGCTGTTCGTCGGTGGGCTCAAGCTTGAACGGAAGAACGGTTTGTGGCATCATTCGTTTCACCTCGTTGGTGAGGAGTGGCTAAGTGGGTGGGCACCCGTATCTTAGCAAATCAACGAGGTTTTTTTATGCCCAAAATAAATCCATCGCGGATCTTGGGACCTAAAAAGGGACAGGGAAGATTCCATCTGTCCGCGACTCTGTAAATTTTTTTGTTGCCTTAAACAATTGGTTCATGTACAAGGAAGACTCGTGTCCAGAGGGCCTGTTGGTGAACAACTCACCATACAAGTAGGGCCCATTAAGGTTTCCCAAGAAATATAGTCGGAAGTTTTTTAAGCCGCTTAGCTGTTCGCATCATCGGCCTCCCTTCCAGTCGTTTCTTTCTCGGGTTTTAAACCAAATTACAATTTAATATGTAAGGAGAGCTCCTATGAGTTCAAAGATTTACGTGGGTGGTTTGCCCTATTCCACCGATGAGCAGCAGTTAGAAGACCTTTTTGCCAACCATGGTACGGTTCAGTCCGCGCGGGTGATCACAGACAAATACACCGGTCAGTCGCGGGGCTTTGGCTTTGTGGAAATGTCCACGAGCAACGAGTCGAGTGATGCGATTTCGGGGTTGCACGGCACGGAACTGGGTGGACGGACATTGACCGTCAATGAAGCAAAACCCCAGGCGCCTCGCTCCGGAAGAAGCAGCTTTGGCGATGACCCTGGTGTAAGGGAAGCAAACAGAGGACGTTGGTAACCCAATAGAACTCGCCCGAAGGAGAAAGGTAGGGACAGCCAACCTCCTTTCTTACTGCGGGTGGGGATGACTCACTAAGGAAGTCGCACTCGGTACACCACTAAATGGAATATGATTGTCGATAACTAAAAAAATTGTAATGGATGGATGGGGATGGGTATGAAAACCAAAAAAACTGGCAGTGAAAAAGGGGCGGGGGCCTCGCCTACTTCAAAAAAGCCAAAGACGGTCACGACGAAAAAACAGGAACGGACTCCCTCCAGCAAGACTGCCACACGAACGGGTGGTCCCAAAAAAGGGAAGACCATCGCAAAGCCTCAGCCTCCGGCGTCTGAAGTGGTATATGCGAAAAATACCAATACAACAAAAACGAAGGAACGGACTTCTGCAACCAAAACTGCCACACGAACGGGTAGTTCCAAAAAAATGAAGACCATCGCAAAACCTCAGCCTCCGACTCCAGAAGAGTTATATGGGAAAATTTCCAAACTTGCGTATGAATTGTATGAGCGACGGGGCTGGTACCAAGGACAGGATCTGAGTGACTGGCTGGATGCTGAACGTCAAGTCTTTGCTCAGAAACCACTCGTCACGACCCTCGATCGTTGACCCTGTATGGTGCGGTGATCGTTTTGGGTCACTGGGCCATTCAGACACAAGAAGGAGATTTTGGACTTATGAAAAAAAGTCGAACATTCATCAGCAAACCATACACAACAGCCTGTATGACTATGATGGCTGCTATCATCTCAATCCCACTGACCCCGAGTATAAGCGGGGTATTTCAAGGCTCCGTGAAAACAATGGCGGAAGTCGTTGGAAGCGCTTCCTCTCTGGAACAGAGCGGTGCGCTTCAGAAACTGCGACATTTTCACCCCAGTGAGGCACTTGCGGCACTTACCGTATACTTTGAAGCAGCTGGTGAGAGCTTTGCAGGTAAACTCGCAATGGCCGCCGTGATAAGAAATAGGATGAAGCTGAAGTATCAAAGCGATGGAACAGTCAAGGGAACCGTTTTGAAAGCCAGGCAATTTCAGCCCTGGAGTACAAGAAACCCCTACCACATCCCTTTGGACCTTAAAAAGAAAAGTATGAGGGACAGCTTATTGGCATGGAGGCTGGTCCAAGACGGAAGAAATGTCGTCGACGGTGCCGTTCTTTTTTATAACCCGAAACTCGTTCGAACCCCGTATTGGGCTACAGTCAGTCAAAGGGTGTCCACCATTGGTGGCCATGAATTTTACACTCCGCCAAGCCGAAGCCGACGGACCTAAGGGAGCGCTGAAGGCCCATCTCCACACATTTGGGATAAAAAAGATTTCACGCAGTTTCCCACGAAGTAGAAGCTGACCTCTCCTAATCAGCGGGTCACAGTTTCGATCCCCGTACGACCCACCACTTAAACCGGATTATTTTTAAACAATTCGTGTCTGAAGAAGCCGTCCGCATAGCTCGCACGAGTTTTAAATTCGGAGAAGCCAGCTTGCTTGATGTGCCAGGAGCCTGTCCGACATGAGTGATCGTCGCGAGATTGTGCTGGTTTGATGCAGATTTTTCGATTGTTTGAGGCGAATAGTGGTGACTATTTAGGGCTTGCTGATAAAAGCTCACCCCATTGATTTGAGTAGCCTTCTGCATGTAAGAACAGGGGGAGACGTGCACAGAAAGTTCCCCCCTCTTCCCAAAAAGCTTGCACCAGGAGAACCCATGTATCGGACACCTCATGTGAATCAACTGGCCTTTGAAGAGTTCGTCTTGCCCTTTGGCGGCAAACTCCGCAGTGACAACCGGTGGGTGATTCTCGCGAAACACATCCCCTGGGCGGAAGTCGAAACGGCCTACGCGAAGCAGTTTTCCCAAGACGACATCGGGGCGCCCGCCAAGTCCTCGCGGCTCGCGTTGGGGGCCCTCATCTTACAAGAACGCCTGGGAGTCACGGATCGTGAACTCGTGGCCCAGATTGCCGAAAACCCCTATCTGCAATATTTTTTGGGTCTGCTGACGTATCAAGAGGAGGCGCCGTTTCATCATTCCCTGCTGACCACGTTCCGCAAACGGTTTCCCGACGAGAGCCTTGAGCAGATCAACGAAGCCATCGCCCGGCTCATTGCTGACGCCCAGGCAACGGGAGAGGAACCTGGCAAGGCGAAAGGAGAAGGCGAGCCCGCTCCCCCGAAAGGGCAGCTGCTCGTCGATGCCACCTGTGTGCCGGCCGATATCAAATATCCCACCGACCGCTACCTGCTGCATGACGCCCGCGAGAAAACCGAAGAGCTCATTGACCTCATGCATGCCGTGCGCACCACGGCCCAGAAGAAGCCTCGCACCTATCGGCAGAAGGCCCGACAGGATTATTTGCGCATTGCGAAGAGCCAAAAACCACGGAGCCAGAAACTCCGACGAGGGATTGGCAAACAGCTGAGGTATCTCCGACGCAATCTCGGATCCATTGCCGGCCTGGCCCAAGAGGGGCGGTTGGGCACCTTACCCAAGCCACGCTACCGCCAGCTCCTCGTGATTCAGGAACTGTATCGGCAACAGCTCTGGATGTCTACGCGCCGCTGTCATCGGATCGCCGATCGGTTGGTCAGCCTCAGCCAACCTCACGTCCGTCCCATCGTGCGCGGCAAAGCCGGATGCCCGGTTGCATTTGGTGCCAAAATCTCGGTGAGTCTGGTGGAGGGAATCAGCTTTGTCGATCGCATCAGTTGGGATGCCTACAACGAATGCCTGGATTTAGTCGGACAGATCGAAGCGTATCGTCGGCGGTTCGACCATTATCCGGCCTCGGTTCACGTGGACCCAATCTACCGCACCCGTGCCAATCGGCAGTTCTGCCACAGCAAAGGAATCCGCCTCTCGGGGCCGCCCTTGGGTCGCCCACGGGTGCTCACCGAGGCCACCGCTGAGCAGATAAAGCAAGACCAGCACCAAGGCCGTGAGGATGCCACGGCTCGGATGGCCATTGAAGGCAAGTTGGGGCAAGGGAAGCGACGGTTGGGGCTAGGCCGGATGATGGCCAAACTTGCCATCACCTCCGAAACGATGATTCAGCTCTCGTTTCTGGTAATGAACTTGGAGCACCTGCTCCTCCGGGTTTCTTTGTTGTTGTGTGCGTGGTGCCTCAATTGGCGAAGGACTGGGACACGCCTTCTACGGGCCAGCTGGCTGAAGAAGCAGACAAATTGTCCGGCTTCTCGTGCTGGTAGGGTGGAAGCCCAATGGGGCTGGAGTCCAAAATGGATCGCTGGTTGGTGAGGGAATTTTCGAAAATGCTTTTTTCAGCAAGCCCTATTTAACGATAACGATCGGAGAAGCTGGTCAAGTCCAGCGCAGTCGCAGTAGATCCGCTAATCTCGGACAGGCTCCTAAATGCCCAACGCGTGCTCTGGCAAACCTTTAAGGCCTATGCCCAAGCCCGGTTTGAGTTATCTGTATCCCTCACAGAGTTAGAACGGTTGGTGGGGACGGAGTTGTAAAGGCCTTCTGGTCATTCCTAGATCCTTTTTTTTAAATTGATGGGCGGCTTACTCTTAACTCAAAGCAATACTCATTTCTTTATCCATTCACTTTATAATTCTTTATCCAACAGATACCCTGCTGTTTGCGTCAAGATTGCTTTTGTTCATACACTTTCGATAGCCCTTTTGTACTTTCAAATTAGTTTTAACGGGTACAATGTTTGACAATTTTAATGCCTGAGTGAAAAAAAATATGTTGTTCAATCCTGACAGCCCATTGACTGGTATCACGGATGATGAAGATTTGCTTGGGCGTGATAAATTTTGCTCACAACTGGCAAACCAAATCTGTCTAACATCGAACTCCCCCGGACTGGTTCTGTCTTTAGAGGGACCATGGGGATCGGGGAAAACTTCAACAATTAATCGAATCTCCCACCATCTCAGAAAAATACCCGATGACGAACGTCCCATAATTGCACACTTTAACCCTTGGATGGTTGGATCACTTAACGCTCTCGTACAAGAATTTTTCATCCAAATTACGTCATCCATTGGATTATCACCACACGCAAGCCAAGCAAAGAAGATCTCTGAAGCGCTAATTTCTTATTCTCGTCTTTTTTCTTTCGCTAAATGGATTCCTGGGGCAGAACCATATGCAACAGCGTTAGAGTCTTTGTTCAAAGGTGCTAGTGATGCCACAAAGGCTGCTGGGGATCTCACAACTTTAAACGTTGCAGAACAAAAGAAGCGGATCTCTGATTCAATAGTGGAATTAGCAAAACCGTTTGTAATTTTCATTGATGATCTTGATCGCTTACCCCCAGAGGAAGTTTTTGCCATGATACGCCTCGTTAAGGCTGTATCTGACTTTCCCCAAATGGCCTATGTCCTTGCATTTGATCCTGCTTACATTGAAAAGGCTTTTGAGAAATTTGGTATAGAAAGCGGCCGAGAGTATTTGGATAAGATCGTACAGGTACGAACTACTCTTCCAAGAATCGGGATGGCTCAAATTGGGAAAATAGTTGATCGAGAAATCGACTCGATAAAAATTGATGATTCTCTAAGCACTTTCTTTGAAGAACAAAAACGTCTTTCTGACTTGTACCACAACAGTATCAAGTTCTTACTTCGTACTCCCAGAGACGTTTATAGAGTATTCAATCGACTGCGGCTCCTTTATCCACTGACAAAGACTGAGGTAGGAATAGCAGACCTGTTCGCAATCGAGTCAATTGCGATTACCGCACCAAAACTATATGACCATATCTATTCAAATCCTCAGGCCTATGTAGGTCCACTTGAAGTTGAAACGGCACTCTTTAAAAAGCCTGAGGAAGTTGTCGAACAATTGAAACCGCAACGGGAGACTGTTTTAAGTGAATGCACAGTTGTCCTCCAGGCCACCCTTTTAGAACTTCTTGGTCGGATCTTTCCATTAACCGAAAAAGGGTTGCCGATTGATGAAAAACAGCCTCCTCGAACCTCAGGCCGTATTGCCTGCCCAGAGAATCTAGTAATCGCCTTGTCGGGTGGTTTACCAACATCCGAGGTATCTCTTTCCCAAGTTTGGTCTTTTTTAAGGCATCCAGAAAAGAGGATGACCGTTGTCAATGAGGTTGGAAACCTGGAACAACTTGGCGACTTCCTCGGCCTTGTAACCCACGTCATTGAAGAAAATGATGTTCCCGATTTGGAAGGTTTCATTGATATTTTATCTCACATTAGTAAACTGGAGGTAACAAGAGAAATAAAACGTCGAAGTATAGGCGACCTTCTCAAACGCCCAATAAGCCTCCAAATATTCTGGATTATCCGTAAAATTCTAAAAAAAAGTGGCAAAGCAGATGCAAAGAAACTTATTCATAAAATTATTGGCTCTCCGGAGACCCTTTCCTTATCAGTCGACCTTCTACATTTCCTTTGCCAACAGCAAGGAATGTTTACAGAGGATCGAAAGGAATCTCAGGAGGATTGGCTGGTTTCGGCAACGGAGCTGAAAGAACTAATTAAAATTTGGAATAAAAATACCCTTCAGTCTTTTCTTTCCGGTACAGCTTTTAATTCAACCGAGGCTAGCCAGACCTTTTATCTTTTAGATCGCCTTAATCACCAACATGTGCGGAAGATCGTTCAAAAGAATCTTCATAGTCATGTTTCAGCTGATCATCTCGTAAAAACGCTTTGGGGGGTGAGTTGGGATTCAGGAAAGGGTTGCTACGCTAAATTTACAGAGTCCGATTTGAACGAACTGGGGGACACCAAAGCATTTCAAGATGTCGCAAAACAGCGTCTTAAAGATGATGATTTGCCATCGGACCTTAAAGCGATATATTCGAGTATTCTATCTGGCGAAAAGAAATATTTCTCGGATTTCGAAACAACAACCTAACCACATAGAATCAGGGAACGGGTCAAATCTTTGGTTGACTAATTAACATCTCTCACTTTCCTCATTGCACACCGAAGAGGCAAGCCTCCGCCGAGCGGATTGGGCATTCGCGAAAGGGAGTTCCTTACGTCCCGATCTTTTCCAGCGCCATGCGGTTCGCTACAATGAGGGGAGGGAGCCGATCTCGTAAGGATTGCGTCAAGATCTGCTGAACCGTTCGTTGGATATTTCCTATCCACGGAGCCACTCGTCGCTGGTGTAACACTTCTCGGACCACGAGCTGGATCAGCCCCCCGGCATTCAAGACGTAATCCGGCACGTGCATAATGTTTCTTCTCATTAAGAGATAGGGATCGCGCTCTTCATCCAGAAATTGGTTATTGGCTCCTCCGGCCACAATTCTGGCTCGTATTTGAGGGATGGTCTTGGCATTTAAAATCCCTCCCAAGGCACAAGGAGCAAAGATGTCCGCCGGCACGCGATGAATCTTCGATAAGGGCACCACGGTGGCATTCCAGGATCGTTGCGCTCGGGCTGCTCGTTCCGGCTGCAGGTCCGCTACGATCAGTTTCGCGCCGTGTTTCACAAGGAGATCTCCTAAATACCATCCCACATGGCCGACCCCCTGGATCGCCACCACGCGGTTTTTCAGGTTTTGCGACCCAAAGACGACTTGGCAGGCGGCTTGCATTCCTCCAAGCACTCCCTTGGCTGTCGACAGGGACGGATCCCCGCTTCCCCCATTTTTTCCTGTGGTTCCGGTGACATGGCGGGTCTTCTCCGCTACGACATCTAAATCTTCCGGTACAATCCCTGAGTCCTTGGCGGCTATATATTTTCCCTTTAGGGAATCAATGAGCATTCCCATTAAGAGCAGCACGGATCGGGTTTTCTCTGTTCCTGGATTTCCAATGATGACAGCCTTCCCTCCTCCAATCTGTAAATCGGAAATGGCCGCTTTTTTGCTCATCGCTTGAGCTAAGCGAAGCACATCTCGTAAGGCTTCCTTCTCATTCTTATACGGCCACATGCGGATACCGCCGAGGGACGGTCCCAGCCGGGTGGAATGCACCGCTATGATTGCATGGAAATGGGCAGAGGGATCTGTTCCGACTACAACTGTTTCAAATCCCTTAATCTTGAGGTGTTTGGTCGTGAGCATTTTTTTATTTTAGGATTCAAGATTATTTTAAGCTGGATTGGGTCTTAACACAAAGGGTGCCCTTTTCTGTGAGCAGGTCAGTAAGGGGGCAATTCTTTTGTCGACTCATTTACATCTTTCCCTCCTTTCCGCATAGCACACCGAAGAGGAAAGCCTCCGCCGAGCAGAAGGTAGGGAAGGAGGAAAAGTCTCGACTTAATACCTTAACTTTCTTCTGGTCCATCCTATCGTGTGTTAACTATTGGATGAATACAACCCCTCACCCCAACCCTCTCCCCACAGGGGCGAGGGAGACTGAGATGTCTTAGTTGAAAGTTAAAATACTATATGATGTGGAATCAATCGGCCTGGTGAAATGTTGAGCCAGACTCAGGAAAGCCAGCCATGGCTCGCTCAAGCGAAAAATATATTAAGGGCACCTCAAAAAACCGTCCTTTTCCGTGATGGCGGCGTCAGCCGCGTGCTCAAATCCTCATGTATTCGCCCCTACACTCCGGTTTTCCGCGCGCGGCTTCCTTGCCCTCACAAAAAATACCTGATTTTTTGAGGTGCCCTTAGGTCAAAACCTGACTCTATGACTTTTCAATAGATTATTTATTAGGATTTCGTAGGGTTCAGAGTTTAACCCACCATTGGCAAAAGATAGCGGGTATATTTTCGCTCACCAGTCTTCATCAGTGCGCCTTTTTCAACAAGATCCTTCAAATCTCTTGTCGCGGTCGCCCGTGAAGTATCCACAATTTTTATATAGTTTTTAGCGCTTAAGCCACCTTTGAAACCTTCAAGACCTTCGCGAAACATACGGGCAAGAATTTTCTCCTGCCGCTCATTAAGTTTGCCACGCAAGCGATCATAGAGTTTGGCCTTTTCAATCAGGAAGTCTACGGACCGTTGAGTGTATTCCTGCGCATCCAATATCGTTTGGGCAAAATAGACCAGCCAATCCGAAATGCCTAAGTCCTTATTATTCTCTTCGAGTGTTTGGTAGTACGCCTTTCTGGCAGAATTGATTGTCTGGGACAGGGCAATCAGTGTCGGTTGCCCAAGACATTGCGACAGTGCTTTTTCCGCAATCGCCCGCCCAATTCGCCCATTTCCATCTTCAAAGGGATGGATACACACAAAGTACAAATGGGCAATACCAGCACGTGTCAATGGCGGGAGAGCTTGATTGGCCTTCGGGGCGGTCACATTAAACCATTTGATAAATCCATTTATTTCCTTTTTGATCTTTTTCGAAGGCGGCGCTTCAAAGTGAACTCTTGGGCTATGGACTGGACCTGACACGACTTGCATTGGTTCTTTATGAGTTCGATACCCCCCTCGGACTGTCAAATCGCGACGGCCGCTTGTGAGCATATCGTGCCAGGCAAACAGCTGTTCATGTGATAACGGAGCTTGGTAATTTCGATACAAATCGACCATCATATCCGCGATGCCCTGTTCCCCTTTTGAAACTTTTCGTTTCGGAGTGGCAAGACCAAAGTGGCGTCGAATGGAAGATTGCAGAGAATCTCGGCTAAGAAATTCTCCTTCAATCTCAGAGGTTTTTAGCGCTTCATCACTGATGAGACTTACCGTAAATTGGGTTTTCTCATTCTCATCAAAATACTTTAAGGCACCCGACAATACTCCAGACCGATGCAACAGTTGTTTTTCGTATTCAGCCAGGGACGTCGCATCATACGAAAAATCCGGCCATTTGGGTTCTTGCCAATTCCACGTCATGAGTTATAGCCTCAATCTCTATAACTCATAATATAGCTTAATTTTGAGCTATAGAAAAGAGGTATTCGACTCAGAGTGTTTTGGAATTACGGGCAGGTTTTGCATTGCCATACTCAGAATGACAAAGAAAGACTGCACCCTATTCCGACGTGGGAAACTACATTTCCTTCATTTCCACGACTTCAACTTGACCGATTGCAAGGTGCGGGCATGCCTTCGTCATTTCAACAGCCGCCTCCAGGCTTTCGGCTTCCAGAATGGAAAACCCTGTCAGTTTCGCCCCACCCTCGTCTGATACACCATCGGCGCTCACGATCTTAGCCTGTCCCAAGGGCATGCCGGGCATGACCACGGCTTTGCCAAGCCCACCGACCCACTCCATAAACTTCCCCATGTGTTCCTCAAGGTTTTCAGGGATTTCCCCACCGTGATAGGCAATGAAGTACTCAGGCATTACATTTTCTCCCCTTTCTTAATTTCCGTTGGTAAGTCCCTCCCACTGATGCGAGCAGGCTTACCTGGAGAATCTATGGGTCATGGACCTGAAATATTCAACAGACTCATAATAGTATTTTTACTTCTGGAGAAGAAAACCCTCACCCAAACCCCAAGCCTTCGCCGAGCCTCCTTTGTCGGAGTGGCTACGGAGGCTGAAAGCGGCTTCGCGCAGGCAGGTTTCCCCAGAGGGGCAAGGGAGAATAGGGATATTCCATTGAAAATGAAAAATATATACCCCGTATGGAGTTTCCATACAAATTCACACAATGGAATCCATTTTTCAGGTGTCAGGAAAAATAAGGTTTGAATGGGATGGAAAATCGTACAGGGGCTACCCATTGAAGGATGAACTTTGCTATCCTCATAAAACACCACTGCGGAGAATTGATGGCTACACGGTAGGCTTCTCGACTCCCCATTTTTCACTTAACCCTATGAAAGAGTTTTTTACGATGAGTAACTGCAAGAAAATTTTTGGGCTCTTTTTCAGTGTGTTTTTACTTGGGAGTCCAACAAGTTGGGCCTATACCGAAATCCCCGTAACCGATGGTGGATCTGTCACGGGACAGGTCAGGATGAATGGGACTGAACCCGACCCCCTAGCGTATAACCTGGCCCTCTTTCCCGACCCTGCATTCTGTGGGCGAATTTCCACGGGGACAGGCTGGCGATTGTATGACCAGTTCCAAATTTCATCGGAAGGCGCTCTTCAAAATGCCATCGTGATATTGGAGGGCATTGATCAGGGTAAACCGTTTGAACTCCCTCCTGCTACCGTGGAAGCTAAAGACTGCATTTTTTCACCAAGTGTGCTCGTCGTGCGTGATCATCAGGAAATTCGTTTTATTAACATGGATCCAGTCGTGCATGATGTGCAAATGTACGAAACGGCTCCCAGTGGGTCTTCCATTATCTTTCATCGCCCGCTTCGTATGAATCCCTACCATTCTCTCAAAGAACCCCCAAACCATGATCATCGTTCGGGTGAACCAGTAATTGACACCTTTCATTTCACCAAGGGGCGGCGCATCTTTTTGGCTGAATGCGGGCAGCATCCCTATATGCAGACTTGGGGGCTTTCCATCACCAATCCCTACTACGCCATCACCGACGCCGAGGGGCGCTTCACCATTTCCGACATCCCGGAAGGTGTGTACTCCTTGGTCGCTTGGCATCCGTGGATTGGCGGAATTCTCCAAATGGAAGTCGTCGTGTTAGCCAATGATACCCTGAAAACTCAAATTATCTTTGACGCTCCACCTGAAAAAAATTCCTCCCATACAACCATGGTGAAAAACCCTCATTTTACCTTTGAGGCTATCGGGAGAGACGGCAAACCAGTTCCAGTCGTTATCCCTGATCACGAGGTCCAGGATTCACATCATCAACATTGAAGCGGATGAGAACACAGATCGGAAGCAGACCGACTCGGGCAGGATTGACAATCCGTGTGAGGAAATATCCTCTGAACTTTCATGGACCTAACACGCTCTGCAACGCTCAAACGTGATCTACCAATCAACAAAAACCGACATTGGCAGACGATTCCGTCTTCTCACACGCCCGCGTAGTTTTAATCACCAGGTAAGGGAAAAGAAATAATTATCCCACCCATCACATCCCCAAGCTTGTAATCTCGCTTGAAACTCAGGATATGACCATTGTGGCAGTTGACGCAGGAAGTTGAGACAGCCTTATCCGGATAGATGGCTTTGAAAAATTTTCGATCTCCTCTTTCAATAATTCCGGTATAGGGCTGAGAAGGATCTTTAGCCACAGCTGTCAATCCGGTACGCTCAAAATCTGTTGTGGGCCCATTTTTTTCATAAATAGGTCTGAGGCTTGCCAGGCGATATTGCAGGCCTAATCCCATTTCTTTGACCTTCAGTCCAGACAACAGAAGCATTTGTGCTGGAAGAGGCAGAGCTTTTCGCTGCCTCCAGGATTCTGCAGCAATCACGATTTTGTGTTCCACCATCCGTTCGACCACATGAGTGGCATACAGAGTTCGGTCGGCTTCAATCACCGCATGAATAAAATCAGCCACTGTCGAGGGGGGAACCCCCTTTGCCTTGGAAGATGGTTCTGCTCCACAAACTGAGGATCCAATAACACAAATGGCCAGAACCCCAACCAAAGCCCTCCACATCACTCGTTGTGTCATCATGGTTAATCCTCCTTTTTTCACCCAATGGATACCCAGACTGAATAGGTCATCCTAAAGAATGTGTACATTCAGGCCACGAGAAGACTTCATGGCAATTTAACGACAACCACTTAACGTTTTTGATGCTCAACGATAGGAACAATTTTGGAACCGCCTAATAATTCCATGCCAAAACGAGTTCCATCCAACGCTTCATTGGCATAGAGGCGTCCTTTGGGAGCATCGATCTCAATGTTTAATTCACTTGTTTGATTTTCTTCAATCGTCACTTCGAATTCTTTCGTGATCATGGGATGCCACGCCTTCACCTTATACGTGCCTGGTGGAATCTCCGAAATCGTATATCTTCCATCAGTTCCGCTCAGGGCATAATAGGGGTTTTTCACGGCTAACCCCCAACTCTCCATGTAGGCGTGGAATCCACATTGCATCACAAAGATATCCCGACCTTTTCTCATCTTGACTTTTTGGGTCAATATTCTACCTTCTCGATTTTTGACGTGTTTCCCGGCCATCAGATCCTTTTTACGTCTTTGCATTCGATCGCTGACTGGTAACGGCAGATTAAAGAGGACTCGAGCACCAAGATGTGAGGTTTCATAGGCTTGAATGTCATGCATCACAGGGTCCATGTTGACAATCTCAACATTATGTTTTTCACGAACGATCGTAATGTACGGAAGAAATTTGCAGTCGACGGCCTCAATACGTTGAGGCGTATATTGAAACGGCTTTCCTTTTTTTATCTCTTTAATCAACACCACAACATCTTTAAAACCATTTTCCGACCCAACATTAAACGGTTGCAATAATCTCCATCCAAAGCCATCGGAAATTCGCCCACAATACACGGCGTCAGGAAAGGTGACCAGGTTATACCCTTTGGGCCTAGGAACGTCCCCGTTCAATGTCACCACTCCTGTGAGCGTGCCACCTTTTTCCACACGTATTTCTTCATAGGCCCTACTCTCTGAAACCAAGAGAGACAGTCCAAAAATTAGCATGACAAAAACTACTAGGCGTTTCATAAATACCTCCGCAATGAGTCATAAACTGGTTCAGCCCCCTATTGTACCAAATCCCCCTCTCAAAAAAACGGGGGAGCCGGACTAGGTCCCCAGGATGCGCTTAAATAGGGGAAGTCATCGGTATTGGCTGTCAGTCCACCGCCCCTTTATTCATGAAGATAATGGCCCACGGCTTTCGTGAAACGGAAGACGGGGTTGGATAAAGAGGGGTCCCCTGCCGTCTCCCATATCACGATTTTCTCAACAGTTGGTTCCTTGTGCATTCCTTTGGTACATTCATGGGAACTCAGGTATTTAGGTTGAAGACTGAAGGCTATCACTCATCACGTCACGCTCGGAGGAAGCCAGTTAAGACCTTCTCGGTTTCGGCTAAAAGGCTTCCTCCTTCAGTCTAACCACCTAAGTCACCATTCATGAAACTTTCTGACGTCTGAATTGCCAAAAATGAAACAAGGTCCCGCCATTTTTCGAGCAGTCGGTTTGACTTCTTTGCTGTGCGTCACCTTCTTGAGCGGGTGCGCCTCGCCGGTGGCCCTCCATCGAGCCGTGTTGGAATATGATTGGACCGTGAATCGGATTGAGACAGAACTTTTACTTCTCAATATTGCTCGAACGCGGTACCACGAACCCATTCATTTCACTGTCGTCTCGAGCATTGCCGCCACGTTTGATTTCCGCGTCAATACCGGTATCATCGGAGTGTTGACCCAAAGCCCTGGCATGGATTCTCTCTCACTCAATTTAGGGGCTTCCGTAGCGGAAAATCCAACGATCAGCATCATCCCCATTCAAGGCAAAGAATTCGCCAAGCGGCTCTTAACGCCGATTTCCGAAAATACCATCAAATTTTTGTCGCACCAGGGAATCGACCCGGCCCTCCTCCTTCGCCTGATGGCGCGTGGGATGCTTCTGAAAGACGACGAGGGCCAACGACGCTTCTTATTGAACCAGCCCCACCGGAAAAAAGAATACCGGGAATTCCGACAGCGGGTGATGCATTTGTCATGGTTACAGTCCGAACGAAAATTGTTTGTGGGCCCACTCCAATTGAACGAAGGGTCGGAGCGGAAGACCGGACGTAGTGTGATCACGAACTATGATCCCGACAAGCTTTCGCATCAGGAACGACAGGATTTAAATAATCAAGCGGAGCGATTTTCTCTCGATCATATTTTGGTCGATATTCGGAAAGGGCATCCAGGCGGGGATTTCCCCATGTTTGGCGAAATCCAATTACGCAGCTTTAGATCCATTTTAGGATTTATTGGGCGAGGGATTGCCCAAGATCAAGAATTTCACGTAGCCCCAGACTCGAGAACGAAATCCGTCTCTGTCAATCCAGCAAAGACGCTGACCATCCTAGAGTCAAACACTCAACCTGATGAAGCCATCGTATCGGTCCAGAAACGAGGACTGTGGTATTACATTGAGCAAAAATCCCCATCGGGAGAATTGGAAGATCGGTGGAACCACGAAGCCTTCGATGTCTTATACCAACTGTACCATCTCACCGTGACCGATATCTCTCAAACCCCCACGGTGCCCATTACCATTGCCAAATAAACTCAGCTCCGCAACGGGCGTTCGAAATCGATCGGAACCCCTATCATCCACAACGCCTTTATTGCAGCGAACGGAACACGGCCAGCAGATCACTGATTGCCAACGTTTTAATTCGCAACATTTCTCGATCTTTCGCGAGTTGATCGTTCATTCTGTTATCACTAGCCCGTTCAACGCAATTCGCTCCCAATTGTAAAATTCTTTCAGATTCAGCTTCCACTTTATCCTTAACGACTCGATTACTGGCGAGCAATTCAGTAGCCTTCGCCCGGGTCGCCTTTAAATGTTCTTGAAATTCCGATTCTGGAAAGGCTTCCTTCGCAGCTTGATCATGGCACCGATCCAAGTATTGATTCAGTAAGACGTATAATCGGAGCACGGTCTCGGTGATTTGAATAAATTGGGCATTTTCATCTTGAGAAGACATAAATTCTCCTTTCATTTGGCCAGCCGTTGGTATGATCAAGAATTGGGATCGAGCCCGTTTCTCCTTTGAGGGATACAACTCACCATTAAGGTTATCCCAATTTGAACTCCTAGGAAAGAGAAGACGTGAAGAAAATACTCTAGACTGTCATATAATACGGTTCTGAATCCTCAAAAATTATGAGAATATCTACAAAGTTTTTGATAGCTCTGTAGCGGGATGCACCATACCCCGTCATACCATAGAAGATCTTGATGCTCATTTGCTGTCAGGAAACCTCCCCTATATAGTAGATTTGCAAACCAAGGAAAATGGGCGGTGCGGCGAATCGATCACAGTCTCAATATCCCCCTGAATTACTTAGGAGCCTGTCCGAGATTAGCGATCGTCACGAGGATGTGCGGGTTTGAGTCAGATGTTTCGATCGTTTGAGGCGAATAGTTGGACTATTCACCGAAAAGGATCGGAAGATCTGGCCAAATCCAGCGCATCCGCAGTAGATTCGTCTAATCTGGGACAGGCTCCTAGACAAACGGCTTCAGGAATTTCCAACCGATCGAAATATTGTGGTGCATTGTTCCAGTGGATACCGGTCTTCCATCGCGGTAAGCCTGCGACACCATACGGGTTTCCCCCATATCAAAGTTTTAATTTGCGGATTTGTGGCCGGGGACCACAAGGCCATGAATCCTTTTTAAGAGCCTGCTGATATCTCCAGATAGGCAGGAGGACGATACCGACACATCATGCGTACGAACTTAAAAAAAATTGGGATCCTAGTAGGCGGCGGACCGGCTCCCGGCATTAACAGTGTCATCGAAGCCGCTATGCTTCGTGGCCTTTCCGAAGGCCTAGAAGTCATTGGAATTGTGGATGGCTTTCACTGGCTCATGCAGGGGGACACGGCTCATGTGATACGGCTCACGGCAGACACAGTACACCGCATTCATTTCCGCGGTGGATCGTTCCTGAGAACTTCACGAGCCAATCCCACGAAGGATCCGAAAGATCTTGAAACGACGTTGGCCTCCCTACAAAAGCTCAACATTTCAGGATTGATCACCATCGGCGGGGATGATACCGCCTCCTCTGCCATGCAACTGGAACGCTTAGCCGAAGGTTCCCTTCAAGTTGTCCATGTGCCCAAGACAATCGACAACGATTTGTGTCTCCCGCATGGCATTTCGACCTTTGGGTTTCAGACCGCACGGCACCTCGGGGTGGAAATCGTGAAGAACCTCATGGTCGACGCCCATACCACTTCCCGCTGGTATTTCGCCGTAGCCATGGGCCGTAAAGCCGGTCACCTCGCCCTGGGAATTGGGAAAGCCGCGGGGAATCCCATCACGATCATTCCCGAAGAATTTCACCATCGCACGATCAGACTTGCTGACTTGTCCAACGTTCTTCTTGGCTCAATTATCAAACGCCTGAGCCAAGGACGATCAGATGGGGTTGCGGTGTTAGGAGAAGGCCTGCCGGAACTCTTGAGCCCCGAAGATTTAGTGGAAGTTGGGAATGTCGAGCGTGACGAACATGGGAACATTCGATTTGCCGAACTCGATATTGGACAGGTCTTGAAACAGACCGTTCAACGAGAACTCAAACAGTACGGAATTAATTTAACCATTGTGACCAAAAACATCGGTTATGAATTACGATGCGCGGACCCCATTCCTTTCGACATAGAGTACACTCGCGATTTAGGCTACTGTGCCGCACAATTTCTCCTCGATGGTGGGAATGCCGCGATGGTCGCCATCGATACCGGAAAGTTTACGCCTCTTCCCTTCAAGAATATGTTAGACCCAAAAACCGGAAAGGCGAAAATCCGGCTTGTGGATATTGAGTCCGAATACTACCTAATCGCCAGACAATACATGGTACGGTTGGAACGTGAGGATTTTGAGTCAACGGAAGCAGCGGCAAAGTATGCGCATCTTTTAAAGATGTCACCTGAAGATTTTACCAAAAAATTTTGCACCTCATTCGAAAGGGAAAACTGAAATGCGTAAAGCCTAATAATCGCTAATACAATAATTAAGTAGTATGAGGCGACAGAGCAGAATCTGTTTTACTAGAAAACCTTAAGAAGACGAAAAAGTTAACTAACCTGTTTGCAACAAGGCTTTTCCTTCCCGCCTTCCATTAATAAGCGGAGGTCGTCGCCGGTCGCGGTTTCTTTGTCTAGGAGTTTTTGGGCGGCTTCTAAAAGAATGGGTTTGAGTTTGGTGAGGAGTTCACTTACCTTTTTGGTTTGGTTGTCGATGAAGTTACGGTCTTCTTGATCGATTTCACGGGCGGTTTCTTCGGAGTATTGCGTTCCATAGCTGGGCTCTTTGGTTTGGAGGAACGACGCTTGGCGGTCATTTTCCAACGTGACAGTTCCTAATACGTCACTCATGCCATAATCCCGGAAACTATTCCATGTACCCGGTAAGATTCTATCCGGCTAGGCCAATATTTTCTTCCAGGGAATGTTGAAAAAAGCCACCAGCCTTCGCTAAAGCTACGGCTGGCATGCCAGTGGTTCCATGCCTGCCGAAGCGGCTTCGCGTAAGCAGGTCGCCCTTTTGCCGTGCTCACGTACTGAGAGTACGCTCCGCGCGTCAAAAGGGCTGCGGCCTTGCTGGACGGACCCTTCGGAAAGACTCAGGGCATGCTTTTTTGAACATTCCCTCTCACTGATGTTGGTCATCTGCCCTGGCGAATTTATGGGGTCTTGGCATGAAATATTCAACAAGCCCTTCCAGGTTTTTCACGCGAATAGCGGGTGACCCTGCCCTAGCTCTTCAAGGGGAACCGCTTCCACCTTTTTAGATAACGAGAATCGTTTATTGCCGGGATAAATTATTGCGACACGTTCCAGGCCCAAGTCTTCCAAGGCAATGCGGATCGAAGGTGTCATGCCCGGCGCATCGGTCCGTTTGCATTCTACCCCAAGGAGCCGGTCGCCCCGGCGAATAATCAAATCGATCTCCGCTCCTTGATGCGTGGCCCAGAAATAGGCCTCGTCGTGTGGCTCCGTCATCATGAGCTGCTCGATCACGAAACCCTCCCATGAGGCGCCGAGTTTCGGGTGACTCATCAGGGCTTTGGCGGTCTCGATGCCAAGAAGGTGGTGCAAGAGGCCGCTATCTCGCACGTATACCTTTGGCGCTTTGACTTGGCGTTTTCTCAGGTTGGCATGCCAAGGTTGTAACTGCCGGATCATGAGTGCGTCGGTGAATAGGTCCAGGTACCGTCGAGTCGTGGACTCGCCGACGCCCAAGGCTCGCGCAGGTTCAGCTGCGTTCCAGGTTTGGCCGTGATAATGGGCCAGCATGGTCCAAAATCTTTGTAAGGCCACTGCGGGGACACGCACTCCCCATTGGGGAAGGTCACGTTCCAGCATTGTGCGGATGAAGCTTTTCCTCCAGGCGAAACTATCCGTTTCCGTTTTAGCTAGATACGAGAGGGGAAAGCCTCCTCTTCCCCACAGCATGGACTCTGCGAGCGCACCCAGTTCTGATAACGAAAACCCTCCGATGGTCACATACTCTAGGCGTCCCGCCAGGCTCTCCGAACTTTGTTGCAACAAATTACCCGAGGCGCTGCCCAAGATTAAAAAACGTGCAGGGGCCGCTTTGCGATCGGCCAGAACACGCAGCATGGGAAATATCTCGGGTCGCCGCTGCACTTCGTCGATCACCACCAGCCCTTTCAATGGGCGCAGGGCAGTCATCGGCTCATCAAGCCGGGCAAGGCTTGCCGGATCTTCCAAGTCAAAATAATTGACTGAATCCTCGCTGAGGAGTTCACGGGCCAAGGTAGTCTTGCCGCACTGGCGTGGGCCAGACAGCACGACCACTTTGCTACGCTTGATGGCGGTTTTGAGGGTGGAGAGGATGCCTAGGCGCTCGATCATTAATAGGAATTATACCATGAAAATCCACCATATCATAGAGGAATTTCCTGATATCAATACATATTCAGATGCTTCAAATCCCTGCGCATCTAACAAGGAGCATGGTTCTGGCGAGTCCCTTTATGTCCTGAAATGGTACCCTCCTCCGAGCTCTGGGAGTTGCAATGGATCGAAAAAAAGTCCTGGCACACGGAGGACCATTCACAATCGTCGCCTCCAAGAAAAATGTCGGGAGTCGAGCGTAGCGTATATAAAATCTGGCTTTACCATGGAAAAGTTTTTTTGCGCCGTTTGGAGGCCGGCTTTTTTCTTGCCGCCTTCTATTAATTGGCGGAGGTCGTCACCGGTCATGACTTCTTCGTCCATGAGTTTTTGGGCGGCTTCTTCGGAGTATTGCGTTCCAAAGCTGCTCTCTTCGGCTTCCCGAAACGTTGTCCGTTCATCTTTTTCCAACATGCCGATTCCTACCAAGGGTTTCATGTTGAACATTGCACTATTCGCTTGGCAAGGTGGTGCCATAGAACACCTAGACATGGTCATGACATGCAGGGATTCTTGAAACTTTTGAAAGGTCTGCGGTCGATAGGTACGATCATCTGGGCTTAAGATCTCCACAATCATCAGAAACAATTTGTTTCCACAATGATTTTGAATTTGAGCGGTCTCCTAGAAAGTGCCAAAGCATGAATGACTGGTCTTTAATTTACGAAGGATTTGATCCTGAGAAAGAGGGGTTACGGGAAACCTTGTGCACATTGGGCAATGGATACTTTGCGACGCGAGGTGCCGCTCATGAAGCTAATGCCGACGCCACGCATTACCCGGGCACGTATCTTGCTGGCGGATATAACCGCTTACAGACCGAGATTGGTGGCCGAACGATTGAAAATGAAGACCTCGTCAACTTACCAAATTGGTTGTCCCTCATCTTTCGTCACCCTGATAGCCATTGGTTCAACCTCCAAGTGATGGAGGTTCTTTCGTATCGCCAGGAGCTTGATCTAAAGGCCGGAGTTCTTCATCGATCCGTTCATTTCCAAGACGGCAAAGGCCGTAAGACCACCCTGACGAGCCGCCGGTTTGTGCATCTTGGGTTTCAACACCTGGCCGGCTTGGAAGTCGTGATTACCCCCGAAAATTGGTCCGGGCCTTTGGAGATTCGGACAGCTCTTGACGGTCGAGTGCTGAACGCGGGCGTGGCTCGCTATCAAACCTTGAATAATAAACATCTGATAGGTCTAGAGTCTTCGGCTGTTGGAGAGGATGGGCTTTTTCTGTGTATGGAAACGAGTCAATCGAAACTCCGCATCGCAGAAGCCGCCAGCACTCAATTCACTCTTGATGATTCTTTGTTGAGGCCATCCCGGCACCTGGTTCAAGGATCTGAATACATCGGTCACGAATGTACGATTGGGATGAAACAAGGTCATCCGCTGACCATTGAAAAAATCCTGACGCTGTATACCTCACGAGACCATGGCGTTTCGGAATGTGGATTGGACGCCCGACATACCCTCAACAACACCAGTGGGTTTGAGGACTTGCTTCGTTCGCATACTCAGCATTGGAATCGGTTGTGGCAGCGTTGCGATATCGGCATTCAAGATAGTGAGGATTCTCAGCTTATTCTTCGGTTGCACATCTTTCACCTCCTTCAAACGGTTTCGCCTAATACGATCGATTTGGATGTCGGAGTCCCAGCGCGCGGCCTGCATGGTGAAGCCTACCGAGGGCAGGTCTTTTGGGACGAACTCTTTATTTTCCCGCTTCTTAATTTTCGAATTTCTGCCATCACGAAATCGCTCTTACTCTATCGTCATCGGCGACTCGATCAGGCCCGCTGGAATGCGCAACACGCTGGGTTTAGTGGCGCGCTCTACCCCTGGCAAAGCGGAAGCAATGGACGAGAGGAAAGTCAGACGTTGCACCTGAACCCCCAATTCGGTCGATGGACTCCTGACAATAGTGCGCTCCAACGGCATGTGAATGCGGCCATTGCTTACAATGTATGGCAGTACTTTCAAGTGACCGACGATTGGGAGTTTCTCTCTTTTTATGGCGCGGAAATGATTTTGGAGATTGCCCGGTTTTGGGCCAGCGCTGTTTCCTACAGTCCAGACAAAGACCATTACGAAATTTTGAATGTCATGGGTCCCGATGAATACCACGATCAGTATCCTCATTCAACAGAACCCGGTCTGAACAACAATGCCTATACCAATCTCATGGTGGTGTGGATCTTTTGTCGGGCTTTGGAAATCCTCGACATGCTATCTGGAGATAGCCGAACCGAGCTGCGGGAAATTATGCACATTAGTACTACCGAGGTTGAACTGTGGGACGACATCAGCCGGAAAATGTTTATTCCCTTTCATGACCATGGGATAATTAGCCAATTCGAAGGGTATGAGGATTTAGAGGAATTTGATTGGGATCGGTATCGCCAACAATACGGCGATGTTCAGCGACTGGATCGTATTCTCGAAGCCGAAGGAAATTCCACGAATCGGTACAAATTATCTAAACAAGCCGATGTGTTGATGCTCTTTTACTTGTTCTCGTCAGACGAATTGCGACTCTTGTTTACACGGCTGGGCTATCCATTTACATATTCAACCATCCCTCAGAACATTGCGTATTACTTGAGTCGCACGGCCCACGGATCATCCCTCAGCCGTGTGGTGCACTCCTGGGTCATGGCACGCTCCGATCGCGAACAGGGCTGGGGTTTATGGAAAGATGCTTTAAGAGTGGATGTCTCGGATATTCAATCGGGAACCACTGCGGAGGGCATTCATCTGGGTGCCATGGCGGGGACAGTGGATCTCATTCAACGCGGGTATACGGGTTTGGAAACACGAGGAGGAACGCTGTATTTTAACCCCTGCCTCCCCAAAGGATTAAAGGCCCTCAATCTCCGACTGTTTTATCGGGGTCATTCTTTGGATGTGTCCGTTACGCAAGACACGTTTCAAATAGGGTCACGCCCAGGGCGAGCCGCCCCAATTCAGGTGTCCATCAAAGGCAAATCCCAAAAACTCAAGCCTGGACAAATTGTTAGCACTCCAATTTAAAGTTTTGATCTTTTCCTGTTTTCCATCTTGAACTTGCTATTCCCTGTTGCATGTAACGAGTAACCTTTTATTTTTCCCCTTTGAAAAAATGGGCAAGAGGGAAAGTCTTAAAATTTATTCTCGCTGACGAGTTTTCATAGCTCGGTCCATTTCCCGACCAGCTTCCCGTTTTTTGACGGTCTCGCGTTTGTCATAATGCTTTTTCCCACGAGCCAGACCCAACTCAACTTTGGCAATTCCGCGGGAATTGAAGTAAATACGTAGGGGAACAAGCGTCAGCCCTTTTAATTTGACCTTTTCGGCAAGCTTCTCAATTTGCTTTTTATGCAACAACATGGGGCGAGGACGTAATGGCTCATGGTTCATAATGTTGCCATGGCTATATTCTCCAATATGACAGTTATGAAGAACGGCCTTGCCCTTGACCACTGTGGCATAGCCCTCACGCAAATTGACCCGGCCTTCCCTTAGCGACTTCACTTCCGTCCCTTTCAGGATCAAGCCTGCCTCTATTTTTTCCTCAATCGAATAGTCGTGAAACGCTTTCCGATTGGAGCCGACGACTTTAGTTGTGGAATCCTGCTTTGCAGCCATAAATAAACCCTAAAGGATCATTGAAAGCATTTTCTCCTCCCCCTTTGTAAGGAGGCCTGCGCGCCGAAGCCGCACCGGCGAAGGAGAGGGCTGGGGGAGGTAGAGACATTCAACTGTTAAAAAGCGTGAAATATAGGAACACGAGTCTCATTCTCCTATAGATTCCCTCAGGGTAGATGAAGAAAATAGGGAGCCCAATACCATGACCTGGCTTGATCCCTTCCGCGCTCAAGCCTTACAATCTAGCCATGCATTCCTTTACCTCCTTTCATTCCATTTTACAAGGCCTCGCCCGAAGCCAGGGTTTTGACGTTCGGCTTTGGGAGTATCGGCTGCAAACCCAATGGAGAGATATCGTCGGAGAGGTGCTAGCCGCTCATACCTGGCCAACCAGAATTCGCTTTCGGAAACTCTTTATCGCCGTGGACAATTCGGTGTGGCTGCATCAACTGACGTATCTGAAGTCTACCCTCATGGAAAAAATACAATCCGAAGCACCCGATCTCTATTTTCGAGACATTGTCTTCCGAATCGGGGAAATCCCAGTACAAAAATGGGAAGATCAAGAACCCAAGAATACTCTTCCTCACGTTTCCGCAGAATCCCTTATGACCGCAACTGAATATACCCGAGAAGTCACCAATGAAGAATTACGCTACTCCTTGACCCGTATCATCTCCAAAGCGCTTTCTTCTTCAGGTGATATTCGTAATTTTTAATGATTTCAAAACTCAAGGGCACCTCTAAAAACCAGGCATTTTTTGTGAGGGCAAGGAAGCCGCGCGCGGAAAACCGGAGTGTATGGGCGAATACATGAGGATTTGAGCACGCGGCTGACGCCGCCATCACGGAAAAGGACGGTTTTTAGAGGTGCCCTCAAATATCTTGGCTTAACCCCCCAAACCACTACCTAGGGGGGGTTAAACAACAGCTATAAAACAACCATTGCTCTTCGCTTTGTACTCCCTATTCTGTTAGACCCTTAAAACAGGCATTCCCTCTGATTATTATTCCTTCTCAATATATGCCATTTTTTATTAAACTATTCTTCATTTGATACTTGGGAGCAATGTTCGATGAATTCGGCCAAGTTGTTCGAACAAATTCATGAACGTATGGGAGAAAAATCCACGGGAGAACTATTAACGATTTGGAAAGAAAATGATCATGGGCTTTGGTCAGACGAGGCTTTTAAGGCAATAGAAGAAATTCTCTCAAGTCATAAGGTACAGCTTCCTGCCCAAGGGCAGATCAAAAAAACGGTTCCACAATTGCAACCGCTAGAGGAAAGTTGGGAAAAACCTTTCATATCCTGGGCATTTTATATTCTTTTTCTTTTATGGATCGCGGTTTTCCATCCCTTCTTTTTTGTCGCAGGATTTTTACCTTCATTATCGAAAGCCCTCTCCACCCTGACCTTAGACAATCCCTTACAAGTATAGGACAAATTCAGGACATACATGCTTATGTCTTTTTATTGAAAGTATTTTCTTTATTAGAGTTGAGTCTTATATGTTTGGGGTATTATGCAGGGTACTTACTAGTAGAGAAAAAGTTCAACGCCCTAACTTGGACCAAACGTTACATATCTCTGTTATTTTCTTGGTTAATTTGCTCTTTCTTCATCTATAAATTTTACCCATTTGCGGAAGCTATAATTCAGGCTAAGGCTTCCGTCATAGACTTACCTCTGAATTGGGAAATCTTGTTTAAAGAAAAAGTCTCCAATCGTGCTTCGGAGTATGCTTGGATTAGTTCAAAAATTTACATGCCCCCAATATTTTGTACTATCGTTTGGTTTATCTATTTCGCAAAGTCAAAGTGGATTGCCGAACGAATACCAACAAAACCATAGTTTCCCAGAGAAAAATAATCACCTTTTCCTGCCATCTTAAGACCTTTCCATCGATTCATGTTCGAACAGAACGTGGATATTTTGATCTCCCGTTTTGATTTATTTTTTTAATGGACCGAGCCAGCCTTTTGTTTATTTCAGTTTGGGAAGTTCCTCAACCCATAAAACTCTTTGGCCATACTGACCTGAAGCCAAGGAAGAGTAAAATTTGCGGTCTGCTGTTACGACATGTCCATTAATGGTTTCAGCCAGGGCCAGGTACAGGCAATCGTATAAACTTTGTTTGGTTTGTAAGGCTAAGGCAAACGCAGATTTTAACAATCGTTCATCCGAATGTTTTTGCAAGGGAATATTGTTTAGTTCTTTGAGAATGGCTTCCCCTTCTTTAGGTGTGAGCTCATCTCGGCGGATTCTTTTGGAGAGGACACTACCCAGCTCTAAATTGAAAAAAGCTGGTACATGGAGCGAACCTTTCAAGAATTGCAATCTGCTGGCAGCTTCAGAGTGGATTTCAGGAAGGAACCACTTAATTCCAACGCTGGCATCCACAACATAACGGATCACCGATCACGATCCTCTCGAATGAGGGTAGCACTATCATTAAATTTCCTCCTGGATTTTTCGAGGGTTTTTCGGAACTTCGCAATCCGTTTCCACGCTCCCTCATAATCAGGGACCGCTTCTTCCAAAATTATCTTCACTTCTGATTGGAGTGAACGACCATGTTCCTTGGCTCGCTTCTTCAACCGTTCCACTACCTTGTCATTGAGTTGTCGAACCAGAACTTGTGCCATGTTTCTCCCCCAGATGTATATTGACGTTTCCTATGATAGCAAAATGATAGCACTGCAATAGTTCACGGTCAATGCTCTCTTTTTAACTGCTACAACCCATGATTCCTTCTTTTTTTGGGATAGTGAATCGTCATCAAACAACATCTGAATGTTTTGCTTCTTCCCGGGTTTTGCTTTATCAGGAATTGGGCCAATCCAGCCTTTGGTTTTGCCATAGAGATAGATAAAGCCCCCTCGCGCTGCTTTTTGAAATTCCTGTCGAAAAGTGTCCTCTTCCGGTCCTTCTTTATCCCCAAGATACCGATGAAGGGTATCCGGTTCGGTCCATTTGGGATCGGAAAAAATATAGAGAATCATCTCCTGATATAACATTTTTGGATCTTCCGGTGTTGTGGGCCGCACTTTCATGGATCGAAAATCGTGGGCGGACAGGCCTAGATCTCGGAATCGATGGATCAGGGTTTTGATTTCCGGATCGCTTGTCCAGGCGGGGACATGGACGGCCACGACCGTACCTTCCTGCCAGCCAATGCTATAGGGCGGAATGGTTCGATCCGGTCTGGACAGAAACATCCCACTGGCGATGAGTAGGAACCCACCAATGAACACGGTGAGTCCGATCTTGACAATAGGGTCCAACCGTTTTTTGGCTGGTTTATTTTTCGAATCCACTTTGGCCAATTGCGGTTTTAGGTGTTTCTAAATTTACCCCCTCACCCTAACCCCACGCCTCCGCCAGAGCGCTCCCGGCCTTCGTAGCCACTTCGGCGGAGTAGGCTCGGCGCGCCGGCAGGTCTCCCCCAAGGGGGCGAGGGGAAAAACTGGAAATCCCTGCTTCGAGCCCCGTGGGGTGTGAAGGGAAACGGTCAGAAAGGCTCTACACTAAAAGTAAGGAAGAATAAACAAATTTAGGAAGGATTTAGCAACAGCAGGTATGGAATGAGCTAGGAAGAACCATTCTCTTCGGCAGAATTTCCTGTACTATTGGTTTCGTTATCTTCTTCAGGGTCGGCGCTTTCGGCAAGCTTGGCTACGCCTACGACTCGGTCGGTGTCTTCCATAACAATCAGGCGAACACCTTGGGAATTTCGGCCGATGTCTCGGAGGTAATCCATTTTGGTGCGTAAGATTTTTCCTTCAGCGGTCATGAGCATAATTTCATCGGTATCGTTCACTTGATGAAAAGATACCGCTTGACCATTTTTGTCTGTCATCTTGACACTGATGACGCCTCGGCCCCCTCGGCCTTGTGGTCGGTAACCAGTGGCTAACGTTCGCTTCCCGAATCCTCCCTCGGTCACTGTCAAAATTGACGCTTCCGCCCCAGGTGTGATCGTCGTCATGCCAATGACTTGATTGGTTTCGTCGAGACTGATGCCGCGCACGCCCCGGCCCGTCCGGCCTATGGGGCGCACATCTTTTTCGCGAAACCGGATCACAATCCCTTCCTTGGAACCCAAGAGAATGTCGCTGTTTCCATCGGTGATTTCAACGCCAATGAGTTTATCGCCTTCTTCCAATGTCAAGGCAATAATTCCCCCTTGGCGCGGATTACCATACGCCGACAGCTCGGTCTTTTTTATGATCCCCCGGCGAGTGGCCATGACTACGTAAAGATCGTCCGGAAATTCTCTAACCGGCAGCGTCGCCGTGACTTTTTCACCCGAGGCGAGGGCTAATAAATTCACCATGGCTTTGCCCTTGCTCGCACGTCCGGCTTCAGGGATTTCATGCACTTTGAGCCAATAGACTTTTCCCGCATCAGTGAAGAACAGAATGAAATCATGGGTTGAGGCCGTAAAGAGTTTTTCGACGAAATCCTCGTCCTTCACCCCCATGCCAATTTTTCCCTTACCACCCCGGCGTTGTGCACGGTATTCGGACACTGGATGACGTTTGATATATCCCGCATGGGATATGGTGACCGCCATTTCTTCATCCGCGATTAAATCTTCGATATTGATTTCCGCTTCTTGGGGAATGATCTGGGTACGCCGGTCGTCTTGATAGGCTTCTTTAATTTCGATCAATTCATCTTTGATGACTTTTCGGACAAGGTCTTCTGAGCCAAGGACTGCTTTTAACGAAGCAATCTTGGCCTTCAAGTCTTCGAGTTCTTGGATCAATTTGTTACGCTCGAGTTGCGTCAATCGTTGGAGCCGCATGTCGAGAATTGCGGCCGCTTGAATGTCTGACAAAGGAAATTGTTCCACGAGTTGGGTTTTGGCCACGTCAGGGGAAGCTGATCCACGAATGAGCGTAATAATGGCGTCTAGATGTTCCAGCGCGATTTGGAGGCCTTCGAGAATATGCGCGCGTGCTTCTGCCTTCCGCATTTCAAAGGCGGTCCGGCGAATGATGACTTCTCGCCGATGTTCCAAAAACGCCACAAGGATTTGTTTAAGAGTGAGCACCTGGGGCCGGTTGTTGACCAAGGCCAGCATGATCACCCCAAAGGTGTTTTGCAGCTGCGTGTGCTTATACAACTGATTGAGTATGACCAAAGGAATTGTGCCCTTTTTCAATTCAATGACTACGCGCATGCCGTCGCGATCCGATTCGTCTCGAATATCGGATATGCCGTCGATTCGCTTTTCGTGAATCAGTTCGGCAATCTTTTCCAACAGTTTGGCTTTATTCACCTGATAGGGGATTTCGGTCACGATGAGGCTATCACGATCACGCCGTTCATCGGTTTCGATATGGGTCTTCGCTCGAACGGTCAACAATCCCCGACCGGTGTGATAGGCATTTTTGATCCCTTGCGTACCATAAATGAATCCCGCCGTGGGAAAATCCGGGCCGGGAATAATTTCCATCAAGTCCGCGATCGTGACCTCTGGTTCATCGAGAACTTTGATCAGCGCCGTCACCACTTCCCCGATGTTGTGTGAGGGAATGTTCGTGGCATACCCGACCGCGATACCCCCTGCGCCATTGATAAGGAGGTTCGGCACCTTAGCTGGCAGAACCAACGGCTCGACATCGGATTCATCATACGTGGGGCCAAAGTCCACGGTTTCTTTTTCGATGTCCGCCAGCATCTCCCCAGCCAACTTCGTCAGCCGGGCTTCGGTGTATCGCATGGCTGCTGGCGGATCGCCATCAACTGATCCATAGTTCCCTTGGCCATCCATGAGCGTGTAGCGCATGTTGAAGTCTTGAGCCATCCGCACCTGCGTGTCATAAATTGCCGAATCACCATGCGGGTGATAGTTACCCATAATTTCGCCGACGATTTTGGCCGACTTCCGATAGGTGCGGTTGTGGGCCAGGCCCATTTGATGCATGCCGTACAAGATTCGCCGATGCACCGGCTTGAACCCATCTCGTACGTCGGGCAAGGCTCGACCGACGATGACACTCATCGCGTAATCGAGATACGACATTCGCATCTCATCTTCGATCGCTATTTGGGTCAGGCGTTCTTCAGGTGGCATAGGTTTTTATTTGACGTTTCTTATGAGAACAAATTTTAAATATCTAATAAAATCTGCTCACAATGATCATCCAGCAAGGCCGCAGGCGGCGAAAATTCCGAGGCGTACTAGTAAGTACGTTGAGGAATTTGAGCAACGAGAACGCAGCTGGGGATCATTGTGAGCAGATTTTACACGTCGAGGTTTCGAACTTCTAGGGCATGCTTCTGAATAAAATTTCGTCTTGGTTCGACTTCGTCGCCCATTAAAATGGTAAAAATTTCGTCTACCCCTGTCATGTCTTCCAGGGTGACTTGAAGCAACGAGCGCGTTTCCGGGTTCATCGTGGTGTCCCATAACTGCGTGGGATTCATTTCTCCCAGTCCTTTGTACCGCTGAAGATTCAAACCTTTTTTCCCCGCATCCAAAATCGCCCGGATTAATTGATCCGTCCCGGCATACGTGGTTTCGACATCACCAACTTTCATCCGGTATTCCGGGTCACCGAGCCCCATCGCGGAGGGCGCGACCTTTTGCAATTCCCGAAAATCGGCTGATCCCACGAGTTCATGGGTCACTGTTAGCGTGGAGACCTGCCCGTTGAATTGCACACGGCAGGCGATTTTATTAGATTGATGTTCTTCATCTTCAAGCATGCCTACGCTGATAGGAACGTTCGGATACACCAGCTTGAGGCGTTCTTTGGCTCTGATGATGAGTTCCTGAACCGCTGTCTGGTTTTTTAATAAATCCCGTCCCAATGTGGGTTCATCGACAAACACCCGCAAGAATCCCAGCTCTCGCTGCTTTTTGGCGAAGCGTGCTAACAAACCCTCGAATTCGATCAGCCGATTCAGAATAGGTAGCAGGGTTTGTCCTTTGACAAAGGCATCTTCGGCCTTCACGAAGACTTCGACTTCACCCACCGCTTGCTCGGCTAAATATTCATTGAGTGCATGCTCGTCTTTGAGGTAGCGCTCCGCCTTGCCTTTTTTCACCTTAAACAACGGAGGCTGCGCTATGTAAATATAGCCCTGAAGAAACAATTCATGCATTTGACGAAACAAAAATGTGAGCAGCAGGGTTCGGATGTGACTACCATCCACATCCGCGTCGGTCATGAGGATGATTTTGTGATACCGAGTCCGGTTAATATCAAAGGCCTCTTTGTCGTCCTTCCCCCTCTCTGAATCCTCACGTTTGCGACCGATCCCGGTTCCGAGAGCTAAGATCAGCGTGCGGATTTCCTCGCTCGACAACATTTTGTCGAACCGCGCTTTTTCGACATTGAGGATTTTCCCTTTAAGGGGCAGGATGGCTTGAAACCGACGATCCCGTCCTTGCTTGGCAGAACCACCAGCCGAATCACCCTCCACGAGATATAGTTCACTTTTCGCGGGATCCTTTTCTGAACAGTCCGCCAGTTTCCCGGGAAGTGATCCTCCATCCAACGCGCTCTTCCGACGAATCAGGTCTTTCGCCTTCCGCGCGGCTTCTCGTGCTCTAGCCGCATCCACGGATTTCCCGATAATTTTTTTTGCGACGGATGGATTTTCTTCGAAATAATTTCCCAATCTTTCGTTGATGGCCACCTCGACAATGCCCTTGACTTCACTGTTCCCGAGCTTGGCTTTGGTTTGTCCTTCAAACTGTGGATACCGCACTTTGACACTAACGACGGCTGTTATCCCTTCCCGTACATCATCCCCCGTGAGCGACTCCATGTCTTTCTTTATCAAGTCGTTGGCGTTGGCGTAATTATTGATCGTTCGTGTCAACGCGGCCTTGAAGCCGATCAGGTGGGTTCCGCCTTCTCGCGTATTGATGTTGTTGGCAAAGGAGAAAAGATTTTCCGTATAACTGTCGTTGTACTGCAGCGCGACTTCTAAGATCACATCCGTCTTCTTGACGGAAATGAAAATCGGTTTGTGGAGGGGGGATTTGGCTTCATTTAAATGTTCGACAAAGGAAACGATTCCACCCTCGTAGCAAAAAACTTGTTCTTTTTGTTTTCTATGGTCAGAGAGCGCAATTGAGAGCCCTTTATTCAAAAAGGCCATTTCCCGGAGCCTCTGGGCTAAAACGTCAAAACTACAATCCAGGGTTTCGAAGATTTCCCCATCAGGTTTAAAAGTAATTTTCGTGCCACGCTTTTTGGTGACACCCGTCATGGCTAAGGGAGCCTTTGGCTTCCCCCGTTCGTACTCTTGGGTAAACACTTGCCCATCCTGCCAGATCTCCAGTTCAAGCCATTCGGAGAGGGCATTGACGACCGAGATGCCGACACCATGCAGTCCCCCTGATACCGTATACGCCCCTTGTTCGAATTTTCCTCCGGCATGCAGCATGGTGAGGGCCACCTCTGCCGCTGATTTATTTTGAATGGGGTGGATGCCGGTGGGAATGCCACGTCCATTATCCACCACGGTAACGCTTCCATCGATTTCAAGTGAGACTTCGATCGATTTACCAAAGCCCGCCATGTGTTCGTCTACGCTATTGTCGACGACCTCATACACGAGGTGATGGAGACCATCGACTCCCGTGCTTCCGATGTACATGGCTGGCCGTTTCTGGACGGCTTCCAGGCCTTCGAGCACACGAATCTGTTCGGCACCATAGCCGCTTGGTTCGGTTTGGGCTTCCATGTTCGTGGCTGAGTCCGTCGGCGGTGGAACTGCTGTATCGGCCGGAAGGCCTTGGGGATTTATTTCGTCTGGCAACATCCTTGAGTGTTGAACCTTTATACTTTGACTGGCATAACGACGGCTTTAAATTGTTGCTGATTGTTCAGCTCCTTAAGCAAACACGGACTCAACGGGGCATCCATCTGCAATTCAATGGTTTCTCCATCCATGATGGTTAACACCTCAAGCAAATAGCGGGCATTGAACCCTGCGGAGAATTCCTCCCCATTGAATTGAGCGAGAATGTCCTCATTCGCTTCTCCCATATCCGGATGGCTCGAAAATAAGGTGATATGATCGGAAGCAAATGTGACCTTGACGGCATAGGTTTTATCCCGTGAGAGAACGGACACTCGTCGCAAAGCTCCTTCAAAGTCTTCACGCTTGACCGTGACTTTCTTTGAAGATTCTTTGGGCACCACCTGTTGGTAATTGGGATAATTTCCTTCCATTAAACGCGAGGTCAGCACCAGCCCACTCTTGCGAAAAATGAGCATGTTTTTGGTAAACCCGATCATGGGTTCGTCACCGCCTTCTTCTAACAAACGACGGATTTCCTGGGCAGCCTTTTTGGGAATGATAACCTTCGTATCTTCAGGAAAAACAGTATCCTTTCCAACTTTCAGTTCCTGCTCAGCTACAGCCAATCGATGGCCATCGGTACCTACCAGTCGAATCGTGGGTTTTCCGTCGATCGACAGTAGGGTGATCAAGAGCCCATTCAGGACATATCGGGTATCGTTATCACCCACGGCAAACAACGTTTTCTTAATGAGCTGCAGTAAACTGGCGCCCGGAAGCGGGATTAACCCTTCCCGTTCAATGGCTGGCAACGGTGGAAAATCTTTACTTGGTAACCCCACGACTTTAAATTGACTTCGCCCAGCACGAATGGTGACCAAACTATGATCGGTCACGCTTAGCGAAATTTCTGGTTCTTTGATTTCTTTGAGGATTTCATACAATTTTCGGGCTGAAAAAGTCACTGAACCAGGCTCTTCGACTTTGGCTTTATACAAACCACGCATCCCGAGTTCGAGATCGGTGGCAAGAATATCAAGACCCTCGGTTTTGGCTTCTAACAACACGTTCGCCAAACTTGGCATCGTATTTCGTTTTTCCACCACTCCTTGGACTCGATGGAGGGCGGTGAGAAGTTCATCGCGCGCAATGGTAACACGCATAACAGAGCTCCCTTCTGATAACAGGCGGTTAAACTAAATAACCACCCGCTTTTTTTCTAAGTTCGTGCTGATACCCGGTAGGACCTGAGAGAAAATAACTTGGACTATATCGCGCCAAGATTTGGGTCGGAATTGGACGGAACGATTGAGAAACACCCGAGGCATAGCACAGCTATGTTGAGGGTTTTTCGATTGAGGCCCGTTCAAAGATGGCCCGAAGATTGGATGCGAGGGGTCCAAGATATTTTCTCTCAGGTCCTTAAGCTTTACTGATCTCATCTTTTAGGCTTTCGAGTGTTGTCCGCAACGCGGTGTCGTTGTCGAGGGCTTTCTCAATTTGCCGACACGCGTGGATGATCGTTGTATGATCCTTTCCTCCAAACTCACGGCCTATTTCGGGAAATGATGATGCTGTAAGTTCACGGGAGAGAAACATGGCGATCTGTCTGGGATGTACGAGGGTTTTGGTGCGCCTCTTGGATTTTAAATCTGAAATTTTTACATTAAACCGATTGGCCACCACTTCTTGTACATCCTCCAGGGTAATAAACTTTCTTTTATGGCCCAATAGATCTCGTAAAATAGTCTTGGCCATTTCGGTCGTGATAATTTTCCCAGTAAGGGTAGCATACGCCCCCAACCGAATTAGGGCTCCTTCTAACTCACGAATATTACTTTTGAGATTTTCAGCCACTAGTTGGATTACTTCGTCCCCAATGGCGATGCCTTCGTCTTCTGACTTCTTTCTGAGAATGGCGATGCGTGTTTCCAGATCTGGCGGTTGAAGGTCGGCAATGAGACCCCACTCAAATCGCGAACGAAGGCGTTCTTCCATAGAGGGCATTTCTTTGGGAAACCGATCACTCGATAGCACAATCTGTTTTCTGTCTTCATACAGCGTATTAAACGTGTGAAAGAATTCTTCTTGGGTTCGCTCCTTACCCGCTAAAAATTGGATATCGTCGATCAACAGCATATCGACATTTCGGTATCGCCGTCTCAGGTCAATCATTTTATCGTATCGAATGGAGTTAATGACTTCGTTTGTGAATTGTTCCGTGGTGACATAGGCAATACGGAGGTTAGTCTTCTCCATCACAAAATTACCTATTGAGTTGAGGAGATGCGTTTTCCCCAAGCCAACCCCACCATAAATGAAGAAAGGGTTATACGCCCTTGCCGGCGCTTCCGCGACCGCCAGACTCGCAGCATGGGCAAATTGATTACTGGCGCCCACAACAAAGCTGTCAAATGTATACTTTGGATTGGGAAGTTGCCGTCTGGGTGGCCTCCCTTGGACTGGAGGTTGAGAGACTAAAGCTGGAGGTTGAATATCGCTGGGATTGTTCTCATCACCTACGACAAACAGGATTTTGACTTGTCCCTCCCCCTCTTTTCCTTGGGCGGAGTGAATAGCTTCCCCAATCAGAGTCCGGTAGTTTCTTCCTAACCACTCTCCAAAAAACTTATTGGGAACAATAATGGTTGCATTTGATCCATTAATTTCACCCAAACAAGTTTGGCGAAACCAGGTTTCGATAACATCCTTCCCCATCCGTGACTCAATAAAACCTAAGGCACGGTCCCAAATTTTAGACCCTTTCACTACAAATCTTCTCCTTAGCTATTATTCACAGGTTTATGCACAGATGTGGATAAGTTATACACGTATAGACTTTTCCCAATAATTATTCCAGCCATTTATTTTTTAGACCCAAGGTCCCCACTTATCTATCAACATCTATTCTTCAGTCTATACCCGGCCTTATACCCATGATCATGAACGGGAATACCCAATATTCGTATGGAAAAATGCGTTTTTCCCATTATCCACATGCCCTATTACTATTCCTATGACTACTATTCTTCTTTTAAAAATGAAAATTAGATATAGGAGTTTTAATAATTTATATGGATATCACCGTATCAGCATTTAAAATCATTTCCAACATATCAGAATATTGGATTTTAGAATATGAAACCGTCATATTTTGATCGGGCACATCATTTTCTAAAGCAAAACACGAAAATGGTACGTGGAGGTGAGCCCCCATTCCTTGTTGAATTAATATAGCTGAAACAGCAGTGTCGGGAGTGATGGGAAAGGATAAAAGCTGCTCAAAATCATTATCCGGTTGTTTGGAAATAAGATAGAGAATATTTTTCATGCTGATCTACGTTATCCTAAAACCAGAACACGATGGGCCTCGAACACGTGTGAATGTATTTCCTGGAGCGATTCCTCCTGGACGGAAAATTCCGTATCTATAGAATATTCTTTCGAGCTACCTTTAGGGATAACCAAAGGAATTTTTAGCTCTTGAATTGCAGGAATGTATTTTTCCAGAATTTCGGCGTCTTCTACCTCCAAGGCATCATCCGTTAAAAGTATTCTGGCTTTTCCAAGCAGGACAATGGTTAGTGGATTTGGTCCTGTTGAGAGACCTAAGGCAATTCTAAAGCCCTCAACTGGTCTACCAGTGATCATGGGATCTTCGCGGAGTAACACGACTATTTTTTCAGACATGGTCGACACTAGGCGAAGGGGAAAATATTTAATAATTACCCAGGGTACAATAAATAGAAAACGTCATTATTTAGCACAAATATCTCTTGGTATGGCAGTGAAAATAATTACACCAAAACCGAGAATAGGGAGATTGTAAGAATAGGAAAGGCCTAATACCGTTAAAACCAAGAGCCTTTATGAAATGTGTTTATGACGACATTACTTATTGAAAAACAAGAAGAAAATCATATTCCTAGAAGAAGAAAAAGTCAATAAAATGATTAGGGATCTGATGGGTCTAAAAGACGTTTTTCTAAGCAAGAAGAGACTGTGGATAATGGAATAGTCTCTTGTTGTTTTGTCATCATATTTCTAAGAATCACCTGGTTTTGTGAGGCCTCATCGTCGCCAAGAATCACCACGTACGGAGCCGATAGTCTGTCAGCTGAACGGAGATGGGATTTAAGCGATGAGGCATTATGGTCCGTGTCAGCTGTGATGCCAAGTGAACGGAGAGAGTCAAGAAGTGATAAGCTAGCCTGGGACCCTAAAGGGCCAAAACCCGCAACAAAAACCCATGGTTTAGGATTTGGAATAATTGATTCTGGTAGAGTAAGTAAGACCCGTTCTAGGCCAACAGCAAATCCCACCGCAGGGGTGGGTTTTCCGCCAAGTGCTTCAAATAGGCCATCATAACGTCCGCCTGCGCCAATGGCATTTTGGGCCCCTAAAGAGGAGCAAGAGACTTCAAAAGTGGTCATGGAGTAATAATCTAACCCTCGGACAAGTCGAGGATTGAGGCTGTAGGGAATGGAAAGAGTATTAAGGCCAGCGAGTACCCGGTCAAAATGATCTTTCGAAGTTGGGCCTAGAAAGTCTATGAGTTTTGGAGCCTCCTCCGTTGCGGTTCGACATTGAGGAACTTTACAGTCAAGGACCCGGAGGGGATTTGTGTCAATCCGACGACGGCAATTACCGCAGAATTCCTCTAATTTAGTCTTTAAAAATAACACAAGGTTTTCTTTGTACCCCTGACGGTCGGTTGGTTCTCCTAGTGAATTCATTTCCAGTGTGAGCCCAGGTAACTGCAAGGAAGAAAAAAACCGCCACAAAAGAGAGATCACTTCAATATCTGCATGTGGGCTTGTAGTCCCAATCATCTCAACGCCAAACTGGTGAAATTGACGAAAACGACCGGCCTGTGGGCGTTCGTGGCGGAACATAGGCCCGATGTAATAAAGTTTTTTACACGTCGGATCGTTGGTAAAATTATGTTCAATAAAGGCCCGAACTACCCCGGCTGTCCCCTCAGGTCTCAGGGTGAGCAAGCTTCCATCACGGTCAGGAAAGGTATACATTTCCTTTTCCACAATGTCCGTGGCTCCCCCGATGCTCCGGACATACAGTTCAGTCTGCTCAAATATGGGTATGCGGATTTCCTTAAATCCGTACGATTGAGCTAAACGATGTGCCACGCCTTCCACCACAGACCATTTCGGAATGTGACTAGGCGGAATATCCTTAACGCCTTTAATGCCGCGAATCATGGTCATTGTCCTACAATCGGGCTGAATGAGGTTTTTTGGGAAGAAGAAAGACCAAACACTCAACTATAAAAGGGGGAAGTGGGGTGAGTCAACGAAAGAGAAAAGGACAAAGATAATCCACTCCCCTTCAAAGACGCTTAAAAATAAGGACTCTCGAGTTCAACTGATCGATACGACACCCTCAGCGAGGATGTCGTGGGTTTGGTCAATCCCCCGGCGGGGTCATGGTCAACGAGCGTTATGCCAGCGGCAGAGTCGGTGAGACGTGTTCGATTGCTGACCAAATCATACAAAATAGTAAGCGTAACGGTGGGTTGTACCTCAAGGTCCGCAGTGATGGGGGTCAACACGCGATTGATTTAATAAAAAGGTTCCTGACACCTTATTCTTTTCACACGGATCTTCGCTAAGGAACCTCCCAGTCTTGGAATCATAGTACCCCGCTCGGTAATAGTAGAGGCCGCTTTCGGTATTCAATCCCCACCCTGTATAGGTAACGGCTCGGCCCGACATACCGGCATCGTATACTAAACAATTTCCCCTATATCTTCCCCCACCTAACGGCGACTTGCCCTTGTGGTCACCTCCTTGTTGAAACGTTTTCGCCCGGGTGCGAGTTTGAGGTTAACATCTTGGAAAAATTCGACCCGACTAATCCTCACATTCTCACTGTAATCCCCTTTTTATTCTTTCTGCCGAATATATCCAATTTGCCGTTTGGACGATTTGGGCGGCGCCAAGAGCTTTTGGAGAGAGTCATACAGCACCGCAATCTCTTTATCGTGTTTCTCCACTTTTCGAGCTAAGTCTTTATGAGTGGCCAGCATTTCCCGCATGCGCACAAAGGTTTTAATGATGCTGATATTAATCTGGATCGCTCGCTTACTCCTCAGCACACTCGAAAGCATGGCGACGCCATGTTCGGTAAAGACCCATGGCAACTTGCGCCTTCCGCCTCGGCCACTCTTTGATATCACAATTTGTGATATCAAATGGAACTCCTCTTGAGACAGTTGAAACGCAAATTCTGGAGGGAACCGGTGGATATTACGGGTGACACTCTGGTTCAATATTCGAGTTTCCACCCCATATAAATCTGCCAGATCGGAATCCAGCATCACCTTTTCCCTGTGAATCAAGTAAATACAGCTTGCGATCCGCTCAATAGGAATCACCGCTTTGGCTTGGGATTTAGAGGGCATTGGCTCAATTTGCCTAGGAGCCTGTCTTGCATTGCGAGCAACTGGACCTGTTCCAGGCTTTTTTCGTCATATGACTCGCTGGTTACCTCATTTCATGCCTGGTTCTGTCGACCTTTGCTGGAATCTTGCTTCCTCGCGCTCCCTGTGAGAGTGGATTTCCCTCTGCGTTATCCTGTGGCCCATGCTTTTCCGAATGCCGCCAGGCTGCGGTCAGACTTCACCAGGGCTGCCCAGAGTTTTCGGACGTTGTGGGTCGTGCAGATCAACGCCCATTCACCTTGGACCTTCTGCAGGCCCCGCAGGAGAAACTGGCGAAACCCACGCCCTTGTTTGATCTGGCCAAAGACCGGCTCCACGATGACTTTCCGTTTCGCGTAGCGTGCGCGGCCCCGTTTCGTCCGCAACGTCCGCCGCATCCGGTCGGCCACGGACAGGCCCTTCGGGATCCGCCCCCGGGCAGCGGGCGGCTGGGCCTGCCTTCGATGCGTCTGGCGATCCGGGGGGATCAAGGTCTCTGTTCCCAACTCTTTGAGGGCCTGCACGTTGTCCTCACTGAAATACCCGGCATCCAGACTCACCGTCTTCGGCACCTGCGTGGTATTGGCGATCACCTGCTCCAGCAGCGGCCGCGCTTGCCGTTTGTCGTTGGTCTGTTGGGTGACATCGGCGGCGACAATAATCTGGGCCGTGGCATCGACCGCCGCCTGACAATTGTAGCCTTGCACAAAGCTCCCCTTGTCACTGGACGAGGGCATGATCCGACTCTCGGGATCGGTAAAATTCTTCTGCGCCTTCGGCCCCGGCCCCGCGGCAGGGGCTGCAGGGGACGACTTCGTGGGGGGCCCTTCTCGCTCCTCCGCTTTGGCGGCCGCCGCGTCCCGGGCCTCCTGTTCCAACGCCACTTTGGCCGCTCGGATTTTCTCCAGGCGACTGGTGCGGAACGCCAATTCCTGCGGCAGTTCGTCGCCCCGGCACTCCGCGCCATAGGTCGCATCCTCTCGGGCATCCGCCGCCGCCGCGCCGGCGAGCAACGCCTCCACCTCGGCCTGTAAGCGCGTCTCTTCCTCCTGCATCCGCTCGTAGCTCATCGCCTTATGTTTGGACGCATTGGCTTTGACCTTGGTGCCATCCACCGCCACATGGCCCAATTTCACCAACCCGGCCTGATGACACAGCCGAAGCCCCTGGACAAAAATCCCGGTGAGCGCCGTCAGATGCCGCTTGCGAAACTCGGCAATCGTGCGGAAGTCGGGGGTGTTGTTTGCCGCCAGCACGCGAAAGCCGATGTCCTCTTCCAGCTTGCGGGCGATCTGCCGGGAGGAGGGGGTCCCGATACAATAGGCGTACAGCAGCACCTTGACCAGCATCTGAGGATGGTAGGGCACCGTCCCGCGGGTGGGCTTGTCGTACCACGACAAAATGGCCGTCAGCTCAAGGGACTCCACCAGATCCGAGATAAAATAGACCAAGTGCTTCGCGGGCAGCCACTCTTGCAAGGTCGGGGGCAACAGGAAGGGTTGCTCCGGGTCATAGGGACGAAACGTGCGGTCACACATTCAGGCACCTCCAAGGGAGAAAATTGGTGCGAGCAGTGTACCAACTCCTGGAGTCGATGTCAAGTACTTATAGCTAGTGATATATACTGGTCATAGAAATTGCAGGGCTTATCTCGGACAGGCTCCTAGAAGGACCAAGAGTGTCAAGAGAACAGATACCCGGCGGCAGGGATTGGGCGAGAAGGTTTCTTTTTTTAGTCGCTCTGGGGACGGCCGCCGAGGGCGGAGCGGAAGACAGCTTTCGAGAGAGATCATCGTAGCCACGATCGATGAGCTGGTTACTTCGAACCAACGCCTCCGCGCCACAAATACCGTCAATTTCTTCTATGCTTTTCACCATTTAGCTGCGGAATGCGCGTTTGAGCGTAACATCAATCGCGCAATTGTGCGAGATTGCATGGATGGCGAATATTGACGATAATCGACGTATTGTCCATAATCGTCTAAACGAACAGGAGGAAGGCCTATGGGTAGCAGTCTCAACCTGACTTTAACCGATGAGCTTCGCGCCTTTATTGATCGAAACTGCGGAGACGGAACCCTCTTCGCCACACCGACCGAATTTATGCGGGATGTTTTGCGGGAAAAAAAACAGCGCCTTGAAGCCGCGGAATTACGCGCTGGTCTACTAGAAGGGTATCAAGACGCCATTGCAGGTCGAACAACCACGTTCTCAGGAAATTTAAAGGCCGATATGGCACGGTTCAAAAAACGCGGTCACTAACTGTAATGGGGTCAGGCCTGCGTTAATGCCTTGATATATTCACGAAGCTGAGGGGTAAGCCCATCCTGCCCTCAAACGCTTGCATCTATCTTTCCAATTTGACGACTCAGGGTGGAGGCATCACGATTCCAAGAGGTCGCCACATCCTTAATGGCTGCCGTACCAAAATGTCGCGCTAACCAACCAATCATCCCACGCGCGTGGGAGTGCACTCGCCTTCGGGCTGGGCCACGCAGATCCTCTTCCCGAACATCATACTCCGCACCAATTAAGCGGATGATGGCCCCTAGCGGCACTGCAGGCTGCGGCCTGTTCTCCCGGGCTCCTACCTGTTCTAGAAAGCGATCATCGGCCAGCACACGTCCATCCGCACCCCCCTTATGAAACTCCTCCCGATACCCTTCGTCCTTGCCTGCTTGCACAAAGGCGGCATACCGTTGGCGGCTGGGTGATAAACGTTTGGCAAAATAGCTTAAGACCCACTCCGTACAAAGCCACGGCAGCTCCTCCTGCCCCAGGTACGCTCGATGACTGCTCCACAGATAGTTCGTGGGATCTGACACGAAGCCTGCCCGGACCGGATTAAGATGAATATACCGCACCAACGCCAACAAATACCGGTCGGCCTCCACGAGAATGACTTTATAGCGCCCTTGAAACAAGTGGCCACAACGCCGGTGTTTGTGGTTGATCCACCGTGTATAGCGGAAGGACAGATTTTGCATGATCGGGCTCAACGGGTTGTCCTGCACCTGAATGGCAAAATGAAGGTGGTTGGTCATGCAACAGAAACCATGGATCCGATGGCGATAGCGCTCGACTCCCTGTTGGAGCAACCCATACACGTGCTGCCGGTCTTCGTCATCGAAGAATAAATCCTGCCCCCCGTTCCCCCGAAGAATCACATGATAGACCCCTCCCGGCACATGAAGTCTTGGTTTTCTGGCCATGATCCAATCATAATTGAATGGACTCCATTATTGCATTAACGCAGGCCTGACCCTATCACAAACAGTGCCAGAGATTCTTCGGCGGACTGATCACCAAACTGGGCGTCTTATCGTCATGGAAGGGACAGTGGCCAATGAGATCTTGGCCGTGGGGTTTCAACACGATGCTTTGGGCTTCGACGAGACGCTGAATGGAGATTTCTTGTTTTAACCGCTCGACTTCGTGATCAGGAATACGTGCCATGATGGACTCCTCAAAAGTGTGGATGTCGCAACCCTTGTCAACCCCTATATACACCAAATTTCCACTTTACTTATCCGCCAGAATTATACACACTATATGTATATGACGTCAAGCACTTTCCAGAGGGTTCCGCAATTGTGGGGGTATAATGCCGGGCATCGACACAAAGGAGGCCCGTCACCGATGCCCAAACAACAGATTGAATCGCTCACCGCGTTCGGCCACCGACTGATGACGTTGCGCAAAGCTGCGGGGTATACCCAAGTGGAGTTGGCTAAGGAATTAGGTGTGAGTCAGCGGATGATCTCGTACTACGAGGGCCATTCCGAGTATCCACCGGCGGCAGCGTTGCCGAAGCTGGCTCGCCTGCTCGGCGTATCAGCTGATGAATTGTTGGGGATTCAGCGGTTGAAGAAGAACAAACAACCTGATACTCGCCTGCAGCGGCGGTGCCAGCAGATCGAGAAGCTGCCAGCCAAAGACAAGCGGCAACTGCTGCAGCTCATTGATACCTTTGTGAAGGCGGCCCAACTCAAGGTCTCCGCGTAAGGCGAGGGAGAAGGTCAGCTGCTAAACAGGGAGAGGTGAAAACTAGTTAGCTCTAACTCAAATTTTTGAGCCAAAAGGCAAACCCCATCAAAACTACAAGGCCAACCCAAAAGCTTGGATAACCTACTGGCCAAAAGTATACTTTCCCAGGATCTCCTGAAATTTTAAATCTGGGCTTATGATGACCAACGGTGAAGACCCATAACACAGCCTCACCCACCCATATGGCAAGTGGGGACATACAGGAAAATACAAAAGCTAAGGTATAGACAACAATATCCACCAAGATATTATCCATATCCTTCATCCCAACAGGGTTTTCTCGCTATTTTTTTTCACAATTAATCGCACAACAATTCAAATTTAATGAAATATTTCTATTGTATTTGCTCCGGTTAGTTAAAAACTACGAACAGCTCTGATCATTAGAGTTATCATTGTTCGAGTTGTCATCATTGGGGTTAAAGTTGTTTTCCTCACAAATCCCCCCACGACAACCTAATTCATCCCCCTGATCCAATTCAGGATTCTTGTCTCCCAAAATATCCTTAACAAATTTCCTTCCATCCTGACGCCCCGTATCAAAACTTTGGAGTAGGAAGTAGTCTGTACTTGGGGCTTCAAATCCATAAGATTGTTCAAGAAACCCAAAGGCGAAACCAAGTCCATATCCAGCAATGGGATTTGGGAACCACCTATCTCCTGAGGGATCAACGAAATTAGCAGGGTTATTCAATGCAAACCGATAGAAATTTTGATCGCCTCCGGCAAACCCAATGGGATCTTCACTCAGAAACCGTCCGGTCTGTGGATCATAATAGCGGGCACGGTAGAAGTACAGCCCACTCTCCGCATCGAATTCTCGTCCGGTGTAGGTGAACGGTTGAAGAATGGTTTCTGAGAGCGTCAGCATGCGGCCGTAGGCATCGTAGAGATAGCTGTTGGCAATGAGACCGTTACTGTCGGTGAGATTGACGATCGAACCTTGATGATCGACATGATAGTAGAAGAACCCGACACCTGCGCGTTGGACGGCTAAAGGTTGATCTGTTCCCGGACCGTGGCTATAGCGTGACACGAAGGTATTGGTCCCGTCGTACTCAAGGGCAATGTCTTCACCATCGTAGACGTAGCGCGTGCTACTGCCATTCACATTCTTTTCAATACGCCGTCCTACCCCATCGTATTTGTATGTCGTGGTCGTGCTATCAGGGAAGTCGATCTGGACCAATTGATCTTGCGCATCCCACGTGTAGGTGATGACGCCAGTTGTCGTCTTGTCCGTTTTCGTTTCTAAATTCCCATTGGCATCATAGGCGTACGTGAACTGGTCGTCCTCCGTGAGGCGGTTGGCAGCATCGTGGCTGTGCGCTGTGGAGAGGAACGAGGTTGTCCGGTTCCCTGTGAGATCATAGTCGTAGGTTTCAGGCGTGCCCGTCGTGCCACCAGTCTTCAACCGTTGCAGAGCATCATAGGTATTCGTGCGGGTTTGGGCCGCAATGAGATTATCAATGATCGAGAGAATATTCCCGACGGGATTGTAGGTGTAGCCGAAGTCCGTGAAGTTGGGATTGGCACCCAGGGTGTGAGTGAGCGCGTTGAGTCTTCCTTGGCTGTCATAGCCGTAATCCGAGATGACACCGTTGGGGAACACAGTGGAGAGCAGACGCCCGGTGAGATCATACCCCAGGGTAATCTCTTGGGACGCCGGGGTGGTGAGCTTGGTCAGGCGTCCCGCTAAATCATATTCATAGAGCGTCGTCCCGGGGGCGGTGTCGTCTAACTGTGTACGATTGCCGACCGCGATCCACCGTGCTGGTGGTCACGATTCGGTTGAGGCCATCATACGTACCATTCACTTCACTATCGTTGTCTGTCACGCTGGCTGGCTTCCCTACTGCGTCGTAGGCAATCGTGATCGTATTGTCTGGCGTGGTGATCGTAGTCAGACGAGACAAATCATCATAGGTTCTTGAGATGAGCTGGTTAAATTGAACCAACGACTCCTCATCGTAACGACAGGGATTTTCTTGAAGTGTTTTCACCATTTAGCAGCTAAGGAGGAGGATGGAATAGTGGTGCTGAAATGTTTTTGGCCCGGATGCGGGTTTGCGCTTAACATCTTCTCCCCCGCTCACGGCGCTCCCCTTTTTATCCTTTCTGCCGGATATATCCAATTTGTCGTTTGGACGATTTGGGCGGCGCTAAGAGCTTTTGAAGATAGTCATATAGCACCGCAATCTCTTTATCGTGTTTCTCTACTTTTCGAGCTAAGTCTTTATGAGTGGCCAGCATTTCCCGCATGCGCACAAACGTCCGCATAATGGCGATATTTATCTCAGCGGCACGATCACTGTGCAAGACGCTTGAGAGCATGGCCACTCCTTCTTGGGTGAAGGCCCGTGGTGGAAAGCGAGGGTCTCTGTGCTTTTGGGAACCGGTCACAATTTGTGACTGGTTCATGGCCTTCGTTTCATCGCTGGAAAGACGGAACATAAAATCATCTGGGAATCGTTGCATATTACGTGTCACCGCTTGATTGAGAGCTTTCGTCGGCACACCATAGAGTTCTGCCAGATCGTAGTCCAGCATCACCTTTTCGCCGCGAATCAGGTAGATGGCACTGGCAATCCGTTCAATGGGTATAATGGACTGGGGTGTCTTCTTCGCCATGAGCCGCTGTGTGGGGTTACCGTGATCGTGTTGTGCAAAGATTTCGTCTTGACGCGGGATGGAGCTTAGCATCAATCGATCTATTGTGCGAGACCATTTCGTTTTATTGTTTAATCGCTCCGGGGCCGGCCGCCGAGGACGGAGCGGAAGACGCGAAGCGGCTGTAGCCGCCCGGAGGCGGACGTGTGGGTGGGTGGGGATGTGATGCTGTTTCTTCCTTCGTGCGCTGCGCACACCTTACCGCGTCTGCGCGGCGCGGCTAGTTCGCATAACGCTCGTTATCCGGCGCAGCGAACCGGAGGGTCGGCCCCGCCTGCTGTTTGTGGGGCCGGGCCTCTGGCGGATAACTCGCGTTATGTGAACTAGCCGCTGTGAGGTCCCCTTGGGGGGCGCTGGGGGGTGTAGCCGCGACCACTCTCGCTTCTGAGTGTGAGAGGACGAGGCGAACTCTTCACCGTGCTCTGAGCGTCTGCGCTCTGATCGCCACCTTTATACGTGGCCTGGGTTTTGTTGAAAAACCGGTGCGCGTATTTGCCCTGTGAGCGACGAACGATGGGCGACCCATATCAACCCCTACCCGTTTTCAAGATGCCACCTCGCGTCAGCGCCCGGCGCGGCGGGTGCCGGCCTGCAAGAGGCGTGACGATGCCACGGATGGCTGGCGCGACTGTTGCGAGGCAGACTGCACGCGCCGTGACGGGCGTCAATGGCCTGTCAGTCTTCATGGCATTCAATCAGTGACGGCACCAGTGTCCACTTCCTCATTTGCTTCAGCCGCTAAGGTGGTGAGGAGCGATTCTGTTTCGTATTCAATGTGATGATGACCGTTGTGTACTCGTGGCCGATCCGCGGGATGCGTCAGGGCATGAATCTCTTTGAGTTTGCGAATCGAGACTTGAGTGTAGAGCTGAGTCGTGGTGAGTGTGGCATGTCCAAGAATGGCTTGAATGTATCGAATGTCCGCGCCATTCTCCAGCATCAACGTCGCCATGGTGTGACGGAAGAGATGACACGCGCCGGGTTTCTCAATCCCCGCATGGGCAATGTATTTCTTCACCAGATCAGTCAAGCGATTCTTTTCAAACGGCTCACCCCAGTCATGCAAGAACAGCCAGCCCGCATCCGGCTCGACCACCAACGACGGCCGCACCTCCTCCACGTATCGCGTGATCCAGTGACACGCCCGTGCCCCCAACGGCACCATTCGATCTTTTTTCCCCTTGCCTTCTCGCACCATCAAGGTTCCATGCCGCGTCTCCACATCATAGAGCTTCACATGCCGCAATTCATTGCGGCGGATGCCCGTCGAATACAGCGTTTCAATAATCGCACGATCCCGAATCCCACGCTCCCCATGAAGCATCGTCTGCGCCACAATCCGCTCCACATCGTCATGGGTCAGCAAATGATGCGGTAAGCGTCGATGCAGTCGCGGCAAATCTAATTCACTGGCGGGATTGGCCAGAAGATAGTTTTCCTTCGCCAACCATTTGAAGAAGGATTTCAGCGGGCTCAGGCGGTTGTATTGAGTGATGAAGCTTAAGGGTTCGTGGTTGGCTTTGCGCGAGTGATAGACAAACCGGCGGTAACGTTCAAGAATGGGTCGCGTGATATCTTGCGGCTTTTCCAATCCACGCTCGGCGCACCACGCGACAAACCGGCGAAGCATCTGGACCCGGAGTTCCACCGTCGCCGCACTGTAGCCCATGGCGGCGGACCAGTCGAGAAACTGTCGGACGTACGGCATCATGCCGTGCTGATCAAGCGGAGAGACTGCGGGAGCCTTCGACGCGCTACGTCGTTTCTTGCGGACGATCATCAGTCCGCCTTCGCTGCCAGAGCCACAGAGGTGTGGGTACGATACGATGCGGGCTGCTCTTCCTCCCGTATCAGTGCGTTTTCAGTTAATTCGGCTTCAGAAATGCTGAATACCTTGTCACTATTGACGATTGTGGCTATTTCCTCATCCCGACCACCCCCCGACTTGGCCCCGACTTGGGGCCGACTTGACCCCGACCGGTTCACGATTTGCCCCGACTTCTTTTCGTCGTAGTCATAGGATGTTCGCAACGCGGCCACATCAATCAGCCCACTGAGGTGCGGGTGATCCTGTTGCGCATCACCGTCATAGAGCAGTTCATACACGAAACTCTGGCCCCGCCCACCCCGATGTACCACCAGATATTCCAACTCCTCCAATCGGTGGAGATGATACTTCAATTGCGTATTCCCCCACCGCGTGGACTCCCGCACCTCTCGGCGACTAAACCGATAATCCGATCGACTCATCTCCAAGGTCTTGGCTCGTTCCGCGACAAACTCGACAATCAGGCGAAGGAGAGTTCTGGTTTGTGGCGGCAACTCATCCAACGTTCTCCCAAGGACTTCATGAGCCAGCGCATTAGCGGTGGCGATATCGTCTAACGTCACTTCGACATATCGGATTACGTGCTCCTGTCCGCCTTCGCCAAGGCTTCGGCGGACGGGATGGTGCATCGTCTGAATCGGCCGTTGGTACTGATGGAGCAATGCGAGACTGTCAATCAACGTAAGATACTTTTCATGGTCGCGCCGCGTGCGGGTGCGATCATCCACGAACGTGAGATGCTTCGCGTAGGGATTCACCACCGCCAGCGGTTGTAACAAACGCTGCGCATTCTGATGAAGCGTGCGGAGGGCCTGCCGATCGGTTTTCGCGATCAATCCCGACAACGTCCGTTGATCACGTTGTCGCGCATGGATCGCTTGGGTTTGGGTGCGGCCTTCATCGATACTGAGCACGAGGCAGCGATTAAGCAATTCTTCATCCAAGTCAATTGCGGTGGTGGTCAGCATGATCATCACCGGGCCTTCTACATGGTACTCCCTGGTTTCCAGTTTCCCGGTGACGGGGTCCTTGCCCGTACTCGCGATCGTCAATTCACCTTCCGATTGCAACAGCTTCAACGCATACGCCGCCTGACTGGCGCCTTCTTCTTCCACAATGGCCAGCACTTTGTGTGTGAGCTCCGTCTGGCCCATGTAGAATAACGACTGGCCCGTCATCGCGGAGTATTTGATCCGCTCTTCTTCCGGCAAGAAGGCCAACACCGCATCCATGAGTGCGGATTTTCCTGCCGCGCTGCTTGATTGAATGGTCACGGCCAAGGGCGCATCCAACTTCCGTGAGAGCGCGGCTAAATAGACAATCAGTTTGTTGGTCTCTTCGCCCACAAGTCCGCATCGAGTGAAGTCCTGCCCAATGCGGGCGAGGAGATCAGGAGATTTCAACAACTCCAGCGCCGCCGTGGTCTCGTCATCTGACAGCGTCACGGTTGAGGTCTTGGGTTCTTGTAACGCCTGAATCCGTTTCTCTTGCATCGCTTCTAACTGAAGTACGAGTTTTCCGAGATCGGCTTTGACCACGTCATCCTTCACACCAAGTTCGACGGCAGCTTGTGTGATGAAGCTGTGGCGAGGCCGCGATTGATACAGATCCAACGTATCCACATGCACCGCGTCGCCCACGCCATGAAACGCTGGCTGCGATACCAACACATTGACTTTCAGCACGTCATAGGAGAGGTTCTTCTCCAACCCACGAATGCGATACCGCCGATCGCCAAAGGTGAACACGAGTTCCTCAGTTTCTCCAAGGGACTTCGTCTGGGCTTCAACAAGTGGTGTGGGTTCAGGCGGGATGACTGTGGCAGGTACTGGCGCGATGGAGGGAGCAGCTAGAAGTGATGGCGTCGTCTCTACTTCATCCGGCATGGGAAGGGAAGCGCTCGATTCAGGAATTGATGGTGAAGTGGGGGAAGGATGTTCAGTGATCGTTGTGTTCGCCGTCGGCACCGCAACTGTGGTCACCGGCTTCGCCTGGCCTTTACCCATCCACTGCGCGGCCCGAATGACGGTGCCTAAACTCTTCCACGCAGGTTGCACCTGCCGTGCATACTCATTCGCATCCATCCCTTTCGGAAACTGAATGCGATAACAATCGAAGCCGTCCGCCAGAAGTTTTGTGGCCAGCTTCTCTGCCGCCGCGTCACCGGCCGCATCGCGATCATAGGCAATGAGTACCCGCTCAGTACCCGCGGCTTTAAAGGCCGCCAGATGATCGGATGTGAACCCTTCGATGCCATAACTCGCTGTCACATTCCGATACCCGGCACACCAGAACGTTAGCGCATCGATAAGTGATTCACACAAGATAATTTCTTTAGTCGCCTGTACAGCCTCTAGATTCCACACGCCTTGGTGCGGCCCCGGAAGATACAGATGCAACGGCGTCCCTGCTCGCAAGCGTTCGGTAATCTTACGGCCGTACAGCTCGAGTACTTGGCCCTGCGCATCCAGAATGGGAATCACCACCGACCCATTGAAGTGTTCATGGCCCGATGGCCGCATCAGCCCGAGGCGCTGCAATTGCCCACGTAACGCCGCGCCCTCCTTGCGTGTCTTAGCAGGCAACCGATAGTTCAACGTGCGATTCGCAAAACCCAGTTGAAACCGATCGATCATTTCCGGATCCGTGAGTCCTCGGTGCGTCAGATACGCCAGCGCTTCGGGACTTTCTTTGAGTGTCTGGTGGTAATACTCCACGACCTGTTTCAACACCTGAACATTCTCCGTGCGCGAGACCAGCGCTACAGGCAGCTTCGGCACCGTCGAGTGCTTCACCGACCCATTCGCGGCTAAAGAGGGGTGATAGTCGGCTTGTAACAATTCCGCCGCATGGCGAAAACTAATCCCTTCGACCTTCATCACCCAATCAATCACACTCCCGCCCGCCTGACATGCCCCTAAACAGTGCCACAGATTCTTCGGTGGGCTGAGTACCAAACTGGGAGTCTTATCTTCATGGAAGGGACAACGGCCAATGAGATCTTGACCATGAGGTTTCAACACAATGCCTTGTGCATCGACAAGACGTTGAATGGAGATTTCTTGTTTTAACCGCTCAACTTCGTGCTCAGGAATACGGGCCATGATGGACTCCTCAAAAGTGTGGATGCCGCAACCCTTGTCAACCCCTATATACACCAAATTTCCACTTTACTTATCCGCCAGAATTATATACACTATATGTATATGACGTCAAGCACTTTCCAGAGAGTTCCGAAATTGTGGGGGTATAATGCCGGGCATCGACACAAAGGAGGTCCGTCACCGATGCCCAAACAACAGATTGAATCGCTCACCGCCTTCGGTCACCGGCTGATGACATTGCGCAAAGCCGCGGGATATACCCAAGTGGAGTTGGCTAAGGAACTAGGCGTGACTCAGCGGATGATCTCGTACTATGAAGGCCATTCCGAGTATCCGCCGCCGGCAGCGTTGCCGAAGCTGGCTCGCCTGCTCGGCGTATCAGCTGATGAATTGTTGGGGATTCAGCGGTTGAAGAAGAATAAACAGCCTGATACGCGGCTGCAGCGGCGGTGCCAACAGATTGAGAAGCTGCCGGCCAAAGACAAGCGGCAACTGCTGCAGTTGATTGATACCTTTGTGAAGGCGGCCCAACTCAAGATCTCCGCGTAAGGCAGGGGAGAAGGTCAGCGGCTAAATGGGAAGAGGTGAGAACGAGCGGGATGTATATAGAGAAGGACAGGCAATCCTTAAGAGGCAATTATAAGGTTCCTGATACCGTTTCCTTCTTTATTCTTAAATCGTAGCATCCCCTTTTCGTTTTTGTTGTCGATCAATGACCAAGAGTATTCTATTTTTGCCAGAATCAAAATCTAATTCCACATCTTTCAGAAGTACTGTGTAATTTTTCCCATCCCAAGGAGGGACAACATTTATTTGAAAAGCGGCCGGTATGGCCAATGGAACTTTCAGATCAAGAGTAATTGAGGTACGAGAGCAATTTCGTAATATTCCAGTACCTTCCCATGGATGAGTTTGGGACTTGGGAATTATCGCATGATCTATTATCCGCAGTGAAACTTTTTTTCCTATCCATTTCTGGATTTCCTCAAACTTTTCATTCATTTTATTGGAACTCCGTTAGCGGATTTGTATCCAATACCGGGCATATAAGATAGTTTTTGCTTGATGTCCATTTATCGTGGACCAAGCCCACGAAGCAGGCTCAAAGTTTGTTATAAATTAAGGTGGCCAGCGTAAGGCTGGGAGACGCTCAGCCACTAAATTGAGCGAGGTGAGAACGAGCGCGATGCGGGGAAGTAGGCCCGGAACCAATTTAACCAGGAGTCTCTGAGATGAGCTGCTATAGCCAAAATAAGGCTGTCATTAATATTAAAGCTAAGGCTTCGGTATTATTAATAGCCCTTACCTTAAAAACATCCATAAGAAACAAATTCCAGAATTTCTTGAATAGCGTGGCCCCCCAATAAATCAACAGGAGCAAAATACTCAGAAATCCAATCACGTAGAATGCAAGAGTTCCTCCTTGGGGTCCTTCTCCTTGAAAAACCATTTTTACAATATCTGAGGACTCACTAAACCCACTAAATATAGAAACTACAATGATATAAAGAACCAAGGTGAGATTGAAAGTTGTTGTTATATTGTTTTCCACACTCATTTGGGCCGGGAACTTCACTTTTTGATTTTTCCATTGCCCTTCTGAACAAGTTGTTTGGTTTGTTTGAGAAGGGATTTAAGATACTGGCGGCCCCAGCCCCTGGCTCGAGGTAGGTTAGTTTCTAAAAGTCGAACGGCCCGTTTATTATAGCCTAAGGCATTGAACGCCTCAGCTAATGAAGAAATAGTGAGTTCAATTTCAAACTCACTAGGGGTTTTCTCATGTTTGACCAACCGAAAGGCCTTCTCTAAATATGGCAAAGCATTTTGGGGTTCCTCCATTGCAAAAAGAGCATCCCCTAGAGAGCTATTTGCCATTCGATCTTTGGGATTGAGTTTTAGTGCCTTTTTAAAACAATCTAAGGCCTCTCGGTCCTTATCCAAAGCGAATAACACATTCCCTTTTAGGCATAAGGCTCGAACTTTCACCCATCGATCACGCCCAGCGTATAACAAGGCCTTTTCCACGTCCCGAAGCGCTACGTTGTAATCTTGTTTGATGGCATACCACACTCTGCCTCGTTCTAAAAGGGCCTCGCTGCATCGTGGATTCACCGCGATGGCTTGTTCATAACACTGCATGGCCTCTCGAACACGGTCGCGAGCAAAGAGAATCCGCCCTTTGATGATAAGGGCCTCTGTATTGTCTGGTTCGAGCCGTAAGGCTCGATTAATCTTTTGGAGCGCTCTGCCAAGTTTCCCTTCACATGCGTAGAGATGATCTGCATCATCAATCAGAAGAGCCACGTCATGTTTGACTTTCTCACTCATGAGAAATTCTCACACAAACCAATACCCGTTCAATAAACTGCACCGTTTGCAGAAGGCAATTTGTGAACCCTTAATGCGCAACTTCCTGCTGAGGCAAACTAATTTTTGCATTGGTTATCTGAATCCTTTTTCTTTTTCCCCTTTTTCTTCTGGTTATCCGTATCACTATTATGTGCTTTTTTGGATTTACCTCTTTGGAGTTCATCTAGCCTGCTTTTTGCCTTAGATTTCTGTTTTTGTGTGGCATTAGGATCTTTACGCAAATTTTTTAATTCCTGTATGGCTTTTTGTCTAGCTGCCTCATTTCCAAAAGCAGGGTCATCTCCCCCAAGCGTTGAAGATTGCAGGGCTTCGTTTAAAACGAAAGTAGCTGCTGTAGCTACTGTGCCTACAATCGCGGTCGTAATAGCTAGGGCCGTACTGGTTGAGATAGTTACTGCAGTCCCACCTGCAAAAATAGGGAAGAGCGCGATAATGACAATTTCCCCATCAGGATCAACAAAATTTACTGGATCATTGAACACATAGCGATAAAGATTTTGATCGCCAGCAGCAAACCCAATCTGATCTTCACTCAAAAATCGTCCACTTAGAGGATCATAGTACCGGGTACGGTAAAAATAGAGCCCACTTTCTTGATCGAACTCCCGTCCGGTATAGGCGAACGGTTGCGGAATCGTTTCAGACAGTGTGAGCATGCGGCCATAGCTGTCATACAAGTACGAATTCGCCACCAGCCCGCTGCTATCGGTCAGGTTGACGATCGACCCTCCATGATCTTCGTGGTAGTAGAAGAAGCCAACTCCCGCGTGTTGGACCACTAAGGGCTGATCAGTTCGGTCGCCGTGGCTGTAGCGCGACACGAAGGTGTTGGTGCCGTCGTATTCGAGGGCGATGTCTTCGCCATCGTAGACGTAGCGTGTGATGGTCCCATTGACGTTCTTTTCAATCCTTCGTCCCAATCCATCATATTTGTAACTCGCCGTTGTGCTATCGGGAAAATCGATTTGGATCAATTGGTCCTGGGCATCCCAGGTGTAGGTGGTGACGTCAGTTGTAGTCTTGTCCGTTTTCGTCACAAGGTTTCCATTGGCATCATAAGTGTACGTGAAATCATCATCTTCCATGAGGCGGTTGGCATCATCATGCGTATGGGTGGCTGACAAAAACGACGTCGTGCGATTGCCGGTGAGATCGTAGTCGTAGGTTTCAGGGGTGCCTGTCGTTCCCCCGGTTTTCAAACGCTGGAGGGCGTCGTAGGCATAGGTTCGCGTCTGAGCGGCATTCAGGTTGTCGATGATCGACTGAATATTGCCAACTGGATTGTAGGTGTAGCCGAAATCCGTGAAGCTGGGGTTGGTGCCCAGCGTATGAGTGAGGGTGTCTAATCGGCCTTGAGCATCATAGCCGTAGTCCGACACCACACCATTCGGGAAGAGTATCGTATCCAATCGGCCAGCGGGATCATAGGCCAAACTAATAGCAGTCGCTGGTTGATTGAATGGCGTAATCAGACTGGTCAGTCGCCCGGCCAGGTCATAGCCGTATGACGTGACACTCGAAAGAATATCCGTCAGACTGCTGCGATTCCCGACCGCATTATAGGCACTCGTTAAGGTTGCCGCCGGTTGGGCACCTAAATCTGTCGTCCCTTCCGTTAGCACGCGATTCAACCCATCATAGGAGAACGTCACGAGGCTATCTGTATCTCCAATGGTCAGCGGATTACTCGCGGCATCATAGGTCACCGTAATCGTATTATCCGGTGTGGTAATGGTGGTGAGTCTGGAGCGGTCATCATAGGTTCGGGAGATGAGCTGACTCTTGGGATCGGTGGTAGTTTCGAGATTGTTGCGGGTGTCGTAGGTAAAGAGAGTTTCTTGGGTGAGCGGATTGATCCGCTTGGTTTGGCGATTCAAGAGGTCGTATTCAAAGGTTGTGATTTTGTTGCGTGCATCCGTGAACGTCTCGACATTGCGAGAGACATCATACGTAAACGTCTGTTCGCCTGTGAGGGCGTCCGTGATCTTCGTGAGTTGATTTGCGGCATCGTATTCAAATGTCGTCGGATCAGTGAGGGCATTGATGGAGGAGAGAAGATTCCCATTCCCGTCATAGCTGAACTGTGTGAGCCCACGAATGGGATCATTGATCGTGGCGACTCGTTCTCGGGTGTCATACGTCCGTTGTTCAACTTCGCTGGTGGGCAGTTCGGTCTCTTCGAGATTGCCTTGGACGTCATAGCGGAACAGGGTCGGGGGATTCGCGGTGCCATCCGTGGCACTGGTGAGGCGGTTTAGCGCGTCATAGGTGAAGATGCGGGTGCGCACTTCTGGTGTGCTGACTCCTTCGGTGATGGTCAGCACATTCCCTACTGTATCGCGCGTGAATTGGGTCACGTTCCCTTCCGGATCAGTGATCGTGTCCACATTGCCATTGGCGTCATAGGTCAACGTGGTGGTTTTGCCATTTTCATCTGTGTCCGTCAAGACCAACCCGCGACTATCAAACGTGCGCGTGCGTTCGCCTAGAAGGGGATTAATCACTTTCTCCGGATTGCCATTGACATCTCGTTGAATGGTGGTTTCCTTGCCGACTGGATCAATGATTTTGGTGAGGAGCTGATAGGTCGGGCCATATTCAAACGTGGTCGTGCGTTCTTCTGGTTGCCCTTCGGCTTCGACGAAGTTGAGCACATTGCCTTGATTATCATAAGTCCGCCTGGTGAGAGCTCCATTTGGTGCGGTCGTGATGACAGCGCGGCCATCGTTATTGCGCGCAATGCGCGTCTCGCGGCCTAACGGATCGAGGCGGACCGTACCCTGGCCATAGGCATCCAGCTTAAACGTGCTGCTTTGGCCATTGCCATTGGTGAAGATGGATTGGACATCACTTGGGCGGACAACCGGGGCCGGGTTGGTGTCCGTGCCGAGCCCACTAGCTGGGTCAATGAGGCCCACCACTTCGGCCGACTGTAACGCCATGGTGGACCCATCGGACCGCGTGACGGTCGCAATACGGCCGGCAAAGTTGTACGCATACTGTGTCGTAAACCCACGTTTGGAGGTCTTTTGCGTCATGCGATGGCGGGCATCGTAGGTGAACTGCCGTGTACTACTATCCGGATCGGTAATGGTGGTGAGATTGCCGTCGGCGTCATGATTCATGGTCGTCACCCGCCCGGTGGGATCAGTGATCATCTCGAGTTTGGTATCCGGGCCGTAGGTCAAGGTGGTGACGAGGCCTACGGGGTCAGTGATGGTAGAGACTCGCTCACTGGTTCCTTCGTAGGTGTAGGTCGTGGTGTTGCCATTGCGATCCACCACTGTTGTCTGCCGGCCTTGGGCATCATAGTGGACTTCCTTGCCGGTTTTGAACCGACGCGTCAAGGTGCTGTCCGGGTTTTCGGTGAGGGTGGAGAAATCTCCTGCCGGACTACGGAGTTGGCCTTCCTCAAATATTGGGCTATTGAGCAACCGGCTTGCTTGATTCCCGGGCGCACCTCCCACCATGGCGACGTCGATGGTGCCGCTCAGGTCAAAGTCCGCCAGCGCCAAGCGCGGCCCAGCAAAGAGAGTAGACGTGATCCCGGCCGAGAATGTGGTGGGTGGGCCAAATCCCCCCGTGCCCTTGCCCAATAGGACAGAGAGGGTATTCGTGGCGCCGATGGGTTCTTCGTTGATAATCAACAGATCCAACAGCCCATCCAGATTGACGTCGGCGGTCACAATATCTTCTGTCTGCAAATTGACATTGGTTTCAAGAAGCAGAGTGGTCGGGGGAAAGAAGCCGCCAATGGTGTTGTTGATGAGCACCAAGGCCTGGCGGTCCCCCAAGAGTCCCGCAGTGGTTACGAGGTCGAGGTAGCCATCCTGATTGAAGTCGCCGGCGGTCAACCGCAACGAGAGCTTGAGGCCATCGAGGAGAACTTTGTTGGCAAAAGTGCCAGTGCCATCGCCCAGGAGTAAAAAGGCTTTGGTATTGGCCGTCACTGCCAAGTCTAGCAAACCATCGTTATTAAAGTCCTTGGCGATCAGGTCAGATGGGCCTCCCTCACTTAAACTGATGGAGAAAAGCGGCGGGTTCGGAAAATTCCCTGTGCCATCCCCAAGAAACACCGTCACTTCTTTGGATAAATTATTCGCGGTGGCAAAGTCGAGGAAGGTATCCCCATTAAAGTCGCCGATGGTGACCCCCCGCGGTCCCGAAAAGTTTCCCGTACTGAAGGGAACATTCAGCACCAGGCGGTTGACATCGTCAAAACCCCCGACCCCATCCCCCAGCACAATGGAGGCCTTATCAAAGACGTTGGCCACCGCCACCATATCCAGGAGCCCATCTCCGTTAAAGTCCCCTAGCTCGACATCTGAAGTCCTCACCCCCAAGATTAGGTCCTGCGGCCCAGGCGTAAAGGCCCCGGTCCCGTCGCCGAGGTGAATATCCATCCCGCCAAAGGGATCCAGAATCGCGACGTCTGGGAACGTGTCGTTATTAAAATCAGCCACCGCCAGATTCTGAGGCCAGGTCCCTGGTGGAATGGCACGGGGCGTGTCAAACCCGCCGGGCTTTGGTGGTTGGAAGAGCATGGTCCCGCCGTTCCCCTTTGTGAGGACAACATCGCCATCTGATTGGACAACCAAGCGAGAAAGGCCTTTCAACGACCACCCTGCTCCAAAGGAGCTGGCTTGGTCGTTGCGTATCAACAGCGTGTCCCGAACCACACTGGAGACAGAGCTCCGAGCAAGATGATTCGTCAGAGTGAGCGCATAAGGATAACTGCCGGTGACAAAGGAACTGGCATCGAATTGCACGGTTTGTCGAAGGGATTCATTGACGAGTTCACGCAAGGTGCTGGTGTCCGTAAAGATTTCAGCCCCTTGCTCCACACCCGCTACTTGCAGCCGAGCGGACATCTGGTTGGGGACGGCCGTAATCGAAGGAATGGTCGGGTAGTTGAACACAATCGGTTGCGGATCCGCACCCACACTCCGGTAGATGAGCCGACGGGTGCGATCGACCCCTAACGATTGGTAAGAGACAAGCGAGTGCGCTACCACTAAATTCCCTGAACAGACTTCGAGACTAGAGGCACCATTACAATCATCAGAATCATTCTCATCCCCATCGTCGTCGCCATCCCCGTCGTCCCCATCGCCAGCTCCATCCCCATCTCCTCCTGATTGGTTGGAATTGTTACCTGGGTTTGGATCGTCTGGGTCGTTGGGATCATTGGGGTCACCACCTTTGGGAGGGCCACCTCCAGATCCAGGATCTGTGGCAGGTGGGGAAGCCATATGCCAATCCGCAGCGCGTACGCCGCCGCTGATGGTATTGATTTCCGTTCCATCCGCAATGACTTCGCCGGTTCCCACCACCACAAATTGGCCGGAGGCCGGTTCTAACGACCAAATGTCTACTTCATTACCTGGGGCGAGGTTGTCGATATTCGGAAACGTGATGGCCACGGGCGGGTCAAAGATCACACCCACCGGTTGGATGGTAATCAACAGCCCGGGTTGGAGTTCGTCCGGCAAGGCCGCCGGTGCTAGGGCATCCGGCACTTCGGAAATGGTAAGTGCCCCGGTGAAATCCGTCCCATCTGAATTCTTCGCCGTGTGTGGGGGCACGATGATGCTCACACCAATACTTGGGTTGTCGACCTTGGTTGTGTTGTTGGGATCGATTCCTGACACAGGTGTCCCATTCACGAGCATTTGGCTGGCAGGGTCAAGTTGGGGGAGAAAAAATGGGCGGTTCACGACATTGGTGACATCCGCGATCAACTCGAATCGTTCGCGGAACCCCGCATAGGCAGGGGACACTGGCTCTGCCGTGGAGGGATCAATGTCAAAGACCTGTATACCAGCTTCGGGTAAGTTGGTGAGCGTGAAATATCCTTGCTGGTCAGTAGTCGTGGTCACCCCACTCCCCAGAATGGTCACCGTCGCCATAAACACTGGGGTTTCCGTGCCGGTTGCTACGAAATCATTGGTATCCAAAATACGACCAGTCATTTCAGTGACGCCACCTGGCTGGGGGCCGTTAACCGTGATGGTGATGGTTTCGGCATCCGTCAGCACTCCATCGCTCATTATTATGGTGAGAATATGATCGCCGACTTGTGTGGCATCCGGCGTGAAGGTCAGCACGCCACTGACGCCATTGAGCGTCATATTGGCTGGCAACGGCAGCGGGGTGGCGGTGAAGGAAATTGGATCGCCGTTGGGGTCTGATCCGCTGAGGGTGAATGTGAGCGATTGCCCAAGTTGGACGGTCTGATTCCCAACGGGATTGAGTGCCGGGGGGTCATTCACCGCGGTGATCGTGACTGTATCGGGACCACTATTCACGATGCCATCGTTGACAATGAGGTGCAGGACATAGGCGCCTTCAAGATCTGCAACAAAGATAGGCTTGACGACCGCTGGATTCGATAAAGACGCAGTACTCCCTATCGGCTGGCTCAGAAAACTCCATTGAAAGCCTAACGCATCGCCATTGAGATCGGATGAGCCACTGCCATCCAGGTGCACCGTGGCATTCGGGGAGACGGCCTGATCTGGACCAGCATCGGCTACAGGGGGAGTATTCTCAGCGGTGATGATCACCGAATCCGGGGCGCTGTCATCCGTTCCATCGTTGACCACAAGTTCCACGGTATAGTTGCCAATGACATCCGGCACGAACGTCGGACCCACACTTGTTGGGTTGGTGAGCGTGGCGGCACTGCCAGCTGGCTGGCTAGTGAAAGTCCACTGGAAGGTGAGCGGATCGCTATCAGGATCACTCGATCCACTTCCATCCATGGTGACAAGGGTGTTCACCTGCACCGTTTGATTGGCACCGGCCTCTGCTATTGGTGCTTTATTTGCGGTGACCACCACAGAGGTTGGAAGACTATCTTCGGTCCCATCATTGACAATAAGTTGAACGACATACATGCCGGTTACATCAGCGACAAACGTGGGAGAAGTGGCTGCTGGATCTGACACCGTGGCGGTACTGTCTGGTGGACGCGTGGTGAAGGACCATTGAAAGGTGAGCGGGTCTCCATCCACATCACTGGATAGCGAGCCATCCAGCTGCGCCGTCGCCCCGGTCAAGACCGATTGATCTTCACCGGCATCGGCTACCGGCCGTGAATTTTGTGTATTGATCACGACCGTATCTGGCACACTGTCGACGGTTCCGTCGTTCACAATCAGTTGCACAACATACGTTCCAGACACATCCACCGTGAAGTCAGGTGTCGGGGAGGCAGGATCGGAAAGGGACACCGTGCTGCCCGTTGGGACCGAGGCAAAGGACCATTGAAACGTGAGTGGATCCCCATCCACATCACTGGATGCCGTGCCATCCAGGAGAACCGGTTGCGTCACAAATACCGTTTGACCCGGACCAGCATCGGCTATCGGCTCGGAATTGACCGTCGTAATCGTCACGAGTTCGACGTCGCTGTCTGCCGTACCATCATTGACGGTCAGAAGAACCACATACGTTCCTAGCTGATCGACCACAAATGTCGGATTGACCAATGTTGGATCGGACAAGGTTGCCGTGCTGCCCGCAGGCGTTGCCCCAAACGACCAGCTGAAAGTCAGCGCATCGCCATCCACATCGCTTGAGGCGCTCCCGTCAAGTTGGACGGTGTCCGTGACTTGGGCGGATTGATCAGGCCCAGCGTCCGCGACAGGTGGGGAGTTGGCGGTGGTAATCGTGACAATGTCCGGGGCACTATCCACGGTGCCATCATTGACGATGAGTTGCACCACATAAGTTCCGACAACATCCACGATAAAGGTAGGAGCCACTGAGGTAGGATCGGAGAGGACCGCCACACTGCCATTAGGCAACGAGGTCAAGGTCCATTGAAAGGATAAGGGATCTCCATCGTCATCCGTAGAACCACTTCCATCAAGATGGGTGGTTTCCCCAACCGGAACGGTTTGATCCGGGCCTGCTTCTGCAATGGGCGCCACATTGTCGCCAGTCGGAAAGCCGGTTTCTCCCAAATGATCGACCACAAACTGCAAATCGGTGTGATCGACATCTCCATCTCCATCTGTGTCTGCCAGATTGAATTCACAATTGGGTTTATTGTGGGGATTGTTGCCCAAGCAACGAGCCACAATTGAGACATCTTTGCCGGTTACAGTGCCATCATTGTTGAGATCAGGATCGGGTGCTTGAGCCCATGGAACCGTGAGGAGCCCCGCTAGCAACATCAGGGTCACCATGGTCAAAACGCCAGCCGGTCCCGTGAGTAGGCTCTTAAAGAATCCCGTAGTTTGAAGCCGCAGCATTGGAGATCTCCTCTATATTAGATACATATGTACAGATTTTAATATATTTAATTTTTACATACAAATAACCCTATAATATTTATGCCAACTAATTGAGTAGGACCATATCAATCTATATGACACAAAATTTCCTTACATTTTAATACGTTATAAGTTGACCGTAGTAAATGGATGAAGGGAAAAAGTTGAACTTACCGAGACAATTGTTACTGAATGGTTACACCGTGCATCCAAAAAGTAACAGTTTTGAAAAAGAGTCGATTTCTTGTTTCCAATAATGTGTGGGAAAAGAAGTAATAAATCGGAAAGGGTGAGGTGCCACGGAATTGACTGACACCTGAAAAATGGGACAGGATTCCAGAAGAATGTTTACTCCTGTGATCGGCACAGGCCGTGACAACGGGGAGAAAGAAGACTACAAATCGCTTGCTCCGGTAATATTTTCCAAAGGGACCGATCTTTCAGGTTCTTGCCCGCCCGACTTAGACAACGTGGCCTAAGGGCTCGCGCAAGAATAATTTCCCATTTTGGGGTGACGAGACACCTGTCTGGCAAGGTGCGAGGACTGCGCATACTCTTGGTATGTAAGGGACGAGCAACGCCGCCAGACAGGATGGATCGACGCTCAAAGATGGGAAGTTATTCTTGCGCGAGCCCTAAGGATTGAATCAACACCCTCGAAAGACTTTGGCCTTTCAGTCTCCAGCGGGTAAACCTCGAGAAAGTGTTGCAACGAGTGGTTGATCTCAAGATTCGTTATTTGACACTTTGGAGATAAGGAATCTACAATTAATCCCTTAGTGTTTTTCAATCAAGAGGGGTACTACTATGTCGATGACTTACAGACAACCGTCGAATCTTAAGAGGAAGCGCGACCATGGATTCCGGAAACGGATGAGTACGAAAAATGGCAGGAAGGTGTTGGCCCGTCGCCGCCGTAAAGGCCGAACCCGTCTCACAGTCTCTGATGAGTGAAATACACACACTTTCTTTCGACCTATTTCTCAAGAAAAAACAAGATTATGACCGTGTGAAGCGAGAGGGGAGGAGATGCCAAACCTCTTTATTCAATGTCATGTTTTGTTCAGCACTGACCCGTGATACTCGAGTCGGCATTATTGTAGGGAAACGATTTGGGAAGGCTGTGGTCAGGAATCGCGGGAAGCGAATTTTTCGAGAATTGGTACGTAAAACACACATTCTACTGGTACAAGGCTACGATATCATCGTATTTCCTAAACGGCCCATCCTCACGTCTAACCATCGTGCACTGTGTAATTCCTGGGTTCAGGTGCTGGCTCAGGAAGGGTTGCTGTCATCAACTAATCCTCTACCATGCGTCAAATAGTGTTGTGGATGATTACGGTGTACCAGCGATTGATATCGCCATGGCTCGGTCCCGTTTGTCGCTTTGAACCATCGTGTTCTTGGTATACTCGTGAAGCCATTGAACGATATGGAGTCATACGAGGTATATATTTAGGGGTATTTCGGCTTTGCAAATGCCATCCGTTCCATCCTGGTGGAATCGACCCTGTTCCTTAAGCCCACGATTGAGTGCAACATCCTTCTTCCCCATACAACTTCTTGAATTATTGAATAATATGGATCCTGCTGCCAGGCTCCGATCGATAAAGGAAACAGCAAGAAAGCCTGACAAGTCATGGAACAGCGGATCATTATTTTTCTCGTCCTTTCCCTTACAATCATTATTGGCTACGATTTTCTGCTCAAGGAATTGGGACTCCTTCCCGAGCCTGTGCCGGTTGAGGAACAACAATTTCAACAACCTGATGACCAAGCTTCGTCAAATGAATTTGTAGGTCATGATTCCGGTGAAGAAATCGAAACTATTGCGGAAACACGTGGCATTATCTCGTCTACCGAAACCCTTGAAGAGGTTGAAACCTCGCTCTATCGGACCTCAATCAGTAACCGTGGAGCGGAAATCCGAAGTTGGAAGTTAACGCACTACCTCACTCAAGAAACCGATGATCCGGAGCCTATCGATTTTATCTACCCCGAAGGGCATTTTGCCGGCCCCCTTTCGGTTCAAGTATCAGACCCTATTATCACACAGTTGTTAAAAACGGCTTTATATGAAGTCGATCGTGACTTTGACTCCTTGAGCCCGACCAGCCCTACAGGAACCATAACCTTTACTTTTCGTGATGAAGAGACGGGGATCGCTGTCCAAAAGGAGTTGACCTTTCATTATGATTCCTACCTCGTGGACGTCGTCATCAGGACTGAAGGTTTGGAAGGTGGGGTTGACGTGTTATTAGGGACCAATTTCGGTGTGGTGGAATGGGGCCAGGGATTTATTGGGGCCATTGGGCCAGCATGGATGATCGGGGAGGAGTTGGAAAAAGAATCCCCGGATCCCGAAATTCGGAAGTCAGGGGACATGCGATGGGCGGCCCTCCAAGATAAATATTTTATCAGTGTGATGATTCCGGAAGCCGCACGGGGAGTATTTGCCAAAACGGAAATGGAGCGAGTCGTGACAGCCGGGTTGGAATTCCCACCCAGTAGCGAAGAACCCAGAATTGTTTTTCAGCTCTATGCCGGCCCCAAACAATTTGATGCGATGAAGGCCCTGGGGTATGGCCTCGAGGATACCATTGATTTTGGATGGTTTATTTACGACACCTGGGACATCGTCAGGTTCGTGGCCAAACCATTATTTTTTGTTTTGCTCTTCTTTTACGATTACACGAACAACTATGGGGTGGCCATTATCCTCCTGACAATTTGCATTAAACTCTTGTTCGTGCCGCTGCAATATAAAAGTTATAAGTCCATGCAGGGGATGCAGAAGATTCAAAAGCCAGTGCAGGCTCTGCAAAAGAAGTTTAAAGAAGACCGGGAACGGCTCAATCGCGAACTCATCAAGTTATACAAAGAACATAAGGTGAACCCGGTCGGTGGGTGTCTGCCGATGCTGCTGCAGATGCCGGCGTTTATTTCGTTGTTCAATATTTTGTATATGACCGTTGACCTCCGGCAGGCGCCGTTCATGTTGTGGATTACAGATCTCTCTGTGCCTGATCCGTTTTATGTCCTCCCGATATTGATGGGGGTCTCCATGGTCTTGCAACAAAAGATCATGCCTACGACGATGGACCCGACACAGGCCAAAATGATGCTGATGTTGCCGGTATTTTTGACGTTTCTCTTTTTGACGTTCCCGGCAGGACTCGTTCTGTATTGGTTGACGAACAATGTGCTGACCATCACGCAACAATTTGTCACGGACCGATTTATTTTGAAGAAACCGACCTTCACGCAACCGCCGCCGGATCCACCGGACGCGATAGCGGAACCCAAGGACGACCAAAAAGGATCCAAGAAGAAAAAGGGTAAAGGGAAAGAGAAAGAGTCGGAGTAGATAAAGGGATCTCCCTCCATGGAACACTCGGGAGAGGATACAATTTGTGCGATTGCCACACCGCTGGGGGAAGGTGGTGTCGGCATTGTTCGGGTCAGTGGCGAACGAGCTATCGCCATCGCTGCCAAGGTTGTCCAACCAAGAAATCACTCTCCTTTAGCACAACTCACCAGCCATCGTTTGTATCTGAGCGATGTACTTGGTGAAAACCACACCGATGCTTCGGAATCCTGCCCTCTTGACGAAGCCTTGGTCGTCGTAATGAAAAAGCCCCATTCTTACACCGGAGAGGACGTTGTTGAAATCCAGACCCATGGTGGTCCCTTAATCCTTCAATCGACCTGTGAAGCCCTCATTCAACAAGGGGCAAGAATGGCCGAACCCGGTGAATTTACAAAGCGAGCTTTTTTGAATGGACGACTCGATCTGACCCAAGCCGAAGCGGTGCTCGACACCATAAAAGCAACTACCTCAAGCAGCTTGCGCACGGCCCAGGGTTTATTGCGGGGAACATTACGTCGAGAGGTCGAACGCTTGAAAGAGGAACTCATCACGAATCTGGCGCACCTTGAGGCGGGGATGGATTTTGTTGAAGAGGACATTTCCTTTATTCAGACGGCCCAGTTGGAACGTGTTTTACAAAACGCACATTCCGAGCTTCAACAATTAATCGAAACCTTTGAAGAAGGCCGGATTGTGCGTGAGGGTATTAAAGCCGCGATTATCGGTCGTCCCAACGTTGGGAAATCCAGCTTGCTCAACGCCCTACTCAAAATGGATCGTGCTATTGTCTCTCCGGATCCCGGGACCACACGGGATGTCATTGATGAATCAGTCAATATTGCCGGAATTCCCATGCGGCTTCTCGATACAGCCGGTCTTCGACACACGGAGGATTTTGTTGAAGAAGAAGGTATTCGACGGACCAAAGAGGCTGTGGAGCAAGCCGATTTGATCTTGTTTATGATCGATGGTTCTGTTGAACTGTCTGAGGAAGATCGTAAGCTGTTGCATGATCATGCCAAAGACCGTTGCCTTATTGTGATCAACAAAAGTGACCTTCCCAATCAAATTAAGACGGAAGATATTTTGGCCATTGTCAGTCGAGAAGAAAAAGAAGGGCACCAACATCAGGTAGTCAGAATTTCCGCAAAAAACGAAGAGGGTTTGGATAGCCTGAAAAAAACGATTCGATCATTGTTTTTTAAAAGCAATTTTGAGCCTGGGCAAGCACTAATCGTCACTCATCTTCGACACAAGACCGCGTTGGCACAAGCTCAGGAATCGATTTCCCAAGCTCAAGGCTCTATTAAAGCTGGAATGGATGCCGAGTGCATTGCACTGGACATGCGTGCTGCATTAGACTCTCTTGGCGAAATCACCGGAGCGGTTAGCACCGAAGATATTTTGGATCGCATTTTTCGAGACTTTTGCATTGGAAAGTAAATTACACTCGGAATGTAACTACTCAGGTTGCCTCAATTTTGATTCAGGATAAGGCGCGAGGAGCGGAAAACCGGAGCGTATATTTGTAATACGTGAGGGTTTGAGCACCACAGCAACACCGGCCTGTGGCAAAATTGAGGCAACCTGAGTAGTTACCTAGGAAATTAAACGTATATGTCATTGGAACGGGACATCATTGTTATTGGAGGCGGTCATGCTGGATGTGAGGCTGCGCTCGCAGGGGCACGAATGGGTTGCAGCGTTGTGCTTCTGACCATCGATGAAACCAAGATCGCCCAAATGCCTTGCAATCCGGCTATCGGTGGAATCGCCAAAGGCCACTTGGTCAAGGAAATCGATGCACTAGGGGGAGAAATGGGTCTTAACACCGATAAGGCGGGGATTCAGTTTCGCATTCTCAACACGCGAAAAGGTCCAGCCGTGCGGGCAACAAGAGTCCAGTGCGACAAGGCATTATACCGAACCGCCATGCAGGATACTTTGAAGGAACAAGCGGGTTTGGAAATCGTGGTTGGGACGGCAGTGCAGATTTTAACCAATGGTGGTGCGGTCATTGGTGTGGTGACGAACACAGGAGAAACTATTCATGCCAAGGCCATTATCATTACGTCTGGAACATTTCTGAAAGGGTTGATGCACATTGGGTTGAATCATCTTCCTGGCGGACGAGCCGGTGAAGCGCCATCAGAGCATTTGTCCGATTGCATGAGGGACTTTGGGTTTGAAGTGGGTCGTCTTAAAACCGGCACTCCTCCTAGGGTAGACAGAGATTCCATTAATTTTGATGTCATGCAGGAACAACCAGGAGATCCTTCGCCACGACCGTTTTCTTTTCGAACAAAAATAATTTCCAATCCTCAAATCTGCTGCCATTTAACGACGACAACAGAGGAAACCCATGATATCATTCGTAAAAATCTGGATCGTTCGCCGATGTATTCTGGGATCATCGAATCCGTAGGCCCACGATATTGCCCCTCAATTGAAGATAAAGTGGTGAGATTTGCGGATAAATCAAGCCACCAGATTTTTCTTGAACCCGAAGAATTGAATTCAAATTCGTTTTACCCTAACGGGATCTCGACAAGCCTGCCAGTTGATGTGCAGTCCGCCATGCTAAAAACCATTCCAGGTCTCGAACATGCGAAGATGCTGAAACCCGGGTACGCTATTGAGTACGATTATTTTCCTCCACGGCAGCTTCATCCCACACTCGAAACCAAACTGGTGAAGGGCTTGTATCACGCCGGACAAATAAATGGCACTTCAGGGTATGAAGAGGCGGCGGCGCAAGGTCTCATGGCTGGTATCAATGCAGCATTACGTGTGAAAGACATAGATCCGCTTATTCTTGACCGTTCCCAAGCCTACATTGGTGTGCTCATTGATGATTTAATCACCAAAGATGCGCGGGAGCCCTACCGAATGTTTACGTCCAGGGCCGAATATCGCTTGTCCCTTCGGGAGGACAATGCTGATTCTCGCCTTATGGAAATAGGGCATGGTTTAGGTTTGGTGGGAAAAGGTATTTTTCATGAATTTCTTAAAAAACAGGAAACGACGCAAAAAGAAGTCACTCGCCTGAATCACACCCGCCCTAATTGGAATTCTGAAACGGAACAACGGTGGCAAATGTTTGAGGCAATTCTCCCCGATCCTGGCCATACTTTGGGTCAATTACTCAGACGTCCTGAGATTTCCTATGCCCAATTGTGCGAAATCGATGGCCATTGTCCAGTTGAAGATGCAACCATTCAGGAATCTATTGAAATTATCATAAAATATGAAGGGTATATCACGCGGCAACTCCAACATATTGAAAAATTTAAGAAATTAGAAAAAAAATCAATTCCAGAAAACTTTTCCTACGATGATATCAGCGGATTTTCCAATGAAGTTGCCGAAAAACTGTCCAAGATCAGACCGGCTTCGGTTGGTCAAGCTTCGAGGATATCCGGAATAACTCCCGCAGCAATTTCTCTCCTTCTTGTTTCTTTGGAAAGACAAAAAAGAATCAAGCAGACATCGCAAACCATGTAAATGCTTTGATTCCTTTCTGATCACGATACTCTTCAAAATTGTTCCACGTGGAACATTGCACAATGCCTAGTCTTTCCCACTTTGATCTTATTGAACAGGAATCCCTTAAAATAGGATGCCAATTAACCAAGGAATCCTGTGAGCAGTTTGAATGGTATTTTCGTGAACTTGTAAGGTGGAATAAAAAAATTAATCTAATTGGACACCAAAAAGAAAAAGATATCATCGCTAATTTATTTATTGACTCCTTGGCCTTTCGGAAGGTTTTAAATGACGAATTGCCTAGTTCTGTCTTGGATATTGGAAGCGGAGCGGGTTTTCCTGGATTGCCATTGAAAATTTCAGAACCGAACATTTCCGTGACCTTAGTTGAGCCAAATTTAAAAAAAGTGGCATTTCTTCATCACATAATTGGGTCTTTGGGATTGAAAAGCGTTCATGTAGAAGCCAAGCGCATAGAAGAAATGCCGAATTTTATACAATTTCAAAAGGCCTACGATTGGATTTGTCTTAAGGCATTGAGATACGACATATGTTTGCCGTATGTTAGGCCGTTATTGAGTGAAAGAGGGAAGGTTGTGTTGAGTCGCTCCAAAAAACACGAAACCTTGCCAGATATGATGGGTTTTACCGTCCAAAAAGAAGTTTGTTATCAATTACCATTTGGGTTTGGGGAGCGAGTTTTGATAGTACTGGGTCTAACCTCGGCTTAGGGCTCGCGCAAAAATAACTTCCCATGTTTGGGCGTCGATCCATCCCGTCTGGCGGCGTTGCTCGTCCTTTCCATACGAGGAGTATGAGCAGTCCTCTCGCCTTGCCAGGCGGGTGTCTCAGCACCCAAACATGGGAAGTTATTCTCGCGCGAACCCTTAGGAAATGTTCCACGTGGAACATTTCCTATAAACAGCTTCAAAAAAGATTGAAACTGCTGAGGGGGATAGACTGAATGTCGAAGCCTTTTTGGCCTTCAGTCTTGATCCTGCAGCCTAAATACCTAAGTTAAAAAAGCTTCATTATTTCAATGGCTAAGATCATCGCAGTTGCGAATCAAAAGGGTGGAGTTGGTAAAACCACCACATCGGTGAATCTGGCTGCTGCACTGGCGATTTCTCAAAAGGCTGTGTTACTCATCGATCTCGATCCTCAAGCCAATGCTACCGGTGGACTTGGGATTGAAAGCCCTAAAAAGGTTATTTATGATTGTTTGATAAAAAAGGATCAAGCCAAGACAGCTATTGTTCCAACCCAGATACCAGAGTTACACATTCTTCCCTCCGGGCCTGACCTTGCAGGTGCAGAAGTCGAGTTGGCCGATGTGGCAGATCGAGAGTACGCCCTGCAACACGTGGTCGCGGAGGTGAGCGATCAGTATGATTTTATTATTGTCGATTGCCCCCCAGCTTTGGGCCTGTTGACGGTGAATGCCCTTACGGCAGCCCATTCAGTACTTATCCCCGTCCAGTGCGAATATTACGCAATGGAGGGATTGGGCAGTTTGATCTCCAATATTGATCGTGTTCGTGATTCCTTTAACCCACGGTTGGTATTAGAAGGTATTCTGTTGACGATGTGGGATGCCAGACTCACCCTTTCCAAGCAAGTGTCAGAGGAAGTGAGAAAGTTTTTTGGTCGAAAAGTCTACCAATCAATAATCCCACGAAACGTGGCCTTAGCAGAGGCCCCCAGTTATGGCCGGCCTGGTCTTTTGTATAATGCAGCCTCTGCAGGGTCGAAAGCCTACATCGAAATGTGTAAGGAGTTGTTAGGAAATGGAGAAAAAAGCTTTAGGTAAGGGGCTTGGAGCATTATTGCCAGGCCATGACCCACGCTCTTCGGGATCAGACCAGGTCATCCAAATGGTCCCGATCACGCAGATTGTACCGAATCGATTCCAGCCACGAAAAACGTTTTTGCAAGAAGATTTAGAAAGTTTGGCTGAATCGATCCGACAAAATGGGCTTCTTCAACCAATTTTAGTGCGAAGAAAAGGTGATGGTGTTTATGAGCTCATTGCCGGTGAACGCCGCTTCCGATCGGCCAAATTAGCCAATCTATCAACCGTGCCGGTCATTGTTCGTAATACGAAGGATTACGAATCCACGGTATTGGCCCTTGTTGAGAATATACAACGAAAAAATTTGAATCCAATGGAAGAAGCCCATGCCTATACGAAATTAATTGAGGAATTTGGTTTAACACAGGAAATTGTGGCCGAACGAGTGGGCCGGGAGCGGTCCTCTTTTGCCAATATTTTAAGACTAGTAACTTTACCTAGTGAAATACAACAGTTGATACGGTCAGAAGGACTGACGCTCGGCCATGCCAAAGTCATTTTGGGTATTCGAAACTCCCAGACACAAATCACCGTTGCCAAAAAGGTTCTTCGCGATCAACTGTCAGTCCGCGATTTGGAGCGGTTGATAAAAACAAGCTCGACCGGGTTAAAAAAGGATTCGAAAAAGACAGAACCATCTGGGTCTCACAGTCGTTACTCGACTGTCGAAGAGCAACTTCGAAAACAATTGGGAACCAAGGTAGCTATTCGATCGCGAAAGCGAGGAGGAGAGTTGACAGTGACCTACTATTCAGACGAGGATCTCACTCGCATTGTGGACGTGATTTTAACGTAAAAATTCGGTAGGCTATACACCCGAGGGAAGAAGGAATGTTTTCAGACGTGACAGAATATTTTTTATTTTCACCACATCGAAGGAGGGACGACCATGTTTGGGAGGAATAGTGATTCAGATAATAGCTCGACGGTATCGACAGGGTTTTCCCTATCCGATTCATCACGGAGTCAATCAGGTAATGATAAGGTTTTTGATCAGAGTCAAGATGTCAGTGCGTTTGTCGGTGAAGGCGTCGAATTTAAAGGTGTGATTAGTTACCAAGGGACGGTTCGCCTTGATGGACAATTAGAAGGGGAAATTCACACGGACGACGTTCTCATTGTTGGCAAAACCGCGGTGATCGATGCCAAAGTGGAAGCCGGGACGATTATCTGCCAGGGAAGAATCCTCGGGAACATTGTCGCGAGAGAAAAAATTCAACTCATGTCCCCCGCAGTGTTAAACGGATCAGTCAGGACACCGTCTCTGTCCATGGAAGAAGGCGTGTTGTTTAACGGAACATGTGAAATGGGTCCAGTGACGAAAAGTTCGAGCTATAGTCAAGAAAAGGTGAGTGCGTACGACGATAGTTTGAAAGCAGTGTAAGTCGGATTCCAGACGAAACACGATGGCCAAATATTTTGAGAGTTTGGCCAATTAGCTCCTAAACGTGAGCCTTTCCAAACGTAAAGGCTGAGGAGGCATTTATGTGGGGCGATAAAGACGAGAAAAAAAAGAGGGACACGATCTTTGAAGAAGATCATTATACCTTCCTAGGGAAAGGCGTTAATTTTAAAGGGAAAGCCAATTTCGATGGAACGGTACGAATTGATGGTCACTTCGAAGGTGAGCTCACCACAAGGGACACCTTGATTATTGGGGAACATGCTGTGATCAAAGGGTCGATAGCCGGTGGCGTTATCGTGTCCGGTGGAAAAGTCGAAGGCAACATCGTCGCGTCAAAAAAAGTTCACCTTTTGAAGCCTGCCGTCTTAATTGGAGATGTCCACTCACCATCGTTTTCCATGGAAGAAGGTGTCTTGTTCCAAGGGGTGTGTGACATGGGTATCAGTCAGCTTGACGATCTGAATTCCTCCACTGCCATGGAAAATGTTCACGATCTCAATGCCCACCGAGATCACAAATTCCTTTCTCAGGAAGCGTAATCCCATCATGTCACGACCAACAGTCCTTCTTGGAATGAGTGGAGGCGTGGATAGCTCTGTCGCGGCTCTTCTTCTCACGGAACAGGGTTATGACGTTCGTGGTGTCACCCTCCAAGTGTGGGAGCAGGAAGATGAAACCGTAGCGGTCACCAAGAAATGGCAGGAGCGGGGTTGCTGTAAAGTTGGGCTCGCCCGCCATGTGGCTAAACAATTGGATATCCCTCACGAAGTGGTTGATACTCGTGAAGCCTTTCAGAAAGGCGTGATCGACGATTTTGTCTCTGGATATTTATCAGGCGAAACCCCCAATCCCTGTGTGCGATGCAATGAGCGAATTAAGTTTGGCATGTTGTACCAACTCGCCCAAGCCCGAGGGATAGCCTATGTGGCCACAGGCCATTACGCCCGCATTCAGTCCACGACCCAAGGGTATTTCCTTTTCAAAGGGATCGATTTCAAAAAAGACCAATCCTATTTTCTATACCGTATTTCACCAACCTGGTTGCCACACATTGTGTTTCCCGTAGGTCACTTGCACAAAACCGAAGTGTGGGCGAAAGCCGAAGAATTGGATCTTCCCCTTGAGGAAATGCACGAAAGCCAAGAAATTTGTTTTGTGACCCAAGGAGACTATCGAGAATTTATTAAGATTGAAGCCCCGCAAGCGAATCGTCCTGGGTCATTTGTGGATTCCCAAGGCCAATACCTTGGAGAGCATCGCGGAATTGCCTTTTATACTCAAGGCCAACGAAAGGGCCTGGGCCTTGCCACCGGAGAACGGTTGTATGTTCAACATGTCGTTCCGGAGGCCAATACCGTCGTCCTTGGAAAGGAAGACACATTGCTGCAGCAAGAATGTCTCGTGAGGGAGATAATCTGGCATGGCGATACCGTGCCAATGGAAACTCAGTCCGTCTGGGTTAAATATCGCTATGCGTCTCCGGCCGTCCCCGCAAAGCTTTTCCACGAATCAAAAGGAATCATGAAGGTGCAGTTTGAGACCCCACAGAAGGCATTGAGTCCCGGACAATCTGCCGTGTTTTATGAAAGAGACCAGGTGCTTGGAGGGGGAATTATTCAACGAACCCAAATCCAACCGGGGGCACCCCCCCAGCTGACGGAAACGACCACCGGTCAATTCGCAAGTCGAGTCTCATAAATTCGCTCCAAGTGGTTGAATGATTTGACACTCATGTAATCACATGATACCGTTCTGCGTTTTTTTGGTATTGCGCCGAGCGCAAGGGCTGTTGTTCTGCCTTCATCAAATACGCGACTAAATTATGACGAAAAATACCGTTGCTAGACGCTACGCCCAAGCCTTGTTTCATCTGCTTGACCAGGGAAGTTTGGAAGCCGCCCAAACCGGTCTCCAGGCCCTGGCGAACGCAATTCAAGAGTCTACATCGCTCAAACACGTGTTGGCGTCACCAGTCTTTACCTTGGAAGAAAAATCATCGGTCCTCACAGCCTGTAGTGAACGCGCTGGGGGTCCACCAACCATGGGAAGATTTTGTGACCAACTCCTGAAAAAAAATCGTGTGGGGGTCTTACCAGAAATCGCTGAGGCCTTTCGTGACCTGATGGATCGTGAACAAGGGAAACAGCAGGTGTCCATTACTTCGGCCCAAAGTATTGAGACGAAGGCACGAGAAGAACTTCAAACCCAACTGCAGGGGCTTCTGAAATGTCCGGTGGACGTCGCGTTTCAGGAAGACCCGTCATTACTGGCCGGGATCCAAATTCGAATCGGAAGCAAAGTCTATGATAATACCGTCAAAGGCCAACTCGAAAAGATACGGGCCCAACTGGTAAAGGGGTAAGGCATGCAGATCAAGGCAGATGAAATCAGTTCAATTATTCAGGAGAAGATTAAAGGCTTCGAACAACGCGTCGATGTCACGGAAACGGGCAATGTCATTCAAGTCGGCGATGGGATTGCCAAGGTTTACGGCTTGGAGGGTGCCATGGCCGGGGAATTGTTGGAGTTCCCGGGCAATATATTTGGTGTGGCACTTAACCTTGAAGAAGATAGCGTTGGTGTCGTGCTCATGGGATCGGATACGGGCATTAAAGAAGGTGACCCGGTTAAACGCACCGGGCGCATCGCGGAAGTTCCGGTGGGTGATGCCTTAGTCGGACGTGTGGTGGATGCCATTGGTCAGCCGATCGATGGGAAAGGCCCAATCAATGCCACCGAGACTCGGTTAGTTGAAGTCCGAGCCCCTGGTGTGGTGGAACGGCAATCCGTAGGCGAACCCATGCAGACAGGCTTGAAAGCAATTGACGGGATGATCCCCATCGGGCGTGGCCAACGAGAGTTGATCATTGGCGATCGTCAAACTGGAAAAACGGCCATTGCGATCGATACGATCATCAATCAAAAAGGCCTCAACGTCTTTTGTATTTATGTCGCGATTGGGCAGAAACGCTCAACCGTCGCGCGGGTTATCAAAACGTTGGAAGATGCTGGAGCCATGGAATTCACCACCGTTGTATCTGCAACGGCCAGTGATGCGGCCCCGCTCCAATTTTTTGCGCCCTACGCTGGCGTGGCCATGGGGGAATACTTTAGGGACAATGGCAAACATGCCTTAATCGTGTACGACGATTTATCTAAACATGCGGTGGCCTATCGGCAAATGTCCTTGTTACTTCGGCGTCCACCAGGTCGTGAAGCGTTTCCTGGGGATGTGTTTTTCGTGCACTCCCGGCTGTTGGAACGGGCAGCAAAATTGAGTGATGAAAATGGTTCAGGAAGCCTCACCGCTCTTCCCATTATTGAAACGCAAGCTGGCGACGTCGCGGCCTATATTCCGACCAACGTTATTTCCATTACAGATGGACAGATCTATTTAGCGGGTGACCTTTTTTATTCGGGAATTCGCCCGGCCATTAACGTTGGTCTTTCGGTTTCTCGGGTCGGAGGCGCTGCACAAATTAAAACCATGAAACAAGTCGCGGGAACGCTTCGTTTGGATCTCGCCCAATATCGAGAATTGGCGGCCTTTTCCCAATTCGGCAGTGAGTTGGACAAGGCGACCCAAGCGCAACTGGCTCGTGGGGCTCGGATGGTGGAATTACTCAAGCAGGAGCAATACAAACCCATGCCCGTGGCGGATCAGGTGTTGTCTCTTTATGCTGGGGTGAATGGTTTTCTCGATGATGTCCCAATCAAAAAGGTTCGAGAGTTTGAGACCGGGCTCTTGGAGTATATAAAAGACAAACATCCCAAGATTCGCGAAGAAGTCGTCTCGAAGAAAAAAATCGATGATGAATTTGGAGGGCAACTCAAGAAGATCATTGGGGAATTTAAAAAGACCAAACAATTTTAAGGGTTGCCAAGCAATTTTTATGGGTGAAAAGTAATCACGACGAGTCATGCCAAGTTTACAAGACCTCAGACGGAAAATCGCTTCCGTTAAAAATACCCAAAAAATTACCAAAGCGATGCAGATGGTCGCCGCGGCCAAACTCAAGCGCGCGCAAGACCGGATTTTGTCATCCCGACCCTATGCTCATAAGCTTCGTGGAGTCGTCGCAAATCTGGGCGAACATGCCAGCCGGACATCCCATCCTCTTCTTCACAAGCGAACCGGGAATAAAACTGAACTGTTGGTGATCACCAGTGATCGAGGCTTGTGTGGTGGGTTCAATGCCAACATTCTCCGACGGGCCGTGGCATTTCTCAATGAACATCTCGACGACGGTCAGCAGGTATCAGTAAGTGTCGTTGGGCGAAAAAGCGTGGATTTTTTCCGGCGTCGTTCGTGGACCATTAGGCAGGAATGGCCAGGGGTGTTTGATCGCCTCAGCTATGAGCATGCGTTGGATATTGGTCAGAATATTATTCAGCAATACAACGAAGGCACATTTGATCAGCTCTATGTAGTCTACAACGAGTTTAAATCTGTTATGCGGCAACAGGTGGTCGTAGAAAAATTTCTCCCCATTGAAGCACTTGAAGAAGAGACATCTTCTCAGGATGTTCCCGAAGGACCACACGGTTCATATTTGTATGAACCTGACGAGCATGAACTCTTAGAAACCCTTCTTCCAAAACATTTTGAAGTGCAAGCGTTTCGAGTGTTGTTGGAATCGGCTGCAGCCGAACAAGCTGCGCGTATGACGGCCATGGATGGGGCCACGAGAAATGCTGGAGAGCTTATTAAAAAGGTCACGCTTTTCTATAACAAAACCCGGCAGGCAGCGATTACCAAAGAGTTGATGGATATTGTCGGTGGGGCGGAAGCATTAAAATAGGCAGCTTGGTCATGGGTAATGAAAAGATCGTGAACCGTGAACCGTGAACCGTTATGCGTAATGCGAGCAGGATATTAAGTGGTTTTTCTGTACGGGTTACGGGTTACGCATTACGCTTCACTTCTTAATTCAACGGTTTGCAGAAAGGGAGCCATCAAGTGAGCACCGAAATAGGAAAAGTAATTCAAGTCATCGGACCAGTTGTGGATATGGAGTTTCCTCCCGGCCATCTGCCCAACATTTTAAATGCCGTCACCATTAATCAACCGGCTAATGAGCAAACGGGTCAGGCGGCCACGGATGTGACTCTCGAAATCGCCCAACATTTGGGAGAAAATCGGACTCGCGCAATCGCGATGTCCTCGACAGATGGGTTGGTTCGTGGGATGGAAGTCAAAGATACCGGCGCTCCAATTTCCGTTCCGGTTGGCCGGGAAACCTTAGGCCGCGTGGTGAATGTCTTGGGAGATCCCGTTGATGGGTTTGGCCCAGTTCAAGCTAAGAAAAGGTGGTCCATTCACCGTGAAGCCCCGCCCCTGGAAGACCAAGAAACCAAAACCGAGGTGTTAGAGACGGGGATCAAGGTCGTCGATCTTTTGGAGCCCTATGCCAAGGGGGGAAAGGTCGGACTGTTTGGTGGAGCGGGAGTGGGAAAAACCGTCATCATCATGGAACTGATTAATAACATCGCGTTGCACCATGGCGGATTTTCCGTGTTCGCAGGGGTGGGAGAGCGGACCCGCGAAGGAAATGATCTCTGGCATGAAATGCAAGATTCCAAAGTCATCGATCCCAAAGACTTCACCAAGTCTAAAGCCGCGTTGGTATACGGACAGATGAATGAGCCACCTGGCGCTAGACTACGTGTTGGGCTGACTGGACTCACCATTGCGGAATATTTCCGGGATGAAGAAAACCAAGATGTGCTCTTGTTCATCGATAACATTTTCCGATTTACCCAGGCTGGGTCGGAGGTATCGGCATTGTTGGGGCGCATGCCGTCTGCCGTAGGGTATCAGCCTACTCTTGGAACCGAGATGGGTGAGCTGCAGGAACGGATTACTTCGACGAAGAAGGGGTCGATCACCTCGGTGCAAGCCATTTACGTTCCGGCTGACGACCTCACCGACCCCGCGCCTGCCACGGCCTTTGCTCACTTGGATGCGACCACGGTGTTATCGCGCTCATTGGCTGAGTTAGGCATCTACCCCGCGGTTGACCCGTTGGACTCAACCTCGCGAATTCTGGATCCCTTTATTCTTGGCGAAGAACATTACTCCGTTGTCCAACAGGTTCAAGTGACGCTTCAACGGTATAAAGACCTACAGGACATCATTGCCATTTTAGGGATGGATGAGTTGTCGGAAGAAGACAAACAAACTGTCGCGCGCGCGCGGAAACTCCAGCGGTTCCTGTCCCAGCCATTCCATGTAGCTGAAGCCTTTACAGGCACTCCAGGAAAATATGTCAAGCTGAAAGACACGGTTCGCAGTTTTAAAGAAATCGTCGAAGGTAAGCATGATAACCTACCGGAACAAGCATTCTATATGGTGGGGGCCATTGAAGAGGCCATCGAAAAGGCCGAAACTAAATTTGGGCACAAAAGATAATGGCGACATCCACGAAAGCAGCTCAAACCGGAAAATTTTTGTTAGAAGTCGTATCCCCGGAAAAACTGCTTTTTAGCGAATATGTTAACCAAGTGTCAGCCCCTGGGTCAGAAGGGGATTTTGGCGTGCTGCCTGGTCATTGCCATTTTCTGACCACCCTTCGCATCGGAGAGGTACAATATTGGATTGGGGAGAAGACCCAATACATGTCGGTGTTATGGGGCTTTGCGGAAGTCACGCCGACGAAAGTGACCATCTTAGCTGAGATTGCGGAGAAGGCTGAAGACATTGATGTCGAACAGGCCAGAGCCGCGGTGGCCAAAGCCGAAGAAAATTTAGAACGGGGAGGAATCCCCTCTGAAGTCGAAGAAGCCAAAGTCAGCCTAGAAAAAGCTCGACTTCGGCAAAAAGTAGCTGAGCGGCTGCAGAATAAACCAGGCCTCTCATAAGGGCTCGCGCGAGCCCTAACAATTCACCCCTCACGGGATCCCATCTTCCATGCCGCATGTTGAAACGCGGACGGAAATCATCGTCACAGCCGGAGAAAGTCCCAAACGATTAGACCATTTTTTGGTTAATCGGGATCCCGACTTTTCCCGGACCATTCTGCAACGGCTGATACTCGATGGTCACATTACCGTCGATGGTCGGACCATTAAACCCAGTCACAAAATCAAACCTGGCGATCGTATTGTTCTAATGGTTCCACGGGCGGAGCCGTTAGATATCGAGCCAGAGCCCATACCCCTCGAAATCCTTTATGAAGATGACGCACTGTTAGTCCTCAATAAACAGGCAGGCTTAGTGGTCCACCCGGCTCCGGGGCATTGGTCCGGAACGCTAGTGAATGCGCTCCTTTATCATTTAAAAACCGAAGAGGGCTCGCTATCCAATATCGGGGGAAAAGAACGGCCCGGGCTGGTTCATCGGTTAGACAAAGACACCACAGGCGTCATGGTGATTGCCAAACAAGATCAAGCCCACGCAAATCTTGCGGCCCAGTTCAAACGGCATACGATCTCACGGGTCTATGAAGCCCTGATCTGGGGCGTTCCCAAACGGCACGAAGGCAGTATCGAATTGGCCATTGGTCGGGACACGAAAGAACGAAAAAAGTTTTCAGCCCGGACCACACGGCCCAAAGCCTCGGCTACAGTCTATCGAGTCACCGAACGGTTTGCTACAATGGCCTCAACCGTGGATTTGTTTCCCAAAACCGGGCGAACGCATCAATTGCGTGTTCATCTTTCGTCTATCGGGTGCCCGATACTCGGAGATCCAACCTATGGAGGAAAACGGGTCTCATCACTTGAGGACATTCCCATACCTCGGGTCATGCTCCATGCAAAAGTCTTAGGATTTGTGCATCCCGTCACCCAACAAGAGATCTCGTTTTCAGCGCCTATGCCTACTGATATGAAAGAGACTATTCATCAAATTCGCACAATAATGAATACATCGACAAAACAGAAAAGAGAGGAAACCAAGCCGTGAGTCGGGAGAAGGAGTTAGATGCCGACCAAGTGATTGATACCTTTGGCGAACTCGTGTCGGCATTAGCAGCCTTTGCTGCAAAAGTGCCGGCCCAGTCGTCGTTTATGATGAACCAGGGAATGCGTCCCACAGAAGAAACGATTGAGGGATATGAAAATGTCGTCTATCGGTTTCGAGACCGGGCAGGGACGAGCTTTCGCGTCCTCAATGGGTTCTTTATTGATTCACTCGAAGCGTTTGAAGCCGGACGAGTCTTCGATGCCGTTCCACCCCTGCTGCAAGCGGTAGAACAACTCGTCGAGCTGCACAAGGACGAGAAGTTAAAGTATACTGATCAGCAACAAAACCGCATTCGAGAATTCCACCAACGACTAGAGAAAATTCTGCCTGAAGCAAACAGCCCAGAAGTCGATCTCCCCAAACCCGACTCGTATTAAGGAATGCAGAGCCCTAAACTTCAACGGCTTCATGGGGGAAGCACTTTCACAAGCTCTGCGAAGTTGACAGGACCACCAAAATAAGTGAAAAAGAACGACGGTTGCGCCCGTGGCTCAATGGATAGAGCATCGGTCTTCGGAACCGAGGGTTACAGGTTCGAGTCCTGTCGGGCGCGCCAGTTTTTCTTTCCAAATCGATATCACATAAATGAGATCAGGTTCCCACCATATTTGGATGGAAGGTTTTACAACCCCCTACCCAATCCGAATGTGGCACTGCAAGACCTGACCCAATACTGTTCACTTAGATGAAAATCTGTTATACTTCGCCTCCACACGTAATCTGGGAGGAGGCAACATGGCAAGAAAGAAAGTCGGCTTGGGGGCGGGGGCTCGATTGGCGGATTATTTGAGCACGGGATTACTGGCTCGTGCCTTTCCGGTGGCCATCATCAACGAAGAACTTGACGCACATCATTGTAACAGTGAACGTGTCCGCACCTTTCCCGCTTCTGCCGTGGTGTACTACACCATGGCGTTGAGCTTATACAGCGAGGCCGCGTACGAAGCGGTGTTTGCCGCTGTGGCCCAAGGGCTGGCATGGAAAGACCACAAACCCGTTGCTCCCGTGACCGTTGTCAAATCAGCCATCAGCAAAGCCCGCTCACGGCTGACGTGGAAGGCGCTGAAAGCCATTGGACAGCGCTGCTTGCGCCCGTTGGCTCGTCCAGAGCATGCCCACGCCTTTTTTGCAGGCTACCGACTCGTCGCGATAGATGGCTCCAACTTTGAGGTCCCGGATGAGGAAGCCAATGTGCAAGTCTTTGGGTACCCAGGGAGCCGAACCGGGCAGGCCGGCTACCCCCAAGCCCAGTGCGCCATTTTGACGGAATGTGCCAGTCACGCCATTTTGGATGCCGAACTAGGGGCCTATAAGCAGGCCGAATGGGAGGTGGCCGCGCCCTTGGTGCGTCGCCTCACGCCCGACATGCTCTGCATGGCCGATCGCGGCTTTGTCGGGTACGCCCATTGGCAGGCCGGCCTTCAGACCGGAGCGCAACTACTCTGGCGCATGCCGAAGAGCTTGATCCTTCCAGTTGACAAGCTGTTGGACGATGGCTCGTACCTGAGCCATCTGTATCCCAGTGAACGCGCCAGAAGAAAGCGAATTGATGGGATCGCCATCAGGGTGATTGAGTATGTCTTACCGCAGGGGCCCAATAGCGAACCGCTGTACCGTCTCGTCACCACGCTGCTGGATGACCAAGGCGCACCCGCCCAGGACCTGGCTCAACTGTATCACGAGCGCTGGGAGGTGGAATTGGTGTTTGATGAGCTGAAGACGCACCTGAGGCAACGTCGTCGCGTCCTGCGCAGTAAAACGCCAGAGTTGGTGCGTCAAGAGTTCTACGGATGGGTGATGGCCCACTACGCCGTGCGCTGGTTGATGTATCAAGGGGCCACCCAGGCAGACATCCCTGACCGCACGGTATCTTTTACGGCCACGGTGCAGTTAGTGCGTCGAACCCTGCCCCAATCTGGGGCCCTTCCCCCCTGAGCGCCAAAAAACATGGTATCGGCTGCTGTTTGAGGCGACGGCGAAACTGTTGTGTGAATCCAGTCGTGGAAAAATCAAGCCGAGGATGGTGAAACGCCGAAACTCTCCATACGCACCGTACAAACGTCCGAGACCGCCCGTTGCGCAAATTGACTGGACACCATCCATCAAACCACCGAAGATATCTAAGTGAACAGTATTGAGACCTGACCCTCAATCTGACCCTCAATCCTCAATCCCAAACAATAGTTTCCCCAGCAGCTGACATCTAATCTATATTGTGTAGCAAGGGAACTGACCCCTTATTCTATCAAACCATCTTTGAACAGAAACATCGGACAGCCTGATGAATCAGGCTCGTGGCTCGTATCAATTCCCAACTTTCAGTATCATTTATGTATTAGAAAATGCTGGGTGACAGGTCGAAATCTGAGGCGCGAGTCAGTCGCGGCTGATTCGGTACCAGATGTCGGAAAGGAAACCGGCCTCGTCGATCTCCCACATTTGCCTCTCGATGATCGGCTGGCCTCCTGAGCAGCGCCAGTCGTAGATCGTGGCCCGTCCGGTTACAACTGCGGGAATGACTGTCGCGTTGGGCTGGGTCCGGCAGAACTCCTGCAGGGGCTTGGCCGGTTCGGGACTGCTATCGGCCTTGGTTGTACAGGGGATGTTCGCGCCCACCGTGCACGCGTAGACCTCGCCTTCCATGCAACGCCAGAACGAACCATACAGCAAGAACGAAAGGGGAGCATCTGCTGCCATGCCTAACGCAGACTTGAGCTTGTGAATGACCACTTCAGGCATGGGCGACCCCGTGTACTGAGACCCAGGTGCATCGATGGTTCCCACTGCAGCACAATAGTCAAACGGATCCTCATACGTCCTTTCCTCGGCTGCCGTCGTCCCCCCAAGCATGACCAGAGAGCTCAGACAGACCAGAATCGTGGTAACCCAACCGTGGCGCAACCTTCTCATGGGGTCATGCCTACGCATACCTGGTGGCGGACAGGCTGGTCTGATCGTATGCCCTCTGCCTTGATCTTCCATGTGATCGTTCGCATTCAAATTAACGGTCGCGGGAACACTACTGTTTTCATCTAAGATTGAGCCGATCGCTGCTTGTTAGGAGTCATGCCCAACGTTTGGGAAAGCCACACGAGTTGGTCAGTAGCTCTCAACGGCGCGTGGCTTCGCCCCCATCACCAGCGACGCTACCCTTTCACCGAGTCGTGCAGCACGTGACTCAGGTCCCGCTCTTTCCTAGGTTGCCACATTTGTGTCCATGAGAATCAATCGGACTAGAGGGGGCTCCAGCGGGTTTTTTGCCATCCGCCCACGAGACTGACACGTGCCACTCATTACTCGTGGTGGTCCCGTCGGTCTTGGCCTTGATCACACAGCCCGGGGTCAGAAACAGGTTCTTGTCTTATGCCTTCCCATTTAACTAAGGTTGCTTCAGTTTATTGAATCCCAAGGGTTTTGAGCTGCTGGTCAGGATTTTCAACAAACTCTGGAAGGTACTCATTGGAGTCTCACGGCGGTTATAGCGAAAGACAAACTCATCAAGATAGTGTTGCAGGTATTTTGAATCCACTCCATGGTGAATCCCGTTCAGCCAGGTCTGCAGATTGCCGAACGCTCTATGGATGTGTGGAGCGTGCTTCCCAGCACTTGCTGGGTCACCCTGGGTCCGTCTCAGGTGTTCGTATCCTGCCAAGGCTTTTGCCGAGTATCCCTTCCAACCATCGGACTTGATCTTACTGCCCTCAGCGACATGGCTATTGAGGAATGCTTTGATCTCGTTCTCTCCAGCGTCTTGAAGAATCGCTAATCGTAAACGCCCTGCTTTCTCTCGAAAGTGATCCCCTTGTGTGTACGTGACAATTTCTACGGCTCCGGCTATTAACGTCTTGGTTTTCGCTTTCGCGACGCCACGGCCCGTTTTGCCTTTTACCGGTCCACCGATATGGGTTTCATCGGCTTCAACTGTTCCTGCGAGCCGTTCACGGTTCTGTCGTACCATTCCTCGTCGCAATCTGTGGAGCAAATACCAGGCGCTATCCACCTTCTTGATACTGAGTTGACGCTGCAATTGCACAGCACTGATGCCAGGTGTGTGCGTGGAGACGAAATAGGCAGCCCAAAACCAAAGCCGTAGCGGCAAGTGCGATCTATGCATCACTGTGCCGCTTAGCGGTGATGTCTGTCTATGACACGACGAACACTCAAACCGGAAATATTTTTTGAGCCACCAACCACCGCGATGACCGCAAGCTGGACACATAAACCCGTCTGGCCACCGAATCGCCCGCAAGTACTCGAAGCACGCTTCTTCGGTGTGGAACCTAACAGAAAAATCCAAGATATCAGCAGCATACCCTGTCAAATGGGAAGGTCCTTTAGACCGGCCCATGTTGATTTTCAGTTTAGCAACTAGTCTGGGGACTAACAAACTTGTCAAGTCAAATGTCCGGATGGTCTTTCGGCCCCGCATCGGGTTGTCTTTCAAGACGACCCAAGTGGGACCGCGCTTGGTGCCACAGTATGGATGTTAGGATTTTTCCAGTTTCCATAGGACCGCAACTGACCGCTGCCAAGGCACCGAGTATAGACATCTTCGTGTCGCCCATTGGCCAAGACTAGAATTTCTCACAATCGGAATCGGTAAACTTCTTTCTCTCGAAAGTGATCCCCTTTCTGTCGTGACAATTGCTACGGCTCCGGCTATTAACGTCTTGGTTTTCGCTTTCGCGACGCCACGGCGTTTTGCCTTTTACCGGTCCACCGATATGGGTTTCATCGGCTTCAACTGTTCCTGCGAGCCGTTCACGGTTCTGTCAGTACCATTCCTCGTCGCAATCTGTGGAGCAAATACCAGGCGCTATCCACCTTCTTGATACTGAGGACGCTGCAATTGCACAGCACTGATGCCAGGTGTGTGCGTGGAGACGAAATAGGCAGCCCAAATTTGACAAAGCCGTAGCGGCAAGTGCGATCTATTGCATCACTGTGCCGCTTAGCGGTGATGTCTGTCTATGACACGACGAACACTCAAACCGGAAATATTTTTTGAGCCACCAACCACCGCGTTTGACCGCAAGCTGGACACATAAACCCGTCTGGCCACCGAATCGCCCGCAAGTACTCGAAGCACGCTTCTTCGGTGTGGAACCTAGAAAAATCCAAGATATCAGCAGCATACCCTGTGTCCATAGTCCAGCAGACTAGTCTAGGGACTAACCTTAGTCAAATGGGAAGGCATATCTTGTCTTTCTTGGGACCTGCCACGATGTTGATTTTCAGTTTATAGGCGCAACTGGCCGGCACGGTATAGACATCGTATTGGCCAAGACTAGTATCGGAGTCAAACTTTTTGTCAATGCCTGAACACGGGCCCCCGTGTCCGGATGGTCTTTCGAGGGGGTCCCCGCATCGGGTTGGTCGGATCTGGATGTCAAGACGACCCAAGTGACCACATACCCCCCTTTATTCGCATAGACGATGCCGCCGCAGGGCTTGGTGCCATCCTTACAGTATGGGTGGGTATAGGAACTTTTTTCCGTTGCCGCTCCAGCCAAGACCGGTAAGAACATGACCGCTGCCAAGGCAACCAGTACCACCCAGCCCGCCTTCACATCTTCGTGTTCGCCCATGTGTCCGGTAGATTTCATGTTGCGCCTCCTTAGAATTTCTCACAATTGGTAAAATCGGTAGCCCAACGGGCTTCTTACTTCTAACGTAAATTATACAACTTTCTTCATCCAAGTTGCAGTCAAAGGGGTCTTGAGTCGTTCCTGAAAAAGTGTTTTTTTAGCAGGAACGCGTGAGGGCGTACTGGAACTCAAAGCGTGGCTGAAAATTCTCGCTCCAGACTCGCAGCCAAAACATTCTCAGTTGCCTCAGAATGGTCCGTACCTTTTGGGCCGCCCCACACAACAGCGCATTCAAGGTATCCCCTTCGAGCAGCCTCAGGACAGGCTTTTTTCAACATTCCCTGTCAGTTATCTGAGACAGTCCCTAGGCCAAATTTGACAAGAGTACCTATCAATAAATACAATTGCAACGGGTGCACCAGGGCTATTTCATATTCGAATGTAACTTCATAGATCATAAGGGATAATCGATTTAGGCTGGCTTTTTCTAGTCGTTTGAGGCATACTCTTTTGCATGCCAGACGAATCGCCAAGCGGACAGCCGGTCATCGATCTGGGGCAAGTCGTGGTTCGGCCGATTCTCCGGGACGAGAAGGACGCCTTCACGACGCTGCTCGCCCGCCATCACTACCTTGGGGCTGCCACGCTGATTGGCCCCTCGATCCAATATCTCGCCTGTGTGCAGGATCGCTGGCTGGCCTTGCTGGTGTTTGCGGCGGCGGCCCTCAAATCGAAACCACGCGACACCTGGATCGGCTGGCCCCCCTGTTTTCACTGGCACCGCCTCCATTTACTGGCCAACAACACCCGGTTTCTCATTCTGCCAGGCTGTGCGCACAAGAACCTTGCCTCGAAAGTCCTGTCACTCTGCGCGAAACGGATCGCGGCTGATTGGCAACGGTGTTATGGCTACCCCGTACTCCTCTTAGAAACGTTCGTCGATCCTGCCCGCTTTCACGGCACCTGCTATCGAGCCGCCGGGTGGCAGGAGCTCGGGCTGACCCGAGTAAAGGGGTCATAAAGGGGTCAAATCTTTTGTTGAGAGTTTTCCGTAGTGGTGGGTTTGAAAAGGTTGCTGATAAAGGGGTCGATAAAGGGGTCATGTCGCGTGTTTCATGATATATCGCCTCATGTGCTGAATGGTGTTGTGGGATTCTGGGTTTTCTTTTCTTGGCTGCCGTATCTGGATCGTGGGGAACTTACGGCCCCCATATTCGATAGCCAAAAGTTGCTCATGATGTCTGCCAAACAATAGTTTCCCCAGCAGCTGACATCTAATCTATATTGTGTAGCAAGCGAACTGACCCCTTATTGACCCCTTATTGTGCTTTCGAGAACCCCAACACAACAATCGTATCGTGCTACGATGCCGATACCTGTCGCGTAGACCTTCCTCGCTCAGCCTTCAACGACAACTGGGCCGTTCTCTATAATGGGGGAACCAAAGTGAAGGATTGGCAGCAATATTTTTTCTTTTAAATATTCTTTTCACAAAATTACCTAAAACTAAGAGGGTCATTATGACAACCGAATATTCAGAAACCGAATTAGCAATAATTAATCTTCTAGAAAAACATGTAAGTGCTGAACTAGCGGGTGATATAGATACAACGATGGCAACAATGTCTGAGAACCCACATCTTTTTAATATTCCAAATATGATGGGTGGTAACGGATACGATGGGGTCCGAAGTTTTTACAAGAATCATCTTGTTGGAAAATTTTTTCCACCCGATGTCACCATGAATCGGGTGTCACTAACAGTGGGAACCAATCAAATTGTAGAAGAGTTGGTAATTAGTTTTACACATACCATTGCCATTGATTGGTTACTTCCAGACATTGCGCCAACGGGTAAAAAGGTAGAAATTGGCGTTGTGGTGATTGCTGGTGTGAAAGACAAAAAGTTGACCCATGAACACATCTACTGGGACCAAGCGAGTGTTCTTGTACAGATTGGTTTGCTTGACCGGACTGGTCTGCCAGTATGTGGTGCGGAGAGTGCTAAGAAATTACTTGACCCATCTATACCAAACAGAACTTTCAATTAACTCACCCACATGAGATTCAAAAAACCAGTGGCCATCATTGTGGGTTTAACCCTGCTCTTGGGTGGGCTGTTCACAGGTGTCGCCTTCTCTGCAACGGGTGGAATGACGATTGCTGAGTTTACGTCTATGCCGGTGCCCAAACAAGGTAGACAACTGCGCGGATTCATACAATAAGTGCAATTTCTCTCGCCACCCGTAAAGAGGTCAAATCTTTTGTTGAGAGTTTTCCGTAGTGGTGGGTTTGAAAAGGTTGCTGATAAAGGGGTCATGTCGCGTGTTTCATGATATATCGCCTCATGTGCTGAATGGTGTTGTGGGATTCTGGGTTTTCTTTTCTTGGCTGCCGTATCTGGATCGTGGGGAACTTACGGCCCCCATAATCGATAGCCAAAAGTTGCTCATGATGTCTGCCAAACAATAGTTTCCCCAGCAGCTGACATCTAATCTATATTGTGTAGCAAGCGAACTGACCCCCTATTCAGGAGATGGATAAGAAGGGGATTTTGTAAACCCCTAACCTCTTTTTTGGGACTCATCACACTTCGGCGTCAAACGATTTTATGTTGAAGAGATGAAAGAGGCTATTTATGGAACTGGGTGGGATGGGACGGTGGTCATCACAGCGAATAAGGATGGAAACTTGAAGGTTGAGACCAGTGAGTAACTCTATAAATTTTCAGATACATACGTTTTTTTCATAAGTTTAGTCTAAATACTTTTTTATCACTCCCAAGACACAATATAAGGACAAACAATTGACTTTGAATGAGGGTTTTGTATAATAAGATTAATTGTCTGACTCTAGAGTAGTTTTATGGAAAAAATTCCAAAAGATCAAATACTTACACGCATTAAAATAGAGAATTTATGGTGGAATAAACCATATGAAATCCCAATTACCATTTCGGATTGGAGCCCCAGGCCTTACCTAGAACTTTTTTTACCTTTGATAGAAAACAGACAAATACGCAGGGCTGTAGTGCTGATGGGGCCACGCCGGGTGGGGAAAACAGTACTGATACACCATGCGATTAAAAGACTCCTTAAAAATGGAATTCCTCCTCGTCAAATAGGATACTTTTCTGTTGACCACCCTCTATATAACGGATTGTCCTTAGAACGATTTCTAGAATTGTTTAAAGAAGCAGGTGGAATTGACTATACAAAAATCCCAACCTTCATATTTTTTGATGAAATACAATATTTACGAGACTGGGAAGTGCATCTTAAATCCCTAGTGGACAGTCATCCTAATGTTAAAGCAATCGCATCTGGATCTGCTGCTGCGGCTTTGCGGCTTATGAGTATGGAATCAGGCGCAGGTCGCTTTACAGACTTTCTCCTTCCTCCTCTAACATTCCACGAGTATCTTTCGCTTCTTAAAAAAGCAGACATGTTGATTGAAGAAATCCAGCCTAATGAAAACAGTATTTTTAGAGCGAAGAATATTGAGAAACTAAACCAATCATTTTTGCATTATTTAAATTACGGTGGATATCCAGAAGTTGTACTTTCACCGGAAATACAACGTGACCCCGGTCGGTTTGTAAAAGCTGATATCATCGATAAAGTCTTATTACGGGATCTTCCCAGTTTATATGGAATACAAGACATCCAAGAGCTGAATTATTTGTTTACAACCCTGGCATTCAACACAGCCAATGAGATTTCACTTGAAGAACTTTCAAAAGATTCAGGAGTAGCAAAGAACACAATAAAAAGGTATATCGAATATCTAGAAGCTGCCTTTTTGATCCGGACCGTCCAAAGAGTTGATCAGAGCGGACGTCGCTTTAAAAGGGCAAACTTTTTTAAAGTTTACCTGAGCAATCCGTCAATTCGTTGTGCCCTATTTTCTCCAATACAAGCAGAGGATTCGGCCATGGGACGGTTGGTTGAAACAGCAATTTTTTCTCAATGGTTTCATGGAGGAAAAATGGACCTTTTCTACGGCCGTTGGCAGAAAGGAGAGGTTGACCTGGTAAGTCTAGGTCCCGGCAACAATGTTCTTTGGGCTGTGGAGGTAAAATGGTCTGACAGATTTGTTCAAAATATAGCAGAGCTAAAAAGCGGTTTAAATTTTTGTCACTCTAACAATTTGGGCAGAATTATGGTTACGACTCGAACTCAACGAATCAATAAAGTTTATAAAAATGTAGAATTTGAATTCGTTCCCGCTAGTGAATATTGCTTCACAGTTGGCTTTAACCTTATTCAAGGGAAAAAAACGGAGCGTATTCTTCACCCGGTTAATTAATGGTTTTTGACGCCACCACCATCCCCAACATCATACACCCATGAGAGCCTAATCGTGTCGGCGGTGGGGCTTGTTTGTTGCCATCCTCAACAATTGGACTCATGAGGACGACAGCCCGACAGATGAAAGGCTAGGGCGAGAAGCTTCATTTGGCCACCCCGCCTGCCTTGAACCCCACTCCTTTTTTATTCTGGTCAGGGTTCACTCCCAGTTTTACTCCCAGTTCTGAATCTACCAGGATCACACTTAGTAGCACTGAAAGGCTGCAAAACGTCAGTGTTGACGAGGGGATTGTAGCACTGTATCTTACTCAATCATTCTCCGTCTTATCTTCCTGGTCAAGGTCTTCGGAACCGAGGGTTGGGGGTTCGAGTCCCTCCAGGCGCGCCAGTTTTTCTTTCCAAATCGATATCACATAAATGAGACCAGGTTCCCACCATATTGGGATGGAAGGTTTTACGGCCCCCTACCCAATCCAAATATGGCACTGCAAGACCTGAACCCCAGCCTAAGCAGAGTTCCTATTTATCAGGGAGAGTCATGGAGGCGGCCTGTGGATGGTCGGCTTAATGGTAATGTGAGAAGTGGCCAACGAACAAAGCCCCACCGCCGCAACGATGAGGCTCTCTGTTTGTGTGACGCTTGTATCGACTATTCGTTTATGCCTGGAAATTTTTCCATCGGTAGCCAATGAGGCCGACTAAGCCAGAGCCTAACAGCAGGATCGTGCTACGTTTGGTTTTCTAGAACTGATATGAACCTGGGCAAAAGGCCCAGTCAAGCCCGTCTCGCAGGGTGAATTCCCGCATGTCAGACGGCGGAGTCCACAGATTGACCCTCCGGTAACTTCTTTGGTACTTTGCTGTTCAGTCAAACAGGCCTTTTAAAATTCCTATTCCCCCTGATTTCGTCGCGCCTGACGATGACAGAAAATTGAGATTTTCATTGCCTTATCAGAGCCACGTCCATTTTCTGTCCCCCGGCATTTTTTTTGATTCAAACATATGAAAGTAGGCATTATCGGATATGGCAGTGTGGGCAAGACGACCCTGTTCTCGGCGCTGACGGGACAGGCGATCGCCGTGAATGTGCCCGGCGAACGACACTGGGGCGTCGTGGATGTCGTCGACCGGCGACTGGATCAGCTGCGCGATGTTTTTCAACCGCGGAAATTCACGCGAGCCCGGTTTGACGTCGAGGACCTTCCCGCCATTCCGCAGGGGGATGTGAAAGGCAAAGACGAGGTGCTGGCCTCCCTGCGGGAACCGGAGGCGGTCATTCTCTTGGTTGGCGCCTTCGAGCAGGCCCGCGCCATGTTTGCGGAATCCATGGCGGATCCGGCGGCGCAGCTTCAGTCGCTCAACGATGATCTGCTCCTGCTGGACATGGAAATCGTGGAGAAGCGGTTGAGCCGGATTGAAGATCGCTGGCAGAAAAAACCGTCGGAGCGGGCCGGCCTCGAGCGCGAGCGACAGTTCGTCGGAAAGCTTCAGAAGGTGCTGGAGGAGGACGAGCCGTTTCCGGAAGTCACCGACAAGGAGGAACAGCGGATTCTGGCTGAAATGAGGCTGTTCTGCCGAAAGCCCAAAGTCGCCGTTTTCAACGTGGACGAGGGATTTGATCTGACGGGAGACGAAGCCGGGAAGCTCGCCGACGCAAGTGAGTTCAGCGCGGTCCTCTGTGCCACGGTGGAGCATGAAATCGCGCAAATGGAGGCCGAGGAACGCGCCGGCTTTCTGGAGGAGTTCGGCCTGAAGGAGCCGGCCTCGGAACGTCTCACGATGTTGGCTTATCAGGCGTTGAATCTGATTTCCTTTTTCACGGTTGGCCAGGATGAAGTCCGCGCCTGGCCCATTGTGAACGGTTCCAATGCCGTGACCGCCGCCGGGAAAGTTCATACCGATCTTGCGCGGGGATTCATTCGCGCGGAAACCACCCCTTACGATCAGGTGGCCGAAGCCAAGGATGAGCGGGAGTACAAGAATGCCGCGAAGACGGAGCTGAAGGGCAAGGATTACATCGTAAGGGACGGCGATATCCTGAATATTCGTTCCGGGGTTTGACCAGCGAAGTTCCCCAGCCCACACGCAACAATGAAGCGACAGGCTGGCCCGATCCTAGAAAAATGGGCCGGTCAGACCCTCCTCGCGGGATACACTCCCGCATATCAGACGGCGGAGTCTGCAGATTGACCCCTCACCGCGTTCTTTGGTACTTTGCGGTCCAGTCAAAAAAGCCTTTTAAAATTCCTATTCCCGAAATACCGGAATTTACTGGCGAATCGAGCGATAGAAATACTCGGTTGTCCGAACGACCGGCCCGCTTGCGGTGCTTGCTTCAACTAAATAGGGCTTTTATGCTTCCTATACCCCATTCTTTCAGGCCTTCTTCGCGAGCCACGCCTTGCATCAGTGCGCACCGATCACAAGTTTCGATATCGATCTTGATTACGTGTTTCAGCCGCCGGCGCATATCTTGCAATTTGATCGATTGATAGATTAAGTGCTTTGAATTATGGATACTGTCCGTTGGCACAGCACGTTTAAAATAATATGTGGGAATTACAGGGGACAAAATGACTGCTGGAGCACTAGTTATAGGCCTGGATGCTGCCGAAGCTACGCTGTTGGAGAAGTGGAGCGCGGAGGGCCTGCTGCCTAATATTGCTCGACTCACGTCCCAGGGTTCTGTGCGTTCACTGGGGAATTCGCTGCAAACCCTCCCTGGCGCAATATGGCCAGAGATCACCAGCGGGCAGTCAGGAGGTAAGATCGGCCATTTTTGCACCGTGAATCAAATTCCTGCCGGCGAATCCCGCTACCGGCCGGTTATTGAAGATGATGTTGATTCGACAAGTAATTACTGGAGTATTGCGTCCAGAGCCGGCCTGAGAGTGGCGGCCATCGACCAAGTTCAATGTGGAATAGATCCGCATCTGAACGGTATCGAAATCATCGAGTGGGGATGTCACGACCGCAATTTTCGAACCGCCAGCCAGCCACCCGCTTTGCTGGACGAAGTCAATGCCAAATACGGGCCCTACCCCGTCCAATCCTGTGACAGCTATCCAAAGAACCATCAAGGCTATATCCAATTGCTCGAAGATCTACTAGATGGGGTTAGAAGGAAGACATCGCTTTTGCTCGACTTGCTGGGACGCGAAGAGTGGGACCTGTTCACCTGTTCATTCGGTGAATCGCACTGTGCAGGGCATCAGTTGTGGCGTTTCCATGATTTGGATAGTGAATACCACGACGCGAGCGCTCCCACGATACTCAAGGATGCGCTTGCGTCGGTATACGCCGAGATCGATAAGGGCATTGGTGAACTGATTGACGCAAATGGCGACGCCGGTACTGTATTGGTGTTTGCCAGCCATGGCATGGGCCGCTATATCGGAGGCTACCAGCTGATACCGGAAATCCTCTCCCGGCTGGGTATGAGTTCTGACGCCGGCAAAGCCGGTGACAGCCGGATTCGGCAACTACAAGATTGGATGAAGAAATACGTGCCAATGGGTTTTGTCCCATTTTTTGAGAGTAAACTGTCGCGTCTAAAGCTCCTGCAACATCTTCAGGGCTGGTATGGCGGCATGATTTTTCCTCTTGATTCGCCGAAAACCCGAGCCGTTTTTGTCCCTAACAACCGGGTGGGCGCAATCAGGTTGAATATCAAGGGCAGGGAACCGAATGGCTGCCTGGAACCCGGTGTGGAGGTCGCGCAGGTTGTCGACGAGTTGAAACGGGAACTGATGGCTTTTCGGCATGTGGGCTCCGGTGAACCGATCGTAGAGCGGGTTCTCACGGCTGATGAAGTATTCGGTAGAGATCACCACCCGGGGATCCCGGACGTGATGGTGGTATTTTCGACAGATCTCGGCCGTATCGATTCGTGTCGATCGGAGCGTGTTGGTGTTATTCGGCAAGATATACATAACGTGCGGATGATGAGAACCGGTGATCACACGCCGGAGTCGCGGCTGTGGATGTTGGGCCAAAATGTGCCGACAGGTGCAAGGCTAGCGGATGCTAGCGTGCTGGACCTGGCACCGGAAATCCTGGGTTTGCTCGGTGTTCCTGTTCCGCAGGAAATGGACGGGAAAAGACTGGATACGGCTTGATAATTAGCAATGCTCTCAGTCGCAGCTAGCCCGGACATTTCACCAAGCCGGACGACAATATGAATTATTTATCGATATATCATCAATTTAAGTGTGTTTTGGCTTGTTCATTGCGGTCACAGATTGTCCTATCCGGTTTTGCACCCCATCTGGCTTCACATTTCGGTCGATCCTTCTCAAACCATAGCTACTGCTATGCTTCTTCGAACGATCGGCCAAACTGTTTTGCCAGCTACTGCGCACAACCGAATCCTTGGTGAAATGTCCGGGCGCGCGACTCACATTGTCGCGCCCTGCTTTGCCAAAATGTTTTCGTAGAGATCCAGGTGCTTGTTCACCATTATTTCCCGCGTGAATGTCGCGGCCCTTTGTAAACATTGTTGATGTCTTCCCTGGTAATTCTCTCGCTCATCGACCAGCTTCTCAATGCTTTTGAAGAGCGCGTCCGGTTGCGAAAGATCCCAAATCCACCCTGATTTTCCTTCTTCGATCAACTCCGACATACCACCGTAGGAATTACCCAAAACAGGGATACCATACGCGAGCGCCTCCAGAACGACTCTGGGCGCGGGATCGTGGTAATTGGATGGAACAACCAGTACATCGATCTCAGGCAAGAAAGATTCAGGGTCAACCAAGCCAAAATATTCGGCGTTTGGCAACGACCACGTTGTCTTTAGATGTTGCACGTATTTATCAACACCGACGCCTGCTATATTCAGGGTCACTTTCTCTGTCGAAATACGGCTAACCGCATCGAGCAACAGGTCGAGGCCTTTAAAGGGTTCCAGTCGACCCAGAAAACCCAGCCGGAGTGGTCCCTGTGGCAGCTTCGGTGCAGCCGTGGGTACAACATCAGGAATGGAATTATTAATGACGCTGCACACAGGGACGCCCGAAAAATACCCCTTGGCGACATGCGCCTGCAAAATATAATTGCTGACACCAACGACAGCCGCGATGTCTTGTGCATCTCGTTTGCGCAACTGAGTAATGAGACGACAATCGCTGCACTGCCGGCAACACATTGAATTGCCTCTGAACATGGTGCCTCTCGGGCAGATGAGAAAATAATCATGCAATGTGTGCACTACAGGGAGAGACAACTTGCTCGCAACGGACCAGGGTTTGGTCGAGAAGCCGGCAAGAATATGGGTGTGCACCAGATTTGGCTTTTCCCTGAGGTAGATTTCCCGCAGGCGGCGTGACATGGCAATATTTGCAGCACTCGACAGCTGCCAGATGGCTTTGTGAATGGCAGACTGATCTTTGTTGCGTATATGACTCATCCAGTTGTTGACCCCAAGGTAATGGACGGTAACGCCGTTTACGCTATGGGTAGAGTCATAAAGCTCTTTCGCCAGGGTGAGGATAACGACATCATGTCCAGCCTGCTGCAGGCCTTCGGCAAGATGCTGAACAGATATGTCAGCGCCGCCGTGAAAATTGGGGGCATAATAGCTGTTGATCATAAGTATCTTCATTCAAGGACCCCGGTTGTGCTCTTTCATATGAACTACGCCCAATCGCAATATTCCAGCGTTTGCTTTTTTCCTGCAGCCGCTGTCAATTCGAGAAAGAATGATATCCCTGTTGTACCAGATCGCGGTTAAGACGCCATCCCGGCTATGATGTTCAGTATATTCATTCGTCCAGTAACAACCCCAATGATGCGCGACAATAAAAACGGGTTTTATTGGGAGTCAACGTTTTTATCCAACAACTGGGGGCAGAGTAACATTAACGCAGCGGGCGAGGCGTATCCCCATCTATGAGTAGAAGGAAATGACGAATCCGTCACCGGGATCATCGGCTATATCGGGCCCAAGCCCCGTACAAACAGTTCCGGTAGGAAAAGGACCTACGTCACGACGTTCCCTCCCCAGACCCCGCGTTGCGCCTTGCCAGTCAAGAGGCGCCGCAACCACAGGGCTGTGTCAGGGCCCAGGGGTTTAGCCTGCATGCCGACACGCAGTGTGGCCCCCAGCAGCGGCAGAAACTCGAACGCCTGTGTCGCTATATCACGCGCCCCGCCCTCGGCCACAAACGCCTGCGCCGTACTCCGGCCGGCGAGGTCGTCCTCCAACTTGAAACGCCGTAACGAAAATCTGCAGTAGGATGAAAGCTACGTAATTATACCTACTACTCCAATTCCAAAAAAATAGCAAGTGTCGTACAAGGGTTCCGGGTTTTGACCCTTCAGCAAAACAATTGTGGGATCGACTTTTGTGCGGGGGCGATTTTCGGGGGTTATGGTAGCCTAAATAATCACGGTGAGAAATTTAGTCAAAGTGAATCGGTTGGCTAGGTTGCGCCTGGGTTGCGGATTTGCGGACAGGTGACCCACTTTGGTCTATTCCTGTCCACATGAAATTGTTGACACACGCATGATTAAAGGCGATCATGCGGCTTTCCAGAAGACTTCGGAACCGAGGGTTACAGGTTCGAGTCCTGTCAGGCGCGCCATGAAATCAAGAACTTGTGAGGTATCACGACTCCCTACCATTCTGTTGATCGCAATTTATATTCCCCTGATGATTTACAGGGGAGGAAAATATTCCGTGGACGGTTAAGAGAAAAACAAATCCCAAAAGACTCCCATTCTTCTTAGGAAAATCACCTTTGGGATGGTGATGAGTTTCTGGCTCGAACTATTTCTGTTGCCTGCCCAAAGGCTCCCTTCGTCCTTGTCCTATCCACTATGAAGACCCTTTTAGCCTGGTGTTTTACAAACATTACGAATAAATATCCCGGCACCATTTTGGCACTTGCCATCATGTTGAGCGGCCTGTCGGTTTATGCGGCCACCGGCCTGGCCTATAACTCGAGGATAGACAACCTGCTTCCCCAGGATCTCCCTTTGATCCAGGAATTTAACGAAGTGGTCGCCAAAACTGGTGGGTCCGGCCCTTTGGTGGTCGTGCTGGAAGGGTTGGGTCTGAGCCAGGCTCCCCAGGTCATCGGTCAGTTGACGAAGACGCTGGAAAAAGTTCCCGGAACCCATTACGTCGATTCGCAGATTCCTAAGGATTTTTTAAACAATCGCCAGCTCTTCCTGATTTCAAGGCAGGAACTGCTTCAACTCGAAATCCTCATCGAGGACGCGATCGATTACGCCCGCGGGCAACTGGGAGGCATTTTTGTGAATGCCGAGCATTTCAACTCCGAAAAGCTGCAGTCGCTGGTCGAAGACTACAATATTTTCGGTGAATTCAATCCCTACCATAGAGGGAGAAGCAATACAAAATACTATATTTTCGTAAAGCCCAAGGGAACGGTCACGGATACGGAATTTACCGAACGGTTTGTTCATTCGATTCAGGAGGCGATTGATCGCACCGGACTCGAAGAAAAATTTTCAGGCCTTAAGATCAACCTCACAGGTTCCCTGGTGGTTCGCCTGGAAGAAAATCAATTCATCCTGCGGGACCTCAAAAGAGCCGCTTTTTTGGCCGCTTTTCTGGTCACCTCCATGATCTTCATTTACACGCGGTCCTGGTTCTCGATTCCGCTTATTATTTTTCCCTTAATATTGTCGATGACCTATACATTTGCTTTGACGCGGTTGATCATAGGGCATCTCAATATCATCTCAGGTTTTCTAGTGGCCATTCTCATGGGCCTGGGTATCGATTATGGAATTCATCTTTACATACGATTCAAACAGGAACTCCTTAAGGAAAATTCCATTCCCCGAGCGGCGGAGTACGTGGCCACCCATGTGGGGCGATCCGGTTTAATTGCCATGCTGACCACGATCAGCGTTTTTTCCATTTTGAGTTTTTCCGATTTCCGCGGCTTCTCGGAATTCGGTACAATCGCCACGATGGGGATCGTTTGCGCGTTTCTCACCTATTTTTTCGTATTTCCCGCCCAGGCCCTTTTTTACGATAAAATCCACTGGCTGGGAAAGCCGAAACCCAGGCTCTTCAACCTGAGGATTTCTAACTTCTATTCCAACATGCCCTATTTTCTTGCTGCCTCGTTTCTTCTTTTGATGGTGGGGAGCCTGTTCCTCCTCCCGGGAGTGGAGTTCGAATATAACTTTCAGAAATTGCGCGGCGATTCCCCTGCGGGCGACTATGAAACGGCCAGCACGGACGATTTCGGCTTCGCTTTTTCTCCCACGGTGATCCTTACTTCGACAAAAGATAATTTGTTCTACATTCATGAAGCCTTGCAGAAAATCAAGGAACAGAACGGAGACAAAAGCACGATAGGAATTCAGTACTCCTTGAACCTGTTCAGTCGAAAGGAATATGAGTCTAAAAAGGAAATTCTTGACCGTATTCGGAAACGGTTTTACGAGGACAGCGACATAATTCGGTTTTCGCTGGGAGAGACCAGGTATCACCAGTTTGAGCAACAGTTGAACAGCGAACCTTTTGATGAGTCCGCCGTTCCAGGAAGCCTGGTACAAAAACTCAAGGCAAAAGAAGACTATCTATTGCTGATGTTTTCACCTTCGGATAAAAACTTTTTCAACGTGAAACATGTTTATCAATTGGCCCGGGAAATAGAAACGTTGAAGTCCCTGCTGGCGGACAGGAATATTCCCACATCCATAATGAACGAAAACCTTCTTGCCGCGAAAGTCCTGGACTGGGTCAAGGAAAAAGGCCCCAGGGCGATGGTCATCGCTGTAATCCTTGTTTTTCTGATCCTGGTGATCGACCTGCAGAGTTTGACGCTTGCCCTCAAAACCTTCCTTCCGTTGTTTACGGGACTGGCCTTGACCGGCGCCCTCATGGCGTTTTTTCATGTCAAACTCAACTTCATAAATATCGTCATGCTTCCTTCCATTGTGGGGATCATGATCGGAAGTTGCGTCTATCTCAGTCACCACATCCTGGATTGCACTAATGGGGATACTCTTCGATCCGTACAGGAGACAGGCAGCGCCATCATCCTTTCGTCCCTGACCAGTCTGGCGGGGTACGCGAGTTTGAATATTGCCCATCACGCGGGTATTCACTCCATTGCCACCATGGTGGAACTCGGAATATTGACCTGCACCGTTTGTACCTTGTTTATGCTCCCCGCGTTGTTCGAGATAGGTGCCCATAGGATTTCCTTTGACAAACATGGAACGACACCACCCGAATAGCCTGAGGGGCGTGATTATTCCAATCACCATGTTTCATAACGAAAATTCCTCCTGAGTTCGTTTCTGGAGGGCGGTTTTTTTGCTAAAATTTTGGTAAAGCGCCTCGGGTGCCTTTATGTCAGACATTCAACCTGATTTAAATTTTCCAATCCGAGAGGCCAGGGAAATTGTTAAGGATTTGATGGTTCCCAATTCTTTAATTTATTGGGCCGATTTTCTTTTTCATGTCTTCCTGGGTTGGGGAGCTTTTGTCCTGACTCTTCTGCCCAGCCCGTTTTCCTATTACCCGTATGTTTTTTTCATTGTGTCCTCCCTGGCTCTATTCCGGTCGGCTATTTTTATTCATGAGCTGACTCACCTCAAAAAGGACTCTTTTAAAGTATTCCGGATCGTGTGGAACGTGTTATGTGGTTTTCCTCTTATGATCCCTTCTTTTCTATATCAGGGGATTCATAACGACCATCATAAAAGGAATCTTTATGGTACGGAAGAGGACGGGGAGTATTTCCCCTTTGTGAAAGAGGGGAGATGTAAAATTATATTGTTTGTCATTTTTTCGTTTCTTGTGCCCGTCATTTTTTTCATCAGGTTCATTTTTCTGACGCCGATTTCCTATGTAAATAAAAAATTCAGGTCGTGGGTTTTGGAAAAGGTTTCGTCCTTTTGCATCGATTTGAGTTACCGGCGGACCTGGGCATCTTTAGCCACGGTTCCGATGTGGCAGGTTCAGGAAGCGGTGACCTGCTTGTATGGTTGGGCCTTCATTGTACTGGTGAGTATGGGAATATTGTCCATTGAGGTCTTGATATTGTGGTACCTTGTTACAGCAACGGTTTTTTTACTCAATTCCCTGAGAACCCTGGCCGCACATCGTTACCGTCACCCCGGCCACAAAACCCTGGATTTTTCCGAGCAGCTCCTGGATTCGGTAAATATTTCGGAAAACCTTCTCGCTATCCTGTGGGCTCCTGTTGGACTGCGATTTCATGCGACGCACCACCTCATTCCGGAAATTCCTTATCATTCCCTGGGAAAGGCTCACCGGCGGATTCTTCAGGAGTTCTCGAGGAAGGATCTTTATGATCGAACCGCATGCCGAGGTCTGGGGGCTGCCCTAGGGCGCCTTTGGCGGGAGGCGGGACAGGGCTATTTCATATTAAAGTGTAACTTTATAGATAATAAGGAATAATCGATTTAGGCTGGCTTTTTCTTTTCGTTTACGGCATACTCTTTTGCATGCCAGACGAATCGCCAAGCGGACAGCCGGACATTGATCTGAGGCAAGTCGTGGTTCGCCCAATTGTCCGAGACGAAAAGGACGCCTTCAAGACCCTTCTCGACAGACACCACTACCTCGGTCATGCCCCGCTGATTGGCCAATCGATACAATATCTCGCCTGTGTGCAGGATCGCTGGCTGGCCTTGCTGGTGTTTGCGGCGGCGGCCCTCAAATCGAGACCGCGAGACCACTGGATCGGCTGGCCCCCCTGTTTTCAATGGCAACGACTCCATTTACTGGCCAACAACACCCGGTTTCTCATGCTGCCGGGCTGTTCGCAAAAGAACCTCGCCTCGAAAGTCCTGTCGCTCTGCGCGAAACGGATCTCGGCCGATTGGCAACTGTACCACGGCTACCCCTTGCTCCTCTTAGAGACCTTCGTCGATCCTGCCCGCTTCACCGGGACCTGCTATCGGGCCGCCGGGTGGCACGAGCTCGGTCTGACACGAGGGTTTCGCAAGTCGAACACGTGTTATGTTCAGCATGAGAGACCGAAGCGCATCCTAGTCGTGCGGCTGCATCCCCAAGCCCGAGAGATCCTTGCACGCCCGATGCTTGATCAGCCCTATCAGAAAGGAGAAGCGCCTCAGATGAGATTGAATACAAAACAGACGGACTCCCTCTTTACGTATGTGGTGCAGCTGACCGATCCCCGCCATTTGCAAGGGCAACGGCACACCCGACGCGCCCTCACGGCGATCATGTTCTGTGCCACCTTGTGCGGCGCGCGCGGCTATGAAGCGATCTCGGACTGGGCCCAGCAGTTATCGCAGCCGATGCGCAAGCGGCTAGGCTGTACTCAGCGAGGGGGGCGCTACCTCGTCCCGAGCCGCAGCACTCTTTACCGCTTTATCACGGCCGTCGACCCCTGTGAAGTCGATACCCTGCTCGGCCGGTGGCTGGACACCTTCGGCGGGGAGGATCAGGGCATTGCCATTGATGGGAAGACCATGCGGGGGACGTCGAAGGTCCCAAGCGAACAGACCCACGTCCTCAGCGCCGTCACCCATCAAGCCGGGCGCCACCTCACCCAAAAAAAGTTCACTCCAAGACCAATGAGATCCCCTGCGTGCGGCCCCTGTTAGATGCGCTCGAGATCGCAGGGAAGGTGATCACGGCGGATGCGCTCCTCACCCAGAAAGAGATTGCCGAGTACCTGGTGCACGAACGCGGCGCCGACTTCGTCTTCACCGTCAAGGGAAACCAGCCCACCTTGAAGCACGACATTGAGGCCTTAGCGTTGCGAGCACGCCGGTGCGATTATGCCACCACCGAGAAAGGCCATGGGCAGATCACGACCCGCAGGATCTGGTGCGATGACTCCCTGAATGCCTATGTCAACTTTCCTCATGTCCAGCAAGTCTTCTGCATTGAGAGGGAAGTGACGCATCTCAAGCAGGGCCTCACGACCGTCGAAGCGGTCTGCGGTGTCACGAGTCAGTCCAAAGACAAGGCGGGGCCGAAGACCATCCTCTCGCAAAACCGAAAGCATTGGAGTGTGGAGAATAAGCAGCATTATGTGTTGGACGTCACCTTTGATGAAGACAGGAGTCAGATACGAAGTCTCAATGGCCCAATGGTCATGACCTGTCTGAGACGCTATGCCATCAGTCTCTTACGCCTGAAAGGCTACACCAATATCGCGCAGGCGTGTAGACTGCTCTGGGGCAAGCCCCATTTAGCCATCCGCATGGCCCTGCCCTGAAAAAGAGGGCACAAAAAACCTCATGGAATCCCTTGCTTATAAAAAGAATGATATGCCTTCCCATTTAACTAAGGTTGCTTCAGTTTATTGAATCCCAAGGGTTTTGAGCTGCTGGTCAGGATTTTCAACAAACTCTGGAAGGTACTCATTGGAGTCTCACGGCGGTTATAGCGAAAGACAAACTCATCAAGATAGTGTTGCAGGTATTTTGAATCCACTCCATGGTGAATCCCGTTCAGCCAGGTCTGCAGATTGCCGAACGCTCTATGGATGTGTGGAGCGTGCTTCCCAGCACTTGCTGGGTCACCCTGGGTCCGTCTCAGGTGTTCGTATCCTGCCAAGGCTTTTGCCGAGTATCCCTTCCAACCATCGGACTTGATCTTACTGCCCTCAGCGACATGGCTATTGAGGAATGCTTTGATCTCGTTCTCTCCAGCGTCTTGAAGAATCGCTAATCGTAAACGCCCTGCTTTCTCTCGAAAGTGATCCCCTTGTGTGTACGTGACAATTTCTACGGCTCCGGCTATTAACGTCTTGGTTTTCGCTTTCGCGACGCCACGGCCCGTTTTGCCTTTTACCGGTCCACCGATATGGGTTTCATCGGCTTCAACTGTTCCTGCGAGCCGTTCACGGTTCTGTCGTACCATTCCTCGTCGCAATCTGTGGAGCAAATACCAGGCGCTATCCACCTTCTTGATACTGAGTTGACGCTGCAATTGCACAGCACTGATGCCAGGTGTGTGCGTGGAGACGAAATAGGCAGCCCAAAACCAAAGCCGTAGCGGCAAGTGCGATCTATGCATCACTGTGCCGCTTAGCGGTGATGTCTGTCTATGACACGACGAACACTCAAACCGGAAATATTTTTTGAGCCACCAACCACCGCGATGACCGCAAGCTGGACACATAAACCCGTCTGGCCACCGAATCGCCCGCAAGTACTCGAAGCACGCTTCTTCGGTGTGGAACCTAACAGAAAAATCCAAGATATCAGCAGCATACCCTGTGTCCATAGTCCAGCAGACTAGTCTAGGGACTAACCTTAGTCAAATGGGAAGGCATAAAGAATGAAATGGCCCTGGAGGCGGGACCATTGCCCTAGTTTAGGAGGGATTTTAATGGTATGCTCCTTTTTCCCGTGAAGTCTTCCAAAGTAGCAGGTTCTCCCACTAAAGCCGTTTCTTTCTAACCCGAGCCCATTCAACCCTAATAGGATAAACAAATATGAACAAGTCGTTCCCCGATACAGAAAGCGCCAAAAAAAAAGTACTTCAAATAAAGAAAAAATTTGATTTTGAAAATGGGCACCTAAACCCTTCCCCCAAAAACGATGAGAATATTCTTTCAAAATGCTTCAACCACACGGCCCCAAGCCAGGCAAGAGATTTAGGGATCTATCCGTATTTTCGTGAGATCGAGGAAACGGGCAGTTCCCATGTGGTGATCGGCGGCAAAAGGGTCGTTACCCTTTCCAGCAACAATTATCTTGGTTTGGCCAAGGATTCTAGGGTGATTGCAGCCGGGAGGGCGGCCCTTGAAAAATTCGGAATTGGGTGCACCGGTAGCCGGTTCCTCAACGGCACACTGACCTTGCACTGCACGCTGGAAAGGGAAATTTCCGGTTTTCTCAACCGGGAGGACACCATTGTCATGTCCACGGGTTTCCAGGCCAACCAGGGAACCATCGCCTGTCTTCTGGGAAAAAAAGATATCGCTTTTTCGGACCGTGAAAATCACGCGAGTATTTATGAAGGGTGTGCTGTCTCCCCCGGCAAAACAATACGGTACCGCCACAATGACATGGAACACCTCGAATATCTCCTTAAAAAATATTCGGAGGTGAAAGGCAAACTGATTATCACCGACAGTGTTTTCAGTATGAGCGGCGATATCGCTAATCTCCCTGAAATCGTGAAACTGAGCAAAAACTACGGGGCCACGCTGATGGTGGACGAGGCCCACGGACTGGGCGTTCTGGGAGAAGGGGGGAGGGGAATATCCAATTATTACAATGTGGAAAAAGAGGTCGATATTTATGTGGGGACCTTTTCCAAAAGCCTTGGGTCGATCGGCGGATTCGTTTCCACGAAGGCCGGTGTCGCCGAATACATCCGGCACAAAGCCTCGGCTTTCATTTTTACGGCGGCTTTGCCGCCGGCATCGGTGGCCGGGGTCATTGCCGGTCTCGACATCCTGATCAATGACACCGAGCGCAGGAACCGGTTGCATGAAAATACGGCCTATATCAAACGGGCCTTCTTCGATATGGGCATCCAGGTAAATAATAACCCTGTTCCTATAGTGCCCATCCAGATCGGTGATGAGGCCGTTACCCTCTATTTAAACCGGCTCCTCTTCGACGACGGAATTTTCGCGGGCGTGGCCGTGTCGCCAGTGGTTCCTCCCTCAAAAGCCATGATTCGTACCAGCTATACCTGCGAGCACACCCGGGAGGACCTGGACGGGATTCGCGATTCTTTCAAGAAAAATATAGAGCAATTGGGCATTCTCCCGCAGCAATGACCTGTGAAATTAATAGGGTTGAAACCCCCGCCGACATCAATCGATTTATTCGGATGCCATGGGAAATTTACCGTGACCACCCCTGCTGGATTCCCCCACTCATCAGTGAACGTAAAAGATTTCTGAATCCTAAACTCAACCCCTTCTTTGAGCAGGCCGAAGTGGACCTGTGCCTGGTCCTTTCCGCAAACCGGACCCCGGTCGGGCGAATCGCCTTTATCATGAACCACGCCTATAACCGGTTTCGCTCAGAAAAAACGGGGTTTTTCGGAATGTTCGAATCGGTCAATGAAAGGGAAGCATCCGGCCTCTTGTTGGACTGGGCCTTCAATCGGTGCCGCGATCGAGGGCTCGATCAGCTGGTCGGACCCGTCAATCTTTCAACCAACCACGAATGCGGTCTTTTGGTTGATGGGTTCAATACGCCGCCCATGGTCGGAATTCCGTACAATCCTCCTTACTACAGTGACCTTCTTGAACAATGGGGTTTGAGCAAGGCGAAAGACCTCCTTTCCCTTAAATTAGAGATGACCGGAATTCCGGAATATCTGGAGTCGGCCATTTCCCGTTTGGTGAAAAGGAACCGTTTTTCCGTCCGGCCCATACGCTTGGACAGGTTTGAGGAGGAAGTCGATATCATGTGGGAGGTCTATAATGCCTCATGGAGCGCAAACTGGGGATTTGTCCCGATGAGCCGAAAAGAGTTTGTTTTTTCGATGAATGAGGTAAAGATATTCATTCAACCGGAATATGTATTGATTGCCGAGGTTGAGGATGAACCGGCAGGGTTTTCGTTGACCCTTCCCAATATCAACCAGGTGCTCAGGAAAATAAATGGGAGCCTTTTCCCTTTTGGGTGGGCCACCCTTTTATGGAATAAGAATAAATTAAATTCTTACCGGGTGGTGGCTTTGGGAGTGAAGAAAAAATATCGGCGTCTGGGCATTGACGCGTATTTTTATTATGAGATCTACCGGCAACTTCTGGCCGGGAATATCCCCTGGCTCGATATGTCCTGGGTGCTGGAAGATAATGAAGATATCCTGGCTCCCCTTCATCGAATCGGTGGGACGATATACAAACGGCACCGTATCTATGAACGTGCTTGCGCCTCTTGAGAACGCCACCGCGGTGGTGACCGGGGCCAGTGGTTTCATCGGCAGCCACCTGGTTGACTATCTGGTGGAAGGGGGGTGCACGGTTTACGCCTTAATCCGTAAAACCAGCGATCTTAAATGGCTGCGTCAATCGGACCGTGTCAAGCTTCACCTGGCCGACCTGACTCAATCAGACCTTTCCCTCCCTTTTCTGGACCAGGCGGATTACCTGTTTCACTGCGCCGGGCTGACCAAAGCAAAAACAGAGGCGGAATATTTCAAAATAAACGCCGAGGGCTGCACCACTCTTTATGAAAACTGCGTGTCCACAGGGAAAAAGTTCAAGGCTATTGTTCACCTGAGCAGCCTTGCAGCGGTGGGTTCGGGAGAAGTCCACAAGGCGGTCGATGAAAATTCACCGTGCAAACCGCTCACTTTCTACGGAAAATCCAAACTTGCCGGGGAGGAAACCGCTTTAAAATTCTCCTCCTCCCTTCCGGTGGTTATCATTCGTCCCCCGGTGGTCTACGGTCCCAGGGAAACAGACTTTTTCACCTACCTGAAAGCCATCCAGAAAGGATGGAAGGTTAAAATTGGCCATGGCCCCCGGGAACTTTCCCTGATCCACGTCCAGGACCTGGTGCGGGCCATGGTAGAGGCCGCGGTTCGTTTCCCCCGGGATGAGAATATCTTTTTCGTTACCGATGGGAAGGCTTATTCCTGGGAGGATGTGGCTGAAACCGCCATGCAGATACTGAATGTTCGCGCGAGAACCCTCGCCATTCCGGAATCGTTGTTTGCCGGGGTCGCGTGCGTCTCGGAAGCCCTTGCGTGGTTCGGTTCCACCGCCCCATTGATAGACAGGCAAAGACTGATTGATGTGCGCCAGAGTTCCTGGGTGGCTTCCCCCAAGAGATTTTTTGACCGTTATAATTTCCAGCCACAATATGACCTGGAAAAGGGGTTAAGGGAGACTTTGGCCTGGTATCAAGAGAACCGCTGGATGTGATCTATGAATGATCCCGACAATCAGCCCCATGTTGTGGAAGACCTGGTGGAACCGGTCAACCGGTATGTCCATAACCCCATTGCGGCAGCGATCGTAAAGTTTTTAAAAGGAACCCCGATCACCCCCAACCAGGTAACCTACGCCTCAATTTTTATCGGATTGTTTTCGGCCTATCGATTCAGTCTGGGAACAGGACTTTCCATGGTTCAGGGGGGCCTCTTGCTGGAGGGAGTCTTGATTCTGGATTGCGTGGACGGTCAGTTGGCACGGGCCAAGGGGTGTTCCAGCGATTGGGGTCGTCTCCTCGACGGAATTGCCGGGTACATCATTTATCTGGCCGTCCTGTTGGGAATCATGGTGGGCTTGAAAAATCATTATGTGGCCCTGTCGGTCATCGGTGCCGTTACCATTCTCAAAGCCATATCTTACGACTATTGCAAGCTCAGCATGAACACCCTGATTCAAAAGGGATATGACGGAAGCCAAAAAGAGATTTACGACACGTATCAGAAGATCAGGGAAAATTCCTCGTTCACTCTTAAGTTATATTTTTATTACCTGCAGGTTCAGCAAACCCTGTTTGGCGGGCGGTGGTTTACATTGGACCGCTTCGGGGAAAAAACAGAAAAACCCCCCGATGAACACCTATTGAATCAGGAGCAGCGCGAACAATACCGGAATAATGCCCGAACCCTGATGGCCGTCTGGAGTTGGAACGGCGTTGATTTTCCTCTTTTCCTGCTGGCCGGATCGGCCATTTTTGGGATTCTTGAACCCTGCCTAGTGCCCCTGGCTTTTATTCTGACAGGTCAATACATTCTCACCATGCTCTATCATGCGCTAAAAAATACAAGTTTTCATGCAGGGAGTTAAATTAATTCGGTTTTTATCATCGATGGGTAATCTGAAGTCCGCCCGCCTGCTTCCATTCTGAATGCCTGTGACCTGCCCAACACTAGATTTGACAATACATCAATGAACCGAATAAATTAGTATACGGGAAAATCAGCTTTTTTATTTTGCGCAGGGTAAACAAATGACTGGAAAAGTCATCTTTGTACTTGTGATCGGCCTCATGGCCATCGTGGTCAGTGTTTTGGCGTGTACGGGCTGGATTTATGGATTTGCCTGGTGGCGCCGCAGAGAATACTTTAACGATACTTCCTCATAACCTCATTTCTCTCCCCTCTTTGCATCTCTAAAGTCCAACAGTCAAAACTTAGAATGTCGGCTGGCCTGTATTAAACGGCGGTAGAAGTCATAGCTCCTAAACACGGTTTAACTTCTTTGCCGTTTTCCCCTTAACCATTCTTTTGCATTGAAGACAGGGGAAGTAAGGCAAGGCAGTCAACGATTTAAAAATCCCCCCATTGGGGGACCACCTTTGGACTTCCAGGAAAGGACCCACTTCCAGCTCTGAATCTATCAAGATCACATTCTATAACACTTGAAAATAGCGATTCCCCTTTGTTGAAGAGGATATTATGGCACTATTTCGCCCTTAATCATTCTTAGTCTAATCCTGATCGGTAGAGATTTCAGAACCGGGCGTTAGGGGTTCAAGTCCCTCCGGACGCGCCAGTTTTTCTTTCCAAATCGAAATTCCAATAAAAAAGTTTAGTCTGCCATCATTTTTGGAACAGGCGGCATGAAAAAAATCCCACCAATCTGAATGTGGTGCCCCAAATCTGACCCTATACACATTATTAAATAGGATTGTCCCCTTTAAAAGTAAAAAACTTCTTGACCTGTAATAAGTGCGGCGCTGAGGGCGTGCCGATTGGCAAGACCAAGAACGGCATGCAAACAACTTTTTGTTCATCCTGCAAAACCCGCGTCTTTTTCTCTGAACAAGCCTTTCTCATGGCCGAAAAGCGGTGTTTGATCTATACCCAATAATATTAGTAGTGTGAATATCACTTAATTTGGTGAGGGCCTTTCGGCTAGCCCCACAAATTTTCCTATCGCCCTGATTTGTTCTTTGTTGGATCCACCAGAGTATAAGTGGAGCCTGGTGTTGGCGTAGGAGGGAGAGGTTCCCCTTTTACAGAAGTGACCTCATGCCCGTGGCCACCTCTTGGACCAATTTGTTGATATTGTCCCGACTTTGGGGCTGTTTGCCCTGGCTTTAGTCCACGTAATTTTCCCATTTTTCATCTCCTTTCAGATAGATAATTTAACCATGTTTTGCCAGAAAGCCTGCAGTTGAGCCAATAATTAGGCTGCACCTTCGATCTCTTCAATATCCTGCGTGAAATCAAATACAATCCTAATGGGTTCCCCCTCGTTTTTGTTTTGGTTGTAGCTGTTTAGATCTGACTTCAACTGTCCGCAGTCTCCTACTATTTGCTGCCTCCTTTGCTGAAAGGCAATTTTCATATGTTGTGGTGAAGCTGTGCGAATATCAGCCCAAAATGTTGTCTGCTTGCCTTGGCTCAAAATCCTAGCAGCGTGTTTGGCTCGCACAGTTCTTCCTTGGGGATCAACTATGTAATCTTCACGCATGGCTTTGGAAATTTGATCAGCGCATTGGTTAATGACTGTGCTCGGATGAGGCTCCCAAAGATCGTTCCGTATAGCCCATGCTGCTATGGCACGACTCGTTGCGGGCCAGGGCTGCTTGGCCTTAACGTATTTAGAAACAATTTCTTGCATTTGTTTTGTGTAAGTCATAACTATTTAGCCTCCCTAAAGACCTGATGGGACAGTACCCCATCCATCCGTCAAAGCCGCAGATGTGATGATCTCTTTTATTTTTACCAACAAAGGCCTATTTTGAGACCAAAGAATTTCTTTTCTGTGCTGAAGTTGACCTACCGCAATGCCAGGATGGATATTATTGTTATTGGCAAACCTTGTGATATTTATTTTGGAATACAGGGGGCTTACCCTGGTTATAAAATTCTCCAATTTGTCTTGAGGGATTAAGTTTCCTACAGCAAACTTATCCGCCGCCTTCTCTGCAGGCGGCTTATCCGCTAGTGCCGCTGCATCCTTCCCTATCAGATCCGTGTCTAATGTCTCGTAGCTATTGTTCAATCCATCACGATTCTTTATGTGCCCTAATTCATGAAAGAGTGTATGCCAAAACGAATCAATTCGATCGTACCTAAGTGATAGGACGATAACGGGAGAATGAGGGTTAAGCCAAAAACATGCTCCATCAATTCGTGTTTTGGGAATGGCCTCAACCGTCAAAAATCGAATACCACATTCAGCAAGGATTTGTGGAACGAGTCTAATCTCTTGTGGTGCATGAAGAAGTTGTTGGAGCTTAAAAATAGCCAATTTAAAGTTGGCCTCATTAAATTTGTTTGCAGTAACCGCCTTAGATAGGTGTCTTGCACGATATAGCCAAGCTAGTTGAGATGGTGTAGGCTTTTTATATGCCAAGGAGGTTCTTGCAGCGAATGCCCAAAACCGTATCTCTTGGTCAAGAGTTTTTATTTCTAAGAAGTCCATGACCCTGCTTTCTAAGACCTCAATATTTGTTGACGATTCAATCCAGCCACGCCGAATCATTTCCTTCACAGGAGCCTTTTCATATAGTTTGGCCCGTCGAGTCACCGACTCATCAGACTTCTTTATCCTTGACAACTGAAACGCGTTTTCTAGATTCAACCAAAGTTCTGGTGAGGTGCCGAAAGCGTCAGCCAACCCTTTTGCAGTTTCAGGAGTAACTGATCGCTTCCCAGAAATAATTTCGTTGATGCGGTTGAGAGGACGACCAAGGATGTCGGCTAAATCGCCTTGGGTCCATCCTCTTTCCTCAAGTTCTTCCCGTATAAATTCTCCCGGAGGGAAAACCTCTACTGAAGTCCGATTAGACATTGTTATCCTCCGATTTAGTGATAATCTTCAATTGATACTATAATGACAGTCTTTGTGTTTCTTTCCTTTTTGAATTCAAGAATCAACCTATATTGGTCATTTAAGCGCATAGAATATTGTGACTTTCTTGCTCCCTTTAACTTTTCGAAATGCAGTGACTTCATTTGGCGAAAATCCCTTTCGTCAACAGCATTACGAATAAATTGCATTCGTTTCCAAAATACTCTAACCGCCGCTTGCGGCAATGTTGTAGGGGCCCGTGGATCCGTTTCGAGCCTATCCATGGCATCGTCCTGAAATTCAACCTCCATATTTCTAAATACTACTCCTGTTTTAATTGTATGTCAATATATAATTTTACACTAAATGTAATACTGTAAATTTTAAATTATAGTAATCCGCAACTCTAAATGGACGTCATAAACAAACACTGACCAAAACAACGATCACGGATTGTCACTATGCAGTTTGGCGGGGGGGGGGGGGGGCAATGGCATTCGGTTTGGTTCGAACGAACAATCTGCCTTCTCTGTTATCAGCGGAACTGGTTGATTGATCAGGGCTTCTGAACCGAAGTCGCCCTGGTGTCCTTTTTCGCTTGACTTCTTTTCCGTCTTCTGAGAGACTATCCTCGATGAAGACTGTGGACACCTTACCCAAGACGACCTTTAGCGGGCGGCGGTTCACCCGCAAGCAGTTGGCGCAGGTCCAAGAAACCGTCCAGCTGTTCCCCCACCTGAGTCGGAAGGAATTGGCCCTCACCGTCTGTGAGCATCTCAGCTGGACCACGCCGACGGGCCACAACAAGATTCATTCCTGTTTGACCTTGCTGACCGAGCTGGAAGCGCACGGGATCGTGACTCTGCCGGCCACGCGCCACAAGCGCGCGCCGGGACACCCCATCCCTGCGTTTCACGAGCCGCCCCCCACCGAGCCACTCACCGACACCCTCGCCGCCGTGGCCCCAATTACCCTGCACCGGGTGGTCTCGAAAGAGGAACGCGAGAGCTGGAAAGCCTACCTGCAGACCTATCATTATTTGGGCTATAAACACCCGATCGGGGCCCAGCTGGGCTATCTGGTGAGATCGGCCGCCCAGCCGTACCCGCTGGGCTGTCTGCTGTTTTCGGCCTCGGCCGCCTGGGCGCTGGCCCCCAGAGATCACTGGATTGGCTGGGACGTGACGCACCGGAGGAAGCTCCTGCCATTGGTGTTGCGCAATGATCGGTTTTTGATCTTTCCGTGGATTGACGTGCCGAATCTCGCCAGCCATGTGCTGGCGCGGGCCACCAAGCAGATCGGGGACGACTGGGTTGAAGTCTACGGTTATCGCCCGGTGCTGATTGAAACGTTCATCGATCCCTCCCGGTTTGCCGGGACCTGTTATCGAGCGGCCAATTGGCACTTCGTGGGCTACACCGAGGGGCGCGGGCGGTTTGGCTCAACGTCGGACCGTCCACCCACGACAAAAGAGATTTTTCTCTATCCGCTCCAACCCGACTGGCGCGCGTGCCTGACTGCCGGGCATCGAGCCGTCACGGTGAAGACACGCTATCGCAACGACGTGCGAGCCAGTCGCACACGGTCCGTCGGGGAAGGGTTTGTCGCCTGGTGGAAACAGGTGGTCCACATCCTCCACGACGTGGCGGCCCAGTACGATGACCAGTGGCGCGTCCGGAAACGGGTGATCGATTCCCTGATCCTGATGCTGTTGATCTTTCGGTTGGTGTCGTCAACCAACTCCCAAAGTTACGGCACCACCATTGATGACTTGTGGGACAGTTGCGACAACCTGGCGCTCGCGCTCCCGCAACCCCACAGCATCGCGCCGGCGTCCTTTTGTGTCGCACGTCGCAAACTGGACGAAGCCATTTTCCAGTCCGTCAACCGGAACATTCTGGACGCCTATGCCCCACACGACTCCAACGACACCTGGTTGGGCCATCGGGTGTTTGCCGTCGATGGCTCCAAGCTTACACTGCCCCGCGCGTTGCGGGCGTGTGGCTACCCCTTGCCCTCTGACAATGCACACTATCCTCAAGGGTTGCTGAGTTGCCTCTACCACCTCACGTCGCAAGTGCCCTGGGATTTCGACCTCGTCGCGCATGGCAACGAGCGACGGTGCGCCCTGCGGCACCTGGCTGTGCTGAAGCCCAACGATGTCGTGGTGTACGATCGAGGCTATTTCTCCTACGTCCTGCTGCATCAGCACTGGACCGCCGGGATCCACGCCGTGTTTCGTCTCCAAGACAGCGGGTTCAAGGAGATTCAAGAGTTTTTTGCCGGCCCGGACACCGACACCACGGTCACCCTCTTCCCCGCCGCACGCACGCAACGAGACATCCGGGCGGTCTATCCTGATCTCGCCATCATCCCGTTGAGCCTGCGGCTTCTGAAATATGAGATGGCCGGCAGCCGATTTTGCTTGGGCACCACCCTGGTCGGCCCCCAGCAGCGGTATCCGCTCCAGGAGTTCATGGATCTCTACCATGCCCGTTGGGGCATCGAGGAACTCTACAAGGTGAGCAAGCGCCTGTTCCTCATCGAGGAGTTTCATGCCAAAACCGAGCGCGGCGTCAAACAAGAGCTCTTCGCGCATTTCGTCCTGATCACCATGAACCGGCTGTTCGCCAATCGGGCGGACCACGCACTCAATCCCGAAGCCCCCGCAGCTGAGCCCATGGCCCCTCCCGGATCGTCCATAGTTGGAACCGGCACCGGGGCGAGGCGGACATTCAAGACCAACTTCAAACATTGCCTTCACGTGTTTGCGCGAAGCTTCGAAGATCTGCTCGTGCTCCATGCTCGGATGCAGACCGCCGTCCAACGGGCCTTCGAGTCCATTGTGAGTCACTACCAACGGGTGAGGCCGGGCCGATCCTATCCTCGAACATCCATGAAACCGGAGTCCACGTGGCATCCACCCAAAAAGAACAGCCAGTCCAAGAACCCCACAGGGTCGATGGCCTCTATCTGAAAGTCCCTTAAGCACATGGAATCCGTTTCTTAAACGAATGAGCCAAATCCTTAAACGAATGCCGCCCATTCCTTAAACGAATGCCATTGGGGGGGGGGGGGGGGGTAAAATTCATTCGACGCTGAGAACAACAGATGTGGGCTAGAAAAGGATTGCTGCCCTGAATGAAGATTTCCAAGTACTTGACTAAGCCGCTGGTTTACTCCCGGTTTTACTCCCGATTCTGAATCTACTTCAATCGCAATCCATAACACTTCGACCAAGAAAATCCCTGGTTTTAAAAGTGCTTAGTAGTCATAATGACAATCAATCGTCCTTAGTCTCAATGTCTGTAGTTGGGTCTTCGGAACCAAGGGTTGGGAGTTCGAGTCTCTCCATGCGCGCCAGTTTTTCTTTCCAAATCGAAATTCCAATTAAAGAGTTTGTTCTGACATCATTCTGGGAACAGACGGCATGACCAAATCACACCAATTTGAACCTAGAAACAGTAGTTGAATGTGGTACTCCAAGACCTGCTCGGATTTCCCACTACAAGCAACCTCCCAAGTGAATTCACCGCAGCTGTTTCACGACTTCCTTACCACTTGATTAACCGATAGTTTTAAGTCAGTCTCTTGTCGCTATGATACTAGACCTATCTCAGATTTGGGTCTTTGGCCTATTGGTGGTGCTGGTTGCGTTGATCGGCGCGGGTGCGGTGGCGTTGGGTCTCAGCCTGTTTGCACGCTTGGCGGAACGGTCCAAATACCAGCTGGATGACATCTTGATTAAGCATTTGCGCCAGCCTTTGCAGTTCCTGTTACCAGTCTTACTGGTTTATCCTCTTCTCGGGTTGACCGAGCTGCCTTTCCACCAGGAAGAAACCATTACCGGGATACTGAAAGTTCTGACGGTGATGTTGATCGCCTGGTTAGCAATACGTTCTGTGTGGGTAGGTGAAGAAGGGTTGCTACGACATTTTGATACCAGTGGCCCAGATAATCTTACCGCACGCCGGGTGCATACCCAAATCAAACTCATGCGACAGGTCGTACTCTTTATTATTGTCATTCTCACCATAGCTGTGACCCTCATGATGTTTGAACCCTTGCGAGTGATCGGTGTCAGCATGCTGGCCTCGGCCGGGATTGCCGGATTGATTATCGGGTTGTCCGCACAGAAAGTCCTGGGCAACTTGTTGGCCGGCATACAGATTGCTATCACCCAGCCGATTCGCCTTGACGATGTCGTCATTGTCGAGAATGAGTGGGGTTGGATTGAAGAAATCACACTCACGTATGTTTTGGTCAAGATCTGGGATTTGCGCCGCTTGGTAGTACCAATTAGTTATTTCATTGAAAAGCCGTTCCAGAACTGGACTCGGACTTCTGCTGATATTCTTGGAACGGTATTTATTTATGCCGACTATACCATTCCAATTGATAAGCTGCGCGAAGAACTTACTCGGATTCTACAATCCACCGACCTTTGGGATGGCAAGGTCAATGGGCTTCAGGTAACCAATGCCAAGGAGAATACCTTGGAGCTTCGAGCGTTGATGAGTGCTGCAGATTCCCCCAAGGCTTGGGATTTGCGCTGCTTGGTGCGGGAGCGACTGATTTCCTTTGTGCAGGAGCACTACCCACAGTGCCTACCAAAATACCGCGCGGATTTGAAGCAGCAGTAACTATCCGCTGTCATTCCAAAAAAGGGTAAAAATGGTCACAATTTGCCGCATTCAAAAATGAAGTGCACCACGTGCCTTCCGAGTGTTCAACCCTTAGGAAGGGGAATGGTTAGAGTCAGGATCTCAAAAGATCAAAGGAAGGGGTTGCACGAACCGCTCAGCGTAAAGGTGTTCGCGCACATTTGGGGGGAGCTGTTGAAGGGGAATACTTTTCACAATATGAAGAGATTTCTCTTCGGCTAAATCACACGTCTTTGCCTCGGCTTGGGGAAAGTCGGGGTTATACAACATAATTGGAGGCTTTGTCCGCTTTTCAAAGTTCACGCCTGTTACCAGTCCCAAGGTTCCATTGGTGAGTTCCACAATACTCCCTGGTGGGTACACTCCCAACGCTTTGACCAGAGCAATAAAAACATCTCCCGATAGCCCCGACGCGGTTTCTTTCGGGACTGTAGAATGCAAGTTTGGCCCCGAAGTCGGCAGTCCGATGGGGATCAGTTCTCCATCCAATAACCAGGGGTCAGATCCACCATATTGTTTCGTATGTAAGGCGACGATTTCTCGATGGAAAAGATGTGACAACGCCTGGGCGGGTGATAAATTATTGGAGGGATCTGGTTGATGACACAAATGGTCATATTCATCCGCCACCATTACGATCTTCGTTAAGAAGGAAATCTCTTTCCCCTTCAGACCCTGGGGAATCCCGGTTCCGTTTAATCGCTCATGATGATGATAAATGATGTCGAGACTTGCGGGTGGAATTGCCTTGAACTGTGCAACCTTTTTCTTGCCCCGTTGGCAATGCTGTAACCAATCGGGGTTCTTTGTTTTGGTTCCCGAGTGTCTGGCTTCAACAATAGGTCCGGGAGAAGAAAGTTTTCCGATATCATGCAACAGTGCGCCTAACCCCAACGCAGAGAATTCAGATTGGTCCAAGTCAAATTCCCGACCAATCAACAGGGACAGCATGCATACATTAAAGGCGTGGGTGAAAAACGGATCCTCAGCATCCATTGAACCAAAGAGGTCAATGAGTGCACCCGCGGTTTCCTGGTTTCCCAAAGCCCTTTGCAAATCCTCAATGACTTGATGCCCGATTTTGAGGCCTATCCCCTGCCCCTCAAACATCCGTTTAAGAGCCATTTTGGTTTGCCAACACGCGTGGTGGTACAAATGGGCAGCTCGTTCTAAATCCGATGCCTGAATTTGACAGATTTGGGGTTTGTCCCGCTGCGTGTGCTCTTGTTGTTGAGGCAAAAGATCATCAGAAGGGAAAAGGAGTTGTTCATGGCTGACTTCGTGTTCAACATCTATCTCACTCATTTGTTCGCCCTGAGGAGCTGGGTCCGAAGGATTCTGAGTGGCTTCGATCGATTCAGGAGGAGTACTGTGATCGGTCTCAGGAGAGGAGAAGGCCGCCACCGGTATGGGCAGATCACCAACCTCTTTGGTTTCCAAATCCCTATTGTCATCCTTAGGCACAGTCACACCTGGGGACAAAGAAGCTCGAGCAACTTCGAGTGGATCGGGACAGTCACATTCCACACTTTCACTAGAAGGTACCGATTCTTCAGGAATGGTTGCATGTGGCCCTTCCACGGGTTCCAGGGCATTTTCTTGATTCTCCAAAATCAGGAAGGCCGGTTCCAAAGTTCGCAGATCCCCAGGGAGTGGTTCTAAAATAGACGCGCTTTCGGTTGTTGATGATGTTTGAGTGGCGAGGTGCGTTTCAGAATTCTGGCCTTCTTCCCGTTCGAGCGGGCTTGGCTGACTCTGGTCAACAAGGAAGTCGGAGACCAGAGATGGCTGACCGGCTGGGAATAGAGAAGGAGAAGGGGCGAACTCGGAGGGGGGCAGGTTTGAATCGGCAACCGTTATCGGCTGATCACCACTGATTTCTTGTTCAAGGGTGGCAGGAAGACTTCCAACAATTGCCGGGTCAAGCCCCGACAAGGCCGGGTCAAAAAAGAGTCTGACATGAGGGATCTCCTTCAAAACGGCGAGTGTAATAGGAGAAGTAATTTTAAATTCTTTTTCTGAAAATGGATTATCTCGTTTCAAACATTCGAGTTTGACAAACAGCCCAACCCGCAGATCTTCAACCCTAATCGGAATAAAGGCCACTGTGATGTGTTCCTAATAGAGGTTTTGTCTTCCATGGCAGGAAGAGCGTATGGAGCTGGCTTGTCTCACTCACCACTCCACCCCATCGAAGCCTATAGATATGGACAATCCTCGATGAATGTAGTCCAAGATGATTTCTAAGGTTTTCTTATCGGATTTCCTTCATGAAATTCTAATAGCCCGAAACCAAGTTATGTAGGACAGTCAAAAGATGGTGTATCCTCCTTGGTGAAGGGCCATGGGGGCCAGGCCGGTGGCCGTCTTCTTTGGGCTACATTCATCGAGGATAGTCGTTGATGCTGAGGTGACCTTGGCGTGCTCCCCAGATTTGGGCCACCGAATATGTTAGGTTTTCCTCAACCTGAGGAGGACCTATATGAAGAAAAAACGGTTTTCGGAAAAACAAGGGCCGGGTGGCTGCGCGTGATTGCTCACCCGTAGCCCCCCGGCCCTTTTCAATCGTATTCCGGAACTGGCTCAAACGGTCTAACTTAATTGCCGGATATTGGGATCGACCACGAAGTCACCCACCAAGTGATAGCGCGGATCAAGGAAAGATGTACTGTAGTTTACACAGCTTCTTTTTTTTGGTGGTGGGCGTACAGATATTGTGAAGGAACCGGTCTAAGATCCCATATCAGCCCCAACCAAGAGAGAACCACGAGCCCATAATACGTGATATCGATTTCCCACCAGAAAAAACCTTGGCGGGCGGATGAGGCATAATGGTGATGATTGTTATGCCATCCCTCTCCCAAGGTGATGATGGCCAAGTATGGGTTATTTCGACTTTCATCGGAGGTATCATAGCGTTTCTTCCCCAGCAAATGGGACAGAGAATTAATCGTACTGGTCCCATGCAAAAGAACCACCGTTGAAATAAAAAATCCCCAAATCAACATTTGCATTCCGTTGGTGCCAAGACCAGGGGCATAGGCGTGTAATAATTCCCCAAAGCCAAATACCGACACGGCAAATAAAAGGGGAACCATGGTGTCAAAGCGGTTCAGGAACTGCAGCTCTGGAAATTTTGAAAAATCCCCAACCAGATCATGCTTGGTGGCAAAATTTTGCTTGGAGGTGAGCCAACCAATCTGGCTCCACCAAAATCCAGTATGATGCGGGGAATGAAGATCCTGTTTTTTATCAGAGTACCGGTGATGCGTGCGATGATGCGCGGCCCACCATAATGGTCCCCGTTGGACAGCAGTTGCCCCGGCCAGAGCAAAAATAAATTGGCATGTTCGAGTTGTTCGAAAAGCTCTATGAGAAAAATAGCGATGATAAAATCCCGTGATTGCAAACATTCGAAGTATATACAAGGCAACAGCGACTGCAACTGCGGTACTACTCCAGCCTACCCATAAGACCCCCAAGCACATAAAATGCATGAAGAAAAAGGGCGATGATTGGACCCAATCTATCCGATGAGGATCTTTTGAAGGGTCAATGGACTCTGTCGCATGGCAATCAAACCAACGGATAATAGATTTAATAATACTCGGCTGAGTCAGCAAAGACATTCTTCAACTCCTGCTGGTGTGCTTCAATAAATGTCGGAAATAGGGGCTGGATCTTGATTGTTGCACAATAATAAGCCTGAAAAAAGACTTAGATGTGAGCCAAGTCTTTTTTTAAGAGTTTTTCTGTATTTGTAAGGTATCTAACAGACAGCTATTAATGGCCTATGTTAGAAATTGGACCCGGTTCCCCCAGAAGCCACCCTGGGGGCAACCTCCTTAGGTGAGGAGTCTCATTCCGCAAGGGATGGGCCCCTTTTTGTATTCGATCACGGCCCAAATACTGCTCACGGGGGGGCATATTACTATTCTAAGAATCAATTTGACAAGGACTGATTCAGGAAATGTTTGGGCTCCTATGAACTTTCGTTAGCTGCAATATTGTGGGACCGGTAAATTTGGGGTATAACCCCCCTCGCGACGATCACTAATCTCGGACAGGCTCCTGGTAGTCCTCATGGTATCGTACATGTGAAAATTCTCTTAAACTGGAGATTCGTATGCGAGTCGCCCTCCTGTGTATTTTCAGTCTACTCCTATGGTCTCCGACCGGGTTGGCCAAGGTCCAAACCAAAGTCATTCCCTATCAAGATGGCGATGTGCAATTGGAAGGGGTCTTAGCGTGGGATGATGCGAGCACCGGCACACGGCCTGGCGTGTTAGTGGTGCATGAGTGGTGGGGGTTAAATGAGTACGCGCGGGATCGTGCTCGGCAACTTGCGAAACTCGGCTATGTTGCGTTTGCGGTGGATATGTACGGCAAAGATAACGTCACCACGCACCCGGATCAGGCAGGCAAATGGATGAAACAGGTGCAAGCCAGCGTTAGCCATTGGCAAGCCCGCGCCATTAAAGGGCTGGCGGTCCTCCGAAGCCAGGATCATGTCGATAGGCATAACATCGCCGCCATTGGATATTGTTTTGGAGGCGCGACAGTGATCCAATTAGCCTATAGTGGTGCTGAGGTAAAGGGCGTCGTCAGTTTCCATGGGGCGTTGCCTTTGCCCACCGCCCAACAAGCGAACAAGGTCAAAGCCAAGATGCTGATTGCCCATGGCAATGCCGACGCGTTTTTGAAAGAAGAGCATATTCAGAAATTCAGAAATGCGCTGGACAAATCGAGCATTGATTGGCACATGGTGTTGTACGCCGGTGCACGGCACAGTTTCACTAACCCAGGCGCGGATGCGCATGGCATGGATGCTTTGAAATACGACCAACAGGCGGATGAACGGTCGTGGGCTCACATGCAATTGTTTTTTGATGAAATCTTTGGAAACCCGTAAGTGCCCATAAGTGGATGTTTTCGCACGCCTGACCAACGATCGTTCCTGGAATACTATTTTCGCCAACCCTGACCTCCTTCCCTATGGAATTATTTGACATCCTTGCCATCCTGTTGAGCCTGACGGCGGGCTTTGCGTATCTCAACCATCGGTTTATCGGGTTGCCCGTCACGATTGGGGTCATGGTGATTGCGCTCCTGGCCTCTTTACTGCTTCAGATGATTGATCTGCTCGGGTTTCATTTGGGGGAATACGCGGCACACTGGCTTGGCACGATTGATTTCAATAAGACCCTGCTTCATGGCATGCTGAGCTACCTACTGTTTGCGGGGGCTCTTCACGTCAACCTCGGTGATTTGCAGGATCAAAAATGGGCCATAGGCTTGTTAGCGACTGTTGGGACCGTCATCTCAACCTTTTTAGTCGGGACCATAACTTGGTGGGTGCTCTCCCTCTTGGATGTTCCTCTTTCCTTCATCATGTGCCTGGTGTTTGGGGCACTCATTTCGCCGACCGACCCCATTGCGGTGTTGGGAATTTTGAAAAATGCTGGAGCTCCCAAACGTTTGGAAGTCAAAATCACCGGAGAATCGTTGTTTAATGATGGAGTGGGTGTGGTGATTTTTTTGCTTATAGTCGAAGTCGCCACTGAGACACATGAACCCACCATGGGTCATATTGTTGGACTGTTTGCCCAAGAAGCCATCGGTGGAGGGATATTTGGGTTAGCGTTGGGGGCTCTGGCCTACTGGCTTCTGAAAAGTATCGACCAGTACCAAGTGGAAGTCATTATCACGTTGGCTCTGGTGACAGGCGGCTATGCCTTGGCCAATGCCCTTCATTTGTCCGGGCCGATTGCCATCGTGGTGGCGGGCCTATTAATTGGGAATCAAGGACGTCAATTCGCCATGTCTGAACAAACACGGGAACACCTGGATGGGTTTTGGGAATTACTGGATGAAATCCTGAACTCGGTGTTATTTGTGCTCATTGGCTTGGAAGTCTTAGTCCTCACCTTTACCCAGGAATATCTGTTCGCGAGTCTGGCATTAATCCCGCTGATTTTATTGTGCCGGTTCGTGGCAATTGGGGTGCCCATGACCGTCCTTCGGCTGGTGCGAACCTTTACCCCAGGGGCCATCTGGATAATGACCTGGGGAGGCCTGCGTGGAGGCATCAGCGTGGCGTTAGCCTTATCGTTACCCGCTAGCCCGGAGCGGGACCTGATCTTGGCTATCACCTATGTGGTGGTGGTGTTCTCGATCGTTGTGCAGGGGTTAACCATGGACAAGTTGGTGAAACGCCTTGTCCCTGCTGAAGGGGATGCGGCAACCTGACGGAAGATTTGCCATGTCATCGCCGTTTTTACGGTGAATCGATCTCTGTGCGTTGGAGCAGGGAATCCAGCACGGCTTCTTGGACGGTGGTACAGGGATCAAGCAACGCCTGTGTCAACGCCTCCATAGATCGTCGTTCCTGTTTCTTCCAGAGTCGATCCCGTTCATTGGCAGTGGGGTATCCCCTTCGGTTGCCGGGTTCCTGCTGACTCGTTAATCCAGTCACCATGGTAAGGGCCAGTTGTGCTCGTGGGTCGAGTGTCATAATACCTTCCTGTACATAGGGCGTTGGTGGGTGGAAAGGTCTCTCACGCTATAGCTACGCAAGGATCGTACCAAAAATTTTGGTCGGGACTGAAAAGAAGGTTCAACGAAAAACGTGGATGTTTAGCGTGCTTCGTTCTGTTCAATAATTCATCGGACATCCGATCGGTAAACAAGAGTCACAATTTTGGCGACAGGAGTCATAGAAACCAACACCATTAATTTATTCATCGCCATACTGGCCGCAGGTTTTTGGGTGCCGGTGGGAATACTATTGGTGCTCAAAAGACATGCGCTGAGAGTCTTGAAAACCGTACCGGTCGAGGAGAATCAACCAATGCCGAGCATTTCAATTGTGATTCCCGCACGAAATGAAGAGCGCAATTTGGAGCACGCCCTGCAGTCGGTCTTGGGGTTGGACTACCCTGATTTGGAGATTATGGTGGTGAACGATCGGTCAACCGATGGGACCGGAGACATCCTTGAAAAACTGGCGAAGGATGATCTGCGGCTCACGCTATTACATATCGAATCGTTACCAGAAGGCTGGTTGGGAAAAACGCATGCCCTACACAAGGGCGCTCAACAAGCTCAAGGAGAATTCATCCTGTTTACGGATGCGGATATCGTGTTTCATCCGTTCGTGCTCAGAAAAGCCTTGAGCCATGTTCAGGCCAACGGATTAGATCATTTGACTATCGTACCCGAAGACACCATGCCCGGGGTTTTTCTCAGAGTCCTCTCCGCCACGTTTGGAATATTTATGTTCATCATATTTCAACCATGGAAAGCGCGAAATCCCAGGAGCCGACGATACATGGGCATCGGAGCGTTTAATTTAATCCGAACATCTGTGTATAAGACGATCGGAGGCCACGAGGCCATCGCTCTCAGGCCGGATGACGATCTTAAGTTTGGAAAACTGGTAAAGCGCAACGGCTACCGCCAAGAAGTGGTGAATGGCAAAGGAATGGTCGCGGTAGAGTGGTATCGATCAGTACCAGAGTTGATTCACGGCCTCATGAAAAATATGTTTGCCGGAATGGAATACCGCCTGTCGGTCGTCATCCTGGCCACCATTGGATCGCTACTCTTTCACCTCTGGCCATGGATCGGGATGTGGTTCACCACGGGATGGGCCCAAACGTTGTTTGCCCTCACCGTATTCATGATGGTCGGAAGCTTCGGATTCGCCCTAGCCCCGTTTGGCGTAAAGCCCTGGCACGGCCTGTTCCTTCCTCTTACGATCAGCCTGTTGGTCTACATCCAATGGCGCGCGACGATTCTGACCTTGTGGCAAGGCGGTATCACCTGGCGAGGTACGTTTTATCCTCTACGGCAGCTACGGGCCAACAAGGTGTAAAACAAAGGAAATACCCAAGCATGAGGTAGTTCCAGGGTGTACAATGAAAAAATGACTAAAATATTGACTTATTCTTGGTTAAAAAAAGGGATTGTGGTGGGAGTGGTTTTTTCCGCCTCAATCGTCTTGGGAATGCCTTCTTCGTTGCGAATTCAAATTGAGGCATGGTCTCCCTATTACTCCCCGGCTTTAGCGTCGGTGGTCTCAGGCACATTAGTTCGGTGGGAGAATCCCACCGCGACCCACCACACGGTGACCCACGACGGTTGTAATCAAGGAGGTTCATGTCTCTTTGATTCTGGTGCGATTTCACCTTATGGCATGTTTGAATTGCCAGAATTGCCTCCTGGGTACTATCCCTACCACTGTACACTTCATCCCATCATGCGCGGGGTCTTGGTCGTGACCGACGTGCGTGACTCAGCGGAGATTTAAATTTCCCTCCTTTCCCTTTTAGGGACCATCAACTTGACAAGAATAAAAAGGAATTTTATGTATTTCTATATATGGTCTTACCACGGACTCTTAAAATCTTCGGTTTGTGTTTATGAAATTGATGGTTGACATACAACAGCTTCGGAAAACCTTTGGGCCGATTGTAGCCGTGGATCAGGTGTCGTTTACCGTTACCCAGGGAGAGGTGCTAGGATTTTTAGGACCAAATGGCGCTGGGAAATCCACGACCATGAAAATGATCACCGGGTTCCTGACCCCAACCAGCGGAACCGTCAAGGTCAACGGATTTGACATTCAAGCCCAACCCCTCGATGCCAAACGAACGATGGGCTATCTTCCCGAAGGTGGTCCTGCCTATGGGGATATGACGCCTCTGAGTTTTCTGTCGTTCATCGGTGAAATGCGAGGGTTTCGAGGTGCGGACTTACAGCGTCGTGTGGGAGAGACTATCAAAAAGGTAAATCTTGAGAGTGTGATTCAACAGCCCATTGAAACCTTATCCAAGGGATTCAAGCGACGGGTGGGATTGGCCCAGGCCATTGTGCATGACCCCTCCGTGTTGATCCTGGATGAGCCAACCGACGGTCTCGATCCCAATCAGAAACATGAGGTTCGCGCGCTCATTAAAGAGATGGCCAGGGAAAAGGCCATTATTCTTTCGACGCATATTTTAGAAGAAGTACAGGCGGTGTGTACTCGCGCTATAATTATTGCCAAAGGCAAAGTGATTACCGATGGCACACCAGCGGAATTGGAGGCCCGGTCTCGCTATCACAATGCGGTGGTCCTGCGGTTGCGAGGACCAATCTCGGATGGAGTGTTAGCTATTCTGGAAAGCCTGCCAGGCGTGAAAGCCATCGAGGAACTTTACGATGACATGGCCGAAAACGGGTATCGGGTCATCCCGGAAAACGGGCAACCAATTCTCAGTGCGGTCAGTCAATGTGTGCAAAAACAAAACTGGGATGTGGCTGAGTTATCCGTTGACCGAGGGCAATTGGATGAGGTGTTTCGGTCATTGACAATGCCAACGCAGGCGTTAACGTAAAAAGACGTGAAGCGTGAAGCGTGATACGTGAAGCGGAAAAATATACTTCCGCCTCCCCACACATTACGCATTACACCTCACAGAGGAAAACATGGGCAGAATCGGGGTCATTTTTAAACGCGAACTCACTGGGTACTTTGCCACACCGATTGCGACGGTGTTCATTGTCATCTTCCTGATGTTGGCTGGCACCTTTACGTTTTACTTGGGAAACTTCTTCGCACGTGGCCAGGCTGATCTCCTACCTTTTTTCAATTTTCACCCGTGGCTCTATTTGGTGTTGATTCCGGCCCTGGCCATGCGCATGTGGGCGGAGGAACGTCGAGAGGGTACCATCGAATTGTTGTTCACCCTTCCCGTCACATTGTGGGAAGCCGTGGTTGGTAAATTTTTAGCGGCCTGGTGTTTTACGGGAATTGCCCTCGCACTGACCTTTCCCATGTGGGTGACCGTGAATGTGTTGGGTGAGCCTGATAACGGTGTGATTCTCGCGGGGTACATTGGCAGCTTTCTTATGGCTGGTGGATTTATGGCGATTGGCTCATGCGTGTCGGCCTTCACCAAAAACCAGGTGATCGCCTTTGTGATTAGTGTGGTCGTAGGGTTGGGCTTTATGTTGAGCGGCTTTCCAATGGTGTTGGATTTCTTCAGTGGATGGACGCCACAATTTTTCCTGGAACTCATAAGTTCGTTCAGTTTTCTCACGCACTTTAATGCCATCAGTCGCGGAGTGATCGATATTCGAGATATTGTCTACTTCCTCTCTCTCATTGGCTTTTGGCTGTTTGCGACCGCGTTAATTTTGGAATGGAAAAAGGCTGAGTAAACACATAAGACGATGAATGCCAGACTTGTAACAGGAAGCGGATTGGCGATTGCGGTGGTGTTATTTTTCGCTGTGAATGTGTTGAGTAATGTCGTGCTCCGATCGGCTCGCTTCGATCTGACGGATCAACATCTTTATACCCTGTCCGAGGGCACGCGAAATATTTTACAGAGCATCGATGAACCGATTACCTTGCGGTTTTACCTGTCTAAAAAACTGGCAACGGGATTACCGGGAATCAATAACTACGCCAACCGGGTGCTGGAACTATTGCAAGAGTATGAGCAGGCTGCCGACGGGAATCTGAATCTGCACATCATCGACCCCGAGCCTTTTTCAGAGGAAGAAGATCGCGCAGTAGGATATGGCTTGCAGGGGGTTCCGCTGAATAATGGAAACGTCCAATTTTATTTTGGCCTGGTCGGAACCAGTTCAACCGATGACCAAGAGCTCATTCCCTTTTTCCAACCAGACCGTGAAGAGTTGATCGAATACGATCTCACCAAGCTGGTCTATCAATTAGCCAACCCCACACAAAAGGTCGTGGGTCTGCTCAGCACGCTTCCCCTTGAAGGTGGTCCTTCCATGGGCTTTATGCAAGGACAAGGAGGAAGCCCACCCTGGATGATTCTGGATTCCATCCGCGAGGTCATGCAGGTTAAGTCATTGGAAAAAGACGTGGCCGATATCCCCGAGGATGTTGAGGTCTTGATGGTAGTCCATCCCAAGAAGTTAAGTGATGCCACCTTGTATGCCATTGATCAGTTTGTCTTAGGCGGTGGCCGAGCCTTGGTGTTCGTAGATCCTCATAGTGAAGCAGATCCCATTCCTCCCAATCCCAGGAACCCCATGGGGATGCAAGGTCCACGAAATTCTGATTTAGGAAAAGTGTTTGATGCCTGGGGCATTGAATTGGTCAGAGGAAAGGTCGTGGGCGATCTCCCGTTGGCCAAAAAAGTGAACTTCCAAAAACAGTCACGAACGTTTGTGGCCGATTACCCCATTTGGATTGATCTCACCCCTCAGCATTTAGATCCTGATGATGTCGTGACCGCACAGCTTCCGAGTCTCACCATGGCCTCGGCGGGAATTTTACAAAAGAAAGAAGGCAGTGATATTGAGTTCATTCCCTTGGTGGAAACCGACGACAGAGCCATGCAAATCGACACCACCCGTCTGATGTTTATGCCCGACATCGAAGGCCTGCTGCGGAGTTATCGTCCAGAGGGGAAAAAACTTACCTTAGCCGCTCGTTTAACGGGGAAGGTCAAAACGGCGTTTCCTGATGGCAAGCCCAAACCAGCAGATTCTGAAAACACCGACAATCAGCCCATAGAAGGCAACCAAAAATTAGAAGACAAACCGCATCTCACCGAATCAACCGAACCCATAAACGTGATCGTGGTAGCGGATACCGACATGTTGCAAGATCGGTTTTGGGTGCAAGTGCAAAATTTTCTTGGGCAGCGAATCGGAATTCCCACGTCTGCGAACAACAGCTTCGTCACCAATGCCCTGGACAATCTGACAGGGAGTCATGATCTGATTACCGTCAGAAGTCGAGGCAGCTTCTCGCGACCGTTTACGTTGGTCCGAGACATTCAACAAGAAGCGGAAATGCAGTACCGCCAAAAAGAACAAGCGCTGCAACAACGCTTAAAAGATACTGAGCGGCAGATTCAAGACTTACAGAAAGCCAAGGGCGAGCAGACCGTGCTGATTTTAAACCCCGAACAACAATCCGCCCTCGATGGGTTTCGGCAACAGTTAGTGGCGACCAGAAAAGAGCTGCGGGGCGTGCAACATGAGTTGCAGAAAAATATTGAAAGTCTCGAAGGCATCGTGAAGTTTTTGAATATCGGTTTTATGCCCCTGGTGATCGTCGTAGGCGGTGTGGTGATCAGTGCCTACAAAATGCGCCGCCGCCGAAATACTAAAGTTAAATAACTCCCAAAGAACCCTCGCCCCTGAGGGGAGAGGGAAGGGTGAGGGGTTAACCCAAATCAGTGTAGTGCCATTTGAGGCCTCATGCCGACCCAACTGTTCCAAATATGAACACCAAAACGTTGACCATCATGGGTATCATCACCGTCGTCCTGATCGGTACGGCAGTGCTGGTGTTCCAACAAAAGGAAACCGCGCCACCCCAAACGGGGCAACCAGTCTTCCCGGGTTTGATGTCCAAAATCAATGAGGTGTCAGAACTTGTTGTGAACGCTCAAAGCAAAACCATGACGATTGTCCGAGATGGAGAATCGTGGAGCGTCAAAGAAAAACACCACTACCCCGCCAATATGGGAAAAATTCGGGAAGCGCTCATCGGCCTAGGAGAATTAAACTTTCTAGAAGCCAAAACCAAAAATCCAGAATTGTATGAAAAACTTGGTTTGGAAGATGTGGATGCTGAAGGATCGATATCCATGAGGGTGACACTCAAGGATTCCGCAGGAACCTCCTTGGCCGAAGTCATTGTGGGGAAACAACATCCGTCCAAAGGAAACCCAAGTCAAGATGAAGTGTATGTCCGCAAACCTGGAAATCCACAAACCTGGCTGACCATTGGCAAACTCTCTATTGAGAAAATTCCCAGCGAGTGGTTGGACAAGGATTTCTTGGAGGTCGAGCCAATGCGCGTGCGGCGGGTCCACATCACCCATCCTGACAACACCATATTAGTGTTGGAAAAAGAAAACCCGGATGATCTGGATTTCAATGTAACGAATCTTCCGGAAGGAGAAGAAATTCAATCACAATTTGCCGTGAACAATATTGTGTCAACGGTCACATCCCTGTCGCCAGGGCCATTTCATTCTTTTTATAAGCAAGGGATTCCATGAGGTTTTTTGTGCCCTCTTTTTCAGGGCAGGGCCATGCGGATGGCTAAATGGGGCTTGCCCCAGAGCAGTCTACACGCCTGCGCGATATTGGTGTAGCCTTTCAGGCGTAAGAGACTGATGGCATAGCGTCTCAGACAGGTCATGACCATTGGGCCATTGAGACTTCGTATCTGACTCCTGTCTTCATCAAAGGTGACGTCCAACACATAATGCTGCTTATTCTCCACACTCCAATGCTTTCGGTTTTGCGAGAGGATGGTCTTCGGCCCCGCCTTGTCTTTGGACTGACTCGTGACACCGCAGACCGCTTCGACGGTCGTGAGGCCCTGCTTGAGATGCGTCACTTCCCTCTCAATGCAGAAGACTTGCTGGACATGAGGAAAGTTGACATAGGCATTCAGGGAGTCATCGCACCAGATCCTGCGGGTCGTGATCTGCCCATGGCCTTTCTCGGTGGTGGCATAATCGCACCGGCGTGCTCGCAACGCTAAGGCCTCAATGTCGTGCTTCAAGGTGGGCTGGTTTCCCTTGACGGTGAAGACGAAGTCGGCGCCGCGTTCGTGCACCAGGTACTCGGCAATCTCTTTCTGGGTGAGGAGCGCATCCGCCGTGATCACCTTCCCTGCGATCTCGAGCGCATCTAACAGGGGCCGCACGCAGGGGATCTCATTGGTCTTGGAGTGAACTTTTTTTGGGTGAGGTGGCGCCCGGCTTGATGGGTGACGGCGCTGAGGACGTGGGTCTGTTCGCTTGGGACCTTCGACGTCCCCCGCATGGTCTTCCCATCAATGGCAATGCCCTGATCCTCCCCGCCGAAGGTGTCCAGCCACCGGCCGAGCAGGGTATCGACTTCACAGGGGTCGACGGCCGTGATAAAGCGGTAAAGAGTGCTGCGGCTCGGGACGAGGTAGCGCCCCCCTCGCTGAGTACAGCCTAGCCGCTTGCGCATCGGCTGCGATAACTGCTGGGCCCAGTCCGAGATCGCTTCATAGCCGCGCGCGCCGCACAAGGTGGCACAGCACATGATCGCCGTGAGGGCGCGTCGGGTGTGCCGTTGCCCTTGCAAATGGCGGGGATCGGTCAGCTGCACCACATACGTAAAGAGGGAGTCCGTCTGTTTTGTATTCAATCTCATCTGAGGCGCTTCTCCTTTCTGATAGGGCTGATCAAGCATCGGGCGTGCAAGGATCTCTCGGGCTTGGGGATGCAGCCGCACGACTAGGATGCGCTTCGGTCTCTCATGCTGAACATAACACGTGTTCGACTTGCGAAACCCTCGTGTCAGACCGAGCTCGTGCCACCCGGCGGCCCGATAGCAGGTCCCGGTGAAGCGGGCAGGATCGACGAAGGTCTCTAAGAGGAGCAAGGGGTAGCCGTGGTACAGTTGCCAATCGGACGAGATCCGTTTCGCGCAGAGCGACAGGACTTTCGAGGCGAGGTTCTTTTGCGAACAGCCCGGCAGCATGAGAAACCGGGTGTTGTTGGCCAGTAAATGGAGTCGTTGCCATTGAAAACAGGGGGGCCAGCCGATCCAGTGGTCTCGCGGTCTCGATTTGAGGGCCGCCGCCGCAAACACCAGCAAGGCCAGCCAGCGATCCTGCACACAGGCGAGATATTGTATCGATTGGCCAATCAGCGGGGCATGACCGAGGTAGTGGTGTCTGTCGAGAAGGGTCTTGAAGGCGTCCTTTTCGTCTCGGACAATTGGGCGAACCACGACTTGCCTCAGATCAATGTCCGGCTGTCCGCTTGGCGATTCGTCTGGCATGCAAAAGAGTATGCCGTAAACGAAAAGAAAAAACCAGCCTAAATCGATTATTCCTTATTATCTATAAAGTTACACTTTAATATGAAATAGCCCTGTCCCTGTCGCTAGATGATGTTCAACCAAGCAGCGAAATCTCCTTTGAAGATGAATCCGTGGTTACGGCAAACTTTGAGACATTTGATGGTCTCAAAGGCACAGTGAAATTGCTTCGAAAAGACGAGAAGAATTACGTGAAAATATCGGCAGCCTTCAATGCTGCTCTAATCTGGAAACCCGAACCCGAAGAAATTTCGGAAACCGAAAAACCAGTTGAAGGAGAAAATGCTCAGGATAAAGACGATAACGAGATAGTAGAAGCTCCCAAACCTGAGAAACCCAAGGTAAAAATAGAGGCCGAAGTCAAAGCCGAAATTGAAGCTCTAAATAAAAAAGTCAGTGAATGGATTTACATCATCCCCAAATTCCGCGCCGATACCATCCTCAAAAAACCTGAAGATCTTATTAAGAAATCTTAGAAACTACCTCTCAAAAAAATGGCCCTTTTCAGTCCCCCTCCTTTGTAAGGAGGGGTAAGGGGGGGGATTTATTCGGTCGTAATTTCTTGAGAGGAACCAGAAGTTTTCTTACTCTTTTTCACCAACACGTCTTGGAGTTCCTGATACACCTGCATCAATCGGGAATCTTCGAGGCGATATGCCAGGGAAATCATCATTAAGCCGAAGAGCAAAACGAGCACGCCTAATCCCGCCACGCCCAAGGCCATCAACAAGCCACCTGCAGAACTAAAACCACCATCAATCCCAAACATGATTAGAAATGCCGCTGTTCCAATCGTCACCAATCCTAACCAGGCCATCGTGATAATGCTCGAAGACCAGGGCGTCCGTTTGGTCAACTGTAATTCCACCCCTGCCTCTGTCGCGCGGAGTTCGATGGTCCCCTTCAGTGGCCATGCGGTTCGAAAGCGCATCGTAAATAACTGGTAATAAGGACGTAGGGTAATGACCCCTTGGTCTTCGAACCACCGGGCAAACCCATGTGGCAATTCAATAGTGTTTTGTTGGTTAAATCGTTTGAGAAGAGTTTGAGGGGTGAGGTCGTCGAGGTGGTCGCGGCGTCTGGCAATGCCGAAACCATATTGCGCGGAAATAGGTCGCAGATTGGTAAAATGATACCAATCTCCAATCAGAAGTAGTAGAAAAAGTATGCCTCCAAAAAGCCCCGCAAGAATCATAGCTGCTGCAACATAGCACAACAGAACCCAATTCTGTGAAGACGTACTTTCACTTAGTGAGTGATTTGACTTACCTCATATCGCTTAGCTACTATCTCTCTGCGGGGTGGAGCAGGCTGGTAGCTCGTTGGGCTCATAACCCAAAGGTCGAGGGTTCAAATCCCTCCCCCGCAACCAACATAAGGTGTTGATCTTGTAAGTCTTGCTGGCCATTCCAGTAAGGCTTTTTTATTGGAACAAACTGGTGCGGTTGCGGCTGGGTTGCGGATTGCCCAATTTCTGGGGATTTTTCTACCGGCCCATCCAACCGATCCACCGCTTGAATATTCCCGCCGCGAATCAGATGTCCGTATAAATCTACCGTGACTTGTATGGAACTATGTCCCATCTGTTCTTTCACATACACAGGGCTTTCTCCTTGTTGGAGGAGCAAACTCGCAAATGTGTGTCTCAAGTCATGGAATCGTAGGTGACGAATCCCCGCCTTCTTGAGGACCTTATAAAACACCCGCTTCCGAACGTTATCCGGATCTAAGTGACCGCCCACTTCATTGGAAAACACCCATGCTGGGGTCTCATGCCACCCATTCACTGTGGCTTCTAATTGTCGCTCTGTCTGAAGGTTTCTCGGAGAGTGAGTCAGTTCTAACGACATATCGACTCGTCGGCTTTCACCACTTTTGGGAGTCCCAATTCGTCCTAAAGCACAATTTCGTTGGACCTCAATAAACCGTCCATGAAAATCAATGTCTCCCCATTGCAGGGCAATCAGTTCCCCCAGCCTCATGCCTGTTCGTACAGCACACAAAAAGAACGCATGATAGCGCGGAGCATGGGATTGAACCGCTTCCAAAAAGGTCGCCACTTCTTGTCGGGTAAAGGGGTTGACCGACCGTCGTTTACTCACCTGGGGTAAAAATTTTCCAGGCTTTAAGGCTGGATTGACGGTGAGCAGATCATCTTCCACCGCATGTCCTAAGAGACTACTTAATCCTCGGAGAAGATTTTGAACAGTCTTAGGGGAATGCCCTCCTTCTAACCTTGCGTACGCTAATGCCTTCACCTTTTCCCGCGTGATATCTGTCAAATCTAAACCTTTTAAGAATGGGAGTAGGTCACGCACCAGCATTTTCTGGTATCCAAAATAGGTTGAATACTTCCTGGTGTGTTTAATTCGCTCGAGCCACGTTTTTGCATAGTCCTCAAAGGCCACCCCCGTCTTGTTCTCCACCCCAATGGTGCCGAGTTTTAGTTTTGCCTCTATCGTAGCGGCAAAGTCCTTGGCGAGCTTCTTGTTCTTGCCAAAACTCTTCGCTTTTCGCTTTCCATTCCAATCAATCAACACGTACCAGCCTTTCCCAGGCCGTTCACGAAGTTTGACGCCCATGCGTGGTTTCCTCCTTTTTATTAAGTTCCCGCTCTAACAACGCTCGAATGTAGCCGGACGCAGTGTAGCCTTGGGTTCGCAAGGCATCGAGCTTGGCCTTGAGTGGTTTGGGTAATTGCGATTGATCCGTTATTTGCTGCGCTATCAATGCTGCTTATGCCCTGCCAGTGACAGTAATGCTACGATCAGCACTGACACACCTTAGTGGAAAACAATCCGTGGATGTCTATGTGGTTGATGATAACATCCTGCCTAGTGACAAAGGGAAAGTGGTGAACTCGCTCCCACAGACGAGGTTCACGTGTATTGGCTGCGTCCCCAGCGTTCGGATTTTTCTGGACTGCCTATATGGGGGCGGATGCCACTGGTTACGTATGATCGACTCATGATTGCCCGACTCCTACCTGCTAGCATCAGTAAGGCAATTTGGCTGGATGCTGATTTGCTTGTATTTGGTGATATTTCTGAACTCTGGAACTTAGACGTTTCGGGGAGCCATGTCCTTGCAGTGAGAGATTGGCTAATCCCTCAACTCGGTTCACGCTTTGGTGTCGCTGGTTGTAAAAAACTTGGCCGAGACCCAGAGGCTGGGTACTTTAATGCTGGGGTCATGGTCATTAACCTTGAATTGTGGCGACGGGATGACATTGCGGCTCGTGCCCTAGCGTATTTAAAGCGTTACCGCGACCGTGTCTTTTTTTTGGACCAAGAGGGGTTGAACGCGGTGCTTGCTGGTAAATGGCGTCAGATAGACAGGCTATGGAATTGGAGTTTATTTGCTGAACGACAGGAACTCTCGTATCAGAACCGTAAGGGCATAACGATAGACAATAATTCGCGTCAAGATCCGCATATTCTACATTTCACGGGCAACTTGAAACCCTGGAACTATAATGGTTCGACCGTCTATGATGAAATCTATTACCAGTATTTGGATATGACCGTTTGGGCTAACTGGAGACCCAGTAGAGGTTGGAAGCGAACGCTTCTACATAAATATGCGTCATCAAATTTTCGGCAGTTATACTATGGGCCTGAACAGTGGTTGATGTATCTACAGCGGATGTTTAGTCGCCGCTACATCTCGGTGGACGAAATAGCCGGAGGCCAATGAAATCCCAACAGTTCAACATCTGCCAAAGTCATTTCGCTGAGATGGCCCTTGAGAATTTCACCAAGCATTTTCGCAAGCCCAACTTGATCCGCATGAGACTGGGGTGGTCTATCCCCGAAATGGTGGACACCTCTGAAACGCGCGACAATGCGCATTGAGGGATGTCATGCCGAAGCAGTGAGGCTATACCTAACCATTCAAAGGAAAAGCCCCACCGCCGAAACGATGAGGCTCTCATGGGTGACGCTGGTATCGATGGTTCGATTAGGCCAACACCCAGAGCCAGAACACCACCGTATTTTCTTCAGCTCTGTGTCCAAATTGTTCTAACGACATACACTTCACGTTGATCAAAGCATATTTAATCGCTTCCCACCCTCGCTCCCTTCCGGGTTACGTCAATAGTAAGCAGTCCCCGATATCGGGTATAGGATAGCGCCGAGAAGATCTTCATTGGCATTCATTCTGGCTCAGAATGGAATGCTCGGCTCGCGCAATGCTCTGCTGGTATTGGGGCGCGCTCGATCCAAGGCTGCCGCCACATCCTGCCAGCCTTCGCAGCGGGTGAGGCCCGGGCGACGGCGATAAATGTTTAATAAGCGTTTGCACCACCCATAGACATAGAAAAAACCCAACACCAAACGACGTTCAAACCGCGAGGGGGGTCGTTGCCCGCAAATCAGCTTGTCGTCATAAATACCGCGATCGGTTAACCCAACGGCACCGTAGGCAGAGACCTCTACGCAAGACCCTGCAAGGATGCGCGGGCCCAGTACCACCGCATCCAGCAAGTCCTCGTCCCCGCCTATGAACTCATGAATAGAGCCATAGTTGAACGGGCACGGTAACGGCGAGATGAAGTCGGCTGTACCCGTTGCACCGCGCTTGACGAATCCCCAGCGCGGCACTTCGATGACTACTTTGAAGGTTCTAGAATTCAATGGTGTCTGTTCTAACGAACTCAGGACAGCTCAGCCCCAAAATGCCTGTCGCCGAACTCCCGCATTATGGAGGAAGGATACTGTATTTAGGTGTGATTGCAAAAGAAAAAGCCCCACCGCCGAAACGATGAGGCTCTCTGTTCGTGTAATGCTTGAATCGCCTACTCGTTTACGTCTTATTCTTCATCCGGTAGCCAACGAGTCCGACTAAGCCAGTGCCTAACAACAACCATCGTCACAGACCAATTATGCAACAACGCTTGCACAGGCTTGAACAATCCCAAAGGATTACTCCTCAGTACTCTCTTTAATTGCCTCTCCGGCTTCCTTCATCGAATCTCCTCCCTCTTTAAGCGCCTTGTCGATAGCCTTTCCTGCCTTTTCCGCTGTCCCTTCTTCTTTCTGCCCACACCCGGACAGACCAAATAGTAGAATAATCGTACTGCCTGTCAACAGACTCCATTTTAAAAAGGTCCTCATGATTTTACCTCCCTGGATAGTGATAAAAATACACTCGATTGAGTGAAAAGGATGAAGGCCAACCTCAGAATTCATCTAGTGATGACAGGACTGGTTTCATCCTTTCGGTCAGAAATAACGTGTGTATGGCGAATTCCTAATCACCGCTGTCAGAAGCCCAATGAGCCGGTTGTGTCTGAGCTTTCCCCGTTATGGGTTTTTTTACCAAACGGGCATCTGAAAAACTCTAGCCTTTCAATGCGGATGAATTTATAGAAGGGACAGGGAGTTTTCCTGGGTTACCCTCGGGCGTCCTTTACGTTTTGGTTTCTCTGAAACATTGATGCTTTTGATTTGCACACCTGGGGGAAACCCCTGTAATGACATCATTAATGCTTGTCGGCGGACCTCATCCATTGAAACCTCTATGTGCTTTTTGGGTTGCTTCGTGAGTCCTATCCGCGGCAAGTTGATACTCTTTCTGCCCTCGCGAAAGTTCTTTTTATGTTTGTTGTCAGGCCAATGCTTCGAGAGTTTCATAATATTCTCCTTTTACCTGATCGTTCCTTATTATCGGGGGTCCCAATCAGGCCTGCTCCCTCACAGATTCAGTTTTTGAGAGTTGGGCCTTTCCACATCAGATACGGAGGGTTTTTGAGCTCCACTGCCGATTTAGGGAATTGATGTTGCGCAGTGCCGTAAGCGAATTCTTGGGCCTCCAGACAGGTTGAACCATAAAAGTGCCCCGATACAGCTTTAAAATTCATTTGGCCTTGGCGGTCTGGGTTGGCCATATACAGTTCACAGATAAAACCATTTTCTTTGGAATAGTTGGTACTGATTAGTAGCTGGGACCCATCGGGAAGTGTGGTGATAGGATCGGTACTGAATGGGCTCATTGGTGTTCCTTTCTGTCACTTTCCTTGCAGATAGATCCTGGATTGAAACAAACCTTGGCCCGATTGGGTCAAGGCATTCCGGAAAAGGGGTGGGCAGGAAAAGGCAGACAAAAATGCTAAAATTAAGTCAGCCCAACTTCCTGCATTCCCTTGAAGATGTAGGAGCAATGAGCACTAAGGAGGGGTAAACACAAATGAACTGATCGTGCGAGGGAAGGACTTACAAATGTGAAGGCGCAATAAATAGGTTAGTCATCAGAACTCGCACAACAAAAAATTTTAACATGATCTCTATCACTCGTCAAATTGCCGAGATTGGAATAAGGTCCATTATGTGGATCTCGAATGGTATTGTTACCTTAACGCAATTGGAACGCCGTAGGGCCTGTGCAGGGCGAATTGTTAATCATGCGACCCTTGGGGTGTAAAACAATCCCTGACAATATCGTATGGGCAAAAAACTAATCTAGCCTTGGGGTATCTGAAAAACTCAAGTATTTCAATGCAGATGAATTAATGGAAGGGCCTGACTTGTGCCGTTTGAAAATACCTTGCCTGGAGGCCGGATGAGTGTTGTGACCAGACGACATTGGCTATCTTTTATTCCTCTGTTGCGATATATTGAGGAAACTTATCGCGTGGGGCTTGGCGATGAGAAATCTAATTACCAAAGCCCGCAACTGGTGTTGTTTTGCCTGAGGGATAACTCGGAAGTGTCTGACTTCTGTCGCCTGAATGCAGCGTCCGCGGACTACTCCTTCCCAATGTTTCACCCTTCTCGAGCCTAAGACAATATCATTTTTTCAAAAGGAGGAATCCCATGAGTTCAAAATTGTATGTAGGTGGACTGCCGTATTCCACGACTCAAGCAGAATTAACCGACCTGTTTTCGGCACACGGCACCGTCCAATCAGCGAACGTCATTAGCGACAAATACACCGGCCAATCCCGTGGATTTGGATTTATCGAAATGTCGTCCGGAGAAGAAGCTCAAGCCGCAATTACAGCCTTACATTCTACGGAGTTAGGTGGCCGAACGTTGACGGTCAACGAAGCCAAACCCCAAGCCCCACGTACTGGTGGTGGGGGTGGAGGCTATGACGGTGGTGGGGATTTTGGAGGTAAACGCCGCAGCAGGTTCTAACGATAACCCCAATACGTCTGGTAAAAGGGAGAGGTCAAAAAGGTCTCTCCCTTTTTTATCCCGAATTCAGCAGTTGAAAAGGTCGTATGGTCACAAAACCCATCCAGCCTTGCGGTATCTGAAACATTCAAGTTTTTCAATGCGGACGAATGTATAGAAGGGACAGGGATGGTACTACGTAAATTTACCTATTTCGAAATTTGAAAAAATAGCAAGTGTGCTACAAGGCCCCCGGCCGTTGACCAAAACAATTGTGGGGATCGACTTTTCCGCAGCACATACTTCTGTGTGAAGGCCACTTGTAACAAGTGACCAACGAACAAAGCCCCACCGTCGCAACGATGAGGCTCGCTGTTTGTGTAACGCTCGTATCGACTACTCGTTGACGCCTGCACCTCCCTCATCCGGTAGCCAATGAGTCCGACTAAGCTAGAGCCTAACAGCAGGATCGTGATACGTTTGGTTTTCTAGAGCTGCCATGAACCTGGGCACAAGGGTCGGTCAGACCCGTCTCGCAGGGTGAATTCCTGCATGTCAGACGGCGGAGCCCGCAGATTGACCCCTCACCGCGTTCTTTGGTACGTTGCGGTCTAGTCAAAAAGGCCTTTTGAATTTCCTATTCCCAAACCAACAGACTTGAATAAAGCAGCAATCCATGTCACCTTCACACCATGAAGCAAACCCATCAGAGGAATAACCGCACAGCAAATGCGGAGGATGCCAAATGCCGTTGAAGAAAAACAGCGGTAAACGGCGCTTCCAACTCATTTTGATAAAACCGTCTCATTACGACGATGATGGATATGTGATCCGTTGGTGGCGTGTTTTAATTCCCTCTAACACGCTTGCCGCTGTGTACGCCATTGCGGCAGATTGTGCTGAACGCCAGATCTTAGGCGCAGATGTCACCATCGACATCGACGTGATTGACGAGACCAACACCCACGTCGACACGGCCGCACTTCTCGCCAATCTTCAACGTCACGACAATTTTGGTATGGTCGCTCTTGTCGGCGTCCAGTCAAACCAGTACCCGCGTGCTCTCGATATTGCCCGGCCGTTCCGTGGGGCCGGCGTTTTGGTTGCCATAGGTGGTTTTCATGTATCGGGCTGCCTGTCGATGCTGGATGGGCGGGCGATTGATCTCGACGCTTGCCGCAAGATGGGCATTTCCATGTTTGCGGGCGAGGCCGAGGGCTCGTTTGACGAGGTGTTGCGCGACGCAGCTAAAGATCAGCTCGCACCGATCTATGACTTCATGAAGGATCTGCCCGGCATGGAAGGCACACCCGTGCCGTTCTTGCCCAAACGTTTTGTCGAGCGCACGCTTGGCCTCTCCACCAGTTTCGACGCCGGCCGCGGCTGCCCTTATCTGTGCTCGTTTTGCACCATTATCAATGTACAGGGTCGCAAGTCGCGCTTTCGTAACGCCGACGATATCGAGCATCTTGTCCGCCTCAACTGGGCCCAGGGCATCCACAAATTTTTCATCACCGACGATAACTTCGCCCGCAACAAGGAGTGGGAAGCGATCTTTGATCGCCTGATCGAGTTACGCGAGGAGCACGGAATTCCACTCGGCCTGATGATTCAGGTCGACACTTTGTGCCACAGAATTAAGAATTTCGTCGAGAAGGCGAAGCGTGCCGGTGTCACGCGCGTCTTTATCGGATTGGAGAATATCAATCCGGATAATCTTATGGCGGCGAAGAAGCGCCAGAACAAGATCATCGAGTACCGCAAAATGCTGCTCGCCTGGAAGGCGCAAGGCATCATCACGCTTGCCGGGTATATCCTGGGCTTTCCGGCTGATACGCCAGAGACGATCAGGCGCGATATCGCGATTATTCAGGAGGAACTGCCGCTTGATATTATGGAGTTTTTTTGCCTGACACCCCTGCCCGGTTCGGAGGATCATCAGATCTTATGGAACAAGGGCATTGCGATGGACCCTGATCTCAACATCTACGACTGTGAAAATGTCTGTACCGCTCATCCAAAGATGACAAAGCGCGAGTGGGAGGACATCTATCGCGAGGCCTGGTCGCTCTATTACACGCCCAAGCACATGAAAATACTGCTGCGCCGCGCAGCCGCCACCGGCGTACCAATTGGCAGCCTGGTCAAGCTTTTAGTGACATTCGCGACTTCGGTCCGCCTTGAGGGCGTTCATCCCTTGCAGAGCGGCCTCTTGCGTCTCAAACATCCGTCCGAACGACGCCCTGGCTTGCCGCGCGAGAACCCTTTAATTTTCTGGCCGCACTTCGTCTGGGAAACGCTCAGAAAACAAGTCATCTTTGCCGGTGCAATTATCGCGCTGCTGCCGTCGGCTTTTGCTCTTTCGCGCAACCCTGCTGCACGAAATTACATGGATCAGGCCCTCACTCCGGTGAGCGAGGAGGAATATGAAACGCTGGCCCTGTTCACCCAGAATGACGCAGCCCAGGCAGCTGTCCCGCGTTCTAAAAAACACGCCGCATTGAAGGTTTATGCTACAGAATAATCAGGGGGGCAATCCGGGCTTTTGATGCGGTGCGGACCTTGGTGGATTTTCGCGCCTTTTAGATACCTTGGAAGGGGGGCAAGTCTTGACTTAATATATTAACTTCCTTTTTCGGTTTTTCCCCATTCAAGACTGTGGTCGCATCACTAGTGGTCTGTCCCAGAAATTGTGGACACATCCGAAGCGCACGAGAGTGCGCAATGCGAGCTGTCCTACAAAGCAGTGCCGCTCTAGCTAACTATTCAAAGGAAAAGCCCCACCGTCGCAACGATGAGGCTCTCTGTTCGTGTGGGGAATAGAGTTAGACGGTTGAGTGTGCCAACCTCTGTTCCATTACGGGCATCCCAACTGTGGAAGAGGTTTTAAGTCACGACGATTCACAGTCGGCTCACTTGGGAGACCTCGCACCTCAAACCCTGGTGTATCTTGGGAAATCAATTCACGTCTCCCTTGCGGGCAATATGGGCGCGGAATACTTGCACCCGATTGTTCCCTTTATCAACGACGTAGAGAGTTCCTTGATCATTTGCCGCACCACTTGTCGGTTTGCGAAATTCTCCTGCTTTGTCCCCTCGGTGTCCGAAAGCGCCTAAAAATTCTCTTTGTTTGCTAAATATTTGAATCCTGTGATTCTCATAGTCTGCAACGTAGATATGACCAAAGTGGTCTTGGGTGAGCCCGCTGGGATAGCGAAACTCACCTGCGCCTGTGCCAAAGGCGCCAAAGGTATTGATAAATTTTCCTGAGCTGTCAAAAATCTGGATACGATGATTTTTAAAATCACAGACAAAAATTTGATCGTTCTGGTCGAGAAAAATACAAATGGGGTTATGCAATTGACCGGGGCTGCTGCCAAAACCACCAAACTGCCTCAGAAATCTGCCTTGCTGATCAAAAACCTGCACCCGGTGATTGCCCCAATCCGCCACATAGATATTATGGTGTGAATCTAACGCTATTCCACGCGGATTTTTAAATCTGCCTGGCTTCGTACCCCTTCCCCCAAAGTGTTTGAGGGAATTTCCCTGCCTATCAAGAATCTGTATGCGATCATTGCCTGTATCGGCAACGTATAAGTTCCCCTCCTTGTCAATGATGACTGCATCGACCCAAGCGAATTCTCCTTCCCGTATGGTCAAAAAACTCATCTAGCCTTGCGGTATCTAAAAAACGCAAGTTTTTCAATACGGATGAATGTATAGAAGGGACAGGTAGACCAAAAGGCCTGCTTTCGGGTGTGTGGTGCTGTAAGGGAGGCCATGGAGTCTTAGGTTGCCGGGCCTCGCAAGGAAGTAGAAAAGGAATCACTCAACTAAAAGGCTTGCTCTGTCTATATCAGGCGAAGTACAATTTTGTTTCGCATTCCAAGGGAGGAGATGATATGCCACAGCTGCTTCATGCTCCATCGGAACAAGAGGCATCTTTAGACCGTGATCTCGAGCGATTGCGAGAGCAGCTTGAAACCATCAAGTCTTTCCTGGTGAGACAACCCTTAGAGGGAACCTTGATGGACTTCGACTGGGAGACGGAAGATATAATCCACCGGATGTTTGGAAGTTCTTCCCCTCTGGTGGTGATTTATGACTATGCCCAAATTGGGGAGGCAACAGGGATGGTCAATTTGCCGGAGGAGGCGCCGGAAGGTGTCACTCACGCCGCGGAGCGAGAAACCCTAAGACAACGTCAACGAGTACTAGAAATTTGTATGGGAGATCTTGAAACTCGCCGGGCAGCCTTGGCTAGGGGGGAACGCATCAAAACCGCGACTGGACCACGAGTAGCCGATTACATGTCAACAACGGTCCACTTCGTTCATGTGGACGCGACACTGAAGGAAGCGGCACTGTTCTTTCAAAAACAGAAGATCGGCTCGCTGCTGGTCAAAGGAGGGGAGCACTTTATTGGAAGCATTACCGAGACTGAATTGAGCCGAGAGGTTGTGGCAGGGGAAGTGGATCCTTTCACGACCAGGGTGATCACTTGCATGCGCGAGCCCATTATCACCATTGAAAGTAGTGATCCCATCGTCGAGGCCGTCCGACTCATGAAAGAGAAGGCCACCCGTCATTTGGCAGTGGAGGAACGTGAAACGATTGTGGGTGTCATCTCGGCCTCTGATATTTTGCGTTATTATTCTGGGGTTACGTAAACCTTCTTTTTTGTGTCCTGCCCCTAAAATCGCGCCAGGTTTTGTGGGAGCATTCCGTCCGTACGCTCTCCCGTCATGTAGAATTTTTCTCATCGTGTACAGGGCTGTCCCAACTCCCATTGGCCTGACAATACACCCAAAAGATTTCAAAAAGTCATTCCTTGATGTGAGGGCTTTTTGATCGCTCCCATTCTGGTGTAGACTCAACTCTCTTTTTCTCATTGGGGGGTGTTGAAAAAGTCCGCCAGCGACGTTCTCGGCCCTTTGTCGTGCTCACGTACTCCAGTATGCTCCGCGCGCCAAAGGTCCTGCGGCCTTGCTGGACGAATCTTTTTGAACACCCCCCTTGCTCTTGAGATTGCATTGGCTGCCTCGGATGTTCATAACCACTGAAAATTTTCAATTTTTCAACAGGCCCTCATAAGGATTAACACGGTGGCCTTCATTTATGCCTTTTTTACCTGATGATCTCCAAGCCGAGCAGGCCAAGTGGCGAAAGGTTCCTCGACAGCGCCCGGCCGACATGGTCAACCCTGGTCCCGGACAGGAGTCTGTATGGGATTACCCGCGGCCCCCACGAGTTGAGTCTGTTGCGAAACGGCTCCGCGTGGAGTTCGGAGGCATGGTGTTGGCAGATACGTCTAAAGGGTTGCGGGTGATTGAGACGTCTAGCCCCCCGGTGTATTACTTTCCACTTGAAGATGTTGTGTTGACGTACTTGGAACAGACTAGACAATCCACCTTTTGTGAATGGAAAGGTGTGGCTTACTATTGGTCCATTCGGGTTCAGGGTCGAGTGGCCACACATGGAGCATGGAGTTATCCCGATCCAACTTCTGGGTATGAGATAATTGGGAATTATGTCGCCTTCTATCCGAGCCTGATGGACGCATGCTATGTGGGTGTTGAATTAGCAAGCCCCCAAGCCGGTGATTTTTACGGTGGGTGGATTACGCCAGAGATTACTGGCCCCTTCAAAGGTGAGCCCGGGACAGAGGGCTGGTAAGTGTGTCATCGCTGATTGCTTTCCACTGACTACGATCATTCTACCCTCCACGAAACTTCGTTCTTCCCCGATATCTCGCGGCTTCTTTGGCATCTCGACGGACAAACAAAAAATTAAATTTTTCATACTATCAATAACTTATGCCATCCACGAACTTGGCATGGGACATGCTATCTATACATGTGAGAAAGATCATAATTGGAAAACGACAGCAGCAACCAAAAGGAGGTGTGTACGATGTTCAGCGTGGAAGAACAAACCGGAACCAGAAATCGCCCCATTCAAAAGCAAGCGAATACTCAAGTGGAGCATAGTCCTTCGGACTCCTCAGAATTCGAGACCTCCCAACACTGGATGGCCACACTTCAAGGGATTTACGGCGAAGCGGTGATTCGGTACGAACAAGGCGCTCGTGGTGCCGACGACGTGATTCCTGAAAATGGTCTGGCATTTTTGGCTTCTATTGAAACGACCGCTCAGGAGATGTACGACTTTGTCGAGGATTGGTCCGAAGTAGGTGAACCACCATTTGGTATCGTCGCGGCGATCACAGCAGTTCGGTGGAAATACTTTTTGACCATGCAACATGGCCAGCCATCGGCACAAACTATTTCACCATCAACGCTTCCGCCGGGTTCTGCAGAGCTAGGCGGGTACTGGTGCCTACCGCGTATCATTGCCAAGGCTCGCGCCAAACTTCGTGGTGAATTGTCCCCTGAGTTGATGGGCAGCAGTTAGAAGACCTTTTTGCCACGCATGATACGGTTGAGTCGGCGCGGGTGATCACAGACAAATTCAGGATCATACAGAATATATGGTTCTATCCTACCGCCATCCAATTCTGGCCACATGGAGTTTCTTGGCCATGGCTTAGGATGGTGAGACCGATCTCCTCCATTGTACCTCGGAACTTCATATGCCTAGAACCATATATTCTGGTGCGACCAGGCAAGGCTGGTCTGATGGGAAAGGAGGCTGCGATGACTCTTTGAAAATCAGTTCATGGTCCAGTGGGTGCAAAACCCACCCAACCAAAGCGGAGCCCGGCAGGGTGGTAGCAAGCCTTGCGCCAGCGCGGGTAACCGTTATGGCGATGCGTAGGCATGCGAGCGTATGGGCCGCAGGAAATGCAGCCTCGAAAAGTGGAATATCCTGGATGTCTAGGGGCTCGGAATCTCTGAAGACCACGGCGTCGTCGCCGGTATGGGGCAAGGCGGCGGGGCATCCGGCGGGGTGAACGACTGGGGCACGTACGAAGAGGATGATCCAGGAACCTGGGAGGCCCTCATTTCTCCCTGGGAGATACCCGGTGCCACGGGGACCCGGTGACCACTCTCCGACGAACACGCGGACGCGGGTGCCTGCGTGACTCGGTGTAGAACAAGCACTCGCCTCAGGGTAGGCCGACGGCAAGGGGAACCGGAGCTGCGGCTGAGGGGGATGAGGGAGTCGGAGGGCGGCATAGGAGCGACAACGTCGGGGAACGGGGTGGTGCCTGGACCCGACCGAGCAAAGGCTGCCCGTGTTGATAGGAACGTCAGGAGGGAACCATGACCAAGGCATTGATGTGGGATTCCATGTCACCGGAACGTTTGACGGTAGCGGAACGAGCGAAACGGGAACCCGAAGGACGATGTCACGCCATGGCCCATCTCATCGATGTGCCAGCTCTGACACGCGCCTACCGACGACTCCGCAGGAATGCCGCGGTAGGTGTGGATGGTATCACCAAGGAGCAGTATGGGCAGGAGCTGGAGCGGAATCTCCAGGATCTGCATCACCGGCTGAAGACGAAGCGGTATCGTCATCAACCGATTCTCCGGGGATATGTGCCAAAGGGGCAGGGTCGGCACAGGCCGATTGGGATATCGGCGACAGAGGACAAAGTGGTCCAAGGGGCGCTGCGGGACGTATGGGAGGCCATATACGAGACGGAGGTTACCGATAGCTCGTATGGGTTTCGACCGAAACGCGGTGCGCATGACGCGCTTCGGACTTTGAACCGAGCGGGGCATGGTGGGGAAATGAACTGGATCGTGGAGGCGGACATCGTCTCGTACTTTGACAGCGTGGATCGCACCAAGCTGAAGGAGATGATTCAGAAACGGGTCGCCGATGGGGCGCTCATGCGGCTCATTGGCAAATGCTTGAATGTGGGCGTGCTGGACGGCGAGGGGTATTCCGAGCCGGACGTGGGCACGGCCCAAGGATCGGTCCTCTCCCCGCTCCTCGGGAACATCTACCTCCATTACGTGCTCGATCTCTGGGTAGAATCCGAAGTGAAGCCACACCTCCGGGGGAAGTGCATCTTCGTCCGGTATTGTGATGACTTCATCTTTGGTTTCGAATGCCAGGACGATGCGGAGTGGGTGATGCTGCTGCTGGGAAAGCGGATGGGAACATATGGACTGACCCTGCATCCGGACAAGACTCGCCTGTTGTACTTTGGGCGACCGTTCAAGGGGCAGCAGGCAGGCAAGGGGCCGGCCAGTTTCGATTTCCTCGGGTTCACGCTGTAGTGGAAGCGGTCCCGATATGGACGCTGGATCTTGGCATTCAAGACCCGAGGTGCACGCCTCACGCGGGCCATTCGGTCTGTGTACGACCGGTGCCGACGCCATCGGCACCGGTCGGTGAAGGAGCAGCACATGGCGCTCGTGAGGCACGTGCGCGGCCACATGAACTATTTTGGCGTGAACGGGAATATCCGTAGCCTGCATCTTCTTCTGGTGCAGGTTCAACGTGCCTGGTTCAAGTGGCTTCGGCGTCGCAGCCAACGGACGCGCCTCACGTGGGAGAGGTATCAGGACCTGTTACGGGACTTTCCTCTTCCCCGTCCACGGATCGTCGTCCAGATCTGGGGGCGGTAACCCGCGAGCCATATCAGCGGAGGAGCCGGATGGTCGAAATGTCCTTGTCCGGTTCTGGCGAGGGCCTCGGCTGGGTGACTGGCCGGGGCTACTCTACTATGACCCGTTTCTAGGTTCAAGCACTCACGTGCGTGCCCCCAAGAACCCTCCAGGTGAAAAACCTGTTTTCCGGAGTTGGGTTAAGCGTCTGTCGAAAAAACCCCTCTCACTTTTGAATCTTTTTATCTTGTCCCTGGCATATTGATCATGGAACCGGCAAAAGTGCCAATTATGGGACCTTGACCTTACCTTGCACCACCCGTACGCTCTCCTGTCATGTAGAATTTTTCTCGTCGTGTACAGGGCTGTTTCAGCCCCCACTGGCCGTTTGAGTTTTTTAACCATATGAGAATATTGTGAACATCACGGTTATCGGAGGATCAGGCTTCATCGGTCGGTCTCTCTGCCAATCTTTGGTGCAAGAAGGCCATCAGGTGACTGTCCTCTCGCGAAACCCAGAAAAAGCCCGCACCCGTCTTGGAGCTTCCATTTCCGTTTTCAAATGGAATCCCCTCCCTTTGGGAACACTGGAAAAAGTATTCGCAGATACGGATGCCATCGTTAATCTGGCTGGAGAGCCTATTGCCGATGCGCGATGGACGAAGAACCGAAAAGAAGTCCTGCGTGACAGCCGCGTTGGAACGACCCGCCTGGTCGTGAATGCTCTTTCAAATATTTCCAAGCGACCACGCGTGTTGATGAATGCGTCTGGAATTGGATTCTACGGCCCACAAGAATTGACCTCGGTGACGGAGCAAACCGGACCGGGGATCGGATTTCTGGCAGAGCTTTGCGTGGATTGGGAGCAGACAGCCGGGCGGGGGGAAGAGTATGGAGTCCGAGTGGTTCAGCTTAGAATGGGGATGGTTCTCGCACGGGATGGAGGAGCCTTGCCACGGATGCTACTGCCCTTTCGTCTCTTTATCGGTGGTCCTATCACCCCAGGCCACCAGAAGGTTTCATGGATTCATTTGCAAGATCTTATAGCTCTCATAAAGGTCACTCTTTTAGATGAAACCATTCATGGAGCCATCAATGCCGTGTCCCCTTATCCGGTCACCATGCGTGAATTTTGCCAGACCTTAGGCCATATTTTGGGGCGACCCTCATGGCTCCCCGTCCCAGCCTTTGCTTTAAGGTTTGGACTGGGAGAACTGGCTACCCTGTTGACCACGGGCCAACATGTGGAACCTCTGGTTGCACAACGGTTAGGTTTCCAATTCGCCTACCCGACTTTAACACCGGCTTTGCAATCCATATTATTAAAGTAGATTGAAATCCCCTCATGTTGAGACCGCTGCTTGGCGTGATTGACCTGTCCCTTCTATACACTCATCCGCATGGCAAAACTTGAGTTTTGTAGATGCCGTAAGGCTGGATGAGTTTTTGACCATACGACGATAGCCCCCTCTTGATTGAGAATGTAGAGATACATAGAACGAGCGTGCAGATCAATGCCGCAGTACAATCGGTGATGGTTGGTGTAGAATCGCATGAAGTTGCCTCCTTTGTAAGTGTTGGGTTCTGGGATCTCACAATGGAATTCTAAAGAAGGAGGCCTCAATACGTATCAAGCACATGCAGTTGATTGCCTTACGCTACTTTTCAGGCCACAACTGATATGGAGGGGTTATCTGCTGATAAGGAAATGGGATAGATCATGGACAAGGTAGCCGTATTCGCAGACGTGCAGAACATGTATTACACGGTGAAGCAAAGGTATAATTGCCATTTTGATTACGGTGCATTTTGGGAGCACGCGACTTCTGGCAGGAGTATCGTCAAGGCTATTGCGTACGCGACAGACAAAGGGGACCAAAAGCAGATTGATTTTCAGCAGATCCTGAGGAGGATTGGGTTTGAAATAAAACTCACCCCGTTTCTCCAAAGGCGTGATGGCTCTGCCAAGGGTGACTGGGATGTCGGGATTGCTCTGGATATGGTCGAGTATGCCAAACGTGTGGACACGATCGTCCTGGCATCAGGGGATGGTGACTACACCGTAGTCGTTGACAAGATCATACATGAGCACAATGTTTCGGTGGAAATCTACGGCGTACCGGACCTGACAGCCACTGCATTGATCGAATCGGCGACACGATTTGTGCCAATTCAAGGGAACCTGTTGTTGTCGATTCCTACAACCTGGGGGCCTATCCCAAGGAGATAGGTGATACGGAAATCGAAAGGCGTATGCGTTGTGTGCCTTGAGCCATTGTCACGACACCCAACATCACTGACCAACTATGCAACAACTGAGGCTGAAACCCGAGACTACTTTCCTACTCTTCAAGGTGTCTAAAAATCTCTTTTCGAGTCGAGTCCGAAGGTTGCCGGCTATACCTGCGCTGTCATGAGGGCCTGCGTGGCCCGTCTGGAAAGGGAGGGCATTATGGATATGGGTGGAACAGGAGACCGGCGGACAGAATGGTTCGTTCCCTCCTTTGGTCCGTTAAAGCTGAGGATCTGTATCGGTTTGCTCTTTCCTCCATATACCGGGATGGTCCTCGCTTTCACGGTGATCGGGTCGATGATGGCGGAGCATATTCATTGGGATCGTGTGTGTGCCATTGTGGTGATCTACTTCCTCGCGTTGGGGATCGGCGGTCATGCGCTGGATGCTCTGGGGAGCAAGGGCCTTAAACCGTGGGGGAATGTCCTTTCCGAGAAAGGGCTTCTCGTTCTCGCCATCACTTCCATAGTCGGCGGGTATATGATCGGTATCTACTACATGGTCCTCTACACCCCCCTGCTCTGGCTTATTGCTATCCCGGAAGGGTTTTTCCTTCTGGCCTACAATCTGGAATGGTTTCACGGGCGCTTCCACACCGATACCTGGTTCGGCTTATCGTGGGGAAGTCTTCCCGTGCTAGCGGGGTATATCATTCAGACCAACCAGGTTTCGTGGGCGGTGCTCATGGTGGCTGCCTCCATGGGCCTGTTGAGCCTCGTGGAGATCAAGGCCTCGCGCCCGTACAAGAAAATGAAGCGGGAGCTCGCTGCCAATGGCAAGACAAGTGAGACAGATCAGATCCAGTGGCTTGAATCTATTCTGAAAAGCATCAGTATGGGTATTATTCTCCTGGGAATCGGATTTTTGACCTGGCGTTTAAACGGATAAGGGAGAGGCCATTCATGTCCTCACGATCTCATGAGAAAGATTTTCATAACTATTGGAGTTTGGTGAAGCCACAGCTCGATCAAGGATGCCGTCAGTGGATCCCGGAGCTCTCACGGAGCCTTCATGTGCCTCATCAGCGAAGCTTTGGGCGGGAAGATCGAGGACGCGATTCCAAGGGCCGTGGCTATTGAATGTATTCAGGCTGCTTTGCGAGACACCCTTAGAAGTGGTTCGAATGCAGGAGCCATTCTTCCTAACACTCCCGACCAAGACTGGAAGGAGCCTGTTTCCTCGCGGTAACAATCGCGGAACCATAGGCAGTTAAATATTCCATTCGGATATCGGTGAATCCATTCACCCGCAGAGCCGCGGTCAGTTCCGGAATCCAACGACTCTCCTGAATGAGATCGGGCAAACCGTAAAAGATTTCACGCCAGGCTGGAAAGAGAAGGCTTCCCAGACGCTGTAGCACGTAGAAGTGGAGACGCCACAGCCACACAAGGTACGCTTTCGGTGGATAGGTGAAATCATGCATGAGAAGGAGGCCACCCGTCTTCAGCATCTCTTTGATAGTGCAGGTAAGGCTTTTTAGATCGGCGTATTTGGCCAAGTAGGAGGAAACCACACAGTCGAAGGGCTCGTTGGAACGGTAATCCTCCGCTCGGCTCGAGACAAACTCCACGTTGGTGCGTCCCAATCGCTGAATCTTGTTTCGCGCGAGGTTCAGGTATTCCTCTCGGAGCTCCACTCCCACGATCCGACAGTTTGGATAGCGTTCAGCGAGGGCGAATGTAGAAATTCCAGTGCCACAGGCCAAGTCCAGGATTCGTGTGGCATCGGGTGGAATGAGGTCAACAATTCTGCGTTTCCAGCGACGGTCAATGCCGAAGGTCGCGGCGTTGACCATCCAATCATACGTGGCTCCTGTCCCGGAAAAGAAACGGTGAACTCTTTCTAATTTTGGGTTGCCGGTTTCCATGTGTCCCTTCTATTGATTCGTCCGTATTGAACCGAGGTTTAAATACTTAAGGGCACCTCTAAAAACCGTCCTTTTCCGTGATGGCGGCGTCAGCCGCGTGCTCAAATCCTCATGTATTCGCCCATACACTCCGGTTTTCCGCGCGCGGCTTCCTTGCCCTCACAAAAAATGCCTGGTTTTTAGAGGTGCCCTTAAATTTTTTGTGACAACGACGAATTCGAGACCCACAGAATGCCAGGAGGGAATTTAGGTGGGGAATTTCGTTCGTGGCACCACCTGACTATTGCTTCAGTTGAACGCTCCACCCTTCCCGTACAAAAAAGGACAATGCAAACCTCATGGGATATCTCGAATTTGAATCGAATCGACCCGTTGTTGAGCCAAGACGTCTGAGATAATCACGACTTTTTCCCCTGTGTGGAAATGTTCACGTTGTTTTAAAATCCTAAATGCGGTTTGCAAGGTTTTTTCAGGGTCTGAGCTAAAACTGATCCGGAAGGGAAACACTCCTCGATTGAGGGTCATGGTCCGACGTGATTGACTCATGTTGGTAAAGGCATAAATGTTTGTGGAAAAAGGACGACAATTTGAGACGAAATCGGCCATGATGCCTCTTCTGGTAATCACGACAATCCCTTTGGCTTGTAACCCTTCTGCGAGCTTGACCGCCGCGACTGCCAATTGCTGTTTATCTGCTGTAATGTGTAAGTGTTTCGCAAATTGCAAGCCTGGAATCGCTTCGGTTTTGGTCGCAATTTTTCGCAGATGCTCAATACATTTAAGGGGATATTTTCCCACTGTTGTTTCACCAGATAACATAATCGCATCAACTTCTTCATAGACCGCATTGGCCACGTCCGTCACCTCGGCGCGGGTGGGGATCGGATTATGAATCATGGATTCCAGGAGATGGGTCGCGACAATTACGCGTTTCCCATATTCGGCGCACAGTCGTACAATTTTGCGCTGTACATTCGGCAAATCTTCTAGGTCGATTTCTACACCTAAATCTCCGCGAGCCACCATAATGCCATCCGATTCCTGAATAATATCTTCCAGATTTCGAACCCCTTCCTGATCCTCAATTTTCGCAATGATTTTTATTCTCCCGGCTTTGCTGCCCATGAGTTGTTTTAATTGCCGAATATCCTTTGCCTCACGAACAAAAGACAGGGCAATAAAGTCCACATCTTGGGATAAGCCAAACACGATATCTTTTTCATCCTTTTGAGTAATAGCGGGTAGGTTGACACGGATCCCTGGTAAATTGACATGCCGTTTACTTTTCAAGACGCCCCCATCCAGGACGCGGCATTGCATGAGTCGATCTTCTTTTTCCAGGACTTCAAGATTGATCAACCCATTATCCACGGTAATCTTATCTCCCACATTGACTGTCTGGATTAAATCGGCATAGTTGATGTGAATAGAACTTTCTTCCACATCTATTGGCCCTCGCACTGTGATGGAAATGATCGTGCCTTGCTTTAAATCTAAATCGTTAGCCAAGTCCCCTGTCCGGATTTCAGGACCTTGCGTGTCCAAGAGAACAGGAATAGGAAATTCGACTTTTTTATTCAGCGTCTTGATGTGTTTGATCACTTTGGCGTGAGATTCGTGGTCTCCATGGGACATGTTCAAACGCACAATGTTCATGCCGGTGTCATACATTTTTTTCAACATCTCGTAGGATTCTGTAGCCGGTCCGATCGTATAGATAATTCTTGTCTTTTGCATAATTCTGTCCCTGGAATGTGAATGACCCTCAATTGTGCAATAACCCCTCAGATTCAGCAATGCGGGCGGTATGAGTGGGCGGCTTGACTAGTCGAGGCCCCGCCCCCGAACAAGGCCGATCTTCAACCTAGAAATGGCAGCTGGATCACAAAAGTCCGCGCAAGCTCTTAGGGTCCTTTACGAAATAACCGGTGGAATTGGCCGAGACGATTTTGGAGCGAGCCAAGGAGCGAAGAGCGCGCATACCGGGAGTATGGAAGCGATGAGCGACGCCGGCGTAGCCCAAAAGTGTCCGGCCCTTCGGGGAGGCCCATCTTTGGCCCGGGGCGGCGTTGCTCCTCGGTCACAGAGCCCCGCTAGGCTCCCTCGTCGCGCCTTGCCCCGATCACAAATTTGGGCCTCCCAATTGTCCCGGTTATTTCGTGACGGACCCTTAGCGCACCTGGCAAAACAAAAAAATGTCTCATCACCACTAAGGTGACCACGACTTTTTTTATTTCACCATGCACACCAATAGCTTACACGGCTTTTTTGTGCCCAACTGCCGTTTCTAGGTTCATGCGACGGGAGACCCCATCAGGATTTCCTCGTCAGGCAATCTGTTTACGACATAGCGGAAAACCATTACTATAGCTCATGACTTCCGTAGGTATTGTCAACTTAACGAAAATTCCACCCCGAACACACAATTCGCCTCGAGATAATCCATTGATTTATCAGGACGCTGTGTGCTCTACACGTTCAATCAGCCAAATCTAGCTTAAGGGCACCTCTAAAAACCGTCCTTGCCCTCACAAAAAATGCCTGGTTTTTAGAGGTGCCCTTAAGTTGACAATACCTTGACAGGGATTGTTTTACACCCCAATGGCGGCATGATTAGCAATGCGCCATGCAGACCCGGAAGAAGGTAGTACGTGGCAGATCACCGAGCAGAACAACATAAAATAGAACAACTCAAGACACTTTTGGATCGTGACCCGAATGATGAGGTCGCGTTGTTTGGTCTGGGTAAAGCCAATCTTAAGGTCAAGAACTATGAAGAGGCTATCAGAGCATTAGAACGGTGTATTCAGGTCAACCCTGACTACTCTGCCGCGTATCAGGCTCTAACGGTGGCCTTGTATAAAGCTGGACAGAGCGACCGGAGTACCGAAGTCGGCCGCAAGGGCATTGAAATTTCCCAAGCAAAGGGAGACGTAATGGTGACCAAGCAACTCCAATACTTCCTAGGGCAAATAGAATAAAACCGAAACAAACAGAAATGGGGACAGATTTATTTTTCATCTCCTATATTCTGAGAAGCTTTTCTAAGGTACAATCCGTCTTCAAATCTAAGATAGATAGAGCGCGCGGATCTTGACCCGCAGGGTGGGTTTTCAATTTTTTCACTATAAGAAACATAAGGAGATAGGACTTATGGACACACCACAATATCCTCGGAGTCCGAAAATTCAAATTGGCGGCTTGGCCCATTTGGGTCGATTGTTTGACAAAATCCGGATGCGAAATGCCGGCCAGATTCCGGATTACAATTACCTGACCGTGGGATTTGATAAGTATCTGCTCGATCTGTTGGAAATGACGGGTGAGGATTTGGAAACACGTGTTGTGCAAGGCGGGACCGATGAGGAAGTAGTGGCGTGGGTCCAAGAGCATGGCAAAACCCTGACGGACGAGGAGCGGACGCAATGGAATGACAGGATTTTAAACGGTGGCCCGCAAAATGAAGCAGCGCAGCAACGCTTTCAATCACGGCTCGCCGAGGTAGCGGCTAAACGCGGGCTTTCGGTGGAACAGCTTTCTTCTTTGACCCGGTGGGTCGATATCATTGAGCTGGATGAGGGACGAATGTAAGGAGATGATATCGTGTTGTTCCAGGATCTGTAGAATGGCGAGAACAGACCCCATACCGTTCTTGACCTTATCTTTGATAGGAGGTCACACGACGTCAAGCGATCAACAGCGCCGGCGAGTAGTGCCGGTTCAGGTAGGGGGCGACGAGGTAGCGGTATTCACGTTCGTGAGCAAATTTGTAGAATGTTGGGAAAAGTCAATGGTCATGCCTGCCCCTAATTCTAATCAGCGGTGTCAAAATGAGGTGAAATTTGAGGGCAACAACAGCCCAACTAACCCCTGTTCTTTTCCCTAGCTCAAGACGTGTGATGGTGAATGATGTTGGGGGAGCCTTCCCAATAATTTCATTGACAGCAGGAAATAAGAGGCATAGCATTTCCTTGTTGGGATGAAGAATCGTACTCTGGGAATCGCAAAGGAATTGAGCGAGGAGGCGGTTCCAGAAATAACAAGAGGGGGTCACATGATGAACGACCTCAATCCACCAAACCAGTAAGGCCCGCGGCGAGCGAAGTCGTGTGGTTCTTGTTTAGGCCTGGTAAGGAGAGTTGTCGATAGGAAGCCTCTCAGAAATACCGAACATGCCCGTAGGCATGAACAAGGTCAGGAAGACCAAACTATAATTCTGGTGGCTCCACCGAGAGGAAGAAAAGTTTAAAAGAAAAGAAGAAAAGGATTGTAATGATTGCAAGGAGGAACAATATGGAAAGAGTCCACTCTCCGGCAATAGATCCTGTATAGAAGAAAAGAAAACAAGGCTTCGCCGCCATCGGGTCAAAGAAAAAAATGTGAAGTACTGACGGTGTATGTGTCAGGAGAACTGCGGGCTCTCTTTCTTGTGAAAGAGGGCCCGTGGTGTTTGAAACCACGTTGCGACTCCAAAGAAACTGACAGACCGTACCCGTATGATCAAAAAACTCATTCGAGGAAAGCAAAGGCAAAACTCGCTCATTGACTCCCCGGAAGTGGCAATTAGTAGTTCGCCACGCCAGGTAGTGGAAAAATCAATATGCGTGCCTAACCTACTTCCATGCCCTGTCGAGTCGACGGCAGGGCCTGGTCATGCGTGATTACTTCACTGACATCATTAGCGCTGGATGTATCATCCTCAGTGCAATCAATGATGCCCTGACAACTTTGTCGAAGAATGGGAAAGTCGTCCCCTGGGTGGCTGAGTAATTCTTGAACTCGTTGAAAGGTCCGATCCTCGAGCGTCGGTTTTTTTAAGCGTCGGTTTACAATTCACTGCCAGCAGGAAGACCAGCCAGTTCAGCTTCTAAGGTGGTCTGAACCCGCGAATATTCGTGTTCTATTTCCGGCAAAACATCTTCCAACTTATGGGCTTCTCCAGCACGGCCTTTCTCTTCAAGGGTACAGCACAGTTCCCCGAGAGGTAGAGCCCCTATGTTTCGACAACTGCCCTTGAAACCATGCGCGGCTTTCATCAACGAATCCGCATGGCCATCAACCATGGCTTGCCGGATCGCGGCAACGTGGGCCGGCCCATCCTGGAGAAATTGCTGGATCACTTCGATCAGGAAAGACGGATCATCACCGCTGAGTTCCTTCAATCCGTCTAACGTGGCTGCATCGAGTGGGGGATCTTGGGTTTCGTGGCTCGGGGTTCGTGGCTCGTCGCCGGTTGCTCGTTGCTTGAATCTCGTATCTCGTGGTCTCCAACAGACGCTTCACGCTTATCGTTTCACGAGTTTCCGTCTCTCGTTTTGAGATCTATCGTTCCAACACGGCTTCTAATTCTTCAGGCTTGACGGGCTTGGAGACAAAATCATCCATTCCCGCGTTCAGACATTTCTCGCGATCACCCTGCATCGCGTTGGCCGTCATCGCAATAATCACTTGATGCTTGTCGCTACCGACCTCGCTATTACGCAGTGCCTTAGTTGCTTCATACCCATCCATTTCCGGCATCTGACAATCCATTAGCACCGCATCATAGGGAACCCGGGACACCGCCTCCACCGCTTCTAGGCCATTGGCAACGACGTCTACCCGATACCCCAATTTCTCTAACATCCGCACCGCCACCTTTTGATTCACCATGTTATCGTCGGCGACCAGCAGCCGGCCCTCTCTACGCCGGACCGCTTCAAGTATGGAATGCTTGGTGACAAACTGTGCATCACTCCTTGCTGAAGGATTCATCACCATGATAAGGCAGTCCCGAAGCTGATGTTGATGAATGGGCTTCGTTAAATACGCGGAAATGCCAGCCTCCTGTACCAGAGCCGCCTCGCCGCGTCGGCCCATAGAGGTGAGCATCACCATCCGCGTACCCGCCAGCACCGGATCGGCTTTGACCTTGCGAGCCAACTCCACCCCGTCCATCATGGGCATTTGCATATCCATAATGAGGAGATCGCATGGCTGACCATGCGCCACCGCATCGATCAACAAGGCCAGAGCCGCGGGTCCATCGTTCGCACTCAGACAGTCCATCCCCCAGGCTGTGGTGTAATGATTCAGCAGCAGACGGTTGGTGTCGTTACCATCGACGACGCAGATCTTGAGGCCTTCCAGACCGTTTCCCGCCGCCACGTCACTCTCTGTTGGTTGGGACTGCTTCTCCAGCCGTACCGTGAACCAGAAACAACTACCTTGCCCCGGAGAACTTTCGACCCCGATTTCCCCACCCATTAATTCCACCAGCTGTTTGGAAATGGCAAGTCCTAGCCCAGTCCCCCCAAACTTCCGGGTCGTGGAATTATCGGCTTGGCTGAAGGGTTGAAATAACCGACCCTGGGCCTCCGGCGTCAAGCCAAGGCCGGTGTCTTGCACCTCAATGCGCAGGACCACCTCTTCTGGCGTTTCCTGAACCGGCACAATGTGGACCACCACTTCGCCCTGCTTGGTAAATTTGATGGCATTGCCCACGAGGTTCATCAAAATTTGACGGAATCGGCCCGGGTCGCCGCGCACAGCTGTGGGGAGGGACGCATACACGAGCCCCACTAACTCCAACCCTTTGTCCTGGGCCTTGGCCCCGAGTAAATCCATCACCTCGCCCACCGCCACTCGCAGATCAAAGTCAATAATTTCAATATCGAGTTTTCCGGATTCAACCTTAGAAAAGTCCAGAATGTCATTGATAATCGTGAGTAAGGCATCTGCGGAATGTTTGACTGTCTCCGCGCATTCGCGCTGTTCTTGATCCAGATTGCTTTCTAACAAAATCCCCGTCATCCCCAATATGCCATTCATCGGCGTGCGAATTTCATGGCTCATGGTAGCAAGAAAACTACCCTTGGCCTGCGTGGCCAGTTCGGCCTTTTCTTTTTCAACGATTAAATTTTCATTACTTTTTACCAGGTCCTGATTCGCTGTCTCCATAACGTAGTGGGATAACCTTATGGTGCCCGTCATATTATTAAATGACTGCGCCAGTTGGCCGATCTCATCCTGGCTATTGATGGTGATGGTCTGTGTAAAATCACCGGCAGTCACTTTGTGTGTCGCCTCAAGCAATGCCTCCAGCCTTCTCACAATGCTGGCTGAAACAAACAATGCAGCGAATAGAGCAATCAGCAGGGAGAAGAATGTGCCTACAATGATCAGGACAATCGTGTTTGATGCAGCAGATTCAGCCTGCTGCACTCTTGTTTTCATTAAGCTTTTTTCTGCATCATTAAATTCCGCTAATTCACTTCTTCTCGCATCAACAATTTTCTTGCCTGTTTCCCTCTCAAGCAGAATCATTACGTCAACCAAGGACTCAGGAGTTTTGTTCATTTGCCTCCGAGCGGCGATCTCTGGTTCGGCAGCTTTGTGGATCCATTCGGTGGCCAGTTGTTCCAACTGATCTATCTTACCCATGAGCTCATTCTCAAATCCCCTGTCGGATACGATCGCTCGCAGTCTAGCAAAGTATGCGGGCAGTTTAATCTGCTCGCCGGCGATATATTTTTCCAAAAACTCCTCTTTTCCGGTAATCAGAAAGCCCCGCTGACTATCTTCTCTGTCGGCCATGGATTTCTCAATGATGTCTATGGCGAATGCTCCCTCCCAGTCTCCCCGTCCAGAGAAAAAGGTCTCGACCTCATGACCCAGAGCCATAAAATTATCTATGATGTGCTTGCCTTTGCCACGAGACAGTATTTCTTGCAAGTGGGAGGCATCAACGGTAGCCTTGCCACCCTTCCTCGCATCTCAATCTCTGGTGAAGCCGCATGGGTGAGCCAGTTTTTTTCAAGCTGATCGATTTTTTCCAGTCGCGTGACTTGCGCCGGGTTATCACTGACAAGTGATTTTAGATTAGCGATCTTGGTATCCCAGATTTGTTGCGCCGCATGAAAGGATTCCAGGAAAGGTTCTTTACCGGTGATTAAAAAGCCGCGTTCACCGGTCTCCATATCGATCATGAGTGTGTTCAGTTCCTGTCCACCGGCGATCACTTGTTGGGAATGTTGTACCCACTGCGCATCATCCACCATTTTCCCAATGCTGAAATACACGACGGTGGCAATAATGATCATCAGCAGCAAGGGCACAGAAAACCCGAGTAGGATCTTTTGTCGAGTCTGCAATTGATCAAATGCTTGCCGACAAATGTTTATGAAATAATTAGGCATATGATTCGAAAGGTATTGTGAAATTTTTTCAATTATTCAACAGTCCCTTTACCCGAGTGGGGTGAAGAGTGATTTTTAATGAGCCGACCACCTTGCGAACCTCTGGATTGCTCTTTGTCTTTTTCGGAAGAAACTGGATGAACTTTATGTAAGATCGTTTCAGGAAGAGGAATTGCCTAAGGGGAATAAAGTGTGAGTTCTTATTTGGGACTATTAAAAAATGCCGCCAACGGCGTTCTTATAGTTTGTTGCTGGTCATTCGTATTTTGGGATCTGTAATTCCCTCTTTCTTTTCCAGCGACGAGCGATGAACAACAGGTCCTCTGCTAACTTTAATTCGGCCTTTCCTTCGACAGGACGGCCTTTTTTAACCTGGATTCAGCAGTAGAAAATCACTACGGTGATGTCTAAGCTTTAGATAGATTCCAAATGGTGAAGAGATTTAATGAATTTTCTTCTCCAACCTGGCTGACCTGGTGTCCACGATGCTAAGATGTCCCCTTAGGAGGGACTTATGGATATAAGCGTGTTTCGTGAGATGGTAGCCAAGAAGCCTGATGGATTTTTGGGACGATACGGTCTTGGGGATAAAATCATGCAGGGCGGCGAGAATTTTGAAGAAGCAGTGGAACATCTTCGTGTCGCTGTCGAACTCGATCCCGTGCATGTTGCCGCACACTTCGCGTTGGGTCGTGCGTTGGCAACCCTGGGAAGAAACGAGGAAGCCAAACAGGTACTCACCGCCGGAATTGACGCAGCCACATCAGGTCGTTCCAACGGAGGAGGGGATCTCGTTCCCGAGATGCGCGCGTTAATCCAGAAGTTAGGATAATCCTTAATCCCAGGTCCCACTCGGCTCTTATCGTGGAAGGCCTATTTCCCAGTTTTCCTTGATCCCTTGGTGGAAAACTTGTTGGCGCGCCTGTGTGCACAGAATCATTTCTTAAATCCCCTCGCCCCTGAAGGGGGAGAGGGCGAGGGTGAGGGGGGATTTCGAGAACAACCCAAAGCTCTCAATTGCAAACCTGGTTCACAAATCCTTCACCTGCAAATACGCCTCATACCGCCGTTTAATTTCCTGAACGTATTTCACCGGTTCCGCGCCGCGGCAGTAGCCATGGCGGGCTTGGCGCGCATACTTCCGTTTGGATAGTAAGAGAATCGCCTTCTCCACATTCCCAAACCAGCGATTCGGATTGAGCCCTAACTTTCGCGCCAACCGTCGTGCATCCCTCACATGGCCGTGTCCGGCATTGTAGGCCGCCAACGTAAACCACATCCGGTCTTCCACGGGCAGCTCCGGGTCAAACCGATCCCGCACCCAGTTGAGGTATTTCACCCCCGCATGAATCCCGTCTTCCGGCATGCGAACATCGTGAAAGCCTATACTTTTCGCCGTCCGGGGGAGCACCTGCATCAGGCCAACCGCGCCGGCCCAGGAGCGGGCATCTGGATTAAATCGACTTTCTTGATACATTTGCGCCACCACCAATCGCCAATCAAACCCAAATTGGCCGGAATACTTTTGCACCAGGGCATCGTAAGGGGAGAGTTCACCCGTGCGACTTGCGCGAAACTCAACGTGTGTGCGGATGGTGTGCGGGTTCTTAAAATATTTTTTCAGTGTGATATTGTAAAACAACCCACGGTATTCCTTTTTCATGTATTGATTAATGGCATCCCGTAACTCCGGGTTGGAAACCCGCACGGCCCAGCCATGCGGTTTGGGATCGGACACCGGAAACGCCGCCCGAATGTCCTCCCGCCACGTCAACTCAATATCGAGGAGATGGCTGTCCGCCACGGTCAAGTCGTATTCACCTGTGGCGACCTTCGCAATAATCTCTTCGGTTTCGAGATCCTCGGGCGCTGCTTCCAAGGTCAGCGCAATGCCTTGGCCTTTCAGCGCCTCAAGCGTCTGCCAATAGGAGCTGCTGCGACGAACCACAAAGGTACGACCAGCAAGATCCTCCGGCCCCTTCAGTCGATCGTCCGGTTCATCAGCACGCGTTACCACAATTTCAGAGGCCTTGAAATACGGACGAGAAAACGCCACACCCTGCGCTTCTCGCTCAGAAGAAATCGTCAGTGAGGCGGCAATCACATCACCCTTCCCTTCCATTAGCCACGGGATCAGATCCTCACGACTCGGTGGTACAACCATTTCCACCCTCAGCTTGTGCTTCTTGGCAAAATGCCACGCCAGTTCATACTCAAACCCCAATAACTCCCCCCGCCACAAGAAATAGGTAGCGGGATTATTTCTGGTGAGCACCCGTAACACACCATGCTTCTTAATGCCCGCGAGATCCTCGCTCGACACCGAAGGCCGGGAATGCGCGAGCTTCGCTTCAGTCAAAAACGTATTCAACGCCGCGAGTAGGGCAGGGGAATCAGGCCGCACACCCCATGCCACTGGACGATCCTCCGTCAAATCAAACGCCGGCTTCAGATCAGAGCGATACGTGAGCACCGCGCCCATCAAATTGCTGTCGGCCACGGTCACATCAAAGTCGCCACGGGCCACGCCATCCAAAATCTGTTCCAGATCAAAATGCGCTGGCGCTTCCTGCACCTGAATGCTCGGATATTTTTTCTGCAGGCCCAACGCTGTACCCCAAAAAGAAGACGAGCGAAGAACAACAATTGTCCGGCCCTTCAAATCGCCAGGCTTGGACAAGGTCTCGTCAGATTGGCGTGTGACCAACTGTTCCCGAACACTCGCCACCGGGACCGTAAAGCTAATGTTCGTTTTCCGCTCTGGGGTCACCGTAAAGTTGGCTGCAATTAAATCCCCCTTGCCTTCTAAAAGGAAAGGAATTAATTCATTAAGCCCATTCACCGTCACCCGAGCCAGCTTTAAATCCAACGACGAAGCCAAAGACTCCAGCAACTCCTCTTCGAGATCATGCGGAAACCCTTGTCGAGGCAAATGCTCAACAGAAGCATGCGGCGGACTCAGCACGCGAAGATACCCACGCGATTTGAGGGTGGAGAGGTCGCCTGTTTCCAGATAGGTTGGAGCTGAAGCAACAAACGCAGAAGGTTTGGACGAGTCTTGAGAACCTTCCTCAGTCCCGCAGCCGCTTACCAGGAACCCAATCATTAATGTTAGCCAAAAGTGAAGGAAGGCGATCAAGGGAGAAAAGTGGAAACCTGTTAACGGCTTAGCTATAGGATTCATGTCCCACAGTGTACAGCGAAAATGTTGAAAAAGAAAAAGTGGGTAAACCAAACGCTATCTAGCCCAATTCATTGGTCAGGCTTACAATGATTGAAACACGTGTGAACAAGCAAAAATTGCTCCTATGCATTCCTTTGGAATGAATGTTTTCTAAGGGTTCGCGCAAGAATAACTCCCCATGTTTGGGCGTCGATCCATCCCGTCTGGCGGCGTTGCTCGTCCTTTCCATACGAGGAGTATGCGCAGTCCTCGCGCCTTGCCAGACAGGTGTCTCAGCACCCAAACATGGGGAGTTATTCTTGCGCGAACCCTAAGGGTGGCTCCTTTTTCCTTCTGAATAAATAAGTCAATACTCATGCCTGACACCAAGCCTGACACCAAGCCTGACACCAAGCCCAAGCCACCTCAACTCGACACAAATCAGTCCCCCTTGTTAATCTCTTATCTATTCTATGCGACAATGAGTTCAACAATTCTGGATATGAAAGTTGAATGCGTGGATGCGATCGCCCAACCTGCCCAAACTGATGGCACTCGGTGGTTTAGTGGTGGTTGCCTCCGCTGCCGCATGTACAATCATGATACGGATGCCAGGAGAAAGCTACCAAGGTCCGCTGCCCCCCGCAACGGATGAACTCCGTGCGCTCGAGCAAGAACTGCATTCCTATGTCCAAACCCTGGCTGGCGATATTGGGGAACGGAATCTGTTTCACTACGACAAACTCCTTACCGCGGCAGAGTATATCCGGTCCACTCTCGCGGACGTCGGGTATGAGGTGCAACGCCAAACCTATGAGGTGGAAGGGAAGGTCTGTGAAAACATTGAAGCCGAAGTTCTCGGAACAGACCGACCGGATGAAATCCTTCTCATCGGGGCTCACTACGATTCGGTCAAAGGAAGTCCTGGTGCCAATGACAATGGCACCGGTGTCGCGGCCATGCTGGCCTTGGCCCGTGCGTTTGCTCAGACCCCGTTAAACCGCACGTTACGGTTTGTGGCGTTTGCCAACGAAGAGCCACCATTCTTTCAAACCGACGACATGGGGAGCCGCCATTACGCCCAACGGAGCAAACAGCGGGGCGAGTCCATTGTTCTCATGTTCAGCTTGGAGACGATGGGGTATTATTCTGATAACCCCGGAAGTCAAAGCTATCCCCCGCCGTTGAATTTCGTCTACCCATCCACGGGAAATTTCATTGCCTTCGTCAGCAACACGGAAAATGGGAGGTGGGTGCGAACGGTCATTGACGGCTTTCGACAGCAGGTGCTGTTTCCTTCAGAAGGCGCGGTACTCTGGGGATGGATTCCCGGCGTCGGGTGGTCAGATCATTGGGCGTTTTGGAAGGAAGGGTTTCCCGCCGTTATGGTGACGGATACAGCCTTGTTTCGCTATCCCGCCTATCATACAGCCGAGGATACACCAGACAAAGTTAACTACGAGCGCCTCGCCCGCGTCGTGTCCGGCCTTCAGCGGGTGATTGCCGCAATCGCTAATCAGCGAGATTCGGCATCCCCGTAACCCCAGACGGTCATCAACACACAGACATCGTCAAGTTAGGGTCCGTAAAGAAATAAGTGGTACATTTAGACGCTTAGATTTAGGTCAGATTTGGTCGATCTGAATGAGAGAAACCGGAGGAATAGTTGTGCTATTTTGAGGGTTTCTCGATTGAAGATCGGCCAAAGATGGCTTGAAGATGAGGTGTATAAATGTACCACTTATTTCTTTACGGACCCTTAGTGGGTCGACGCTGGATGCGGAAGAATTTGCGGACTATGGATGGTTCCTTTCGTGGGTGGGGTTTAGTTTGTGTTAGCATGAAGACTATCGATTTTTCACACACATTATTCAATGGCGATCCCAGCAATAATGTGGAGATCAGTAGTATACTAGAGTGTGTAGGGTTTTCTTTTTCCTAATCACGTACCCGCCTTGTTGGCGGTTTTCTGTCAGGAGGATGCCATGTTCGGTCCCATTACACTCCCCTTTGGGGTAAAAATGCTCTTCAATACTGTCAAGCTCAAACCCGGCGTGAGTTTCGATCAGGTCGAGTTGGCCGTCGGAGAAATGTGCATGGTCGTGAAGGAAAGGTACGGTGGTGAGAAAGGGGGCTTTATCGCGGGGCAGGTGTTTCAGTTCTCCGGTTTCGTCTCGGATGAAGGCTCATTCACTGATTCCAAGGCCAGCGATAATCATTATGCTATCGTGACCTATTGGCGCTCGTTTGAGGATCATGAAAAATCCCATGCCGATGATATGTTTCAACAGAAATTTGACGCGTTGTTGGCCCTGTGTTCGGAGACGAAAGAATTGGGGTATGATCTGTTGTGGCAAGGTGAAGCCAAGGCTTCATAGATAAACCACCTTTCGGTCGTGCCATCTTCGATTCACAAGAAAAATTACAATATTCGCCTGGTCAGACAAATCTGTGGTGAACTCTGGTTCAGGTAGTGCACCATTGGTGCAGAAACCGGCCGGCCCTAAGCAAGTCTTGTCCAGAGGGGTATCCGATAAAAATGATGCTTAATATTCCAGTGAGAGGCCATGGATAAATCGTTTGTCAGTGTCAGGTGGTTGTGGGTGGCGATGGTTGGGGGCAGTTCGATGCTAGCCGTGCCGGGCAATTCGACGATTGGGGGCATGTTGGGTGACGTAGTGGGTCACTTATTTTCTGCGGCGTTGTTGGCCGTTGTGCCTATCGCAGGCTATCGCCTAATGTACAAACAGATTGGCGAAAAGGAAATGACCTACATTTTTTTCGGTGCCTGGGTTTATTTGGTACTCTCCCAGTTTTTGGGTTTTTAAAAAATAGAAAACATCAGGTATTGAATCTTTTTTAGAGTGCCAGCCCGCGCGGCCTTCGTTTCTCAACACGAATGACGAGCCATCTCAGTGATGTTCATTGTGATCAATGGCCAAGGCAAAGGTGACTGCAAGAGGTGGAACCATTAAGTCTGGCCGGGGATGAATACACCACTTGGTTGAGAACAGGCTAGAAGTTCAGCACACGTGGCAGGGGGCAGGTCAATTTGTGTCAGGCGTAGTATCGACCGAATCGATTCGCGAGGATGTCCGGGAGGGCAAAAGTTTCCTGTGTGATGAAACCCTGGTAGCGATGAGGATCGGCGAATACGGAATCCACCACACTGCACAAAGCCGCGGCGGTTGTCACTTGAATCGCGGACCACAATCTTCCTGCGATGGTCTCTGGGTAAATCTTTTTCACGTAGTTTTCTTCCATTAATTCTCCCGCTTTCCTTCCCACGACAGATACGTAAATCAGCACCACATCCTGATAGATTTTGGGAATCGCATTCTCCAGAATATGCTTGAGATTTTCCCGTTGTGTGTTGAGTTTGAGATCATTCATGAGAAAGTGAATTTTTTCGCAATGGCCTGGGTAGCGGAGGGTTTTATAGTTCATCGTTTGGACTTTGCCTGAGTACGTATCCGCCAAGGTTCCCAGTCCTCCGGAGGTGTTAAACGCCTCGTATAATAGTCCATCGACTTCGATGGTCTCATACCCTTCGAGCGGCATGAGCGTGGTCTTCAATCCATTTTCAATTCCATAGCACACGTTCCCGTATTCGTTAATCAGGCCGTCGGTTGACCAGGTCAGAGAGTATTTCAACACATTGCTGGGATTGATGGGCAGGGCGCCCACCCGCATCTTCACGGTTTCGAGTGTATCGAAATGGTGCATCAGTTCGTTGGCGACGATGCTGATGAATCCCGGCGCCAACCCGCATTGGGGGACAAAGGCTTTCTCGCTTCCCTGACTGATCTGTTCAATTCGTTCGGTGACTTCAACATCTTCGGTTAAGTCGAAATAGTGAATGTTATTCTTACGGGCCACATCCGCAACCGTGGGATTGCAGTAGTAGGGAAGACTCGAAATTACGGCATCGGGTTGATGCTCGTTCACATAGTGTTCGAGGGCTGCCCCGTTTGACGCATCGAGGACCGCATGGGTGATGGGCGCGGTTTGACTTGGAGCAGTCCTTTGCTGATTGGACTGAGTCTCGATGTCGCCAAGGTGAACCGTGTACTCTTCTGTCTCTGCCAGGAACGTTCCGATCAGCGAGCCGATTTTTCCGGCGCCTAAAATGAGGATGGTTGGCATAGGTTTCCCGCGTATTAGATTTTTACAGTTGATTGCATCAGAGCATCGGCTTGAGGCGGTGAGAAGCCCTGATACCCTGCATGACGTTCGATGAGTTCGAGGACAGAAAACGGTGCGCCCTCGACTTGTTCAGGGACACTGAAGATTTGCCGAATGACGTCCCCTTTTTCGCCTAAAATGGATCCCGCAAAGTTGATGCCCTTGTGTTGAAGGCGGTGCATGGCGGCTTCGATGTCTTCTGCCAGAATCGCGATGTGGTGTAGGGTCTGATCCCCAAATTGATCCACCCATCGTGGGATCACACTGGATGCCCCGCGATCATCGTCGTAGGCTTGGTCAACAAACAATGCCGGAAATCCTGGGGCTCGGTACACCTTGGCATGCCAATCACTGTATTCCAAAGTCTCGGAGTAGGTATAGCCCAGTTCCAAAAACTCTTGGGCTCGCTGGTCGATATTGTGGGTTCGGATGGTGATATGGTCGACCACTGGCTTGACCCCAATGCCTGCCGCATCCAGGACATCCTTCGTGATTTGGGCGGCACGATTTCTGGACACATAGTCTTGAACATACGCCTCGACACGTTCTTCCAGTTTGGCCTTGTGGTCCATGGCATTCACCTTGTGATCAATGGGTATCGATTTGTGCCCGCTGCAATTGCCCACTATAGTCCACGTAAATGGATTTCCACTCACTAAAAGTATCCAAAGCCGCCTGCCCGGCTTCACGGTGCCCGTTGCCGGTGTTCTTAATTCCTCCGAACGGGAGATGCACCTCGCTGCCAATCGTTCCAGCATTGATATAGACAATCCCCGACCGCAGCTCCCGCATGGCGTGTTGGGCTCGATTAATGTCTTGAGTGTAGAGTGAACTAGACAGTCCGTATTCCACGGAGTTGTTCACCTTGATGGCTTCTTCGAAGCTGTTGACTTCGAGCACGCTCAACACCGGACCAAAAATTTCTTCCGTGGCAATGCGCATTGTTGGGGTGACATTGTCGAATAGGGTCGGTGCAAAGAAATATCCCGCTGCATACGGTCCCTTGGTTAAGGGGTGCCCTCCCGTCCTCAATTGCGCCCCTTCCTGTACCCCAACTTGAACCAGTTCGTGCACGCGTTCGAGTTGTGTGTTATTGATCAACGGTCCAATATCAATAGAAGAATCGAGACCATCGCCAACTCGGAGCTTGGCCATTCTATCTAGCAACATCGACACCATTTGTTCTTTCACGGCGGCGTGGACAATCAGTCGGCTGCACGCGGTACAACGTTGGCCGGTTGTGCCAAAGGCACTCCAGAGAATTCCCTCAACCGCTAACTCCAGGTCAGCATCTTCCATGACAATGATGGCATTCTTGCCACCCATTTCCAGGGCGACCCGTTTGTAATGGGTGGCTGCATCAACCGCGACTTTTCCTCCAGTGGCCTTTGACCCAGTGAACGAAATAAGGGCGACGTCCGGATGTTTTACCAGGGTGGCGCCTAACTCAGGCGCACTGCCTGTGACCAAATTGATGACTCCGGGAGGCATGCCTGCTTCCTCCAGGGTCTTGACGAACAATGCAGCGGTATAGGGTGTATCTGGCGAAGGCTTCAACACGACGGTATTGCCCATCATCAATGCGGGAAAACTCTTCCACGAGGGAATGGCCATGGGGAAATTCCAAGGAGTTATCAATCCGACGACGCCGAGAGGCTCCCGGATCGCGTACCCGGATTTATTCGGGAGCTCGGAGGGGGCAATATGTCCGAATTGCCGACGGCCTTCTCCGCCCATGTAGTATGCCATATCGATGGCTTCTTGAATGTCGCCTCGACCCTCCATCAAGACTTTTCCCATTTCGCTTGTCAGGGCCCTGGCAAGTGTTTCCTTGTCATGAAAAAGCCGTTCAGCCACTCGAAATAACAATTCTCCGCGACGAGGGGCAGGCAAACGATGCCAGGATTCAAAGGCCTCTCGTGCGGCGGCCACTGCATCATTCATGTCATCGGCATTGGAGTCCGCGCATTTGGCAATGAGATCCCCCGTTGCTGGATTTCGTGTTTCAAAGACCTTGCCCGATCGGGCCGGAATCCATTTCCCCGCAATAAAGTTGTGAATTGGATTTTCCATATTCATTCCTCACGTGGTTAGGGAACAGGAAGCGTTGCGGGCCGTTCTTTTTTGAACCGTAAATTCTCAGTCAAGCTGTGTGGATCCAGCTACCAATCTTTCCCACACAAGACCTTTCGGTTCTTTCCCATTGGCTTCTTTAGTGAAGCTCTGGGCGTTGAAAGGATTTCAAAGCGACCAATCAACCTGTTATCGGTCCTCTCAAAAATGCGGGAGGAAATTCAACGTTTTTTGACGACACAAAACAGGGGCGGAAATTCGAATAAGGAAAAACCAAGAAAACAATGAATCTAAGGTGGGATAGGCATATTTCTCATTCCGGGAACATTGCTTTTGATTAGGAATGACGCCTTAATGATTAGGATACTCTCTCAGTCAGGCGGAGACAAGACCAATCTCGAAAGGGAATTGTATGGTGAGGGGGCTGCCAATCAGATGTCGTTGGGGAATCCTGAACTCCCTGTCTCCAATTAATCACTGATGGCTTGCTGGACGGCAGAGATGATTTCTCCAAAATTGGGTGGCTTGAGTAATATGGCTCGGGCGCCTGCCTTCATCGCCATATCTTTTTCCTCCTCACTGATATCTCCGGTAAAAAAGATGACTGGAGGTTTCGGGTCGGGTTTTTGTGAATATCGTTTGAGGAATTCCACGCCATTGAGGACAGGCATTTTGTTATCGGTAATAATCAAATCGAAGTGTTGTTGCTCAAGCAATTTCAAGGCGGCGGCTCCATGTTCCGCTTCATCACACTCATACCCTTGGGATTCTAGGACCGCACGGAGGGTACTTCTCACTGCGGCTTCATCATCGACTAATAATACTCGTTCCATGGTACCTATAGCACTCCAATCGTCGTAGGAAATCCTCTATCGGTGAATACCGTGGCCCATTCTCCTATGAAACCCCTAGGTACCGTCAATCACCCGAAAGAGGGGGGGGTAGTGGAAATTTATTTTGTTAGTCCCGATTCGTCGAGGAAAATTAGGCGGTTTGAAGGAAAGGAAAAGTGATAAAAGTGTTGATTATTAAGACGTTTCGTGGGAATGGACAAACACGAGCAAGAAAGTGAAAGCAGGAATCTTAAGATGACACCAAGGTTGATGCGAAGTCCTATCTACTGAAAACGACGTAGGAGGCGGTATAAGGAAATTGTCGTAGACCAGACGAATCAGGAAAAATTGAGCGTAGTGGGAGTGTCTTGCTAAGAAAACCGGCGTAAAGAACTAGCTAAACCGATGCGGGAAAGTCCGTAAATGAGCCATTTCGAAGGGTCAAAATTATACAATTTGGACCCGTTACGATAATCGCTTTGATACATGTGATGATAGTTATGATAGCCTTCACCAAAGGTGATGAGCGAGACCCACCAACTATCCCGGCTCGAATCAGAAGTTCCATGGGGTTGGTCACCCCAGAGGTGGCAGATGGAATTAATGCAAAATGTGGAATTTAAGACGAAAAACGTTCGGCCCACTCCAGCCAAAAGAAAGCAGCCGAGACCACCAACCCATCCATTGTAAAGAAAGCCGACGATAAACGGAAAAGCCAATCCGGACAGGATTATCGGGACATAGTAGCGATGTTGCCACATGACAACTCGGTCCTGCTTGAGTCGGGAAGCGTATTTATCGTCCTTATGGGGATCACGTAAAAACAACCAACCGCAATGACTATGCCAAAATCCCCATTGGGCGTTGTAGGGGTCTTCATCCTGATCACAACGGGCATGATGTCGAATATGATCAGCTGCCCATTTATACCCTGAGTTTTGGAGCGCCCATCCCCCGCCAATCAAGAGAATCACTTTGACCCAGTCGGGACAGGCAAAACTTCTGTGAGCGAGGAGTCGGTGGTAGCCGACGGTAATTCCCAATCCCGTGAACATATAGAGGACGGCGAACATCGTCCAATCTAACCAGGAATAATCGTAAAAATAAGCATACGTGGGGAGACCAATGGCAGCCCCAATGGCGATCAGAAGAAATAAGATTGTTGTTGTATTGTCAGCCGCCCGCGTGTGGGTGCTATCAATGGTGTGATGCGTGGTGGTGGTCATGTATCTGAATAGTTTGATGTTTTCAAGAAGGCGATACTGCTTAACCCCAAAGTCTTACTCAGAGTATCGACATATTTCCCAATTCACTAGACTTTATCGGGGTCTAACACAGTTCGTAAACATGAGGACTCTCCAGGTTACCCTTCTTTTGATGGATTGTAAAGACCAAAAAAGCATATTTTCGCATATTTTCATGTACATGAAAGGGCTATGGGCTTTTGTGAAACAGGAGGTATGATGCGGAAGGGGGTGGAAAGAGTGGCTATCGCCTCCCGTTTCCCGTCTTATGCCTGACGATTATTTAAGCAGAGCGAAAGGTGCGCATTCTCGAAACTCTTTCAGGTCCAAGGCCTGTCTTTCTTTAAAGACGGAAGGATGCCAGCTGTATCATCATTCGGTCTTTCATAAACACAAGGCCAGTTAATAACCACCGGAGGGTCGATTTCGTTCTTTGGGGCGCGCCTCGTTGACTACTAGATTCCGACCTTGAAAGTCCGAGTCGTGTAACGCTGTGATGGCCTGTTGGGCCTCCTCGGCGCTGCCCATTTCGACAAACCCAAATCCTCTCGATCGTCCGGAATATCGATCGGTGACCACATTGGCCGATTGCACTGTTCCATGGGTCGCGAACAAGTCTTGAAGTTCCTGATCTGTTGTGGAATACGGCAGATTGCCCACATAAATCTTTTGATTCACCACTACCTCCATCGAAGAGTGATATTGTCTAGAGAGGTAGGAAAGAGAAAGAAAGGGTCGACGAGGAAGAGCGGGCAGGCTGCATAACCTCTTCTTTGGGCTCACGCTTTCCGAACTGCGTCCTTCTCACCAGGCAACATTCGTTCTGGGCCCCTTCCCGCTTGGCTCAACATCGCAAGGCCCATTGGCGATGCATTGCCATTTCAGCCTAGCACCAGTTGTTTCTAAGATCAACTGAGTTGCGAAGCCCAAACCGATTTCTTGGGCGTCACATTCCAACCCCTTCAAGAATCCTTTTCGAACAGGGGGAACCGGAGGTGAACGATGATTGGCTATTGAATGTGTAGGTCATCAAAACGAAAAGGCCATCTGAACAGGATCGTGAGAAACTGGAATGGGCAAGGTGATGAGGAAGGTTGTCCCTTGGTCGACCTGGCTACTGACCTCAATGGTTCCGCCGTGAGCCTGAATGATTTGATGGGCGATGGCGAGACCAAGTCCTGTCCCTTCGTGTTCTTGGCTTTCGTGTTTTGTGGTAAAAAACGGATCGAAAATATGCTCGAGTTCCTTGGGCCCGATACCGTGACCTGAATCGGAAATTTCTATTTGAGCCCAGGAGCCACCGGTCGTATTGATGACGGAATAGGTGCGGACGGATACAGTTGGGATTCCGCCATCCATGGCCTCAAGCGCGTTAAAAAACATATTCAGAAATACTTGCTGGAGTTGTTGCCGATCCAGGCGAAGCGAGGGCAGATCGGTCGCAAAATCTTTATTAATCCGGATCTGCTTGTCACCGGCTTTGACCTTAGTAGCGTAAAGGCATGCATCAATAATGCTATGGATGTCTTCTTCTAAAAATTGGGGAATCGGATGATGGGAGTAATTGAGGACTTCCTGACAGAGCCGTTCAATACGCATCACATCATCGGTCACAATGCGGCCAAAATTCTGGATAAACTCGTGATCGCTCATGCGGTGAGGGGCGAGATGCACAAACGTTTTGATGGAGGTCAGTGGGTTTCGAATTTCGTGCGCAAATCCGCCAGCCATAATTTCCAGGGAGCGCAGTTGATTGTTCCGTTGGATCAACAGTTGGGATTGTTTCACCTCCGCATAGAGCAGGGCATTCTCCAAGGCAATGGCGGCATTTCGACCGAGCGACGATAATAATTGTAAATCTTCGGCAGAATAGCCGATGTCTGTGTGGCGCGGGCCAAGCATGCAAAATCCAATGAGTTGATGGTGCCTATTCAAAAACGGCAAACACACATCCACCTCGAGGGCTGTGAGTTGTTGCACCAATGGTCCAGGGTGGCCGTGCGTTTCCAAGTCCTCCAATTCATCCCGAACCAGAGGTTCCTGGTGTTGGCGAAGTCGAACAGCAAGGGAGTGGGTCAACCCAAATCGATGTGAGGACCCGCCCAGGTTGTTGGCGGGAGTCACGGGTCCATACAGGTTTTTCTGTTTGTCCCAAATATACAGCGTCGCATGACGAATAGACATGACCTGTCTGAGGGTTCCAGTGATTTCTTTGGTTAACGTACGGAAGTCAAGAATGCTGACCAAGGCCTTGGAAAATTCAGAAAGCGTCGTGGTCATTTCGTACCGTTCTCTAAAGAGTTTTCGCCCGATGGCTTCTTCGGCACGTGTTTTAATGGTGTAGGATCCAAGGACCAGAAAATGAAAAATCACCAACATCGTGGCAGAAAAGGGATAACTAATTGACCCAAAGTATAGGTGTTGGGCCCACAGCAAGACTCCAAAGGCGGGAACCGCCGCGACGAAGAACAGCGTGAGATAGGAAAGCCCCCTTTCCAACACGATCGACGTATCCATCAAACGGTATTTCACGATGGCGTAGGCCATGATGATGGGATATACCGGGATGACAAAGTGTCCCCAGGGGTACACGTCGATGCCAAAGAGAGAGAGAAAATCGAGCGATCCACCGGCATATCCGATGGTGGTAGCGATGAAGAAATATTTGATCTGGGTTCGTCTGACATCGGAACTACGTCGAAAGGCCTGCCCCAGAAGAATGTGGCTATATACGGTCAGCCCCAACCACCCAAGTGTAAAGAATGTGAACAGTAGAGGGCCTGGGACGGCGTAATAAAAAGAAGAAAACGCGAAACGGACACCTGAGAAAAAATGATTCGACGTTAGAATCAGGGGAACAGAGAGTCCACCAAGGGCATAGGAGACAATTAAAAGCCGCGGGTGTGTCGTGTCGGAAAAGACACAGGTGAAATGAAAAAATAAAATCGGAATCCAAATCACGCTGACGGCGAATGCCAGGCGCCAAGCGAGCAGGGCTTTCACGGGGTCGGTTTCCAGAGCAATCCAGATGGATCCTAGACCCCACAGGGCAACAGAGACGGTAAAGGCGAGCCAGAGTTGGTTTAAGCGACGAGACGGGTTTCGAGAAAATACAAAAAACCCAAACACCAAAGAACTGATACTTGTGAGAAGTCCTGCAAGCGCAAAGGCATTCATAATGGGGCTGTTGAATAATTAGAAATTTCTATATTACCGTTCGCATATGACTGTTCAATGAAACCTCAAAAGCAACAGGGGATGTTCAAAAAGGTGCGCTCAGCCAGATGGTCTCCAGGCTTCCCATCTGACTTTCCCAGGGGCTCTGCCCCTAGGACGGCCCAAACAGCAGGGCCTGTGACCCCTCGAAGGGGGAACACCCCCTTCGAACATCTCCCCCCGAGTGGTACTGACTACTCGGTGTGCAAGGCCGCAGGCGCTTTGGCGCGCGGAGCGTACTCATAGTACGTGAGCACGACAAAGGGCCGAGAACGCCGCTGACGCCCTTTTTCAACATTCCCATAATCAGAATCCTGAGTCCATTGGATTCAGGGCAAGGGTGCCCAGTACAACCCTAACATTATGATCAAAAGCTGTTCATGACACAATTGCTTTTCTCTGATGGGGGGGATCCTGTCGAGAAAGGGGGAAGAGAAGGGAAAGGGAGGAGAAGATACACTCAGGATTGGTGGCCAACAGTTTGGGAGGTGTGGAATCGTGAGCCCCCGAACTTTGTATAGGCTCGGGGCCTCACAGACCCTGGGCAATGACTTAGGGGCCTGTTCAAAAATGTCCGTCCAGCAAGGCCGCAGGCCCGTTGGCGCGCGGAACGTACGCAGAGTACGTGAGCACGGCAACGGGCCGAAAACGCCGCTGGGACCCTTCGGAAAGACTCAGGGCATGTTTTTTCAACAGGCCCCTTATGCCACGTAAGCTGAACAGTGATCGACCGACAAGTCAATGGGGGAAAACTTGCGATAGCAGGCCTCCAGCGCGATATGAAAATATTCCATACTGCGTTTGGCGGCCTGGATCACTTTGGGTTGTTCGTGCTCGGAATGGGTCGTCTGAATGATGATCTCCAGGGCTTCCAAGGCATGCGTTTCATCATAGCGTGCATGATTTTTCATGGATCATGCAGAATTTAGGGTTCTGGCAGCACAATACGATCAGGTGCACATAAATTTATGGCACTCCTCGTGGGTTATGTCGCCTCTCCTTTTGAGCGAATGGCGTCGTCTTGTATTGTTAGGTAGCTGCAGCATCTCATGCTGCCTCTTCCTGGCGTCATAGCCCCTTGGTCCGTGGGAAGAGGGCACGATACGATCGTGCAGCTAGTGCGCCTGTGAAGGCGTTTGATCAGGAGGGTGCAAGTCCCTCTCAGGCGAACGTTACCAGCCTGAAGTCGACAGTGGTCACTGCGTTTCCGTGAGGAAGGGTGGAGAGCAATCTGAGACGAACGACCAGTCCGTAACGAAAGTGAACTCGATTCGGCCAAGCCTGTCGGGGAGGCTCCTAGCGATGTCCGAACCCTTGATCGCGCGACGGCAGATCCCTTCGACCTGAGAGTCTGCCCGGGGGATAGACGCGGCAAGTCACGGCGGTGACGTAACGTGGGAAAGCGACCGTGGCGAAATGGCAAGGTGGTGGTTGGAGATGGAATGGTCGGAAGGTCAAACGAGCTAAGCAGGGAGATCTGTCGGGTGAAGGACGTGGACGACGTGTCGTGACCATTCGCAGTGGGGGACGCTGCGTGATCAATGGCCCAGGCCCCTCGGTGCCGTATCGCGTGCCGCAGGGGAACGAACGAAGCGATGCCGATGACGTTGGATGAAGCGGCTCGACAGAAGTCAGAGCTCTCATAATAGCTGGGAAGCCGTGCAGCATAACGCGGTGGAGCAAAGGGGAGCAGGAAGGTAGATGTGAAATGACTAAACCGCCGACACGTCGAGCCTCGACCACGCGTCGAGATTACATCCCAGTCACAGTGCCGTTTTCGGCTACCCCGGCTGGGGAGCTTCCTGGGATCGACCAGTGGGCTCATCGAGCGGTTTGGACAGATCGCATGGTGGCGACACTGATGGCAGACAACGTGAGAGGAGGCAAATGGCACACGTTGATGGATAAGGTGTCTGGCAGCCTGAACCTGTCCTGCTCGGCCAAGAAGGTCCTGGGCAAGAACGGGGCTGCGGGCGTTGACCGGCAAACGTGTTCGGAGTTCGCCGAGCATGAGCGGGCGGAACTCGATCGGTTGCAAGCCGAACTGGGTGACGGAACCTATCGTCCGGCAGCGGTGCGGCGGCGGTGGATTCCCAAACCCGACAGGTCGGCGAAGCGCCCGTTGGGAATTCCGACCGTGCGGGATCGCGTCGTGCAAACGGCAGTGGTCCACGTGCTTGAGCCGATTATGGACGCCATGTTCCATGCGCGAAGCTGCGGCTGTCGCCACGGACGCGGGTGCCATGATGCCCTGCGGTGCGTCGAGGAATGGCTCGACGCCGGGTATGTGTATGTTGTCGACGCGGATGTGCAGGAGTACTACGAGACGATTCCGAAAGATCGACTGGTGGCCAGAGTGCAACAGAAGATCTCGGATCGCCGTGTGGTGGGCCTGGTGAAGAAGTGTCTGAACCAGGGGATTCTGGAAGAACTGCGGGAGTGGACGCCGGAAGCCGGTGGGCCGCAAGGCGCGGTGCTGTCTCCCATGCTGTCGAATGTCTATCTCAACCCCCTGGACCATCGGATGTCCGATCTCGGATTTCAGATGGTGCGCTACGCGGATGACTGTGCGCCACGAAGGCGCACAAAAGGACGTCAGTCCTTTGTGCAGCCATGCTGCACAAGAGATGAGGGGAGGCCCCTCGAAGTCGCTGTACAGGCGGAGGCTTCAAACCACCCATGGCTGCTGCCTTTAAGAGAGGTGGTGGTGAGCGCAATGGGAAAAGGCAGGGCAAGACCCTGTCAGGTATGGACCGTCGAGTCGAACGTGAGTGAACCGCTGAGGACGTGTCGAAAGCGTAGGGATGACGTCAAAACCGGGGGGGGATCGTTACTCCGGGAGGAATCTGGCGGGCACCTGGTTACTGGCCAGATGGCGTCCGGCATGAAGGCGGCGAGAAGGCGGTCCAGGCTCTTGTGGAGAACGTGGGAACCTGTCACCCCGATGCGAAGGGAGAAACGCAAGTGGAGGTCCCACAAGCGTGAGAGTACCGAGGCGGGGTACAGGGGCGGAGCAACTCGTAGTAGTGAAGAAGGTTCTGTAATGGAGCTGGAGCGAAGGGGTTGCCTTATCGGGCTTGAGGGAAGAGAGCAACCAGCGATGGGAGGACTTTCGTGACTCAGGCCAAGCCATTTCCCATTACCCAACGTCAGGTGTGGGAAGCCTACAAACGAGTGAAAGCCAATCAGGGTGGGGCTGGGGTGGATGGCCAGACGGTGGCGGACTTTGAGCAGAGGTTGGACAACAACCTCTATAAGCTCTGGAACCGGATGGCCTCTGGGAGTTATCGGCCCCTGCCGGTCAAGCGGGTGGAGATTCCCAAGGCAGGCGGCGGCAGCCGTCCGTTGGGGATCCCGACCGTGGCAGACCGGATTGCGCAAACAGTGGTCAAACAGGCCCTGGAACCGGAAGTGGAAGCCCACTTTCACCCGGATTCCTATGGCTACCGACCGGGGAAATCAGCGCATCAAGCGATTGGGCAGGCGCGCAGGCGGTGTTGGCGCTATGACTGGGTGGTGGACCTTGACATCAAAGGGTTCTTCGACACCATCGACCATGACCGGCTGCTGGCCATGGTGCGTCGGCATACCCAAGCTACGTGGGTGCTGCTCTATATCGAGCGATGGTTGAAAGCTCCGGAGCAAGTGTTGGACGGGACGGTGCGGGAGCGGACCCGAGGCACGCCGCAAGGGGGTGTCGTCAGTCCGTTGCTGGCGAACCTGTTTCTGCATTATGTCTTCGATGCGTGGATGAGGCGGTACTATCCGCACATCCCGTTTGAGCGGTATGCCGACGATGGGGTGTGTCACTGTCGCACCCGGAAACAGGCCGAACATCTGAAAGGGGCGTTAGCGCGGCGCTTTGCGGATTGGGGGCTTGAACTCCATTCGGAGAAGACCCAGATTGTATACTGCAAAGATGCCGATCGGCGTCTGGGGTATCCAATCACCGCCTTCGACTTCTTGGGCTACACGTTTCGCCCACGGCGGTCGAAGAACCGGTGGGGGAAATACTTCATCAACTTCAGTCCGGCCATCAGTAATAAGGCGGGGAAGGCGATCCGCCAGGTCGTGCGGAGCTGGCAGCTCCATCTGCGGAGCGATAAAGCGCTCGACGATCTGGCGCGGATGTTCAATGCGAAGATACGCGGGTGGGTGACCTATTACAGTGCCTTCTACCAATCGGCGTTGTACCGGTCCCTCCGGCACATCGATCGCAAACTTGTGCTGTGGGCCACTCGCAAGTTCAAGCGGCTGCGAGGCCACAAACGGCGAGCCGATCAGTGGTTGCGACGCATTGCGTGTCGGCAGCCCAATCTGTTTGCTCACTGGCGGTTGGTGTATGGACAGGCTAGATAAGAAGAGCCGGATGAGCGGAGACGTTCACGTCCGGTTCTGTGAGCGCCTCGAGGGGTGGTTCCTCGGGGCGACTCGACTTGTCATCCTGTGTCGCACGCTGGAAGAAGCCGAAGCGGCGCTGGCCGAGGTGCGCCGGTGGGTGGAGGCCAATGGGCTGACACTGCATCCCGAGAAAACACACATCGTGGACTCGCGGGAGAAGAGCTTTTCGTTTCTGGGCTATTCGTTCCGAGGCCGGCTGCGGTTTCCACGAGCGAAGAGCCACCGAAAGTTCATCGCCCGCATCCGCGAGCTGACGCCGCAGAAATCGGGCGACTCGCTGGCGGTAATTCTCCACCGGCTCACTCGCTCGACGCAAGGGTGGTTCAACTACTTTCGGCACTGTTTTTGGAACATCTTCAAGGCCTACGATGGAATGATCCGTCGGCGGTTGCGCCGGATGCTTCTGAAAAGGAACCGAAGGAATCGACAACGCCTCGCACGCAATCAACGGTGGCCGAACGCCTTCTTTGCGGATCATGGGTTCACGAGCCTGAATGATGCCCATATTCGTTTCGTCCACTCCATAGGAACCTACTGACTGGAGAGCCGTATGCGGGAGAACTGCAAGCCGTTCACTTAATCTGTTGACACAAACCAGCAAACAGACATAAACAGCGCTTGTTTGCTGGCTTTCTTGTTTTGGATCATGCAGAAAAAATCTTCCGCAACTTCTACGCTGAAGCACCCTCGGATACCGCTCGAGTACGGTGGCTTCCAGATCAACCACTGCAAGTCTCCGGTCTGCTCGAACTACGGCGTTCCGCCAGAACAAACATCGGTGCGTGGAAAAAATAGCTACACTCTGGATTCACGCAACCAAGGCATTTCATCCTGTATCTGCACGTCCTGCGGCGAAGGATTCCCTCTCAAGAGCAACCTCGGCATCGCAGAAGAAGTCGAGCGCATGTCGGCCTACCTGTCGCCTCGTGAGATGGCGTTCTGCCGTAACGATGCCTGTACCAACCATACCGGTCAGGTGCCCGTAGGTACCGCTGGGGCATATGCCTCGTTCGGCAAGACCGCGATTGGCAGCCCCCGCTGGCGCGGTAGCGTCTGCGGTACGACGTTCTCACAGAACACCAAGGCCACCGCCCGGCAGCGGGAACATCACAAGAACAAGACCATTTTCAAACTGCTGGTCAACAAGCTGCCCGTGCGCCGAATCATCGAAGTCGCCGACATCCACCCCAAGACCTTCTACCACCGCCTCGACTTCCTCCATCGCCAGTGCCAATCATTTGCCGCCCACCGCGAGCACGCCCTATCCACCCTCCCCATTCGGCGACTGTACCTCGGCGTGGACCGGCAGGACGACCTTGTGAACTGGATGGTTCGCAAGGACAAGCGCAACATTCAGCTATCGGCCATTGCATCAGTGGACAACGAACACGGTTACGGCTTCGGTGTCCACCTTCACTTCGACCCTTCTCTGGACAGCGAAGCTGTCCAAGCCGAAGTCGAGAAGAGCGGCGACCTTGGCATGCCCTATCCGCATCGTCGCGTTGCACGTCTGTGGCTCAATGCAGACCATGAGCGAGCCAGTGCCAAATCCCTACGCACTTCGCGGCGCAAACCCGGACTGCCAACGCAGATCGATGAAGCCTATGCCGCAGCATTGATGCGTGACGATATCGAAAGCCCCGATGCGCCGTCGCCCGTAGAACGACTTCCTGAATACGGGATGCCAACCCATGGCGAGTACACCATGTCTGGGCATTTTTTCTTCCTCAAACGCCTGCTGGGCAATGTCCAAAAGTGGCGCTTCTTTATCGACCAAGACCCTGGACTGCGAGCCGCGTGCCTATCGGCGTTCCACGACGAGATCCGAGGCCGCACGGCGGAGGCCTTCTCTGTTCGCATCACCAAAGATCTGACGGTGGACGAAACGCGTCAAAAATACAACGAAGCGACGATGCTGTTCGTGCACGCAGAGCTCGCGCACCCAAAGATGAAGCCGCAGGAGGTCAAGTTGCTGCTGATCAAAGAGCGTCTGGCCTGTATGACGCCGCACGGGAAGTGGCAGGATCGGTGGCTTGACCATCCTTTCCCGACCATGAGCGAGCCAGAGAAGACAGTGGCCTCCCTCACCAATCTGGGCGACTACGACGAAGACCACAAAGCTTGGCTCTACAACAAAGCGAGCGTGCATGGTGTCGATTCGTTCTTCAACCAAGTGCGTCGACGGCTCTCCCTGCTGGAGCGTCCGATCCATTCCAAATCCAACAATGGTCGGATATGGAACGGATATTCTCCATATAACCCGGGTAATGTTGCAAAAGTACTCGACATCATGCGCACGGTGCATAACTACATCCTGACCGGCAAGGATGGCAAGACGCCAGCTGTGCGACTTGGATTGGCCCAAGCGCCGCTGGACTACGAAGCCATTATTTATTTTGCATCAACAGATTAAGTGAACGGCTTGGGAGAACTGCACGTACGGTTCGGAGGGAGGGGGAGCGCAACTCAATGCGCCCTCCCTACCCCTATCACAAGAAAGAAAGCTCACAGGAAGCAACGCCATGGCCAAGAAACTCCATGTGGCCAGAATTGGATGGCGGTAGGATAGAACCATATATTCTGTATGATCCTTTTTCATCCAGGCGTACGCGCGCTTTGTTAAATGGATCCCGTCCCGACCGTCATATTTGGGAAATCCTTCCAATACCGCACGGGCAATTCCTTGGGTGGTGCCCTCGATGGCATAGGTCATGGCACCCATGCTTTCCGCCAGGGATCCGCGCAAATTAATGGACCACATGTAATGCGTGAGGGCCTCCACTTCGGGAAGAACCGGGAAGTCATGCAGCTCTTCACGAGTGATACCAAAGGCGTCGGTCATGTCCATCCACTGCTTCGCATGCCATTTTTCCACCCGAACGTTGTCGATGAGAATCTCCCGGGCAAAGGCCTCCTGGGCTTTCGCAATATTCAAGGCAATCCATTGAGGAAAGGTTTCGATGAAGGGATACAGTTGCATCAACCACCCGCGCATTTGTTCAAGGGACAGGGTCCCCTGGGATGTTTCTTTCACCAGGGGGCAATTGAAGATACGTTGCTGATAGGGGTCCGTTTCATTGTTCAGATGAACAATCCATGGCGGATGTGGGGAAAATGATGGCCGTTTGCTCCCAGACACCTCGGTGAACCGGCTGGCTTGATGGGGAAAGGTCAGTAGCTGTGACATGTCATCCTCCCTGACGAACGAATTTTTTTTAATAAAGATAAGCCCCCTTCTGACAGCTTATTGACACTATCGCAAAACCGTTGCCAGGCAAATTTTACCCATCACGGGCTTGATTTTCACCCATAACGGGGACGACGACTGACAGTATTCACAATATTTTCAATTGGTTCTAGAGTGGATTAGAAGACTACGATCAGATGGGCTGAAACGGAGATGGGTTGATCGCTGGCGTCAGAAAGTTGACAGGTGTTGAAAAGATTGACGACAGCGATCTTCCGATTGTAAGGGCCCGGGGATGTCTCACCTCATTCCGAAAATGACAATTCCATTTCTTTAGTTGGTTTGGCACTTTGAGGTTTTCCCCGAAATTTTTGGATTTCGGTGGTGATGGCTTTAAATGCAGCGCGAATGGCTTCTTCAAAGGTCTTGCCTTCTTTTCTGGCCGTGAGGGTGTGACGAGGGGGAAGGGTTAAGACGATTAAGGCTTCGGCATTATCATTTCCTTTTTTGTGGTGGGGGTTTTTCGACAACGTGACCCGCCCATGGGTGATGTGTTGATGTTCAGTCTGCAATTCCTCCATGCGTGTTTCAATCTCGCTTTTCCACCGAGGCGTCATCCCTACATTCCGACTTTCGATTTTTAAATCCATTCTGGCCTCCTCATGTACGAAATCACGTTTTTATCGATCCAATCTCTATTGTATTCCAAAACATCTCTTGTACCAAGGGGGAAGGCACTCAAAAACTTTCGGGCGAAAATAGAGTCTGAAGATTGACATACTTCCTGAGAACATGAAATACGGGGTTTGTGTCCTTGTCCATCACGGTCTTGTTTGGCACCAGCATAATCGAGTAGTATAGAAAGCCTTATTATCCGGAGGAACACCAATGGCTATGACAAAAGATCCCGCACAATCAGCTGCCGCAACGTTCGATCAGGATATCCAGCAATTTCGACAGCAGTTAGCTTCGCTCAAGGCGTTTCTGATGAATTCGTCTACGACCTCGATTGAGGAGTTTGATCTAGCCACGGAAGAGCTTATAGCCGGAGTGTTCGGCCGGTCATCGACGAATCATGAAACCTATGAATATGCGGAGCTGGGAGAAGCTGGCGGGCTGGTCAATTTAACGGAAGAGGCGCCGGAAGGGGCCAATTTAGATGAAAATCGCCAGAATCTACGGCAACGACAGCGGGTGCTCGAAACCTGTATCGCGGATCTTGAAGCGCGTCGAGCCCAAGCGGCTTCTGGGAAAAAAACCAAGAAAGCCTCAGGCCCCAAAGTCACAGACTTTATGTCCCAAACCATTCGATTGGTTTCCCAAGAGGCGACGCTAAAAGAGGCCGCCAAATTATTGCAGGAGTGGAAGGTCGGTTCGCTTTTGGTCGATGGAGGCGATGAACTTGTCGGCAGTATCACCGAAACGGAGTTGACCCGCGAAGTCATTGCGAACGGTGTCGATGCCAATACCACCACCGTCGAGACCTGTATGCGGGAACCGATTATTTCGCTGGAAAGCAGTGATTCCGTGGTCGAAGCCGTTCGGTTGATGAAAGAAAAAGCCACCCGACATGTGTGTGTCACCGAGAGTGGAAAAATTGTCGGGCTGATATCGGTCTCGGACATCCTCCGTTATTACTCAGGGGTCAGGTAAACCCTCAGCAGGCCCCTACCAGGTTTTTTACCTCCTTCTTACCAAGTATACCCACCTACATATAATCACGTTGACTACCCTGGCTGACTCATCGTCAGCCAGGCCTGATTCCCGCATGAGGATTGTTCGTCCGATGAGACGGAAATTCTCAAATATTTTGTGGGTTTGTAGATGCGAGTTTTGTATCAAGAATCCTCCAATTCGATTTAAGTTGGTCAAAAAGTAGACCGATGATTAATGGAAATCCCCCCCTAAAACTGTGTGGGCCTGGGAGCCGGGTTGAAATTTTTAATCATGAGACCCTATTGATGACTGAATCCCTTGCATTCGTTGAACTGGAACCGCTCGAACAGATTCATGCGGCCTTGGTCGATCAGATAGCCAAGGATGATCTCAAGCTTCCGCTTCTCCCACACGTTGCCACTGAAATCCTCAATGTAACAAGTGATCCTGATGCCGAGATGGTGCAGTTGGCCGGGTTAATCCAACAAGATCAAGCCATAGCCAGCCAGATCCTGAGAATTGCCAACTCGGCCGCCTATGCACCACGGTTCCCGATCGTCTCGATGCAACAAGCCGTATCCTGGTTAGGCATGAAGATGTTGGGCGAACTCGCGTTAACGATTTCCATTGAAAGTGGAGTCTTTCGTGTTCAGGGATATGAACCGGAAATTACCAGCCTCTGGCGGCACGCGTTGGCGTCAGGTCTCTACGCCAAGGAAATTGCGCGGGTCGGGCGACACAATGTGGAAGGCGCATTTTTGGGTGGACTGCTGCATACGATTGGCAAGCCGGTCGTTCTGAATGCTGTGTTGGAGATTCAACAGACGATGGGTCTGGCACTGGAGTGGGAGTCGTTTTCCATGTTGCTGGATGTGCATCACGTACAGGTTGGCGCGTCGGTCGTGGAAAAATGGAAACTGCCCCCTCAAGTGAAAGAGGCGATTCTGTATTATCGTGATTATACGAAGTCTCCGAATCCGAGTCCCGTGGCGATGGTGACCTGTTTGGCCGATTATTTGGCCTCTCACATCTTAAAGTTGGATTCTCTTGATGAAGCCGGTTTGCAAAGTCTTCCTGTGGTCGACGCGTTGAATCTATATCCGGACGATATGGACACGCTGTTCACCCATGGGAAAACCATTCTACAATCCGTCGATGCCATGGTGGTATGAGTTCCAATAATCATTTTGACATTTTAGTGATCGGCAGTGGGCCCGCTGGCCAAAAAGCCGCCATTCAGGGCGCGAAGGCCGGAAAGCGCGTGGCGCTGGTTGAGCGCGATAAGCAAGTCGGCGGGGCTTGCGTCCACCACGGTACCATCCCCAGCAAGACCCTTCGAGAAAGTGCCCTCAACATGGTTCGGTTTCAGCGAACCTCCAATGTGTTTGACTTCCGGTTACGGGATGATCTGACCGTACCAGCTTTAATTCAACGACTGGATGAAGTCGTCCAAGCCCACTCCGTGTTTATGGCGGCCCAACTCGATCGTAATCAGGTGACACGCATCCATGCCCGAGCCAAATTTATCTCTGAGCATGACATTGAGTGTACGACCCCGAAGCGGACGACCGATCGGTACTCAGCTGATGTGATTGTCATTGCTACCGGGTCGCGGCCCCGACGCCCGGACAATGTTCCAGTCGATCATGAACATATACTCGATAGCGATTCGATCCTCTCCATGACGTATTTACCGAAAACCCTCATGGTCTTGGGTGGAGGGGTGATTGCCAGTGAGTACGCCTCGTTCTTCTCCATACTGGGAGTTCAAGTCGTGATGGTCGATCAAGCCGACCGTCCCCTCCGGTTTATGGATGCCGAAATTACGAATGGTTTCGTCCAGGCCTTTCAAGCATCTGGTGGACGCTACTACGGACAGCAAAAGATCGAAAGCGTGAAATGGGATGGTCTGTCCAAAGTCATGACCCTGTTGGGGAATGGGGAAGTTCTGGAAAGCGAAAAAATGTTAATGGCCCTTGGGCGCGTGGCCAATATCGAGGATCTGAATCTTCAAACCGTTGGCATTGAACCTACGCCTCGTGGGGTGATTCCTGTTGATGAATTCTTCCGAACCACCCTTCCTCACGTGTATGCCGTCGGTGATGTGATTGGGCCTCCATCCTTAGCGTCGTATTCCATGGAGCAAGGTCGGCGAGCGGTGTGTCATGCGCTGGCGATTGATCCTGGTCATCCAGCCGAAATGGTGCCCATGGGAATTTTCACCGTGCCGGAAATGTCGAGCGTCGGTATTAACGAAGAGGAAGCGGTGTCGCGTCATGGAGGCGCAATGGTGGGTCGAGCCAGATTTCAGGAAATTGCCCGTGGGCAGATTTCAGGGGTGACGGATGGCTTGTTAAAACTCGTTGCCGATCCTCAAGGTAAGAAATTGCTCGGAATCCATATCGTGGGCGAAGGCGCATGCGATTTGGTGCATATTGGACAAATGGGACTCTTAGCCAAAGTCGAGATTGACAGTTTTGTCGAAAACATCTTTAACTTTCCCACCATGGCAGAAACCTACCGAGTCGCGGCTCTGGATATCGTCAAACAGCGTCCGCGGTAACGTCACCGTATCTCACGTTTCTTTTTTGGCAACCCCGATTGGTTCCGAAGAGCCTGAATGACCTTTTGAGGATCAAAGGGTTCTTCGGAATTGACGCTGAACGTCACGGTCTGCTCATCCTGTTCCAACGGTTCTTGCTGACGTTGTTGTTCCTGTAACACGGCAAGGTCAGCTTCCGATGCATCGGACCGTTGTTCTGCCCGAGTGGTAATCCGCTCCTGCATTGTCGCGAGGGATGATTGAACATCCAGAATGAGGAACGGAACGGCTTCCTCCTCCGCGAGTCGGCGAAAGAGATCTCGATAGTGGCGTTTGAGAAATGTTGCATCCACAATCACGGTATAGCCGGATGAAAGGAGTCTTTGTGCCGTGTTCCGTAAATGGTGGTACAAGGCGTCTGTGGTATCAGACCCGTAGAGTTCTGTTTTGACCTCCCGCGCTCTGCGCAGGTCTGGGGACAGGCCAAACAGTCGCTTGCGTTCGATATCGGATCGCAGGCGAATCGTCCCCATCGATTCCAAGAGGTTTTGGGAAAGCGTAGACTTTCCCGAACCGGAGAGCCCATGCATGATAATGAGGCTCGGAGGGTCGGGGTGAGCCAACCTTTGAGCTAGGGTGATGTATCGATGACATTGGTCGGCAAGAGAGGCCGATGTGCTGTCAACTTGAGGGTTTTGGTTCAGGCGAATGCGGGCGATCTTGGCACGCACTAAGGCGCGATACACTTCATAGAATCGAATGATAGCCATCCCCTCGTAATCGCCCGTCTGTTCGAGGTAGGCGTTGAGAAATCTTGCCGCAAAATCCCGCCGTCCGTGGGCCATACAGTCCACCACGAAAAACGAGATATCGCTCATTACATCGATCCATCGCAACCGTTCGCTGAATTCAATGCCGTCAAACGGGGTAGCAATATCATCGAGGAGCACCACGTTACCCAGATGAAGATCTCCATGACATTCTCGAATGAATCCCTGACTTTTTCGATTGGCAAAGGCCTGATCGCAATGGGCATGTTCCTGCTGCAACCACTGTTGGAGTGATCGAAGAAAATCACGGTCGTCTGAGGGTTGGGTTTCCTGAGAAAAGTGGTCAAGCACATCCATGACCGTCTTGCCCACGACTTCAGAATCCCCCAAAGAAGTAGACTCCGGGGAAGCAGGAAGGCTGGTGTGAAATCGGGCCAAGTCTTTGGCAAGCTGATCGATGTGCCGATTCTGAACCTTACCTTTTGGGAAAGCATGGTCAAGCGTGGCATCGAGTGGGAATTGCCGCATTTTGACTGCAAATTCAAAAGGTTCAGTGTCGCCATTAAAACTTGGTGCTTGCGGTGTACCCTTGAGTGATACAACCTCGAGATAGAGAGTCGGTGCGAGCCGTCCATTGAGCCGCAATTCCTCAAGGCAGGCGTGGTGTCTTAGAGCGAGAGTGGAAAAATCCACAAATCCAAGGTTGACGGGTTTTTTGATCTTGTACGCAAAGGGTCCCGTCAGGAGTACCCAGGAGATATGTGTTTCTTGGATTGTGATCTGGGTGACAGGATGTGGATAGACCGAAGGATTCGTAAGGGCCTGGATCAAATTCTGTGCTTGGTCGAGATTCGCGTTCAAGGAACACCCTTTGGGTTTGGAGAGGTCATACGTTATTTTTTTTCAAAAGGCTAACTTAGTTTGAACCATTTCTCCAACCTCATGTAATTGCCTGTAAGGATGAAATCTGGAATTCATATTGGGGCTTTCTTACTTTTTAGAAAAATCAGCAAAATCCGCGCCAATTGTAGAAATCATTTTCCACAGAATCTGGGGATAAACTGGTGAAAACAATTTTTCCTGCCCACGTTTGGTGGTTCCTGATCTACCAAGTAAGCAAGTTGCACAATATTTGGGCATAGTAGTCAGAAAAATTCTGACACCATATATTGTGTGTTCTGAGCCATTACGTAGAAATTTTAATCTATGTGTGGAAAATCACTTATAAAACTGTGACTTGGATTAATATTTCCTTGGCAGAGACTTTTCTAAAAAGATAGATTCCCTTTTATCCACAAGAACTGTTAACAAATTCTTGGTGTTGGTATTGCGTTGGTGGATTTTTTGGAACGTCACTGTGTCAGATGCAATGTCATTTTTAACCTAGAAACACCAGTTGGGCGCAAAAAAGACGTGTAAGCTTAGGAGCCGGTCCGAGATTAGCGATCGTCACGAGGATGGGCTGGTTTGAGTCAGATGTTTCGATCGTTTGAGGCGAATAGTGGGACTATTCAACGAAAACGGGGAAGGTTGAAAAAGGGCGTCCAGCAAGGCCGCAGGGCTTTGGGCGCGCGGAGCGTACACGCAGTACGTGAGCACGCCAAAAGCCCGAGAACGCAGCTGGCGGTCTTTTTCAACCTTCCCCGAAAAGGATCGGAAGATCTGGCCACATCCAGCACCTCCGTAGTAGATCAGTCTAATCTGGGACAGGCTCCCAAGCTTGCGCGGACTTTTGTGATCCAACTGCTGTTTCTAGGTTTAACATCCCCGAAAGGAAAACCTGAAGTAAAATGATTGGTCTTTCAACCCTGGCCACGATAATTTCGGTCTTCTCGTTTCCTCTGGTCTTTGTCGCCCTCATCTATCCGCATTTAACAAGCGCCAGGGGACGGTGGTACGGCGTATGCCTCTATGGAGGAATATCAATTGGGATGATGCTGGTCGCGGTAGTGACTTCTCCCGATCCTCATGGAACCAACCAGGAATGGACTTGGATAGATTGGCTTGTCATAGCCTCCGGGTGCGGATTCTTTCTGGTCTTCATTGCCAGCAAGTATTCAAACCTCAAAAAACAGGTGTTGGCTAAAAGAGGGACCGAAGCAAAAAAGAAAGGCGGTCGGCAGGAAAAAAATCTACAAGGAAGAAGGAAACGTCCATCATAATCATTTTCGGGTGCTCAAAAAGTGGAAAGGAAAGCGGGGGAGTGGAAAGGGAAACCGATTGGCCTTTTTGTGATGGTCGTTGATTGACCATCTAGCATGTGGACCATCTATGTAGGGGCGTAAAAGGACAACCAGTTTCGCTTATCCACTTACGAAGGCCTGTGATGGCACGAGGATAGGGGATGTCCGTTTTTGAGAGTTCGTCCAACTGTCCACAGTAGATGATCCAAATCAAAGGGTTTGGACAGGACCGCTGTGGCTCCAGCATCAAGCGCCTGAATCCGCAGGTCGTGATCCGAATGCGCCGTCATCATGACAATCTGGGGACAGGGACTCCCCGAGTCCTGATTCAATCTACGGATAACCTCCAAGCCATTCATCACCGGCATGGAATAGTCCAGGAGAATGAGGGCAAACTCTTCGGCCTCGATTTTCTCGAGTGCTTCCAATCCATTCCTCGCCTCATCACAGTGATATCCATAGGGCTCTAGGGCGGTTCGAAGAATAAAGCGAATATCAGAATTATCATCCACTATGAGAATGCATTTCATGCGGTCTTCCATCCCTTTTTCCTCCCGGGGCTCAATTCAACTCGGCCTTGAATCCTTCATGCCCGTAGGTTTGTGGATTGCGCCCTAACTGTGCCCCGCATCGGTGAAGAAACACCCGGCGGCATTTTTGTTTGAACAGATGTTGCGATACAGGTTTGGTCAAATAGTCGTGTGCTCCACTTTCCAACGCTTCGAGCAACAAATCCGTCATATCCACACTTGCCAGAACAATAACGGGAATATCCGCGTACCGTTGGCGAAGTTGTGTGAGCATCGCGAGACCGTCCATCACAGGGACCTGTAGGTCAAGAATCAGGCCGTCGATTGATTGGGAGCGCAACACATACATCGCCTGCCCCCCATCACCAACAGCGGTGACGTGGTAGCCCATGTCCTGGAGCCATTGGTCAAACAACGTGGACGCAGCGTGATCTGGTTCCACAATTAACATTCGTTGGGTCATGACGGAATAATCCATGGGCCCGCTCCATTGGTTATATGTTGATTCTTGACTCATAGTTGGTGAGCAATGACGACCTGTACCCACAGCGTACGCTGTCAAGATGAGGATGAGGTTAGATGAAGATTAGAAGTTTCTCATGAACCGGACCGCAAAAAGAGAGAGGAAGATCCGAAAAACTGTATGGTCCGATACAAAAAGGAGCTTGGTGAAATTAAAGAAGCATTTCGAAAGGCCGGCAGCTATAATACCAAGGATTCAGGCGAGTGAATGATCCACGCGAAGGACGTTGCCGAACACACCATCGGAAAACATGGAAAAGAATCGTGCGGGACGGATCACAACTTGGAATGTGGGTCGGGGCGTTGTTAGGATTTCATCTTGTTATGTCGATATCGAGTCATGGCATGGAACTCAAAAGCCTCGCGGATCCCCAACCTCGACAAGTTGCGCGAGATAGGATGGTGCGGGAGCAAATCATCGCACGCGGGGTGAAAGACTTCCACGTTATTCAGGCCTTGCGGAAGGTTCCTCGCCATGAGTTCGTTCCCGAATCAGAGAGAGAAGAGGCCTACGAGGATCATCCCTTGCCCATTGGGTTTGGGCAAACCATTTCCCAACCCTACATTGTTGCGTTCATGACGGAAGCGTTGACGCTTCTACCGCATGAACGCGTGCTCGAAATTGGAACTGGGTCGGGCTATCAAGCGGCCATTCTGGCTCAATTGGTGGACAAGGTCTTCAGCATTGAAATTGTCGGGTCACTCGCCCAGAGGGCCAAAGAAACATTAACAAAATTAGGATTGATCAACGTCACGGTCCGAGCAGGGGATGGCTACCAAGGCTGGCCGGAGGAGGCGCCGTTTGATGCGATCATTCTGACCGCAGCACCGGCACACATTCCACAGCCGCTGTTGGATCAGCTCGCCATCGGAGGACGGTTGATTCTTCCGCTTGGGAAGACCGTGCAAAAACTGATGCTGATTAGAAGAACACAAGAGGGATGGCGAAAAGAAGAACTGCTTCCCGTGGCGTTTGTGCCCATGACTGGAGAAGCAGAAAACGCCCCTTTGCCAGAATAACGAAAAAAGCCACGATCAGCATTGTCCTGGTTTGTGCCAACTCAGGTAAGGAAAAGGAGAGATAAAATGAAAGGGAAGCAATGGACTTTCAGTTCCATGAGAGTGTTTAGAAAAATACCTGCGCTGTCGGTTGCCATTGCGCTAACAGGAACAATAAATTTTGCAGCCGCAGAAGGTTTACCAAAAGAAAGAGTCCTTCCCCTTTCGCTCGCTCAACAAGCCGCGGCTGCAGCTCTGGCGAAATGTGAGAATGGCGGATACAAGGTGAGTGTTGCAGTGGTAGACCGAGGCGGCAACCTGAAAGTTCTGTTGCGGGGCAATGGAGCTGGCCCTCACACAGTGGATAGTAGTTCGCGAAAAGCCTATACCTCGGCGAGTCTTCGGCGTTCGACCGAGCATTTGGCCCAGCTCATGACCAAATTTCCTAGCATCCAAGGGCTACGCGATATGAATGAAAAGATTTTAATTTTGGGTGGCGGCTTGCCAATTGAGATGCAGGGAGAGGTCGTTGGTGGAATCGGTGTTGGTGGGGCTCCAGGCGCTCATCTCGATGAAACTTGTGCTGCAGCAGGGCTCCAGAGCATTGGCTCGGCACCAAAAGGAGCACAAGCCAAATGAGCCAACGCGACATGCAATTGAAGAAACCAAAAACTCGCACCGAAACGATTCAGGTCAAGGTCCTAGGGTTAGCCTGCCTTGTGGTGTTGGGAGTGAGCGGCTGTGACACGGAACCTGACTTTAATCAGGCCAGGAGGCAGGAACAACTTGGATTGGGTATTGTACTGGGAACGCGAGGGTATATAGAAGTCCAAAAAGAATTAGCCTTGCCAGAATTCTATGCTGAAGCTGCGGAAGGACAGGTGGTCGCAATCGAAGGGGCGGCCTATATCATTCAAGACATCACGGAACATGAACGACGAATTCCCTTTGATCAAAACACGACGATCGATCGCCCGGCTCATATAGGCGATTGGATCGAAGCGTATCTCGACGACCGTGGCAGGGCGGTACATATTCGGAATATCGATGAAAAATTTATGGCAAGAGAAAAGCCGCTGGAAGAGGAGTAACCCCCATCAATGGATGTGTAACACGCCAGCGCCGTTGATGTTACCGGCTTTTAACTCTTGAAGGGCAAGATTCGCTTCTTCCAATCGAAAGGTTTTGGTGTGAGTACGGATAGGAATTTGCGCGGCCACCTGGAGAAAATCGAGTCCATCTTGCCGAGTGTTCGCCGTCACGCTTTGTAACGTGCGTTCCTGAAACAAATCCCGCGAATAATCCAACGCTGGAATGGCCGACATATGAATGCCGGCGAGCGCGACGGTGCCTCCCCGTTCCAAAGCCTGAAGCGCAGGAGGCACCAGGTGGCCTACCGGTGCAAAGATGATCGCGCTGTGCAACTTTTCAGGCGGCGAGTCTGTCGAGTGCCCCACCCACGCAGCTCCCAATTCCCGAGCGAGTGTTTGATGTTCATCTCGGTGGGAAAACACGTACACCGAACACCCCCAATGGCGGGCAATCTGAATCGTGATGTGCGCCGATGCGCCAAACCCATACAGCCCTAATCGTTGACCAGGTTGAATCTGGCTACGGCGCAACGTCCGATAGCCAATAATTCCCGCACACAGAAGCGGCGCGGCTTCTTCGTCCGTGAAGATAGCAGGAATGGGATAGGCAAAACGCTCAGACACTAGCGCATATTCCGCAAACCCGCCATGAACATGGTAGCCGGAAAATGTCGCCTTTCCGCAAAGATTCTCTCGACCGCTCTGACAAAACTCACAAGTTCCACATGTTTGTTGTAGCCAAGCAACGCCGACGCGATCGCCTTCTTTGACGGTCGTCACACCTTCCCCAATGTGATCCACGACGCCGACAGTTTGATGCCCCGGAATAATCGGTCGAGTAGAAGCCGGCAACTCCCCTTCCACCACATGCAAATCCGTCCGGCAAATACCACACACGTGAACTTTGACACGAACCTGCCTGGGCCCGGGTTCGGGCACCTGCAATTCAAGGAGCTGCAACGGAGCCGTGCTGATGTCGGCATCATGGTCAAGAAGCATTGCTTTCATGAGAGGGACCCTTCCTGCAGTATCAAAATTTTATCTCCCAAACCGAAGACGCATCGAATATAATACAGATTCATGAAACTTCAAAAACAATATACGGCTTTAAAAAAGATGTCCAAGGAAGAGGACAACTTTGTTGACGCTACACCGGCTGAACGAGTGTCCATGATAGGGGACCTGACCGCGGAACTATGGAGCCTGAGCGATCCCCAAGGTGTTGAACGAAGATTACAAAGAAATGTTGCAAAGCTTATCCGTCCCAAAAAGGACCATGGCGGAAAGACAAACTTAATGGCATAGAGGCTATGTATTTATTCCCTCGCCCCTGAGGGGAGAGGGGAGGGTGAGGGGTTCTTTTCCATTCAAATTTCTATTGACATCCCCTGAGAAAGAGGCCTAAAATTTCCCCTAGGCGAACGTAGAAATACCACGCACCGGGAGGAGCACACGGAAAGGCTCTCCGGTATAACCAAGAGGGGTCAGACATGGAAGACCTCAGCCCACCGAAAAACTAAGGCCCGCAGCCAACCATCGGTTGATATCGCAAAGCGGGCTTTCAGCGTTGCCGTCCAGGCACCTTCCGAAATAACGACTGTGCTCGTCAGCACAATGGTTCAATGGACCAACAAACGTATCGGAAAGGCACCTGAATCTAAAAAGGAAAGGACGGAAAGGGCTTGAACAACAGTCCACCTTTCGGCAACCAAGCCAAATATAAAACGCAATTCGGCCAGCGGGTCAAAACGACAATTTTAGAAGTACACGCGCCCCAAGCGCGAACCCCCCACGGGCCCCCTTTCAAAAAGAAAGCGGGCCCGTGGTCGTTTTAGAGAAAAAACTTTTCCTAAGAAAATCCGCCCGCCTTTTCAATACTATTTTCACTGCCAAATCTACTCCAACCTCTGTGGCTAACCTCGATTTTTCAACGGTTTTAGCTTAAGCTTTTAAGGGGGTCAAAAAGAAATGTTTAAAAAGGAATAGATTTTTCTCCTGTGGCTATTCCTTGGGAGCAGCTTGATTATGCTTCTGACGCTCTTCTTTTTTTATTTCGACTTTTTTTAGAAATGTAGGTTGGGCAATATCTACCTCCAATCTCCCTGGTGATCCAAGGAGACATGAATAGGGAGTACCTCTGTTGATGATGTGCTTACAAACTTTCGTCATGGAGGCGGGGCTGATTTGGGGCCAGATCTTTTGTTGAAAGGTTTGTGGAAATAAGAATATCAAAAGTTTATCTTACCCCGCGTTGGGCGCAGCGGAGCCACAGTCCCGAATCGACTTTTTTGGCGAAGGCTGTTTGAGCGGAGCGAGTTCCTGAGCCATGTGATTCGGGGCGGAGGCGGAGGCACCCGGAGGAGAAGAGACAAGAATCTCCGCCAGCAGCGTTCTCGTTGCTTGTAACCCTCAACGTACTAAATGTACGCCTCGGATTACTCGCTGCCTGCGGCCTTGCTGGCGAAGATTCTTGACTCTTCTCTGGAGGGCTGCGCACAGGCAAAAATGGTTTTGGACACTTTTGCCGAAACAAAAGTGTCTCGTCGCGCGGGGACGAAACCCCGCAAAGATAAAAATTATGCCAAGCCACTTCACCAGCATAGGATTTCCCGCTGAGTCGGTAGAAGAAATTGAAGCGTTAGCGTTGAAAGTTATTGCCGATACAAGGACTTTCAATTGTCCCAAGGGACGTTATCTTCGTTGGGCCAGTGGAGAAGGTGCGGAATTGTGGCTTCAGATGGATGAGGCCTATAACCTGATTGGGGTCACACCGTTTTTTCAGAAAAAATCCGTGATGAATGTGAGCATAACACGTGTGTTTCATCGTGAAGACGACACCGTTCTTGAGGGCGGGATTCGGGGATGGGTGAATCCCAAACATCACAATCCACAGATAGGCGCGTTCGAGTTTGTGTGTGATGTGGTGGATATCGGACGTTATCCAAACTTGGACGTGCCGTTGATCAGTCCCATACGTCTGTCTGCGTTTGCCTACAATTTGGATGTCTTCTCCTCACTAGAAGCGTTTCATGCTTCGGAGACCGGCCAGGGAAAACCCAATCCGGAATCGTTCGTCCAGTCGGGATTGACGAAAATGGGTGAAAGAACCTCTCTTCTGCCGGAATCGTACGCGGATATTTCCGGGCGTGTGGTCGAGACGGCGATACTTCGAAATTCTCACGCGAACCAGGAGTATTATTGGGTCCTCGTTCGGACGGATGGCGGGATAATCGATGTGGTGTGTGACCCCACCCTTGTTGCCGAACCCATCACGTCGGGCGACATCGTTTCAGGATATTTTTGGTTGTGCGGGGAAATCCTGAAACCCCAAGTCCAACAGAAAAAGAGTCTGAAGGAGCTGTTCTTTGGACGATAGCATCACAAGCTCGTGGTTCCTGAAAAAGTCTTTTGTCAGAAGATTGGCATGTGGAGGTGAAGCGAGCCGGCTCCTCGCTCCATCCTCGGAAAGAGAAAACGCAGCAAAAAAAACTCTCAGGTGCCTGAGAATGGCCCGTAAGTTTTGGCCTACGCCACAGAGGAGGGCATTGAGCTTATCGCCTGCCGCACCCTTTGGAATGGGGTCAGGTATTAACTTAAGGACACCTCTACAAACCAGGCATTTTTTGTGAGGGCAAGGAAGCCGCGCGCGGAAAACCGGAGTGTATGGGCGAATCCATGAGGATGTGAGCACGCGGCTGACGCCGCCATCACAGAAAAGGACGGTTTTTAGAGGTGCCCTTAACCCCTTTTCCTAACGCTGGTGGGCAATAGGAAGGGCTGACTAGGTTCCCGGCCTTTGCACTTAATTCTTCCAAGTGAAGCCGGAGGCGCTGGCTAATTCACGGGGTTTCTGGAGGCCGGTGAGGCGCTGGTCATCGATGATCCACGTTGGGTAGCTCTTGATGTTATTGGAGGCACAGGGGGCGGTGAGGGGGCTGCCGCGCCCTCCTGAGCTGCATTCGACATAGGGCAGCCGCTTCGCTGATGACTTAAAAAGCTCTTTCTGTTCCTGGCAGCGGGGACACCAGTACGCGCCATAGAATTTGGCCCCGGTGTCTGCCATGTGGATGGCCAGCGCTCGAAGCTGGGGGTCCTCAGGTCCGGCTGACGCATCAAACACTCCGCTATAGTGCATGTGCAGCGCGCCTATGATCAGCACGGCTACTATCGTTGCTTCCTTTACCGACGTCATCCAATTGAGAGGTTGCTTGACAAGGGTGAGGATCATGATGGTGGTCATGATGGCGAACGACGCGAGGCAGTAAGGACAGGTCGCCTCGATTTCAATCATGGAAATAATGGTCAGATAGGCACTGATAGCGAAGCCGCAGAACGCGACGAAAATCAATGGTGTCCAGCTGCCAGGCTTCCTTCGTGCACGCCAAACCAGTCCTGCAATCACGACATAGGTGAGACAACCCCAGAGAGCCATAGGAAAACCAAGGAAAGTCGCCCAGCGACTGCTTTGCACGAGGTCGCAACCGGAGCCCTCGCTGCAGAAGGCCGGGTGCGTCTCGAACGAGGCTGCGTAGGTGAGGTACGTCGTCAACAGGATTCCAGCCACTGCAAGCGCGAGTACCGCGATATGAATTGGTGACATTCCCTTCGGCTCACGGGTTGGTGTGGTACCCGACGTGCTTTGAGTTCCGTCCGTACTCGCCGCTTTTTCACGTTTAGAGCGTTTTCCCATTGTCGATCCCCTATTGAGTCACAATTTTTGTAAGCCGTCTTGCGCTGGGAATTATTTGTGTGCCGGTACCGTTTGGAATTGTTTCAAATGTTCCGAAAGCATTTCAGCAACTTTTCCAAGATCAAAGGGCCATGCATAGGTCAACGTTACATCAGGATGTTTCTGGCGAAGCTCCGCCATTTCCTGTGGGATTTCAAATTCTGAATGAGATCCACCTGGGGTGAACATGGTGGACACCACGGTAATATCTATCGCGCCATCCGCGATGTGTTGTTCAATCGCTTCACTGAGGGTCGGGGTACAGAACTCGTTATAGGCGGTTGAGAAATGTGTGCTATCTAACAAAGATTTTAAGTGGGTGGCTAATGAATCAAGTCCAGCTTGATACGGTTCGGTTTCGGGCGTTCGCGGCCAGTGCCGGATTTTCTGGTCAAGCTCATGTTCCTCTTTGGACATCGGTACCCCGGCAGCTTTTCGTTGTGACTCCAAACGTTTGAGTTTGGTCACAAGATCCCCAGGGTAATCTTTGGGTATACCACCATGGCCGATTAAAATGACTGCGCGTGTTGTTCCCATTGTTCCCACTCCTATCTCTAAGCCCAAAGTTTCCCCTCACACGCATGATGTACCTGAAAGTGTTTCTCCTGCTCAAACATGGACTGTTGAATATTTCCCGTCAATAGCCAATAAAGGTTTCAGCTGAGCTACGCATCGCCAATGGGAGGGAATGTTCAAAACGTCCGTTGTCTGACCCGCCCAACCCAAGCGCGCCAAGACGCGCCCTTCCACGGGCAAGGCCGCAGCCCTTTTGACGCGCGGAGCGTACTCATAGTACGTGAGCACGGCAAAAGGGCGAGAACGCCGCTGGCGACTTTTTTCAACATTCCCAAACATGATTGCGCAGCAACAATTCTTTGGGGTGAGGATTCAGATAGGTTTGATCCTGTAAATATGGAATGTCAAAGATCTTAACATAGTGCCGAATCAACGTGATGGGGACACTCAGTGGCACAAGGCCCTGGTGATAATCGTGAATCACTTCATGTAATTCGACGCGGGCAATTTCATTCAATTGCCTCTTAAGAAGACCAGCCAAATGTTGGAGCACGTTCCTGTGCTTCCGAACTGTGGTTTTGACGGCTAAGGCTTTCATAAATAATTGACCGTACAATGTAGCCAATCTCCGAGGGGTACATGGTTGAGCGTTGGCCAATAATTGACCAAGTTTATGGAAATGGTGTCGGCTGTGGGCCAATAAGAGATATTTTTGGGAAGTATGAAATGAAACGAGTGCCTGTTTGGAGAGCCGTCCGTTCATGGTATGGGACTGCCACCGATGATAGCCAAATACTCGCTCGATAAAATTTTCCCGAAGGCGTTCGTCCTGAAGGCGGTCTTCTTCCTCAATAGGAACCAACGGGAACATATGTTGAAACGCGTTAGCGAAGATTCCCTTCCCGTTCCCTATACCCTGTCCTTCGCGGGCATACACTTGTACTCGCTGTGCCCCGCAGCTAGGAGAATTTTTTTTAAACACATATCCGGAAAGGTTCAAAGATTGTAAATCTTGTAACCGTGTTTTGGCATAACGACGCATGACATTGGTGTTATCGTTGCCAGAACGAATCGTGATCAAACGTGGTTCAGCCAGATCATCGACTAAGCGCATCGACTCTCTTGGTGTGCCGAATCCCGCTTCGACTTCGGGGCAAACCGGAACCCACTCCACGTGCTTCCCGAGAATATCCACGAGAAATTGGTCACGTTTATGGCCCCCATCGTATCGAACGGGTTCACCCAGTAGGCATCGACTAATGCCGAGACGAAGAGGTTGTGATTCTCTTAAAATATGTGGGGAGTGTCTGGTCATTGGTACAACAAAAATGTGAGTCCTTAGATTTGTTTTTCTTCGGCGAGCATTTGTTCGCTCACACGGATAATCCTTACCGCTCTGACATCAGAAAAGGTTTTGACCTGCAGGGTGACGGATTTTCCGATCTCACCGCGAATCATGGCCACTACCTCCCGGTACGTTTTCCCCTTGATGGACTGGCCATCAACCGCCAGAATTTCCTGCCCATGCATGAGCCCCGCCTTGACTGCCGGCCCCATGGGATGGGTGGCCCGGATAAATAGGCCGGCAGGATCACCAACGCGTTTGGCAGTGAGATGGAGCGCGACACCAATGATACCTGGCGGGGGTCTCATGGGGTCTGACCTATCCCCGTGGGGATTTCCCTGATTTGGGTAACCACCCTGGGCATGACTCATTACCGGTGCTAACAGGAGCATCCCGAGGAGGGCTCCTGCTAGTATCCAATTCTCGAAGGTTAGAAGGTTCTGAGTGGTTGGTGACGTCCCCGGTGTTTTCATCCTTTTCTCCTAACAATTGGTAACTACTCAGGTGTGATGATCTTTGTAGTGAATTGTGCAGGCATAAAGGGGTGGCCGATCATGGCTTGTGAAATGGCTTGCAGCATGTTGCCGCCCTGCTTTCTCGCGGTAGAAAGGTAGCTTCGTATGCGGGCGAACTGCCTCGCGCCTTGAAGCGTTCGAAAACACCCGGATATTTTGAGGCGGAGCTTGATCATGCGGATATCCTGTTCTGCCAGATTATTAGTGAAGGGAACCTGTCTGTCATGGAGGAACGCGAGCACGGAGGCTTCATGCTCGCCAAGACGGGTGAGGAGATTTTGGGCCTTGGTCTTTTTGGGCCGGCCTCGTGACTTTTTCTGTGGCGGTGCCGGAAGGGGGTTGGCCTGCCATCCGAGGGTGAGAAGATCCCTGTATTGTTTCAGCCAGGGGGTTTTCTGTTCTTCCGTTAACTGTGCGAGTTGCTTGCTGACAAACACGTTCATCGTCAGCAACAGGTCAAACATGTGTTTGGCCCATGGTTGTTCGTGCTGCTCGAACAGGCACGTGAGTTCCCGCAAATGATGGGCGTTACAGAGGCCGTGGGCACAGTCATAGGAGAGATAGGGTTTCCAGAAATCGTGGATCAGGCGGCCAGCAAAATCCGGGAGGATCTGGAACTGCTCGATCGCCTCTCTTCCCCGTTTGGCGTGCACACCGTAAAAGGTCAACGTGGCCGTGCTGGCACTGTGGAGCCAGTGGAGCGTCCCGGCCGTGCGGACGCCGCTTTCATCGGCATGGAGGATGGGACTCTTGCCGAGCGCTTCTTTGACCGCAGTCTCGAACGGCGCGAGGTGCTCATAACTTCGGCGGGAGGCCTCGTCAATGGTGGCGTCGCTGACCGAGGCGCCATACAGATCAGCCATCATCTGGCTGACACGGCGTAAGGGGATCAACTGTTGGTTCTGGAGGTAGACCAGGAGGCTGCGAAATCTGGGACCGTACTGTGCCGGCGCAGGCAGGTCATCAGGAAATGACGCCGTGACCGAGCGGCCGCATTGGGGGCAGGTTTTGATTGCTCCCCGATATTCGGTGACGTCGAGTTTTGGCTCCGGCAGTTCAAAGAGCTGCCGGCGTTCATAGCCGGTGACCGTCTCGTTGGTGAGGTCGGCATGGCAGGAACAGGAGTGAACAGGCAGGTGGACCAGGTGGTCTGGGGTTTCCACCTGTTTTAACGTCTGGCCGGCATGTCCCTGTTGGCCGCCCGGCTTTTTCCCGGAAGGTATGCGCAGGCTCTTGGTTCGGGGCTTGGCCGGTCCATCGGACGAGGGCGGTTTGCTGCTGTTGCGACTGTGTTGGTCGAGCCGCTGTGCCAGTTCGGTGACATGCGTGGTCAGCGCCTGCCCCTGTTCCTGCAGCGCCAGGATCAGTTCGACGAGCGCCTCGGGGTTGCTCTTGGCCAGGATGAGGAGTGCGTCGCGGGTGAAGGTCATGGCTTGCTCCGGCAGAGGGCCTGTCGGAAGTGGCGGATGAGGGGATAGAGATAAATTGCCTTCACCGGCACGCGCAGAGCCTTGTCACGGTCCTGCCGGGACCGGCCTTTGGTCTGCCCGACATAGAGCCAGTTCGCGGCCTGATAGCAGATACCTTTGAAGCGGTCTCGCTCCACAAAGGTCTCCACCAAGTGGACGGGATGGCCGTATTTCTCGATCCAGTCCTGCCGGAGACGTCTCATGACCCGGCCCAGGAGATGGCTGGCCAGATGCGGCACACGCACCCAGGGCAGGATGAGAAAGCGGGTATTGTTGGTCATGAAGTTGAGGTTGGCGGCTCGGGTGTCCGGCTCCCAGCCGATAAAGGTGTCGCGCGGGGTGGTTTTCCAGGCGGCGGAACCGAAGAGGAGGCAGGCCAGATCCTGCCCGGAGCGATCCCGCACCAGGTACTTGAGATGTTCACCGACCGTTCGGGTGAACCCGAGGTAGTGATGGTGGCTCAGGTAATATCCCACACAACTGGCTTCGTAGGAATGTGAGGTTGGAATATGAATGGACAGGGGCGTCAGGGTCTTGAGAGCTGCGTCGATGTGCGGGGCTTCGGGAGGCATAAACCCCTTTCGGAAAGGGGGGAAGATGTTGCGTCGAGAGGCGACACGAATCGGGGGCAGCTTCAGGAGCCCGCGATGTTCGAGTTTGTCGATCATGCTGCGGGCGGCAAAGGTTTTCAGTTGTCCGGACGGGGTCTGCCAGCCCCAGTGCCGACAAATATGCTGGGTTATTTTATGGCGGCTCCAGTCAGGGTGCCGGCAAACCAGATGGCGTAACCAGCACAGATCAGATTGGGGGAGGCGACGACCTTGACATGTAATCGCTTCATTCATGGCCCCGATTATGCCATGGGTGGAGCCGTTAGTCCAGAAAAAAATCAGGCTATAGAAAATTGACCTGAGTAGTTACAACAATTGAAGGTGTTGGGACATGAAGGCTCAATGGAAAATTTTTTGAATTATGGGTACCTCTAAAAACCGTCCTTTTCCGTGATGGCGGCATCAGGCGCGTGCTCACATCCTCATGTATTCGCCCATACACTCCGGTTTTCCGCGCACAGCTTCCTTGCCCTCTCAAAAAATGCCGGGTTTTTAGAGGTGCCCTTATTCAATAGAGGTATTGAATCCTTCTCGGCTGACTCCGACGCGGTCGGCGTCGCAAAAAACATTTTTGAAAATGCCTACGATTTCGTAAAACTTTTCCAAGGTCGTCCATTCCGCAAAGCCTGTGTTATCTAATAATTGCGGCAACGTGGTGCGTTGGGTGCGTTTCCCTTCAGGGCTTCCATCGCCAAGTAAATAATGATCCAGGATAACGCGATGGCTACTGGCTTCTAAATCTTTGGCAAATTGCCAGGGATCATGGAGCGGTAGCAAGGGACTCACTGTTGCGACGGTGTGGAGCCCTGCGGCTCGTAAGGTCTGAAGGGCGTGCATGCGGGACTCTGGGGAGTACGCGTGGCGCGGAAAGGGTTGAGGCAATGCCGACCGGTCTGTCTCAATGGTGATGTGGATGCGTAACTGGCAACGTCCATGGAGTTTTTGCAACACTGGAAGATCGTCGATGACCAACGGCGTGTGTGTTTGGATGACCAGCAAGTCCGGTGGCCGCGTAATCATTTCTTCCAAGAGGTGTCGTGTTCGGCGCGTTGTGCGTTCTTGCGGGGGATAGGGTTCCGTGACACTCGACATAAAAATTTTAATGGGTTTTGTCTTGCCAGATCTGGGATATTTCAACCGATCGTATTGCATACGATAGGCTTCAACGACGCCCTCTTTGACATCTAAAAAGCTCCCCCACTCCCGTCCTTGTAAGTGATACGGATTCCATTGTGCATAGCAGTACAACCCGCAAAGCGTATTCCCAAGCGCGCACCCACGGTACAGATTAATCGTGTGGGTAAAGCCTTTGCCCAGGAATCCGCCTGTGGGATTGAGAATCGTTCGGCAGGGGATGTCTTGGACCTTCATGATCGGTCAGAGCCTGGTGTACACCAGTAGGTGCGTGGGTCGATTATTGTAAAACGGCTGCGAGGAGGTATCCCAAACTCCTTAATAGAGAGTACCATATTTACAGAGAAGAAAACGTAGTTCCCAAAGGAGACGCACATGAGAATGGCGATGTTTTTGAGTGTCTGGATTCTGTTCGCTCCGGTTCCGTGGTTGTTAGCCGAAGTTGAGCAACCCTCTCAGCATGAGGACGATCATCGCAGGGTAGAGGCAGCATGTTCTAAGAATCTGGTGCATCTTCAGGATGAAATGGAAATGCTGTTGAAATCGGTGTATGTCAAACAATTTCGAGAAACCATTCGCCGCTCGTTGACCGCCTCAATTCCAGAAGCGGTCAGCCGAATCGATGGACTCAAGGCCGAGATTGAATCCCTGCGACGAGAAATCCAATATCAGGTTCGCGTAGAAAAAAGCGCGGAATTTATTGTTCGGGATGTGTCGAAGAATCCTAATGGCCCTTTGACGCCCTGCAGGCGAACGGAAAAAGGCGGGTATTGCGAGACCCTTGAACGGTATTACATAGCCAAAGCTGCGAATCTGGCTAATCGAGGGTTTCTCCAAGCGCTCGAGTGTTATCACAAAAAAGGAAGCTATTGAGAGGCCCAATCTGTTATCGGAAAATTTTGAATTGGTCAACAGTTCTATCAGGGTTTTTCCCTATTTCTTGACACCCCTCTGCTGCGAGTGCCATTGTACTGTCCTGCTCAGAACACTGGGCGGGAGTGGACTTCCGTATGAGAGGCTGCTTCCTTATCCCTTTGGTGCTGGCCGCGAACTAGGGGAACAGTATGGCCAAGGCATTATCTGTTTCATCATGGAATAATTGAACTCTTCGGGGCAATGGAAAAAAATTGAGAAAAGCCCCAAAAGGCGCTTGCCCCCCATCCCAAGTTTTTTGAAAAACTACGAAGCCGACATCATGGCTATCGTATGAGGTACGAAGTAAAGTCGTGGTTCGATCGATTCGATATAAATCTTGGATAGGATTATGCCTCCACATGCTGTTGGCGTTGACCTGTCTCTCGCTGATTCCCTCCCAGGCCTTTGCGATTTCTCAAGCAACCCTCTCAGCACAAAAATCTTCTAAGCCCCAGACTTTTAGGAGTTTCGAAACCCTCCAACCTGCCGAGGCCAAGGACCTCTTGCCGGCCGACCTTCTCAAAAACGATTATCACGAAGTGGGTAGTGGCGCCACGCCGGATGGGTGGTGGTATCGGTATACGATTCAGTCGCCATTTGGTGCCTTCAAGGCTTGGGGCGAAGACATGCTCCGCATTCGAGTGCATGAAGTGCGGGCGTTGGTGAAGATGGAGCAAGACATGAGTCAACCCGCGGCGTTTGGGTATGGTGTGCTCGACACGGTCATCAGTCCGTTTAAATTTCTTTGGGGGCTCATCACGGAACCCATGGAAACGTTAACCGGAGTACCGGAGGGTATAAAGCGAGTGGGCTCGCGCATAGGAGAAATGGTGACGGGGGAGCGTGGGAAATTGGAAGATGGTGAAGGCCAGGAACTGGTCGGATATGGAGGTGTAAAACGAACGGTGGCATCATTGGTGGGCGTGAACGTGTATACCTCGAATCCCGTGCTACAAGAGCAACTCGATAGCATTGCCGCTGCGGGATATTCCGGGGGCGTGGGTTCCCGCATTGCCTTGATTCCAGTGAGCGGGCCAATTGGCCTGGCCCTGACGACCACCTCATTCAGCCGAGCCATGAACGAAATGTTGCTTGAATATTCACCAGAGGATTTGCGGAAAATCAATCGTGAGATTCTTGAACGCATCGGCGTACGGAAAGACGTGCGCGATGCGTTTCTCGCCCATCCCTGGTACTCACCGCGACATGAAACGATCTTGGTCCATGCGCTTGACGAAATGAAAGGCGTGGATGATCGAAGTTTGGTTCTCCAACTGGCGATGAGCGCGGATTCAGAAGAAGAGGCTTTGTTTGCACAGCGTTTCGTAGAAATGTTTGCGAGTTACCATCAAACCGTGGTGCCACTTGGGGAATTCATTCTTATCGACGAACATGTGTTGGTGGGGTATACCACGGATCAAGCATTAGTCGCTGTATTGCCACTTCCACGCGTAGCATGGACTGGGGAGCTGGCCGAAGCCACGGATGCGGTGGTGAATTGGACCTCATCGGCGCACCCCATTCGGCGTGTGGAGTTGTGGATGTCAGGCCAACCCACCACGCGTGCCCATGATGAATTGGAGAAACGCGGGGTCATGATTTTCGAAAAGAAGCGGAGTCGCCTTCTGCCTCCAGTCATTCCCGAACCCTTGCCAATGGTAAAAAAGCTGGGCGACTCAATGCCTTCATGACTGACTGTGAACTAGAAATGATGCATGAAGAAAATGCAGGAGTGCTGAACGGGGAAACTCCCAGTCATTTCTGAAGAGAGAGGGCGGGGGATGCAGACGTTTGCAAAAAGTGATGTATGGAGTTGTATCGTGAAGGGCAACGTTGCACTTAAATCATTATAAAGAAGGAAGCGTCCCTTCACCCTGTACTGTCTCCAAAGGAGCGAGGGGGTTCAGAGGGCCCATTCTGTTAGCCATTCTCATCCTGCCGTGTTTGTGGAGCTCTACTCATGCCCGTGATTTGGTTCAGCCCATGTTGTCCATTGAAGGTATGACCCAAGACCAACAACGGGTCTATCTCGATGGATTGGCGGATGGCTTTCAAATCATTAACGCCAAACTCCAGCGGCAGGGTCAGCAGCCGCTCTATTGCATTCCGGAAAAAGTTGTTGTCCTCGGGCGAGACTTATTGGAGTTTGCTACAGAAGATCTCCAAGGTCCCCAAGAGGATATCACCATCGCGGTCTCAGGCCTGCTCGGGCTTATCGAGCGCTATCCCTGCTCCAAGAAAAACGATCAACAATCACCTCCCGCAAAAAAACCTTCCTCAAGATAAGTAGCAGGGTTTCGCCCCCGCGCGACGAGGCCCTTTTGTTTCGGCAAAAGGGACCAAAACCATTTCCGCCCGTGCGCGTCCCTGCGGGTGAACTCCGCCCCGGCACCGAATTATATGGCTGCGCAACTCGCTCCGAGGTGCAAAGCCACCTCTCCGCTCAAACAATGCTCGCCGAATAGTCGAATTCGGTACTAGCCTTCGCCAAGAGACCGATTCAGGCCGGAGGCTCCGCCGCGCTCAACGCTAACTATCTTTTCTATTGAGATATTTAATAGAAGAGTGGGGATGAAGTAAAAGTTCTCAAAGAGAAGGAAGAGCTATTTGTGTTTCAACACGAAAAACACAATCTCTCACTAGAGGTTGCGCCGTTTATGATTTTTGGTGGGGATTTTGAGAAGAACCAGACGTACCTCTGGAACCCTGTTGAGTTCTTTCCTCTTTAACTAATTTTTCATAAACCCGACCAAAAACTTTGTTTGCCTGGTTTATTTGTCCTTGTTTTTTTTCAGAGTCCATAAAGGTTTCCTCCCTTTATTTGTTACAGGATGACCTACTAAAGTACTATTTATCATCATTATCGGTAAATAGGTAGATAAACGTATGGAGAACAATAAAGATTAATCCGGCCTGCTCTTTCAAAAGGTTAACAATCAATTCTTCGGCTTTTAAGAAAAGACCTGGTTTTTGAGCATCAAGACAAAGACATCCAACGATATATCCATCCTCATAATCTTGGCAGTAAATAGGAACAGTAATTATCGTTCCGTATTTGTCTCTCCATTGCGGGTCGGAGTTCATATATTCTTTAGAATCAGCCGATTTATAAAGATTATGATTTATATAGTGGGGACGAAGTGATACTTCTTTGCTAGCAATATAGGTGAATTCTGTGTTTTCACTGATAAGTCCAGAGGAGAACTCAACACTTTCAGGTCTTCCTTGTCGCGCATCTGAGTTTCGACACAGGGTGTAAAATGACTCCTCTACTCTTCTTACTTTAATAGAAACTACGACTTCATCCTGAACAATCAGCCAAATCACGTCTCGAAAATTATCCAACATTTGCCGTAATACATTTTGCAGTTCTTTTTCTTCTCTGCCTTCAGGTGCTTCAAAGAGCTTGATATAAGAGTTCGCAGCCCGAGCACCCATTTGTTCAAAAACGTTTGGATCTTTTAAGAGCCTTCTTTCGGTCCCTCGCTGTAAAACCAAGCTGAAAAGTATACCGGTGAGACTTACAAAAATAGCAAGAAGGCTTGATAAAATAAGAATCGACGTTTCCGAAGAGTTGTCTGAAGTAAAAAAAGAAAAGCCAAAAAGGGAGAGGGCAATAATGCTTGCAATAAAGCCTACAGCAGGAACAAGTCCACGGAAGGATTCCGGCAAAACTGTATAAAAAAACTTATATCCCCAAACACTTAAATTTCCTCTTACCATCTATGACCTTTGCCCAATAGGTGCATCGCTTTAGATATAATAGTGTACTTCATTGGGTTCAAACATATCTAATGATTTTTTTAGGGACATTGTGAGAAAAACGTCCCTTACGGTAGATGTTAGGGAAGTTTTGTAAAATCAATTGCTATGAATTTTTCCTTTCCTCCGCCTTCGGGCGCGGCTTTGCCGCGGAATCAAATTCGACCATTCTGGTGAGGGCTGTTTGAGCGGAGCGAGTTCCCGAGCCATATAATTTGGTTTCGTGGCAAAGCCTACCCGTAGGGGCCGCGCCCGGGCGAGAATGGTTTTGGTCCCTTTTGCCGAAACAAAAGGGACTCGTCGGCGGGGGCGAAACCCCGCATAAAGGTTAAGAGAATTCCTTCCAATTCGCATAAGGCTTTATTTTATATATCTCCTCAATGGAATTGCCCAACCCCACTCCTTGCTCCTCAAACAATTTAGCAGTACGCCAGAGCGGAAGCCCGACAATGGTCGGATAATCCCCCTCAATCTTTTCAATGAGCTTGGCCCCTTGGCCTTGAATCGAATACCCCCCAGCCTTGCCTAAGCTTTCTTCTGTGTTCAAATAATTTCCCAGTTCCACTTCGTCAAACGGTTTGATCCAAACGTGGGCGGTTTCCACTAGTGCCACTAAAAGATCCGCTGCTTTTTGAATCAATGCCAAGCCTGTGTGCACTTGATGGCAACGGCCTCGGAGTTGGCGCAACATGATTTCGGCTTCCTTAATATTTTCCGGTTTGCCCAGCAAGGTGCCACCTATTTCGATGAGGGTATCGCTTCCAAGGACCAGATGGTGTGGGTGTTGAATGGCAATGGACTCGGCCTTGTCTATGGAAAATTGTTTGGCTTGCTCAGACGGGGTTAAATGCGGCGAAAGGATTTCTTCGCAAGTCGGCGGAATAATATCAAAAGAAATTCCGAGCAACGCAAGCAATTCGCGGCGGCGAGGTGAGGTGGAGGCTAGGATGATCTTCACGAAAATTTAGACGAGGACCTGAGAGAAAATACCTTGGACAATATCGCGCCAAGATTTGGGTCGGATTTGGACGGACCGATTGAGAAGAACGCGAAGCATAGCACAGCTATGTTGAGGGTTTTTCGATTGAGGCCCGTTCAACCTAGAAACAGCAGTTGGGCGCAAAAAAGCCGTGTAAGACATTGGGGTGCATGGTGAAATACAAAAAGTCGTGGTCACCTCGGTGGTGATAAGACATTTTTGTATTTTGCCAGGTGCGCCAAGAGCTTGCGCGGACTTTTGTGATCCAACTGCTGTTTCTAGGTTCCAAGATGGCCCGAAGATTGGATGCGAGATGTCCAAGGTATTTTCTCTCAGGTCCTAAGACGATGCGCTCACAGCTTCTGCTTCAGTGAGAACGTGTTGGGACATATATTCTTCGACCAAGCCCTTCACGTCTTGGGCATTGTTTGTTTTTACCATATTGGCGCGCATGGCGGCAGCATGGGGGAATCCACTGCAATACCATCCGAGGTGTTTCCGCATGCGGGGAAACCGTGGCGCATCATTGAAGGATTCAAACAGGGTCGCATGGTCGATCATCATCTGAAAACGTGTTTCCAGTGAAACCGATGCCTCGGGAAGTGACGGTGGATTGGGGTTGTGGGTGGCGTGTCGAATGAGCTCCTTTCCTTGAAAAATCCACGGATTTCCTTGCGCCGCGCGTCCAATGAGAATCCCATCGACCCCGCTGGCTTGAATCCGGCTCACGGCTTCATTGCGTGAACGAATGTCGCCGTTGCCTAACACTAGAATGCCACGGGATTTGATGTGTTGTGCGGCGCTGGCGATGGTTTCCCAGTCCGCTTCTCCCCGATACATTTGTGCCAAAGTTCGCCCGTGAATCGAGATGACTTCCGGTTGGCCTTGAGCCAGGCAATCACTCCATTCGTTGATGACCACCGAGTCATAGCCGAGCCGGGTCTTGACCGTGAGAGGGAGCAGCGCACGTGGTGGCTGGTCTTTTTCAAGCCAACGATCTGCGTTTCTTTCTTCGGCCTGTTCGATCGCAGCCTTTTTCAATCCTAGATCTGCAAGTGTTTGTCCATTGGCCCAATCAGTCAGTCCTTGTTTGGCCGAGGCCATGATCTCCAAGGCCAATTCAGGAGTGCGAATCAGACCGGCCCCGCTTCCCGAGGAAGCCACGTTTTTTGACGGGCACCCCATGTTGATATCCATTCCATCAAAGCCTAATTCCCCAATCACATGCGCGGCTTTGTAAAATAATGCAGGATCTTTTCCGTACAATTGCGCTACGATGGGGCGTTCGCATTCGGAGTAGCGTAGGGGTTCCCAGCCCATTCGGCCCCCATGACAAATGTCGTGAACATTGGTGAACTCGGTAAAGGTCACATCGGGTTGGCCGTGGGTGGCCATAATATGGCGGAAGGTCACGTCGGTGACCCCATCCATGGGGGAAAGGCCCACAATGGGACAAGGTAATGATTGCCAAAAACTCATAGGAGGTAGGGTTTTACAATGCTCATGTTACTATGTGTGGGTTGCGAAATAGTTGATTTCATCCTTAAGAAAACCGAAAAGAACAATGGCAGGCCCTGCCATCTTTCTACTGAACAAAATAGTATGGTTGGTATCCAATTGTCCAGCTTGATTGTCGTTATGAAAAAGTCTTAGCCGAGAACTGACCAGATGATGAAACACCTTGAAGAGCCTTTTGATGAGACCATTTCCGCAGGTACCCCTTCGAAGGATCAATCCGAAGATTCTGCAGGTCTGCTTGCCAAACTTGAAACCCTCTTATCAGGCCCACCGTCTGATTTGCGAACTGTGCTCATCCGAGAAATGCTGGCCGGGATCGTGAAATTTCATGAGCATTCCATCGATGTATTAGATATTAAGATCGTCAATCGGGCTTTGAAGGAATTGCGGTATGCGTTTCAGGTCTTTCAGCCCTATGAACATTGTTTGAAAGTTAGCATTTATGGTTCAGCCAGAACACCTTCCGATCATCCAGATTTTCAATTGGCTGCTCGATTCGGTCGGCTTCTTAGTCAGCAGGGTTTTATGGTCATCACGGGAGCAGGGCCGGGGATTATGGAGGCTGGGCACCAAGGTGCTGGGAAAGACATGAGTTTTGGCGTCAATATCATGTTGCCTTATGAGCAATCCGCCAATGCGACGATTGCCGATGATCCGAAACTTATCCACTTGAAATACTTTTTTACCCGAAAACTGTTGTTTGTTCGTGAGGCGCAAGCTGCCGCGTTTTTTCCTGGCGGATTGGGCACCATGGATGAGGCCTTTGAGATTCTGACTCTCATTCAAACCGGAAAAGCGAATCTTGTTCCCATTGTGTGTCTTCAGGCCCAAGGGTCGGATTATTGGGATCGATGGATGGACTTTGTGGCAGGCCAACTTCTGCCACGAGGACTGATTTCTGAATCAGACTTAAGCCTGTTTAAGATTTTTGATCACGAAGAACCGGCGGTGCAGGAGATCCAAGACTTTTATCGAAACTTTCATTCGTTCAAGTTTGTCCGCGAGCTATTGGTCGTCAGAATTCGGCAGCCGCTTACTCCCCTTCAACTAGCCGATGTACAGTCAAATTTTCAGGATCTCTGCGTGGACGGTTCATTCTCTACCGTCCAGGCCTTTCCTCAAGAACAAGATGAAACAGAGGCCCTGCATCTACCCCGCCTGGCGTTTCATTACCATCGACGGAATGCTGGTCGTCTTCGTCAATTTATTAACTGGTTGAATGGATTACAGAAAGAATCCTCTCCCGCAAGGGATGAAGGCTGATAAGGGTCAGGTAGCACAAACCTGGTTTTAGGAATTCGAGAGTCCTGGCCCTTTGTCCAAAGGGGCAATCATGATATGGTATCGGGTTCCATGAATGATAGAGCCCAAAACCAAATGTCTGTTTCCCCAAAATCAGAGCCAAATGTTGTGTTGTACCATGCTGATTGCATGGATGGGTTTGGCGCGGCTTGGGCCCTATGGAAGCGCTATCCTACAGCCGAGTATATTCCTGTCAAGCATGGTCAAGTACCGCCTTCAGGTCTGGATGGCCAGCATGTGATAATGGCTGATTTTAGCTATGCGCGAGAGGTCATTGAACAGATCAACCAGGTGGCAGCGAGCTTTCAAATCCTGGATCACCATGTCACCGCCCAAGCCGCGTTGGCTGGGCTTCCCTATGCCTATTTTGACATGAAGAAAAGCGGCGCGGTGTTGGCATGGGAGTGGGCGCATCAGGAGCCGGTCCCGTGGCTGCTGCAATACATCCAAGACAAAGATCTCTGGGAATGGCGATTATCACAGAGCCGTGAAATCAGTGCAGCTTTAGCCTCCTACCCCTTTGATTTTTCAGTATGGGATAGTTTGGATCAGAAGGTGCTGGAGATTGAAGGACGAGCCATCCTGCGGTTGGAAGGCACACTGATCGCCAAAATGGTGGAAGAAGCGGCCTTGGTTTCCTTTCAAGGAGAAACGATTCCTGCTGTCTATAGTCCGGTCATGACCAGCCAAATTGGGGAGCGATTGTGCCAAGGATTTCCATTTTGCATTATTTGGCATCAGCAAGACGGGCGACGATACTTTAGCTTGCGTTCGCGGTCTGGAACGACGGATGTTTCTGCCATTGCGGCCAAATTTGGAGGTGGCGGACATATCCATGCTGCGGGGTTTTCCCTTCCGCTTTTATCGTCCACCGATCAGCTGCTTGACCCAGTTAAAAATTATTTCGCGGCAGAATAGCCTTCATCTCGGCCAATCCTTTTATAAAACTTCCTGGCCTATGATTCCACTAAAAGACGATAATCCAACGGAAATTAAACCCATTGTCACAATCGGGTTTATCGTCGCTTGTGTCTTGGTTTTCCTGTATCAAGTTTCTCTTCAGGCCAAACTCGGTGAAATTTTTGTGTATCAATACGGCGCCATTCCAGCAGTCGTTTTTGGGTATGCGGATTTGCCTCCCGAGCTTGTGGCTATACCAGCCTATAGCAGTTTAATGACAAGCATGTTTCTGCATGGAGGCTGGATGCACTTGATCGGGAATATGATGTATCTTTGGATCTTTGGCAATAATATTGAAGACGTCATGGGGCATGTAAAATTCGTTGTGTTTTATGTCTTATGCGGACTCCTTGCAGCCCTGAGCCATGCCGCGATCGATTCCGGGTCCACGGTGCCCATGGTCGGGGCCAGTGGCGCGATCTCTGGAATATTAGGGGCCTATATCTTGCTGTTTCCCCGAGCCCGGGTTTTAATCTTGATTCCTTTTGGGTTTTTTAGCCAAATGATTTACGTCCCTGCAGGTATCGTGCTTGGCCTGTGGTTTTTAATGCAATTGTTCAGTGGCGGAATGAGCATCGGGAATCAGGGAGGAGGCGTGGCATTCTTTGCTCATATTGGAGGGTTTGTGGTTGGCATGGCCCTTATTCCTTTTTTTAAACACTCCCATGTGAAGTTTTTTAATCCGCCCCAGTATCATCCGCGGTCGTGGCGTTAGTTGAACCTAGAAACGGCAGTTGGGCGCAAAACTCAAACCATTTGAAACTTTTTTCCTTTTCTAAAATTTCACCCTTGACTTCGAACGGTCACTTTAGTATCTTCTAAAGCTTCGCGGTCATATTGCTCTTTGACAACTCAATAGCCGAAAAAAACGGTAACCAAAGAAGTGTGTTGAAGTGGCGGCCCTTGTTAGTTAATAGAAGTAAATTATTGAGAGTTTGATCCTGGCTCAGAACGAACGCTGGCGGCGCGCCTAACACATGCAAGTCGCACGAGAGGCTCTTCGGAGTAGTAAAGTGGCGCACGGGTGAGTAATACATGGGCAATCTGCCTTTGAGAGGGGAATAACCAGCCGAAAGGCTTGCTAATACCCCATACGCTTCCGGTCCCTCGGGTAAGGAAGGAAAGCTGCATCGTGGATGTGGCGCTCGAAGATGGGCTCATGGCCTATCAGCTTGTTGGTAGGGTAACGGCCTACCAAGGCTACGACGGGTAGCTGGTCTGAGAGGACGATCAGCCACAC